>NZ_JAJIWO010000001.1 GCF_020880695.1 Mucilaginibacter sp. UR6-11
CCTACAAAAAGGGCTCAGAAGAATCTGAGTCGATGCATTTAGACGAGAAAAAGCTATATTCACAAATCACATCTGACAACTTTTAAAACCAAATAACTGTCAGATCAAGTAGTGGCTATTACACCTGAGTTACCTCTTTGTTGCTGGCCACTTCCGTTTTGGCGTGATGGCTGGTTTTGCTGATTGTTATTATCTCTTCCTCCTTGCTGGGCCGGTTGGTTGTAACCACCCTGTCCTCTGCCTTGTTGCGCAGGTTGGTTATAGCCACCCTGGTTTCTGCCTTGCTGAGCGGGTTGGTTGTAACCATGATCACCTCTGCCTTGCTGAATCGGCTGATTATAGTTATAGTTACCACGATCGTAGCCTTGTCCGCGGTTATTAAACCTGTCATTATTCATGTTTCTGTTATCCCAACCACGGCCTTCGGCATGCTCTGCGCCACGATAGTTATCGTTACGTCTCTCAAAACGCGGCTCGTTGCCCCTGCGATCGTCGCGGTTACCATAGCTGCGGTTATCAATCCTATCGTTGTTACGGCCCCAGTTATTTACGGTACCTCTATATTTTTCGCGGTAAACATCGGCATTTAAATATGGGCGGCTTGCACGCACTTCATAGTGGCGGGCGTTTCTCCAATCGTAGTTACGATATTCGCCGGGAAGGTAAGCCGCAGATACCCATCTTCCACAATCATTATAATAGTAAGCCTGTTCGTAAGCATTATAATAAGCGTCTACCTCGGGCAGGTAATAATAATCGTCTGCACTGCTATAACCTACCGCAACCGGGGTAGCCAATGACGCCTGTATAACCGGGTGACCGCCACCTAAACGTAAGCCTATTTGTAGTACTTGTGCATTTGCGTTGTTATAAAATAAACCGCCTAATGCTATTGCTGATATTAAAGCTATCTTTTTCATATTCTTAGTTTTTATATACATCTATGACAGGATAAAGAAAGAAAGGTTTAACCGATGCTTTCATTATTATTTGTATAATAGAATATATACAGAATAAAATATTGAATTTTAATTGCAAAACAGAACATAATTAAAAATAGATGAAATTTTGACTGATTGTAAAAGCTTTGATAATATTAAATTTGGTTCTGCTTTGAAATTATATTGTTCTTAATTTTGGTACATAAACTTGCAACTGATGAAAAACAAAAGATTATTATCGATGCTGCTTCCGCTGGCCGCTATAAGTGGATTGGTATCATTAAATGCACTCAAAAATGACCCACCTGCAAAACATAGAACAAATGCAGGCGCCGACGCCGGCCTAACCCTGCCGGCTGGTTTTAAAGCAACCGTTATTGCCGAGAACCTGGGTAGTGCACGCCACCTGGTGATCACCCCTCAAAATGATATTTATGTACATATTGCCAGCACGCGCAAATCAAAAGGTATAATAGTACTACATGAAGAAAACGACCAGGCAACTATAAAAAGCAGTTTTGGCGATTATGGCGGCACGGGCATAGCAATTGGTGGCGGTTATTTATTTGCCAGCTATAAAGGCGGCGTGTATCGTTATAAACTGGATGCAAACAACCAGGTTATCGATCCATTAAAGCCAGAGCTTATCGTTACCGGTCTTATCGACATAGACTGGCATCAGCCTAAAGCCATTGCATTAGACAACAAAGGCAACATTTATGTAAATATTGGCGCTCCAAGTAATATCTGCACCGAAAAGGACAAAAACCATACGGGTTGCCCGCTGCTTGACTCGGCTGCAGGTATATGGCAGTTTAAAACCGACGAGTTAAACCAAAGTTATGCCGAGGGTGTACATTATGCCTGGGGCCTGCGCAACGTAGTTGGGATATCATGGAACAACGAAGCTGACCAGCTTTTTGTAATGCAACATGGCCGTGATGCATTACATGATCTTTACCCTAAGTTATACACTGCCCACCAATCCGCCGAACTGCCGGCCGAGTGTATGTTTGCTTTGAAAAAAGGTGATAACGCCGGTTGGCCTTACGTATATTACGACTGGCAAAAAAAGAAAAACATGCTGGGCCCTGAATATGGCGGCGATGGCGAAAAAGCTGCCGATCCGAAATACATTAACCCGGTTGCAGCTTATCCCGGCCACTTTGCGCCGGATGCCTTACTGTTTTATACCGGCAGCCAATTCCCGGCTAAGTATAAAAACGGGGCTTTCATAGCATTCCATGGTTCATGGAACCGCGCACCGCTGCCGCAGGCAGGTTATTGTGTAGTTTTCCAGCCGTTTAAAAATGGCAGGCCCGACGGTAAATGGGAGGTGTTTGCTGATGGTTTTGCCGGTACAGCCGAGCAAAAAGCATCAGGCGCCGCGGTACACCGTCCTACCGGTTTAGCACAAGGCCCGGATGGTTCTATATATGTAACCGACGATAATAAAGGCACGCTTTACAAGATCAGCTACAAAAAATAACAGCTTTTAAAGCAAAACAAAAGCGCCGTTTGAAAACATCAAAACGGCGCTTTTTTCTATTTACGCAGCGAGTGCCGTATTTACTTTCACTATCTCTATCAGGAAATTATTCTTTAGTTCTTTTTCGGCTACCACAACCGCGAAGTCGTCGTAACGTACACCGTTGTCTATCGGGTATACGGTATAGCCGCGTTTATTGGCATCATACTCGCCCAGCTCAAACATTTCGTCCTGGGTTTTGCCTTTGATCTTTGCACCACTCACCAGCTGGTACGCATCAAATATGTTCTGGAAGTTGTTATTGTTCATCATAGTGATTGGATGATTACAATAAGTTTGCCAAATTTTAACCTCATTAAAATAGATAGGTATCCCTATAGCCCATTATAATAACCCGCAAAGGCAACCTTTTTGAATATAATTACGTGGTGACGACAAAATAAACTTATCCCATTTCAACTCATGCGTAATCTTTTCTTATTTCTAACATTATTATTTGCCGTGTCTACACTACAATCATGCAGTAAAAAGAACACGGAAAATACCGCTCCAATTAAACCTAACGCCACAGAGCCTCTTAAAATAACCGGTTTTAGCATTGCAAGTGCGCCCAGTGACTATACAATCATTATAACAGGTAAGGGCTTTAGCACAATAAAAAGCGAAAATATAGTAACTTTTAACAATAAGCCGGCAGTGGTTTTGGAGGCAACTGCTACCGCCTTAACGGTAAGTGTCCCTATAGCGGCCGGTACCGGCAAAATAACCGTAAAATCGGGCAATCAAACAGCTACCAGTGGTGATGAGTTTAATTTTATTTATACTGTAACAACTATTGCGGGCAACGGGACTTACGGATTTAAAGATGGCAAAGGAGCTGAGGCGACATTTAGGACCCCTTATGGCCTGGCTGCTGATGCGGCAGGTAATGTGTATATAGCAGATAGTGACAATAATAAAATACGCAAAATAACGGCTGATGGCACAGTAACCACTATTGCCGGTACGGGTATTATTGGCAGCGCCAATGGTACAGCTTTAATTGCCCAGTTTAATTATCCGCACGGCTTGGTTTTAGACGCCACCGGTAATATTTATGTTGCAGATGCGGGCAATAACATGATCAGGAAAATAACGCCGGCTGGTATAGTAAGCACGGTTGCAGGCGATGGCACGGGGGGATTAGTAAACGGACCGGCCGCAACTGCTGAGTTTAATTTTCCGGCCGGAATTACTTTGGACCAGGCCGGAAATCTGTATGTAGCTGATGGTACAAATAAATGCATCAGGAAGATACCCCCCGGCGGCACAGTTAGTACTTTTACGGAAAGCTCTTTTGGCTTTCCGGAAGGTATTGTAACGGATAATACAGGCAATTTATACGTGGCCGATGCCGTAAGCAGCGTTATCCGTAAAGTAACGCCAAATGGCACTGTTAGTACTTACGCCGGTTCAATCCCGGGTATCATGACGGTGGTGCGGCCGACGCGCAATTTGCTAATCCTGAGGGAATAGCCATTGATGCTGCCGGTAATTTATATATTGCCGACCTATCCAACAATACCGTGAGGAAAATTACACCGGCTGGGGTGGTAAGCACAATTGCAGGGGCAACAACCAGGGGATATCTCGAGGGCCAGGGTACTAACACCAGGTTTAGTAACCCAAGCGGTATAACAGTTGCGCCGTCTGGCATAGTTTATTTAGGTGACATAGATAACTCGCGGATACGTAAGCTTCAGTAGTGATGATATCGGGGCAAATTACCCAAACCACTCAAACAGATCATTCTGCTTCAGCACCTTCTTATTGTCACTATTGACATCCTTGATGATCCTTCCTTCACTCATCTGGATAATGCGAGTTCCATAATTATAGGCATCCTTTAAATTATGGGTGACTAATATTGTGGTCAGTTTAAATTCGCGGCTCAGTTTATCCGCGGTGCCCATCACTATTTCTGCCGACCGGGGATCGAGGGCGGCGGTAGGCTCGTCAA
Organism: Mucilaginibacter sp. UR6-11; assembly: GCF_020880695.1. Lineage (GTDB taxonomy): Bacteria > Bacteroidota > Bacteroidia > Sphingobacteriales > Sphingobacteriaceae > Mucilaginibacter. Next base: position 4,430 of record NZ_JAJIWO010000001.1, read on the forward strand.
GCAGCAGGATCTTACATTCGTCCATTACGCTCATCAGCAAGGTTAGTGCCTGGCGCTGCCCGCCTGATAAGGTGCCTATGGGTTGCTCTATTTTATTTTCAAGCCCCATGCCCAGCGTGGCTATTTTTTCTTTAACCTGCTTTTTAAAAGCATCGTTAACGCCTATGCTTAATCCTTTAGCTTTGGTGCGGATAGCCGCCAGCCTGAAATTATCCAGGATACTCAATTCGGACGCGGTGCCGCTCATCGGGTTTTGAAACACACGGGCTATCCATTTGCTGCGTTGATAGTCGGCCTGGCTGGTTACATCGTCATCATCAATTTTTATGGTCCCCTCTGAAGGCCGGATACTGCCTGAGATTAGGTTCAGCAGCGTGGTTTTGCCCGACCCGTTTGAGCCAATGATCACCACAAACTCTTCATCTTTAATGCTTAGGTTGATACCATTAACCGCGTTAACCTGGTTGGCCTTACCCCTGTTAAATGTTTTATAAAGGTTTGTTATAGTGATCATGATAACACAAATGTAAAAACAAAACGTCATTGCCGGTAAAAGCAATCACTGCAACAGACATTCACTAAGCAAAAATGCCAGCGGTAAGAATAATGCAAATAACATTTGTCTTACCACCGGCATCTGAAAATTTGATCGGCGGGTACAGAGATTGCGTCGTTCCCGGCCGGTGACGGGCGATTAAATACTCACTTTAGTTTTTAAATAGTTTGCGCTTTCAGCAATACTAACGTAAGGATCAATATTGATATAGTTTTCCTGCTCAACAATGAAGTGTTTTACACCACCTTGTTTAGCATGGCTTAATATCTTAACAAAATCAATACTTCCTTTGCCTATTTCGGTATTTAATCCGCTGTTGGTTTTGTCCATATCTTTTATGTGTACAAATTCAAAACGGCCGGGGTGTTTAGCCATCAACTCTAACGGATCTTTGCCTGAGCGTACTACCCAGTAAATATCCATTTCCATGGCTACCAATTTAGGGTCGGTGTTGTCAATAACGGTATCATAAAAAGTAGTATTGCCTATTGGCTTCCACTCGAAATTATGGTTATGATAACCCAATTTTAAACCGGATTTTTTACAGATCTCGGCCGCCTGGTTCATCTTATCGGCAACGGCTTTACACTCGTCAACCGTTTTTATAAATTCGCCGTTTATAGACGGGATGATAATATGCGATTGGCCGGTAGCGTTAGCTGCCTCAATATAAGCTTCTAAATTATCTGTTTTACCCGAACCAAAGAACTGATTCATGTCATAATGGGCGCTTGGTGTAGTTAAACCATTAGCTTTTAACAAGTCGCTGAATGCTTTAGGCTCTAATCCCCAGAAACCGCCTTGCTTGCTGTAACCAAACGGCTCAACTTCTTTATAGCCGGCTGCTGCAACTTTGGCTATAACACCGCTTACATCTTTAGGTAACTGGTCGCGCAGGCTGTATAATTGCAGGCCCACATTTTTTACTGGTTTTGCCGATAGTAAATGCGGCGCTAACATTGCCCCTGCCGATAGCAGGCCTGCCTGCGTTAAGAACGTTCTTCTTGTTGTCATTGTAAATTAGTATTTGTAATTAGTTGGCTAAAAATAGTAATATCTTATTATGATTTACCTTATAGACAAAAAAATAGCGATGGGTTTAAAGCCCATCGCTATTTATATTTAAATGCGTGTTTATTAATTAAGCCTCGATATTCGCTTCGGCTTTGGTCTTATCGTTAAAGAACAACAGGAACAACACCATTACCGCGGCAGCAATACCTGCAGGAATCAGCCAGATCATGTGCCAGTCGTGGGCACCTGCTATGACATAGGCATCAGATATTAAACCGGCTATATAGAAACCAATCAGCATACCTACACCATAGGTAGCTAAGGTAATTACACCCTGCGCAGCGCTTTTAATTTGCGGGCCGGCTTTAGAATCGGTATAGATCTGGCCTGATACGAAGAAGAAATCATAGCATACCCCATGTAACGCAATGCCTATTATTAGCAGGAAGCTTAATTCTCCTGCGTTGCCATAAGCAAACATAGCGTAGCGTAAAGCCCAGGCAAGCATACCAACTAAAATTGTCCATTTAAACCCAAATCTTTTAAAGAAAACGGGTAATGCCAATAAAAACGCCACTTCAGACACTTGCCCTATGGTCATTTTACCGGTTGGGTTATTAACCTTTATTTCTGTCAAGAAGCTATTAGCATTTTGGTAATAAAATGCCAACGGGATACAGATCAGAATTGACGCGATAAAAAATACCAGGAAGTTTTTATCCTTTAACATTTTAAGTGCATCTAAACCTAATACCTGTGATAGGCCCACTTTCCCGGTGGTTGTTTTTGGGGGAGTGGCCGGTAAAGTAAAGCTGAATAAACCCAATACTAATGAAGCAATACTCGACATTAAAAATGTATACTTTAAAAATCCTTTTGATACACTTTCTACAGCGTCCCAATGGAACAGAAAACTAATAGCCAGGCCGGCAACTATCCAGCCTATGGTACCCCAAACGCGTATAGCCGAAAATTCTTTTTCGGGATCTTTCATCTGGCTAAATGAAACAGAGTTTACCAATGCCAGAGTTGGCATATACAATATCATATAACCTAATACATAGGGATAAAAAGCAGAAATATCAACCGCTGCATAGCATTGGTACATTAATATGGCGCCGATGATGTGTAACACGCCTAATATTCTTTCAGCATTAAAATACCTGTCGGCAATCAGGCCAACAATAAATGGTGCTATAATAGCGCCCCATGATTGTGTAGAATAAAGCGCGCCTGTTTGTGCGCCGGTAGCATGCAGGTTAGCACCGGCAAATGGCCCCATGGTAACATACCATCCTCCCCAGATAAAAAACTGCAGGAACATCATTACCGATAGCTTAATTTTAATAGTTGTATTCATTATTAGTAGTTAGATGATTTTAAGGAGCTAAATTTAGTAATATCCTAACCGAATGCCTGCTGTATGATGGATTATTTCTGTTACATTAAATAAAAAAAGCGATGAGTTTAAGGCCCATCGCTTTTTATTCAGTTTTTATTGACAATTTAGATTTGTACGGCTGCAGCTGACTTGTTGCTTTTGCCTTTCATATAAATAACCAAACCGGCAAATGCTACAATCAGCGCCAAAGGTATAACCAGGGTTGCATTTAACACACGCTGGCCGGCAAAACTATTATCGCCATGAGCTTCGGCAACAATTCTGTCATAAAAACCACCCATAAAGATGGTATATATTGATACAGCAAACATACCCGCGCCACCCATCAGGTTTAAACCTAACGCGCCGGTAGCCGGCATATTGGTGTTAACAAAACCCAGCATGGTGGGCCAAAAGAAACACACACCCATACCGAATATGATAGCTGCGCCAAATATGGCGCCACCGCTTAAGTGGCTCAGCATATATAAGCCGGTTGAAGCCAAAATTGCCGATATTAACAATACAGTTTGTGGCTTAACCAGTTTAAGCACCGGCTTGGCAAAACCACGGCCCAATACCATGATACCGGTCTCTAAGGTTAGCAACAATAAAGCGTTGGACGATACATTTTTTAACAATACATCTATCCACTGGCCGGTAAATAACTCGGTGATTGCTGTACCAAACATGCAAATGAACATGAAGATGAACAGTGGATTTAATAATGCCTTATACATACCTGCTGTTGATACACCGGAAGCTACCCGCTCAGTAACCGGGAAATCCAGTTTAGAGAACAGGTAACCATATATTACAGTTGGGATAAGCATCATGCCTACCTGTATCTGCCAGCTCAGGCCCAGTTTATCAAACAGGGTTACAATTAAGGTACCTATAACAATACCACCGGGGAACCATAAATGGAAGTGATTTAGTTTGGTTGTTTTTTCTTCGGTGTATAATCCTGCAACTAATGGGTTGCATGCTGCCTCAACGGTACCATTAGCCAAACCAACTAATAGCGTTGATATATAAAGCGTCCAGAAACCACCGGCGAAAATAGTAAGCAATATACCCGCCAAATGGAAAATAAAGGCTAATACCAACAGGCGTTTCATGCCGATGATATCAACAATAAAACCACCGATAACTACAGCGATAGGAAAGCCGTAAAAGGCTGTCGCTGTAATAGATGCCAGCTGCGCTTTGTCGAGTTGAAAATCAGTACCCAGCTTGTTTAAAATACCCGCCCGGATACCAAATGATAATGAAGTAACTAACAGGGACAAACAGCTTGCCCTGAACAGTTGTGTACGGTTAATTTGCATTGCGTTATGTTTAAGTTTATAATTGGTTTTATAAATGTACTTATTGGTTTAGTATTTTTACAGTAAGAGGTTGATTATGATTGAGTGAATAGTTCCCATTAACTATTCACTCAATCAACCACTCACTTTTCTACTCACTAAATGCCTAAAAGGTTACGGTTAAAATCTTCGTCTGATCCTGCTGCTGCAAAATCATCAAAAGCTTTTTCGGTAACACGGATGATATGATCCTTAATAAATATAGCGCCTTCTCTGGCACCATCTTCAGGATGTTTCAAAGCGCATTCCCACTCCATCACGGCCCATCCGCTGAAGTCATACTGCGCCATCTTACTGAAGATAGATTTAAAATCAACCTGCCCGTCGCCTAACGAACGGAAACGCCCCGCGCGCTCAACCCAGTTTTGGTAACCGCCATAAACGCCCTGTCTTCCCGTAGGGTTAAACTCGGCATCCTTAACATGGAACATCTTTATACGCTCGTGGTAGATATCGATATATTCCAAGTAATCCAGACATTGCAAAACAAAGTGCGACGGATCATACAATAAATTAGCACGCTTATGATTGTTTACCTTCTCTAAAAACATCTCATAGCTAACGCCGTCATGCAGATCCTCGCCCGGGTGAATTTCATAGCAAACATCAACGCCGTTATCTTCAAACACATCCAGAATAGGCAACCAGCGTTTGGCCAGCTCTTTAAAACCGGTTTCAACAACGCCTGCCGGGCGTTGCGGCCACGGGTAAACCATCGGCCACAATAACGCGCCGCTAAAGGTAGCGTGTGCATTTAAACCTAGATTCTGCGATGCCTTTGCAGCATATTTCAATTGCTGTACGGCCCATTCCTGGCGTGCCTTTGGATTTTTATGTACCTGCGCCGGCGCAAACGCATCAAAAAGCTCATCATAAGCCGGGTTAACAGCTACCAGCTGGCCCTGTAAATGGGTTGACAGCTCGGTAATTTCCAGGCCGTGGCTGTTAACCAGTCCTTTAATTTCGTCTGCATATGTTTTGCTTTCGGCTGCTTTTTGCAGATCGAAATAGCTGGTTGCCCAGCTGGGGATCTGCACACCTTTAAATCCAAGGCTTTTTGACCATTGACAGATTTCTTCAAGCGTGTTAAAAGGCGCAGTGTCGCCTAAAAACTGCGCCAAAAATATTCCGGGGCCCTTAATTGTTTTCATAAAGTTTATACGTTGAATTTAGTCCACTTAATATCTGATTTACCTGATGCTATTACGTTTTCAATAAACGCCATACCTCTTACCCCGTCATCAATGCCCGGATAGTCCTGCGCCTCAGGGCTGGCCTGAGTGCCTTCAATTTCGGCCTTAACACATAAAGCGAAGTTGTGGTACAGGTTGGCAAATGCTTCCAGGTAACCTTCGGGGTGGCCGCCCGGTGTACGGGTATTATGCGCCGCGAACGAACTTACGTAGCCGCCGCCGGTGCGATAAATCTCCCATGGCTTACCGCTCATTTTTACCAACAGCGAGTTGGCGTCCCATTGTTGCCATTCCAAGCTGCCCAGTTCGCCGTAAACACGGATCTTCACATTGTTTTCTTCGCCTGCGGCGATCTGGGTGGCGGTTAACACGGCGCTGGCGCCATTATTTAATTTGATTAACACGGCACCGTCGTCATCCAGCTTGCGGCCCTCAACAACAATGTTGATATCGGCACAAAGCTGAGTTACCTGCAGGCCGGTAACATATTCCATTAAATTAAAAGCATGGGTGCCAATATCGCCCATAGCACCTGCGATACCACTTTTCCCGGGGTCAGTGCGCCACGAGGCCTGCTTATTATCTTCGCCCTCCAGGAAGGTACTTAACCACCCCTGCGGATACTCGACATAGATCTTACGCACTTTGCCGATTTTTCCGGCTTTAACCAGCTGCTTGGCTTCTTTAACCATCGGGTAACCGGTGTAGGTATGCGTCAGGCAAAATAATTTTCTGCTTGATTTCACTACCTTTTCCAGCTCCTTAGCTTCGGCCAATGAGAAGGTCATCGGCTTATCCAGCACCACGTGGAAACCATTCTCCAAAGCCATTTTTGTTGGACCAAAGTGTACGTGGTTTGGTGTAACAATGCTGATAACCTGCACCCGTTCATCAGCCGGTAATTGTTTTTCTTTCTCAATCAGCTCTTCATATGAGGCATATGACCTATCGGCGGATAGGCCAAGCGAAACGCCGCTTGCTTTTGATTTTTCGGCGTTACTGCTAAAAGCGCCGCATACTAATTCATAATCGCCGTCAATACGGGCGGCAATACGGTGCACGGCGCCAATAAATGCACCCTGACCACCACCTATCATTCCTAATCTTAGTTTCATATTAATTGTCAGCATGTTAGTTATATACGGCCAATTTAAATTGGCGTATTTAACGTTCGGTTAGTAGTTTATAGTTATAATACTTTGGTTTGTTTGGTAATGTAACGGTTGTAAAACACGCATTTAAACCCCATTTAATAGGTTTACCAAACATAATAACTTTATTAATAAAAAACCTAATGCCATAAATTTATTACGAAGGCTTTGGTACCTGCGGCAGGTTCAAACAAAAAAGGCCAGGCAGAAATTCTGCCGGGCCTGTAAATTGTATTGTATTTAATTAAGCTAAACTATCTCGGGTAGCAATTTTTTATCCTGCATTTCAAAAGCTTCAACAATCCCTGCGTCAGCCGTTGCTTTGCCAGATTTATGGATACCATAATGGTCGCTATAAAATTGTTGTTTTGAATCACGATATGAGCTTATCGCGCCTATCATACTCATAAATTTAATATAGTACCAGGCGGTATCAACCTGCCATGGTTTAAAGCCCGAGCGGGCGCTGTTAGGATAGGCATGGTGATTATTGTGCCACTCGCCGGCAACTATGCCCGGCCATACCTGGTTTATAGACATGTCATCACGGTTAAAATCCACACCGTCTTTGCGCATATCTTTCCCTTTGCCGTGGCCTTCGTAATTAAAGGTACGTACGCCTACCGCCCAAAAACCCGCAGCGCCAAACATGGCGGCCGCCAAACCCATTCCGCCTATCAGGTAAAACGCGGTAAACCACAGACCCCAGCTTAATATTACGCTTAAAATAGTTTTAAGCGGATTGGCCAATGTACCCCATTTTTGGTATTGTGCATAGGTGTTAACCTGTACCCCCGTATGATCCATTAATTTAACACAGCAGTTATAGTCTTTCTCGGTCATGAGCCGGTTTATAGGCTGATGGTTTACATCCGCCAAGAAACAATATAAAAAGCCGCCCTGCGCGTTATATGGGTCGCCGGGTTGGTCTGATAAAGCATGATGCACATGGTGCGACACAGCGTAGATCTCTTCCGGGATAATTTTAAGCGTCAGGTTTTGGGTAAAAAATCGCCAAAAGCTGTTTTTGAACTGGTATGCACTATGCGTACAGTACCTGTGGTGCCAAATGGTACCATGGGTACCCATAACGATCATGCTGTAAAAAAAAGCCGCGATCAATAATTTGATCGAAAAATATTTAAATACAAAAAGGAAAAGAAATGGCGCAAGCACCAGTATCATCATCCAGCTCATAAAAGAAAGCCAGTTTTTCTTGTCTTTAAAAACGTTTAGTCTTGAAAAAAATTCTTTGAAAATTTGTTTTGGGGTTGGTTTCGCCAGGTCACCGTTCTTGTCCGTCCATCCGTATGCAGGTGGTTGCAGCACATTATTTAAAAATGCCATCTAATAGTTTTGAGCTAATATCAATTAATCGGGTTTGTAATTTGAGTGTAATATATGAAGAAAAATTTGTAAAAATTTTTTATTTGATTTATTAACACCCTGTTAATATCAAACGTTAATTGTTAATTAATATTACACGTTCGCCGGTTAATAACTTTTCGCATTCCTCGAACCCATCAGGCACCGTAATATGGTGTATTTCCTGTTTATAGTTTTGCTTAATTTCTTTTCGTCGTTTAGCTTCAATAAAGCGCCTTACATGATCACGGCTCTCCAATATTAAACCCGGAATTTGTGCGGGCCGGTTATTTTCGTCCCTGGCAACCATGGTAAAATAACTGGTGTTGGTGTGATTAGTAGCGTTGGTTTTAATATTTTCTGAAACAACCCTTATACCTACTACCAGCGAAGTGTGACCTACATAGTTTACCGATGCCATGAGCGAAACCAGGTCGCCCACCTCAACGGGTTGTAAAAAATCAACCGTATCAATTGAGGCTGTGACACAATAATTGCCTGCGTGTTTGGCGGCGCAAACGTAGGCCACTTTGTCCATCAGCGATAATAAGATACCGCCATGGATCTTGCCACCAAAGTTTGAATAGGACGGTATCATCAACTCGGTTATCGTAGTTGCCGAGAAATTTACTTTTTTAAAAGCAGAGGTGTCAGGCCGAAGAGTCATGTTTTAAAGTAATCTGCCGCAATATAAAACTTTAGGCAATGCAATATTTCATAAAATATTAAATTGCCAAAAATATCACTGTGAAAAAACTGCTGTTGTTTATTGCGATTACCTTTTATTGGAGCCGCGGCTCTGCCCAACAACCGGCCGAGCATAAAGACAAGCTTACCGCTGACATTACCGAACAGTTTCAATATACCATTGAGAGCACCAAACCTGTAAAGAACGGCTTTTATAAAGCTTTTTATAAAAAGAAGACGTTGATTGCAGACGGCACCTATAAAAACGATAAAAAAACAGGCGTATGGCATTTCTTTTCGGCCGAAGGCGATGTACTGGAGGACTTTGATTATGACAGCAATAAGCTCTTATATGAGGCCCCGGAACAGAAAGACTCCCGGTTTAAATATGCGGTTGATTACAACCTGACTGATTCGGATATCGTGATCCAACCCATTAAGCCGGGCGGCAGGTTATTTGGCTATATCCCCTACCTTAACATTTTAAAACAGGTTGGCGACATCCCAAATCTGGCCGATGGAAATTGTTATGTCGTACTAAAATTATTGGTGAGCCCGCTGGGCAGGCTGGCTGATTGCAACGCAAGTATTGAGTGCGGGGGTAGCACGCCTGTTGTCAAAAACATCAATACAGATCAGCTGGCTGATGATGATAAAACGTTTATACCGGCTACCTATAACAAAAAAAAGGTAGCCTCGCAGATAGAGGTTTATTGCCTTATTAACAGATTTGGCGAGCTTGATATTTATTAAGATATATAGTTAAGAAACTATACCCTTCAGATGGTGAGGATATAGTTTCTTACTGCCAATCGTCAAAAAGACAAATCGATATTAGTGGCTATGATGCCCGTCTGCACCGTGAGCGTGACCATGAGACAGTTCCTCAGGAGTTGCAGGCCTGACGTTGATGATAACGCCTTTAAAATGCAGCGGCTGCCCAGCCATTGGATGGTTCAAATCTACAATGATAGAATCTTCGGCAACAGAAACTACCTGGCCCTGAAAATGGTTACCCTGGTTATCCTGCAAAGGTAAAATAGCGCCAATCTCCGGCAAATCAGCACCCTGGAACATTTCGATAGGCAAATTAGCAACCGCTTCCTCGTCATGTTCGCCATAGGCGTCAGCAGCTGTCAGGCGGAAATCATACGTATCATTGGTTGATAGGGTACTTAAATTTTCTTCAAACTTCGGAAGCATTTGTCCGGCTCCAAATAAAAAGGTAAGCGGTTGTTCTTGCGTGGCGCTTTCTACTAAAGCTTCGGTACCATCTTCCTGGTCAACATACAAATCGTAAGTTAATGACACTACATGTTGTGGTTCAATTTTCATCAGTATAATTGTTTTTTTAAAGGTGATGAAGCTACCATGAGTGATGACTCATGCCAGTTTCATTAGAATAATTTATTCGATCGTGGTAAAATATTGGCACCCATGAGTGCTTTTTCTGCTTATTATATTAAATGTTTGTGGCACCAATTTGTTTTAATGCTTCCGCGATATTAGCCGCCGGTAAACCGCAGGTTTTATCTTTACATATAAAAAGCTGCGTTTTGTCGCTAAACTTGTCCTGCAGCAAAGGTAAACTTCCTTTTTTACCGCCCAAGATAATTTTATTAGGAATATAGTTTTTTTCCATTTCTATACGGAACGGCTCTGCATTATCGCCAACTATTGCCACCTCATAAGTACCAAAAACCTCTTCCAATAATAACATGGCCCAGTTTGAATAAGCCGATCCATACTTTGCCATATGCGGCATGATATTGCGTAACTGCTGTGCTGATATCTCCAGATACAGCTCATTGTCAAACAGCAAACCCAGTTTCTTCAGGTTACGTGCCATCACCGAGTTTGATGCCGGGATAACCCCATCCATAATTTCAGATTTACGGGCTATTAACTGCTCGTCGTCATCCGCGGTAAAAAAGAAAACCCCACTGGTTTTATCATAATAACGGGTGATGGCGCTATCGGCTAATTTTACGGCATAACTGAGCCATTGCTCATCAAAAGTTACTTCATATAGTGCGATAAAGGCATCTATTATATTAGCGTAATCATCCAGGAATGCTTCAGCCCGCCGCTCTGTTTTAGCAAGAGGGTCGTATACGCGGGCTATACGGTCTCCTTTTATTAAATTACCGGTAATAAAGTTTGCATTTTTTAGGGCGATGCTTAAATATTCGGCTTTATTAAATGTGCGGTACGCTTCGCAAAGGCCTTTCAACATCAAACCGTTCCATGAGGCCAGGATTTTGTTATCCAGCCCCGGGCGGATCCGTTTGCTGCGCGCCTCCAACAGTTTTTTGCGTGATGCCGCCACGCTCCCCAGCATTTCATCAAGCGGGATACCTATGGCTTCTGCCAGGTCAGCATCTTTGCCGCGCTTAAACAGGATATTGGTTTGCTCCTCTTCCCAGTTTCCCTCGTCGGTGATATGATAATAAATACAAAACAATTGGGCTTCGGCGCCCAATATCGCATCAACTTCCTGCTTATCAAAAATATAGAACTTCCCTTCTACCCCTTCACTATCCGCGTCAAGTGCCGAATAAAAGCCTCCCTCCGGCGAAAGCAACTCGCGCACCGCAAAATCCAGCGTATCAGCAACTACCTGTTTATATAATTCGTCAGGCTGCCAGGTATATGCTTCGGCGTACAGGCTGATTAGCTGCCCGTTATCATACAGCATCTTTTCAAAATGCGGCACATGCCATAAGCCATCTACGCTGTAACGGGCAAAGCCGCCGCCTAAATGGTCGTAAATACCGCCGTCGGCCATTTTTTGAAGTGTAAGCTTAGCCAATCCGCCAATTTCTGCATCCTGAAATAAGTGGGCATAACGCATCAAAAACTGCCAGTTATTCGGCATCGGGAATTTGGGAGCAGTCCCTAAACCGCCCTCTGTTTTATCAAAATACTTTTTCCAGTTATTAACAATCAGTTCCAGGTCGGCCCGTGTATAATCGGGCTGCGTCTCCACAAAACCAATCGATTCATATTTTTGGATTCCCTCGGTTAAGCGGGTGGCATATTCCAGCGCGTCCTCAGGCTTTTGTTTATAGTAATCGGCGAGGTTAAACAACAGGCTTGTCCAGTCATTTTTACGGAAATAGGTGCCTGCATAAATCGGGCGCTGATCAGGCAGGCAAATACAGTTAAGCGGCCAGCCACCGCGCCCGCTTATTAACTGCACCGCGCTCATGTAGATCTGATCAACATCCGGGCGCTCTTCTCTATCCACTTTTATGCACACAAAAAACTCGTTCATTACCGCGGCTACCTGCTCGTCCTCAAAGCTTTCATGCTCCATAACGTGGCACCAATGGCAAGCCGAGTAACCAATGCTTACAATGATCAGCTTGTTTTCGTCTCTGGCTTTTTGCAGTGCCTCTGTGCCCCAGGGATACCAGTTAACAGGGTTATTGGCATGTTGCAGCAGGTAGGGTGAGGTAGAGTTAGCTAAGCGATTCATATGGCAAAATTGCAATAATAAAATCAATAGTATTTACAGGGAATTGTTTTTAATTGATATCAACAATTACCCGTTTTTATTTCATCCCTGCCTGAGACGGGCACCATGTTCTAAACGTATTTAACGCGCTGTTCGGCCTGATTATGCAATAACATTTAATTTCGCTTAATTTGCCCTTATAAATTAACTGATCAATGCATTATATAAAAAACTACCTGCTTGTTGCATGCGGCTTACTTACTGTTGCCCTTACCGCATCGGCACAAGCTCCGGCCGACACTGTTAAATACAATCACTCGGACCTATTTGGACCGATTACCTGGCCAACAACCAGCAATGGCACCCGCTCTGCAGCAGGTAAACCCGGGCCAAATTACTGGCAAAACCGCGCAGATTACCAGATCCACGCTACCTTAAATGAAGCCGCGCAGGATACTACGATCACCGGCGACGTAACAATAAGCTATACCAATAACAGCCCGGATAATATGAATTACCTGTGGCTGCAACTGGATCAGAACCTGTTCAGGCCCGACTCGCGCGGAGCCGCGGTTACCCCATATACAGGCGACCGCTTTGACGTTAAAGGCTTTAGCCGCGGCGGTATTACTATCGCATCGGTTTCTGTTACCTATAAAGGTCAGACCTATACCGTTACCCCTGTTATTACTGATGCCCGCATGCAGGTGCGTTTAAACAAACCACTGGGTGCCAATGGCGATAAAATACAGGTAAAAGTAAACTACAGTTTCTCGATCCCTTATTACGGTGCCGACCGTATGGGCCGCAAGCTGTTTAAACAAGGTATGGTTTATGAAATAGCACAATGGTACCCGCGCATGTGTGTTTATGACGATGCCGAAGGCTGGAATACACTGCCTTACATGGGCCTTGGTGAGTTTTATTGCGAGTACGGTGATTTTGATTACTACATCACCGCCCCTGCCAACATGATCGTAGTAGGATCAGGCGACTTGCAGAATGGCAGCGAGGTGTTAACCCCAACCCAGCAAAAACGTTTGGCTGAAGCGCGTAACAGCGACAAAACAGTAACTATCATATCAGACAACGAAGTTGGCGAAGCCGCTACCCGTCCGTTCAAAGGTTCATTAACCTGGCACTTTAAAATGGATAATACCCGTGATGTTTCATGGGCAGCCTCAACTGCGTTTATCTGGGATGCTGCTAAGGTTAATTTGCCATCCGGCCGTAAATGTATTTCGCAATCGGCCTACCCTATTGAGAGCGCCGGCAACAATGCCTGGGGACGCTCTACCGAATACCTGAAAAACAGCATTGAGATCTACTCGAAAGCTTATATCGAATATCCCTGGAACTCGGCGGTTAACGTATCGGGTGTTGCTTTAGGTATGGAGTACCCCGGCATTATCTTTTGCTTAAGCGGGTTAAAAAATGGTGGTTTATGGGGCGACGTTACCCACGAGATCGGTCACAACTGGTTCCCGATGATTGTTGGCAGCAACGAGCGTAAATATATGTGGCAGGATGAAGGCTTTAACACCTTCATTAATGAATACTCAACCAAAATGTTTAACAATGGTGAGTACGCCCCGAGAGGCGCAGATAACAGGGCGCAAAGCATACTAAGAAGCTACATCAAAAGTAACGACCCGTTAATGACGCCGTCAGAAGCTATTGGTTTGAATGATTACGGGCAATATTATAACAAAACCGCCTTGGGTTTAGACATGCTGCGCGAAGTGGTATTAGGCCCCGAGCGTTTCGATTTTGCTTTTCATGAATACATTAAAAACTGGGCCATGAAACATCCGTTGCCTTATGATTTTTTCCGCGCGATGAATGATGCAGCCGGTGAGGACCTGAACTGGTTCTTTAAACCCTGGTTCTTTACGACCTGGAAACTGGACCAGGCTGTTGAAAGCGTAACCTACGAAGCAAACGATCCTACCAACGGCGCCATTATCACTATCGTTAACAAAGAAAAAATGGCCATGCCGGTTGACCTGAAGATTACCCAGGCCAATGGCAAAACCGAGTTATTGAAGTTGCCGGTGAACGTTTTCCAGCGTAACGGCACCTGGAAGTTTAAATACCCGTCAACCTCGGCCATAAAAAGCATCGTGATTGATCCGGATCATTTATTACCGGATATTGATCTGAAAAATAACATTTACAAAGCTGAGTAACTATCGGGCCCGATTAGCCTGATGGATAATACAGAAAGCCTTCAAGTCAATAACTTGAAGGCTTTCTATTTTTAATAACACCGAAGGCCTGGCACAACCCTGTGAGTATCTTAATTTTAGTTTAACCAAATGTGTTGAATATCATATTTTAATAATTTGTTTTTAAGGATATTTGGTTAGGTATTATTTATAAAAAAAACAAGAAAGCGAATAAGCATGAGGTTTTCTAAGTCCGCAGTAATCAAATCAATTATAGCCGGCAGCATATTAATTTGCCTGTCGGTATGCGATACACAGGCTCAACAGATCAATCGTTTTAACCCCGACACGCTCCGTACCATCGTAATTGACAGCAATCTGGTGAATATTAAATCTCACCGGTTAAACGCACAGGATTTTATTGATGCCATGCTGGCCGATACCGGTTTTTACCTGGCCTTCCGCAACATGAAAAACTACGCTTTTGACGCCGAGAACCGGGTGTATACTTACGACAAAAAGAACAAAGTTGCGGGTAAGATCTATCGTAAAATACATCACAGCAATATCAGGGGCGTGCATAAAATGGAGTTCCTGGCTAAACGGGACAGCGGCGAGGTTTATAAAAAGAACGGCAAATATGAATTATATACTGTAGAGATGTTCGACTATATTTTCATGAACGCCAATAACTCCGACTTTGTTAAAAGCGATTCGCCGATTGGCAACGGCAAAAACGAAGGTTATAAAGCCAAACTTAAAACTTTAATTTTTACACCTGGCCGCAGGGTGCGCGGCATACCCTTCATCAGCAGTAAAACTGAGATCTTCGGCCCCGATTTGAAACAGTTTTACACATACCAGTTTGCACGGGGCACTTATCTGGATACCATACCTGTTTACCGCTTTAAAATAACGCCCAAACCCAGTACTGCAGATGATGATGTGATGATTAAGGAAGTAACCACCATTTTTGATATACGTACCTTCCAGATACTGGGCCGGTACATCGACCTGAAGTTCCATAACTTCCTGGTTGATTTCGATGTGCAGATGAATGTTGAATGTAATAATTTTGACGGCCAGCTTTTACCCGTAAAAATAAGTTACCAGGGTAATTGGGATGTGCCATTTCATAAAGAAGAGCGTGCCAGCTTTTTAATAGTCCATAAAAATTACGTAAAAGAGTAACACCGCTAATAACAGTGCAGCAGTACCTCCGGGGTGATTTGCTGATTTATCCTTCAGCTTATTACCAGCTGTAAGATTCCTCGCTCATCCACTTATCT
The DNA here is from genome assembly GCF_020880695.1 of Mucilaginibacter sp. UR6-11. Classification (GTDB taxonomy): domain Bacteria; phylum Bacteroidota; class Bacteroidia; order Sphingobacteriales; family Sphingobacteriaceae; genus Mucilaginibacter. The sequence goes on from NZ_JAJIWO010000001.1 coordinate 20,064, forward strand.
TGCACTTTAAGCACTTTCTCTATCACATCGCGGGCGCAGCCCTTGCCGCCTCCAAGCGGGGATACATAGGCGCTTAACGCTTTAATTTCTTCAACAGCGTCCGCAGGGCAAACCGGTAGGCCGGCCAATTTCATTACTCCCAGATCAGGTATATCGTCACCCATGTATAAAACATTAGTGGCCCCGATATGCTTTGATTCAAGGTAATCTTTAAACTTATTCACTTTTACATGGGCACCAATAAATACGTCGGTAATGCCCAGGCTGTTTAAACGATGGATAGCCGTTTTTGAGCGGCTGCCAGAAATGGCGCAAACATTATAGCCGCACTTAACAGCAAGTTGCAATGCATACCCGTCTTTTATATTAAAGGCGCGGCTTTGCTCGCCGGTCTCGCTGACAAAAACAGAACCATCTGTTAATACGCCATCCACATCAAAAATAAAGGTGGTAATATCTTTTAACTTACTTAAAAAAGTTTCCATCCCGGCTATTGATTATCGCGCCATTCATAAACCCAGGCCGACTGGATCTGTTCCAGATGGCCCTCGGTTGATTGCTCGCGGGTGCCCTTAAAATTAGGCAGCGAAAGCACCCATTCTAATAAATCGGTAAAACGGATGCGGTATATTTTTGATTCGTTGAAATCATCGCCGAATTTCTCATAAAGCGACATGGCAATGTCTTCATGATCGTTCCAATATATCGGAAGCGCAAATTTATCGTCTGTCATTTTGTTATGTTATACGTGGTACGTTTTACGTAATACGTGTAAATTTATATATCGGGAAACGTATTACGTAAAACGCAATACGTAAAACTCCGTTAATGTCCTAAAAACTGAGATTGATCTGGCAGCGTAACTTCAATGTCTCCGTCAATCATTACACATTGGCAACCTAATCTTGAGGTAATGCGTGGATTAACCGCGCGGTCAATAAAGTCTTCTTCCTTATCAGAAATTTCCTGAACGTTGTCCATTCCTTTATTAACATAGATATGGCAGGTACTGCAACCGCATACGCCACCGCAATTATGCTGCAGCTCAATGCCATTCTCCAGGCAAACATCCAACACAGATTCTCCTTCGGCTATAGGCAGTTCAACAGATTCGTGGTCCGCTTCCTCAAAGTTTATCTTTACTTTAAAAATATTCATTTTGGCAAAAGTAACAAAATTACTTATCCCTGCGCGGGCCATTATCCATTTTGATAATACCCTGACTTAATAAAGAATATAATTGCTGCAAATCCGGACTGTTTTTTAATAATTGCAGATGGTTGTTCATCGTAATTTCATCGCCGCGTATGGCTGGTCCGGTTTGCATAGCAGCGGGTAAATCGGTTTGCACCTTTTGGGCGGTTTCCAGTATCAGCGGCCTGATCAAATCAAAGTCCAGTTGGTGTTGCGCCAAAATTTGCTGCGCGATGGTATATAGATAGTTGGGGAAATTATTAGCAAATACAGCCGCCAGGTGCAGCGTTTTGCGCTGTGCGCTATTTATAGCATAAACGTTGTTGCTGATAGTTTGTGCCAGTTGTGTTAATTCTTTGGCAATAACTTCATCCGCAGCTTCTATACATAGTGGTACGGTCCTGAAATCAACCTCCCTGGTTTTGCTAAAAGTTTGCAGTGGATAAAAAACACCTACCTGGTCAGAAAAAGCCAGTAATGCATACAGATCCGTAGCACCCGAGGTATGCACCATTAATTTTTGAAAGGGGGCCAATTGTTCGGCTATTATACCAATTGCATCGTCTTTAACAGAGATCACAAACAGGTCAGTTTCGGGATCGATCTGGGTCAGATCATTAACCGGCTCAGCCTTTACATGATAAGCCAGCAATGCAGCGTTTTGCATATCGCGGCTATAAACCTGCACAATGCGGTGGCCGGCGTTTTTAAACGCAGCTGCCAAATGTGTGGCTACATTGCCCGAACCAATGATGGTGATGCGCATAAAAACCCCTCTAAATCTCTCCGAAGGAGAGACGCAATATGATTATTTATTATCTTATTCAAAGCCCTACCTTTCGAAAGGCCGGGAGGTTGATTACGTAGTCTTCAACTCCTTATTCCTTCTAAAAATAGAAAGCAAAATACCAATCACCATAATAATAGTACCAGCCCACAGGAAGTTAATATCAGGGAACTGTATGGCGCGCATTACGATCCATTTTTTAGCGCTCTCCGGTTGTTGATACAGGGTGATCTCTACCTTACCTTTTTGCGGCAATACTTTGGTGAAACGCAATTTTAAACCGGCATCTTCAACCTTGCGGGCAAAATCAAAAGCATTGCTATTACGGATCATGTAGATAGGTTCTGCGTCATACGTTTTGCTGTTAGCTACAATATGTATCCTGGCACCTATAGCGACATCCTTACCAGTCAGCGCGATATCCTGCAGATGATCAACACGGCCAATGCTGGTTAGGGTAGCGTAACCTTCTCTGAAACGGATAGTATCACCAACGGCAACCTCGTAGGTTAAAGGGGCTTCATATTTTTTATCCTCGTCGGCCTCGTCATGCCCTGCAGCTTCACCGCCCTCGCCGATTTCAATGGCGTTTGACATGTTAACGTGGGTATATAAATCACTAAATAAATAATGTTTGGTATCCGGCGATGCGATCAGGCCCATTTTGGCATTAGCCTGGGCATTGGGTTTTAATAAAAACTCTTCGGTAACTTTGCCGTTGGCATCAATTACCCGGTAGTTTACCTTAAAGTAGTGATTTGGCGGAGCTACAGAGTCGCCTATATAGGTTACTGTATATTTACCCATTACCACGGGTTTATTTTTGTAAAGGATAATATTTTCGCGGGGATTATTTTTTGATTTGGCAAAATCGTCAGAAAACTGCTCGCCGGTGGTGTTTTCTGAAATTACCTTGCTGGTTCCGGCAGATATCAGCGCGCCCACCATGATCAGTCCGAAACCAATATGTGCCACTGCCGATCCGGCCAGTTTAAGCTTACCTTTAAACGCATCGATTAATACCTTACCATTGGCTAATATAGAATAGATGGCGCCAACCATTATCAGTATAAACACAAACTTCAATTTGTTGGCTCCTGTAAAATAAACTATCGGCAGCGTAATTAAACCGGCAACCAGCAAATAAACCAGGGTTGATATAAAAAATTTGGCGCCGTCTGTTTTCTTGTATTTTAAAAACTGGGTAAAGCCGGTTAATAAAGTAACTACTACGGCAAACGATGCCTGTACGATGTTATAATGTTTTACCGGGTCAGACGGCGGAGCCAGCTTGGTACCGAACATCAAATTCCAAACCGGGATAGATGATACCACCACCAGGTGGAAGCATGAAAGGCCTAAAAATACCGACCCTACAAACATCCAAAATTCGCGCGAGTAGGTTTCTTCATCCTTCGTGGTGCGCGGCAGCTCTTTCCAGCGGATAGCCAGCATAACAACGGCCAGTACCAGGAAGATAACCACATCGGCCACCAGGTGCCAGAACATGCCGGCGTCTGTAAACGCATGCACAGAAGTATCGCCCAGCACACCGCTGCGGGTTAAGAACGATGCGTACAATACCAGCACAAAGCTCATTAAAACCAAAATTGTAGCAGTGATATAGGAGTGGCTGGTATTTTTATAAACGATCATGACGTGTACCGCGCCAACCAGGATCAGCCATGGAATAATTGAAGCGTTCTCCACCGGATCCCACGCCCAAAAACCGCCGAACGACAAGGAATCATAAGCCCAGAAAGCGCCCATGATAATACCAGTGCCCAAAATCATCATGGCAAATAAGGAGTATGGGATAGCTGGTTTGATCCACTCTTTATAACGTTTTTGCCAAAGGCCCGCTATAGCATAGGCAAACGGAACTATCATTGATGCAAAACCTAAAAACAAGGTAGGCGGGTGTATCACCATCCAATAGTTTTGCAACAGCGGGTTCATACCGTTACCGTCTTTGATATAAGTTAAGTAGTTATGATACAATGCCGGGTTTGCCGCAAATGCCGGCGCGTTTGCTTTCAGGTCGATAGCCTCGCGCAGCAAAATAAACGGCGATGTGCCGATGCGCTGCCCAAATATATCAACGCCGATAAGCATGGTAGCCAGGATAGCTTGTGATAATGATACCACCGCCATCACCGGGTTTTCCCAGGATTTGGCTTTCCATATTAAAATGTTACCTAATACGGCCTGCCAGAACGTCCATAACCAAAAGCTACCCTCCTGCCCGTCCCAAAAACTGGATATGATATAATGGGTTGGCAACGCTCTTGAAGAGTGCTCCCAGGCATAGTAATATTCAAAAAGGTGATTTAAAATGATGTAATACAGGCACACACCTATGCCTATAACAGCAATGGTATTGATATAGGCGCCCAAACGGCCCAGGCGTTTCCACGAAGTATCAAGTGGGTTGGTAGTTGCAAAATAGTAGCTTATTGCCGCAAACAGGGCCGAGCCAAATGCCAAAATAGTAAAGAACTGGCCCAGGTGGCCCGGTAAAAGGTGTTCGCCTTTAAAAGCTGTATCCATTAAATAATTGTTATATGCTGGCCTGTTTAGCTTTGGCCTCTGTAATTTCTACTTTGTCCTGGGTGTATTTTGACGGACATTTCATTAATATTTTTGACGCATGAAACTCATTACCGCGCATTTGCCCGGTTAATACAATTTGTTCTGAACGCTCAAAATCCTGCGGCTTGCTGCCCGTAAATACCACCTTACACTCCTCGCCTTTATTATCTTTCATGTAAAACGAAAAATAATTGGCATCCCTGGTAGCATCGTAAAAAAGTTGTTTTTGTTTGTTAAGATGCCCTACGATATGCAATTCGTTACTCGTATTTTGGGCATCTTTAAACGAGCCATAAGTGCTTGAGTTTGAATAAACACTTATAATAACCGCTATAGCTATGGCTATAACAACGAGGCCAAATATGGAAGATTTTTTCATTGACGGTTTATTTCCTGTAATTCAAGGTTACAAAAATACAAAACGTACAGGTAATAATGTTTATTACTAAGGATATATATTATTTAGAACTAATCTAAACACTAACGTATAATGGAGATGGAACCGCTTTTTTTAATGGGTGCATGATAGTAAGTGTCCATACCGTCAAAGATCCAATAATAGGCGCCCGCCGGTAACGCATGCCCGTTGAGGTTACCATCCCATAACCCAGCCCGGGATTTAGCGGTGTACACTAACTGGCCATACCTGTTAAAAATATTGATATTATTAAATTGTACAAGGCCCTCAATATGCAAAGCAAAGTAATCATTAACGCCGTCGCCATTTGGAGTGAAGACATTAGGCGCCGTTACTACATACGGCGGAGGAGGTAAAACTTTCACGTCGACAGATGTTATCAGCTCACATCCCGATTCATTGGTAACTTTTATAAAATAAGTACCGGTTTTGTTAATTGCTGTATAATTAATTAAGGGGACAGTACACGAAGCGTCGCTAAAATAACCATAACTCTCACCGGATTGCGCCTCAAAAGCTTTGGTAATATCAACAGTTGCGGGATAAGTAACCGGGGCCGGTTGGTTGACATTGATAACAGGCGATATCAGTTTTACCTGTATTGATTTAGTATTGCTGCACCCGTCGGGGCTTAAACCTTGTATAAAATAAGTGCCCGGTAATACTATTTTTTTTGGATCACGGATATTTACGGTTTCAGAAGCATCTGTGAAATAATTGTATATCAAACCGGGTGTACTGCCTTCAGTAACCGAAGGGGCAGTTAGGTCTACCCCCGTTTCGGGACATCCCGTAATGGACGGCACAAGATTTAATTTATAAGGACTATTAATTTTGTTTACCACGGTGTATAAAACGTCCGGACAACCCAGGTCGGGGTAAGGCGTAATTTTAAGCGCGAACTCAGACAGATCCGGCGGCGGGGGGTAAATTTCCAGGTCCCTGGCTGTACCCAATAGCTGTGTCAGGTCTTTATTATACCATTGATAAGCTGCAAAACCTATAGGGCCTTTTAAGGTTACGGATTGCGCTCCCTCACAATAGGCGTTCCCCGTAATTGGTTTTGATGATTTACCCTCATCAATATCTAAATAAGCATAACCAAAATGTTTTTGAAAGGTGCAATCGTTAGTTGTAAACTCAAGGCGTATGATCTTACCTATATAAGGCGTCAGATCAAAGGTGGCTGATGACCAGTCTTTATAAAAAACAGGAGCCGACGTACCATCACTATCCGTTAAATTCCGGGGGGATAACTTGAAGCCGGGCAATGCTGTACCCGCTACAAAATCAAATGCAGGGCAATCTGCATATTTTTGCGCTGATACGTCATAAATACGCGCGGTAAAACGGGGCTGTTCATAGTTTTTATGAACGGGATTTTGTAATACTACCGCATAATTAAATGTTATGGCATAGCCCAATGGTGAATCGCTGGCTACAAAAAAGGTATAACTTACACTTTCCGCCTGAGCGTGAGCTTCATCATTGCCCAGCCTGATGGAGTAATTGCTTCCATTTGGACATACAACCGGAAAATAACCGTAATAGTCTAGTTTTTCGGCAGCATTTTGCTTACTAAACAAGGTGTGCCGCCCGTCAACAGGCGCGCTGGGATTAAGCGTAATGGTGCTTGTTGCAGTTTGGTTGTCAGCTGTTACTGAACCTATTGCGCAGTTCCAATGATTAAAAGATCCGTCCTCAAAGCCGATATTTGGTGGCAATTGAGCAAACGAACGGATACTCATCAGCAAAAACAATATCAATAAGCTCTTACACACGGGGGCTATCCTGAAAAGTGAATTTAAGAAATATACGTTTATAACCGGCAATGATTTAGTTATTACGTGAGCACTTAAAAAAACGTTGCTTTAGCAAAAAGGGCAGACATTACGGCCCACCCTTTATTTTTTCAATATCGACTTAGGACGTTCTGCTACGGCCAGATACCCAGATTTTGATAAGACACCGCAATTTTATTGATAACCCCCACTAATGCTGCGGTACGCATGCCGTCAATTTTTTCGTTGTTCTTATAAATCTCGCGGATCTCATGATAAGAGCGGATCATGGTATCTTCCAAACCAGAGTTTACCAGCTCCAGCTCTGAAGCGCCTTTCACAATTGTAGCGCGTTGCAGCGGCGTTAAAGCCAGGCCGGTAATGCCTTCAACCATATTTACCAGGTTCAGGTTCGAATTTTCTTCAAACCGCCTGTTAATACGGCCAAATGCCACGTGCGAGAGGTTCTTTAACCACTCAAAATACGATACCGTTACACCGCCGGCATTGGCATACATGTCGGGCACAACTATGCCACCCATCTGGTAAAATATCGTTTCGGCTTCGGGGCTGGTTGGACCGTTGGCGCCTTCAACAATAATTTTTGCTTTGATATTGCGGATATTATTAACCGTTAACTGATTCTCCAAAGCGGCCGGAACCAAAATATCACATGGTTGCTCCAGTCCTTCCATGGTATTTTTAAATTCTTTTTTTGCTCCGGTATATCCCAAGATAGATCCCGTGGCTTTACGGTGCTGGAAAACGGCTTCAACATCCAATCCGTCTTCATTATAAACCGCGCCTTCAAATTCACAAAGGCCAACTATCAGGGCGCCAAATTCTGAAAGAAACTTAGCCGAATAATAGCCTACATTACCCAGGCCCTGAACAATAACTTTTTTGCCTGATATGCCGGGTGTTAAACCTATTTTTTGCATATCCTCTGCAACCCCCACACATTCTCGGGCTGCAATGGCCACTCCCCTGCCGGTGGCTTCGCGGCGGCCGGCTATGCCGTGTAAGGCAATAGGTTTACCGGTAACGGCACCCATGGCGTCCAGCTGCCCGGGGTTCATGGTAGCATAGGTATCGGCGATCCAGCTCATCTCGCGCTCGCCCGATCCGTAATCCGGCGCCGGTACATCAATGCTGGGGCCGATGAAGTTTTTCTTGATCAGCTCAACTGTATAGCGGCGGGTAATATTTTCCAGTTCCTGTACAGTATAATTTTTTGGATTGATCTTAATGCCGCCTTTTGCCCCGCCAAACGGTACGTTCACGATAGCGCATTTATAGGTCATTAACGCGGCAAGCGCCATCACTTCATCCTCGTTAACCATTTCGCTGTAACGGATACCGCCCTTGGTTGGCGACTGGTGGTGCGAGTGCTCAACGCGCCAGGCGTCAATTACTTCAAAACTATTGCCGCGGCGTATAGGGAAACGGAAACGATAAACGCTGTTACATGATTTTATCTGGTCTAGTAAACCGGCATCATGCTTGGTAAATTGTGCTGCATAATCAAAATTGCTGCATACATCAGCAAAAAAGTGGGTGTCCTGATTAGCGGCTGAATTATTTGTAGCCATAAATTGTTGTTGATAAATATGATTTTCTTAATAAACGGTGCAAATTTGATACAAATTTTATCAATATCGCAATTTATTATTCCCGAATACCGATACTTATCGTAACAACGGTATAAAAACTATGTTTAAACAACAATAGCTTATTTTTTTCGGCTATTTTTCTTTTTCAATTTTTTTAAGTCGTCTGTCTATCGCGAACAAATAGATAGCCAATCCGATAAAAATTATAACGATTGTAGCTATAACAACATATATTTTTCCCGAACTGCGAAAGGCGTCGGCCATCTCGACAGATTGAGCCGGTTGCGCAAACACTGTTACGAAAGATAGTAAGAATAATATTAAGATGATTGACTTCTTCATGTTAGTTTATGCTGTTTCTTTTGTTTTCAATTAAACGGATGCGGTAGCGTAAAGTTGCTATCCAGATAGCCATAAAGCTCCAGCCAAGCATTGCGGGGTAAAAGGCCAGTTTCATTCCGTTATCCAGATCATACTTACCAAACGCCGGGTTACCGCCGCTACCTGGGTGTAATGAATCAGTCATCCTGGGCAAAACAAATATCAGCACCACCATGATAGGGAACGCAAAAATATTGTAGATAGCCGATATTTTGGCCCGCTTTTGTTCTTCGTCGATTGAGTTGCGTAACACAATGTAAGCGCAATACAGCAAAAAAGCTATGGCCGCGCTGTTTTGCTTAGGGTCACCGCTCCAAAACTCGCCCCAGGTATATTTTGCCCACATCATTCCGGTTATTAAACCCAATGTATAAAAAACCAAGCCGGTGTTTACACATTCAACCGATGCCAGATCATATTCCTCTTTACCGGTGTTCAGATATTTAACACTAAAGAATACGGATATGGAAAACACAGAAAGCATCCCCATCCACATCGGCACATGAAAATACAGGTTACGAATGGTTTCATGTAATACCGGCAGCCTGGGTACAGGCAGTATTAAGCCGGTAATAAAAGTAGAAAGTATCAGCAAAACCACTATAACCTTCCACCAGGTTTGATATATAAATTTCATGTTGATCTGTAGGGCAAATGTAGTAATTATTTAGATTGGCAGGCAACTATGTTAAGCAGCTATCGTTTTTCTGACGGAACATAATCAACCGGTAACAGTTCAGACAGCCTTGCCTTGCTCCAGGTGCCCTCATATAAGGGTTCGCCGGATATTACAATACCGTTTTTGTCAAACAAAGCGTACGGCGGGTTATTGTACAGGGTAACAACGCTTATTTCATAATTGGGCATATCCAGCGGCCTGAAAATGTCTTTGTAGTTGGTTTCGTCACGTTTTTTGGTATACATTACGTATAGGTAATTAGGAAATGTTATAGCATATATACCCTGCTGCCCGGTCTTTCTTAATACCTCGTATGAGTACCAGGGAATTTGTGTAACTCTTTCCTGGGTGTATTTAGACAGGTTGGCAATCTCGATCCAGTGGTTTACAGAGTCGCCCCGGTTAATTGATTTAAACCTGTTTATTTTTTGATGAATTATTTGGTCTGACGGCCTGTCCGGATTTGGATAGCGTGTTAGCCTGCGCATTTCAAACCCGTCTTCAGCCAGTTTATCGGTATAGAGCGACCGGTAGAAATGCATCGGCGAACCATAATAGGCTATGTCCCTGTTTTTTTGCCATATCTTTTTTTGCGCTGCCGAACCGGGCAGGTCTTCAAACAAGCGTTCGCCACCATAAGTGATTACACCTGATATGGCATCGCTTTTGAAATCCTTAAGCAAAAACTTTACCCTGTATCCCAGCCCGCGGTTATCAATCACCAGGAAATTATCTGTTTCCGCTTCCAGCGTCAGTTGCCTTTTATGATAGGTAAAATAGAGTACGTCCGGGTTAAGGATCTGGCATAACTTGGCGTTTTCATCAGTACCCAAAAAATCCTTTTTAAACTGTTCAAAATTTCTTTTCCAGTCGGCTTTAGCGGTAGTCGAGATGGTTACTTCTCTTAATTGAATTGTTTTTGGCGAGAGCTCAACATTTACCGTAACAGACTCGTCATCTACCTGTATTTTCTTTGTAAAATCCTCAAATCCAACAGCAGTAACAACCAGCGTATACTGGCCCGGCCTGAGTTTATATAAAGCGAAAGTTCCGTCAGCCAGACTGATGGTACCGAATGATGAATTACTTAAGAAAACGCTGGCCCTTTGTACGGGCGATTTTGTTTCTTTGGACGTTACCTTACCGGTTATGCTTGCATTTTGCGCCATCGTTAAAACGGGGCATAACAAACACCATATGATTAACCGGAAAAACCGCATAGATAATTTAACATTAAGCTTTTTTTAAAATGCTAATTAAAACAATTACAAGTAAATATTTCATCCCTGCAAGTATAAAAAATATTAAATCTATACATTCTAATTTCGTTTTAATCTACAGCAGCCGGTCCATCAGGGTTGTTTACCATAAGGTGTATAGTCAACGGGTAATAATACGGATAAACGGGCCTGCGACCAGGTGCCTTCATACAGCGGGCTATTTGCTATGATGGTTCCGTTACTATCTATTATTATTGGCTGGTTATCATTAACAAGGCTGACTATTGTTGTAGCATAATTAAGGTCATGAGGAATGCGATATACATCTTTATAGTAATTGGTTTCCCATTTTTTGGTATAAACCACATATAAATGATCAGGGAACGATATGGCCAACAAACCAGGCCTCGCCGTTTTTTGCACGATATCTTTTGCGGCGAATTTTCCTTTAAACTTCTGATTTGAATATCGTGAAAAATGCCCTGCCTGCATCCAATATACCAATGAATCTGCACTTAACTTCTTAGCAATATCCAAGTGCTGTTGTATTTCATCATCGGACGGACGCCTGGTGTTAAACTGGCGCGACAGGCGATAAATTTTAAACCCGGCATCGTCAAGGCTGTCCCTGTAAAGCGACCGGTAAAAATGCATCGCCGAGCCAAAGTATGCTTCGTCGCGTTTTTGGTGCCATTTTTTTTGTTTCGATCCGCCGCCTTTCATTTCCTCGAAAACCTGACTGCCGGAGTAGGCAACGTTACCGGTAAGGAGCTGGCTTTTAAAGTTCTTCAATAAAAATTTTATACGATAACCCAATGCCTCGTTTTCAACTATCAGGAACTCATCAGTATAAGCCTCAAGCACACTTTTATTTTGGCTGTAGGTGAAGTTTAACACCTCCGGATTAACAATGTTACAGTCACCAGCATTAACGTCAGTGCCGATAAAATCCTGTTTAAACTGTTCAAGCGCTTTCTTTTTATCGGCTTTTGAAATGGTAGATATGGTAACCTCTTTAAGTTGGGTAACCTTTGGTGTCAGCCCGATATCTAAATTAACCGGTGCGTCATTTACAACCAGGATCCGCGTATAATCTTCATACCCTATAGTGGATACAACCAGGTTATACTGCCCGGGTTTTAATCCGTTTAACTTGAAGGTGCCATCTTTACCGGTTGAAGTACCAAAGGAGGAATTGCTTAAAAAAACGCTGGCCCCGGCAATTGGCGCCTTTGTATCAGCTGCTGAAATTTTACCGGTAACAACCTGGCTTTGTGCCCTGACAATTATAGGTAGCAGGATCAACATTAATATCCGGAATAATTTCATGGGGTGTTATAGTATGCTTTGCTAAATATCATTAAAGTTTATTTAAACGAAGTTTGTTTGCAGGTATTGCTAATCGCGCCATAAATAAGGGAAGAGTAATAATGCTGTTGCCAGAACTATGGCGTTAATAGCACAAAGCACGCCGATATCGCCATAACTTAAGCTGCGCTCTATCCCGTCCATGGCGTTTTTACTTAAACGGATCAATATCAAAATAACGGGTATAATGACGGGGAAACTTAATATAGCCATCAAGGTACCGTTATTGCCGGCTTTTGAAGCAATGGCAGATATCATTGTAAAAACCGTGGAGAAACTGAGGCTTCCCAGGATCACAACTAAAAAATAAAATAAAGGGTCGCCTATGGTATTGGTAAAGAAAACCAGGTAAACCAGCAATGCCAATATGCTGAGCAACGACATCAGCAGGATATTGTAAATGGTTTTTGATAAAATTATGGCATGCGGGCTAGCTATAGCATAATAATACAGCAACCTGCTCTTACTTTCCTGCATAAAACTTTTTGCTATAGCGTTAACCGATGCAAACAGGATAATAATCCAGAATAATACGTTCCATACTACTTTATAGCCGGTGCTTTTATCAAAACCCGGGGTAAGGTTAAAAGAAATATAACAAACAAACACCGTTGACACCACATATAACAACACACCATTAAACGCGTATTTTGAGCGCCACTCCAACACAACCTCTTTTTTAAAAAGCTCCCACGTTTGGTCAATGAGTTTCATAACTGTAAAAGTAGTGATTAGAGATTAGTTAATTAACGATTAGTAAAAAATGGTGTTCATTTAATAACTTTACCTGATGCCGGTAGCTTACTATAAAACACCCGTAGGGATAGCCCAGATAACAGAAGAGGATGATTTCATTACCCGCATTCATATTATGGATGATGAGCCTGCCGGCGGATCTGCCACATCCCCATTACTTACTGAAACTATGAAACAATTTGATGAGTATTTTGCCGGTACACGAAAGGTTTTTGATCTTCCCATCAGGCAACACGGCTCAGATTTTCAGCAACTGGTTTGGCAGGAATTATTAAAAATAGAATATGGCAAAACGATTAGCTACAACCAGCAGTCTGTACAAATGAACAGCCCGCTGGCGATACGTGCCATTGCTGCGGCTAACGGTAAAAACAATCTTTGGGTGGTTGTACCCTGCCACCGGGTAATAGGATCAAACGGGAGTTTAACCGGCTACGCCGGTGGCTTATGGCGAAAGAAATGGTTGCTTGAGCACGAAGCCAAAGTAATGGGCATAGGGCAGACAAAGCTGGAGCTTTAAACTGACGGCCTCAATAGCTTCGATATTTTTTTATATAACTGACCAGGCTGAAAAGGTTTGGACAGCACATCATTCATACCCGACGCCAATGCCTCCTGCTGTTCATGATCAAAAGTGGCCGCAGACAATGAAATTATGGGTATGCTTCTTTTGGGCTCGGCAAAATCAACCCTTATTTTACGGGCAGTCTGATAGCCATTCATTTCAGGCATATGGGTATCCATTAATATCAGGTCGTATTCGTTATCTCTCAATTTATCAAGTGCCTTAATGCCGTTATTGACCATATCAACGTTCACTTTCCATTCGGTCAGTATTTTTGACAGCATGAATTGATTAACCAAATTATCCTCGGCAACCAATATTTTAACATCGGTAAACGGCTCAGGCACGTTGTCAGGTCTTTTATTGCTTTCGTCTTTTGGTTTGGCTGCAATAGCATATGAGTTGGTAAAGCTAAAAACACTCCCCTTCCCTATCCTGCTGTCGACGGCTAATTCGCCGCCTTTCAGTTCTACTAATTTTTTAACAATAGCAAGCCCAAGCCCTGTCCCCCCATATTTATTGGCGATGTCGTCATCAGCTTGTTCAAACGATTCAAAAATGTCCTTTAAACGATGTTTAGGTATGCCTATACCTGTATCTTCTACTGTAAACTTCAGTTTTACTTTATCATTTTCTTTTTGTAATAAAGCAATGTTGAGTTTAACATGGCCCCGCTTGGTAAACTTTATGGCATTACTCAATAAATTCATTAATATCTGGTTCAACCTTAGTGAGTCAAACATCAGATATTCCGGAATTTCAGGATCAACGTCTAAAAAGAATTCAATATGCTCCTCGTCAGCCTTAAACTTAAGCAAACGATAAACGGCTTGCACAACGTCTGTAAGTTTATTGGACGATCTGATGATGCTGAATTTTCCGGCATCTATTTTTGAAATATCAAGCACATCATTAATCACACCAAGTAATGATTGCGACGAAACTTCCAATAAATCAAGCATATCGCTTTGCTGGTCGGTAACTGTAGTTTTACGTAAAAGCGATGTAAGGCCAATAATACCGTTGATAGGTGTCCGCAACTCATGGCTCATATTGGCCAGAAAAGCTTCCTTGGCTTTTTTACCGATCTCTGCTGCTTCTTTTGATTTAATAAGCTGGCTCTGATAACTTTTTTGCGGGGTAATGTCATTAATATTGAAAAATAACATCTTGTTCCGGTAAGCTACACGGCACTCTACAGAAATCGGAGTTTTAGAAAAAGTTACAAATTGAAAGCCCATTACCGCAAGGCTGAGATTCTCTTTAACTATACTTCCCAGTTTTTTGTGGAACGCCGGTTTATCATCCTTAACCACACGGTCAAGAATACTTTTACCGATTAGTTCTGCCTGCCTGAAACCCAATATGGTTTCGGCTGCAGGGTTGATACTTTTTATACGCAGGGTATCCGCGTCAACAACACAAATAATATCAGCCGAATTTTTTACCACCGTAGCAAAGTTTTCAAGCTCGTCATTTTTTTGCTTAACCTCTGCCTGCGCGCGGGCCAGTTGTATAAATGAATCAACTTTAGCTGAGGTGATATAGGGATCAAGCGGTTTGTAAAGGTAATCAACCGCGCCCACCCCGAGTCCTTTTACCGCATATTTGGTTTCCTTTGATATGGCGGTCACAAAAATCACCATTATGTCACAGGTCCGTGGATTTGATTTTAGCATTTCAACAAACTCAAATCCATCCATCTCGGGCATCTGCACGTCAACAAGCGCTATCGAAATATTGTTCTCCCAGGCTATTTTAAGTCCTTCATTTGGCGATATCGTTGAAAAAAGTTTAATATCCTTCCGGTTTAACAGCGCCTCAAGCGCTACAATATTTTCGACACGGTCATCAACTATAAGGATATTAATGGGAACTAGCATTATAAAAAGTTTGGTTCAGCGCTAATAATTATAATTGAAAAAGTTCTAAAATATCTTTGGCTGTTAAAATATACTCCGCGGCTTTCATATCAATAGCAGCCTGCGGCATTTCTGACATCTCAGCCTCAATCGGGTCCTGAACTATGGTTAATGCCCCGTTATTGCGTAATTTAAGCAATCCGGCAGCCCCGTCAGGATTAGCCCCAGAAAATAATACAGCGGTACATCTTTCATGATAAATATCAGAGGCACTCTCAAAAGCTACATCAATTGATGGTTTTGAATACCATACAGCGTCAGATACATCCAAACTAAAAGATCGGTCTTTTTCAATAAGGGTATGATAATTGGCAGGTGCTATATAAATAGTGTTATTGTTTATCACATCCTTGTCACTAACTTCCCTCAACAACATACGGCTGCTATCTGCAAACAGTTTTTCTATTTCGCTAAAAAAGTTTTTTTTCCGGTGGATGATTATCATTACCGCTTTATTTAAATTAGCGGGGAATATTTTAACGGCATTATAAATGGGTTTGAATGAGCCCGCGGAGCCCCCTAATAACAACAGATCGGAGTTATGCCAGCGTTCAATTATTTTAGGATCAAGAGCCAATTTTCTGGTATATGTTTTCTTTCTGATTAATTACTTTAAATTTCGTTCTGAAATTATCAGACCGGATAGTTTCTTTGGCCCCCAGGCATAGAAAGCCCAACGGCGCCAGGCTTTTATAAAAAAGATCCAGTATCCGCTCCTGCAGTGCAATCTCAAAATAGATGAAAACGTTGCGGCAGCTTATTAGCTGAAATTCATTAAACACGTTATCAGATACCAAATTGTGTACAGAAAACAAAGTGTTTTGTTTCAGCTCGCTGTGTATGGTGGCCGCATCATACAGTATCGTAAAATGATCCGTTATTGATCCTTCAAGGCCGGCCATCTGGTAATTTTCGGCATAACTTTTTATTTTACGCAAGCTATAAATACCTTTTCTTGCCTCTTTAAGGCATTCGGTATTGATATCGGTGCCGTATATGAATGATTTTTTTCTTAATCCGGCGGTTTGCATTAATATTGCTAGCGAGTAGGCCTCCTCACCTGAAGCACAACCGGCACACCATATTTTAGTATGCTGATAAGAGGACAGATACGGGATAACCTGCTTATTAAATGCCTTATAAAAACTGGGGTCACGGAACATTTCCGTAACGTTAACCGTGATCTCTTCCAGAAACTGCTGAAAAAAGCCCGCGTCATTTACCAGGGTATGCTTAAGGTCATAAAACTGCATCCTTTTTAACTGCATTATCCTGGTCATCCGCCTTTTTAACGATGCTTTTGTATAGCTGCCAAAATCAAAACCATATATCCTTTTTACGAGATCAATGATCTCTGTAACTTGTGGCGTTGTTATGGTTTCGTCTGGCTGCATACTATTTGTCCAGCCATAATTGCATCAATGCTATTAAACGGTCCATATCAACCGGCTTGGTTATATAATCATTAGCACCGGCTTCTATACATTTTTCGCGGTCGTCCTTCATGGCTTTTGCTGTTAAAGCTATAATAGGCAACCTTGACCATTTGTTTTGTTTACGAATATATCGGGTTGCTTCATAGCCGTCCATCTTGGGCATCATGATATCCATTAATACAATATCAATGTCGGTCATTTGTTCCAGCTTGGCTATCGCTTCTTCGCCGTCGCCCGCTATTTCAACATTCATATCATAGCCCTGTAAGGCACTGCTTAAAGCAAAAATATTACGCATATCATCATCAACAATGAGCACTTTTTTGCCTTTTACGCCATCCTTGCCTGAAACAGCCGCGGCTTTGGCAGCTGCTGATCCGGCTTGTGGTGCCGTACTTATTTTATTTAAAAACAAATTCACTTCGTCTATTAATCTGTCTGATGATTTATTTGTTTTAACAACCATAGCATTGGCATATTTCATTAAACGGCTTACAGAGGTTTTATCCAGTTCCATAGCGGTATTAATAATTACTGGTAATGACGAGAACCTCTCAACTGCTTTAATTTTATCCAGTAAATCCAATCCTGAAATATCGGGCAGGTTAAGGTCCAGTATAACGCATTGGTATTCGTTTTCATGCAACATCCTGAACGCCGACTCGCCATCAAACGCCTGATCAACCGTAATACCGTTAGCCTGCATCATTTCTTTCAGGGCCTGGCTCTGCGCCATGTGATCTTCAACAAGTAATATTTGTTTAAACCGGGTACCGGTATTGATCATTATATCGCCAAAAAGCTTATCAAGGACACCGGCGTCAATAGGCTTTTTAAGGAAGCTGATTGCCCCCTCTTTACGCACACGGGTTGCGGCGGCATCTCCTGCGGACATCAAATGCACCGGTATATCTGATGTTTCCTCGTCTTGCTTCAACTCCTTTAATATTTGCCAGCCATCTTTACCCGGCAGCATAATATCCAGTATTACTGCATCGGGTTGTTTTTCTTTAATAACCTGGACGGCGGTAGTACCCTCATTGACAACAACCGACTGGTATCCATGATCTCGCGAGTAATCCTGCAATATACTGGCGAAGTTTTTATCGTCTTCAACAATAACCACCAGCGGCTCACGGCCTTCCTGCCTTGCGGGTTTTACCAAAGGCGTCAAAAATTCTCTGACCGGAGCAAAGGTTTCAACAGTTTGCACGCTATCTTCCTCAGTAACAACTGCTGCTTTAGCCTGTACCGGGATGGTTAATATAAACTCACTGCCTTCGCCCGGCTTGCTGTGTAAAGTTATCGTACCGCCCAGCAAGGCTGTCAGCTCACGGCTGATTGAAAGCCCCAGCCCGGTACCGCCGTATTTGCGACTGGTTGAACCATCGGCCTGCTGAAACGCTTCAAATATTATTTTTTGTTTGGCCGGCGGGATACCTATACCGGTATCTTTTATAGAGAAACTAATGGTTTGCGGTAATTTACCGGCGTCAACGTCAATGGCTATTGCTCCGTTTTCGGGCGTAAACTTAAATGCGTTCGACAATAGATTTTTTATTACCTGTTCTACCCGTACCTTGTCTGTAAATACCGTTGGTGCTACATTTTTTACGCTGGTAGTGAACTTTATCCGCTTGTTGGATGCCAACTCTGCGAATAACATTTCCATATCCGACAGGATATCTGAAATCTTAATATCCTCGTTCTGCATATCCAGTTTACCCGATTCAATTTTTGAAAGGTCAAGGATATCATTGATCAGCGTCAGCAGGTCATTTCCTGCATTAAATATCACACTGGCGTATTTAATCTGATCGTCTGATAAATTAGCCGGTTTATTGTCTTTTAATATACGGGCCAGCACGAGTATACTATTAAGCGGCGTGCGCAGTTCATGGCTCATGTTAGCCAAAAATTCAGACTTGTATTTACCGGTAGTTTCCAGTTCTTCAACCTTAACGTTAATAGCGGCACGGGCTTCTTCAATAGCCTGATTTTTCTCTTCAAGCAAGCTTGCTTTTTCCTCCAACTCGGCATTTATAGTGCGCAGTTCTTCCTGTTGCACCCTAAGCTCCTCTTCTGATGCTTCCAACATTTCTGTTTTATTCATCAGCTCCTCATTGGTGACACGCATTTCTTCCTGTTGCGCTGCCAGTTCCTCGGCCTGCTGTTGTGTTTCTTCAAACAGATCATGCATAATAGTGCGGGCCTGAGCAGTATTGACAGCTATGCCGACGTCATTTGCGATAGCCTTAAAATATTGTTTGTTATAATCTTTTAACTCGCCGGTAAAAGCTATCTCTAAAACACCTTTCAGCTTTTTGTCAAAGAAGAACGGCAAAACATAAGTCTCAACCGCATTGTCAAGCACCACAGATGATTGCAGGTCAAGTTTATCGTTTAATTTTCCTTTGACAACGGCCCCTTTCCCGGTCCGGGCGACCTCGCCTATCCAGCCCTCGCCCAAGGCTACTGTTTGCTTTATGCTGTTAAGATTTGAAAATGCATAAGCTGCATATAGGTCTAAACGCGTTTCCTGTTCATTGTATAAATAAATTGTGCCCGTTACCGCTTGGGTGTACTCACAAATTTCGGCCAGTACGTTTTCTGACAGTTCCTTCTCGCTTTGCTGGCCCTGCATCTTTTCATTAAGAGAACCGGCACCGGTAAGCAACCAGTTTTTGGCTTCATTCTCGCCCAATACTTTCTCAAGTTCAATATTGGTGATTTTAATTTCCTCCTCTATTTTTTTCTGTGCGGCAAAGGTGCGTTCTATATAATAAAAAAGGAAAAGGATAATCACCAGGAATATCAGGGAACCAACCACAATAAACGTTATGGCATTGGTAGACGCTACTTTTGAACTTGCTTTACGGGCAGCAAGTAATTCATTCTCAGTATCAATTACATGACCAACAATTTTCCGGATACCATCCATATTTTGCTTGCCGTTAACAAACATATCATGCTGAACCATAAAGTCCAATCCTTTGCTGTCGCGTGTTTCTATATTTTCTTTCAGAATATTTAGCTGGTCATTAACCATGGCAGCTAAAGTATCTAACCTGGCAACCTGTGCCGGGTTATCAGAGATTAGTCCTCTTAAATCTTCTAAATCAGAATTAATTACCGGCAATGCGTTTTTATAAGGATCAAGAAATTCCTTTTTAGCGGTGGCGCCATAGCCACGCATACCGGTTTCTGCATCAATCAATTGTTGAAGCAGATTAGTTGATGTCTTGATCACCTTTTGGGTATGATCAACCATCAGGGTATCATTTTCTAACTGATCAATACTTTTGTAAGATAGTATTCCGACGATAAAAACAAGCAATATAGACACGGCGAAACCCGCTAAAACCTGGTTTCGAAAAGATAGTTTAAGCATTCTAGATAGTTTGGTGTTGCAAATATGTAAAAAAACTTCTTTTTGGTTTTGATGCCGGGTAATTAACAGATGTTTTTACTAATTGTTGCAACATATTTCTTATAGCTAACGGGAATACCGGGATGTTTTAAACATTGAACCCGCGAGTGCGGTTAGCGGGCCGGCAGCTAACAAATACCATCCCCATTTAAATTTTATCTGGCTTGACAAAAACCCGGCAATCGATTTAAACGGGATAAAGCTAAAACTGGTATGCACTTTTAAGTAGGCCGCCACAAACAACACCAATACTAAGAGTAAAGACAACCATGCCGTAAGGCGCACCAATTTTATGCGGGTTAAGATGACCCCTAATATGCCTACCACCGATACCAGCAATATTACCATACCATACGGGCGGTTAAGATCATATACATCCATATTAAATAAATGGAAAGGACGCAGTAAAGGGCACCAGGTGCCGGCCATTAACAGTACGAATCCGACAAATGATACTAATGACGGTAATCTCATGGCAGGTATTATTTAGATATTTCCATTTTCTCGGCGAAGTGAGCGCAGTAGTCGCGCAGGTCTTCAATGATATTGGTTTCGCCGGTTGCCCTTAAAAAACTATCGCCCATCGTCATTAAGGTTTGGTAAAAAAAGACCTTCATTTCATCAACAGGCATGTCTTTTGTCCAAAGGTCAATACGCAGGGCATTTTTATAATTCTGATCCCAAAGCGACAGCATAATTGATTTCACTGGCACGGCCTCTTTATTTGTTGAGTCGGTTGATTCCCATAAAATATTTTCAGGAACATTATTGTCATCAAGTTCTACAGTAACTTTAATTTCGGCAGTTTTCATTTAAGTTATTTGATTTTTATAAGGTGATGAAGGCATCAGGACCGCGTTGTTTTAGCCCTGATAATCATTCAGTAATTATTTAACAAGTAAAAATATTATAGTGGCCAAAGTTATAAAGCTTAGCTCTATCAGCCATAATTTTTTAAGCCCGGGGAAGAAATTGCGGAACATTATATCCATAAATGACACTACAAAAGCAAACAGCAAAAATATCAGGCTTATGGCGCCGCCCAAATGCGGAAATTTCATGCCGGTTACAGCCGCCCCGTTTATCCAGACGTAAACAGACAGGAGCAGGAAAAATGCAGTGGCAAAGTTTAAAGGTGTTATTCTGATCTTCATTTACTAATGCTTCTTTTTAAAATTCTTTGGCTTACCTTTTTTTGGCGGGCCGCCGGCGCCGGTGCGTTTGGCTTTTTCGGCATCAAATTTCTTGCGCTGGTTCATTGTTTTCTTTTCGTGGAAGGCTCCTTTAAAATCAGGATCCTCTTTACGTTTCTGCAGATCTATTTCACGGTTCTGATCCTGGCGCTCCTCGTAAGGCGTTTCCTCAATAAAAACTTCGGGTGGCATGGGTTCAACCGGGATAGTTTGCTTAATCAGCTTTTGGATCTTGCCTACATAATATTCTTCGGTAGGGTTACAAAATGTTATGGCAACGCCCGATTGAAGGGCCCTGCCCGTACGGCCGATACGATGTACATAATCTTCAAATACCACCGGCACGTCAAAGTTTATCACGTGGCTCACATCGCTCACATCAATCCCGCGCGAAGCTACGTCTGTGGCTACCAGTATCTTCACTTCATCGTTCTTAAATGCGTTCATGGAGTTAATACGGGTATTTTGCCCTTTGTTGGCATGCAGCACTCTTACCTGTCCTTCGCCATACTTACGCAGCAGGAATTTATATACATCCTCTGCAACTGTACGGGTCTTGCAGAAAACCATCAGCTTGGTAATATCGCTTTCGTCTTTCAGCAACTCACGCAGCAGGTTGATCTTGGTTTTCATGTTAGGCACATGATACAGCTTTTGTATAACTGTTTCGGCCGGCGTAGCCTGCGGACTAACCTCGATAACTGTAGGAAACTCCAGGAAATTACCTGACAACTCCTGTATTTTATCAGACATCGTAGCCGAGAACAAAAGGTTTTGCCGCTTTACCGGCACAACTTCCAATATGCGATTTATCTGGGGCATAAAGCCCATATCCATCATTTTATCAGCTTCATCCAGCACTAAAACCTGCAGGGTTTTGGTTACGATGTGTCCGGCCAGGTAAATATCCATAAAACGGCCGGGGGTAGCAACAATGATATCAACCCCTTTATTAATAAGCTCTATCTGAGTTTTTGGGCCCAGGCCGCCGTATACAGATACAACACGCAGGTCGGTATATTTGGCATATTGCTTCACATTTTCTTCAATCTGCATAGCCAGCTCACGTGTCGGGGCAATAATAAGCGCACGGGCATGGTCGCCCTGGGCATATTTAAGGCGCATTACTATAGGCAATACATACGCAGCGGTTTTACCGGTACCTGTTTGGGCTATGCCCATAACATCCTGCCCGTTCAATATAGGCGGCATAGCCTTTTGCTGTACGGGCGTAGGCTCGGTGTAACCAGCATCGGCAATGGCATTTAAAATTTGCCGGTTAAAATTAAAATCCTCGAAAGTTATTGCCATGGCACAAAGATAGTTTTCTTTGCGGTGAAAGGCGAAAGGTAAAAGCCTAAAGGTTTTAACGCGAAGATTCCACTTTCTAAAAATTAAAATCTTTAGATCGCCCGCCTGCCATCTTAATTAATTCTTTAATTTTAGCCGATGCCCATAAATAAAGAAATACAAAAATGGACCGTGCTCCACGAGCAGGATGTATCGCCCAGTCCGTGGTTCCCGTTGGTTAAACATACCGTAAAGCTGGCCAACGGGAATGTTATTGATGATTATTATTTTTCGCCATTAGGCGATGTAGCCCAGGTATTACCAATCACCAAAAATAACGAGGTAGTACTGGTGAAACAATATAAACACGCCCTTGGCGAAGTATTGCTGGAATTACCCGGCGGAATGCAACAAAAAAATAAATCAATTATCGCATCGGTCCTGAACGAACTGGAAGAGGAAACCGGCATCCGGGCTACAGCCGGCCAACTGATCTCACTCGGGAAGATTGCCAATAACCCCACGAAACTAAACCAGGTGACTTATGGATTTATTATTTTTGATGCCGAATTTAATGCGGCACAAAAATTAGACCCCACCGAGGATATACAGGTAATTACCCTGCCAGCCCCGCAGGTTTTAAAAATGGCAATCAATGGCGAGATCTGGGTAACCGATTCGCTTAATTTTATATTAAAAGCAGCCTTGGCTTACCCGGACATCTTTGGATTGGCTAAGCGATAAATTAATTACAGTTTAAATTTAATTATAAATTGGGTCCCCTCATTTTCCTTGCTGGTGATTGCTATTTCTCCTCCCAGCGTTTCAACCTGGGTTTTTACCATATAAAGGCCCATACCCTTTCCTTCTATCTCGGGATGAAATCTTTTATACAGTCCAAAAACATAGGCTTTATTCTTTGCCATATCTATCCCCTTGCCATTGTCGGTAAATATCAGTTGCAAAACATTTTTCTCAACCTTGCTCTTAATGGTTACAACAGATAACACCCCGGGCCGGGAATATTTAACGCTATTAGAAATAAGGTTGTAAAAAATGCTGTATAAAAAAGGCTTAACAGTTAAATATTGGTTATGCTGTGAAAAATCATATTCAATACTGATATTTTGCCCGAGCTGATTTTTTATGCTCTCTTTAATATCATTAACCAATTCTGAAAACTGAACAACTTCTTTGGTCTCATTGATATTACCCTTTACCTGCAAAATGTGGTTAAGATCCTTAACCACGTCATCCAGTTTCATGATCGATGTGTTAATTGCTTTATTGAGAATTTCCTGATCTTCTTCCGTAACATCGGTATCATTTAAAGCGCTCGATGCCCCAATGATATTTGCAACCGGGGCACGCAGATTATGTGAAATGATATAGGCAAATTGCTCCAGATCGCTGTTTCGTACCATGAGGTCATTAACCATTTTTGTCCGTTCTATATCTGCCAGTTTAACCGCTGTAACATCCTGTATGATCCCGAATATCCGGGTAGGCACGTCTTCCTTATTTAATTTAAATTTTGCTTCAAGATAAGCGTATCGGGTACTTCCGTTAGCATGGATAAACTTAAAATCAATGACCAGGCTCTTGCAGTCTTTATAGGATTGTTTTACCTTCCGGGTTACAAACTGAATGTCTTCCGGATGTATCATGGTCAGAAACAATTCGGTTGAAGGTTTTACCTTTTCTTTTTTCAGCCCAAATATCTTATACAACCCGTCAGACCATACATCGGTATTGTTTACCAGGTCTATATCAAAGTTGCCGGTGTTTGCGATTGCTTGAGCCTCCCGCAAACGGGATTCACTTCTTTGCAGGTTCTTCTCAGCTATTTTTCGAACCTCGTTTTGAAAAATCAGTTCCTGATTTGCAAAGGCAAGTTCAATCGCCCGTTGTTCTTTTTCCCTGTTTTGGAAAGAAAGCTCCTTGTTGGCTATGACTAATTCAGCTGCCCGTTTTTCTTTCTCGGCGTTATTGTACCACAATTCTTCATTGGCAATAAACAGTTCAACGGCACGCTTTTCTTTTTCTTCGTTTTGAAATAATAACTCTTTATTGGCAATTATTAATTCGGCCGCCCGCTTCTCCTTCTCTTCATTTTGAAACAACAGTTCCTTATTGGCAATAGCCAGTTCGGCCGCTCGCTTTTCTTTCTCTTTATTTTGAAATAACAACTCCTCATTGGCAATAACCAATTCTGCCGCTCGTTTTCCCTTCTCGCCGCTTTGATAATTAAGCTCTTCACCAGCAATAATCAATTCTGCGGCGCGCTTTTCTTTCTCACCGCTTTGGTAGGTAAGCTCTTTATTGGCAATCCGTAATTCGCCCGCCCGTTTTTTCTTTTCGCTGCTTTGATAGGTAAGTTCTATGTTGGCTATAGCCAACTCATCCGCCCGTTTTTCTTTCTCGTTGTTCTGAAAAAAAAGTTCGGCATTAGCAATTACAAGTTCTGCCGCTCGTTCTTCACGTTCGTTATCCTGCAATAAATATTTACCTATGGCTATAATTAATATGATGGTAAAACCAGCCATGATAACAAAGGCCAAGGTAGACAGTTGATTAAACGATTTGAAGCTTTGCGCATTGATGTCCTGCCGTTGTTTTAACAGCACTTTTTCTGCCTGCTCAATAGCCATTATTGTCTGGGAGATCGGGACTGTGTAATACCGGTCATTTTGGGCAGACATATAAGCTATAGCGGCCTGCAATCCATATTGACGACGTATCTCAATAACTTTAAATGTAAAATCAATTCGTTTGCGCGCGTATCCATCTAACAAATCTATCCTATGCTGCTGCGACGGGTTGTCACGGGTTAAAAGCCTGATAGTTTGTATGTCAGCCAAAACCTTTTGCGCTGCAATTTTGGTTGACCGGAGATACTCCTCTTTATTAATTATGATATAGTCCCGTGAATCGGTCTTTATTTCATTAGCCGTCGAAAATATGGTGATAGCCTGGTAGATAACCTGTTCGGTATGCCGAACCCGTTTACCCGACTCAAGGAACTTGTTGTTGCTTTCATACAAGGTATAACCTAAAAGACAATTACAGAGAAGGACTATAAAAGAGAAAAGAAGAAATTTCTGCAGAAGGGTAAATTTCATACCGGCTAGTTAAATTTAAGGATAGGCAAATAGATACTGCTACTAAATACGCTTTCAAAGACATATTGTTTTACCCTTCCGATTGTTAATCAAAGGTTTACAGGATATTGTTTCATTGTATTGAAAATTTAGCTTTAAGCTAAAAAACTTTCAGATCGACTACTCCTGTTTTGGGTCGGCTGAAATTTCAATGTATAAAAACTATATTTGCAATATGGCCACTATTCTAATCAAATCAGCAACAATAGTTAATGAAAACAAGCAATACATAGCTGATATTTTAGTAAAAGATGGTTTGATTGATAAAATAGCCCCCCAAATAAATGCCACTGCGGATCAGGTGATCAATGCCGAGGGCCTGTACCTGTTTCCCGGCGCTATTGACGACCAGGTACATTTTCGCGAGCCTGGATTAACCCATAAGGCCGATATCCGCTCAGAATCGCGTGCGGCGGTTGCCGGCGGTATTACCTCTTTTATGGAGATGCCGAATACCGTACCCAATACCTTAACACAACAACTGCTTGAAGATAAGTATGCCATAGCGGCCGGGAGTTCGCTGGCCAATTACTCTTTTTTTATGGGCGCATCCAACAATAACCTCGACGAGGTTTTGCGCACCGATATTAAAAATGTTTGCGGTATTAAGGTATTTATGGGATCATCCACCGGGAATATGCTGGTAGATAATCCGGCAACGCTGGAGCAGTTGTTTGCACAATCGCCAATGCTGATTGCTACCCATTGCGAAGACGAAGCCACCATACAAAGCAATCTGGCGCATTACAAACAATTATTGGGCGACAATATCCCGGTTAGGCTGCATCCAAAAATACGCAGCGAAGAAGCCTGTTACCTTTCTTCATCAATGGCAGTGTCATTGGCTAAAAAGCACAATACCCGTTTGCATATTTTACATATCTCGACAGAAAAAGAAACCCACCTTTTTGATAATACCATACCCTTAAAAGATAAACGCATTACTGCCGAAGCCTGTGTACATCATTTATGGTTTAGCAACAAGGATTATGAAACCAGGGGCAACCTGATAAAATGGAACCCCGCTATAAAAACAGAGAACGACCGCGAAGGTATTTTAAACGCAGTGCTTGATGGCCGTATTGACGTGATAGCCACCGATCACGCCCCGCATACAATTGAAGAAAAGGCATTGCCTTATTTGCAGGCGCCGTCAGGCGGCCCGCTGGTTCAGCATGCCCTACCCGCTATGCTGGAGCTTTACCACCATGGCAAAATCACTTTGGAGCAAATTGCCGAAAAAATGGCCCATAACGTTGCCATTTGTTTTGAGATAGAGAAACGCGGCTTTATCCGTGAAGGCTATTTTGCCGATCTTGTGCTGGTTGATCTGAACAAACCCTGGCGGGTTAATCAGGAAAATATCCTGTACAAATGCAAATGGAGCCCGTTTGAGGGCACTACTTTCCGCTCAACCATTAAACACACCATTGTATCCGGCAATTTGGCCTGGAGTAATGGCAGCTTTGTTAATGATATCGCCGGTAAGCGGCTGTCGTTTGACAGGTAAATACGTTAGCTGAGCGGTTACTTCACTTCCCCATTTTCTATCATCTCCTTCATGCTGCCAAAAACACGCTGCCAGGTTTGTTCTGAATGTTCTTTGGCGGCCTCGTCCCTGATATTTTCCTGGCCTATCACCAGAGTGGTCACTCCATCTTTTTCATTAAGGCGATAGCTTACCTGCTGATAGTTCTCTGGTTTATCTTCTGTGCCACCCATGCTGCTCCAATAGCTGTACTTAACATAAGTGCCCGGTGTAATTTCCAGTATCTTTCCATGATCCCGGTAGGTTTTCCCCTCCCATTCGCCGGTCCAGCTAATGTCGCTGCCTTCGTTCCAATCGGATTGCTGTTCGGTCCCAAAAAAATATTTTTTTACAATCGCGGGCTCTGTCAGCGCTTTCCAAACCAGCACTGCAGGCGCAGTAATGGTAAGAGCTGTTTTTAAACTGATATTTGTCATGATAATTTGCTTTTAGTATATTATGAAACAGATAGTTATACTATCTGTTTGCAAATAAACCGGCAGCGACTGACAACCCTATGTCAGCAGGTTTACAGAATTAAAGTTTTTTTGCAGTAATTTCTCAGCTAATTCTCTCACTCTATCCTTCAAACTATCCGGTGTAATAATTTCGGCCTTCTCGCCATACATCATATACCAACGGGCAAACCCTTCTAACGATGCGGTTAAAAAAGTCATTTCAATACAATCACCAATAGGTTTTTCGGATATAAAACCGCTGTAATACTTTTGGTTATCTAAATGGCTGCGAATACTTTTATCAACCAAAATAATTACAGTTTCCAGGTCTTTTTCTTTGGCTGTCTGGGCTATATAGTCTTTCAGCGCCGGGTGTTCATCGGTATAATGGTCGTCGGTAACGGTAAGATTTTTTATGCGGTCTATCCTAAAATCGCGGTAATCCTTCCGTAACCGGCAATAAGCTATTAAATGCCAGTAGCCTGATAAGAAATATATTCCAATTGGCTCCACATATCTTTTGGTATGTTCCTGGCTATGCTGGGCAAAATAATTAAGCGCAAGTATTTTTTTTTGCGATATGCTGTGCAGTATGGTCTGAATATGATCATTGCCGGTGGCCGCGGGAAGATTCGCGGTTTTTAAAACTTCAATGCGGTCGTCTATGCTTTCCAGCATATCTTTTTCAGTAGTTTTTAATATGGCCCGAACCTTATACATGGCCGATTTATAATTGGCCGTAGTAGATGCATCCGTCAGGGTCTCCACAAATTTTTCGGCAGTTAAAAATGCCGTGGCTTCTTCGCGGGTGAACATTACCGGTGGTAAACGGTAGCCATCCATGATGGAGTAACCCACGCCGGCTTCGCCAATTAAAGGGATGCCCGCTTCTTCCAGTGTCTTTACGTCACGGTAAACGGTACGTAAACTGATATTAAACCGCCCGGCAATATCCGCAGCCTTGACTACCCTGCGCGATTGTAGCTGGATCAATATGGCTGCTATGCGGTCAATACGGTTCATACTGCCAAATTAAAAAAAACATACTACATTTAGCTAGCTATTAGCTTTATTTATGGAAGACAAAATTGTAACGCTTGAATCTTACTACGACCCAATGCTGGCCGAAATTATACTTGCCCGCCTGGCGGCTAATGGCATACCGTGTTTTTTAGCAGATGAAAATACATTGTCTGCAAACCCATTTTATAACCAGGCAATAGGTGGCATCAAGATTAAGGTATTTGAACACGATCTGGAAAAGTGCAGAGAAATACTGGCCGAAAAATTTATACCGCAATCGGCAGACGAAGAGCCGTTAAGTTGTCCGAACTGCGGTTCTGTTAACGTAAGCTACGGGTCGGCAACTTTTAAAAAAAACTGGTTCAGCATTATCATATCGGCGCTTATTTCTACCTTTCCGGTATACTTACGACGCACCTGGATTTGTGCCGATTGCGGCGCAAACTTCGATTCGCCAGCCGGCAAGTAAGTTCAATTTTGTAATTATTGAGCCGGATAGCTTCAGCACTGCACATATTTTTTTATCTTGCATTATGTACAACCGCCGGCAATTTATCAAAGCATCATCTCTAAGCGCTTCATTAGCAGCGCTATCTGCGTCAGCTTTTGCAAAAGCTGCTTTAAAAGCAGAACCTGCAAATCACCCCATCGTTATATCAACCTGGGATTTTGGTGTTGCGGCCAACCAGGAAGCCTGGAAGATTTTAGCAAAGGGAGGCCGCTCGTTAGACGCTGTTG
Source organism: Mucilaginibacter sp. UR6-11 (assembly GCF_020880695.1). GTDB lineage: Bacteria > Bacteroidota > Bacteroidia > Sphingobacteriales > Sphingobacteriaceae > Mucilaginibacter. The sequence continues at coordinate 49,597 of NZ_JAJIWO010000001.1, forward strand.
AAGCCGGCGCCAGGATACCTGAAGCCGATCTAAAAAACCACAGCGTTGGCCGCGCGGGCTACCCGGACCGTGACGGACATGTTACCCTGGATGCCTGTATCATGGACGAACAGGGCAACTGTGGCGCCGTAGCCGGCATGGAAGATATTGCGCACCCTATATCAGTAGCGCGTTTGGTAATGGAAAAGACCCCGCATGTTTTATTGGTTGGGGATGGTGCCCGGCAGTTTGCCATAGAACAAGGTTTTAAACCAGAGAAACTTTTAACACCCGAGTCAGAAAAAGCCTGGAAAAAATGGCTCGTAAAGCATGAATATAAGCCGGTGATGAACAGCGAGAACCAAATGCCCGGTGGTAAATTTAACCATGATACTATAGGCATGCTGGCGATAGATGCCCGGGGCAACCTATCCGGCGCCTGTACTACCAGCGGTATGGCGTTTAAATTACACGGCCGCGTGGGCGACAGCCCGATTATTGGCGCAGGTTTATATGTTGATAATGAAGTTGGCGGCGCAACCTCAACCGGTGTTGGCGAGGAAGTGATCCGTAACGTAGGCAGCTTTTTAGTAGTTGAACTAATGCGCCAGGGTTACAGCCCGCAGGATGCTTGTAAAGAAGCCTGTCACCGTATCATTAAACGTAAACCAGATACTGTTAAGGAGATACAGGTTGGTTTTTTAGCCATCAATAAAAAAGGCGAATATGGCGCTTACGCGTTGCATAAAGGTTTTACCTTTGCGGTCTGCGATTCAAAAAAGCAGGATCTGATTATCCCGGGGCAGTATTTTTATGAAACAGTAAAAGACTAATCAACCCACTAATAATTTATATTTACATACTTAACCCCGTTATTTAACATGATCTCATTAGAGGTTTGTGCAAATTCTATTAATTCGGCATTGGCAGCGCAGGAAGGCGGCGCCATACGGGTTGAGCTATGTGAGAATTTGCATGACGGCGGTACGACCCCGTCACCCGGGCAGATTGCTGTGGCCCGCAAACTGCTCAACATTAAGCTATATGTATTGATACGCCCCCGCGGCGCCGATTTTTTATATGATGATGTAGAGTTTGAAACCATGCTTGCCGATGTGAAATATTGCATTGACGCCGGTTGCGACGGCATTGTGACAGGTATGCTAAAAGCCGACGGAACGGTTGACAAAGAACGTTGTGGCAAGTTGATTACGCTGGCTAAACAAGCAGGCCTGGGCGTTACCTTCCATAGGGCGTTTGATATGTGTGTTGACCAGCTACAGGCATTGGAAGATATTATTGAGCTGGGCTGCGAGCGGATATTAACCTCGGGCGGAAAAAGCACGGCTATAGAGGGAGTAAGGACGATAGCTGAGCTTGTGCAGAGAGCCGACGGCCGTATTTCTATTATGCCCGGCAGCGGTATTACCGAGATAAACGTTGCCGATCTGGTACTGTTTACCGGCGTAAATGAAGTACATGGTACTTTGCTAACCCGCGTAAAAAGCAAAATGTTGTATAATAACGACCATATTGTGATGGGCAGCAACTACGGAGATGAGTATGCGGTTGATGTGACCAGTGCAGAAAGGGTGCGTGAAACCTTGAAAAAAGCCAACAACCCTGTTTAATTCTTTAAATAGGTGGATACTGTTTTGCCAAAAAAAACGCTAAAAAAAGCTTACCGGCAATATTACTTCAATTAAATTGGGTCCGCCGCCGCCAAAAATATCATTGTCAAGCAGGCGGCTGTATCTTACACCAAAAGTTAGCGGCTGCTGGTTAAACCATTTGGTGTCAAAATATAACTCGGCACCTGCCGAACGGAAATTATTTTTTAATAAAATTGATTTGGTATAATAGTAACTGCCACGCGTATAATCAAAAAATAAGTTACCGCGGATCCGTAAAAAATAAACGGTATTAGCTATGCCCGCGTCAGGATAAGCGATAGGGAAATGATAGTCGGCGCCCAATTTATCCATCTCATGTAAATTCTCGGCGGTGTACCCACGGCTAAACGGAAAGTCGTTGGAATAGTTAATGACATTTTCCTGGCCTTTTTGCTGATGTGCTGCGCTGATGATCAGGCTATTATTAGCAAAAATCCCGGGCAAATAAAATCTACCCAGGGCCAAAAACTGGGTGGCTGTTAAACCGCTGACAGCCGTTTTATAATTCAATGCAAGAGTTTGCCCAAACTGCGGGTAAATGTCTTTCCGGGCCTGTTGTATGCTGTTGGTAAAAGTTATAGTATTATTTAAATAAGTATAAGACTGATTTAGGATACGCTGGTACTGCTGCTGAAATGATGTGGCGGCGAAGTGTACGGATGAACTAACGCTTAGCGCCGTTAGTTGTTTACCGCTGCTCAGATTAAACGGCAATTGTAAACCGCCATGGATATCGCTTTCATTCCAGTAAACATTTATACCCTGGTAATTTGCGCGCCTGTCTAAAGTGTAATCAAACCCGGCAGACAGATACGGGAATAATGCGCCGTAAACAGCGTCAAATCCAAAATCCTTATAACCCTCGTCCCTGTTATAGTTAAACAGCACCCGCGATTGGAAAGTGTTTAATACATTTTCGCCTTCAAGGGTAACGGTATAGTTAGGGTCGCTAAAGTCGGGCGTCAAACTGTGAAAATTAAACAGGTGATAAGCCTTATTGTAGTTAGTTACCGGCATTGGCTTAGCCGGAATAGCGGGCAGCAGATCTGTTGATGAATCCCTTTCTAAAGACGCTACATTAAAATCGGGTAAAGCCCCCGGTAGTTTATTATCCGGCAATACCGTCCATTGATCGGGATGGCTGTCCTCCTCTTTAAGCTGATAACCAAATGCCGTAAACTCTACCCAGGCCATTTTATTTGCTGCCACAGTGGGCTGATATTTTCCTAACCCGGAGTTGTCAATTGCAAAGAGTTTGCCGGTACTAGCCTGTACCGCGAACAAACGGTCATTTACCCCCGCAGTCGCCGAAAAATAGATATAGTCATCATGCACAGCGGGAAACGCTATGGGCTGGAAAGAAAATGGGAGCAGGTATTTGGCATTGCCGGTTTTGATATCAATTAAAGCCAGGCTCATTTTGCCCGCTGTATTCCGCACCGCAGACACCAGCCTGGTATCACTATAAAATTTCGGATACGTATAAAACAAATTTTCTGTATTAGGTATCGCCGTAATTAACCTACCATCAGTGGCGCTTACAATTTGCAGTTCATTTTTACCGGTGGGATCAACCTTCACCGCGACAATTTCGGCACCATCCTTACTAAATGCCGGCGAAAAATATTTGGTATGCCGCGTCAGTCTGCGTTCGCGGCCGGTCTTAATATCCAGCAGCTGCAGTTCACTATAATCCCGGTAACCCCAACGTATATCAGGATGCAGTACCGGGTACACTATCTTCCCGTTGTTGTAATCAAAATAGTTATCAAGCGACAATGACCTGGTGCTTATTTTGGTTTCTTTGCCGTTGGTGTTGATCGTAAATTGCGGTAGGCGATCATATGTGCTTTTCATATAAATAACCGTGCTGTCAGTGGCAAAAACCGGATATTCCTGGCTGCTAAACAGGTGCTTTTTTTTATTCCAAACCGGCCTGTCGGCGGCATACACCTGTTTAAAATGATTAAATCCATCAGCAGTAAACTGGTCAAAGCGCTGGCCCGAATACTTCTTTATCGCCCTTTGCATAGGATAAAACAACCCCTTGTAGGCGGCCGCATCATGGGTTACCTTTCTCCAGAAATCATCACCATATTTTTCGCGACCGTAGGCGACCATCATATAACCCATAGGGTACCAGTCAGGCACATAGTCAACCAGCGAACCGTTGCGCAGCTTCATCCAGCTATAGTTACGGTTTGCGTCCCATAAAGCGCGATAGCCGTTAAAGAAGTAAGGCAACCGGCCCCGGCCCTGCCCGCTTACGTGGGTTTCATTAAATACGGCGTCACCTTCAAAAAACCAGTCGGGTACTGCCAGGTCATTACCCAAAGCCTGTCCACCCTCGCCAAACACAAAATGTAAAACTTTTGACAGGCCCACATCAAAATTATTATACTGTTGCACATGCCTGAACTCATGTATAGCTAACTGATCCGCCCAGGGCAAACTGCCAATTTCAAAGCTATTTTGCTCGGGGGTTAAATAAAATTCACTTCTAAAAGGCGCCAGCCCCACATAGGCGTTTGAGATGGTGGTTTGATTTTGCAATAATATGCTGATCTGCTTTTGCTTATAGCCAATTGTGGGCAGTACCGCAACATTCATTCGCTGTATAATATCAGCAACCCTTGACCCAATGGAGTCCATCCCAGTCGGAAATATAACGCGGGCCTGCGGGGTGTTTACCTGTTTCCACTCAATAGATGGCGGATTGCCGCCAAACTGTTGTGCTTGTGCAGAGCAAGTAATTGTTATCAGTAACGGTACTATTATTTTCTTTAGGATATTGATTTTATAAACCATCAATGTGAATGTACAACAAAAATAAATAAACAAATAAGTCAATTCACAATAACATGACATACTGTGTGTCAAAACTAAGTACATTTGCCGCTTGTTACATTAAACAAAATGGCTAAAGTTTCTATTAACCTGGCAACAGGCTCTATACAAAAAGAAGAGATAATTGTAGGTATTGATCTGGGTACTACCAATTCGTTGGTGGCTTTTATTAATCCGGATAAGGATGCTCAGGTTATCAACGATACCGGCAAGGGTGTTTTGGTACCTTCTATTGTGCATTTTAGCCCAACAGGTGAGGTTACCGTTGGTAACGAAGCCAAAAACTTTTTAATTACCGATCCTCAAAACACCATTTTTTCAGTAAAACGGTTGTTGGGCCGAAGCTACCGGGATATTGAAAACTATAAAGACTTTTTTAGCTACAAGGTTATTGACGATGACAGTGAAAGCCTGGTAAAAATAAACATAGGCGATAAATTTTATACACCTATTGAGTTGTCGGGGCTGATACTAAAAGAATTAAAAGCGCGTGCTGAGCATGCGTTAAAAACGCCGGTTAACCGTGCAGTAATAACCGTTCCGGCTTATTTTAATGACTCGCAGCGCCAGGCAACCCGCGATGCCGGCAAGCTGGCCGGACTTGACGTATTACGTATCGTTAACGAGCCTACAGCTGCAAGTTTGGCTTATGGTATCGGTTTAAATCCGGAAGAAACAAAAACTATTGCGGTATATGATTTGGGTGGCGGCACCTTTGACGTGTCTATCCTGCAAATACAGAATGGAATTTTTGAAGTATTGTCAACCAATGGTGATACATTTTTGGGCGGTGATGATTTTGACAGCGCCATTGTTGATTATTGGATCACTAAAAATGAGCTTGACAGGGAGGCTTTAATAGCCAACCATGAGCTGGCCCAGGAACTGAGATTAAAAGCGGAGGAGGCAAAAAAAGCGCTTAGTCAGCAAAGTTTATTTAACGAAAAGATTGGGGATATTTGGTGCACGCTTGACCGCCAAACTTTTGAGCAACTGATATTACCCAAAGTACAACAAACCATCAACGCTTGCGAGAATGCTTTAAAAGATGCCAAACTAACCATCAGTCAGATTGATGAGGTAGTTATGGTTGGTGGATCAACCCGCACTGCATTGGTAAAAAAAATGGTGGCCGATTTCTTTAAGCGCCCCGTTCATGACGAGGTCAACCCGGATGAAGTAGTGGCCTTGGGCGCCGCCATACAGGCTGATATTTTAGCGGGTAACCGTAAAGATATTTTACTACTGGATGTTACCCCGCTATCGTTAGGTATTGAAACGATGGGCGGCTTAATGGATGTGATCATTCCGCGTAACAGTAAGGTGCCAACTAAAGCGGGCAGACAATATACTACCTCGAAGGACGGACAGGTAAACATGAAAATAGCCGTTTACCAGGGCGAACGCGACCTGATCAAAGAAAACCGTAAACTGGCCGAATTTGAATTAAAAGGCATCCCCTCTATGCCGGCTGGTTTCCCTAAAGTTGATATAAACTTCTTGCTCAATGCTGACGGGATCCTGAAGATACAGGCGGTAGAACTGCGGTCGGGTGTTAAGCAGGAGGTTGAGGTTAAACCCACCTATGGCATTACTGACGACCAGGTTGAGCAAATGCTGATGGATAGCATTACTCATGCCAAAGATGATATCAATCAGCGTATGCTGATAGAAGCCCGTACAGAAGGCGAGCAAATGGTTTATACGGTGGAGCGGTTTATCCAAAAAAATGGAACTTACCTGTCTGCAGACGAATTGACCGCTACCGAAAAATATATAGCAGACCTGAAAGCAATTTTAGCAACCGGTGAAAAGGACGCGATATTAAAACAAATTGATGAAGTGAACGAGTTTACCCGCCCGTTTGCAGAGCGTTTGATGGACCACGCTATCAGCCACGCGATGAAGGGGAAAAGTATAGAATAGGTTATCAGCATTTCACCGTTTTCTTCTTTTTGTTCAAACTGCCGCGCGCTTTGGTTTTTTCGATATAATCAGGAGCGAAAGGAACTTTGCAGGCCGTACCTTCTTTTATTACGGTTACCGGCCCTATCCTTTTTGCAACAGCGCTGGCTTCATCAGTCAACGGGTTTACATAGCCGCCAACGCAAATAACAAAGATATTCATCCCGGAACGCACCCGGTTTGGCGAGGCGTGGATGGTATGTTCTACCCTTGTTAACAGGTCTTTTAAACTAACTATCGGCAGTTTATCATCAGGTATTAAAGTAACCAGATTACCTAACGTGAACCAACCTGCCGATGCAATATAATCTTCACCGCTGTCAATCCACCCCATGGCTAATTCATAACCGTGATTGCCTTCTGCTGCCACCCAGGGGACGGTATAATCAGCAACATTGTTTGAAACAGCCTGTTTAACCCAGGCCTGCAGATCGGCTTTGGTCATTTGCTTATCATCAGTAATTAAGCCCGCCAGGTACATGGCGTCTGCATTTCCGGTTGCATACAGGTCTTTTGCTAACTGGTAATCCTTTTTGATCTTTTTCTGAATGGTTTTTAAGTATTCAATTTTAACGCCAAAGAAAGGCTCTTTTACACCATGATTCACTAAGATCTTTTTGATACCTGCACTACCATGCGCTTTAAGGTCGGCCATTATTTCGGGTACGGTCATGACGCTTTTTACAGTTAGTTATTGCTAATAAAAATAATAATAATTTTTAAAACAGATAGTTAACTGCATTTGTAATACATGAAAGACTGCATTTATTCACGCTCACCTGTAAAAAATGAAACGCTTTTTAATATTACTATTTACTATTGTAAACATTAAGGTCACTTACGCGCAGGATCAGCCAAAACCTGTTTCGGCTACGGACATCAAAAAAATGGCTGATGATAAGAAATTCCGGTTTAACGCTAAAATGGCTGTATTAACCGTAAGTGGCGACCGCGCCGGCGCATCGGTTAGTTCTGAAATTACGCAAGATAATCATAAGACATTAAGCGGACCATATTACGCATTACTGACACCCGATTCCGTAGCATCATACCTACCCTACTTTGATAAAAGCACGACTGAAGCGGTAGGAACAAATAGCGCTACAACGCTGCTGGAAGATCCCACCAAATTTTCAACTTCTGCTTATGATTACTCGGTAAAAGAAAAGAAAGATGGCAAAGTGAATATAACCATCAAGCCTAAGGACAACAGCAAGATTACTAAATATGTATTTGACCTTGCGCCCGACGGAACCGCCAAGCTTGAGTTAACCATCGAAAATTATAAAGTGATAACCTACAACGGTTTCTTTACCACTTTATAGAAACAAAAAGGTCCCATAAATTATGGGACCTTTTTGTTTAAGCTTTTAAAGCTTCTATAGCTTCCTGCTCTTTCAGGGCAGTAATGTTGTTTTTATTACTGAAGGTATCAGTCTGGCCTGCAAAATCTTCCAGCAGCCCTGCAATTGTATCCAGGTTGTCTGATACGCGCTGGTGCATATCAGGCAGCTCTTTTTCAAGTTTTTTATCGCCCAGGTCTATATTATCAACTTCAATTTTGGTCAACTTGGTAATGATAGCCTGTTGGCTGTTTTTAAGGTCTTCCAATTCATGGACGATCTTTTCCATAAGTCCAAATTTCTTTAAGGTATCCATAGCTTCTGCTTTAATTTATTAATGTAATTATAAATCATCAACCAAAAATCGTTCCGAATTTGGAATTACGATTTATAACTAATAATTTAGTTATATGAAATACCTAACTATCTGCCTGCTCCTTTTAATAACCGGTGTACGGTTTTCGTACGGCCAGCAAACCCGTAAAACTGATGACGCTTTATTATTGGATTACTATCAAAACCAGCGCTTTACTGAGGCATTATCATACTTAAAATCTGTTTATACCGAACCGGTTACTGACAAAAAAGAACTATCAACCCTGGCCTACACCGCAGCAATGGCTAATAAGCTTACTGATGCCGAAGCATTTTATCAGCGTATATATGATATGGATACCACCAACATAACCGCTTTATATAATATTGCCGGCATTAACCATCGCCGTGGCAATGCTGCAAAAGCCGCCGCTTACTACATAAAGTTTACTTTAAAAGACACTACCAACTTTTTGGTGTATAAACAATTGGCCCGCATTAGTAGCGAAAAGGCAGATTTGACGGGGCAACTCCATTATCTGCAGAAGGCCAATAAAATTGATCCTGCAGAATTTGATGTAGCCTCAGACCTGAGCGACCGGTATGTACAATTAGGCCAGCTTGCCGTCGCCGGGAATGTGTTGAACCTGGCCCTGGCGGCTGATCCGGAAAATATCGTCTTGCTGCAAAGCTTGCTAAAACTTTATTCGGCACAAAAAAGGTGGGCCGAAACCATTAGCACCGGCGAAAAACTACTTCAGCTTGGTGATGTGGCGATATCAACCGTAAACAAACTAGGAATAGCTTATTACCAGTTAAAAAACTATGAGTGCGGTATTACGACACTACTATCATTACCTGCCGCGTTACAAACCGAAACAACAACCTATTTCATTGCCGCGTGTTATAAAGAACTCAAGGATCCCCAAAAAGCGATCATCTATTTTAACAAAGCTATAAAGTTAAGTATCCCGGCCGCTACCGCCACTTATTACAGCGAAATGGCCGATAGTTATGAAACTATCAACCAGCTAAAAAAAGCACAGGCGGCCTATCAAAAAGCGTTGTTGTACCAGGAAAACCCGTTAACCTATTATTACCTGGCTACTTTGCTTGATACCCGGTTAAAGGATAAACGCACAGCATTGAAATATTTTAAAAAATACATCGTCTCAAAGCCCGACAAAAAACAACAGGCTTATGTTGATTATAGTAAGGAACGTATTGCAGCGTTACGCGCTAAATAATTATATTAGGCTCATGGCGGTAATCAGATCATTAGCATTATTTATTTTGGCCGCCTTTGTGAGATAGGCGGCGGTTACCTGATCTGGCTCTGGCTTAAAGAAGGCAAACCGGTGTGGTTCGGCCTGATGGGCGGGGCGATATTAATTGCTTATGGCATAGTGGCAACCTGGCAAACTGCAAACTTTGGCCGGGTATATGCCGCATACGGAGGCATTTTTATAATAATGGCCCTGATCTGGGCATGGAAAGTTGATGGCTTCCATCCGGATAAATATGATATTATAGGCGCTTTAATTGCCGTTATAGGCGCATGCATAATTATTTATATGCCGCGGAATAATTAACGCTGCATTAAACGCGCTACATATTTACCAATAATATCAAACTCCAGGTTAACAACTGAGCCCACCCCTACATTGTGCAGGTTAGTGTGTTCGAAAGTATAAGGTATGATAGCAACCGAGAAACTGTTGGCCTGCGAGTTTACCACCGTCAAACTAATCCCGTTAACGCAGACAGATCCTTTTTCTACCGTTACATTACCTGTAGAGGCATCATATTCAAACGTATACTCCCAACTGCCATCCAATGCTTTAAAGTTAACACAGGTGGCAGTTTGGTCAACATGGCCCTGTACAATATGGCCGTCAAGCCGCGCATTCATTTGCATACAACGTTCCAGATTAACCGGCTCGCCGTTTTTAAGGTGCCCCAGGCTGGTTTTATTTAAGGTTTCTTCAATAGCGGTAACAGTATGTTTGCCATCGGCAACAGCAACAACGGTTAAACAAACACCGTTATGCGCTACCGATTGGTCAATCTTTAATTCGTTAGATATGGCCGACTCGACCGTGATATGTAAATTACCCTGGTCTGCGCACAGATCGGTTATTTTGCCTAATGTTTCTATAATGCCTGTAAACATTCCGTTGGGAGTTTAAAAATGCAAAACTAATTATATTAATTTAGGTTTATCAATCACGTATGCACATCTCCAATCAAAGCGCCGGAATTTTACTATACCGCAACATTAATGATCAAACTGAAGTTTTCCTGGTACATCCCGGCGGGCCATTTTTTAAAAACAAGGATGAGGGCTCGTGGTCTATCCCCAAAGGAGAATTTCTGGATGACGAGGATCCGTTGCTGGCCGCACGACGCGAATTTTTAGAAGAAACCGGCCAAAAGCTTATTGGCGAGCAGTTTATCGAGCTGTCGCCTATAAAGCAAAAAAGCGGTAAAACTGTTTTCGCCTGGGCCATTGAGGGTGATATTGATCCGACCACCGTCGTCAGCAATTTATTTGAAATAGAATGGCCGCCAAAATCGGGCAAACAAGCCAGCTTTGCTGAGGTTGACCGGGCGGATTGGTTTGTACCTGAAATTGCAAAAACAAAAATCAACCCGGCGCAAATACCGCTGATAGACGAGTTATTGACAAAAATCTAATGTTTGCGCAGTTACGGCTCCTTTCTGTTCCTGGCCCAGTTTGACGCTGTGTCGGTGGTTTCGGTAGCCGTAGTTTTAGCAGCATTCAGCAATTGTCCCATAACCAAAGCAGCTATTAATGCCTCTTCTTCCGTATCGGTTTGCAACACTTCGGGTGTGAAATATTTTTCTACAAAATGCGTGTCAAAATTACCCGATATAAAAGCCTCGTGCTGCATAACAAACCTGCCAAAGCCCAGTGTAGTTGTAATACCTGTTATCTGGTATTCATTGATGGCCCGCAACATACGTTCAATTGCTTCCGCCCGGTCTTTACCCCACGCAATAAGCTTAGCGATCATCGGGTCATAATATATGGGGATCTCCATGTCTTGCTCAAAGCCGTCATCAACCCTTATTCCCGGCCCTTTTGGTGTAACGTAAGTCTGTAGCGTACCAATATCCGGTAAAAAATTATTAGCCGGATCTTCTGCATAAACACGTAACTCTAACGCGTGCCCGGTTATTGTTAAATCGTGCTGTTTAAAGCTGATGGCTTCTCCTCTTGCAATTTTTATTTGTTCTTTTACCAGGTCAATGCCGGTAATTAACTCAGTTACGGGATGCTCAACCTGCAAACGGGTATTCATTTCTAAAAAATAGAAATTCAACTGGTCGTCCATAATAAATTCAACCGTGCCCGCGCCGGTATAATTTACAGACCGGGCAACATCTACGGCACATTTACCCATTGCGTCGCGTAACGGCGGCGTTAATATGGATGATGGCGCCTCCTCAATCACTTTTTGATGGCGGCGCTGTACTGAGCAATCACGTTCAAACAAATGCACGATATTGCCATGCGTGTCGCCCAGCACCTGGATCTCGATATGCTTTGGCGATGATACATAACGCTCAATAAAAACAGAGCCATCGCCAAAGGCCGAGGTAGCTTCTGAAACCGCTAACTGCATTTGCTCTTCAAAATCAGCTGCGGTATTAACAATACGCATACCCTTGCCGCCACCGCCGGCAGCGGCCTTAATTAAAATGGGGAACCCTACTTCAACCGCGCGCTTCCTGGCTTCGTTAACATCGGTAATGGCCTCTTCCGTGCCGGGCACCATGGGGATATTGTATTTCATGGCGGCAGCTTTGGCCGACAGTTTATTTCCCATGATCTCCATGGCCTCGGGCGAGGGGCCTATCAGTATCAAACCGGCCTCGCGCACCTGGCGGGCAAACGCGGCATTTTCGCTTAAAAAACCATAACCGGGATGTATTCCCCGGGCGCCGGTTTTAAGACAGGCCTCAATAATTTTATCGCCGGCCAGATAGGATTGACTGGATGGTGCTTCGCCGATAAATACAGCCTCATCTGCATAGCGTACGTGCAGTGCATCCCGGTCGGCGGCCGAATAGACAGCAACAGTTTTAATCCCCATCTCGCGCGCCGAACGCATTATTCTTAAAGCAATCTCGCCCCTGTTGGCAATCAATATTTTTTGCATAACTAACAAATGTAACAGATTTGTTTATAGGGCGATATAATTACATTATTTAATTCTATCTGTTTTATTTGAACTTGCATTATGTAGACAAGATATGATATTTATAATATAACGGCCAATATTTACGTTTTATGAAAACCAATAATTATTGATTATGTTATATTAAGGATAGTTGACCTGGTGATTAAATTGTTATAAATGTATAAAATACCTAAGCCGATACAGTGGTTTAATAAAAAAGTACGCACTAAAGATGATTTTCAGTTTGTGATTGTTTTGATGCTTGTTTTGTTTGTCGTGCTTACTAAATGCTACTTATTATTGTTTGCCCGTAATCAGGTTAAACAAGCCATAAACTCGACTAAGCCGTCTTCAAAACATTATCTTCAAAACACGTTTAGTCTTCCGTAAATAAGCCCGTTGCTTATAAACAAAAATGCCTTCCGCTAAACCGGAAGGCATTTTTTATTTATATAAATTCTGTTAACGGCCGCTGCCCTGCGGTTTTGGCTGAGCATTTGGGCCGCCCATACCCGGCGCTCCTGCCGGTGGCATACCCGGGCCACCACCACGTTTAGGCCAGGTGGCTTCTTCTAAGTGCGCTACCCCGCGGTGGCAGGTATAACAGTTAACGCTGCCCAGCTTGGCTACGCCTATAGAATCCTTATCGCCTGATTTAAAATATTTTTTGTTGATCTTGGTTGACATTATATACATTTCGCGGGCCATTTTTTTCTCTGGTTTAGCGTCACTGGCAAAATCCATTTTCTTGGTTTCGTCATTACGGGCATGGCAAAAATTACATTTTACGCCTAATGATGAGGCCCATTGCCCCATAATCTTATCCAAATCTTTATGAGATATATGTTTAGGCAAAACTTTTAAATTAACCGCCTTTTGGTCTTCTTCCCTGGGTGTTTGCTGGATCAAGGTCATTGAAGCTAAAACGACCACTGCTAAAAACAGGCATATCGGCACAAATACTTTTTTATTAAAACGCATAATTGTCATATTTAAGTCACTAAAATAGCTGATAGTTTTGAATGTTCCAACAATTATTTTATTGTCTTATTAATATTACAAAGCAAATTCGGCAACCAGTTTTTCGCTTAGCTCCCATAGCTGGTTTCGCGCAGTAGCATCATTAGCCGGTGATGCTGGTTTCGCCACTTTCTTCTTAATAAAGTATTGCCCGCTTTTTGACTCCAGTTTATTGCCGGTGGCCAGGTAAATGGTGGTCTCGGCGCCCTTTTCCGGGCTGATCATAAATGGGGTAGCCAACGAAAACAAAAACTTCAAAAAACCGGTAAGTTTTGAGTTAAAGCTGGTTTTAACAACACCCGGATGCAATGCATACGCGGTTATGCCTTTATCAGCATATTTCTCGGCTAAAGACTTGGTGAAATAAATATTAAATAATTTACTGTTACCATAGGCCTTAACCGCCGAATATTTTTTGCGGCTCTGCAGTTTTTCGAAATCCGGTTTCCCGGCTTTATGCAGGTCAGAACTTACATTAATTATGCGCGCATGGCCTTTTTCAAGCAACGGCATCAAACTGGTAGTTAGTAAAAAATGCCCCAAATGGTTTAAAGCAAAAGTCATTTCAAAGCCGTTTTTACTTTCGGTAAAATCATTAAACATACCACCCGCGTTATTGATCAGGACATTGATGTTAAACAGCCTGGCTTTTAGTTCCGTGGCTGCGGCGGCTACGCTTTCCAGATCGGCCAGGTCACATTGGATGATATGGATCTCTTTATTACCGGTTTCGGAAATAAGGCGCTGTTTAAGCTGCCCGCCTTTTTGCATATCGCGTACCAATAAATACAGGGCATGCCCCTTGTTCGCCAGGGCAAAGGCGGTTGCCTCGCCTATACCTGATGTAGCGCCGGTTATTACGGTACTAGTTATAGCCATGCCGTTAAATTATGTAAAGTGGCGGATAAACTGGTAAAATATTGAAAATAACTTTGCCTGATTGCGAACCAATATAAAAGCTTCAACCTTTTTGATTTATGCTGACAGGTAAGTAAATTTGATAACCATACCTACTTATCATGAAAAACATCGCTGCTAGGATTGCCCTGCATATCTTGTCTGCTCTTGTCCTATTCGCCCCTTTCAATATTGTCAATGCCCAAAAGCCTGGGCTGCGCGCCCCAATAAATATTAAGATAGACGGCAAGCTTACCGAGTGGAATAATAAGTTGAAGGAATATAGCAACCACACCCAATTTTATTACGCCATATCAAACGACGATAGATATCTTTATTTAACCGTTCAGGCCACCGATGACTTTATTATCAACCGGATATTAAAAGGGGGCATAACCTTAACAATCAATAAATCAGGCACCAAAAAAGATCCGGACGGCATACATATCAGTTATCCTATCGTAGATTATTTCAAGATCCATCAAAAGAACGCGCCTCAAATCAAAAAAGGAGCTACAGCAGCCAGCGTGGATTCGTTTGTAAATGTCATCAATACCCGATTGGAGCAAAAGTTAAAAATGATTAGGGTGATAGGCATCAAAAATATTGACAGCTTAATTTCTATTTACAACCTTGACGGCATTAAAGCAGCGTCTCAGATAGATGATAAAATACATTATAACTTGGAAATTGCAGTGTCGCTAAAAAATCTCGGACTTGACATTAACAGCCCGGCTAAATTTATGTACCAGGTGATGATTAATGAGGTAGCCGTGACTGACTTAACTCCGAAAAATCAAAAACCGGGAGAAATATATGTTTCCATAACGCTGCCCGGACAGTTGGCGACTGATTTTTGGGGTGAGTATACATTGGTAAGATAAATCAAACAAAGATGTCGTACTGAGGCACTCGAAGCATGCGGGCGACCCTACGCCTACCCTTCTACAGGCTCAGGTGACAGCTTTCTTTATTGCTAACTCGCCTCTGCCAGTTTCTCTTTATCCAATATCTCCAATAATGCCTTTTCGGCTATGTTCAATTCGGCTGCCTTGATGTCTTTATCCGCATCCAGTTCTTTGATGTAGTTAAACAATCTGCCTTCTTCATAACTTTTAATCACGGTAGGATGTACGTAGTATTTCTTGCAGACGGTGCGGGTGTTGCCCAAATTAATGGCTACCTCATCCAGTACACTCACTATCTTGCGTTTACATTCGGTCACGGTAGCAAACTCACCGGCTTCTTTAAACGCATACAGTGCGCTAACGCTGCCCGCCCAGGTCCTGAAATCTTTGGCGGTAAAATCCTCGCCGGTAATTTCTTTTAAATAGGTATTGATATCGCCCGAGTCGATAGAGCAGCGTTTACCCTCATCGTTATAAAACTGGAACAGCTCTTTACCCGGGATATCCCGGCATTGCTTCACCAGTTTAGCCAGCTTACGGCTTTGCAAGGATACTTTATGAAAAACGCCTTTTTTTCCTTTAAACTCAAACCTGAGGTTGGTGCCATCAATTTTTACGTGCCTGTCCTGCAATGTGGTTAAGCCAAATGATCCATATAGTTTTTTATACGACTCGTTCCCTACCCTTATGCTGGTGAGCTCCATTAAACGCACTACCAGCGCAACTACTTTTTCATGATCAAGATTCCGCCGGGACAGATCCTTGTCCACCTGTTTGCGTATATCCGGCAAATGGATAGCAAAAGTTTGCAGGCGATGATATTTTGATTGATTCCGGATTTTGTTCCAGTGGGCATGATAGCGGTATTGTTTACGCCCGGCGGCATCAATACCGGTAAATTGAAGATGCCCGTTTTCAAACGGCGAGATCCACACATTGGTATAAGCCGGCGGGATCACCAGTTTATTAAACCGGCTAATCACTTCCTTATCCTTTACAACCTTACCCTCCGCGCCCAGATAGCTCCATCCTGACCCGGCTTTTTTGCGGGTATAACCCGGGGCTGAATCTGATACGTAACGCAGGCCCACCGCTTTTGCGGTTATTTTGGGATCGCGGCCAATTTTTTCCAGTTTTTTTACCAATCTGTTCATCGGTGTAATAACGGTTGTAATTGAAATAAGTTTTTTACCTCAACTCTTTCCGCCGAAGGCAAGAAAGCAGGTTTATCTTTAAATCCCTCTCTTTTGAAGCGCGTTAGGGTAAGGCTTTTTTACCCTCCTCTGACCATTTTATTCAAACACAAACCCCAACTTTATGCTTTATCTCACAACAAACCACAACAATTTATGAAATACAATTTTTTAGGGAACACCGGCCTGCTGGTATCCGAAATTTGTTTCGGCACGATGACTTTTGGCGGCAGCGAAACCGGCATTTGGGGCAACATAGGCCGCTTACAGCAGCAGGACGTTAACCAGATGATGAAAACCGTGATTGATGCAGGTATAAACTTTATCGATACCGCCAATGTTTATTCGTTCGGAAAATCTGAGGAACTGCTTGGTCAATCCATTATTGACCTTGGGCTTAACCGCAACAACCTGGTTATTGCAACCAAAGTACGCGGCCGCATGAGCCCGGACGTTAATGATGTGGGACTGACCCGCTTTAATATCTTTCAATCGGTTGATGCCAGTTTGAAACGGTTGCAGCTTGACCATATAGATATTTTATATGTACACGGTGTTGATTTATTTACACCCATAGCTGAAACCGTACGCGCTTTAAATGATATCGTGCTAACCGGCAAGGTGCGTTATATTGCCATTTGTAACTGGCCCGCCTGGATGGTGATGAAAGCGCAGGGCATAGCAGAGCAAAACGGCTGGAACAAATTTGTCGGCCTGCAATATTTTTATTCCCTGTCGGGACGTGATATTGAGCGCGAAATTGTACCGATGGCGCAAGATCAGAACCTTGCAATTTTGCCCTGGAGCCCGTTGGCCGGAGGCTTTTTATCCGGAAAATATACTCGTGATAACCAAACCAGCGGCGATTCACGCCGGGATAAGTTTGATTTTCCGCCAATAAATAAAGAAAAAGCTTATGATATTATTGATGTATTGGGCGATATCAGCAAGGCGCACAATGTTTCAGTTGCGCAGGTAGCTTTGGCATGGGTACGTTTGCAAAAAGGCGTTACCAGCACCATCATCGGTGCCAAAACTATCGATCAATTGAATGATAATTTAAAATCGACCGACATCGCTTTATCGGCAGATGAACTGAAGAAAATAGATGAAGTAAGCGCCTTACCAAAAGAATACCCGGGCTGGATGGTTGAAAGGCAAATGGCTGACCGGCTTGTTAAATAAACCAATAGGTAGAGACGCAATGCATTGCGTCTCTACATTAATGAACCAACGGCCTTAACCACATGCTCCACCTGTTCCGGATGTACATCCAGGTGCAATACAAAACGGATGCGGTGTTTATCTGTCGACAGCGCGTTTATACCCTGTGCAGCCAGTTTCTTCAAGATGGCATCTGCCGGCTCAACGGTATCAAACAAAACAATATTGGTTTCGGCCGGCAACACGTTGGTTACCGCGGATGAATTACTTAACGCTTCGGCCAGGATCTGCGCGTGGGCATGATCTATCTTTAATCGCTCCACATGATGATCTAACGCATAGATCCCCGCAGCCGCCAAAAAGCCGGCCTGGCGCATGCCCCCGCCCAATACCTTGCGGATGCGGCGGGCGTACTTGATGGTGTCTTTATCCGCCAGTAAAACCGAGCCAACCGGCGCACCCAATCCTTTGGATAAACAAACCGAGATGCCATCAAAATATCGACCATAATCAGCAGCTTGATCACCGGTATGGGCAAGAGCGTTAAAGATGCGGGCGCCGTCTAAGTGAAGCTTTAAACCTTTGGCTTTGCAAAGTCCTGCTATTGGTTTGATCTGGTCTAAAGTATAACAGCTGCCGCCGCCTTTGTTCACCGTATTTTCAAGCACCACCAAACTGGTGTGAGGATAATGTATATTTTCAGCATTGATCTCCGGCTCAATCATTTCAGGCGTTAATATGCCCCGGTAACCGTTAAGCAACCGTGTTGATACCCCCGAGTTAAACGCTATGCCCCCACCCTCGTACCGGTAAACATGCGCGGTTTGATCGGCAATTAACTCATCAAGCGGTTGCGTAAAGCATTTAATAGCTATCTGGTTGGTCATCGTTCCCGAAGGGCAGTAGATACCGGCTTCCATTCCGAAAATAGCCGCAGCCTTTTGCTCCAGTTCGTTTATAGATTCGTCCTCGCCAAAAACATCATCGCCTACCCTGGCATTAAACATAGCTTCCAGCATGCCGGCAGTAGGTTTGGTCACGGTATCGCTGCGTAAATCAACAGTAATCATATTAAATATGTTAAAATTGCGTTATTTGTATTTTTATATCTTATGCGCCCAATTTTAATCATTTTATGCCTGCTGTTGTTATTTACAACAGCAAGATCACAATCATGGCAACCCGGCACCTTTTACGACGTTAAAGGAACGAAAAATACCGGACTTATACGTGTTGACCCCAGGGGAAAAGGCCCTATAAAAGATGAAGGTTTTATAGAATATAAAGAAAACGCCAAGGCCGACGCCATCAAACTAAGCGCCAGCGATCTGCGATCATTTGTAGCCGGCCGGGATAGCTTTATCGTTGCCGCGGCCCCCAAGCAGGGTTGGTCTAAATTTGATCTTGACTTTGTGCAGGTAGTGGTTGACGCACCTTTGCGGTTGTTTGCTGCTAAGGGTAGCGTTGGCGGCGGCGGTGGTAGCGGCTCGGGCATTGGGTTTGGTGTTGGCGGCGGTGCCGGGACTGGCGGTTTCGGTGGCGGATTGGGCGGTGGAATCTCTATTCCTATTGGCGGCAGCGGTCGCGGCAGTTCCAAGACCCTCTACTTCTATGGTGCAAATACAGCCGAAATGAAACTGATTACCAGCGAAAACTTTATTGATGTAATGAGCGAAATTATGGGCGATGAGCCTGATGTAGTTGAAAAGATCCAGACTAAAAAATTCGGTCCAAATAACATGGATAAGCTGATCGCCTATTTCAAACAGGTGCAGGCGGGGAATGTTAAAAAATAGAGATTGGTGGTTAGAGCTATGAGATCATATTTGCTATATTGAAATCTCATGAAATACAGATTTATCTTATTAGCCTGGCTTCTTTTCATTAATTCTACGCTTCCTTCAGAGGCCCAAACCGCTTATCCGTTCGGAAAAGATCTTTCGCAAACCATGACTTTCAAAATCATGCTGCGTTGTGCCACTGCTGACCAGATATCCAACCTGGATTTAGGCGCCGTATTGAAATATCTTAAACAGTTAGACAACATCACACGCGGGCTGCCCAAAGTGGTTATCCTTGGCGGTTACCAGCAAGACGGGCATGACCATCAGTATCCCTGGTGGACCCCGGCAGATAATACATTCTTTGCGCCCGGCGGCCTAAAAGGTAAAGCCGCACTAAGCTGGTTAATGCGGGAGGCCGTTAAATACCATACCCATTGCACTTTTCACGTAAACCCTTTTGATGCCTATATGGAGAGCCCAAAATGGGGCTATTACGCCGGTAAAGATTTGATATGCAGGGAAACAGACGGATCCTATTTAAAAGGGCAGAAATGGTGGGGACGGCAAAGCTATTTTGTAGACCTGGTAAATGAATGGAAGTCGGGCGTTACGAAAGAACGGATCGATGACCTGATCGCGGCTTTTCCCCAGCTGAAAGAAACTGGTGTTTTGTATTTTGATAACATTACCCAGTATCCGGCAAGCCCGTATCACCATCAAACAAGCAATGATCAGCGTAATACCATTAAACAGATAGCAATCTATCTTAAAAACAGCTACGGCATTCAATTAATTGGTGAGTACGGCGATAAACAGCTGTATGGATATCTTTCGCAGGGTATTACCTGGGATTGGGGCGAATACTCCTTAGGGATTAACCAAATGGAGGTACCACCCTACCTGATGTGTGGCGGGCGGGACATTGCTCATGACAAGCTGTTGAATCAACGCCTCGACATCAAACCTGCGCTACAGGTATTTGGCAGCAGCGTACAATTCGAAGACATCCAGTTTCAACACTTCCCGGACCGGGCGCAACGCGAATTTGCACACCACACACTCACCTATTTTAACCTGAACCGATTACTGCGCCAAAAATATACTATTGATAATGGCGACTATACATTAAACTTATCTGAAAATACCGTCAGCAACTATAAAAATGGTTTGCATACAATAACACAAGATGGCAATTTGATCAAATCAGGCTATGATGTTTTTATGCCGGTTTACTGGCTTGACCATCTTGAAACAATGTGTTATTCAATGGATGGAGGTATACGCAGGTGGGTGTTTCCGACAACCTGGGAAAATATCAAATCAGCAGATATTTACGTCATCACTCCCGACACCATAACGCTGAAGGAAAGTAACAGAAGAATAACCAATCATTCGATAAACTTAGCCATGAAAGCGGGCGAATGCCTGAGCATCGTTCCGCATGGCATAAACATACATCGCATCCGTACCATATATGAACTTCCGCCAAGCGGAACTGTCCGGTTCGATGAGCAAGATCAAAACACCAAAGGTAATTGGGTTGGCGCATACGGTAAATCGGGGTATGATGTCATCGGCGGGAAACGTCAACTACCATCGTCCATAAATTTAAATTACGTGGCCAATAATTTAGAAACCTGGGCCGCAAATTCAACCGATGTACGCGCTCCCTACCTATCTTCAAAAAAAGAAGGGCGTGTTGCGGCGGGGAATACAGCCCTGCTTCACGAAATAGCTGATGTTGATTTAAAAAACGGGGTTACGAAAAAAGTATCTCTTTATTTTCTTGACTGGCAACGTTATCACCGGCAAATGCTGGTTGATGTGATCGACGCGAATACCAAAAAGGTATTACAGTCAAATAGCTTGTCTGATTTTGATAATGGCGTTTATTTGAATTATTTGGTAACGGGACATGTCCAGTTTCGTATCACCCGCTTTTTTTATGATGGGTACAAAGATCCAAATTACCCGACTTTTTCAGGTATCTTCTTCGACTGATAGATTATTGAAATTTCTAACTGATTTTCAGCAACCAGTCTTTATTCACTAATCTTTCATATTGCTGATCGATCTTTGATTTTTGGGTAACAAAGTCTTTGAGCAGTAACTCGTAAACTATTTTTACCCAAATGATGATTACCGGCCAGGCCTTCACCGAGTAACGGGCTATATACGGCTGACGAATAAATTTGGGCACTGCATCTGTTAACCCAAGCCCCGTTATTACTAATACCAGCACCAGGAAAATGATATTGATGGTTGAATAAGGCTTATCCTGGATCAGCATCCAAATAAAAACCCCGGTTACGGCAATAATATAAGTTGGATGCTCGGCACCGGTACTAAAAATCACTATAAATATCAATGCCGATGCCAATACCTGCGCACGGTACATAAACGACTTATACTGTTTAAACCGCAGCAATGGCAGTAAAAACAATATGGCCCCGCCAATTAGAAATGGCAGGTTAGGCACATTGATATTGCCGGTTACGCGCCTTGCTACTCCCATTACGCAAATGTCCTGCGGCGAGTCAAAATAAGCATTAAGCCCAACTTTTCCATGCACCGCGGCTAACCATTGCGGATAGGAGTTGATTACAAAAGACGGGCTGCTCAATAACATGGGTAAGGCGGCAAATACCACCAGCCAGATCCCTGCCCACAATATAAACTTGCCCTTATTCCGGGAAAACAGGAGGAAAGTGAGCCCAATAACGGGGTAAAGCTTTATCAGAAAACCCAATACAATAAACAAGGTGGCCCATTGGTCTTTACCGCGCTCAACCAAAATAAAGCTGAGCAATATCATGGCAGTTATAGCCGGGTTAAACTGCATGTAAAATACGGCGTTGGCGTATTCAATAGCACAGAGTAATAGCAACTGATTTTTTTGCCGGATGGTAAATGGCAGCAGATGAATAGCCACCAAAATGGCTATCGCGTTGGCCAGTTCCCACAACAGGAAACCCCAGGCATGCGGCAATAGAGCCGATGGCGCAATTATTACCGGAAAGACCGGCCCGTAATAATACATATCACCATACTCCTGCGGGTAGGCGTCGTAAAGGTTCTTCCCGGCCCTGGCATGATAATACGAAGCACGAAAGATCTTGTAGTTGTTATCAATATGGCGGGTATATTTAAACAGGCAGGTATAAGCTGCAACGGCAATGTATAGTACCCAAAGCCATTGATAACCTGTTAAATAAAGAACCCGTTTATTGGTCATAACAACAATATTACAATTATTTTTAATAGTTAAAGTTGCTGCGCTATTACAAAGCCGCTGGCCCAGGCCCATTGAAAATTATAACCTCCCAACCAGCCGGTAACGTCAACACACTCGCCACCGAAGAAAAGGCCGGGTATTTTTTTTGCTTCCAATGATTTGGATGACAGTTCATCGGTTGATACGCCACCGCGCATTACCTCGGCTTTATCATAGCCTTTATCGCCGGCAGGTTTAACTTTAAAATGATGAATCAGGTTAGTTATGTTCTCCAGGTCTGTATTGCTTAAAGTGGCCAGGTTCTTGTCAACCGGCAGGTAGCCGCTTAATGCTTCAACAAATTTACGGGTATAAATAGTAGCCAGATAATTAAGCAAGGTTTTTTTACCGTTCACCTCCCGTTCTTCCTGTATCAGCTCGGTTATATTTTCGTTAGGTAACAGATCGATATAAATAAATTCGCCGGCCTTCCAGTAAGATGAGATCTGTAAAATAGCCGGACCGCTCAGGCCCCAGTGGGTAAACAGGATATTTTCTTCAAAGCTGGCCCTGTCATTCCACACCCGGCAAAAGATGCTGTTGCCGGATAGCTGCTCATACCATTGTTGGTCTTTACCCGTAATGGTCAGCGGAACCAATGCCGGTGCGGTATCAACAATCTTTAAATCGAATTTACGGGCAACACTAAGGCCAAAATCTGTCGCCCCCATTTTTTGTATGGGTAATCCGCCCGCGGCAATAACTACTTTTGGCGTGTGGATGCGTATTTCCCGCCCATGCTTTTCGTACACTACCTCAAAACCATCGCCAGTTTGTTCTATGCTTTTCACGTCTGCGTCGCAGCGGATCTCCTGGCCCAGATCATGACACAGGTCTGTAAAAACTTTTACGATGTCTTTGGCTTTATCGCTAACCGGGAAGAGTTGACCAAGTGTCTTTTCTTTGCCTTGTATCCCGTATGTTTCAAAAAAATTTAGCGTGTCGTCCACCGTCCACTGCGCAAAGGCTGATTTGCTAAAATGCTCATTATCTGATATAAACTGTTTTGGCGATGCGTAGAGATTAGTATAATTACATCTGCCTCCGCCGCTGATCAGGATCTTGGCGCCCACCTTGTCGTTCTTCTCCAAAATCAAAGTACGCTTGCCTAAAAACCCGGCCTGCACGGCACACATTAATCCACACGCGCCACCGCCAATAATTATAGCATCAAAATCTGTTTGTTTTATTAAATTTGCCGGCATGGTTGAAGTTTCGCAAATATCAGAATTTGGAAAGATACTTATCTTTTTAATTACAGGAATAATCCTGGTGGGCCTGATATTTCTTTTGAACCGCCTTATTGCACCCAATAACCCCACGCCGGAGAAGCTGACATCTTACGAATGTGGTGAAGAGCCAACGGGCAATGCCTGGCTGCCTTTTAACTCGCGCTTTTACGTAATTGCCTTAATATTTTTACTGTTTGATGTGGAGATGGTGTTTATCTTCCCCTGGGCAACGGTATTTGGCAGCCATGAAATTATTGCGGCCGATGCGCGCTGGGGATGGTTCTCATTAGCCGAAATGTTTATTTTCCTGGGGATATTGATCCTCGGATTGGTATACGTTTGGGTTAAGGGAGATCTTGACTGGATAAAACCCAAACCGGCAATACCTGCCACAAATACAAACATCCCGACATCATTATATGATCAGATAAATAAAGAACAAAGTGTATTTAAGGTTAGGGCATTTGCTTTAGAACCGGTGGTGGCGACCGCTGCGACCGCACCTGTTGCATCAACTGCCGGGCCTGCACCGATACGCAAGCCCATGTTTAAGCCTACCTTTAAAAAACCAGCCGATGAGTAACGATATAAACAGCGAAGGCGGCGGCATAGTAGTCACCAAATTAAATGACCTGTTAAATTGGTCGCGGTTATCCTCATTATGGCCCATGGGTTTCGGCATAGCCTGCTGCGCGATAGAAATGATGGGATCATACGCTTCCACTTATGATATGGATAGGCTGGGTGTATTCCCCCGCCCGTCTGCCCGGCAATCTGACGTTATTATTATTGCGGGCACCGTTACCTTTAAAATGGCCGAGCGGATTAAACGCCTTTATGAACAAATGCCCGAGCCTAAATATGTGATCTCTATGGGGTCGTGTTCAAATTGTGGCGGTCCTTACTGGCAGCATGGTTATCATGTGGTAAAAGGCGTTGACCGTGTTATTCCGGTTGATATTTACGTACAGGGCTGCCCTCCGCGCCCCGAAGCCCTGATAGGTGCAATTTTAGAGCTGCAGAAAAAGATCGAAGGCGAGCATTTGATAAAAGGATAACACCCCTCATTTCGCAATTGTTATCCGCCTAATGTAAATTCGCCTATGCTTTTTGAAAGATTTAGGGTAAACTTGCAGTACAAAAATGAAAGCATTTTACGGAGATCTTAAACTGGGTATTTTAGGCGGCGGACAATTGGGCCGTATGTTAATCCAACAAGCCATTAACTATAATGTAACGGTTAAAGTACTTGACCCGGATCGCGAAGCGCCCTGCCGCAAACTATGTGATGAATTTATGGCCGGATCACTGGGCGATTACGAAACCGTTTATAAATTCGGTAAAAAAGTCGACCTGCTTACCATCGAGATTGAGAAGGTTAATGTAGACGCGCTGGAGCAATTGGAAAAAGAAGGCGTGTTAGTATATCCTCAGCCAAGAATAATCCGGCTGATACAGGATAAGGGCCTGCAGAAGCAGTTCTTTAAAGAGAATGATATACCAACTGCCGAATTTAAAATAATATCGTCAGTTGATGAACTTAAAAAAACCGGCATCCCCTACCCTTACATACAAAAATTAAGGCGCGATGGCTATGATGGCCGTGGCGTTTATAAAGTGATTGACGAAAGCTATCTGCCCAACGCCTTTACCGAACCAAGTTTGGTTGAGCGACTGATAGACTTTGAAAAAGAGATAGGCGTTATCGCGGCCCGTAATGAAAGTGGCGAGGTAAGTACCTTCCCCTTGGTTGAAATGGAATTTAATCCGGATGTTAATCTGGTTGAGTTCCTGATATCGCCTTCTACCCTATCTTTTGAGATACAGCAGGAAGCCGAACGTATTGCCAAAAAAATTGCCGAAGATTTAAAGATTGTTGGTTTACTGGCTGTTGAGATGTTTTTAACCAAAGATGGAAAGATCCTGGTAAATGAACTGGCGCCGCGCCCGCATAACAGCGGTCATCAGAGTATTGAGGGTAATGTGGTATCGCAATTCGAGCAGCATCTGCGCGCCATATTTAACCAGCCGTTGGGCGATACAACCTGCCTGAGCAACGCAGTTATGATAAACATACTGGGCGAGCCTGGCTTTGAGGGCCCGGCAGTTTACCAGGGGATTGAAAAAATATTAAAATGCCCCGGCGTATATGTACATTTATATGGTAAGGCGCTAACCAAGCCGTTCCGCAAAATGGGGCATGTTACCATTATTAATGCGGATAGAGAAAAAGCAATTGAAACGGCAAGGTTTGTGCAACGGACGTTGAAAGTAATAAGCTAATAATATTAACACCACGTCATTGCCGGAAGTGAAACGACGTCTTGGTAAAATAAACTATATGAACTCTCCAAAAATAGGAATCATCATGGGCAGCAAATCGGATCTTCCGGTTATGCAGGATGCCGCCGACGTGTTAACAGAACTGGGTGTAGCCTACGAAATTACCGTCGTATCGGCACACCGCACACCCGACCGTATGTTCACTTACGCCCGTGAAGCCGCCGGCCGGGGCTTAAAGGTAATTATTGCCGGCGCCGGTGGCGCGGCGCATTTGCCGGGCATGGTAGCTTCGTTAACGCACTTACCGGTTATCGGCGTACCGGTGAAATCCAGCAACTCAATTGATGGCTGGGATTCTATCTTATCCATCCTTCAAATGCCTAATGGTATCCCGGTAGCTACAGTAGCTTTAAACGCGGCAAAGAACGCAGGCATATTGGCAGCTCAGATTATTTCTACTGCGGATGATGCGATTGTTCAAAACCTGATCGCTTACAAAGAAAATCTGAAGAAAAAGGTTGAGGAATCAGCAGAAGAAATGAAGGCTAATCAATAGTTAATCAAATGCCAGCGTATCTACGCCCAATACTTTCTCAACATGGCATTTGCATCCGCCGGTTATCTTAAACATAGTCGTCTTGGTTTGATTGGTTGCCGGATTGGTTGCTGATACCAATACCTCATCGCCTTCGGTTGATAATTGCGACTTCGCGCTATCGTCCGCCACTATGTAATAACCTATACCAAAAGGATTTGCCGGTGGGTTTGAATTGACCATATTCAAATGGGTACGCTGGTTAACCGCGGTATAATTTTGAACCACGATTGCAGTACCATTCTTATCTGTAAAATGGATCCCGATGATGGCGAACAATGTGGTACATACCTGTGCATCGCAACCTGACTGTTGCACTGACTTTTTATGACAGCTTAAACAACTGCCAATCATTAACAAAATAAAAAGTTTCCTGATCATATTAATTAGCCGCTAACCTTTAATTACCCAAATCTCAGTTCAACTGCGGATTTTCAGGGAAATTGGCAATATGCGCATAACGGTTACCCAGGCTTATTACTACTTCCTTCCACATGTTTTGTTCTGAAACGGTAAAAATGGTTTGAGCGCTACACTTCTCGGCAACTATCCAGCTATTTTCTTTTAGCTCCTCGTCAAGCTGGCTTGGTGTCCAGCCCGAGTAGCCCATAAAAAACTTAATCTCGCTTTCATCAAGCTGATAATTTGATACCAGTTGTTTTATGGTTTTAAAATCACCACCCCAGTAAATCCCGTTGCAAATTTCAATGCCACCTTCAATCTTGTCAGGTACGCAATGTATAAAATGCAGGGTATTGGCGGCTACCGGCCCGCCGATATAAACCGGTATCTCAGAGTATGAAGTGTCGGGCAAAACGTCGCCCAATAAATAGTCGCTTTGATGATTTAATATAAAGCCCATGGCTCCGCTATCGGCATATTCTGTTAGCAAAATAACCGACCTTTTAAAATTCGGGTCCAGCATAAAAGGCTCCGAAATTAATAGGCGGCCCGCCGCGGCTGTGATAGAATTTAACATAGACGTTTTTTTAAATTATGACTAAATTAACAAGCTAAAGTAAAATATGTTCGGCTGGCATAACATGAAATACAATATTAACTATTTACGGTATAATTAATTTGTAAGTTTGCAGTAAATGAATCAGGAAGAATTACAAAATCTAAGAAAAGATTACAGTGCTGAAACTTTAACAGAAACCAGCATAAATGCTAATCCCATAAAACAGTTTGATATATGGTTTAATGAGGCTGTTGAGGCCAGGATCCATGAACCAAATGCCATGACGCTGGCAACCGCTACTACGGACGGCCGGCCCTCTGCGCGGATTGTTTTATTGAAGGGATTTGATATCAACGGCTTTGCTTTTTACACTAATTATTTAAGCCGTAAAGGGAAAGAAATAACCAAAAACCCATTAGGCGCTATCACCTTTTACTGGGGCGAGTTAGAGCGGCAGGTACGTATTGAAGGTAATATAGAGAAACTGAGCAAAGAGCAATCAGAAAAATATTTCCATTCGCGCCCAAAAGGCAGCCAGATCAGCGCCCTTGCCTCTCCGCAAAGCCAGGAGATAGCCAGCCGCGATATATTGGAAAGCAAAATCAGCCAGTTAGAAGAAGAGTATGCGGATAAAGATGTTCCTAAACCATCTTTTTGGGGCGGATATATTTTAAAGCCGCGTTTGATAGAATTTTGGCAAGGCAGGCCAAGCCGTTTACATGACCGCATCCTGTACAAGAAAATAGATAACAAAAACTGGAAAAGAGTACGCATTGCCCCATGAGTTTTGAGGATATTAAATTATTGCTGGCCGGTAAATTTGGCGCTGAGATAATTGAAGGAGAAGAAACGGGCGGCCTGCAACCCGCCCTGTTGATTGCCCCGGACAAAATTGCGGACGTATGCCTTGAACTGCGCAATAATTCAAAAACTTATTTTGATTTCCTGTCGTGCCTTACGGGTGTTGATTATGGCGCTGAAGCCGGGCGTTTTGGTGTGGTATATCATCTAGCATCGATGCCATACCAGTTACAGCTTACTTTAAAAATCAGTAAAGAATATGACCGGGCCAACGGCGAGCCGGTTTTTAAAAGTATTGCCGATGTTTACCGTACCGCCGACTGGCATGAGCGTGAGGCTTATGATCTGGTTGGAATATTTTTTGAAGGACACCCTGATCTGCGCCGTATCCTGTTGCCGGACGACTGGGAAGGATATCCGTTGAGAAAAGATTATAAAACAGCGGAGTATTATAAAGGAATAAAAATAGATTTTTGATATCGGATTTCGGATGTTCGATTTCGAATTTATTGAATGCCGATTGACGATTTAGGAATTAATAATGGATAAAACAGAATTAAAACAACGGGCGCAAAAATTTGCTGTCGATGTAATTAAATTTATTGAAAGCCTGCCTGGCGGCCGATCGATTAATGTTTTAACCAATCAGGTATTAAGAAGTTCAACATCAGTAGGTGCTAATTATCGTGCTGCCTACAAAGGAAAATCAACAGCCGACTTTATCAATAAAATTGTAATTTGTGAGGAGGAGGCTGATGAATCAATTTATTGGTTTGATTTGATGGAAGAAGCCGGATTGATTTCACCAACTATTATAGCCCCATTGAAAAAAGAAGCAAATGAACTTACTGCTATATTTACCGCAATAGGCAAAACTGCTAAAGAAAATCAACGAATTAAAAATTCAAAAAAATAAATCCGAAATCGAACATCCGATATCCGAAATCATTGTGACTGACGCATTAAAAGCATATCACCAAAAAATAGCCGACGCCAGCGTCGAGGACATGGTGCTGAACATGGGGCCGCAGCATCCGTCGACTCACGGCGTTTTGCGGTTGGAGTTAATAACTGACGGCGAAATAGTTAAAGAGGTTATCCCCCACATGGGTTACCTGCATCGCTGTTTCGAAAAACATGCCGAGTCGCTTACCTACCAGCAAACTATTCCATTTACCGACAGGTTAGATTACCTGGCATCAATGAATAACAGCCATGCCTGGGTGATGGGGGTTGAGCGTATGCTGGGCATTGATCAGGATATCCCTAAACGTGTTGAATACATTCGGGTGCTGGTTTGCGAAATGAACCGTATTGCCTCGCATTTAATTGCGGTTGGTACCTATGGTATTGATATTGGCGCCTTTACTCCGTTTTTATGGCTGTTTAAAGATCGCGAACATATTATGGGGATGCTGGAATGGGCATCCGGCTCGCGCATGTTATATAACTATATTTGGGTGGGTGGGCTATTTTATGATTTGCCCGTTGGCTTTGAAGAGCGCTGCCGCGAGTTTATTAACTATTTTAAACCCAAAATGGTTGAGTTAAATCAACTATTAACCGACAATCAGATATTCATCAGCCGCACCGCCAATGTTGGCGTATTGCCGAGGGATGTAGCCATTAACTACGGTTGCTCGGGCCCTATGCTGCGTGGATCCGGCTTAAAATGGGATTTGCGCCGGATAGACGGCTACTCTGTTTATCCTGAACTTGATTTTGATATCCCCGTAGGCGCAGGACTAATGGGTACTGTTGGTGATTGTTGGGATAGATATAAAGTACGGATTGACGAAATAGAGCAATCACTAAAAATAATGGAGCAATGTCTTGATCGCCTGCAAAACGAGTTAAAACGCACTGTCGATTTTGATCCGCGCGCCAAACTGCCGCGAAAGCTTACCCCAAAACCACAAGACTATTACATAAGATGCGAAGGCGCCAAAGGCGAACTTGGTTTTTATTTTATCCACAGCGACACCCGGTCTGAAATACCTTTCCGTGCCAAGGTACGTGCACCCAGCTTCAATAACCTGTCTGTATTGCCCGAGATAGCCAAAGGCGTTATGATAGCAGATTTAATTGCTATTGTTGGCAGTATTGACTTTGTTTTGGGGGAAGTGGACAGGTAACTCCTGTAGCCGACGACATATCCAGATACAAGAAAGGCGCTATAAGCGCCTTTTCCCGTCCATAGGTAAATGGTGTATTTATTGATTAATAAACTTTAACCATAAATACAAAGTTCTTTGCCTTAGCAGCTTTCTGCGCCTCGGTTAAACCGGCCAGCGTATTCTTTTTGCTTAAAACAATTTTGCTGTCCAAAGAATCAGCAGGTATATTTTTAATGGCATCCAGTAAATATTTTGCTTTTATGGCAAAATGCTCACCTTCAATGTGTGCCTCTTTTGAATCGGTAATCCCAATTACGTTTCCTTTGCTATCCCATAGCGGGCCGCCACTGTTACCCGGGTTAATAGGCATGGTAACCTTATAATGCAGGGTATCACCGTTTTGGCCAAATAATGATGACAATGAACCCGGTACATAAGCGGGGTAACCATCCGGATAGCCATAAGTAGAGATCTGCTCGGCCAGGTTACTTTCTGCCCTTTTAAATGTATAAGGTATCGTACCCAATGGTTCAAAAGATTTATCAGTGATCTTTAAGATAGCTATATCATGCTGCGGCTCGCTGTATAAAACTTCTGCCTTATAAGTTATACCACTGGCACTTTGAACAGATACCGCGTTTACACCATCCACAACGTGGTAATTGGTAGCAATTAATCCGCCTGAGGTAATAGCAAAACCGGTAGCGCTGGCACTGTATCTATCAGCAACGGGTTTTCCTTTTTCTGACTTGATAGCATTGATAGAGCGGCTTAAATTGGTATTTGACCGGTCAAGCCTGTCAACCTTGTTCTTCAGTTCTACAATTTTAGAGCTGTCGTTATTATTTAATTTACCGGTAAATAACAAAGCACTTAAAACTGCAAATATAGCTACCGACGCTGCCACAGATATTTTTGAATGATGATTGCGCCATAGCTGAACGATCCATACCGGATGCACCATCAGGTTTTCTTTTAACGTATGGACGTCAATCTCGTCATGTATAGCGTTTAAACGGCTCTCCAGCTCAACACGCTCGCCATATTGCTTAAGCAGGTTGGTAAAAAGTTTATGTTCAACAACTTTTCCATCCACCTCTGCATTTTCTTTGCGCAGCAATTCAAATTTCTTACGCTCATCGGCCTTCATTTCGCCGTTAAGGTAACGTTCAATTACTTCTAAAAGTTGATTATCGCTCATTTTCTTACTCCTTCTTATTTCTGCTGAAAAAACAACTTCTTCAGCCTTTGCAGGCATTTATATTTTTGCGTTTTGGCATTATCTGCATTGGTATAGCCAAAACGTTCGCAGATATCCTGCATTGATCTGTTGTGTATATAAAAGTCTTCCATAATGGTTTTACACGGCTCGCCTAACAACTGTAATGCACTTTCCATTTTTACAAACTGCACATTCCGGTCATTATGTTGCTCAGCTTCATCTTCCTCAATCGGCAGATATTCCTGAAAATCCCTGATATCCCCGCCATAGCGGTTAATCTGGGTCAGCCTTTTTAACCAAAGCCTTCTGCAAATTGAATAAATGTAAGTTTTAAGCTTACTGCTTAACTCAAAATCCCCGGCTTTAACTTTATTATAAAGAACTATTATGGCTTCCTGGTAAATATCCTTAGCATCATCTACATTGCCGTTATTATTAATAATCAGTTGTAATACCATCGGAAAATATGCCGTATACAATCGTTTTAAGGCGCTTTCCGAATTATTTAGTATCCCAAGAATAACTTCGCTGTCTGTTGGCGTTGAATCTTTTAGCTGTTTACTCACTAGTCTATATACATTACTTAATACTATTTATAACAAATGGTAACCCATTGTTGTAATAAAAATCTAAATTAAATAATTATTGCGGTTGGCAGTTTTATAATTTCGGCAGTATAACATCACAAACAAATAACCCTTTCATTTGCAAACAGTTAAAATACCATAATAAATTGTTTGGCATGTTTAATGCATATGGGTTATATTATTAAAACACTTATCAATATTTAATTAGCAAAAACCATGAAAAGCACTTTAAAAAACAGCCTTGTGGCTTTAGCAATTGCCGCTTCATTTGCGGCCTGTAAAGGTAAAGGATCTGCAGCTGTTGATTCCGTAAAAACCGATTCGTCGTCCACCACATTAATAACCGATACCACCAAAAAAGACACCAATTCTATGATTCCGGATTCTTTAAAAAAGGACACAAACGTTAATACAAAAAAAACAGAGGTTAAAACAAAAACAACCGAGATCAAAAAGAAGCCCTGATAATTTACCTGTTTAACCAACAAAAAAAAGACAAGCTAAATTTAGCTTGTCTTTTTTTTGTTGGTTGCCAATTGAAGTTTATAATATTTGTATTTTTATGGCTATATTAGTGCCGCATTTATAAACATATGTAACTTTTTATAAACGCATTATGTAAAAAGGTAATATTCACATTTATTTAAACCCAACAACACACAATGAAAAATTTATTCAAAATTACCCTGGTAGCTTTAACCGTTGTATCATTTGCAGCCTGCAAAGGTAAATCTACCGCTACTACAGATTCTGTAAAAGTTGACTCAACTAAAAAAGACACCACAGTTAAAGTTGACACAACCAAAAAAGACACCGTTAAGACTACAACAACCGTAAAAAAAGATTCTACTAAAAAAATGTAATCTTTTAGCTTAAAGCTAAAGTGAGGTCGTTATTTAAATAACGACCTTTTTTTTTGCCATCTGACCAGGTCTTCCACGGTTACAACAACTATAAATTAATACCGAAAAAAATAAATTTTGCATCTTTTATAGCTGATTATTAGTTTTTTATCAAAAGGTAATACATTATTTTACAAATAGCGGGTTACCTTTTGCCGTTTATTGTATTAATAACAAAACTATATAGTCACTTTAAAAATTTTAACATGAAAAATTCATTCAAAATCGCCGCTATCGCTTTAGTTATGGCTTCTTTCGTTGCTTGCAAAGGTTCAAGCACTACTACTACAGATTCAGTTAAAACTGATTCAGTAAAAACTGACACTACTAAAGTTGTTGATACAACTAAAGTTGATACAGTAAAAAAAGACACTACTAAAAAAATGTAATCTTTGATGATCACAAATAAAAAGGCCTCCCGGTTTACCGCGGAGGCCTTTTTATTTAACCGGAATTTTACCGGAAATTAGTCGTTCGATACTGAATCACGCAATGCTTTGATCTCATCATGCGATTGTGATAAAATTGCCTGTTGGTCATTCAGTATATCCCTGATAAAAGCAGGCAGGTGTTCTTCGTTTAAAGCTGATTGATAAGCCTTCTTAATAGCGTCTTCGCCAAACTCGCACTCTTCTAAAATGCTTTTTTCGCTATGTCCCGAGAAAGCAGCCTTAACTTCAAGCCAGGTACGATGGATAGTACCGCTTACCGTTGTGGTGTTATCTGCATCATTGCCCAGTACCTGGATTTCTTCAGTCAGGGTCGATTTAAATTGCTGGCTCTCCAATATCTTATTATTAAAAACAGATACCAATTCGGCGTCATCTTTAGTTTCCTTTATGGCGCTTTCATAACCTCTGATACGGTCATTGTTAATTTGAACCAGGTCGTTCAATGTTTCGATTGTTGCTTTATTGTTTTCCATTTTTATAGTTATTTAATTATACAGGATATAACTAAAAGCGGGCCAAAGTAACCCGGTTTAAATTAAATATCAAAAGCGTAAAAATTTATTTGCCGCCACCGGTAAACATGGAAAAAATCCATATAATAATACCAATTACTACAATTACGGCTAAAATACCTACAACGGCGCCGGCTTTAAATATACCGGTGATAACAGAGCATCCGCTTAGGGCAATCATTGCCAAAACGATAAGGGAAATGTTTAATTTTTTCATGGTTTAAAGTGTTTCCAACTTATATGCAATAACTAAGCCTATCAGCTAAATAATAAAATTAGCTTTATGCGGCCTAATTTGCCCGGCTATAATGTATAGCAATAGGTACACACCATCCTTTATTTAGAAATTGATTTATAACTGACGGATAAATTAAGGCAGATAGCTATTTTTACCGGCTATGGTGCTTCCTGTATTTTCTGCGGACAAAATCTCTGTCAGGTTTTTAAATAACGTTTTGTTTAGCAACTTAAACTTCCATATAACCAAGGGCCAAAGCTGGGCGCTGACAGGCGAAAGCGGATCCGGCAAAAGCGCCTTATTACAAACCATAGCCGGTAATTTTAATATAACCGGCGGCGAAATCAGGTACCACTTTTTTGAGGACTACCTGCAACAGCATCCGGATAACCCCGGGCATTTTACCCATCATCAATTAATTGCGCTGGTTGAAGCTAAGCATCATTTTAAAAACCTGTCAAACACCGGCGATTTTTATTACCAGCAACGCTATAATTCTTCGGACAGTGAAGACGCCCTGACGGTTGAGGCCTACCTGCATACCATAAAGCCCGCGCCGCAACCCAATATTTACTGGCATTTTGATAAGATCATTACCACCCTAAAGCTCGACCAGTTGAGTAAGAAAGAATTGATCAAGCTGTCAAACGGCGAAACCAAACGGCTAAGGATAGCAGCGGCATTAATGAAAAATCCGGTCCTCCTATTATTAGACAGCCCTTTAACCGGCCTTGATGTGCAAACCCGGCAGGAGTTTAACGCTATAATTACCGAGATAACGGCTTCGGGCATTACCGTAGTGATGGCAACATCACCCTATGAGATACCTGACTCCATAACCAATGTGGCTGTTTTAAAAAACGGCGTCATTACCCACACGGTTGGCAAAGCCGATTTTACCCCGCAACTGGTTGAACAATACCAGGCCGACAACATTGACAAAGCCGAACTAAGCTCATTACTTCATACCAACAACTCGGTACACGACTACCGAAAAATCATCAGCATGAACAAGGTGCATGTAAAATACGGCACCAACGTTATTTTAAATGATATAGACTGGCAGGTTAATCCCGGCGACAGGTGGGCCCTGCTGGGTCATAACGGTGCGGGTAAATCAACCTTGTTAAGTTTAATCAACGGCGACAACCCGCAGGCTTACGCTAATGACATTATCCTGTTTGATAAAAAACGCGGCAGCGGCGAGAGCATCTGGGATATTAAAAAGAAAATAGGCTTCGTATCGCCAGAGCTGCACCAGTATTTCCCGGTGGATAACAGTTGCCTGCAGGTAATTGAATCAGGCTATTACGATACCCTGGGATTATTCAGGCCCGGCAGCAAGGAAAAAGCCGAAGTTGCCCTGCGCTGGATGAAGGCCCTGGAGATTGATAAATACGCCCGGGTCTTGCTCAAAAACATCCCCGCCAGCGCGCAGCGTTTATGCCTGCTGGCCCGGGCGCTGATAAAGAACCCTCCCCTGCTCATTTTTGATGAACCCTGCCAGGGTATGGACAGCCACCAGCAGCAGCACTTTAAAAACCTGGTGGATACTATTTGCAGTTTAAGCAAGGTTACGCTGATCTATGTTACGCATTACCAGCATGAGATCCCTGAGAGCGTGGATAAGGTCTTGAAACTGGAGAAGGGCCATGTGGTGAATTAACCGGGTGTTCCACTTTGCGTGAGCGGAACGAAGCGGAACACCCGGAACACTCCGGAACACCCTTTTTTCTATTTGGAACACCATAATAGTTAAGCGGAACACCACATTAGTTAAGAAAGTTAACCAGGAACGCACTGACAACCTGTTGTCACCAACATTAATTAAAAATCTGTTCGAATATCCCAAGCCGACTGTCACCTCAATATAAAAATCAGCATAATCAGTTAATCATATAAATCAGCGGTTCAGACAATATTGTATATTTGCTTTATGAATACTGCCGATCTGTTACAGCGTGCTTCACGGTTTGAGTTTTTAAGCATTGAAGAAGGTGTTTACCTGCATCACAATGCGTCTACAGCCGATTTAATGTATGTAGCCAATGAGCTGCGTAAAAAGCAGGTGCAGCATGGTAAAGTAACCTGGCAGATAGACCGCAATGTTAATACCACCAATGTTTGTATAGCTAACTGCAAGTTTTGCAATTTCTTTCGTCGCCCCGGGCACGAGGACAGCTACATTACCGATATTGAAACCTATAAACAAAAGATAGAAGAAACCTTCCGCCTGGGCGGCGACCAGCTTTTATTACAGGGCGGCCATCACCCCGACCTGGGATTGAAATTTTATACTGACCTGTTCAGTGAACTAAAAAATCTATATCCAACGCTTAAACTGCATTCGCTGGGCCCACCTGAAATTGCGCACGTTGCCAAGCTGGAGAACATGAGCCATATTGATGTATTGCGGGCCATGAAAGAGTCGGGCCTGGATTCATTACCCGGCGCGGGCGCAGAAATACTGAACGACCGCGTTCGCCGCCTGATATCCAAAGGAAAATGCGGTGGCAAAGAGTGGCTGGATGTAATGCGTGCCGCACACCAGCTTAACCTGCCAAGCTCGGCCACGATGATGTTCGGCCACGTAGAGACCATTGAGGAGCGTTTTGAGCACCTGGTTTGGATCCGCGAGGTACAGTCTGAAAAACCGGAGGGCCATCATGGCTTTATCGCCTTTATTCCGTGGCCGTTCCAGGATGACGGTACTTTATTACGCAAAGTGCGTGGCATCACCAATAACGTTACCGGCGACGAGTATATCCGCATGATAGCTTTGAGCCGCATTATGTTGCCCAACATTAAAAATATACAGGCCTCATGGTTAACCGTAGGCAAGCAGGTTGCACAGATCTGTTTAAATGCCGGCGCCAATGATTTCGGGTCGATTATGATTGAAGAGAACGTGGTATCTGCCGCAGGCGCACCCCACCGGTTTACCGCTAAAGGAATCCAAGACTCGATAATAGCGGCTGGCTTTGAACCGCAGTTACGCAATCAAAAATATGAATGGCGTGATATGCCGGCGCAGCTGGAAGAGCAGGTAATTAATTACTAAGTATACGGTATCTTTCCTCTTTACCATTTACTGAGGCTGGTTAGATTTGACAACTTTTAAAAAGTTGTCAAATCAATAGCTATATACCCAACCCTCTTTACCGCTTGCGGGAGAGAGGGTGAACGAGCGCAGCGATGTTCGGGTGAGTCCCCGCGACAGAATAAAAATCTCCATAAACAAAAAACGCCCCGAACAACCGGGGCGTTTTTATTATCATAGGTATCAGCTATTATTTAACCCCAAATGGCCCTACTAAAGCAACAACCTGCGCCATTGTTAAAGGCTCATCAAAACACTCTGTAGCAGCATTGGTAGATATGTTGCCACTAACACCTGATAAGCTGGTGATAGTTACGCCACCCTGGTTAAGGTTATCCTCGCCTGCGTAGTTAGCGTTTACTGCAGCTATGCCGGTATCGTTTGCACCTGTGATCCATGGTTTAGTTGTAGCTGCACCCCTGGCTCTGCGGATTTGACGAACAGCAGAAGCATGACGCGCCTCAACCGAATGGATGTTTAACGCCGCCGTTAATGGAACCTGCTGGCCCAGCAAGCTGGGCGCCGCTCCTTTATAAGCGCGTACACCTGTATCTTCAAACGCTTGTGCAACTGCAAAAAATGTGTCTACGTTGGTTAATACGGTTGGGAAAGTACCACCGGCAGTAAAATCATAAGTACCATTAGTACCCTGGGTTGATTGTGCTACTGCTGCGCTGCCTAATACGCTTTTCAAAAATGCAACGTGCGCATTTTCATGCCCCTGTATAGTTGTGAGGTAAGCCCGCTCTGTAGACGAAAACGTAAGCCCGGTAGCCGCTATGCCGGCGTTATAAAATGCGGCTTCCAGGTACTCTAATTTTAACGCGTAGTTTAAAACGTCGGTTACAGAAACAGTTGCTGCCTGGCCGTAAGCTTTTTTAAACAAGGTGCTAAAAGCAAATGGTATTGCAGCTACCGCTACTTTTGAACCAAAGCCGGTTATATTTTTTATTGCGTCGCGACGCGGGCTGATCCTGTCCTGAAACTCAGGGTCTGCTTTTCCAATTTCTTCTATTATTCCAAATAAATTCATGACTTTTCTGTTTTAAGATGCTACATAACCATAACTAGACGCACTCACTTTCGTGGTGAGGAAGCTGTTTGCGATACCCAATACGGCTGCAATGCTTTGTTGTTTATCCATGCCGTTTGCATCTAACACCGTGGTGTCTGCAAAGCTCCCCGGGGTGATCAGGTTGCGGATATAGGCGGCATGACGTGCCTCCACCGAAACAATTTTACCGGCTAAGGTTAAGTAAGCCGGGTTCTGAATTAAATATCCGGCGCCATTATAAGCGGTAACACCCGTATCTTCAAAAGCTCTGGCTGCGGCTAATACGCTGCTTCTGCTTGAAAAATCAATAGCGTTAAAGTTTGGCGTTAATGCCGGGATGGCGTTGGTGCCTAAAGCCGCTTTAAAAAACTCGCGGTGCGCAACCTCATGGTCACGGATATCGGTTAACAATGCAATCTCATCTGCTGATGCGCCGGTGTACATGTGGGCGGCTACGTTGATATAAAACGCGGCCTCCAGTTGCTCAAGCGCGTAAGCATAATTTAATATGGCTAAATCACCGGTGGCGCCGATATCGATTTTTGACTTACCGGGGGCACCTTTGTAATCGTCAAAAGTTTTGCTGCATGAGGTTGCGGATAACACGCCGACGGCGGCCACCCCTGCCCCTGCATAACGTAAAAACGACCTCCGGGCCATATTTACCTCTGCATTTTCAATTAGTTTTTCTGGTTTCATAAGTTAATTGTTGGTTGTATGTTTTAGTTATAAATAGTGTCTGGCTGGCCGGCGTTCTTTTTTTACCTACGCTTAAAGATTACGCTGCGGTTTTCATATTTTTAATATATTGTTACTCCTTATAGGAATTATTGAAGTTTTATTAAAAAAGAACCTATTAATTTAAAATATTCATAATTTGCCAAGCAATCGGGGGTTGCCAATAAGTATGCCATGTTTAGTGAATATTCCTCAGGGGTTTAATTTTTAATTAAAGCCTTCCCGTAATATTGTATTCTAGCTTCAAAAAGAGCATTTTTTGTAATTGAACTTGTTACTCCGGCGGGGAATACTAATTTTACCGAATAATGGAAAACCCTGAATTGTATATAGAGGCGCTTGTTTTCGCTTCAGAGCAAAGCATCCGCATTGAAGAAATACTGTACTGCCTGCAGGCAGCCTTTGAGCGCGACTTTACCCTGGACGAGGTGACCGCCTGCCTGGCAAATATCAGCACTAAATATTCGGCCGAACATTTCGCTATCGAACTGGTGAATATCAATAACGGTTACCAGTTTTTAACCAAGAAAGCCTATCATCCGGTGATCAGCCTTTTGCAGCTGCAACGCTCAAAAAAGAAGCTGAGCCAGGCTGCATTAGAGACGCTTGCCATCATTGCTTACAAGCAGCCCGTAACCAAAACAGAGGTTGAGCAGATACGCGGTGTAAATTGCGATTATTCGATACAAAAGTTGCTTGAAAAGGAGTTAATCGCAATAAATGGGAAGTCTGATGCGTTGGGGAAACCAATTTTATATGGCACCAGCGTACTTTTTATGGACTATTTCGGGATAAATAATATTGAAGAATTGCCTCATATAAAAGAACTTACAGATAACTCGACCTCCATTGGCGAGCAGCAGGAATAATTTTTAAATGTTTTTTCTTTCAAATTGATTTTTCGTTATTTTTACTAGTAACAAACACGAGCAATAAAAAGAAGATTTCGTAATTTAGTTTAAGCAAATTTTAATTTTATAATAAACATTCACCGCCAATGGGAACGCCAAAAAAAAATGCAGAGAAGAATATTCCTAAGAATACGGATGCAGAAGATGATGATGATGACTTGGAAACAACACCAAAAAAAAAGGTAGTTGATGAGGATGAGGACTTTGACGGGTCTTTAGATGATCTGGGTTTTGAGGAATTTGGTGACGATGACGACGACGACGACGATTTTTAATTGATATATTATAAATACCGTATTTTAAGCATTCAGAATACCTTTCTGGATGCTTTTTTTATATTTTCCCAAACCCTGCATGACGATTATAGAAGTAAAGGACAAAGCGGCAAGAAGGGCCTTTTTAGATACGGCCCGCATCATTTATAAAAATGATGATAACTGGGTATGCCCGCTTGACAATGATATTGAAGCCGTTTTTGATCCGCTTAAAAACAACTTCCACCAGTATGGCAAATGTACCCGCTGGATATTAAAAAATGACAAGGGCGAATTAATTGGGCGCGTTGCCGCATTCATCAACAATAAAAAAGCATTTCATTATGAGCAGCCAACCGGCGGCATGGGTTTTTTTGAATGTATAGCTGGTGAACAGGCCGCTTCTTTATTATTTGATACGGCCAAAAACTGGCTGCAGGAAAACGGCATGCAGGCAATGGACGGGCCAATTAATTTTGGAGAGAACGATACCTTTTGGGGTTTGCTGGTAGAAGGGTTTTCGCCGCCTTCATACGGCATGAATTACAACCCGCCTTACTACCAGGCGTTTTTTGAAAATTATGGTTTTAAGAAGATGTATGAGCAAATAACCAATCATCTGGACGTGCACAAGCCATTCCCCGAGCGTTTTTATAAAATAGCCAAATGGGTTAGTCAAAAGCCCGGCTATGAATTCAGGCACCTGGAAACCAAACAAATAGAAAAATTTGCCGCGGATTTTATTGAGATCTATAACGATGCCTGGGCCGGTTTTGAAAATTTTGTGCCCATAACTTACAGCACCATCCTGGAAAGCTTTAACAAAATGAAG
Source organism: Mucilaginibacter sp. UR6-11 (assembly GCF_020880695.1). GTDB lineage: Bacteria > Bacteroidota > Bacteroidia > Sphingobacteriales > Sphingobacteriaceae > Mucilaginibacter. The sequence continues at coordinate 90,958 of NZ_JAJIWO010000001.1, forward strand.
CCTATTATGGACGAAAACCTGATATGGTTTGCCTATGTAAACGGCGAGCCTGCCTCTTTTAACATTGTATTGCCGGATGCCAACCAAATGTTAAAACCACTAAACGGTAAGCTTAATTTAACAGGAAAACTTAAATTTTTGTATTATAAATGGCGTGGGGTTACCCGTATGCGGGCCATCGTGATGGGCACCAAGCAAAAATTCCAGAACCATGGCCTGGAATCGGCCCTGTTTATTAAACTTGGAGAGTATGTGCTGCCGCTTAATCAATATGACGTTTTGGAACTGTCATGGGTGGGCGATTTTAATGAAAAAATGGTGGCGCTGCATAACTCCATGGGCGCCACATTTGCCAACAAGCACTTAACCATGCGATACATATTTTAAATACAAGTTAAAAATATATAAATAGGAAAAATATACAGCAAAAAAGCCCCGTCGCACAGTTAATTGTTTGTACGGCCAGGCTTTATATTTAAGTAAAAGCTATTTAAGCAGTGGCTTTGTTGTGCCTTAGCTCTTCAAAAAGCTCAATAACTTTCTTTTGAAGCTCTATTATCTCTATTTCCCTGTCGGTAAGCTTTTTGTTAACCACATCTAACTCGTTAACAAATTTTTGCTCCTGCTCCATGTCGTTAAAGGTAAGTAACTGAACTACTGACATCTCGAACAAATTGGAGATTTGCTCAAGTCTTGATAAATTAATATCAGTAATACCAGTTTCTATTTTAGAAAAAGCAGGGATAGAAATATCTAATCTCTTAGCTACATCTTCCTGGCTCCATGCCTTCTGGTGGCGCAATAGTCTGATTTTTTTTCCTAGTGATTTCATGTTGGGGGGTCTATAAATAAGGAATTGGGTTTCTCAATAGTTAATAAAGTTACTAATTTTTTTTTATTTCAAACAATTATCGTAATAATTTATTTTTCAAATCAATTAAGTCGATACCGCCAAAATTACCCGAGCTCATCATCAGCAGGTTTGCGTTACTTAAATTGAGCTGTTGCAGCTCAGTTAATAACAGTTTCGGATCATTAAAAAAAATTAAATCATTCTTTAAAAAAGCGGTCTTTACTATCCCGGCAGGATAGGGTTCCATCTTTTTTTGCTCAAAAGTTTTCTTATCAATAAAAACAATTGCTACGTCGGCATCGTCCATGGTGCCGGCATACTGGGCCAAAAAATCTTTGTTCAGGCTGCTAAAGGTATGCAATTCTATACAAGCTATTAATTTCCTGTCAGGAAACTGCGTTTTAACTGCATGTATGGTTGCCTCTAATTTAGAAGGCGAGTGTGCAAAGTCTTTAAAAATGGTGGCATTATCATTTTTACCAACCAGCTCCAGCCTGCGGGCCGCGCCCTTAAAAGTGGTGATATAGGTATAAAAGTCGGCTTTGGTAATCCCTAAAGCCTCGGCTACTAATCGTGCGGCCTGCATATTCAGCAGGTTATGCTCGCCAAATACTTCCAGAGGATATTTTTCTCCGTCTGATAAAATGGTGGTGATGCCATTTTCAATGCTATATTCGGGCAGGCCGTACGGTTGTTTTCTAACTCCCGACTGATCATCGGCCACAACTTCTTCTAAAACCGCATCGGTTTGGCTATAGATCAATGTACCGCCCGGTTGTATGGTTTCAATAAACAGCTTAAACTGCTCAATATAACTCTGGAAGGTTGGAAATACGTTGATATGATCCCAGGCAATACCGCTTATAACGCCAATATTGGCTTTATACAAATGAAATTTTGGCCGCCTGTCAATCGGCGAAGCCAGGTATTCATCGCCTTCAATGATCATTACCGGAGCTTCTTTGGTTAGTTTCACCATGGTCTCAAAACCCGCCAGCTGCGCTCCTACCAGATAATCAAAATCCTTACCTGCGGCCTGCAGCACATGTAATATCATGGAAGTAATGGTTGTTTTACCATGGCTGCCACCTATCACGACACGTAATTTATCTTTTGATTGCCCGTAAATATATTCAGGGTACGAATAAACCTTCAGGCCCAACTGCTGCGCTTTTAACAACTCAGGATTGTCAATCCGGGCGTGCATACCCAGGATAACGGCATCAATAGCTTTAGTGATCTTTTCCGGATACCAGCCATTTTCGGCCGGCAGGATCCCGTACTTCGCCAGGCGCGAAACCGAGGGCTCAAACAGTACATCGTCTGATCCGGTTACTTCAAATCCCTTTTTGTGTAAGGCAATGGCCAGGTTGTGCATGGCACTGCCGCCTATTGCTATAAAATGTACCCTCATGTATTCCGCAGGTTAATGCTTATTATAAGGTGCAAATTAACGCAAAAACGCTTGTCTTAACAAAGATTTATCATTTCAACAACAATACCGGTACTGCCGCGCTTGCGGCCAGTTGCTGCGACACGCTATCATGTAATAATGATTGGAAAAAACTGTACTTATGCGGCAGTGCTATCACCAGCTGGGCGTCGTTATCAGTGGCAAATTGCAGTATGCCATTAATCACGTCGGTATTGTGTACGTAACTGTATTTGGGATGATAGGGCTTCAGCATCTGGTGCAATGCCGTCTCTTCTGCCCTGCGTTCGGCATCGCCGGATAAATGCCTTGAATCTTTATCGATATTTACGATCAGCAGCTCAAATTTTTTCTTGTCCAGCATTTTTTTCAGCGACTCCAGCGGCACGGTTTCTTTCACCTTGTCAAAATCGCAGGCTACCACAACGCGTTTAATGGTTTCAAAGCTGTAGCCGGGCGGCACCACAATTACCGGAACCGGACTGGCCTTTGATATTTTTACCACGTGCCCGCCAATCTGCGAGTCGTGTTTACTGGTGTTGCCCTTGCTGCCCAGTATAACCAGGTCGGCATTTTTTACGGCAACGTTTTCAATAACCGCACGCAGTAAATGCGACCGGTTTAAATGTATGCTGACGGTTACCCCTGCCCTAACCACTTTGCTTAGCCTTAGCTTCAGCTGCTCCAGGTTTTTGATCCTGTCGGCTGCATTTTGTTCTACTTCTCCTTCCAACAGTTGTACCATATCGGGGCTGGGCAACATCGTTTCTATGGGCGATACATAGTACGCATTCAGTAAAATGATGTTTTCAACGTTGGTTTGTTTACTTAGTGCGGCTGCAAACTCGGCGGCGTTTATTGACGCCTGCGAAAAATCGATAGGTACAAGATAAGTTTTCATGACAGTAGGAATTAGATTTTATAGCTTTCTGACCATTTAGGTCTAAAAGTTAAATACAAAATTAGTATGTTTAAACAGCTAATTTGTCAAGCCAATAACATTTTGTACAACGAATATAAATGATTTGAGTTTGCCGGCGTTAATGCCCGCTAATTTTTCAGGGTATGTAGCGGCGTGTTTCTGGCGATACTTTACTTAATAAACTTTGCGGCCACCCACTCTTTGTCTTTTTTGTGGATGATATATTTCAGGCCGTATTTGCGGGCCTCATCGGTTATAATATCCAGATCATGCGTTTCATAAAATCCGCTGAAATAGATCTCGCCATCAGCTTTTAAAGCGCCGGCATAACGGTCCATCTGATCAATTAAAATATTGCGGTTAATGTTGGCCAGGATGATATCATACTGTTCGTCCGGGATAGCTTCTTTCGACCCGCAAAGGGCCGTAATATTGGTGATGTTATTTAACTGCGAGTTCTCAATGGTGCTTTCATAACAAACCGGATCGTAATCAATAGCCGTTATATCCGCAGCGCCCAGCTTTGCGGCCATTATAGCCAGTATGCCCGTACCGCAACCCATATCCAGCACTTTTTTTCCTGAAAAATCATTCTCCAGCATCAGTTGCAGCATCATGGCCGTAGTTTGATGATGGCCGGTACCAAAGGCCATTTTAGGATCAATAACAATCTCATACTCAAACTCGGGGCGCGGCTCGTGGAAAGTGGCACGTACAAACACTTTGTCGCCAATGGCTATCGGTTCAAAATTACTCTCCCATATTTCGTTCCAGTTTTTTTGCGGGATCAGGGTTACCTCGTAGCTAAACGTAAACATGTCGCGGTAAGGTAACAAAGCTGCCTGCAGCAGTTCCTCATCAAAATCATCCGACGGGATATAGGCCTTAAACCCTAAATCCAGTTCCTCAAACGTATCAAAACCTATCTCACCGAGGGCGTTGATCAAAAGGTCCTGTTGATAATCTTCGGTAGTTATGGTGGTAAAAAGCAGCTCGTAGTAATTCATGATGAGGTATCTGTTTCAATGGTAGATGGCTGGGCGGTCTTTCTGAAGGCTTTCCAGTCTAACAGGTATAGTATTAAGAAGTTAAATATCCAGTAAAATAGCTGCACGCCGGTCATGAAAAAGCCGATGGCAATTAAACGGCTAACCGGAGTTGCCGCATCCCAGATCACGTAGCCCAGGCCAAATGCAAGTATTAAACAAACAAAAAACATAATTGTAAAAATGACTATAGCCGATCTGGGTTTTGCCAATATCTTGCGCCACAGGGGCATTACAATTAAAAACTGAGTTAGTAAAGCAATTATTATCTGTACCGGGGCAAATATCTTGTAATAGGCTATCAGTCCGTAAACGGTGTCTTCGCCCAGGTTGGCCATGCCGTCAACATGATGAAAAAATGGGGTAAATTTTATAAATGCCGCAAATGCCCAAAAAGCAAACAGAGGGGGCAGTATGATTTTGAGTAAATACTTCATATTATTAAGTACCCTTTTGCTTTTGCGATAAGTAAAGCAAGTGAAGCTACAAAGCTAAAGAATATTGGGACCGCAAAGACAATTACGTCTAACCAATTTTGCCTCCTGCCTTCTTCCGCGTCATACCAAGAACCTCTATTATATGTTGGTTCTACACCGTATAATTTTAGATACAGGTATCGCAAGAAGGCATAACTAACTATATAAAAAAAAGATATAGAAAAGGCTGCTGCCTCAGGAGTTTTGATAGCTAATCCTATCAACGCAAATATAAAAGAAGGGATAGACAAGACCTTTAGCCGATGACTACTCCTTAATTTCTTATAGGAAATAAACATAAACAGAATGAACGCTGGAGCAGCTCCAACGTAAAAAAAAGTCATTCTGTCTATGCCGTCCAACAACTTAGCTTAGTTAAAAGCCTTTACAATATCCGTAAAATCTCTTGATTTTAACGATGCGCCGCCAATTAAACCGCCATCGATATCTGCGCAGGCAAATAGCTCGGCAGCGTTTTTAGGGTTACAGCTTCCACCATATAAAATTGTGGTAGCATCTGCTACACCCTGATCATATTTGGCAGCAATTTCCTTGCGGATAAACGCGTGGATCTCCTGCGCCTGGTCTGACGTTGCGGTAACACCGGTACCTATGGCCCAAACCGGCTCATAAGCCAGTACCAGCTTGCCAAATTGGGTAGCATCTAAATGGAACACACCTTCAACCAGCTGGCTTTTAATAATATCAAAATGCTGGTTGGCTTCGCGCTCCTTCAAGGTCTCGCCGATGCAGAAGATCGGTTTAAGGTCATTAGCTAAGGCTGTATCGGTTTTTTTGGCCAGCAGCTCATTGGTTTCACCAAAATATTGGCGACGCTCTGAGTGGCCTAAAATAACGTAAGCCGCGCCTACTGATTTAATCTGCCTGGCTGATATTTCGCCGGTGTAAGCGCCGCTTTCGGCCTGGTGAGCGTTTTGTGCGCCGATAGAAACTTTTGCCGAGCCTTTTGCCAACTGCACCAGGCTATGTAAATGAATAAACGGACTGCAAACTACCACTTCCTGGGTTCCGGTAGCTTCATCTTTTACCATATTTACAACTTCAGAAAACAAGGATAAACCTTCGTTGTAATCTAAATTCATTTTCCAGTTTCCGGCAACAATTTTTTTTCTCATGATTGGTTTTGTTGTTCCATGTCCCATAGTTGATGGTCCATAGTATTGTTAGTTTATTGTATTAATATATTTCAGGCTGTCGCGTTATGGGCTATTTAGGCCAGGTACTCTTTTAGAATACTCCTCTAAAACCCGCCGTCAGTTCAAAAACGGTTTTTAATATTTCCTGCTCGTGCTCATCAAACTCCACATTCCGGCGTTCATACACCAGTTTAGCGGTTTCAAACATTTTTTTAATGGTATATACCTCAAAACCCTGCGCGCCACCCCAGGCAAAATCAGGTATAAAATTACGCGGATAGCCCGAGCCAAATACATTGGCGCTTACCCCTACTACGGTACCTGTGTTAAACATGGTATTGATACCGCATTTAGCATGGTCGGCCATAATTAACCCGCAAAACTGCAGGCCGGTTTTACGGAAACGCTGCGTGGTATAATCCCATAATTTAACCTCGGCATAGTTATTTTTAAGGTTAGAGTTATTGCTGTCGGCCCCTATATTACACCATTGGCCCAATACGGCATTACCCAAAAAGCCCTCATGCCCCTTTGACGAATATCCCCAGATCACGGCGTTATTGATCTCGCCGCCAACCCTCGAATACGGGCCTATGGTAGTGGCGCCATAGATCTTGGCGCCCATTTTAACCTGCGAATTCTCGCATAATGCAAAAGCGCCGCGTATATTCACGCCTTCCCAAACGCTGCTGCCTTTTCCTAAGTAAATAGGGCCATTGGTGGTATTAAAGGTTGAGCATTCGGCTTCAGCGCCCTCCTCAGCAAAAAAATCAGTGCCGATGATGATATTGGTAGCGCTTATTGTTGCGCTGGTTCTGCCTTTGGTTAACAGCTTAAAATCTTTACGCAGCTCAATATTATTTTTGCTGAAAATATCTTCGGGATGTTTGATGCTGATAAAAAACGGATCGTAATTAACAACACTGCTAAATTCACTGTCAATAGCGGCTTTGGCAGCAATTAAAAATTCGCCCTGCTTTAACGCGTCGCCTGTTTTCAATTCGCCTATCGCTTCCAGCAAACCCTCGTCCGGACAAACAGAACCATTGATATACAAATCATCATACCCGGTTTTAAGCGGGAACTTAGCCTGTAAATAAGGTTGTGTCTTGAAAGAGTAAGTGGTACCCAGGTGCTTTGCCCATTTCTCGGCAATAGTTAATATCCCAACACGGAGGTCGGCAACAGGGCGAGTGTATGTTAAGGGTAGTAAAGATTGGTATGCGTTATCGTCAAACAGGATAATTGCCATAGCGCAAAAATAAAAAAAGTCCCGACTGGAAAGCCGGGACCGGTGAATATTTTGTTAACAAGTTAATATTACTTGTTATAACGGGTACGGAATTTATCAATACGACCGGCAGTATCAACCAGTTTCATTTTACCGGTATAGAAAGGGTGTGATGTATGAGAAATCTCTAATTTTACTAATGGATATTCGTTACCGTCTTCCCACTTTACAGTTTCACGGGTGTCGATACATGATTTAGTGATAAAAGAATAGTCGTTTGACATATCTTTAAATACAACTAATCTATAGTTTGATGGATGCAGATCTTTTTTCATTGTTTAATCTTCTTATAAAAGAGGTGCAAATGTAGTATTTTAATTGTAAAGTAGAAAGTCAAAATTAAAAAATTATTAACAGGGTGTGGAAGATTAGTTATTGGAGATTAAAGATTGGTAATTGAAGATTGGTTTTATGTGATTTGTAACCCTCTTTCCGCCGAAGGCGAAGAGAGGATGATCAAGCGAAGCGACGATCGGGTGAGTCGACGGCGCGCGTTTAATATGGGCGTTGCCTGCGGCCCGTGCTATCCGCTTATACGGCTTCAGGCCCGTATCCGCCTATCTCTACAGTGGATATGCGTGCACACGGCACTGTCCGAAGTTTGTAACTTCAGATGACTATGTTGGAGCGGGGGATTGAGCAGGTATCGATAACTAAAATTTATCAGACACGATAGGTATGCGTATCAAACTATCCCCAAACCATTTTATCTGTAATGGTTGTTTGGCGTCGGCTATTGTTTCTGTTGCTACATCTTTACCTGTACCGTAATTAACTTCAACAGCGGCGTTATTAAGCACTGATACCTGAACTATAATTCTACTGCCCTTTAACACCTTTTTACCGGTAAAGTTGCCGGTAATTGGTATGGCTTCTTTTACCCCTGGTTTGAGTAATTGGCGCCGGCTGTTGTTTTTTGAATAGCTTGCCCTTTGAAAAGCGCTTGATAATGAAGAATATTTTCCAAAAGGATCCTGCACGATAACCGCCAGGGCGATATCCATATCTTTCTTATTTGTTAACGCCATCAGGTCCCCGGTGAAAGATCCTGCGATAACAACGTCACTTTGAAGCTTATCAGACACAAATGTCAGGGCATCTTTGCTATTCAATGTGTCGCTAAACATACTATAGCTATCTTTAAAATCAGCAATTACACGTTTAGAAAAGTCTGCTGCCTGAGCGATGTGCCCACCAGTTTTTTTATTAGCCAGCTTATTAAATTTCCCTTCTTTCTCCGTCGAGAGGTAAAAATCCAGCGTCCGGCTACTCATTTTTTCAAGAGAGGCGGCGTGCCACCACTCGTTAGTACCCATTACCTGGTAATTCACGGTATTTTTTAACAGATCGGGCTTCACACCTCCTTTCAACACAAAATCAAACCACTGAAAAACCAGTTTATTGATGTCGATTTTAGCCACCTGGTCAATAGTGTAGCCATTTACAACCGCCGACGGGCTACCCTGCGCGCCAGCATGGTCAAAAGGCCCGATAACCAGGTAGTGATTTGCCGACGGATTCCAGAGGTGATGCTGTTTATAATAATACAAAGCACCTAACTGATCGCCGTCAAAATAGCCGGTAATAGTTAAAACCGGGATATTTATTTTGCTAAATTCCTGTTGATAAGGGATCATGCTTTGCCAGTATTTATCATACGACGGATGCTGCAGCCACCGTTGAAAAATTGTATTTGACTGCCCGTTTACACTATCCAGAGCGTTATAGGCCTGCCCGGCGGTGTACCATTTGTTAAATGACGCATTCCAATCGGCGGTGTCAAAAAAGCCTTTCCAATCGGTTAATTTATTTTTAGTTACATTGCTTACCCAACGTAGCGCGTAGGTAGTAAACACGCTGTTGTGCATCGGGAAATCTATGCCGGGCGCGGCAGCGGCCTGCGGGACAATTGTTTTTAAGGCAGGGTGCAACTTTTTGGCGGCCGCCCACTGGCTAAAACCCAGGTAGCTTCCGCCATACATTCCTACTTTGCCATTGCACCAGCTTTGTTTGCTTATCCAGTCGATGGCGTCATAGCCATCTTCAGCATCGTGCTCCCAGGGCTCAATTGAAACATCAGAGGCGTATTTTCCGCGTGTGTTTAATATCACCCCCACGTAACCCCGGCCCGCTATTTCTTTTGCTAAATTTATCTCTTCGGTACCGGCGTAAATGTTACTCATCATCACTACGGGCTGCGGCGCAGTTAGTTTTCTGTCGCGCACAATTACCGCAGCCAGTTTTGCACCATCGCGCATGGTTATCATGGCGCTGTCCTGTATAATAAAATTGGCGTTGTCTGCCTTAAATGCTGCCTTTTTACCTATAGCTAAAAAGGGCTTATAAACCAGGTGTTGTAAATAGGCCTGGGCAAACATAATGGCCGAGTCGATAGATAAACTATCGCTTTGCCTTGCCTGTACTTTAGCCAATGCTGTTTGCCATTCTGTTTCTATTGCAGCTGCGTCGTGCGAATATGGTTCAGTAGCATAGGCAAAAGCCTGGCCTTTAAAATTACCAAGCACTATGGGCAGGGCCCATTTAAAGATCTCTTGTTCTGAGCGTTTGTCGCCGCTTGCCCGCATTAATTTGATATGGTTATACGCCTCATAAATATTCAAATAACCCTGACTATCCTCTTCAGGTACACCGGTAGTTTTAAGGGCCAGCCTCAGGCTGTCAATGCTTTGGTTACTCTCTTTATATTTATGGGTTAATGCCTGCACGGCAAATAGGCAACCGTAATATTCACCATCTCTTTTATCGCGTGCCGTAGCAGCAAGGTTTTTGATAAGTTGCCCGGACAGCACAAACATATGCTGAGATAGCGTCGTGCTATCAGCCGGTATTTTGCGGGAAAAATAAATTTGCTGGCTGCTTGCAGTGGGTAAAATAAATAGCGACAATAAAAAAATTGCCATCGCCCGGTATATCATGACAGGTTATTTAGGTGGTACTTAAGTTTTGGAATAACTAATATAGAAATAATTGGTTATTGGATGCTTAAAATCAGCGTATTTAAAATATCTGATTTTAGACGACGGGGTAGTATATAAATTCAACTGTAGAGACGCAATGCATTGCGTCTCTACCACAGGGCCACGCATTATCTCACCTCCTGCACCAACTCCACCAAAACCCCACCCGCGCTCTTCGGGTGCACAAAGCAAACCAGCTTATGATCTGCGCCGCGTTTAGGCTCATCGCTTAACAGAATAAAACCTTCGCTTTTAAGCCGGGTCATTTCGGCAACGATATCATCTACCTCAAAAGCGATATGATGGATCCCCTCCCCTTTTTTGGCGATGAATTTAGCGATGGCGCTATCGGCAGACAATGCTTCCAACAACTCGATTTTATTAGGCCCGTTTTGCAGGAACGCGGTTTTAACACCTTCGGCGGCTACGTCTTCAATCTTATAAACATGGGTGTTTAATAGTTTTTCATACAGGCTGCCGGCGGCTTTAAGGTCGGTTACGGCAATACCAATATGTTCTATTTTGTTCATTGAACAAATATGCTGAATTAATTGAAGATTTCTATTCCCTCCCGGCGGAAGGGAATAGCAGTTGCCCCACTCTTTTATGATTTTGCAGCGGCCGCCTCGTCAATCTTCGCTGGCTCACCCGTTGCCGGGTTAACCGCGCAGGGATAACCAAACAGGCAGCGCTCCTTGATCATTTTGGCAACCTCAACCGGCACATATTGCTCCCAGCCCTCAACACCCTGTTTAATCAGCTGTAACACAATATCGGTTTGTACATGCAGGTTGTTCTCGTTGTAGTTGCGGATATCTTCGATCTTGTTGTTGGCTATCAGGTAGCGGTACAGATCAATTAAATGTGGCGGCGGGTAAAAGCGCAGGCAGTTCATGATAACGCCGTTGCGCAGCGTTGGGTAAATAAACAGCTTCACTTTACGGCTAAACAGCGTGGCAAACGACTCCAGGATGCCACCCGGCAGGTCCTTATAATGCTCCTCGCCGAAAATATATTCAAGGTTGGGATAGCCCAGCACCACGCCCATTTTAAGGCTGGTGATCTTGGAAAGATAGGCTACCAATTTATAGTATTCGTGGAAGTTGGATATCAATACCGTTTGCCCTAATGAGCAGAGGATATCCACGCGCTCAAGGAAATCTTTTTCATCGATCTCCGCGTTTTCGGCGGCGTTACGTTCTTTTAACGATTGCAGCGTGAGCTCGCTGATCACTTTTACATTCTTCTTGTCAACATCAGGCTCCTGCTTAAACTGCTTTACACCCGTGTTCAGCATATCCATATGCACATTGATTATCGGGCGGAAACGGCCACGGATAACCACGATATGCTTCTTATACAGGGCTTCAGACGGTTGCTGGTTCTCGCCGTCGGGGCCGAACAGCGCCGCGTCAGAAAAACCGTATTTAACCAGGTGCAGGCTCATCAGGCGGTTATCAACTTTCTCAAAATCGGGCCCCTCAAAACGGATCATATCTATCTGGATACGGTCTTTTGAAAGCTCGTCCATCAGCGACAGCAGGAAAATACTGGGCGTGGCATGGTAATAAAAACAGGCATAAACCAGGTTCACCCCCAATACGCCTACAGCCTGCTGCTGCAAATTACTGTCGGTATCCAGCAGCTTTACATGGATCACCACGTCATTAAAGGCGCCGTTGGGCTCCAGTTGAAAGCGAAGACCCATCCAGCCGTGCGCTTCATTGGTTTTATGATAGTTAAGCGTTGATACCGTATCAGAAAAAGCAAAAAAGGTTGTAGTGTCGCCGCGTTGTTTGGCCAAACGCTCAATCAATAAGCTATACTCGTGGTCAAGCATCGCCATCAGGCGCGACTCGCTTACATAGCGTTTAACCTTTAAGGCGCCATAAATAGCGTCAGACACGGTCATGTCATAAGCCGACATGGTTTTGGCAATAGTACCTGATGAAGCACCTGCCTTAAAAAAGTTGGCGGCTACATCCTGGCCGGCGCCTATTTCGGCAAATGAACCGTAAATTTCGGGATCGAGGTTTATGGCAAGGGCTTTTTGTTTTGTGCCAATATCTTTATTGTAGGTGATATTCATACACGCAGGTATTTATGATTTACTGTTGCCATTATCATTATTAAGATATCTTAAAAATACGATATTTTTAAGGATTTGGTTACATGTTTATAAAAAAAGCAACCTGTTAATTTATTGCAAATTAACGGCTTGTTTGACAAAACTGCATTTTCTAAATCATATTAACCTTAAATTATTAGTTTAATATGACGGTTTTACCTTATATTGAATGATTTTAAATAAAAATGTTTGCATATCTTTGTACTATTAATATATTTAGATATGAACATCCCGATTTACCTTGATAATAATGCTACAACACCTATGGATCCGAGGGTGCTGGAAGCGATGATACCTTACTTTACAAGCAAGTTTGGTAACGCCGCCAGCCGTAACCACCCGTTTGGCTGGGTAGCAGAAGAAGGTGTTGATTATGCACGCGAGCAGGTGGCCAAGTTAATTGGCGCCAGCGAGAAAGAGATCATCTTTACATCAGGTGCCACAGAATCAGACAACCTGGCTATAAAGGGCGTTTTTGAAATGTATAAAGAAAAAGGTAACCATATCATTACTACGGTTACCGAGCATAAGGCTGTATTGGATGCCTGCAAGCACGTTGAAAAAATGGGCGGCAGAGTTACTTATCTGCCCGTACAGGAAGATGGTTTGCTTGACCTGGCCGTATTGGAAGCTGCCATGACCAGCGAAACCATTTTAGTATCGGTAATGTATGGTAATAATGAGATCGGTGTTATACAACCTATAAAAGAAATTGCTGCAATTGCCCATAAATATGGTGCCTTGTTTATGACTGACGCCGTACAGGCAGTTGGTAAGATACCGGTTGATGTTAATGCTGACGGTATTGACTTACTGGCTTTATCGGCACATAAATTTTACGGGCCAAAAGGCGTTGGCGCGCTATACGTAAGACGTAAGGGACCACGTGTTAAGGTTACCGCGCAAATGGACGGCGGCGGCCACGAACGCGGCATGCGCTCAGGCACGTTAAACGTACCGGGCATTGTTGGTTTGGGTAAAGCTGCCGAGCTATGTATGCTGGAGATGGAAAGCGAAGCCAAACGTTTATCAGCTTTACGTGATAAATTACAAGCGGGATTAACCGTGCTGGAAGAAAGTTATGTAAACGGAAACGTTGACCATCGCTTACCGCATGTTGCCAATATCAGCTTTAAATATGTTGAGGGCGAAGGCTTAATGATGGCAATGAAGGACCTGGCTGTATCATCAGGATCAGCCTGTACATCAGCATCGTTAGAGCCGTCATACGTGTTGAAAAGCCTGGGCCTGTCTGATGACCTGGCACATTCTTCAATCCGTTTCGGATTGGGAAGGTTCACTACCGAAGAAGAGGTTGATTACGCAATAAAAGTAACCAAAGAAGCGGTTACCAACCTGCGCAACATGTCGCCGCTTTGGGAAATGTTTAAAGAAGGCATTGACCTTGACTCAATTGAGTGGGCAGAACACTAAGAATTCAGGAAATCGGCTTTCCGATTTCTGATTTAAAATTTAAAACAACGGGTTTAGAGCGAATAACTCAATACTCACAACACAATACTTAAAACTATAAGAAAATGGCATATTCAGATAAAGTAATCGATCATTACACCAACCCACGCAACGTTGGTACCTTGGACAAAAGCAGTCATAAGGTAGGTACCGGCCTGGTTGGTGCACCAGAGTGCGGCGACGTTATGCGCCTGCAAATTGAAGTTGGCGATGACAACATCATCACCGATGCTAAATTCAAAACTTTTGGCTGCGGTTCGGCCATAGCCTCATCATCACTGGCTACCGAATGGTTAAAAGGTAAAAGCATTGACGATGCCATGAAAATTGACAACATGGATATTGTTGAAGAACTAGCATTGCCACCGGTAAAAATTCACTGCTCTGTTTTGGCAGAGGATGCTATTAAAGCAGCTATCAATGACTTCCGCGTAAAAAATGGCATGGAAGCGCTTGAGGTTGAAAAATCGCATCACTAAGAAGTAGCAAGTATATAGTATCAAATCAAGTATTTAGATATTATATGCATTACTTAAAAAGTAGCAAGAATCTTGCTACTTGATACTCAATACTAACAAACAATGGTAACTGTAACTGATAAAGCGAAAAGTAAAGTAGAGGACCTGATGAGGGATTCGGGGCTTGATGCTTCCTATTTCCTGCGGGTTTCTGTTCAGGGTGGCGGATGTTCGGGTTTATCTTATAATCTTGATTTTGATAACGAGGAGAAGAAGGGCGACCAATTTTTCGAAGATAAAGGCGTACGCATGTGCCTGGACATGAAATCTTTCCTGTACCTGGCCGGAACCGAGCTTGATTTTTCGGACGGATTGAACGGCAAAGGTTTTAATTTCCACAACCCAAATGCCAGCCGCACCTGCGGTTGCGGCGAGAGTTTTTCGGTATAAATCCATCCTAACAATATTTAAAAAGCCATCCGTCAGATACCGGATGGCTTTTTTATTTTATAACATACCGTTATTATGCTGCATAACAGCAGGTATGAGCTGGTTTACGCTCCAGTGCTCCACAATTTTGCCGTCGGCAATACGCAGGATATCATATAAAACAAACGACTGTGATTGCTTAACATATTCTGATTGTACCACGGCAAAGTCGCCTTCTGCTATTACCCTGCGTACCTTAATTATATTTTCAATATAACCGGTCAGCGGTTCTGCAACATTATGTTCCAGGTACTTTTCGTCCAGGTAAACAGGCATTAAATCCGCACCGGCGTTGGCAAATACTTTTAAATAAAAGGCGGCTACCAGGGCCTTGTTGGCGGCAGTATCTGCTTTAGCATCAATTATCCGGGCACCACCGGTCATGTTATCATTATCAGCAGTAATTTCCTGTACGGCGTCCCAATGTTCGGCCAGCATGCCATCGGCCAGGCGAAACAAGTCCAGCACCACCATACGCTTCCCCATAAAGGCGATATCCAGTTGTATGACCACCAGTTCACCTTCCCCTATTAATCGTTTTACCGGCGATTGCGTTTCTGTTGATGGCGGCAAGGTTTTTAAAAATTCAACCATCTCAAAAAGTCCCTGCCGGCCAGCCTTACCCGCGGCGCTATGCTGTATATAATCTTCGCGCACATAAGTGTTTATTAACGAGCTATCCCGTTGCCCCACTATCTTTTTATAAAATTCGGCAACTATAGTTTTATTTGATTTTTGTTCCATTGTGTTTTTGATGAGGCATAAAAATGCCGGTGAGCCATTGCAGCAGCAAGGCGATAAATTAAAGTGTAATTAAAAAAGAAAGGATACTACAAACCAAGGCCACCGTTTGGCAGCACTGTATATCCTGGTTAAGGATTCGGATTTTTGGTAATCCGCGTTTGATATGTAGTTATAGTAATTATGCCGTAAATATAATAAAAA
This sequence comes from Mucilaginibacter sp. UR6-11, assembly GCF_020880695.1. Classification (GTDB taxonomy): domain Bacteria; phylum Bacteroidota; class Bacteroidia; order Sphingobacteriales; family Sphingobacteriaceae; genus Mucilaginibacter. The sequence continues at coordinate 106,606 of NZ_JAJIWO010000001.1, forward strand.
TATGATACCCTGCTCAACAGTTAAACCGGTTGTCTTCCTGTTCATAACAACAACGGAGAGATTCTGCTTCTTTAGCCTTTTCCATTTTTAAAAAATAAAATTAGCTTTGTTATTGTTATAAACTTGATTTTAGATTATAAATGAGCCACGCAACTGAGCGCCAAACCGTACCCAGCCTTATACGCTATTTAGTAAACCACGTCCATCCTGATACGCACACCTTTTTAAGTCATAAAGTTGAGGATAACTGGGTTGATATCAGCTATCGCGAAGCCCTGGATAAAATTGACGCGATATCGGCCTGGTTCATTGACATCGGTATAAAAAAAGGCGACCGGCTGGCGCTTATGATGGAAAACGGGCCGGATTATATCTACTACGATCAGGCCCTGCAACAGGTAGGCGGGGTTAATACATCCATCTACCCCACCCTTAGCGAAACAGATATAGAATATATTTTAAATGACTCGGGTGCCCGCACTATTATCTGCGGCAATCCTTTTCTATTCAGAAAAGTGCTTCAGGTAGCCAACAACTGCCCGGAGCTAGACCGGATAATCCCCGCGTTTGATGATTATGAAAAATACCTGGAGATCCATAAGCTGGATGCCGGGGTGATAAGTTTTAAAGAACTGATCAACATTGGCACAACGTTGATTGGCCGCCATCAGTCGGCTATTAACCGCGCGCGCGAGGCCATATTGCCATCTGATCTGTCCTGCCTGATCTATACCTCGGGCACAACCGGGATACCAAAGGGCGTTATGCTTACGCATCATAATTTGGTCGAGAATGTCAGGGTAAGCCTGGTACAGATCCCGATCATCGAAAAAACAGATACTTTTTTATCCTTTCTGCCCTTGTCGCATGTATTTGAGCGTACCGCCACCTATCATGTATGCCTGTATGCAGGCGCCAAAATGGCATTTGCCCAGGGGCTTGAACTCTTGGCTAAAAACATGGCCGAGGTTAAGCCAAACGTAATGAACTGTGTACCGCGGCTGCTGGAAAGGATACATGACCGCGCCATGAAAAACGGCACCAGCGCCGGCGGTTTAAAATCAAAGATATTTTTATGGGCGCTGGATATTGGACGCAAGCACCGGATAGCTAACGAGGATGGTAAAAAATCAGGACTGATACTGAACAGCCAGCACGCGCTGGCCGAAAAACTGGTATTCAGCAAGATAAAAGAACGCACCGGCGGCAATTTAAAGATCATGCTGTCGGGCGGCGGGGCGCTGCCTAAAAACATCGGCGAATTTTTTGGCGATCTGGGTATCAAAGTATTGGAGGGATTTGGCCTTACCGAGACGTCGCCGGTAATGGCTGTCACCGAGGTTCACCGCCAGATCTATGGCACCGTTGGCCGTATTGTACCGGGCATTGAGGTTGCTATACAAAATATCGATACCAAAGAGATCTACACCATACAAACCCACGAATCGTTTAAAGAAGACTTCCAGTCTGAAGAAGGCGAGATCATCGTGCGCGGGCACTGTGTGATGAAGGGCTACCTGAATAAACCGAAAGAAACAGCCGCCACCATTGATAAAGATAACTGGCTGCATACCGGTGATATCGGCCGCTTTTTTAAGGGCAACCTGCAGATCACCGACCGCCTTAAAAACATGCTTGTTAACGCCTACGGCAAAAACATTTACCCCACGCCGGTAGAAAACACTTACCTGAAGAGCCCCAAAATTGAAGGGGTATTTTTACTGGGCGACAAACGCGAATTTATAACCGCCTTTATCATCCCGGCCAAAGAAACCCTGCAGGAGCAGTTTGGGCTGGATGACACATTTTTTCAAAACGCTGATCCCTTTATTGAGGATAAGGCCATTAAAGACTGGCTAACCCAGGATATCCGGAAACTATCAAACGAACTGGCCAAATTTGAGCGGATTAAAAACTTCAAGATCAAGCGCAATCCGTTTAGCATGGAGGACGGCGAGATCACCCCGACCATGAAACCAAAACGCAAGGTTATCGAGAAAAAATACGCGGATGCGATTGAGGAGTTGTATGCCGGTGAAGCGGCGGCAGATTAACCAGTTTAATAACGTGAAGTGATCCGCTTAAAAAAGTAAATCACCCGGATCACCATTTTTTGTTAACTATTTGTAAATTAATATTTTAGCTTTTTAAGCGGATCACTTTGGATCATCCTTATTCGTCAGGATCTTTAAGTGTATTTTCTCATTAAATTATTAATAATCAAATGATTGCAACAGGGCCATTTTTCGCCCTTTTTTGACGGGTGGATCACCTGATAATGGATCATGCCTAAGCATCTTAGGTATATAATTTTACTTTCATTCAAGTGGGTATGCCGGAAAAAGACGACGCTAATTAAACGAAGCCTAAAACATCTTTGATACACTCCACACTTTTAAACATACCGCTGTCAATACTCTGTTCAATTTCCTCATGGGCCCAGGTGATATGATAAGGCACGTGTATGGCATAACCGCCGATGTTTAGCACCGGCAGCACATCGCTCTTCAGCGAATTGCCAACCATTAACAGCTCACTTGGGCGGATATCAAGATGCTTGATCAGTTTTAAATAATTGACATCATCTTTTTCAGACATGATCTCCACATGGTGAAAGTAAGCGTTAAGATTTGACTTGCGGAGCTTGCGCTCCTGGTCTAACAAGTCGCCTTTGGTTGCCACCACCAAACGGTATCTGCCTTTTAAAGAACACAGCACTTCTTCAACACCGTCAAGTAGCTCAATAGGTTGATTAAGCATTTGTTTACCAAGATCGATGATTTCGCCTATGGTTTTGGCACTGATCATATTATTGGTTACGGCCATGGCGGTTTCTAACATTGACAGTACAAAGCCTTTTATGCCGTAACCATATAAACCTAGGTTGGCTATTTCAATTTTAAGCAGCTCACGCTCCAGTTCGTGCCGCGGAAGGTATTCTTCCAGCAACGTACAAAAAGCCTCTTCAGATTGCCTGAAATAAGGCTCATTTACCCAAAGCGTATCATCTGCATCAAAAGCAATAACTTTAACGTTCATACCACAAAGGTATCAAACATAAACTACATCGAAAACATTACCACGGGCTTTCCTGATCGCCAGCTTCTCTATCATTACTAAAATACTTACCGGTAGGGCCATCTGCCCCGATCGTGGCATATTTAACAATGATCTTCGCTGCATCTTCAACCGTTCCCGGTCCGTTGTGATGATTAAAATCCGTTTGGGTATAGCCGGGATCAATGGCATTAACTTTAAAGGCGGTGTCTTTCAACTCGTGAGCCAAATGAACCGTATAGGCATTCAAAGCCGTTTTTGACGGCCCGTAAGCCGCTCCCTTAACCTGGTAATATTTCCAATTCGGGTCGCTGTGCAGGGTTAGTGATCCCAGGCCCGACGTAACGTTTACTATCCTTGGTTCAGGCGATTTTTTGAGCACATCGATAAAGCTTTGGGTTACGCTGATCACTCCGAAAAAGTTGGTATCAAATACTTCTCTGATGGTTGATAAAGGTGTGGTTGACGGTGTTTGCTGCATGCCGCCCAGTATGCCGGCGTTATTGATCAATACGTCCAGCTCTTTCACCTGTGCGGCAGCCTGCGCCACCGATTCAGGGTTGCTCACATCGATCAGTAACAGCCCGGTGTTAGCTAAACCTTCGGCTTTTAGCTGGGCCACGGCTTGTTCGCCCTTCGCTTTATCGCGGCTGCCCAGGTAAACAAAATATCCCTGTTGTAATAATTGCCGGGCTGTTTCAAAGCCGATACTTTTGTTGGCTCCTGTTATCAATACTTTTTTCATAGTTGTGTTTTTTTTATGCGATACAAAGGTACCCGCCCTGTTTTCAACACAACGGCACTCTTAAAGGTTTCAACGGTACATTTCACGGATGGCGGTACGGTAGGCCACCGGGGTATCATTAACAATGCGCTTAAAGAAACGGTTAAAATAAGAGGCATCCTCAAAACCCAGCCTGAAGGCTATTTCTTTAACCGAATGGTCGCTGTGAAAAAGCAGGCGTTTGGTTTCAAGTATTAAACGGTCATGGATATGCGCAATGGCAGGCTTGCCGCTTTGTTCTTTAACCACCTCGCTTAAATGCCCGGCAGATATGTTGAGCATATCCGCATAGGCCGAAACCTCGTGATACCGGGCATAGTTCTCTTCTATTTTATTAAGATAACGCTTTAACAATACGCGGCCGGGCGCGGTATTTACATTACTAAATTGTTCCACATAAAGCCGGCTTAAATAAATCATCAATACGCGCATATAGCTCATGAGCATGCTATGCTGCCAGTTACTATTGTTGCTGTTTTCGGTATAAACCTTTTCCAGCATCTCCCCGATAAAAGCTACATCGGCGTCACTCAATAAAAGTTCATGCCCGTTTTCCGGGTTTTGAATGATGGGCAATTGCCGCAACAAACTGTTTTCTTCCAGTGCCAGAAACTCTTCCGTAAAACCAAGGATGATACCGGTGAACGGTTTGCCGTCTTCCTTTAAGTGCACCTGGTGCGGCACGGTAAAATAAAAGGTATTGGATTTAAGGACGTAAGGTTTTGTATCTATCCAATGCTTATTGGCGCCATCTTTTACAAAAGCCCAGAAATAATAGCCTTTACGATGCGGCACCAAAAAGTCAGCGCGTTTATACATTACACTGCAATTTGCCTTGTGAATGCTGAACATTTTACTGCCGGTAATTACGTCAGGCGCCAGCGCATGACTTGGTATAGCAGGCTCTATATCGGTATGGTACATTACCCAAAGTTAAGGGTAATGTACCTACTGCGCTAATTTTATATGCTGATATGACCGTATAATAACCGGACCCAATAAACCCGACTGCTGCAAAGGCGAATTTCCGTCCCAATGATTAAAAGTAACAAACGTGGTGCGTTTTGAATCGCGCTTACCTGTGCCGTCAAGCCAGTTTGGCCATTCACTTATAATTGAACCGTTATATTTCAGATCGCCCGGCATACGTGCATCGCCAACCAGCCGGTTACGCCATAAGTTAGTCACTTTAATCTCGATATCGTTTTTGCCCGCATGTACTGCACCCGTCAAATCAACTCTAAAAGGTATTTTCCATAACACACCCAGGTTCTTACCATTCACGGTAACCTCGGCAATAACGCCCACGCTTCCTAAATCTAATTCTAACGAATAGCCTTGCTTCAGCATATCTCCCGTTGCGGTAAATTGCTTTTTATAAGTCGCCGTTCCCGAGAAATATTTTATGCCTTCATCATCAGCTGCCGGCCAGGAGATCAGCTTCGAAAAAGTGGCTTTAGCCGGAGCGCCCGTATTTTTAGGGAAGGTAATATCCCACGGCCCCGCTAGTTCAATTGGCCTTGGCACCTTAGTAACTACGGCGGTTTTAGTTGTACCGCTGTTAGTTGTATAGGTTACCTTACCGGGATAGGGCGTAACCCAGGCAGGTGCTCCGTTTTCATACACCAATTGGGTTTGAGGGATGTCGTTTTCAAGGTGGACTATATTTCCATTTTGTATTTTAACATGGTAAGTCTCGCCGTTGGCAAAATAAGCCAAATGCAGCTCACGCTTAGTGCCCGGCTCGGCAGGTGGCGCTTCAAATAACTGGTCATCAACCGCAAATATCAAGGCGTTTGAACTAACCAGCCCGTTTACTTTTTTAGTAACATCGTAAACAGGATATTTTGGTGGCACGCCCGTCAGATCCGGCAAAAACCTGCCGTACAGCGCCCTGATCAGTTTAAACGGCTGACCATTGAATGCCAGGTCTGAGTGCTGGTTTTCCAGAAGATTTAGTTGATGGCGCTGACCTCCTAACTCATAGTCCATTCGCAATTCTTTTACCGATCCGAAAGCCGGGTCGCCAGATGAAAGGGCGTTATTAGCTGATATATGAAGCCCGTCATTTTTGACAGCCCTGGTTAAGGTATCGGTCACATCAGCAATTCCATCAGGCAGAAACGCGCCGTACTCTGCTTTAATAATTCGCAGACCAGACAAAGGCTCAAGTTTTGGGTGATCTAAAGTGATCCTGGCGTTAGCAATATAATTTGACGATGATGCCGCCGCGCCGCGGAAGATCACAAAAACAGCCCCGTTGGTATTAAAAGTCAATGGGATAGCAGTAGTATTCCCGGCTCCTTTTTGCCAAACTAAAAGATCTTCAACTTTTCCGGTCTCCGGGTTCCATAACTGCGGCTTTTTTCCGGCTACCCTGAATCTGCAAATTTCTGTCCGGGTATTAGTTTGCGGGTTTGATACAAAGTAAATATCATCATTACCAACCGTACGGTGGATAAAATTAAGATCGGAGCCGGTTGTTCCGCCCGAAAAATCAGGAACAAGTCGCTGCCTGTTAAGCGCATCGGCAACTGAAAGATCTGATGAAACTTTAATGTTCCATAATTCGTCAGCCAGTTGAGTAACCTGGCTGTCGCTGGCAGGATACCCTTGTAAGCTTGGCGATTTAATAGGTTTAGCGCCAATGATAGCCGCGCCGGCGGTACTTAATTCTTTAATTTTGTTTAATAATTGCGGCGTTGCCCAAATGGTATTAGGCAATACCAGCAAACGATACGCTAAGCCTGCATGGGTATATATCTTGCCATCTTTAACAGTTAGGCGCGCCAGTTCATCGGGGCCAATCTGGTCATAATCATAACCCAGGCGTTTAATATCATTTCTCAGAATGGCATCATTTGGAGAAGATTCGTCTGTAAACACCAAAACATCGGCGTTGCTTCGCCCCTGCTGTAATAAAAACTGACCGCGGGCCAGGTAGCTCATGTAAGCTTTACTTTGCTCCCACCAGGTATTGAGGCGGCTCATCTCTACCCCCCACTGATGGAAAGTAACGCCGGGTGCAATGCTCCACGGCTGGTGCGGGTAACTGTGAAAAATAAACCGGTTAACGCCTTCTGTCCACATCCGGTCGCCCAGGGGTTTCATGGTTGCGGGATGATTTACCCAACCGCCTATGCTGGTAAATGCTTCTGCACCTACTAAAGCGTTACCTCTAAGATGCGCAACTGATGCAGCCATTCTTGCCGACTCTGCGTAATCATTACCTGTTAACCAAAACTCGCCCATAACGATATCAGCCGGTGCACCTACCTGCAGAGATTCGTACGGACCGCCATAAGGCTCGGTCGAGAACTTCATTTTATTTTTATGGCACAGTTCGCCAAAATAGGTATAGTAATTGTCGGCCATTAAGTCGCCAATTGTCCTGCGGAAATCCCACAGAAAACGTTCAGCTACTTCGCCGCTTTCTACATAATAACCCGCCAGCGTTGGCAAATAACCCAGGCAATCATATTGGCGGCGTTTTTTAAACTCCTGATTGAAACCTTCGGTCCAGTTATCGCAGCCGACTTCATAGCTGTCTACCAGGCAGTTATTTAATGTCTTGCCAACTAAAGGGCTTACCTTATCCAGGATTGGCTTTATACCATCAGCCCAGTAGGCATCAACTGCGGCGCGGCTCATTTTATCAATTTCAAGCCCCTGGCCGCCTTTTTCAGACGGGTGGTTCTCGGTTCCGTTTGGTGTATGGCCAAACCGGATGATTGTCCAGTCGCCGGCGGGCGCTGCCCAGTTTAGCGTTCCGTTTGCCGACATTTTTGAGCTAAGATCAACTATGATGTTTTTTGCGATGATGGAGGCAGGGTCAATTACTTTATCGCTGGGATCAAGGTGTGTTTTAAAATCGCCCCCGGCCAATGATTTAATTCCCAGCAGATCTATCTTTTGGTTGCCTTTTGGTGTAGGGAAAGCCAGTACAACGATGTCTTTATAATAGTTAAACTTAGTTGCCGGTTGTGGTAATATCTGGTTAATAACGCTCCCGCCCTGAACCTGGGTTTGGCTGTAAACTATGGTTTGCATAGCGTTTTCGGGTTTAACCCATGGCCCGCCGCTTGACGACCAGCCCGGTCCGTTGTGAAAAGCCAATTGCATGCCGAGACGATTTGCCTCGGTTACCGCAAATTTAAAAAGCTCAAGCCACCCGGGGCTTAAGTAAGTTACTGTTCCTTGCGGGTAGCCTTGCCCTACGTTAAAAATTTGCGCCTCCTGGATACCTACGCGTTTCATTGCTTCCAGGTCGGCGGTTATGCCTTTTTTGGTGATATTGCCATCTATCCAATGCCACCAGGTGCGGGCCCTGGCCGATGGCGGTGGGTTTTTAAAGCCGGACAACAAAGCATCCTGGGCTTGTACTACATTTTGAACAAGGCATAGCGCCGCAAAGGCAATAGCAAAAAACAAACGATTCATGAAACGTAAATTATAATTGGTGCACCCAAGATAAATACATTAACGGTGCTAACTGTCTGTGTCTGTCCTGATGGTAAATGTTTACGCTTGGGCTATCGCGCAAGCTAAAAAAATCGTATTTTTGCCACCTCAATAAAATATCGTTACAACATGAGTATTGCACTATCCGAGCAGGAAATTATACGCCGCGAATCTTTACAACAGTTACGTGCCCTGGGCATTAATCCTTATCCTGCCGAAGAATTTAAGGTTACTGATTTTGCGCAGGATATCACCGATAATTTCCAGATTAACCCGGATACTTATACAAGTGTAACCATAGCCGGCCGGATCATGACGCGCCGGATTATGGGCAGCGCCTCATTTGCCGAGATACAGGATAGTACCGGCCGAATGCAGATTTACCTTAAACGCGACGATATTTGCCCGGATGAGGACAAAACCCTGTACAACACCGTATTTAAAAAATTATTGGATATCGGCGACTACGTAGGTGTTAAGGGTTATGTATTTTTAACACAGACAGGCGAGATCTCTGTACATGTACAGGAGCTAACTATCCTGTCAAAATCATTAAAACCATTGCCGGTAGTTAAGCGCGATGAAGAGGGAAATATCCATGACGGATTCACTGATCCCGAAATGCGTTACCGCCAGCGTTATGTTGATTTAACCGTTAACCCGGAGTTTAAACAGATCTTTATCAAACGGTCGAAAGTGATCAGCGCCATGCGCAATTACTTTAATAACCAGGGATGGATGGAGGTTGAAACGCCTATCCTGCAACCCGTTCATGGCGGTGCTGCGGCGCGCCCGTTTGCCACGCACCATAACACGCTGGATATGCCGCTGTTTTTGCGCATAGCTAACGAGTTATATTTAAAAAGATTAATAGTAGCCGGTTTTGACGGCGTATATGAGTTTGGCAAAATGTTCCGTAATGAGGGCATGGACCGCACGCATAACCCGGAGTTTACCGCAATGGAAATATATGTGGCCTATAAAGATTATATCTGGATGATGGCTATGGTTGAGGAGTGCCTGGAGGAAGTGGCCAGGGCCGTACATGGCATTGCAGCGGTACAGGTGGGCGCCAACGAGATTAATTTTGCGGGGCCTTATACCCGGTTAACCATGTATGAATCTATCCAGAAATATACCGGCATTGATGTTTCGGCTATGGACGAAGCGGGCCTGCGCGAAACCTGTGCCGACCTTAAAATAGAGGTTGACGCCACCATGGGTAAAGGCAAACTGATAGATGAGATCTTCAGCGCTAAAGTTGAAGCCAACCTGATCCAGCCAACTTATATTACCGACTATCCTATTGAGATGACACCGCTTGCTAAAAAGCACCGCACCAAAGATGGCCTGGTTGAACGTTTTGAATTATTTGTGAATGGTAAAGAGATTGCAAATGCCTACTCTGAACTCAACGACCCTATTGATCAACGCGAACGCCTGGAAGAACAACTGATATTAGCCGGCCGTGGCGATGATGAAGCAATGGCCATGGATGATGATTTTTTACGTGCCCTGGAATATGGGATGCCACCGACATCCGGGCTGGGTATTGGTATTGACCGCCTGGTAATGCTGTTAACCAACCAAAGTACCATACAGGAAGTATTGTTCTTTCCGCAAATGCGCCCCGAGAAAAAAGCTAAGGTAGTAACAGCCGACGACTTTATAAATATCGGCGTACCGGCCGAATGGGTACCGGTGCTTAATAAAATGGGCTTTAATACGGTTGAAGAGCTAAAGGCCGGAAACCCAAACAAAGTATTCAATGATTTGGGCGGCATGCGTAAAAAACTTAAATTAGACATCACAATGCCTGCTAAAGAGGTGGTAATGGCCTGGTTCGAATAACTGTTTGCAGAGCGGCGCATTGCTTTGCGCCTCCTGCCAAATGTATTTCAGCGGCACGGAATAGTATTCCCGGTATAACTGGTGTTATCCACACCACTTATTAACAATTCTTTAATATAATAATAAACCTAAGGAAACTTTGGCATTCAATGTGTTACGTATTTTTACATACACACATTTTATGCAAAACGTTATGACTAATTCAATATTAGAAATTACAGAAAGCGAATATCTGATAAAATTGAACAGATCAAACTTCAACTTATCATTTATCAGGAGCTTATTAAAGATGGTTGAGGTAGCAGACCCGGCCGGCGAATTTATGTCCACGCCTGACAGGAACATCAGCTATAATCAAAACTACCAGTCTGAGCCTGACTACTTCAGTTCTATTGATGATAAATAGCCTTTAAAATGATAAGTTTTAAAGGCTATTTATTTACAATTAAAATTGCTGGCGGTATCCGCCTTTTACCACCTGTTTGTCCATTTGGGCCATTTGTTGCTTCATCATCTTTATCTGATCGCTAAGCAACTTATTTTTATCATCCTTAGCAGCTTCCTGCAAATACATCGTCGCCTCGCGCTTATTGCGTTTGGCCATTGATATGCCTGCCAGGCTAAGCTTGGCTAAAGCTGTGTTGTGCGACATGGTCATGCCCAGTTGCAGCGCCTTCTTGAAATACTTCTCTGATTTTAAAGGCGCCTTGCGCGATTCAATTAAACCTAACAAAAGATTGTAATAACCATGCTGGTTTTTATGCAGTTGTTTTTCGTAATCCGTTATTTTTAATAACCACGCATCCGCTTTGTCCGAGTTTTCTTTACGCAGGAAATATTGTGCGATGATCATGTTCTCATTAAAAAAGAATGATAACAGGATTATTCCGCCCAGTAACAGAACCAATATCCCCCAGCCCCAAAATCCAAACACGCAAAGCGCCACAGCGGCACCAAAAAAAACGCAGGCTGCTATAAGCCGAACTATATTTGACATAATTTGTTATCCTATAAATTAAAGTGCAAATATCCGTTTATTTGTACTCTTAATCAACACTTCCTGAATATTTATGGCAATTGAATTAGAAGCCTCATGGCTAAAGGTTTTAAGCGAAGAATTTGGCAAAGACTACATGCTTAAACTGAGGCATTTTTTAAAAGATGAAAAACAGGCAGGCAAAGTTATCTATCCAAAAAACGGTGATATATTTAATGCCTTTGCCAAAACACCATTTACAAAAGTTAAGGTAGTTATCCTGGGTCAGGACCCCTACCACGGCCCAAACCAGGCGCATGGCCTATCTTTCTCGGTACAAAAGGGGGTAGCTGTACCGCCGTCATTAAAAAACATCTACAAAGAACTTTCTACAGATATCCCCGGTTTTATTATCCCGAATACCGGCGACCTGACCGCATGGGCCGAACAGGGCGTGTTGCTGTTAAATGCTACATTAACCGTACAAGCGGCCAATGCCGGCTCGCATCAAAAAAAAGGCTGGGAGCAGTTTACAGATACGGTTATTAAAACCATATCTGATAAAAAGAAAGGTGTCGTGTTTATCCTTTGGGGCGCCTATGCCCAATCAAAAGCGCCGCTGATAGACGGCAGCAAACATCTGATCATTAAATCTACCCACCCATCGCCCCTGGCGGTAAGCCATGGTGGTTTCTTCGGGTCGAAACCTTTTTCAAAAACAAATGCCTACTTGGAAAAACAGGGCGAAAAGCCGATTGACTGGACTATAAGAGATTAGTGATTGGAGGTTAGAGATTAATTGAATTATAAACCAACTAATCTCTGATCACTGTAAGTCGCTTAATATTCCAGCGGTACTATCGGCTCTTTCTTACTGGTGGACATGATCATCATAGTTTGGAATGTTTTAACCACGCTGATGCGGCTGATCTTTTCCATGATCAGCTGCTCATATGATTTGATATCGCGCACATACACCTTCAGCAGGAAATCGCACTGGCCTGTTACGTGGTGGCACTCGGTAACTTCTTTAATTTGCTGTATCTCGTTAATAAAAGTCTGGATAGTATTTTTCTGATGGAAATCCAGCGAGATCTGGATAAATGTTTTAATCCCCAGGCCAAGTTTTTCTTCATCAACCAGGGCATGGTAGCTTTTTATATATTCGGCGTTTTCCAGTTTCCGTACGCGCTCTAACGTTGGCGCCGGTGATAATCCTATTTCTGTTGAAAGTTGAAGATTGGTTATTCTTCCGTTCTCTTGTAAGGTTTTAAGTATTTGCAGGTCAATCCTGTCTAGTTCTGCGGCCATATCTACTTCAGTAATTTATAACAAAGTACAAAATTATATTTTTCAATATCAAGATATGTAAAATATAATTTTTTTAACATAATTTTTTAGACCTGTCTAAAAAATTTATTAGATTTGTTTAAATGAATACTTTAGCCGAAGAAAACTATCTAAAATCTATTTATCATCTGTCATTAAATGATGTTACGGTGAGCACCAACCAAATAGCGGCCGCGTTAAGCACCAAGGCTGCATCAGTAACAGACATGCTTAAAAAGCTGGCAGACAAGGAGTTGATTAACTACGAAAAATACCAGGGCGTTACCCTTACCCCGGCTGGTGAGAAGATAGCCCTGCATATTATCCGCAAACACCGCCTCTGGGAATATTTTTTGGTAGAGAAGCTAAACTTTAAATGGGACGAGGTGCACGAAATGGCCGAGGAAATGGAACATATCTCGTCTGTAGAATTGATTGACCGGCTGGATAAGTTTATGGATCACCCTAAACATGATCCGCATGGCGACCCTATCCCCGACCGCGACGGTAATTTCAAAAAACACGAGCTTAAACCTATTGCGTCGCTAAACGTTAATGAAAGCGGTATCATATCCGGGGTGCGCGATCACTCGCCCGCATTTTTGCAATACCTGGAAAAGCAACAGCTCACCATCGGCAAAAAAATAGCAGTTACAGATATCATTGAATACGACAACTCCATGATATTACAGGTTGAAAATACAACTACACACATCAGCCGCGAAGTGGCTAAAAATTTATTGATAGCTATATGAGCAAGAGATACAATGAATCGTTAGGAAACGTACACTCCTCTGTAGCCACCGAAAACAAAACCGGCTGGAAAAAGATCCTGGCTTTTATTGGCCCGGCTTACCTGGTTAGCGTTGGTTATATGGACCCCGGCAACTGGGCCACAGATATCGCCGGCGGCAGCGCCTTTGGTTATAAGCTGATCTGGGTATTGTTTGCTTCAAACCTGATAGCCTTATTGCTGCAATCGTTAAGTGCGCGTTTGGGCATTGTACGCGGGTTGGATCTGGCCCAGGCCTCAAAGATCACTTATCCGCGGTTTGTTAATTTTTGCCTGTATATACTGGCGCAGATAGCCATTATTGCCTGTGATCTGGCCGAGATCATCGGTATGGCCATCGGGTTAAACCTGCTCTTCAATCTGCCGCTTATCTGGGGCGTATCGCTTACCATTACGGATACCTTGCTGATGTTGTTTTTGATGAACAAAGGCATGCGCAAGCTTGAGGCCTTTATTGTATCTATGATATTTATAGTAGGGTTATCTTTTTTGATCGAAATGTTTATTGTTACACCCGATGTTAAAGAGGTTGCACTGGGCTTTATCCCAAGAAACTTAACCGGCAATGCGCTGTATATAGCCATAGGCATTATAGGGGCAACGGTAATGCCGCATAACCTTTACCTCCATTCTTCGTTAGTGCAAACCCGGCAAATAACACGCACGGAAGCAGGTTTAAAAACGGCTATAAAATTTAACCTGTTTGATACGGTAATTGCTCTAAACCTGGCGTTTTTGGTCAATGCGGCTATATTGATACTTGCCGCCAGCGCTTTCTTCAGGAATGGCTATTTCCATATTGCCGAAATACAGGATGCTTACAAATTACTGGAACATATTTTTGGCCGTACAGCGCCGGTACTGTTTGCGATAGCGCTGATTGCTGCAGGGCAAAGTTCAACCATCACCGGAACGCTGGCCGGGCAGATCATTATGGAGGGGCACATTAACCTGCGTGTTGAACCCTGGCTGCGCCGCCTGTTAACGCGCGTGCTGGCCATTGTCCCGGCTATGTTCACCATTATTTATTCGGGCGAAGAGGGTTTGGGTAACCTGATCATTTTGAGCCAGGTAGTATTGAGTTTGCAGCTGGGCTTCGCAGTTATTCCGCTGATCCATTTTACGTCAGATAAAAAGAAGATGGGTAACTTTGCCATCAGTTTAAAAGTTAAAATAGTGGCCTGGGCAAGCGCTATAATTATTGTTGGCCTCAACGCCAAGCTGGTTTATGAGCAGATAAACTCGTGGGCGGCCGCATCGCCGTCGACCGCTTTTTGGATGTATATGGCGGTAATACCTGTTGTAATAGGTATCGCCCTGCTTTTATTGTATGTATTTTTCAGGCCGCTGCTGTTTAAACATGCGGATGTACCAACCTACATCCCACACGGTATTGCGGGCGAAATTGACAGTTTGGAAGCGATAGATTACCATACCATTGGCGTAAGCATTGATTTCTCAAAGAACGATACCAACTCCATAAGACACGCTATTATGCAGGGTGGTAAAAAAGCTACCTACCTTTTGATACATGTTGTTGAAACCGCTGGAGCCCGTTACTACGGCGAACAGGCGATGGACCATGAAACGCAAAGCGACGTAGACAACCTTGACCAGTATGTTGCTGCCCTGCACAAACTTGGCTATAAGGCCGAAGCTAAAATTGGCTATGGCACGGCCGCAACCGCTATAGCAACCATTGTAAAAAGTCAGAAAATCGACTTTATCGTAATGGGGTCGCATGGCCATAAAGCGCTGAAAGATTTGATATTTGGCACCACGGTTAACAAGGTGCGGCACATGGTTAACATACCGGTACTGGTTGTTAAGGCGCAGTAGTAACCGCAATTTCGCGTGGCTATAAACAGGACAGGGGGCGCAAAATATTGCGTCTCTACCGTAAAAAATCATAAGTTTGCAGGGAAGAAGTTATGAGCGACGATAAAATATACATAAAAAATAAAAAAGCTTATTTTGAATATCATATCCTGGATAAATACATAGCCGGGATAAAGCTGCTGGGGACCGAGATCAAATCAATACGAGAAGGCAAGGCTAATATTAATGACGCGTTTTGCACTTTTATTGACGGCCAGCTTTACGTACGGAACCTGCATATTGCCGAATACTCATTCGGCTCATTTTATAACCACGAATCCAAACGCGACCGGGTTCTACTACTCAACAAAAAGGAATTAAAAAAACTGCAGACCCGCGGCGAAGAAAAAGGATTAACTATTATACCACTGGCACTGTTCATCAGCGAACGTGGTTTTGCAAAATTGGAAATTGGTTTGGCCCAGGGTAAAAAAACCTTTGATAAACGCGAAACACTGAAGGAGCGCGATACCAAAGTTGAAATGGACAGAGCAATGAAACGGTAAGCCCAAAGCCTTTCCTAAATTATCCGCTATGTTTCTCTTCGGTGGTACGGTTTTACCAGGCCCGCTCGCCTACCAACGGCACAAATCTAAAGGTATCCAGTACATGCTTTTCGTAATCATGTTCGCCGGTCTTTAAGATAGTTACCATTTTTTGAACGTTTTCATCCCCTACCGGGATAACTAATATCCCGCCTATGTTGAGCTGGCTTAATAAAATTTCGGGCACAGTGGGCGCACCGGCGGTTACAATTATTTTGTCGTAAGGGGCATGGCCGGCAATACCTTTTGAGCCATCGCCTAAAAAGAATTTGGCCTTATAACCCATGCGCGGCAGTACCTGGCGGGTACGCTCGTATAATTTTTCCTGTCGCTCAATTGTATAAACTTTAGCTCCCACCTCCAACAAAACACAGGTTTGATAACCTGAGCCGGTACCTATTTCAAGCACCTTATCACCTTTTTTGATGTGCAGCAATTCTGTCTGGTACGCTACCGTGTAAGGCTGTGAAATAGTTTGCCCTTCGCCTATCGGGAAAGCGATGTCCTTATAAGCCTGGTTCCAGAAAGTTTCATCAAAGAAAAAGTGACGGGTAACTTTGCCTATGGCTTTAAGCACCTGCTCATCCTCAATACCCTTTTTCTTTAATTCTTCTACCAGCTTTTTTCTTGCGCCCTGTTCGCGGTAATTATCAATATACTTATAAGCCATTATACTAACAAAGTTATACAAAAACGACAGTGATTTAAGCGGAACAGGTAGCTTGCATACCAAATATTATGTGTGTGCCTGACAACTAACAAATTAATATTTTCACCAGGCCAGTTTCAAAATAAATCCTGTGATAAGATTTTCTTATTTACCCTATAACGAAGATGATAGATATCGATCGATCAACAAATAGTTAATACGGATCAACGTCAGGCTGCACGATGCCGCCTTTACTCAATTTGGTGGTTTGAAATTGGGTGATGATATCGCGGATTCCGGCTTTAACTTTATTTATAGATACCCCGTCCTTTTCAAACTTAAGCATGATGGACTGTATATAATAATTACGGATCCGGCTAACCAACGGCACCTGCGGCCCTATTACCCGTTCTTCTCCAAAATGCTTGCGCAGCTCGTTACCCAGGTAAATTGCCTGGTTATGCAGTATATCGGGGTTTTTATGCTTGATATCTAAATTGATGATACGGTAGAAAGGCGGATAATGAAACGCCCGGCGTTCTTCCATTTCAGTAAAATACAGGTCGCTGTAATTGTTTTCTATCACCTGTTTAATTACCCGGTGGGCCGGATCATAAGTTTGTATCACCACCTTGCCCTGCTTGCCCCTGCGGCCCGCCCTGCCGCTTACCTGGGCCAGCATTTGGTAACTACGTTCGTTTGCCCGGTAATCCGGATATTTTAAAAGACTGTCTGCGTTAATGATGCCTATTACCGTTACATCTGCAAAATCCAGGCCTTTGGCAACCATCTGGGTGCCTACCAGGATATCTATTTTCTTTTCCTCCAGATCATTCAGGATATTTTGCAGCGAGTTGCGCGACCGGGTCGTATCCAGATCCATACGGGTTATCCGGGCCCCGGGCAACAGCAGGCTCAGTTCGTCCTCCACCTTCTCGGTACCAAAGCCACGATATTCCAGGTGAGTTGATCCGCAGGCCGGGCAAATGGCTGGCGTGTCTTCTTTATAGCCGCAATAATGGCAATGCAGCTTACCGGTATGTTTATGGTAAGTTAAACTTACATCGCAGTTAATACATTTTGGGGTATAGGCGCATATTTTACAGAGTAACACCGGCGCGTACCCCCTACGGTTCTGGAACAATATTACCTGCTCCTTATGCGCTAACGCGGTTTGGATATCGGCCATTAACACACTGGTAAAATGCGACTGTATGGTTTTTTTCCGGGTTTCTTCGGCAATGCTTACCACTTCAATTACGGGCAGCTCAACACCACCATAGCGTTCGGTTAATTCTGCGAAACCATATTTATGTGTACGGGCATTAAAATAGCTCTCGAATGACGGCGTTGCTGAGCCTAACAGCACTTTTCCCTGGTGCATATTGGCCAAAAAAATGGCGGCATCGCGGGCATTATAGCGCGGCGCCGGATCAAATTGTTTGTAGGATGTTTCGTGTTCCTCGTCAACTATGATCAGCCCCAGGTCGGCATACGGTAAAAAAACAGACGAACGTGCACCCAGTACAACCTTGTATTCATTGTTCAGCACTTTTTGCCAAACCTCCACCCGTTCGTTGTCATTAAAACGCGAGTGATAAACACCTATATGGGCGCCAAAATATTGGCGCAGGCGTTCAATAATATGCGTGGTAAGCGCAATTTCAGGCAACAGATAAAGTACCTGCCTGCCCTGCGCTATCATCTCCTCAATCAGCCTGATATAAATTTGTGTTTTGCCTGATGAGGTCACGCCATGCAGCAATACCACATCTTTATCATCAAACTGCTGCTTTATGCCGGTTAAAGCCGCTTGCTGTTGGGGGCTTAATTCAAAATCAGCGTCCAGATCTTCCGCCTCAAAAAATAAGCGGCTTACATTCTTTTCCTCCGCAATAAATACCTCTTTTTCAATCAAGGAGTTAATACTGGCAGAGCCTGCGCCGCTCTCTTCAATCAACTCGTTTTTTGATATTGTTTTTTGATGGCGCGCCAGCTTGAGATAAGCCAATACGGCGTCGGCTTGTTTAGGCGCCCGTTTTTCTAATATACCAAACAGCTCCTTTAAATTATCCTGCCCCTGGTAAGCAGGGTTCAGCGTCAGGAAAGTGCGTTTTCGGGGCTTGTAACGATCGCTTACTTCTTCAGATATGTTGATAATGTTTTTTTCAAACAATCCCTTTAATAACGGCATTACCGTTTTCTGGCTCAATAGTTTAGCGATATCGCTTATCGTTAATTCGGGCTGTATTTCAAGCGCCTCCACAATTAAGAATTCCTTATCATGCAGGGTTGCCTTGTCGTACTCAAAACCCTTATTCAGCACAATTTTTGTTTCGCTGGCCAATTTCAGAGCCGATGGCAGCGCGGCGTTCATTACCTCGCCATCATAGCACATATAGTACTCTCCCAGCCATTTCCAAAAAAGCAACTGGCGCTCGGTAACAACCGGGCGGTCGTCTAATATCTCCAGTAAATACTTTGCTTCGTATTTTTCGGGCGGGTTTTCTGTTATTGCGGAAACAACGGCTGTATAAAGTTTGCTTTTGCCAAATTGCACCACCACTCGTTTACCTATGGCTATGGTACCATTCAACTCAAAAGGAACCCGGTAAGTATAATTTTTAGCTATGGCAAGCGGTAAAATTACTTCTACAAAAAGTGTTTTACGGTTAACGTCGCGGGCCTCGGCAAATTCTAACATAATTTATTTACTCCTGGCAGCAGCAATGGCAAGCGATAACCAGCCCATAATAAACAGTAATCCGCCCAATGGTGTTATAGGGCCAATAAATTTAGTTTCAATATGAAGCAGATCCCGGCAGGCCAACAGGTACAATGAGCCCGAAAAACATACGATCCCGATGGTAAACAGGTAATAGGCTGCGGTAACCCAGCTATTCTTGCCCCTGGCAAACGTCGCCAGGAACAACAGGGCAAAAACGTGATAAAAATTATACTCGACCGCGGTATGCCAAACCGCTAACTGGGCCGGTGTTATTACTGCTTTTAACCCATGCGCACCAAATGCGCCGGCTGTAACAGCAACCGTACCTAATAACGCCGCGGTAATGATTATTGATTTATTCATGAAAATTTAAAAGGCTAAGTTAACCAATTGAAACTATTACTTGAATGGCTCGCGGTAAAAATCTAACTTGCAGCGTAAACTATTATAATGAGACGACTAATTATTATCACAATAATATTGCTTATAGCCACTATTGCTATAACGGTTGTCTATTTCAAAAATTTAAATACCCCCGGGCTGCATAACAGCCAGACCATGGGTACCATCCCTGACAATGCTGCGCTGGTATTTGAGTTTAACAATGAAGATAGCTTTTATGATATTTTTACCGGCAACAAATTATTTGAAGCGGTTATTGGCAAACAAAACCTGGCCGATATAGACACCCTGCATCACCAGTTGATGGCTGTCCCGCCGCTTAAGAAGTTTTTTACGGGCCAGAACACGTTTATCTCCCTTCATCCGCTGCCAAACCACACTATTGAGCTGCTCATCACCATAGCCGCTACCAAGGGTTTTAACCCGGCCGATATTGATAAACTACCGGGCCAGCTAAATAAAAATCTGCTGGTTAGCGCTACTGCTTTTGAAGGCAAGAAGGGATATACCATTTATTCGGGTGCATTAAAAAAACGGTTTTATTTATTAAATAAAGAAGACGGGATCTATACCGGTAGTTTCTCAAAAGAGTTGATTGAACAAAGCGCGCGTTACATCCCGCAAAAAGACAAAAAGCTTTTCTTAATGCTGCCCGATCAGCAAAACACAAATTCGCTGGCTAACTTATATGTTAATTATAGCCGGCTTGATCAATTATCTGAAGCGCTGTTTAAGAACAAGAACACTGATATTTTTAAAAGCT
Organism: Mucilaginibacter sp. UR6-11; assembly: GCF_020880695.1. Lineage (GTDB taxonomy): Bacteria > Bacteroidota > Bacteroidia > Sphingobacteriales > Sphingobacteriaceae > Mucilaginibacter. The sequence goes on from NZ_JAJIWO010000001.1 coordinate 126,822, forward strand.
TTAAGCTACTGCCCGCTTTGGCTGCCCTGAATTTAAATTTCAAAAGCGACGCGCTGCTGTTTACTGGTTTCTCAAATATTCAGCAAGATCAACCTTCGGGCTATTTAAATTTATTTGCTAACCAGCAGCCTGTAGTAAATAGCTTAAAGGACATTTTTCCGTCGACCACTGCATACAGCATAAGTTTTGCGGTATCTGACCCTAAAAAATTCAAAGCCGACCTTTCGGGCTGGTACGTTAAGGCAAAGCTGCAACATGAAAAAGATTCCTTATTTAACAAAGTAAAAAAGGAAACCGGTATCAATTTAATCAGCGAATTTAACCAGGTGCTGGGTAATGAGTTTGCGGTGGTTACCACCCGGTATATGGAGAAATACGCTATTATCAGCTTAACCAATGGCTCAGCATTTAAGCCTGTTATGCAAAACATCAGTAACATGACCAGCGATAATATAGGCCAGGTAAACTATACCAAACTGCCTTATTTTTTATTAGGAGATGCCTTTAACCCGTTTTATCATCCCTGGTTTATGATTGTTGATAATTACCTGATTTTGGCCAATACCGAATCAGAATTAAAGAGTTATTACGACTCGTATTTTAACCGCAAATTTCAAAGCAAAACACCACAATACAACCAGTTTAATGACCTGATGGCTGAGAAATGCAATGTTGCCTTGTACATTAACTTTAAAAACGCGCAACCCATTTTAAAAACAGACCTCAACAACGATTTCTACAGTGACTTTGAAACAAATAAAACAGGCTGGAAAAATTTTTATGCCGCATCTTACCAGCTTATAGCAGCTGATAAAAATTTCTATACCAGCTTTTGTATGGGTTTTAACCAAAACGAAAACCCCAAATAACGCTGTTGCCGTTAGCAGGTATTGGGTTAACCGCCGGGCTTAACAGGTAAATAATTTAATTCATTAATTTTACGGATAATAGATTTTGAATTTTATCTTTAGAAACTTATTATTATTAATCTCCTGATTATAATTTATAGATGAAGAAAACTTTATTTGTTTGGTGCTTTATTTTAATTACAGTTAAAGTTTTTGGGCAGCAATTTTCGCAATACAATACCGGCTCGTTATATGAGTCGTTTGAAAATCCCGCGCAAAGGGCATTTATACCTGACACCACGAAGCAATTCGCTTTTAACTTTTTCATTCCTAACTTTAATGCTAATCTGTATTTTACCGGCAACGGCCAGGAGGCATTGAAAACACGCGCTTTTTCTGCATATTATAATACAGCCAACCTGGTAACCGGCCAAAACGCGTACAACCGTGTAAATGTCAATGCAAATGCTTATACCATAATGTTTAAAGTATTTGGCAGTGAAAATGGCGACCAGGAAGTGGGCTTCTCACTCAATACAAAGGCAGAGGCGCGTGGTTTTGGAACCGACGAATCTATTGCGCTATTTAACGGATTCACCAATTTCCCGGCCAACAGCTATACCAACATTTTTAACGACAATATTTTTTACCAGGCTTATCACCAGATAGGATTTACCTATCGTGAACAGGTCACAAAGAAATTTGCGTTTGGAGTTAAGCTGAGTGCACTATCCGGTCTTACTTACAGGAAAACTTCGATAGACCAGTCGAGCATAAGTTTTAACAAAGCAACCGATGAAGCAACGTTAACCCTGCAGGGGACTAACATGTCTAACTCTACAGCCGGTCAAACCCATAAACAACAGATCCTGCCATCGTTTAGAAACCCGGGTGCGTCAATCAGCATAGGTACCTCATATATTGATGAAAGTGGTTACAAATGGCAGGGTAACATCAAAGACCTGGGCTTTATCCACTGGAGCAGCCAATCAGAAACCACCTCATTTAGCGGCAGTGAGCATATTGCCGGATTCTCATCCACTACGCGGGAAAACACAATAACCCATGGCCTGGATAGCCTTACCAGCGGCGGACAGGTAAAAAAAGCCTTTAACTCTTATACCAATGGCCGGGCTGAGCTTAGCGTAAGTAAATCTTATTGGATGGATGATGAAGAAAATTTTAAATTTACGCCCACACTGATCGCTTCAAAAGAACTTTTTTATAATGGCTTTACCATGGCATTGGTTGCGCCGGTAAAAATCGGTAAACACACCGTATCGCTTACGCCTTCTTACAACGAGTTAAAGCTGTTAAACCTGGGTTTACAATATATGTTTAAGTCTGCCAATTCGGAGTTCTTCATCGGTAGCGAGCGGCTTATGGCAACAGGAAATTTAATAGGCGATGCTGCCAAAGGAAGTTCTAAAAGCCAAACTCAAACCGAAATCACACAGGGTAGTTTTTCAGGCATGGATTTTTATATGGGCATATCGTTTAAGTTCGGGCAGACCATTGAGCGCCGGCTAAATTCAAGCACCATACCAACTGGCGATAAAGGATTTATCGGCAAGATCTGGGAGAACCTGTTCCATAAAGACAAAAATTACTAAGCCTTTTTAGGGGTAGTTACTAAAAAATCTTTTAGATAAAAAGGTTCAAAATAAGCAACATCCTCAAACTCGCCGTTAAGAAATTTTTGCGCAGCTTTTTTTGTAAGATGGGCGGCCGAATTAGTGAAGTCAGGTATAAATTTTGCATTAGTATTCTTCTCTAATACTTCCTGGCATTTCTTTGCGCCATCGCCAAAAAACAGGATCTGATTGTCTTTAAGTTCCTCCGCAAAACTATACTCATCTATAATCTCCGCAGAAGTAGGTTTTACAACATTTCCGGCCGCGTCAAACAAAGCGGTGTAAACTTCCATGCGCCTTGCATCTATCATAGGGCAAAGCAGCGTTTTAGGCTCAATATCCTCGAGGGCAATAATACCTTCTGCCATAGCGTCCAGTGTTTCTATGGCTATCAGTGGTTTATCAAGGGCAAAACAAAGGCCCTTAGCGGTAGACACGCCTATACGTAAGCCCGTGTATGAACCCGGTCCGCTGCTTACGGCAACTGCAGCCAGTTCGCTGTATTGCAAACCTGCTGTGGTTAACAGTTCATCAATATAGAGTGTAATTACTTCCGCGTGTATATTACGTTCGTCCAGCTGTTTAACAGCAATAACGTTCCCGTCCTGTGCCAGGGCGACAGAGCATACGGTAGTGGCAGTTTCTATTTGTAGTATAAAGCTCATTTTAAAGTAGTGAGTTAGGAGTGGTAAGTACTGGTAATAAGAACGCTTTACTCAGGCCCGTCACCGGTAACCAATCAGGGCACCGGGTCATGGCCGTGCCCTCCCCAGGGATTGCAGCTGGCTATCCGCTTTAAAGTTAACCATCCGCCTTTAAAAGCGCCATGTTTTTTAATGGCCTCAATACCATACTGCGAACAGGTGGGCGTATAACGGCAGGATGCGCCCGTAAGCGGCGAAATAAAATATTGATATATTCTTATCAGCAATACAAAAAAGCCTCCTATAACAGCTTTAAATATGGCTGCAACGGTCGTCATTTTATAAACTCGGTATTAAGCTGCGTTAAAAGTTTAAGCATCTTTTTTTCAATAAGCTCATAGGCGGCTATTTCCTTACCGATATAACCTATGGACAGGATTATCTTTTTTCCGGCAGTATCAAGCTGGTTATACAACTGCTGTTGTTTGTTTAACCTGTAGGCTTCGCGCATGCGCCTTTTAATCAAATTACGATCAACTGCGCGTTTATAGCGTTTTTTTGAAACCGAGAATACAATCTGGACCGGAACCGGCTGCGGTTCGGCTACAAAAAGCCAGGAAGCTTTAAAGGGATAACATAAAAAAGAAGAACCGTTATGAAAAAGCTCATCAATAAGCCTCTTATTACATAACCGTTCTTCTTTTTTAAAGGTGTACATAGTTACTAAATATGAACCGTAATTTTAACACAACAGGTTCAAACTCCGGGTAACAGAGCAGTAACCGAATATCTATGCTTTATGGCGGCCTTCGCTCGATACAGATAATTTCTTTCTGCCTTTAGCTCTTCTTGCTGCTAATATTCTTCTACCGTTAGCAGTAGACATGCGCTCACGGAAACCGTGTTTATTTCTTCTTTTTCTTTGAGAAGGCTGGAACGTTCTTTTCATGACTTTTTTATTCTATTTGTTTTTTAAAACAAGAGCGCAAATGTAGTGTAATTATTTAGTTTTTCAAAACTACATTTCGAAAAAAGTTCATAGCCTGTTGTTAATAATTTAAGGTTTGAAAATTAATAATGCCGATAAAGGTTTAAAGGATTTATTTTTTTGCCAGCAAATCACGTATTTCGGTAAGTAATATTTCCTCTTTGGTAGGTACAGGTTCGGCAGCCGGCTCGGCTTCCTCCTTCTTTTTAAGCGAGTTAATACCTTTAACAATAAGAAAGATGCAAAATGCGACTATTAAAAAGTCAATAATATTATTTATGAATAAACCATAGTTAATGGCGGTTTCAGGGGTCTTGCCAATTGCCGGTTTAATTACATACTTAGCATCTTTAAAATCAATACCATTAAGCAGCATGCCTAAAGGGGGCATAATAATATCAGACACCAACGACGCGACTATTTTGCCAAATGCAGCACCAATAATAACACCCACTGCCAGATCAACCACGTTGCCGCGCATGGCAAACTCTTTAAATTCTTTTACAATAGCCATAGTTTAAAGTTATATTGATAAAGTTATCACAAAATTATAATGCTGTCCAAACAAATGTTCTTTTTCAGCATTTACTCATAAAACGTTTTCATTTTAACTTAGTTTTAAAGTTATAGGTAATTGATGTAGATTTGCCATATCTGATTTATGCTTAAACAAAACCTCCAACAGAAATTATTACAGAAGCTATCGCCGCAGCAAATTCAATTTATAAAATTGCTGCAGGTGCCTACGGTATCATTGGATACCCGTATAAAAGAGGAGTTGGAAGAGAACCCTGCGCTTGAAGATCTGAGTTTAACCAATCTTAATGAGCCGGAAGAACAATACCCTGACCGCGATCCAGACGAAGATACCTACAACAATGATGAGGAGCGTGGTGAAATGGACGAATTCAACATTGACGATTACCTGCAGGAAGATAACGTAAACGAATACGGCTCGCGCTATGACCAGAATGGTGATGACGAAGAGGACCGTAAAGAAATACCTTTTGCCGTACAAAGTTCATTTTTCGAGTTGTTGCAGTCGCAGCTGGATATGCTGCCGATGTCTGACAAGGACTTTAAGATAGCCAACCAGATAATTGGCAGTTTGGATGACGATGGTTACCTGCGCAGGCCGATAACTTCGCTTACTGATGACCTGGCATTCTCGCAAAATGTAATGGCCGAGGATGAAGAAGTTGAAGAAATGCTAAAGCTGATACAAAGCTTTGACCCTCCGGGTGTTGGCGCCCGCAGCTTACAGGAATGTTTGCTGATCCAATTACGCAGAAAAGATATCAATGACCCTATAATAATTAAAGCAATCTTGGTGGTTGAACATTATTTGGATGAGTTTACCCGCAAACATTATGATAAGCTTGAAAAATCATTGAACATGAACTCGATTGAGTTGCGTGGCGTTGTAAATGAAATTTTAAAGCTTAACCCCAAGCCCGGCGACTCGAACGAGGTGAACACCAAGCAAATGCAGGTTATCCCTGATTTCCATATCAAAAACAGCGATGGTGTGCTGATACTTACCCTTAATTCAAAAAACGCCCCCGAACTTAGAGTAAGCCGGTCTTACCAGGAGATGTTTCAGCATTATGATAAGGCATCGCAAAAAGATAAAAAGTTAAAAGAGGCTGTACAATTTGTTAAGCAAAAGCTCGACTCGGCAAAATGGTTTATTGATGCAATTAAACAACGCCAGCAAACCCTGCTGAAAACCATGAACGCCATTATGCATTACCAGTATGATTTCTTTTTAACCGGTGATGACAAGAACCTGAAACCCATGATATTGAAAGACATCGCCGATAAAATAGGCATGGATATATCAACGGTATCGCGGGTTGCCAACTCAAAATATGTACAAACGGAATATGGAACTTTCCTGTTAAAATCATTCTTCTCTGAGGCGATACAAACCGAGAGCGGTGAAGAAGTATCCAACAAAGAAGTTAAGAAAATACTGGAAGAACACATAGGTAAAGAAGACAAACGCCACCCACTGGCCGACGAGAAACTAACCGAAATATTAAAAGATGCCGGCTATAACATAGCACGCCGTACCGTAGCCAAATACCGTGAGCAGATGAATATACCGGTTGCACGGTTAAGGAAGGAATTATAGTAGAGATTAGAGTTTGGTGATTAGAGATTGGGTTAGATGCAGACAACTAACCTTGGTAAACTAATCTCTGATTAACTAACCGCTGCCGGGGGGCTTAAAATCCGTGTTGCGGGCAGGTAACCTTATATTTGTTATTGAGCAATAATCCGATAATTATCTCGTGGGTACCATTACTTACCGTATTTAAAGACGAGGTGGTAATATCATAGGAATACCCGACATTGATAAAAGAACTTAAATTAAACCCGGCCAGTATACCGAATGAATCATTATGGCGGTACGAGCCGCCTAACCAAAACTTATCCTGGAAAGAGGCTTTTAAATTAATATCGTATGTTAAAGGCACTGGTTGTATCTCCTTTATTAAAACGGATGGCAACAATGTAATATCATCCGACACATATAGTTTAGTACCTGCTGTAAAAAAATAATGCGGTACGGTTTTACTCACATCAACAGTGGTGGTAGACGTACTGAAATAAAGGTTCTGCTTTAGCAATTGCTGTACCGATACACCAACATAATAATCACCCGAATATAGCCACGCCCCTACTCCCAGATCGGGTTTCCACTGGCTGTTATTACCATTTGCAATGGCCGGATCAAGCGCCGTGGCTAAGGTAATTTCGGACGTATTTAAACTGATATGATTAAGACCCGCGGCTACACCAACTGACAGGTTAAGCCGCGGCGCCAAACCGATATGATAAGCATAGTTTGCCGCGACATTGGTTTGTGTAATAGGGCCCGCCTTATCAGTAACCAACGTAAATCCTATTCCGTGATGGGGTTCTGAAGCCCGGTAATTTTGGGTATATAACCTGCTTGAGGGATTTATCTCGCCACCACCCGGGAAAGCCGAAGCATCACCCTCTAAAAAGTTAGTCCCGATAGGCGCATTTACCGACAGGAAACTGGTTACCGGCGCGCCGCTTAAGCCAGTCCATTGACTGCGATACCCTAATTTTGCATCAGTATAGTTTTCAATTCCAGCTACCGCGGGGTTTAAAAGAAAGTTATTAAAAACATATTGAGTGTACTGCGGCAACTGTTGGGCCATTGCTACCTGTGTACTGAAAGCAAAAAACACCAATAATAAATATATGGCTCTCCTCATCAAAAAATTACGCCGCATATACGTCTATATCTTATTGGTTGTAAAAGCAGTGATTACAAGGTTAATAAAAAGTATATTTTAATTATAATTAATTAACGAATATAGCTTTTCTAAATTATTTGGTATATAGTTAGCCTTAATATTTGCCGCTCAATTATATTATTTACAATTTTGGCACCGGTACTATCGTATGATGGTTAAATTACCGGTGATTGATTTGGTATCGGCATTAAATTTTATGATATAATAATAAGTGCCTACCGGCAATGCTGCCCCGTTGTATTGACCATTCCAGGGATTAGGATAACCCAGCGAGTAAAATACTTTATTACCATAACGGCTAAATATTTCGACAGTACATTCGGGATATTGTGCTATATTTTGTATATCCCAGGTATCATTAACCCCATCGCCGTTCGGCGTGAAAGTATTGGTAACAATAACCGCTTTTGTTTTTACTGTCAAAACCCCGGGTACATATATAATATCATAGTTGGTGGCCGATGCCCCGCTTATTGTAATTGGATATTGCCCGGGAAATGAAGTCCGTACCGCTGTTGTGGTCACTACGGGCAACGTTATTAGTTGCGAAGCATCATCGTTATTTACAAAACCGCTGTATTTTATGGTTAACACCGGATTAGCATCGCCAAAATATCTTTCTTTATTTTCGGCTGTTATAGTTAATTGCGCAGGTGTTACAACAATATCGCCCGCTACATACTCAGGAGAGTAATTACTTAATGTGAGGGTTCCGCCGGTTGGCGCTGAAGGAATTACAGCGCCCGGATAATTCCCCAAAGCTGCGGTAGCCGCCGATCCCGCCCCGTAGACTAACGTGACACTTCCGATAGTCTCATCATTCTTTAACCCTGTTGTTTTAAATGTCGTTGCACCCGCTAATGTTGTTAATGCAGTACCATAGGTTTTGGTAACCGCGTCCGCTGTTATAGTTAAAGGAGCAAGCGTAACCTCGCTCAAAGCCGTAGCGATGCCTGCTTTTGTCGGCCCGCTGCTTAAAATGATGTTTCCGGCGTATTTATTAACGGGTGCAGTAGCTTTAAGACGCACATAAACCGGGGTGGCCAATACGGTCCCACCGGCCCCCACCAGTATATCGTCCTTAAAAGTTATGCCATCGGTACTTACCTCAAAACCCGGAGGTGGTGATACCAGGATACCTTTATCTATATGTGTACCCGATACGGTAAAACTGGTTGACGACGAAGGTGTGCCATATGAGGTAGTCTTTGCAACCATTGTTCCGGTTGTTAAAATAGCCGGCGGCGGAGGGTTTACCGTTATTGTAAAATTAATAGGATCACTACATGTGCCAGGGGGATACTGGGGCGGTATAACTCCGTTTGGGATAGAATCAACAACCGCATTATTCTTTGTATTTACTACCGATACATACCGGTATTGAGCAGGCGTATAATAATTAGAAACCAAAAAGCTGGTATAGATATAGTTACCATCATAGCTAACCACAGTAAAACTGGTTGAAATATGGTAACCTACTGATAACCAGGGGTCGCTTATTTTGATGGTGGTCACTACTTTATTGGCATCTAAATCTATAACGGCAATTTTCTCTGCATTGCCCAGGTCCCCAACAACATACAGTGATTTATTATCAGGGCTCAAATAGAAACTTTTAATTGCTAAACCGGTCCGGACGGTTGTTAAGGCAAGGTTTCCTGTATTGAATATGGTCACCGCATCATTAGTGTCGTCACTTGAAAAAAAGAATATTTTACTTCCGTCCCGGCTCATTAATGCCTGAATGGGTATCGAATATAACCCGATATTTACCAAGCTGCCGGTTGAAATATCTATGATGTGCATTGTGTTTGAAAAAATGCTTGTTACATAGGCAAATTTGCTATCCGGACTTATTTCAAGTTGTACAGGCTTGAATACCGGAACATTAAAATCAACGGTGTTTGTTAAAAGATTAATTATGGTAACAAGTCCTCCAAGCTGGTTCAATAAAATCATCCTGGTGCCGTCAGGGGTTATTGACCCACCCGTAAATAAACCAATTGGTATGCCTAAATCTATAAGTGCCTCAACCGCGTTAGTAGAAGTATTAACAACCGAAACTGTCTTAAACGAACTACCAACCGTAAACGCAGGTATATAAATTTTGCTGCCGTCGTTATTAAGTTGCAAATTAGAAATACCCAGGGGGATGTTAATATTGGCAATAACGGTATTTGTCAGCAAGTCGACCTTGTACAGCGTATGCGTATCGCCGGCACTTGTAAAGTATCCTATAGTGCCGTCTTTACTTTTTTGCCGCAAAGTACCGTTGGGAACCAATATGGTAGCTATTTGCGTATTGGTTGTTGGATCAATGACAGACACATAACCTCCGCTGTTACCATAAAGGGGCGGAGGTATGGGTGTAGCCACCGCATTTATATAAGCCACTATTGGTGCAGACGTTGTATTTATAGCCGTAAATGAGCCTATGTTTCCGGTACCTTTTGCCGCCAGGCCGATTTCGGGATTGCTGTTTACCCAATTAAACACACATTTCGTTACGGGAAAATCAGGAACATTCACCACATCACCATTTGTTGCCGGAATATTTACCTGCGCCTTTAAGCCGGAAATCCCTAAAAAAAAGCACAAAACAGGGGCAATAAAAAGCAATCGTTTTATTGCATCAGGTAGTTTTTTATGGGATACTAAAATCTTCAAGGCATAAAATGGCAGTACTAATTTATTAATTAAGCCTGACATTTTTAATAATCATAAAAATAATTGATTAATAACAAGTTAACCTAATAATACTATTATAATATCAGCGTATAATAGCTATATAGCCGGTAATGGGTTTAGCACCACTCCTAAGCCTGATTACATAATAATAAGTACCTGCCGGAAGATCAGCATTGTTATAAGTCCCGTCCCAGGCTACGGGGTAACCAACCGATTGAAAAACCTTATTGCCAAACCGGTTCATGATCTCAACCGTACAGCCGGCATATAAATTCAGATATTTTACATCCCAGGTGTCGTTTATGCCGTCGCCATTAGGTGTAAACGCATTGGGGGCTACAATTTCGCCTGATAATATTTCAAGCACACCGGGCACATAGCTTGTTACGGCATAATTAGCAGCTACGGCCCCGCTTACCGTTATAGGATACTTGCCTACCGGCGATATGGTAGTTGCCGTTGTTGTGATCAGGGGCGGTATGGTTAATTGTGCCGGGCCTTCGTTATTTACAAAGCCGGCGTAGCTGACAGTCAGAACAGGATTTACATCACCTGCAAATTTGGTTTTATTATCGGCGGTTATAGTTAACGGCGCTTTTATTACAGCACCATCAACTGGTACCTGCACATCAGCTGCCCCGGGGCTCGTTAACGTGATGTTGCCCGCCGGGCTGCCCGCCGGCGTTGTTGCTTTTAACCTCACAAAAATCTCGGTGGCAGCAACATTTCCGCCTGTACCAACAGTAAGTGTACCGGTAAAGGTTATATCATCCTTACTCAGTTCAAAGCCCGCAGGGGCTGTAACCACTATTCCGCCGGTAAGATAGTTGCCCGCCACGCTAATTGTTTGCGCGGTAGAGGCGGTGCCATAACGCGTTGACAAAGTTGATGAAATACTGCCGGGATCTGCTATTATGGGTGCAGGATTTACTGTAATTGTATAAGTAACCGGCAAATTATTGCACCCTATGCCGGCAGATACAAAACTACCTAGGGATATTGCACTCATTCCTCCTGTAATTATTGGCGGCAAAATTGTATTGGTTGCTGTATTAATAACGATAACCTGGTCGGGACTTTGGCAGGCTACATAAACCTCCTTACCGTTCGGACTCATGGCGATACCTTCGGGGATGCCGGGCAAAGGTAAATTCGAAACCGCTTTAGTAACCGTATTGAATATTGACACCGAATTTGAACCAGAGTTGGCAACATAAACCGTATTACCATCAGGCGAGATGGTTATCGCAAATGGGTTATTCCCTACCGTAACCGGGCTAACGGTGAGGCTTTGGGCATCAATAACCGAAATGGTGTTGGTATAGTCATTTGTAATATACACTTTACTGCAATCGGGGCTTACAACGATACCGGTAACATTTAAACCTATGTCTATGGGCGACCCTATATATTTATTATCTGCCGGGTTTATAATAAAAAGCTTTCCTGTTGCTGTATTACTGTCGGCAACCACATATAATCTTTTGCCGTCACTACTTACCGCTACAGCAAGTGCATAGGTTATTGAAAAATAAGAAACAGCATAACTTGACAGATCTATCACCGCTACCTGGTTTGAAACTTTATGGGCCACGTAAGCTTTCTTTCCGTCAGGGCTTATAGCTATTGAACCGGCGCCTTCTTTTAAAACAATAGGCGGACCAACAGTGGTGTTAGTTGCAGCATCTATAACAGACAATGTTGAATTAGTTTTAGGGCCGTTTTGGTTATTGGCATTTACAACGTAAACATATTTTCCGTCGGGACTGACCGCCACACCCCAGGGTTGGTTATCCACCGAAACATTTTTAACCAGCAAATGGGTTGAAGTATTGATTACCGATACATTATCAGTTACCGCGTTGGCTATATATGCAAATCCATCGTTAGTTGGCGTAGCGGTTATGGTAGCAGTTACCGGTGAGTTACCGCTGTTTTTAGCTATAAAAACCGGAACATTGCCGGCTCCGCCCGAGCCCAAACCTATTGCGGGATTATCACATACCCAGGTGTAAGTGCAACCTGAGGTTGAAAATGGCGGCAGGCTTACGGACTCGCCTACAGTTTTGTCAAAATGTAACGTCTGCGCACTTACCCTTGCAAAAATCGAAAATAAGACGATAGTTGCAACAAGCCAATGGCTTGTTGCCGGTTTAAATTGCTTAATGGCTGCTATAAAGCTCAAAACTTTATCTTATCTAATAATTGTTACATAACCCGAAACCGGTTTCCGGCCACTATTTGGACTAATAATATAATAATAAGTACCAACCGGCAAATCCCCGCCGTTAAATCTGCCATCCCAAGCCCTGGCATATCCATTGGCGTAGAATACCTTAACACCAAACCGGTTAAATATCTCAACAACGGCGTTGGGGTATTCGTTTAAGTACTTTATATCCCAGGTATCGTTTATGCCGTCGCCGTTTGGTGTAAAGGCATTGGGGATAACCGGCAGCTTTAAAACCTTTACTTCGGTTTGTAAGACAGTTGAACAGCTGCTTTCCACAATGTTTTCAGACGTTACGGTTAACGTATATCTGGTATCATCTGTCACGTTTACTACCGGATCGGCAATATTATCGCGGCTTAACCCTGTCGACGGCGACCACTTATAAGTTAACGCGGCCCCACCGGCCACATTTGCAACCGGCCTTAGCGTAACCTGCTCGCCCTCAAGTATGGTGTATTGTGTCGGTAAGGATACAACCGGCGACGGATTTACTTTAACCACAAAACTTGTTGAATAAGTACAACCGGTACCGTCGACTGTAAATAAATAATTAATAGTATAAGTACCCGGCCCGGCTACCTTAGGATCAAACAAACCTTTAGCGCTTATACCCGTACCGGTAAACAACGATTTGCCGGGTAAATTAGCATTAACGCCAATAGTTACCGCGTCATCATTCTGACAGAGGACTAAGGGCCCGGTAAATGCCGTAGTGTTATTTATCATCAGGGTGACTACAGGATTTGGGTTTATATCAATCTCTGTAGGTGGCGAACTGGCGTTAAAGCAGGTTTCGCCGGAGTAAACCACCAGTACAACATGCTTTTTTTGAACGCCGATCGAATTATTTAATCCATAAAAATGATGATAGGTTCTGTCACTGCGCATGGTGGTCCTGTCATAGGTCACACCTTCCGTCGGGTGGTTATCATAATCAAAATACCATACCAGTTTAGTTATACTGCCAAAGTTTGGCACTACCGACTGGTCGGTAAAAGCAACGCTGTCACTGCTGCATAAATTAGCTTTGTTTAAGACATCAAACGCTGCCCAGGGGTCTGAGCCGTTCACGGTAAATGTCTTAGACGCCGTTGTAGTGCATCCATACTTTGACGTAACCGATAAAGTAACTGTGTAATTGCCCGTTGCGGTATATGAATGTTGCGGATTTTTTTGTGTCGATGTATTCGGGTTTCCGCTTATCGCATCCCCGAAATTCCACAAATAGGTAAATTCAGATTCGGTATGGTCAGCTATGGTACTGATTGATGTAAACTGCGAATTGCGGTCGTTAACACATACATCGGGCAAAACAAAATCAACTACCGGTACGGGATTGACAATAATTGTCTTTGCCAGCGTATCGCTTATACACCCGCCGTCGGTTGTAACGACTAGCTTAACGGTACGCGTGCCGCTGGTGGCATACGTGTGAGTTGGATTTTGAAGTACAGAAGTGGTAGTATCACCAAAATCCCACGCCCAGGTTTTAATGGCTCCTTCACCAGCCCGGGACGATGATGAATTAAAGGTGACAGTTTGCCCAATGCAATCAGGCATTGAGATTGTAAAATTAGCTACCGGCCTTGCTATAACATGTACGGTTTTAGGGTTAGATACACTGACACAGCCACTGTAATCAGTTACCGTTAAACGCACAGTATAATCATTAGCGTTTGTATACAAATGTTTAGGATTTTGATCTGCAGATGTTGTCTGGTCGCCAAAATCCCATAGCCATGATTTAGCAGCGCCAATTAAGGTAAGATCAGTCTTATTAGTAAATACCGTACTGTCGCCCAGACAATTACTGGCTGCCACCGCAAAATCAACAACCGGCGGATTGGTAATTGTAAAATCATTCTCAATATCCTGATCAGATCCGCATACATCAGCAACAGGGTCAAACACCGTTGCAACAACGTTATGTGTCCCTGCGGTGAAATTCACCGCCTTAGGGTATTCATATACATAAAACGTTTTATTGTCTTTTATACTACTTGATTTTACGGTTGGGTTATTATCGGTAAAGATGGTGGCGCCGTCTTCCTTCCAGGTTATTTTTGTTGTTTGATAAGGCAGGGTGACCTGCATTTTATAAGCTACGTTACTGCAGCCGGCAGTTTGCGTTACTGTAGGGTTTTTGGGGTCCTGTAATGCTACAAACTCATTCAGATCCTGCAAGTTGGCGCCTGCCGCATAACCGTATGATTCGGTACTGCCAAACCCGTAAGCAATGGCATTGAATGGGGCCGATGCACTGATGGTATGCGTACCGGCACTAAGCGAAACGGTGTTATCGCCGGTTTGCGGGCCCGAGGTTACCGCAAGTTGGGTGTACGAATAAATGGAATTAGGTATCGGTATAAAACTGTTGGCGTAACTTGTTCCATCGAGCGTAAAGGACCCGACCGCGGCAGTTGGAATAACCACATTTACGTAGCTTCTAACAATCCGGTAATAACCGGTTGAGTATAGGGTAACATGGCTAAGCCCCTGTTCTACAGGGCTAAGGTATATCATTTCAGGATCGCCGACATCGCCAAAACCTAGCGTGCAGTCAATCGTTCGGTTTTGCGTTGGCGAATATTGTACCACCTGTATTGGCTTGTCGCCGGTAATTATATTAGTTGTTGCCGATTTAAACTCGTAATAAAGCCCATTTATAAAAGCCGATGGACTTATTACCGAACCATTTAAGGTAACCGAAGTATTAGGATCGCTTAAAACGATACGATAAACGTCAAATGGCCTTGATAATAATGGCGTAGTAACGTAATTTTTACCCCAGGTAGAAGTTGGATAAACCTGTTGAAATAAATTATCAGAACTAGAAGTGCTGTCAACCCCACAGCCTATGGCAATACGGCTACTGCCGGAGAAGACTGCAATTTTTTTACATGATTCGGTACTGGTACTGATAGATTGAATTTTTGTGCCGGTAAGATCTTTTAATGCCAATCCCTGGTAAACCTCACCTTTATTTAAGGTTATGGTATAAGCCGAACCTGCGGGAGATCCATCCAACAATTGTGCTGTTGGGGTTATGGATACCGTTGTATTATCCTCTGTCGCAATTATATTAAAAGTAGAGAATGCGGGGTTTGTGCGTGGCGCGTTTGAAATTTGAGTGTAATTAAGCGATAAATACTCCTTACCCATGGCATTTACCGGCAGCAGCAAAGTAGCGCCGGATACATTAAACGCATAAATATGTGCATAAACAGCTATGGGATTGGCGGACGTTATATGGATACCGCTTCTTCCAAATTTGCCAAAGCCGTTTAAATACGCGCTCGATGGGATATCAATAAAAGTTACCTGGTTTGCGGTTACCGTAAAATTTTGCAGTAAAGTGCCGCCAATTTCAACACTACCGGTAGTTGAGATGTCCGAGGTTATGTATAAAACCATATGGGCACCGCTAACCGGATTGGTTACACCATTGTTATGGGACATGTAGGCCGTCCAGAACTCAGTGCCTTTATTACTTTGTGAATAAGCTGTAACACTTACAAATAGTAACAGGGGAATTACTGCAATGTAAAATGCTTTTTTCAAATTGCTTATGATTTTAAAAATACTGTTTATTTAACGCAGATGATATTGTAATAATATACGCAACTTTTAATAAAACAGTTGCTAATTATCAAGGCCTCGGTTTTCCCATGGCATCAAGCTGGGCGTAGGCTAGTTGTAGTTTGCTTGCCAGTTCTTTATTTTCCTGACGGAGATTATAGATCTCGAGGGCGTTTTCAATGTACATTTTAAGCTCATCATTTTGCCAGGGTTTAACCAGGTATTTGTAAACCTGGCCTCGGTTAATTGCATCCATTACAGCATTAATGTCAGAAAAACCTGTCAGCAGTATTCTTATCGTATCCGGATAAACTGGCAAAATCGATTCCAGAAACTCAATACCGGTCATCCCGGGCATACGTTGGTCTGTTACAATAACACCAATTTCCTGGCTATCCAGTATTTTACGCCCCTCTCTCGCCGAACTCGCCGTAAATATCTCGAAGTCACGCCTGAAAGCTGCTTTAAAACTATTCAAATTGTTAATTTCGTCATCAATGTATAATACACCTATTGCCATGGTTGATATTTAGTTATTAGGATTATTTATATTTTAAATTTAAAAGATGCCCGAAATTTTAAATTTCTGTGCATTTTTATTGTTACTATAGGTTACAGCTGCTGCTTTTGTAAAAATGAAAAAAATATTGTTAATCTTATGTTTCCTGTCACAAAATCTTGGTGTATTTGCTGCGAAAACTGACACTTTAAAAATCAGCGACGGTGAAACCCGCTATCTGACCAGGCAATATTTTCTCGAACTTGAAGATCCGGACAACAACATACTTGCGAAAGATATCATTAATAAAGATGGCTTCCATCCTATTTCTGCTTCTTTCCCGCGTTTAAAATATTCTAAGTCGGTTACCTGGCTTAAGTTTATTATTAAAAACAACAGTAACGATACCTACATCCCATTAACGATAAGCAAAAGTATAATTGACGAATTCGATATTTACTTTATTGAAAAGATAAATTATAACGGACAGAAAAGCACCCGCCTGCGGCACCTTTCATCAAAAGAGGCCCAGTATAATGCCAATATGTTAACCCAGAGCATTACACTGGTTAACGTGCCGCTTGCCCGTGATTCATCAATGACCATTTTTGCCCGGATAAAAAGTAACGCTTCTACCATAATACCCATAGAAGTAAACAGCGCTAACCAGTTTATCCAGAAACGCAGTGTAGAAAATGTAATTAACGGCGGCATTATCGGGATGTTTATTATAATGGCGCTGTATAACTTAATGTTGTTTGTTATAGTTGGCGATAAAAACTACCTGTATTATGTTATTTATATCGTTTTTTTGGGCTCGACACAATCGTTGATACTGGGTATCGGCAGTAATTTGTTCCCTGATAATACACAGCTTTTAAACGATTATATAACCCCTATTTTACGGATATGCTTTGGCTTTTCGTTGTTGTTATTTGCCGGAAGCTTTTTACAGTTTAAACAAAACATTAAGCCTTATTATAAATTTTACCAGCTGCTGTATATACTCTATACATTACCACTAATAGCCGCACTTTATGGCTTTACGCACCTGGCTTATACCCTAATTACTTTAGCCACTTTATTGACCTCGACAGGGCTGCTTGTACTGGTTACCATACTTTACTCAAGAGGATTTAACCCGGCTAAATTCTTCATCCTGGGCTGGGGACTGTTTTTGATATCTATCTTAGTTTCAATTGCACGTAATAATGGGTTGGTGCCGTACAATTATTTTACCCTTAATATTGTTATTTACAGCGCTTTAATTGAGTTGATCTTATTTTCGGTAGCGCTGGCCGATAAAATCAATTTCTACAGGAGCCAAAATACCGAATCTCAATTAGCCGCGCTGGCCATAGCCAAAGAAAACGAACGCCTGATAACTGAACAAAATATATTTCTTGAGAATAAGGTAAAGGACCGGACGCAGGAATTAATCCAGACCAATCAAAACCTGTCGGTAACCATTGACAATTTAAAATCAGCGCAAATACAGCTGGTTGAAACCGAAAAAATGGCTTCGTTAGGTTTGCTTACGGCTGGCGTGGCTCATGAAATTAACAACCCCATAAATTTTGTGGGCGCCAATGTAAAACCGTTGCGCGTTGATTTTGACGAAATATTTTCATTGCTTGGCAAATATGAGAAAGCAGCAAACAGTATTGACAGGCCCGAATTACTAAATGCTGCCAATAAATATCGCAGTGAAATAAACGTAGAATTTGTTAAAAATGAGATACATACTTTATTAGATGGAATAGAAGAAGGCGCCGCCCGGACAGCAGAAATTGTACAAAGCTTACGCACCTTTAGCCGGATGGACGAGCTTGCCCTGGTGCCGGCCAATATTAACACAGCCATATTAAGCACCCTGGTGATATTAAGAAGTGCCATACCTTACTATATTGAGGTAAAGCCGATACTAAACAAACTGGAGCCGTTAAACTGTTACTCGGGCAAGATCAACCAGGCCCTTTTAAATTTGATCAATAATAGTATCCAGGCTATTGCCGCAAAGAAAGTGCATAAAGATGAAAATATCACTATTTACACACATGATTATCCTGACCATATCACCATTGAAATAATAGATACGGGTATTGGTATGTCTGATGAAGTTAAGCAACGAATATTTGAGCCCTTTTTTACCACAAAAAATATTGGCGAAGGCACCGGCCTGGGCCTGTCAATTGTATTTGGTATCATTGAAAAACACAACGGCAGCATTCACGTACAGTCAAAGCCGGATGTAGGCTCAAAGTTTACCATCATGCTGCCTAAAAACCTGGAAGACGCCGGTGACGATCATACCTAGCAGCAATCCCATGATCAGCTAACTCTTTTTCCTTTAAGCAACATATCCATTGCATCGTTTAATGAACCGGCCCGGCTAATTTCGCCCGAATTTACGAAGTAGATCTCGTCTGCATTCTCAATGGTATTTAAGCGGTGCGCAATAATTACCCTGGTTGTGGTAGCTGGCAGGTTATTTAAAATATCGCCCAATAATTTTTCAGTAATCGTGTCGATATTAGCGGTAGCTTCATCAAGGATCAATAATTCGGGATTACGTAAAACGGCGCGCATAAAAGCGATCAGCTGTTTTTGACCCAAACTTATACTATCACCACCTGATGAAACCTGCGTGTCCAGCCCGTTTTCAAAAATGGCCAGCAAACTACCCAGGTTAGCATCTGCTATCACCTGTTCCATCTGTTCGTTGGTATGGTCTTTATAAAGCGCATTGCCGTACAATATATTTTCGCGCACGGTACCTGTAAATAAAAATGGCTCCTGTAAAATAAACCCTATTTTCTGCGAACGCTCTTCATCATCATAGCTTCTGATATCTTTTCCGTTTAATAATACCGCGCCTTTATTAGGATCATATAAACGGGCTATTAACGATGCCGTGGTGGTTTTACCGCCACCGGTTGGGCCAACTAAGGCATAGGTTTTTCCACGCTCCATTTTAAAGCTAACGTTATGCAATATCTCCTGGTCATCCGCATAACCAAAGTGTACGTTTTTAAACTCTAATAATGTTTCTGATGATGGCGGGGTGGTGTCGTCTATGTTTACCAGGTTAGTATCCAAACCTAATATCTGCGATATCCTGTCCCAGGCGGCCATTGCCGTCTGGAAGTTTGCCCACAGCGCCGCCAGTTGCCTCAACGGGTTATAAAACAGTGTTACATAGGACAGGTAGGCTATCAACAAGCCGATTGAAAAATCAGTCCCGATTAAATAAATACCATAAACCAGTACGGTAAGTTGCGCTATGCTTGAAAATAAGCTATAAACCGGCATAAAAATATTATTGGCCAGGCCCGCGCTTATGGCAGTTTTATAATTTTGCTGATTAGCGCCGTCAAATCTCTTCCTGAAATAATCGCGCCGGTTAAAAGCAATAATTACCTTAAAATTATTCAGGCTCTCCTGTATTTCGGCACTCATGCCACCAACGCTTTTTAAGTTTTTGGCATTGGCTTTTTTAACCCAGGGCGACACCAGCGTGGTAAAGATCAATATCAGCAGCATAGGCGCAATAGCGGCCAGGCCAAGCTGAACATGGATCAGCAATAAAAATATACCGGCACCGGTCATGGTAGCTATACTACCAATAAATTGAACTAAAGATTGTGAAAAAAACTGGTTCAATTTATCCGTATCATTATTTACCCGCGATATCAGGTCGCCCGCTTTATTTTGGTTAAAAAAATCAACCGGCAACAATTGCAGTTTGTTAAAAATGGCATTGCGCAAGGTAAATAACATGCGTTGCCCGACTCCACCCATCAGCTTGGTTTGCAGGTAACTGGTAACCAACGCCACCAGGTACATACCCAATAATATACCAGATGCCACCAACACGCCGTGATACTGCCGGGTTTGCACATATTTATCAATGGTATGCCCTATAATCAGCGGCCCAAGCAAATTAAGCGTCGAGTTAAGGATAATTGTTATTGTTGCCAGCAATAACGTACGCTTTTCGTGCGATATTAATTGCAGCAACTTTTTTAACGCCGCTATGTTCGAGGTCTTTTCGGCCTGCTCTGATAGTTTGTTCAAATTATAATTCATAGTTGCTGGTGCTTTGTTGTGAATTAAAAATTTGCACATACTCCGGGCTGGTATGCATCAGGTGCTGATGTGAGCCGCTGGCGATGATCTCGCCCTGCATCAATAAAATCACCTGGTCGTAATGCTCTATAGCCGCTATTTTTTGGGTTACCGACAGCAAAGTTATGTCCGGATAATTTTTTTGGACGTTTGCCAGTATTTTTTTCTCGGTATTGGCATCAACGCGGGCAGTAAAATCGTCAAGTAATAATACTTTTGGATTAACAGCTAGAGCCCGCGCTAACATGATCCGTTGTTTTTGACCACCTGATAAGCTGGATCCACGCTCAGAAACAATGGTATTTAACCCATCGGGCAAACTATCCACAAAATCTTTCAGCTCGGCCGTATCAATTGCTTTTTGCAGCGACTCGTTGGTAACGGTGTCGCTAAACGCGATATTTTCGCGGATACTCATATTAAAAATAATACTGTCCTGAAAAACAAAGCCTACCTGGCTGTGAAAAGCCTCGCTGTTATAGGTATTAATGGGTTTGCCGTCAAACTCTACACTGCCGGAATCCGCAGGTATTAAGCCGGTGAGCAGATATAGCAGCTGCGTTTTACCCGCAGCTGTCGGGCCGATAATCGCGATTTTTGAACCTGCTTTTATAGACATGGACACATCCTTCAGTGCAGGCTTTTGCCCATAACTCACCGTTACCCCTTTTAGCTCAATGTCTCCTTTTATGGCATCCGTCAGCGTTCCGCTGTCTTCCATATCAGGAGCGGTTAAGATCAGCGTGATGCGGGTGTATGATGCCGTCGCCTGCGCAATGATATTGCTCATAAAGCCAATGACCAGTATCGGGAAGATCAGCATGGACAGGTAGCTGTTAAAGGCTGCAAAATCGCCTAACGTCATACTTCCGTTTATTACATAGTGACCACCCAATGCCAGTATCGTTAGTGCCGACATATTAGCGGTGAAAGTAATTACCGGGATCAGCCCGGCAAACATCCGTAGGATAGACAGGCCAAAGTCACGCGCTTTGGTATTAGCCTCCAGAAACTTCATGATCTCCAGGCTTTGCGAGTTGATTACCCTTATCAGCGCGGCGCCTAAAATACTTTCGTTGATGATCTTATTTAACCAATCTATTACCTGGCGGCTCTCTATAAACAACGCCCGGACCTTTTTCAATACATAAAAAAATGTTCCGCCAATGATGGGGATGATGGCTATCACGGTTAGTGCCAGCTTCCAGTTTATCGTCAGCAGTAAAATACTTGCGCCCACTATGATAAATAGTGATGATGCAATAGACACAACAGCCTGCGATACAAACAGCTTTATAGAATCGGTATCGGCGGTTAAATTGGTGAGCAGCTTTGACGGATTGGCTTTTTCAATAAAAGCATGGCTTTGCCTGGAGATCTTGTCAGATAACCTGGTGCGCAGATCGCGTGCCACGCGCTCAGATGCATAGGTTTGAATAACGCTTTGCAGGTAGGCAAATATAAATATCAGTGCTATGGCGCCGCTAAACCGGACAACAGTATGTTTAACATCAAAGTTTTTATGGGTATAAGCATCAATACCGCCGGCTATAAGTTTGGGCAGCAGCAAATTGATACTATTGCTTAATAAAGCAAACAGCAATAGCAAGGCAATTAAACCACCATAAGGCTTAAGCAGGCTAAAAATGCCCGGCGATTTTTTTTGATCGATATTAGGTTTTTCTGGTGGCATGTATGTTTATTTGCAAATATTAGCAATAGTTTCTGTTCTCAATACCAAAGTAGACGATTGTTTTAATAAAACATTTTAACAATTACAAAAAAATCAACAAATGGCCCTAAACTTCAATAAAGAAGCAGCATATACGTTAGAAGATAATAGCGTGTTGTTGAGACCACTGCAAATAACAGACCTGTCCAACCTTTTAGCCATTTCGCTCAATGAGCCCGAAACCTGGGATTACTCCTCAAAAACAGCCGCAGGCGAAGACGCTTTAAAACTTTATATAGAAGAGGCTTTGGCGGCCCGCACTGCGGGTACAGAATATCCTTTTACGGTGTACGATAAAAGCACCGGGGCTTATGCCGGCAGCACCCGTTTTTATGACATACAGCCCCAAAACGAGGCCCTGCAATTGGGCTATACCTGGTATGGAAAAGATTTCAGGGGTACGGGGTTAAACAAACACTGTAAATTTTTATTGCTGCAATTTGCTTTTGAAACGCTGGGCGCAGAACGTGTTGAGTTTAGAGCCGATAACCGTAACCAACGCAGTATTGCTGCCATGAAAAGCATCGGCTGCACGGTTGAGGGTGTGATCAGGAGCCATATGCCGCTGCGTGACGGCACCCGCCGCGATTCAATAATATTAAGTATTTTAAAGGATGAGTGGTACCATACGGTAAAAGAAAATCTTAAAGCCAAACTAAGATAGGTTCTGAATAACACTTAATCGGCGAAAGCCATAGGGATTGAACTATATTTGGCGAAAATAATTTATACATGAGCACAAAACTTACCATTAATAACAACGGATCAGTAAAGATTGAAGGCGATTTTGAAATCGTTGATATGCAGGGCGCAAACTATGGCCTGCAGGGCCGTACAGTTGTTTCAATTTGCCGTTGCGGCCTGTCAGCCAATAAACCATTTTGTGACGGATCGCATAAAGGACATTTTGAACACAATGCTGTTGCGTTTGATTTGCCTCCGAAAAAAGTTTAATTAGCTATTTCCGGGGTGTTCCACTTTGCGTGAGCGGAACGGAGCGGAACACCCGGAACAGAGCGGAACACCCCGGAACGAAGCGGAACACCCCGGAACAGAGCGGAACACCCCGGAACACCCCGGAACACCCCGGAACACCCCGGAACAGAGCGGAACACCTGACCAAATGAGATATTTCATACACATCGGTTATCATGGCACTAAATATAGTGGCTGGCAAAGGCACCCGGGCGTATTAAATGTTCAGGAAGTTTTGGAGACCGCGTTAAGCGGCCTTTTAAAAACACCCGTTTTTATTGTAGGCTGCGGCCGTACCGATGCGCAGGTACATGCAAGCCAGTTCTTTTTCCATATGGATGTGGAGCAGGAGTGGAAATTCGATCTCTTTTTTCGCCTTAACAAAATTTTGCCGGATGATATCGCCGTATTTGATATTATCCCCATGGACGGCCTCCCCCATGCCCGTTTTGATGCCGTACAACGCTCATACGATTATTTTATCCATACCTATAAGGACCCGTTTTTAGGCCAGTTTAGCTCACTTTACCCGGAAAAGAACTGGGACCTGGGTAAGATGAAAGCAGCCGTGGATTTGCTCCCGCTATATAATGACTACCGCGGTTTTTGCAAAAGCCCCAACCGGAACGACCATACCTTCTGCAATATATCGTCGGCCACGTTATATACGGATGAAAGCGGCGACAAACTCCGTTTCCAGATCTCGGCCAACCGGTTTTTAAGTAAAATGATCCGGATCATTATGGGCCGGCTGCTGGATATCGGCCGCGGTAAAATGAGTGTGGATGAGTTTGAATCTTACCTCATCAGTAAAGAAACGCCGGCTATTATCATCCCCGCTTATCCGCAGGGATTGTATCTTTCAAAAGTAACCTACCCCTACCTCGACCTGCCGCCGCGCACAACGTTTTCGGCAATTTTGCAAAACAGGGTGGATAACGGGTGGCTCGAAGTATAATTTGATCGCTGCAATCTTATAATCAATCCTCAGGATCCTGATCTACTTACCTTTTAAATACAGCTCTTCAACTTTCTTCCTGGCCCATTCTGTCTTGCGTAAAAACTTAAGGCTTGATTTAATACTCGGATCTTCCAGAAAACAATTGATACGGATACGATAACCCAACTCGGGCCAGCCATATTTGGTAACCAGCTCATTAAGTATGCTCTCCAGTGTTTTACCGTGAAGAGGGTTATTCGGTTGATCCGGCATGGGTGTATTTTTATCTGCTTGCATTTACAATCGCGATAGCTTGTTTGGTGGCTTCGGTTAATTCTTTGTATTGTTTGCCATCCATAACTGCGTTACTGATTAGCTGGCTCCCCATGCCCACCGCGCAAACGCCGGCCTTAAACCAGCCGCCGATGCTTTCTTTGGTTAATTCTACACCACCCGTAGGCATAAACAACAGGTTAGGGAACAGTGTTTTGATACCCGACAAAAACGTGGGCCCCAATATATTGCCGGGGAACAGCTTAATAATTTTAGCGCCCAGTTGCTCTGCTTTAATGATCTCGGTTGGTGTCATGCAACCCGGCAACCAAAGGATTTTGCTTTTATCTGCTACCGCGATAGCATCCTCCACCAATCCCGGGCTGATGATATAATCGGCGCCGGCATCTATAAAAGCTTGCGCGTTTGCGGCATCTTTTATGGTGCCTACCCCCAGGTACATGCCGCCCAGTTCTTTATCACAAACTTCGCGCAGTCTGGCAAAGTTTTTAAGGGCCGCTTCGCCGCGGTTGGTATATTCAATTGTTTTGATACCGGCTGCATATAACGCGTGTAAAATAGCGACGCTAACCTCGGCATCTTTATTAAAATACAAGGGCAAAATACCCTGTGCGGGTATCAGTTTTAAAATAGCGTCTTTCTTATCCATTTAACTCAACAATTGAATGGTAAATGTAGAAAAGAATATTCATACGATGCATCACCGATTAATATTAACGCCCCGGATGGCGCCCGTTTTACTGATAAAAGCCTTTATAATTAGTCAGCTTTAATGTACTTTTGGTTACTTCGGTTAAAAACCAGTCCTCATAAACAGCACAATAACAATGTCAAAAAAAGTTGTCACACTCGGAGAAATAATGATGCGGTTATCCACCCCTGATTATAAAAGATTTGTACAAACCGAAAGTTTTGACATTACCTACGGCGGCGGCGAAGCCAATGTGGCGGCGGCGCTTTGCAACTACGGGTTAAACGGCGTATTTATCAGCAAAGTGCCTGATAATGCGCTGGGGCAATCTGCCATCAACCATCTGCGCCGCTACGGGGTTGATACGCAATTTATAGCACGTGGCGGCAAACGCCTGGGCCTGTATTTTTTAGAACCGGGGGTGTCCATGCGGGCGTCGCAGGTCATATATGACCGCGCTGAGGCCGCTATAACTGAGGCCGATATCAGCGAGTTTGATTTTGATCAGATATTTGCGGGTACAGATTGGTTCCATACCTCAGGCATCACCCCTGCCCTTAGCGATAAGGCTGCGGCGCTTACTTTAGCTGCGTTAAAAGCCGCAAAAGCCAAGGGCATAACTACCAGCCTTGACCTCAACTACCGTAAAAAACTATGGAGCGCAGAAAAAGCGCGCGAGGTGCTGACCAAACTTTGCCCGTATGTTGATATTTGTATCGGGCCAGATGCTACTTTAGGCTTCCATACCGGCGATACCGATGTAAACCTGGCCGACTTAAAGCTGGCCGACTATCAACATGTTTTTGAGCAGGTGAAAGCTAAATACGGCTTTAAATATATCGCCTCAACTTTAAGACAGAGCCATAGCGCGTCTGACAACCGGGTTAGCGCTGCAATATATGACGGCGAAAAAATCCATCATACCAAACAGTACGATGTACGCATAGTCGACCGCGTGGGTGCCGGCGATTCGTTTGCCGGCGGATTGATCTATGGCCTGATTACCGGCTTAAGTGCAGCCGGTGCGGCCGAATTTGGCGCTGCGGCATCAGCTTTAAAACATACTATCCCTGGGGATATGAACCATGCCACCGTAGCCGAAATTGAGCTGCTGGTTAAAGGTGACGGATCTGGAAAAATACAACGATGACTTAAGTGGCCTACCGGCTTTGGAGAACAAATATAAATTATGATAATAGATACCCTGACAAACGCCGGGCAATATTACGGCCTGCATAAAAACTTTAAAACTGCTTTTGAATACCTTAATTCAACCGAACTAACCGGGTTAGCCGACGGGGTGATTGAGATTGCTGACGGGGTTAAAGTTATCGTATCCAATAACGATACCCGCACTGCCGAAGTCGCAGTTAAAACCTTTGAGTGCCATAATCAAAATATAGATATCCAGGTTTTGATCCGAGGTAATGAAGCCATGGGCTGGAAACCACGCAAGGATTGCAAAAATGTAGTGAGCCCATACAGCGCAGAGAAGGACTATATGTTTTTTCACGAGCAGGCAGATACCTTTTTTTCATTACAGGAAGGGCAGTTTGTGATCTTCTTTCCGGAGGATGTACATGCGCCGTTGATTGGCGATGGGGTGATCAAGAAGTTGGTAGTAAAGATTAGGATAGATTAATTAACCGTAGAGACGCAATGTCTTGCGTCTCCATGCACAATAACAACAGCATCCCGAGACGCAAAACATTGCGTCTCTACAACGGGTTATTCATAAAACCCAAAATACCCCCGGGCATTATTGTAGCAAATATCCTGTACTATCTTGCCGGTCCATTCAATATCATTAGGCAACTCGCCGTTTTCAATATCGGTAGCTAACAGATTACAGAGTATCCTTCGGAAATATTCATGCCTCGGAAACGACATAAAGCTGCGCGAATCGGTAAGCATGCCCACCAGTTTGCTCAATAAACCAATGTTTGACAACGAATTTAGCTGATCTATCATGCCCTGCTTTTGATCCATGAACCACCAGCCAGATCCAAACTGGATCTTACCCGCTACCGAGCCGTCGTTAAAATTACCTGTCATAGCGGCAAACAGATCATTGTTAACAGGGTTGCTGTTATAAATAATGGTTTTTGCCAGCCGGTCATCCGTATCCAGCTTGTCCAGGAACCTCGACAAACTTTTACCATGCGCAAAGTCTCCTATTGAATCCCAACCGGTGTCGGGGCCTAAAGTCGCCAGTCCGCGGCTGTTATTGTTACGCAAAGCGCCCAGATGATATTGTTGTACCCAGCCTTTTTCATGATCCCATAAAGCAAACTGGTACAGCAGGGCTGATTTAAATTTTAGGTTTTCATCGGCCGAGATAGCTTCATTGCTTCTTATCTTTATAAAGATCGCCTTAACTTCGGTAGTGGTATAATCAACCGCATAGATATGGTCTAAACCATGGTCTGACAGTTTACTGCCGTTGGCGGCAAAGTAATCATGTCGGTTCTTTAAAGCGGATAAATAACTATCCAGGTCATTAATAGCCCTGTTCTCAACTTTTTCGAGTTGATCTATGTACGAATTTAGCGCGGCGATGTTATCTGCATTCATCGCTTTATCGGGCCTGAACGAGGGCAATACTTTTACGCCAAAATCATCCTGTTTTATTTTTTGATGATGGGCCAGGTTATCCAGCGGATCATCAGTAGTGCCTACTACCTCAACCTTAAACCGTTTTAATAAGCTGCGTACGCTATATTCGGGCGACTGCAGCTTTTCGGCACACTCGTCATAGATCTTTTTTGCCGTAGCCGGGGATAAAATTTCTTTTATTCCGAAATAACGCTGCAATTCTAAATGGGTCCAATGGTATAATGGGTTGCGCAGCGTGTACGGAACGGTTGCTGCCCATTTTTCAAACTTCTCCCAATCAGTTTTATTACCGGTAACATAAGCCTCATTTACGCCATTGGCCCGCATGGCGCGCCATTTATAATGATCGCCGTTTAACCAAATGCGGGTAAGGTTGGCAAACTGCTTGTCTGCGGCAATTTCATCGGCCGGCAAATGGCAGTGATAATCAATAACCGGCATCGACTTTGCATAGTCATGATATAGTTTCTGAGCAGTTTTGCTTTCCAGTAAAAAGTCGTCGTCGAGAAAATCCTTCATCCTTCGGTTATGATTTGCAAAGCGCAATTATACTTTTTATAACCTGTTTTATCAACTTTAAAAAGTATAAACTATGCTATCGATTGCGCAGATTTATTGGCTAATAACTCTGTAACCAGCGCCGACAAACTAACTGAAGCGCAGGCTATAATATCATCGCCCGCGCCATAGTAAATATATAAGCTATCGCCAAACAAGGCACTGCCTGTAGGGAAGCAAACATTATCCACATCGCCCGCCAGCTCATATTCCTGGTCAGGCTTAAATAACGGGTAAGGTAACCTGGCTATCTCCACTTTGGGATCATCCAGCTCAAATAATGCCGCACAGGCCGAATATTCATATCCCTCATCTAAATATTGTACACCGTGATAAATAATCAGCCAACCCTGTTCAGTTTCAATCGGCGGGCAGCCGCCGCCCACGTAGTTTACTTCATGCTTATATTTGGAGGTTATCAATACGTTATCCTTTAAATGGGTAAGGTAATCCTCCCAATAACTTTGGTTTAAATCGCTTAAATTATCAACTGCTGCTATTTGGATATCTGGCTTAATGCGGTGTAAAAAGGTTAATTTTCCGTTTATTCTCCGCGGAAAAAACATGAGGTCCTTATCCATCATAATGGTATCGGGCCCGCTATAATCCTGCCGGTACCTTTTAATGATGCCGCTGTTATTTTTTGCCAGTTTATCAAACTCGCTGCACTTTACCTGCGGCACTATAATACCGTGTTTGGTAAAATGCCGGAGATCAGCCGAGGTTGCCACCGCACCCAGCGCGTCATCGTCGTTAAAAGCTATATAGGTTAAATAATAGGTATCGTCTATTTTAACAATCCGCGGATCCTCCATCCCGTGTTTTTCATAATCAAATTCAGGCGACAGCAACGGCGCGGTTAACCTTTCGGCAACTTTTAGAGGGCCCGTCAACCTGCAATAACCCACTGATGAGAAATTACCATGCCGTACGGCCCTGTAAAGAAGATGGACATTATCGCCTTCTTTTATTACCGCGGGGTTCAAAACACCTTCATTTTCGAAATCAAGGTTGGTGATCTCTAAAACCACGCCTTCTTTTTTAACTGTTATCATTAATCCCGAAAACAGCTTAGTTCGATTTCTTTGAGGTAGCCACAACTACGATCCCGCCAATTAACAATATCCCGCCCAGGTATGGGGGCCAGTTAACCGTTTTTTGCCTGTCGGCAGATATTTGTATCGGGCCGGCGTCAATTACCTTTTCCTTTTTGGTATAAGTAAATCCGGTCCAGATTATCATTATAGCGCCAAGGATAATAAGTATGATTCCGATAAGTTTAGTATTCATGATGGTATGTTTGTTATACTAATGTTGTATAATGAAAAATTGTTTGAACAAGGTTAAAACGAGTTATCATATTTACCTTTTGTATCCAGGCAGGCTATAATACCTTCAATCACACGTTTGGTTTCGTTAGGGTCCTTGATACAAACCGAAGCAACACCGGTTTCCCTGGCGGGATAATCATTCCCCCCCGGAAATATGGCATCGCCAATAAAGATCATTTCTCTTTTTTTAATATTTAATATCTCTTTAAGCTTTTTGATCCCATACGCCTTATCAATGCCGGGCTTCGTAATATCCACAGAGGTGGTACCACCCAAATTTACTGAAAACTCGGGTATGGTTTTACCTAATACGGTCTGTATCTTTTTGCGTTTGGCGAAGCCGGGATCCCAAGCTTTTTTAGCTTCAAGCGGCGCCTCCTGCCCCAGTGCCGAAAAAGTTATCTGGCTGCCGCGGTCTTCAATTTGGTCGCCCCAGGTTCTTTCGGGTTTAAAGCCCTGCTGCTCGACAGCGGCATTTAAAGAGGCAATGATCTTCTTTTTTTCCTCAGCGGTAAAATCCTCCGAGTAAAGTTTTTTCCAGCCTGATTTATACTGGTAAAACTTGGTGCCGCAGGTAGGCAATATAAAGAGATTTTTAAATGATTTTTTATTGGTGAGGTTAGATAACACCTGCTTTTCAAACTGGGGCCAGTCTCCGCCTGATATGATGGCTACTTTAACAATATCTATTAAAGCATTTAATATTTTTATCATTTCCCTGTCAATGGGCGCTTTACTTTCGGCAAGCGTACCATCCAGATCAAATACAACTAGTTTTTTCATGTTGGCAAGTTAATTATCAATGTCTACACTATATTGCCCGGCACGGGCGGCACTTGCCATACTTGCTCTGAAATAAAGCATGTCCTGCGCGGCTTTTACGTTTTCATCTTTCCCCTTCCATAGCTCCAACGCAGGCTGTTGCAATGCCCGGGCAAATGAGAAGGTAAGGGGCCAGGGTAATTTATCGTCAAACTTTACATGCATGGCATGTAAATGCCTGGCAGCTTCTTGCGGCGATTGCCCGCCGGATAAAAAAGCAACTCCGCCAACCTCAGGCGGCACCGATGCTAAAAGACAATTAACTGTGGCGGTAGCCACTTCATCAGTACTTTTTTGTACCGGGCAGTCTTTGCCGGCAATCACCATATTGGGTTTTAAGATCAAACCCGGCAGGTAAACACCCTCTGCCTGCAATTGGGTAAATAGGACTTTTATGGTTTTCTCAGTTACCTCATAGCACCTTTCAATCGTATGATCGCCATCCATTAATACTTCGGGTTCAACTATCGGTACAATATCAGCCTGCTGGCATAGCAGGGCATAGCGTGCCAACAGCTTTGTATTGGCGGCAATGTTTTCATCAGATGGAATACCCTCTCCAATGGTAATTACCGCACGCCATTTGGCAAAACGCGCACCCAAACCATAATAATTATTTAAGCGTTCGGTAAGCCCGTCTAATCCCCGGGTAATTTTTTCTTTGGGATGCCCGGGCATTTCAACCGTACCTTCATCTACCTTAATGCCGGGGATGATGCCTGCACGGTGCAATACATCCATAAACAATACCTGGTCATCTGTAGACTGATAAACGGTTTCATCAAACAAAATAGCGCCACTTATATACTCGCCTAAATTTGGCGTAGTAACAATTAGCTGGCGATATTTACGGCGATATTCTTCAGTCTGCGGGATCCCGGCTTCCTGAAAGCGTTTATTACAAGTCGGCAGGCTTTCATCCATTGCCAGCAGGCCTTTATCGCCGGCCATTAAGGCTGTTGTTGTTTGTTGTAATTCTTCCGTATTCATGTTGTTTACAACAACCGGTGCCCCCAATTGTGTTTAATTTCAACGTCAAAAAAAGGGACTAACCCGGCCGGGCAGTCCCCTTTTTATCTTAACCGGTAAATTACCGGTTATTCAATACCGGTTTTGTGGTATTTAACTCTTCCATAGTATAAGATGTCGTCCTGCCGTTGGTAGCATCCCTTATTTTTTGAACATCATCAGGCAGCACCACGCGGCCCTTGTTGCCAAAATCACTGCGGATGTAGCTCAGTACAGAAGCGATATAATTATTATCATTGCCGCCCAATGCAGGCATGGCGTCATTATAAGTTGTTCCCCTGATGGGCCCGTGTAAACCATGCAATAAAATCCTGACAAGTTTTTCGGGCGAGTTAGCATTGACATCCGGGTTGCCCGCCAATGCCGGCGCCGTAAGTTCTGTTCCGCCTGATAAGATGCCCTTGCCGTCACCACCGTGGCAGGTAAAACATAATTGCTTAAATATTAGCTGACCCCGTGCAACCAGTTTTGCACCTTGCTCGTTCATTAATTTTTGTCTTGCCAGCTGCTCGGCCCTCGCTCTTATTTTATTCTCATAAACACGCTGAGAGGTAGTAAGCGCCGGGTCATCCGGATAATTTTTGATCAGGTCTGCAATAATTGCTTTTGATTTGGCCGAATTAACAAAACGCATAGACAGCAACAGCTGGAAACGCACGTCTGCACTTGGGTCGTTTTCCATTTTTGCCAGCAGATCAATCGCCTGGTTATCTTTTTTCATAAAGTCCTCACCTATCCACACCGTAGTTTTACGTACTTCGGCATCTTTATCTTTTAAGGCGGTAGCAAAAGTTTCGGCGTCCATGGCATCTAAACCATTCAGGGTCCATAACGCGTGGATCCGGGCCAGCTGGCCGCCATTAACGGCAAGGGCCTTTAAAGCCGGGACCACTGATTTATCGCCCCTAAGCACCAACAGCTTTTGGGCGTTATCACGCCACCAGCCGTTTAGGCTGTTTAAGTGATCAACCAACTGTGCGCTGGTTTCTTCCAGCATGTGCGGTTTCTCTTTTGATATTTTATAATCATCGTGCACCAGCCGAAATATGCGGCCGCGGCCAATATTCTTTTCCAATCCTTTTTGCTGGATTTTAGGGCGCAGGTAGCTATCGGCTTTTGTCCATTCGCTTTCCTGTATAATGCCATGGTACATATCTACAATATACATACATCCATCCGGACCGGTAATGGTGTTAACCGGCCTGAAGTTTAAATCGGTAGATGCTAAAAACTCTGATTTATCATAAGCGTTCCTCAAAGTGATCTTACCGTTAGTATTGGTGACCTTACTTCTGCGAATCAGCCTGCCAACCGGCTCGCATATAAAAAGGTCGCCCCTCATATCAGCCGGTAATTTATCCCCTCTGAATATCGACTGCCCATTGCTTGCCGTGAAATGATTAAGCGTACTGTCAGGTAAACGAAGGCGCCCAAGGCCACCCTGTACGTCCGGCGTAGTGACGATCGGCCATACCGGGATAAAATCTTTATCATAGCGGTCGCCAAAGTCAAACTGCCCGTAATGAACGTTTTGTTGAAACATATAGGCAGGATCTTCGCCCCCTGCTGACGAGTAAAACAACCTTCCATAGTCATCATTACCCATGCCCCATTGCCCTGCAGTGCCTTCTACCAGTGTATCAGGGATAACTTTATCCCCTTTAACCGTAAACCTGACAGGGTCATAAGTTAAATATAAACGATTATCCAGATTCCAGATCAAACCACTTTTTTGATGTTCAAGGTTATTGGTATTGGTGCCATTATTCTCATATGCCAGCCAATTTTTGTCGGCTACGCCGTCGCCATTGGTATCCTGGAAACAATAAACGCTGTTTGACCACGTTTGGCTAACCAGCAAACGGCCTTTATCAAGCGGTTGCAGCGTACGTGGTAACAGTAAATTATCGGCAAATACGGTCATTTTATCCATAACGCCATCGCCGTTGGTATCTTCAAGCAGTTTTATCTTACAGGTTGCATCACGTTCATGACTGCCGCTAACATCCAGCATGTAAGTATTTAACTCGGCAACATACATACGGGCATCGCCATCCCAGGCAATGGCAACGGGCTGGCTAACCATAGGTTCGCTGGCCACCAGTTGCAGGTGATAGCCCGGCGGCATATAAATATGCTTCATTTCCTCAACGGGAGATTTTGGTGTGGGATCGGGATGCATGTCAACCAATATCCTGCCCGCCGCGTCGCGCTGCACCGGGTATTGGGTAACATATTGCTGTACCGATTTACAGGTGTAAAACAACACGGTTGACGCGCATAGTACACCTAATAATAATTGGTAATTTTTCTTCATAATTAAGGTTTATAATATTTTAACATGGCACAGCCTGTAACACCCCAACTTATAACAGTTAAAGTATTGCAAACAATTAAATATTAGCCGGCTTAGGTTTATTATTGGTTATAATCTTAAAAGCCGGTATAGTAATCTATATAAATATTGATTGCTATACCGGCTGGTATGTTTTATTATGATTTATATAAAGTTAGTGCACATTGGTTAAATGCAGTAAACCTTATGGTGGTGTTTTATTTAACCGATAAAATGTATTGTACCATTTTTTTGATATCAGCCGGTGGTACTGACGGGTGCGCAGACATTGGTACCTCGCCCCATACGCCGCTACCGCCTGCTATTACTTTTTGAGTAAGTTTTTCATAATTCTCTGCATTTGCAGGATATTTTTTTGCAACGTCTTTATAAGCAGGGCCTACAATTTTAACGTCAACTTTATGGCAGCTTAAGCAATCATTTTTAGCAAGCAATTGTTTTCCCTGTTCAAGGGTAACAGCGCTAACTTTACCTGCCGCAGCGGTAGTTGTAGTCTTTTTAACAACTGTGGTTGTCCTGGTAGATTTTTTAACAACTGTTTGCGCAAAAGAATTTACGGCACACGTTGCTATAACAAAGGCAGTCAAGATAGTAATCTTCTTCATGGTGGTATTAGTATATTATTATTAATTGATTTACTTGTACGACTTATTATTGGGCAAGAGGTTTAAACAAGCGTAAATTACACATTGCTTTGGGTCTGTTGAATAATCAGTAGCGAAACAAAGTTAATTACTTTGCCTTCAAAATCAATAGCTGCAATATATTAAAATCAAACCTTTTTTAGTGGGCTTATTGTAAAAATAACACTTATTGTTAAAAACATATACAAAATGGTCATTTTTAGGCTTATAGGTACATTGGAGTTGTACAAACTTCATTTATTTCAAACAGACAGGCGGCCCGGTTTGTAGTATCATTGTTACCAAAAACGGCAAAAAAACAAAAAGGGACAGCTAATGCCATCCCTTATTATAAACAGAACCCCACAGGGGTTCAATTATTTAGTTTGCTCTTCTTGATTCAGCTTTTTTTGCCTGATACGCTAAAGGAACGATAATGGCAGCTAATAATGCAACAACTTCTAATACTACTAACATGGTGTTTGGGTTTTAATGTTTATTTAAATGATTAATATCTCTTTTAGAATGTAATTGTTTCTTTCTGATCACCCGATAATTAACGACTTATAAGAAAGAACAAATTGCGTTCTCCATACTGCACCCGTCACAAAATATGCCATAAAATTTCCGGGGTATCAGCCGGCTAAAAAGCTGATTTCTGAAATCATCCGATTAAAAAAAACAGAATTAAATGTCAGATTTTATCCAAATAATATTTGCCTTTTAAAATCTTCCTTAAAAAAAACTACGTTGCTGAAAAACAAAAAAAATATTTTTTGGAGAAAAAACCGAAACAGCCCGAAAAAACACTGACAAATGAAAAAAATAGGATTTTAAAGACCCTGTAACCGTTAAAAAAGGATAAAAAACCCTTCAGTGACTAAAAAAAGCCGGGCAAAATCCTAATTTGGCGACAAAAATTAGTTTCCGGGCTTCTATTCTATCCACCTTAAGAAAGTAAAAAAAATTAAACGACATTTTGTCACAAAAATGACACGACTGCCAAATACTGACAAAATATCCGGAAAAAGCACTGTCAAAGGCCTGAAAAAGCTAAGCAAAGGCCGTTTACAGCCAAAAATCCCGAAAAACAGCCTATGCCAAAATTATATTATGATTATTATACGTTAATGGTCTAACGGTTGCCGTTTTATTAATCCGCCCCTTACTTCTGATACGGAATTGGTAACAATGAAAGCCGTCGGGTCTATCTGTTGTACGCGGGCTACCAGTCTTTGTACCTCAAGCCGGGTTATTACGGTTACGATAATATCAACCTGTTTATCGACAATTTCTGTTTTACCAAATCCGCGTTCGCCCTTGTAAATGGTGACTCCCCGATGCAGGTGCCGCATAATTACGTTCTTTATCAGTTCGCTCTTGGGCGATACAATAGTTACCGAAGTAAATTCATCAAACCCCTGAACTATGTAATTGATGGTTTGCGTAGCGGCCAGGTAAGTGAGAATTGAATACAATGCCGACTCGATACCTAAAAAAAATGCGGCAACACCAAATATAAATATATTGATAACCAGGATGATCTGCCCTATTGATAAGACCGACCTTGGGTTGATGTAGACTGCCAGCAATTCGGTGCCATCAATAACGCTGCCGCCGCGCATGGCTAACCCGATACCCGTACCCAGGAAAAATCCGCCAAAAACAGCGGTGAGCAATTTATCATTAGTAACCAGCGGGAAGCTGACAAAATACAATATCAGCGACAGCAACGTAATGGCAACCAATGTTTTGATAGCAAAAAGCTTATCAATACGCTTATACCCCAACCATATAAATGGTATATTAATAACCAAAATAAGGATAGATATTGGCCAACCGGTTATAGAACTTATTAAAAGCGATATACCGGTTACACCGCCATCTATAAATTCATTGGGAATTAAAAATCCTTTCAGGCCAAATGCAGCGCTGGCTATGCCAACGGCAATCATGATTATGCGGCTAATTTCTATACGGCGATACGCCTGTTTCCTGGTCAGCGTCATATGGGTTTAGTATTTGTTTTTTTCTTAACGGATGTTTTCGAGATAAAATACATCTTTTTATTTGAAAACGCTATATCCAGTTTATCTGATCACCACTGTTGATTATTGGTGTCTATTAATCAACAATAGTGATTTAGCAAAAGTTAACTATAGCATGTTAATGATTGCTCGCTTCGGCCAAATAATTTACAATTACAATAAGTGCCAAAGTTTGTATATTTTTAGAAACTGTCTAACTATTATAACTTTTGGGAAGGATTTCTGGTATAGGAAATAATTATGGTAAAACAGGATCGGGCATTATTACAAACTAAACCCTTAAGCGTCTATACTTTATATGATGCTTATGCAGGCATGTTACTAGGTTACATTTTTGAAGTTGTTAAAGATAAAAAACTGGCCGAAGAATACCTGGTAAGAACTTTTAGCAATGTCGCAAAGCAATTCAACAAGATAAATTGGGATGAAACCAATAACTGGTGCCTTTTGCAACGATTTGCAAAAAGCGAATTAAGCACATTTAACGACACATCAAAAAACCCGCTGGCAGCGGTTATTAAAAAGCCAAAAGCTGAGCCTCCTAATAAATACCTCGATCAAATGACCGATGAGCAGCGGTTTATTTTTTGCAATATTTATTATAGCAGCAAAACCACGGCACAACTTGCTAAAGAGATAGGCAAATCTGAAGGTCTGATAAAGCAATTATTAAAAGAAGCTTTTGCCGTTATAAGAAAATCAAATGGAAATTAAAAAATACATAGAAAGTGGGGTCCTGGAGTCCTATGTATTAGGTTCGGCGTCTGAAGCGGAAACGCGCGAGTTGCTTCAACTAAAAAAGCAATTCCCCGAGATACAGGACGCCTTATTTGAATTAGAAACAGATCTGGAACGCATTGCCCGGGATATGGCCATTGTACCGCCGCCTGGCTTGCTTACCAAAATTGAAGATAATATTAAAGCACTGGCTAACAGACCCGATACCCTGCCTCAGACAAAAGAGCATACAGGCGGTGGTAAACAGGCTGACAAAGACAACCACTTTATTGAAGTTGAGTCGGCGTCAAGCCACATGCGGATACACAAAGCCTGGCGATGGGTATTTGCAGCGGTATTTGTATTGAGTAAAATATTTTTGATAGCATCCATTTATTACTATCTGGAGAACCGACACGCGCAAGCACAAATTGAACAGTTAAAAACAGAACTAAACAGATACCATACGCCACATTAATTAACCCAGGCCTGCACAATTAAAATAATGAAGAATAGTAAGCTAAAAAATATTCTTTATGCCGCCCTCCTCATTTATACTGCAATAAGCGTTGCAGTAGTTGTCGTTTCATTAAAAAATGCCAACTGGGATCCGGCTTTGACACTCAAAATGACGGATAACGCTTATAAAAACATTCCGTTTAATCATTATGAGCACCCCGCGCCCGCTAATTTGGATAAAGATGAAACTGAATTTGTAACCTGGTGGTCGCCCGGACAATTTGCATTGCCCTTATTAATTGAAAAATGCTTTAACCTAAAGCTGATAATAGCATTAAAAATACTGACCTTGCTTTGCCTGTTTGTATCGGGCTTTGGCATTTATAAACTATACCGCGAGCTTATTGGGGATAAAACAGGCCGGACTGAATCCGGAACGCCTGCTATGGTGTTAGCGTTATTACTGTTCACTATTATCCAGCCATTCTTTTTTTTAAATCTATTTGTTTATGATGGCGGCGGTATCCTGATGCTGGCTTATTGCCCATGGTTTATTTATTGGGTAATAAAATCCAACCCTATTAATATTCCCAATTTACTGTTATTGCTGCTCCTGGCTTTTATCGGCTTCTTTCTAAAAACAGCGTTTACCAGTATTTTCGCCGGGGCCCTGTTCTATTTATTTCTTATAAACTGCCTGCCTCCTAAAACAACCTTCAGAAATTTTAATTTAAAAAAAATAATTCTGGGTGGTATCTACCTGGGCCTGGTTTTTATGATTTATGTGGTGGCTACAAAAGTTTTGTTCCTGGATCATAACACCAATATCAGCAATTCTTCACCGGGCATAAGGATGCAGCCAAGAATTATCGTTTTTCCGGTTATTGCCCCTGTACTCGGCCTATTTGTGTTGGGGACGTTCAACAAAACGCTCTATTGGCTGATCAGCTTTATTTTCGTCGTCCCGCTTTATTATTTTATGCTTAAAAGCCCTAAAATTAATCATACTTATAAATGTGCGTTAATTGGCTTCACCGGTATTTGCATTGCTTTTTATTCAATGTTATATTTTATTAATGTTGATGTTTCTTATGAACTGAGGCATTACGTCATTATAACGATTTTAATTACACCAGCTTTCTTTCTGACCTTTTGGCGCCGGACAATGTACCGGTATATCCTGTTAAGCGTTATGGGATTATACGCTGCTTTTAATTTATTCGGCTACGCAAAAACTATTATTGGCAGCCGTAAAGACAAAAGTGCGTTTGGCTATTACAGCGGACTAGCGCTGGCCTACCCTGCCGATCTGATCAACAAGATACACAGCCTGGACAGCATGAATAACAAAGGCAGGGATATTTTCTATCTTACCAATTCGAACCCGGAGGTGGCCCTCGAAATAAAGCATAACAGGGTATTACTTGAGGACAACTATCTTAACTTCCACTTTAATAATAAGGGCCGGTTTAACAAAACACTTTATTATGGCCAAAATTCCGGCGAAATTTATGTGATCTACCCCATCGCCCATTTTAAAACAGACTCCATAAAGTATCTCACTCGGTTTGAGAAATACAAAAAATTTGAAACTATCTATAAAACCAAAGGTTTCGTTATTTTAAAGGCGCTTTACACTCCAAGTCTGTAAAACAAAGTAATTGATATAGGAACAAATCATTATTGATTATCTGCTTTTTTAGCTAACTTACTTAGTGAAACCCGTATTATAATACCACGTAAACTCAAACCATGTCAACAGTAGCACTTAACAGCAGGGCTGGTAAATGGATAATGGTTTCGGCTATTTTGGCATCGGCCATGGCATTTATTGACGCTACTGCGCTCAATGTTGTTTTACCATCATTACAACAAAGCCTGAAAGCTACCGGCGCCGATCTGTTTTGGATATTAAACGCTTACTTGTTAATGCTGGCATCGCTTATTTTGATAGGCGGCGCAATGGGCGATAAACTGGGGCGGAGGAAAGTGTTTATGGCCGGCATATTTATTTTTATTACCGGATCTGCGGCTTGCGGGCTATCAGGCAGCGTTTTGCTGCTAGTAAGCTGCAGGGTTATACAGGGAATTGGCGGCGCGTTAATGATCCCCGGAAGCTTATCACTTATTTCATCGTCTATCAATGACAAAGAACGCGGTAAAGCTATCGGCACTTGGTCGGCTTTTACAACGGTGGTAACCATGGGCGGGCCGGTGCTGGGCGGCGCCCTGGCCGATGCCGGATTATGGCGGTACATATTTTTCATCAATGTTCCGTTTGGGATAGCCGCCCTGCTTATGCTTGCGTTTAAAGTAACTGAAATAAAAGACGAGGATAATAAAGCCGGGCTTGATTTCCCGGGGGCAATTACCATTGCACTCGGGCTGGCATTAATAACGTTCGGATTTCTGCGGATACCGGCGGTCGGACTGTATAACATTCAGGCTGTCGGGTCACTGGCAGCCGGTATTGTTTTCCTGCTTGTATTTATCCGGCTTGAAATGAAAAGTAACAATCCAATGATGCCGCTTAAACTGTTTACAAATGCTACGTTTAGCGGCGCAAATTTGCTTACTTTTTTCCTTTATGCCGGGTTAGGCGCAGGCATGTTGTTTTTATCACTCAACCTTGTCCAGATACAGGGCTATAGTCAATTACAGTCGGGCCTCACGTTTTTACCATTTACTGTTTTAATGATAACGATAGCCCGTTTTGCAGGCAGCCTGGCAGACAAACATGGGCCGCGCCTGTTTTTAATCGTCGGCCCGGCTACGGCCGGGTTGGGTTTACTCCTACTGTCATTTGTTAAACAAACCACCGGGCCGGCCGAATATTGGACCACTTTCTTCCCGGGTGTGCTGGTGTTGGGTTTGGGGATGTCTTTTACGGTGGCCCCGCTTACCGCAGCCGTAATGGCGTCAGTAAGTGATCATTTTTCGGGCACCGCATCGGGCGTTAATAATGCGATGACCCGCATTTCGGGCGTTTTTGCTAACGCGATATTTGGAGCACTGGCAGTATTATTTTTTTCGGGAGCGTTACAAAAGCAAATACAGACAATGCCGTTAAGCACTGTTCAACGGCAGCAGATCATGCAACAGGCAATTAACCTGGGCAACGCCAAAGTACCCGCAATTATTACAAACGCCCATAAGCAAACTGTTGAAAATGCCTATCATGCCGGGTTTATAGCTGCTTACGCTAATATTATGCGCATATCAGCGGCACTTGGCTTTTTGGGCGCGTTAATGGCTTTAATTTTTATTAAAAACAAAGAAACCGGGCCGGCTTAGAATATAATCACCACTCAGTGACTTTTACATGGTAGGCGCCTGCTCATAAATAGTCCACAGTTGGTCTGGCGTGTTTTTCTTTGCCGCTAATATTATGGCAGAGTTTAGTGCTCCTTGGCTATCGGCAGGCGTAACATACAGCTCTGTTCCTTTTAATTTAATAAGATAAGTGGCTTTCTTAACCAATATAAATTCATATTGCTGCCGGGTATCGCCGGGCACCAGGGGCTGTTCATCAAACGGCACATCGGCTCCTGCCGGCTTTACCGGCTGAAAAGTTTTATGCGTAAGTAAATTTTGCAGCTGGTAAGTATTTGCATCGGTCTTTTTAAAGTTCCAGGTCATGCATTTCCAGTTTTCGGGGTAATAGGCTACCAATGGAGTACCATTTTTTGAGCCGGCATCCTTCACCCGCAAAAGCATGCCGGTTTGCACATTTTTAATTGCATAGTTGCCCCTGATATCCTGCGCAGCAACAAAGACAGTGAAGCTTACAAAAGCAATAAACAACAGTATCTTTTTCATGACTAATTTATTTGTTACGGGTGTACAATTGTCCAGCCTTCGCCGCCGCGAAGTATAATTTCGCCATTACCACTGGGTACATAACCTATAAAATCAAACAAGGTAGCCTTGTCTATATTTCTTTCGCGAACAGTATTTTCACACTGAGCTAATATTACACCTTTTTTTTGCAGCGCCAACAGCGTTTCCTGGTAAGGGCTTTCTTTTTTAAACATGTCTACTCCGTCAGCGAAGGCAACCAGTTCAATGGTAACTTTACCTTTAAGGCGCGGGTCCTCTACTGCGTTGTTAATATTGCGCAGTGTCATTTTTATCTTTTTAGGATCAGCCTCATCAACAAAATATAAAGCTTTATAATTCGCCTTTGTCGCAACAGCGCCCTTAAAATCAGCATTGCCGGTTTGCGCCATTGCCGGTTTTAATGATACAATTAACACCAGGACGGTAAAGTATTTAATCAGATTTTTCATAATGGTAGTTTATAATGGTAAAGTTATGTTTTTTTAATTATTGATTTTTGAAGGTCTGCAATAGGTTTATACGGCCCGAACTTATGCTGCTGTTCGCTAAATTTATCAGCATAGGGCCCAAACGGAAAATCCACAGGCTTCCTGCGCTGGTCTTTCCAATCCTGATGCTGATCAAAGTGCGGGCGCGGTTGTGAGTTTACAAATGCCGCAACGTTCCAGGCCTCCTCATCGCTTAACTGAGGTTTTTTGTACGTGGTGCCAAAGGGCATATTACTTTTCACAAAAGCTGCAAAAGTGATTATGCGGTACAAACCGGCCCCATCGTTGTAACTATTGGGTCCCCACAATGGCGGATAGATATATGCTATTTTATCTGCCGAAACCAGGCCCTGGCCATTAGCGCCATGGCAAGCCTGGCATTTTTGCATAAACACCGTTTCACCCTTTAACGGACTAGCCGCCCGTTGCATATAGGCCAGCTTTAGCACACTGCTGCCTGCCGGTTTTTGCCCTTTTGGCACATTCTTACCCAACCACCTAATATAGGCAACCATCG
The DNA here is from genome assembly GCF_020880695.1 of Mucilaginibacter sp. UR6-11. Taxonomy (GTDB): domain Bacteria; phylum Bacteroidota; class Bacteroidia; order Sphingobacteriales; family Sphingobacteriaceae; genus Mucilaginibacter. Next base: position 169,395 of record NZ_JAJIWO010000001.1, read on the forward strand.
CTTTCATTTCGCGGCTGGTGGTATCAAGCGGTTTACCGTTTAGGCTTCGTTGTAAGCAACCATTAATTCGCCCGGCTACTGACATTACGTTGCCGGTACGCGGCATATATTGCGGATAATTAGCTGCCGTAGCAATCAGGTTTAACCCGTAAAACTTCGTTCCGGCGTCGTTATGGCAGTTTTGGCAATTCATGCCGTTGGTTAGGTGTGCAACCTTACCGTTTGGCCCAAGATAGTATGCCGTACGCACTATCAGGTCTTTGCCGTATAATATTTCTGCAGTTATTTTCGGAGATGGTGCCTGGCTTAACGACTGCACAGTGATTAACCCGCCTGTCAGAATAACAATAATAAATAAAGACTGCCTCATCATTTAAAAGCAAATAAACAAAAAAAAGCCAATAACCCGGGGTTATTGGCTTTTTCCTGTCAGCGGCCGAAACCTAACGCTGCTCGTTATAAACCTGAAACTCTGCAATTGAAGGCGTATTTTCCGATCCTAAAATTTGCATTCTTATTTTGTTAGCCCAGATGCGGTTAAAGCGGTGCACCTTTATCCTGCCTGTTTTTTCGCCGTCAAGAATAGGTTTCCATGCCCCGCCGGCAAAATATTCCAGTTTATATTTGTTTATATTTGCTTTACTTTCGGCGATCACGATGGTATTAAGCCCTGTTTCGCGTTTAAAGCTGATTTCATACCAGGGTTGTTTTACAGCCGGGTTTGACATCCATGAGGTACCAAAATTATCGTCGTTGGCAAAATCACTTATGTTCATATCGTCGCTCCAGCTTGAGTTAGCCGGCGCGTTTTTCGCCAGGTTTGACGATATGATCGGCGCATCGATATCCCCGATTGGTGCGACCGGGCCTTCGTTTTTCCATATTTTACCAATGGCGGCAAGGCCCGCCAGCGCATTATCATCAAAAAGCCCGTCGCGGTTTGGCGCTACATTCAATATAAAATTACAACGGTCATTATTCAGGGTGATTAACTGATCATTAACCAATTTAGCGGCATCTTTAACCGGCGTTGAAGGGAAATCTGTTTTCCAGAACCAGGAGCTTTGTATAGGCAGGCACGCTAATGACGGCATATAGTTGCTCTCTTTTTGCATACGCTGGCCAGCGCCCATTTCATAAGTTTTAATATCGGTATAGTACAATCCCTGGCCAGGATACTTGGCACCATTCAAATCCATCAACAAACAATCAGGCTGTAATTTTTTCACCAGGTGATAAATATCCTCAAAAGGTACATCATCATAGGATATTCTTGACCAGGGCGCGTCCCAGCCATCAATAATCAAAGCTTCAATTTTTCCATATTTGGTAAGTAACTCCGTTATCTGGGTTTTTATCATCTCGATATGGCTTGGCTGTATTTGGTTAGGGCGCAGTTTATGATGCGTATCCAGTATTGAATAATACAGCATCACCTTTAAGCCGTTTGCCCTAAATGCGTCGACATACTCTTTCACAACATCCCTTTTCAAAGGGCTGTTCATTACGTTATAGTCAGTACTTTTCGTATCCCAGATACAAAAACCGCTATGGTGCTTGGTAGTTAAGCAGCCATAGGTCATATGTGCTGATTTTGCGGCTTTGGCCCACTGGTCGCAGTTTAATTTTGTAGGATTAAACAATGCCGGCGACGCTTCCGGATCGGGCCAGTCGGCATCCATATAGGTCGGGATGTTAAAGTGGATAAACATGCCGAAGCGCAGATCAACAAACTGTTGTTGCAATTGCTTTAAATGCTTTGCATCCTGTGCAAAAACAGACGAAATACCAAACAAGGTAAGCAGCAATAGCAGTTGTAATTTTTTAATAACCATCTTAATTAATTATATGTAACAGAAAAGAGTTTTTATAATAACGGATTACAAATAAAGCATTTGTTTGACGCGCAAAATTTTGCGTTATAAGCTATTTATTAAGCGATATTGTAAAAATCGGCACCAAATAAAAGACAAAACGCACATTAAGCTGAATTTTACCCATTGCAATATAACCTATTTTTAAAACTGATTTACCGTTTTAAAATCGCAGATGCCATATTAAATATTTTTCGCCCGTCGTTTCGCTCCGGCTTTTGGCCCCGAAATAAGGTTACTTTTTGGTGTTCTCCAAGTTACCGCCTACATTTGGCGGGTTTACACATCATCATCATGTCAGCATTAAAAAACAGAATAGCCGCCACGCTTGGGCTGGTCATAGCGACATTAACAGTAAAAGCCCAGGATCATCGCTTTGATCCGCCCTGGAACACGCCGCCGCAAAGTGCGGTGATGTTTACCGTAGCCGGAATGGATAACGTGCCGGATTTGTTTGGCGATATTAATGACCCGCAACTGGTTATATTTTTTGCGGGCAACCAGTTTATGTGTGTTGATGATCTGCTTGCTGCTTTTAAAACTCAATATCCGCAGTACCAGCGCATTTTTGCCGAAACGCTGCCGCCGGGAATACTTGCAAGGCAAATTGAAGGCGGCTCGGTTACCATTGGTAACATGCGCATTACTTTAAAGCCCGATGTATATACCGCCGGAAAAAGCGCAATAGACAAAATGATGCCCCTGTTTACAAAAACCGAACCTTATGCCAGTAATCGTTTGGCGATTATGGTACAGAAGGGCAACCCAAAAAAGATTAAGGGCCTGGCTGACCTCGGGAAAAAGGACGTCAGGGTAAGCATGCCCAACCTTGAGTTTGAGGGTATAGGTAAACAAATTGAAGAAGCCTACGTAAAGGCAGGCGGCGAAGCCCTGCGCAAGCAAATTTTGGAAGATAAGGTAAAAAATAACACCACCTATTTTACCCGGGTTCATCACCGCGAATCGCCAATGCGGATCTTGTATGGACAAAGCGACGCGGCGCCGGTTTGGTATACCGAAGCATATTATCAGCAGATGATTAAAAACCCGGTTGATTTGATTGAGATCCCTGCTGACAAAAATGTTGGCGCCAATTATATAGCAGCGCAATTAAAGGCGGCCCCGCATGAGCAGGCGGCCAAAGATTTCATGGATTTTTTATTAAGCCCGGCCGCAAAAGCTATTTATAAAAAATACGGCTTTGGTGTAAATAATTAAATCTCAGTCATCATCACCGTCCTTGCCGGCCAGTTTTACAGGATACGGTACTTTGCCTTTTGCAGCGTACCATAATATCCGGTTTAATACGTCATCATTACCGCCATCGATATGATCGTACTCGGGTTTTGAAGACTGGCGCGCATAATATAAAGCCTTACCTTTTAAGGCTGCTAATTTGGGGTTAATTGTATTTATGGGGATACGGTTATTTATTCGCTGATAAACATAATCAGCCGGCCTGTTGCTAAAACAAGCAAACATGGGCAGCGCCGTAGCATCAATAACATTCATTGGCGGCAGGCCCAGTATTTGTTCAATAGAGCGCACTACACAGGTTTGGTTATAGTTGGTATGCACCGTACGCTGTAACCGGCTGTAGGGGCTGATTACAAAACCGGTGGTGCGATAGGCCGAAACATGGTCCCAGCCGGCCTGCGAGTCATCTTCAGTAACAAATATCACCGTATTCTTCCAGAACCGGCTTTTGGACAGTGCCTCAACTATGCGGCCGAGGGCAAGGTCATTGTCGGCTATCATTGCCTCCGGAGTTGGCATACCGGGCCGGGTGCCTACGGTATGGTCAGCCGATAGTGCCATGACCATTAAATTCGGCAACTGGTCACCGGGCATTTTTTCATAATCATCCAATTCATTAATAAAGGCCGATGCGCGCAGCTGCTCACTGATCCGGTGTTCATCAGAGGCCGGAAAGTTCTGCGACAGCAGCGGCCTTACCCGTGATATGGTACTGGTGTTTTTAAATTTCAGAGGCTTTCCGGCAAGATAATTATCATAAATGCCTGTCCAGGTTAAATTAGCGGCGATGTTGGGCTGGCTGGCTTCGCCGTAGATCCTTACGGTTTTGCCATGATCGGCCGCATTGTTCCAGATAAAGCCGTTGCCATCATATACCAGTGCATCTTCCTGCACGTGCGGATAGCTTCTGAACCACGACCTGACACTTTTTTCTACATAGTCGGTAACCATAGCCGCGTCTGTCCACTGGTGGCCCTCGGCCGAACATTTACCTGAAGCGTAATAATTATCCAGCAATAAAAAATTGCGGGCAAGGCTATGTTGATTTGGTGTGATTTTATCACCATAAATACAGATCGACGGCATTCCGTCCCCCCCGGTTAAATCACCCAAAACCTGGTCGTAAGTACGGTTCTCTTTAATAACATATAATACATGGGTAAATACAGATGGCTCGCCAATCCGTTCAGGCATAGGGCGCGGGACCACATTTTTTCGGGGCAGTAACTGTGCTATCTGTTGCCTGAAACTCAGATTAAGGGCCTTTACCTTGCCGGTATATTGTTGCAGAACTGCCGCATTGGGTAACGGAATAATAGATATCGTAGCTTTTGAGTGATGTGAATTGTAAACTGCAACAGCCGTGTTTTTAGCTTCGGCCTCTAAACTTCCTTTTTCAATTTCTTTATTGCTCACTCTTGAGCCTTCGCCTTCCAGGTTAGTTACAAAAAGGGTATGCGCATTAACCGCTAACCCACCGGGATAGGCCTCGGTAGGAATGAACCCTTTTACTTCACTTCTCCCAATTCCCGAGACGGCAGCATTTTTACCCAGTTTTACAACGGCTACTGCATTATCAAGGCCGTTAGCTACATATAGCGAAGTCCCCGCCTGGTCAATAGCCAGCGCATTAGGTGTATCGCCAATATAACTTTTCTTGCCGGGGTTCAATTTTACATCAATCGACTCAATATTTTGAAGCGATCCGACAGAAATAACCGAAACCATGTCACTATTACCGTTGGCAACATACACAAAATGTTCATCAACACTGCCAACAATAGCATTGGGATGCAGCCCGACGGCAATTTCTTTTACGATATTGCCTGTTGCCAAATCCAGCACCGTTACGGTACCCTGATTGGTGGCCCCGGTCCTGGGATCAATATAAGCTTTACCATAGGGGATACCCGCAGTTTCGCGTTTGATGGTATCAATAGCTTCAGGGCCTGCCCAGTTGGTAACGAATGCTTTGTTTTGGGCTATGACCAGCCCATAGGGTGCGACGCCGGTAGTGCGGGTCCAGATGATTTTATTGGTTTTAAGCCCGATTTTAACCAACTGGTTATTGCCGTTTAGCACCACATATAAATAATCCGTACCACCCTCTCTGTTGATGGCCAGGTCATTTGGCAGCGCCAAAGGAGATTCACCTTCGGCCTTAAAGCTGAAAACATTTTTTATCAGGATCTTCCCGTTGGTTAATACGGCCTGAAAGACATAAGATTTTGAATTCTTTCCCTTACCGGCTGCCGCACTCCAAAAAACATGATCTTCCTGATCAATCTTGACCACCTTTAAACCAGAATAGGTACTGGTAAGCCCGCTGTACTGCCCGCTTTGCTTATAGGTCCAACGGATAACCACTTTATCAGTAACGGTATCAATGACAGCTATACCATGGCGGTCCTCAACAACTATCCGCGGGCTTCCGGGAACAAGCCGCACGTCCATGCTATGGTTCTCTTCCTCCGGGTCACCAAAATAAATCACCTTACCTGCCGGATCAATGATCCGGTTATAGGGCATTAAAACCGGTAAAACTTTCCGGGTAAGCGTGCTGTCGTCATAAGCATCATGCATAATAGTCTGGCCGGTTCCACCCGATCTGGTATCCGACGGTAGCGGATGGCAGGCAGTAACTATAGCTGCCAAACAAAACAGGCAGGCGTATCTTAAGAATGTTTTTTTATTTAGGATGGGTATCATACAACAATAATATAACAATGGTAACAGCAACTATTTTTTGGTGTCGGATGCGGCGCGAGCCTTCTCTTTTATCACGATATAAATCGTAAAAGGGCAACATTACTCAAAAGTACAATTAAACACTTTACCCTTCATTACGTTATTGTTATATTTAAAAAATGTCGAAACACCTTAATCCATTCAACTGATGCACTGGTATATTATCAGCGCGCTGTATCTCTTATTAGTTCTTTTCGTTTGCGGAAAAGTTCTTTATGATATCCGCTCTACGAGTAAAACTTTTGCCTACCTGCTGGTCATCATCCTGATGCCGGGTATCGGCATTATTATTTATTTTGCCGTAGGGGCCAATTATCGCAAAAACAAACTTTATAGTAAAAAGATCATCAGTGATAAAAAATTGCTGGCCGAGGTGCGCGAAAAAATCGTCCGGGAATCTGAAAAAGCACTAAATACAGGCGAGGCGGAGGTCAAAAATCATAAAAAACTGGCGCGGTTACTGTTAAATGATCACAGCCCGCTCACCGGCAACAACGAGGTTAAACTACTGCTGAATGGTGAACAAAAATTCCCCGAGGTGATCAAAGCTTTAAAGGCCGCAAAGCATCATATCCATATTGAGTATTATATTTTCGAAAACGATAATATCGGCAATCAAATTAAAGATCTACTTATCCAGAAAGCAGGCGAAGGTGTCCACGTCCGGTTTATTTATGATGATTTCGGAAGCCGCTCTATACGTAAAGATTTTGTCCGGGATTTAAAAGAAGGTGGTGTAGAGGCCTATCCATTTTACCAGATATGGTTTATTGCGTTGTCTAACCGCACCAATTACCGCGATCACCGCAAAATCATAATCGTTGACAGTTGCACAGCTTTTGTAGGCGGTATTAACATAAGCGACCGCTATATCAATAACGACCCCAAACAACTGTACTGGCGCGATACCCATGTAATGATCAAGGGGCCCGGCGCCTATTACCTGCAGTATTTATTTATTTGCGACTGGAACTTTTGCGCCGGCAAAAAGCTTCCGGTAGTACCGGAATATTTTTGTTCTGAAAAGACCGGTGGCAAATCCATTGTTCAGATTGCCGCCAGCGGGCCGGATTCTGATACGCCAACCATCATGTATTCGCTGCTGGAAACCATCGGCATGGCGCAAACGGAGTTGCTCATTACTTCACCCTATTTTATTCCCGGCGAGCCGATCCTGGACGCGCTCTGCGTTGCCGCAATGAGTGGGGTCAAGGTTAAATTATTGGTACCATATAAGTCGGATTCATGGCTGGTTAACGCCGCCGCCCGCTCTTATTATGGCGTATTACTTGATGCCGGGGCTGAGATCTATTTATACCAGAAGGGCTTCATTCATTCCAAGACACTGGTGGCAGACGGCCAGCTTTCTGTTGTCGGAACGGCCAACATGGATCACCGCAGTTTTGAATTGAATTTCGAAGTGAACAGCATGATCTATGATCAGAAAATTGCCGGGGAACTGAGCGATGCGTTTAATGAAGATTTAAAAAGTTCAATAAAAATCAATCCGCAACGTTGGTCAAAACGCACCTTATTCAGGCAACTGCCTGAAAAGCTTTGCCGGCTATTGTCGCCATTACTATAAGTTTAATGAGTATTTTAATGTTAAACTGTTAATTTACTTAAATACAGCATTTACCTGATTATAAATAAAATAAGATTATAAACGTCGCGTTATTGCGAAATTTTAAAAGAATTTTAGGACTGTAAATCATTTCTGTATTTAATACAGAAATAAATTTTTGACTATACTTGCCGGCGTTATTACTGCTAATTTCTACATGTCTGTTACTTCATCCAATCTTGTGAATCTTGCCGCCAAATATATGATCCTTAAAGAAAGCCGCCGGAGTTTACGGGGGCAATGTCCTTTCCACGAAGATGCCGGAGAATCGCTGATGATCTCGCCGGATAAAAACATATTTAAGTGTTTTGGCTGCGGCAAAGAAGGCGGTCCGGCTGAATTTAAATTTGCTATCGAGCAGCTGAACAAAGCATGAATTATTTCAAAAATCTTTTAAGTTTATTAGCTGCCGAACGTTCTGCTGATGAGGCTGCTTTTATCAGCCTGACCGCCGGAACAGGCGCGGCGCAACGCAGATCTTTAGGCTTGTGCTGGTACCCCATTGCTATCCGGAACACCGAGCCGGTGCGCGGGGATTATCTAAGCATTGAAGTTGAACGGACCAGCCATAAAGACCTGTCCCACCAGTTGCGTTTCGGTAGTTCGGTAGCTTTGTTTTCTAATCATGACAATGCAGACCGGGTTAACGGGACCGTTACTTTTATTGGCGGCGACCGCCTGAAGGTAACATTGCTTACAGAGGAATTGCCCGACTGGGCCAGCGATGGTAAACTGGGGATAGACCTTTTATTTGACAGCTATAGTTATGACGAAATGCGGGCAGCGCTAAAACTGGCAGAAAAAACTGATTCTCATTTAATTAGGGTACTCACCGGAAGTGAAGGTTCAAATTTCATTACAGCTACCTATAGCAATCCCAACTTAAACGCAGGGCAGGAAACAGCCGTGCGCAATATCCTGGGCGCACAGGACCTGGCAATAGTACACGGGCCACCCGGCACCGGCAAAACAACCACACTGGTTGCCGCCATTAACGCGCTGATTGCACAGGGTGAACCGCAAATATTAGTAGTGGCCCCCAGCAACACCGCAGTTGACCTTCTTAGCGAAAAACTAGCTGAAACCGGGCTTAATGTATTGCGGATCGGCAACCCGGTGCGGGTAACCGAAAGGCTGCAAAAGCTGACGCTGGACAGCCGGATGGCAGAACATGGCCAGATGAAAGAGGTAAAAAAGCTTAAAAAAATGGCCTCCGGATTCAAGAATATGGCGCATAAATACAAGCGGAGTTTTGGCAAGGCCGAACGGGACCAGCGCAAAGCGCTGTTTGATGAGGCACACCGTATTATGCGCGACGCTGCTAAAATTGAGGAATTTGTGAGCGAAGATGTCATCAGCAAAGCACAGGTAATTACGGCCACGCTGGTTGGCGCCAATCATTATACCATCAAAAAACTGGCCTTTAACACCGTAGTTATGGACGAAGCCGGACAGGCGCTGGAGCCAGCCGCCTGGATACCTGTTTTAAAGGCACAGCGCATCGTTCTCGCCGGCGACCACCTCCAGCTCCCCCCGACCGTCAAGGCGCCGCAAAACGGACTGACCACTACCTTGCTGGAAAAATGCGTGGCACTGCATCCCGCGGCGGTAACCCTGCTGGAAGAACAATACCGGATGAATGCCCGGATCATGGGTTTTTCGTCCTTAAAGTTTTACCAAAGCCGTCTTATTGCACACCCGCTGGTAGCCAACCGCTTATTGAATCCCGAGGATAAACCTTTTACCTTTATAGACACTGCCGGAGCAGGCTATGAAGAACAAGCGGAAGGTACAAGTACAGCTAACCCGGAAGAAGCCGCATTTATTGTGCGCCACCTCGCTGCTATGAACTATACTAATGCTGTAAGTGTAGCGGTTATTGCCCCTTATAAAGAGCAGGTTAATCTATTAAAACAATTATTGGCCGGCACCAACGTTGAAGTTAATACGGTTGATGGTTTTCAGGGCCAGGAACGCGACGTTATTTACATCTCGCTTACCCGCAGCAACAGCGATGGCGCTATTGGCTTCCTGTCTGATTATCGCCGCATGAACGTGGCTTTGACCCGCGCCAAATTAAAACTGGTGTTGGTGGGCGACAGCGCAACGATAGCGCAAACACCATTTTATGCCGAACTCATTGCCTATGCCGAGAGTTTAGACGGCTATGAAAGCATTTGGGAATATCAATAGCCAAACAAAAAGCCTACCTTTAAGTTATTAAGTTTTGAATTACTCCATGATTAAATTATTTGTCGGTGGTTTCCCGCTGGATATAACCGAATTAGAGCTGGTACAGTTAGTAGCTATGCATGCCGATGTTCGCACGATTAAAATCGTCCGCGATAAAAAAACAAAAATTTGTAAGGGTTACGCTTTTCTTGAAATAGCGGACCGTGCAGGGGCCGAACAGGCCATTGCTGCATTGAACAGAACAACGCTGGCAGGGCGCAAATTGCGGCTAAGCATAGTTGAAGAAGAGGAATAATTAAGCCCGGTTTTCAGGCACAGCCTTTATTATCGAATTCAGGAACTCTGCCATGTATTGTAACCCAAATCTTTTAACTAAAGTTTAAGAGCTGGCCTAATTACGCGTAATAAGAATTGCCGACAAAAAATCAATCGTAGTCAATGCTTCGTATAATGGATGATTTTGTTCTGCTCATCCCCTACTTTTAAAATTCTTATCAGGGTAAATAAATACATCAATTAACTGGCTAACAATATCGTTTTGTGTAGCAAATCTTTCCTTGTCAATATTACCTGCTTTTTAACCATTTTACAGCCGCCTTTACACTCAAATCATTTTTGGGTGTTGTAAAGTCTTCGGGCGTATTGAGGAACTTGTCCGGTTGAATTGCAGAGATGTATAAGGTCCCTTTTCTATCCCGGCCATAACCGATTGAAAGATTCATAAACGCAATTTTATTTATTGCAAATCCACTATTAACGGTGACATACCCCGCTGTTTCGGAACCAAAAAAAACTGTATTTTTTCTGCCTTTAAACGCCATAGTCAAAAATTCTCCGGAACTCCCTGTACCAGAACCTATGAGAACCACTACAGGCAAAAATTGAGCATTAACGACGCATTTAGGTTTAATTGTTGCTAATAGCGAAGTGTCGATATACAGTGCATTTTCTTTTAATAGCCAATTTTCTGTTTTTTTAGTTTTAAAAGAACCAACAATTCCATCTCCTAAAAGTTGTTCAACGCCCAAAATCATTGGGTGCATGGCGCCGCCGCCGTTTATTCTTAAATCAATAATAACTCCTTTAACATCATGAGTAAGTAATGTGCAAAGACTGTCATTTAATGCTTGTGCTTTTTTATCAAAAGCTGCTCTGTTACCAGCTGGCATTGATGGTATTCTTAAATACCCAATAGATTTTTCTAAAATTTCAGTTTTAATACCTAATCGGTTATTCCAAGCCTTCTTTACGCTGTCTGGAATCGGATTGATTCTCCCATGCCATTGAAATGTGCTGTCCCGGTAAAAAAATGCTCCGTGAAAATCTCCTATTACTTGATAAAGCTGGCGCATAACATTCCCAATCTCATAGGGACTATTTATATCGGAGGCTCCTTTTAATGCGTTCTGTGTAACACCTGACCAGTTAACCTTGTCGGCATTTACCGCATTATTCTTCATAATGCTAATTGTTGTGTCAATAAGAAATTTTACCTCTTGACTTTTAACCTGCTGACCAAACGAAGTCGCGGCTATAACGAAAGTTAAGGGTAAAAAAAATATTATACGAAGACGCTGCATAACGAAATAAGGTTTATGGTGAGATAGTGAAATAAAAATAGCCGTTTCCTCTGATATATTTTATCATATTTAAAAATTGAATCAGGGTAATCTTTCCTAAGCGTGTTATAGTATCATAAGACACATTGGTAAACTACAAGTTGCAATCCGCTATATTTACTTACCTGAACAGTATTAATAATGGATAAAAAGCCGTTAAGGATGGATTTAATTAATGAAGCTGTCTTTGAAAAGTTATTTAAAACGCATTTTAAAGAGCTGCATGCTTATGCTTATTCTTTATTAAAAGATTGGGATGTTGCCGAGGAAATTATCCAGGGCGTATTTCTGAAATTGTGGGAAAAGAACAATTTGGTGGTTATTGATGCATCTATCAGATCATATCTGTACAAAAGCGTTTATCATGATAGCCTGAATCATCTGAGGCAGCAAAAGGTCCATCTGCGATATCAAACTTTAACTGTACATGCGATGAAAAATGAGACAGATGATACAGCCAGTAAAATTACCTTAAGTGAAATGCAGCAAAAACTGCATTATGCACTTAATAAACTGCCCGAAAAATGTCGTGCTGTTTTCCATCTGAGCAGATTTGAAGAGTTAAAGTATAAGGAAATAGCTGCCCACCTGGGTATTTCTATCAAAACAGTTGAAACACAAATGGTTAAGGCTTTAAAGATATTGCGCAGCGAGCTGAGCGAGTATTTGCCGGTTATAGCATTTTTATTATTTAAGTTATTTAGGTCATGAAACAGGACATCAATGAAGATCTGCTGATTAAATATATCCTCGGCGAAACAACTTCAAGTGAAGAACAAAAAGTTGATTTATGGATAAAAGCCAGCAGTGCCAATGCCAAGGTCTTTGAACAATTTAAATTTATCCTCGAATCAGGCAAACAACTTGCAGAAGACAGCCCGGCGGATGTAACCGAAGAATGGGAAAAGTTCAAAATAAAAAGAATGGCGCCTAAGGGCACGGCCAAAGTCAGGGCTCTTAACTGGTATTCGGGGTGGATACAGGTAGCCGCTGCTGTTTTAATTTTGATGACTGGGTTATGGACCGGCTATTACTTTTATAACCGCCAAACATATCCGGGTACAGCACTTGTAAGCCTTAAAACGCTGGATAAAGTACTTGTTGCTACTTTGCCGGATGGATCAGTAATCCATATGAATAAAAACTCTGCTATAAGCTATGCCCGAAATTTTACGGCGCAAAGGGACGTAAAACTAACCGGAGAAGCATTCTTTGAGGTAAAACATAATGAATCGGTACCTTTTACAGTATATGCAGGCAACGTCAAAATAAGTGATGTGGGCACAGCCTTTAATGTAAAAAGTAAAACAGGATGGGTAGAGGTTATTGTGGAAACAGGTATTGTGCAGGTTAGTAAAAATGCTTTATCTGTCCGGCTCAGATCGCGGGAAATGGTTAGAATAAAACCGGAAGACCAACAGCTGATCAAAGAAGCAAATACCGATCTGTTATATAACTATTACCGCAGCAATCAGCTTATATTAAACAATACGCCCTTATCGCATGTGGTTGAAATATTAAATGAAGCCTATGGCGCTCATATTAAAATTGAAGGTGAGGAGTTAAAGAACATACCAATAACCGTTACCTCACCAATAGCTATTGACGTTAAAAATGATTCGCCGGATAAAATTTTACAGGTATTACTGCTTACCTCTCCGGAAATCCATTTGTCCAGGTCAGGAAATAATATTGTACTTAAAAAATAATGTCCGTTACAAACTGCGAGGCTTTTATTAATAAAATTACCAGATATATTGAACCCCGTAAGTAATGCCCACGCTTAAAACATTCAACTTGTTATTATTGAATTGTTGATGAAGCACCCAGCCGGAATTGTTTAATTTATCATCGGCGTTAGAAGATGTTAAGTTTAAAGCCGGCCCGGCAAACAGCTTGAAATGATAATTTATCCGGTACGTAGCCAGTAATTTCATGGCATATACCTGGTAGGTGTTTTGCATATGGCCCAAACCACTTTGCGCAACATATTCAGCATCCCCAGCAAACTTTCTGCTTCTTAAAACATGTGCGCCTAGGCCCAGGTCCAGCGCTTTGTTTACAGGACCATTGCCGGGTTTATAGGCAATTCCAACTAATCCATAAAATATCCTGCCACCCGAACGAAAATCCAAATGGGTAAAAAAAGATTCATCTGAACCTAAGGCCAGGCTTTTTTTCCCGTTTTTAACCAGGTTAATCAACCCGATGGAATAGTCGCTGCTATCTGCCAGGTTAATTAGCCCAAATTGAAATCCCTTAACTTTATTTGCATGGTTTACCAGCGTTGCAATCTGAGACCCGGCAACGGTTTTGGATTGATTAAACAATCCCGCTAACTGAAACCCTTTGGATGAATCTGACATATTAGCCAGTCCGGCCATTTGCACTCCGCCTGAAAAATTATGGGTCTTATTTAATGCACCCGCCATCTGGATGCCGTTAGCATTATTTAAAACCTGGTTATAGACCCCGGCTAACTGTATACCTTTTAAATTTCCTCCCGTGATATTAAAGGCACCTGCGGCCTGCAGAAAACTAACATCATTCCGGTCAATATTAAAGACACCGGCAAGTTCGACACCCTGGACACCGGCGGTATAACCACCGATCAGATTTAACGAGAGGTTATCAATTACCTGGCTGTTATACATTCCACGCGAACTTAACCCGGGGGTAAGAGATACCTGGTAAGGGCTGTAAGCAAACAACCCGCCTAAATTAAGGTCCTGGATCTTTTGTTTGGAAGTGATAAAAAAACGGCTGAATCCACGTTCCAGTTTTTGACGGTTGTCTTTTTCGGCCGGGTCATATTTATACCGCTTTTTTTTGACTTTTAAATTAATAACTACCGTCTGAAGTAAATGAAGCGATGTATCCCGGTAATTGTCTTTTGAAGCCGTCAATACTACCGAGCCACTCCAGTTTTTTATTTTAACAGCAAAATTTCCCTGTTCATCAGTTAACGCAGATATCAACAGGTTCTTCTCATAAATACTTACCTGGTTAAGATCTTTCTTGGTATTTACATCGCTGACATGGCCTTTTATCATCAACTGATCTGATTGATCCTTTTCTATATAGGCCACAACAGACAGCCTGTTAAGGGCATGCCTGAGTATAATATAGCCCGGCACCTCCTTTAATTCATAATCCTCGCCCAGTAACTGAGATAAAAAATTATAAAGAGTGCCATTGTAACCGGCTACTGAAACCATGCTGTCTGCAGGTATTACGCGGTTATTATAGGCAAAATTAAAGTTGCCATTTTGAGCTATTTTTTCGAGTACCGTCCCCACGGGTATGCGGCCCATATTCCTGACAGACACCTGTTGGGCTAAATAGCTCTGTGCGTACAGGCCGGAGCAACAAAACTGGAGCAGGCATATCATCAGCCGGAAATAGCTCAGCCTATGGGTTGAATTCACTGATTGGTTAATTGATGACTTGATAAAGTTTATAAATGAGCCTTTTGATATTACCCGTCGTAAATTTTCAGGACAAATATATAAGTCTTTCAACTAACCACCGCTTATACTTTTTTCAAAAAAAAGTTAAAACCCGAATCAGGGTCAATTCAATTGAACGTGTAATACCTGTAAAAAATCAAAAATGACATTACTTGCTTTCAAATCGTTTCTGCAGCCAGGGCTGTACATGAATCCACTGGCACTTATCAACTGCATTATGGCCCAAGATATAATAAACGATTAGTATCCACATCATCACCTCAACCTATAAACACCATTTTCTATGCAAAAATTAAAACACCTCATCCTTTTCTTAATCATGATTTCACCGGGATTGGCACTGGCGCAATCAAAAAAGACTTTTACCATTTCAGGCACTATTAAAGACAACGCCTCGGGTGAAACACTGCCCGGTGCTACAGTAAGCTTTTTAGAATTACCCGGCAAAGGTGTAACCACAAACGCTTATGGATTTTACTCGATAGCTATTGCCGAAGGGGAATACACTATGCTAACCAGCTATACGGGTTATTTCACAGATACTTTAAAATTGCGGTTAACAAAAAACATCCTGACAAATGTTAGCCTTAAAACCAGTTCGGGGCAGCTGGGGGAAGTAAAAATCAGGAGCACTTCATCCCGGAGCAATAACATCCTGACGTCACCCGCAGGTGTGCAGATGCTTTCCATAAAAGATATTGCGAATGTGCCGGTGCTGCTGGGCGAAAAAGACATTTTGAAAACCATTCAGCTCCTGCCGGGAATCGTATCAGCCGGCGACGGAAATTCCGGCTTTTTTGTGCGGGGCGGAAGTGCAGATCAAAACCTGATCCTGCTGGATGAAGCCACGGTTTATAACCCCTCGCATGTGCTGGGGTTCTTCTCTGTTTTTAACTCAGATGCTATAAAAGATATCTCGATTTATAAAGGGGGAATGCCGGCCAACTATGGAGGGCGGCTATCTTCTGTAGAGGACATCCGGATGAACGATGGGAACAATCAGAAATTTGGAGCAAGCGGAGGAATCGGGCTGATCGCTTCCCGGTTTACCGCGCAAGGCCCGCTGTGGGACCACAGAGGGTCATTTATTGTAAGTGCAAGACGCAGTTATGCCGACCTGTTTACCGGCATGTCTTCTGATACGACTATAAAACACAGTAAAATTTATTTTTATGACGTCAACCTAAAAAGCAACTACCAGATAGACGATAATAACCGGCTCTTTTTGTCGGGCTATTTTGGAAAGGACGTCATGAATTTTAAGCACGACGAGGGCCTGGACTACGGAAATGCTACCGGAACGTTAAGATGGAACCATATTTTTAACGCTAAACTGTTTTCAAACACCTCGTTAATTTACAGCAATTACACTTACAACGTAAATTTTGACGACAATACAGATGTTATTAAAGTTTCTTCGGCGATCACCGACTATCATTTAAAACAAAATTTTAATTATTACCTGAATACAGCAAATAAATTAAATTTTGGTTTTGAATCAACCTATCATATAACCCAGCCAGGCGCAGCGGTATCAGCCGCTTCATCAAATTTTAACAATATCTCGTTACAAAAAAAGCATTCTTTAGAAAGTGCGCTTTACCTGTCAAACGAATGGAACGCGTCAGACCAGCTGAAAATAACGTATGGAGTGCGGTTAAGTGAGTTAGTTGTGCTTGGTCCGGGACACTTTTATACTTACGATAAAGATGGCAATAAAACAGACAGCACTGATTACGCTCGCGGTAAGATCGTTAAAAGTTATTTTACCCCCGAGCCACGTTTTGCGGCAAGTTACCAGTTAAATAATAACTCGTCCGTTAAGCTATCTTATGACAGGAATGTACAAAACATCCATTTATTAAGTAACTCCCCTTTTATTTCGGCCACGATTATTTATTTACCAAGCAGTAACAATATTAAACCGGAAATAGCTGACCAGGCGTCGTTAGGCTATTATCATACCTTTCGCGAAAATGGTTATGAGTTTTCCAGCGAAATCTATTACAAAAACCTGCAAAACCAAATCGACTACAGAAACGGCGCAAATCTGGCCGGGAACGAGTATGTAGAAGCGGATCTGCTGTATGGCTCGGGAAGGGCCTATGGTTGGGAAACTTATATTAAAAAGAAGTCAGGTAAATTTACCGGTTGGCTAAGCTATACCTTGTCACGCACGGAAAGAAAAATACCGGGCATAAATAACGGTCATTACTACCCGGCAACCCAGGACCAAACCAATCATTTATCCCTGGTGGGCATGTATCAGGCCGGGAAGAAATGGACATTTTCTGCCAACTTCGTTTACAACACAGGTAACGCCGTTACCTGGCCTTCAGAAAAATTTGCCGTGGATGGCGCCACCGTTTATTATTATGGCGGCCGAAACAGCAGCCGCCTGCCGGCATATAACCGCCTGGATATAGGAGCTACGCTTTTAGCTAAAAAAACAGCTAAATATGAAAGCAGCTGGGACTTCTCTATATATAACGTGTATGGCCAGTCTAATCCTTCTGATATCATTTTCCGAAACGACCCTAAAAATGCTAACAAAACACAGGCAGTTCAAACTACCTTTTTCAAAATGGTCCCATCTGTTACCTACAACTTTAAATTTTAATAAAATGAAAGCATTATCATTAATAATAATCTCAATTATTTGCATCCTACTTTGGTCTTCCTGTCAAAAGGTCATTACGCCACCTTTGGCCGGCTCATCGCCGCAACTGGTAATCATAGGTACTGTAAGTGATACAACGGGGCCATACCATGTCAAGATTTCAAATACAGTTAGTTTCTATGCCGATAATATCTATCCGAATGTTTCCGGGGCATCCGTCACCATCACCGATCAAACAACAGGTATCAGTGATGTTTTAACAGAAACCTCGGCAGGGACCTATACTACGCATACCCTAACGGGAAGACCCGGGGACACTTATCAGCTCCAGGTATTGTTGAACGGTAAAACCTACAGGTCATCATCTACTATGCCCTACCCTGTTCCGCTGGATTCTATTACGTTTGATTATGCTGTTAAAAACAAGATACAGCCGGTGGTTTATTTTCAGGACCCGACGGGCTTTACCAATTATTATAAACTAGCTATACAGGTTAACGGAACTAATCTTAAAAGATTCGAAGCTATTGACGACCGGTTATCAAACAGCAAGTATATTCATGCACATCTGGAGATAGATACCGGCATTATTAAGAGGAATGATCTTGTGAATGTGAGTTTAGTAGGCGTAGAAAAAAATGCTTACCAATTTTTACAGGAGGCAGAGAACGTTGCTTTTAATAATGACAATTTAGCGGCACCAGCTACCCCGACCTCGAATATTTCCGGCGGCTGCCTGGGCTATTTCAGCGCGCAAACGGTAAGCAGTAAAAAACGAATCGTAAAATAAGCCTAAAAATTATCGCCGATTTAACCACACGCGGTCATCAATACCTCATATACTGACTATAAATACTTTTTTAAGTAAGGGTAAATGCCGGTTTCGTTGTAATAACTAAAACATTAAAACAAATGAACTTAAGACCTAAAAACAACATCATCCGGGTACTGGCTCTAAATGGAGCCGTACTTGCTTTAACTTTAATTGCCTGTACAAATGTTAAAGCACAAAATCAAACTGATCAGGTGCATATCGGGATAATTGATCCGATTAGCAATCATGGTAACCGTGCATCTTCAGATACCAACAACTTTTCCCTTAATCTTTTGACGGGGGTATCGGCAAAAGAAACAGGATTAACCATTGCCGGTATGGCTAACATTATCCGCAATGATGCAGAAGGTGTACAAATAGCCGGCGTATCTAATTGTATTGGTAAAAATGCGACAGGCGCAATGTTTGCCGGATTTATAAATACCTATGGAAATAGTAAAGGGTTAGCCTTTGCCGGGTTTACAAATATTGCCAAAGAAAGCGGCGGCGTCCAGTTTGCCGGCTTTCTGAATAAGTCAGATGATGTATCATCACAATTTGCCGGATTTATCAATATGGCAAAAAAAGTTAAAGGCGTGCAAATGGCCGGATTTATCAACATTGCCGATAGCTCCGATTATGCTATCGGCATTATTAATTTGATTAAAAACGGTGAAAAAGGAATTAGCGCCAGTATTGACGAAACCTTAACCCCTATCATATCTTTCAGATCGGGTGGAAAAAGGCTGTATGGGATAATAGGAGTTGGCTATAACTTGGATAATAAAAAGGTTAAATATGCCTTTGAGGGTGGCCTGGGTGCGCATTTAGTCAGATCTACGGTGTTCATTTTAAATGCGGAAGTTGCTACAACCAATTTGGAGAGCTTTAACCACGCAGAATACTTCAAATCCTCTTTAAGATTACTTCCTGCTTTAAAGATCACGCCTAAATTTGAAATATTCGGAGGCCCATCCTTTAACTACGTAAATACCAGTTCAAACGAAGGGCGCGAACTGACAGACAAATATAGCTCCATTTGGAAAAATGTATCAGGAAATAAAATTCAGGACATCCATATTGGCTATAATGCCGGCATCCAATTTCTTTTTTAATCAATGCTGTATGCAAGATAAAAGTTATGCGCTCGAATTCTAAAGCGAGCTTTGGCTTTTTAGCACATACCCCAATAAAAAGCTGCCGAAACCACAATTACAATACTTCATTTTAATTTATTTAAAAATATTGATATAAAATGTGGTAAAACGGTTAATCATTATTATATTAGCCTCAAGGACCAATTATAGGAAAGTTTAAAGGCTTTCTTTTTCAAAACCGCTATGTCATTGTAAATCTGTTAACGGGCATTGTTATGCTTTGCCGGTTGATGGATTTATACTGATATGTTTTGTCCGAACCTAATATACCTTGATTAAGTTTATCATGATTAAAAAAAGAATATCGATAAAAGATATAGCCAAGCTTACTAACACTTCTATAACAACCGTTTCTTTTGTTCTTAACGGCAAGGGGCGTATAAGTAAGGAAATTTCTGAAAAGATATTAGAGGTAGCCAACGCAAACGGATACGAACCAAACAGGATGGCTGTGGGTTTACGCACGGGCTCGTCAAAAGTTATAGGTTTTATTGTTGAAGCTATTGGTGGTCCGTTTTTTGGTGCCATGGCCAAAGTTATTGAAGAAGAGGCCGAAAAGGCTGGCTATGGCGTTATATACTGCAGCACAAATAATAATATCCAAAAAGGTAAAGATGCCATAAGAATGCTTTCGCGGCAGCAGGTTGACGGCTACATTATTACGCCCTTAAAAGGTTTGGAAAAAGAGGTGCAGGACCTGGTGGCCCGTGATAAACCGGTGGTGCTAATAGACGGCTATTTTCCGGACCTTGATATTCCGCATGTATTGGTTGATAATTACAATAGCTCTTATGAGGCTGTGGAGTTTCTTATTAAATCGGGCTATCGTAACATCGGTTTGGTGACAGCTGATGCCGAACTTATTCAATTACAGGACAGGACAAGGGGCTATAGCGACGCCCTGAAAGCAAATGGACTAAAGAATGAGGAAAAGGTGATATTGAAAATACCTTTTGATGCCGACCGCGACAAAGCTGTAAAAGCAACCAAAGCTTTTATTAAAAAGCAAAAACAAATAGACGCTTTGTTCTTTTCTACCAATTATTTAGGCATTATGGGCCTGCAAAGTATCACTGAGTTAAACTTAAATATCCCCGGCAACCTTGCCATGGTTAGTTTCGATGATAACGAAATATTTGATTTTTATCCGCCGGGCATCACAACGGTAAAACAACCTGCTTATGAAATAGCAAAATCGGCAATTGACATAGTACTTTCACAAATGGGCGATAAAAAACCAAACATTTCAAAAATTAAACTACTTATTCCGGCAGAAATTATAAAAAGAGGTTCAACAATTACCTTAAATTAACTTTAACAACCTTATTTTTCCATATTTAGGCAATAAATGCTTTGAAAAATTTACTTATTTTGACGTTTCTTTTGTTTTAATCAAAATTTTAGCCCTAATTCTATTAATTATTTTAATAAATTTTTTAAAATATCGTTATATAATTATAAATACATTAAAAATAATCTATTCTTAACAAAAAAGTAATTTTGTTTTTGATAAAACATTTTACTAATCTATATTTGGAACATGCCGTGCTTGGGGTAGAGAAGTGCGCTGCTATAGATAAAACGTTTTATCTGTTTTTTTGATCAACATGACATATTTGTGCTTACAGTATGCATTTTGAATAAAACAGATAACAAATTCACCATCTATTCTTAAAAACATCTACCATTTTGGTACCCCCTGCTTTAAACGCTTTTGATAGATTTTAATTTATTATGTCTTGTCTGTTGATTGAATTTTTGCCCTCTATTGATAAAACGTTTTATCATAATAAATAAATTTTTCACATAAACAATACTACATGGATAAAACAATAACGTAAACTCCCCCCAGCAATAGCGCTGAAACTTTACCGATAGCTAATATTAACAATCATTAACTGCTCATTTAAATTCTAATTATGATTAAATTCTTATACAAAAAGAAAATCTTTTATTATGCATGCGTAATTCCAATCTTAATTGCTTTGGAAACTTTTGCTGTAAAAGCTCAAAACGAACCTGCTGTTGGTCCTCGGGTTGTCGTTTCGGGTGTTGTAAAGGATGCATCCGAGACGCTACCGGGTGTATCTGTAGTAATAACGGGTACTTCAATAGGTGTCAATACCGACGTTACGGGCGCATTTTCATTGAAAGTACCTGTGGGAAAATCCATTACCGTAAGTATGCTTGGTTATATTGCCCAAACAATAAACATAACCGAAGCAAAATCAAACCTGATCGTAGTTTTAAAAACCGACCAGAAAAATTTAAAGGATGTTGTGATCATTGGTTACCAAACGGTATCGCGCAAAACGCTAAGTGCGGCGGTAACGTCTGTTGACCCTAAAACTATTGCTGATATGCCTGCTCCAACCTTTGATGCTTTACTTCAGGGTCGCGTTGCTGGCTTAAACGTCCAGAATTTTTCAGGCGAACCCGGTGCCAGAAGTAACGTAGTATTAAGGGGTAACACAGCGGTTAGCCGTAATATTGATAACAACACAAGCTCAGCATCAGGCAAGGCCAGTTTGGCCAGGGCAATTTCGGGCCCGCTATACGTTATTGACGGCGTACCTCAGAGCACAGAAGATATCGCTGCCATTAACTACGGTTCAGGTACAGGCACCGACCTTTTAGCAGGTATCCCAATTGGCGACATCGAAAGTATCGACATATTAAAAGATGCGTCTGCAGCGGCAGTTTACGGTTCAAGGGGTTCTAACGGTGTTATTATCATCACCACCAAAAAAGGTGTTGCCGGTAAAACCCGTATCAATTTTTCAACCTACCATGGTATTACAGGGAAGCCTAATTTAGATAAAGTACTTACCGGTGCAGAAGAGACCAGAGCAAAACTTGATCTGATCAATCACTATGGCAACTACAACAATTTGAATAATATTCCGCAGATTTTAACAGATACGTTGAACCCTGCATTTAATAATAACAATGATTACAGAAAAGAGTTATACCAAACCGGTATAGTTGATAACTATGAGTTATCGGTAACCGGCGGTAATGACCTTGTAACTTACCGTTATGGCTTAAACTACTATAATGAGTCTGGTATCATCAAAAAAACAGGCTTACAACGCTACTCAATTAACAGTACGGTTGGTATTAACATTTCAAAACGTTTAAAAGTTAGTACCCAAATACGCTTTTACCGTGTTGACAGGCCTACATCACTTAGTGACGTCAGCGGTAACATAAATCCGTTTACCGGCGGTTATTATCCTACCAATGCACTACCTCCTTCTAACTTGTACTTAACACAAGCTAATAAAGATTATATATACGGCAGTACGCTAAATAATACTGACAACAACACAAACAACAGTGTAACTATCAGTCCTACTATTGACTGGAAGATCTCTGATCACTTCGCATTTAACAGTGTGCTTTCTTATGAAAGTGCCGGCAGCCGTAAAGATACCTTTACACCGGGTGCTGTAAGACAAAGCGGTTACGGCTATGCGTCAAGTTTTGTTGATAACTCTGCAAACTATTTAGTGAGCAGTAACATTCAGTATAATACAACATTAGGCAAAGACCATCACTTAAACGTATTGGCAGGTCAAAATATGGAATACCATAACTACAGGGCAACCAGTGCTACTGCTGATGGTATCCCGAATGATCAGATCTCTGTTGTAAAAGTATTGGACAAAAACGGGTCAACCGCATTTTCTGATTTATTGGAAAGCGGTATATCAACCGAGTTTGTACGTGTTAACTACGATTATAAACAAAAGTATTTATTATCAGCTGTAATGAATGCTGACGCTTCATCAAAATTTGGTCCGGGTAACAGAGTGGGTTTCTTCCCATCAGTTTCTGCCGGCTGGGTTATCAGCGATGAAGACTTCATGAAACCGGCAAGCAGCTGGCTTACTATATTAAAACTGCGTGGCAGTTATGGTATTACCGGACGCCAGCCGGATAGTGGCGACAACTACCTGTCGTTTAACTCATACAACATTGGCGCTGGCGGTTTTGCTGGTAGCAACAGCCCGCAAACAGGTGCAAACTTGTCTACAACCTATAACGGTGTAGCCGCTATATCACCTAACTTTGCTGGTAGCTTAAGTAATGCTGATCTTACCTGGGAGCACTCTAAACAAGCTAACTTAGGTTTAGACGCTACATTTTTAGATGGCCGTTTTAACCTGGTTTTAGATGCTTATGTTAGAAACACAAGTAAAGGTATATTTACTTTAGACTTACCGGTAACAACTGGTTATCAAACTATCATAACCAACTCTATTGGTACACAAAATAAAGGTTTAGAGGCTTCCTTTATTGCACACTACTTTAACCCGCGCAATGCTTTCCAATGGGAAACTGATTTTAACATCGCTTACAATACTGGTGAGATCACCGCATTGCCAAACGGCGGACGTGATATTTATATCGATAAGTTTGTGTTAAGACAAGGCCAGCCCATGAATGAGTACAACGTGTTCCTGCAAACAGGTGTTTACAAAACAGATAAAGATGTACCAATTAACCCGGTAACCGGTGGCGTGCTTAACTTTTACGGCTATCCGTTTAAAGGTGGTGACCCGATCTGGAAAGACTCAAACGGTGATGGTACGCTTGACGCGTCAGATTATGTTCCTGCCGGTAATCCTGCTCCTAAATTTACAGGTGGTTTCAATAACGTTTTTGGGTATAAAAACTGGACATTTTCAGTATTCTGTACTTTCACTTTAGATCGTTCTATCTTTAATGAATACTTAGTAGGTAAACTATCACACTTAGTGCCTACTGATGACGGTGACCCTAACCCATACCATGATCTTGCTAATAACGCGTTCCCTGACCTTTCAGGCATAAACTATTGGAAAAACCCTGGTGACAACGCTACTTACCCATCTTTAAGCTCGGTAAGTGGTACACGTTACAAATATGCTCAAGTTCAATCAGCCTGGATTGAAAATGGTAATTATATGCGTATAAAAACCGTATCGTTAGGTTATACATTTAAACCAAGTGTTGTAAAAAGCCTGCACATAAGCCGTTTAAGAGTTTATGGTATGGTTGATAACTTACATATCTTCCAAAAATCAAACGTGCCTGATGCTGAAGAAGTTGACGCATACGGTATTTACAACGGTAATGGTTATCCAATTCCTAAAAAGTTTACGCTGGGTCTTGATTTAAGCCTTTAATAATTATTCAGGTGGATTTAAAAAAAATGGAAATGAAAATTAAAACTTTAAAATACACAGCCGGCTTATTATTAATAACCGGGTTGATAAGTGTGAACACGTCATGTAAAAAAATACTTGACCTTGAGCCGCACAACTCTACATTTACCAACGCCTATTTTTCAAATGGCAATGATGCTAACACCGCTATTGCCGGTGCTTACGCGCTCTTGCGTTCGGTGTTGCTTAGCAATTCATCGTTTCACGTATATGGTGATGCTACGGCAAATGAGTTTGCTATAACCGACGCTTTTTATTCCCCTATACCCAGCGGGCAATTTACCGGGCTAAACGTTAGCTCAGCATTTTGGAACTGGTCAAACTATTATCAGTTAATACAACAAATAAACCTGATCATTACAAAGGTTCCAAACATCCCTATCGGTAAATTTACTAACCAGGATGATAAACAAAAAATCATTGGCGAAGCTTATTTCCTAAGAGCTTTCACTTACTTCTACATGAGTAGAGTTTGGGGTGACGTTCCGTTGAAACTTACACCGGATTTGGACATAAGCCAGGCTGTAAACATACCCCGTACGCCTGCTGCTACTGTATTAAAACAGTGTTTGGCTGACGTGAAGGTTGCCGAAGGTGATTTAGTATATGGTTATACTGATGCTAACCAAACTGCTGTTAGAGCCAACAAAGGAAGCGCTTATGCTTTAGAAGCTCACATTCAAGCCTGGATGCATAATTATGCTGCCTGCGAAGTAGCCGCCAATCAGGTTATTACTAATGGTGGTTACCAATTGGTAACTGATACTTCACAATTTAGCAAAGTATTTATCGGAAAATCTGTTGAAGGCATTTTCGAGATCAATATCAGCTACGGGCAAAGTGAAGGTTTATCTTATCAAAGCGGTGCCTATTTACCAACTCTTAAGTATCCTTTTATCTACACTAAAACTAATTTAGAGTGGCCATTAAATAGAGATTATGTAAATAAATTGTATAAAGATACCTCAGACGTAAGGTATGCTAAATACTTTTTCCAGGCACAAAATTCAGGTAATGGTCAAACCATCAAGTATGATAACATTGTTTATGCAGATGGTTCAGCCAGAAATGACGCAAGATTATCCAATAACCTAATAATTTTCCGCCTGGCAGATATAATGCTGTTACGTGCTGAAGCGTTAAACCAATTAGGACGGGATGGCGAAGCGTTGCCATTGCTTAACCAGGTGAGAAGCAGAGCGCATATAGCTGCTTACGCCGGAACAGGTGATAATTTGACGCGGACAATTTTGGAAGAGCGTTTACGTGAACTGTTTTATGAAGGACAATCGTTTTATGACCTGGTACGTACCAAGCATATTGGCAGCTTAACCAGCAGCTTTATATCAGATTACGCGAGCATTAATGACATAAGAGTCAATGCAGGCGGTAATTATTGGCCGATTGACCCTACCATGTTCAAGGACGATTTTACATTAACGCAAACTCCTTACTGGCAAGGTAAATTATAACCCTTTAAAAGATCATAAGATGAAAAATATAAAAATATTTGCATTCATACTATTTGCAGCAGCCGGACTGGCGTCTTGCAAAAAAGATTATGTGATTGGTGGCAGTTTGTTTAACGCTAACGTTAACATGACGACCTATGACTATCTTAAAACAAACCACGCGTTTGATACGCTGGTAATTATGATAGACAAAATGGATTTAAAGAATGACGTGAACACCAGTGGAACCTTCTTTGCGATGACTAATTACTCTTTCCACAATTTTTTATTAGCCAAGCAAACGCAGTTACAGATTCAAAAAAATGATGAAAACTTTAAATTGAAGTTTAGCGATCTTGATTTTGCATCGCTTAAGGACTCGTTAAGAGCTTATATGTTTAAGGATAAATATACACGCAGTAATTTAACAACCGTTGGTGTTTATGCAACAGCGCTTGATGGTGAAAAGCGTTTAATAAACATGCGCCCTACCACAGAGTATACCAGTAGCATTTTCACTACTGATCCGCAGTATATTTATCTCACCAAGGTTAGACCATTAACGCCTGGCGGCCCGGTACCGGTTGATATTGCTGGTGTAAGCCAGGTAGCTCCGTCGCAGTTGCTTACCACACTTTGCCAAACTACCGGTATAATCACTACCACAGGTATTTTGCATGTGCTCAGTAATTACCACACGTTTACCTATTTTAATGATGAGAACAATTAATAAATTTTAGAAGCTAAGGAAATGAAGACAAATTATAAGATCTATATTGCTGCTGCTGTTGCTGTGGCAAGCGTTGCGGCCTGCGTTAAGGCACCCCATGGTTTTCTAAGTACCCAAATCCGTTACCGCGATAGCCCGATACAGGTTCAGCGTGGTAATGTGGTACAAACATCAGCTGTTGATAATGACGGATCAAGCGCACCGGTTACTTACAAGTTATTGGATATACGCGATGCGGTTACGCATAAACACGCCGACTCATTATATGCAAACCGTCCAAGGTACGTATACATCAAACAGTTTGATCCAAACGTTGATACCACGGTAGCCTTACTTAATAGCACGCGTAAAATAGTAAGTTCGCCTACGTTTGAGTTTAATGAACATACAGGTGGTTTTACGTTTTACGGTACCACAGCTAGTGCGCCTGCCGGTAAATATGAGTTTGATATAAGTGCGACAAATGAAAACGGCACCAAAACCTACAAGAACATTGCCAATTTCAACTTGTTTGACGGCGATGTAGCGGAAATTGATGCCGGAGGTGGCGCCTGGTTTTTAGATGGTACTACCACAAACGGCGACATTGGCGAACCAAAAGTTACGGTTCAAAAATTATCCGCAAAAGGCACCCTGGCTATTTTAAAAATAGTTGACGAAAATGGAGTTCCGTTTAACCCTAAAAATAACGAATACATCAAACGTGGCGACAGAAGTGACTTTACAACTTTTGCCAAGTTCCACCCGGTTATTGTTTCTGACACGTCGTTAACCTGTAATTTTGAAGTAATTCCTTTCCCGTTCCAGGGAGCCGCGCAAGGTTTTACCATTTATTACCGAATACCAAGTCAGTTTGTGAGGTTTGATCCGGGATGGACGCCTACTACCCAAAGAATATACAGTGCTAACCCAAGGTTTACAGTACGAATTTTCCAGGAAGGCACCTACCTGATCACTGTTAAATTGCAACACGTTATACGTGACCCTATATAAAGATCATCAACGTTACCCTTCTAAAAAAAAACCGGCGCATCGCAGATACGCCGGTTTTTTTTTAGAAGATGTGATTAAGTAAGCCCTCTATCTCAAATAGCATCCAGGCTACTTCACTTTCCGAAATCAGCCCGGCAATCTTCGCAACTGCCATTTTTGGGCCTGGTTGTATTATTATCAGCACCAGTGGCGCAGAACCGCTCAAGGCGGCATATTGTTTTTTTGTTAAGGTAGCTGCCTGTTTAGTGGTTGTTCCCGTACATGCAAAACAGGTTTCAGGGCCGGATAAATTGAAAATCCAGACGATTGTCAAAATCAGTATCATAAAGCAGAAAATAAAGATCCTGTACAGCAAGAAATCAGGAAAAAACGAAATCAATTAAAAGACCGCCTGAATTCCAGTGGTGATAACCTGGTTTTTGTTTTGAATAGCTTGCTGAAAGATTGCGGGTGCTCAAAGCCGAGTTTATAAGCCACTTCACTGACCGATAAACTGGTGGCTGAAAGTTTTTCTTTGGCTTTTTCGATGAGCTTATGGTGGATATGCTGTTGCGCATTTTGGCCGGTCAGGGAGCGCAGCATATCACTTAAATAGCTGGGCGACAGGTGCAGTTTTTCGGCAAGATAGCTGACGGTCGGGATGCCGTGGCTGGTGGATATTTCGTTAGTAAAATATTCGTCCAGTATTTCTTCCAGCTTTTGTAGCAGGTCGCTGCTGATGGCCTTTCGGGTAATAAACTGGCGCTTGTAGAAGCGGTTGGCATAGTTTAGCAACAGTTCAATCTGAGAGATGATAACCTCCTGGCTAAAATCATCGATCCGGCTGTTCAGCTCGGCCTCCATGAACTTAAAAATGGAGATGATGGTCTCCTTTTCGGGATCAGACAGGTGCAGGGCTTCATTGGCGGAATAAGCGAAAAAGCCATAGGTTTTGATCTTTTTGGCCAGGGGATGGTTCCACAAAAAGTCCGGGTGGATCAGCAGGGTATACTCAGAGCAATCTCCTGAATCGTCCGGGCTGCCTACCACCTGGTTTGGCGCAGCAAATAATAAGCCGCCTTCATCAAAATCATAATAATCCTGGCCGTATTTTAATTTCCCGCCGAGCCGGGGCTTATACGCTATTTTATAAAATTGGAGCACGTGGGCACCCGGCGGCCGGCTCACTTCAAGCCCGTCCCTGGCACCATTGATCAGGCTGATTAGCGGGTGCTGGGGCTGGGGTAAACCGAAGGCCCGGTGAGCCTCCGATAAAGACGCAAATTGACGCCGGGCGTTTTCTTCCTTTTTCATCTTGAAAGTATATTACAATAATAACCGATAATCATTACAATTACCGGTCATCATTAATTCTTTTACCCCCGGATTACTTTGATCCGCCCTGGGCGGCGTTGGATACCGGCTCCCAGGCTTCCCAGGTCGCCAGCCGTTCGGCATAAGCGGTACGTACCCAGGGCAAATTATGGCTGCCGAGAAAGAACCGCAGCGGCGGATTTTCCGTGTCGACGATCTGGAAGAGGGCCTCCGGTGTTGCATTGGGGTCTCCCCTTTCCAGGCTCCTCAGTCCGTCGAAAAATTCGGCTTTAAAATCGGCATAAATATCGAGGCCGGCTGCAAATTTCAACGATTCGGGACTCCCGAATTCGGTCGCGTAGGCGCCCGGTTCGATAATGGTCACCCTGATCCCGAAAGCTTTCACCTCTGCCGCCAGGCTTTCATGGATCGCCTCGAACGCCCATTTTGACGAGCAGTAGTAGCCGATTACCGGCAAGGTCACGTGGCCCAGGTTGCTGGATGTACCGAGGATATGGCCACCGCCCTGTGCACACAGTAAAGGCAGGGCCGCCTGGATCACAGCGAGCGCACCAAAAATATTGGTCTCATACATCGCCCGGACATCATCCGCACTTGCTTCCTCTATCGTACCGACCAGGGAATAACCCGCATTGTTGAGCACGATATCCAGCCTGCCAAAATGTTCATGAGCCTGCGTTACGGCAGTCTTTACCTGTTCCGGCCTGGTCACATCGAGTTCGAGCGTTAAAACATTATCGCCGTATTTTTCCTTCAGACCGGCGATACTTTCCAGCTTGCGGGCGGTAGCTGCCACTTTATCGCCACGCTTCAGGGCGGCATCGGCCCAAACCCGCCCGAAACCGCGGGAGGCCCCTGTAATGAACCATACTTTATGGTGCTTTTGATTTTCCATGTTTTATTTTTTAATAAATGATAAACAAAGATCAACAGCAATCCTTACCTGCCTGTAGCCTAACTGCGGTTTTTTGTAGCCAAATGGAGACCCATAACTATTAATTGTCGCTCCAAAGAGAAATAATTATATATAATTATTGAAAGCAGATCTGTCACCGTCTTAACCTAAGCAATTTTCATGAAGTTTTAATTGTATGGTAAATTGTATTAAATTAGCCCAACCATAATGGTACTTGCATAAAACCGGTATGGCTTATTTATCCTTAACCTGCACCTACTGTGAAGTATAGTATCAATCTCAATTTCGAACAGATCAAATTACCGCCATTTCAAGACATTTTAATACTGGCTAAAAACTCTCCCCAAGGCAAGATAGGACTCAGCAGATCATTTGAGTTGTTACTGCCAAATGGATTTGAGATGATAGAATTAGAAGATGAATTAATTGAGGCTGTTTTTGTTCAGCGAAATATATTACATAAAATTCCGGCCGACAAGGTAATGAAGCTTTTACGCGAGCATGTTTTTCCGACTGTATGTGAAGGAGAGATCATTAGGGTTGATTTTAAAATAAACATATCTGTTGATAACATAAAACTGGAGTACTAGTTATGCTGATCGGGCCGCTTATAAAAACTGAGTTTTCAACCGTTAACGCCTTGAGCGGCGCAAACCAGATTAAAAAATTAATTGAAACTACCGGCGATCTTGTTGTAGAGGAAAACATGAAGGTAATTGGGGTCATCAGCGCTTTCGACTTAGCTACCCGGAAGTATAATCTGGTAATTGACTGCATCAGCGATAAACCCGTTTTATCTAAAACACAGCTTATCCCGGAAGTATTAACCCTGATGAATAAAGTCCATTCGGATCTTTTGTTAGTTTATGAGGGACAGGAGATGATCGGGGTTGTTCACAGGCACGATATCATAGACTATCTCTGTCAATCGATGGAGCAGCATAAAAACCTGGTACAAGGCATTGCACATGATCTGAAGAACCCTTTAGCCAATGTTTTAAACATCACTTATTTATTGGGAAAAGAAAGTGATCCGGTCGAGAACAGGGAATTGATAGGTTACGCCCAGCACGCCTGTCAGTATGCCAATGACATCGTCGATGATTTACTGTTCAGCGAGGACCAGCGCGCAGAAACTTTAAAAAAGGAGGCACTTGACCTAAATGAAATTTTAAAGATGAGTGTAGACGCTTTCAAAATTTTGTCGCTGGAGAAACAGATTGAGCTTGAATTATTCTCTTATCCCGGCACTGCAGAAATCCACGCAGATGCGGTTAAGCTCAAGAGAGCAGTTTCAAACCTGGTTTCCAACGCTATTAAATTTACTGAACCGAATGGAAAAATCACTGTTCATCTGGAAAAAAGATCTTTCGATTTTCTCATAACGGTAAAAGATAGCGGCATTGGTATCCCGGTGGATTTGCAGCCTTACATCTTCACAAAATTCACCCATGCTAAACGGCAGGGCACAAATGGCGAGCGCTCCACCGGCCTGGGCATGTACATTACCCGGCAAATTATAGAATTACATGGAGGCACCATTTCGTTAGAAAGCACCCCCGGCCTGGGAACAACATTTTATATCAAACTGTATCACTAATAAGCTCCCGACAGGGGTTATCTGCCAGATTAAAGAGGCTTACTGAGTTTTGATCTGACGGTTGTCTATATTCCTGATGCCAAACCGTTGCTGTAAGACTGCGGCTCGCTCCAGCCATTCTGCAGGCGGCGGCCCGGCAGGTGCCGGCGGAAAGTCGAGCCCGGCTGCCGGCTGGCTAAGTTCAAAGAACATGGCTTCCAACCCGGCCGGAACCAAATGGATCAGTACTTTTGCTGTAGGGCTTATCACCTTGAAGGTATGCTGAACGCCTTTGGGCAGGTGCAAAAATTCGCCGGGGCGCAGGTGGTATTGCTTATTGTCCGCGGTAAAAACCAGCTCGCCCTCCAGCAGCTGAAAAGATTCGTCTTCAAGCGTATGCGTATGTGCCGGCGGTTCCATTCCCTGGCGCAGGTTGGCTTCGATGAGGCTGAATTGTCCCCCGGTATCGTCGGCCATTGCCAAAAAGGTCCAGTATCCGCCCATGTAATAGCGGGTACGTTCTAATTTGTTTTTTAACTGATAAATAGCTGAGGTCTGTTCCATACCATAAAGCTAGCAGACACTTTTTTTAAAAACGTTGATCCGGATCAACAAATTAACTTCGCACGAGCCTGGTTTTAATCCGGCTGATCGTTTCCGTCCTCACCCCCAGGTAATTGGCAATATAATGCTGCGGAATGCGAAGCAGCAATGAGGGCCTGGTTTCCATCAGCTCCCGGTAAAGCACCTCGGGCGGCTCCGTCTTCAGCCGGTTGGCCTGTTCCAGCAGCCGGGCATGATCGGTGGGGTACTTTTTTAAAAAATAACGCTGGTACCATGGAAAACGTTCCATGCCAAGGTCAACGTGCTCAATGGTGATGCCCAGTATCTGGCAGGGCTCAAGCGCCTGCAGGTACACATTGGTAGGAAGCCTGCTGCGCATACTGCCTATCTGCCCCGCCCAGTTTCCTTCTTCATTGAATAAGATGATCTGTTCGCGACCCGATTCGTCCAGGATGTATTGCCGCAAACAGCCCTGCAGGATAAAAGGACTGTAACGGGGTATCTCCCCTGCCCTATAAAAATGATCGCCTTTTTTCAGCGTAAGCGGCACCAGCAACTTCAGGAATTCGCCGAAGTCCGCGTCGGGGACGTCCACATACGAACGGAGGTGCCGAAGAAAAATATTGGTATCCATAAAGACAACAAGTAACCGGAATAAATTTAGCAAGCAAATGGCTATAATGCAAAAGAGATCTTGCAACCGGAAATTAATTTTGTCATCACCCGACGGAAGGGCCTGCGCATAAAATTAAACAAGCGATCCAACACCGGTATTGGCGTCAACTATGGTAACTCGCTGCTATTAAATCCTGGGGAAGGGGTTTGATCAGGCGGCCAGTTGCCGGGCAACCCGGGTCAGCAAATAGTCGATATCATAAGGTTTGGCAATATAATCATTGGGCGCACCGGGCATATTAAGCGATTTCGCAAGGTCGTGCGTTCCAGAGATCAGGATAACCGGCAGAGACCTGGTCGCTTCGTTTTCTTTAATTTCCCGACAAATCGCCCGGCCGTCCAGGCCTGCCAGCATTACATCCATTAGGATCAGGTCGGGCTGGTAGGCTTTAATATCCTCAAAAACCGTATCACCGCATATCCGGGTCTGCACCTCGTAACCGAACTCGGTTAATATAAAGGACAGGATCTCCAGGTTATCCTTGTCGTCGTCCAGTACCAGTATTCTCTTCATGATCGCTAATTTAAAAAGGGAGTAACAGCCAATTGTTCGGCTTCGATCTTTAAATAGATCCGGAAAGTAGTGCCCACGCCCGGTTCACTTTCCACGACGATATTGCCGCCCGCCGCGTTGACGATTTTTTTAGCCAGGTATAACCCAATACCGTGTCCTTCGATATCCTGGTTCAACCGGCCGTACATGTCAAATATTTTGGATATCGCAGCTTGCGGTATCCCTTTGCCGTTGTCTTTTACGGATAAAACGATATGATCGCCTTCTTTTTTTGTGGTGATTTGGATGACCGGGCTTTGGTCGCGCCTGAATTTTATGGCGTTGGATACCAGGTTATAGATAATGCTCCGCAGGTTCTTTTTAGAGAAAAGCACCTGTTTCACTTCCAGTTCCCTGGTAATGACCGCTCCGGCTTCCTTGATCTTACCTTCCAGGCTCCATTCAATATTCTGGATCGTTTCTTCGAGGTTCACCATTTCCAGCGCGATCATATCGCCCTCTACTTTGGCGATAGCGGCAATGTCGACGATCAGTTCGCGGAACTTTTTCACCGAGGTATTGATCATACCTAAAAAATCATGCAGCTTTTCATCGCTTAACGCTATCCGGTTCATGATGTTGATGCTGGTTTCGATATTGCCCAGGGGCGCTAACAGGTCGTGAGAGGCCGCATGGATAAAATGGTCCAGGTCGGCATTGATCCGCAGCAGGCTTTTATTTCGCTGATCGAGTTCGCTTTGCGCCCGCTTTAATTCGGTGATGTCATTAAACGTAATGATCGCGCCATTATTCTTGTTGTCAGCCTGCACATAAGGCATCGTCATGATCTGGTACCATTTGCCGTTATTGGTTTCGATCTCCTTAGTAACAATAATCCCCTCGGCCAGTACCCGTTTGATATCTTCGATAATGGTTTCCAGCTTGATATTGGTAGAAATATTGCTGAGCGGACGGCCGATATCAGTTTCAAGCAGGTTGATCTGTTTAACGGCGCCCGGCGAGAACCGCATCAGCAGCAGTTCGTTATTGATAAACAGCTGCCCGTTGATATTACTCCGGAAATAATTATTCAGGTCGTCATTGATCTCCAACAGTTCTTTATTTTTAAGCTGGTAATCCGCGTTAATGGTATGCAGTTCTTCATTAACGGATTGCATTTCCTCATTGGTACTCTGCATTTCCTCGTTGGCCGAGATCAGCTCTTCGTTAAAGGACTGCATATTTTCGTTGGACGCATCCAACCGCTCGTAGGAGATATTCAGCTTTTCTTTTAGTTCCCGGACCTCTGCTTCCAGGTTCTTGGTATACTGGTCAAGGTATAATTTCTCGTCGAATACCTGGTCCTGCGGAACCGCTGCGCCGGTATGGTCCTCGCTGAAGGTTACCCGAAACAACTTTTGTTCATCTCTTACTTCGAGGGGGCTTATAGCCAAGCTGACCTTAAAGACAGTTTTGCCCTGCTTAATGGTGATGCCGCTGGCCCGGGCCAGTGCATTTGTTTTGACCGCCTGCGTGCTCAGCGTGTTAAAAGCTACCGCCAGCGGCTTAGCCAACAGGGCGGTCAGGTCGGAAGTGAAATGCTTTTGGAGCAGATATTTGGCGGTATTTCCATAAGATGAAATCACCTGGTTATGCTCGTTAATACAAACACTCAGGCAATCCAGGTCTTCGGCCAGTCCCTGGTTCATGGCTTCGGCCAACGCGGGGCTTATATTTTTTTGTTCTTCGTGCGATGACGCGCGTAACGGTGTACGTTTAATATCCAGCAGATCGGGCAGCGAAAAAGCGTCAAAGCTGATACCGCGCTTGGTTTCCAGGTTGCGGTAGATCTTCCACTTTTTATGGACCACTTCCAGGTTTTTCAGGATAGGCATCGGGTTCTCGCTCGATCCCAGGAATAAGTAGCCGTCCTTTTTGAGCCCGAAGAGCAGCATGGTAAAGATCTTTTTTTGCAGCACCGGGGTCATATAGATCAACAGGTTACGGCAGCTTATCAGGTGCATATTGCAGTAGGGCGGGTTTTTAACCAGGTCATGCTGTGCAAATATCACCATCCGGCGGATATCCGGTTTAACCCGGTAAGCTTTACCCTCCCTGGTAAAGTGCCTTTCGAGCCGTTCGGGCGTGACATCTTTTTCGATACTTTCGTTATAAACACCTTTCCCGGCATGCGCCAGCGCGGCGCTGTCGATATCGGTCGCGAAGATCTTGACCACTGCCGACGAATGCTCACCCTGTAACTGCTCACAGATCAGCATTGCCAGGGTATACACCTCCTCACCAGTGGCGCAGCCCGCTACCCAGATCTTTAGCTCCTCACCGGCGAGCAGCTTCTCCAGAATAGCCGGAAGTACGGTGGCTTCTATAAATTCAAACGCAGCCGGGTCCCTGAAAAAGGAGGTGACGCTGATCAGGAAATCCTTAGATAACGCTTCCAACTCTTCGGGCGAATGCTGCAGGAATTCAAGATAAGCGCCCAGGGTAGTAAAATTACCATAGGAGGCCCGCCGCTTGGTCCGTCTCAAGATCGTACTTTGTTTATAGTCTGAGAAATCAAGCGGCGACTTTTCCCTGATCAGTTCAATAATAGCTTTAAGGTTTTTTTCATCGTCTTCCGTGTCCGTCAGTAATTCACCCATATTTTTAACATAATCTTCAATGGCGGCGGGCATTAGCGCAGGTTCGAGCACAAAATCTACCATGCCGGTAGCAATAGCGCTTGAAGGCATACTTCCGAAAGGTGAAGTGGCCGGGTTACGGGCGATCACCATGCCCCCGGCCTTTTTGATGGCCCGGATCCCTTCGGTCCCATCGGACCCTAAACCTGAGAGCACCACCGCAATTGCCTTTTCACCAAAATCTGCAGCCAGCGAATTAAAAAAGGTATTGATGGTTAAATGCGGCCCCTTGGCATCCTTGGCCGTTAAATATAGGTTATCCTCGCGGATCGTCATAAACTTATCATTCGGGATCAGGTAAACCTCATTACAAAGCACCGGCATGCCGTTTTCTGCTTCCTTGACCACCAGTTTACTATGCCTGCCCAGCAGCTCCAGCATCCGGCTTTTAAAATCGGACGACAAATGTTGGACAATGATATAGGAGACACCGTCTAAAGGCGTATGGTCAAAAAATGAATTGATCTCTTCCATCCCTCCCGCAGAAGCACCAATGGCAATGATATAATGTGGTTTAACGGCAGGCATATTAAAGGGTAAGTTTATCACTGGAGCTAACCAGTTCCCGGCAGGAAGGCAAAACAACGTCTATCAAACTTACAATTAATTTTTCAAAGTAAGCGACTTATTAATATAAAGCAAAAGCCGTCATTTTGTGTTGCTTTATCTATGCGCTTCATCACGAAAACAGCTGACAAGCAATACTTATAGCAAGCCGTCCGTTTATCGGCCGGGTAATTATATACCACTTTAAGTTAATAGATTTCATCCCGGCTCCCCCGCAGCCGTATTTTGCATTTACCTATAACCTGAACCGGGAGTTTGATGTTGATGTCTATACAAGATTTCGTCATACGACGACAGAACGTCCTGTGAACAGGTTGGCTGGTCATCATATAAGGCGATTATTCAACACGCGAAGGCGACTAATAAGTTTGGACGGCTATTTGCAGGGATGCGTGAAATAAGCAACTATGGCAAAAAGGGTTTTGGTGATCGATGATGATGAGGATATCCTGGAGATATTAAATGTGATATTCCAGGAAAACGGGTACGAGATTGTGTTATCGAACACCGGCGAGGCTGCTGACCATATCAATGTTATACAGCCGGACATTGTATTGCTTGACGTACGGATTGTGGGTTCTGCAAAAAATGGCCCTGAGATTTGCCGGGAAATAAAATCACAGGTAACAACCCGGCAACTGCCGGTGGTGCTTGTTTCGGGTGAATCGGACCTTGCTGTTATTGCCCGGGAATGCGGCGCCGATGCGTATATCGCCAAACCCTTCGATATTTTTGATTTAGTTGCACAGGTAGAAGAATACCTAGTTTAGGCAGTTACAGCTTCGACAATCCCCGGAAACTCCGGGTGGCGCGAAAACGCCAATGGCCGGGATAGAGATACCCTGCACATCGCCTGTAATTTAATTTTAAATTACTTATCTTTACCCAAAAATTCGGGGATTGAATAAGAGAGTATTGATTATCGAAAACGACCAGGATATCCGTCATATCGTGGAGTTTATTTTACAGCAACAAGGTTTCGAAACGCTCAGCATCCCGGAACCCGATGACCTGGCGGAAATTATTCCTTTCAGACCGGACCTGATCCTGCTTGATGAATTCATTAACAGTAAACCAGGGCACCGCTTATGCAAGAAGATCAAACAGTTGCCCGCTTTGGCTGCAACACCCGTGATCATCCTTTCAACGGCCAATGATATCGAACTGATCGCTACTGATTGTGAAGCGAATGATTATATCGGCAAACCATTTGAGGTTGAAGATCTGGTAGCTAAAGTGGCCCGTTTTTTTAACCATCAGCCCCATACCTTTTAGTCAATATCAGCCGCGCCTAACCTGCGTGTACTTCCAGGAAGCCGATGAGGTTATCTTCAAGCAGATTGGTATTATAGTCGGAATTGGTAGCCATAAGCGTAACGGTTAATTCTTCATCTGTCACCGTAATGTTTAGTGCCGCGCCTTCTATCACTTCAGGGAACGATATATTGATCTCGTCGTACACATGCGCGTATTCGATCGAGAGGTTTGAACCCAGTTTTTCGTTGATATAATCCGCAAATTCGTTTTTTAACAGGTCAAACAGCTTTTCAGCGCTGAGTGGTTTAACATTCTTGATTATTGCCATAGGTCTACATAAGCGTTGGCAGGCGATTAAGTTTTACCCCGGAGCAACTATATTTATTTCCCGGCGACATCCGGAGCTGAATGAGCGCGTATGGTCGCGAAAAATTGACACCCATTATACCATGTCAGGTATTTAAAAACATGCCTGAGTGCCGCCAATCATGTCGGCGCGTGACTACCGTCATGGCTCTCCTTCCATATAACGCCTTACTTTTATTTTATAGAACAGGCAAATAAGGAATTATGAACAATCCACTAAACCTATTTAAACAGGAAGCCCCCGAAGTAGCCAAAGCCTTCGATCAGCTGATCAGTTCACTGCAAAGCACTACCGGCCTCGACGCCAAAACAAAACAACTTATTTACATTGGGATCAAGTCGGCGCTGGGCGATCAGCAGGCTATTTACTACCATGTAATCACCGCCAAAGAATTGGGCGCAACCCGTGCCGAAATAGTGGATACGATCCTGATCACCCTGACGGTATGCGGGTTAAACGGCGTAGCCAACTGCCTCCCGGTTGCCTTATCTGCTTACGATCAAAACCCAAACGAGGGAAATCAACAATCTTAGCAGCTACGGTATTTATATTACCTGAAAGGATTCCGAAACTCCGGCGGCCAATGACGCGGGGTGATCCACTTTTACTGATCCACCCCTTAAAAAATGGCGAAAAATAGTCTATTAGCATTGGCTTGATTATCAGGAAGTAAACGTAAATTTATGTTTATAAACCCTGACGAATAAGGCTGATCCAAAGTGATCCGCTTTTAAACTTAACAGGTTGAAAATTAAGTTTTTAGCAATTTAAGGTGATCCGGGTGATCCACATTTTAAAGTGGATCACCGTAATCGGTATCGCCCACCGTTAAGAGACGAAGGCGACCCGGGTAAACGGAATTGACTAAAGGATGGAACGACGGTAAGCTTAGCATGAATGCACAAAATCAACTACTTACATGACCTGCGGCATTTTCTGAATATAGGAACGCCGGTATTTTTGACAGTAATCAATAAACTATTAAGGCGCAGATCGTTCTGATGATAATAAATAACAAGAAGACAATTATGAAAAATATATCAAAAAAGAGAGCAGAACTAGCCGGCGTTAAAGGCGTCGGTTTCTCCCTGAACGGGCTAACCCTACTGGGGTCGCTGGCTTTAGGTTCAGCAGCCGCGGGGGCATTAGCTATCGGAGCCCTGGCCATTTGCCGGCTGGCTGTTAAAAAAGCGGTTATCAAAGAACTTCACATTGGCGAGCTCGTTGTTGACAACCTGGTCATCAGAAATCAGCGAATGGGAGAAACGCCTGAAGCTAGCGGACAGGGCGAATCCTAATGCTTAATACTAACACACAGCATAATTGAACGCCAGCTAATAAATAGCGACGCTTGACGGGATATTTGCATTCGGGCTGGGCTATCTGCGCCTTGTAATTATTTGCTGTTTTCCACACACGCTACTGCTTATTCTGTTACCCGGCTTACTTAAATTAACTACGCGACAAGAAAAGAGGGCCGCTGTACGTTAACATAGCGCTTGTGTTATCCGTATTAGCGTTAGAATAATACAAAACATTTAAAATGAATCACACTTTAATTAAAGTACATGGTTAAATAAACACGCGTACTTATTTTATTGTTATTATACTTACTTTACTATATCGCCTACCATTGATGCTAATTGCTTTGAAAATTAAGAACCGGCTGGTTTCGTTAAAGACTTTTGCCTTGCTATGCCTGTCGCCGATATCGCAATTAGTTATTGCGCAACAAAACACTCCTCCAACCGACACACTAATAACCGTAGTTACCGGAAGTGTTTCGGAGTCGACTTCCGGCCGACCGTTAGCTTATGTTAATGTAAGTTTTCCAAACTCGGGGCACGGTACGGTCACCGATAAGCAGGGTCATTTTTCCTTAAGTGCAGCCGGGGCATTCAGTGAAGTTTCCTTTTCTACGATGGGATATCAACAAGTACTAAAAGCTATTAAACCCGGTAAGGTGAATAAAATCACCCTGAAGTTGAAACCAAGCGACATGCAGCTCAATGAAGTAAACATCACCTCGGTTAAACGAACCAAATACCGGAATAAGGGTAATCCCGCAGTAGAACTCATCCAGCAGGTGATTGACCATAAAGCACAGAACCGGATGGAAGATGCCGGTTATCTTCAGTATGACGAATATGAGCGTATCGGTTTATCCCTGTTTAACATCCCTCAAAAATTACTTAACAGCCGCTTTTTCAGCAAATACCGGTTCATGCTGGACAGTACGACCCTGATCAACGGGCAAAAACAGACTACCCTGCCCGGCTACTTCAGCGAAAAACTATCACAATACTATTACCGCAAAAAGCCGGAGAAAACCATACAGATTCTGCAGGCGGAAAAGGGTATTAATATTATCAAGTTTGTGGATACTGCGGGAGTGGACATTTATCTGAACCGGCTCTATGGTAACCACATTGATATTTATGACAACAATATTTTTGTAATTGTTAACCAGTTCTTGAGCCCCATTGCCGACCATTCTCCCAATTATTACAAATTTTTTATTACCGATACAGTACAGACTGCCCATGGTAAACTGGTTGCCTTAAGCTTTACCCCACGTACCAAGGGCGACCTGCTGTTTGAGGGTAAATTATTAGTAACGCTGGACGGGCGTTACGCCGTTCAATCATGCGAGTTGAATGTCAATAAGCAGATCAATATCAATTTTATCCGCAGCCTGAAGATCAAACTGGATTTCGAACCTCACGCCGATGGTCGTTATTATCTGACCAAAAGTGATGTCTCGGCCGATTTCGGATTGCTTAGAAATAAAGGGATAGCCGTTTTTGGCCAACGCACGGTAAGCTATTCCAACTATGTGCTGGATACCCCGCAGCCGGATATTTTTTACCAGGGTAAAAGCGTGCAAACAGCCGTTAATTCCGGCCATAATGATACAACGTATTGGGCTGCGCACCGTCTCGATACGCTCACTGCTCAGCAAGCGGGTGCCTATTCCCGAATTAACCGTCTGCAAAATATGCGTTCGTTTAAAACAGCCACCTGGATTGCGGC
This sequence comes from Mucilaginibacter sp. UR6-11, assembly GCF_020880695.1. Classification (GTDB taxonomy): domain Bacteria; phylum Bacteroidota; class Bacteroidia; order Sphingobacteriales; family Sphingobacteriaceae; genus Mucilaginibacter. The sequence continues at coordinate 210,622 of NZ_JAJIWO010000001.1, forward strand.
TACGATAACCGGTGATTTTGCAGACTTTGGGCCTGTTCAGGAAGGGCCGATCGGTTCTTTATTTTCCTATAACACACAGGAAGGTGGCCGTTTTCAGGTGGGCGGACGGACTACGCCGCAGTTTAACAAAACATTGTACTTTGATGGTTTCCTGGGCTATGGCACCCGGGACAACGCTTTAAAATATGAATTAAACACCTATATTTCACTGAATAAAACCCCCTATTACCGTTATCCTAATCATTATATCAAGGCAGGTTATCTTTATGACGTAGATATCCCCGGGCAAAGCTTTGCGGCAAACAGCACCCAGGCCGCATTGGGCTCATTTCAAAGCGGCTCAACCAACTATTGGCTGTATGACCGGATCTATTCGTTTAATTATGTACAGGAGTTTGAAAATCATTTTTCTTATAACCTGGGTTTCCGTAACTGGAAACAACAGCCGGCCGGTGCTTTATTATTTCAAAGGAATGACGGGGCTAACTCCCTCGTACCTAACCTGACCACCAGCGAAATTACCCTGGGCTTACGCTTCGTAGCACATGAACAGATCATTCAGGGCACCCGCGACCGGCATACGATCCACAGTAAGTATCCCATTTATAATTTGCAAATCACCCAGGGACTTAACGGCGTGCTTAATAGCGGCTATCAATACACCCGGTTTGACGCCAATATTTACAAGCGATTTTATATGTCGCAACTGGGCTATGCTGATATAACTTTAATGGGCAGCCTGATCACCGGAAAGGTTCCTTTCCCTTTATTGAATATCAGCCCGGCCAATCAATCTATCGCCTACGATCCGGATGCCTATAATAAAATGTATTATCTGGAATTTGTAAGCGACCATTATGTAGGTTTAAACCTCACCCAAAGCTTTAACGGATTTTTCCTGAACAAGATCCCCTTGATTCAACACCTTAAATGGCGGGAATACCTTTCCTTTAAGGCCTTATATGGCGGATTGCGCGATGAGAATAACCCTTTAAAAACAGCTGGCCTGTATCGTTTTCCTGCTGCATCAAACGGCACATACGGTACCTATGGATTAGGCAGCACACCCTATATTGAAGCCGGGGCGGGCATTGGCAACATCTTTAAAATCGTGCGGATTGATTTAATCAAAAGATTTAACTACCTCGACCATCCCGGCATATCAACATATAGCGTTAAATTGAGCTTTAGCCCGGATTTTTGATTTTCGGGGAACGAGTGGGCGATAACCGGTTGTTACCGATTAATGGTTTGCCATCAGGGAAATGAGCGGGCAAATTACGCTCCTGACCAAAGTCATGCCGGCTAATGATAGCCATCATTTCCCTGAGTTTTCTTTTACAGTTTCTTTGAAAGAAAATGACTATGGCAACGGAAAATGCAGACTTATTGAAAGCAGCGCGGGAATCCCTGAAAGATAAATGGGGATTGGCGATCGGTACATTTCTTGTATATACTTTGATTATGTGCTCTTTCGGCGCTATGCAAAAGGTTGGTTTAGCTTCATTATTAGTGGCCGGCCCTATGGCACTGGGGGCAGCTATATTTTCTTTAACCTTATCCCGCGGTCAGGACGCAAGACTGGAACAGCTATTTGATGGTTTCAAGTTCTTCACCAACGCGCTGATCACATACTTGCTCACGGTGCTGTATGTCATACTTTGGACACTGTTGCTCATCGTCCCCGGAATTATAGCCGCATTATCGTATTCCATGGTATTCTATATTCTTGCAGATAACCCAACGCTAAAGCCCCAGGAGATACTTGACCAGAGTAAGAAAATGACAGACGGCTATAAATGGAAACTTTTTTACCTGTGCTTACACTTCTTTCTGCTTGCGTTACTATGTGTACTCACGCTGGGAATCGGGTTTCTCTGGCTCATACCGTATGTCCACATAACAATGGCAAAATTTTATGATGACCTAAAAAACAATCAAATACCTCAAAGAGAATCTCGCGGCTGAACACGTACAACAGAAGAGATTCCTGAATTCGCTGAACCGCTGATCAGTTGAACGAATGCCGAAACTCCAGTGGGGATAAGTTAGTCTTAGTCTTGAAAAGTTTGCTGAAAGACTGCAGGTGCTCAAAACCAAGTTCGTAGGCGATTTGGCTGACCGAAAGATTCGTTGTCGAAAGCTTTTCTTTGGCCAGTTCTATAAGCTTGTCATGGAGATGTTGTTGGGTGCTCTGCCCGGTAAGTGATTTAAGTAGGCCGCTAAGGTAGCCCGGCGATATATTTAAGGTTTCGGCGATATAGGTAACGCTGGGCAGGCCTTCTTTAGCCAGCGCTCCGCTGCTGAAGTAACCCGACAGGAGATCTTCCAGGCGCGTCAATATTTCATGACTGGCAATCTTCCGCGTTATGAACTGACGCTGGTAAAAGCGCTCGGCATAGGTAAGCAGCAATTCCAACTGGGCGACGATTACATTCTGGCTGAACCGGTCGATATTGGCATGGTATTCCTGCTCAATATGGTTAGCAATGCTATTGAGCATCATTTCTTCTTTATCCGATAGATAAAGCGCTTCGTTAACCGAGTAGCTAAAAAATTCGTATTGCTTAATGGTCTTCGCCAATGTGGTATTCCATAAAAAATCCGGGTGGATCAGGATCATCCAGCCCTCAGGCCGGTGCCTGGTCTCTTTGCTGAGTTCGATACCAAAAACTTGTCCGGGAGCCATAAAGAACAACACGCCTTCATCAAAGTCACTGGCTTGCTGGCCGTACTTGAATTTGCCGTTATAAACCCTTTTGAGAGAAATAGAGTAAAAGTCAAAGATGAGGTTGATGGAGCCTTCCGTGATGGGTGGGGTAACCATATCCATGCGCACAAGGCTGATCAGCGGATGCTCTGGCTTGGGCAGGCCCGCCGCCCGGTGATACTCGGTGATCGTCTTGAATCGTAAAGGCCGGTGACTGTTCATAAAACAAGATACTTATTTTTGTTTATAAACTGCAGCAAATTCTTTCGCAAAATCCGCCAGTTTGACTTTACCCATTTTGGGCTGGCTGCGGTGGAAATTTTCCAGCGCCTTGCCGCTATGCATCACGGCCTGCATTTCTACCAGTGTCTCCGCCAGTTTCTCCGGCAACTTGGCCATTTTCAGGCCTTGCAGCATTTGTTTGTCTGAGAGCAATACCCATTTCAGCCATGGTTTACCCACGGCGGCGCCGATGATCATGGCGGCTTCGTTACAGGTCATTTCCTCGCTGCCCACATAACGAATCGTCCTTTGTTCCGGACATAGCAACAACTCCTCTCCTACGGCATCCGCGATATCCAGCGGCGAAACAAAAACCGTGCGGTCATCCCCGCCATAATTCCCCATCAACAGCCCTGTCTTTCCGGTCAGCAGGGCCCAAAGACCGGAATAACGCAAGGTCAGGAATTTGCCGATCAGCCCTTTACCTTTGATCAGGTCTATGGATTGATAGAAATTGGTATAAAACGAGGCCGGCCGCATAATGGTGATCGAAGCATCAAGGTTATCAAACAGATGTTCGACGCTTTCGCCCTTTACCAGGTCTGCCGCCCAGCCGCTCATGACCACCACCCGCCTGGTTTCGGCTTTTTTTAGCGCCGCAACGTAATTTCTCGCCATCCGGCGCATATAATCGCCCAGGTCAGGTTCGGTATAACTTAGCGGGATCATCGCGTAAACGGCATCAGCACCTGTGAAGGTTTTAGTCAGAAATTCGATGTCGGCAATAGAACCAATTGCTGCCGTCGCTCCGAAAGTTTCAATAGCGGCTTGCTTTTTTGGGTCACTGCTGACCACGGTCACCGTATGGCCCTGCCCGACCAGTAGTTGTGTTAATGGCTTACTGATGTTCCCTAAGGAACCGGTTACGACAATTTTCATAGTTCTTATTGGGTATAAATGCCGTTTTCAATATCGGCAAGCAGAGTGGAGTGAGTTGGGTGCCAGTCCAAATGTTCCTGCGTCCACCTACTCGAGGCCGGGCAGTCAATTGCTGCCATATGCGCGAACCAGCCAAAATGTTCAGCGGCTGCTTCAGGCGCTATCGATACTACCGGAATATTTAGTTGTTTACCAATGGCTTCAGCTATGGTTTTAACCGTAATAGCTTCTTCGGCGGAACCATGAAAACGGGCGCCCGGCGTGGCGTTTTCTAAAGCCAGGCGATAGAGCTTAGCGGCATCCTGCCGGTGTACCGCATTCCAGCGGTTCTGTCCATCCCCGATATAAGCCGAGACGGCTTTTTCTTTTGCGATATTAACCAGTATTGGAATAAAACCGTGCTTATCGCCATCACCATGCACCGACGGGGATAAGCGTATTGCTGCAGCGCGGACACCCAGCGCCGCTACCGCATCTGCCGCTTGCTCTGAGGCCCGCGGCCAGGCGGGATTAAACGGCGGGACGATATCTTCTGTAGCTAACCTGCCCGGGCTGACCAACGCGGTACCGGAGGTGACGATTAAAGGGCGATCAGAACCAGCCAATACTTCGCCGATGGTTTCGATAGCACGCTTATCTATTTCGCAAACTTCCGGGAACCGGGTAAAGTCGTGGATAAAACCGGCGTGGATAACGCCATCTGCGGCAGCAGCGGCGCTTCGCAGGCTGTGCAGGTTTTCCAGATCACCCCGATAAACTTCAGCACCTGCTGCGACCAGTTTACCGGCCGAAGCATCTGAGCGGGCCAGGCCCGTTACCTGATGACCTGCGTTAATTAATTCCTGCACGATAGCCGTGCCGATGAAGCCAGTGGCTCCGGTAACAAATACTTTCATAGTCTTGATCTTTGATACTACAAATGTCGTCTTCGGGAACGGGTCAGATTTAGCCAAATCTGCTTTTGATTTAGTCAAAAAAAACAGACATCTTCCGAAGAAAAAACTTAAAAGATAACGGAGCGATGTGCCTGCTATCATCCCGACGACACCTTGAAAACTACAAATTATAGCCGCTATATTCAGACAGAAATAAGTTGACGGCGCCTAATTGGCTGTTGTTTTCAAGATACGCTGTAGTTGCCTGGCGCTCTTAAAGCCGCATTGGGCGGCGATATATTCAATGGTATATTCGGGATTGTTCAGCATGGTACTGGCGTATTCCCGACGCAGGCGGGTATGGTAATCCAATATGGTTGCCCCCGTCTTTTCTTTGAAAACGCGGCTCAGGTTTCTGGGGCTCATATTAACCAGGGCTGCCAGCGTTTCAATACTATTCTCTTTGGAGAGGTTATCAATCAGGTAATCCTGGACCTCGTGCACCTGCGGGTTAATGTGATTACGGTAATCCAGGTAAATGCTTTGCTGCCTATGCATGCCGCTGCGGCGGTGGTAAACCACCAGGCCACGGGCAATCTTATGAGTGAACAAAGGCCCTTTGATGTCTTCCATTATAGCGAGCGCCAGGTCGATGCCGGCGCTGATGCCGGCACTGGTATAGATGTTATTGCTTTTGATATATAAAATATCGCCCACCACCCTTGCTTCAGGGAAGCGCTGTTGCAGGTCCTTTACCCGGCGCCAATGGGTCGTACACTCGGTGTTCTTTAACAAGCCTGCCATACCCAAAGCAAAAGCACCGTTACAGATCGAACCAACCGTGACCCTTGCGTCTGACATATTTTTTAACCAGTTAAAGAAAGGACGCTGTGTGCCAAAGGCGATACTGGTCACGTAATCGTAATCCATACCGGGGACAAAAACGAAGTCGCCTTCCTGTAGCCTGGCTTCGCTAAAATGCCTGACCGGGCCAAAACCCAGGCCGGAAGTGGAAACAGGAGCTTCGGAAAACGCGTAAAACTCCATATCCGCTTCAAAACCATAGAATTTAGCTTCCGTAAAAACCTGTACCGGGCCGGCCAGGTCCAGCAGCTCGACCGACGGCGGGATAATAAACGCTATCTTTTTCATTCAGTCTAAAGGTAGGATATCCGCCCGTAATTCAGAATCAGTAAATAAAAGCCTATCGCAAAATCAACGGCCAGGCAGAACAGGTTGTAATGCGGCGGCAACAATTTGGAGAAGGCCCATAAACCAAATACCAGGTCCCAGGCGCCATGCAGGAAATACCCAGCAGCCAACAGCAGTAAACTATGTTTGGTGCCGAAATAAGCGATCAGCAAAAAGATCAGGGCCTGAACGGCGCTGGCCACTGCAGTAATGCTATCTGTCCAGGTAAAGCCGACATAAAGAAAACCGATAGCGCACAGGACCAGACCATAAATCAAATGTTCGTCTAAAAACCGAAGCAGCCGCACCAGCACAATGGTCGCCAGGCCAGTTAACAGGCCGATAATCAGTCCGCTCATGACCTGATGCGTTTAAAGTACTCGGTTCGGCCAAACAGCGAAATCCCGATATATCCGCGTACTTTGAGCACTTCGCCGTTCAGGTTCATTTTACAATCATAGGTCTTGCCGTCTTCCGGGTCATACACCTTACCCGAAGTATAAGTGCCGTCTTTATAGATAAAGCCGCTAAAAAGATCGATACCCAAAACCTCCCTTTTTTTTAATGCCTCATTTGGGTTTTTGATGTCTTTGCGCGGGTTGGCGACCCAAACGGACCTGCCGAAATATTGGCCGCCTTTTTTATAGATCTCAATTTTCGCGTCTTTCTTTGGCGACCAATACAGGCCCGTGATCTGGTCGCCCTGGGCGAATGTGCGCAGTGATACCAGCAGGCACAGTACAAATACTATTTTTTTCATTGGAGTTTAGCTATATAAAACAATTTCCTAAAGGCGAAATGAAAGATCTCGGTATCGCCATTCCGTACCGGGTAGGTATGGATAAATGACCAACCTTCGCGTCCCATAAAATTCATAGCATCAATAATGGTATTGAATTTTTTGACTGCACCTTCCCTATCCCTTAACCGGGAATCATTCCAGAATTTCTTTTCCTGGCCAAAATCGATATCGATGGTGACTTTGTTGCTTAATATGCGCGGCACGGCTATAAGCTGGCAAAATTGTTCAATTTTAACCGAATCAGTCTGTGCATAAGCCTGCAACATCCCCGGTGTTAAGATTATCAGAAAGAATAGCTTTTTCATGATGTTTAATTATTTTGAATATGTTAAGGTTTAGTTGTAATCCAGCATCAGCTTGACCACCGTCTGGAAATTCTGCCCATATTGCTGTTTGATCCTGGCCAGGCAGGCATCGATAGTATACTGTTCGTCAGTATATCGGATAACAGGGGTATTCGGGTAATTAGAGCTGATAAAAGCCTCAATGCCGGGTAGCAACACGTGCAGTTCATCCAGCTTTCCGGCTGTTTTGCCACCGGTACAGATTACGCTGACGCCGTATCGGGTGTGGATAATGGTGTCCGCCGGGGTGACACACTGAAACGACTTGGGAAACGAGCGGCCATACGTATCCAGCACGCTCACCATGTCCAGCTCGCTGACGCCGTCTTGTAAAACCAGGCCCAGCCGGCGACTTTTCCGGCCGATGACTTTACCGGCAATGGTGAGCATATTGCCGAATTTAATGGCTTTGCTTTGGTGCGTATTTGTTAATACCGCATGTGGATAGCGGATACCGGCGGCTACCGATTGCATGGCTTGGCTGCCCAATAAATCATTGATGACCATCAGACTGCCTTCGACCGCATTGGATACGCCAGCGGTGCTATACAGATTGCCGCTATGGGCAACATTGACATCTTTTATCCAAATTGGCTTGCTGAAATGAGTTTTAAGTGCTCCCAGGTCGGACGCGTGACAGGTGATCGGCTTGCCGTCAAAAAGCCCGGTAGCAGCGGCTGTAGCAGCGCCATCGCAAACCGCCATTAATTTGGTCTCAGGGGAAAAATGATTTTTAATAAAGGAAATGACAACGGGGTCCTGTTTTTCGTCACGGATGGACAGGGCCGGGATAACGATGACATCGGCAGTTAATTTCAGGGAATCTGCTTCCCTGAAGGTCAGTTGTGGCAAAATGAACAGGTTTCTTTTGATAGTTACCGGCGCTTTTTCTTTGGCAACGATATATACATTTAATCGGCCGGTTTTTTGAAACAGGTAATAAGGGGCCAGCATGTCGAACATTTCGGTCACCTTGTTATCAGCAATGATAAATACAGTTTTCTTGGCTGCATCATAAACCGGCTGCTTCCATTCAATGCGGTTATCACCGGCATAGGGTGGCAATTGTCCGAACGCAAAGAGTGGTTGCAGCAGCAGGGCGAGCGCGCCACCGGCCACGATAACGATAGAAAGGGAAATCAATAATACTTTCTTAAACTTTTTCATCTTTTGTTGAGAATTAATAGTACAAAGATGCCGTGAACCGGCTATCCCGTTTAGACAAGAAGGTGTCAGATACGGACAGAAGAAGTCTGATTTAAATCGACGCCCGAATGAACGATGGCGCTCTTGCAATATTTCAGATTAACAAGAAGTATGTGGGAAAAAAATCGGGTTTATTTTCGAATTATTTTAGAATGTATTTACGTCAACCGCTGCTGAGTGTTCCATCAAAACGGCCAATACATACGAAAAGGCGACATCGTAGCTCTTCAGCAGATATGCCCGGATAAAAACAGAGTGATTGGATCATATTTCCCCGCTCCGGTAATTTCTCTTTCAATTACTTACTTAGGCATTAATTAATATTTGTTAAAGTGATAGGAATTAATTTGTTTCTAAGGTAACATACGCACTCTTCCTTTTTTAACAGGTCGGAAATACTATTTTATCAATTAGCCTTGACAATTTTATCCTATTTTCAACTCCTCCACTTCGCCCATGTCTTTCAAATAACTGAATACTTTTATAGCCTCTTCTTCATCCACTTTGCCGATAGCAACGCCTACATGCACCAATACATAATCGCCAATTTGTGCGTCGGGCACCATGCATAAGTTTATTTCCTTTTGGATACCACCAAACGACACTTTGGCTGTACGGAAAACATCATCAAGTTGGGCGGTTATTTCAATAATTTTACCGGGGATAGCGAGACACATATTGTTATAATTAAAATAGTCAAAAATTAATCAGGTCGTTTCGGGCAACAATACCTTTGATTTGAGCCAGTTGTACCAAACTTGCAATCCTTCACCTGTGGTACAGCTAACCTCTATTATCTCTAGATGATGGTTTATCTTTTTAGCGTTTGCTTTTACTTTTTCAATATCAAACGGAACATAGGGTAACAGATCGGTTTTGTTAATAATACAGAGGGTCGAAGAATGAAACATGTCGGGATACTTCAGGGGTTTGTCATCACCCTCGGTAACGCTAATAATAACAATACGTTCTTTTTCGCCCAGGTCGAACATAGCCGGGCAAACTAAATTGCCAACATTCTCGATCAACAATACTGAGTTTTCTTTGGGTTTAAGGCCTTGCAGCGCGTGGAGAATCATATGCGCGTCCAAATGACACCCTTTGCCGGTATTTATTTGTGTAACATCTGTACCGGTTGCCTGTATACGATCGGCATCATTCGTCGTTTGCTGATCGCCTTCTATCACGGCAAAATCCAGCTGGCCTTTCAGATCAGTCAGCGTTCTTTCCAATAAGGAGGTTTTGCCTGAGCCGGGCGAGCTTACGAGGTTCAACGCCAATATATTCTTTGCATCAAAATAGCCCCGATTGCGTTGCGCCAATAAATTGTTTTGTAATAACACATCCTGCTCTACCTCTATAATTGTTTTTGAGTGGTTATGAACATGGTCATGGCTGTCAAAGTGGCTATGCGCATGATCGTGGCCCGCAGCAAAAACATGTTTATGATCATGCTCCGCCTGTTGATCTTTGTCCAATAAACGAAATGTAGTTTTGCCGCCTGAATCGCAGCCGCATGTTGCACACATAATTATGATTTTTAATGTTTAATTTTTTTACGAAACCAATAAACTTTTTACTCTAAGTTCTTTTCCCTGTATAATATCCAATAAATGCTCGCCGCAAATGGGGCAGGCATCCTCATATTTTTCAATAGCAAATTCCGCATCACAATCAAGGCACCTCGCTTTGCCAGCTATCTGGTTTATTTTTTTAACTGCATATTCCAGCATTGTTTGCCGGACGCCCTGTTTCCAGGCAAACTCCAACGCCTCTGTTTCAATTCCGCTTAAAGTGCCAATGTCCAGTTCTACCTCATCAATTATAGTTGCATCAGCGGCCTTCGCCTGGCGCTCGGCAATTTCAATAATGCCCATCACAATAGAAAGCTCATGCATGGTATATCATCTTTTCGGTTTTGGAATATTTATCTCCAAAATTATCCTGATTAATACGATAAGTATGTGACAACTATCACATTATAAAATGATGTAAATTAAGCTTGCATCGCATCCATCTAAATAAATTTGGGTATAAATAGCCATTAACAAAAAAATAGCCATGATGAATAATGATATTATGTTACCGGAACAGCCTACTTATTATCAGGAGGTGCAAAGGAAAGGGTACTCGCGCCGCGACTTTGTAAAGTTTGTAAGTATCATGACCGCCTTTATCGGTTTGGAGCAATCTGCCATTGGACAGGTTACAAAAGCATTGGAAACCAAGCCACGTATGCCGGTTATTTGGTTGCACTTCCAGGAATGTACGTGCTGCAGCGAAAGCTTCATCAGGTCGTCGCACCCTATCGTAGCGGATATACTGCTGGATAAGATTTCTTTAGACTATAGCGAAACGCTGATGGCAGCCTCAGGCACACAAGCCGAAGCCGCATTGCGTAACACCATGACCAAATATAAAGGGCAGTATATTCTTTGTGTTGAAGGTAGCGTACCTATGGGTGCCGATGGTGTTTATTGTATGATAGGCGGCAAAACATCGTTACAAATATTAAATGAAGTGTCAGAAGGTGCCGCTGCTATTATTGCATGGGGCAGTTGTGCAAGTAATGGCTGTGTGCAGGCGGCCAGGCCAAACCCGACACAAGCTACGCCAATACATAAATTAATAACCAATAAGCCTATTATAAAAGTACCGGGCTGCCCACCCATCGGCGAAGTTATGGCCGGGGTTATAGTACATTATTTAACCTACGGCAAAATACCAGAACTGGATAAGCTGGGCAGGCCAAAGGCATTTTACAATAAACGCGTACACGATACCTGTTACCGTCGTCCGTTTTATGACGCGGGTTTATTTGTTGAGTCATTTGATGATGAAAATGCAAAAAAAGGATATTGTTTATATAAAATGGGTTGCAAAGGACCATCAACTTATAACGCCTGTGGGGTTACCAAATGGAACGGGGGTACCAGCTTCCCTATCCAGTCAGGCCACCCATGCATAGGTTGCAGTGAGGCTAATTTCTGGGATAACGGAGGATTTTATGAAAGGGCATCAGCCTTTCCAGGCTTCGGGATTGAGGCCAATGCCGACGATTTGGGTAAAGTGGCACTGGGCGTTACCGGCGCCGCTTTGACTATCCACGCAATAGCCACCAATATCGGCAAATCAAACCTCATCCATGAACACCAGGTCGAAGGGATAGAAAGCGAGCACGAACTAAAATCTTAACTAAACTCACCGCGTAAATTTATAACCATGAGTAAAAGAATTGTTGTTGACCCCATAACCAGGATTGAAGGTCACTTACGTATAGAAGCAGACATAGAGAACGGAAAAATAAAAAATGCTTATAGCAGTGGTACAATGGTGCGCTTGCTTGAAGAAATATTACAAGGTCGAAATCCAAACGATGCCTGGGCATTTGTAGGGCGTGTCTGCGGAGTTTGTACTTCTATTCATTCGCTCACGTCGGTAAGGTGTGTAGAGGACGCGCTGGATATTACGATACCCCAAAATGCCGAAATGGTACGCAATATTATGTTTTGCACCCAATATATGCATGACCACGTAGTGCATTTTTACCATTTGCACGCCATGGATTGGGTGGATGTAGTAAACGCACTGAAGGCTGACCCGAAGAAAACGTCAGAACTGGCACAAAGTATTTCTAAGTGGCCCAAAAGCTCGCCGGGTTATTTCAGCGATATTCAAAAACGGATAAAGAAATTTGTAGATAGCGGGCAGCTGGGTATTTTTTCGAACGGTTATTGGGGACACAAGGCCTATAAACTCCCCGCCGAAGTAAATTTAATTGGCCTTGCGCATTACCTCGAAGCTCTTGAATGGCAAAAGGAAATTGTAAAGGTTCATACTATTTTTGGCGGTAAAAATCCCCACCCAAACTATTTGGTAGGCGGTATGGCCTGTGCCATTAACCTGGACGACGTAAGCGGTATTAACGCTGAGCGTCTCGCTTACGTGGGCCAGTTGTTAAAAGATGGAAAAGAATTTATTGAACAGGTTTATGTCCCCGACCTGATGGCTATCGCCTCTTTTTATAAAGATTGGGGCGCCATAGGCGGAGGCTTGGGTAATTATATGGTTTATGGCGATCTGCCAACCAATGGATATCGCGATACAAGTGCATATAAGTTTCCCGGGGGCGCTATACTTAATAAAGACATAACCAAAATATATGATGTCGATCTGAAGAAGGATGATGAAGTACAGGAATTTATTACCCATTCATGGTATGAATATGCCGGTGGCAACAACGAAGGATTGCACCCGTGGAAGGGCGAAAGCAAAATAAAATATAGCGGCCCCAAACCGCCGTTTGACCACCTGGATACTGATCAAAAATACAGTTACCTTAAAACTCCACGATGGAAAGGACATGCCATGGAAGTTGGCCCGCTGGCGCGGGTACTGGTAGGTTATGCCCGGGGACGTGAAGACTTTAAAGAAGTAGTTAACAAAGCACTTAAGGACCTTGATGTACCCGTTAGCGCGCTATTCTCAACATTAGGACGTACCGCGGCGCGCGGGCTGGAAAGCCTTTTGGTGGCACAATGGAGCCTTGAGTTTTATGATAAACTGATCGACAACATTAAAAGCGGCGATACCCGGATGGCTGAGATGAGTAAGTTTGATCCGGCTACCTGGCCAAAATCGGCTTTTGGTGTAGGGCATACCGAAGCCCCGCGTGGTGCACTGGCACACTGGATAAACATACAGGATAAGAAAATTGCCAATTATCAACTGGTAGTACCTACAACCTGGAACGCATCACCGCGTGATAGTAAAGGACAAATGTCCGCCTATGAAGCCGCACTGGTAGGCACACCTGTCGCTGACGAAACACAACCATTGGAAATTTTAAGAACAGTACACAGTTTTGACCCCTGTATGGCCTGCGCCGTGCATTTGTATGACGAAGAAGGAAAAACTATTAGCCGGATAAGCGTATTGGGCGATTGATTTAAACACATAATAATATGACACACAAATATTTGCATATCCCCCGTTTAATGCGGGTGTATGTTTGGGAATTGCCGGTAAGGCTTTATCACTGGCTAAATGCGGCAGCTATTATTGCGCTCATTATAACAGGGTTTTACATAGCTAACCCGCTTGCTTTAATGAGCAATAAAGATGCCTCTCATCAATACATCATGGGGTGGGTTCGGTATATCCATTTTGCTGCAGCGTATATCTTCTTTTTTAATTTCTTGTTCCGCCTGTACTGGGGGTTTGTTGGTAACAAATATGCTAACTGGCGCCAGTTCATCCCTACCTCCAAAAGGTTTGTTAAAGAATTATGGGCGGTGTTCAAAATAGATATCCTGATGATGAAAAAAAATGGAAAACAACAGGAACACCTCAGCATAGGCCATAATGCCATGGCAGGCTTTATCTATTTTTTAACCTTCCTTGCTTTTTTGGTGCAGTGCCTTACAGGTTTCGGTTTGTATGCTTCTATGTCTTCCTGGTGGCTCCCTAAGTTATTTAGCTGGGTACCCGCAATATTGGGTGGCGATATTGTGACCCGCCAGATACATCATTGGGCGATGTGGTTTTTTATATTATTTGCTGTGATACATGTTTACCTGGTTTTTTATCATGATTATGTTGAGGGCCGGGGTGAAACCAGCAGCATGGTAGGTGGCTTCAAGTTTATTGAGCAGGAAGTATTTGAAAAGAACATGCCGCAAACCCCTAACCCGGAAAAAAAGAAATGAAACATACTAAAAAAACACTGATACTGGGTATCGGCAATTATTTAATGGGTGATGAGGGTATTGGTGTCCACCTGGCCAATCGCATTCAAAAAGACATACTGTCGCCCGGGGTTGATGTGCTGGACGGCGGAACCGGCGGATTTTACCTGCTTGAGTATTTTGAAATTTATGACCGTGTTATTTTGGTTGATGCCACGCTGGACGGCAACGTTCCGGGCGACATTCGTTTAATAAAACCACGGTTCTCAACAGATTTCCCACCGGCAATGAGCACTCATGACATCGGGTTGAAGGACCTGATCAATGCCTTACAGGTGCTGGGTAAAATGCCCGAAATCGACTTATTCGTAGTGAGTATCGCTTCCATACAGCAACAAGGTATTGAACTTAGCCCCGAAATAGAAAACGTTATCCCCATATTGATCGGACAGATTAATTGCCTGCTTGGGATAGCGATATAGCAATCAGCGAACCTGTAACCGAAAGCATTTTTTAAATAATCATATGCCAGAAACATACCATATCCATTTTAACGGAATTGTGCAGGGCGTTGGATTCAGGCCCCTGGTTTACCAATTGGCAACAGCAATGGGATTAAATGGCTATGTAAAAAATGACAACAATGGGGTAAATATCCTATTCAATGCTGATGAAGAAAAAGCAAAGTTGTTTTTCAAAAAAATAAAATCCACTTTACCACCAAAGGCAAACGTTACAGTTGCCGAACTAAAAAAAAATAAAGAGCTCGCCTTTAAAGATTTTTCTATCAAGATTGACAGTGATACAACCGAAACAAAGGTTATGATAACTCCTGATATGGCCATTTGCGAAAGTTGCAGATCTGAACTGAATGACGAAAATAACCGGAGGTATCGTTATCCGTTTATCACCTGTACCCAATGCGGCCCGCGTTATTCGATCATCAGCGAACTGCCTTACGAAAGGCATTCAACTACCATGAACGATTTTACGATGTGCAAGGCCTGCAGCGATGAATATGAAGACATTGCCTGCGAAAGATTTTTTTCGCAAACCAATTCATGCGGTGATTGCGGTATTAAGCTTACTTTACATGGAAATAGAACAACGGTTTTATCAACCGATACCGAAAAGGTTTTATTTCTTATTAAAAATTATCTGCAACAGGGTAAGATCATTGCCGTAAAAGGTATTGGCGGCCACCTGTTACTATGCGATGCCAATAACGAATGGGTAATACAGTTATTACGCAACCGCAAACAACGACCTTCCAAACCTCTGGCGATACTATGCCCTGATGTTGAAACCGCTTGTCAAAATTTCGAGCTGAATAACCACGAAAAATCATTGCTGGAGAGCACCGCTGCACCTATAGTATTATTATATCCCAAACGAAAAGCAGCAGATATCCTTGCGTTACACCATATTGCGCCAAACCTGAGACGCATAGGTGTTATGCTTCCTTATAGTCCTTTACTCGAATTGATTGCGCAGGATTTTAAGAAACCATTAATAGCCACCAGTGGCAATATCTCAGGGTCGCCAATTATTTACCGGGACGAAGACGCGTTGGAACATCTGTTTGGGATTGCCGATTTCGTGGTAAGTTATAACCGGGAGATTGTTGTTCCGCAGGACGATAGCGTAGTACAGGTTTCAAGATATACTAACCAGCAAATTATTTTACGCCGGTCAAGGGGATATGCACCTTCGTTTCTTAATTACACATCTAAAACAAAGCGAACCCTACTATCAACAGGTGCGTTTTTAAAAAGTAGTTTTACGCTGGGTGTTAACGGCAATGTATTTGTAAGTCAATTTTTAGGCAGCGGGGAGAGTTACGAATCGCAACTGATGTACAAGCATACCTTGAACCATTGGCTAAAAATGTATGCTACCCAGCCGGCGGTAATTATTGCCGACACTCACCCCGACTATTTTTCGCTGCAATATGCTGTTGAACTGGCTGAAAGATACAGGGCCGAATTAAGATTTGTGCAGCACCACAGAGCTCATTTTGCAGCCGCATTGGCTGAGCATGATTTGCTGCATGCAAATGAGCCTGTTTTAGGAATAATATGGGACGGAACAGGCTTTGGTGATGATGGAAATATATGGGGCGGTGAATTTTTCAAATATGAAAATAACCAAATGCAACGCAGCTGCCATTTTGATTACTTCCCGACCATTGCAGGAGATAAAATGGCAATTGAGCCGCGGGTTGCCGCATTATGTATCGCCAATGGTGGATGGCCGCATTTGGGCCGTTTGAAAGAAAAATTTACGGATACAGAATGGAATAACTATCAAATGTTAATTAATAATACAAGTCTTTTCAGTTCATCGGTGGGGCGCTTGTTTGACGCGGTTGCATCGCTGCTGGGTATATGCGATAAACAAAGCTATGAGGGCGAAGCTGCCATGTACGTGCAGTCGTCGGCTGAAGAGTACATTAACATTAACGGGTTCGTAACAGACGAACCTTATTTGAAACTTGACTTGGCCGGTGAAAACATACCAACTACCTCGCTAATACAAGGCGTAATAATGGACATTGAAAAAAATCGGTCGGTTGATTATATAGCGGCCAGGTTTCATTATTCGCTGGTTTGTTTGGTTGATATTATGGCCCAAAACCTGGGTGTTAAAAAAATCTGTTTTAGCGGCGGCGTGTTTCAGAATATTTTGCTGGTTGATTGGATCCAACATGAATATAACCATAAGTATGACTTGTATTTTCATAAAAACCTCTCGCCAAACGACGAAAACATTTCATTTGGCCAACTGGTATTTGAGGAAAACAGGATTGAAACTATGTCTGAAAACATAGGTATAGATAAATTATACAATTATACACTATGAAATATGTATCAGAATTTCGTTCGCCGGAAATAGTGGACGCACTTTTAAAAGAGATCAAACATACCGTAAAAGGGAACTGGAACATTATGGAAGTGTGCGGTGGCCAAACTCACTCGCTGGTAAAAAATGGCTTATTGAATATGCTGCCACCCAATATACAAATGATACACGGCCCGGGTTGTCCGGTTTGCGTAACGCCGGTAAACCTGATTGACAAGGCTGTAAATTTAGCTACCGAGCATAACGTCATTCTCTGTTCATATGGAGATATGATAAGGGTTCCCGGCAGCGGAATAAGCCTGCTCGAAGCTAAGGCAAAGGGCGCCGATGTACGTATTTTATATTCGCCGCTTGAAGCTGTTAAAATTGCCAAAGAAAACCCGGACAGGCAGGTGGTATTTTTTGCTGTCGGGTTTGAAACCACCGCGCCGGCAAATGCGCTTTCAGTTATCCATGCGCAACATGAAGATGTGAAAAACTACTCAATCCTCACTTCGCATGTGCTTGTTCCACCTGCTATGGAAGCAATTATGGCTGATACCGACTGCCGCGTGGACGCCTTTTTGGGCGCAGGCCACGTTTGTGCTATTATGGGGATGAGCGAGTATTACCCGGTAGTTGAAAAATATAAAATGCCCATTGTTATTACCGGTTTTGAACCTGTTGATTTGTTGGAGGGTATTTTAATGGCTGTTAAACAATTAGAAAATGGCGAGTATAAATTAGAAAATCAATATACCCGCGTGGTTGAGACCGGTGGTAACAAAAATGCCATGAGCGCCATTGAACAAATATTTGAAGTAACCAATCGCGAATGGCGGGGCATTGGCGAAATACCGCTTAGCGGATACGGGGTGAAAGAGCAATACAGCGCTTACGACGCTACAAAGAAATTTAAAATTGATATTGCAGAATCGCACGAGGATCCAACCTGCTTATCAGGCGATATAATGAAGGGCAAGATCAAACCAAACCAATGCCCCAACTTTGGTACCAGGTGCAGGCCTGCGCAGCCATTAGGCGCTCCAATGGTAAGCAGTGAAGGAGCCTGTGCCGCATACTACCACTTTAATTTAGCAACTGAACTAGTAGAAGAATAAAATCAAATTAATACATTAACATTAACTTATGCTACTTAGCTGCCCTATTCCAAAACTTGATTTTGACACCATTAACCTGGGACATGGCAGTGGTGGCACCTTAACCAGCCAGCTTTTGGATGCAGGTGTGTTTAGCCTGCTTGGCAATGAACTGCTTGATAAAAAACACGACGGTGCTATTTTTAACCTTACCGGCAAGATAGCCATGAGCACCGATACCTACGTGGTATCGCCCCTATTTTTTGAGGGCGGAAATATTGGTGATCTGGCCATTAACGGCACGGTGAACGACCTGGCCATGTGCGGCGCAGCAGCCAAATACCTGACGCTTGGCTTTGTACTGGAGGAAGGATTAAAGATGACTGAATTTTGGGAGATACTTAACAGCATCAAGGCAGCATGCGATGTCGCAGGCGTGAGCATTGTTACCGGGGATACCAAAGTGGTGGAGAAAGGGAAAGGCGATAAGATATTTATTAATACCACTGGTATTGGTACCGTTCATCCAAAGGCAAATATTGATATGGTTAATATCAAATCCGGCGATAAAATAATATTAAGCGGGCCGTTGGCAAGACATGGAATCACAATTATGAGCCATAGGCAGGGTCTGCAATTTGAAACGACTATCAGCAGCGATAGCCGCCCGCTTAACCAAATAGTTTTAAAACTTTTAGATCAATTTGGCGATAACATCCATTTGCTGCGTGACCCGACACGGGGCGGGCTGGCTACGGTATTGAATGAAATTGCCGCTGATGCAAAATTAGGAATAGCTATTGCACAAAAAGACATCCCGGTAGAGGAAGATGTATACGGTGCCTGCGAAATGCTGGGGCTCGACCCTTTGTATGTAGCCAACGAAGGCCTTTTTGTGGCCATTGTTGATGCATCAGCAGCTGACGATATTTTGGCAGTACTGAAACAATGGAATTACGGGCAAATGGCAAGCATAATAGGCGAAGTTAAAGCCGACCATCCCCGCCAGGTGATCATGAAGAGTAATATCGGTGGCCACCGGGTAGTGAACATGCTTGCCGGCGAACAGTTGCCACGTATATGCTAATAAACAGGATAATTAATCATAAATCATACTTTTTATACTGAATTAAGATGTTCACCTTTCCTCTTTTACTCACTATTTATGCCGGGTTTACACATGCATTTGAAGCAGATCATTTGCTGGCGGTAAGTAATATTGTATCGCGTCGAGACCACATCTGGTTGTCGATGAAAGATGGTGCCTTTTGGGGGCTTGGGCACTCATCCACCATTTTTTTAATCGGTGTATTAATGATACCCTTTAAGGTAGGCATTTCCGGGCATAGCTTTCATTATTTTGAAGCCATGGTCGGCGTAATGCTGATAGCCCTTGCTATATATCGCATCCTAAAATTTATCCGCGGCAAAAAACTGGTCATTCATAAACATAGCCATGTTCATATTCCTGGCAAACAAAAATTCGGACAACTGCAGTTGGCAAAAGAGCATCAACACCTGCATGTGCATTTTGCACCAAAAAGCACTTTTCAGCACACGCATGTACACAGTCATTCACACAATCATTCACATAAGCTTGCTTACGGTGTTGGCCTGGTTCATGGTCTTGCCGGCAGCGGCGCTTTGGTAGTGTTGGTAATGACGCAAATAAAAAATACTTTTGACGGGTTGGTTTATCTTTTAATATTTAGCGGGGGTTGCGTGGTTGGTATGTTAGTCGCCGCAGGCCTGTTCAGCGTGCCGTTTTCAAAAAAATTAATCCAGGCCCCGTTTTTGCAAAATGTTTTAATTATAGCTACATCCATACTTTGTTTATTGTATGGTGGCAAGGTAATTTACGATAATTTAATATTATTATGATGCACCGGCAAAACAATATCGAAAGTGAACCTCCAAGGCTGATAATTAGAAATATAGACCGTCGTGCATAAGGCTTGGAATCAATCAGCAGTGTGGCCTTTTAAAGCTGCTGCAAACAACTCGTAAGAGCGCAGTTTGGCCCGGTGATCGTAAATATGCGATGTTGCCATTACCTCGTCGATCTGAGTTTCGCTGATAAATGCCTGCATTTCCTGCCTGATGGTCTCCGGCCCGCCGACAAAAGCGTAGGCTAGCATCTGGTTGACGGCTTCGGCTTCGTAAGGGTTCCAGATGTCGTCCATCGAATCCACCGGCGGCTGCAATAAAGCGCGTTTACCGGTAATGACCCCCATAAAAAATTGCTGTAAGGACGTGAACAAGCGTTGCGCTTCCGCATCGGTATCAGCGGCGACCACATTAATGCAGGCCATGACATAAGGCTCTGCCAGTTGCGCGGATGGCTTAAAATTGTTCCGGTAAATGGCGATCGCTTCTTTAAAATAGGCCGGCGCGAAATGACTGGCGAAGGCATAAGGCAAACCTAAAGCTGCGGCTAAATGAGCGCTGTCCGTACTGGAACCCAATATCCAGATCGGGATATCGAGGCCTTCGCCGGGATTGGCCCGCACTTTACTATGCGCATTCTCAGCTGAAAAGAAATTCTGTAGCCTTTGTACATCACCCGGGAAATCATTAGGCACCAACATATTCTCGCCACGGATAGCCACGGCTGTCACCTGGTCTGTACCTGGGGCGCGGCCCAGTCCCAGGTCGATCCGCCCGGGGTATAAAGTCGCCAGGGTGCCGAATTGCTCGGCTACGATCAGCGGGGCATGGTTGGGCAGCATGATGCCCCCTGAACCGACCCGGATGGTTTTGGTACCGCCGGCGATATAGCCGATCAATATCTGGGGCGCTGAACTGGCCACGCCGATCATATTGTGGTGTTCGGCAAACCAGTAACGGGTATAACCGGCCGCTTCGGCCCGTAAGGCCAGCTCCATACTGCGTTTAAAAGTATCCGCGGCGGTATATCCCTGCACCACGGTGGCCAGGTCTAAAACCGAATATTTAATATCACTTAATTGCTTGCTCATCGTAGTTATTCCATCACTAAATGTCCCAAAGCTTCTTTGGTAAATGACCTCAGTTCGTTGTTACGTCCATCACGGATCTTCTGCACCCAGAACGGATCTGCCAGGATCGGGCGGCCAACGGCTACCAGGTCAAAATCTCCGCGGTCCATGCGGCGTACCAGTTCCTCCAGCGAGCTGGGCTCGGAACTTTCGCCCCGGAACGAGCCAAAGAAATCGCCTGATAAGCCCACCGAACCGACGGTTATCGTGGCCTTACCACTCAGCTTTTTAGCCCAGCCGGCAAAGTTTAGATCCGAACCGTCAAACTCAGGTTCCCAGAAGCGGCGCTGCGAACAATGGAAAATATCGATGCCCGCATCAGCCAAGGGATTTAACCAGGCTTCCAGTTCCTGCGGGGTTTTAGCCAGCTTGTTATCATAGGCAGATGGCTTGAACTGGGACAGGCGGATGATCAACGCAAAATCTTCGCCAACCTGTTTACGCACTTCTTTGATGACTTCCACCGCGAAACGGGTACGCTCCGGCAGGGTCTTGCCGCCATATTGATCGGTACGCTCATTGGTTCCTTCCCAAAAGAACTGGTCGATCAGGTAACCATGCGCGCCGTGGATCTCCACGCAATCAAAACCCATGCGTTTGGCATCAGCCGCAGCCCGGCCAAAAGCGGCAATGGTGTCAGCAATGTCCGATTCGGTCATGGTTTTCCCGTTGTTAAAACCGGGACGGTTCAAACCTGAAGGGCCTTCAAAGGGTACCGGTGGCAACCAGCCCGAATGATGGTTGTCCATCACGCCCATGTGCCAGATCTGCGGGCCCATGCTCCCCCCGGCGGCATGCACGCCGTCAATGACGTTCTGCCAGCCGGCCAAAGCTTGCTCGCCATGGAAATGCGGAATGTTTGCATCGTTTGAGGAGGACGGCCGGTTGATCACTGTTCCTTCGGACAGGATCAGCCCGACTTCGCCCTCGGCCCTTTTGCGATAATAGGCAGCCACGTCGGCAGTGGGTATGGCATTTGGTGAAAAAGAACGGGTCATGGGCGCCATGACGATGCGGTTTTTGATATGTAAGGATTTCAGCGCGAACGGCTGGAATAAGCTAGTTGTATTCATAAAATAAATATTTTGTTAAACGTCAGAAAGGATTAGTTTGGAGAGTTGTTCGAATGCGGCCTCGTTGCGTTTGTAATAGGTCCATTGCCCCTTACGGGTAGACTGCACCAGGCCGGCGCGCTGCAGTATAGCCAGGTATTCAGAAACGGTGGATTGGGTTAACCCGCTCTTCAGCTGGATCTGTCCGACACAAACCCCATCTTCGAAACCTGCATGCTCCGCCTGTCCAGGAAAACTGGTTTCCGGCTCTTTGAGCCAGGCCAGTATCTGCAGCCGGGTCTTATTGGAAAGCGCTTTGAATAATTCTACCTGATCCATTGCACAAAGATATATCGGAATTTCCCGATATACCAATCAAATCATCAGAAATGACATTCTACTGATCAGTGATGCGAAGCCGCTGCGCCGGCGCTCAATTTGCGGCCCCGTCAAATTATTTGTTTAGCTAAAATGTTCTTCACGCTCCATTCTGACATCAGTTCCATAATATCCCGTAGCGATTCCCCCTTTTTACTCAATGAGTATTCAACACGTGGCGGGACCTCCGGATATGCTTTGCGAACAATAATACCTTCCGCTTCCAATTCTTTTAACTGACGTGATAGAACTTTAAGTGCAATGTTAGGCATCATCTTTCCAAGTTCGCCAAATCGCATCGGCCCTTTAAGCAGGATCCAGATAATAGGCGGTTTCCATTTGCCGCCGATTACGTCAATGGTAGCAGTTATCGGGCATTCTTCCGGGCCGTGCGTTTTTATTTCAACCTTTTTTTCCGTCATTATCTGATTTGCGCCCATATTAGACATAATTGACACTACTTGACATTTGGGTAACTACTTGACAAAAGTATAGTATTGCTATAGTTTTGTCAAATAAATAATTCTTTGAAAATGAAAATTATCATCATCGGTGCAACCGGCACCATAGGAAAACACGTAACGGCAGCGTTAGCACAAGATCACGAAATAATAAAGGCCGGGTCCAAAAGCGGAGACTTTAATGTCGATATATCTTCCGTTGAGTCAATTGAAGCTTTTTATAAACAGGTTGGCAAATTTGATTCGTTGGTTTGTGTCAGCGGTGATGGCCATTTCGGGCCATTAGGCAGTATGAAAGAGGCGCATTTCAGGGTTGGCATTAACAGTAAGTTGATGGGACAGGTTAACCTGGTGCTGATCGGTCAGCATTATATCAATCATAAAGGTTCTTTTACCCTGACATCCGGATCCTTAGCTGAAGATCCAATCATCCTGGGAACTAATTTAAGCGCGATGAACGGCGCCATCAATGGTTTTGTACGCGGAGCCGCAGTTGAACTTGAAAATGCGTTGCGCATTAATGCCGTAGCGCCGGATGTAGTTGAAGAATCTCCTATCTATTTCCCGTACTTTCCCAGGCATATTCCGGTCACTATGAATAGCGTAACCCAAGCCTACTTAAGGAGCGTTCTGGGCGGACAAACGGGCCAGGTTTATAAGGTTTCTAATCACTAACTACCGAAAAAATGAATTACGATAAAATTACTAATGAAACCGTCCGGTCTGCCTTCATCGCCTGGAACAACAGGGATCGCACAAGCTTTCTGAACCTAATCTCAGAAGATACCAAATTTGTACACAATGGCAAAGAAGAGAGCATCGTCGACTTTTCGGACCATTTTTTCTTCGGGCCGGTAAATGCTGTTTTTACGGCGATTCACCGTACAGAAAACAGCGGACAGTCGGTATTTGCAAGCCTGGTATCCGAAGAAACCGGAACAGTTGAAATCCTGATGCGCTTTGAAGTTGTTGACGGACTGATCAAAACCCTTGACGCCGGACGGCCTTAATTAAACCATGTTTCTTGGAGCTTCTATTCCCTGCTTTAATAACAACATCTAAGTCAGATGTTGTTATTTGTTTAGGATTGTCTGCGCATACTTTGCTTTATTTTTTCCCGATGCTGTTCGCCCCAGGCGCTCAGTTCGCCTAAGACATTTTTTAAAGTGCGGCTATAGCCCGTCGCTTCATAAACAATAGTCACCGGGGTGGTAGGGTAAACCTTGCGTGTGATAAAATCATTCAATTCCAGGTCCTTGAGCTCTTTAGCTAAGACCTTGGCGGATATGCCGCTCAGTTCGTGCTGGATCTCGTTAAAACGTTTTGACGATTGTACCAACGAAAGAATCAGCGGCAGTTTCCATTTGCCGTTCAGGACATAGAGCGCGTCGAGGACGTTTTTTAGCGAGTTAGCACATTCGACCTTATTTGGAAGGGGCTCATTTTTAATGACTTTCATAAAGGCAAAGGTAAGCACTTACCCGGATGTAAGCGCTTACCTTTAGGTAACTACTCACTTTTTGCCAGTCGGTAACTTTAGTTTTGCCGGTATGAAAAACATACTTTATATAAAGTCAAGCCTACAGGGCGAAGCGTCCTATAGCACGAAGCTGGGCAATGCCATTATTGAGAAGATTCAACTCAAATACCCTGGCAGCATCGTAGATGAGCTGGACCTGGTCAGCGCCGATATTCCGCATTTGAAACCTGAAGTATTACGTGCGATGTTTGCGCCCGAACCCGACCAGGCAGCCATTAGCCTTTCGGATACTTTAGTTAAACAATTATTTGCTGCCGATATCATTGTAATTGGTGCGCCGCTGATCAACTTTACCATCCACAGCGCGCTCAAAGCCTGGATTGATCATATTACCCGCGCCGGGGTCACTTTCGGGTATGGTGAAAACGGTCCTATAGGAAAAGTCACCGGAAAAAAGGTTTATATTGCCATGTCCTCCGGCGGAGTGTATTCCGAAGGTCCGGGTAAAACCAACGACTTTGTCGCACCTTACCTGAAAGCATTCCTCGGTTTTTTAGGCATGACGGACTTAACGGTGTTCCGTGCCGAAGGATTAAAAGTACCCGGCGTAAAAGAACAGGCAATGGAGAAAGCCGTGAACAGTATATTGATCGACTAATGGGAACATTAAATAGTTTTAAAAATTTCCTTGATACGCTTGCGGTGCAAAGTGTGCGGATGCCGGTATTATTTACCTCGCACGGCAGCCCGATGGATATCCCCCTGTCAAAAGAGGAGAAACCGTTTTGGAACAGTTTGTTTGCGTTGGGAAAGGATTTACGGCACAAGTACGAAATTAAGGCCGCTCTGGTTGTGTCGGCCCATTGGTGTACACAGGGCACCTTTGTCAATATATCGCCACAGCAAACCCAAATCTACGACTATTATGGCTTTCCGGATGAATACTATCGGGTGAAGTATCAGGCAGCGGGTGCGCCGGATATCGCAAGGGAGATCAAAAGAATCGTTCCATCTGTAACCGAGACCCCCGAATGGGGGTTGGATCATGATGCCTGGCCAATGCTGAAGCATCTGTTCCCGGAGGCCGACATCCCGGTTTTTCAAATGAGCATCGACTATCATGCTGCGCCTGATTATCACTTTCAATTGGGCGGGCAACTAAAGTCGCTACGGGATAAAGGGGTTTTGATTATAGGCAGCGGGTCGCTGATTCATAACTTACAATTAGTCAGGCAACGCTTCGCGAGCGGCGACATGACTCCTTTTGGCTGGGAAGCCGACTATGATCATTGGATCAAAAAAGAAATTGACCAGCGGAATTTTGATAGCGTCATTAATTACTACACCAGCCATACCTTAGGCAAACTAGCGGCACCTACCCCGGATCATTTTATGCCGGTATTGTACAGCCTCGGCCTGATGGACAGCAAAGATGAGGTGAAACACTTTTATGAGGGTGCGGCCAAACTTCCGGCATTCAGCGAACGCAGCTTTATACTCGAAAGCTGCTAATTTTCCAGGTCTTTAAGTTCCGTTTCACCTTTACCTATACCGCTGCTTGCACCGGTAATTAAAATCGTATTTCTCATGTTGCAATTATTTGATGATGTAAAGGTCAGCGGAAATGCAAAGCAGCAGATAACACAATTCCGGTAAATTGTATATTTATCACGGTTGGCAGACAGGCTAAAGAAATTCATTTCAGTTACAACTGTCCTTGATTTGGTTACAGTTGCATAAGATCAAATGCAGACTTTTGCTTCATAACAGTTAATCAAAAATCTAATGGAAAATCAAACAGCATCAGCAAATAAACCAATTGCATTAGTGACAGGTGCCAACCAGGGTGTGGGTAATGAAATAGCCAAAGCGCTCGCCGCTGACGGTTATGTTGTATATGTAGGTTCACGCAAACTCGAAAACGGGGAAAAGGCCGCAGCTGAGATTGGGCAAAATGCAAAAGCTATTCAGCTTGATGTTACCCAACAACAAACCATCAATGCAGCAATGGCGCGTATAGAAGGCGAATACGGCCGCCTTGACCTGCTGGTGAACAATGCCGGCATATCGCATGGCGGGACATCCCCCAAAAACCCGGAGGAACTGATGAGCACCGGGCGTGCCGTCAATGTGTCACTGGACGAAGTGCGCACCGTATGGGAAACCAATGTGTTCGGCGTTATAGCTGTTACACAGGCTGCTCTGCCTTTGCTGCGCAAATCATCGGCTGCACGCATCGTCAATGTATCAAGCGGCCTGGGTTCACTCACCTGGATATCCGACCCGGCTTGCTGGGCCAGAGAGCATTTCGGCATTGTGTACGCGGCCTCTAAAACTGCACTTAACGCGGTTACGCTTGCTTTCGCCTTAGAGCTGAAAAAAGAAAACATCAAGGTAAACTCAACCAGTCCGGGCTATACAGCTACAGCACTTAATAATTTCCAGGGCACAGACAGCCTTGAAGTTGGGTCACGTGAGCCGGTACGTGTAGCCCTGGAAACTGATGGCCCCACGGGTGGATTCACAGGACCTGACGGCCCGATGCCCTGGTAATACCGCTTAGCGTACTAAATAACCATATTACAACTCAATTATGACCGGCAGCTGAAACAGTCTCCGGTCATATCTATTATCTTTCAGCATGAAAAACGACAGGCCAAAGATTGTTAAACTCGAATCTATAACTGAGATACACCGTATGCTGGGTATACCGGGACCTGCTCATCCGTTAATCAGTTTGCTGGACACTAGGGAAGAACGGATTAACCTAAGCCGACTGCCGGTGAGCTATGTAACAACGCTTTACAAGATCTCCTTTATTAATAAGTTGGGTGGCAAATTCAGATATGGACAGGGCTATTACGATTTTGACGAAGGGAGCATGGTGTTTACGGCGCCTCATCAGTTAGTAGGCAGTACAGCAATTTACAAGGGAAACGAGGGCTTTTCGCTGATCTTCCATCAGGATTTCCTTCATGGTTATCCGCTTGCCTCAAAGATTAAACAGTATGGTTTTTTTTCCTACGCTTCAAATGAGGCCCTGCATCTTTCCGACCAGGAAAGGGCAACAATCTCCTCTGTTTTTACCATCATTCAGGAAGAATTGAACAGCCGGATAGACGATTTCAGCCACGATATAGTTATCGCACAGATCGAATTGCTATTGAGTTACGCCAAGCGCTTTTACAAACGGCAATTCCTGACCCGGCAAACTGTCACCAGCGATCTGCTGCAGCGACTGGAAGAACTGCTCAATACTTATTTCAATGAAGACAAGCCGGCCAATCAGGGTTTACCTACCGTACAATACCTGGCAGAGCAGTTAAACTATACACCCAACTATTTAAGTGATATGCTGCGTTCGCTCACCGGACTGAACGTACAGCAGCATATCCATGAAAAACTCATCGAGCGATCTAAAGAACTGCTTTCTACCACTTCCTTTACAATTAGTGAAATAGCTTACCAATTAGGTTTTGAACATTCACAGTCCTTTAGCAGGCTTTTTAAAACTAAGACCAGGCTTTCGCCTATGAAGTTTAAACAGGCTTTAAATTAACCTTTAACTGGGCGACAACACTATACTTATTGAATCTATTTAATAACTGAATTACTGGAGTAACAAACTTATGGATCGGACTTTTGTACTTGAAGAGTATTACGACATGCCGAGCGAAAAGGTGTGACAGGCATAAAGCTATAAAATCCTGGAGCAAGATCAAATAGCAAATCAAAACTCAGCGAGCCGATGATCTGTATTTTCTGAATTAAAGCCTGAGATTACCTGCGCTCCGCGGTACGCAACCGGGTGATTGATCACCCGGACAAGAATATTCCCTCTGGTTGAATCTATCTGCCTGCTTCATTAGAGTTTTGTTAGCGAATTCTATCACCACTTTTCCAGTTTTCAAAAGTTCATTCAAGTATCAACCGAGAGCATTTTCATATAAAAGCATTTAACAATTTCATAACCTAAATTTTCGATTAGTTAAAAATACGGCCTCTAAATTTAATATTTCAATCGAGGCTTATTAACTATTGTAAATGAAGAGGGTTTTGTTTATCACGGGTTCCATGCATCAAACTTTGCAAATGCACCTGATTGCACAGGAACTGTCCGAACTGGACTGTTGGTTTAGCCAAGTCTTTACCGATAGCCGAATTATTAACTTCATTATTAAATATACGACATTAGCCGATGGCACTGCGCTGGCAGGGCAGTTCAGGGATAATTCCGAAAGATATATGCAGCTACATAACCTGCAAATTGACTATGGCGCCAGGATTAATAAATATGACCTGGTGGTATATTGCTCAGATCTGCTTATTCCGCCCCGCATGCGGCGGGGAAAAACTATTTGGGTACAAGAGGGGATGGTAGACAAGGCAACGGTAATAAGTAAGCTGGTACAAGCTTTAAAATTACCACCGGCATTATGTGCTAATACCTCTTTAAACGGCTCTACCAATATTTGTGATTTCTATTGCGTTGCATCACCGGGCTATAAACAGCATTTCGAGAAAATGGGGACCAACGCCAGTAAGCTTATTGTTACCGGCATACCTAATTATGATAATGTAAAACAGTTTTTGAAAAACGACTTTCCATTTCGTGATTATGTAATGGTTGCTACAACGGATATGCGCGAGACCTTCAGGTTTGAAAACCGCCCGGCCTTTATTAAGCAAGCCGTAAAAATAGCCGCGGGCCGCTCGTTGCTATTTAAACTCCACCCAAATGAAAAATTTGACCGTGCAGAGAAGGAGATCCGGAAATACGCACCTAAAGGGTCGATGATTTTCAGGTCGGGCAATACAAATCATATGATCGCTAATTGTGCAGAGCTGATCACACAATATTCAACGGTTGTTTTTACAGGAATCGCATTAGGTAAAAAAGTTCACTCATGGTTCAATATCAACGAATTAATTAAGCTAACGCCGATACAAAACGGGGGCATTTCTGCACAAAATATTGCTGCGCTATGCAGAAGCTATGTAGCGCATGATGAAACACACGGGAAATTCAACCCCGCAGGCATCACAAAACAACAACAAACAGAGTCAGAACTATTGGAAGAACTGTTAATTAATTGACAAATGGAGGGTAAGATAGTAATCGTAATCCAGGCCCGCATGGCCTCAACGCGTTTGCCCGGCAAAGTGATGCGTCCCATATTAGGAAAAAGTCTTTTGGCAAGAATGGTTGAACGTTTGCAAATGATCAGCTATCCGGTATCGCTTATTATCGCTACTTCCGAAAATGAGGAGGACGACGTTATTGTACGGGAAGCTGAAGCATTGGAAGTGAAATGGTTTCGCGGCAGCGAGCATAATTTATTAGAAAGACATTATCATGCAGCAAAATTACTGGATGCGGCTTTTGTAGTTAAAATCCCTTCAGACTGCCCACTTATCGATCCTAGGGCTATTGATCGCGTTCTGAATTATTTTTTTCACCCGCCAATTAAATTTGATTACGTAAGCAATTTGCACCCGGCGACCTGGCCCGATGGTAACGACGTGGAAATAATGACCATAGCTTGCCTTACTGAAACGTATAAAAAGAGCAGCCGTAGTTTTGAGCAGGAACACACCACGCCTTACATATGGGAAAATCCCGATAAGTTTAAGATTGGAAATGTAGTTTGGGAAACGGGGAAGGATTATTCCATGTCGCACCGTTTCACGATAGATTACCTGGAGGACTATCATTTTATCAAAACTGTTTTTGAACAGCTTTATCTCCAAAAAAAAACTTTCTCGTGTAATGATGTCCTGGATCTGCTAACCGCACGGCCGGATATTATGCAAATAAACTCGGCTTATGCAGGGGTAAACTGGTATCGTCATCATTTGAGCGAATTAAAAACAGTTAATGCGGGCCAAACAAAAATGATCAAAATGCAAAGTACTTAAATATCTAATTTATGAAAAAAATTGCCTTAAATGTTCGTGAACATATCATCAGGATGGCTACCGCGGGTGGCTGTTTCATCGGCGCTTCGCTATCGGCTGTCGACCTGATCGTTTATTTATATATCGATTTTCTTAACGTCAACGTCAATAATCTTGATGATCCTGACAGGGATTATTTATTCCTATCCAAAGGACATGATGTACCAGCTCTGTACGGCGCATTTGTTGAGCTTGGCTTTCTGGAAAAAGAAAGATTAAATAACCATTTATCACTTACCGACCATATATACTGGCACCCAAACACCCACATCCCGGGCGTCGAATTTCATTCGGGTTCATTGGGCCACCTGCCCGCTGTTGCGGTGGGAGTAGCTATGGATATAAAGATACGCGGGGGTAACAATAAAGTGGTTTGCATACTTGGCGATGGCGAATTGAACGAAGGTTCCTGCTGGGAAGCAATACTGGTAGCCAATGCCTATA
Source organism: Mucilaginibacter sp. UR6-11 (assembly GCF_020880695.1). GTDB lineage: Bacteria > Bacteroidota > Bacteroidia > Sphingobacteriales > Sphingobacteriaceae > Mucilaginibacter. Next base: position 241,329 of record NZ_JAJIWO010000001.1, read on the forward strand.
AACTGGATAACCTGGTTTTTGTGGTAGACCGCAACCAATTCCAGGCCAATGTACGCACCGAAGAATTGGTACCACTTGAGCCATTACAGGACAAATTTGAGGCATTTGGCGCGGCTGTTAAACGGGTTAACGGTCACGATTTTGCAGCGATAAAGCAGGCATTTGACACCTATCCTTTTCAAAGAGATAAAGTTAACGTGGTTATTGCCGATACGATAAGAGGCAAGGGATTGCCAAGCATACAGGAACGCGCCGACCGCTGGTTTTGTAACTTTTCGGCCGGCGAGGTAGATCAGTTATTGCTTGAGCTGCATGGCCATGCTGTTACCGAATTGACATCTGAAACCTTAATTGTACGCTAAGATGAGTTACGAAGAACTATTGACCGAAACAGCACTTGCGGATGAACGATTTATTGTGATGACCGCCGAAAACAGGGCATTGGTACGCAACCTGCCTGCCCTTTTAGGTAGACGTTTTATAGATACCGGTATAACTGAACAAACCATGGTGGGCGCCGCAGCGGGCCTGGCCTTACGGGGCCGCACACCGATAGTGCACGCCTTGACTGCTTTTTTAACCATGCGTGCATTTGAGTTTGTACGTACCGACGTTGGTATTGCCAATTTGCCGGTTAAACTAAGCGGTTTTATACCAGGTTTGTTGTCCGACGCGAACGGTCCCACGCACCAGGCCATCGAAGATGTTGCGCTAATGCGCGGAATCCCTAACATGACAGTATTTGCCCCTGCTGACGAAGATGATCTGGTTAAAATGTTGCCCTTTATCTGGCAGTCTGATGAGCCTGCTTATACGCGTATCAATACCCGGAAAACGACTTATCAGCACGGGGATTATATCCCCGGAAAGGCCGAAGTAATTTCAACGGGAACAGATGTAACCATTTTAACCTACGGCTTGCTATTTGAACAGGCGCTGGTAGCTGTTGAAATATTAAAAGACGAAGGTTTATCCGTAGGGCTTACCAATATGCGCAACCTGAAACCGGTTGACGAACAAGCTATACTTGATGCAACCACATCAAACCTCGTGGTGACCCTCGAGGACCATTTTTTAACCGGCGGGTTATATACCATAGTTGCCGAAACGCTTTTAAAACACCAGCAAAATGCTGCTGTGCTTCCCTTTGCTTTAAACGACAGTTGGTTCAGGCCCGCGTTATTGCCCGATGTTTTACAAAACGAAGGTTTTACCGGTAAACAAATAGCCGAACGAATACTCAGTTATCAAACTAACCATATTCAATCTGATATCTTAAAATCACAGTTTGCAGAATAAAAACCAAACATATGCCCAACAAAATAGCATTTAACGAAACCTATCCCGATATCACCCAGTCAGATAAATTATATAACCGTGCGCAAAAAGTGCAAAAACCTGTCACCCAGACCTTGGCAAAAGGGCCGGGACAGTTTACAAAAGGCGTTGCGCCAAAATATCTGGTAAAAGGCAAAGGCTCGCACGTATGGGACGTGGATGGAAATGAGTATATCGATTATAATTCGGCAATAGGACCGGTATCCTTAGGGTACGCCTACCCTGCAGTTGACAATGCTATTAAGCGACAGCTGGAAGACGGCATTACTTTTTCGCTGATGCACCCGCTGGAAGTTGAACTGGCCGAGTTGATACAGGAAGTTATTCCTAACGCCGAAGCCGTAAAAATTTCAAAAACAGGAGCCGATGTCTGCTCGGCAGCTATAAGGGTGGCACGCGCATTTACGGGGCGTGATAAGGTGTTTTGCTGCGGCTATCATGGCTGGCATGACTGGTATATTGGCGTTACCAGCCGTAACGCCGGCATACCGGCCGCCATACAGGACATGACCTATACTTTTGAGTATAACGATATCGAATCGATAAGCGCTGCACTCGATGAAACCGTAGCCGCGCTTATCCTGGAGCCTTTTATTTTCGAAGCGCCTAAACCAGGATTCTTGCAAGAACTGGCAGTCGCATGCCGTGAAAACGGCACCTTGTTGATATTCGATGAAATGTGGACTGGCTTCCGAATTGCAGCAGGCGGCGCGCAGGAATATTTCGACGTAAAAGCCGACCTGGCTGTATTTTCAAAAGCCTGTGCCAACGGTATGCCGATAGCGTTACTTACCGGCCGTGCCGATGTGATGGAACTATTTAATTCGCAGGTATTTAGTTATACCACCTTTGGCGGTGAGGCTTTGTCATTAGCAGCCTGTATAGCCACTATTAATGAACTCATTGATAAAGAAGTACCCAAATATCTCGACGAAAAAGGCGCCTTGCTAAAGGATGGTTATAACTGGTTAGTTACTGAGCTGGGCATGGGTAAATATACCCGTTGTATAGGCTTTAACTGCCGCACCATGGTAACCTTTACCCCAGAGGCTGGAAACGGGCTCGAAGTGAAAGCGTTAATGCAGCAGGAAATGATCAAACGCGGCGTACTGTGGGCCGGTTTCCATAATATGTGTTTTAGTCATACAGATGAAGATATTAACTATACCCTCGCGGTTTACCGCGATGTGCTTCCATTGGTTAAAACTGCGATTGAAAGCGGCAATATAAAAAGCTATTTAAAAGGCGAAGTACTGGAGGCAGTTTTCAGAAAAGTGAATGATTATAATATCAAACCAAAAGCCGTTACTACTGCCTGATGGAACTATTTTCATTAAACGGAAAAACCGCCATCGTTACCGGGGCGCTTGGGCTTATCGGTAAAAAACATTGCGAAGCGCTTGCTGTAGCAGGAGCAAATGTAGTGGTTGCCGATATGGATGCGGCGGCGGCAAAACAATTTGCACACGAATTGGGGGCAGGACATTACGGCATCGGCATTGATGTAACCAGCAAAGCTTCATTACAAACCGCTTTGGACGAAATCCTGGCGGTATATAAACGCATAGATGTATTGGTCAACAACGCAGCGGTTAACGATATGTTCGAAAATCCTGCAATGGCGGCGGAACTCTCGGCTTTTGAGAATTATCCGCTTGATGCGTTTCAAAAATCGCTGGATGTTAATGTAACCGGGGTCTTCTTATGCTCACAGGTATTTGGCGTTAAAATGGCAGAACAAGGGGGCGGCAGCATTATCAATATCGCATCTACCTATGGTATCGTAGGTCCTGACCAAACTATTTATCGCAATCAACACGGCGAACAGGTATTTCATAAATCGCCGGCCTATCCTGTCACTAAAGGGGCCGTTATAAATTTCACCCGTTTTTTGGCAGCCTATTGGGGCGGAAACGGCGTAAGGGTCAATACGCTTTCACCAGGTGGCGTTGAAAATAACCAGGACGATTTTTTTATACAAAATTATTCAGCAAAAACTTTATTGGGCCGCATGGCTAAATCTTCCGATTACCAGGGGGCGCTCCTGTTTTTAGCCAGTGAGGCTTCGAACTATATGACCGGGGCCAATTTGGTGGTAGACGGCGGCTGGACAGCAATTTAAACTTATGAGCTATGAAAGACATATTACAACAAAAGGCGCTAAAAATTAAATTATTAATTACGGACTGCGACGGCGTTTTGACCGACGGCGGCGTTTACTACGGAGACAACGGCGAAGACCTAAAAAAATTCAACATACGCGATGGTATGGGTGTAGAGCGTCTGCGTAAATGTGCCGGGATAGAGACAGCGATAATCACCGGCGAAAAATCGCCCTCTGTAATTGCCCGCGCAAAAAAATTACAGGTGGAAGAGCTACATTTATTTGTCAAAGATAAAGCGCAGGTTTTAAAAGAAATTATAAGCCGCCTGCGATTAAGCGCCCAGGAAGTAGCTTATATTGGAGATGACTATAACGACCTGGAAATAATGCAAATGGTTGGTTTAACAGCCGCGCCTGCCGATGCGCTACCAAAGATAAAAAATCAGGCAGACTATATTTGTCTGACCAAAGGAGGCGAAGGCTGTTTCAGGGAATTCGCTGAGATTATCATCGATGCAAAAAACAATTACCAAACCATATCTCCCGCAAAAAATGGTGTTGTTACCTTAAGTAACGGCCGTAAAATCGGGAAAGGGCACCCTTCATATATCATTGCCGAAATTGGCATTAATCATAATGGCTCGCTTGAAATTGCCAAAAAGCTGATAGACGAAGCAGTAGCCGCTAAAGCTGACGCAGTAAAATTTCAAAAACGCACGCCTGAAATTTGTGTGCCTAAAGATCAATGGGACGTTATGCGCGATACACCCTGGGGACGCATGACTTATATTGATTATAAGCGAAAAACAGAATTTGGCATTGCCGAATATGCTACTATCGACCAGTACTGCAAAAAGGCAGGAATAGACTGGTTTGTATCGGCCTGGGATGTGTCGTCTGTTGATTTTATGGAACAGTTTGACACCATATTATATAAACTGGCGTCAGCATCTCTAACAGATTTTGATTTGATTTCCCGTATCCTGGAAACGGGCCGTCCATTGATGTTATCAAGCGGCATGTCGACCATGAAAGAGATTGAAAATGCTTTGATTTTTGTGAATGAGTATGATGTTAATTATCCCGTTTTTTTGGCTCATTCCACTTCAGCTTACCCATGCAAGCCTGAAGAGCTTAACCTAAATATGATCCATACGCTGACTGATAAATTTCCGGGAGTGCCTATTGGTTACTCCGGCCATGAAACCGGGCTCGCTACTACCGTGGCCGCAGTAGCGATGGGCGCTACTTTTGTTGAGAGGCATTTCACGCTCGATCGGGCCATGTGGGGGTCGGACCATGCTGCATCGGTTGAACCACAGGGCTTCCAGCGTATGGTGCGGGATATACGCGATATAGAAACGGCAGCAGGCGATGGAATAAAAAAAATATATGAGTCGGAACTGGCGCCAATGAAAAGGTTACGGGTGAACCTGGGGGAAGAATATAGAATCAAATAAGCGGATTAATGCATCAGTTAAACGTTGTTGCCATAACTACATCCATACTTGTTTGCTGGTTAATCCTGATTATAACTTGGGAACGGGTGTCGCCTTATCGAAAAGGGCTGCCTTTTTTTCGCGAAGGTTTTTGGGTTGATTTGGTTTGGTATACCCTAATACAAAGTTACTTTCTCAAAATCATCATTTTTGATTACCTGATAGCACCCTTAAAAAGTCATTTCGATTGGTCACATTCTCAGTTAGTTCATAATTGGCCGGTTTGGGTTCAGGTAATATTTTTCCTGTTTACGCACGATCTTTATATCTACTTTTTTCACCGCTTTCAGCATAGCAATAAAATATTTTGGCGGATACATGAAGCGCACCACTCGGTAAAACAGGTTGATTTTTTGGCTGGCGCGCGCTCACATGTTTTTGAAATTATCATCAATCAAACCATTGAGTTTGCTCCTATTATTCTTTTAGGGGCCAATCCGGTAGTGGTGCCGATAAAAGCTATGCTCGATTCTATGTTTGGCATTTTTATACATGCCAACATCAAAGTGAACTTGGGGAAATTGAAATATTTTTTCAACACACCTTCCCTTCACTTGTGGCACCATGCCAATTATCAGGAGGTGTTTCATGCCAATTTCTCTACAAAATTCTCGGTCTGGGATTACTTATTTGGGACAGCCTATGATCCCGGACATGAGCCAGGCGACAGGCCGGAGAACTGGGGTCTGTTTTATGATTATCCGCGTGACTATTTTTTGCAACATGCTTTTTCAGTAAAGCGGTTTGATGAGCGTAATTTGTTAAAGTATGGATGGTTTAAAAGCTATTATACGTTACGGCCACGGTTGATTAAAATCCTGCTAAATCAAAAACATAAATTTATCAGCCTGTGCACCAGTTTAAACAACGGGGAGCAACAAGATATTAATTCAGTTAAACACCAATAATCATCCGTCCGGACTATTTATAGATCGGAAGATTAAACCAGATAACTGGCGGCACTCGCTGCCGAAACTTTATTAGGAAAGGTTTTCCTCTCTCTAAAGGATTAAAGCTCGCTCATCAAAGCGGTTTGATATTGCAATTCCTCGAAAAGTGAATTTTTGAAGGGACATCGCACCAATTAATTCTATTTCAGAAGTTGATGATTTTTAATAGATTAAATTGAGTTCAGTTCAATGTTCCCGTTGAAAAATTCGCGCAACTAACCGGGCAGCCTCGCCGGTTTCAAACGCGACTTTCAAAAGATATTTGGTCTGCCGCCAAGACAATGGCTCCAGGATAAACGGCTGAACGAAGCCAGACACCTGATCGAAACCAGACAGCAGAAGCCTTCCGCCATTATCTGGACCTGGGTTTAGAAATGCTGTCGCATTTCCCCATGACCCGCGTTTAGCCCGGCACCGCTTTGAAGACGGCTGGAGGCAGATTTTCGGCACGAATCTAAAAAATCACCTTGCGTGTTATGACATCCAAATAACACTATTTTTTGCTATCGTGCTTATCTTTGTACATTAAAGATTTGGCCACCTTTCTCCCGCAAGCATCAGTAAATCACTGTCATCTCTTGAGAATAATTTCTGCTCACCGCGCATTCTAAGGCATCAAATCTTTAGCATTCACATTAATATTTACATAAATGAGGCAACTTAAAATTAGTGAGTCGATCACCAATCGTGAGAGCGCATCGTTGAATCAATATTTGTCAGACATCGCAAAGATTCCGATGGTTACTCCGCAAGAAGAGGTGATCTTAACTCAAAAAATCCGCGAGGGCGACCAGGCGGCATTAGAACGGCTGACCACGGCCAACCTAAGATTCGTCGTTTCGGTGGCCAAACAATACCAGAGTTCAGGGATGACACTGGGCGATCTGATCAACGAAGGCAATGTCGGGCTGGTTAAAGCGGCGAAACGCTTCGATGAAACCAAGGGTTTCAAATTTATATCCTACGCGGTATGGTGGATCCGGCAATCCATCCTTTCGGCTATTAATGAGCAATCCCGGATGATCCGGCTGCCCTTGAACAAAGTTGGGGATCTCTCCAAAATTGCCAAAGCAGCATCACAGTTAGAACAAAAGTACGAAAGGCAGCCGACGCCGGAAGAGTTAGCAGAAACTTTGGAAATTACTGCTGACAAGGTTAGCGATGTCCTAAGCCATTCAGGCCGGCATATTTCCTATGATTCTCCATTTTCCAGCGAAGAGGATAATACCTTACTGGATGTGCTGCAAAGTTCGGAACCGGGAACAGATAAAGGACTGATGACCGAATCTTTATCTACCGAGGTTGCGGAAAGCCTGCGGGTACTTGGCGAAAAGGAAAGAGATGTATTAACCCTGTTTTTCGGTCTCAGTGATGGGCAGGCGCATAGTTTGGAAGAGATCGGCGATAAATATGACCTTACCCGTGAACGGGTCAGGCAGATCAAAGACAAAGCGTTGGCCAGGCTTCGCGCCAGTTCCCACACCTGGGTGTTAAAGGGCTATTTAGATTAGGGCAGTTTATAATACCAATCTGTCTCTTTTTCGCTCAGCGGCCACAGTTTCCAGCCGTCAAAGCGCTCGTCATAAAAAAACTTTTTTAAATCCAGCGACGTATTAGCTTACTGCCGGACCTAAAGTATAGTGACGTAACTTGTAGTATTACCCTTAGTTGACCGACTTTTTTTTTGCTCAAAATAATGTAAATAAAGACAGTCCCGATTAAGTTAAATTGAACTAGTATTCGGTTGTTGTTATCGATTAATCAATGTCTGTTACACATATGTGGGCACACAAAGTCAAATGCGCCAAATAACATGCTAAAATGGAAAGGTATGCAAAGATTGAACTAGGGCTGAGGAATGTGCGTTTTGCGACTAACGACCTATAATCGGAAAAATAGACAATTATCGTATTGCTCTCACCTAAATAACGGAGGGTTTCATTTACCGCTCTCCGCTATTTATATTAATTACTACGCTAAATTGCTGATAGTCTCTACTCTAACCTAATCCATCATTACGAAAAACAACGAATCACAAACTATTAAAACAAAGAACTCACCAAAAAAGAAGTTAATATTGGCTTTTCAGCTACCTATAAGCCGCGGTATTTCTGCGCATATTGCCAGACTTCTAATTTGTCTACACGGCCGCCCGGCTTAAAAGCAGAATACAGGTAACACTCTTTAAACATCATTTAACGTAGGTTGGAATTTTTTCAATTTATTCCACTTTTTGGCGATCCTGTCCAGCAGCGGCCCAAGTTGTTCCAGGCAGACCAGCATTGCACTTTCCGGCATGTCACCGTAAAGATCACTGTATACAGTATCCAGCGCCTTATGGCCATCTACCACTACCTTTTTACCTTTGGCAGTTATCGTCACCAGGCGAGACCTTTTGTCCAGCTCATCCGTTCTTTCGTCCAGTAAACCCTTTTTAACCAGCCGGTCTATCATTAAGATACCCGAAGATATTTCGATAAAATGCATGTAGATCAGATCCTTTTTTCGGATAGGTTCCGTTTTTTGTACCGTTAAGAGAAACAGGAACTCATCAAAACTTGTCAACCCCATCGGTTTCATTTCAGTCATGGTAAAGAACATCCAAAGGCGCGAAAGACGGTTGATCACCTTGGTCAGCGCGTACCGGCAAGCGTAATCGGGACCACTGTCCTCGGTGTCCGGTATCACCGGAACCTGCTGTTTTTTCAAATAGTCCTTACAGAAATCCGCTATAGATCCCGCCGGGTTCTGCTCTTCGAAACCCACCCATTCCTGCATGATCGCTAACGTCTTATTCATATTGACCTATTAATGGGGTAAAATTAAATAAATAAAATATAAATGCACTATATGAAACATAAATGTTTTATTTTTATCTAAATAAAACACAAATGGATTAATCATGGAAATGAAAGTAGCCAGTTTGGTCTCAGAAACGGTGTATTCAGAAGGATTGAGAAGGATTACTAAAAAATAAAAAGCCCTGTAAATCAACGACTTACAGGGTTATAAAATCAGCTAAATGGCTAATTTGTGCGCCCACCTGGCTTGGTAGGCTATCTCTATATCGTATTGATTTTCAATTACTTACAATGAACATCATCACGCCGGTTGGGCGTTTTACTCGTTCACCGTGTTCGCTTATCCAAATATACCAAAAAAACGGGAATGTCAACAGGAAAATAAAATTGGGTCCCAGGTTCGAGCCCGACCAGGAGCATCATTCATGCAAATGATTATTATTCTATAAATATTCTCTTTTTAGATAGTAAAAATTGTCTTGATTCTTCTGAAAATCGACAATGTAGATTGGTCAATTTCGAACCCCAATAAAATTTTTCTGGGTGCAAGGATATCCTTAACAAATCTGAAACTTAACTGATACTACCGAAAAAACATCAGTTAAATAAAACCGGGTAATCGGTATATCCTTTTGCGCCTGGTGTATACAAAGTGGTGAAATCAGGTGTGTTCAATTCTGCACCATTGATGATGCGTTGCTCCAGGTCCGGATTTGCCAAAAACGCCCTGCCAAAAGCAACAAGGTCCGCATCTCCTTTATTTAATTCAGCTTCGGCTTTCTCGGCAGTAAAGGTGTTACAATAAATAATTGTTCCCTCAAATTCGGTCCGGATCGCTGCTAAGGTTTGTGCAGGCACCTGCGGATTAATACTGATGTGTATAAAAGCAAGCCCGATGCGGTTAAACTCCCGGCTCAAATGAATGTAAGTTTCCTCCGTAGCATCGGCATCATAAGCCTGCAGATCACCAAGAGTGGAATTAGGTGATATCCTGACACCAACTTTTTCTTTGCCGATAGCGTCTGCTACCTGTTGAGCTATTTCCAGTGCAAACCTGCTTCTGTTTTCGATACTGCCGCCATATTCATCCTTACGGTCGTTCACATTGGGATTCAGGAACTGCTCGATAAGGTAGCCGTTTGCCGCGTGTAATTCCACACCATCAAAGCCGGCGGCCATCGCGTTCTTCGCGGCTATCACATAGCCGCTGATAACCTCTTGTACACCCTCGGTAGATAAGGCTAACGGAGTGGGGTAATCCTGCATACCCATCGTATCCGTTTGCATTTGCCCTGCCGCGGCTATCGCGGAAGCACCTACCACCTGAACACCCTCCGGTAGGTTCGCCTGGTGGCCGATACGGCCGGTATGCATTAGTTGCAAAAATATTTTGGTATCGTTTTGATGTACGGCGGCTGTTGTTAATTTCCAGCCTTCAATTTGTTCAGCTGAAAATATACCTGGAATACGGGCATAACCCAATGCCTCCGGGGCGGGTGCAGTACCTTCGGTAATAATTAAACCAGCTCCCTTGCGCTGGCCGTAGTATTCCGCCATCAGCGCGTTGGGTACATTGCCGATAGCACGGCTGCGGGTCATGGGGGCCATTACTAAATGATTCTTCAAATTCAGAGATTTGCTATTGTAGGGCATCAGTAACTTTTTCATATCGTTTATTTTTATGTTTTAAATGATATGTCAAAGGTCGCCAGGTTGCCCAGTTTAAAATAGCCTGGCCCGCCCGAAAAATAGTCCTATCCGCCTGCTGCGTACTTTTTAGGCTTTTGCTGGTGGTGCCGCTCAAATAAGCGGGTAAAGTGACTTAGATTACTAAAGCCTAACTGGTAGCCCGCTTCACTTACGGAGTAGTTTTTATGTTTGAGCAGGTAGGCCGCTTCCTCCATGCGGGCCGTTTGGTAATAATTATAAATGCTGTCGCCGAATACCTGCCGGAACAGGTCTTTCATTTTGGTTTCGCTCATGCCGCCTAATTTAGCCAGGTCAGGCAGGCTGGGTGGCTGACTGAGATCGCTGAGTATGGCTTTGCGGATAATGGACAGCTTTTCCGCATCAGCTTTATTAACAGGGCTATGCCCGGTAGACCGGCGGTTATGTAATTTAGTAAAAACATCGTAGAGCAGCGTTGCCGCCTTAAGCCGATAGTAAAATCCGGCTAAACCGTTAGCCGACTGTGGCTCTGATAGCTGTTTGAGGGTCATTTGTGTTTCGGTCCCCATACTTTCATAAAAAAGAAAGGATCCTTTGGGGTTGACAATGGCATTAATCAATTCGTCAGGCTGCCTAAGTTCCAGCAACGTTTTCAGGCGGGAAATACTGATCCCGAGCACGGTGTAATAAATCTCCGAATTAGCGGGAAAAGTAACTACTGAATCCAGGTTATTGGATGCAATTTGTATCGCCATATCGTTATAACGACTAAAATTCCGTTGTTCCTCGTCATCCGTAACCATGCTTACCGGCTCTTCATTGTTATAGAACATGACACTGATGAAGCTTGCCGGTTCTGATGAACCTATCCGTTTTAAGATCAGTTCCTGGTTGAGCCGGTACCGGTGGATCAGCAAGCGGAAGTCATCATTCAGGTCAACCCGGCGCACAAACCCCTCGCCGAGTGATGATGGGATTTGTAGCTCGTTGTTAACCACAGGCACTTTTAAGGCTTCCGCAAAAGTTGTTAAGAAATTAAACTGCGGCTGGGTAACGAATTCTATTAACATGGATGATACAGTTTACTTAGCGCTCATTTGCTTTACAATTCTCTCCCGGTGCTTGATGCCCCAGGCCGACATTTCATTAATAATAGGCTGGAGCGAATGACCGTATTCGGTTAATTCATATTCGACCGTAATAGGCTTAGTATCCAGCACCGTTCGAGTAACTAATCCATTTAACTCCAGTTGCTGCAATTCCTTGGACAACATTTTTGCTGCGATCCCGTCAATATTTGCTTTAAGCTCCATAAATCGTTGTTTGCCGAAACCAAGGGAACCTATAATCCGGATCTTCCACTTTCCGGACAAAACGTCCATGGTATCGTTAATGGCCATATGGTGGGCGGTACAACGTACAGAATCAAGGTCGATTTTTTCTTTCATATGCAATGGTAGTTTCTTCATGGAAATCGGTTTCCACGAGTAAACCCATTACAAAAATAAACCAAAGTCAGCATAGATTTGCCTTTGATAAAAACAAGAATCATGAAAGCAATAAAAATCACCTATTGGATCACTACCGGACTTATTGTTCTGGGCATGCTGGCCAATGCATATAACTATTTCTTTAATCCTACCCTGAAAGTAGCCTTCGACCATTTAGGATTTCCCGACTGGTTCCGTGTCGAATTGGGAATTGCCAAGTTGCTTGGCGCATTTGCAATAGCTATTCCTGCGGTTCCCGTGCGGGTTAAGGAATGGGCATATTTTGGATTTTCTCTCAGTTTCTCATCCGCGATCATCGCCCATTATAACGCAGGTGACTCTGTATTTAATATTGTAGCACCACTTATTATGCTTTTGATTTTAGTAGTATCCTACTTCAGTTACCACAAAGTGGTACGGCAAAAAATAGCGTGATTTTTTTTAAAATCTTGCATCATGATCAAATGGGTGCGATTGGTCTGACAATGATTTTGCCGATATCCACGCTGCCCGGCTGGCTGATCGGATAAACAACTGCACCCGATATGCATCAGGCGAAAGAGCAATCTCGGTCATCCCATCTATTTTACACCCGGTTCCATCAGTTTAATCCTTGATTTAACTACAAGGTTCAGGGATTTGCTTACATCTGCCCAATTGCATTGAGCGACCTTTGGGTTATGGAATTAAAACAAATTGCATTGGGCAGCCAAGGTTTGGTTGTCCCGATGATCGGGTTGGGTTGTATGGGCATGACCGGTTTTGAAGAAGGACACATGTACGGACCGGCAGATGAGCAGGAGGCCGTCGCTACGATCCATCGTTCGCTGGAACTGGGTGGCAACTTCTTGGATACAGCCGACCTGTACGGGCCGCTGAAGAATGAGCAATTGATCGCAAAAGCAATTGGTAATAATCGAAGCCAGTATATTTTGGCGACCAAGTTTGGCTGGGAAATCAATGATGAGAATAAGGTTACCTGGGCAATCAATGGGAAGAAAGATTACGTAAAGAAAGCTTTGGAACGGTCACTCAAAAATCTGAACACCGATTATATCGATCTGTATTATTTGCACCGCCTGGATAAAAACACGCAGATAGAGGAAACAGTGGAAGCCATGAGTGAACTGGTTAAAGAAGGGAAAGTGGGTTATATTGGTTTGTCGGAAGTATCGTCTGATACTGTTAGTCGGGCACACGCTGTACATCCGATAACGGCAGTACAAAGCGAATACTCTTTGTTTGAGCGGACGGTGGAAGAACGCGGGGTTTTGGCAACTTTAAATGAGCTGGGCATTGGTTTTGTAGCCTATTCGCCACTGGGCCGTGGGTTTTTATCGGGACAGATCAAAAGCCTGGATGATCTGCCGGAGAAAGATTTTCGTAAGGCTATTCCGCGTTTTCAAGGCGCACAATTTGACAAGAATATCGAATTGGTAAAAGCGATTGAAACGATGGCTGAAGAAAAGAACGTGACCGCTTCACAATTGGCTTTGGCCTGGATTATGAGTAAAGGTATTTTGCCGATTCCGGGTACTAAACGTAGAAAATATCTGGAGCAAAACATCGCGGCAACAACGATCAATTTGACCGGCGCAGATTTGACGCAGTTGGAAAGTATCGTGCCGCTGGGTACAGATACCGGCGCACCCTATGATGATTTTAGTATGGGCTTAATTGACTAATTTTGTTTATGAACGCCATTAACTCTATATCTGAATTTCATCGCTTGTTGTCTTTGCCGGAACCACTGCATCCTCTGGTGAGCGTGATCAATCTGGCCGACAGCATCTTTTTGGAAGATGAGGTTTGGAAGGGTTTTGTCAACCGTTTTTATTGCGTGGCTTTGAAACGGGATGCAAAAGGAAAGATCAAATACGGGCAACAGCATTATGATTATGATAAGGGTGTTTTGAGTTTTACCGCACCTAACCAGGTGCAGTATCTCGATCTGCAGAATATGGAGTGCGGCTCGGGCTACCTGCTGATATTCCATCCTGATTTTTTGCTGCAGCATTCTTTAGCGAGCAGTATAAGCAGCTATGGGTTTTTCTCTTATGCAGTGAATGAAGCGCTGCACTTGTCGGCTGAAGAAGAGGAAGACCTGATCACTATTTTAAATAAAATCAATAAGGAATGTGCGCATATCGATAAACATACCCAGGAGATCATTTTAACGCAGATCGAATTGTTGTTAAATTATTCCAACCGTTTTTACGAGCGTCAATTCATTACGCGCCGGAGTAATAATTCTGCGTTGCTGGTGAAGTTTGAGCAACTGGTTGATGCCTATTTCAACAGCGATGTACAAGGTTTGCTGACCGTACAATATATTGCTGATCAAATGAATCTATCGCCAAATTATTTAAGTGATCTGTTACGGGTACATACGGGGCAAAGTACCCAGCAGCATATCCATGAAAAGTTGATCGGGAAAGCTAAGGAAAGGCTTTCCACGACCAGCCTTTCAATCAGCGAGATTGCCTACGCTTTTGGTTTTGAGCATGCCCAGTCTTTCAGCACCTTATTTAAAAAGAAAACCAATCTTTCGCCTTTAGCGTTCCGCGCGGCTTTTAATTGACAATTATTATGAATCTCCAATTTCATGAAAAATCATCAGAAAATTTCAGCTTTTCGCCACACCTGATGGCCTCTCAGAGAAATCTGAGAGGCTTTTCCTTTTTACTGATCGCTTCACCCGGCTTGAACGCGGATATCAATTCATGGTTCTGGCAATAGCTTATCATACTGTTAGTATAACTGATCGCTAATAAAAAAACGTCTCGGTGATGATCTTATCGTCTTTTACACCAAAGACCGCGATTTCTGCCAGTTGTACCCGCTGTCCGTTTTTCAGGGTCATATCTCTGCCCATGGACAGGCTGAAATAATCGCCTCCAACAACTGGTTCGCTGCTGAAAAAGCTGTGTACTTCTGCTATCGTTTCCTGCCTGGCTTTCGATTTGGCTAAAACCGCTGCGATACCCTTAGTTACGGTAGGCACACCCATGGCCAGGGCATGTTCCGGTTCGGTACAAACAATGTCGGCGCTGTATAACTGCTGATAGATTTCCGGTACCTGCCTTGCTTTAAAAAGCTCGTAATAACGATCTGCTAATTCCTGTGTTGTCATTTTCTTTATAATTTATCATACAAAAGTAGCGTGCTACTTAATACTAAAAGCATTAAAAAGTATTGTATATTTGCTCAATCGTATCAAATTATTAGAATGGACGCATTAAGCACGGTATTGGAGGCAACTCGGCTCAAAAGCGTTGTCTATAACAAGATCCCTTTGGCGGCTCCCTGGGGATTGGATATTGTCAAGGACGAAAACTCGCAGTTCTGGCGGCTGGTGAGCGGCAACTGTACGGTTGGCTCACCTGATGGCCGTGTGATCGAAATGAAAGAGGGCGATCTCATATTCGTACCTCACGGGAGCGCCCACTGGATAGCCGATAAACCGACGAGCCTGCGTATGCCATCGCCTGAGTTTGTGAAAGCCCTTCGGGCAGGCATCCCGGTTTTTAATGGTGTCGGAGAGAAAACTGTCCTTATCGCGGGGCATTTTGAATTTGATTACCAGCCGCTGCATCCGTTTTTAAAGGATCTGCCGCCGATTATTCATATCAGGCAATATGTTACAGAAAACCAATTATTGGTCAGACAGGTTGCGCAGCTTATGCTGGAAGAACTTAATAATGAAAAGCCTGGAAGCAGTGTTATGCTGAAGTGTCTGTCCGAAATGATGTTTGTCCATATCATCCGGGCATATTTGGAACAAGCTGCACCCGAAAGTGGTTACCTCTCGGCGTTAAATGACCCCAGGATCAGCAAAGCATTGAAATTCATGCAGGACGCACCTCAAAACGATTGGACGTTGGAGTCGCTGGCTTCGGAGATCGGTATGTCGCGCTCTGTTTTCTTTAACCAGTTCAAAAAATTGGTGCATGAAACACCATTGAGCTACCTCACCAATTGGCGCATCAGGATGGCCCAAAAGCTCCTGGTGACAGACAATAGTAAGATCTCCGAAATAGCAGCAAAATGCGGCTACCAGTCGGAAGCTGCTTTTAACCGGATCTTTAAATTAAAAAGCGGGCAGACTCCCGCTGTTTACAGAAAAATAAAATTTTCCCGGTAATTTTCGATGACGCCTTTACGGTATAAACAATATTTTTGTAGTTGGTTGATCTGAATGCAAGCTGAACCATTGACAGCAGTTTCCGCCGTGGCTGTTCAATGTATGTCATATTTTTATATAAATCCGTGACATAAAAGCGCCCCGTATTTTGCTCCTATTGAAAACAGATCAACCAGCAAAATTCGGGGCGAAAAAACGGGCCCCGCTCTGCGGGGCCGTCCGGCAATTTAAAGTTCAATAACGATGCCGTCCTGACAATCGGCAGCTTCTGCATTTGCGTCCGCCAATTCATCGAATACTTTGTTCCCGCCGTTCTCGTCGGTAACTATGATGGCATATTCCGCACCACCATGTGTTTCTATTACTATGTAACTCATAACTGTACTAATTTTTGATATAGATCTTGCCAATAAGCTTTGCGTTCTGCATCTGCGTCCTTGTATTTCGGGTCAAGACGTTCGTAATGCCGATAGTCATCGGCCTGCATGATAGCTAATTGTAAGTTGTCAATTTCCAACTCAAAGCCGTTCAGGTCTGTTATTTTTAATGGCTGATTTTTCATGCGACTTTTAATGGCTGTGTCCTGAAATCTTTCAGGTTCAGAAAGAAACCCCTGTTAAATAATATCCCCTCCCGAAACAATTGCCATAACAGGGATGCCCCTACATTAGCCAATGCGGAATTGATAAACAAATCCTGTTTGGTCAGGGCTTCCGCTAATGAACAGCTTGGCGTATTATCGGTGGTTTCCGATGCTTTCAATAACTCGCCAAATTCATCGGTTACCATCGGCAGGGTTTCTGCGGTGAGGTATTGTTTGGAATCGGGCTGTTTGATTTTACCGATGGTCGACAGGATAACCTGCCCTGTTTCCCTGCTGTTGCCGAAATCCATGTAATAAAGCGGTTGGCTGCGGCTGTTGCTCATGCGCTTGTTCAGCGTTTTCAGGATGTGTGCAATATCTTCCCTCGCCTGTACCGTATCGACACAACCAATGGTAATGGTCGCCCATGCGCTTTCCTTGTTGCCGCTGTAGGTCTTATCATATTTTTCGGTGATTGCTTTCCAGTTCGTACCAAAAAAACGGTTGATACGGTTAATTAATGCTACGGACTTGGGCAAACCTAATTCAGCGGTGGTAAATAATTGCCTCGCTAAATTAGCCCTGCTGACGGTATCATCATCAAACAGTCTGACAAACAGGCCGGGATGGTTTAATGCCACCAATGCCTGGTTCATCCGTGCTAATGCGGTTAAGACCTGACCGCCTGTTCCACCCGCACCAATCAGGTTAATAGTAACAGGGTTATACGGTTGCAATAATTCCTTATTAACGATATGCACGGCGGTGCGGTTATCATTTGCTTTCGTCTTTTTCATCGGATTAAGTCTTTTAGGGTTCTACCATTTTTGATTAATTCATTCTGCGGGAACTCCCTGCCTGTGCCCACCTGTTCCTGCCATAAAGCGACCAAATTGCCTTTGCAATGCCGATGGTTGCCGAGTGTATGGGTAAAATAGCTGTTAAAAAAATAGGTTTCCCATTGGGTCATAAACTGCTCCAAATAGGTTTGTCGGTCGATATTGATGTTAATCGTACCCATACACACGCTTCCATCTTGGGAGAGGTTAAATAAGGGCGCATAATACAATGGCGTATCGATGTTGGGCTTGGCTTTCCCTTTGAGGGCGAATACCTGTAAGCGCTCTTTGGTGGCTTTCCAAAGCAGGGCGGGTATTTTGGTTCTGCCCGATGGGATGCTTAAACTCTCGCTAAAAAACAGGTCAACTTCCTGTGGCGGTGTGAACCAAACCGCATAGCCGTTATTTTGGGCATTGACATAAATTAATTTGAGCGGTAAAACGCTCTTACATTGCAGGTAGGTGGTTTTGAGTTCTTGGGTGGACTGCATCAGCTCACTCAATAGCATCATTTCGGTAATGGATAATGGATGGGCATTAATCGGGTTACCCTGCTTGCCAATATCGTAGCTTTCCACGTAAATATCGCTTTCTCTGCGCTCGTGGGTTTGGCTTTCCTGTTCGACAGACTGATAAATCAGCAGGGCTTTAACAGGCAGGTATTGTTCGTTAAATGTTTGGCTCACGTTCTTCATAATCATGGTCATTTAAAAGCTTGCAAAGCCTGTCCACCAATTCAAACAAGGCTTTCTCGAACTGAAAATCGGGTACATTGGCTTCGGGAAATTTGTCAAATTTTTGCAGGTGCATCGGCTCGTCCATATAGGCGATTTCCTGAAAGTTACAGTTTATCGTATCAAACAGGGTGTCGGCTAAACAGCCGTCCCCGCTCCAGTAAAAGCTGATGTACTGGTCAGCAGAGATGCGGTCTTCGTCCTCGGGGTAAAGCAGGTCTGAATGGATATTGTCAAATATCGAACGTTGCGGATAATTGTGATATAACCCCAAAAACTCGGCACCAATGGCTACCCAATCCTTTTCCCAATCATCCACAGGACGGAAATTTTCTACTATATGAGCAAAAGTTTCCAGATAATAAGGCTTACGGATTTGCTCATGTAATTTCAATCCTGCGTTGTGCATGGTATAGAGTTCGTCGAGTTGCTGCCTGCGGTCTTCCTCGTCCTCTTGCTCATCGTTGATCCAATCCTCTATCATTTGGTACTGGCACCCGACATAACTTCCATTTTCCGTATAGAACGGTATTTGAACAACCTGATGCAGATAGGCACAAATAGCCAGTAACAGTTCGGCTAACCTTTGTCCCTGACTGCTTTGCAACCAATGCCATAACGGACGTACTGGGATATAGTATAAATTCATGCCCGTGTCGTACCTGCTAACAGTCGCTAAAGTGGCCGTATGGGTATCATCGGAAGCGATGAAGCATTCCAGTTGGCTATCCTTAGCTTTTAACGCTTCGCTGACGACCTGCCATCTTTGGTAGATATGCTGCGGGAATAAGCTATTGTCAGATTGAGGGATGGCCAATCCGTAATAATTACAGAGGTGGTAAAGGGAGTTTTCAAACTCCCTTTCTGACCTGTCCCTGTTGCCGTCAAAAGCCCAAAACGGTTTAAACTGATGCTTTAGAAAACCATTTCGGCTATGCCCTGCGGTGCGCTTCCCAGAGCGTTGCGCCTGACTTCGTTTGCATCGGGCAAGCGGTCTAATTTTTCGACTAACCTGCCGAATCGCTGTTGCAGTTGCCATACCTCGTTCTCCTTTCTTACTTTTAATGTTCGTTCTCCCTGTTGCTTTTTCATGGCCTATCCTTTATGCCCCATCGTACTCTCAAAGCGGTACTGCACTTCATCGTCCTTGATTTCAGGGCCGATGATTTTCGCATTGGTCAGTATGGGGTAATTAGCGGAATAGAAATTCTGTACATCACTTGCGGTAAATTCCGCACCGGGGTCTGCCAAACGCACCTCCTGTCCGTTCTCTTTGTGCAGAAACACCCTTTTTAATTCATTGACTATCATGTTCGTGGCATTAAGGTTAAACTTCCTGTAAACTGGCGTACAATTCCTGACGCTTTTCTAATTGCTGCCGTTTGGTTTTTATTTCGTCTGCCTTGTTGGGATATTCTTCCGCATCGGGTAATTGGGCTATAGCTTCTTTATACTTCATGTCTGTATTCAACTGGCTTACCCTTTGCATGGCTTCGTCATACAGCCGTTGTTTTTCCGCTAAATCCTCGGTTTCATCAGGTTGTTCGTCCAAATCGTCATCCACATCGTTGTCAGGTTCTTCGGCGGGTTGGGTAAACAAGCTGTTATCTGTCGCCTTTTTGGTATTGGCAGGCGTGGTTTTACCATTGGTTTTTTCAGGTTGTTTCTTGGCTTTATCCAGTTCGGCTTGGTAGGCTTCCAAATTGGCGAACAGCTTCACGGTTTGTTTTACAGGTTCACCGATTTCGCCAAAAAACTGCTCGTCCAGTTCCTGTGGCGTTCCTTTTAACAACATGGGCGGTATGTTTTTGCCCTGTGTTAGCTTCGGGTTCGGATTAGTTAACAGTACCGATACGGCAACCGTACCAATATCGTTTGACTGGATACTGATTTGCAGGGTGCCATTGATTTGCAAACCTGCTATCTGTTCAAAAAAATTCGTTTTCATAATTGTTAAATTTTAAAGTGTATAAATCCCGCTATGGCAAGCAGGCACAAGCCTGCCAAACCGCAGAGGTTGCCGATAAAAAGTATCAGCCTTTCCAAAAAAGTAGTGGCCATTGCCTTACCGTAACTGCTATAACTTTGTAAACCTGCCGTACCCCTGCGGTTAAACCTGCGCCTGCCGATATGGTAGCGTATGAATAGGCAAATGCCTATCAGGCATAAACCGCAGGGAATAGTATAGCTGTGGTGCGTTTTCATCTTAATTAAATAAAAGTTCCACAGCTTGTTTGAATTTCAGGTTGGTTTCAGGTCTAATCGCATATTGGGTCAGGACGTGAACCGTAAACATGGCTGAATAACCATCGAACAACTGGTCGGCGAAAACACCACTGCTCCTGCGTAGGTCTTTCGAGTATCGCTCAGCTCTGCTTTTGATGCCCTCTGCCAATTCAAACCAAAAGTCAACCCCAAAGAGTTGCTCTTTCCAACTACTGCGTAATTCTTCTTTACTATCCAGTACACTTTCTGTATACTCGTATAAATAGCTGATGAAATCAGGCATTTCGTTTAGCAGTAAACTGTGCAAAAGCCTTGCTTTCTGCACATTGTTCAACATTTTTAATGGTTGCATAATCTGATTTTTGGGGGCATGGCTATACCCATCCCTGTTGTTTAGCAAATGATTTGATTTCTTTTAAATTGATTTTGTGGCAGCCAACACGGATAAATCGGGCGTTGATTTCAAGGACATCATACAAATTCATCAACTTGTCAGGACAGTTTTTACAACCGCCGTTTGCGATGGTAGCCAGTACAACACTATAGAACTGTTTGCCGACCACAAGGGGTATTTCCACTCTTTGGGTGGTTTCTATGCGTTCAGTTGCTTTATCATAGCGCAAGTAGTCGTAACCGTCTGCCGTTGTGATATAGTTGGTTTGAAATCTACGCCAACGTTTCAGATTGACGTTTTGAATACGCAGGGCTTCCGCTTTTTCCCTTTTGGCTTGGGCTTTGCGTAATTGGGTTTCTTTTTGGATGACCTCCTGATATTGGCCGAGGTTCTTAATCTTGCCCGCCTGTTGCAAAATTTCGGGTATTTCGTAGCCGAAAAAGTCAGCATAGTTTTTTGCCTCACTGAAAATCGCCTGTATTTCCAAAATGTCTTTTTCAGGCTTACGAGAATTATTCAATCCACCTGCGATGCCTTTTATAATACTGTACCACTTTTCAAATAATTCAGCCGCAGGCCATTCGGGATTAGGGACAGAAATTTGCTGAATGTGCCTTGATGCCTGCCTGACGAGCGTTACATGCGCCGAGGTTGATTTGCTGTACTTCTTTTGTGTAATTAGTATAGCATGGCCACCGCTGTCATTATAGACATGCTTGGCTATCAAAAAATGATACCCGTAGGAATAGATATTCTCCTGTTCAAAAAACAGGTTACTGGCTCTTGCCTGTTCCCCGATGCCATTTGCCCAATGGTGGGCTACCGTAGCGATATCCCTTGCTCTTTCCATCTTTTCAATTTTTGCGTTTCAAAACTATTTCGTCAACTCTACTTCAATCGTCATTTTGCCGTGTATAAACGGCTCTAAACGTTTAATTAAATTGCTTGCTTGGTTTGATGACTTTGTTTTTGTTGCCTGCCTGTGCGGGTTTCCCATCATCTGTTTTGCCCGATTTGGTCAGCATATTGATCTCGTCGGTTCGGAATTTCAGGCTTGCCATCGGTTCACCATCACGGCTCACCCACGGTTCGGCGGTCATAAAGCCATGCAATTGCACCAACATCCCTTTGGTTAAATAAGGGGCTATGGCATCCGTGCGCCAATAGGTACAATCCACAAAGGCGGTTTCTTCCTTTTGTTCGCCCTGTGACTTGTAACGGCGGTTAACGGCGACCCTGAACCCTGTTACATTTTTTTCTTCATTTACTTTTCTTACCGTAGCGTCTGCTACCAATCTCCCTGTCAGTTCCATGATTTTATTTTTTTATGGTTAAACTTTTTTTTCCTCGCGGGTCCGTCCGGGCTTGCCCCTCTATCTGGCCTTTGATAAAGCCCGATACAAAACCGCAGGGTGGCTCACAAGGCTGCCGGTACGGCACTTTGCATGGCCTTGTGAGACGCCCGAGGATTTTGTCCCTTCGCTGATAGTGTCGCAAAGGCCAGATAGAGGGGTAAGCCTGTATGAGCATTTTTAGCAACCGATGATAATAGGCATGAAAGTGACAACTGCCCCCGCAGCCTTTGAAGGCACTGAAGGCTGCGCGCAGGCACCCCGACCATGTGGCGGGGCCTGGTTGGCATTTTCCGTCGGGTTTTCATTTAGCCAGTGCGGAGTGACGTGAATTCATTAAGTATGAATTTTAGCGGCGCGATGCTATGGTCTTCGCCGGGGCTTTTGCAGCGCAGCGAAAATGCCATAGGCGGCGGTAGGGATCGCAGCGACATCCTCCGCAGGAGATACAGCGGAGAGCCCGGGCCGGAGGTACCGCACAAACGTTAAGAAGCGGCTATACAACCAAGGTGATTGTGAATGAAATGATATTAATGGGTAAACCACACAATTAAGATGACGGTTATTGTTTTGAGCGCAGTATCGACAAGGATCGATGCTTAGTAGGCACAAATTTGTTGGTAAGAATTAAACGTGGTAAATTGCGGTAACCGGATAATAACGATGCCTAAAACTTTAGCCCAGGGATTCGAACAGTTCCTCGTAAAATTACAGCCTACCAACAGCGAGTATTTGAAGTCTGTTGCTCATAAAAGTTCGGTGTCGCGATGCCTGATAAATAACTGGGCACCGACCAGCCTTTTTGAAACGGGTTCTTTTGGTAATGGTACCGGGGTTCGGCATTTTAGTGATGCCGACTATTTTGCAATTTGTCCCGGGGACGCGTTTTGCGATAATTCTGCGATGACGCTGCGCTATATCAAGGAAACCCTTCAGGGCACTTTCACGCAGACGTTGATCGAGGTTAAAAAGCCGGCAGTCCGTATTTCTTTTGGGGTACATGCTTCCGAAATACTGGAGGTCACACCAGCGTGCTTTCACCAACTGATCGACACGCCGGGTGGGAAAAGGCGGAGTTATTTTATCCCTGATTATGAAGGTTCATGGATGGTGTCCTGCCCATCTGCGCATAATGCTTATGTGGCGAAACAGGATAAGCGTTTGGGTGGTAAGCTTAAGCCTTTGATTCGGTTAGTTAAAGCCTGGAAGTTTTATAATAACGTGCCTATAACTTCTTTTTATTTGGAACTGCGCGTAACCAAGTATGCGGAAGGACGGACAGTAATTGTATATGATCTCGACATCAGGAACATTTTAAAATTATTGCATGATAACGAATTGGCCCGGCTGCAGGACCCGATGGGGTTTTCCGGTTACGTATCGCCCTGTAAAACTGAAACACGAAAGCGTGAGTCGCTTTCTAAGCTGGCAACCGGGTACGGACGTGCTGTTAATGCCTGCGCTTGCCGGATAGCAAGACCTGATCTGGCTTTTGAATGGTGGCAAAAATTCTTTAGCTATGAGTTTCCTGCGCGCTAACTACGGGTTGCTATCGTATCGTTATACTCGTCCACATATTTTTGCGCGGCCTGATTCATGGTCAGCTCGTTACCGTCGCGGGATCTTTTATAAAAAAAATCAAAGATCAGCGGTGATAAAGTACGGTTATCATATATACCGTCCTGTATGCGACGCGATTCATTTTTAAGTTCAGGATCATTTACCGTACCTTTTATGATATCCCTCCATACTTGCTCAATATAGCTGGCTAGCTGCTCCAGGCGGCAATTCATATCTATGTTATCATTGTACTGCTTAATGGCGAATTGGAAGAACGGTACTAAGGCACTGAAGATGAGTATTAATTGTACGGTACCCGTTTTAGCGAACAGGCAACCGCTGATGATGCCGATTACAATAAAAATAATAATGTACTTAATGCGCTGGCAATATTCTTCTCTCAATTTTTTATCCCACCAGCAACTGGATCGCTGGCAGATGATCCTGGCTACCGGCAAGCCGACCTGCCCGATAGCATCCGGGTACCAGTCTTTTATTTTTTCAATATTGGTTGCAATTTTTTGATGTGCCTTATAGTATCGTAATACGTCTTCTACAGTAATTTCTTTGACGGTTTTTAATTCGGAGTAGCTCAGTTGGAGTACACTGCAATCAAACAACTCCTGTATCTTGGCGGCTTTTATTTTTAGTTTTTTGATCTGCGGATCAATTGCCAATAGATCAACGGCAAATATCGCTACGCCGTACCAGGCAATATAAGGTGCCCAGGTATCGAATACGATGGCGAAGCAGGCCAGTATGACCGGTACTGCCACCGTAGCAATAGCCTGTACAGCAAAGATACGTTTGGCAGCACTGTAAAGCTCACGCTGGGCAGCGAGGCGCTCCAGCTCTTCCTGTTTGTTTTGCCGGGTAAGTATATCGTTTTTCATTCCTGTTGTTTAAAGGTAAACATTTATTGCAGCATCGGCCCATGTGGTACTTCCGGACCTATCCATTCGTGATTGTTTTGCAGCCAATATTCGTAAAAGTAAATCCAACCTGCGGTCCAGCCCATAATATCATGAGCGATCAACTTGCGTTCGGTCCAGTGGTAATTATCTTTATGGTATAAACAGAGCGAGCCACTCCCCGGAAATATATGTGGGGCGCCCTCTACCGGTAAAGGGTCAAGAATAAAAATCCTTGGCCGGTCATCGCCGCGATAAATCACCTCAACTGTATATACAGGCAGTTCGGGCTTCACCTGCAGTTGACCCTTAAAAACGATATCCCCATTTTTATTCTTTTTTGCTGTAAATTGCGGGTATCTTGCCCGCATGGCCTGAATCTGGATAGCTGGGTTATAGGGTTTAGTCTTCTGATATACCGCCATGATAACCGCTTGAAGCACCAATACTGTAACCTGTTGACATGGATAAACCACCAGTGGCTGCCACCTTCAAATTACCCTCGCTTATGGCACGTGCAAAATTTTTCGCCTCGGCGGGGTCAATGGTCGGAAATTCTTTGCCAAAAATATCCTTCCAGATTTGTACTGCATCCGACTCCTTGCCATCGGTGCATTTGGCGCTGGCTTCATCCAGCTTTTTAAGAACCTTTTTGATATGCTCAATGGCGCTTAAGTAATCGGCGTTGCTTTTGAATTTGGTAGACAGCAGGTAATATTCCGCATTTTTGAACCAAAGCTCAATACCTTCGCGGTAATTTTTAAAATCATTCAGGATAAAAATACTAATAGCAACCTCTTCAATATGATAGGAAGGTATTAGCTTATCCAGCCCGCGGTTATAGTGCTTCACCGCTTTGATAATTTGCTTCACCTTATAGTTGCGTTGTTTATGCACCGACTCCAGGTTATCATACAGTTGTTCCGGGTAGGCATAGGTCCAACCACTTAAATCAAAATTGGGTATCAGGTAACCGCCACCCACCTGTTCAAAGCTGGGCATGATGTCAAAGTTTTTATCCGATAACCTGATGGTTACGCAAGGCCTGTCTTGTTTAACCTTACCCTCATATATGGTAATGCCATCCAGGTACTTTTTAAACTTGCTGAGTACGGCTTGTGGCTTAGGGAGCTGTTTATACTCGTCCTCCCAGTCTTCCCGCTTCAGTACCGAAAAAATATCAATATCATCTAAAGGGCGGATGATGGTGTCGCGGTCATAGGAACCATTGGTGAAATTACGCTCAATTGATAACCCGCTGTCCTCATCCATCAGGTAAGCATACATGTTATCAAGCGAAGTTTTAATGCCCTCCTCCTGGCGGTCAGTCACGCAGATATTTTCAACGAACTGATTAATAGATTGTAATAATGTCATGAGCTAAATATTTTTTGTATGTTTAAATATTAAATGCGCAGGATTAACCGCCCTGCATAAAGACTATCAAAAGCGTTACCAATGGTTTTTGGTATGTCATTATGACTGCCTTATTCAAATGAGCTGGAAAGAACTGGAGAATGATTCAACAGAGAACCTGATCGAATATATCAGGTGGTATAGTGACCCGGAGTTAAAAGATACTGCCGAGGATGCTTTCCGTGCTTTTTGTTTTCGGTTCCAGTTAGACCTGGCAAAAAAGTGTGAGGTTATTTGTTACAACCTCGGCCACGGTAAAGATATTGCCCACGATCTGGCGCAACGCACCTTTGAACGTTTTTTAAAGTATCCGAAATTCGATTTTACCAAGTCGAGATCTAAAGATTTTGACACAGGTGTACGTTTATATTTGTACGGCATTGCTCAGCGGCTTTTATTGAATTTATATAGTGAACAAGATAAATTCTCGCCTTACAGTGGTGACGAAGGCATTGTTTATGAATTGCTGCCGCTGGATAGTTTACCGGTCAAAGCCGAGCAGCGTAAAGAGGTGACAGCACGTTACGAACTGATCAAAAAAGCTTTGGACAGGTTGGGACCTAAACATAAAGTCATTTACCTGACTTACCAACGATATCAGGAAAAGGGCTTCAAACTCCCGCGCCCGTTGACTGAAAAGCTCCGAACGGAACTGGAGCTGACCCAGGCGACCATCCAATTCTACAAAAAAGAAGCTTACGATAAAGTACAAGAATATTTAGAAATTTATGCCTCAAAATAAAACATATATGACAGCTGAACTGATGCCGGAGTGGTTAGCCTCTACCGGTTTCCTGTTCCCAACGAACGAGTTGGAACTCGCCCGTTTCGAAAAGATCTATGCAGAGGAAGCAACGGATTTAGCCGGTTTTGAGGTGGATTGTGACCAGATCTTAGCTAGAAATTTACATGCCAAAATTGTTCGTTTTGAACCGAAAACAAAGCCGGAGAATATTGCAGCCTTAAAAATGGTCGCCCGCAAAGGCAGCAGTTTACCCAAGCATATACAGGATAAAATCAAAAAGAACCAGGATGAGCGAAACGGTGGAGCTAACGGCGGTCCGGAAAAAGGAACTGAATAAACTGGCGGACTTTGTTTCCGGGATGTTCTCCAAAGGCAATGTCACCCTTTTGCAGGAAATTACGGCTTTCGAAGAACTGAACGTTTACGTTGACCATTATGAAGATTGTTTTGATGGCATGCTGGTATTCGATGAAGAACAGTTCCATATCCACCTTAACATTGACCGTCGTAACAATTGGAACACCAACAGGGGGCGCTATAGCCTCAGCCATGAGTTGGGCCACTATTACATCAACGAGCACCGTATTGGTTTGCAGACCGGCCTGCTGGAGCCGCATACCTCATTTGCCGAAGCCGATAAAAATGACCTTATCGAATTAGAGGCCGACTATTTTGCAGGCTGCCTCTTAATGCCCTATCAAAAGATCTATTATTTCGATGGCGTAAAAAAATTCTCACTGGATAAAATAAAAACGATCTCAGCTAGCTTTCAGGTAAGCTTACTGGCCGCAGCGATCCGGTATTGCGAGGTTTGCCCGCACGAACTCATGATCGTGGTTTCTGAAAACAACAAAGTTAAATGGTACGAGCGCAATGAACATTTCCCTAAATGGCCATTTCGTTTTAAAGTGCACGGCAGTTTGCCCCCAACCACTGTTGCCGGGGAATATTTTACCAAAGCTAATAGCCGCTTCGAAACGATTGAAACCGTAAAACCGGACGACTGGTTTTACCCCTTTACCGGCGACTACCGGGCAAACCGGGAGATGAACGAGCAATGCTTTTATTCAGATGGATTCGGTTATGTTATCAGTTTATTGTGGTTTAAATAATGGAAATCATCAGGGTGATTTATCAGGGGTTCAGTACCGAATCTAATCAGTATGCAAATTGCATTATGATGATCCGGCGGGAGGATTTTTCTGTAGCGCAGATTTACGAGATATCAGTAGCCGAGAAATACCCGATCTGCTCGGATATTCATTTGGATATTTTAATTGAGGCTGAATGTAGAAAGGAAGGCGGCGAATTTTGGGACGCCTACCTCGAAGCGGCGCAGGATAGGTATTCCCTGACCTGTTTTGTAAATACCAGTGGCCGGATGCCGGCAATGATTCCGCGGTTTTCTGAAGCTGATTTCGCCACGATATTTAAGGGGCTGGGCGGTCAGAAGATACCGGAATGCAGTGCAGAGACGCCCGATTTCCGCCTGTGCGACATTATTATGGAGCTGAAAGACATTCAGCAGGAATCCCTGAAAAACACAGAACGTCAGGAAAATATCGCCGCCGTGTTTGGGAAACTTACTGACAGATGCGTTGACCTGGACCCATTAGCCGATTACGGTGATCTCACCATAGCCTATCACCAATTGATCCGGAACTCTATTCATAACCACCTCAAAAAGGCTTCGTCTCAAATCAAGAGTTACCGTAAAATAGCCGGGGTCACTGCTGGCGGTATGATCTTTTTAAACACCGGCATGTTCAGCCTGCCGCATGAATTATTTAAAGTAATGATCGCCGACCTGCTCACGCACAGAACAAAAACCATTGAGTTTGTCTTTGTCTTTTCGCAGGTTATGCAGGGTAATGGCTTTGACCAGTACGCCATTTTTAAAGGAGAGTTTATCGGCAAAGTGCCGGATAACATTCAAATCCTGCAACAAAAGGTTAGCGAACTTATCGGTCAAAAAATGACTGCAATGATGCGGGGCCCTATTGAAATGCTGACCCTGGCGGAACAGCAACCCATCTCGTTTGAAAAGAATGGCAAGATCTATTACTGGAACCCAGGCCAGGTCCCTGATTCCAGGTTCCCTAGTTAAGTTTTACAAAGGCGTTATCGGGCTGCTCGTTACGGAGCGCATAGTGATCGATCACATATCCGTTAAAACCGACATGGGTTAATAATAAACGGTAAATGAGCGATAGCTGCATTTGCATTAAACCTACCATTTCCGACCCTTCCAGATCGTCAACCTCTCCATGCAGGATAGCATTGCGCTTGGTCAACATCGTTTCTTCCGAAGCAGTCAGTTTGGCTAATTGGCCAAACACTGCCTTGAATTTTGGAATGTTGCCCAGGCTGGTATAGTTTGGCGGCAGGTCGGCTTTAAAAAGATGGTAAAAGAATTTTCGCAGGACTTCTAAAACAGTATAAAAGCAGCTGTTTTTAACCAGCAGCGAAAGCTTGTTGCTGTTGGCCTCATTAAATAATACAAGCGCGTATTGGATCGCATGATGGTTGTTGCAAAGTT
Source organism: Mucilaginibacter sp. UR6-11 (assembly GCF_020880695.1). Taxonomy (GTDB): domain Bacteria; phylum Bacteroidota; class Bacteroidia; order Sphingobacteriales; family Sphingobacteriaceae; genus Mucilaginibacter. Next base: position 270,622 of record NZ_JAJIWO010000001.1, read on the forward strand.
CGGCAAGCCTTCCCAGGGAATCTGTATCCAATGCTTTTAACATCTGGCTATCCGCGATGGCCTTTGTTTTTTCACGGCCGAGCATATCTTTATAGCCATGAGCATTCCAGGTCAACGCATGGTAAATGGAATCGCTGCCTTGCCTTAACCGTCGGTAAAGGAAATGTTTACCTTGAAAGGTGTAATTATGGTCTTGAATAAATTTACCGGTAATAAAGCCGACAACGACCATCAAATTGTAAACAGCTTCGGCATAAATATCATGAGCAACGGGGTCTGTCGTTTCTACGACCAGAAAATTATCGTGGGACAAAAGGCGGTAATTGATACTATTGATCGAAAAACTTAAAGCTTCCTTAAATCCAAAATAATCGTAGATAAAACGGTCGCTCTTCAGATGATAGTAAGTCCGGAACAACCCAGAGGTATCTTCCACCCAGTTCTCACTTTGAATGCGGTCAATCTTACCATAGGAATGCCGGTCTGCCCAGCCTTCCGCGCGGTTGACCGTATTGTGCTCGCCGGTTATAAACCCTGTCACTTTTAGCTGAAAGCTTTCGGTTTGTAAATTAAAAATGCAGTCATCCCGGTCAAGCCGTAAAACGCGGCTGATCTTGAAGGTCGGCGAATCGACTGAACCATCCAGTTCCGCCTGGCAAACCTCACCGTTTAAATCAGCAGTACCACCCTGTTTAGTGCGCAAAGCATTAATGATCTTAACCTCTTCGTCCAGCAATTCCCAATAAGTTTCCTCCATTTGGTAAAATTAATCATTATTGTAAATTCACCTCCATATGAACCAGCATTATGTACCCAGGGTTTACCTGAAAAATTTCGCCGAGAAGAAAGGCTCAGAGTACTTCGTGGACGTTTATGACATCACCAAGAAAAAGACCTTCAACACGAATATCACGAATATCTGTGCCGAGCGGCACCTGTACACACTGGATGTTGATTCCAAGATCAATGGAGATGTAATGGCCATTGAAAAAATGTTTGCGGTGGGTTTTGAGCCAGCCTATCAAAAAGTTTACGACCTGTTAATCAACGACGAAATCATCCATATCACCAATGAGCAACGGGAAGAGATACTGGGCGCCATTCTTCAATTGTATACGCGGAACCCCCGTATCTTAAAAATCAGTATCGCACATCATACTGAATTAATTAGGAAAGCTTATGCAAGCGCCGTCAAGGAAGGCCAAAAAGGCGTGACCTATCTTGATGAAGATTACAGTTTCCAGGAATGGACCGAGCAAGCCATCGTTGACCATGTCCAAATGTTGGTCACCAAAGACTTTAAGATTGGTAATATACACCGCTTAATCGAAGTAGGCACCTTTCATGAATTCGCCAAACTGGAGGTCCGTAAAAACAAAGGCCCAAGTACCTATTTTACAAGCGACAATCCTTTAGTGATTGAAGATAAATTAACCCGCGAGGCGCATCCGCTGGATATCTCCGTCGAATTCCTCATTGCCTTAAATCCACAATATTTGCTTCGGATATATCATGACAACCAGCTCGACCTCAACCTGATCTGGCGTACGCCCAGCGGCAGTGCGGATACCGCAACCAGTAATCAGACGATCTATCAGCAAGCCGAAAGGTTCATTATTGGGAAAACGCAATCCTTAACTGAGTACCTGCAAATGGAAGAAGCGCTATTTAAAGATAACTCGATAGATGCCATCATGAAGATCATGCGCCCAATCATTGATCATATCGAAAAGGAAAACCGCCATGATGAATACACTTTATTTCTAAAAAAATATTTGGAATTGTATGAGCAGCATGATGGTTTAACTCAACAGGAAGAACAGGATTTTTATGCGCAATACCATGCCTCGAACCAGGCCTGGCGACGATCCCGCTTAACCTAAGTGACAATATTTTATTAATTTCGGCTATGCCGAATTATAGTAAAGCTTTCGTGGAAACAACATTGGAGTCATGGGAGGACATATTTAAACTGCCTCAGCGTTTTATGGACCGGTTTGTTTTCAGGGGACAGGGCAACCATCAATGGCCCATTAGTCACTCGCTTGAGCGCTCAGTAGCTAAGTATTATCCGAATAATACCGACAGCATGCTGGCCTTCATAGAAGAAAAAGCGATGATCAAAGAGTTTAAATGGAAGTACCCGCTTTATTCCAAATCAAAACCAGATCCGAAAGATATTGTCGAATGGCTGACGATAATGCAGCATCATGGCGCGCCAACGCGCCTTGTCGATATCACCCGTTCCCTATTTGTAGGCATTTATTTCGCGATCAGCGAACATCATACCACCGATGCGACTGTTTGGGCAATCAACAGTACGATCTTGAGGGGATATTTGTTTGAGCGTTACCGCAAACGATTTAATGTAAATATGGCGAGTCATGAAGATATCAGTGCCTATTCCCATGATTGTGCAAACGAATTGTTGACAGGCGTTCCTGTTTCCGAAAAAATGGGTGCCGGCGTGTTCTATATTGAGCCCAAACTGGCTAATGACCGGTTGGCCCGTCAGCAAGGCGCGTTTTTAATGCCGTCAGATATAACCCAACCCTTTGAAAAACATTTAATGAGCCATGTGAATAATGATCGCCCACTGGCGATTGATTTTAAACCGCTCATCAATTATGCTGAAAGCGCAAAATATAAACAAGACGATATCGCGATATTAAAAATCAATATCCCACATAGGTTGAATTTCGAAATAGGAAAATACCTGCGTGCCATGAACATTACAACAGAAATACTTTTCCCGGGTTTAGACGGATTATGCAAGTCGCTGGCTTATCTGCGGATGGAAGGTATGGGCAATCCTTTCAAATTATAGGAAATGAAATTAGATATTACCGATAGCGAGGAGTTTAGGGAAATTGTGCGGCGGAGCCGCGCGCGGGAGTTGCATGAGCTGACGCGACGGTTGTATAGTGGAGCCGTGGTGGTTTATGGTGAGGCGGGTATGGGTAAGACGACCTTGCTGGAAATGTTCCGGGCAGAGAACCCGGGTGCTTATCGTAAGATCACGCTGTTGCGGGGTTATGACATCGAGCTGGATAAGTCTTTGCTTGTTCCTTATATTTTGCCTGGCGGTATGCGGCCTACGGCGTTCCCGGAGTTGATAATTATTGACGGTTTGGACGAAGTCCTCACTCCTGCTTTGCGGGAACAAGTGGCGGATATTGTCCGCGAAGGTTGGACCAGGGGCTACAAGGTTATTCTGTCGGCCAGGAAACAGCCTGATGAGAAGGTGTTTGACCAGTATACGAGTTCCATTAACTTGCGGGGCCTTAATGAAAAGGAAATCCTGTTACTCTATGAAATGTTTAGGCGTCATTCCAACAAGCATCCCGATTTGGACATGACCGTACGCGACTTGGTTTTGGCAGACTACAATAAACCACGGGATATTCTGACACAATTCAATTTTTTGTTGGACGATGAGGGTGAATATCTTTATCGTAATCCGGTCATTATTGAAGAATTAGAACGGCCAACTATCATCTTAGAGGAAGCGCCGGAAATCATTACCGATCTGCGATTTGTCAATAAAAAACTATTAGACCGGATCGGCCGCAGGCCGGAAGCGATTCGTGATTTATCGCCCCGGCAGTTCGAGGAACTGGTTGCCGAAATCTATGAAGAACGGGGCTACAGCGTACAACTTACCCAGCAAACCCGGGACGGCGGCAAGGATCTCATTATTATGCACCGGAGTGATATCGGCAATTTTATGATTTATGCTGAGTGTAAACATCGTGCACCTGACCGTCCGGTAGGCGTTGGTGTGGTCAGCGAACTGTTCGGACGCATCAATTTCGACCGGGCTACAGCCGGCATGGTCGTCACCAGTTCCTATTTCTCACCGGACGCCAAAGTTTTCCAATCCAAAATTGAACATCAAATGAGTTTGGTTGATTATGCGAAACTCAGTTCGATGATGGGCCGGTCATAGCGGTCTTTTTATTTATTTTTTCCAGACCGCAGCAGGACGGACACATCCGAGGAAAACGGGGACAATTGCTGTAAGCATCTGTTCACGGCCCCCGGAGGTGTGGCCGGATGGCGCTGTCTTTCGTTTTTGTTGTTATATTTAGGGCGTAATAAAACCTTTATAACATGGCTGTAAACGCGCAAGAACTCCGCATCGGCAACTTTATTCAAACGCCTGAAGGCCTGGCTAAGGTCGTGACTATTGCCAATATGAAAATCGGCGGTACCCGCCTGGAGAACGGCAACCACAAAGTGATGGAATACGAAGATTGCGAACCCATCGAACTGACCGTGGACTGGCTGGATAGATTCGGTTTCATAAAAGAAGACGAAACCTGGTGGAACAACCACGTCGGTGTCAAAACCGTTGAAGGCGGTTTTTATTTCAGTGCGATGCATGATGGTATCACAGATATATCTTATGTCCATCAGTTGCAAAACCTGGCCTATGCAATCAATCAAACCGAGTTGACGTTGGAGTAAGTTCAGGCATTAGCAGATCGCGAAATTGCAAGCCGATTCACATGAACAAGATGTTACCCCGGTTTATACATTGATGTATGAACTATCCCATGACATCGCTTGATTATTTAGCTAATTACTTTAGTATATTTGGTCATGGCTTTAGAAAGATTGTTTGAACTGATCAGAAAAGAAGATGTGGTATTGTTTTGCGGAGCGGGAATGTCCATGTACGCTAGTTATCCCTCAGGCTATCAACTTTCACAACTCATATATGACCAGTTAACTACCGCAGAGTCGAATGAAATAGGAAAAGGATTGACCCTTCCGGACTTAACGGAAGAACTGGTCAATTTGCGGATGAGCCGTAATTCATTGATCGCTTTGTTGAAAGACATCTACGCTAAAGCGCCGGCTGATCAAAGCCTTCATTTGAAGTTGGCCGGCATTCCCCATATTAAAACGATCATCACAACGAATTACGACCGGCTGTTTGAAATGGCTTATGGCGACGCTTGTAGTCTGGTCAGGTCTTCAGTTGACTTACCTTATATCAAAAAAGATCAGCCAGAGGTTTTCAAAATACACGGTGATCTATCATTGCCGGATAGTATCCTGATCACCAAAACGGATTACACCCGGTTTTTTGACTCTCAAAAAGAAGATGTGCTTTGGACCGTCGTTAAGGAACGCTTGGCTACCCACCATGTCTTGTTTATCGGTTACAATTTGGACGACGTAAACATGGAATCCATCTTTCGTAAAATAAAGGAGAACCTGGGTGACAATCACAAAGAACTTTTCCTATTGGCCCCCGATTTAAAGCTTCCTAAGGTACAGCGGTTAATCAAAGATGGCATTCATTATATTGACAGTACCGCCGAAATATTTATTGATAGTCTTTTGGCCAATATCAAAGATCATATTTATGAAGATTTCAAGCGTAGATGGTGCGGGCCTGACACCTTTCGTATCTTTCTGCAGAAGAACAATCTCGCGCCTACGTTAAAATCAGAGAAAGATCAATTCAAAGTTTCGGCATTAGCCGGTTTGAACAAACCCCTAACGACCCGAATGACGTTTGGTGTGCCTATTGATCAGCAGGAATTTATCGAACGCCTGGAAAACGTGTTACAAAACAAAGAACTGGGTACGGTCACATTAGATGCAGCAACAGTTTTGAATCTGAACGTTTATTTTAATGATATCAAGATCTCGGCACCGGATGGCGGCGGGCCGATGACCTTTAGCTCCGCACCTGTGCGTTCGGCGGTAATCGCTATCATGTTCGATGACGGTACGGAATACGATAACTTGAAAGTAGACTTGTTCAAAACCCAAACGCACCTGATCTTTTCTTTTCCGTTTCCAAACGTCGATCTGAAATTTTACACTGCGCCCGAGGAAATGGTCAATTTGCAATATGAACTTAAACTTTTACGCACCGGCGATTATGGTGCGTTGAATGATGAACTCCGGACGATCACGTTTTTGAGAGATATCGGCTCGGGTAAGAAATTTACCATACATGTACCAGGTTCAACCCCTACTACTCTTCAAATGGCTCCGGCTGACCCTTTACTCGCCCTAGCTAAAAAACATCTTTACTATTTTGAGCGTTTGAAACAAATCGAGAGACATTTTGCGATTCGGTTTAATCATATCGGGGAAATCACTAAGGAATCTTATAATACATTGAATCTGTTGATCGCACATATAGAAGGCAAACCATTTTTAGGGGTTTTTGAAAGCGCTTGGAGCTTGCGGCCTACAGACAGAACGAAAGCGCTGGAGTTTATTAAATCAGTCACGCCCGAAAGCGAACTTTTACAGAACGGCTCAGAACCTGAAAACTGCGTTTTACATGGGCAAACTATCGCTTTGGGTTACCGGCGCATCCAGTTGCTGGAGCCCTATATCGCCAATATCAAGGAGGTAGAGAGCGATCCCACAGCTTTTATCCAACTTGCCAGCAAATCGGAAACCATCGCCATATCTTTCTCGGAAAGCCCTTCATGAATGGATTAAAACAATATCTGACACGGGACCTGATCAAATGGGTCGAGCAACAGGCAAAAGACCCGATCTGGCAGATGGGCGTTTTGGCTTCGTTTAAGAAGCAGTGGTATGGCATTATGTCTATTTCGGCTGCGGGTCTGATCCATATTCACGGTAACAGGGATACGGGCTGGGCACATATCATCAGCCGTCATAGTTATTATTCCAATGACCTTTATTTCGGGCTGGGAGCCTTAGGCGAACCGAGCCGGTTCCAAAATACTGGTATACCCATATTTGACTGGCGACAAATCGCTGATGACATTTTCGTACAGGGTAACATCGATACGAAAGAACACCAGGACGCAGCACTATTTGTAAAATATACTGGTTCCTCCTCCCGTTTCACCAGCTCAAACGGAGAAAGCAAGGATTTTATATTGATTCTTTACCGTGATACCCGGATCGTCCATTCTTTATTCCCTAAAAAGAGTTTACAACCGGATACGCCCAAATCCAAGCTGCGTGAATTCAAGCGGGCACTGGACTATATCAGCGTCGAAAGGCCGATGTTGGGCGACCACCTGACGATGCGTATTCCTTATCTTAATGAGGAACTCACCGAACGTTACGTTATTGTCGTACATATTGATCTGAATACGATGCAAAGCCTTGCGCATTTACAAGTTAACTGGCCGAACGGGCAACCGCGTTATAGCATCCATACCTTACTCATTTTTGATGTTCGGTTGGACAAGGCAGACGTAGACGCCAATACTATCGAGTTCACGCGTTTTATCAATAGCTTTACCAAGTACAGCGACTTTGAGCATATCGAAGAAGTAATGGCTCGTACAGAGAAAAATTTATTTACAAATTAAACATGGGTCTATTTAAAACCTGACTTATCAACAGTTGGGATGCCCGTACCGCGTTGCTCGTAATACAGATCAATACCATCTTTAAAACCGACAACTTGTAAATGTGTATCTTTTTTTATTTCACCAAGCGGAAAATGTCCCTCCATATGATAGCCCAAAATATCCAGCTCGTCTGAAAATGAAATATCTTCCCGGTCGTATATCGCAAGCCTGTTATCCAAATATTCCTTGAATTTGGTTTCATTCGGCATGAGGTCGGCGAATACCATCAGGTCAAATATGGAGATGATCCAGGACCATTTATATTCTTCACTCATTACGCCACTGCTGATCAAATATTTTAAGTTCGAAGCGATACCGGCAAGGTGCTCGAAAGTTACGGTGATCTTATAATAAGACTTGACCGAAGATTTATCTATGATAAGCTGTTTCCGGACCTTGTCCGCTACGTAACTAAACTCGGGACGCTCATTGTCAGTAATATATTTTAAAGCACGGTGACCCTGATAGGAACCAGCCGCTACGGTTTGCTCCAGTCTTAATTTTAAACCTTTTAATGCCCCGCGTTTGTGTTTATCATTCAGCAAGCCTGCTTTGACCTCAATAATATACACCGCATCAGCAGAAATGCCGATGATATCCAGTTCCGTTTTCTTGGGTTTGCCGTTTTCGTCGGGTACAAAATAATCCAATGATGAATAAAACCCGGCGCTTGGCAGCAATTTTTCGAATAAGCGCTTTGTTTTCCGCTCGATATAATTGTCCTTGGAATTTGGATCGGTGTTGCCCTGATAATGGTTTTCAAAATAAACCTCACTGGTGGATTTGATCAGATTTTCGGTTATCCTGAAAATGTTCCTGAAAGCCAGATTCAGGGAAAAATGGTAAAATTTATCCTTTTCTTTAACGAGCGGCTGCAACTTGATGATCGTGTCATTTAGTATAAAAGCTTTGAATTTTTCAGGTTGGAAAAAAACTTGGTTATCCCCAAAGGCCGCGGCCAGTTTTTCGAATACAGCTTTCTCTGTTTCGGTATGCGGGATTACCCAAAAAATCGTAGGATAACCAGCGATATCATCCAAACTGTGCAGCAGGACGGAATCGGGCGTATCCGGATTTTTAAGGTCAGGGTTAGCATCAGTAAATTGCTGAATAAAATGTTTGCCGGTTTCCATCATTGTTTGGAAAACCCTTTCCTTTCCCTGCATGCTCATCCATTCTTTTAAACGATCGTGTGAATTAGCAGAACCCAAAGGATTCCCTACTTTAGAATAGACCAAACTGTCCAGCTTAAGAATTACCCGGAGTAAGTCATTAGCGCTGAAGTGATAATATTGGTTTAAAAAATCACTGAATGGGGCAAAAAGTTCTTCAAAAATTTCTGTGATATGGATATGATAACCACTCCCCCTTACATTAATGCTCTCAGTGACGATCTGCGTGCGCAGCCAATGATCTGACTGATTGCCAGCTTCGGGTAATTCTGCCGACATCTCCCACATACCCATATTGTATTTGATCTTTGATAACTGGTCATAAATGGCTTGTAATTCCTCAGCATTCGGTATCAGCACACTTGTATTAGGTGTGGCAACAGCAATACTCATCGCATATTCGAGCAATAACTCAATTTCGTCATCTTTTTGTACAAGCTCGTTAGGATCAATCTCGTCCAACCCCTGATAGTTTTCCAAAAATTGGCTATATGAATTAGGCATTGCCTTAATTAGTCTCGCCCCCAGGCTTCCCAGCACATATACCTTATCAAATTTATTTATCGATGCTATTAACACCGCTATCTCTGCTTTTATCCATTCCAAATACCGTGGCCGATCTTTTTGGATATTCGCAAATAGTTCCTGCATCTGTCTTTTCAGTTCATCGGGAAAATATTCCGTGTGCATTGTCTTTAAATTAGTTAATGTTTAAACGCCTGCGAGGTTTTCGGAGAAGGATGATATCTAAAGGTTTCAATATAAGTTATTTAAAGATAAGGATTTAAACGCTAAATTAACCGCATGAAACCTTATTACAAATTGTTCGGTGATATCCCGGATGGTGACTACGATGGCTGCGTGGCCTTCCTAGAGAAGGAACTGCGTTTTGAGCTAACGGCGGCGTATGAGCAGGAGTTCGTGGATGCAGAGGTGCGACATTTTAATGATGCGGCGCGGCGGCTGTATACCTTGTATTTTGATTGCACGGAGGATTATGAGAGTACTGATATTTATTCACGAGCTGCGCGGGTGGTGTTTGTGTACGGCCGGTCGGCGGCGGGAACCAAGGAACGTGACAGCAAGCGGATGCGGCAGTTCTTGGGTACTTTTAAAAACCAGCCGGAATATGTGGGTTATGATAAGGGGCATTTTATCGCGCATTGCAATGACGGGCAGATTGATCAGAATTTATATCCCCAACTTAAGGAACTCAACCGAGGGTTATCGCCGCAAGGTAAACTCTTTCGGTCGATGGAACGCTATTTACAGCGAAACGAGGGCGTGTTTTATTTTGTCCGGCCGATCTATAACGATCTGACCTGGATACCGCACCAGATCGATTTTGGGATATTTACGAAAGAAAAGGGATTGTTATTGAATCGCTTTGATAACCGCAAACCAAATGACGCGGTATGACGATAGCATCGGATCTATTTAACAGCAGGGAAATAGCGTTAGGGATATGGTTAATTATCGCTGTAACCGCCGTTTTATTCGGAAAGTCTACCCGAAGCGACTTTGGTGGTGTGCTGAAAGCGCTGTTTGTTTGGAATTTGATGAGTTGGCTGGCGGGGATGGCTGTTTATATTTCGGTCTTTATTTATTTGTTTGATCGGATCGGGTTATGGACCTCTGACCTGCTGAAAGATACGGTGTTTTATATCTTGTTTTCGGCGACCGTCAGCATGTTCAAAGCGAATAAGATCAGTGAGAACAAGCATTTCTTCCTGGAAATGCTGAAGGATAATCTGAAGCTGGGCGTTTTGCTGGAATTCCTGATCGGACAATATACTTTCGATTTATGGGTAGAACTGCTGATCGTGCCAATTGCGGTGTTGCTGGCAGGTATGCAGGCTTTCTCCGGAACCGACGCGAAATATGCAAGCGTTAATAAATTGATCAATCGTATCTGGTTAATTACCGGTGCTTTTGTAATTTATCATATTGCCGATTCAGTTATCCAACACTTTCATGATCTGTTGTCTATTGATGTGCTCCGGCAAATATTGCTCGTGCCCAATTTAACGTTGGTGTTTATCCCTTTCCTCTATATCTTGTCGCTACGTATGGTTTACGAAGAGCAATTTATTTTGCTGAGTTTTAAACTTCGAGATAAAAAGCTGTTGCGGTTTGCCAAACGACAGGCGATAGCGAAATTCAATACTGATCTCCGCGGATTAAAGCGCTGGGTAAACCGCTGGAATTTATCACATCCGCAAACCCGTGAAGAAATCCTGGCAACTATAAACGCGTTTAAGGCTCAACAGCAACTCGAAAAAGCACCGCCGATTGTATTGTCGGAACAAGGCTGGTCACCTTATATTGCCAAAGGCTGGCTGCCGGATGAGAAATTAAAACCGGCTTTTTACGACCCGGCCTATGAAGAAAAATGGTCCGCAAGGTCGGGCAACCTGAAACTGGATAAAGACTGGTCCGGCAATAATATCACTTACAGCGTTATTGGCACCCGGCTGGCCGCTGATCAATTGGAACTGCGCCTGGCGGCCTATGAGCCCGGCAACATCGCTGAATTGCATCAGGTCTTTAAAAAGCGGGTAGCCTTGCTCTATCAAGCCGCTTTAGGTGTTGAACCGCCTTTAAAACTCACCAATGCTTTAGCGAAAAGCAAAAACAGCACTTATCGGCAAGGCATACATTATATTAAACTGCGAAAGGTGAACTGGGGTAATATTACGAATAGTTACGACCTGATTTTTACCATAAGTATCCAAGATAACGACTGATTGTCCTGTTTGACTATATTTGATACATGAGCGAAATTGATCTTGACCAGTATCTCGGTACTCCTGATGCGCATTTTAATGCCAATGCGCAGGCCTGGTATTTCGAATTTACCGGTACTAAAAGGCCGGACTGTGATATGTCATTTGAAGTATTTATTGCTGCCGTGCATGAGTTATATTTATTCGTACTTGCGCATAGGGATAAGCCGATCGCTTGTTTGAATTCGGTTAAAGATCTGCCGGTTCGCCTTAGTCTTACCGAAAAAGACACGTTGGTTATCGTAGATCGACTATTAGGTGTTTTGAGCCATCATGATGAATTGCCGAGCTTTATGCGGCCGTTCATGCAGATCGTTGACCACCGCCATGATTTAAGTCCGTACACGGAGGATCCGGATGTAATAGATCATAAGTGGGAATTTAGTTTCGAAGAAACAAAAGCCCAGATGGACGCCATAGCTACCACCAAAGAAAAGATGGTGTATATCATCAACCTGATCACTGATTTCAAACATAAATCAACGGAAATGGACGAGCTCACCTTACATTACTATATGGATACCGGTTTTCTGCAAAAGTGTATCGATGAGGTAAAACGTATCCAGTTGATCGACAGACTGGATAAAAAAGAAAACACGCCGCCAGTACCTGTCAAAAAAGGATACAGCGACACTGAGAAAAAAGAGATCGCCACCAAATACCTGCATTTCTTTAGTGGCTATAATTACAGCCATCGCAAGATCATGACAGATGCCGACTATGAATTATTATTACACTATTTCGATGAATTTCTCAAAGATGAAGCCGTACCAAGTGGAATAAGGCCGTTGCCTCAATTAGCTATTTCAAATGAATTCATACGCTATACTTTTTACCTGATTCACAAAGAACTGTATGGCACCCATCAGATCAGAATGCCTATGATCCATTTTATTCATACCGTATTCAGTCAGTTTGCAGGTACTGAGATAACGACGACCAAAACGAAATTCTCTGTTAAACCCAAATTATATAACAATGATTCGCAATACAGGAACGGGTAATATTGGTAAACTGCCGTTACCTGTTTCTTACCAATCCGTTACCCAGGTGATTTGTGATTATGAAAAAGATTACAAATACCCCCGCAGACAGAGTCCTAAAATGGGCCAATCTGATTGTTAGCCTGTTTAATATCCTATTAAAGTTAGTAGAACTCTTAAACTAGCTAAAGCGGGATTAGGTTCTGGATGTTGCAGAAGAACGGGTTAAGTTTGTCCACGATTGTTTCCAAGGTGGTAAGCCAAGATAGCGTTTTTGTGTTTCCTGGCAAATGTCGTAAAAACGTTGGGTGTAACTGCCTTGGTAGTCCGGCCAACACCAGGGGATAGCCTCCGATGTCAAAAGTTCGTTGCCAGTGAGCACTAATACAGGATTAACCGGGCCGTCGTTTTTCCAGTATTTCGCACCTTTTTTGGCAATGGCTTTTATGCCTCGTATCTCCGCATCGGTCAAAGTTTTTTTCAAGGTAGAGAATACTAGCACAGCGCCAGGGAATTGCTTGGCCAAAGCAGCCATTTTATGAAAATCTTTTGTTTTGAAACTATTAAATGTTTTGGATTCCCCGAATAGCGTTCCTTCCTTGTTTTCGGAAAAATTATTATCCTGCCAAAACATCGCATAATCAGCTTCCAGTTTTTGCCCGTTTGGCGATATAGCCTCAAAACTCGTTACTGGTGTGGTTTGAAAATGGATTAATTCAAAACTGCTCAATTGTCGCAGGGCGAGTAACACCGCAAATGCACCCGATGCAAATTGAGGTATACTAAACGGACCGGCGGTCTTATAACTCCAATTCCCCTTTTCTACGGTACCGGTTGCTCCAAAGTGATTTAGGCAGAGTTTACAATCCAACTGGTTATCCAGTTTCTCCATTGGATACCAGGACTCACGAAAGCAATGTGGACACTTTACCTTTAAACCAACCTGAAAGACTTTTTTATCGACAAGATAGTCTAGCAATCCATCCGTTTCGGCAGGTGTTCTTAATCTTCTTTTAAGCTCACCAAAATCAACTGCCCGTTCTTGATAAATTGGGATTTGATCACCAGTCTTTTTTTTTGGTTTACCTAGTGCAACTGCCCCTCCATTCATATATTCAAGCAGGTTAAGCAATTTTTCATTAGCGAGCACGTGGATATAGCCCTCTAATATCTCGTAGAGCCGCTTGGCGATAAGGCCAGGAACGGATATATTAGCTTCATACCCCTTATCTTTGAGCCATCCAAAAAAAAGCGACTCAGGTTCAGGAAGCTTCCATCGTTCGTGACCAGCATAATTAACTAACCTATTCATACCGGATCGACCAATCCGCCACTGCCTCCGCAACCCGGTCGTACTACCGATAGCGCGGAGATAATTTCGACCCGATGCTTTTGGAAAAACCGCAGCGGCAAACTGATCAGACCCATAAAGTCGCAGATTAATGGCATTTACGCATACCGGATGACCGGTGTATGATTGCTTATTCTGAACAAATTCAGGTATAAGCAAATCGAAATATATTTCTGCGCCCTGTACTTGGTCCAGATGGAATTCCTTTTCCTCACTATAAAAATCTTCTGGAATAATTCCATCTTTATCGATCGCCCACTCGTCCCAAATACGGGGAAACCAATACTGGTAAGATACAATATGATTGTGGCCGGTGATCGTGACATGCTTTTCAACCTCGAGCGAACGCATAAACTCCATTACTTCTTCCTGTCGCACGTTGGACGAAATAATTACTGTAGTATCGGCATAAACCTCGCTGTCCAAATGGCGTGGCCTGAAGTTCTCTAATAAATAGCTCAAGGCTAGCTTGCGCGCTGCTTCGTCTCTCAAATATTGCACCGCTATAGCGACGACCAACTGACCACAAGCGCGTAAGTTCCAGTAATCGGTCACATCATCCATACGGTTAGCGTCGATGAAAAGTAAGTAGCTTTTTCCGCGAAAGCCGTTTTTGTTTCTGCTATGCAGGAATTGCTGAGTTAACCGACGGGGAAAAAGCACATTGGGATCAAGCATCAAATCAAAATGCGCCAACGCGTTGCTATCCTCATTAATTTCAAGTGGTGCGTAATAGTGTTGTTTCAACGCATCGTTCACAGGCTTAGAGTAACTACCAAATAAGGCAGCCCAAAAAAGCCGATAGCGGTTACCAAGATCGGGCACATAAACCTTTACTGGATTTTTCGCCTGATATTTGAAATGTTCCTCATAGATCTTATTAAGCACATGATAGATACTGATCCCATAATCTGGTTCAGAATTGACGGGGTTTCCATGTTGCCTCCAAAAATCTTTTTCTTCGATAATCGTTAAACTCAGTTCCGTTATTTCGTGTGGCAACTCTTTAGCCAACTTAACAAAAATATCAGGATCAAAGCCATTAATGTAACCGATCAGCACACTGGCGATTGATGCCCGGCTATACCTTTCTTTCCAGTTCCGGGGTTTACGTTTATAAATGGGCAAAATCGGACAATAAGCCCCGCCCCAAAGAGCGCTGCACATTTCAATCGCTTTTAAAAACTGGTTTTGATCGCTATAGTCAACGAGAAAACAGAATTTAAGCGGTTTAACCTGACTTGTAATACTTCCGTTATAAGGCACCTTCTTAATAATTAAATATTAATAAATATCACCTTTTTTACCAACATAACTACAAATTCCTCGACAGTTCAAGAAAGTAAAGCTAATGTTGAAGTCATTGACTATAATGTATATTTGATGATGGATTTGCCTTATCAAAAAGATCTACCAGTACATTTATTGGCGGGGTGTTTTAATAATACTTCGGCGACTTATAAGTTTTATTGGTTTTTGGCTTTGTTGGGTCGAGTAGAGATTGGTGAAACCACGATTCAAAAACGCGACCTTTTTGCAGAGATGGTCGCGCATGCCTGGTACACGGTCAATTACTTTAAAGTATCATTTGGGAAACAGGATAAACTGCAAGCAGCGATTGATCAGATCAAAGTTTTAGAGCAATTGACCATAGATGCGGATCGTAGGTTGATTTTTCAGCACTTAGTAGCGAGCGAAAATAAACAGACCTTGCGTGAGTTGCGTTATTTTAACGGCGAAGTGCCACATCGATTTTTAAGTCCCTGGTTTCGCGCCGCTGATAGCCAAGCTGCTTATGCAGCCTCGCAAGCGTTAGAAAATCAATGCTTGTACGCACTTTACACAAAACATATCGAAATCAACCCGACCTGGATAGGTTACCTCAAACAACATGCGGGTATTTTACGCCAGTTCTGCTACTGGAACCTGGCCGTTTATTTACAGGCAAAAAACCCTAATGTGCCCGATATCCCGAGTAAACTTATCAAAACACCGATCAGAAAAACGTTAACAGAACAGCGTAAATTCTGGGACATCGTTGTTGGCGAGCTAGGGGGCGTCGACTGCATTTATACAAATAGGAAGCTTTTGATTGGTGATTATGCAGTGGAACATTTTCTTCCTTATGCTTTTGTATCACACGACCTGATATGGAACCTTATTCCTGCTGACCGTACTTTCAATAATTCCAAGAGCGACAAACTGCCTCCGTTTGAAAAATATTTTAAGCCCTATTTCGAATTACAGCGATCAGCACTGGAGATCATTCAACATAAGGCTCCTAAAAATAAATTTCTGGAAGACTACTTAACTATCATTCCTGACCTGTCCCTATTTGATGAGTTACGTATTTACGAGCAATTACAGCCAATGGCGACGATAGCGCGTAACAATGGCTTTGAAATGCTGTTAACGTAGTGTATTAATAAAATTCCGGTAGAATTCTTCATAATCTTTTGATTGTGTCGTCACGTAAATAACCTCAACTTCCAGGGCCATCAGTAAATCAACTCGGTCTTCTTCTTTTATTCTGGAAAACATGGGAATGATCCAACGTATCGTATTCGGAATGTGGACCCCCGCTCTTTTAAGCCTCGCCCTAAAATTAAGAATGAACCATAAGTGCGCTTCGGTATAATCCATTCCAAAACCAATTATATCGATATCACGAATAAAAAACAGATGCACCCAATTTAATTGGTGACGCTCCATCTCCTTTTGAATAAGGTCGTGCAATCCCTTACCGTTATCGCTTTTGATAAAGTGATGTATCTTTTCCAGGTAGTCGGAATAATGCTCAAAGCCTATCATGATGGAAGCTTCAGGATAATCCCGTATTTTGCCGTTGAAACCATTTAGGGATTCACCATGAATATGCCAAACCTGATGTTCTGCTACCTGATTGAAACGGTAAAGGCTGTATTTAGGCCTTTTTTCATTTTTGCCTTTTAGCGGGTCAAAATCTTTAAACAAGGCTTTTTCTATGCAGTAATCATAATTAGTCGTCAGGTAATGCTGATAATAGTTTCTTTCGATGAGTTCACGCAATAATGGATGTGGCTGCAGTTTTAGCGCTTCCTGGCCGATATAACTTTTAAGCTTTTTTATATTTTCTTCAACAGGCTGATCGCGGTTTATGCTATAAGATATTTCTTCAAAAAAAAGAGGAAAGGCCTTTTGGTTACGTTGAATATTTAACCCCGCGTCGCGGCAAACATTGGCCAACAAGTCATCCCAGGAAAAACGGGCCGCTAATTGGTTGGGACCGTTGCCGATGAAAAGATATTTTTTGTCGGGAAGATAAAACTGCCTGATGTCCTTTTTCATTTCGCGTGATATGCTTTATAAACGATCGGCTGTAACAGCAATTCTTTTAATGGCTCCGCCAAAACGTAAAAATCAGCCGTATTGCTTTCGTCGTCAAAATTATAAAGTCTGTAAATGAAGTAACTTCCCGCGTGCCGTTCGGCGAAAATATACTCGTTGATAGTATAATAAAACGGCGTAAGCGCGCCCGCAGAGGTGGTTTTTACTTCGATACACAAGTAATTACCATCTGCATCAAAGGAGCGAACATCATAACCAAGGCCATTAGGTACAATAGCAACCTGTTCGGCCAAGTCCGGCCTTCCGGCGGCCAGGAGTTTTTGTTTTTCATATTGCTTAACCAGTTCTTCGCCTGCATCGCCCGTCTCTTTGTGTTCGGCGGCTTCGGCCACGTAATCGGTATCGTTTGCCTGGAAAGAAGGGTTTACAGGCGGTAATTGAGTTATGCCTTTGGTTGGTGGGGATTGTTTGCGCAGTACGTTGCTGAAAACTTCCTCCGGAGTCGTTGCGCCCCAGGCTAACCGGATCAATTTGTCGTACAAAGCGGTATTCTCAGCGATAAAATCTCTGGTAAGGGTGATAAGCCGCTGCCAATCATAATTTTCGAAATCGCCGACCGGAATTGAGCGCCAACGTAAAGACTTGGGGATATTTTTGTCGACGATATCCTTTTGCGCGGCGGAAAGATGTGAGTTTTTCTCAAAATAATAATCCATCTTGTAGACGAGTTCCCGTCCATGTCCATCCAGCCCTACGGTGAAAAAGATGTCTTTGTTTTCGTCACCGACCTTATAAATCCGAGCCCAGGTGTAGGTTTTATACCGAGCTACCCGTTTTTTACCGGCAGGCGTATCTTCCCAGCCTTTTTGGCTCCACATTCTCCAATTGAAAGTTTCAAAACCCGGAAGTAATTTGATCAGTGCATTCGACCAATAAACGGTTTTCGTACCGGGACCGCTGATAATAAAGTTCTTAGCTGCAACATGCTCCGCGTTATGCTTATCGTAAACCGTGCCGCCCCAAGCATGTAAAAAATCAGTTTCACGTTCGTTAAAAAACGGATGATTGTAAGTCACCAACGGCGCCAACTGATAGAACGCTTTGTAATGCTCGTCGTCTTTCCAGAACTCCGCACAGCGTTTCATTTCCGCAAATCCGAAAAATTCCTCCGCCAGTTTTTTTTTGACGCCAAATCCGAAATCCTCCGCCAGTTCGTAAAATCCGGGGCCGTGATCGGTTAAGTCGGCATACATCGCCATTGAACTTAATAACGGACGCTTATGATCATGCTCCAGCTTGGATATTTCATAAAGTTCATTGCTCAAAATTCGGCGATCGCCCGGACTATCATGGTCCAATCCCAAGCGTTTCATGATATCGCCGTAAGTTATCGGCGTGAGTTTTCGCGCCTGGTCTATGAGTAAAGTTCTGATCTGGTGGTTCATTATGATAAGATTATGTTTAGGATGGTAATATTAATCAATAGGCATTACTTATAAAATATTATTTTCACCCTATGATAAAACTACTTTACATCTTTATTCACGACTACGGAAACATTAAAGATCAGGGCTTTAATTTAAGTTCTGATTATGTAGTTCAATTCGATTCCGTCCAAGTTAATCTGACCATTAAAGAGCAAACGGACAAGCTGCCGCATTTATTCCATCCCAAGATCATTGATGTGAAAGGTATCGTTGGAGAAAATGGTGCCGGAAAAAGTACTTTATTACATTATTTGTCTACGAAAGCTCATCAGCATGACGTCGGTTTCAGCGAAGAATACTTCGCTAAAGACATTCTAGTTTTCATGGTTGACGGACAATTGTATGTCAACGCCGGTAAAAGCTGGTCATTGTCGCCAGATGATATCATCAACAAAACAAAGTTGAATTTTGAACATTCGGCATTAAGCATCAATAGCAGTCATGTTTCGTGGCGAGACATCAATGAGCTTTTGGGAACAAAGTTCATTTTTTACTCTAATGTGTTTGATAATAAACCTGAGGAATCCTTCAACGAGTTGCTGAACATCAGTACTAATGCGCTCTCGAGATCGGATACGGTCACGCGTACGAACGGTCGTATTTATGAATCGAGTGTAGAGTCGCATCGTTTATTGGAAAACCAACGCCAGTTCGAGTTAGCAGTTGCAGGCGTTCGATTGCCTTTTCCGCTTCCGGATAATTTTCAAGTGAGGGATAATGAACTAGCCAAACACAATCTATCGCAATTGCTGTTTAGTAAAAAATTAAACAAACGTGTCGCTGGAAGGATTAAACGCTGGCTGGAACTTTGTCAAAAATACCATTGGCAAAAAAATGAACATTCGTTTCAAAGCATGTTGGACCAAGCGTTTTTTAGCCAACTAATTTTGAATCGTATTGTCGAAGCGGATCGCTACACACAGGAATATTTCAATGGCTATGAATCCTATACGTTTCAGTTATTGCTGGAAATATTGAGAAATTTTTCCAGTCGCAAAGGAACGATCAACTTATCTCTGCTAATCAAAAAAAGCAAGGCTTTGGAATCCAAAATTCCACCGGGAACTTTACAGGTAAGTGAGCAGCAATCCTATGAGATTGGTCTTGGTAAATCCGCCATTAGTGAAATGCTGGAAGACTATCACAAACTCCGTCAACTGATGGAACCGTTTTTCAAGAACCCCATGATGACATCGCAGGGTTTTTTAGTTCCACGGGGCCAGGAAACCGTGAATATATACCGACAGTACGTCGCATCAAAAAGTCTGCTAAATTACCTTGATTTCTTTCTTCCAAGATTGAGTTCGGGTGAATTAGGCTATTTAACATTGTTTTCCCGGTTTTATGCATTAGTTTCTCATACACACGCTTTGAGTGTGAGTTTGGAGGACCATGAGAGGAATCTGGTAATCCTGATTGACGAAGGCGATCTTTATTTCCACCCGCAATGGCAAACGCAATATTTGGCTTTTCTAAATGAGTTCCTGCCACAAATCTTGGGGGATAGATCCATTCAACTCATTTTAACTTCTCATTCGCAGTTTTTACCCAGCGATCTGCCCGTCGATCATTTGCTGTTCTTGAAGCGTGAGTCTTATGATGACAACGGAAAGACCGCCTATAAAGCGGCTGTAGTAGAAGGACCTGAAAGAACTTTTGCCGCAAATATTCATGATTTATTAGCGGATACATTTTTTATGCAGGGAGCACATATGGGTGAATTCGCCAAACAACAGCTTTATATACTCCTGGATATCTTGGAGGGAAAACAACAGCGAGGTAATTGGACATTATCACAGATTAAGAGACTGATTGCGGAAGTAGGTGAACCCTGGATGCGCTCGCGTCTCGAAGAAAAATTTTCACTTTATCTAAACGAACAGCAATGATTTCTCTCAATCACCTTCCTTTGAATAAGATTGCCGATAAACACCGTATCGGCATTTCACAATGGGCCTTTACCAAACGCCTGGAACCACTTTTGCAGCTGTATGAAGAAGTCGTTAAACCTACAAAGCGTATCGGGTTTCCACAAAAAAAACTGGAAGCTTTAACGGTTAATTTGGGACCGGACACAAAACTAAAAACGATTACGGTATTAAAAAAACTTTTCTCAGATAGCAAAAGCTTTAACGGTGGATTAGAAATTCTTAGAAAAATTAAAGCAGATTGGGATGACTTGTTGACGGGATTACCATCCAGGTTAGCCGTATTAATCACAGAATATGACCCTTTGTTCGATAAGCACAAATCCATTGATCTTAAAGGAAATCTCGTTTACGACAAGTCATTTAAGCTCGTACTGGATCAACTGGGACATATTTTTGACTATGAAGACAAATTTATCAAAAAAGAAGACCTGAAGAAAAATTGGGATGCTTATCGACTGGCGGAAGCTTTATTGGTTGATGTTTGTCCTTATTGCAATCGCCAATATACCAACACGATTATAGCGGAAGATGCAACCGCATCAAAGAAGATCACCTACGACAAAATCATCCGCCCGGAATTCGATCACTTCTTCCCGCAATCGCAATATCCTTACCTAGCACTTTCATTTTACAATTTGGTACCTAGCTGTAAGGTCTGCAATTCCTCATTGAAAGGACAAAAAGTGCTTAATCTAACAGATCATATTCATCCTTACTTAGGAGGTTATCATGACCTTATCCGTTTCAGGACCGGAATCGATTTGAGGGATTTCTTAAAAGACATCAACATGGATATACCGGTAGACATGAAAGTCGTCGGTAAACCGTCGCAACAACTTACTCGCGCCGAAGAAACGATGAAGGTTTTCAAAGTATCCCAGATCTATCAAATACATTCGGAGACCGCACGGGAGATTTTCAAAAAAATGACAAACAACTCAAAAAAGTATCTCCGAAGGGCAAAAGTGGAATCTACTCATGGAAGTAAACTATTTGACACTAAACAGCAGCTTTACCGGCATTTTGTCGGAAATTATATGGACGTCGAAGATTTTCATCGCCGGCCGTTGGCTAAACTCCAACACGATATCGCTGAGGAAACAGGCTTATTGGATTTTATTAAAAAATTAAAATAGTTATGATTTTGAGATTTGTTTCGAAGATAAGTGATCGCTGATGTCGAAACAGTCAACGAATTTTTGATATTCGTTTTCCTTTAGCGCGGTGTAGAAATCATAACATTTGCAACGGCCTGTATGCTCACGTTTAACAATTTTGTAAGTGGGCCGATCGTATTTTTCAACTGCCTTCTCAAGTGCGGATTTAATCAGGTCGCGGCCTTCTATTTCACCATTCTTAAACGGCACTTTAATTTTAGGATCATCATAACAAATCTCGACCAAATACTTTTCTAGATTTAATTTTTTATCCGGTGATCGAAACGTGAACATAATTTGAGCGTCTTCAGTTTTTTTACCTGCTGTATAATTTGCCCTAACTTCATCTATAGTTTGATAGTATTTGCGTTCGTCCGGCATCACATCAGGCCAACTTCCAGGATTGGAGCGAGTGATAAAAACTTCACTGAAATCTGCAGAAAGCAACAATCCCAATTTGATTTTAAATAGTATAGGGCCATAATAATTACGACGCGAGAATATCACGTGATGATCGGTACCATCAAGAAATGAAGAATCCCACACATCATGCCTTTTATCTTTTTCATCAGAGCCCTGTGGAGTTTGATGTAAGTGCTATCATCCTCGACCGCCTTTATAGTCATAAAGCTCCCAGCTTTAATAAAACTGATGGCGGTGCCCAGAAACCGTCGGTCAAATATTGGGTCACAAAAAACTGGCGACTACCCAGTTATACGCGCGGGTCACTGACACCAAAGTCCTGAAAGATATGGAAACGGTCAGGGACAAGTACAAAAGGAATTTACTTTGAAATAATATTTTTAGTAAATTCGTGTTTTACTGTAAGATATGGCTCCCCTTAGCATGCTTTCTGATGAAGAATTGTTGCCCGATTTGATCGCGGGCCGGGCGGAAGCTTTTACGGTGTTTTACGAGCGTTACCATAGCAACATTTACCAGTTTATTTATAAATATGTGCATTCGGCCCCTATGGCGGATGATTTGACGCAGGAGGTGTTCATTAAGATCTGGGACGGCCGGGCGCAGCTACAGCATGTGCAGTCTTTTAAAGCCTATTTATTGATCAGCGCCCGTAACCATACGCTTAACCGATTGAAGGCGGCTTTAAGGAATGAGCACGCCATGGGCGAAGTGGTGCGGAACTTTGTGACGCAGCGCAAGGCGACCGATGAGCGTTTGCTGGAAACGGACTATGCCGCTTTCCTGCAACGGGAGCTGGCGAAGTTACCGGAGCGCAGCCGGGAGATCTTCCGCTTATGCCGCCAGGAAGGCCGTACCTATGAAGAGGTCGCCCAGGAACTGGGGATCTCCAAAAGCGCGGTTAAAAATCATATGGTCTTTTCCATGAAAGTGCTGAAGAACGCGGTGGAAAAAGAACTCGGCGTATCCCTGGCAACTGTTTTAGCGGTCTTCCTGACCCGCTAAAAACTTTTTTTTTCTTTTTTGCTACCCTACCCCCATAGCAGCGTTGTCTTATCCAAAGAAGCGCATAACTATGGAAGACGAACAATACTATCGATTACTGGTACAACGATTCACCGATCGTACGGCGACAGACGAGGAATTGGAGGTATTTATTAAGCTGGCCAATGAGGGTAAGCTGGATGCTTACCTGACCGAGGCGATGAACCGGGAGGCGGGTATCACCGAGCAGGATGAGGCGAATTTCCCGGCACCGGTAAAAACGGTCAGGTTATGGCCGCGCTATGTGGCCGCGGCTTCTATTCTTTTGTTCTTGTCGTTTGGCGCTTATTTCCTTTTGAAACCGAAGCCAACGCCACAATTAGCACAAAACACGATTCTACCCGGAACCAATAAAGCCATCCTGACTTTAGGTAATGGCCAAAAGATCGATCTGAATGATGCGAAAAATGGTGCTTTAGTCAAAGCCGCCGGTATCCGGATCACCAAGGATAAAAAAGGACAGATCACTTATGTCGTAGAAAATACCGGCCAACCGGCACAGTATAATACCACTACCACGCCTAAGGGCGGTCAATGGCATTTAGTGCTGGCCGATGGTACGCAGGTGTGGCTGAATGCGGCATCGTCCTTACATTACCCGACTGCCTTTAATGGGAAGGAAAGACTGGTAGAACTGACCGGTGAGGGCTATTTCGAGGTCGCTAAAGACAAAGCGCATCCGTTTATCGTGAAAACGGCGCAGGAAAGCGTGCAGGTGCTGGGAACGCATTTTAATATCAATAGTTACGCTGACGAACCTTCGGTGAAAACCACGCTGCTGGAAGGATCGGTGAAAGTCTCGAACGCGCAGCGTTCGGTACTGATCAAGCCGGGTGAGCAGGCGGTGCTGGTCAATAATGATTTAGTAGTGAAAGAAGCCGATACCGAAGAGGCCGTGGCCTGGAAGGAAGGGCGCTTTATCTTCAATGATGAATCGCTGGAAAGTATCATGCGCAAGGTTTCGCGCTGGTACGATGTTGACATAACCTATAAAGGCGTGGATCCGAAACAGGTTTTCGGCGGTACGCTTTCCCGCTACGGAGAATTAAACAAACTCTTACATAAGATAGAATTAACCCAGGGAGTCCACTTTAAAGTTGAAGGAAGGAGGATCGTCGTTACGCCATAACCTGTACTAAAAATGAAGGACACAAAAAAACCGGAAGCGCTTCGAAAGCTCCCGGCTATGTTTTGAAGTCCGCCCTAACATTTAACATATTAGTTTAAACCATGGCCGCTGCCGGTAATTTTCGAGGTTCCCAGACAGCGCCAGCTAACAAAACGAAACAAATTTATGAATTTTTATCCGATACCCGGGTACTATTATCCCTATAAAAAGTCCGGGCAAATCCTCCGTATTATGAAGCTCATCATAGTTATCATAACGCTCGGCTTTTTAAACGTAACTGCCGCCACCAAAGCGCAGCAACTCACCCTGAATGTAAAAAAAGCCAGCCTAAAAAAAATCTTCGGCGAGATCCGGAAACAAACCGGCTACGACGTTTTTTACCAAAGCGAACAAATCAATCACACACAACCCGTGACGGTTACCTTCCAGGGCAAACCGCTGACTGAGGCGCTCGATATTATTCTGGCTGATCAGCAATTGTCTTATACGATTGAGGATAAGGCGATCGTGATCAAAGAAAGAGCGCCAGTTGCCAAAGACAAAATGAGCAGTCTTGTAGCCCCGATGTACCTCGTAGGACGGGTGGTCGATGAAAAAGGCGAGCCAATGGCGGGTGTGAACGTGCTGATCAAGCGGACGAAAACCGGCGTGATCACGGATGCCCAGGGCGTCTACAGGTTCTCTAACGTCGAGCTGACTGACATCCTGGTCGTGTCGTTTGTAGGCTATGAGACCAAAGAGGTTAAAGTTTCGGATTCGAAAAGAGATGTGCTGTTCGTGATCCAGCTGAGCCCGGGCATAACCAAACTCAGCCAGGTGAACGTGAGCGTTAGCAATGGTTACCAGGATATCCCGCCCGAACGGCAAACCGGTTCCTTTGAGCATATCACCAAAGAGCAATTGCAGCACAGTTCCGACCCGGACCTGCTCAAAAGGCTGGAAGGGATCACCACCAGTATGAATTTCAATAATAACCTGATCCCCAACAATTCCGCGGCATCCGGGAAGACTACGATCCTCGGCCAGCAACTCAATTCAACCCTGAACAACCTGACCATTCGGGGCAAGAATACGCTGCAGCCGAATTTCGACCCCAATAACCCGGTAGGGCAGGTACTGGTGGTGATCGATGGGATCGCTACGGCTTATACCGTTGACCAGATCAACCCGAATGATGTGGAGGATATCACCATTTTGAAAGACGCGGCGGCGGCCTCGATCTGGGGCTCACAGGCGGCCAACGGGGTGATCGTCATCCGGACCAAAAGGGGGAGCTATGAGAGACCCCTGAGCGTGTCGTTCAATGCCAATGTGAACGTCACGGATAAGCTGGACCTGTTTTCCCAAAAGCTGATGAGTACCTCGGATTATATCGATGCCCAGGTCCTGGCCTATAATTCTTCCAATCCTTTGGGACCGGTATCGGCCAACCAGTACCAGTTCATGGCCTCGCCGGTCGCCGAGATCATGGAGCAGCAGCATAACGGGCAAATTACGCAGGCGCAGGCTAATGCGCAGCTGGACGCTTTGCGCGGCAACGATGTCCGCAACGATTATACCAAATACCTGTTAAGAAAGGCGGTTACCCAAAGCTATGCCCTGGCCTTTGATGGTGGTTCCAAAGCGGTCGCCTATCATGTGTCGGCCGATTATGACCATGTTTTAAACAATACCATCGCCTCGGGCTCTAACCGGCTGTCGCTGACCTATAATACCTCCTTTAAGCCGCTGAAGAACC
This sequence comes from Mucilaginibacter sp. UR6-11, assembly GCF_020880695.1. Classification (GTDB taxonomy): domain Bacteria; phylum Bacteroidota; class Bacteroidia; order Sphingobacteriales; family Sphingobacteriaceae; genus Mucilaginibacter. The sequence goes on from NZ_JAJIWO010000001.1 coordinate 296,520, forward strand.
TGGAGCTGACCGCCAATATCCATTATACGCAAACCGGCACACAGGACCAGATGCCGGACAATCCGGTAACAGCCTCCATAGACGGGATCTATCTTTTCCCCTATACGCGGCTGGTGGACGGCCAGGGGAACCCGATTAATATTCCTTTCAAATACCGGCCGGGCTTCGTGGATATCATATCCTCCACCTACGGCAATGCCGTCCAGGACCTGCATTATAACCCCCTGGCGAATATCCAGGAGGGCTATTCCAATACGGCCAATAAGAACCTGAACTTCAATTTGGGCGGTACTTATAAACTCAACCCTGCCCTATCCCTCAGCCTGCTGTACAATTACAACAGGGGTAATGCTGAACAGAATCAACTGGATCGTCAGAACTCATTTTATATGCGGGACCTGGTGACCTTTTACACCAACCCCAGCACCTTGACCAAACAGATCCCACTGGGCGGCTTGTACAGGCCGATAGCCTATACCACCAATAACCAGACGTTGCGGGGGCAGCTGAGCTTTAATAAGGAATGGGGTAAACATGCGCTGAACGCCATCGCCGGCCTGGAAGGCGCCCAGACTTACGTGGTGAGTCAACCCTATGTTTTTTGGGGCTATGATGATCATACGCTGAAGAGCAATAATACCCTGAATTTCCTGGACCAGTTGCCCACCCTGTACAGCGATCCTTTCGGCGGCCAGAATTATGCCATACCCGCCTTTAGTACCAGTTCTACGGACAATAAGGTCAGGACCTATAGTATGTTCGGCAATGCGGCCTACACCTATGACCGGCGCTATACGCTGACGGCGAGCCTGCGCAAGGACGGCTCAAGCAATTTCGGGGTTGGGACGAACAAGAGCGGCGCGCCGTTTTACAGTTTAGGCGCGGGCTGGAACATCGTGAACGAAGATTTCTATCACCTTGCCTGGCTGCCGGTCCTGAAGCTGACCGCGACCTTCGGCTATAACGGTAATGTGAACCCTTATGTCTATCCTTTCCAACTATTGAGTAATAATAAATTCACATCGGTCAGCGGCTTAACGGTGAGTACATTAGTTCCCGGCAGCGCGACCAATAATGAACTGCGGCCGGAAAAAACGGCGGTGATCAAACTGGGGCTGGATTTCGGTTTTAAAAACAATGTCCTTACCGGCAGTATAGAATATTACGATAAACGCACGACCGACGCGATCTCCACAGATGACATTGATCCTTCGACCGGGATGAGTTCGCTTCCGGTCAATTCCGCGAACCTCCGGGGACAGGGGGTGGACCTGACGCTCAGCTCCAATAATATCCGGCGCGGCCGGTTCAGCTGGAGCAGTACCTTTTTGTTTAGCTATAACCGGGTGAAGGTGACCCACCTGTACACCAAAACCCCGCTCACCGTAGGGACGGCTATTTACGGTGCACCCAATTATAGCGAAGGTTCCGACCTTTCGCGGATCTTCGCCTTCCCCTGGGCGGGTTTGGACCCGGCAACCGGGAACCCGAGAGGGTACCTGAACGGGCAGGTGGTTTCCGCCTCGGACCAATTTTTCGATATCGGCAACCAGCCGGCATCCGCGGCCCATTATATGGGATCTGCCGTTCCGGTCTATTACGGCTCCTTCCGAAACACGCTGCGCTACGGTCCGCTTTCCGTTTCTGCCATGCTCCGGTATGCGCTGGGGTATTATTTCCGGAGGCCGCTGTATAGCATGGTGCAATATGCCAGTTTATTTGGGTATAACCAAAATAGCCCTCAAGGAGCGGAGTTTAGCCAGCGCTGGCAGAAGCCGGGGGACGAGGCCCATACCAATGTGCCTGCCATGACCTACCCGGGCGATGCCTTAGGCGACCTGTTCTACCAATACGCGGACATCAACGTAATCAAAGCGGATAATATCCGCCTGCAGGAGATCAATGTGAGCTATAGTTTGCCCAGCAAGAAGAAGTGGCTCATCAAGAACCCGCGGGTCTATGCCAATATCTCCAACCTGGGGATCATCTGGCGGGCGAACAAGCAGGGGCTTGATCCCGAGGTGAACGACTATGCCGCCCCGAAGACTTACGCGTTTGGTTTCAGTTGCAATTTTTAACCAAGGAATTAATTTAAAGCTATTTCAATGAATATCAAGACCGATCGTACCCAATTGGTACGCATATTTCTCCTCCTTATTTTCTGCCTGGCCGGTTCCTCCTGCCGGAAGTTCGTCGACATCAAAAGGACCAGTACCCTGAGAATCATCGAGACGACGGATGACTGCCAGCAGATCCTGGACTATTATAATACAATGAACCTGAACGACCCCAGCGACGGGGAGGCCTCCGCCGATAATTCTTATCTCAGTGACGCGGGCTATAATTCCAGTTCGCTTCAATCGGACGACCGTAGCTTTTATATATGGGACCCGGGCGCGATCAGGGCGACTGCGGGAACGCAGTACCAGCCTAGTTATTATGTGATCTATACGGCGAACCTGGTGCTGGAGAACCTGGACAAGCTAAAGGGCACCGCCGCTCAGCAGGTGTTGGACAATATCCGGGGGCAGGCGCTGTTTTTCCGGGGGTTTCGTTTCTGGGGCCTGGCGCAGCTGTATGCCAAACCTTACAGCGCCGCCACCGCGGGGCAGGACCCGGGCATCCCCATCCGTTTGGGTTCCGATATCAATGAAAAATCCACCCGGGGGACGGTGCAGCAGACCTATGCGCAGATCATCAGCGACCTGAACCAGGCGGTGAGCTTATTGCCGGCTACATCGCCTTCGGCCACCCGGCCGAACAAGGCGGCGGCCTATGCCATGCTGGCGCGGGTGTACCTGTCGATGGAAGACTATGGCAACGCGCTGACCAGCGCCACGGCGGCCCTGCAGCTGAACAACCAGTTGATGGATTTCAATACGGTGAGCACCAGTTCGAACACCCCTTTTCCCCGCTTCAACAAAGAAGTGATCTTCCAGGCCATCCTGAGCCGGGTTCCTGCTTTGAACCCCGGTAGCGCATCAAGCAATATCGCGAAGATCAACCCGGTACTCTATGCCAGCTACGCTTCATCAGACCTCAGAAAGACCATCTTTTTTAAACCGAATTCGGGTGCTAACGCGGGGACCTACCGTTTTACGGGCAATTATGAGCCGGTGACCTCGGCCTCTTTATTTGACGGACTGGCGGTTGACGAGCTATACCTGACCCGGGCGGAATGTTATGCCCGGGCGGGCAATGTGACCGCCGCCCTAACCGACCTGAATACCTTGCTCCGGACGCGCTGGGTAACCGGGCAGTATGTGGATATGACGGCAGCCACGGCCGACCAGGCCCTAGCCATCATCCTGACGGAGCGCAGGAAAGAACTGGTGATGCGTGGGCAGCGTTGGACGGACCTGCGGCGGTTAAATAAAGATTCGCGCTTTGCTGTTACGCAAACCCGCACGGTGGCCGGGCAGACCTATACCCTGCCGCCGAACGACCTGCGGTACACTTTGCTGATACCGAACGAGGTGATCGTCAGTTCGGGCATCGCGCAAAACCCCAGGTAAACAGCTAAACTAAAGCGCCGGCTGTGCCGGCGCTTTTAAGACAAAACTATGAAAATAAAAAGAACAATATTCATCCTCGTGCTAGGATCCCTATCCGCTTTGCCGGGTTTTGCCCAGGTGAAAGATACCCTGGCTTATCATAAGCCGCTGTTTGACTTCGATTATGATAAGCCCGTATTTGAGCTGGACAGCAGCCAGTTGCATAACCAAAATCGTTTTCTTCGTTTTATCGCTTTGTCCGGTTACCGGGAGGGTGTTGAACAGGTTCATGGCGGATGGACAAATTGGGAAGCTACAGTGGATCAGGAACACGGTACTACCCGGTTTTACTGGATCAACCTGTCTATCCAGGATATCCTGACCAACCGGTTTAGTCCGAATATTCCTTATAACCACGTGATCCTGGAAGTAAGAGAGCCGTCGAAATACCGTTATGATCCCAGCTATGGTGATAAAACAGACTGGATGCGCAAAAATGCGTGGTGTATTGAACTCATGCTCCCTTATGCTTCCTCTCAGGATTTTTCAAAGACCTTAAACGAACAACTCGCCCAGGCATTCCAGGTGAAATTCAGCAATAAAAAACGGATGGTCAATTCCCTGGTACTGGTACGGACTTCTCAGGTTGATAAACTGAAGTCGGCCGGCGGGCCCCCGGTCAACGGAGATAAAGGGGTCTTTAGAAATACCAGTGTAAAATGGCTCGGGCCATTGCTGGATAAAGCCGGTATGCCGCCGTTCTCCGATGAGAGCGGGTACGCGGGCGCGGTAGATATGAATTTAAATATCAAAGACTGGACAGACCTGGCGGCCTTACGCAAGGCCTTACAATCATACGACCTGGACCTGAAAGAAGAACCCAGGATGCAGGATATGGTCGTGATCACAGAAATAGCACAAAACAAATGAAGATAAAAAATATAATCATACTGCTGTTCGTCGTGATGGCAACTCAAAGGGCAGCTGCTCAAACCCATTCCGAAGCCAACCGGGACATGCTGAAAAAGCAACCCGCCTTCCGGATCGGGGAAATGCTGCCTGATTTCAAATTGAAGGTCATCAACGCGCCGCAAACAGCGATGCATACGGGCCAATTTAAGGACCGGCTGCTGATCATCGATTTCTGGGATACCAATTGTGGCGCCTGTATCGAGGCCATGCCTGGAATGGACGCCCTGCAGAAACATTTCAGCACCCGAATTAAGATACTGCCGGTAACTTATCAGAAAGACGATTTCATTCGCAATTTCTGGAAAAACAACAGGAATACGAAGAAGCTGGACTTAGCTGTCGTTGTGGAGGACCAGCTTTTATCCCCCTATTTTGAACATGCTACATTTCCGCATGAAGTCTGGGTTTATAAGGGCAAAGTGATCGCGATCACGACTTCAGCATATGTGAACCAGGCCAATATCGAAAAAGTATTGAGCGACGCTGCGGTTAGCTGGCCGGTCAAAAATGATTTTTTTGCTTTTGATATCACGCATCATCGGTTATTTAATACCGATCCCAGACAGATCGATACCACAGCTACATTCCTGAAATACGCGGCGGTCGCGGACTACCGGGAAACAGACGGTGCATCGGACGGCGGAGAGTACAACCCGCCGGTGATCGTCAGAGATAAAAACAACCACACGGTTAGGGTGAGCCTTCTAAACCGCGGAATCCTGGATATATATATCAACGGCCTGATGGGCACGGGTAACTTCGGTAAGCTGGTAATGCCTACCGATGTGCGGCCCCAGGAGCAGGTACTCTGGGAAACTGGCCAAAGATCAATGTATGCCTATGATAAAGCTTCGGTTATCCCCGAAGGCGACTGGAACAGGGAGCATGCGATCTGTTTTGAATCGGTGAACCCCGATACCGGCCAAAGCGACGAACAAGTTTACAAAACGGTGATCGCGGACCTCGATAGATTGCTAGGCCTTCACGTGCGGTTTGAAAAGCGCATGGAAAAAGTCTGGATTGTTGCCAGGACCGGCGCGCAAGAGAAGTTTTTGAACCGAGCAAACGTACCCTATGAGCGTGCTGTTGGCCTAGGGGAATTCATGTATCAGGTGAATAATCCAACAGGGCACCCCTATGTTTTTAATGAAACCGGGTATAAAGGGCAGGGAGTGATGGATCTGCAGATCAGCAACTGGGGAGATCTGCCCGCTCTTCGTAAAGCCATCGCGCCCTATGGTTTATCCATCAAAGAAGAGGAAAGATCAGTCGACCGGCTGGTATTCTCGGAAGTCGACGGTAGTTTAATGGTCGACGGCAAAATGATCGCTGAGGCCAAAGCCAAACGGGCCGCCCAGAAAGGTATGCCGGACCCCCCGGAAGAAGCCGGCCGACTGTTTATGCAAGCGAATAAAACTGCTCCCGGCGTAGTGACGCTTCCTTCAGGTTTACAATACAAGGTCATTAAAACGGGCACGGGCAATAAACCCACTTTAAATGATAGCGTTCAGGTCCATTATAGCGGGACGCTGGTCAACGGGAAGATCTTCGACAGCACTTATGAGCTGGGAAGACCGACTAAGTTCAAAGTTAACGAACTTGTCAAGGGGTTTGCCCAAGGATTGCAATTAATGCCGGAGGGCTCTCTGTGGGAATTTTACATACCAGCAGAACTAGGTTACGGCAGCCATACGAATTCGGGGCAGTTGCCGCCGAACAGTACGCTGATATTTAAAGTAGAACTTCTTAAAATCTTACCTGAAAACAAATGATCGATCATCCTAATAAAGTTATCTTAACCATTTTTTTCCTGCTGATGGCCGCAGGGGGCGTGTTCGCGCAAAGCCCGGCCAAAGATAAGAACTGGCAAAACCTGGATTTGCGCCAGGACAGCGTGTTCGGCATCAGCACCGAGCGGGCGTACCGGGAACTGCTGAACGGAAAGAAAGGCATCCCGGTGATCGTTGCGGTCATTGACGGAGGTGTGGACATCAGCCACGAGGACCTCAGGAATGCGATCTGGACCAATCCGAAGGAAGTCCCGGATAACCATAAGGACGATGATAAGAACGACTATACCGACGATGTGCACGGCTGGAATTTCCTGGGCTCAGAGAAAGGCAGTTTTTTAGTAGATAACGCCGAGATCGTCCGTTCTTTAAGAGTTGAAATACAAAAGGACCCGGCTTCAAATACCGTTGCCGATCTCCGGCAGCAAATACAGCGAAAAAGAGAGGGCATGATCAGATCGCTGGAAAAAAGCAACGAGCGGATCAGCGTATTAAAAACCATCCTGGAAAAGATGGGGAAAGAGCACCCGACATTAAATGAGCTGGAGGATTTCAAATACAGCAATGAACCGGAGCTCAATATGTTGGTTTACATTGTGAAAACAATGAAAGCCACGGGCCAGGATTTTGCGGCCTTCAAAGAACAGCTGGAAGATCAGAACCGATCCTATCAAAACCATGTCGATGTGATCTACAATATAGACTGTAACCCGAGGGCAGACCAGGCCGGTCAGCAACCCCATCACGGCAATGGCAACGTACAGGGGCTGAAAGGCATAGAATCGCTTCACGGCACGCATATTGCCGGGATTATCGCCGCCGGCAGAAATAACGGGATCGGGATCAATGGTGTTTGTAGTTCGGCAAAGATCATGGCGATCCGGACGGTACCTATAGGAGAGTACCTGGATCAAGATATGGCCGATGCCATCCGGTATGCTGCCGATAACGGCGCCCGGGTGATCAATTTGAGCATCAATAAAAACAGCTCACCGGAAAAAAAGCAGATCGATGATGCCGTCCGGTATGCGTTGGATAAGGATGTACTGATCATTCATGCGGCCGGTAATAACGGCAAAGAGGATGAGCTGGAATATCCTAACCGGAACTATACTACAGGAACCCAGGCCGCAGCCTGGATCGAAGTCGGGGCCTCGGGGCCTAAGGATGACAAGACCCTGCAGGGCTGGTTCTCCAACTACGGAAAAAACACCGATGTATTCGCACCCGGCGTAGGGATTTATTCCTGCATTCCGGGTAACGGGTACAAAGTGGAAAGCGGGACGAGTATGGCGGCGCCGGTAGTTGCGGGCCTGGCAGCCCTGATCCGGGAATATTACCCGAAGCTGACGGCGGTGCAGGTGAAGGAGATCATCATGAGATCGGTCATCAAACGGGAAGTATTAAAAGATAAATGTATCAGCGGGGGCGTCGTCAATGCGTATGAAGCCCTGAAGCTGGCCCAGACCTTTTAAAGCGATGAAAAACTATCTGAAAATTGTCAGGATCGACGAGAACTCGGTCATTCCCAAGTACCGGCAGATCGCAGACGCGATTCTGCTGGGGCTGGAGGAAGGCCTGATCGTCAAAGGCGATGTCCTGCCCTCGATCCACGAGTTTTGTGTGGGACTGGACGTCTCCAAGAATTCGGTCGAGCGGGCCTACAATACCCTGAAATCCCAGGGCGTGGTCGGTTCGATAAAGGGCAAAGGTTTTTTTATCAGCGGTACACAAACGCAGCCGTTACACAAGGCGCTGGTGCTGCTGGATCAAAGCCAGGTACACCGGATCAATATCGCAGCCTTGTCAGGTATCGTCAGCCGGGAAACCCGTCTCGATTTTTACAATTATTCGGCGAACAGTTTTGTACTGCCGGAGAATGTTAGGGACTATGAATGGCTGATCATCCTCAGCAACGAACAGGATGAACCGCATTTGATCGCCGTCTGAACGGGGAATAGATCATGTACAGGAATTCCGGGCAATATCAGCCTGTAGACCATTACATGTGTAGAAAAATCATATATCCACTTAAAATTTAAACCAAAGAATTTAAAACCAACCAGCAGAAAGAAACAAGTTGGGATACTTTCGTTGATCGCCGTTATCTTATCACTGAATGCCTGTAAAAAGGAGACCACTACTTATCAACCAACGGCTGACCTATACGTTGTCAACGCCACCGTTGCTACCGGGGCCATCAAAGTCACCCGGTGTTCCCGGCGTTAAAGGTTACTATTGGTCCGGCGCAACTGCCCAGTCTGCCGCTTCGGTTGCGTCTGGATGCTTCACCGGCAAAAACAAATTGTCCGTGGTTAGTTCGACGGATACCACGAAAGTTTTATTTAGCAATGCGCTTAACCTGACTTCGGTCAATACCCTGTATCTTGCGAATAAGGCACCCAATATTGACACCGTTTTCCGTAACGAAGCCAGTCTGCCTTTTATCAATTCGCGGTGGTCCAACCGGACAGTTCGATCTATATCCGCTTTGTGAACATGTCTCCGAACAGCCCGGCGGTCAACATCAATATTAAGACAATAACCACCAACGAAGTGAGCGCGCTTTCGTACAAAGGGATCAGCGGTTTCAAAAAATATCCCGCCGCCGCGACAACCGGCACTTATATTTTCGAAGGCGTAAGCAGATTAACGGAAAAATGAACAAATGAATAGCTGGAACAGGAACCGTTCCAGCTATTTCGTTTAAATCTAATCCTACAGGAGTGTGATAAAACCGGAAAGTACTTAAGAAAGCTCATGAAAGTTGAGGCAGCCCGGTTCGTAATTTTGTAAATAAAAAATGATAAGTAAGATATCAGGGATCGCGATTATCTGTTTAGGTTTATGGGCCGGACCGGCCACAGCTCAGGTGACCCGGGTTCCTTTTGAAATGAATGGCAGCCGCATGTTCCTGAAGGTTCGTGTAGGACAGTCTGACTCCCTGCGTTTTATGTTTGATACCGGGGGGGGCGAGGGTGTCCTGATCGATTCCCTGACCGCGGAGCAGGCCGGTGTCAGCCGGACTGACCGCAAAAGCACTGAAGCGGTCGGTGTAGGCGGCGCTCAGTCTGCCGTATCCATCCCGCACCAGGACATCTTCCTTTCGAAGAACCTTCCGCTAAAAGACGTTGAACTGACGCTCATGAACCTCGGCCAGATGAATACCGGTTCAGCTACACCTATCCGGGGAATCATCGGTTATGACCTTTTTCACCGGTATATCACGCAAATCGATTTTGATCAGCGCCAACTCCTCCTCTATGAGGACATCCGGAAAGTAGATACCGCTGGCTACAAAGTCATTCCATTTGAATTTAAAGAAGGGATCATGGTCCCGCGCATTCCTGTCACAATAACCCTGGCCGGCGGCGAGCAGCTGAGTGGCAAGGCGATCTTTGACTCAGGAGCCAATATCAACCTGCTGATTTTCGCCCCGTTCAATAACTATTATGGACTTGGTGCCAAAACCGGCGCCACTGCCGCTTTACCAGGCAGGGGACTCAACCAACCGACCCGCGACCTGCGGGCATCGGTCAAAGCCATGGATATCGGCGGCTTTCATTTTGGCGGGGATATCCCCGTCCGCATCAATGTCGATGTAAATGCCGGGCAAAACAAAGAATACCTCGGTCTGCTGGGATTCCAGATGATCCGGCATTTCAACGTCATCCTTGATTATGCGAACCAGGTGATCTACCTGAAATCCAATCACGTTCTCAATTAACCTTTATATATGATGAATTATTATAAGCACCTATTTGCCGGCTTGCAGGCCTGTATCCTGACCGTCGCCGTTCAAGCGCAAAACGCACCGGCGCCTTATGGCGCATTGCCGTCTCCGCGACAGCTCAGGTGGCATGAAATGGAAATATACGGCCTGATCCACTATACCCCCGCGGTGTTCCAGGATGCCGAACGCGGTTATGGTGATGCCGACCCCTCTGTTTTCAATCCGACCGGTTTTGACCCTTTGCAGATCGTCCGTGCAGCGAAAGCCGGACACTTGAAAGGGATTATTTACGTTACCAAACACCACGACGGGTTCGCGATGTGGCCAACCCGTACATCACCTTACAATATCAGCAAAAGCATTTGGAAAAACGGAAAAGGCGACGTTGTCCGGGGTTTTCAGCAGGCCGCTCAAAAGGAAGGGCTGAAATTCGGGATCTACTGCTCGCCCTGGGACCGGAATAACTTGAACTACGGAACCCCGGCCTATGTCGAAGATTACCGCAGCCAACTCCGGGAGCTATATACGAATTATGGCGAACTATTCATGAGCTGGCATGATGGCGCCAATGGCGGGGACGGTTATTACGGCGGCAAAAGGGAGGAACGCAGAGTAGATCCCGGCACTTATTATGACTGGTCCAACACCTGGAAGATTACCCGGCAAATGCAGCCAAACGCCGTGATCTTCAGCGATGCCGGGCCCGACGTGCGTTGGGTGGGTAACGAGGACGGGCATGCGCCGGAAACCAGCTGGGCGACGATCAATTCGATCAGTACCGACGGCAGGGCGCCCATGCCGGGTTTCGTAGACACCAAAAACCTCGGCAGCGGCGATCGTAACGGAAAACAGTGGATACCCTTTGAAGCCGATGTTCCCCTGCGCCCGGAGTGGTTCTACCATGCCGTGGACGATGACAAGGTGAAAACGCCGGAAGAGCTTTTTGAAATTTATTGTAGTTCGGTCGGCCGAGGAGGTTGTATGGACCTGGGGCTGTCGCCCAATCTGACAGGCGTACTCCATCCGCATGATGTCCAGGCCCTGACCGGTTTCGGGCAATTGTTGACTGCCGTTTTTAAAGATAACGTGGCAAAGAAAGCGCTGATCACGGCTTCGAATGTCCGGGACCAAAATGCCAAAGCCTATGGTACTGCTCAACTAACCGACGCGGACCGCTACAGTTACTGGGCGACCGATAACAACGTCCACCAGGCAGCGCTGGAATTAAAATTTAAGAAGGATACGCGCTTCAGCCTGATCCGCCTGCGCGAAAACATCAAACTCGGGCAAAGGATAGACAGTGTAGCCGTGGATGTTTTCCGGAACAACCAGTGGGAGAATATTTCCCATGCGACGAGTATCGGTTCGTGCCGCATCATCCGACTGACTAAACCTGAAACTGCTGACCGGATGCGCATCCGGGTTTATGCGCCCGTTTGCCTGGCTTTAAGCGATGTCGGAATCTTCCTGGAGCCGGCCTTTCAAACCACAGATCAACGACATGATTAGCAACTTATACCGGAGCTGTATGGCCGGATTAGGGGTGCTGTGCGCAGGTTTATTATACGCACAGGACAAGAACGAGCAATTGACCACCATCCCGAATGCCTTGGTTAAACAAAATACACTGATCCGCCAAGCGCCCGATCTGACGGTGCCCCCGACTTTTGAACAAAGCCGCGCGAAATTGCCCGAACCGCTTTGGCCCGCAAGGCCGAAGGTGATCAGTTGCTACTGGAAGACCTGGGAGCTGGCCTTTGGCAACCTGCACGCGGCCAGCCCCGCGAACCATTTTATCGCCCCCTATATCGATCCGGCTTTTAACGGGTATATCTTTATGTGGGATACCAATTTTATGGCATTGTTCGGCGCTTACGGGCACCGGGCCTTTAACTTCCAAGGCTCGCTTGATAATTTTTACCATACCCAGCATGCCGACGGCTATATCTCCCGGGAGATATCCGAAGCCGATGGCTCCGAGTTCTTTGAAAAATTCAACCCGTCGAGTACGGGCCCTAATGTGCTGCCCTGGGCGGAATGGAATTATTTTGAGCGCTTTCAGGATACGGCCCGTTTAAAAACCGTGTTCCCGGCCCTGGTGGCCTATGACCAGTGGTTCCGGACCAACCGGTCCTGGCCCGACGGCTCTTATTTTTCCAGCGGCTGGGGCTGTGGTATGGACAACCAGCCGCGCGTACCTGACGGCTTCAGTCCGGAATTCAGCCCGGCTTTTATGTCCTGGGTAGATATCACCTTACAGCAGCTGTATGCCGGAAAGCTTTTACTGAAAATGGCCGCTGCTTTGCACCGCGAGGCGGATGTACCGGATATCAGGGCAGAGGTAGCGGCATTGAGTGTTTACGTTCGCCGGAACCTGTGGGATGAACGCACCGCTTTTCTGTATGACCGTTTTCGCGACGGTTCCCTGTCCAAAGTCAAAAGCATTGCGGCTTACTGGGCTTTGCTGGCGGAGGTACTGACACCGGCCGAACAGCAACGTTTTATCGCGCACCTGGAGAATCCGGCAGAATTCGCCAGACTGCACCGGGTACCGACGCTGTCGGCCGATGATCCGGCTTTTAATCCCGACGGCGGTTACTGGCGGGGCGGGGTCTGGGCGCCGACCTCTTACATGGTGCTACAGGGCCTGACGGCGAATCACCAGGACTCCCTGGCCTTTGAGATCGGTTATAACCATTTGAATAATGTGGTCCAGGTTTATCAAAAGACCGGGATGCTTTGGGAAAATTATGCACCGGACAAGGTACAAGGTAATGATACCAAAAACCTGGTCGGCTGGACCGGTCTCGTCCCGATCTCCGTGCTCTACGAATACGTGTTCGGTCTGCGCGCGGACGCGCCAAGAGATACCCTGACCTGGGATATCCGCCTGACGGATGCCTTCGGGGTAAAAAAATACCCCTTCAAACACGACGGACTGATCGACCTCTGGTGTGCGCAAAGAAACCATCCAACTGATAAACCGAAGATCCGGATCAAAACCAATACGCCTTTTACCCTCAAACTGATCTGGGCCGGCGGCAGCGAGACCCGGACCATTATCCCCCAATAAACCTGAACACCGTGAGCAAGAAAATATATACAAAATTAATTTTATCCATCATCCTGATCCTTGGTTCAGGTGCCTATGCCCGAACGAGGCGCGCCGCGGAGCCGGTTGACCAAAAGGTCAACGCGCTGATCCAAAAAATGACCATAGGCGGAAAGGAGGGGAAAGTTCGCCGGAAACAGAACATTAAGTTTGAGGGGTCTTTAAAACCATCAGATCATGAAGAACTTAAGAAAAATTTTAATTGTAGCGGTTTTGTTCAGTATCCGCACCGCGGTGCAGGCCCAGCAGATGCCTGCGGAAATGGTCAGCGCCATTGAAAAAGATGATACGACCCAACTGGGTAAGCTGATCAGCAAAGAAAATGTCAATCAATGTTACGGCTATTACAGCGTTTTATCGCAAACGGTCCGGGCGAATGCCGTCAATTGCTTTAACTTGGTGATCGGGAAGGGGGCCGATGTCAACTTAAGTTGCGCCGGCTACGTGCCGCCGTTGATGCATGCCATCAAATACGGTCACCTGGAGATGGTGAAGGCACTGGTCGCTAAGGGGGCGAATGTGCATTACCGTTTAGAGAACCAGATCGACCTGCCGGGCGGCGGACCGGAAAAGGGCGAGACGCCTCTATCCTACGCGGTTAAATTCCAGCGTACGGAAATTGAAGCCTATTTAAGGTCGATCAACTAAGGCGACGCATCCTGGGCTGACCATGAAATTAACAGTTCAACTACTGGGCGCTTTGACGGGCGTGGTCATGATGGCCGCCGTCGTCGGGCAGCCGCGCCAGGCTGGCGCGGTCAAAACGGACTGGCTCGTCCGTCCGGTCAGGATAAAAGTACAGGTGCTGCGGAGCACTGACGGGAAAGACCTCATTTTAAATAATGGCCTGCTCAAAAGGGTGTTCCGTATCTCGCCGAACCTGGCCTGTTATGACCTGGTCAACCTGGGTACCGGAAGACAGCTCCTGCGCGCCGTACGCGAGGAGGCCCGGCTGACGATCGACGGGCGGTCTTACGCGGTCGGGGGCTTGCGCGGACAGCCGGAAATGGCCTATCTCAAACCCGCCTGGCTGGATCAGTTGCGCACGGGGCCCGGAGACTTTCAATATACCGGTTACCAGGTTAGCGCGATCCGCCCGGAACTGCACTGGAAGAAAGATTTCTGGGCGCTTTCTTCGGCTCCCGGCACGGGCCGGCAACTGTCCTTTTTCTTTAGGCCCTCAGCGCCGGAACTCGATGGCCTGTCCGTTCAGGTCAACTACGAATTGTACGATGGTATCCCACTAATGGTGAAATCACTGGTTCTGAAAAATAAGGGAAAGAAAGTATTCAGGCTTGAGCGGGTGGTCAGCGAGGTGCTGGCCATGGCTGAGGAAGAAGGCGCGGTCGGGGATGACAGTACGGCGATCACGCCGCCCAAAGGAATGTACATCGAAACGAATTACGCTTTTAACAACGCGATGGTCTATCCGTACAGCGACCAGACCACGCACTGGCGGACAGATCCGGCCTATACTTCCCAGGTCAGTTATAACAAAAGGAACCCTTGTTTGCTGGAGGTTTACCCGGGCGATGTCACCGGCATCGAATTGCGCCCCGGCGAAATTTTCCAGTCGGTACGTACCCATGAACTGCTGATCGACAGCTATGACCGCGAACGCCGGGGCCTGGCTATCCGGCGGATGTACCCCAAAGTAGCGCCCTGGGTAACGGCTAACCCAATCTTTATGCACCTGGTGAGCGAAAATGATCAGCAGGTCCTTACTGCTATTGACCAGTGCGCTGCTACGGGCTATGAAGCAGTGATCCTGAGTTTTGGCAGCCACTTAAATATCGAAGACACCACGGCCGCCAACCTCCGGCGATGGCAAAATATGGCCGCTTACGCGCACCGTAAGGGGGTCAAACTGGGTTGTTATTCTCTGTTCAGTTCGCGCCATGTGAGCGACCGGGACGATGTGATCGATCCGAAAACCGGGAAACCCGATGTGCACGCGCTCTTCGGCCAGGCGCCTTGCTTCGGCAGCAGCTGGGGGCTTTGGTACCGGGATAATATCAAGCGTTTTTTCAGTCTGACGGGCTTTGATCTGTTTGAGAACGATGGCCCTTACCCGGGCGACCTCTGCGCTTCTACCACCCATCCCGGTCATCAGGGTCTGGGGGATTCCCAATGGCAGCAGATCGGGATCCAGAAAGAACTTTACCACTGGCTCAATGAAAGGGGAATTTATATCAACTCCCCGGATTGGTACTTCCTGGATGGTTCGAACAAGATCCAGATGGGCTATAAGGAATCCAACTTTCAACTGCCGAGGGAACAGCAGCTGATGTTGAACCGGCAGAATATTTATGATGCCCTTTGGGAAAAAACAACGTCGATGGGCTGGGGTTTTGTGCCGCTGACCGAATACGGCGGAGGCGGCCCCGCCGCTACGATTGAGCCTTTGAAAGAACACCTCCGTGATTACGAGCAGTTAATGATGCAGTATTACGGTGCCGGGATCCAGGCCTGTTACCGCGGCCCGCGGCTCTATGATTCCGAACAAACAAAACTGATGGTTACCCGGGTCATTAACTGGTACAAACGTTACCGGGATATCCTGAATTCCGACGTCATTCACCTAAGAAGGGCGGATGGCAGGGACTGGGACGGGATACTGCATGTCAATCCCTCCCTAAAGACCAAGGGCCTGGTTATGCTGTACAACCCGCTTCAATCGGCTATAACTCGCACAATCAAGTTGCCGTTATACTACAGCGGCTTAACCCGTGATGCGCGGATCAGGGAGCAGGAAGGAGTGCCACATACCTACAGGTTGAACCGGGATTATACCGTGCAACTGACCTTTCACATCCCCTCAGAAAGTTATACCTGGTTCGTTATTGAATAAGTACTGCCGGACGCTTACCACACCTGTACCGCCTGCATGAGAAAGCGGGGGTAAGTTATAGCGGGACGAACCTGTATTTTTACCAGTCTAAAATAAGCAATGGAATGAGGAAGAAGCTTTTGTGCGGGATATCGGCGGCTATGACCCTGGTTCCCGGTTTGCTTTACGGGCAGAAAATAGTGCTGCCTGCAGACTGGCAAAACCTGGACCTGAAGAAGAACGGGGTTTTCGGCATCGGTATCGACAAGGCCTACGAACAGTTGCAGAAGGGAAAGAAAGCCAGAACCGTGATCGTCGCCGTGATCGATGGTGGCCTGGACATCAGCCAGGAAGACCTGCAGGGCGTCATATGGACCAATCCCCGGGAGATCCCGGGTAACGGAAGGGATGACGACCATAACGGGTATGTCGACGATATACATGGCTGGAACTTTCTCGGTTCTGCACATGACGATTATGAATATGACAACGATGACCTGGTCATCGAAATCCGGCGCGGACTGGCGCGTTTCGGTAATCGCGACAGTACTGCGCTTTCCCCGGTCGAACTACGCGATTACCGGCAATACCTGCTCAACAGGAAAGCGCTGCAGGCCAGGCTTGACGAAGCCGGAAAAGACATCAGTCATATGAATCAGCTAATGGCCGATATCGATAGCATACTCCGGAAAATGGGTAAAACCGAGCCGACAGTGAATGATTTCGAGCAATTCGTTCCAACGGACCCCACCCTGGAAAATACACGAAAACTGATCCTCTCCGAGCTTAAAAAGAACCCGGACTTCAAAGGGTATATGGATCATGCGAAACATCTGCTTGAGGAACGAGAACACGACGTCCAATACCTTTTGAATATAAATTACGATCCACGCGCGCGTTACGCGGCTGACTATGCCCCGGAAAGAGGGCGTTTTTACGGAAACCCCCATGTCAGCGGCGCAGTTCCGCCGGAACACGGAACCCATGTCGCCGGTATCATCGGCGCCCTCAGGCATAATGGCATCGGGATCAACGGCGTAGCGGATCATGTGCTGATCATGCCGGTCCGCGCGATTCCCGATGGCGGCGGCCGTGACATAGACGAGGCGAACGCGATCCGCTACGCCGCGGAAAACGGGGCAAAAGTGATCAATATGAGTTTCGGACTGAGCACCGCCAATGACCGCGTAGCAGTGGAGGCAGCGGTAAAATATGCGGCCAGTAAGGATGTACTCTTTATCCAGGCCGCAGGCAATGGCGGGGATAACCTGGACCTTTCGCACGGCTACCCCGACCGTTCGGCAGGCAATACCGGGATCCTGCGTTACTTCATCAAGGTCGGCGCATCAGGCGCGCAGGATGACGACCGCTTACTACCCCATTACTCCAACTACGGAAAAATAGCAGTAGATGTTTTTGCGCCGGGGGTGAATATCAATTCCACCATGCCGGGTAACCGTTACGAGGTACACAGCGGCACCAGCATGGCCGCGCCCGTGGTGGCGGGTCTGGCGGCCGTGATCCGGGAATATTATCCGAAACTCACCGCAATACAGGTCAAGGAGATCATCCTGAGATCGGTGACCAAAAGGGACATCTTAATCGATAAATGCGTAAGCGGCGGCGTGGTCAACGCCTGCGGAGCTTTAAAACTGGCCGCAACTTATCCCGTAAATAAATGATGAAACTGAAATTGACGGTACTGGTATTATGGGCATGGTATTGCTTACCGGGAAAGGCGCAGGACCTCAGGATAAATCCAGCCTTGCTGAAAGGCTACTGGTCAGCCTCCTGGATCAGCTGCCCGGGGGCGCCGCAGCGGGAATACGGGATCTATCACTTCAGGAAAAATTACCGTTTGGATAAGGTACCGTCCACCTTCCTAGTGCATGTTAGCGCCGATAACCGCTACCGCCTGTTCGTCAACGGCCGGCCAGTTTGTTCCGGGCCCGCTCGCGGTGATCTTTTTAACTGGTACTTCGAAACGGTCGATATCGCCCCTTTTTTACAGAAGGGGAATAACCTGATCGCAGCCCTGGTCTGGAATATGGGCGAGCTGGCTCCCGTCGCGCAAATCTCCAATCAAACAGGCTTCGTCCTTCAGGTCGACAGCCCGAAGCACGCGGAACTTAATTCAGATAGCACCTGGAAAGTGTTTCAGGATTCCGCCTATCGGCCTACCTCACTGAATAACGGCGCGTGGCTGCAGGCCTACTACGCCGCAGGAGTCGGCGACCGCATCGATGGCCGACTTTATCCCTGGGATTGGGAGCAACCTGCCTTTGATGATGCCCGCTGGCCCCGGGCGACCGAGGTCTGTCGGGCTGTAGTGACCGGTTACGGAACAGGTAACCGCTGGACCCTCGCGCCACGCGATATACCCGTCTTCAGCGAAACCCTTACACGGTTTGCCGCCATCCGCCGGAGTTCAGCGGATAGCGTACCCCGGGCATTTTTACAAGGTACCCATACCGTGACTATCCCTGCGAACCGAACCGTTAAGATCCTGCTTGACCGCGGCGTGTATACCCTGGCCTATCCCGAGATCCGGGTCAGCGGGGGCAAGGCCGCGGAGATCACCCTCACCTATGCAGAAGCGTTGTTTGACAAAAAGCACCAAAAAGGGAACCGCAATGAGATCGAAGGCCGGGAGATTCTCGGGAATTATGATACTTTCATTGCTGACGGCGGGACAGGCCGAACCTTCCGCCCATTGTGGATCAGAGCTTACCGCTACCTGGAATTGGAGGTCCATACTCGGGAGGCGCCCCTGGAGATCCACGATCTTTACGGGATGTCCACCGGTTATCCCCTGACGATGAAAGCGTCCTTTGCAAGTAATGACCCGTCCCTGCAGAACATCTGGCAGGTCGGCTGGCGCACCGCTCAGCTTTGCGCGGGCGACCTTTACTATGACTGCCCCTATTACGAACAATTACAATATACCGGAGACAGCCGGATCCAATCCCTGATCTCTCTGTATGTTTCGGGCGACGACCGCTTAATGCGCAAAGCGATCACCGATTTTTATCACTCCCGGACACCTGAAGGATTGACCCAAAGCCATTACCCGGCGAACCAGTTACAGATCATCCCGACCTTTTCCCTATTCTGGGTCAGTATGGTCCATGATTATTGGATGCACCGCAGGGACGATGCTTTTGTGCGCCGGTTCCTTCCCGCCATCGCCGAAGTCCTCAGCTGGTATCAAACGCATACCGATCCCGGGAGCGGGATGCTCGGTTCCATGACCTGGTGGAATTTCGTGGACTGGGATAACTTCAACGGTTGGGGTATCGCACCGGGTGCTGAAGACGGCCATTCCGCTATCATCAGTCTTCAATACGCGGCGACGCTGCAACAAGCAGCCGATCTGATGGCTGCTTATGATAAACCCGTGCAGGCGAGGGCTTATCTGGCGGCAGCGGGAAAGATCAACCGGGCGACTTACCAGTTATGTTTTGATCCAAAAAAACAGGAGATAGCGGATACCCCGGAAAAAAAGACTTTCAGCCAGCATGCCGGGATCTGGGCTGTGCTCAGCGGCGCCCTGCCCGCCCGGCAGGTCAGGCCGGTCATGCGACAGTTGCTGTCGGACACCAGCCTGGGACAGGTCACTTTCTTTTACCGTTTTTACCTGGCCCAGGCCCTGGTCAAAGCGGGTATGGCCGACCGGTATTACGGCAGCTTAGGCCCCTGGCGAAAAATGCTCGCGCTGGGCCTGACCACCTTCGCGGAGAAACCCGAGCCCGCGCGTTCGGACTGCCATGCCTGGAGCGCCAGCCCCAATTATGATTTTTTAGCGACGATCTGCGGCATCCGGCCGGCCTCGCCCGGTTTCCGGACCCTGCGGATCGAACCGGCTTTAGGCGGCCTGCAGGAGATCAGCGCCAGTATGCCGCATCCCGACGGGATGATCCGCGTGACTTTTCAGCGCCATGGCGCCCACCTGCGCGGCACGGTCAGTTTGCCCGGCGCACTGCATGGCCGGCTCCTTTGGAAAAATAAAATGATCGCGCTGCGCGGCGGCGCGCAAAAAATCTCGATTTGATATGAAATTCAAAAATAGCTGTCTCTGCCTGTTGCTGCTGCCTTTGGGCGCCCTGGCGCAGGTGAATATCATACCCAGGCCTGTCCGGGTCAGTACCGGACCGGGCGGGCTGAACATCAGCAGCCGTACCCGGATCGTGTTCACCGACCACCGGCTGGCACGATCCGCCCGTTATTTGAACGCTTACCTGCAGCGGCAGGAAGGCTTCCGCTTGAAGAGGGCGCAGAAAGAACGGGCCGGCGATATCGTGCTGCGGATCACCCCAGCTAAAAATGGTACCTCGGGCCTTTACCGGCTAAAGGCCGGTCCGCAGGGCCTGGTCATTTCGGCAGCCAGCGATACCGGTGTGTTTTACGGGCTGCAGACCCTGATCCAGTTATTGCCCGCGCAGCGAGCCCCCGTTCTGAACATCGCTGCGCAATACCAGCGCTACCGGTTTTGGGGCTGGAATTTTAATCTGGCAGAACTGTAAAATGAACAACATGAAAAGAACAAACATAGCCCTATTACTATTACTGGCCGGTTTAAACCGCCAGGCTTGCGCCCAGGTGGCGCGTTTCCCCTTTGACTTTAACGGCAAGGAGATCTTCATCAAGCTCAGCGTGCAGGGCAGCCCGCCGATGGATTTTATTTTTGATACCGGGACCGCCGGCAGTTCTTCGATCGATTCGGCCACCGCTGAAAAGATCGGGATCAGCAAAGCCAACCGGCAGCTGGTCACCGTCGCCGGGCATGGCAGCGCCCGGCAGTACCAGATTGCTGCGGGCTTAAACGCAGCCCTGCCGGGCCTGGAACTGAAAGGGCTGAACATGACGCTGATCAATTTCGACGCTTTTTCCGGCAGCGCCGGCTTTAAGCTGAATGGGCTGATCGGCGACGATATCATGAACCGCTATGTGACCGCGGTCGATTTCGACCAGAAAGAAATAAAACTTTATGACCAGATCGGCCAGGTGGATACCACCGGCTATACCGGGGTGGCCTTTGATTATTATAAAGGGGTCAATATCCCGCGTTTTCCGATGACGATCACACTGGCCAGCGGCGAAAAGCTGACGGGAAAAGTGATGTTCGACACCGGCAACGGGACGACCCTGCTGGTCAGCACGCCTTTCAGTTTGTTCCATGACCTAGAGCATCAGCTCGGCGCGACCGTGATCGCGGGTGGCCGTGGGGTCAGCGCAGCGACCGTGGACCGTCTGGCGCTCATCAGCCAGGCCTCGCTGGGCGGTTTTGATTTCGGCCGGATGATGATCAAATTAACGGTCAACCCGGAGGCGAAGCCCGCCGATGGCTACCTGGGCATCCTGGGGATCGATATTATCAAGCGCTTTAACCTGATCCTGGATTACGCGCACAAAAAGATCTATATGAAACCGAACAGCTTGCACCGGGAAGCTTTCGACCTGGCCGAGTATGACCGGCTGATCGCGCCGGTACTAGCCGCCGACACGTTTTTAAAGGCCAACCAAACCAGACCCGGGGTGAAAACGACCGCCTCCGGCTTGCAATACTGGGTGGTCCGGCAGGGCAAGGGCCCCCTGCCCGCGGCCGGCGATAAGGTGAAATTATATTATACGGCCAAATTGCCGGACGGCAAGGTCGTGAGCGGGCCTTTTGACGCGTCGAAGCCCTTTAGCCATCACCTGGACAAGGCCCTGCCCGGCATCCGCGAGGCGGTGCTGATGATGCCGGTCGGTTCGAAATATGAACTCTATATCCCCGCCGCACTGGGTTTTGGCGAGGCCGGGTACGGGGATGTTCCTGCCGGCGCTGTGCTGATCTGTGAACTGGAAGTAGCGGGTATCGAAAAATAAAGCCATGAAAAAAGCGACCTTTATCTGCCTGGGGCTGCTGGCCGGACTGCAAAGCCTGGCCCAACGCTATACCCTGCGTTCGCCTGACAACCGCCTGCAGGCCGGGATCGAAGCCGGTGCCCGGCTGAGTTACCGGCTGTCTTACGACGGGAAAACTTACCTGCTGCCCTCGGCGATCGGGATGGCCCTGTCCAATGGCGCGGTATTGGGTGAAAGCACCCGGGTCAGCGGGTCACAAACGCGGTCGGCGGACCGGATTATCTGGCCACTCTACGGCATCAGCGCCGCCGTCACGGAAAAATATAATGAACTGGTGCTGACCTGCGCGGGGGGTTACGAGGTGGTGTTCCGCGCCTATAACGAAGGTTTTGCCTACCGCTTCCGGACGGGTTTTAAGGACAGCCTGAACGTGCTGTCAGAAACCGCGGAATTTAAGCTGGCGGCGAACGATACCGCTTATTTCCACCCGGCGCTTTCCGAAGCGGACTACCGGGTCCGGCCGCTTGGGCAGCAGTCCGGGCCGAATTATACCAGTATGCCCCTGCTGCTCCGCGCGGACGGGATGAATTTGATGATCCATGAGTCGGATGTCCTGGATTTTCCCTGTATGAGCTTGTCGGCGGTCGCCGGAAATGGCCTGGAGGGCCATCATGCGGCGGTTCCCAGGACGGTGGTCCCCGGCGGGCATGCCAATTTTAACCTGCTGGTCAAAAGTACCCAGCCTTATATCGCCCGGACGGCCGGGACGCGGGATTATCCCTGGCGGCTGGTCGCTTTTGAAAAGAATGACAAAGACCTGCTGACCAATCAATTGGTCTATCTGCTGGCTGGCGAATCCGTTTTAAATGATGTGAGCTGGATCAGACCGGGTAAGGTCGCCTGGGACTGGTGGAACGCGTTAAATTTATCCGGGGTGCCATTTAAAACCGGCTTTAATACCGAAACTTATAAATACTTTATTGACTTCGCGGCGCGTAACCATTTGGAATACGTTAACCTCGACGAAGGCTGGAGCGACCAGTTCGACCTGCTGAAGATCACCGATCAGCTGGATATGCCTGAACTGATCCGCTACGCAAAAGAAAAACACGTCGGCCTGATCCTGTGGTGCGTCTGGTATACACTCGACCGGCAAATGATGGCGGCTTTAAACCAGTTTGAAAAATGGGGGATTTCTGGTGTCAAAGTCGATTTTATGGACCGTGACGACCAGACGGTGGTCAATTTCCAGGAACGCTTGCTCAAAGAAGCCGCCAAGCGCCACCTGCTGGTGGACTTTCACGGGGCCTATCATCCCACCGGAATGGCCCGGACCTATCCGAACCTCATCAATACCGAAGGCGTTAAAGGCCTGGAATGGAACAAGTTTGATAGCCTGGGCACGTCGCCGCAACATGACGTCGAGATCCCGTATATCCGGATGTTCGCGGGCGGGATGGATTATACGCCGGGCGCGATGCAGAATTATAACCAGGCCGATTGGAAAGCGGTTTTTGACCGGCCCATGAGCCAGGGGACCCGGTGCCACCAACTCGCGATGTATGTCGTTTATTACGGACCGCTGCAAATGCTGGCTGACGCGCCAACGGCTTACGAGCAGGAACCGGCTTATCTAAAGTTCCTGGCGGCGATACCCACCACGTGGGACGAAACGGTTCCGCTGAACGGGCAGGTCGGCGAATCGATCGCTATCGCCCGGAAAAAAGGCGACGACTGGTTCATCGGCGCGATGACCAACTGGGAACCCAGAACCCTCGCCATCACCTGCGATTTTTTGGACGCCGGAAAAGTATACGAAGCCGAGCTCTTTCAGGACGGTCCGAATGCAGACCGGGTTGGGAATGATTACCAGCATGTCATAAAAAATGTAAGAAAAGGTGACCGCCTGTCCGCCCCTATGCGTGCTGGTGGCGGCTGGGCGGCTATTTGTAAACCAATAGAAAAATAAAAATAATAATTATGAAAAAAGCAATGATACTCGGCTTACTGCTATTGAGCGTAAGCGCGCTGAAAGCGCAAATTATGACCCCGGTAAAATGGGCCTATGGTGCAAAAAAAGGCCCTGCCGGAACCCTGACGGTTTTCTTTAAAGCGACCATTGATGATGGCTGGCATATCTATTCCGTAAATCAAAAACCTGGCGGTCCGCAAAAAACGGTCTTCAAGTTTACCAAGTCACCCGATTACCTGGTGTTGGGTAAACCCGTCGAACCCAGGCCCGACTCGAAATTCGAGGAAGCCTTTGGCATTAAAGTATTTTATTTCAGTAAGGCGGTGACCTTCCAGCAAAAGCTGAAACTGAAAAAAGGCGAAACCACGGTCCGGGGCACCCTGACCTATATGGCCTGCACCGACAAGCAATGCCTGGCACCGGAGGAACTGGCATTTGAGATACCGGTAAAGTAAAGAACTGACCCAAGCCGTTTAAAATACGACATGGGACTTTTAGTGTTCATAGGCCTAAGTATCCTGGTTTTGATCTATGCCAATATGCATATGATCTATAATAGAATTAAAAAGAAGGATGAACTGGATGGCTTGTTCCATTGGTTCAAAAAGAAAAATAAAAAGAATTAGTAATACCGTGCGTAATTGTGTTAAATATTTGGTTTTAGTCATCCTACTATGCGGATCATCTCTTGCATTCGCCCAGCGGCAGGTTTTCGCCCGGGCGCGATGGATCAGCCCGGCTTTCGCGGAAGACTCCCTGCACCGGCCGTGCCTGGTTTTTAAAAAAGGGTTTAGTGCAGGCAAAAAGTTAAAAAATGCGACTTTAGCGATCACGGCGCTTGGACTTTATGAGGCTCGTTTGAATGGTCACCGGATCGGTGATGCCTATTTTACGCCCGGCTGGACTTCTTATGCAACGCGGTTACAATACCAGCAATACGATATCACCAAGCTGCTGACTGCCGACAATATGCTTAAGGTCACCGTTGGTGAGGGCTGGTACCGGGGTAAGTTCCGTGGCGCCAAAGAACGGGATAACTATGGTTCAGCAGCTGGTTTGCTCGCTGTGATCAGGTTGCTATACCGTGATGGCAGTGTTGCTTATATCAACACGGACCATTCCTGGATCTGTACCACCGGCCCGATCCGTTACTCAGAATTCTATGATGGAGAATTATTTGATTCCAATGTTAAAATGCAAAAATGGCGTGCGGTTAAAATATCAGACCATACCAAAAACATATTGGTGCCTTCCGAGGCACCACCGGTCAAGCAACACGAACGGTTTAAACCGGTGCGGATTATTGAGACTCCAAAGGGTGAACAAGTGGTTGATTTCGGGCAAAATATGGCCGGCTGGGTACGGCTGATCATATCGGGACGCAAGGGTGACACGGTACGCCTGGCGCATGGTGAATTATTGGATAAGGCCGGTAATTTTTATAACGGTAATCTCCGGACGGCGAAAGCAGTGGATATATACGTTTTGAACGGCAAACCCCAGGTACTGGAGCCACATTTTACTTATCATGGTTTCCGCTATGTCAAAGTCACCGGTTTTAAGGCGACAAAAAACAATTGTACGGCGGTCGCGCTGTACTCAAACTTGAAGCCCACCGGGACTTTCGAATGTTCTGACCCATTGATCAACCGCCTGCAAAAGAATATCGAATGGAGCCTGAAAAGTAACTTCCTGGAAGTGCCAACCGACTGCCCGCAGCGGAGTGAGCGCCTGGGCTGGACAGGGGACGCGCAGGTCTTTGCCGCTACGGCGAGCTTCCTGATGGATACCCAAACTTTTTACACCAGGTGGCTGAAAGACCTGGCCGCCGAGCAAAGTGTTGATGGCAGTTTACCCAAACAAATACCTTCGGTTTACCCTTACCAAACAAATACTTATGGCATCGCCGGCTGGGGTGACGCGGCGACGATCGTGCCCTGGACGGTTTACCGCTGCTATGGCAACACGTCGATATTAAGACAGCAATACGCGTCCATGAAAAGCTGGCTGCATTATATCGGCACCAAAAGTAAAGATGGCTTATGGACCGAAGGTGGCTATGGGGATTGGTATGCGCCCGGCGCCAACACCGATATCGGACTGATTGACCAGTGTTACTGGGCCAATTCGACCCAGCTCCTGTTGAATACGGCCAGCGTGCTGCGCCAGGAGGCGGACCTGGAAATTTTCAAAAACCAATTGGCCGCTATCAAACAGGCATTCGTCAAAACCTACGTACGACCAGATGGCCATTTGACCGCTGATACCCAAACCGCATATGTACTGGCGCTGCAGTTCGACCTGCTGCCGGATCATTTGCGGGCAAAGGCGATAGCGCGTCTGGTGGAACTCATTCATGAAAATAATGACCATTTAGCGACCGGATTTTTAGGTACGCCTTACCTGCTGCCGGTATTGAGCCGCTTTGGTTATTCGGCGCTCGCTTATACCTTACTGAACCAGCAAACCTGTCCTTCCTGGTTATACCCGGTCAAAATGGGCGCGACCACGATCTGGGAGCGGTGGGACGCTATACGGCCCGACAGTACCATCCAGGAGGTTTCCTTTAATCATTATTCCTATGGCGCAGTCGGGCAATGGCTGTATGAAAACGTCGCCGGTATCAAAGCCGGTTCGCCGGGCTATCGTACGGTCATCATCAAACCCGAGATCGGCGGCGGTCTGACCTGGGCAAAAGCCAGCTACCAAAGCCGTTATGGGCTTATCCGTTCCGCCTGGCAAGTAGAAGGCGGACACGTAATTATGCAGGTAAGCCTACCGAAACATACGACCGCGGTGGTCTATGTCCCGGGTAAAGCGCCGGTAAAATTAAAATCCGGCAATTATGAATTTCATGGAATCCTAAACCGGCTACAAAAATGAACCTACGAGCCTTACTGACCTGCCTGATGCTGGTGTCAACGACTGAAATAACCGTTGCGCAAAAAATAACGCCCGGACTGCACCATACCCTTGATTCTTTAATGAAAAAAGGTATCCAGCAAGACCCGGATACCCGGAAATATTATTTCACCGGCTATGATTACAAAACGCTCTATGACTGGGACCAGTATTTTGAGGCGATCGTGCAGATCCATATGGGCAAGCCGTCCGGTCATATCATCAACGGTGTCACGATATTTTTGGACCACCAGCGCCCGGACGGCCTGATCGTGCGGGCAGTACCCGCGGACCGCAAGCATGACGAGCATATCAAACCTTTCCTTTGCCAGATCGCGCTGCTGGTCTTTGATCATTATCACCAGAGGGCCTGGTTAACGGAAGACTATTTTAAGCGCCTGCAAAAATACCTGGACTACTGGCTGGTCCAGCTGGACGGCGATCAGAATGGCCTCAGCGAGTGGCTGAGCGCGCCGCATAGCGGTATGGATAACCAGCATGAACGGGCCGGCTGGTGGTCGGACCGCAAAAGCGAAGGGGTCGATCTGAACTGCTACCTGGTCAAGGAACTCCGGGCATTTGCCACCATCGCTGAACGCATGGGCAAACCGGCGATCGCCCGCACTTACCGGCTGAAAGCCGACCGTAAGGCTGAACTGATCCGAAAAAACTTATGGGACGAAAAATCGGGTTTTTTCTATGACCAGGCATATCAAAAAAACAGGCTGATCCCGGTGAAAAGCATCGCGGGTTTCGCGCCCTTATGGGCCGGCATAGCCACGAAAGAACAGGCGCGCCGTATGATCTATGACCAACTCCTGAACCCGCAGGAATTCTGGAGCAACTGGCCGGTGCCGGCGCTGGCCAGGTCAGAGCCGGGTTATTCAACAACCAAGCTCCCGGGCGACCTGGGCTGCAACTGGCGCGCCAATACCTGGATACCGACCAATTATATGCTTTACCATGGCCTGAAGTATTACGGCTACCGGGAGCTGGCCTCGGTGATCGCTTATAAAACTGATGCTTTGGTCAGCAAGTCCGGGAACCGCGAATATTATGATGCCGAATCCGGAAACGGCCTAGGTTTAAACCCCTTTTGGGGCTGGAGCTTATTAGGCCATTTTTTTCAGTTCGAAGATCAGGCCCGCCATGACATTACCCGGTTTAACCGAGATGGGATCAGGTAAAAAATTTTAAAGATAAGGGCCGCACTAACGGGCCGGCGTCTTTAAACGATCGTTCTTTATAAACAGTTAAGAGAAGTTAGTAATAGTTAATTAAATCAGCGTGGCCCGCCTCACCGCAGGCCGCGCTTTTTACGAAACAGAAAAATCTAAAACATATATTCTACACGCCTCCTACACAGGAAAAATCTGGTAAATTTTAAAAGGCCCGGAGGCATAAGCAAACCGCTGATACGCGGGCTTGCCTGTGCTGTGCTTTGCGGCTTACCAGAGCCTTTCCTGTGCAGTACTTGCAGGTCCCGCGTATGAGCTTTACAAATCCTAAACTTAAAAAGCTACCATATGAAAACAATTACGGAGCGCTTTTACAGCGCCATGGAAAACCAACTCGCTGAAATTACCTTATCCGGGGAATCACTAACAGAACAGTACAAAGCCTCCATCAAGATATGTAAAAAGGCCATGAGCAAACTGAAGAACTATATCTCCAGCTACGCCTTTGAAAACAAAACTGAGGAAGTGCACTTCTTTAAAGAAATCAAACCCAAATTTTACAGCAAGTACATTTACTTTATCAATATCCATAATTTCCTGCTGCAAAAACCGACCGGTGGCGAAAGGATACAACGTGACTATATCGAAATGCACTTGGCTGAACTCAAGACCTTCTTTGATCATAACCGGGCGTTTTACTCCTACTACCGTTCCGGCATGACCCAAATGGAT
This sequence comes from Mucilaginibacter sp. UR6-11, assembly GCF_020880695.1. Taxonomy (GTDB): domain Bacteria; phylum Bacteroidota; class Bacteroidia; order Sphingobacteriales; family Sphingobacteriaceae; genus Mucilaginibacter. The sequence goes on from NZ_JAJIWO010000001.1 coordinate 325,081, forward strand.
GAGAGCTACTATACCCGTGGCAGTTTTGATGTTCACGCGGAACTGGAGGATTTTGAAGAGGACGAGCAATATAGCACTACCCACGATTACAAACTCGCAAAGATCATTGCTAATGAAAAATTCCAGGATTACCTGAAGCTCGAGCTAGCCAAGATCGGTAACGAAGACCTCGCCACGCTGATCGGTCAAAAAGTATTTCCGTTCAACCATCCACAATGGACCGCCAGCCAAACCGATGCCGCTGAACTGCTGTACTCATTAAAAACCAGTTGCGCGGTTAATAATGGCAATATCGACATCAACGAGCTGGTGGCGATCTGGGAGTTTGTCTTCCAAATGGAGATCAACGAGCCTTATCATAAGTTGTTGGATGTCGTCAAGCGGCAAAGGGAGATGTTCGTTTTCCTGAACCGCCTAAAGAATAGCTTATGGAATTTCATCAAGGAAAAATTTAAAAAGGGCTTGCCGCCTGACATGCAATAAATAATATTACGGTCTATTGGCGTCTGAATCGATCTAAATTTCGGGAATAACTACCCCACCCTTTTACACGTTGGCAAGTATCCGCCGCGATACTTTTCACCTTTGTTTTGCCCGCCGGCATGGGGCCGCGGGTTAAAACAAAGCTTATATGTTTAACGCAATATCCTGGCAGCAATATATTACTGCCATACTCCTACTCGCCGCAGCCTGGTACGCTTACGTCGGACTGCGTTATTACCAGCCGGAATTATCGGCATTCCTCAAGATCAAACCAAAACCGCAACCAGCCATACCGCCGGTCGCCAATCAAATGACCATAGTGATGGGCGAAGCAAGACCAGAAGCCGATACAGGTTTGTATAATCCCGAAGAATTAATTTTCAGCAGTTCGCAACCCGATGATATCAGTGATCAAACGCTGCTCAAAGGACCGGGCGATGACCTGTTAGCTGAAGCTGTCGTGCTCATTGATGCCTACAGCGACAATGGTGATAAAAATGAGTTCCTTTCCCTTTTTAAACTATTACTGGACAAATACGAAGTGTTTGCTGATGAAATCAGTTTGCCGGGCATTCTTAAACAGCTTAACAGCTACGCAACTGACAAACTCCCATTTGAAATCCAGGCCGAAGAATGGCCTTTAACATTTGCATCATGAAAAAGATCATTTCAATTATTTCCCTGTTATTTATAGCCACGGTTACGATGGCACAAGACGGCAATGCCGGTATTAACGAGGCGACCAACCAGGTTAAAAGTTACTTTTCTACGGGCACCAATTTAATGTATGCCATTGGCGCTATTGTCGGCCTGGTTGGCGCTATAAAAGTTTATAAAAAATGGAATGATGGCGAACACGATACCGGTAAAGTCGCCTCCAGTTGGTTCGGTTCCTGCATCTTCCTGGTCGTTGTAGCCACTGTCCTTAAATCATTCTTTGGTGTATGAGTTACCAAATTAACAAGGGCATAAACCGCCCAATAGAATTTAAAGGGTTGAAGGCTCAATACATCGGTTATCTGGGTGGCGGGCTGGTTATCCTGCTTGTGTTATTTGCGATCCTATACCTCATCGGCGTGGCGGTTTACTTATGTATCCTTATCATTTTGGGCTTAGGCAGCCTGCTCTTTCACCAGGCATTCAGCCTGAGCCATAAATATGGTGAGCACGGACTAATGAAACGCAATGCCCGCAAATACCTGCCGACCTATTTAAAATTTAAAACAAGGACCCTCTTTTATGAAAAACGCTGAACAAGTTTTCCCGATCTATAAAGTTGAGCATGACACAATGCTTTCCATGCAGGGTGACCTGAGCATCGCATTTGAGTTGACCCTGCCGGAACTGTTCACCCTGTCGAACGACGAATATATGGCCTTTCACCAAACCTGGGTTAAAGCCATAAAGTTATTGCCAAAAAACAGCATTTTTCATAAGCAGGACTGGTTCGTACAGGAAGAATATCAAGCCAGATTTGGCGATAAAACCTTTTTGGGCCATGCCAGCGAACGCTTCTTTAACGAGCGACCTTACCTCGCCCACCACTGTATCGTGATGCTCACCAAAAGGCCGGAAAATTATAAGCAGGTCACCAGCGCGACCAGTGGTTTAATGCGCAAGCATATTACCCCAGCTCAAACCACCTCAACCGAACTGTTCCGGGATTTTGCGGACAGCGCCGGGCAATTTAAACGCATACTGGAGGACAGCGGTTTGGTGCGCGTACTCCGTTTAACAGATGACGAATTAGCGGGCACACTTGCGGTTCCCGGTATTTTGGAACAATACTGTTTTCTGTTGGGTAACAGTGATAAACCGGTATTAAAAGACATTCATTTGCGTGATGAGCTGCGCATCGGTGAAAACTATTGCCAGCTCTACACTTTAGCCGAAACCGAGCATTTGCCGGCATTAGTTGGCCCACGGATCACCTACGATCAATACAGTACCGATAAAACCAAATTCAGCACCGGCTTTGCCAGCCCCATCGGGGCGCTGCTCAACTGTAACCATATTTATAACCAGTATTTATTCATTGAAGATAGTGCCAAAACCCTGAAAAAACTGGAAGCCAAAAAACTGCGCCTGCAATCGCTCTCGGCTTACTCCCGCGAAAACGCAATCGGCCGTGATGCCACCCAGGAGTTTTTGAACGAAGCGATCAGCCAGCAACGGCTTCCGGTTAAGGCACATTTCAATATCCTGGCCTGGACGGCTGATAAAGCCGAACTCAAGGATGTCCGCAACAAAGTCAGCTCCGCCCTCGCCCAACTGGATGCCCAGCCCAAACAGGAAACCGACGGCGCGCCGCAGATCTGGTGGGCCGGCCTGCCCGGCAATTCGGGTAATTTCCCGATGAATGACACCTTTGATACGTTTGCTGAACAAGCGGTCTGTTTCTTCAATTTAGAAACCAATTACCGAAGTTCACTATCACCTTGCGGCATTCGCCTTGGTGACCGCTTGAGCGGTAATCCATTGCACGTTGATGTAAGTGACGAGCCGATGAAAAACGGCATCACCACTAACCGTAATAAATTTATCCTCGGTCCGTCCGGCAGCGGCAAATCCTTTTTTACCAACCACCTGCTCCGCAGCTATTATGAGCACGATTCCCACATCGTATTAGTGGATGTTGGTCACAGTTATGAGGGGCTTTGCGAGTTCGTCGATGGTTATTACTTCACCTATAGTGAAGACAGCCCGATCAGCTTTAATCCATTTTATGTCGGTAAAGACGATGTGCTCGATACCGAAAAACGCGAAAGCATCAAAGCCATGATCTTGGCGCTCTGGAAAAAAGAAGATGAAGGTGTACAGCGAAGCGAATATATCGCCATATCTGATGCCCTGTTTCATTATTATGAAAGCCAGCCAGAGTTTGCCTGTTTCAATTCCTTTTATGAGTTTTTGAAAGGGCCCTTTTATGATACCATGAAAGCCAGCAAGGTGAAAGACCAGCACTTTGACATTGATAATTTATTATTCGTCTTACGTCCCTATTATAAAGGCGGTGAATATGATTACCTTTTAAACGCTACCGAAAACCTGGACTTACTGCACCGCCGTTTCATCGTGTTTGAACTGGATAATATTAAAGACCACCCCATCCTGTTCCCGGTGGTTACGCTCATTATCATGGAAACCTTTGTGAGTAAAATGCGCAAGCTGCCGAAAGAAACCCGCAAAATGATCCTGATCGAAGAAGCCTGGAAAGCCATCGCCCGTGAAGGTATGGCCGAATACATTAAATATCTTTTTAAAACCGTGCGAAAATACTTTGGTGAAGCATTAGTGGTAACACAGGATATCGAAGATATTATCAGTTCGCCGGTGGTGAAGCAAGCCATTATCAATAACAGCGACTGTAAGATCCTGCTTGACCAGCGCAAATACCAGAACGATTTTCCGAAGATCCAGCAGCTTTTAGGTATCACTGATAAGGAAACCGCACTCATCATGAGTATGAACCGCGCAAATGACGAACGATACAAATACAAAGAAGTGTTTATATCGCTTAACGGGCAATTGTCGAGAGTTTACCGCACCGAGGTTAGTCGGGAAGAATACTGGACCTATACCACAGAATCTGCTGAAAAAGCGAAAGTGAAAGCCTACAAAAAGAAATATGGCGACATCCGCAAAGCTATCGCGGTTATCGTCCAGGAAGAACAAGAAAACAAAGCAGCATGAAAAAGTTCATTTATATAGCGATACTATTTGCAGCCTGCAAATCGAGTACAAATCACGATGGCACTTACGTCAGCCATGTCGAGGGTCAGTTTTCTATAGCCGATGATACGCTCGTCATTGCTGATACGGTTATCATTAATCACACCGGCTTTCAAAAGATACGCAATGGCCAGATCCTGCCCAAAGCGTTCAAAACCCGGAAATGGACATTGCACAGTCCCGACGCGCCAGCCATGCAGATCAATGGCGACCAAATACAGATCGGCAACACTACTTACCATAAACTGCCATGAAAAAGCTAATAGTCATCATCCTGCTTTTGGTATCATTACGCAGCCAGGCTCAATACCAGATCGTTACGACGCTGGTAAAAAAAGTAATTAAAGCCATTGACCTGAAGGTTCAACGCATGCAGAACGAAACGATCTGGTTACAGAATGCCCAAAAAACGATAGAAAACGAACTATCCAAATTCCGCTTGACGGAGATTTCCAATTGGTCGGAAAAGCAAAAGGCGTTGTATAGTGACTATTATGACGAGTTGTGGAAAGTCAAATCAACCATTGCCTATTACCAGCGCATCAAAGATCTGACGGTAAAACAAATAGCCATGGTGGGCGAATATCAACGGACCTGGAAACTATTCCAGTCTGATCAACACTTTAAGCCTGATGAAATTATCCAAATGCAAAGGGTTTATATAGGCATTTTGGATGCCAGCGCTAAAAACATCGACCAAATCATGCTGGTCATCAATCCGGGCAAAACCCAAATGACCGATCAACAAAGACTGGAGGCTATCAACCAGGCTGGTGACCGGCTGGATGAAAATTACAGCGACCTGAGACAGTATAATAATCAGAATATGATCCTGAGCCTGCACCGCAGCAAGGATCTGAACGAAGTACAAACGATTAAAAGTTATTATGGACTGCATTAAACAAGCGACAAGCCTTCGCAGCAAAGCAAAGCATTTGCTGGCGTTCGCACTGGTGACGGCGGCCATGAGCCACTGCGCACAGGCGCAAACTTTCGCGGAATGGTTCAGCCAAAAGAAAACACAAAAGAAATATCTGTTGCAACAGATCGCGGCGCTACAGGTTTATAGCGGCTACCTCAAAACCGGTTATAGTATCGCTAAAGGTGGCCTGGGTTCCATTACCTCCTACGTTGGCAACGAATACAGCCTGCACAACGGTTACTATACGCACTTAAAGACCATGAACACTGCTATTAAAAATAATAGCCAGGTTAATGATATTATTCGCTGGCAACAAGATATTTTAAAGCAAACGACCGCTATCAAAAAGCAGGACGGCTTAACCGCTACTGAAAGCGGCTATACCGGCAAAGTTTGCAACGCGCTGTTAAGTGATTGCGATGCCCGCATCAATGACCTGCAAACTATTTTATCGGATAATAAAACCGAAATGAGCGATGAGGAACGCATCCGGCAGATCGCAAGATTACACCAGGCGATGCAGGATAACTACCGCTTTGCTGCAAATTTCAGATCACAGTTACAGCTCTATGTTCGGAATAAACAACAGGAACAAAACGATCATAACACCTTAAAGAATTTATATGCGAACCGTTAAAATCATGGTGGCCCTATTGTGCTTCGGTATGAGCGCACAGGCCCAAAGCGACGAATTGCAGCAATTGCTGCTGAATATTGAGAAATTGACCCAGTTCAAGGCCATTCTTTCCGATATGAAACAAGGCTATCAAATTTACCAGCAGGGCTATGGCATGGTTTCCAATTTATCAAAAGGCAATTTCAATCTGCATAATGGCTACCTGACCGGTTTAATGGCCGTTAATCCGGCAGTTCGTAATAACCCCCGGATCGGCCAGATCGTAGGGCAGCAAACTGATTTGATCAGCGAGTATAAGCGCTACGCCAGCCTGTTTCGGCAAAGCGGCAGCTTCAACAGCAATGAATTGAATTATTTCAATAATGTCTATAACCAGCTCGTCAGGCAAAGTAATGCCAATATTGACGAACTCGCCAACGTCACGACCGCCGGGCAATTGCGCATGTCGGATGATGACCGGCTAAGGGCCATCGATCGCATTTACAACAGCAGTACCGAGCAACTGCAATTTCTCCGCTTCTTTAACCGCAAAGCGGTTATACTGAGTTTGCAGCGCAGCAAAGATCAAAACGATACCCAAACACTCAAACGGCTTTACGGCATCAACTAAAAAAACATGAAAAAGAAACTATTATTAAGCGCCTTATTGGCGTTTACAGGGATACTTTTTCCCTTATTTTCCAAAGCCGACGGTTTGGCTGACGATATCCACGGCCTCCAGGGCGTGTTAAATAATGTGTATTCGGAAATGCTCCCCATGTGCAGCCAATTGATAGGCGTTGCCCGCGGCATTGCCGGTTTTGGCGCACTTTGGTATATCGCGGCAAGAGTTTGGCGGCATATAGCAAACGCTGAACCAGTTGATTTTTATCCGCTCATGCGGCCATTCGGCTTAGGCCTTGCGATCCTGTTGTTCCCAACGGTCATCGCCATAATCAATGGTGTAATGAACCCTGTCGTCACCGCGACTGGCGGGATGGTTAAAAATTCGGATGCCGCTATCGAAAAGCTATTGGCCCAAAAGCAAGCTGCTATCGAAAAAACAGATACCTGGCAGATGTATGTGGGCGATGACGGCGAAGGCGACCGCGACAAGTGGTATAAATACACCCACCCCGATGACCCGAATGGAGACAAAGAAGGTGTATTCTCCGGTCTGGGTAATGATGTAAAATTCGCCATGGACAAAGCCAGTTACAAGTTCCGCAACAGCGTCAAACAATGGATGTCGGAAATATTGCAGGTAGTGTATGAAGCCGCCGCGCTTTGTATCAACACCATCCGGACCTTTTACTTGGTCGTGTTGGCGATATTAGGGCCGCTCGTTTTTGGCATCGCCGTCTTTGACGGTTTCCAGCATACGCTGACGACCTGGCTGGCCAAATACCTCAATGTATTTCTTTGGTTACCGGTCGCTAACATCTTCGGCAGCATTATCGGTAAGGTGCAGGAAAATATGCTGAAGCTGGATATCCAACAAATTGGCAACGCTGGCGATACCTTTTTTTCCAGTACCGATACGGCTTACCTGATATTTCTTTTGATTGGTATCGTCGGCTACTTTACTGTACCTGCCGTGGCCGGCTATATCATCAATCCAGGTGGCGGCAACGGCTTGCTGAACAAAGTCACCAACCTGACCTCAATTAGTTTGAGTTCAGTGAAATCTTCTTCATATGCCGCAGGCATGGCCGCCGGTGAACGCATGGGCCAGGGTGCTGCCAATATTATTAACGCACCCGGCCATATCGCCGAAGGCTACCGTTCGGCAGGTTCCAATAATGTACAGGCAGAAAAACTCAACGGAAACGCTAAAAAATAAGCTCATGTTCACACATCTCAGAAATATCGAAACTGCTTTTCAGCAAAATAAACGCATTGTCGCCCTGGTCATCCTAACCAGCGCGATCATATCCATCGCGGCTATCTATTTTTCCTTTGCCGCCTATCAAAAAGCATCGGGGCACATTTATGTATTGGCTAATGGAAAAGCCCTCGAAGCGATAGCGGCGGACCGCAAAGACAACATCCCCGTTGAAGCGCGTGACCATATTAAAATGTTCCATCACTATTTCTTTACACTTGATCCCGACGAAAAAGTTATTGAAAGCAATATCAGCAAAGCTTTGTACCTGGCTGATGAAAGCGCCCGTAACCAATATAACGGCCTGAAAGAAAAGAGCTATTATAATAACCTGATCTCGGGCAACATCAGTCAGCAGATCACCGTGGACAGCATTCAACTCAATATCAATTCCGAGCCTTATTATTTTAAATGCTTCGCCACGCAAAAGCTGATCCGGGCTACTTCGACCATTAACAAATTACTAATCACCCAGGGTTACCTGCGCAATGTTAGCCGTTCCGATAATAACCCGCACGGCTTTTTGATCGAACATTGGGAAACCTTGGCTAACCGTGATACGACCATCGCACCATGAAAAGATTCAATCAGTTAACACTAAAACAGCAAAAAACAGCCCTGGTGATTTTTTGCATGCTGTTCGCAGCCTTGCTGATACTCAGTATCCGCTACCAGCAAATGAGCATCAACACCGGCAATATTCAACAACCGAGAATTAAAAACAAATAATTATGGAAAAGCAACGAAAATTCCTGTTGGTATTACCCCTACTGGTGATCCCATTTATGACCATGGCCTTTTGGGCCTTAGGTGGCGGCAAAAATCAAAATCAGCAAATCGTCAATAACCGGGGCCTCGATACCAACCTGCCGGAAGCGCAGTTTAAGGACAAAGACAAAACCGATAAGATGTCGGTTTACCAGGCGGCCCAGCATGATTCTACCCAAAACGGCGTCAGCCCGGCATTTTTAAAGTCAATGGGGTTAACAAAAGATTCAGTAGCTACACCAGATGACCAGGTAGAGCGGATACAAGCCAAACTGGCTCAATTGAACAGTCAACTCAACCAACCGCAGCCAACAAGGCCAGTAACCAATTATGATGAACCCAACCCGCAACAAGTGAAGCAGCTTAAAAAGATGATGCAAAGAATGAATGCGGGCAGTAGTCAGCCAGACCCGGAAATGCAGCAGTTAAATAAGATGCTGGATAAGATACAGGCTATACAAAATCCGTCGTCTGTTATCACCACGCCAACAAAGCCGGAAGATACCACACCTTTTAAGGCCATCCCGGCTATTATTGACGGCAAACAAAAAGTCATGGATGGCGGCGCTGTTAAACTCAAGTTGACCGACTCCATTACCATTAAAAATCAACTCTTGCCTAAAGGTCAGGAACTCTTTGGGGTATGTCAAGTCACCAACCAACGACTACTGTTAACGATACAGAATATCCGGTTGGATAAACAGATCATCCCGGTGAACCTAACGGTATTTAGTCTCGACGGGATGCCCGGCATCCCTGCACCTGAAGCCGAATTGGGCGGGGCAGCCGGTTCCGGCGCGGATAACGCCGTTCAAAGTATGCAATTCCTGACGATGGATCAATCGTTGGGCGCGCAGGCTGCTGCTGGTGGTGTTAACGCCGCTAAAAGCCTGTTCAGCAAAAAAGTTAAAAAGATCAAAGTGAAGCTGGCCAACGAATACCCGGTTTTATTAAAGATCAACAAATAAAGGTTATGGACGACGAACTGAATATTGACCCAAGGGAAACGGATTATTTAGACCATATAGACATGAACCAGGCCATCAATTTTTATGAACTCAGAACCCAATTAGCGGATCTCGGCTTCAACGAAGATGTCCTGCTAAACGAATTGCGCAGCATGGTGACCAACAACAATGAAAAACGGCTGCACGATATCTTTTTACAACAAGACGGCGCCGAATTCGCGTTATCCTTTGAAAAGACGGAAAATTCCGATTACCGGTTGTACTGCATTGATGCCTCGATGAATATACCCGGCAAAGTCAACAACCATGTTATGCAATATTTCCAGCCCAATGTGCCGGTGGGTACGGCGACCGAATTACTCCGCCTAAGCCTGTTCGTCAGTAATGATCACGACCCTTTTATGCCATTGAACCTTCAAGAATCACAAGCTTATATTCATTTACTAAAAACAAATCATGTTATGAACGATCAAAATTTAAGTTATCTGCAAAAGCAATTGCTGAACCTGGGGTTTGGCGAGAAATTAAACGACGAGCTGGAAAAAAATATCAAGTCGGGCAAAAAGGAGTTTACCTTAACCAGTGAACAGGAATATAATAAACAGAGCGTAGATTATACCCTGCACTACAAAGCCGGCGATCAAAACGATATGTACTTCTTCAACAAATACGATGCGTCATTGCGGGATAAGGATATGCAGCAAACCTTTTACCTGAACAAAGGCAGCGGCATTACCGCGAAGGAGGCCTATAACCTCATGGAAGGTCGTGCTGTCCATAAACAACTCGAAAACCTGGAGGGTGAAAAATACAATGCCTGGATCATTATCGATAAAGAAAACAAGACCGAAAATGGCAATTTCAAACTCCGCCCTTTTACCGATGGCTGGAATTATAAACCTGAACGGGCCATAGACAAACTGGATATTGTCGGTATCAATGAAGAGGGCGCCCGCGATAAATTAATGAAGTCATTAGAAAAAGGTAACCGGCACCAGGTGACCGCCATGAAGGATGGGAAAGAAGTAAAATTGTTCCTTGAGGCTAACCCTGCTGAACACCGGGTTAACCTCACCAATTGGAAAGGTGAAGCCCAGCAACTGGAGCATTATAGAAAACCGGAACTAAAAGCGGAAAATAAAAAGGACCAAAAGCAAGCGCAGGCCCAGGAGGATGCGCCGGCAAAAAAGCAACGCAAACGCGGCGCTAAAATGAGCGTATAATGCGACTAATGATTAGATTGAAAGTCCCCGGCAGCAGTGTTTGGGGACTTTCGTATCACCTCACCACAACATCATATACCGCACCACCGAAGCTCTTACCAAAGACTCATTAACCGGACTGTGCCAGTCCCCATAACCCTCCAGTTTCATCGGCGCTTCCTCAGTCTTTAGCAATATTGGGGCACTTGCTTTAAGTTGCTGCGCAATGGTTTCATCGTCCAGCAAGTGATCAATAAATGAGTGATTAAACTCGTGAATCAGATAAGGCATATAAATTTCTTTTGGAAACAGCGGCTGGAATGTTGCAGTAAAAGTCCAGGAGCCCATTATCGCTTAAGCCAATTTTTTGGGGTTGATAGGTTTAACCGCGGGGCCATAGTTAGCACCGCCGTCGCCAAGCCCTAATATAACCTGGTACGCGATATCATGCTCACCGTAGTAATTCAAATACCAGTTTTGATCAAACTCCTTTGCGGAATGATCAAATTGAGCGGTAGCATCGGCGTATCGTTGGGGGGCGTCAAAGAAAGTTTCAAAGGCTGATTTCTTGTAAAAGTCGTTCGCCAGCGCTATAAACTTCAGCGCATCCTTGTTCTCCCATTTACCTCCTAAAGTATTTTTTAGCGCCTTTTATCAGAATTAACCGGTCGCCTTTAAATTCCGTGCCAACCGCGAGAAACATCACCCTGGAAAAACCCAAAGCTTCATATTATATTCCGGGTTACCAGCCAATCGAAATATAATACTGAATAGCTCCACCCGCCTCCACTTTTGATCTGACAATGTCCTGCGAATAGCTGTTTGAAAAAATAAAAAGTGACAGAATAATTAACCTGAATTTCATAGCGGAATTTTAGTGCTCTGCAGCAAAAGTACTATTTTGATAGACGCCAAAAACCGATCTTTTTTATCGACTTAGCTATGCGGAATCAATATATTAAGCTTAATTTTTGTTTATCCTGTTTTCTTCTGTTTCCGAGCCTGTTTTTTTATTACTGGATTTGATCTTATTATTTCCAAAACGGTAAGTCAGAGTCAGGCGGCCCACCCTGCTGTCGAAAGCAGACCGGATCTTCAAGTTATTGCCCTGCTGGTAGCTGTTGGATGATTGTCGTCCACGGGTATTAAAAAGATCATTAACAGCCAGTTTAATCGAAAATTGTTTTTCAAAAAAGAATTGGTTCAAACCCAAGTCTACCCCATAATATCTGCCGGTATTAAAAATACCTTGTACAGCCGGGGAAAAATAGTTAGCATTCAATTCTACAGATGTCATCTGGCTGAAGGTAAAGGTTTGGTTGCTACTTGCCTGATAAGCCAGTTTCGATAAATTCAGAGAAGCGCCGTTTATATCCGGAGATTTAAACCGGTTATAGAAAAAGACAATGTTATTGTTGGTTGTCCACCAATTGGCAATATCAATAGGAGCATTCAGGTTGATATTATAGTAATTATTGGAAGCCAAGTTTTCACTCTTTTGAAAAATGGCTTTTGTCAACGGATCATTAAGGATTACAGTGGTTATTGCATCTCCGGTGTGCCTGTAGCCGATACTAAGCGTGTAACGATTTTTAAAAAGATAATTGACCTCGTAAGAATCCGTATACTGAGGTTTTAGGTACGGGTTGCCTTGGCGGTAAGTATATTGGTCTATAAAGTAAATGAAGGGATTAAGCAAACCATAATTGGGCCGGTCAATCCGGCGGCTATAAGAAAAACCAATTGTATGATCAGGTGAAAGTTGTTCCATAAGAAATACGGTTGGAAATAAATTCAGGTAGTTTCTTTTGATCGTAGCCGCAGGGGATTCTCCCTTTGAATAAGTGTTTTCTGCTCTTAGCCCGATCTGAACACTGAGTTTGTCAAAGGTACTATTGAGATTAACATAAGCCGCACTTACGCTTTCCGTATAACGGAAATTATCACTTCTGCGGGGATCATTAACATAGTTGTTCTGGAGCAGCGTGTCAAAAATTAACCTGTTAGCTGTTTTAACCAATGCACTTTTCAGGCCGGCTTCCAGGTTGATGTTTTTGTTAAAGGCGTGATTAAAATCAATTTTGCCCACATAAATATTGATATGATTGGGTGCCTGCGTTTGATAAATTTGGGGCGACCTGGTATTCGTCAGGTCGCCATCTGTAAACCTGTTATTATAATCATAAGTTTCCGTACTATTAAATCTGGAATAATCAAAACTGACATTCAACTCTGTTCCGGATGTATCTAACACCGATTTGTAGTTAATGTTGTAAGCCTGGTAATCATAAGGTGATCTCCCCCTGTTGAAACCAACTACGGCTGAATCTCTTCCGGATGGAACCGATCCGATATAATTCGTACTGTTTTGTTCATTTTTACCCTTGAATATATTGCCGCTGGCTATAAAACCCAGGGTATTGGTTTTGTTAAGGTAAAAATCCATTCCCGCTCTGAGGTTATGTGACTGGTATTGCTGCAAGTTATAAGTAGCTGCATTAAAATAAGTAGTGGCAGCGCCTGTTGTAACATTACGGTCAAAATCAAGCTTTCTAAAATTAGCCCAGTTACCATAATTGTAGCCGGCAAAAAGATTATAATACTTTTCACGGTGATTGATAGCCATCCCCGCATAAGTTTTGTGATAAATTCCATATCCCTGGGTAAAGTTAAGGGAGCCATTAGTGCCGTAATTCTGATCTTTTTTGAGTTTGATGTTAATTATACCTGAGCTGCCGGCAGCATCATATTTCGAGGACGGATTGGTGATGATCTCAATGGTTTGGATAGTACTGGCCTGGGTAGAGCGTAATAAAGCAGCGAGCTGGTCGGCAGACAGATAAGTTTGTTTTCCATCTATTAAAATACTTACACCAGCTTTTCCTCTTAAACTAATCTGATCATTGTCTACGCTAACACCCGGCGCTTTCTGTAATATCTCCAACACATTATTACCTGCGGCGAGCGGGCTGTTCGCCACATTTAATACGGTTTTATCCAATTTATTTTCTATAAGCGGTCTGTTAGCTGTTATCTGAACCTCTTTGAGTTGTTTGGTGCCCTCAATTAAACTTAAAGGCAAAATTCGCAAATCATGAAGCACTAACATTACTGTGTCTGAAACGGTTTTTTTATAGCCCATGGCAGTAGCAATTACATAGTATGTCCCTGGCTGTATATGATCGAATACGTATACGCCCTGATCATTTGTTAAGGTCCCTTTTATCAGTGAAGAATCTCTCGCCTTAAAGAGACTTATAGTAGCATAATCTGCAGGCGTATTCAAGGATTTAAAGACTTTGCCGCTTATATTAAACCCCGCAGCATTTTGGGCTTTGGAACTAAATACAGCACATATCAGCGCCATGAATAAGAAGACATTGAAGAATTGAACGGATGATTTCATAATGATGATTTAATTTTTATAAGATTTTTAGACAATAGCTTTCCCGCAGACGAATTGCGCCTGTTAAAATTTGCAGTTAGAAATTGAGATTTTATTTAGATAGGTTATCGCTGCTTTTTAATAACCAAATAGTAAGTAATGAATCCAAAAGCTATAAACACGATTTCGATACCATAGGGTAAAGTGGAATTCGCAGGATCAAAGGGAAATAATTGCAAAACAATTAGCCCTGCTCCGCCAAAAAGTGAAATAATTCCCCACTTTAAAATTTCTGAATTTTTGCCTTGTTGATTGAGTAACTCTTTGATCGCATCCGCGTCCATGAGGTTGGAGTCGATGATTCGTTTTTTGAGCAGGAAATTAAACAGGTTAACGATCAATACGGCTATGACAATAAATAATATGATGGCGACAATGTGTGAACTTTTCATGTAAAGCAAAATTTGTTGTTAATTTATACAATAGTCAAGGCTCGATAATTAAAGGTTGCAATTATTTTTTTTTATTTACTGCAACCTTTATTGTGCTTCCTTTGACTAATATATTATATGTTCGATGAACGCGAAGTTATTTCTGGGATATTGGCAGGTCACCGTAATGCTTTCGCCTCATTGGTCAGCCAGTATGAAAGATTGGTATTTACCGTGGTGAACCGTTTGATAGACGAGAAGGATGAAACAGAGGACGTATGTCAGGAGGTTTTCATTAAAATATTCAACGGCCTTGGTCGGTTCCAGTTCGAGGCTAAGCTATCTACCTGGGTTGCGCGAATTGCGTATATGACGACGATCAACCACGTAAGAAAAAATAAAGGGAAAAGATATCATCCCTATCCGGCGAACGTGGAAAACTATCATTTCACGGCTGATAACCCGGAAAAGGTCACGATCCATAAGGACATGTCTGTCTATGTAAATGAATTGATAGCGCAAATGCCGAAGCAATATCAAACAGTTATTACGCTGTTCCATTTAAAAGAGTTTAACTTAAAGGAGATCCAGGATATAACCGGAATGCCGGAAGGAACTGTAAAAAATTACTTGTTTAGGTCGCGGCAGTTACTAAAAGAAAAATTGAATGTTTATTTAAAAAATGAAGAAAGATGAGCAAGTTGTCCGATAAAGAAATTCAGGAATTACTGGATCAGAAAGATATTAATTATACCATTGAAAAATCCAATGAGGAGGGATTTTTTGTGTATAAAACTCTATTTGAGGAACTGGACAACATTCCACAAGTTAAATTGCCATATAGTTTTCCTAACCAGGTGATTAACAGATTTGAACAAAGTAAAAGCACTGAAAGTAAACTTCGCATATATACCTATACGGCGTTTGCCACTATTATATGTTTGGCCGGGGGAGGGATAATCCTAAATGAACTACTGGGCAACGAAGCTAAAGAATTATACCTTTGGCTGCTAAGCTATAAAAAGATTATTTTATTTGTCATTATTGTTATTGCACTCATTCAATTATTTGACCAAAAGTTTGTAAAAAGTAACAGAACTTTCACCCAATAAATTGTCAACAAGACATTCAAACCATTAAAATGGATACCTTGCCAGCCATTTTGCGCCGGCTTATTTTAAGCAAGCTATCGCCATTTACCGCAAGAACTTTAAGCCATCTGCGTATTTGGCCACTCCGAATGTTTTGGCCTGCGTTAACGTCGTGGCTGCAGATTCTGCCAGCATAAACTTAAGGTTCGAAGTCTGGTTAGCTGTTAATATGGGCGAGTTGTTCCACCAGTCCTTTAATCTCTGTTTTGATTCGCTGATAGTTCATCTGAACTTCGGTATTGGAAACCTTTCTGGCATCAGGAATGGTTTGATAGGCACTTTCTTCCAATGAAATTGCATTGTGGTCGTTCTGTATTTGACAATGAAAGGTCTTTAATTCTATCTTGTTGGTCGGGTCGTCGGCGACCATACCGACGAACTCCCCGGAGGAAAGTCCGGCTATTTTAGAAGCTGGTATGGCATAATCTAGTTGGGTGGATCTGCTCACAGAGGTATCGGTAGCATTGATGGAGAGGCTTTCTTTGACCTGGTTGATCTTGCCGAAACGCTCGGAAAGTTGTTTGGCGGTATCCCCGGTGACCTGCCCGCAAACGATATTGCCGACGATATTCATTATCACTTCAGCCTGCTCGCGGCCATAATCTTTTTTTAATTGAGAATAGTCCTGCACGGCCAGCGTCACCGCCACTTTATTGGAACGTGCCGTAGCAATCAGGTTATCGATACCATTAAAGTATATCGTTGGAAACTCATCAAATATCAGGCTGCATTTCTGCTGGTGCTTACGGTTCACCAACTTATTGATCCGGTTAATATAGAGCGATAATACCGCCCCGTAAACCTGTGACTTTTGCGGGTTGTTCGCGAGGCAAACCACTTTTGGTTGAAGCGGGTTATTAATATCCAGCGAAAAATCATTACCGCTCAATACGTAATAAAGCTGCGGTGAACTTAACCGAGCCAGGCTTATTTTAGCGCTGGCGATCTGGCCTTCCAGTTGCTCAAAGGCTTCGTTCTTCCAGGCAGAGATAAAAGGGTTGATCAGTACCTCGATCTCGGGTTCGCTGCTTAATACGGCAAACAGGTCCTTATAATCTACCAGCGACAGTTCGATCACATGCGGTAAGGTACAATAGCGTCCGCCCTCATATTTTTTGAGGAACCAGATCAGCGCCGTTACAAAATTGATCGGCGATTCGACAAAAAAATCACCCTGTTTTTTGATCCATTCCCGGTTCAAACCCATCATGATGGTGCGGGCCGATTCCATCGCGTCCGTAATATCCAGCATGGTATCGGGCTCCAATGGATTACTGCGGTGCATAATCTTCTCAAAGTTGATGACATAAAATGACCGGCCTCCATGTTCCCGCAGTGCGTTGTAAGCAATCCTGGAAAGATCATCGTATTTAAAATCATAGATCAGCATACTAAAGCCTTTGCGGATATGCTGGGTAATGATATGCCGAATCACAAAATAGGATTTACCGGCACCGGGACTGCCGCCAACTAAAGTACCTCTGAACGGGTTGATCACATTGATCCAACTAGACCGCTCTTTGCCTTTTAATTGATATTTAGCGGGCAGGTTAATGGAATACTCATTTTCCAACAAGCGTTCCTCCTGCGGAAACGTCTCATTTTCCTTATTAAAGATATCAGCACCCAATTTCAATTTGAGCATTCTAAACAACAGCCCGCCGCCGGTCATAAATAAAAGGTAGCCAAAGGCGGTGATGAGTATGTAAAGTGCAGCAACTATTTTAGTAGTCAATGGCAACGCTAAAAAAAAGCCGCTGATAAAATAAAGCAGCAAGCCGGTAAAGCAATAAGTGATGATCGTTTTTGGCCTGATCTTTTCATCCCGCTTGCCTTTGCTGCCGACCAGGGATACTACTAATAAGAGCAATGCACTCAGCTTGGCGATAAGCACCGTTTTAAAGACCACCATTTTGGAAAGCGGCAATAAGATATGGTCAACGATCTTGTGCGTTAATTTGAGCTCCTGGAAAGCCGGGTAACAGCATAAATAAGAATGAATGATGAGTATCGCAATACTCAATAGCCTTGTAAAATCAATGATCTTACGGAGGGCCTGTTCGTTTTCTCCGGTTTGCATATATTATAGATTTAATCCTTTACGTTTTTTCTTTTTGAATTTGTTAAGCGCGGCGAGGTCTTCGCGCTCAGCCGCAAACAATAGATCTATCAACTCGTCGCCTGCAGATGCCTGGCTGAATTCATGACCATCCTGTGCTTGATCTTGATGTTGGAATTTGGGCTTAACCGGGTCGGGTAAAAATTGCGCGCTGAGCTGATTGGCACTATAAGCTTTGCTCAGGTCACTGCCGTTAAATACCGCTTTGTTTTTCTGATCGATGAATGTCACGCCATAAATGCGCCCTTCCTCGTTTTGTCGCAGGACGCACTGGACACCTTTTTCGCGTAAGGCTTTTTGAAAGTCACGCTTGGTTAGCGGCTTAATTAATATGCCATCCAATATTTTGGTAAGCTCATCTTTGAACGGCTTACGCAGCTGCGCGTTAAGCCTGAACCTTTCCTCCAGTGTTTTGAGTGTTGGTTTACCATAAATGGTGCTGGCTTTTATTGGTACGCCGATCTTGTTGCCCCGTTTATCCAAAATCCAATAAACCAACCCCTCGCGGGCATACATGCGGGAATCTTTGGAACCCCGGTCGGCTTGAATATTATATCGACCCAGTACGGCATTGAGTTCGGGAACGCTGGTGAATTTGTAAGCTCTTACTATAAAACTCAGGACGTTAGTGATCGCGCGTTTAGTTTCGGCCTTGCCATATTCAGCGGCTGAAATGTCGGCTTTCAGATTTGGCTTTTGTTTGGTTTGCTCATCCGCCTTAACCAAGCTGTATTTGATCTCTATCGCCTTACGTGTTTTTTCAGACTCATTCTGTCCAAGGTAGTGCAGGCTGATCCGTTCACCATCGCGTTTGATATTGGTGGTAACGATGTGAATATGCGGATGTCCGGCATCTTCATGCCGGTAAACCAAATAAGGTTGGCTTGCAAAGCCAACGCCATTCAGGTAATCCCTCACGATGTCATTTAAATTATCGTCCGGTAGGTTTTCACCATTTGGAAAATTCAGCGAGATATGCACCGTATTGGTTTTGGCCCGATGATTCATCGCGGCCAGGTCGGTCAAGCGAAATAACTTATCATTAAAGGATAAGTCTTTGGCATCCTTGGGATAGCCTTTGGCACCGATCAGCATGGCTTTTCCCTGTTTCACTTTATTCTCATTGTAGTTGAGCGCGCCGATCAGGCTTTTACCGCTTTTAATTTTTGCGACCATATATCCGCGTATTGGTTCATCCGTTCTTTGATCTGGCTAATGGACGGCTCTAGTTTGGTGTTGATCACGCTCAGTAAATTCATCCATAGTCGGGTATCGGCATTGCCATGAGCACTGTTGATGCTACGCATCGCCTGGTTCAGGTTATTGCCGATGGCGTTAAGCTCCTGTCTTAGCAGGATCATTTCTTCCAGCAGGTCATCCATAGCTTTGTCCCGGTAATTAACCGTGACCGGTTTCTCCAAAAGCACGCTGCGCATATATTCGCTAAGCTTTCGGAAGCTGGTCTTTTTGAATCGCTTTTCGAGCAATTGATATTCCTCCGGTTTGAAGCGGAGGTTCTTCCATTGTACCCTTTTGTCTTCTTGTGTAGCCATTGTTATTTGCTTAAAAAAGCCGACTTCGGAGGCTTTTTGCCTGGACCCGCAGCAGCTCCTGCGCGGAGGGCAAGATTCAATTGTGACACAATTGTACATCTTGCTGACTGCCGCGAAGCGGGCGGTCTTATCCTGCTGTCAGTGTTTTATTCGGCATTTTTTGTTGTTTGTTGTTTGTTTTGCAGATAAAGTTCAAGTGCCTG
Source organism: Mucilaginibacter sp. UR6-11 (assembly GCF_020880695.1). Taxonomy (GTDB): domain Bacteria; phylum Bacteroidota; class Bacteroidia; order Sphingobacteriales; family Sphingobacteriaceae; genus Mucilaginibacter. The sequence goes on from NZ_JAJIWO010000001.1 coordinate 344,499, forward strand.
TATATTGATGTCTTTAAGGGATTCATCATACTCCAGTCCAAAAGTCTTAAGCCGCTTTAACAGGCCCTTGGGTATCCGGTTATTGAACTGTACTTCGGGCTCGTTTGGTACGGGTGCTGCCTTGACCGGAATTACCTCCTGGATAGGGGTAGCGGGCCTTTCCTGTTTGAGTTTGTCGGCCAGATTGCCGAGCTTATTTTTGTAATTTTCCATTTGCTATCATGATAGTTTGTTAGCAATCATTGCTAGTTTGATAGTTTCCTATCATAAGTCGCTAGTTTGATAAATTGCTACGATCTTAGTTTGCGATCTTGCTAGCTTATTAGCTAAATAAAAAGCTAGCTTGCTATATTGCTATCTCAGCGCTGATGTGCTCTACGACTTCTTCCGTCAGCGCCATGATCTCTTCTTTTGCCCGCCTGTCGGTGCCATTTAAAATACCGCCGGTTATCGACGAGCGGGAGATGCTAACCCGGTCATGCACTTTGGTTTGCAATAGCGGTGTACCCATGCTTTGCAATAGGTCGGCTACGTCCTGCGTGATGCCCGATCGCGGCTTGACCATATTCAGTACAATGCCGGCTTTTAAATGCGGTGCTTTTTGCTGTGCCTCCTTGATCAGGGCCAGTGTAGAACGGATGGCCATCACGTCAAAAAAACCGGCCTTTGTCGGCACCAAAATAAAATCGGAAGAAAGGAACAATTCGGGTAAGCGGTTGGATAGATAGGGCGGCGTATCCACAATGATCAGGTCATAAGCCAATTGTTGTATGTCTTTAAGTTTATCGGCACCAATAATGGCCAGTTCCGTGAACTCCTCACGGATGTGGTATAAGCTGCCCTGTAAGTCGGTATCGACAAGCGCTACTGATAATTGATCCTGGAAACAAAGCGCCAGGTTGATCGCTAAGGTACTTTTGCCTACGCCACCTTTTTGGTGGGCTATGGTGATGATCTTTGCCATGATTTTTGCTATTTTTATAGTTTACTAGGATGATAGCAGCGCGTTTTCCCGCTGCCGTTTTCTGAGTTTCTGTTCCTGCTCATAATTGAAGATCCATTCTCCGGCCAATAGCTTCCAGTTACGGTAAGGCGTACCTTTAGGGCTGCTCCAATTAGCTTTCTCATAATGGTTATAAAATATGTCTGCCTGTGCGGCAAGCCCTTTCTGATCAAAATAAATATCAACCAGGATCTTTTGCGGCGGCATTTCCGTGCCAAACCCTTTTTGCAAAATGGGTTCGGGTTTTCTGCGCTCCGCAGCCACCCGCTTGGCTTTACGTTTGGGTGTTTGGAATAACATAGGTGTAAATTTTTGGCCGGACGCTGGCAGGCAGGCCCGGCCGGTGAAACATCAGGCGCTTTTATTCGCGGACATCATGAAGGTGATATCTTCATAATCATAATAGATAGAGCCGCCTATTTTAGTAAATGGCAATACGCCACTATCCCGCAGGGATTGCAGGAAGCCGTGCGATATACCCAATAGCTTTTTCACCTCAGCCGATTTGAGCCATTTTTTACCAGGTACACCACTGGCGCATTCTTTGATGATACGTTTAACCTCCTGGAGCATATCATTCTTGAAATCCTCCAAATCACCAAGGGTCAATATTTGGTTTCGTGTCGGAACCATTCCCATTCTTGATCGTTGTTCAGTTGCTTTGTCCATAATATGATTTTTAAGGACTTCAAAATTCGGAAGCAGAAAAATCAGAAAATGACAACTTTGGGAAGGGTGGCGTTATTTTTAGGCGGAAAAGGATTGAGATAAACTGAAATAGACCGAAAACTTTGGAAACAATTTAAATCGCTAGGTTGATAGATTGCTATAATGCTAGGTTGATAATATATGCTGTTATTTTTGGTGTAGAGGATAGTATCTATTAAATGCCTCCTGCCGGACTTTGAAGTGTTCAGCTAATTTACGGATCACTTCTTTGGACAATCCTTTTTTGTAGTTCAGGATGTCGGATATATAACCTTTGCTCACGCCGAGTATGGCTATCAGATCCGATGCTTTTAAATAATGCGCTGCCATGAAAGAGCGTAATAATGTGATCGGGTCTAATTCGACAAAAGTGTTGTTTGCTTCGTCGTAAGTATGAATCAATAGCGTTAACAGTTCCACTTCGTCTTGAACATCGGGATTGCTTTTCAAAGTCAAAAGTAATTCCAGCGCTTTGCAATAGTCGTCATACTGCACTCTGTCTTTGATGACCTTATATTTTAGCTCGGTACCCATTGGAGCAAAAATATGAAAAAGTTCACAAAATGTGAACTTTTTCATAGCATCACATTTTGTACTTAAAACTCAAAAGCGATTTGCAACTGACCGCCCAAGCCTTTTTCGATGATGGTGCGTAGGATGGAAACGGGGACATTCCCGATATCGTTTTCTGCTTTCGAAATACGAGATTTGGCAATTTCGCACTTATCGGCTAATTGCTGCTGGGTCATATTTTGCGCTGAACGAGCTTCCCGTATCATTGCGCCGATCTGATGAATCTCCTGTTGGTCTTTCATGATAATTACTTTTTTAAGCTGTTTACGATTTGGAAAAACTCGTTAATAATGTCGATGCTGATCTTTACGGCGACATCGCTTTTAATGACCCCCGAAGCCATAAGTAGTCCGGCTTCTGTAAATACCAGTGGTATTTGATTCTTACCAATTTTGAGTATGGGGTCGGCCTGTTGTTGTAAAACTTGCCATTCTTCTAAGGTTGGTAAAAACAAGAAATCGGGCGGGAACCGCTGTTTAGTTCTATCTATACGCTGTCTCAATACTTTGAGACTGACCTGAAACAGAGCCGCTACATCTTCGTCGATCATTACCTTTTGTCCCCTTAACCAGTATATTTGGTTAAGAGGTTGTTGACTTTTCTCGATCATAATAATTGTTTTTGAAGTTCTTCCTTGCTGGGTAAATACAATTTATATTCCCTGCTGAAAATTTGCTCGTTATTGAGCGGTAGTGTATATTCGACTACCGCCCGATTATCTTCTTTACAAAGGATGATACCGAGTGTGGGCTTTTCATGGGGCCGTTTGACTTTCCGATCATAATAGTTGACGTACATTTGCATCTGCCCAATGTCCTGATGTGTGAGTTTGCCGATTTTCAAATCGATCAGGACAAAACAGTCTAAGAGCCGATTGTAAAAAACTAAGTCCACCCAGAAATGGTCGCCATCTAAGGTGATACGACGCTGCCGTCCCTCAAACAAAAACCCTTTACCCAATTCCAGCATAAAATGTTCAAGCTTATTAATAATAGCGGTTTCAAGGTCGTTTTCAGAGTACCTGCTGTCTTCCTTAAGACTCAAAAACTCTAACACAAATGGCGTTTTTAACGCATCAATAACAGGCTCGGTAATCATATCTTTATCGATATCTTCTTTAACGCTTTTCTTATCCCGGCTGAGCATCAGGCGTTCAAACAGCGATGAATTGTACTGACGTTCCAATTCCCGGAATGACCAGTTTGCTGTTGCAGCTTCTAATTCGTAATAATCCCGCTCCTCAGATTGAGCGATCTTCATCAACAGCAAATAATGCGACCAACCGACCTTGAATTGATCGGCAAAGACCGTTAATATATCTGCTAAAGGAAGTTCTTGTACTTGTCTTTCAAATTGTGCAAACACTGTTTGCACAATTCGTTCCCGGTAAAATAAATAGAACTGCTTGTAATAGTCGAGGTTTCGTTTGGAAAATCCTTTGCCATAATTAGCCGTTAGGGATATGCTTAGATCTTTGACAATAGTCTCCGCGTAACCGGCCCGGTCGCTTCCTTTTTGTTCTTCCTCAACGATCATTTGGCCGATGGTGTAATTCGTATACAACATGGCGGTGTTAACGTTCCTGACAACATAGCTGCGTGCATTTTCGATCAATTCCTTTACCGATAGAAAAAGCTTATCGTTATTCATAGGTTTCATTAGCTTACTTTTTTAAGGTGAGTATTTGAATTTCCTTTTCTGTTCGCCTTACGTTTGGGAACCTCCGGTTCGAGTTTTTCCCGTAACACGTGCATATCCTCGCCGATCTTTTTGAGCAGCACCCTTGCATAAATTTGGGTGGTGGCAATTTTGGTGTGTCCCATCATTTTGCTGACGGTTTCGATAGGTACGTTGTTGGCCAGCGTGATGGTGGTAGCGAACGTATGCCGGGCCACGCCGAAAGTGAGCTTCTTTTTAATACCGACGATTTTGGCGATCTCTTTGAGATAAACGTTGACCTTTTGGTTGGTGATGGTGGGGAATATCTTATTTAAAGAAACTGACCTCGGGTTATCCTTATATTTGTTCATAATTGCCAACGCTGGCGCAAGCAACGGAAGGTTGGTCGCCTCATGACTTTTCTGCCGGAACAGTTTCAACCATTTTTCCCCGTCCTCACCGCGGACCACATTGCCCTCATGTAAATTCATCAGGTCGACAAAGGACAGACCGGTATAACAGGCGAAGAGGAAATAGTCGCGGATCGCTTCGAGTGTATCCGAAGCGATATCATAATTTTCTAACGCCTTCAATTCGTTTGTAGACAAAAATGCGGTCTCTACTTTTTTGTAGCGGAATTTGTAATTCTTGAAGGGGTCGCGGCTGATCCATTGTAACTTAAATGCCAAAGTGGTCATTTTACGCAAACGGATCAAATGTTTCATTACCCCGTTATTGTTCAACGGTTGAAAATGATCCGCCGGTTTATGATTCCGCAGATAGGTTTCAAAATCGACAATGAACTTATAGTCGATGTCCTTGATTCGATAATCCGTTGTATTATACTTTGCTTTAAGAAACTTCTCCAGGTAGCGGCGGGTAACCCCGTAATGTTTCAGGGTACTGGCAGTTAAAGCAGCTGAGGCTGTTTCCTCATGATAGTCCATGAGTTTGCTTAGCGAATAAGTTTCCTCGGTGTCTTCTCCCAGGAAACAAGCTTTAAGTAGTTGAGGGGTGATCTCTTTGCCATCCAGCTGCAATTGCTGGTAGTAGGTCGTAATGGTAAATTTGACCTGCTCTAAATAGGCATTGGTTTCTTTGGCCTCTGGGACCCTCACCTTCAGCCCGCCGTGGCCTTTGTCCCAATCCTCAACGTTAATTTGTTTTTTGGGGGCAAAAATGACCCTTTCCTTGTTAATGGTGATAGCGGCGTAAACGCTGGCAATTCCATTTTTTGCTTTTTCTTTTTTGATGGTGAAATTGACACCAAATGACTGTGATGTTCTCATCTTTTAACAGTTTTAAGTGAATAAATGATTAATTACATCCCGAAATTTTAGCTCACGGGTGGGCGTTTTGATGAAAATTGGTGCAGATTTTTGATCTTTTACAGTCTTTTTGAGTTCTTATTTTATGAACGCAAATAACTGTATTACAGTCAATTAACTCTTAAAAACACCCCGAAGCTAAAAAATAAACCCGGGTGGGCGTTTGGGTGTCAGAAATGGTGTATTTGTAAGGATTGAAAAGGATCACTAAAAAGAAAAAAACCCTCTAAATCAGCGATTTAGAGGGTTTTTGAAATGACAAAAATGTCATTTTGTGCGCCCACCTGGGCTCGAACCAGGGACCAAAAGATTATGAGTCTTCTACTCTAACCAACTGAGCTATAGGCGCGCAGAAATTTTGTTAAATTTCAGGCTGCAATGTTACAACTTTCCTGTCAATTTACAAAGTTCAATTTAATTAAAATAGTCTGTTTTTACTGACTCGCTTTAAACCAGGTGGTTGCTAACCGGGATAAACTCACAATATTCTAACAGATTAGCAAATTAAAGGCTTTACCGGTGATGTTAAAGTCGGTTATTTATCATTCTGTGGAAATACGCGGATGGTTTTAATGTATCTGCCCATATAATACTTATTAAGCGGGGTTTCTGTTACCCCGTAAGCTTTACCCGAAGTGGAATGTATAAATTTAACCTCCTGGCCCGGTGACGATATGATTATACCCATGTGCCCCACTTTTCGTATTGTACTGTCGGTGCCCGTAAAAAGTATCAGATCACCCGGCCGGGTGTCTTGGAGCTTAACCCCACGGTGTATTATGGTAAAGTCCGTCGAACTGCGTGGCACCAATATGCCAAAATGGTTAAAAACATGGGTTATAAAACCCGAGCAATCAAACCCCTGTGTTGGGTCGGTAGAGCCATATTTGTACGGAACGCCTATCAGCGATTTTGCAAAGATCACCAGATCTGCCGGATTGGTTTTCCCGGTACTTATTTTGGTTATGTAACCGGCGCTGTCTGCTTTGGGATACCCAATAATTTTATTATACGGATTACCTGCAATGCCTGCATTGCTTGAGCTTTCTCCTGATGAATTACAGGATAAAAAAGAAAGTAATACTATGTAACCGCCTATATTAAATCGCATATGTAGTACTACAAAAATGTACCGATAATGTTAGCACCGTATAAAATGCTTTTGTAATAACAATTTGCTTTTTTAGTATAATTGCAACCAGGGCTCTTAGCCTTGTATTTAATACCGCTTTATGAATACTATCAAGAACATAATATTTGATTACGGAAACGTAATATTTAATATCGATTTTAAGAAAGTTGCACAGGCCTGGAAAGACCTCGGGATAACCAACGCTGATGAGTTTTATGGGCACCGCGGACAGGATGATGTATTTAATGCTTTAGAGCGCGGGCAAATAAGCCCGGGAGAATTTAGGGACCGGATAAGGGTACTAACGCATAAACCCGAATTGACAGACCAACAAATTGATGACGCCTGGAACAATATTTTTGTAGGCATTCCCAGAGGCAACCATGAGTTGTTGCTGCAGCTAAAAAATAAATACCGAACTTTTTTATTGAGTAATATCAACGCTATCCATTACGATTTCGTACACGATTATCTAAAGCGTGAATACCATATGGATGATAATGCTGACTTGTTTGAAAAGACGTATTACTCGCACCTGTTGGGTAAACGCAAACCCGACGCTGAAATTTTTGAGCATGTGCTTTATGAAAACAACTTAGACCCGGCGGAGACATTATTTATTGACGACAGCCCGCAACACTTAGAAACGGCAAAGAAACTGGGACTCCAAACTTATTTAATGTCAGCGCCAGACACCATACAACAATACTTTACAACTAACGGACTACTATAGAAATGCAGGCCCTCTTAACAGCACAATATGATGAAGTAACCGGCGCGAGAGGAGCATTATTCTCTTTTTGCAGAAGTATGGATAACACACATCTTTTATCCAGCGTAGCTGAATTTAATAACAGCAATATCATTTCCTTATTGGTTCATAATGCTAATACCTATATCAATTGGCTGGCACCGCTTGATCAAGCTAAAGATTCACATTTTTTCAGCAGTTTAACTATCAACGGCATCGACCAAATAGAAGAGATCTATAGTCAGGTAAATGGCGTGGTGGCAGATTTTTTATTACGCCACAGTTTAGATTATACAAGCCCAATTACCCAAAGCCTTCCGCATCTTGATCACATTATTACTGTAACACCACTGCAGTTATACACACACGTTATAACGCACGAGTTTCATCATAAAGGACAGATATTAACCATGAGCAGGCTCCTGGGTTATACCCCGGCAGATACGGATGTTATAAGAACTTGAGTTTAGGTGTTCGGTTGCGCAATATTTGCAACACCTTACAAGTTCCTTCTTTTAATTTCTTTAACTATCAAGCTTAGTTCGCGGCTCATCTGCCCGGCGATGGCGGTATTTTCCTGTGCGCGGCGAAACAGGTAGGGCAATACCGCTTTTATAGGCCCGTAGGGCACGTACTTAGCCACATTGTAATCAGCATCTGCCAGGTTAAAACTCAGGTTATCACTCATGCCCAAAAGTTGCGCAAAATAAACATGTTGATTTTTATGGTCTATCTTTTTAGCGTCCAGTTGCTGGGTAAGCAGCCTGCAGCTGGCTTCGTTATGTGTACCGGCTACAAAAGCGATAGTTTCAATATTGTCTGTACAATAGCCAATTGCCAGGTTAAAATCGGTATCACTGGCTTCTTTGGTAGGTTGTATTGGCGATGGATAACCTTGTTCTTCAGCGCGTTTACGCTCTTTTTCCATATAGGCCCCGCGCACCAGTTTAGCACCCAATATAAATTTCTCTTTGATCGCCAGCTCATTATCGCTTTTTAATGATGCCAGCTTATCATGCCGGTAAAGCTGGTAGGTGTTATAAACAATTGCTTTCCCGGTATTGAACCTGCGCATCATATTCAACGCAAGCAAATCAATAGTATCTTGTATCCAGGTCTCTTCCGCATCTATCATCACCGGTATATTAACTGCGTGGGCCTTTTCACAAATAGCCAGTACCCTATCCTGTACTTTTTGCCATTCCTGCTGCTCGGTCGCGGTAAGCTCTCCTCCGGCATCCAATTTCTCTAACAAGCCAAAGCGGCCGACACCCGTTATCTTAAATACGGTAATAGGTATTGCCTTATCTTTTGCAGCGCGCTTTATGGTGCGGATGATCTCTTCGCGGGTATCGTCAAATACCTGTTCGTCATCCTCCCCTTCTATCGAATAGTCCAATATGGTACCTACGCCGCCGCTCTCCAGGCTCTTAATTGTTTTTTCGCATTCACGGATGGTCTCTCCGCCGCAGAAATGTTTAAATATGGTGGCTTTTATCAGCCCCTTAATCGGCAGGCCTATTTTAACAGCGAAATTGGTTATCGGCGGACCAATTTTTACCAGAAGATTAACATTGATTAGTTTAAAAAGCCAGTAGGCACGTTTTAAATCAGCATTTGACGAATGACGGAAGGCGATCTCCGTATTCTCAAAAGACAGGATGTGTTTTTTAGTCATAGTAAATTTTTATGATCCATGATATTGCCACCTATCCAAACCAATAAGGCAGGCAGCTATGAACCATTAGCGTGCTGCAAAATTATAAAATGAAAGTTACATAACTCATTATTCTGCGAATAGTTTATTTTTGCGCCCGATGATAGAGTTTAAAGTTACCGGCGATTATATTCCAATGATACAATTATTGAAAGCTACAAACCTGGTATCAACCGGCGGCGAGGCGCAAATAGTTGTAGATGAGGGAGAAGTAAAACATAATGGCGAGGTTGACTACCGTAAGCGCCTTAAAGTAAAAAAAGGCGACGTGGTTGAATTTAGAGGTAACCAGATAAAAGTAATATAGTTCTGATGGATACAATTTACAGCGATACCCATACTGCTGACACAATGGATACGATACAAAGCAATAATTATAACATATATTTTGAAGATAGCCTGGGACAGATACCCCGGTTTATTGAGCAGGGCAAATATTCGCGGTTTTTTATCCTTACAGATGAAAATACGTCAAAATACTGCCTGCCCTTATTACAGGCGAAGTTAAACACCGATAATTTTGACCTGATAGAGATCAATGCCGGCGAAGAAAGCAAGGATATAGATTTTTGTATAGGCGTTTGGAAAATGCTGATTGATTTTGGCGCCGACCGCCAAAGCTTATTAATAAATTTAGGTGGCGGCGTTATCAGTGACTTGGGTGGTTTTGCCGCGTCGACGTTTAAACGTGGTATTGATTTTATACATGTGCCCACTACCCTGCTTTCGCAGGTTGACGCGTCGGTTGGTGGTAAAACGGGTATTGATATTGATAGTATTAAAAATATCATTGGCACATTTACGCAGCCTAAAGCTGTTTTTATAGCATATGAATTTTTAAAGACATTGCCGGCAAGACAAATCCTGTCAGGCACGGCCGAGATGTTAAAACACGGCCTGATCTGCGATGCCGACTATTGGCAGCTGCTTAAAGAAAGCGATCTGGCCAACCCTACTGCCGAACTCGTTTATAAATCAGTTGCCATTAAAAACAAGGTAGTACTAGAAGATCCGCACGAAAAAAACATCCGTAAATCATTAAACTTCGGTCATACCATAGGCCACGCGGTTGAAACTTATTCGTTAATAAATGATACCGATTCACTTTCGCATGGTGAAGCCATTGCTATCGGTATGATCTGTGAGTCTTATTTATCCTACAAAAAAGCGGGCCTAAGCGCCGAAGAGTTAAAAGAAATAACCGAAGTATTAACCGGCCTGTACCCGAGGTATGATTTAAAAGCTGCCAGCACGGTTACGCTTTTAGAATACATGCTTAAGGACAAAAAGAACCAGAACGGTAAAATAAACTGTACGCTGTTAACCCGCATTGGTGAGTTCAATATTGATAATATTTGTACTGACGAGGAATTATTAGAAGGATTGAGTTATTACGCTAATTTGTAGGTTATTTTTGCTTAATTCCTTTACGTTTAAAATAGCGCCTAAGTGGGCCCGGCATCACTTATTACCGGCTTTAAACCAATAATTGTATAAAACTGTATTATAATTTACAGCACCTTACTCCCTTTCCTCAAACCAAACAATCTACCGGCAAAGCCGACAATGCCGCATAAAATTCGTTTTGATTAATCTTTTTTCAAAAAATAAAAATATTCTATTGACAAATCAATTTTTACTGCTACATTTACATCGTAATAAAAAACAATGAAGTTAACAAGCGCATATTTTTATGGTTACTACTTTTACTTTAACAGTAAGAGCCGGGACTAATATGCACTAACAAACATATAGAAAAACTGAAAAGTCCCGGCCCATAAGCCGGGACTTTTTGCTTTAACACGATTATGAATCCGTTGGGTGTCTCAATACATAAACAAACAGGGCACACGATAGCTTCATCACCGATGAGAATAAATTAAAAAGATGAAAAAAGAAAAACCAAGAGTTGCCATACAGGGTATCCGCGCTTCATTTCACGAAGAGGCTGCCTTTAAATATTTTGGAGAAAACATCCAGACTATTGAGTGCAACTCTTTTAAACAAACCTTTGATGCTTTAGAAGACAATAAAGCAGATTACGTGGTAATGGCTATCGAAAACAGTATTGCCGGCAGCATACTACCTAATTACTCTTTATTGCTTAATTACAACTTCCCGGTTATCGGTGAAATTTACCTGCCGATACAGCTTCATTTAATGGCTTTGCCGGGTGTTGCATTTGAACAGGTAAAATACGTAACTTCGCACCCAATCGCTATACGTCAGTGCGTAGACTTTTTTGATGAGTACCCTCATTTAAAAATAGTTGAAAGCAGTGACACCGCCGCTTGTGCAAAACGGATAGCCGAGGAAAAATTAACTGATACTGTTGCAATAGCTAACACCCTAGCTGCCAAACTTTATGGTTTGGATATCATAGAGCGCCGTATCGAATCTAATAAAAAGAATTTCACACGTTTTCTGATACTAACCACGCATGAGAGGGCAGCCAGGCAATCATCTGCCAACAAAGCATCTTTATGCTTTCAGGTAAGCAACCAGGTTGGCGCATTAGCTAAAGTGCTTAACATTTTTGCTAACCAGGGCGTTAATATGAGCAAGATCCAATCAATGCCGGTGTTAGGTAAACGCAATGAGTATAATTTTTATGTTGATATAGAATGGGAAGAAAACAAGCACTATGATAGTGCCGTAAAACAGATATTAAAATACACGCACAACTTTAATATCCTGGGCGAGTATAAACGTCATGAAGATGAAAGTAACCTGGAAAAATCGTTGAACATAGCACCGGCCAAACCAGAGCGTAAATACATCAGCATAAAAAAATTAGCAAAATAAGTCGCAAAGACAAAAGAGATAACTAAAATTTAAATAACACTATATAATAACAAACTTACGGATTTTCCGGCTTACGGACTTTCCGGCAAAAAATAACACAATGAAACTTAATTTAAACATCCAACCATTAAACACCTGGATAACAGCAACTAAAGAACCTCTGTTAATAGCCGGTCCGTGCAGCGCAGAAACTGAAGATCAGTTGGTAGCTACAGCACATTTATTAAAAGCCACCGGCCGTGTTACGGCGTTGCGCGCGGGTATCTGGAAACCACGCACCCGCCCGGGAGAGTTTGAAGGTATTGGAAGCATCGGCCTGGAGTGGTTAAAACGCGCTAAAGCAGAAACAGGCTTGCCAACCGCAGTTGAAGTAGCCACCGCAAAACATGTTGAAGAGGCTTTAAAAGCAGGCGTTGATATACTATGGGTAGGCGCGCGTTCAACCGCTAACCCTTTTACCGTACAGGAAATTGCTGACGCTTTAAAAGGCGTTGATATTCCGGTAATGGTTAAGAATCCGGTAAACCCCGATATCTCGTTATGGATAGGCGCTTTAGAGCGCATTAACAATGCCGGTATCACTAAACTGGCAGCTATTCACCGCGGGTTTTCATCATACGAAAAATCAGCTTTCCGTAACGAACCGATGTGGGATATCGCTATCCACATGAAAACGCTGGCACCACATTTACCACTGATCTGTGATCCGAGCCACATCTCAGGTAACCGTGACCTGATTGGTTATGTATCACAAAAAGCATTGGATCTGGATATGCAGGGCTTAATGATTGAGTCGCATATTGACCCGAGTGTAGCCTGGACAGATGCTAAACAACAGGTTACTCCTGCTGCCTTGTCTGAGTTAATTGATCATTTAACTTTACGTAAACCGGCAACCAGCAATGAGCAGGTTAATGATAAATTGAGCGAGTTACGCAACAACATCGACAAAATTGATGATCTGATCATCCAGAAAATGGCCGAGCGTATGAAAATCGCTGAAGAGATTGGCACTTACAAAAAAGATAATAACATTACCATTTTACAGGTTAACCGTTGGGACGAGATCTTAAACAAACGGATTAACTACGGCAAGGCCTTAAAACTAAGCCCGGACTTTACAGAGAAATTATTAGAGCTTATCCACAGCGAATCTATCCGTAAACAAACCGAGATCATGAACAAGGACTTGGTAGCCGGCCAACAGGCAGAAAAACTTACGCACGTTTAATAACATAATGAGTCATAACATCCTGCTTACTAAACAAAGCAAATCGGTAAACGGCGAGGTGCGGCTTACAGGCTCAAAAAGCGAGTGCAACCGTGCGCTGGTAATTGAGGCTTTAAGCCATGACAAGGTACGGGTTGAAAATATCTCGGACGCCGCGGATGCGGTTACCTTATCAAAAATACTGGGTCTTACTTTGCAAACAGTTGGCTACGAAGCATCGCCTATTAAGCACCAGTTAGAGCATAAAATTGTTAACATAGGCCCGGCGGGTACTGCTATGCGTTTTTTAACAGCCTATTATACCTTACAGGATGAAGAGGTTGTTTTAACCGGCAGCGAGCGCATGAAACAACGCCCGATAGGCATCCTGGTTAACGCGCTGCGTAAACTGGGTGCCGATATCAGTTATGAAGAAAACGAGGGCTTCCCTCCCATCCGCATAAAAGGTAATATCCAGCAGGCAACCAACAGCGTCAGCATAAAAGGTAATGTCAGCAGCCAGTATATTACTGCCCTGCTGTTGATTGCCGCTAAATTGCCACAAGGGCTTGAGCTGCATATTGAAGGCGACCTGACGTCGCGCCCCTATGTGGAGATGACCCTGGCTATGTTACAACAGGCAGGCATCCAACACCAGTGGACCGGCAATGTCATCACCATAGCCAACCAGGAGTTTAAAGAGACAGTTTTACCGGTTGAACCCGACTGGAGCGCTGCATCATATTGGTATGCAATTGCAGCATTGGCAGATCAGGCTGACTTGTTCTTACACGGCCTTACCCAGTACAGCTTACAGGGTGACAGCGTGATCACCGAGATCATGGCTAACTTTGGTATTACTTCGCAGTTTAGAGATGGTGGCGTACATTTGGTGAAGGAAGCAAAGCCTGTCAGTCGTAAGATCTTTGATTTGAAGGAATGCCCCGACCTGGCTCAAACCATAATAGTTGTTTGCGCGGCATTGAACCATGAAGCTACCTTTACCGGCCTGGAAACCTTAAAGATCAAAGAAACAGACCGTATCCTGGCATTGCAAAATGAGCTGGCGAAAATGGGTGTTAAGCTGATTGAAAAAGGCCAGACCTATAAGCTAGACTGCAGCGGCAAATTTACCCCGGAGCGTATGTTCATTAACACTTATGATGATCACCGCATGGCAATGGCCTTTGCGCCGCTGGCCTTAGTAATCCCGGAGCTGGAGATAGAGGATGCGCTGGTAGTAGAAAAATCATATCCGGCTTTCTGGACCGACCTGGAAAAAGTTGGATTTGAAGTAAAGGACATATAAAGGTTAAAGGTGATTTAATAGCGGGACTTAATAGCGCAACAGTCACTCATTCAATAATTCAATAATTCACTCATTATAAACATGGCAGGCAATTCATTCGGACAATTATTCAGGATAACCACATTTGGCGAGTCGCATGGCGAAGCCATAGGGGTGATCATTGACGGTTGCCCATCACAATTACCGGTGGATATGGAATACATCCAGGGCGAATTGGATAAGCGCAAGCCCGGCCAGAGCAAGATCACCACGCAACGTAAGGAAAGCGATACGGTGAGGATACTGTCAGGCGTGTTTGAAGGCAAAACAACCGGCACGCCGATTATGATGCTGATCCCCAATGAGGACCAGCGCAGTAAGGATTATAGTCATAATACCGATGTATTCCGTCCATCACATGCGGATTATACCTATCAAACCAAGTACGGCATACGCGACCACCGCGGCGGCGGCCGGTCATCGGCCCGCGAAACCGCGGCGCGCGTGGCAGCCGGCGCATTAGCTAAACTATTGTTGAAGACCCAGGGGATAGAGATCGTGGCCCATGTCAGCAGCGTAGGCAAAATAAATGCCCCCAACGTTGAAATCATCAGCGCGCAGGCATTTATAGACGAACGCGAGAAAAACATTGTACGCTGCGCGGATCCGGCGACAGCCGAAGAAATGATAACCTATATTGACTCGGTACGGCTGGATGGCGATACCGTTGGCGGTAAGGTTAGCTGCCATATCCTAAACTGCCCCGTTGGCCTGGGCGAACCCGTATTTGATAAACTGCATGCCGAATTGGGCAAAGCCATGCTAAGCATCAACGCGGTTCATGGGTTTGAATTTGGATCGGGATTTGAAGGTAGCGAAATGCGCGGATCAGAACACAACGACATCTTCGTTAAAACGCATTTAGGCGACGTTAAAACCATTACCAACTACTCGGGCGGTATACAAGGTGGCATCAGCAACGGGATGCCTATAGACTTTAAAGTGGCCTTTAAACCGGTTGCTACGATCATGCATAAGCAGGCTACGATTGATGCTGCCGGCAACGACGCCGAGATCTCGGGCAAGGGCCGTCATGATCCTTGCGTAGTGCCGCGCGCCGTACCTATTGTTGAAGCAATGGCCGCTTTGGTTATTGCCGATCATTGGTTACGCAACAGGAACACGATATTACCTCAATAACATCCCTTCTTCGATATCCGGGTGATCCACCTAAAAAAGTGAATCGCCCGGATCACGTTTTTGACTTAACTTTCTGTAAATTAATTATTTAACTTTTTGAGCGGATCACTTTGGATCAGCCTTATTCGTCAAGACTATTAAGTTCATTTGCATTTTAATTTGCTGGTAATCAAATAACTGCAAAACGGACCTTTTGCCGGCTTTTTTAAGGGATGGATCACTAAAGTGGATCATGCCTATGCATCTTAGGTATGGCATGAATGCTGATTTGTAGATAGTGCGAGACAAACATTTCGGGCCGACGGCTCCTTAATTTTTGTTTATTAATATTATTTTCATTGGGTTACCTTTCCGCAATCCAACGTATAAAGATCAGGGTGTTAGTCACAATTCGCCCTAAATTTATACTGCCATGCTTGCCTATACTATCCAATTATATAAAAACGCTTATACCGGTCTTTCTAAAAATAGCTGGTACCTGGGTGCTGTAATGCTTATAAACCGGGCCGGTACTATGGTGGTTCCGTTTTTGAGCATCTACTGCATCCAGCAATTACATTTTAGTGTTTTGCAGGCAGGTGCTATCATGACCTTGTATGGTGCAGGTGCCTTAAGCGGCTCGTTTGCTGGTGGTAAACTGGTTGACAAAATTGGCTTTTACGATTTGCAGATCGCCGCTTTAACAGGCGGCGGTTTATTATTTATGCTGATAGGCTTTCTGCACAGCTTTATCATTCTGGCTACAGGCACGTTAGTATTGAGTTTCTGTAATGAATCTGTGCGCCCGGCCAACTCAACAGCTATTGCGCACTACAGTACAGCTAGCAATACAACCCGCTCTTACTCCCTAAACCGCCTGGCTATAAACCTGGGCTGGGCCGTGGGTGGTGGCCTGGGTGGTTTCCTGGCGGCAATTAACTACCATTTATTGTTTTGGGTTGATGGTTGTACCAACGTGCTTGCGGCGGTATTGTTACTGGTGCTTATGCCACGGTCTGCAGTTACAAAAACAATTAAGAAAACAGCCGGGGCTGTTGTAAAAACATCAGCTTATAAAGACAAAGTTTACTTATGGTTTATTGGTTTGGGAACACTGTATGCCACCTGCTTTTACCAATTTATGATCATGCAGCCCGTATTCTTTAAAATAGACTGGCATTTTAGCGAACGTATTATTGGCTTATTGATGGCATTGAACGGTATTTTAATTACCGTTATTGAAATGGTTATGGTACATAAACTGGAAGGCAGGCGGGATAAAATGATTTACATATACAGTGGCATAGCGTTATGCAGTGTTGGTTTCGCATTATTAAATATTTTACCCGCCACCGTGATTTCTGCTTTAATTGTAGTTGTTTTTATAACCTTTAGCGAGATGCTGGCCATGCCCTTTATGAATACATTTTGGGTAAGCCGCACAACGGCACATAACCGCGGCGAATACGCCGCATTGTACAGCATGTCATGGTCGGCGGCACAAATCATTGCACCGTTTTTGGGCAGTACTATTATTTATTATGGAGGATTTACTGCTTTGTGGTGGTTATTGGGCGGCGTGTGTTTGGTAAGTTCGACTGGTTATTGGGTGATGTATCGGGGTACAAAGACTCTATAATGTCATTTCGAAACGAGGTACGAGTGAGAACTATCTCTTGAGCGAAGCGAAAAAAAATCTTATAAAAGCGATAATTAGCGGGGCGTATAAGATTTTTTCGCTACCGAGAGATGAGAATTATCCTCTTAACATCGTAGCCGTTACCAGCAATTGCCCTACGTGCCGCATGGTATGCTCGGCAGCATGGACATATAATCCCATTACAGTTGATGGCAATTGTGCGCGGCCCACTCCCCTTTTATCGGTCAGGATCAGTTCGTCGGTTTCACTAAGCTGTTTCATAGCCTGGTCAACCTGCCGGTTAAATATTTCCAGTAAAGTGGTGACACTGTATTCTATTTCGGGCATTTTTCCTTCTAATGATAATTTGGTTAATTGGTGCTGGGTAAGTGCCCCGCCCCTGGCGTAAGTAAACAAACGGTCAAGCACGCCTGCCAAATGCTGCAGGTGAAACCCCGGCGACGCCATCCCCACGGGTTTTATCCACAGTAATATTTCCGGGAAACCCGTCATAAGGTCATTCACTTCCTCGCGCGCCTGCAACAAAGCATGCGCTACGGGCTGCAACAAAGGCGATATCCCTTCTATGGGTCCGCGCAGCCAAACTTCGGGTTTGTGTTTATCAGCCATATAACTATCTCTAATAAATTATGTTCGGTATTAAATATCTTGTGCCTGCCTAATAATGGTATAGCTATTGCTATTAACGAATAATATTAATTTAAACTTATGCTAACTAATACTAAAAAACTATTTAAACTAACAATAATTTTATGTCTTGCGTTTACGGTTATCTTACAAAGTTGTAAAAAAAGCCGGTCTGATATGGGTAAAACTCTTTACCTGAAAACCAAAAATAAAGTTTTTAAAGATGTAACACCTGATGGGCTTGCCGAAGTATTTCAAAAAGTACTGGCCGAAGAAAAATCAAAGCTCACCTACCCGCAAACCATAAGCGCCTATTATGAGGCAAATAATTACGATCCGGTTTTTGTGATGGACCATATTTTTAACAAAGACTTAAAATCGGCAGTTATTTATTACCAAAAAGCAGGCGAACACGGGTTGGACCCCGAAATGTTTAAAGGCGATGAAATGGCCGCCCTTATCAACAAGTTCTACAATGCCAAAGAAATCAAAACGCTTGATCAGGCTTATCACGCCATTGCTCAATTAGAGCTGCTTTCGGCCAATTCGCTGATAAGATACAGCAACGCGCTGCAGTATGGCGTTGTTAGTCCTAAAAGCATTTACGCCCGCTATTTTATCACTACGCAACGTCCTGACAGTACGTCGGCACAAAAGATTTTCCAGATAGCTGATATAAAACAGTACCTGGACAGCATCCAGCCAAAAAGTCCGTCTTATATCGGTTTACAAAAGGCGTTGGCCGCCGGCGTTGCGGCACCGGGCATGTCGGCCGAGGAAACAAGGCGGGTAATTATTACCAATCTTGAGCGCCTAAGATGGAAAAACAAGCCATTGGATAAAAAATATGTGGTCGTAAATATCCCCGATTACCAGTTGGATGTTATGCAGGATGGTAAATCTGTGCTTAACATGAAGGTTTGCGTGGGCCAGGGCCGCAATCCAAACAATGCCGTTACCTTGATGAATTATGCTGATAGCAATACGATAGATCATCCTAACCCCCATTCAACACCACAGCTAAACAGCCAGATACACAGCGTTGACGTTAACCCGGTATGGAATATCCCCGAAAGCATTGCCACTAAAGAGATTATGGTGGAGGCTGCAAAAGACAAATACTACCTGGAGAACAAAGGTATTAACGTTTACAAAAACGGTAAGCTGGTAGATCCGGATGATATTGACTGGGCGACCGCATCAAAAGGAGATTATGATTTTAAACAACAACCCGGCGACAACAACTCATTAGGTAAAATTAAATTCCTGTTTAATAATCAAAGCAGCGTTTACCTGCACGATACCCCGGCTAAAGAGGCGTTTAACCGCACTATGCGCGCCATCAGCCACGGCTGCGTACGTTTAGGCGACCCGCAGGGATTGGCGCTTAATCTATTCGGCGAAGGAAAGAAATATGATCTTATAGCTGCTGATATGGCGGCTGATAAACCCGATCCAACAACAATTAACCTTACACCTAAGGTGCCTATATATATTACTTACGTAACCGGTTGGGTAGATACCACAGGTAACCTGCAGGTAAGGCCTGATATTTATGAGCTGGACGTTGTACTTTATAACGCGCTGGCGAAAGTAAAATAAGCACTGTTATTAAACAGGATATTTATCAACAAAAAAAGCCGGACAAATGTCCGGCTTTTTTTGTTGATATTATTTCGTTAAAGCTTAACCGAATCTGCCACGTCCGAATTATCAGGCGACGTAAAGCTGGCAAATACGTTCTCGTTTAAATATTTTGAAGTATAGTTAGGATTGTTACCGTTGATAAAAAACACTGACTTGCCTTTTATGGTATTAATTACCAGGTCAACCACCTGCGGTGATACGGCAGGGCAGCCAAAGCTGCGGCCTAACCGGCCCAGTTGTGCAATGGCCGACTCACTTACGTAATCCGCAGCATGTACTACGATACCACGTGCGCGTGCGCTGGTGTTAAAGCCCGCGTCTAAGCCATCTAATCTTAATGAACGGCCGTGTTTGCCTACATAGATATCATCAGCCAGGTAAAAGCCTAAACTGCTTTGATGCGACTCATTGGCGTCCGAAAAGTTAGTAGCCATATCATTGCCGCTTCCCTGTCCATGAGCAACCCACGTATTTAATAAAAGATGTTTATTTAATAAGTCTATGATCCACATCCGTTTAACACGGCTTGGCTTGGTGAAATCAACCACGGTGATAATATCACTGTTTTGCGCCAGTTTATTGGTAGACTTGATATTTAAATAACCGGTTAAGGCTTTTTGAAATACGTTAACATCTAAACCCGCTTGTTGTAAACCTGCTGTTTGATAAACTGTGTTCACATATTGTGCAAACAGTTCTTTTGCAGTAGGCGCAGCGTTAAAAGTTGTGGTATTTTTTGTAGCATTTACCGGCGTCCAGCCAATAACACTTGTAAACAGGATTACCGAAATACAGCTTATCCACCAAAAATGTTTTTTCATACTTTGTTGAGTTTAAATTCAATAAATTGGTAAAAAATCAGGTGTGCGTTGTTATAATTGTTATACAAATATACGCAAAAATTACCAATAAATAAAGTTTATTAACGATTAACTAAAACATGACAAAGCAATTATATTAAAAATTAACCCGCCATTGCTTCTACGAAAAGAAAGAAAAAAAGTTGGGTATTAACTAATCCAGCTAACCTTATCAGTTAAAGGTACCCTTCTGATGCCCTGCGGCTGCTCATCGGTGTAGCCTAAATACAACACACCCATTACTTCATCCTCGTCGCGTAAATTCAAGAACGTTTTCATGGCCGGTTTTAGTATCATCCCCCCGGTACTCCAAAAAGATGCAATTCCCAGGGCCGTTGCACCAAGCAATATATTTTGGATTGCGCAGGCTGTTGCAGCTTCCTCTTCAAACTTTGGTATTTTGGGCAGATCGCCCCGGCGCATTACTGCGATGATAACGTGCGAAACCTTGTCACCCTGGTGCAGGAAATTGTCGTATACGCCCTGGTTAAACTCTTCGGCGCTGGTATTTTCTCTATACAGCCCGGCATGTTTAGGGCAAAACTCTAACGGATCAGCATAGACTACAAAGCGC
Organism: Mucilaginibacter sp. UR6-11; assembly: GCF_020880695.1. Classification (GTDB taxonomy): domain Bacteria; phylum Bacteroidota; class Bacteroidia; order Sphingobacteriales; family Sphingobacteriaceae; genus Mucilaginibacter. The sequence continues at coordinate 365,220 of NZ_JAJIWO010000001.1, forward strand.
CATGGCTCAGTTAACCCGTGAGTTGGCGCCCAATCGGCAAGTTCAAATAGCGCCTGCACCTGCTCATCCGGTATTTTATGGCCATTCATCATAAACGGCTTGATGGTACGCCTGTTTTTGATAATGGTTGATAAGGTAGCGAAAGTGGTATCAGACATAAAAATAGATTTATTGTTATTGCCGGGAACAACGACGGAGTGATCAGAAGGAACAATGATCACGTTGCCGCGTTACCGCCAGCCATAACCTGTAAGGTAATTTAATAAATCGGCGGATATTTAGCCGGGTTGCTTTCGCTCATCATTGCGTAAACAGTTTCTACAATATCGTCAACCGACGGTTTGCTAAAGTAATCACCATCCGAGCCATAAGGCGGGCGGTGATCTTTGGCACTTAACGTTCTTGGCGGCGAGTCCAGCAAATAATAGCCTTTTTGTGCTTCGAGCACTTTCTGCAATATATAAGCCGATGCTGCTCCGGGAAGGTCCTCATCAACTACCAATAGCTTATTTGTTTTCTGTAAAGAGCTGCCACATACATTATCCGTATCAAAAGGATACAGCGTCTGCGGATCTACCACTTCAATATTAACGCCTAATTTCTCCAGCTCAACAGCGGCATCCATTACCACGCGCAGGGTCGACCCGTAAGAAACCACCGTCATATCGGGTCCTTCTCTTAATATCTCGGCTTTACCTAGCGGCACAGTGAACTGGCCCACGTTGGCAGGTAATTTTTCTTTTAAGCGATAGCCGTTAAGGCACTCAATCACAATAGCGGGCTCGTCGCCACGCAGCAGGGTATTATACATGCCGGCAGCCTGGGTCATGTTACGAGGTACGCAAATATGTAATCCGCGCAGCGCGTTTAATATAATCCCCAGCGGCGAGCCGGAGTGCCATATACCTTCTAACCGGTGGCCGCGGGTGCGCACAATAACGGGCGCTTTCTGGCCACCTGCTGTACGATAACTTAAGCTTGCCAGGTCATCACTTAAAACCGTGATGGCATATAACAGGTAATCGACATATTGTATTTCGGCGATAGGTTTTAAGCCACGCATGGCCAGCCCCATACCCTTACCAACGATAGAAGCTTCGCGAATACCGGTATCAGTTACCCGCAGGTTGCCAAATTTATTTTGCAGGCCGGCAAAGCCCTGGTTAACATCACCAATGGCGCCCACATCCTCACCAAAAGCCACGATAGTTTTATCGCGCTCAAAATTAGACTCAAAGCAGGCGTTCAGGATCTCACGACCATCAAGCGATGGCGCGTCTTCTGCGTAGTCGGCAGCAATTACGTTAACTTTTAACGGGGATGATGACGAACCGGTAAAGAGTTTAGAGTTAAACCGGTCCTCGTTTTTATTATTTTCCCGGTCCAGCCAATCAATCAGCGCATTTTTTTCTTCGGATGTTTCTTGGATGGTTAACCGCAGGGCCTTACGCGCGGCGGCTACCGCATCTTTACGACCCGGGTCAACACAGGTCAATACCTCTGAACAAACCTCTTCTAATTCTTTCTTTAATTCGGATACCTGGGTTAGCTGGCTTATTAAATGCACAGCCTCATCAATATCCGCCTTTATCTTATCACCCAGGTTGTTCCAGGCTTCGCGCTGGCATTCGCGCACATATTTTTTCGCTTCGTCCTCTATAAAAGAGATATCATCCTCTGTTATAATAGCCGATTCTATCATCCAGTTGCGCATTTGCAGCAGGCAGTCATAATCACTTTCCCAGGTTAAACGATCCTTGGTTTTATAACGCTCATGAGATCCCGAGGTTGAATGCCCCTGCGGCTGTGTCATTTCAGTAACGTGTATCAGCACGGGCACATGTTCTTCGCGGCAAACTGCTATAGCGCGTTCATAAGTTTCACAAAGCGCCACATAGTCCCAGCCACGCACTTTAAAGATCTCGTAGCCGTTTGTGCCAGTTTCGCGCTGAAAGCCTTTTAATATTTCGGATATATCTTCTTTGGTGGTCTGGATACTTGCGGGCACAGATATAGCGTAGGCGTCATCCCAAACAGAAATTGCCATGGGCACCTGTAATACACCCGCTGCGTTAAATACCTCGAAAAATAAACCTTCGGAGGTTGCGCCGTTGCCAATGGTACCGAAGGCTACTTCATTACCGTTAACTGAAAAAGTAGCTGATGAACTGAGTTCTTTATTTTGACGATATAATTTTGAGGCATAAGCCAAACCCAGTAAACGGGGCATATGGCCGCTGGTGGTTGACATATCTGCCGAGCAATTCATGCTTTCGGCCTGGTTTATCCAGCTGCCGTCTTCGTTTATAAAGCGGGTGGCATAATGACAATTCATTTGCCTGCCGCCTGATGCCGGATCTTCTGTTATATCCGGATTGGCATATAACTGGGCAAAAAACTCTTTAAGATTGCTCATCCCGGTAGCAAACATAAAAGTTTGGTCGCGGTAATAGCCCGCGCGCCAGTCGCCCTTGCGGAACACCTTGGCCATGGCTAGCTGCGCAACTTCTTTGCCGTCGCCAAATATGCCAAACTTAGCCTTGCCCGTAAGCACCTCGCGGCGGCCTATCAGACTGGCCTGCCTGCTTTCGTAAGCTATACGATAATCATTAACAACTACATTTTTGAAATCATCAAAACTTAGCTCAGTAAGATCTAATTTACCGGTACCAGGATTTGCAGTTTCGGGCATAAGCTTTTGTTTAGAGTGTAAAATTATAAAAATCTATTTTGTATTTGGTATAACATCTACCAAAACAAACACTTTATGTTATTAGTTTTGATTTTACATTAAACCTTTTATATTTGTAATACTCAAACATACATCATGAAAAAGCTAATTTTAATGTGCGCCGTAGTTTTAGGCTTTGTCTTAAACGCATCAGCACAAGATAATCAAAAACCTGAATTTAAATTCAACGAAGAAAAACACGACTTCGGCAAGATACCTCAGGGCACCCCGGTTACTACTGTATTTACATTTGTAAACGTTGGTGTGGACCCGCTTATTTTAACCGAAGTAAAGCCTACCTGCGGTTGTACAATTGCTGATTATACCAAAACCCCTGTTAAACAAGGTGCAACCGGTAAGATCACTATTACGTATAACGCGGCTGTGGCAGCGCCATTTAACAAAACTATTGTGGTTACCAGTAATGCTAAAACCCCACAAAAATACCTAAACATTATTGGCGAAGTTGTAGCGAAAGCGGCCGCGCCAAGCACCAGGTAGTGATTTAAGACTTAACCCTTATATCTCTGCAAAAAGATAAAGGGTCTCCAAAAAATTCAAAAGGCCCGAAAAATTTCGGGCCTTTTTGTTTATACATTATCTACTAATTACGTCGACATAATATCATCTTTTTATTATTTTTGCCAAATGCCAAATATATCGCACAAGGGGCAGCGAATGCCCGCCTCTCCTATCAGAAAACTAACACCCTTTGCCGACAAAGCCAAGCTTGATGGCAAAACTGTATATCATCTTAACATAGGCCAGCCGGATATTGAAACCCCCGTGGGGATGATAGAAGCTGTTAAAAATATTGATTTTAAAGTTTGGGCATATACACCTTCTGAAGGTACCCTATCCTATCGCAAACAACTTACCAAGTATTACAATAAAGCGGGCTACAACATTACGCCCGAAGATATAATTGTTACCACCGGCGGTTCTGAAGCTATATCGATTACGTTTATGACCTGCCTTGACGCGGGCGATGAGGTAATAGTCCCCGAGCCATTTTATGCTAACTACAACAGTTTTGCCAGCCAGAGCGACATTATAGTTAAGCCGATATTATCCCATATCAGCAATGGTTTTGCCTTGCCGCCCATCAGCGAGTTTGAAAAAACCATAACGGATAAAACCCGTGCTATTTTTATCTGCAGCCCCAATAACCCAACCGGCTACCTGTATTCGCGCGAGGAAATGGAAGCATTAAAAGCATTGGTGCTAAAGCATGACCTCTATTTGTTTGCCGATGAGGCTTACCGCGAGTTTTGCTATAACGATCAGCCTTTTGTATCGCCCATGCATTTGGATGGACTGGAGGAAAATGTCATCATTATTGACACCGTTAGCAAGCGTTATAGCGCCTGCGGCGCACGTTTGGGTTGCATTATTACCAAGAACCGCAAATTTTGGAACACTGCTATAAAATTTGCCCAGGCAAGGTTAAGCCCGGGCATGGTTGAGCAAATAGCCGGCGAAGCCGCGATAGACACGCCCGATGAATATTTTCACCGGGTAAAAGCAGAGTATACCGCCCGCAGAAACACCATAGTAACCGCACTTAATAGCATGGAAGGGGTTTATTGCCCTAACCCCGGCGGTGCTTTTTATGTCATGGCACAGCTACCTATTGATAATTCTGACAAATTTTGCCAGTGGATGCTGGAAGAGTTTAGCTATGAAAACCAAACGGTAATGATGGCCCCCGCAACCGGGTTTTACAGTACGCCGGGCGCTGGTTTAAAAGAAGTACGGCTTGCTTATGTTTTAAACAATAACGATTTGGTAAAGGCCATGAAGTGCTTAGAAGAAGCGCTTAAAGTATATCCCGGCCGAACCGTTGATAGCCCGTTATTAGCGGCAACCTTATAAATAATAGTTATAGCAACCAGAATGGCTATAATCGCTGTTCTGGATACTATAAACATTTCATATTGCCGATCTACTCTATTTTATGATTTTTGGGCGGCACAGTTTGTAAATAAGCATATATCGCGTTTACTTCTTCGTCTTTTAATAGTGCGAATTTTGGCATTGGTGCCTTGAGTTTGCCACCTTCGGGGGCAATGCCTTCTTTTATCGCCTTAGAAAACTGTTCTTCGGTATAACTGCCTATACCTGTATTTTTGTCGGGAGTAATGTTTGATGCCTTGACCTCGCCGCCATTTGGTTCTTTAAATTTAATACCGCCTGCCAGGTAGCCTTTAGTTTGATCAGGGTTAAGATAATTTAACGAGGTAAGCTTTTTCGAATGGCAATGAAAACAACCTAAATTATCAACCAGGTAATAACCTATTGCCACTTTATTATTTTTTGCTGGCATTGGCACATCCGGTTTGTAGGGGACCGGTTTTGCAGTTAAATTCATATAAGCTTTGCCAACAAATGTGAAGTGCGTTATGCCTACCGTAGTATCAGCAGCACGCAGCGGAGGATCATTTGACCGAAGGTAGGTAATAATGGCGTTTATATCTTCATCGGCCATATTGGGGCGTAACATATAGGCTAAAAACCGCCCATCCCGGGCAACTCCCGTTTTAAGCAGGTACCGTATTTCAGCATCGCTATATTTGTCAGTTATCCCGTTTGATTTTGAATGTGTAAGATTGGCAGCAAATACCTTACCCGCAATACCGGGCACATCATGAATTTGGGTGCCGATAAATTTATTAATCCGTCGATCATAATGGCAGCCCGCACAAACGCTAAACACCAGTACTTTACCTCTATCAAAATTCGCGGCTGATGATGTAGCCTTAAAGCTCGTCGTTGTGGTAGTCGTATAGCGCGTTTTACAACTAATAATAACCGCAACCATCACAGCGGCTATACAAATTACGTACTTTATTTTTTCCATATTAACTCCTCCGCTACACAAATGGTTTGAACAATTAAATAAGGCTCAACTAGTTAACCTTTAAGAGCTTTAAAAGTTTACCATAATTTTACAGGGCTGTTTAAAATTGGTATATTTGTTGTTCTATAATCTGTACTGACACAAAGTGCAACTTCATAAAAATGGGGTCGACCGGAATTGACAGGATGGAGATGAGTATGTAAGCATGCAGCGCGTTGGATGAATTAGCGCTTAAAACTGAACGTTCAAACTTTCAAATGGCGAAAATAACTACGCCTTAGCTGCTTAATTTAGAATTTAGCTAGCTTTTGTCCCGCCGGTTTTCCGTTTCATTGGATCGGCACCAGGGGCATCGAAAAATGAAAATAGCCTGCTTAACGGTGTGCATAGCAGGCGAAACAAAACACCTAAGGAAGACGGTACAGGTAAGCAGCTGACCTTCCCCTTCCCTACAATTAAACAGATGCTAAGCACGTAGAAAGCATATCTTGTACCATGTTTGGACGAGGGTTCGAATCCCTCCGGCTCCACAGATGAGAAATCATTAAAAACTCATTAGGCTGCTCCAAAAAGAGCAGCCTTTTTCTTTGAGGATCAGCCCCGAACTGGTCCGACTTATACAAAAAAAGTTTTGAATACTAACCGGCTTTATCAAATACGGTCTTCCATGAACGCCCGGTGCCAATTAAGGTTGATTTTGCGTTGGCCTGAACAGAAATAGACTTGCCATCATTGCTCAACTTCCAAACCTCTGTTACATAAACAACTGCTTGTTTTTGAACATTTACATGGTAAGGGGTGGCAACCATCAGTTGCACAGTTGAGTTAACAGTCATCGTTTGTCCATCAGGCGATAACTTTACGGTAAACTTCTTTCCTCTTCCCGGGCCATGATCAACTTCGCCTGCTTTACCGTCGAAGCCCAGTTTCTCCTGGCTGGTAACAGCAGCTGTGCCCGGAAACGAGCTTGACACCGCTACGGTTAAAAAATTTGCCCCCTCTGTTATTTTCATTGTTTTTGCCAGCATACGGTCACCCGAGTTATAGCAGCAAACAATATTTCCGTCCATAGCTATCGACTCTTTGGTTCGCCATTCGCCGGAAAAGCTCGCGCGATGAGTGCCACTTTTTTGCTGAGCCAGCACAGGAAAATAAATTAGTCCAACCATGATGATAGCCAGACCGTACAAAACATTTTTTTTATTTTTCATAGCTTATCTTATTAAAATTGATTCAGCAAATCTACCCTGACATCCTTTAGCCTGAAGAATTTGTATTGTAAATTAAAATGTAAACTTTGTAAATAAAAAATTGACACTATGCTTGATAGCCGAAATATCCTGTCGGGAAAAGGCAAGTACTTCTTTGGATCGATACTGTTTTCTTTATGATCTGAGAATAAATACAATAGCGTCGGTCGATCACATTGACTATAACTTTAGTACTATGTACAAGTCCGTGCGCTGGAATTTACTGGTACGCTGGTATAATGTAGGTCGCTAAAATATCAAAGGCACGTTTAGCAGTCCAGCTTTCATAGTTGCCCTGGGTGAATACAACTACCATGTTAATCTTCTTAATGACCATGATGTACTGGCCCCCGTTACCCGAAGCAAAGATAACGGGATAGTCTCCTTGCTTTTTCCTGACAACTTCATTATACCAGTAATAACCATAATAAGTTTGTTGTGGAACAGCAGTTTTAGACCGGCTGAATTTGATAAAAGAACAGTTATCAGGAATAGGGATAAATGCGGCAGTTGACACTTTCAGCCAGCTTTCCGATATAATCTGTCGGCCGTTGTATGATCCGTTGGCTAAAACCATTTGACCAATTTTCAACATATCGCCGGGTAAGATATAAAAAGAGCCCGCTGTCATACCTTGTCCTGCCGGGTCAACCGTCCATTGGTAGTGCGTAATACCCATAGGCTCAAATAAGTATTTAGCCGCGAAATCCACAATCGACATACCTGCCGCCTTGCGGATGATACCACCAACAATCATCGGGTCGCAGGAGGTGTAGTTCCAGACCTTTCCCGGCTTATTTTTCATGGATAATGCGAGCGCGAATTTCAACCAGTCGTTGCTTTGGGTCATGGCAGATTCGCAATCCTTGCCATCATCGGTCCATTCGTCGCAATCAAATCCCGAACGCATTTCCAGCAGATCCTTAATGGTGATCATGCGCTTGAGGGGATCATGGGTAAAGGCGGTGTCTTCCGGAAAGAAGGTGTATACTTTTTCATTGACGTCTTTGATCAGGCGCTGGTCGATGGCAATACCCAACAGCAAACTGGTCACAGATTTGAATGATGATCGGCTGTCGTGTAGCGAATCGGCGGTATAGCCATTGAAATATTGCGCATAGATTGTCTGCCCGGCTTTAGAAACCAGGATACTATGTATTCCTTTATAATTTCCATCCCGCACGGCTTTGGTCATTTCTTCCAATTGAGCGTCAGCAGTACACGTTATCATTAACAATAAAAATAATCCGATTAACTTTTTCATGTTGCAAATAACGGATTACTCGAATAATAAAACGTTCCAACTTATAAAATGTCGCTGCTTTACTACCAATCAAGCGGCAATTTCAAATTTTCCGGAGCCTACCGATTTCTTTGGTATCGCAATATATTATACTATATATTAAATAAATATAAAAATAATTTACTTTGTATAAATAAAACCAGTAACAAATTCGTATTACTTACGTAATACGATATTTATATCCGTTTCCAAAAATGTAGTCAATGCCTTTAAAACTGGTAAGCTTATTAAACAGGCAATTATTGAAGCTTATGATTACAATTTATATCTGTACCTGGCCTGTTTCTGAATGAAGATATTTTGGGGCATTTGTCCCTATGATGTATACATAATAATTAATATTTTGTGAAATAATAAACATCCGGTTCCAATTAATACCAGGCATTAATATTCATATAAACAATGAGAAACGAACTGTATATGAGATTTGCTGATTACTACGCCAAAATGAGTAATGATAGAAATTTTAAGGGACAACTGGAATGCATCTTAAATTCATATGGTCAAAACCCGAATTTGCATTTACTGGAACTATTTGCGGGGCAGGCGCTACATGGAATTGAGGCTTCACAACGGGGCAATATTGATGTGTGGGCCATTGATTCGAGTGAGGAAATGAAGCAACTGGCTTTGGATAACGGGTTTAAAAATACAGACCAATACCTTGTTGCTGACTTGCCGGAAGGATTGTTGAAATGTGAGGGCAATGTTTTGTTTGATTGTGTAATCTGTTTATATCATGGCTTAAGTAATTTAAATATCGAAGCAGTTTTTACGCTGCTTGGTCACGTTAAAAAACTTTTAAATGTCAATGGCAAGATATTTATAGAGCTTCACAACATCAATAAACTGATGAGTTACATTGAAAACCCGGAAATCCATTTCGAAGAATTGCAAACAAGTTATGATGAAAAGTTGCAGTACGCCTGGCCGGGCGGCAAAATTCAATGGTCGCCATATAGTTATGAAGCCGAAGTACCGATAAAACTCAACATCAAGTTGCAAAGTACACGCGAGACTATTGAACTAACATCCAGGGACTATATTTATAGCGCGGATGAAATCAAATTTCTGGCCCATTTGCTTGGTTATAAAACAAAAATATTAACAAACGAAAGTGAGGGAAGACCGCATTTTGGAAATTCAGTATTACTTGAGTTATCTATTTAATAAATTAATAAACCTAAACTGTAATCATCAATTAATAACCTAAACCTTAATCGTCAAATTAATAACCTAAACTGTAATCGTCACTACATATGCTGAAGCAATTCGTCACGCTTGTCACGGGCATTAATTATCGCTTGTGTTTTGTTGCTGGCAAAAAGATAAATATAAAATAAAGATCCTTTCTTTTCAACTGTATCTTTTGACGCCTTTTTGCAATCAGCAATTTCAAAAAGCAAGGTAACCTGCAGAGGCTTTAGATTTTCGCTATTAAAACAAATTAAAAAAGGTGTTTTTTGAGGATTTGAAATGAATTTTGGATTTAATTTCTTTTTAACAACATGTAACGGCTCGTTTTTGGCAAATCGCTTTTTAAATGCATTCACCTGCTCGATCGTGTCAAACACTGCCTCAATATCGTCAATATGTCCATAAAATCCATGATATACAATAAATACTGTTGTGGGGGTCATAGTAATATTAGTTAGGACTTTATTAATAAATGCTATCGTCAGTATCGGTTCGTAAACAAATCCGTGTACTGAATAGCTCAAACACTTTGTAATACCATAAAAATGTCAACATGTCTATACAATTAACTACCAATTTAAGAAAAATATCCTTTGCTTAAAACGTTTCAATGGATTAACTAAAAAAAACAATTATTAGCAGCATTAGACTAATTAAACTCGATATATGACCTTTAAAATGATTTTAGTGACATGGTATTTGAAGTTTAAGTTAAATGTTACAAATAGCCCCCCATCGCAATCGTGCTGAGGGATATTTTTGGCCACCGGCGTTGTACCATAAACGCCTTTTAAATTAAAATTATTTAGATGTATGATATAAAATAGTGTGATAGTATGGAAAATCAGCCATTTTTTGATGCGTTGCTCGGAATTCACTTTTTCACCGAGGAGGTAAAAAATTCTTTCAATAATATTGTGAAGAAAAAGACCTTTCCAACTCATCATATTCTTTTGAGGACAGGTGAAGTATGTAAAAAAATCTGGTTTATTGAAGACGGCTTTGCTATGAGCCATATAGTTAAAGTGGGGAAAAAAATTCCGGTTTTATTTTGGGAAAAAAACGATATCGTAATTCCCGTTCGAAGTTTTCTTAAACAGTTACCATCTGAGTTAAATATTGAATTGTTAGAAAAAAGCAGTCTTTCATTCATCAGCTATGATGATTTTAATAATTTAATGCAAAAATATCCCGAAACGATTAAATACTTTCAAAACAAAATAGAGGGCCTTAACTACGTTCTCGAAAAAAGAGTGGTCGACTTAATTTCAACGTCCGTCGAACAACGTTATCAGCTTATTTTAACTAATTCTCCAAACATTATCCTGAAAACGCCCGTCGAATTGGTTGCTTCCTATCTGGGTGTATCCCGAAAAACGTTAAACCGCGTTCGTACGGCCGTATTACGAAAACATTAAAAAAACATCTGAAATTCGAGACATTTGACCCTATAACGAAATTACTTAAGGCTGTAGATTAGTTAAAAAAAACATACAGCAATGAATACAGATCCGTTTATTATCCTAATTACGGCGTTACTAATCATATTATGGTTATACGCCTCTTTATCAAAACTATTTCATTTTTCAAACTTTAAAGACTCCATGTCTATCCAGGCATTTCCGGCTTGGCTAGGCAAAATATTAACTATCGTATTACCGGTAATTGAGTTGACAATAGTGGCTCTTTTGATGGTACCGGCAACCAGGTTAGCGGGAATGTGCTGCTCGTTTTTGCTAATGTGCATGTTTACATTATATATTGCAGGAGCGGTATTCAAATTATATAGGCGGATGCCGTGTGCCTGCGGTGGCCTGTTCAACAAATTAAACTGGAGGGAACATTTAAACGTAAATATCATATTGACTATCATATCCTTAGCCGGAATTTTATGTGAGCTCTATCTTGAACCCGGTATTTAATCGTTCAGTATGATATCCTTTAACCTGATATATAAATTAAACCGGTTAAAATAACGTTTTTTATTGTTGTCCGGGCCCGCTACAGGTGGTGCATATTTTATGATATCTTTAATTTCATCAATTATGTCAGGGCTGTTTACATTAATCGTTTTAAAATATTTTTCGTTATATACCTCGTCAATATTAGGTGCCCCATTATAAATGGGGATAGTGTTACACAAAGAACAGTCGAAAAACTTTTCGGTGACGTAGTTTTTCTCATTACAGTTTTCCAGGGCAATAGAATATTCATAAGGAATTAAGCCGGTGTGTTTAAATTTAATTTCTCCTTTATACCGATCATCCTGTATCGTTAAACCCCGGCCATAAATATCAATATCCAAATCAGACGTAAGTATTTTACGCAACAGCCTCAAACGCAAACCGTAGTTACCCGTTTCAAAACTTAGAGACGATACGATAATGGAAAGTTTTTTCTTTTTAGTGATCGTTTCAGTATCGTTAAAAAAAGATTTTTCGATATGATCGTGGTAAAACATATACGATGGTTCTTCTATGACTTGTCCGCTAAGCCTAATCCGGAAAGTGTTCTCGAACAAAGCCCGATCATGAATAATGATATAATTGCTGTAGGTTAAAAAAGGATTACTTCTGTTTACATCGCTCCATGTCGGTTCCTGCATAACTGTAATAATTTTTGATCCATGTTTTAACGGTTCGTTTGTTTTGTTAAAAACGACTGCAAAATCATAATCACTACCTGTGGTAAACGTCAATTCATCATCAAAGACGTCGTAATTAGCAATAAACCGGCTCAGAAGATTCACCGAGCGATCATAGTCGGAAAAAAATTTAATTTTCATACCCATAATAGTTTATAGTTTATATACCAACTATATGCCTAAGATAAATACTACCTGTGAAATCCCAGCATCATTACAGATTACGGGACATTTGACCCTGTTACATCCTAATCATTCACTTAATTTTACTTAAGCAACAAATCAAAATCTCATGAACAATATCGAGCCTTTAATCTCCTGCATTTGTGTTACAAGTAACAGGCCAGTGCTTTTGCAACGAGCCATAGCATGTTTTGAAAACCAAACCTACGCCAACAAAGAATTGGTTTTATCTTATCCACGCAATGATATTTTAACAAAAGCTGTTATCGACCAGGTTTTGAAGATCACTGATGCTAAAATGATTGTATTGGAACGAGATGAGGATGAAACGCTTGGTAACGCACGCAACCAGGCAATTGAGGCTGCCAATGGCGAATTTATTTGCATTTGGGATGATGATGACTGGTATCACAATGACAGGGTGCTGCATCAGTATGAGTCTATTAAGGATACGGCTTTTAAAGCCTCGATATTTTTAAATATACTGCTTTACGATTTTACAACTAAAGAGGCCTATCTTTCGCCCTACAGGATGTGGGAAGGAACTTTATTTTGTGAAAAAGAGTTATTCAACAATCAACTATATCTGGATAAAGAACGCGGCGAAGACACCGCCGTTGTTTTTAACTTGTATATGAATAACGTGCTATTTAATATCCTTGAATCTTCTTATATGTATGTGTACATTTATCATGGAAATAACACATGGGGTGAAAGTCATTTTAATCTCTATTTCCTAAATTCCATTCCGCTTGATGAAAAAGTTAGCAAACAGATTGCCGAACTAACCAAGTTAGATTATTATCGCCTGCAGTAGACGGAAGAGTTTAACCCCTTCTCCTTGTAGCCCAGATAGGCGAAAGCATGCCGTGTTTATTAAAATCAAGAAAATAGGTATCGTCAGGAATTACTTCAGAACCATATATTTTTCTAATAACACTAAAAACACTCTGATCGTGCCGATGATCAATAAATTGGTTATTTTGAATAGTAAGGTCCTTTGCATCTGTAAACAATGATGGTTTTTCAAGTAACGTTTGATACCATTTCTCTATCAGGAAATCAGCATGACCACATTTTTTTAAAATAACGGAGGTAGCCATCAACTGATCTGATTTTAAAATTTCATCAGAAGCATTAAAATACTCAATAACTTCCTGCTTTGTATATTCAATTTCTTTATGTGGAAGCTCAAAGCCCAGAGATCCTGTATCCGAATCACTCACAAGTTCAAGATATTGTTTAAAACGTTCTTTTCCGTGTGAGTTGATGGTACACCCGGCATCACAATAAACCAGCATATCGTCATTATGCAATACATTGAACATTTTGTGCATAAGCCAGGGCTTCCATATCCAATATCCGCCGCCCCTGGGACAATTCAAAATATCCCTGAAATGATGCTTAAATTGCGGATCTAAATCCTGTGGCGTAAATACATGTACTTCATCAAAAAACCCGGAAACCTCCGCCATTATTTTTAGAAGTTCCCGTTGATGTGTATATTGTTTATCACCATAAGTAACCAGATAAGTTTTCATTGCAGGTTAATTAAATACCTTCATTTGATATAGCAAGCACAACCTGAAGATCATTCTTTGCAAACTTCAACGCTATGCCTTCATTAAACAGAATATTATATAAACTAATAAGCCTTCCATTACCCTCGACTATTGTAAACGGGCCGGTGGCATTTTTTGCCAATAATGTAATGCCCGTTAGTTGGACAGTCCGGTGCTTTTTTCTAAGCGCATTCATAATATTAGATATCCTGGGATTTAAATCAGGATTTTGACGGATGATATGGGCCCCGTAATTGATCTTGTAGGTGTTATTGGTCACCATGGCAAGATCAGGAACCGTTAAAGTATTTAGTCGGTTAAATTCGTTTTGAGTAATATCTAATGCTGCAAGGTACCATGCGGCGTCTTCGGCAATGCAATCGATTAAACAAAGGTGCCTGTACTTTAAAGCTCTGTTGATCCCCTCTTTTTCAAGTTCGATTTTTTGCGATAACAAAAGTTTCAATGTTTTATAAAGTTCGGCCGAGTTTGATGACAGGAGATCAACATGCACTTCGCCAATGGCCCAGCGGCGCATCATTTCATGTTTGGTAATTTGTTCCAGCAGCCTCATATTGTTTAGCGGTTATATCGGTTGTTTAGCCAATTTAACAAAAATGTAAAGTCGTTTCCCCGCGTTTGCAATTTGGGGACATTTGACCTTATGATACGCACGCTGCTTTCGTGAAAAGTTATCAGGATTTCCTCAATTACTATTTGGCGAATTTTAAAAATCGCTGATTAATTGATTTTTAACGACTTGATTTCGGGTCATTTGGCCCTAGATGCCAGCAAGCCTTTTCTATAACTTTAATTAACAATAACAAAAGGGTAAGCCGAAAACCTTGCAACAGAGTAGGCCTGGAATAAAGTTTTTAATGCTTTTTGATTTATAAAAGCATCATTAATATATGGAGAACGATGAAAAAAAAAGTTGGTATGCACATATTTATGGAGACCCTTTTGATCCCAAATGCTACTACAAAACAAACAAAAAGTCAGAATTCTGTATTGGGAAACTGATAGGTTCCATCTACGCGGATGGAACGGGAGTACACCCTGATGAGTTTTCGGCCGAATTAAAAGAACTTATTGCGGATGCATTGATGTCTGGCATATCACAACCGGAAGAACGCGATAAGACTGTTGTTTTTATGAAACATTAATTATAAGGTCATGGAATTTCCTTTAGTTTCATGTATAATGCCTACGGCAAACAGGCAGAAATACATACCGCTTGCATTGAATTATTTTATGCGCCAGGATTACCCCAACACCGAACTGGTTATTATTGACGATGGGATAACATCATCAAGAGATCTGATACCGGATGACCCGAGAATCAGATATTTTTATTCGGCACCTTTAGGAACGATCGGATTAAAACGCAACTACGCCTGCGAAATTTCCAAAGGCGAAATAATTGTTCACTGGGATGATGATGACTGGTATGCAGATGATTGGGTAAGCAGACAGGTAAAAGCATTAAATGCCTCGGGAGCAGATATTACAGGACTAAATAATGTTGTATTTTATTCGCCTGCATTAAACAAGCGGTGGAGGTATGAGGATACCGAAACCGATAAACCCTGGATTTGCGGAGCTACCATGGCTTATAAAAAAAGCTTTTGGGAGCAACATCGTTTTCCGGACCTGCAAGTGGGCGAAGATTATGACTTTGTATGGAACTCTGGCGCTAAAACTTTTGCGTTAGGTTATCTGGAAGGCTTCATAGCCCTTTTGCATCAACATAATACCAGTATCAAGCCGGTAGAGAACCCAAAACATAAAAAAAACCCGGTAGGCTGGGAGGGCGCTGCCGCAGAAAATGCCGAATCATGAAAACACCATATGTATCCTGCATTATGCCTACCGCAAACAGGGATTTATACATCCCGCTGGCTGTCGATTATTTTTTAAATCAAGATTACCGTGATGCGGAGTTGATTATTATTGACGATGGAAAGGTATCTGTTAGAGACCTATTGCCAGACCATTACAGAATAAGATATTATTATACTGCCCCGCTGGGCACTATAGGAGCAAAACGCAATTACGCATGTGAGTTGGCAAAAGGGGAAATCATAATGCATTGGGATGATGATGATTACTATGCCCATGATTGGATAAGCAAACAAGTAGATGCGCTGGAGCAATCAGGCGCTGACATTTGCGGATTAGATGAAATTATCTTCTTCTCTCCTTTAAGAAAAAAGTACTGGAGTTACGCAGGTAGCGAACCCGGCCGCCCCTGGCTGGCTGGGGCCACTATGGCCTATTGGAAATTTTTTTGGGAAAAACACCCTTTTAAAGATCTGCAAATTGGCGAAGACTATGATTACGTCTGGAATTCAGGTGCCACAATCCATGCTCATGATTATAGGGATGGGTTTATCGCAACGCTGCATGCACGTAATACAACACTGAAAACCTTTGAAAATCCAATTGATAAAAAAAACGCCAGTCCGTTTATGAAAGTAACCTTTGAGGGAAATGCTGAAAACCCTGAAACAGAGTAAGCATAACTATTTAAACCTATATAACTATATGCCATGGTATAAATTTATTGACAACGATCTTGATATCTGCGATCCGGATAGTTATGAGATGTTAGAAAAGGCGCCAGACTGCGTTGACGGATGCTATTTATATGCCATTTTTGCCGACCCAATTCCTGATGATCCGCTGCTGCGGCCTGATATAGATAGTACGCCGGGATTGCTTTTTTATATTATCCGCGCTTTAGCAAAAGGCAAAGGACAACCTGTTTCGCTCTCGCCTCCTGTGCCACTGGAGGTCAGAATGTCTCCTGTCCCTACCAGGGCAGAATCCACAAAAAACCTCCCCGCTGACTATGGGACACTTGACCCTGTTACAGAGCAAAAGTAAGTGTTAATTTAGTACAGCGATTAATTGCAATTAAAAACATTTGCTTTGCGATGGCGGCCGGCGGAGGGCAGATGTTAAGCGTGTTTTGAATATTTTTATTGTCTGCAGCAGTATCGGTAATCAAAACATGTAATCAGTCTGGAGACAGGCGACAGGGGGAAACCGAAAACCCTAACCAGAGTAGGTCTTAAAATTTAAAGTTTTCTGATTCTTTTTGATTTATAAAGGAATCCAATATTATGGCAAGATCATGGTATACCTATGGTGGTGGTGACTACGACCAACCATCAAGCTACCTTTATGCAACTACTAAACCTGCGTGCAGAACCGGTTATAATTTGTGCAGTATTTATGCAGCTTATGGTGGTGTGTTCCCGGCAGTAATAAGTGATAATTTGTTAACATATATTAGTAACGGCTTGGCAAACGGCGTCCCTGAACCACAAATTCCTGCTGGAGCAAAGAAATATATTTACATGAAAACTATCGCTTAATTACCCTTTTAACAAAAAAGCTGTCCCTAAAAAGACAGCTTTTTTGTTTGTCATTTATTCTACCAAAGTTTTCAGTTTTCTTTACTATTGAGCTCTTTTTATCCAGCTTTTTATTAAGTCAGCTTTATAATTTAAAATCCGCTGTCGTCCAACGCAAAGGTATTTTTCCTGTCTTTCCATTTACCCCGGGTAAAGTCCGGGAACTCCTGCGGTGCGTTTCCTTCTTTTAATGATTTTGTTGATAACGGTGTGATCACACTCATGGTAACAGAATCATAAACATCAATAGGGGTTTGTTTCTTTTGTTTAACAGCCTCAACAAAAGCGTTAAATACAAACCAGTCCATACCTCCATGGCCAGCGCCCTCAGCAAATTTTTCATATTTTTTCCATAGCGGGTGGTCATACTTGTCAAACCAGGTTTGCGCCGGGTCCCAGGCATCATCTTCTTTTGATTTATGGTCGATATAAACACTGTTGGCAACGTCCATCCAAAGGCCCTTGGTGCCCTGTACCCTAAAACCTAGAGAGTATGGACGCGGTAAATGGGTGTCATGGCTCAGCAATACAGTCTCACCATTTGCACAGTTGATCATGGTGGTAGTTACATCGCCGTTTTTATAATTGATCCTGGCATTTTTGTTGCCCGGCGACTGTTCCTCAACGTAGGCCGCCAAACCCCTGGCCTTGGAACTAACCGACACCAGATTGGTGAAGCGGTTTCCGGCATTAATATTGGCATAATGCATACAAGGCCCGGCGCCATGGGTTGGATAAATATCTCCGTCGACATCAATATTAAATTGGGTGCGCCACTGGGCTTCGCTTAGGGCAGCGGGTCCAAATTCAACTCCACCGCCATAGTACTGTTTGCCATTGTTAAACAATACACCCCGCAGGTTATGCTGGTAACCGCCTTCCAGGTGTACAATTTCACCAAAAACATCCTGGCGTGCCATATTCAGGGCAGCCATAACATCGCGGCGATAGCATACATTTTCAAGCGTCATATAAGGCATCCCGGTTTTTTCGGATGTATTAACAATATCCCAGTGATCTTCGACCGTAAGGCCGGCAATTACTTCGCAGCCCACATATTTGCCCGCCTTCATGGCATCAATAGCCTGCGAATGGTGAAACTGCCATGGGGTAGCTATGATTACTGCATCTATATCTTTACGATCAAGCAGCTTTTTATAAGCGTCCAACCCGCCGGTATATTCTTTGATAGGCGCATGCCCTTTCCCGGCTACAAACTCCCTGAAGATCTTTAATGAGCTTTCCTGGATATCGCATACCGCTACAATTTCAACGTCATCCCGCAACAGGCCCTCGGTTACGTGGCTCATGCCGCGTGCGCCAACGCCTATATAACCTAGTTTTATTTTTTGAGTTTCGGCTGCAAAAAGGCTACCGCCCGGAAGTATGGTAAAACCCGCGGCTGCGATAGCGCTATGTTTTAAAAATGTTCTTCTTTCCATATTGATTGTATAATTGACATTTCATCCGTTTAGGCGAATGATAGTTTGGTTAATTATTTTAAGTTTATCTGGCGGTGTCTTTGTGACCCGAAACAGCGTAATAAAATATATAAGCGTAACAAGGCAGCATACTGCATAAAAATGCCAGCTGCGTTGGTAATGATCTGGCTAAAGCAGCATATACCTGCGGTAATACTGCGCCACCGGCTATCCCCATGATCAGCAGGGCCGAACCCAGTTTTGTATATTTACCCAGGCCTTTAATAGCAAGCGGAAAAATAGCGGGCCACATCAGCGAATTGGCAAAACCCAACAGGGCTATAAATACAATGCTGATATAACCATGCGTAAAGTAGGCGGCAATACTAAACAGGATACCTACAATAGCAGAGATCATTAAAGCTTTTTCCTGGCTGATATATTTGGGAATGGTTGCAATACCGATTATATAACCGATCACCATTGACGCGAGCGTATAAGAGGTAAATATCTTAGTTTGGTCAAGGCTCATCCCCAATGATTTGCCGTAGGTACCGATCACATCTCCGGCCATAACCTCAACCCCTACGTATAAGAATAAACACAGGACACCCAGATTAAGATTGCGATACTTAAATATGCTGGTTTTTGAAGCCACCACAGCTCCATCTTCGTTTACATGGTCTTTTTCGGTATTGATCTCAGGCAATGATGAGTATTTGATCAGTAACGCCAGCATAATTAGCACGATAGCTATTATAATGTAAGGCAACACTACACGCATGGCCAGCTGACTCAATAAAGCCTCTTTTTGCGCCGCATCTGTAATTGTTTTTAGCTGGTTCTCAATACCCTGCGCCCCTTTTAGCACCAGTGCGCTTAATATTAGCGGACTTAATGCGCCGGCAACTTTATTACAGATCCCCATGATGCTGATGCGTTGTGCAGCGCTTTCAATAGGGCCCACAATGGCGATATAGGGATTAGATGCTGTTTGCAGCAATGACAAACCCATACCCTGTACAAACAGACCGATAAGGAACAATGGAAACGTACGGGTATTAGCAGCCGGTATAAATATTAACGCTCCTATAGCCATAACAAACAACCCAAGCGACATTCCGTTTTTGAAGCCGGTTCTTTTAAGGATATGTGATGATGGAATAGATAAAAAGAAATACGCCATATAAAAGGCCGAAGTTACCAGCAACGCCTGTGACGTATTAAGCTGGCAGGCTAACTGCAAAAATGGAATGAGCGTACCGTTTAACCAGGTTACAAAACCAAAAACGAAGAAGAGTGCGCCGATAATGACTATGGGATTTACTGTTTTTTTAACCGGTTGCGGCGGGAGTTGAGCTGTTGTCATCTAAATATTAAGCTAGTTATCAATTAAAAGTATCCCAATATATTTAAAGTAATTTAAAATGCGGCCTGTTAAGCGTACAATAAACCCACATCAGCTCGCATTTTTTCACTGATGTGGGTTAGCGTTATGGTGTCTTATAATTTTACCTGTAAAAATCCAGACGAGGTTGAATTATTGGCAGGGATAGCACCTAGTTGCGCATAGCCGGATGTACTTTCAACAATAGCAAAATTAATGGCTCCCTTTAAACTGCCAAGTTTGTCTTTTTTGATGGAAAACTCAATTACATTTTTACCGCTGACGGTTTTTATAGCTGAATAATGCAGTACATCGGCGATGTCAAATATGGGCGAGAACGAAAAGCTTGCGGGGTCGCCGGTATGGGTGTATAAACTTCCCCAACCGCCAGCCAGGCTGCCTTCAAGCAAAAATTCCGCACCTGATCCTACCGGGTACTGGCCAGTTGTAAAACCGGTTTTAGGATTGTTATCGGCATCGATATACATATCGATGATAGCAAATTGCATAGCCGGGGTACCTTCCAGGTAAAAATTAATATCGGTTGGCGAGGCGAAGGTTTTTATCCCAAGTAATGTGCCGCCGTTTACCGCGTCAGTGTTGGTGAACGAATAATCAACGTATTGCCAATCGGTAAAATCGCCGTCGATCTTAATATTGGGGCCGATGATACTAACTGTATCGGTAAAAGTACTTATTGTAGAACCCTGTTTTGCGGTTAAGGTAACCAAAAAGTCGCCTTTACTTTTAAAGATATGCTGCGGTGATTTTTTGGTTGACTTTTCGTTGCTATTATCGCCAAAATCCCAGCTATACTCTGACGCGTTTTGCGAGAAATTGGTAAAGTTAACATTAAAGCCGTCGGCAACGTAACTAAACACAGCCTTGGTGCCGCTGCCCTGATCGTTCTTTTTACATGCGCTTATGCTCAGCATAATTAATGCCGTGCAGCATAGGTATATAATATTCTTTTTCATTGTTTTAATATTTTAAAGATTACATAATTTTTAAAGTCGATTTCAAATCATTCATCCCGCCATTATCCACAACCCAGGTATCTTTATTAGCTAGCCTTACTGCATATTCTACCCTGCCTTTTAAGCCGGGTGCCTGGTCTGCAATACGCAGATAAAGTGCGTAAGTGCCCGCTGGGATACCGTTCAGGCTTACAGACTCATCAAGCTTAACTGTAGTGGCCGGTTTTATGCCACGGATGTCATAGGTAAGTGGTGCCTCATAATAAGTACCGGTGGCTGTATTTTTTAAGATGATGCTGGTCGTTTTTTTATTGTAAAGTGGCGCATAACCTACGTTAGTGATATTTATGCCCAATTTTAAATTCCCGTTTACGGCGGCCTGAGCCGGCAATACAGCATTTACCAGTGCAAGGCGATATCCCAGGTTCCTTAAAAACTCATCAAAACATCCGGATGTTTTCCAGCCGTTAAGTGTTGGCTGGTAATAATCCATGTTCAGATAGGTCCATCTTAACAATTTCATTTGGGTCCGCCCCTGGTCGCAACTGCTTGAATAGCCACCAATCGGCGGACAGGTTTCGCCACCTACCGGCACATACAAGGCTTCATTGCTAACATATTGCTTCTCAAGCGCGACGTTTGCATAAGTTCCATAGTCGTCGGTGCTGGATAAAAAACAATCGTTGTGCTGTCCTACCCTTGCAATGTCAGTACCAGAGTAACCCTGCGCTGCGGTAATAGCCACGGCCGTACCAAATACCTGCTGTTTTTGTAAAGGCGTGCGTACCTGTACCATAATGTCGGTTGGCACCACGCTTAACAGTTTTGTAAGTATGGTCTTTTCGTTATCGGGAGTGGCCAGTCCGTTAGTGGAATCATGCCATTCGCCATAATCGCCGATAAAACCAGCCTGAACAAATGCTATCACATCTTTATTAGCCTCAAGAACGGGCTTTAGCTGGTCCATATGCTGCTGAACTATAGCAAGTGGGGCATCGGTATCGGTTTCAGTATAAGCGAAGCGTACAACGCCTTTAAGGCCGGCATTACGTATTGTATTCAGGTCGGTCTGGATAAAATTAAGATATGCCTGGTCAATTGCTTTATTCTTGAAGTCCGACAGATAGAAAACCCGTACTATAAGTGTTGTATTTAGATTTACACGAAAAGTATTTAACGACACCGGATCCAAAGGGGTATTTGTGGTATATGTTTTAGTAAATCCCCGCTCAGGATTTGGAAATATATCCGTAGACTGTTCAAACTTAATACCGTCATCCGTGGTAACAACCGGGGGAATGCTGCCGCCCCCGGCATTGCTTTTTTTACAGGCTACAAATATGCCGCAGCACAACAAAATAACTATAGCGCCCGCGCCAGCCACTTTATTAAAATTCTTCATCTTCATCATCTTATAGTTTTAAGTTCTCTAAATCTAAATATAATCACTTAAAGCAATTTTAATTATAACCCGGGTTCTGGATAAACTTACCCTTGCCCTCGGCAACACGATCTGGTGAAAAAGGATATAGTACTTTGTATTGGTTGGTTAATGTTGAATGCTTAACCTCCTGACAGCGTGATACAAACTTGCCCATGCGGATCAAATCTGCACGGTACTGGCCATTTTCGCACCAAAACTCGTGACTTCTTTCTAAAAGGATCAGGTCATTAAATTGCGATAATGAACTGTATGATGCCAGTGGCTTTGCTGCCAAACCTGCTCTGGCACGGATGGTTGTTACCAAATCCATAGCTTCCTGATTAGGGCCCGAGATATTGGCGATAGCTTCTGCTTTTGATAACAGCACGTCGGCATAGCGATACATGATAATATCAACAGTGGTTAAACCCGTGGTGCGCGCAGCATCCTGGTTTATTTTAAGTGGTATAGGCCCGTAGTTAATCAGCGTACCCGGGTTGGCCCTGTTGTACGTAATGCCGTCTGTACCGGTAAACTCAGTTATCAGCATGGTTTTGCGTTTGTCGTTACTTTCAAAGCTGTCATAAAAATACCAGGTGCTTTGGATAGTACCGAAGCCGCCTTTCGGTGCAAACACCGCCGGCAATACCATCAGCTGCCATTGGTTTTCGCTTGTGCCTGCATAATCGCAAGGGATGGCCCAGATCACTTCTCTACTGTTCTTGGCACCTTCCAAATCCCACATGCCTACGTAATTCGGATCGATCGTGTAATAGCCGTAACCTATAATGTCATTACATAAGGTTAAAACCTCGGCCCAGTTCTTTTCATGAAGATCCAACCTAATCTGGATCATCTTTGCCAAAGCTTTATTAAACCTGCCGTATTCAGCCTCTGCAGGTGCAGGCAGATCAGCTGCCGCAGCAACCAGGTCGGCTTTAATATAATCAACCATTTCCTGGTTTGATAAACGGGCAAGTGTCACCTCTTTTAACGGGTTTTGTAAAACACTAAGCGGGGCAATTACCAGCGGCCCGTATAAATCAAATAAGGTATAGGCTAAAAGTCCGCGGGCACAGCGTACCTCGGCAATAGCTTTCTTTTTCAAATCATCACTTACTGTTGATTTTTGGATCAGATTAATCGTATTGGTCATCATGCTGATCTTATTATAATAATCATCATAATAATGAGTGAAGGCAGCATCCTTCGGCAGATAGCTTTGCAGCGTAGCCGTGTTTTGGTCGCCATAAGGACCATATAATGTTTCTGTTGTAGCATCTGACAAAAACATCACACCTTTTTCTGAGGTTGAGAAAATACCATTGCTATATGAACCCCTTAATGGATAATAGGCAGCATTAACCATTGCATCTAGGTCTGCCGCTGTTTTTGGGAAAATGGCCGGGTTAATCTCCGAATAATTAATGGACACAAGGTCCTTAGTACAACTGCTTAGTAGTACTACGATCGACGCGATTATTAATTTATATCTTTTCATCTTTTATATCTTTTAGTTCCAATTAAAATGTAACGTTTATACCAGCTAAGAACGACCTGATATTAGGATAAGCTGCTGTATATGAATCTGTTTCAGGATCAACACCTTTATAAGGTGTTATCACAAAAATATTTTGACCGTCTAAATGGAAACGGATAGAAGACACCGCCCCTTTTGCCCATTTAACCGGAATATCATAACCTATAGAAACATTTTGCAACCTGATAAACCAGGCATTCTCCATAAAAAAATCACCTACCGGATATGGAGAGAACCCATAAAATGAACTTGGTTGAGAATTGGTTGGATTTGTTGGTGTCCACCTGTTTTTAACGGTTCTTAAAGCATTATAACCGTTAGAGTATATGCCATAAGCGCTAACACCGTAAGTCACATAATTAGGATCTTGCATTGACCGGCCAAACAACCCGTTAAAGTCAAAATTAAGCGAGAACCTTTTATAGGTAAAAATATTGGTGATACCCGCCATAGCACTTGGGTCTGTAGTACCAAACAACTTTTCATCTGCATTATCAATAATACCATCCGGTTTTCCTGTTCTCAAGAACCTGCCGTTGGCATCAACTACCGGGTTACCCTGGGCGTCACGTACATAGCCGTTAATGTCTTTTACTTTGATCATACCGGGTAATAATAACGGTTGCGAAACCGGCGGCGTTTCCCCAATCTGTAAAATACCATCAGACACATAATTATAGTTTGATCGGATAGGATCTTGCGCGCTTTCATAAACATTTGGTTTCCAATCGGGCGAACGTTCTTTCCAGTTGTTTTTATATTTTGAGAAAGTGTATAATGTTCTCCATTGAAAGTTTTCTGTTTTAATATTTCGAACATTGATGCTTACCTCAATCCCCTTGCCCAATGTTTTACCAACATTGTAGAGAATGGTATTGATCTCCTGGTATGAGTTGAGTTTTTTAACATCCAGAAGATCTGAAACAACATTACGGAATACTTCGACCGATCCGTCAACCCTGCCGTTAAAAAGCGAGAAGTCTAAACCTAAGTTAGCAGCCGTAGTAGTTTCCCATTTCAGGTCCGGGTCTTCAAGCCTTGACAGGGAGACACCTGTAAGCCTGGTATCTGAACCTGATAAATAAGCAGAATAAGCACTATAAGCGGCAAACGCATTACTATATTGAATATTATCGCTTACAATGGAAGCATTCCCTGTTTGGCCATAGCTAAACCTAAACTTCAATTGCGATACCGTATTTTTCATTTTAGCAAAGAATGGCTCTTCAGCTACGTTCCATGCAACGGCTGCCGAAGGGAACGTGCCCCATTTATGATTCCTGGCAAACACACTGGCTCCGTCCGTACGTACAGTGGCGGTAAACAAATAGCGGCTATTATAATTATAATTAAAACGGCCAAAATAGGATGCTATTTCATTATTAGAGCCTGCTGATGCCGGGGTTTGAATATTTGTACCTGCGCCTAAATTATTCCACAGGAAAGCATCTGTAATAAAACCTGTAGCGCCTGCACTTGAACTTTGATCAATAAATTTTTGTTTAGAAACTCCACCCAACAACTCAAAATTATGAGCGTGAGCAATTGTTTTTTTATAGTTAGCTGTTGCTTCTAATAAATAGTTATCGCTACTTGCGTTGCCAACAAATGCACGGCCGTGTTCTAAAGCACCTGCCAAGGTTGATGTTGGTATATAACTTTGACGTAATGTAGAACCTCTGTCTACACCAGCTTTAAGCCTAATAACAAGGTCTTTTATAGGTGTAATGTCTAAATATGTATTTAACAGCAAACGTTCAACGCGTCCCTTATCGGTAATAGTTAGTAATGAGTAAGGATTTGGCTGTAATGCTAATTGCGGATTAATTGGGTAATTTCCATCCTCGTCAATAGCTTGAATGTGTGGCCCCTGCTGGATAGCGGCCCTAATAACACCTGAGTTTTCGTATTGATCGCCGCCTAACTGACTGTTTAAATTGTCAATCCGGCTGGCGGTTAAATTAACACTAAGTTTCAAAATCTTGCTCAAATCCTGGTCTATATTGGTACGCAGCGAATAACGTTTTAAACCCGAGTTTTTAATAACCCCATCCTGATCATAATAATTAGCTGATACAAAATATTTGGTTGCTTTGGCACCGCCGGAAATAGACAAGTTCTGCTGCAATGTGGCTCCGTTGCGCGTAACCAATTTTATCCAATCGGTACCTCTGCCCACATTGTTGATTGCATTTTGGGTATACAGTTTACGATAAGGCCCACTTGTCGCGATAGCCTCTGCCACTGTTGTAGTCCCGTAAGGCGCAACATGGTTGTCAAAATTCCATTGCTCCTGCCCTTGTTCGTTTCTTACCTGCATCCACTCATTCAGGGGCAGCACGTCAAACGGATTTTTAAATTTCTGATAGGTATAGTTTGCCGAATAATCAACCTTCGCTTTGCCATCGGCACCATGTTTGGTGGTTATCAAAATAACCCCGCTAGCCGCACGTGAGCCATATATGGCAGTGGCACTCGCATCCTTTAACACTTCAATAGATTCGATATCATTGGGATTAAATGATGTTAAAACACTTTGGGTACCTGCATCATACTTTCCATTTGTTGACGGTTGTGTCAAATCTGAAATAGGGAACCCATCAACAACATATAGCGGCTCTGAACTGCCGTGTACGGGGCCATTACCATTGCCGTTACCGCGCACTAATATATCCAAGCCTCCCCCCGGCTGCGCGCTGTTTTGTACTATAGTTACACCAGCAATTTTACCTTTCAGCATGTTACCAATCTCGGGGCCTTGCCCAAGAACCAGGTCACTTGTTTTTACAGATGACACAGCACCGGTAAGATCCCGTTTCTTTTGGGTACCATAACCAATAACCACAACCTCATTAAGGCCGGTATTTGATTCTTCCAGCGTGACGTTTAAAGCGGTGTTGCCGGTAACGGGGATCTCTTTGGTTGTGAAACCAATTAGCTTAATCACCAATACATCACCAACGTTAGCCTCGATAGAAAAGTTTCCTTTTACATCGGTTGTGGTAGCCGCTGTACCATTTTTAACAGATACAACCACGCCGGGAAGCGGCTCCCCTTTTGCGTCGGTTACCGTCCCGCTGATGGGGGCCTGCCGGCGTTCATCAGCTATGCCCCTGGCTAAGCTTTTAGCCATTGCGGGTAAATACTGCAAGTTTAAAAGCAATATGACCGCAAAAAAGAGCTTCATTTTGTGTAAATAATTGTTATCCATACTTGGTTTTTTAGGTGGTACGTTAGTAAAAGTTAATTCATTAATTATGTGATAGTTATGTATTATTCCTGTAAAATATCTTTGTAAGCAGCTACGGTTTCTGTGATGATCTGCCGTAACTGCGGGCTTTGTTCATATAATTTTGTAAATAGGCTAAACTGTGCTTTGGCGCGTATCAGGTTATGATCAGGATACTCTATTTTAAAATAGGTATCACCTTGCAGATAATCGGTTAAAAACCGCACCCCCTGCATATAAGGCAAAAGCAACATTCCCCATGAAAGCGATTCTACTTCTTTTTCGGTAAGAAAACTACCTGCCGTTTTAAGATAGCCTTCGGTATAAGCCTTAAACAGATCTGTGTTAACCTGTATTTTTTCCAGATCAGGCTCGTCTTCGGCAGCGGTGTTGGTAATTGTCCTGATGGCATCACCAAAATCATAGGCCACGTAACCGGTCATGACCGTATCCAGGTCTATTACACAGATGGCATTGTCATCCGCGTCAAACAAAACATTGTTTAATTTGGTATCATTATGGGTAATCCGTTTAGGTAATAAACCAGCCTGCCCCCATTCATTAATAATACTCATAGCCTGTTCATGGCGGGTAATAATATCTATCTCGGCGCTCACTGCCGAAACCCGGCTTGCTTTATTAACCTGCACCGCCTCGTGAAAATCTTTAAGCCGTTTCTGGATATTATGAAAATCGACAATCGTCTCTGATAACAGCGCCGGATCCATATCCGACAGCGTCGACTGAAAACGGCCGAATGCCATACCCGCTTCATAGGCTTGTCGCGTTGTTTCTGCCACATCATAACTCCTGGAACCGGGGATAAAAAAATAAAGCCGCCAGTAGTTATTGTCACCGTCCCGGTAAAAGCATCCGCCATCTTTGGTATCAATAAGCTGTAATAATTTTTGATTGGTACCCGGGGTAAGTTTACTTTGAAGATGAGCCGTTACCCTGGCGATATTTTCCATCAAACCCAACACATCTTTAAACACCTGATGATTGATCCGTTGCAATAAATAATCGGGATCAGCCGCATTGCTGTTTTTTAATAGGAAAGTATCATTTATATGACCGGTTCCATATTTCCGCACTTCAGAGATCCCTCCTGTTATTTGGAATTTAAGCGCAATAGCAGCTATATCAAAATTAGGTGTGTCCATTAAATATCTTTTGGTTGCTTTTACTGATAAAATACAATTATGTGTTCGTACACTTAAATACTATATATCAGTTTGTTATATATTTCCTAAATATAGTGTGTTCGCACACACAAATGCAAATTTATTTTAAAAAAAAGTTAACGTTATGTAAAAATAAATCCACACATACCGTAAATAAGCTTGATTTAATATAAAATTGACTTTAACAACATGCCGTAACCGGACACATTTACAATTTTCCGGAGGTTTTTATTAGAAAAATGCAGGCAGATTTGAATAACCGATTAAATAAACTGCGATATATCTTTCCTGCTCAAAGCCAACTTACTTCAAACAAAAAAGGTTATTAAATAACTTTAACAACCTTTTTATAGATTAACATTTACCAGGCCTCAATTGCCGGGATAATTCTGAATATCGTCGATGATATTTTGAGCCAGTTCATCAGCACTTTGCATCGAATCAGATTCTGTATAGATCCTGATCACCGGTTCTGTGTTTGATTTGCGCAGATGTACCCATTTCTTTCCAAACTCTATTTTTAAACCGTCAATAGTACTGT
The DNA here is from genome assembly GCF_020880695.1 of Mucilaginibacter sp. UR6-11. Classification (GTDB taxonomy): domain Bacteria; phylum Bacteroidota; class Bacteroidia; order Sphingobacteriales; family Sphingobacteriaceae; genus Mucilaginibacter. Next base: position 394,074 of record NZ_JAJIWO010000001.1, read on the forward strand.
ATGGTTGCTGCTGATATTTTGCTTCTACCTTTTTCAATAAGCCATCGATATCCATCCCTTCTTTCAGCGTGATCTTATTTTTTGAGATATAATATGCCGGATAGGCTTGCCTTAAAGCGGATATCGTTTTTTTTGATTTAGCCAAATGGCTTAAAAACAACGCGATACCTACCAGCGCGTCCCGGCCATAATGCAGTTCGGGATAAATAATTCCGCCATTGCCTTCGCCACCTATTACCGCGTTAACTGCTTTCATTTTCGTTACGACGTTAACCTCGCCAACAGCCGAAGCTTCATAGGTTCCGCCGTGGTTCCCGGTAACATCACGCAGGGCGCGGGTTGACGACAGGTTAGAAACCGTGTTGCCGGGCGTATGCTGTAAAATATAATCGGCTATGGCCACCAGGGTATATTCCTCGCCAAACATACTGCCGTCTTCGTTTACAAAACACAAACGGTCAACGTCAGGATCCACTACAATTCCCAAATCAGCCTTTACTTCCAAAACCTTTGCCGAAATGGCAGTAAGGTTCTCTGGCAGCGGCTCAGGCTCATGCGGAAAATCACCGTTTGGTACGCAGTATAGTTCTTCAATCTGCGTTACGCCCAAAGCATTAAGCAACGGCGGCAAAAAAATACCACCGGTAGAATTTACACAATCAATAACTACTTTAAAATCAGCTGCTTTTATTGCGGTAATATCAATCAACGGCAGGGCCAGGATTTTATCAATATGTTTTCGCAGGTATGAATCATCATTGGTTACCTTACCTAAATTATCTACGCCGGCAAACTGCCAATTGGTATCTTCGGCAAGCTCAAGTACCCTTTTACCTTCGTCATCATTGATGAACTCGCCTTTAAAATTGAGTAGCTTAAGGGCGTTCCATTGTTTAGGATTATGGCTGGCGGTTATAATAATTCCACCACCTGCCTGCTCGTCAGGTACGGCAATCTCAACCGTCGGCGTAGTTGAAAGGCCAAGATCTGTCACGCTGATACCTAATCCCATTAAAGTGCCGGTTACCAGGTGATTTACCATTTGCCCGGAGATCCGCGCATCGCGCCCTATAACTACCTTGCGGTTACGGGTAGTTTCAATAACCCAACGACCATAAGCAGCTGTGTACTTTACAATATCGGCTGGCGTTAGCCCGTCTCCGGCGTTACCGCCAATGGTGCCTCTGATACCTGAGATTGATTTTATAAGTGTCATTATTACAGGGTGTTATTAAATTTAAATCTCACAAATGCTTCCATCGCTTCATACTCGGCAAGGCCGAGTTGATTATAAATATTTGCAGTTTCGCTGGTGCGGTCTTCTGCCCTCATCCAAAACTCTCTTGCATCATCACCCGGGAAAACCGGCCTGTCCTTTTGCGATTGGTGCTTAAAAATAGCTTCGCGCTTACGTTCTACTTCTTTCGGCGATAAAGGCACACACATTTCTATTTCATGGGTTTCAAACTCATGCCAGGCACCGCGGTACAGCCACAGCCAGCAATCTTTAACCCAATCCTCGTTTGTGCCAAGGCGCTTTAATGATTCATGCAAAATATCAAAACAGGTTTTATGGGTGCCATGCGGATCGGCAAAGTCTCCGGCCGAATAAATCTGGTGGGGTTTAACCTGCTGCAGGAGCACCATGGTTTGTAGGATATCATCCTCATATGATACTTCCTTGCTCGTTTTGCGCTTATCATAAAACGGTAGGTTTTGAAAATGAATGTGCTTATCGTCAAGGCCTACAAACCGGGCACCTGCTATGGCTTCGCCTTTGCGGATCAAACCTTTTATTATTTCAACTTCCTGCGGGTCGCGCTGGTTTGGCTGTTTTGTTTGCAGAAAGCCACGCATGTCTGCGTAAATAGCCGCCAGCTTTTTATCGTCGATATTTTGTGAGCGGGAAAAATCAATAGCAAATTCCACAAAACGCAAAGCATCGTCATCCCACACAGCGGTATTGCCAGATGTTTGGTAAGCCACATGCACGTCATGCCCCTGGTCGGCCAGGCGGATAAAAGTACCTCCCATAGAGATCACGTCATCATCAGGATGTGGCGAAAACACAATAACACGCTTACTTGCCGGTTCGGCCCTTTCGGGGCGCTGGGTATCATCAGCGTTAGGTTTGCCACCCGGCCAGCCAGTTATGGTATGCTGAAGTTTATTAAAAATATGGATGTTGATATTATAAACCGGACCCTTTTCTGTTGCCAGTTGTGCCATACCGTGATTGTTATAATCATCGTCAGTTAGCTTTAATATGGGTTTGTTAAGTGTCTTGGCGAGCCATATCACCGCTTTTTTTATTAACTGCTCATCCCATACACAATCCTTTACCAGCCACGGCGTATCAAACCGGGTAAGTGCCGAAGCGGCAGCGGTATCCAACACAAATTCTACATGATCAGAATGTTGCAGATAAGTAGCCGGTATATCAGCCGAGATCTCACCTTCCACTGCTTTTTTGATGATATCGGCCTTTTTGGCATTCCAGGCCATCAATATTATTTCGCGGGCCTTAAATATGGTACCTATACCCATGGTTATGGCTTTAGCAGGTACGTTGGCCTTGCCACCAAAGTCATGCGCCGCATCGCTGCGGGTAAGCTCATCTAATGTTACCAGGCGCGTACCTGAATTGGGAGCCGATCCCGGCTCGTTAAAGCCAATGTGCCCGGTACGGCCTATACCCAGAATTTGCAGATCCAGTCCGCCATAAGCGGTCATTTTTTGTTCATAATCCAAACAAAACGCGGCTATATCGTCCTGCGCCAAAGCGCCGTCAGGGATATGCACGTTTTCCGGATCAATATCTACATGGCTAAACAGATGCTTGTACATAAACACCTTATAGCTTTGCGGCGCTTCGGGGCTCATCGGATAATATTCATCCAGGTTAAAGGTAACCACGTTTTTAAAGCTCAACCCTTCTTCGCGGTGCAACCGGACCAATTCATTATACACCGCTATTGGTGTTACACCCGTAGCCAGGCCAAGTATTACCTTTTCACCATTTTGCAATTTTTGTTTGATAATACCTGCTATACGTTGCGCCACAGCTTTTGACGCGGTAAGCATGTCTGAATAAACCTTAACAGGCAATTTTTCGAATCGTGTTTCTTCTAAAAGATTTAAGCGTGGCATAGTTTAAATTGTGATGATAAGAAGGTGATTTATTTATATCTGTTAGCCGGCAATCATTTGGGTTCCGGTTTTTAATGTATTTTTAAGATTTAACCATTCGTTTTGTATGATACTGCTTAGCTTTTCTTTATTCATCTCTAGCATCTTAAGCAGTTGTATCTGCGCACGTGTGCGCTGCAGGTTGTGCTCCGCAAACCGGGTTTTGTAATAAACATCGCCCTCCAGGTAGTCTGTTAAAAAACGCACCGCCTGCATATAGGGCAATAACAATACGCCCATCATCAGCGACTTTAATTCAGCATCTGTTAAGAATGAAATAGTTTGGCTTAAATACCCTTTAGCAAATCCTTCAAACAACGGGATATTTAATTGTATGGCATCAAGGTTTTTTTCATCCTCGGGCGCGGTATTTATAATACTGCGAATAGCATCGCCAAAATCATAGGCCACATAACCGGGCATTACAGTATCCAGGTCAATAACGCATTGAATTTCGTCGGCCTGGTCAAGCAGGATATTGTTAAACTTCGTATCATTATGCGTAATACGAAGCGGAAGTACCCCGGCCCTACCCAACTGCAATATCTCATTCATACTATCGGCGCGGCTCAGCAAAAACCCGACTTCTTCCATTACCGACGCTGATCTTTGCACACTGTTATTTTTTATCGCTTTGTTAAAGTCATTTAGCCGTTTTTCTATATTCAAAAAATCGGGGATAGTGCTTACCAGCAAATCGGGATGCAGATCGCATAATAAATTTTGAAACCTTCCAAAAGCTACGCCACCCTGTTGGGCCTGTTTAACATTGGTAACCAGGTCATAACTCTTTGTGTTATGCAGGAAATTGGTCATGCGCCAGTAGTTTTCTTGTGCATCCTGATAATAGTATTTACCATTATTGCACTTGATAAGGGTCAGCACCTCTTTTTCGGGGTGGCCGATTTTGGCTATTTTTTCTTTAAGATGATTGGTAACATACACCATATTGTTCATCAGGCTGTCTATGTCCTTAAAAACAAAATGATTAATTTTTTGAAGAAGGAAATCCACTCCTTTTCTGGCTTTCGACCTAATAATAAATGTGTCATTGATATGCCCGGAGCCAAAGACGTTTATATCAAATTCACCTCCTCCGGTGTTAAATTCTGCAATGATGTCTGCGAAATTATAAGCTGCTGCTATGTTATCCATTACTAAAAATCCTGTAATTCAAAACTATAAAGGCGTCTTGAAGATTATAAAAAGTTTCCTGTACAAATATAACACATTTTTGCGTGTACGAGCACGCATATTTTGATAATTATTTTATTAAAAAAATTACATCATGGGTTTGGTTTGCTATAAAGATTTGGCGTTCATGACTTTCACTTCGTAAGGCGCGAGCTTTACGACAATAGCGCCCCCGGAATAAATTTTTTCCTTAGACTGTGTACGGACATTATAGAAACTATAGTTGCCGCTTAAATCTGAAGGTATTTCAAATATTTCCCTCACGTTAATGATTATGGACTGTGGTAAAGCAGTTGGGTTACGTAAAGTAAGCACGCCTTTTTTATCGGCCCAACCAGCGTAACCATAAGGCTGGCCCCTTGCAGGGTCGCCACCCACCCAATGTATGTCCGCCAATTGTTTCTTGTTGGCTTTTGACCAGTTTGCCGCGTCGCGAATACAGTTCCAATCATTACTATTTAGCTTATGTGGATTTACATAAAGCTCCTGCAAGCCCGTTCCGGTTCCAAAAAATGCCCAAATCTCGTCAGTTACATCCTTGTCGTCCATTTCAAGTTTGCCGGGCAGCCCGTTATCGGCAATACAAATACCATGGTACATGATGGAATTAAGCGGGAAAAGCGGCGCGCGTTTTACAATGTTTTTATAAGCCTGCGCGTCTTTGTAGGTTATCCATTGCTGCCTTTTAGCGCCGTCGCCGGCAAGACCCGTATCGTCACCGGCGCGCCAGATTGCATCCCCATATTTAAGCCAATAAACCGATGGCCAGGTGCCTACGGTAAGGCTCAGGTACAGGTCGGGCTTGTTGCTTCGCAGCTCGGTAATGAGCTTTAAAAATGCTTCGATATCTTTTTGATAAGTAATGCTTGCACCATTGGCGCCGTTGCCCGCTCCTACCCCGTCAAACTTAAACATGGACACGTTATAGTTTTTAATAAATGATAAGGTGACATCCCTGAAACGGTTATAATAAACCGGGCCGGTTAATGAGAAGCCATTTTCATTAGTCTCAAACGGAGGGTTTTGCTTTTTACCAAATGCCAGCCGTTGCGCCTTAGGATCATCATATCCTCCCCATGGCGAGATCCAAACGCCTAATTTTGCGTTTACGGCTTTGGTTGCTTTGCTTAAATTGGCAAATCCCCGAGGGAAACCCGGGTTGAATTGCCAAAGGCTTTTATTATCATCCCAGCCGTCATCAAACAAAAAGGCGTCCAGCTTTACGGCCCTTTTGCTGATGAGACTGTCGGTAAATACTTTTATGCGGTCCAGGCAAACGCTGTCGCTCAATTTCCGGTCGACCCACGACAGATCAAACCAGGAGTTATAGTGCAATACCTGCCGATAAGGGTGCGCACGCTCGTTTTCTACGTAGTATAAAAATCCCCTGCGCAATTGCCCGGCAGGCACAACACCGAATACAGAGGATATGCTTAGCAGGCTGCCTGAACGTAAAGCTTCCAAGCGTGGCAAATAGGCCGTTGTATATGTTTTATTTGCTAATGTCTGACTCATCGGATGCTCGACCGAAAAGAACATATTACGATATATCAACGGCGATCCGTCTACCGTACCTACTTTTTTGGCAGCCACCGAAGCAGGCAATTTTACCAGGGTGACTTTGCTAATTTTGACTGAATCTTTAGCATAAAAGGTAAATACCTGTTTTACAAAATTATCATTATTGCAAAGGGAGGCCTCCCAGTGTACCTTTAAGCCCAACCCGGCGCTTTGCAGGTCAGCAGTACAAATTTTTCTGGCTGTTTTATCATTTAAAACTGACAGGCCATTCACCCTAAAATCATTGGAATTAACAATCGACCCATCTGCCAGCGCAAGTTCAAAAACAGGCATATTCAGCGTCAGTTGCTGATGATTTTGCTTATCCTGAAAAGCAACCAGTGTCAGTTTTCCTCCTTTATTTTTAAAACAGAGACTAAGCACCCTGTTTTGCAATATTACCGTGCCGTTTTGCTTTTTAATAGTTGCATTGCCGGGAGCGATACCGGGGTAGGTTACCTGTGCACCGCTATTTTGCAAGCCTAAAAAAAAGCAGACAAAACCTGCTAAAATGGATTTTTTAAGATCGGTCATTATCGTTGTTAAAAAGGATTTTCATTTATATATTTTTCCCATGCCCAGGCAGATGCCAGCATTTCGTCAAGGCCCAATTGAGCGGTCCAGTTCAGTTTGTTTTGCGATTTGGTAACATCGCCCCAGATCTTGATAATATCTCCTTCGCGACGGTCGCCAATGCGGTAATCAAGCTTTACACCAGTTACCCGTTCAAAAGCATTTACCACTTCCAATACCGAATTACCCTTACCCGTGCCTACATTAAAAGTTTCGTAAACCGCGTCCATTTGTCCGGCTTCCATACGTTTAATGGCAGCCACATGAGCTTTAGCCAGGTCGACCACGTGAATATAATCGCGGATGCAGCTGCCATCGGAAGTGTCGTAATCATCACCGTAGACGGTTAGTTGTCCTCGTTTGCCAATAGCCGATTGGGTTATAAAAGGCACCAGGTTTTGCGGCACACCGATAGGTAATTCGCCAATTAATGCCGAAGCATGGGCACCCACCGGGTTAAAATAACGCAGGGCGATCACCTTCAACCCGTTGCCTGCATTGGCCGTTTCTCTTAATATCTCCTCACCAATTTGTTTGGTATTGCCATACGGCGATTCTGCCGTTTTTACCGGCGCCAACTCATTTACGGGCAACGCGTCCGGCTCGCCGTAAACAGTACATGATGAAGAAAATACGAAGTTAACGGGCCTGCCTTTAATGGCATTAAGCAGGTTTACCAAAGTACAGATATTGTTATCATAGTAAAGTAAAGGATCTTTAACCGATTCGCCTACAGATTTGGAAGCCGCAAAATGAATGATGCCTTCCAGATCGGGCTGCGATTTGACGAAATCAAATACGTTTGTTTTATCCCTCAGATCGAGTTTTTCAAAAGTTGGTGTAATACCCGTAATGGTTTTAATCTGATCGATAATTTTGATGTTGGAGTTAGAGAGGTTATCTATAATTACAACCTCATAACCATTTTGCTGCAGTTCAACAACCGTGTGCGCACCAATATAACCTGTGCCACCCGTAACCAATATTTTACCTTTTTTTAAAATACTCATCCTTTATTTATCTAATTGTTTAATTCACTTGTATGATCGCGTTCAGTTTATTATAGCCTGTTCCTGCTTCCCATAGATCCTGGTTGGCTAATTGGATGCTATACTCAGGCCTTGCCGAAATACGCGCGGCAGCATCGGGCATATTGAGGTAAACCTCATAACGGCCCGGCTTTAAACCGGCGGGTAAAGCCAGGTTTTGATGCAGATCTATGGTCCCGGTAAACCACCTGCGGATATCGGTTTTAAAAGTGATTGCGGTTACTTTGCCGTCGGCTTTGTTCTTCAGTACCAGTTGTACCGGCCTGGCATTATAGGGCGAAGCGTAGCCGACATTTTGAATATTTAAAGCAACCCGGATAGTGCCGCCTTTTTTTACCCTGGTTGAAATCGTTGCCGAGCGCAATACAAAGCGGTAACCCATTTTCTGTTTGATCTCATCCATACAGCCACCGGTAACCCAATCATCATTTACTGTAGTGTTATAAGCCGAATTAAGGAAACTATAGTGAAAGCCTGCAAACTCCTGCTGTGCACGTCCTGTCGGTCCGCAATCATTTTGGGGGCTAAACGTATCGTCACAGGTTTCGCCACCTACAACCGTGTACCGGCTGTCAGCCATTTCAAACTCTCTTAAAGCTGGTGTTGCATCTTTTTGTGGCGATGATGAATTGCCGTAATCATTATAAGTGCCATAGTCTGTCGGCCCTGATAAAAAGCAGTCGTTATGAAACCCTATTCGGGCCTTATCTGTACCACTGAATGCTTCTGCCTCATTAAGCGCTGCAGATTGCACGCCTGCCGAAACTCCATATACATACCGTTGTTTTAATTGTGGAACGCGCACCTGTATCATCCTGGATTTTGGTAATGCGTTTAGCAACGCTTTGAGTACCGCTGTACGGTCGCGCCAGTTGCTGTCAAGCACCCTGCCATTGCCGCTATTTGAAGCATCGCCAAAATAATCAGAGTAATAATTTTCGCCCCAGATGCCTATAAAACCCATTTGCATACAGGCGATGATATCTACATTTTGTTGCAGATAAGGCTTTAACTGTTTAATGTGATTAAGTACAACAGGCTTTGAGGCATCACCATAAGGCGGGCAAATACCATCGCCGCAATTGCCGCCATGAGCTTTATTAACATAGCAAAACCGCACAATAAGCTTTACTCCCGCTGCGCGGGCGGTGGCGCAATCCTGGTTAAAATTCTTCAAAAAGCTAGCAGATATCGGCGTTTTGATAAAACTATCCAATATATATTCTACGTAAACCAAACTGCTTGATACCGAATATAAAGCCTTATTAACTTTTTGATTGGTGCGGTAACCTATCAAAGTATTTTTATCCAGGGGCACATAATTCGACGCAAAAATATTTTGCTGCCTGTAAAATCCTCTTTCAGGATTTACGATATCCGCTGTACTTTCACTATAGTTGATAGTGGTATCGGCCCGCATGGCCGCTGCATTTTTGCTACTGCCTATAAGGCATACCAATGCTATTACTACTGAATATGACTTCATAGTTATGGATCTTTAGCCGAACGGTTTATTCCGCATGGCGATTTATATTGGATTTTGTTATATCTTAATAAAGATCTTGTTGCGGCTTAGCCAGTAACAAATGCCCCATTCGGCAAATAATGTAACTATTGCCGATGCCAGTGCAACCATTGGCCCCGCGATACCCACCAGGCCTAAACCGCCCTTCACAAACACGCCTACCGCTCCATTAAACCACTGTGCGCCAACGGTTTCAAAAAACAAGTATAGAAAAATAGCATTCATACCCACTACCGTAAAGATCCACACCCACCGGTTAACGTGTTTAATATCCACCAACCAGTATAAGAATGCCATTAATAGCAATACCCAACCGCCGGATGCCAATGCGAAAGAGCTGGTACTGATCCTTTTTATAATAGGGGTAATATTTGTCGCGTCAAGTCCGAAACCTATAACCAGACCGGTTATGCCGGCTATTATTAAATAAGATATTTTCTTTTTAGCGGTTATCGGCGATATTAATAATTTACCGGCCAGCACGCCCCAGATAGTATGTGCCGCAGTGGGTATAATATTAATGGCTACCCATCCGTCCGAATTAACTTTACCCATGAGCACAGTATCCAGGTAGGCGCCAAAATTATGGGATTCCACAAAAGGCTGATTAAAACCCGGCATAAGGACGGTGCGGTATAAAATTTCGGTTATCACCAACAATGCAACCGTAAATCCGATCTGGAACCAGAATGACCTGTTAATGATCAAATAAGCTATTATAGTGGTAAAAGAAAGCTGCGTAAGCACGTTCCACAGCTCGAACACCAATTTGCCCGCATAAATACAATGAAGGCCAGTACCTAATAAAAATAGCTTTATGGCCCGTATGGCAATGTGTTTAAAGTTTTGTTCCCAGGTTATGCCTTTTTTTAATTTTGACTGATAGGATATGTACATAGCCGAACCGGCCATTAACATAAAGGCAGGCTGCACCAGATCCCAAAGGTGCAGGCCATGCCATGGATGATGGAAAAATTGGTCTATAACCATATCTGCCCCCTTCCCCAGGTGCATATTCCTTAATGACTCCCAAACTGTGCAGCTTTCGCCGGCAAGCAGGATCATGATAAGGCCACGCATCACATCAAGTGAAACCAGGCGATTGGTTGGTATTTTAACCTCGTCCTCCATATACTAATCAATCAACAAATTGTCTTTAAAATACAGATCATTTATAAAATCTTAAAAATCAATATCGAGCATCATTTAATCGTTAAATCAAATATATATAACTTTTGCGTGTTCGCACACATTTTTAGAAAAAATATTTTCTTAATCTGGTTTTAGCAAATTCCTAAACTATAGCGTGCGAATAAATATCGCCAAATAAGCTATATGAAATTTACCGTTCCGAAGTATTCGGGCGCATGGAAGTTCGGTTCTGTACTTAAAATATTGTTCCAGCTTAAGTAATGGGGATCAGGCGTTTCATCGCCGCATTTATAAAAATTGGCTTTACATTCTGCATCCCTGAGCGAGGTGATATTGTGATAGACAAATACGCCGAAAGGTATATCAAGTGTAATTTCCCATTCGCTAATACCCTCTTTACCAACGTTATTCATTTGTGTAGAAACTTTTATCCGCTTCACCTCATCAACCGGAAGTTCTACCCGGTTAAATTTATCCGGGCCATAAGCGGCATAGGGCGTACCTATACAGTTAAACTCAAGATTATAATAATTAATGCCGTTATCAAAAGACACAAAAAATTCTACACAGCTATCTTTATATACCAGGTCATTAACTCGGGTATGCCTGGCTATTGCATATTTTTCTTTTACAAAATATTTTAAAAGGAGACTATGGTCAGTATAAGCCATACTAAATACAACTCGCGGAAAATAACCGTTGTCGCTCCACAACAGGTTGTCAATTGCTTGCTGCGGACTATTATTCAATAGCAATTCAACAGATTCTGCTAGTTTTTCAACTGGAATAAATTGACAATCAAACTGCTTGGTCATTATCTTGAATTAATCGAAAAGACGAAATACGCAATTTAATTATTGCGTGTTCGGGCACAAATTTAAACTTGTTTGGGAAACAAACAATACTATCGTATAAAAATTGTTTTTTTTAAATCTCGATGAACAGCTGGTCCTTCTCGTCCAGGAAATAATTAAGGTTTTCCTTGGTCACTACATCCAAAGGCAGGTATTTAATAATAGGAACTTCCTTTTTAAATACCAGATATTCGGCCAGTTGATAAATACCCCAATAGCCCTGCCCTTTGGGGTTTTGATTGATGAGAAAACTGATAGCCCCATTGTTCAAATAATGAAGGTTGGGCGGTATCAGGTCATAACCAATAAGTTTAATATGGTTAATATGCCGCTGCTCAAGGTATTTGGCTATATCATAAGCCTGTGATGTTGTGACAAAGATCAGTTTCAGGTCAAATGTATTTTCAATCAGCGCATCCAGGCTTTTAATAAAGTTAGACTGGCTTGAACGTGTAAGCTCAACATTCAGGATCTTATATTTATGGTCGAGGTTATTTTGAGCAAAATAGTTTCTAAAACCCTGCTCTTTTTTAACCAGATGCTGGGCATTACTTATCTTTTCGTCAATGTGGGCAATAAGCATGGAGCAAGCATCCGGATTACCATAATGAGCCAGCTTAGCCGCCAGCAACCCGCTTTGATAAGAATCCTGCCCAATATAACTCAGTGGATCAAAATCGGCGATCTGGGTATTGAATAATACGAAGGGTATATTATCGGCCTTCCATTTTTCAAAAAATGGCAATGTCTCTTTATAGTAGATCGGCGATAATAAAATGCCATCCGGTTTTCTACGGGTTAGTTCAGTAGCTTTTTTTACATAATCATCAACATCCTGCGGATTAAACACGTATTGCTCTACAAACACATTGTATTGCTTAAAATCCTGTTCGGCTTTTTCAATCCCGGATTTTGGAGCGGTCCAGAATGCGTCATAATTATGATCCGGAAATAAGGCGGCAAAATGATATTCCTTTTTCGACCCCAGCATCCGGGCCATCAGGTTAGGTTCGTAGTTTAACTCTTTGATAATCTTTAATACCCGGTTCTTTACGTCTTCTGCAACTCTGCCCCTGTTATGAATAACCCGATCAACCGTTCCTGTAGAAACCTCGGCTTTAAGCGCGATGTCTTTTATGCGGACAATAGTGTTTTTCTGCGGGCGTTCTTTTTTCATTTGTTAGTATTAAAAGTCAAAGCACTGAATAAGTTATCCATTCATCATTATAAATCAGCATTAATTTAAGACGCGGGTAAAGACACCTTAACACCTGCTAATATTTATTGCGCTAAAATCAGACAAAGTAATGAAATAAATACTGAAAGCAAGGTTGTTCACGGCTAAAAATATAGATTAACTTTTTTCTTATCAAACTTTGATTTAAAATTAACCCGATCAATCGAAACTTAAAAACGGGCGTAACATCGCCCTCCCTTTTCTACATGCCTTGCGTGGACTTTTAATTATAAAACAAATGCCTAAATAATTGCTGTTCAATTATTTAGGCATTTGTTTTATAAAAAGGATTATAGTAGGTTATCTTGCTAAGATAAAAGCAAGAAACCCCTATTTGTTAACATAATACCGAATATGGTAGGGCAGATTAATAAGATTGATTGAATCAATATTTCCCAGATCTAAAACCTGGCCATTTTTTAAGTAGATTTTGCCCTGACGATAAACTGCAGGATATGTTTTACCATCTTTAAAATAATTACCGGGCACCGGCACATCACCTGGCTGGCCTAATTTAACCGGCTCTTTAGCCTTATCAATGATCCATTCGCCGGTTGACGGACGAAACAGTGCCATTTCAGCCCTGCCATCACCATCATAATCGCCCGGCACAGGGATGTCCCCGGCAACGGCTTTTAATTGTAAAGGAATATTCCCCATACCTACCACCTGCCAAAGTGCGTTTGCTGGGTTATAAAAACCAATATCTATAATACCGTCGCCATCATAATCGGCCGGAACAGGTATCGCATTCTTTACGCCGTGCTTAACACTATCGATACCATTAATGTACCAGGTATGATTTGATGGCCTGTAAACCGCGGCATCGGCAAACCCGTCGCCGTCATAATCGCCCGGCACAGGTATATCTCCGGCTTTACCCAGCTTTATCACTTTACCATCTCGCAGATAAAAACTCCCTTCGGATGGCCTGTAAACAGCTAACTCTGTTTTACCGTCACCGTTATAGTCGGCCGGCACGGCGATGTCCCCTGCCTGACCAAAATTTATAGCGGGTTGGCCGGTTATTTTCCATACACCGTTGTTAAAAGATACAAGTTCAGTAGTTTGGTCATTATTCATATCCAGATAACGGGCAACGTTGGTTTGGTGAAACCAGGGCGTAGTGAATTCGCTGTCGGCGTCTTTTTCCTCTTCGTTGGTATAAGGAGAAAATGTACGTACACCAATCAAGTCATTGCTTTTTGAAAACTTCATTAAACGCATTAACCCATGGCCGCCCTGCGGCCTGCTTTGGTAATCAGACATAAAAGATTGGATGATATTACCTGCATAGCCGTCACGGCGGTAACCTTCGCCATTATCACCTACGTGGCCGGATAAGGTTAAGCAAACATTAGGATAGTGTTTAAGGCGATCAACAATATGACGGGCCTGTTTACTAAACGGCGGGAAACCTTTTTCATTTGTGCCCGCGGTATGGTTATAGAATAGTATGGAATGGCTTACCAGGATAGCTTTACGGTCTTTATATTTCTCTAAAAGACTGCAAGCCCAGTTGTTCAGGTTTTCGATATCCTCGTCGTATGAATCATATTCAAAATAAATAGTGATAAAGTTAACTCCGCCGGCACTAAACAAATCGTAATGGCTGTCATTATCATCACGGTAATGCCCCCCATAGTACGGTTTGTTTTTAAAATGGTCAATGCCAAAGTATTTGTTATACTGGGTGGTTTTACCACTCAGCGGATACTGACTTTTAGTTTGATCATGGTTGCCCACCGCAAGGCCATAAGGGATACCGGCCGGGTAACCGGGCATTGGTTTATCAAGCACATACATTGCCGCGGCGGCATTTTCCCATTCTATGGGGAACTTTTCGCCGTCGTCAGATATATCGCCTAGTTGTATCACGTAGACAATATTTTCTTTAGTGGCATTTTTTACTATCCAGTCCGTTTGCGCCCGGAACATTTCTTTTTTTCCGCCATTTTTTTCAGAGGTATAGTATTGGACATCGGGCAGCACCGCGATTGAAAAATCTTTTGGCGCAACAGGCGCTTTGTACTGGGCATAAGTTGCCGGTGACAGCAACAAAGCCGCTATCAATAATAGTTTATTAAGTTTCATAAAAATTAATAAATGGTGCCTTAATTATTTTAAAATCTCTTTGGCAATAGTACCGGTACCGTCATTGGGCAATCCTTTTATTGCCAATATTTTAGTCATCACATCGTACACCTCGATATTATCAAACGTAGGGATTTCCAGGTGTGGCTTAAAGGCAGGCCCCCAGGCAAAAAATGTGGCCTGGTTGTCCTTAACTTCATGACCGTCAAAACCATGTGCGCCATAGCCCGTGCTGTTTGTAAATATTTTAGGATGTTGCGCCATAAGCATAATATCGCCAATCCGGTTGTATCTATCGTCCCCGGTGCCGAAATGAAGTATTGGCGGCAAATCCTTTTTAAGCACTACATCATAACCGTCTGCATGCTCTGCTTTTAGCTTTTCATACATCGGCATAATATCTGCCGGGTTTTTCGCGTACAGACTTACATAATTGCCTTGCGATACGGTAATGAACTTATCCTTATCAATAGTTGACGGAATTTGCAGGCGATGTTCGCGGTCGAAATTGAACATGCCATGATCTGATACAAATATAAAATTAACAGGCATACCGGTTGATTTTGCTGCTTCAACCATTTTGCCTACAACGTCATCAACAAAAGCAACAGCATTTTTTACCTCGGCCGAATTAGGGCCATAAGTATGCCCGGCATGATCGGCATCCGGGATATAGCAGGCTATAAAATGCGGACGCTTCTCTTCAGGTAAACTCAACCAGTCCTTTAGCGCCCTCCCTCTTTCTTCGGCCGTGTAAACGTGGTTTTTGAGGTGCTTATACAGGTAAGTAATGTGTACACCCTTAATCGCGGGGTCGGTATCAATATAAAGGAAACTTGCGGTTAGCATTTTTTGCTTTTCCGCAGTTACCCAAATCGGCTCTTCGCCAAACCAGCTGGCATCGCGCGGTTTAAACATCTCGTTGCGCGCCGGGTCATAAAATTCATTCCCCACAATACCCGAGTGAGACGGATATAATCCGCTCACCAGGGCAAAATGATTAGCATGCGTCGACGCCGGGAACGATGGCATCATTGACGCGGCCCTTACCCCCTCTGCCGAAAACTTCAACAGGTTTTTAGCCTGATATTTCTGCGCATAATCCCAGCGAAAAGCGTCCGAACAGATCAATACCACATAGGGCTTACGCATTTGTTCGGCGCTGTTTACGCGGCCCTCAACAATATTTTGAAGGCTATCGTTTTGTGCAAAGACCGCGTTGCAGCAAAACAAAAACAAAAGCAGAAGATTTATCTTTTTCATCCTGATTAAATCATTAAAATGCATAGCCCGGATTTTGTTGCATACCTGGATTCAGGTTTTTCTCAGGCAACGGTATCGGGAACAGAAACTTATAGGCCTGGATATCAAAAGCGCTGGCTACCAAATTGGTGTACTTTGTTTTGGCTAGCGCGGCATAGGCCTGCATAATTGCCAGCCCTTTATCGCTACGTTGCAGATCGTGAAATCTTTTATTTTCAAAAGCCAACTCTACCCGCCTTTCATGCAAAATAACATCCCTTAATGCCGCCTGCCCTACTGTTGTACTGGCTGGCAAACCTGCACGCGTCCGTACGGCATTTAATGCAGTTAAAGGCGACTTACCTTGCTCGTTCTGCGCTTCTGCTAACAACAATAATGCTTCAGAATAGCGATAGATCGGCCAGTTGTCATTAGAGTTTGTCGCGGCAACATAGGGGCCATGTATATATTTTTTTATGAAAGGCGTACCAACCTTACCGGCAGCCGGCGTATAACCAACCACACTTTTAACGGCTGAGATGGTCATAACATAACTGGCATCAAATACACCTTCGGCCATGCCGATTGAGGCGTCCAGGCGCTTATCATTGGGTTCATAAGCGGCTATCAAATCAAATGATGGCGTGTTCCAGCCTGAACCCGAGGTATTACTTGGAAATGCCGTGCCTGTAATCAAAGCCGTATTGGTGGTTTTAGGCAGAAATTGAAAAATCACTGTATTAGGCTGAGTACCCACCGCGGTTCCTTCCAGGTACTGTACTTCAAATAGCGATTCTTTACCGTTTTTATTAGCCGGCAAAAAAGCATCGGCATAATTACTATTAAGGGCATATCCCATTGCCGGCAATGTATTTAACAAAGTTTCGGCCTCAGCGTATCTTTTTAGGGTGACATAGACATCGGCCAATAACATCGTAGCTGATCCCTTGGTAGCCTCACCTGTCTGGGGAAACTTTGCAGGGGGCAGCAGCTCGTTAATGGCATCTTTTGCATCTGCAATGATCTGGGCGTAAACTTCGGTCGCGGTTGAGCGGTTTTTAAAAGCATCTTCGGCTTTTGTTACCTCAGTTAGGTACAAAGGCACCCCGCCAAATAAGCGCACCAGCTTAAAATAATTCCAGGCACGCAAAAATTTTGCCTGTCCATCTGCTCTTGCTTTGCCGGCTGCGGTTGCTTTTTGGGCCAACGGGATACGGCCAATAACAATATTTGCTCTGGAGATACCGGTATAACAATGGTAATAAACCGCGTTTACATAGTCGTTATTGGCGTCGTTATTCCAGTCGGATACATTTTCACGATAAACGGTTGCTGTACCCCTGTTATTAGGATTAGGAATGTAGTGTGTGTTGTCAGACCGCATTTCTGAAGTATGATAATCATTGATCAACAAGTCGCGCAAAGGCACATAAGCAGCCGCAACAGCTTGTTCCAATTGGTCGTCAGTTTGAAAAAAGGTTTCGGGCGATAGCGAATCCTTAGGCACCAGGTCTATAAAACTTTTTTTACACGATGATACCATAACCGCTAGCAGCACCATCAATAAATATTTATTTTTCATTTCTTTTCTTTTTTAAAATGGATTATTTAAAAGTTGCAACTACACCGGCAGAATAGGTACGCGGCACAGGATAAGCGTTTTCATCAACACCAATACCGTTTAGCGCGTCAGAGCCAGAAAGACCTATCTCCGGATTGGCACCGCTGTAACCGGTTATGATGAAGGCCTGCTGCACCGAACCATAAACCCTTAAATTTTTAAGCAACAGCTTATTCAGCTTGAAATTATAACCCAGCGATATGTTTTTAGCTGTCAGGTATGAACCGTTCTCTACCCATTGGGTATTTACTGATCTGCCAATAGCAGTAGTACCTGTTTTGGTACGCGGGTAAACTCCTGAGCCGGGGTTGGCTTCCGATCTCCAATGATCCAGAGCTGCCGCAAGTGGCACCCTTGAGCCGTCAAGGTTGGTTAAATAGGCCCATTTAGCAGCCGCCAATATCTGGCCCCCAATCTGCCCAGCCATAGAGATATTCAGATCAAAGTTTTTATAAGTAAAATTATTGGTTATTCCGAATGTAAAGTCGGGTGTCGGATCGCCAATAAAAGTACGATCATTCACATCATCAATGATACCGTCATTATTCAGGTCCTTCATTTTCAGCGTACCGATATCCGAGGAACCATTATTGCTTAAACCGGTACTTTGATACTTAGCTGAGGTAGCCAGATCTGCGGCATCCTTATATAATCCCAAATTAACAAACCCATAAAACTCACCAAGGTGATGACCAACCTGGTTTCGATAATAATCAGACGTAACCGTATTGTTGCGGCGAAGGTAGCCTGGGTCGACCAGATTCTTGATCAGGTTACGCTCAAAAGCAACGTTAACACTGGTGGTCCATTTTAATTTACCGGTAGTATTTATGGTATTAACTGTAATTTCATGTCCCCAGAATTCCAGCTGGCCAATATTATACTGAATATTCGCAAAACCGGAGGCCCTTGGTATCGGCCGTGCCTGGATCAAACCATCGGATAGCTTATGATAATAATCATAATTAACCGATATGCGGTTTTTAAACAGATTTAATTCCAGGCCGATATCAAACTGCTTGTTTTTTTCCCAGGCCAATTCGGTATTACCCAGCGTACCAATTGTTTGACCCTGTATTAATACGCCATTTAACAGGTAATTGTATTTAGAAAGCGTTGGAATGGCCGTATAATTACCGAAACTGTTATTACCGGTTATACCATAGCTTACACGTACTTTAAGCAGGTCAATTTGTTTAAACTGTTCCATGAACTTTTCATCGCTGACGATCCAGCCTGCGGACACAGATGGAAAATATCCGTATTTACGCTCCTCACCAAATCTGGATGATCCGTCCTGCCGAACTGCACCCTGTAACAGATACTTACCTTTATAATCATAATTTAAACGGCCAATAGCAGACAACAAAGAGTATTGGGTAGTACTACTTGAAGCTGCAGAAATAACAGAAGCAGCGCTTAAGTAAGGTATATCATCATTTGGGAAGCCTGTACCACTGATAGAATTACTTTTTGAATCAAATTTTTGTATTGAATAGCCTGCAAGCGCTTCGATATGATGGTCTTCATGAAATCTTCTTTCGTAATTCAGATAGGATTCTGCGGTATATGAAAAATTATCAACTGAAGAACTTATCCCGGTAGATGCAGCCGGTGCCGCAGCAGAAGTGGATAAAGTAATAGAAGGTGAAAACTGGCTCCTGGTTTCAGCACCCTTGTCTACCCCAACATTTGTTTTCAAACTAAATCCCGGTAAAAACTCATAATTAATAAATCCATTAGCCAGTATGCGGGTGGTGATATAATCATCCATGGTTTCGTTAAGTAAAGCCAGTGGATTAACATAAGCGCTCATACCGGTAGAATATGCACCTACAGCATAGGTACCATCCGGATTGTAGGGTTTGTTTATAGGGCTTGCTTCAAAGATCCGTTCATAAAAACCGCCAACACCGTCAGTGTTAATTCGATTGTTATGATCCATACGATAACTTGGCGCCAAATTAAAGCCTACTTTTAACTGATTATGACTACCCAGTGTCATGTCCTGGTTTATACGCAGCGATAATAACTTGGTACCTGAATTAATTAAAACCCCATCCTGTGTTTCATAACCTAACACCACCGCTGATGATGATTTTTCGCGTGAAGACAACACGCTTAAGTTATACTTTTGAATAGGCGCGGTACGTGTGGTTAATTTAAACCAATCGGTGCCCTCGCCATATTGAGAAGGATTTTGATAAACCGGCGGCACTACCGCGTTGAAAGGCGATTCATATAATTTAGCGTCGGTGAATTTTTCATTCATAAATTCAGCCCATTGCTGGCCGTTCATAACTTTAGGGACGCTGTTTTGCGGGATCTTCTGCATACCGACATTGCTGCTGAACACAATTTTTGAATCGCCGGGCCTGGCATGTTTGGTAGTGATCAGGACGACGCCATTTGCCGCACGTGAACCATACAGGGCGGTAGCAGAAGCATCTTTTAATACGCTAAATGATTCGATCTCATCAGGATTGATATTGTTAATGCTGCCTGTTATTGGCAGGCCATCTATTACAAACAATGGCTGATAGTCAGTAGAGAATGAAGCGGCCCCGCGGATACGGAATGCAATACCCCGCCCCGGCTGACCACTGGTTTGTGATACATCCACGCCGGCTACTTTGCCCTGCAGCTGTTGGCCAAACTGCATCACCGGCATATCTTGCAACGGCCGTGCATCTACCTGTGTTATGGCGCCGGTGACTTCCCGGCCACGCTGTTTACCATAACTTACAGTTACTTCGTCAAGTGTGCTGCCTCCGGTAATTTTAATATTGAGTATATAAGGTTTATCAGAAGATATGGTTACATTCTTAAACTCAATTAGTTTTGAACCCACAAAAGTAGCTTGTATAGTATAAGTTCCTTCCGGAACTATAATGGCATAATTACCATTGACATCAGAAACACCACCCAGGGTTGTTCCGGTAACCCGGATATTGGCACCGGGTAAGGGTTCGCCTGTTTCATCAGTTACCTTTCCTGATATCTTACCCGGCTGTTGCTTACGCATCAGTAGGATATTTCCGGCTTCGTCTTTAAAAATGATGTTAGTACCTTTAAATAAAGTGCTTAATATTGTTTCAAGCGGCTGGCTGTTAAAACTGATCCTTTCAATAAATCGATCCTTTAAACCCAGGTAATCAGCGTCATAGGCAAAAGACAGATTAGTTGTTTGCTGTATCTTTTTTACAGCCTGGTAAAGACTTTGATGGTCGAAACGGATGTTAACCCGGCGGGTTAAGCTTTGCGCGTCAACATCTGCTGCATTAACATATAACAGCCCGAGTGTTAGTAAGATACTGAAGGATAAAATGGTAATTCGCATAAATTGCTTCCACAATTGTGTATAATAATTCATATTTTTGTTTTGCTTTGTGATTGTGAATAAGTTACGGGGCATTGCATGACCGGATTGCCGTCCATTGTCTGCAAAAAAAGCGGTTCTGGTCTCAGAGCCGTTTTTAGCTAATAGAGGATTATATCATTCCCCTCCTTTCTGAATTTTGTATGATGCAACTGGCTAATGATTTTAAGCAGTTGGCTGGCCGGCATTTGTCGTGAAACGCGCAGGCTAAAATGATATTTCTGGATTCGTTTGTCCCGGGTTTGAATGTTCAGGCCAAGCATATTTTTGATTACTAACGAAAGTTCGTTAAAGTTGGCCTCCTGTAAATCTGCATAACCCTGTTTCCAGCTTTGGGCGTGATCTGTCGCTACAGTTTGCTGGCTGCAGCTATTGGTTAAAGCGTCATAACTTAACTGCTGTCCCGGCAGTAACATACCGAGCGTATGGCCGTTTTGAGTGACACCAACTTTTCCGGTTGCCACTGAAACGATAACAGAAGTTAATTTTTTATAATTTCTGATATTAAATGAGGTTCCAAGCACCTGTACGTTGACATGGCCGGCATGCACAATAAAAGGATGTTGCCGATCCTTCTGTACTTCGAAGAAGCCTTCTCCTTCAATCAACTCTATTTCACGAAGCTTTCCTTCAAAGGCAACAGGCACCTGTATCCGGCTGGCTGCATTCAGCCAGGCTATGGAACCGTCTGGTAAGTTAATCTTCTTAATGCCGCCGGTACCTGTTGTAACCGTGTAATAAAGCGTTCCTCCCTTTTTTGAACCGCCGTATTTCCATACCAATAAAGAGATCGTGGTGATAATCGCCACACTGGCCGCGATACGCAAAAATGAAATGGACCGTACCTGTTTTTTAACGATGCCCGCCTCTATATTCTCACGAATAGTTTTCTCTAAAAGCCAGGCTTGCGGGTCTCTGAGTTGACGTTCATCCGCATCATAAGAGCGATACCAGGCCTCAATCAATGCGCGCTCGGTTTCATTAGCGGTGCCGTCTAAATACCGTTGTAATTTTTCTTTAAATTTATATATATCCATCAGGGTTGTTTTCAGTAGTAAGTCGCTGAAAAACCCAATAGGTACTTATAATTTATATGATCTTTATGTTAATTATTTGTGAAGTATGGCAATAATGATGGCCATGTAGGTCAGATGCTTTTCAGGATATTTGTGAGAAATGACGATGCGTAATCTGCGTGATACCTCGGCTATATAATTTTTTACTGTTTGGTCTGCCAATCCTAATTCGCCGGCAATTGCTTTTACCGAATGATTTTCGCTTCTTAGCTCATAAACTTTTTTTAACATTTCAGGCATTCCATCAATAGCTTGCTGTAATGTTCGCTCAAGTTCAAAATAATCAGAAAGAGAATGGATAGAATCTTCCAGCAAATTAATGCGTTCCAACGCATTATTCAACTGCAGCTCTGTAACCTTTTTTGATCGGTAATGACTAATTACACTTAAACGCACTGCACTTTGAAGATAATTCTCAAGAGAGGTATTAATTTTCAATGTGTCTCTACGATTCCATATTTTAATGAATATCTCCTGCACGATATCTTTAGCAGTATCTTCATCTTTTATTCTGGCTTGCGCGGTCTGATAAAGTTTTTTCCAATAACGGCCAAACATTACATCAAAAGCGACATGGTCGTTATTTTTAATTTGTTCAAGCAGTTCTAAGTCAGAAAAACGTTCCATGAGGTACCGCAAAAGTAGCGGCCCAATGTTAAATTAACTTTAACTCTGAAATACTTTCAGCTATAACTTTGCCGGCTTAAATATCCACAAGCTTTTCAGATCTTTATATTTGAAATTTGAATTCATTTGAATACCCAAAAAAAGGCTAAATAGTTGAACTATTTAGCCTTTTTTTACAGCGGAGGATTTAATCTACCTATATTTTCAATTCGGGCGGTTAACTAGCGGTGTAAATTAAATGCTACCATCGCCCTAACCGTATATCCATTTTCAGAAGCCAACGTACCAACGTCCCTAATGGCACCTGATGCAACAACAGTACTATGTGTTGCGTAAAATACCGGGCCACCGGTAACAGAAAACGAAAATCGCGAATTAACAGGCGCAACATTTATTGACGGGCCGATTAGTAGTTTAGCACCTCCTTCAGTTTCATCTGCCTCCCAGAATCCTTCCAGGTCCTGACCTACGGCTTCAACCCCCGCAAACAACGAGCCCACAATACGATGCTGATAACCCACACTGGTCACCAAATCAATTCCGTCACGTTTGGAAGAAAATGCTTTTTCAAACCTCAGGTTTCCGCCTATGCGCCAGGTAGGGGCATCAAAAGACGCTGTAACCCTGCTAAACATAGCACCGACGTTTGAAAAATCGCGGTTAGCGCCAATACCTAAGCCAAAACGGGCGCCATAAGTAGTTTTCCCGCCAACAAAATCACGGATCACTTCAAACTGTTGCGCAGAGCTTGTGCCGCCATTACGGGCAAAGCCCAAATCTGCATTGGCATACAGGGTAAACCTATTACCCAGGTAACCTTTAACGGCCACTTGTTGGTCAGCACCATCATAACCAAAAACACCGGTAGTACGTTCTGCATAATTGGAAGATACGTTTACGTTCCAGTACGATTCACTGCCTGTTAAAGTATTAACAGAGAATAAAAATGGCTGCACCGGTGTGTTTGTATTTGAAAACGAACCCTGATTAAAAGAGTTTTGTGCCTGTGCCGATAACCCTATCAGCAAAATAGCAATTGAGGTAAAAAATCTTATTTTCATGCTTGAGTGATTTTTGATTATACTTAAAGCTTATTGGTGTTTATTTTGGGATTTTGACTGGCATTAACCTGGTAGGTAGCTATTTGATCATCCTTTGTAACCTCTACTATCCGGTAACCTTTATAATCAGTCCCCCAGTTGCCGCCAAAATGCGAATCAAATAAATGGGGTAATTTCCCGGTGTACCGTATCCCGTCCAGTGTATGATCGTGCCCGTGAAATACCGCTTTTATGTTTGGATAACTATGCAGTAGTTCAACAATTTCGGGGCAATCAACAAATATAGTTTTTTCTTCAGGCATCCATTGGTGCGGCGGGATATGTAATATCACAAAAACAATATTTTTAGATTTTAACTGCTCAACCGATGCCTTTAAAAAGTTGTAATCCGGGCAAACGTAGCCCCCTTTAGTATCGGCGGTGTTAGCAAATACAAAACCGATGTCGCCCTTGTCCACCAAGTATTTGTCTTCGTAACCAAATACGCTTTTCCAGATCGCTGCGTCAGCAAAATCATGATTGCCGGGAATGGTATAGTACGGAACAGGTAATTTGTCAAGGTAAGTCTCTTTTACTTTTGGTAACAGATCAGGCCGGTTGTGAACCAGATCGCCGTTAATAATAATCAGATCAAGATGGTTTTCTTTGTGCTCCTTTTTTAACCAGCTAACCAGGTCCGCATAAAACCGGTCTGAGTCTGTTTCAGGTTGGGCATAGTGGCCGTCAGACGCTATGGCAAACCTCAGTTTAAAATCACCTGCACCTGCCGGCTTATATACATGATTTACTGCAGCAAAGGTATCCACGGTTGGTAATAAGCTGATTCCTGCTAAACCGGTAAGGCCTGATCTGATAAATTTTCGTCGTTGGTTCATTTGTTAAATTTGATTGCGCTAAAACAATTTTTATCAATCATCGTCGTCTTTCTTTTTCTTTTCAAGGATAACAAATGCGCTCCGCTTAGGCGCAGGCATGACAGCGTTTTCTCCCTTCACTGCTTTCCAGATAACTTCGTTCATGTCCCTGTCCGGCACTTTATCTTCATTCGCCAGGTTAAAAAACTCCGAGCGTTTACTGCTTTCATTGAAAGCCACGTTACGGCTGTCAATACTTACCTGTGCAGGCTTAAGCTGGTAAGGGGTAAGTACAGGCTTATTGGTAAAGCATTCATAAAATGGTAAAGCGGCAGCATCATACTGGCTCATTGGCGGCAACCCAAGTATAAGTTCAATGGTACGCAGCATGCCTGATGTTGAATACATACTATGAACAACCGCATCGCGTTTAACATAAGGCCCTATAACATACGCCGGCGACCGGTGAGCGTCAATATGATCCGGCCCTGCCTGCGCGTCGTCCTCGAGTATAAATACTACTGACTCTTTCCAGATAGGGCTTTGTGATAAATGTTCAACAATACGTCCAACAGCCAGATCATTGTCAGCAACAGAGGCGATAGGCGAATACTCTCCCCTTTTTTGACCACTGGTGTGATCTTCGCTAATACGTAAGGTGCTTAGCTGTGGTACCGCGTTAATAGTTAGCAGCGAGTCAAAGTCGTGTATCCAGGCGTTGGCACGTACCTGATCCATAATTTTTGTATTAAACCCCGGCGAATGCGGACTCATGTGGCCCTGTAATGATTTGATAGAAGCTTTATTGTAAGATCCAAACTCGCCATAGCTTCGATAGGTTACCCCCGCGCGCTTGCAATAATCCCAAATATACCCGTCATTGGCCCCGGATGCTGAACCGGAATAAGCCGGTCCGCGTGAACTGTAATTGGTTGGCCAGGTCTTTTCAATAATATCGGTTGCATAGGCCCCCATACTCCAGTTATGTCCGTCTTCACTAACTTCCGCATCCACATAAAAGTTGTCAAGCAATACAAACTCTTTGGCTAATGCATGCTGATTGGGCGTAATATTTTTCCCGAAAATGCATAAGGAAGTATCACCATCACCTTCGGGAACATCACCCATAACCTGGTCATAAGTGCGGTTCTCTTTTATAATGTAAAAAACATATTTAATAGGTGACTTCTCGCCAAGCTTACGCGGTATGGGGCTTCCGGTTTCGCCATCGGCCTGGACTGTCCTTTTAGGAGTAAAAGGGGTATTGGCATATACTTGTTTGGTATACGCTTTTTGTTGCTCAGGCTTTGGCCGATCAATAAAAGATAATGCGCCGTCAAATAGTCCGCCAATATATTGTATCCTGCTGTTAGCGGTTTGTCCTACGTGCTCGCCAATATTGTTGTCCTTTAAAAATGGCTGCGGCCCTAAAGGGTTAGCTTTTGAGGTTAACCCTTTTCCGTTTGCAACAATTATTTTATTGCCCAGCGTCTTCACGTTGGTTGGATACCAGCCTGTAGGAATAAAACCCAGGCTTTGACTATTGCCGGGTTTAGAAACATCAAATACAGCCAGGCAGTTATTATCAGCATTGGCAATGTAAAGTATTTTTTCGTCGGCAGACAGCGCGACGCCATTGGTTGTGGAGCCCGCCAGTTTGGTTGGGTATAAAACGGTCGAAATAGTTTCCGTCAGCTTATTGGTTTTAGTATCTATTATAGAAACAGTATTATCATTAGCGTTGGCTACGAACAGACGGCTGCCATTTTTATTTAACAGCAGTTCGTTTGGATGGTGGCCCGAATAAATAGTAGCAGTTATTGCGCCGGTAAGTGTGTTGTAAACCGCTACGCCGGTACCGCCCCATAAAGAGATATATAGCGTCCTTTCATCCGGCGATAAAAGGCAATCATAAGCTATGGTTGGCAACTGCAATTTACTGACAACCTTCCTGGTGGCAGGCTCAACAACATATAGGCAACTATCACCTTTAGTAACAGCATATAATCTCGAATTACTTTTATTGGTGACCAAACCTGTCGGACAGATAGCTTTCCTTGGCCAGGGTAGCCCAAGCCTGATGGTATCGGCCACACCTAACTGATTGTGCCGCACCGGAAAATCAAGCAGCCAGTTATCATAACCGCCGGATACATATAAATGGGCTTCGTCATGACTGAAAGCAAGACCGTACCATGATTTTTTCAATACTTTTTCATCAAGTATCTTTTCGCTCCCGGGATCAACAAGCTGAATGGATTGGTTACTTTGCCCGTTATTGGTAACCGCAAGCAATTTGCCGCTAAGGCTTAACTGCATATTAAGCGGCAGATCGCCTAATGGAAGTTGTCGCCCGGCAGGGCTTAGTTTCCAGCCGTTGGGTAAAAGTACCTGATTAGTATGCGCTATTTTGCCGGGCACCTGTGCATGGGCATTCCAGAAAACAAAAATTAAAGCCGCTGTACACAATAACTTCAATTTAAAAATCATTTTTTCCATATATATCTTTGATATTCTCAGCTAAACGTTACAATCATCATTAAGCTTTTTATTTTATTCTGATCAGCATAACCTACACCTTATCAAATGTAGTTATCTGTATGTGCATTTTAAAAGTTTTATAATGTATAATCTCATTGTTGGATCATACAAGGTTTACATTTAGCTAAACTGAACAAAAATTTATATGTTAATATCCAAGAGTTTACCCCGGGTTAGTATATTCCAGACAATTTTATGGGGTACCGGCAAATTTAACTGCCTAATGTTAAATTAATTTTAATTCTGGAATACCTGTGGTTTTTTATAAAACCACATCCGATCCAAAAATCTTAATTGGTTAACTACTTCGGATTTAAAACAATCACGGCATAATATTAGTAGTTAAGCACTGAGTTGCTTTGACAGTAATCATGAATATGTTAAAAACTGTTAAATAAGCTCTTTTTCATGGTAACTACAGAATGTTACTGTAAAATTGCTGTTGTAACATTTAAAATAACTAAGTTATGGATAGGAAGGATTTTCTGGCTGCAGTGGGAGTTAGCGCCGCTACATTAACGGCGATTAGCTGTGCAGGATGTAAAAAAAGCTCTTCTTCAGGTAATTCAATAACAGGCCCAACCGGAGTTAATTTTACTTTAGATTTAACTTTAGCCAGCAATGCCGCATTGTTAAACAATGGCGGCTATCTTGCAATCAATGAAGTGCTGGTTGCCCGTACTACTGCCGGGGCTTATGTCGCGGTTCAACAATCATGCACCCATGAAAGCTATCCACTGATCTACCAGGCTAATTCGCACCAGTTTTATTGCAATAACCATGGCTCGGCATTTACCGAATCTGGTGCAGTTCTTAACTCGCCGGCCAACCGCAACCTTACCGTTTATAATACGGCGTTAAACGGCACGTCTTTAAGAATTTACTCTTAAAAATTATCAGTATGAAATTATTTATTATTTCCCTCTTTATAAGTCTCATTACAAATATTACTTGGCTCGGAGACTTCAATGAGGCAACCCACGAGGCGGCAAAATCACATAAATTAATTTTGATCAACTTTTCAGGTTCGGATTGGTGCGGCCCTTGTATCAGAGAACGCAAAGAAATTTTGGAAAACGAAGTTTTTGAAAACTACGCCGCTGATCACTTAATATTGGTAAGGGCCGATTTTCCAAGACAGAAAAAAAATCAGTTAACTAAAGAACAAACCAGGCTAAACGAAGCTTTGGCAGACAAATACAACCCTGATGGAAAATTTCCTTATACCCTTTTGGTTGACGAGCATGGCAAGGTATTAAAAGACTGGGATGGTTTTCCTAATGAATCGCCGGAAAAATTTGTTGCCCAAATTGCGGCGGTTATTAATGGTACTAAGTAAAACACGATGAAAAAGATACCCCTGATAAAACTATTATTGCTTGGCATTTGTACTACCAGCGCCTTAGCGTCATGTTCAAGTGTTAAAGCTTATCAAAAAAATCGTCTTAATGATTCAGAAATGGATTTAACAGCACGAAAATCACAAAAGTTTGAGCAAAGCTTTCAATTATACCGCGAAGGCGGTTCCGGAGCAAATGGTGGAAAAAGTGGCGGTGGCTGCGGCTGTAATTAGAAACTGATAACATGAAGAAAATTTATTTATGCGTTGCTGCCTTATATTTAGGGATAGTCGCCTCGCATGCGCAAACTACACAACAAGTTGCAAAAGACAGCGCTTATCAGGCACGCAAGCTTAAAGTTGATGAGGTAAACCTGGTTTCTGCTTATTATCACCAGGACGGCAATAACTCGGCAGTTACCGGTGGTATCGGGACAGAAAAGCTAACAGACTTTGCCAATACCTTTGATCTTCAGCTCTCCAGATATAGCCTTAACGGCCATAAGCATACTTTTTTGTTTGAGCTAGGCGTAGACCATTATACATCGGCCTCGTCTGATAAAATCGATCCGCTTAGTATATCTTCAGCCTCAAGACAGGACACCCGTGTTTATCCATCTTTAAATTGGACGGTATCCAATGACAAAACAGGCAATGCTTTTGGCATAACCGGATCCTATTCACATGAATTTGATTATCAGTCATTTGGGGGTGGCATCAACTTAACCCGTCTTTCAAAAAATAAAAATACCCAATTTGATTTTAAAGCGACGGCATTTTTAGATACCTGGAAGGTGATACTGCCAGTTGAGTTACGACCACCGGGTTACGGATCCGGATCGGGAAAGGACGAAAGGAACGGTGGGTCTGTTGATTATAAACCGCGAAATTCTTTTAGCACATCGTTCTCTTTATCGCAGGTATTTACTAAGCGATTTCAGGCATTGCTAGTTGTAGAACCATCTTATCAAAAAGGCCTGCTGGCAACAAAATACCAGCGTGACTATTTTACGGACGGCACTGAAAGGGTAGAAAATCTTCCGGAAAGCCGGTATAAGTTGCCAATAGGTGTTCGTTTTAATTATTTCCTGGATGACCATTTTATAATACGCACGTTTTATCGCTATTATATGGATAATTGGGGAATAAGGGCACATACCGCCGAACTGGAAATACCTGTTAAATTAACCTCATTTGTATCGGTAAGCCCGTTTTATAGATATAATAACCAGGTTGGTACCCGATATTTTAAACCCTATGGGCAACATAGTCCAACTGATGTTTTTTATACCAGTGATTATGACTTATCTACTTTAACCAGCAATTTTGTTGGCGCCAACATCAGGTTATCACCTCCGGCAGGAATATTCGGCTGGCAACATTTCAATTCACTTGAGATAAGGGCGGGGCATTACATGCGGTCGACAGGTTTAAACTCGAATATCGTAACCCTGGCTATGAAATTTAAATAACCCTTAATTAGCTTATCTTTAATATTGGTATAGCTTTATTACAAGAACGTTTTGGTAAAAATGGCAGATCAGCAAATTTTTAAACGAAGCTGCAAGCTAATGGGCAACCGTTTTGAACTTAGCGCAATTGCCGCAGACGAAAAATGGGCCAATGACAAAATCGATGCAGGTATTGAGGAGATCAGTCGTATTGAAAAACTCTTGACCACATTTAGCGACGACAGCGAAACAAATCAAATAAATCATAACGCCGGAATAACGCCCGTAGCAGTAAGTAGGGAAACATTCGAGCTGATAAAACGCTCCATCCGAATATCTGAAGTAACCCAGGGTGCCTTTGATATCACTTATGGATCTGTTGACAAGAGCCTGTGGAACTTTGATCAAAACATGACTTCACTGCCTGATAAAGCCACGGCCAAGCAAATGGTCAGGCTGATCAATTTTAGAAATATCGTCCTTGATGATGATAAGTGCACTGTGTTTTTGCGGGAACAGGGAATGCGAATTGGTTTTGGGGGCATAGGTAAAGGTTATGCGGCCGAGCGTGCAAAACAAGTGATGAAACAGGCCGGTGTAACCAGTGGAGTTGTAAATGCATCAGGCGACCTAAGCGCATGGGGCGTGCAGCCAAATGGTAAAAAATGGACGATTGGCATCGCCAATCCCGATTCGACCCATGAAATCTTTTCATACCTGGATATTACAGACCTGGCAGTGGCAACTTCCGGTAATTATGAGAAATTTGTTATAATTGACGGTAAGAAATACTCGCATACTATTAACCCGCTAACCGGCCTCCCTGTTACAGGTATTAAAAGCGTGACAATAATAACTACAAATGCCGAAATTGCTGATGCTATGGCTACCCCGGTAATGATTATGGGCATCCATGCAGGGCTGGATATGATTAATCAAATGAAGCATATCGAAGCAATAATTATTGACGATAATAACCGCTTATACGCTTCAAAAAATATAAATATTAAATAGTACCAGGTAATTAATCAACGGCATTTAAATTATTGCGCGCCGAAGAGCCCGTATTTTAAAATGCAGTACATTGCTCTTACCCCATCTTTCCAGCCTATTTTTTTACCGTCTTCATAAGTACGCCCATAGTAGGATATCCCTACTTCATAAATCCGTATACGTGGTATCCGAGCCATCTTGATGGTCACTTCGGGCTCAAAGCCAAAGCGTCGCTCTTTAAGATTAAGAGATCTGATTATATCAGTGTTAAACAACTTATAACACGTTTCCATATCCGTAAGGTTAAGATTGGCCATCATATTACATAAAAATGTAAGCCACTTATTACCGATGGTATGCCAAAAAAACAAGATACGATGGGGATTGCTTCCCATAAACCTCGATCCGTAAACAATATCGGCGAAGCCGTTACAGACCGGCTTTAACAAATCATTATACTCTGCCGGGTCATATTCAAGATCAGCATCTTGTATAATCAAATATTCGCCGGTAGCTTTAGCGATACCGGCATGCAGGCTTGCCCCCTTACCCATGTTTACCGGTTGTTTAAAATATTTTATATCAAGTGCAGGGTGCCCATCCCGATAGCCCGCTATTGCAGACTCTGTATTATCGGTCGAACAATCATCAATAATTATAACTTCTTTATCAATAGCATTAATCAACTCAACAGCGCTAATCTTATCAAGGATAAGATGAATAGTGGCGCCCTCATTAAATACCGGAATAATTATTGATAATTTATTTATTTTCATGGGCATTTATTACAATTATATTGAAATTATTCCAAATTATAAATGCCTGTTAATTCTTTGCCGCTTCAGCAAGTACTTACTTATTAACCGGACATATTCTACATCTTTATCCTTTGTAGCTAGCTATTATTTTCTTCACGCAGGGAACGATTTTAGTTATCGACTAAATAACTCTCAGTCAATTGGTATTTATACGTAAGATGCCAAAAACAGTTGTCTTAGCAAGATGCTACAAGTCTCAGCTTAGAAAAAAACGGGACAAGGAATTGCTTCCTTTGTCCCGTCAAGTGCGGCCAGGGGAACCGCACTTTTATCAATCACAATTATTACTTATTAATCATTTTTTTATCCGATTGGTGCACCTGCCGGCATAACTTCTGCTTTTTCAGGTACAAATTTAGCGGGGTCCTTTTCAAACTCTTCAATCATCTGCAGTGCATACAAGTAATCTGCTTTAAGCAATTGGTCTGTAGCATCGGCGGCACCAGACTCGGCCCATTTTTTAAATTCGTTTACCTTTAACAATGCAATAGCGTGCACACTGCCGGCGGCACCTTCTGCTCCGGCAAGGCCAAGCAATTGTTTAAGCGCGGTATAGCGCACCACACGTTGTAATTCGCCTTTATAGCCGGTAATAGTTGGCGTTTTCCAGGTTTGCTCAATTACTTTATCGATAACCGGCACCAATCCCGGCTGGCTTTCTTCACGCGCATGATATTCTACCAGGCGCGCCGCTCTTTCAGGATCAAATATCGCCGACAAAGTCGCATCAGCAATTGATTCGGCAGCACCTACCGGATCAAACGTTACACCGGTATAGCCATCAAAGTCTTCACGAGATTTGGTATATCCTATTGGTGTTGGCGGTATCATTTTAATGATCTTCTCAGGAATAGCCAATTCTTCGGGTTTTAAAGTGCTCATTAAAGCGTCAAAGGCATTCCACTGTTGTTTAGGGTCCAGCATCCCGGTCACGGGCTGGCCATCTCCGCGTAATGCATACCTAAAGTTTTGGCCTCCAAGCAAATATGATGCAGCATCAATCTGGTAACGGTGCAGTAAATACACCGGCACCAATACATCTTCAATAGTTGACATCGGTGCACCTACTGGAATCGCTTTTTCTGAAAACGCATCCAAAGCATGTTTACGGACATCCAATAAACGGGTTAATTCAATACCGGCATCTTTACCGTTGTCCCATTGTGCAGAATTGGGGTGCACTCCCATATCAAACATAAATACCAAACCCATCTTAATAGATTCCTGCATGATCTTTTCTAAAGCTGCTTTCTCATCTGTTCCTTTAGGAAATTGAGTATATCCCCACATTACCGCGCGCTTGTCATAAGCGCCAATGCCCTTAGCATAAGCCTCTGATACGTCAAGCGTACCGTCTTTTTTTACAGTGATTTTAGGGAAGGGATAATCATCAACAGATGAACGGTCCTCGGCACTGCCCATATGGTTATGATAGAAACCAAGAGTATGACCAATTTCATGAGCTGCCAATTGCCTGATGCGGGTTAGCGCTACTTCGACAGCTTTTTTTGGTGCGTTCTTGTCACTGCCGTAAATTTGGTTAAGCCCTTGCTGGATCAGGAAATCCTGGCGATCGCGCATTGACGTGAGGGTTACCTCGCCTTTAATGATCTCACCCGTGCGTGGATCGAATATACCGGCACCATTTGAGAATCCACGCGTTGGATGATGCACCCAGTTAATAACGCTATACCTGATGTCCATAGGATCAGCGCCTTCAGGCATCTCTTTTACCTGGAAAGCATTTTTAAATCCGGCCGCTTCAAAAGCCTGGCTCCACCAACCGCCACCTTCAATCAGCGCCTTTTTAACATCGGTGGGGGCGCCCCTGTCTACGTAATAAATAATAGGTTTAACAGGTTCGCTCATTGCAGCGTTAGGGTCTTTCTTTTCTAAGCGCCAGCGTCTTATAAACTTTTTAACCAGGGGCTGATCAATAGGCGTTGCAAAATCAAAATATTCCATCGAATTGAAACCAGACCTCGGATCAAACTCACGGGGTTTATAATTATTATCCGGCAACTCTATGAATGACTGATGTGTACGCACCGTTAATGAACCTGGATCAGGTGCGCTTGGAGGCGTACCGGGCCCCCCACCGAAAAAACTACGTTCACCGCCTCCTGTGCCGACGAAGGTTAATAAAGCTTCAAATTCGCTGTTTTTGGGGAAATCTTTTGTATTATCAATAAAAATTGAAGAGCGGGTTTCATCTAAACGAAAAGCCCCACCGGCAGCTCCGGCACCGCCACGTCCACCGGCGGCTCCGGCACCAGCTCCGCCCGGGACACCGCCGCCGCGACGACCTCCCCTGCCCTCGGCATTACCCCTGCCGGCACTTTCGGCAATATGGTGGGTATCACGAAACAGGAATGGTGTCAAATCCACCAAAACCTTACCATCTTCAATTGCCAATGGTGTAAAGCCGTATATTATAGACATCGGAAAAGATTCTTCAACCGCTTTACGTTCATACGGGTTATCACTTATTGCGCGGTAATCATAATTTGGTTGTTCCAGCATAACTTTGCTGCCAACTTTAATAAATTTAACTATTCTGAAGCCCCCTATGTTCCCCCGGTTTGGACCCGATGGCAATGTGTTTACATATAAAAATTCATTGTCAAACTTATCTATCTCTAATAAAATACGGGCTGTTTTTTCATCATAATAAAAATTGAAAAAGCCTTCAAATTTTTTCATATTTTGAGTTACTGCCGAAATAGACGTTGCCGGTCCGGCGTTAAAGCCGCCTCTCTCTCCTCCGTTTCCTGCGCCACCACGACCACCTTGTGCCATGGTTAGCCCGCTACTGGCAAGTAACAGGGCCACTATTGTTGATTTTAATTTCATGGTTATCTCTATTTAATTGTGATAGTTTTATGGATTGGGTTCGCAAAGCTTATTAATACTCGTTTCGTTAACTGATATCGGCCAGATATAATTCGAAGCAGACACGGCGACAGCTGGTGCCGACGTAGTCGGCGCGGTTTTGGCAGGCAACGGCAATAATAATCGCTGCAGATCAGGCACACGGAAACCTTCGCCTAAAAATTCGATTTTTCTTTCGGTTAATATCGTGTTGATCAATGCGCCTTTGGTAGCAATATCAGCCGGTGCAAATATGAAAGTCGGATCAGACCGGTGCCTTACTGCATATAGCATGTTTAAAGCGGTAGCCAGGTCGTCTTTTTGGGCAGCGGCCTCAGCTAGATTAAGCAAAACTTCCGCATAACGTATAACCGGGATGTAATCCGGATAAGGTGAAGCAGACTTAAACTTGTTTAACCATTTATTGGTGCCGCCTGTCACCACCAATGTTTTACGGGTATCAGTTGATGCGGTGCTGTAAACCGGATTGGATATGGTACCTGCGGGATTAAGATAGTACTCGCCGTTGCCTGGTGTATAAGTATATAAATAAGTTAAGGCACTTGTTGTTCCGGGTGCGTCAGCAGTCGTGAACGGGAAAAACAACACCGCTTCAGGACCGGTGTAGCTTCCGGCAAAAACGGTTACCTGACTGGTTTCCAGCTTATTGTTTACACCTGTTGATGCCTGATAAGGAGCTGTTGGCGAAACAATTTTATTAGCTTCGGTGATAACGTTTCCATAATCGCCCATGGTTAAATAGATCCTGGTTTTTAAGGCAATAGCGGTATTTCTGTGCGCCCTGGTAGCATTTAACACGGCTGTGGCGTAGGTAAGAGGCAAACCTGCTTCCGCATCATTTAAATCACTCAGAATCTGCGTATAAACAGCGGCAACAGAACTACGTACCAAATCATTATTGGAATTTGAGCTTTCGGCTTGTAAACGCAGCGGCACACCGGGGCTTTTGCCTCCGTCGGTAGCGTAAGGCCTGGCAAAAACTTTTACCAGGTCATAATAACAGAGCGCCCTTAAAAATTTAGCCTCGGCGATGTATTGCGTATATAAAGTTGCGCTTACCTTACTTTTGTTATCTGTTAAACCTTTAATAAAAGTGTTAACCTTGTTTATCACAGCGTAAGGGTTGCTCCAGGTGGCAACAACTTCGTCTGTGCTTGAGTTTACACTTTGGCTCCAGGTATTTAAACCGGTAACGGTATTGCTTTTGGTTTGTATAAATTCATCCGCGCGGGTTTCGTTATATAAAATATAACGTCCGCCTAAAAAAGTTCCGGTTTTTGCACTGGCGTAAAGGCCGTTTACTTGTGCTAAAATCCGTTCAGGGGTATCATAAGCAACCACATCCGAAATGCTTGTTAAAGGCACCGTATCCAGAAAATTCTTTTTACAAGATGTGGAACTCAATATTAAAAAGGCCACCAAAATACCTTTGGAACCTGTTGTATTAAATAATGTGCTCAGTTTTCTCATGGTCTTTTTATTAAAATCCGATATTAACGCCGAATGTTACAGTTCTTGCTTGCGGTGCCGAGTTTTTCTCAACACCCGGGGCCGAGTTTGAATCTCCGTTTGAAGATACCTCAGGATCAGTACCGGTATACTTGGTTATGGTTAGCAAATTGCTCCCTTGTATGTAGACCCGCATGGAGGCTATACCCGCTTTGGTTACCACACTTTTCGGTAAGCGGTAGCCTAATGCTACGCTTCTTAATTTAATGAATGAACCGTCCTCAACCGACGCGGTGTTAGCCAGCGAAGAACCGCTTGAGAAGTTATCGTTAAACACCACCCTCGGTACGTCAGTAATTTGGCCGGGGTGCGTCCATCTGTTAAGGATATTTACGCTGTTGTTGTAAAAACGGCCATCCATTAAAGTTGTCTTGGTGCCATTATACAGTTTGTTACCGCCCGAGTACCCAATGTTTATAGCCATATCAAAAGCTTTGTACTGGAGGTTGTTATTGAACCCGCCATAATAAGTGGGGATGGAAGGACCTATTACACGGCCATCGGCTTTGGCGTCCATAGCCGGTGCTGCCGATCCATCAAGATAGGTCCACTTTTGTGTTGCCGCGTAGTTATACTGTACAATTTGGTTGTTACGGTTAATATACATACGCTGCCCGTTAGCCGGATTGACGCCGGTAGTTTGGACAACAAATATGGAACCCAATGAATAACCAACCCGCGTTACGTTTGACGGGTCAAGGCCGGTACCATAAATATCAACGCCGTTGGCCAACGCGGTAACCTTGTTCTGTAAAGTACTGAAGTTGAAATTAGCGGTCCATTTAACAGGGCCCTGGGTAATAATATGGGCATCAACACTAAACTCAAAACCACGGTTATACATAGAGCCTATATTTGTAGTGATAGAGTTACTCGGTATACCTTTTGACGGCGCCTGCGCGGCGTTTAATATCATACCGTCAATGTTGTTGTTATAGTAGTCAACATCTAACACAATACGGTTATCAAAAAAACCAAAGTTTAACCCAAAATCGGTTTTCTTACTGGTTTCCCAACGCAGGTCGGGATTACCAGCCTGGTTAAATCCAAGCGTTGCAATAGTACCGTATAAACTTGATGCGTATAATGAAAGCGCCGGATAGTTACCAATATTAAGGTTACCTACTTTACCGTAACTGGCCCGCAGCTTTAGAGAGTTAATGGTATTGGCAATTGACAGTTCCTTAAAGAAATCTTCCTCCGCAACGTTCCAGCCTACAGACCCACCCGCAAAGTTGCCGTATTTATTTCCCGCTGACAAACCGGAATAACCGTCTCTTCTGAATGAACCGCTTAACAGGTATTTCTTGTCATAATCATAGTTCATGCTGCTGAAATAAGAGCGAAAACGGTTATCGCCCTGCGAATTTCCCGACACGGTGATATTGGCATACCCGCCCTGAAAAGTGTTATAATAGTTATCCGTTAATTTGGTACGGGTTGCGCCCCAACCAACACTGGTAGTACTTATTTCTTCATAGCCAGCTAATACGTTAAGGTGCTGTTTTTTGCCGATGGTAGGTGTATAGTTAATGGTATTTGTCCAATCCCAGCGATAATTTTTAGTGCTAGCGTTAATTGCTGAGCCACCCGCGTCATATCCCGGGAAACCCTGTAAAGGATTGGTAAATTGAACATTCTCAACTGTTGACTGATCTAAACTATAACTTGTTTTTAGTTTTAAATTTTTGATGATCTCCAGTTCACCATAAACATTTCCTATCAGCGCATTACTTTCAGACGAATATTTATCCAGGTCAAGCAATACAACCGGATTATAATAACCACTGATGGTTGACGGATCGCCTGCGCCGTAACCAATTGAGTTCCCCACGATATTGTAAGACCCATCAGCATTATATGGTGACAGGTTTGGCGGCAATACCATAGCCTCACGGGCCAAACCTGTTAACTGTGCAGCCTGGCCAGGCAATGAACCTGTACTGGGCGACCGGTTTATGGAGTTACTGAATGAGAAATTGCTGCCGACATTTAATTTAACGGTTAATTTTTGATCAATGTTTACGCGGCCTACTTTGCGCTCAAAAGTATTTTGCACCAAAATACCTTGCTGATTGCTGTAACCTAACGATACGAAGTAAGAAGTTTTATCAGTACCGCCCGAAAAATTTAAGTTATGGTTATGTGAGATACCGGTATGATAAGCATAATCATACCAGCGCGTGTCTATTAAACTGCCGTCGGCCCTGTATTGTAGTTTATAACCGGGTGCAGAACCCGCGTTTACCAACGCCTCGTTTTTGATAGTAACGTATTGTTCTGCATTTAAAACTTTAGGTAAATTATAGGTAGATGTTGAACCCACCCAGCCGTCATAATTAGCTTTAACATTACCTTTTTTTCCTTTTTTGGTGGTAATAACAACCACACCGTTGGCTGCCCGCGACCCATAAATTGCGGTAGCCGAAGCGTCTTTAAGGATATCCAATGATTCAATATCATTGGGGTTAATGTCCGCCAGTGGATTATTTGCCGCAAATGAGCCCACGCTGCCTGTAAACAGGGCCACCCCGTCAACAATAATTAACGGATAAGAACTAAGCGATATCGAGTTAAACCCCCTGATGCGAAACACCGGGCTATTATTTAGCACGCCGCTTGGCTGTATAACGTTAACGCCTGCAGCCTGGCCGGCTAAAGCCTGTTCAAAGCTTTGCACGGGTTTATTCGCAATATCCTCGGCGCCTATGTGCGCGGCCGAACCGGTAAACTCTGCTTTGTTTTGCGAGTTATAGCCAGATACAACAACCTCACTTAACTGACTTCGGCTTTCTTCCATTGAAATGTTAAACGCCCGTTTACCATCAACCACAATCTCTTTTGTTTTATAGCTTATCATGCTAAAAACCAGGATGCTTTTTTCTGGTACTTTTAATGAAAAATTGCCGTTAAAATCGGTTTGGGTACCGATAGTGGTGCCTTTAACGATAACTGTAACGCCCGGCAGGGGTTCACCTTTTTCATCTTTGATATGCCCGGTTACATCTATCGCGACCGGGGCCAGGTAAACAGCGGCAGGCTGCTTCTTTAACTGTACAATAATGGTTTTATCAACAATACTATAAGTTAAGGGCTGATCGGCGAAAGACAGGTCAAGAACTTCTTTTAAGGCTACGTTCTTTACATTTATATCAACTTTACGCGATAATTTTATCCATTCCTGGTTATATACGAACAAGTAGCCTGTTTGCTTTTTTACTTCGGTTAAGATTTTTTCTACAGACATATTACGCTGGTTAATTGTTATGTTTTGCGCGGAGGTACTGGCATGTACCTGTATAAAACCAACAAACAACAGTGCAATAATTATCTTCATCTGTAACAGTAATTTTTTATTGACTCCAAATCCTGCTAAGGCCGTTATTAAGTATCTGACAGCCCTTTTATACCTAATAACTGGTGTTTCGGGCCTGGCGGGTGGCGTTTTATTGTCTGACGGATGGTCCCGGTTTATCCGTAATAATAAAACAGTTTTTAACCTTTTGTAATAATTTACACGGTCATTTTCGCAAGTAGCATTTAATTGCATAATTTTGCATCGTTTTAGGGTTGAATAATAGATTGCTTAAGACGAA
Organism: Mucilaginibacter sp. UR6-11; assembly: GCF_020880695.1. Classification (GTDB taxonomy): domain Bacteria; phylum Bacteroidota; class Bacteroidia; order Sphingobacteriales; family Sphingobacteriaceae; genus Mucilaginibacter. Next base: position 433,500 of record NZ_JAJIWO010000001.1, read on the forward strand.
ATTTGTTTGTTTACCCTCAATCATTTGCCGGGGACGGTGGTACGTTCCCGGTTTTTTTATGAGCTTTTTCAGTTCACGGTCCCATAGGTATCTTAATTAATTATTAAACACTTTTAATATCTTTCCATTTATAGTGATTTTCACCCCGCTCATTTCCAACATCTTGATCACTTCCGGTAAATTTGAGCTTCGTGATATATAGCCCGTTATTTGATTATCGGGTGCTTTACCCTCATATACTACTCCCACATTATACCAGCGCTCCAGCTGTCTCATCACCGTACGTATATCGGCTTTATCAAAACTAAACAACCCGTTCATCCAGGCTATGGCTTCTTCTGCATTTACCTGCCTCAGGTTAATGTCGTTGGTTATTTTGGCTTCCTGCCCGGGCACCATTAATTTACTAACATTGCCCTTCTGCACATTTATCGATCCCTCTAACAGGGTAGCGTTAATTGAAGCCTCATTAGCGTAAGCCATTATGTTAAAGTGTGTACCCAAAACCTGTATTGAAGTGTTGTTAGCCATTTTAACTTTAAATGGCATGTGCTTATCCTTGGCAACCTCAAAATAGGCTTCCCCTTCCAGCTCAACTACACGCTCCCTGCCCTTAAAAGCGGTAGGGAACCTTAATGAGGTTAGGGCGTTAAGCCAAACCCTACTGCCATCAGGCAATGTTATTTGATATTTACCGCCTGCAAGCGTACTAATAGTATTGATTTGCGGCTCGGCAGCTATATCATTGTTATCACTATTATAAGTCAGCTTACCCTCCTGTGTTTTGTTGATCTGGGTATTGCCTTGTTTGGCAATTAATCCTTTACCGGCATTGTCCAATACTACTCTTGACCCATTGGCTAAAGTCAACACCGCTTTGCTGTTATTCGGCGCTTCGGTTTGGGCTTGTCTCTTATTATCCGCTATTATCCCGGTTTTGGCCTGATTTACTGCCAGGTAATAAAATGTAGCGCCCAGCGCAATTGTCAGCATGGCAGCCGCCTTATATATCACCGACTTGTTAAATAGCCGTCGTACGGGTGTCGCTTCTTTTTGCACCTCATTAATATTATAAAGCAACCGCTCTCTAAGTTGTTCTTCGTCAGCATCGCCGGCTTCCCAGTTAATATAATCCCCGGGCTTTTGGTTATACCATTCCTCCAGTTGCCCAAGCTCTTCGGCCGTAATGGTACCTTTTAACCATTTGGCTGATAATTCCTGCAGTTTCTCGGTAGACAGATGTAGCATTTGCTGTGGTATTTATATCATAGCGTATAAAACTTACCCCATACCCTTAGTCGCAATTAAAATAATTTTAATAAAAGTCGATTCTTGATAAGAAATGGCTAAGAATAAGCCAACCGAGCTAACAACCTTCTAACCAGATGGCTGATAGGTTGCAAATATTGAAATACAATTAAATAAAAAAGCTGCTGAGGCTAACACGAAGAACTTTGATAGCCTTGGTTATATGTGCCTCGACTGTTTTATGCGAAATATTAAGCGTATCTGAGATCTGCCTTGCGGTAAGGCCCTCTTCGCGGCTAAGTTTAAATACCAGCTGGCATTTATCCGGAAGGGTATGTATGGTAGTTTCTATTTGATTTTTCAGTTCGTCAAAATCAAGCCATTGCTGGGTTGAATGATCGGCAGGATTAGCAAACGTAACGTCATCAATATATAGTGGTTGCTTGTTGCGGCCTGCAATTTTTGTCATCACCTCATACTTTACTACTGATGCAATGTAGGTATGAAAGCTATATTTAAGTTCAATGGTATGTCTGCGTTTCCAAAAATTTATAAATGCGTCCTGAACAACTTCTTCGGCCAAATCATGAGACTGTAATAGTGTATAAGCCTTAACAAGCATCTTATCCCAATACCTGTTATATAATGCGCGGAATGCCTTATTATTGTTCTCCGCAATTAAAGCGACCAGTTTTTCATCAGAAAGCTTCTTGAACAATTCCATTTTTGCTTAAATTAAATAAACCAAGCGTTTTTTTAATCAATATTGTCAAACAATTGGGTTCAACGATATAAATCTAGCAAAAATTGAAGGTAACTTATACCATATTTACGATACAAAGTTATTTTTTATCAAAATTTTATTTTTAAAGATCATTTATTTTGATAAAAATAAAATATTAACAAAAACTATCTGGTTAAATGTATAATTTATAAACATAAAAAACAAAATGAACAAAAATAACAACTAAAAATTTAACATTTTTATTATTATATCTTAACACAACCGCGTTTTTACTTTTAAAATTTCGAAAAAACGCTTACAAACAATAAAGAAATCTTAAAATTCGCCCAGCAGGTGTAAAGTTTTTTCATCTGGCTGGCCATTAAAGAATTTTTGAAGCACAGATTGAAACACCGGGTAGGCATCAGGCAGCGAAGCGAATAAGGTCATAGATGATTTTAGCTTCAAATCATCAGGGCTGCCAAATATTTCGTACGCATCATCACTTTGGAGCTTAAGCAGTTCGGTACAGATCTCAATCAGCCGTTGCCCCAATACCGAATCTTTGATGTAAGCTTCGGCCTCGTCAATGTCTTTGATTGCGTAATATTTAGCCGTATCGCTATGGCCTAGCCCCTGTAGCTGTGGAAAGATGTACCACATCCAATGGCTGCGCTTGCGGCCATTTTTAATTTCATTAAGAGCGGCAGCATAGTCCGTTTCCTGCGCATTAATAAATCTTTGTAAATTACTCATACCCGTTAGCCACAATAAACCTGCCATTTCATCTTAAAAGTAATAAAAATGATGATGCAATCCTGCGTGGTATTTTGCAATGCAACACCTTTATTCGTTGTCTGCTGCCACCAATAATACAGCATCAGCGACGACGGCCCCATCAGCGCCCTGGTTGGATATTTGCACATAAGCCCTGGTACCTGCAGAAAACCGACTGATGCCCATTGATACCCACTCGCCCGATGTCTGGCCAACAACCTGTACATCATTTTTGTTAATGCTTTTATTAATCGTGTTTTGTCCGTCAAAGATCTGTACCGGCGTAATGGTGGCACTATGGGGTACTTTAGGGACATATACATATACCTGATATTTACCGGCTTTTTTTATCTGCGGCATAAATTTAATTCCGGCCGGCGTTTTTGTCGTATCCAGCAAAAACGATGGGCCGTAGCCGCCATTGGTTTCGCGTTTCCACCCGCCGGTTTTGATTATATGATCGGTATCGTCATTGTCGACCAATATCTCAGGAGTGCTGTGGTCAACCAAAGGATTATCGGTTAACCCGGCTTGCAGCTGTTTGATATCTATTTGCTGTACACCCACTTTTTTGTCAATAGCCTGGCAAGCTGCAGCTGCCGCCGACTGCGCCAATACCATAAACACAGGCTCCATCCGTATAGAACCATAAGCCATGTGGCTGGCCGATAAACAAACCGGAACTAATAAATTATTACACTCCATGCTTTTTGGCGTAATGGAGCGATATGCTATCGGATAAGGGCTAATACCGCGCAATTGCACATCACCTTCATTCTTTACCATACCGTTCAAGACTACCCGCTCGGCGTTGTGGCTATCCATGTTATAAGCGCCCATACCTACCCCGTCATCAACCACTTCTTTGCGCAGGCAGTTGGCTTCGGTCATTACATAGACGCCCAACATGCGCCTGGCTTCGCGCACATACATTTGCAGGGTAAAATTGCCGTTATTAGTGTATTCATCCTTCGGATAGCCCCATTTCAGCATCTGGTTGCGCAGGTGCTCGGGCATGCGCGGGTCGTGACCGATAAAGTAAAGGAAACCTTTGGTATAAACCTCATGCGCTTTGGTTATGGCCGCGCGGGTGGCATAATCGCCATCGGGATAGGCATAATTCATCCCGATCATATCTGTTGAAAATGGTCCGTTATTATTAATATCCGTTTTATGACCAGGCATCATATCCAGCTTTAAAAACGCACCCAAATCTTTTGCCGGTTTCTTTTCCAGGAACCTTAACAGCAATTCGTAATGGGTAGAATCATAACCCAGCGGTTTGGTGATTTCAACAAGATTAGCCGGATCATTAGTTAAACATAGCCTGAAATTATACGATTGAATTTTTTTATCACCACTGCCAATTGATGCTAGCGTTTCTTTACTAATCCCCCAAAGCAACCCGCTGCCGGGCCTGCCTGGAATTTTGTAAGGGTCTATGCCATCCGGAAACTGGTGCTGTGTTTTTAATTGCACGCCATTGACGGTTTCATTGTAAACCGAGTTTGCTTCGCGACCGGTAGTATAACTTACTCCGGCTTTAGCCATCAGATCGCCCTCGTAGGTACAATCAATAAATTGGGCCGCTTTTATAACTATGGTTTTTAAGGAAGGGTTTAAAGAATTTTCCAGTTCTATAGCTGTAATATGATTGCCGGATTTGGTTATCCTTTTGAGCCTGTTGTTATAAACAACCTTAAAATTGCCCCGCTTTACATAATCCAGAAAAATGGCTTCGGCCACTTTTGGCTCAAAGGTCCATTGTTCAAACCTTCCATAATGCTGGCCTATCCGGCGATAGAAATCACGGGCCAGGCCCGTAACCACATACTTATTGCCTATATCAGTAAAACCTAACCCGCCCGAAGACAACCCTCCCAAACGGTTACCCGGCTCAATCAACACCACACTTTTGCCTATTTTAGCAGCGGTATAGGCAGCTATTACCCCTGCTGAGGTACCGCCGTAAACGCAAACGTCAATCCCCGTTTTGGTTGGTGATTGCGCGTAGCCTACACTAAACTGTGCTATAAACGCAATATAGAAAAGGAGGGCTCTGTACATTTCTCTATTTTGAGTTTAACAGGTAATGCCGGATAATTTTATTCAATCACCCTATCCAAATGTGTATATCCGCCGTCTACATGTATCAGTTGACCGGTTGTATGGCTTGACACTTCTGAAAGTAGGAAGACTACCATGTTAGCTATCTCGGCGGCCGTAGTCATACGTTTTCCTAACGGGATATTTTTTACGATATCTTTAAGTTTCTGTTCGGGGTTTGGTAACGTTTTAATGTACATTTCATACAGGGGTGTCCAGCACTCGGCCACTATAACGGCGTTTACTCTTATCCCATAAGGCAACAATTCTACAGCCCACTCGCGTGTCAACGCGTTACGGCCACCATTTGCGGCAGCATAAGCAGATGTATTGCCCTGTCCCGTATCCGCTACTTTTGAACCAATGTTTACAATATTACCTTTTGATTTTTTTAACTCGGGCAGCGCATATTTAGCCATCAGATAATAATGTACCACGTTGCGGTGCAGGCTACGCATAAAATCATCGTAATTGCCTTTTTCAAGTCCTATACTGTCGTTAACACCGGCATTGTTTATCAGGCCCTCAATACGGCCGTATCTGGCTATAACAGCATCAACCGCTTTTTCGCAGTCATCAGGATTGGTCAATTCCGCAACTACCTGGAACACTTCAAAGCCCTGTGCTTTCAAATCATCGGCCACTTTTAAGTTATCTTCTTCTTTACGGCCAATGATTACGGGGATAGCTCCCTCTTTTGCTAATAACCTAACGATACCCTCGCCAATGCCTTTTGCACCGCCGGTTACTATTACTACTTTATTTTTTAACTGCAGATCCATCTTTGTTTATAATTTAGTTTAAAGACCATAAAATTCAATCGCATTACCACTCCAAAACTTTTCCTGTTCTGTCACCGACAGCTTATCAACATAAGCCTCGGCTATCTCCAGTGTTTGCTGGTAAGTAGCAGCTACCCGGCAAACTGGCCAGTCTGATCCGTACATTACCCTGCCGGCGCCAAAAGCTTCAAATACCACGTCTATATATGGCGTAAAATCTTCAGGTTTCCAGGCCCGCCAGTCGGCCTCGGTTACCATTCCTGATAACTTGCAGCTAACGTTTTTATTTTGCGCGATAGCTTTCATATCAATTGCCCATTTCGTGATCCCGCCATCCTTTATTTCCGGTTTAGCCAAATGATCTATTACAAAAGGCTGGTCGGGGAACGCTGCTGCAAATTCAGCAGCATACGCCAGTTGATCCGTATAAATTAAAATATCATAAGTATAGCCAAACTGTTTTAGTTTACTTATCCCTCTTTTAAAATCAGCATTGAGCATATACGCCCTGTCCGGTTCGCCCTGCAAAACATGACGAAACCCTTTTAACTTTTTAAATTGCTGATAATAAGCCAATCTTTCCGCAACGTTTGCTGCCTTCAGATCAACCCAACCAACTACTCCTTTTATAAAATCATGTTTCGCGGCATGATCCAGCAATATCTTGTTTTCTTCTTCAGTTTGATCTGCCTGAACAGAAACACATCCGTTAAAGCCATATTCTTTTAATATCGGTTCCAGGTCACTGGGTAAAAAATTCTTCCTGATGATTTCCATATCCTCATTGATCCAGGAATATTTTACCGGGTCGTAGTTCCAAAAATGTTGATGTGAATCAATCCTTTGCATAGGCTTTTAATACTTGCTTTGATTCGCCCAACCCATCAATACCCAGTTCCATTATGTCGCCTTCTTTTAAATAGACAGGTGGATTAAAGCCCAAACCAACGCCTGCGGGTGTACCTGTTGATATAATATCGCCCGGTAGCAGCGTCATGAATTTGCTTACATAAGCAATTACAAAGGGCACGCTAAATATAAAGTTTGAGGTATTGCCATCCTGCATGGTTTTGCCGTTCACCTTTAGCCAAAGCCGTAGATTATTGATATCACCCAACTCATCAGGTGTTGCCATAAAAGGGCCAACCGGCGCAAAAGTATCGCAACCCTTACCTTTGTCCCAGGTACCTCCGCGCTCTATCTGGAACTCGCGCTCAGATACGTCATTATGCAAGGCGTAGCCTGCAATGTAATCCAACGCGTCCGCTTCAGCTACATAACTTGCTTTTTTGCCGATGATCACAGCCAGCTCCACTTCCCAGTCGGTTTTAACTGAGTCTTTTGGAATAACCACATCATCATTAGGGCCAACCAACGCGGTAGTTGATTTCATAAACAATACCGGCTCGGCAGGTGGCGTAGCACCGGTTTCTTTGGCATGATCAGCGTAATTTAAACCAATACAAAGAATCTTTGACGGACGTGCAACAGGGCTGCCTAATCGTTCGCCATCAGCAACTTTGGGTAATTTACCATCATTATCGGCCAGAAATTTTTTAAGCCTTGCTAATCCATCCGTCTCAAAAAAGCTCTCGTTATAATCTTCGCCGAAAGCTGATGTATCGTATTTGGTATCGTTAATTATTACACCTGTTTTTTCTTTACCCGGGTTTCCCCATCTTATTAATTTCATTGTAGTATGTTTAGCCCCCTCTGCTTTTAAAAAAAGAGCGGTTTCGATGCAAGGTTAATGTTTATTTAAGTTTATTTATTTCGTTTGTTAAGCCTGGCTTTGATAGGCTAATTATTCAATTTAACAAATCCGCCATCAAGCAAATAATCGCAACCGGTTACAAATCCGGCTTCGTCGCTGCATAAATAAAGCGCTAGCGAGGCTACTTCGACCGGTTTGCCCATCCGACCGATGGGCTGGCTTTTTGATAATTTTTCAAATACCTCGGCTTCCTGCCCGGCATAATTTTTAGCGATAAAGCCATCAACAAACGGCGTATGCACCCGTGCCGGGGAGATGCTGTTACAACGGATATTGTCAGCCATATAATCGCGTGCCACAGATAGGGTCATGGCAGATACCGCGCCTTTGCTCATTGAATAGGCAAACCTGCTGGTAATACCTACTATCGCTGCTATAGACGCCATGTTTAAAATAACACCACCGCCCTTACTTTTCATTAATGGTATAGCAGCAAATAATGAATTATAAACGCCTTTTACATTTACGTTAAAGATTCGCGCAAAGTCTTCTTCACTGGTGGTAGTAGCCTCGCCGATATGCGCTATGCCGGCGTTGTTAACCAGGATATCGATCACTCCTATTTTGTTATAGATCGCAACTATTTGCTGCTGATCACTTACGTTGCACCCATGTGCCACGGCCGATCCGCCTTCGTTCAGTATCTCTTCAACGGTATCTTTGGCGGCATGGGCATTTAATTCAATAATATGAACATTTGCACCCTGCTTTGCAAAAAGCACAGCTATTGCCTTGCCTATGCCACTGCCGCCACCTGTTATTACCGCTGATTTTCCTTTTAAACTGAACATTATACTATTTTACAGACTAAAAATTTTATTCATTAATACCCATTTCTCGCCAGGTTTGGCGCCTGGCAGGGCCTGCTGGTATTTCCACATCAGGTCTTCCCACTCCTGCACGTTTGGATTAGCTGCGTCGGCAACTCCTTTTTTATCAAAGCTAAAACTGCTGTCGGTCTCCATTATCATAAACAGCCGGTTGAAGCATCTGTATATTTCCAAGCCGGTAATACCGCTGCCGGTAATGCTATCGTGGATCTCGGGCCATATCGACTCGTGATACTTCTCGTATTCCGCTATCAGTTGCTGGTCGTCTTTCAGATCAAGCGCTAAACAATACCTGGCCATTTTTATATTACGTGTTTAACTATTTTATGTCCTTTTAAACCAAAATACAGAATAAACAAAAAGCATATTAAAGGTATAATGTACGCTAACTGGATACTCCCCGTCCTGTCAGAGATCTGTCCCATGAACCATGGCGCCACACCACCGCCAATAATTGACATTACCAGGAAAGATGAGGCAATTTTGGTTTCTTCGCCCAGGCCTTTTATACCTAGCGCAAATATAGTTGGGAACATAATAGACATAAAAAAAGGCACGCCCATTAAGGCATATAAAGCAACATGGCCGGTTGTTATTAACGCTACCCCTAACAGCAATATATTTATAGCTGCGTAAAGGCTTAATAGCTTGGCGGGCTCAACATATTTCATGATAAACGTGCCCGCGAAACGGCCCACCATGAAGCCACCCATGGCAATAAAACCAAATAAAAACGCGGCATCTTTCTCGCCAATTTGAGCTACAAATTTAGCATAGCGGATAAAGAAACTACCTACGCACACTTGCGCGCCAACATAGCAAAACTCGGCTATAACGGCCCATTTTAAGTGTCTGTTTTTAAATACTTTGATGGAAAAATCAACTCCCGGCGAATGGCTTTCAACTGCATCGTCGTCCTCTTTAACCGCTGGGATACGGGTAAAAATAAAAAGCAGGATCAATACAATAACTACAATTCCAATAACCATATAAGGTAATTTTACCGTGTCACCTTCTGATTGCAGGTAGGCCGCCAATTGTGCCGCTGACATACTTTTTAATTCGGCGGGTGTATGCTCAATTCCCGACAGGATCAATTGCCCGCCGATAACGGGGGCTAACAATGCGCCCAAGCCATTAAAAGACTGTGCAAAATTTAACCGCTGGGTAGCAGTTTCCTTATCGCCCAAAATGGATACATATGGATTAGCAACTGTTTCTAAAAATGTAGCCCCGCTGGCGCTTATAAATATCGCAACTAAAAAGAAAGTATAGCTCTGCGCGTTGGCAGCAGGAATAAACAGGAACGCACCCGTAGCAAAAAGAATCAAACCTAATATAATGCCCTTTTTATAGCTGTATTTATGCACAAATAAACCTGCAGGTATAGCTATTACAAAATAGGCGGTATAAACAGCCACATCAATATAGGATGATTGTGTATCGGTTAACTCCAGCGCTTTTTTTAAATGCGGTATAAGGACAGAATTAATGTTATGCAAAAACGCCCACAGAAAAAATAACGAAGTAACCAAAATTAATGGAAACAGGTATTTATTTTTCGACATAATTTAGTATAGTTGGTTTATAATTGGTTAAAGCAAAGAAAGCATATTACGGTATATAAAATGGTATTTTATGGTTAAAATATTATACGATTTTGGCATATTTAGGGGCATCACTTGTCCTAACATGCCAATTCACGATTAAAACTCAACTATGGTTGCCGATTTTAACTTTAAAATTGAAGTATTTTTGAATAAATCTTATTATTGCCCTACCGCTATAAAAAAGCAGTTTTTTTGATTAATTTTAATTTCCTTTTTAATCTAAATGTATAAACCAGCTACCATAAAAGATATTGCACTTGCGCTAAATCTTTCGCCGTCCACTGTATCAAGAGCGTTGCGCGATGGCTACGAAATTAGTGAGGAAACAAAAAAGATAGTTGTGGCTTATGCCAAAAAGATTAACTACCGATCAAATCCCATAGCATTAAGCCTTAAAAATAAGCGCAGCTACTCAATAGGGATTGTTGTGCCGAAATTAGCCAACAGTTTTTTTTCGCAGGCGATAGCCGGTATAGAATCCATTGCTTATGAGAGGGGTTATCATACCATTATCACGCAAACGCATGATTTATCAGAACGAGAGCTAATCAATGTCAACCACCTGGCGCAACGTTCGGTTGATGGCCTGTTGATCTCGATGTCCGCCGGGACCTCTGATTACAGCTTTTTAAAAACACTGCATGAAGATGGATTGCCTATTGTTTTTTTTGATCGTATAATTAATGAGATAGAAACCTTTAAAGTAACATCTGATAATTTTACCGGGGCATATAATGCTACCGAATCATTGATTAAAGCAGGCCGTAAAAAAATAGCGCTCTTAGCAAACGCGGCACAGTTGTCCATCACTAATGAACGGTTAGCGGGTTACATGAAGGCCCTGGCTGACTATCATATCCCTTTCAGGACCGAACTGATACGCAATTGTAATAAAGGAGGTAACGATTACCAGGAAGTGGAAGATGCGGTTAAAGAACTACTGGCGATGCCCAATAAACCTGATGCGATCTTTATCAGCAGCGACCGCATCAGTATCTCATGTGTCAGGGCACTGAAAAACCTCAATTTCGACCCTGCAGAAATAGCAATAGCGGGTTTCTCCAACTCGGACGTAGTTGATCTTTTACAGCCCCCGATATCCTATGTTAAACAAAAATCTTTTGAAATGGGACAGATAGCCGTTGAGATGCTGTTAAGGCTGATAGAAAGTAAGTATCCAATTACCGAGTTTGAAACAAAGGTATTAGATACAGAACTTTACCTGATCAAGTGACCATTTTCGTAAGCGTTATTTTTTGCTGTGCGTTAGTTAATTAGTGGTTATGACCAATGTTTTTCCTTTTTTCAGATCGGCATCTTCAACAAAATAATCATTGATCTTTTTATCATCAATTGTAATGCTGGTTATTTTCTTGCCATGGTTTTTCCGGAGGATAGTCGCGGTCCGGTCGCCCAGGTTCAGAGTTATTTTAGCAAATAGCGGTACAGAGACGATATATTTAGGGTCAGCCGGCGAGAAGGTATAAATACCCATCGCGTTAAATACAAACCACGACGACATTTCACCAGCGTCATCCATGCCTGCGTAGGCCAGCTTATCCTTGCCCATGTCGTAATAATGGTTCATGATGCTGTCCAATATTACCTGCGCCTTTTGCTGTTTGCCAACAAAATAGTAGTAATATGGCGTGCTATGGTCAGGTTGGTTTCCCTGGCAATACTGGCCAATAAAGCCCGACATATTATCGGCCTCTAAACCGTTGTAAGGCGTACCAAACATATCGTCCAATTTCTTCTCGGCAGCTGCCTTATTGGGGAACAACGAGATCAATCCCTGAGGATCCTGCGGAGCGAAAAAAGTTGACTGCCATGCGTTTGCTTCGCGATACATGTATTCGTAATAAACATAGTTGGGATCAAAGTTCTTCACCCAGCTGCCATCAGCAAGCCTGCCCTCCATAAATCCCGTTTGCGGATTAAACACATTTTTATAATTGCCGGTTCGTTTCATCAGCATGGTATAATTCTGGGTATCGCCCAGTTTTTTAGCCAGTTGCGCAACCGCATAATCGTCATATGCATACTCTAAAGTTTTGGTAACTGCTGCTTTCCTGACCGTATTAACAACGGGATGCTCCACTTCGGCCTCAGCTATATAACCTTTGGTATTATACTCATCAACATATTTACGGGTGCCCTCAACGGTTGCATTTTTTAACATTAAGGCATAAGCGCCTTTCACATCGTAGTCTTTTAGCCCGCGCAGGTATGATCCGGTTACGATGGCTGAGGCATGGTCGCCGTGAAAAAAGGTCGGCATAAAGCCTGCTATTTTACCTTTATCCACCAATGACTGGATTACATCATTCATTACTTTAGGCGACAATAACCCTAAAAGCACATCTTTATTACGATAGTCGTCCCATATGGATGGCTCGGTATAATAGTTAAACCCTTTGTTAACTACGTTGCCGGCCATATCAGTAAAATCACCGTTGACGTCGCTGCGCAGCGCCGGCCATAAAAACGAGCGGTATAAGCAAGAGTAGAACAAACCTTTCTGACGATCTGTACCGCCTGTAACCTGAATTTTACCCAGCAGATTGTTCCAGGTTTGAGTTGCTTCCTGCCTTACCTGCGCGAAACTTTTGCCCAGCATTTCTTTCTCTAAATTCTCTTTGGCGTTTTTTACACTTACGTAGGAAAACCCTATCCGCAATTCAAGCGGACCGGGACCATCAGCAAAGCTTACTACCGGTGTTTTTTTGGGCCCCGGAGGGGCCAGGTTTTTTGCACGTGCGCCGGCCGGCCGGCCCATAGGATTGGTTGCAGAATTTAAAGTATCAATCCTCAAAATCTTATGACTGGTTACCGCGTAGAAATACATCTTTTCGCCACCTTGCTGAAAACCCGTTAACACGTTATCACCTGTTTTCTCAATATCCCAGGACCGTATTCTTTCATTAGCCATTGACAGATCAGCAATTAATTTTTTATCGGCGCCCGGCTTAAAAGTGTATTTATGAAAAGCGCAACGCAGTGTTGACGTTAGTTCGGCGTTAACGCCGTATCGCGGCAAATAAACCTGGTAATATCCCGGATGCGCCGTTTCATTTTTATGGCTGAAAGCCGATTTATAATCGTCTGCAGTAAAATTACTGCCGGTTGCAGGCATTAACGGAATGTTGGCCAGGTTCCAGTGACCTTTGCTCGTATGAGCAAAACCATAGATAACGGTATCCTCATACTGGTAACCAGAGCCGCTGTGAAACTGGCTTACCGGCGTTAACTGCACCATAGCATTTGGCAGCGACGACCCTGGAAACACTTCGGCGCCCCAGCTTCGGTGTGTTGGCACAAAGCCCAGGTCCTTAGGATCCCACAGGGTAGCGGTGCCTAACAACGGGTTAACATAGGCTGTTGGTGATTTTTGCGTAGCCGTGATTTGGGCCTGTACATAGCTTCCAACAATCAGCAGCATGGCGGCTAAAGCAATTAGTTTTTTCATAGCGTTATTTATTTTGGTGTCTGATTTTCTATTTATTTTACCATTCAAAGCTTACCTTAACCCCCTCAGGGTTATTATCAAAGCTTAGCAGGCTGGTTTTGCCAATATTGTCCCATGACTTTTTAAAGTCTGTTATAGCCCTACCGCTGGCATTAGTAATGGTAATTTTCCGGGGTTCGGCCGGTGTTAAAACGCGCATTACGTTAACCGTATTGAGCGGGCTCTTTGCGATAAATGAATAGCGTCTTTTGCCTGCCCGTTCATCATATACACGGGCAGCGGTTGCCAATACCTGGGGCATTTGTGGGTTTGCTACCCGGTTAATATTATAAAAATATCCCTGCTCTCCCGGCTTGATCTGTTTCGCGGTTAATATGGGCAATGTAGGGTCGTACAGATCAATCAGCTTACCTTTGATGGTGTACGGTTCGGCAGTTACACCTTCGTCCAGCACCGATACAATATCATACGGGCCACGCGCCAGGTAAAAACTGTTTTTGTATTCTACTTTTTGACCTGTTGCTTGTTGGTATAAAGCCTCAACCTTATAACGCAGCTCGTCGTCCCTGTCGCTTTCCAGCACAAATTCTTTGGGGTCTCTGCGGATGATACATATTTTACCTTTGTCAACAGTATAGGTTCCGGCTTTGGGATTTTGGCCTATGGCTAATTTATCAAACAGGTCATCAGCCGGACATTTGTATTTTTTGCCGCCCTTGTTCCACCATTCCTGTACCGATTGAAACGGGTCGTCATCACGGCCCGAATAAACAATTACACCGCCATTGCGCACCCATTTTGCCAGCTGTTCATGTGCTTCTTCGGCGGGCGGTTTCATGTTTGCGTATGACATCAGCAATACCCTGGTATCCTTTAAGGCCTTCTCAAAACCCAGGTTCTCTATATGGACGATATCTACCGGAACGCCCCTTTTCAGGAACGGGAGGGCCTCGCCGTAAAAGTTTGACAACTGCGGGTCCATCAGTTTATTGTTTGACGGCACGCGGTTAAACATGCCCGATGTTTCGTAAAAATCCGAGAAATAAGGATCGGCCCATGCCTTGCCATCATCGTGCGTAGGCAGGCGCTGAAACATCAGCGAGTTACCCATCATTATACTGATACCCTGCGTACCCGATGTTTTATTGGTTGATGCTTTAATGTCATTTAGTGAATTGATCATCACCAGCAATTGCGTAGAATAGCTTTTAGGCATCCCCGCCCGCTCATTGCTGGTTTTGCTCACAAAATACTTGCCGTCAAAAATGCGGTCGGGCCACGGCATTACCTCATAATTATCAATATCCGGAAAGAACAGCCCGGCAGTAAAAGTAGTCTGGTAATTTTTTTTATAATCGCTCCAGTCGCGGCGCGTATCCTCAACCGGGTCATTTTCAAAGAACAGTTTGCGGTTGGTCGGCGCGGTCATTGACCTCATGCAGCTGTACTCCAAAAACGCGGTTTCAAATGAACGCTCCCGGGCGATGCCGTTAAAATAATTGGGCTCGCGCGCAGTACCGGTCCATGATTGTACAATATAACCATCAACACAATCCAAAGAGGCCAAACTGGCTTCGGGGCTTACTATCTGCCATAACGAATAATTTAAAAGTGAGTGGGTAGGCACATAGCAACGCACGTTTATGCCTTTGCTTTTACCATATTCTTTGGCATAGGTAAATGATTCTTTTAGCGCGCGGTAGTACAGATAATATTTAAGCTTGTTTGACAGGTAAGTATTTTCTGCCGATTCATGCTGTGGCCGCCAATCGAAACCATAATAATCTTTCCATTCGCGTTTAAAAGCTTCGCTATAGCCTGATTTTGCCCAATACTCGGGTTCTTCTAAATAGATGGCGTCAATGCTGTTATCAATAACTTTCTTTATTACCTGCTCTTTAAAATACTTCAGGAAATTCATGGTAGGGACAATGTAGGGCATGTTTTTTCCGTGCCATACGGTATCTCCGTTCATTTGTACCTGGCCCTCATCAAAATGACGCTTGCTATCCCACTTACCTAAAAAATAATCCTGGTAGCCACCCCACGCCATGCCGGTCATGAAAGCAGTTTTATAGCCATGGTCGCGCCATGATTGTACACGCTGCGCAAAGGTCATCCCCGGCCTGTCGCCATGACCATAAATTATAGCTACATCTGAGCGGGTATCTGTAGACGGTTTCCAGGCACCTGATGTTTGAAAGGTGGTCTTCTCCTGATTAACGGTATTAATTCCGTTTTTTGAAGCGGTTTGCGCCCATCCGGCTGTAGTTATTAATGCTAAAAGTACAACGCCGCTACCGGCAATTATTCTTTTACCATGAGTTTTTGCCTTTGCTGACATAAATGGTTACGGTTATAATTGGATAGCCCTAAATTAGGTTTTATTGGTATTCAACTCTGTATCAATTTTGTTTCGTTTTAACGATCAGTTAATGCAAATAACGTTTAATCAAATTTGAGATCGGCCCATTACCTGTTTTATTGAACCACATTTGCTGCTAAGGCCAACTGCCCAATCAATTCTATTATAGTTTGTCGTGCAGAGGTTTATACCGGCATAGTAACGTAACAGTTTTACTACAGGTTATGACGTTACGCATAAATTTATAAATTTGACATAACCATTAAACCCAATTTAATAACAGTTATGAAGAATAATCAATTATCCAGACGCCGGTTTATTGGCACCGGCGCCCTGGCCGCTACAGGAATGATGTTCCTGTCGAAAGCATCTTTTGCTCATCATATATCAGGCATCGCCGATAAACCAAATTCGGTTATTGAGGGGGTGCAGATAGGCGTTATAACCTATTCATTCAGAAGCATGCCCGGCAGTGTCGAAGATGTGTTGAAATACTGCGTGGACAGCAATATCAATGCAATGGAGTTGATGGGTGACGCTGCCGAAGCTTATGCAGGTATACCCACGCATGTATCGGGCCAATCCCGCGATGATTATAACAAAGCGGTGGCCCAATGGCGCGCCACTGTACCTATGGATAAATTTGTTGAGCTGCGTAAAATGTACAAAGATGCAGGTGTAACTATTTACGCATGGAAACCAAGTGCATTAGAGCCACATAATACCGATGAGGAAATTATTTATGCTTTTAACGCCGGTAAAGCTCTTGGCGCAAGCCATGTTACCGTGGAGCTTGGTAATGAAGCACAAACCAAACGTTTAGGCGATTTGGCAACCATACACAAAATGAAAGTAGGCTATCACGCCCATACACAAGCGACCCCTACTTTATGGGATACAGCTTTAAGCCAGTCAAAATACAATTGCATTAACCTGGATATCGGTCACTACACTTCCGGAACAAGCAGCAGCCCGATTCCGTTTATTGAAAAAAATCACGAACGTATAGTTAGTATGCACCTAAAAGACCGTAAATATCATGACGGACCAAATATGCCCTGGGGCGAGGGTGATACACCGATAAAAGAGGTGCTACAACTCATCAAAAAAAATAAGTATAAGTTCCCGGCTACAATCGAGTTAGAGTATAATATCCCAAAAGGATCAGACGCTGTCGCCGAGGTGAAAAAATGCCGCGAATATGCTGTACAGGCTTTAAAAGCTTAATATAACGGCCGGCTAATTATTGCACCGCAATATTGCGGTGCAATAATTTTAAAATTCAACTATAAATCCTTCTTTTATTATCACATTATTTACACCTGCGTTAGGTAACCGGGTGCCCGCATTGCTCATGTGTCTTATCCCGAAACGTGTGTCGGCATATAATCCTTTGTACAATTTAATGTTAAGGCCCGCAAAAAGATTGTTTGAAAACAAAAAACCGCTCATTTGCCGGTGTGGCACACCTGAAGCATAATGCGGACCGGTGCTTAAAGATAAATAATAACTAAACTGGGAGCCCGAAATACTTTTTCTGTATAAAAATCCCACATTCAATCCAAATTCATAGCCATCCAGAAACTCGGTCGACTCGGGGTATAAGCCATATTTATTAACGTTATATTGCGGCTGCATCAGCAAGTCAAGCTCAGACAATCTGTTTCTTTTTATCGTGCGATAATACTGCAACTCATAAAACCTTACGTGATAGTAGTAGTTAGTGGCCACTGCAAAACCTTTGTTGCCTATCCCCGCCAGCTGGCCCAGGTATTGTGTGCCGATGCCGGTTACAAAGCCCAGGCTGTTTTTCCTGTTGACAGATAAGGTGTCCTGCGCAAACAGCGTTTTAACAGAACAAAAAACATTCAGACCAATCATTACTATTAGTGTTTTGTTGTTCACGTAAATCCGTTTTAATTAACGCAGTAGTTACGGCCAACAGGACAGCTTAGTTGCCTTAGTACAGGAGCTGTTTACCCATAAAAAAAGCGGATAATTAATTATCCGCTTTTTAATTTATTGTTTGCCTTTTATCTGGTAATCGGCAGGAGGTTCTGCACCCAGTAGGTTTTTTACAAAATAATCCCAGCGCCGGCGCATCATATAGTAGGAATATTGACCATACCCATGCGGGCTGTTAGGGAATATAACCAGATCGTAGTTTTTATTAGCCTTTTCAAGCGCCTCTACAACCAATAATGTGTTTTGCGGCGGTACGTTATCGTCCATTAAGCCATGGGCCAGCATTAGCTTACCCTTAAGGTTTTTTGCCAGGCTTTGGTTAGCCTGTGCGGCGTAGTCAGCGTTTTCAACCAAGCCATTATAACGCTCACCCCAATTATCCTCATAATTAAGGTTTTCATGATTACCTGATTCTGATATCCCCACTTTAAAAAAGTCGGGATAACGAAACATGGCCCCGGCGGTTGCAAAACCACCGCCCGAGTGTCCCCATATACCTACCCTGTCCAGATCCAGGTACGGATATTTGGACGCCAACTGTTTAATGCCGGTAACCTGGTCGGCCAGTGTATTGTCGGCCATGTTGCCGTAAGCCATATCATGGAAACTTTTTGAGCGAAGCGGATTGCTGGTGCCCTCAATTTCAACAACAATAAATCCCAGTTCGGCCAGCGCCCCGTTATCACCCCTGGCACTTGCAAACGACCAGCTACCCACACTACCACCCTGCGGACCGGGATAGATATAATCAATAACCGGGTATTTTTTATTAGGATCAAGTTTGGATGGAACCCACATTAAACCATAAATATCGGTTTTACCGTCATGCGCCTTTACAGAAAATGGTATGGTGGCTTTCCAGCCTTTGGCTATAAGTTTGGTTATATCGGTTTTTTCCAGTTCAACAATTTGTTTGCCCTGCAGGTTGCGCAGAACCGTAACAGCCGGTACGTCGGGCTTAGAGTAAGTGTCAACGATATAATTACCCAGTGGCGAGAAATTAGCCGTATGGTTACCGGCTCCCGGTGTAAGCACGGTAAAACCTTTACCGTCAAATCCAATTTTACACAACTGGCTAAAATAAGGATTCTCTTCCTCCAGGCCGTCGGCAGTAAAGTAGATAACGCGTTTTTTTTCATCCACCTTAACCACATTGGTTACCACCCAGTTGCCTTTGGTTACCTGGTTCTTTAACTTGCCGGTTGCAGCGTCATATAAATAAAGATGGCCCCAGTTATCCCGTTCAGAGAACCAAAGGATCTCGTTGGTTTTACTCAGGTAGCGCCAGTTAACCGCATCCCAGCCCGATTCGAACTGGGTCGGTACTGTTTCTTCAAACACCTCGCGCACAATGCCGGTTCCGGCATCTGCCATGCGTACTTTAGCCTGTTTATGATCGCGGTTGGTTGATACAAATACCAGCTTGGCGGCGTCATCGCTCCAATACACATCTGCCCATTTATTGCCGTCTTTAATATCATCACTTAAAGTTGACCGGTGCGGATCAGGAGCAATATTTAACCTGATCACTCTTGGATTATCAACATCGATAATAACCCTGGTAAGCATGGGGATCTCTTTATCGCCGGGCAGCGGATATTTCCAGGCTTTTAAAGTGGGCGCACCAACCTTGGTAGGCACCAGGTACATATCATTTACCTTGCGCTCGTCCTGCTGAAAGGTGGCGATCTTCTTTGAATCGGGCGACCAAATTAATATCGGCCGCTCGCCCTGTGCCCAACCCGCATTGTCCGTAGCGTAGCCATCATCTTTTACCCCGTCGGTAGTTAACTGGGTTTGCTGATTGGTTTTAACATCGCGCACCCATAAATTAAAATCTTTAATAAATGCGGCACGCTTTCCGTTTGGCGATAGAACTTCATTGGGATTACCACCCGCATTGGCCGCACCACGGCGACCGCGCGTGCCGGCCATAGTTACGGCCCTTATGGTACTTGTATCCGGAGTAACCCGGTTATTTTCAAATCTCCATTGCTTGTCATCGGCCACGAAAATAACGCCTTTACCATCCGCAGAAAAACTGATGGACTGGAAAGGCAGTTCGGCAGCTGTATATTGCCTACCGGTTGCGGTTGACAATGCGGCCGCTAATTTTTGATGATCAAAAGCTGCGGTTTTGGTGCCTTTTGCGGGATTAAATAAAATAAATTGATTGCCCTCTGTAGCCGGAGTGCGATAGTAAAACCTGTCGTCGGGCAGCCAGTTGGGGTGTATGCGGGTATGCTCTATCAGCGGCTCGGTGTTATAGCTAAGCATGCTCTCGGCATGCTCATAATCTTTAGCGGTTAAAACAGGGCGTTGCTGGGCATGCACGGTCAATGCCATAGCCAACGGAACGGCAGTTAGAAAAAACTTATTCATAGCGTATAATAAGACAGTTAAATTTAGGCAACCAATATACGGCTATTAATAAATTTTTCAAGTACCGGTTAAAAGTATCAATCAAGGTTGATCCATCAATTAGCAGAACCGGCAACCAAAGAAAAGAAATTTCTGTTTAATCGTTGACTTCAATTAACCAACCCTGGCAAATCCTCTTAGCGTTTAAAACAGGTTACTTTTGCGTATCCAGCAGGATAGATAATTCGCCGGCGACTTTATGTGCAAGCGCGCTAAAACCGCTTGGTATAGGGTGCGTACCGTCACCGCCCTGATAATACTCCGGATGTTCGATGGCCAGTGTCCACAGGTCATCTACTTTAATATCTTTTTGCGTAGCGATATAATCCAAAGCAATTTTATTGCGCTCTTTTACACGCCCGGTTTTAGGATCCAATATATTGGCGTCAGCTGCGGAGCGCATTGGCGTAGTTGTTGCCCAAATTAATCTGGCTTTAGGCGCGCCCTTACGTATGGCTTTTACAAAACCGGGAAAAGCTTTTTTATATTCCTCTTCAGTATAACCAAAACCATGCAGGCCATTGTTAAAATGAACGATATCAAATTTATAATAGCTCATAATAAGCGCTATTTCTTTATTTAAAGCAGGATCACAAATACTTTTCGACGTAGATAAGCGGGCAACATAGGCTTTTCCATCCAGCAGCTTTACTACTTCGGGATAGTAGCCACGGGATATAGAGTTACCTATCAGCAATATCCGCGGTAAGCTATGGTTATTGGTATTGGGCATGTATGCGTCAATCCATTCAATATCTTCTCTTACAGGGTCTTTGTCCTGAGCCATTAACGGCATCGCGACCGCAAATAACAAAACAGCTGTTAATGTTATACTTATAAACTTCATATATCTGTTTTAACGGGCTTATCTTCTTTTGATTCTTCGTCGGGGCCATGACGTTCAACAATGACGGTACATTCGCCAATCAAGGCGGCTATAGCGCCTACCGCTGCAAGCATCGGCATTAAAAAAACGCCAACCACGCCCAACGTCAGCGGGAAATTTGCTATTTCTTTACCTGCCTTATCCGCAATGGTTATACGGGTTATATTACCTTCGGCTATAAGTTCTTTTACTTTTTTGAGTAAGCTTTCGCCGTTTATCGAGAAAAATTCTTTGTCAGCCATGATATTCGGTTTTAATTCAATGAAGGTACTGATTTTATAAATAAATAAACCTCCTAAAAACTATTGCAACAATAGTTGGTTTACACTTTTATGGAAACCAACAGACTATCACCAGCGCTGGCACAGGCGCTAAATGACCAAATGACCAACGAGGCGCATAACGCGCAGATATACCTGGCTTATGCCTCATGGGCAAGCGATAAAGGATATGATGGTATTGCAAACTTCCTCTTCAGGCACGCCAATGAGGAACGCAACCATATGATGAAGTTCCTGGAATATATTTTAAAACGCGGCGCAAAAGTAGTTGTTACGGCTATACCCGCGCCGGGGGCCCGACCCGATAACCGTAAATGACTGTTTTGAAAAAGTATTCCAGTCGGAAGTTGAAAACACCAGCAGGATCTATCGCATTGTTGAAATGAGTATGGCCGAAAAAGACTGGGCCACCTGGAATTTTATGCAATGGTTTGTTAAAGAACAAACAGAAGAAGAAACATTAGCCATGGACCTGCTAAATAAAATAAAAGTTGCCGGCGGCGCCAATGCCAAAGACGAGGCACTTTATGCATTGGATAAAGACTTGGCAACCACGCCGGATGATGCTGCGCTGGCACAGGACGCCACTGTCGAAAATCCATAACGGCTGCTACGTTTACCTATAATAACATGGAAAGGCGAACAATTAATTGTTCGCCTTTTTTTATTCAGATTCAGGTGATTATTTGTTGCTCAGGTTTGCAACAAAACGCGCCGTTGACAGTTTTACTTACAAACAAAATACCCAGCTATGGAAAAATTTGAAATATCAGTAACAGTTGACAACGAGAATCAGCATTTCGAAATACGCGACTATATGCATCACGAGGGAGAACAATGCAAATATGAAGTATTTAAAGACAACCTGTTTATTGGCAGCTTTGAACCCGACAATCATAAAATTTTGCATGTCTGCAAAAATCCCGGGATAGTACCCGAGGATGTTTTACACCAGATAGCAGAACAGCTGGAAGGATATAATATTTAACAGCAATAATTTTTAGGCTACATTTAGGATATGAAAAAATATTATATCCTGATCTTTTTGTTCTTTGCCGGTTTAATAAGTTCGGCAATCAATCCCCACGATTATTTTACCTGGATACTGGAAGTTTTCCCGGCAATTATTGGTTTTGCGGTACTGGCCTTTACATTTAAACGGTTTAAGTTTACTACCCTAACTTACGCAGCAATATTATTTCATTGCTACGTGTTATTTGTAGGCGGGCATTATACCTATGCACAGGTACCGCTGTTTAATTGGGTTCGCGACGTTTTCCACCAATCGCGTAATAATTATGACAAGCTCGGTCATTTTATACAAGGGTTTGTGCCGGCAATGATAACCCGCGAAATATTTATCCGCCAAAACGTAATACAAAAGAAAAACTGGGTGCCTGTTTTAACAGTAACCGTTTGCATGGGCATCAGTATGCTTTATGAATTTCTGGAATGGTTTGTAGCAATAACCTCGGGCCAGTCAGGCGATTCGTTTTTAGGAACCCAGGGCGATATCTGGGATACCCAATCTGATATGCTTTTTGCTACCGTCGGTGCCATAGCCATGGTTACACTGCTATCTAAAATACAGGACAAAGCTATTACTGAAAATTAAAAACACTTAAAGACACTCATTATCAATATTTTACTATTGACATTTATAAAATTTTAATTTATATTAGGCATGTTTAACACTAACCTTCACAGTCATGCCCAATCATCTTTCACTACTCGGAATTTTCCATACCGCCATCAGCATATTTGCGCTTTTTGCCGGCGCTTTTTGTTTATATAAAGACGGAAAAATTGTCCCTGAAAACAATAACGGCAAACTATATATATTATTAACTGCCATAACGTGTTTAACGGCATTCCCTATCATGAAAACAGGGCATTTTACCGTTGCGCATGGCGTCGGGGTAGTCATCCTGATATTATTGCCAATGGGGATATATGCAAAGTCCGTCCGTTTTTTGGGGAAATTTAAGCCGCAGGTACAAATAATAATTATGTCGGCAACGTTATATCTTTCATTTATACCTGCTATTGTTGAAACACTCACCAGGGTGCCTATATCACATCCCATTGCAACGGGTCCTAATGACCCCATAATTCAAACCGGGTTGGGCATACTAACCATCGTCTTTCTTGGCGGCGTGGTTTACCAGTTAATTAAATTAAGATCACGAAAAAAATCAGCTCAATCTCCTGATGGGGAAATCATGCTCAATCAATAACAGGATATGTCTCTAATTAGCCCTTTATATGTCTCAATTACACCCGCTGTATCAAAAAACAAGGCGGTACATTTGTTGATATACTAAAGCAAGAAACACATGAGCAAGATAACCCCGTTTTTATGGTTCGACGATAACCTGGACGAAGCCATAAAATTTTATACTTCGGTTTTTAAAAATTCAAAACTGCTTTTCGAGGTAAAATATGGCGATGCCGGCCCCGGACCAAAAGGGACCACCATGACTGCAACTTTTGAGTTAGAGGGACAAAAGCTGATGGCCCTAAATGGCGGCCCCATGTTTAAATTTACCGAAGCGATTTCGCTGTTTGTAAACTGCGATAACCAGGAAGAGATAGATTACTATTGGGAAAGCCTGTCCGCCGGTGGCAGTAAAAGCCAGTGCGGCTGGCTCAAAGACAAATTTGGTTTATCCTGGCAAATTGTGCCTGCAAACTTAATCCAGTTACTCCATAATAACGATCCGCAAAAAGCCAATAATGTTATGCTAGCTATGCTTAAAATGAGTAAACTTGATATTGCTGTATTGGAACAAGCCGGGAAATAGCTCCGAAAAGACCGCGCGCCTAGCTTAAAAGAAAAAATAAGATCATCCGGCCCTCTCCTATGACGGAGGGGGTTGGGTGAGATAATAAATTCCCTACCTTTACTGCATGGCAGTATCAGCTACAGATCAGATCAAACAAATAAGGCTATCGTTATTTATAAACCTGGCAATGACGGTATACGCAGTTTGCACCCTGGTAGACGCCCTGCAAACCGGCGTGGTATGGCGCATCATTTGTTCGGGCGTCGGATCAGTGTTTTTCCTGTCCATTTTTATTATGCTTGTTTTAAGGCTCATCAAATTAAGCAAGGCCGGTTAGCCTGTAATTTTTAGTTTTATGAGCAGCTGAATATCGGCGTATGATAATTATTCGTATTTTTTTTGGAACTTTATCGCCGTAACTCAAACTCCCGAAATTAGACGCGATGAAGAAAATAACCGAACAAAACGCCGCAAAATATACACTGGTATTAATTATTGTTACGTTTTTTGTTCGCCTGCTGATTGCTGCCTATACTGGTTTAGGTAACGGCGAGTCGTATTATTTTCGAGGCGCTATTCACCTGGACTGGAGCTATTTCGACCAACCGCCACTGTTTTTTTGGCTGGGCGGGTTAAGCATCCGGATATTAGGTTTAACTAACCTGGGCCTGCGTTTCCCTGATGTGTTAATGTTTGCGGGTACCAGCTGGCTGCTGTTTATTTTATCGCGTAAGTTGTTTAATGCTGCTGCCGGTTTTTGGGCCGTAACTATCATGAATTTAAGCGCGCTGTTTACCGTAGGCGTGGCCTGCTGGTACCAACCCGATGCGCCGCTGATGTTTTTCTGGCTGTTAAGTACCTGGTATATTGTAAAAGTATTGGGCATCGGTGATAAACCCATCGACCCTAAAACCAACCGCGGCAAAATATACTGGCTGTGGATAGTAATAGGCATCTGTATGGGCCTTGCAACTTTAAGCAAGTACCATGTGCTGTTTTTATTTGCAGGGGTGTTTATGTTTATGCTCACCAATAAAAAACACCGCCATTGGTTAGCGCATCCGGGACCATACCTGGCTATCATAATAACCATTTTGATGGCTACGCCAGTGATATGGTGGAACTATAAAAACAACTGGGTATCATTTGTTTGGCAGGGATCAAGGGCCGGCACACGCGATGCACCTTTTCAGATCCATTTTGACTGGTTCCTTCGCAGTATTTTAGGGCAGGCGGTTTGGCTGTTGCCATGGATCTGGTGGCCAACTATTAAAGAACTTTTTGTATCATGGAAAGAGCGGGCGAAGGCCGAATATGGCTTTAACTTCTGGATGTCTGTATTACCCATCGTATTCTTTACGGTGCTTACTTTATGGGCTGATCTGCAATATCATTTCCACTGGCAGGCGCCCGGCTATATGATGCTGTTTATGCCGCTGGGATATGCTATTGATAAAAAATTAAATAGCGCAGATAATAAACAGATCAGATCAACCAAAAGATGGCTCAATTTTTCTGTTTACTTTACGGTGATTACGATAACCGTACTGGGTTTTCACCTGGTTACGGGGTTTTGGCAAAGTTATGGCCCAAAATGGATAGTGAGCCTGGGCGGTGGTAAAATTGACCCAACTATTCAGGGTGTTGATTATGATGACATCATGACCCGCTTTGAAAAGGAGGGCTGGATCAATAACAAAAATGTTTTTGCAGGCAGTACCCGCTGGTGGCTTGCCGGCAAGGTAGACTGGGCGCTGAAAGGTAAAAAGGACATCATCTGCTTTAACCGCGATCCGCGCAACCTGGCCTTCCTGGTTGATCCCAAGACATTAATAGGTAAGGATGCCGTTATCATCGGCGAAGCACACGCTTATGACGAAACCATTAATGACGATGGCAAGCCTTTTTTTGACAGCATTACCAAACTAGCCGATATCCCCATCATCCGCGGCGGAATTGTAGAGGAACACTTACAGGTTTATTACTGTAAAAACTTTCACCAGTCGGCCATCAAGTTACCTGATTATCCGCTGTACCGGCAGTTGATGGGATTGCCACCGTTTGGGAAATAGATCAAGAACGCAAAACAGTAAATATCTATATGTCAATAGCTTACTTGGCATTCCACCTAAACTTTTGAATGCCAATGCCGGCGAACACAATGATATAACCTACACAAACCAAAACCGCCAGGGTAGTATCATTATTCCATTGAGCCGGTTCCATACTGGCGGCCAGCATCATTTTAACAGAGCCATAAGGTGAATATCTTATAATTTGCTTTATACGGGGGCTGAATGAGCTCAAGTCGCCAACCATACCCACCATGATAAATAAGAAATAGGTAATGCGCGTGGTTGCATTTATAGTTTCAAAGTTTTTAATTAAACCCACTATCAACTGGCCAAGGCTCAGGTAAACCGCGCCGCCTAAAATAGCTACACAAAATGTTAATAAATAGCCTTGTAGCGAGAGTTCAATCCTGTCGTACTGGTACCCTACGATAAAAACTGCTAGCGTCAGCACCATAATCATGATCAGCTGAATACAGATACGGCTGGTCATGATAGCCCAGGTTGGCACCGGGGCCACCCGCAAACGCTGAAAGATTCCCTTATCCCTGTCGCGGGCTACAGACAAAGTATAACCCATCAAGCCTATAGCGATCAATCCAATGGCAATTGATGTAGCAAGTACAAAAGGGCCACCTTTATATTTTACTATTGCTTTCCAGGTTACCAATATGATTAACGGCACCAATAAGGATATAACGGCAGACCGGCGATTACTTAACAATGTGGCCATATCTGCCTTAAACAATGTTTTAAATACAGCTGATGCTTTAGGTATAGTTGTAGTTTCCATTTTGTTCAAATTAGTCGCGCACCGCGGTGCCGGTTAGTCCAATAAATACATCCTCTAAAGTAATTTTGCCACGTCGCGACACGGCTATCACTTCCGGGTTGTCGCGGTGTTTGTCTATCAGCGCCTGCGGAGTATCAATAGCTATCACCCGGCCATGATCTATGATAGCTATCCGGTCGCAAACGGCTTCGGCTTCTTCCATAGAGTGAGTGGTTAATAAAACGGCATGTCCTTTATCTTTGATGGCTTCAATACGCTCCCAAAGCTGGCGGCGCGATTGCGGGTCGAGGCCCGTTGTAGGCTCGTCCAGCAACACCAGTTTGGGGTTGTGGATCGTTGCGATAACCAGCGACACCCGCTGCTGTTGTCCGCCTGATAGCTGCCCGAATTTTTTATTTGCGGCATCTTCCAGTTTAATTTCTTTCAGGATTTCCTTGATCTCGTTTTTGCTTTTAGGCACCCCGTAAATCCCCGAAAACAATTGCAGGATCTGCACCACATTAAGCTCGGGCTGGAAGCTGGTTGACTGCAGCTGTACCCCCATTGAGGCTTTTGCAAATAACGGTTTTGTCTGGGCATCCTGCCCGTCAACCATAATAATGCCTGTTTTAAATTTAATCAGGCCCTCAATAGCGCTTAAGGTACTGGTTTTCCCGGCGCCGTTAGGGCCGAGCAGGCCGAATATTTCGCCTTGTAATACATTAAAGCCTACATCCTGAACTGCTACAACATTACCGTAAGTAACGCCGAGGCTCTCAACTTTTAAAATATATTTATCCTGCTCAACTGCCATAGTTATGATACTTTGTTGGTTAGATTGCGTCGATTGTATATTATTACAATCACAGCAACTAAATGTATAAAAAACTCCGATAAATTCCGGCATCAACAAGATGTGGTGGATTTTACCGGAGCAGATCTATGGGATTTAATCTCTACTAAAACTCAAACCAGAGTGTATTACTCACCGGTTGGCCGGTTGCCTGTGTTTTTTGGCTTTGCGGCCCCATTTGTTTTGCCGCCTGGAACTTGGTACCAATAGCGCTTATGGTATTTAAAAACCCGATACTGCCATCGGGGAACGGTGGCTCGACATTGTTGTTCTTCAGCGCATCCTCTTCGCGGGCGGGTTTGTATAGCTGCAGGAACATATCTTTACTATCTGTATAAACCGTAAACGGCGACTCCTTATTTTCAATCACCACCCAGTTAACTTCGCCGTGGTAACCTTTAAACTCGGGGTACCCCCAGGTTTCGCCGGTGATGGTGTTGTTATAGGCTTTGTGCCATACACCAAACTGCTGGCCCGGCACACGGTTTTTCCAGACGCGGTAGGGCCCGCGCCCCATCCATTTCATACCAGTTACCTTCTCTTCGGGATAATTAAAGGTGATGCCCATAAAGTCAACATCGCCAGATTGGGCATAGCTGTATTGTAACTTAACCGGCTTACCTGCTTCAAAAAGCCACTGCACATGCAGTGTTGCACCTTTACCTGTATAACTGACGCTAAACGAGCATTTTTTCTGTATACCGGCATAATTAAAGCCTTTCATCGCCATATTAACCCCGGCCAATACCGGTCCTCCTGATAGCGAGATCGTTTTATCACCCTTAACCACTTTTTCAATATAGCCGGTAGCTTTATCGAAATAGTATTGCTTTCCGTCAACCGTTATAATCAAATCATGCTCAGTTTCTGTTTTAACTATATCCGCTTTAGCCGCAATAACAGGCGCCCTGGCGATACTTACCGGCGATTTGACAGCCCAGCTCCAGGTAAACAGTTCTTCGCCCTTAGGGCCATAGGCTGTGAGATACAGCGCATCGTCTTTTGTCCAGGTTGCCGGCAAGTGCAGGTTTAACAGGCCCTTTTGGCCCGGGAGCAACTCTAATGGTAGTGGCGCACCTGTGGCAGTGATGATTGCTCTGGTACTTTTATCCTGTGCCGATGGCAGTTTAACCAGCTTCCATTTAAACTTACACTGGCTCAGTTTGGTTACTGCATAACGGTTTTCTACAGCTATCTTTCCGTCAAAGTTTTTATCAATTGGTTTTGGCTGGATATAAACCGGCGACCAGATCTCTTTGATGGTATAAAAACTCGCCTCTTTCTCGCGGTGCGGACCCAGTATGCCGTCGGGTGCGCGGTTGCCGTTGCCGTCGTAGGTATTGTTCTTGTCGGTACGGATTACGGACTCGTCCACGAAGGCCCAGATAAAACCACCGGCCGCATGCGGATACAACATCATCTGGCTCCAGAAATCTTCCAGCCCTGCACCTGCCCCGCCGTCATATAAACCATGCATAAACTCGGTAGGCATAAAAACATCCCTGCCGGTGTTTACCGTTTTCATGATATAGTTATAATCCGGGTAATGGTGCGTATCCATATTGTTAAAGTTTGACCATGGATGCAAAACAACCCGTTTTTGCGGATCATATAGCCCATAATCACCGTCGAGCTGAAAATTGAAACCGCCTTCATTACCATTATCCCAAAACAAAATGGCAGGGTGGTTAACATCGCGGGTCACCATTTCTTTAACCAGCTTATGGCCAACCAGGGTATCATATTTTGATTGCCAGCCGGTAAGCTCATCCAATACATAAATACCTAACGAATCGCAAACATCCAGGAAATCCTGATCAGGCGGATAATGCGACATCCGCACCGCGTTATTGTTCATCTCCTTCATCAGCTTAACATCCATTAGCTGCAATTTTTTGCTTAGGGTGCGGCCGGTCTCGGGCCAGAAGCTGTGGCGGCAGGTACCTTTTAATATGGTTTTAGCGCCGTTTACATATAAGCCGTCCTGTGGGCGCAGCTCTACCGTACGGAAACCAAATTTTTGTTTAACACTATGTATAACGCTGCCTTTGTTTTTTATGCTTACGACCACCTGGTACAGGTTTGGAAACTCGGCGCTCCACAATAAAGGTTTATTGAAGTTGTTTTTCAGCTCCAGATGATCTGCTGTCGCATCAGCCGTTACCGCAACAGGCTTACCCATGTTTTGGCCAGTTAGTGTTTGAACCTGTGCTTCAACCGTTTGATTAGCTTGCAGATGTTTAGCGTAAACATCCATTTGGAAAGAGCCATCGGCTTTGGCATTAACGGCCATATGGTCTATATAGGTACCCGGTACAACTTCCAGGTAAACCGGGCGATAGATCCCGCCGAAAACCCAGAAATCGCTACGGTTGCGCTCGGCGTCATTCACGGATGATTCGGCCGACATTTTGTCCACCGTAACTTCCAGCAGGTTTTGCGCATTGAGCTTTACCAAACCAGTTATGTCATATTTAAACCGGTAAAAGCTGCCCTGGTGTACAGGGCCGGCTTCTTTACCGTTTATCATCACTTTGGTATCGGTCATTGCGCCTTCAAAAACGATGAATACCCGTTTGCCTGACCATGCGCCCGTGGTAAACTCATGTTTGTACAGGCCTGACTCGTGTGCTTTATCTTTATCGCCGCCGTAATTGTAGCTGCCGAAGCCCTGCAATTCCCAGTTTGACGGCACGGCTATTTTTGTCCACTTGCCGCTTTGCCTGCCGCCGGTACAAAAAAAGTCCCATTGCACGGTATGGTCCTTATCCGTGCCTGATAAATATTGGGTGATGGTTGATTGCGCAAATGAGCTTAGAGAAATAAACAGCACAAGACCGGCAACAAAACACTTCTTCATAATTAGATTTGAAATTGATTTAATTACTGCTAAGCTAACAATACCAAAGCGGATTACGGAAACTTAACTACGCCATCGATTGCGTAATAGATAGGTTGCAATAAGCAGGTGTTCCACTTTGCGTGAGCGGAACGAAGCGGAACACCCGGAACGATGCGGAACACTTCGGAACACCCCGGAACACTTCGGAACACCATAATAACTAAAAAAAAATTAACTATTAATTATCGGGCAAATAAAAGCGGGGCGTTTTTGTAAGCCGGCTTTTGTACCTGCTGCTTGATTTTTTTGAAACTTTGCATTGGCCCGTCAGAAATAAAGAGGTTGATCAACCAGGCCGGGGCGCCGCCGTCGGGTTCAATTTGCAGGTAATAAGTTACGCTGGCCTGGTTATTGCCCACAGGCGTAAGCACCCATTTGCCATTTGATTTACGCACGCGGGTAATGCCCGCCTTCTCGGGCACCAGGCCCGTTACCGATGGTGCATCAACTGTAATAACTTTTGTTTCCGGATTTTGAGTGACCGTTACGTGGGCCGCGAAATCGCGATTTTGAGCAGGCCAGGGCATGGTTATCTCGGCATAGTAAAAAAGCTCGGTAGCCGATACTTGTTTAACTATGGTTGCCTGCTTTGTTTTATAGGCCCAATCAGGATAATTCTTAATATCCAGCAATACAGCTGCAATCTGTGCAGGGGTAGCATTAAACGTGCATTCAACTTTAATTGGTTTAACCTTTAAGGCCGATTTTGTATCGCTGTAAACTTTAATACCGTCGCTTTGGGTTTTAAATGTCCACTCGCTTTGTGCGGAGGCCAGCCTGGCGATAAAGGTTATTGTCAGAAGTATATATATTTTTAGTTTCATAAGTTAATGTAGCTCTTAAATGCGCTGTTTATTCATTTAGATAGCATCGCGCCTGCCCTTTCGCGCTTTTACAAACCGGAAAGATATTGTTTGACTACCGATACAACATCATTTTAGATATTTTGATTGACGCAGATAAAATTAGTTGTGTTAAAAAAATCGTCAAACGCACTGTAAAATAACATAGGCTGCAAGCCCAATGGAGTAATTCTGAAAATATTAAAATTATGCTTTTTAAAAAACTGCCAAAAATCGTAAAAATAGGTCCTGGTATCAATATTACAGCCACCAAATTCAAACTGAATAACCTTTGTTTTGGCCAAAGCGCCGCCCATTCCGTTTAATACATCCAGCTCATGGCCCTCCACATCTATTTTAATAATATCGATAGTCTTCCTGTTAAGTTTTTCCTTCCAATAGCTTTCAAAAGTGATAACATCCACCTCCTCAAAACTTTCGAACTTCAAAGATTCTCTTTTTGTTAAGCTTGCCAGGCCTGACCCGGGAACATCTGTGTAAAGCGAAGCGACGCCAGCCTTATCAGAAACAGCGGCTTTATTTATTAATACGTTGGACTGGTTTTTAAAACGGGTTATTAATTTTTCATTATTGACTTGTGATGGTTCAAATACATGGACCTCAATTCCGTCGAATTTCTTTAACAGCTCTGCTGTATAATCTCCGACATTACCGCCAATATCTACGGCAAGCCCGGGTGCTTTTATAACCTTAGTCAGTAAATTCACTTCGTGACTAACCGTATAGGCGCCCCAGCCCTTTCCCTGCAAACGGCCACAGATCCGTTCTATCTTTGATAATATCCTATAAATCATTAACCTAAAGTACAATTTTAAATTTATGTCCCCGCAAGCCATTTACCAACCACCGGAAGCCTGCTTAATAACCAAACCAATAATAACGATAAAATAAAACATATAATTGCTGTTATCGGGATACTTATTAACGGCAGGCACCATTTAAAACTGATACCCAACGGATCATCTAAAAAATAAAGGACCAGTGCGTGGCTCAGGTAGATACCGAAGTTGTATTTGCAGGCAAAATTCTTCGCTTTTAATAAAACTGCGGGCAACTGCAGTTTGGTAAACCGGCCCAGCAAAAACACGCCCGAGGCCAATAGCGCAATTGCAGGGCCACTGGGTTCATACAGCAGGGTTATCAAGGCGGTATATTTATAAAGCAGGTAAGTGCCGCCGGTTATCATTATCACCAGCATCATAACTAAAATCCACATCCATACCACTAACCGCCGGCTGTATTTTACATTAAAGGTGAGGTAGTGGCCCAGTACCA
This sequence comes from Mucilaginibacter sp. UR6-11, assembly GCF_020880695.1. Taxonomy (GTDB): domain Bacteria; phylum Bacteroidota; class Bacteroidia; order Sphingobacteriales; family Sphingobacteriaceae; genus Mucilaginibacter. Next base: position 466,261 of record NZ_JAJIWO010000001.1, read on the forward strand.
GGTACCCGGCATAGCCGGCAAAATAATGCAGATCAACCTGGGGGTTAAAGCGCGAAACCAGGGGTTGGGTAATGATCATGGTGATTAGCCACATCACCAAAAAATATTCAATTTCGGGTTTGGTAGCGTTACGTACAAATTTGCCGATAACCGGTATAAAAAAATAAAGGCCTATCAGCATATAAACATACCATAAATGATACGAGCTGCCGTATTTTAACTGGTGCAGCACCTGTTTGATATTTGCCCACGCGCTGCCGTTAAAAGTAATTTCTTCATTATACCACGAATACCCAACGTACACCAAACTCCAGAATAAAAAGGGCACCACTACCCTGCTCAGGCGTTTTTTTAAGAAATCGCCCAACTCATACTCCCGGTGCAAAAGTAAAGCGCCGGTTATCATCACAAATACGGGCACTGCAAAACGCACCAGGGCGTTGTAAAAATCGGCAGTGAGCCAGGTGGCAACCGGTAAATGGCCGTATTGCCCTAAGGGGATAGCCGAAACATGCAGCACAATTACAGCAAATAAAGCAATAAGCCTTAAACTATTTATCCAATCCAGGTTTTGGGGTTTAGCTGTGGTCATCCGTTAAATACGTGCAATAAAAGTAGTACATTTATTAATAAAGCCGGTTAAGTTAATTGTCACTATAACTAACACAAACTTAATTAAGCCTTAACATGCATACTTTACTTTTGCACCATTATTCATTTGATGTACTAACCAATCGTTCTTTTTTCATTGAACTAATAAGATCAGTTAATAGTAAAGAGAGCTTGGCGCTCTCTTTATTTTTTTAAAACTATTTCTCCGCAAAAACATTCCCCTATTATATAATACATGAAAATTCTATACGCCATACAAGGAACCGGTAACGGGCATTTAAGCCGGTCGATGGACATTGTACCCCTGCTAAAAAAGATGGGCGATGTTGATGTATTGGTAAGCGGCACGCAGGGCGATTTAAACCTGCCATTTGCTGTAAAATACAAGTTGCACGGTTTTGGTTTTGTATTCGGCAAGTCGGGCGGGGTTGATTTATGGGGATCATTTTTAAAATCAAGGTTCCGTAAGTTTATTAAAGAGATCAATACCCTGCCCATTGACAATTATGACCTGGTTATCAATGATTTTGAACCGGTATCTGCCTGGGCCTGCTATTTAAAAAATAAGCCCTGCATCGGCCTTAGTCACCAGGCCGCGGTACTGCATGATAAGGCGCCCAAACCTGAGGAACCCGACATGATAGGCCGCCTGATATTAAAAAACTATGCGCCGGTTACCGCGCAATATGGCTTTCACTTTAAATCGTTCGATAAAAATATATTTACCCCGGTAATACGCCAGCAGGTACGTGAGCAGGAGATCATGAACAATGGGCACTACACGGTTTACCTGCCTGCTTACGATGATAAACGCCTGATAAAAAGGCTGTCAGAATTTAAAAATGTTGAGTGGGACGTGTTTTCAAAACACAACAAAAAAGTATATCACCATAAAAACGTATCTATACAGCCTATTGACAATAAAGCTTTTGTTAAAAGCATGGCACACAGCGCCGGCGTACTTTGCGGCGGCGGTTTTGAAACCCCGGCTGAAGCTTTGTTTTTAAAGAAAAAACTGCTGGTGATCCCGATGAAAAACCAGTATGAGCAGCAACTTAACGCGGCAATGCTAAAAGACATGGGCGTACCCGTTATTAAAAGCCTTAAACCCAAGCATGACGAGAAAATACTGGACTGGCTAAACAATGGCAAACCGTTAAAAGTAAATTACCCGGATAATACCCAACAGATATTGGATATGCTGTTTGAGCAGCATGCCGAAGCCAGCTATTTTAAAACCGGGCTGGTAGCGCACTAGCTGGCACTATAGTTGAAACACCTGCTCAAGCGGGACAGCAACCGGCGAATTATCCGGATTGACCTCCATCAGGTCGGCCATATATGCCCACCATTTCTCTAAGATTTCTTCTTTTTTAAAAACCGCGCCCTGCTGGCCCACATTGTGCACGGCAAACAGAATATCAGTTTCCTGATCGAAAAAAATATGATATTGATGGATCCCGCCGTCTGCCAGCAGTTGGCGTATCCCCGGCCAGATCAAAGCATGCCGACGCTTGTATTCATCTTTGGCGCCGGGTTTTAATTTCATTTTAAATGCTACCTGGTTCATGACAGCTCTTACTTTTTCAACTCGATCAGCTTAACAGCAAAGGGCTTCATTTCGATATTTTCATTGTTAATTACCGAGCGGGTTGCGGGGCTGTCGCCCGAGTCGCCATCAATCGTACTTACTTTTGCGCCCTTAAACGTGGCGGGGAGTTTAATAAAAATGCCTTTGTTTCTTTTATTAAGGATCAGTACTTTTTTAACGTCGCCATTAACAAAACCCTGGGCTAAAATATTGTCGCCGTTATTACCGTCTAAGCCCGTCCTGACCAATTTGCTGCCGGCTTTGATATTATCCTTTATCATTTTTAACACCCAGAAACGCGCGTTGGGCTTATTATTAATGTAATTGATCATGCTCACGTCGGGAAACTGCGTAGGGAAACCAACCAGCTGCGATTCGCCTATCACGTCAATCCCTCTTTTGCTCAGCTCAATAAAAAAGTAAGCATATACACTTGCCGACAGGTTCCAGTAAGCGGGCGTTATGGGCTGGTTGCGCATTTCATCGCTAACAAAGGTCCCCAACTCGTTAATATCGGTTTTGGTGCCCGGCGATAGCCGTTTGCGGATATTCTCTATATAATTAACCGAGTTGATAAAGCTTTCGGCCTTATCAAAAACACTGTATTCGTAGGCCTCAAATTTTTGATTGCTGTTGGCGTTTGCATAGCAGTGATACGATATCATATCCAGCGGGATACCGGGTTTATGGTTTGCCGGATCAAGGAAATACTCAAACCAATCCGGTTTTTCATAAGCCAGCGCCATGCCAACGAATTTGGTGCGGGGCGATACCGTTTTGATGGCGGTAACCATTGCATCGTATATTTTGGTGTAGGTTTGCGGCGACATGCTGTGCTCCAGATCGGGCTCATTTAATACCTCCCAATACGGGATCTCGTAGTGGTGACCGGATTTATGGTATTTTCCAAGCTCATCGGTAAACCCGCCTTTTGAATACCAGCTGATCAGCCGTACATAATAGCCGGTAAGCTCTTTCATGGAGGTATCGCGCAACACGGTGCCGCCACTATAACCCCAGCTTACCTGGTTGGCATCGGCGGGATAAGTTACCGGATTGTCTGTTTTAAACATCCATTGCGGTATGGTGCTAAAATTAAGGATCACCGAATGCCCTTTGGTGTTTTCAAGGAAGTCGATCGTCATGGGGTCGATTAAACTAAAATCCCATGAAGTTTTTTCGGCAGGCGGCTCCAGCTCGGCAACGGCTAATTTAGGGTACGGAAACCAGGGCACATATCTTACATAATCAGCATTCAACTGTTTTAAAGCGGCAAACGAGGCGTCGTGCATGGCAGCTTTGCGGCGCAGCATGGGGTTGCCAACAACCTGTAAGGTAGGCGTTGATTTTGAGACCGACACCACATCGTCCCAATTAACGTTTAGCGATTGGCTTTGTGCCTGATAAGCCCCCAGGCATAAACAACCCGCGACAGCGACAAATAATCTTTTCATTTGCAATAAGTTAAATATCAGTTTAAAACAAAAATGATGCAGCAAGGCTTAAAAAGCCCGATTATAATTGGCAGTTGCAAAATATCGTTTTTTATTGAAATTAACTATCCCTAACTGTCCTTATGTCCGCGGACGCCGGTTATTTGAGCACCACCCTTGTTGCCCCATAGCCAAACTTCTCTTTAAGCGCATCCATAAAAGTTTGTACTTTGGGATGCTTACTTAAAGCCTTGTGGATCTCGTGGCGCAATATGCCATTGCCGGCACCGTGAATAAAAACGACATCATGCAGCTGGTGCACAATTGCCGAGTCGAGTGCTTTGTTAAAATGGTCGAGCTGGATCTTTTGTATTTCTGCACTGCTTAAAAACTGGTAATCGTCGCGCAGTTTTTCAATATGCAAATCAATTTCGCGTTGTGGCTTTTGTACAGCTACCTTTTCTTCGGCGGGTTTATAAAAAGCTTCTTTCAATTGCCGGGCGTCTATTACAAAGTCGGGCTCATCTAATTGTATAAGCCAACCCTGCTGATTTAGTACCGGCAAACTCTTTTTACTACCTGCAAAATCTTTGGCTTTAAATTTCTCTGAAACAGTAAGCGGTGCAGGTACTTCTATATTTTGTGTGGTATAATACAATACGTTTATTGTCAGCCTGGGCCATAACTGCAGGTCTGCCAGTTGGGCCGAGTAAATTTTAACGGCGGATTGGGGCGCTATAATACCTGCATATTCGCCTTTAAAACCGTTTTTGTCAGTTATCAGCGTCGCCAATAACCGGAACGTGGTATCATTGATCAAATTAAAATGCACTACCGAATTTGCTTTGGCATCGGCAACAACACCCAGGTAAACACCTTTGGTTTTAAATTCGGCGGCAGGTGTTTGCGGCTCGCTGGTTGCGGCCGTTGTTTCGCTGCCGGCAGCTTTGTAGCCATGCACCAGGGTAACTTTGCGGGCTAGTACCGGTATCTCAAAATCATCCTCGCCGGTTACACCTATCATATCCTCATCAATAATGCGGGTGATAAAACCTTCCATCTTCTCGTCAACAAACCTTACAAAGTCGCCTAATTTATATTGCATAACTATTTATCCTTTTAACAGAGCAAATCTACTTTATATATCTACTGTAGTTACAACAAAGTTTATTAATAAACTTTGTTTGTTATTTTTGCAAAAAACATCAGCCTGATAATTAAACTATGGAAATTCTTAAACCTGAACCGCTGGAGCCGCATTTACAATACAAAGTATTTGTACATAACTTAAACCGGATATATTTTGCCAAGACCTACCTGGATAAAAAAATGTTGAACCTGATTGACATGGCTTCATTTAAAGGCTTAAAACTGGGCATGCGCGAGTTTTGGGATGATGTTAAAAAACAGATTGCCCGCATGGATAAGATCTATGAACTGATTAATGAGTTGCCGTCTGATAAAAATTGCAATCCTTTAAAAGCTATTGTTAAAGACGAGTTTTGCCTGGACGAAAAGCACGACATAGCTATCCTGAATGATATGGACCTGATTATGTACATGCAGATGCTTGAGCATATAAATATAGCCTGCTATGGCCTGTTAAAAGTGATTGCCAAACAACTTAAATACCAGGAAATTGAACAATTGCTAAAAGAATGTTTTGACGAGTGCGTGGATAATGACCAGTTATTTGTACTGATAGCAAACGAATATGTATTGTAGCAGCAACGGGGAATAGCTATAAAAAAATTAAGCCACCTGCATAAAGCAAGTGGCTCGTTATAGCTATTTAATACCCCTATTAAAATAACCTGCTGTAAAGTAAAAGAATATTTTATCACCCTCCAAAAAAACGTCGGTACTATTATTAAAATCTGACGAATAAGTTAGTATTTTGACAATTTTGCAATTAAATTTTTTCAAAACCGGCTGTTCCAAATTGGAGAATATCTGTTGTGGTATACGCCCCCGGCCCTCATTAACCCGTTTATTTTGCTATTATTGATAATTAATAGGCGTTAAAATCCTATTTTTAGCGCCTCAAACCCGATGAAGACCAACAGGTCTTTGAGGTTAACAGAATTAAAAAAAATGAAAGTTTTAAAATTTGGGGGAACATCCGTAGGAAGCCCGGAGCGTATGAAAGCGCTTTTGGATATTATTGATGCGTCCGAAAGGCAAATTGTCGTGCTGTCTGCTGTATCGGGCACAACAAATAGTTTGGTTGAAATTGGTCAGGCGTACTTAGCCGGAGATAAGGCTAAGGCTGCTTCACTGATCGCTGCATTAAAGAGTAAGTACGAAGTATTTATAAAAGAGCTATTTGCCAGCCCCGAATTTTTAGCCCAGGGCAAGGAAGTTATTGATTATCATTTTTCGTTAATCAGCAGTTTTGCTAACGACCTGTTTACCCCCATTGAAGATAAGATCATTTTGGCGCAGGGCGAGTTGCTGTCAACCACCTTATACCATGTCTATTTAAAGGAGACAGGTGTTCCGTCTGTTTTATTGCCCGCACTGGATTTTATGAAAACCGATGAGGATAATGAGCCGATAGTTGACTATATCACCACGCACCTTACCCCTTTGCTTGACCAGGCGCCCGACAATAACCTGTTTATCACCCAGGGATATATTTGCCGCAACGCCTTTGGTGAAATTGATAACCTGCGCCGCGGCGGAAGCGATTATACCGCATCATTAATTGGAGCCGGCATCCGCAGTGAGGAAGTGCAGATCTGGACGGATATTGACGGCATGCATAACAATGACCCGCGGATTGTTAATGGCACCAAACCAATTGCACAGCTATCGTTTGATGAAGCTGCCGAGCTGGCTTATTTTGGCGCAAAGATATTGCATCCGCAAAGCGTGTTCCCGGCACAGAAATATAAAATACCGGTGCGTTTATTGAACACCATGGACCCGCAGGCCCAGGGCACCTTGATTACCAACGACAGCGAAAAAAATCAGATCAAATCAATAGCCGCTAAAGACGGTATAACCGCCGTTAAGATAAATTCAAGCCGTATGCTATTGGCTTATGGTTTTTTGCGCCGGGTATTTGAGGTATTTGAACGTTATAAAACGTCAATAGATATGATCACCACTTCAGAAGTCGCGGTGTCATTAACTATTGATGATACCACACATCTTGATGAAATATTAGGCGAGCTTAAAGCTTTCGGCGATGTAGAGGTAGACAGCGATCAAACCATTATTTGCGTGGTAGGAGATTTTGCTGCTGACAAGCACGGCTTTGGTTCGCGCGTGTTAGAGGCTATCAAACATTTACCTCTGCGTATGATATCTTACGGTGGCAGTAACCACAACCTGTCAGTACTGGTTAAAACCGAAGATAAGGTGGAAGCTTTAAGAAGTTTACATAGCAGGTTGTTTTAGTGTCGGATCCCCGAATTTAGATTTCGGATCTTTGACTTTTTAATTTTGATTTTTGACTTAATATCAATGTTTAATCCAGATACCATTACCCGTTTTAACAATACCGAAACACCTTTTTATTATTATGATATGGGGGTGCTTAACCAAACTTTGCAGGCTTGTCATAACGCTTCGGCTAAGTATGGGTTCCATGTGCATTATGCACTGAAAGCCAATTTTAATCCGAAGGTGCTGGATATGGTTCGGTCGTTTGGGTTTGGGGCCGATTGCGTAAGCGGTAACGAAGTAAAAGCAGCTGTTGAACATGGCTTTAGTAAAACGCAGGTTGTTTTTGCCGGCGTAGGTAAATCAGACAAAGAAATAAACCTGGCGCTTGATACCGATATATTTTGCTTTAATGTTGAATCGGTGCAGGAACTTTACATTATCAACGAGCTGGCGAAAGCCAAAAACAAAACTGCAAAAGTAGCTATCCGCATTAACCCTAATGTTGACGCGCATACCCACCACTTTATCACTACCGGTCTTGACGAAAATAAATTTGGCGTTAATACCTGGCAACTAAGCGAGGTAATTGAGGCTTTACGTGCCTGCCCTAACATTCAATTTTTGGGTGTGCATTTTCATATCGGCTCGCAAATAACCGATATGGAGGTTTACAAAAGCCTTTGTATCCGCATCAATGAAATACAAACCTGGTTTGAAGATCATGGGTTTACCGTTAAAGTATTAAATGCCGGCGGCGGTTTGGGGGTAGACTATCATAACCCCGATACCAATACGATAAGCGATTTTGAAAGCTATTTTAAAGTGTTTAAAGACTTCTTAAATGTCCGCGCCGACCAGGAAGTACATTTTGAACTGGGCCGCGCACTGGTGGCACAATGCGCTTCATTGGTATCCAGGGTGCTATATGTTAAAAACGGACAGAAAAAGAATTTCCTGGTGCTGGATGCCGGTATGACGGAACTGATCCGCCCCATGCTGTACCAGGCCTATCATGAGATAGAAAACCTGACTCAAAAGTCACAACCGCAAACCCGGGATCTAAAATACGATGTTGTGGGGCCGATATGCGAGAGCACCGATTGTTTCCGTAAGGATGTTGATTTGCCGGAGTCATTCCGTGGTGATTTGATCGCGGTACGAACAGCAGGAGCCTACGGCGAGGTAATGGCATCGGGTTATAACCTGCGCGACAGGGTGCAAAGCGTATACTCAGACTAGATTTATTCCTGTCTTACACCCCATTACCTTGGCCGGCCCCTATTATAATTACGCCTGCATGGCATTTGTTACAAATTATTATTCGTACCTTGCGCACTTTAATAATTAAAATAATGCAAAAAGAAGGAACAGTAAAATTTTTCAATGAAACAAAAGGGTTCGGATTTATTACACCAAACAGCGGTGGTCAGGACGTATTTGTTCATTCAACAGGTCTGATCGACGAAATCCGTGAAAACGATAAAGTTGAGTTCGAAGTAGAGAACGGCAGAAAAGGCCTTAATGCGGTTAATGTAAAGGTTATATAATTATATATCATTTTCTAACGTATTTAAAAACATCCGCCCTCCCGGCGGATGTTTTTTTTTGCCCCACCCCGACCGGGCAGATAAATTGAATTTGATATAAAATCCTGTAAGTGTGCTATTCAGTACAAAGTGACCGCTATTATCTAACGGCGCAAACCAATTACGCAGTTTAAGCCCCCTCTTCGTTGGCAAGGGGCGCGACCGGGCTTTTGGCACTGTTGTTGTATAATACCTTATAGCTAAAAAACGAAAAAACATTATGAAAGATCAATCAAAAGTTATAGCAGCCTTATTAGTAGGCGCAGCAGCAGGAGCAGTCCTTGGATTATTATTTGCGCCTGACAGTGGTGAAGAAACCAGAGGAAGTTTAGCAGGTTATGCAGACGACATTGTGGGCAAAGCAAAAGACAAGGCCCGTTCTGCAACAGATAACCTTAAAGGATACGGCAGCGAAGTTGTTGACCGGGTTAAATCAAAATACAGCGACGCGGTTAACGACCTGTACAATTACAGAGACGGTGTGAGTGACGACATTCATTTAAAAGCTGATGAGGTTGCCGATTCTGCTCAGGATAATATTAATAATGCCAAATCAAAAGTAAAAAATGCTGCTGATGATTTGAATGATTCTATACAACAAGCTTAAAATGCATTATTGTTCAACAGAACGGTAACAACATAAAACTTTAAAAAAAAGACTGCCTAGTTTAAGGCAGTCTTTTTTTTTGTCTTTTTTGGTGGTAAATAATTTTTTTATGAAATAAAAAAATTAAAGTTATATATTTAACCTATGTCATTGATTTGTTAGATACAAACAACAACATACCCGGTAACTGCTAAGTACCGGCAAACCATTATAAATTATAAAAGTATTAAAGGGAGCAGTTTGCGCTATTACTGTGCATTTTCCCCGGTATCCATACCGGGATTTAGGCACTATTTTTCATAGTAAACTACTGTTTCACGAAAAGGCATGACTATTATACCTAATATTAGAACCTTATATGTTAAAAATTTACGTAGCTATTTGCTGTATTGCTATTTTATCCGGATGTAGCCGTTCAGGCAAGGATAATTCAAATATCGCGACAGAAAAACCACTCTTTACCTTACTGGATTCTTCTAAAACAGGAGTTTTGTTTAATAATAAGATCACAGAAGATTTTAACAAAAATATTTTAAACTACCAGGCCTTCTATAATGGCGGTGGTGTAGCCGTTGGCGATATTAACGGCGATGGCTTGGAAGACATCTATTTTTCGGGTAATATGACTTCGAATAAATTGTATCTAAATCGTGGTAATTTGAAGTTTGATGATATTACCGACCAAGCCGGCGTAGCAGGACGCGACAGCAGTTGGAAGACCGGTGTAAATATGGTTGACGTTAACGGTGATGGTAAATTAGATATTTACCAATGCTATTCTGGCAAAGGCGACGGCAATAGCCGTAAGAACCAGCTTTTTATTAATCAGGGTTTGGATTCGCGCGGTGTGCCAATATTTAAAGACGAAGCAGAATCGTATGGCCTCGCCGATTCGTCGTATAGTACCCAATCTTACTTTTTCGATTATGACGGTGACGGCGACCTTGATCTTCTTTTAGTAAATGAAAACATCAAGGCATTGCATGATCTGGATGATGCCGTCATTCAGAAATTAAAAAACTCAATAGATCAGCAGGCGTGCTCAAAATTGTATAGAAATGATAACGGCCATTTTAAAGATGTAACCAAAGAAGCCGGGCTAGACATGTCGACGTTTTCTTTTGGCCTGGGTGCCGCTATTGCCGACATCAATTGCGACGGCTTGCCGGATATTTATTTATCCAACGACTTCTCCATCCCGGATAAGATGTATATCAACAATGGCGACGGCACTTTTACTGATCAAATGCGCAACACGCTTGATCATATTAGCTTTTTTTCGATGGGTAACAGTATAACAGATGTTAACAATGACGGCCTTCCTGATATTTTCACCCTGGATATGCTTCCCGAAGACAATAAGAGGCAAAAACTACTCTCCAGTGTGGACAATTATGAAGCCTTTAATATTAACCTGCGCAATGGTTTTTATTACCAGTATATGCGCAATATGTTGCATATTAACAATGGCGACGGTACATTTAGTGAGATAGGCCAGTTGGCCGGTATTTCAAATACAGATTGGAGCTGGGCACCCCTATTTGCCGATTATGATAACGACGGATGGAAAGACCTGTATGTTACAAACGGTTACATGCGCGATTTTACCAACATGGACGTTATCAAGTTCAATGAAAATTATTTTGCGAGCATTAATGGCGAAATAGAACCAAGGCACGTATTAGACATGCTAAATAACATGCCATCATCCGACGTTAAAAACTACATCTTTAAAAATAACGGGGGGCTTAACTTTACCGATAAAGGGGCTGCCTGGGGCATTAACATTCCATCAAACAGTAATGGCGCAGTTTATAGTGACCTGGACAATGATGGGAACCTGGATCTGGTGATAAACAACATCAATCGCTCTGCCTTTATCTATAAAAACATGGGCAATCCGGCTAAACATTACCTCAACGTAAAGTTAGTTGGAGCCGGCAAAAACACCGGTGGCATAGGCGCATTAGTAACCGTGTTTAATAAAGGCAGGCAACAGGTTATTGAAGAAATGCCCTCAGCAGGGTACTTGTCGTCAGTATCTGCGCAGCTGCACTTTGGTTTGGGCAATGATAAAAAAATTGACTCGGTAAGGGTAGTATGGGTTGGTGGCAAACAACAGGTTATAAAAAATGTGCCGGCTAATCAACTAATAACATTGAGGCAAAGCGAAGCTACAACTACCTATCAAAAACCCGTGGCGGTACCGCCAATATTCAAAGAGATATCATCGCCGCTGGCATCAGGACAGCAGCCTAATGAGATAAACGATTTTAAGCGCCAGCCCCTACTGGTTAACCCGCTTTCATTTGTGGGCCCGTGTATGGCCAGGGGCGATGTAAACGGTGATGGGCTGGAAGATGTATATGTTGGCGGCGATAGTAAAGAGGCCGGTACGTTGTTTATACAACAGCGGGGCGGTAAGTATATTAAAAACCAGCAGCCCTTTGTGGCCGACAAAGAAAGCCAGGATGCCGATGCGGTATTTTTTGATGCCAACGGCGATGGGCATATTGATTTATATGTAGTGAGCGGCGGCTATGCTAATTTTAAGGATGCTGACCCATTATTTCAGGATAGGCTATACCTTAATGACGGTAAAGGCAATATGGTAAAGGCTACGGGTTCCTTACCGGCAATGCTGGTAAGTAAGAGTTGCGCGCGCGTAGGCGACTTTAATGGAGACGGCAAACCCGATCTGTTTGTAGGAGGGCGCAACGCCGGCTCTAATTACCCGGAGGCACCAAAAAGCTTTATCCTTATTAACGACGGAAAAGGCCATTTTACAGATCAGATCAAAAAAATAGCTCCGGATCTGGAATATATAGGTATGGTGACTGATGCCGCAGTAATTGATATGAATGCCGATAAAAAACAAGATCTGGTATTAGTTGGCGATTGGCTACCGGTTAGTGTTTTCATAAACCAGGGCGGTAAATTAAAAAACCAGACAACTCACTATTTTGATAAGCAATACACAGGCTGGTGGAACAGCTTGAAGGTGGATGATTTTAACGGTGATGGTAAACCAGACCTGGTAGTAGGCAACCTGGGGCTTAACAGTCAATGCAAAGTGAATGATTCTGAACCTGCCGAACTTTACTATAAAGATTTTGATGATAACGGCGCAATAGACCCCATACTTTGCTTTTATATTATGGGCAAAAGCTACCCATACCTTACCAGGGATGAACTGTTAGACCAGATGAGCATTATGCGTGGCCGCTTCTCTGATTATAAAAGCTATGCCGATGCTGGCATTAATGATGTATTTACTGATGAAGAAAGAAAGGGAGTGAAAATATTAAAAACCAATTATTTAGCAACGGCTTATTTTGAAAGTACGGCAAGCGGCAAATTCAAAGAGAAAGCATTGCCTGTGCAGGCCCAGTACTCCCCGGTCTTCACCATTACCTCACTTGATTATGACGGTGATGGACATAAAGACCTTTTGCTTTGCGGCAATATCTATCACTCGCGTATTCGTTTTGGGCGGTATGATGCCAACCATGGTATGTTGTTTAAAGGCGATGGCAAAGGCGGGTTCAAGTATGTGCCCGAACAGCAAAGCGGCTTAAAACTAAAAGGCGATGTCAGAAGTGTGATCACTGTCAACAATACTTTGTTTGTAGGTATCAATCAGCAAAAAATGAGAGCTTTTAAGTTTTAAAAAAGTAAATTTTAACCTATATAAAAATTATACACAATTGAAACGACTAATAATTTACACCGCTTTACTTAGCTGCTTGTTTGCCTGTAAAAAACGTCAAAGCTATCCGCAGTTAAGTAATAAAGACATTGCTAAAGTATTGGATAAAATGACGAAGTTCATGATCCATGACGTTACTAATCCGCCGTTGGCTGCACGGTTTTATTCGTATGCCTGCATTTCGGGCTACACAGTACTGTCTTTCAATGATAAGAAAGTGCTACCATTAAAGGGGCTTTTAAATAAGTTTCCTGATATTAAAAAACCGCTTGACTCAGGCGAATACTCGCCTCAACTTAGCGCCATATTAGCAATGTGTGGTACTGCTAAAAAAATGCAGCCATCAGGCAGGCTGTTTAAAGATTTCGAAAAACTTTTTTTAGACTCATGCCGTAAAATTGGTTTTAACGATGATGTTATTAAGCATTCGCAGTCATACGCTAACCAGGTTGTAAAACAGGTGATGTCATATGCCAAATCTGACCGCTATAACCGCATCAGTAATTATCCACGGTATACACCAATTGGTAAAGAAGGCACGTGGTATCCCACGCCACCCGCTTTCTTTGCACCGGTAGAACCCTATTTTAAAACTGTCAGGACCTTTATTATTGACAGCTGCTCGCAGTTTAAGCCCGTACCACCGGTACCTTTTTCAAAAGACCAGAATTCAGCCTTCTTTAAAATGTTGAAAGGTAATTATATAGATGGCGGCTCGGGCCTTACCCCAGAGCATAGAACTATTGCCGGATTTTGGGATTGTAATCCGTTTGCTATAAAAAACGAAGGCCATTTAATGGTAGGTATGAAAAAAATATCGCCGGGGGCGCATTGGATGGGTATAACCGGTATAGCTTGCCAGCAATCTAAATTGAATTTCTCCAAATCGATGGAAATTTATAGTATGGTAGCATTTGGGCTTACCGACAGTTTTATAGGCTGTTGGGATGAAAAGTACAGAAGCAATAGGATAAGGCCTGAAACTGCGATACGTAAACTGATAGACCCCAACTGGAAACCGATGCTTCAAACCCCGCCATTTCCCGAATATCCCAGCGGGCATAGCTGCGTCTCGGCCACATCATCTACTATTTTAACCTATTATTTTGGTCCTGATTACAAATTTACTGATTCAGTTGAGGAAACTTACGGATTAACACCGCGTAAGTTTACTTCTTTCAAACAAGCGGCTGCAGAAGCAGCTATGAGCCGCTATTGGGGCGGCATCCACTTTATGGATGCAGCTAATAACGGCATAACTTTGGGGCAAGGTGTGGGCAACTTTATAGTTACTAAGCTTAAAGGCCATAATATGGTACCGGTAATGTAAGTATCATAAAATTGGCAATAACAAAATAGGCTACCTTTAAAAAGGCAGCCTATTTTGTTTATATATAAATTTAAAGTTTTTTTATCCTTTAAAAGTATTTTGATTTATAATTTACCTAATTCCTGAACAAGGTCAATCAGTTTGTTTGAGTAACCCCACTCGTTATCATACCATGATACAACTTTTACAAAGTTGTTGTTTAAAGCGATACCAGCTTTAGCATCAAATATTGATGTACGGGCATCACCTTTAAAATCTTCAGATACAACTTCATCTTCAGTATAACCTAAAATACCTTTAAGTTCGCCTTCTGATGCTTCTTTCATGGCAGTTTTAACATCCTCGTAAGTAGCAGGATTTTTCAAACGCACGGTTAAATCAACCACAGAAACGTCAGCAACCGGTACACGGAATGACATACCTGTTAATTTACCTTTCAGTTCAGGTAAAACCAAACCAACTGCTTTAGCAGCACCTGTTGATGAAGGGATGATGTTCTGGTAAGCACCACGGCCACCTCTCCAGTCTTTAGCCGATGGGCCGTCAACTGTTTTTTGAGTAGCGGTTACCGCGTGGATAGTACTCATTAAGCCTTCTTCGATACCAAATTTATCATTTAACACTTTAGCAATAGGTGCCAGACAGTTGGTAGTACATGAAGCGTTCGATACAATATGCTGATCTGCTTTTAGTAATTTATGGTTAACACCCATTACAAATGTTGGGGTATCGTCCTTTGCAGGTGCGCTCATCACAACTTTTTTAGCGCCTGCATCGATATGTTTTTGTGCACTTTCCTGAGTTAAGAATAAACCGGTTGATTCGATAATAACTTCTGCACCAACTTCATTCCATTTAAGATTTGCAGGATCTTTCTCTGCTGTTACACGTATAGTTTTACCGTTTACAACCAAATGGCCGCCTTCAACAGCAATAGTGCCTTTAAACTGACCATGAGTTGAATCGTATTTTAACATGTAAGCCATGTAATCAGGCTCAACAAGGTCATTAATACCAACTACTTCAATGTCTGGTCTGTCAACTGCAGCTCTAAATGCCAGGCGTCCAATGCGGCCGAAACCGTTAATTCCTATTTTCATGATTTTTAATTTTTATTTGAATAATACGTTAATAGATTGTTTATAGGTTCTTTTATAATACCCGCAATTTCAAGGCCAGCTTCGGCTGTTGCTTCGCGCAGGTAATCCTGGAAGGCGAAAGCCACCGAGCCTTCAAAATGTAAAGGCGCCTGCGGGTATTGCTTATGTAAAGGTAACAAGTATGTGGATATTAGTCTATTAAATCCGTCTTTTATGACGCTTTTAAGATATTCGTCTCCCGGGTGCTCTATAAAAAACTCGCTGAATGAGCTTAAATACAACGCGGTTTGTTTTTGGCGGTAAACTTTTTCGAGTAATGTTTTACGGTCGGCCTCGTATTTATGTACAAATTTTTTCCGGAGATTTTCAGGCAGAGTCTCGTTCATAAAAGCCTTGATCAGCTGCTTGCCTAACCAATTGCCCGACCCTTCATCAGCCAGTATATAACCTAACCCGTAATTGTTAGATTTTACCTTCCGGCCATCATACCAGGCCGCGTTTGACCCGCTGCCGCAGATACCAATTATGCCAGGGGCATTACCGTAGCAGGCAATTGCAGCACCCTCAATATCATGCGATACGGTTATTTTTGCAAACTTAAAAAACACCGAGAAAGCGTTTTGAACAATAGCCTGCAACTCCTTTGACGAAGAGCCGGCGCCAAAAAAATAAATACGCTTTATTTCTTCGGCATGATGTATCAGATTGATATTTTTGTTTAACAGTTGTATGATGTGCTTCTCATCTATGAAGTAAGGATTGATACCATTTGTTTTAAAAGACGCAATAGTTCTTCCTTTATCCGACAGTCGCCAGTCAGCATGATTTGATCCGCTATATACAACTGCGATCATTATATGGAAAGTACCTCTACCATTTGCAACAGATCTTCTTCCAGTTTAAAGTCATGATGGCTCAATGCCTCATCAAGCGGGGTTAATTTAATGTGGTTAGCTTCCAGTCCAACCATTTTCTGGCTCTGGCCGGCAATAAGCGCGTTAACCGCGGCAAACCCTAAACGACTTCCCAATACACGGTCAAAACTGCTTGGTGCGCCCCCGCGTTGCAGGTGGCCCAGCACGGTTACTTTTATATCGTAATTTGTTATTTCTTTTTGAACGGCTTTGGCCAGGTCATAAATACCGCCGGTTTTGTCGCCTTCGGCAACAATAACTATACTTGACGATTTTTTGGTTGATTCGCCCCGTTTTAATTGCCTGATCAAATCATCAATAGCAGTTGATTTTTCAGGAAGCAATATTGCCTCGGCGCCGCATGATATGCCTGCACGTAAGGCTATAGCGCCCGAGTCGCGACCCATCACCTCAACAAAAAACAAACGGTCATGCGAGTCGGCGGTATCGCGTATTTTGTCAATAGCTTCAATAACGGTATTGGTTGCAGTGTCAAACCCTAAAGTATAGGTTGAGCCGTAAAGGTCGTTATCAATCGTACCGGGTATGCCTATTACGGAGATATCGGGATATTTTTGCGAAAAGCGTAAAGCGCCGGTAAACGTGCCATCGCCGCCAATTACTACCAAGCCCTCAATACCCTGGGCTTTTATATTTTGATAGGCAGTTTCCATTCCCTCATCGGTACGGAAAGGAAGGCAGCGTGCGGTTTTTAATATGGTACCGCCTAAATTTAAAATATTGCTTACAGAGCGGGCCTCCATGGTATACATGTCATTTTCGATCATGCCCTTATACCCCTGTTTTATACCAACAACCTCCAAGCCATTATATATCGCAGTCCTGACAACCGACCGGATACATGGGTTCATTCCCGGTGCATCGCCGCCTGATGTAAGTACCCCAATTTTCGAAATTTTGCGCATCTTTTATACCAAAAAAATTTTGCACGAATATAAGGTGTGAAAATTACACCGTTAAATTTATTTTTATTTATTTTTGGCGCCGGTAAAGCATTATCGGAATAAAATAACAACTTAATTATAACGCTATTTTGGAAGAAAAACTCCCTACGTTTGAGTCGGTGTTCTCTATTGACTGTTTAATTTTCGGGTTTGAAGCAGGGGAACTTAAAATTCTTTTAATTGAACGTAACGATGAACCTTTTAAAGATTGGTTTGCTTTGCCCGGCGATATTGTAAAACAGGATGAGAGCCTTGATGACGCTGCCGACCGGATATTGTATGAACTTACCGGGCTGCGCGACCTGCAGATGAAACAGTTCCATACTTTTGGCGAAGTTAACCGGCACCCGCAAGGCCGGGTTATTACAGTTGGTTATTATGCGCTGATCCGTATAGCCGGCCAAAAAGAACTCAGGCCTGTAAGCCAATATGCGCGCAAAGCCATTTGGCACCCGGTTAACAGTTTACCAAAACTTGCTTTTGACCATACCGAGATCTTTAACAACGGTTTCGGCAAAATACGCAGGCGTTTAAATTATCAACCTATTGCGTTTGATTTACTGCCTGAAAAATTTACCCTCACCCAATTGCAGGGACTTTATGAAGCTATCCTTAATAAAAAGCTGGATAAGCGTA
This sequence comes from Mucilaginibacter sp. UR6-11, assembly GCF_020880695.1. Classification (GTDB taxonomy): domain Bacteria; phylum Bacteroidota; class Bacteroidia; order Sphingobacteriales; family Sphingobacteriaceae; genus Mucilaginibacter. Next base: position 484,137 of record NZ_JAJIWO010000001.1, read on the forward strand.
ACTTCCGTAAAAAAATGCTGAGCTACGGCTTTTTGAAAGAACTGGTTGAAAAACAAAAAGGCGTATCCTATCGCGCAGCAAAACTGTATAAGTTTGACCGGCGCAAATATGCCAAGATCTTCCAAAATGAATTAACAGCTTCCTGAGTAACGGAAAGCAGGTTATTGTAATCAGAAAGAATTTATAACAACAAAAGGGCCGGGAACTAAGACAATAGTCTTAATTCCCGGCCCTTCTTATTATGTTCTCTAAAAAACTATACTTCTGAAGCCAGCTCCATGTGGAATTTAACCAGGCTATCTATAGGCGAGCGGATTATGCTGCCCACTTCCATTCCGTTTTCAATAACAACCTCTTCTAAAACATTGCGGAAGTTATAACCAACAGAACCGATACAGTTAAATGTATATTTTTGATAATCAGGATAGTGCGTTACCAGGTTTTTAAAGAAATCTTCAAAAGATGTTCTGACCAGGTTACGTGAGTATTGAATATTAACGTTGTTATCATAAACAAACTTGCTAAAGCTGGCGCAAAAACGGTTTGGCAAAGGCTTGGTATAAACCTGTTCGTTAACATCATCCGGGGTTAGTTTAAACGTCTCAAAAAACAATGAACGTACCGCCTCCGGCATATAACCTCTTATATAATCAGTTAGCAATTTTTTGCCGATATAGCAACCACTGCCCTCATCACCCAGGATGTAAGCGCCCGAGTCAATGTTTTGTACAATATCTTTACCATCATAAATACAGGTATTGGTACCGGTACCTAATATAGCGGCAAAACCAGCTGTCCGGCCCAGCAATGCACGGGCGGCGGCAAGCAGGTCATGACCAATGTTAACTTTAGCATGGGTAAAAACCGCACTCATGGCATCTTGAACCTGTTTGCGCTTATCTTCCGTCGAGCAGCCCGCACCGTAGTAATTTACTTCCGTAATTTTGTCTTTTTCAAGATCGGTGGGTAAATTTTCATTTAGCGAATTAACAATGTATGCGATACTTGAGAAGTAAGGATTATACCCTTCAGTATTGAAATAAACTTTCTTACCATCCTCATTTAATAAACACCAGTTAGTTTTGGTTGAGCCGCCGTCAGCAATTATGATCATACCTTTAGTTTTAAAATAGTCGCTAAATGTATAACTTCTTATTGTATTTTAAATACTTGTAACTAAAAAAATATGATTAACCTTATACTTTACATTAAGATTACGTTAATATTTTAGCCACAATAATTAATGGTGCAATAATAAAAAGTAAAAATTTCATTCTGTTTTTGAGTTGATTTTTGCATATTTGCACCGCCCCGAACCATCGGGGCGATGGTCCCATAGCTCAGCTGGATAGAGCAACTGATTTCTAATCAGTAGGTCTCTGGTTCGAATCCAGATGGGATCACACCAATCATTAAAAACCGTCTTTACAATAGTTTAAAGGCGGTTTTTATGTTTCACAAAGTCGCTTTTTGCTCGAAAATCGCGGTTTTTGCTGTTAAGCAGGAAGCGAAACCCAGACAGAATGGATTTAAAAGACCGGCTAACCGGCATCAAATACAAGAAATAATACGGGGGCTTATTAACCTTTTACTCTCCAACATACAATTGACAGTCAGCAGGTTGCAGCCGTATCATCAGTTTCTTATTGTTTAAAGCAACAAAATCGCTAATAATTATTTATCTTTAATAAAACCATAACGCCTTTTAGGTTATTATAACCGTTAGGAAGATGTTAACCTGCATCATTTTTAATTTGCATACATTTTAACATCAAATAGTTATTTAGTCCCCCCTATGAAACCAGTCTTTATCCCGACCTACATAAGCCATTATCTGCATATAAATCGCCAGGATAGTTCGGCCTTGCTGGCTGTTAAAAACGCCTACCAACATAACCTGCTTAAAACTAATCCAATAATATCCATTGTTATACCGGCTTATAACGAAGAGGAAAATATAGTGCCAACTTTGGCATCACTATGTAATAACCTGGTTGATAGTTCGGTTGAAATAATAGTAGTTAACAATAATTCGTCAGACAATACCGAAGAGCTTGTAAAAGCCTGCGGGGTTACCTGCATTTTGGAAACCAAACAGGGAATTACCAATGCGCGGAACGCCGGCCTTGCCCACGCCAAAGGGAAATATATTTTAAATGCCGATGCTGATACCATTTATCCCAGAAACTGGATAGATGAAATGAGCAAGCCGCTTCTAAAAACCGATAAAATTGCTGTTACGTATGGGCGGTTCTCTTTTATCCCGACCGGTAACACCGGCCGTATCGCTTATTATTTTTATGAAACACTGGCCGATATAACCAGGTTGTATAATAATTATAAAAAAACAGAGGCGGTTAATGTATACGGCTTCAACTCAGGATTCAGGCGCGAACAGGGATTGCTGGTTGACGGTTTTAATCATCCCCCCGGAACCAATGAAGACGGTTACCTGGCCTTGAAATTATACAATAAAGGTTTTGGCAAAATGCACAGGGTAAGTAATTCAAATGCAATTGTCTGGACTACTGACCGAAGAATACAAATAGACGGCGGCTTATTTAAAGCGGTCGGCAAAAGGGTAAAACGTTTATTTAATATCGGAAACTAATAACTAAAAAAAAATAAATTACGTAAAAGTTAATTTATTCCCGATAATTATAAAACGATTTTAACTCAACTCAAAAAACAAGCAACTCTGCACTCAAAAAATAAGCGCTATGAATTTTTCAAATACAAGCAAAATTAAAATTCTAATAGTTGAGGATGATCAATTTATGCAGGCAATACTACAGAAATTTTTAAGTACAACCTACGACATTATAATCAAACACAACGGAATGGAAGCCCTGGCATTTATGCAAAACGGCGATGTACCTGATCTGATAATATCCGATTTAAATACGCCTAAACTTAGCGGCCTCGATTTGATTAAACAGGTTAAACTAAGTGATTTTTTTAATTCAGTACCCATAATTATCTTATCGGGCGAGGAAAGTTCCGAAAAAAGAATTGCCTGTTTGGATAGCGGGGCGGATGATTTTATAGTAAAACCCTTTAACCCCGGCGAACTTGGATCAAGGATAAAGGTTGCTTTAAGACGGAGCGGCAGGCTTATCTCAAATTTATGAGCGATGAAAGTTTATTGAAAACCACGCCGATAATTGCTGTTATAGGGTTTAATGCCGAATTTACCGCAACGTTTAAGCAATGCAATTTTGGCGACAGGCAGCTAATGCATTTTGATAACGGGATGAAGATGGCCTCGGCCTGGGTAACCGACGGATTGAATATCGTTTCCATTATTTCTAACAGTGAGATCATGGCTCCGGCCGGCCTGACATTAATAGAGACGCTTAAAAAGAAGAATCTGCCTTCGGTACCGTTCTTCCTTATTGTAAATCACTTAAACGTTAATTTACGTCAGCTGGCGCTTACAGGCGGGATAACAGATGTTTTCAAAATTTCGCTAAGGGCGGACCGCATTGAAAAAAGGGTGAATTTTTTAATCGATAACTGGACCGAGATAAGGAATAATTTGGCATCGGGTGTTAACCAGATCAAAAACATCAATATTGGTAAAAGAATTTTTGATGTCTTTTTCGCCGGTTGTGCCCTGCTGGCGCTTTCACCACTGTTTTTAATCACCTATATCCTCATCAGGTTAGAGTCAAAGGGCCCGGCATTTTACTATTCGCTGCGCGTAGGCACCGGTTACCGGGTTTTTAAATTTTACAAATTCAGGTCGATGTATGTTAACGCAGACCAGCGTATAAAAGATCTGAAACATTTAAACCAATATGACATTGATGCCGCAACCGAAACGAAAGAACCGGTTTTAACAAATAGTTTATGTGATGAATGCCTGGCGTATGGCAAATGCCAATATCCTTTTTACGCCGATAACGTTAAATTGTGCGAAAAAGACTTCAGGTTTTCGAAAAAAGCAAAATCAGGCTCGGCATTTTTCAAGATTAAAAACGATCCGCGGATAACAAAGGTGGGGAACTTTATAAGGAATACCAGTATTGATGAATTACCGCAGCTTTGGAATGTCATTATCGGTGATATGAGCATTGTGGGTAACCGGCCCTTGCCTTTATATGAAGCTGAAAAATTAACTACAGATAAATATATACTGAGATTTGCCGCACCCGCCGGCATCACCGGATTATGGCAGGTAGAAAAACGGGGGAAGGGAGAAATGAGTGAGGAAGAAAGGCTTATGCTTGATAATATATATGCACAGAACCACAGCCTAAAAAATGATTTGAAATTAATTTTAAAAACAATCCCGGCATTATTTCAAAAAGAAAATGTATAACGGGGTTGGAAAATCAAGTTTTAGGCGAACCAAATTATTCAGTTGATAAACAGGTGTAATTTCCATTCTGATCTTAATGAAACTTGTATCCATCATAACGGTTAATTTTAATCAAAGTAAGGTAACAGAAGCGCTTTTAAAGTCAATCTATGCTACCACTACCTATAAGCGCCTTGAAATTATTGTTATTGATAACGGTAGCAAGATTAATGCGACACCTGACTTGAAAACGACCTATCCTGACGTGATATTTATTCGTTCGGATATTAATCTGGGCTTTGCGGGTGGAAACAATTTAGGCGTAGCCGCAGCCAAAGGCGATTACCTGTTTTTTGTAAACAACGATACCGAATTTACACCGGGCCTTATCGAAAACCTGGTTGCTGTGCTTGATAAACATGAACTTGTGGGGATGGTGTCGCCAAAGATCAGATATTTTGATCAGCCTGATATGTTACAATATATGGGTTATACCGGAATGAATTATTTTACGGCACGCAACAACTGTATCGGGCAATATGAAACTGATAACGGGCAATACGATAATTTAACCGGCGAAACCGGATATGTACACGGCGCTGCCATGATGGTAAAAAAAGAATGTATTGAAAAAGCCGGCCCTATGGCCGAAAACTTTTTTTTGTATTATGAAGAACTGGACTGGTGTGATCATATCAAAAAGGCGGGTTACCAGATATGGCTGGTAACTAATGCACTTATCTATCATAAAGAATCTGTTTCTGTTGGGAAAAACAGCGCTTTAAAAGAATACTTTATGAACCGTAACCGGATCCTTTTTATCAGGCGCAATGCGCCCGCATTGGCAAAGATCATATTCTATTTTTATTATCTGCTGGTTGTATCTCCCCGTAATATATGGCAATACCTTAAAACCGGGCATAGCGGTTACATTAAATGGTTAGTAAAAGCAATATGGTGGAACATTACCGAAAAAAAGAACAGCAGAAATCTGGGATATCCGATAAATAAATTATGATAGTTACCTTTTGGATCGGCTTGTTTATTATATTCTATGCATTTATAGGGTATGGGCTATTGCTGTACGTATTAATCAAAATAAAACGAGCTATAAAAGGTAAACCTATTTTGCCAAAAGCGGTAAATCTGCCAACCTGTACCTTAATAATAGCGGCCTATAACGAAGAAGATTTTATTGAACAAAAAATACAAAACAGCCTCGCGCTCAGCTATCCCGAAAATAAGTTGCGTTTTATTTTTATTACAGATGGATCTACCGATAATACCGCTAAAATTGTATCGGGGCACCCTGAAATAATGCATTTGCATACGGATGAGCGGTTGGGTAAAATGGCAGCTGTACACAGGGCTAAAGATGCTGCAGACACCGATGTACTGGTTTTTACAGATGCTAACACATTTTTAAATCCAGAGGCAATTATAAATATTTGCAGACATTATGCCGACGCTAAAGTTGGCGCAGTAGCAGGTGAGAAGCGGGTGTCCGTAGCTCAAACAGCGGACGCAACTGCGGGCGAAGGATTTTATTGGAAATATGAATCAAAACTCAAAACATGGGATTCTGAGTTATATTCTGTTGTAGGAGCCGCCGGCGAACTTTTTTCGGTCCGCACAAATTTATACCAGCCTGTTCCGTCAAACGCTATTATTGATGATTTTATGATTTCCATGCTTATTGCCTGCCGGGGATATAAAATCGTGTACGAGCCTGAGGCGTATGCATCAGAAACTGCTTCAGAAGATGTTAAAGAAGAGTTAAAGCGAAAGATAAGAATAGCAGCGGGTGGCATTCAGTCCATAATCTGGTTGAAAAGTCTGCTTAACCCGTTTAAAATTCCACTGCTTTCTTTCCAGTATATAAGCCACCGGGTATTAAGGTGGACCGTTGTCCCATTTTTAATGATCTTGGTTCTATTGCTAAATATCAGCATCGTAGCTAGAGGTCACAGCCCTGCTATATACCAGCTGATACTGATAGCGCAGATCGCATTTTATGGCATGTCTATATTAGGCTGGGTAATCGTAGCGCGGCAAATAAAGATCAAAATATTTTTCATCCCCTATTATTTTTGTATGATGAATTATGCAGTAATAAGAGGTATATTCCGATTTGCAGCAGGCAGGCAAAGCGCAATCTGGGAAAAAGCAAAAAGGAAACAATAAGTGTAAGAAATAATGGGGCTTAAAGAAAAAATAAATAGTAAACCGGCCTTAAAAAAATTAGTCCATTGGATGCTTATCCCCGCGGGTGAAGCAAGGCCCAGGCTTTGGGTGAAATTATTGGTTAACCCATTTATACATAAGCGTGGTAAAGGCAGTAAGATACGACGCGCGCGTATGGACGTTTTGCCTTTCAATAAGTTTGAAATGGGCGCATCATCAACTATCGAAGACTTTTGCTGCATAAATAACGGCGTTGGCGACGTCACTATTGGTAACCATACGTTGATCGGGATGAGAAATACCATTATAGGTCCGGTAGCGGTAGGCAACAATGTAATTTTCGCTCAAAACATCGTAACAAGCGGGCTGAATCATGAATACCGTGATGTAAACAAACCCATTAATCAGCAAAAAACAATAATAGCGCAAATAATAATAGAAGATGATTGCTGGATTGCCGCCAATGCTGTTATAACCGCGGGCGTTACTATCGGAAAGCACAGCGTTATAGCCGCCGGAGCAGTGGTAACCAAAAGTGTCCCCCCCTATTCAATAGCGGCCGGGAATCCGGCAAAAGTTATTAAAAAATATGATTTTGAAATTAACGAATGGGTTTCGGTAAAAAATGAAACTTTAATTTAAGCAGATTGAAGATCAAAGTAAAAAAAAGAGGGGAAATTTCCGATCTGCAGGCTGCTGCGGAAAAGGAGGTTGTTATTGAGGAAAAACTCGATGAGTTAATTGCTTTGCTTTCTCAAAGCGAATTTGATAGTGAAACAATTAAACAATATCAGCAAAAACTAAATGCGGTTATTGAAAATAAAACAACCGATAAAGCCGATTTTAAAGTCTTTAAAATTATAGACCAAAAAGACAAGGAATCAAGAGAGCAACTGGTTGATGAGTTTAGCACGCTGTTGATATCTCATAAATTTAACAGTAAGAGCTCCAGCAGGTATTTAAAAACAGAACGCACTAACAAGGTTATTTTAATGCTCATCAGCATCATAATAATCGCACTTGGTTTTGCGATGATCATAATGCCTGCCCCACCCTACTTTGAAATGTTTACCATCTTTTATTTTAGCAGAGACAATGGTGTTACCTTAATGGATCTGATCTCATTGGCTATCATTTTTTCGGGAATTTATTTATTTGTAAGGGTCCTGTATAAAAAACAACATAGTAAGGAAAGGTAAACAATAACCAATAATATAACCACTTAAGTAATTATATCTAAAACATTTAATAATGCTTAAAACATACAAGGAGGATGAAAAAAACCTCATGATAAACCTAAACTTACAAGAGGCAAGCCTAGCAAATGCAGATGAATTTAAGACTGACCTGATCAAATTATTTGACGCGCATCATAAACGGATAGTTCTTAACCTGGAGCAGGTGCAATATATTGACAGTTCTTTTTTAGGTGCACTTGTTTCGTCCCTTAAATATCTTATGTCCTTTAAGGAAGATTTAATTTTGGTAGGCCTGCGCCCGGATATTGCCGATATGTTTGCCCTGATAAGATTGGATAAGATTTTTAATATATATAGCGATTTTAGTGAAGCGATAGACAATTAAGCTTATTTTTTAATCCATTGCCTGGCTATGAGAAATAGGGCTATTTGCCTGTCATGGCCCGCTTAACAAATTAAGGTAATGGTAATTTAAGATCCCCAATAAACTTTAACCCTGTTTTTTATAAAGAAAACGTGTTTTGGCTGGTTATAGGCAAGAATAAGATGGGGCAGTTTCCTATATCAGGATATATTACAATATTACAACTTGTATACGTGAAACAGGATTGTTTAATAAGTAGGGCTTAATAAATAGCTCGTTTTTATAATTACATTTACTAAAAACTAAATAACCTGATGAAGGAAAGATTTGCGGTCCTGGATATTTTTAGAGGCATATTTTCCAGTCTGGTTGTTTTATTCCACTTAAGCGCTTTTTCTGCCACACCTATTATAAATAATGAGTTTATTTATAATAGCGACCTGTTTGTTGATTTCTTTTTCGTGTTAAGTGGTTTTGTGATTGCTTACAGCTATCAGTTCATTAAAACAGGGAAAGAACTGACCCGGTTTTATAAAAAAAGATTTTTCAGGTTATACCCCTTACACCTTATAGTGCTGTTAATATTTGTAGCTATTGAATTTTCAAAACATGCTGCATCTGCACATGTACACGTTAATAAAACAGATAATGTAAGTAACAACCTGTATACTTTTTTAACGAACCTCTTTTTAATTAATTCGGTAAAACTGCCGGGTATTAATGATGTGAGCTGGAACATAGCAAGCTGGTCTATAAGCGCAGAAATGATAGCCTACCTGGTGTTCGGTTTTACTATGTTATTCATCAACAGAAACAGCTTAACAAAACTCAGGGTCATAATTTATTTGCTCATTATTATAGTTTCCGGCATAGCCCTATATTTATTTACGGGCAGCTTCAGGCTAAATTATGCTTTTGACTATGGCTTTTTACGTGGGGTAATGGGATTCTTTATTGGTGTGGTTTGCTTTAGCACTTTTAATTACACTAAAGATTATTTACGCGCCCTTAAAAATTCGCTTTTTAATTTTCTGGAAATTATTTCCCTGGCTTTAACTATCGGCTTTGTTTGTTATGGCGCCATTTATAAAAATTACGGGTTTATCTATGAGATCCTGTTTTTTATTACCATCCTGGTATTTGCTTTTGAAAAAGGCTGGCTTTCTGCGCTGCTAAAACGGTCAAAGTTCTTACATCAAACCGGGAAATATTCTTATTCCATATACATGATTCACACCTTGATCCTTAGTTTATTTAATGTGTTGTTTATCCGTATGTTAAAGTTCCCGCCATCGGCATACGCATACCTGTTCATAATAAACTATGCTATAATCTACCTAATTTCCGTCTGGACGTTCAAACATATCGAAATGCGATTCAACTATTCAGATAAAGAATCGGGCAAAAAAGGTTGGTGGATATGGTAGGCATTTAATTTTGCAGTTTACGCTTGCGTGTTATTTGCTTTAACAATACCAGGCTTTCATCATATCCTACTTTAAAAATATTCCAGAACGAAAAGGCTTTGTATTTATTTAGCGCCCAATAACCAATAATCGCTCCTGTTGATATCGGCAGTACCGTAGCAAATGCAATACCATAAACACTATGGGTTAAGTAAACACCGGCTAAGTCGGCGCCTATGTTTACCGCCAGCATAACCAGCACCTTATAAAAATTCACTTTGGGTTGATGGATAACATCCAGTGTCAGCGCAAAGAAACGGTCGGGCGGAAAGATAATCGCGAAGGTCAGAAAAAGGCGGAACACATTAGCAGCTTCGGTTCCGGCATATCTTCCGCCCCCTATGATGTAGATGGGCAGATCTGCAAGTGCACAGCCAATAATTGCTGCCGGAATTAGCAGAACAGACAGCATTCCGGCATATTTTTTCATTATCTGTATAACTCCTTCGCGATTGTTTTGGTTATAGGCAACAGCCAGCTCGGGCATAGCAGTAACCGCAAAGCTGCGCAGCGGGATCTCAACCAGCTGCATTAATGTTTGCCCCAGGTTGTAAATGGCCAATGCGGGCTTACCTAGCACAAAATTAATAATAAATGTGTCAGATGTATTGAACATATTGGCGCTCAGCGCAGTGCCGACGCTGTATTTACCGAAATTGTAAATTTCTTTAACGCTTGCTTTGGTACGTTTCCTTAAATCTGCTATACGTGTCCAGCCTTTAACAAGAGCGTAGATACTGGTAATTAAATTTGAGAACAGATAGGCAAAAAGCACATTTGGTAAACTGATCTTTCCAATTATAATTAACAGAATTATAAAAACTATAAAGCTCCCCTGGTTGCATAACCTGATGTATAACAGTTTACCAAAGTGCTGGTCGCCCTGTATTACGCAGGTTCCCAAAAACCAGGGCAAAGAAAAAGCGTAGTATAGACCTGACCATTTGAAAAACAATACCAGCCCTTCGTCATGGATATTGCCTAAAAAAAATAACGACGACACGCTTACCAAAACCAGCATAAACGTAACGCCTATACCCAGGTACCAGGCCGAGCCGGCAACTTCGGCCGTCCGTTCTTTATCGGCTCCGGCATAAAATTTTATAAAGGCGGTGGTTAAAAAACCAGATCTGAAAGTGTCAATCAACAACAATATGGATTGGAAAAAAACCCAGGTCCCGGCGTCTGATGGTGATAAGGCACGGTATATCAACGTCATAGTGATCAGGCCCAGTCCGGACATTATCACATTACCAGCTAACGACAAAAAGTATTTGTTCTTAATAAGATTATAAACTCTTTGCCACATGCTTCTTTAAAATTATCTTAACAATATAAACAAATAATATGCGATATATAAAGGATTTATTAGCATATTGATTAAATTATGGATGAAGATCATTTTGTTTTTAGTGATGTTACTTTATTGATTACCCATTATAATCGCAGCCGGTCACTGGAGCGGTTATTAAATGCATTCCGGTCACTTCATATCGTATTTGAAGATATAGTAGTATCTGATGACGGCAGTAAGCCCGAAACAATTGATCAGTTGAAAAAGCTTCAAAATCTTTTTAATTTCCGTTTAATCACCACACCTGTAAATAAAGGGCTGGGGAATAATATTAACAAAGGGCAGGACGCAGTTACCACAGCCTATACTTTATATGTACAGGAAGATTTTGAGCCTAAGGCAGTATTTGCCGGCCACTTGCGCGATGCTTTGCAGTTTATGGAAGTGGATAAGGAACTTGACCTGGCAAGGTTTTATGCTTATTTTACCTATCCGTATCTAAAGCCTTACGGCAGGGGGTTTTCTGAAATGATATTTAAACCTTTCCCCTGGGCCAATAACCACCTTAAATTTTATGTATATAGTGACCATCCGCATTTAAGGCGCAGTTCATTTTTTCAAAAATTTGGGCGCTACCCCGAAGGAATTAAAGGAGATTTAACCGAATACCAAATGGCCATTTCTTTTATCCAAAAAAAGGGCAAGGGCATTTTCTACGATAATTTTACCGACCTGTTTTATCAAAAAAATTCGCCCGACGAACCGAGCACAATGGGCCGCAGCAGCTGGCGCGAAAGCAAAAACATATTTGCATTAGCGGCAAGGGCCGCTTACCTTCAGTTTAAATTATTAAAATGCACCGGCGATGTATTTTTTAAACGCTATTAATGGAACACAACCAATTTAAAGATATCACGCTATTGGTTACGCATTATAACCGTAGCCAATCGCTTCAAAGGTTGTTAAAAAGCTTTGCCGGCCAGCAGATAGTTTTTGGCGATATTGTTGTATCGGACGATGGCAGCCAACCGGAACATGTCGCGCAGCTTAAATCCATTGAGAAAGAATATGGCTTCCGTTTAATAACGGCAGTTAAAAACGCTGGTTTGGGTAATAATATTAATAAGGGGCAGGATGCTGTTAAAACCCGGTATACGCTTTACGTACAGGAAGATTTTGATCCTTTACCGGGTTATGCAACGCATTTAAAGGATGCGCTGGATATAATGGAAGAAAGAACCGATATAGATCTCGTCCGCTTTTATGCTTACTTCAGATATCCTTATTTAAAACCGTTCAGAAAAGGGTACTCAGAAATGACATTCAAAATATGGTATCCGGGACACCGTAAATTTCATTGTTACAGCGATCATCCGCATTTACGCAGAACTACTTTTTTTGAAAAATTTGGCAGGTACCGCGAAGGAATTAAAGGCGACCGTACCGAGTTCCTGATGGCGCTGTCTTTCCTGAAAAATAAAGGCAGGGCCATGTTCTATGAAAATTTCAAGAGCCTGTTTGACCAGTTAAATTCTGCGGACGAACCAAGCACGATGAAACGCAGCGATTTTAGACAAAGTGATAACCTCTTCATCGGGGTGGCAAGGGCCGTTTACCGCAATGTTAAACATACCGCAGAGCTACTGGCCTTTAAACCCCATAAATAATACGCGCAATTTTTACATTACCGCAGCTTTATACTTTATCTTTACCTGTGAGTTATGAATAGGAAAGCGGCTATTAAAAGCATATTGGCAGTTGTAACACTGGGTGTGTCCTCAGGGGCGCTATATGAGTTTTTAAAACCGGCCGATATAATGCCTGTTAACTTGCTGCCTCAAAAAAAGGCACTGATTGCCGACCTTGCCGAACTGATCATCCCGCGTACAGATACTCCCGGGGCTAAAGACGCAATGGTAGAGGATTACATCATCAAGATGATTACAGAAAATACCGATCCCAGGTCGCAAAAAATCTTTTTAACGGGACTGAGTTCGCTTGAACATTATACGTTTTCTAATTATAATAAATCATTTATTAGTTGTAGCCTAGCCCAAAAAACACTGGTTTTAAAGCATTTTGAGGACAAAGCAAATTATTCGTTCGCGATACTGAATAAGGTGAATAAAAAGGTTTTTGGTCTGCCTTTTTTCTATCAGTTAAGAGACCTCACTGTTGAAGGGTACTGCACCTCCTTTTTAGGCGCTACCAAAGGGATGGCTTATGACTACATTCCTGCAAATTTTGAATCATGCATCCCATTAAAAAAAGGTCAGCTGGCCTGGGCAACAAAATAATTAATACAAATTTATGGGTGATAAGGGCATTAATTCTACTTTCGACGCCATTGTTGTAGGTTCTGGTATTAGTGGCGGATGGGCAGCTATGGAACTTTGCAAAAAAGGGCTAAAAACCCTGCTTTTAGAAAGAGGCCGCAATGTATCGCATATTACAGATTACCCTACGGCCAATCTTAATCCCTGGGATCTTGAATATCGCTTAAATAACACGCCAAAATTTAAAGCCGAAAGCCCCATACAATCAACCGCAAGTAACGGAGGCGATGCGCTTTTTTATGTGAACGATAAAGACCACCCATATATACAGGATAAACCTTTTTTGTGGTATCGCGGGTACCAGGTGGGCGGCCGCTCTCTGACCTGGGGCAGGCAGTGTTACCGGTTGAGTGACCTGGATTTTGAAGCTAATTTAAAAGAAGGGATCGCGGTAGACTGGCCCATACGTTATAAAGATATAGCGCCCTGGTACAGCTATGTTGAAAGATACATAGGGGTTAGCGGTAACAGAGAAAACCTGCATCAATTGCCTGACGGCGAATATCTGCCGCCAATGGAACTGAATTGTATAGAGCATCACTTAAATGACTCCATCCGCAAAAATAATCCCGGCCGCTTATTAACCATTGCCCGTGTGGCCAATTTAACCAAAGGGTGGGACGGCCGGGGGCCCTGCATGAACAGGAACCTGTGTTCAAGGGGCTGTCCGTTTGGCGGGTATTTTAGCAGTAACAGTTCAACCATACCAGCGGCAATGCAAACCGGCAACCTTACATTAAGGCCGTATGCTATCGTTGCCGAGGTTTTGTACGATGAGGTTAAACAACGGGCCACAGGTGTTAGGGTTATAGATACGCAAACCCACGAAAGTTTTGAATATCACGCCAAAGTGATCTTTCTTAACGCATCAACCATTGCAACAGCGGGTATATTATTAAATTCCAGGTCGCACAGGTTTCCTGACGGGATGGGAAATGACAGCGGCGAATTGGGTCATAATTTAATGGACCATCACTCGTCTGCCGGCGCTTCGGGCAAATATCAGGGCTACAAAGATCTGTATTATAAAGGGCGCAGGCCATGCGGTTTTTTGATCCCCCGGTACAGGAACCTGAAACCGGATGAGGGGCTTGATTATTTAAGAGGTTTCAATATACAGGGGCATGGCGAGCGATCAGAATGGCGTGACACGATGAATGGAAATGGTTTTGGTGTTGACTTTAAAAAGCAGCTTACTACCCCCGGCCCATGGACAGTATGGATGGCCGGCTGGGGCGAGTGCCTTCCCTATCACGAAAATAAGATCACACTAAATACAACTGTAAAAGATCAATGGGGGCTTCCGCTGACCAATATCGACTTTAAATTTCGGGACAATGAAGCGAAGATGATGGATGATATTCGCAAATCATCCAGGGAAATGCTGGCTGCTGCCGGTTTTACAGATATTGAAACATTTAATTATAAAAAGCCGGGTGGCAGTACGGCGCATGAAATGGGCACAGCCCGAATGGGCCATGACCCAAAAACGTCGGTACTGAATGGAAACAATCAGCTACATGCTGTAAAAAATCTATTTGTAACTGATGGAAGTTGCATGACATCTTCTGCCAGTCAGAACCCTTCCTTAACCTATATGGCGCTTACAGCTAGGGCCTGCGAATTTGCCGTAAACGAATTAAAAAAGGGGAATATTTAACGGGCCGGTCTATCCGGAGCTTCTTCAACCTGCATGATAGCCTTATAAATATCGTTTACACTATTTTCCCAGGAATGAGTGGCCGCAAAAGCAACGCGGGCCCGTCTTTTTTCTTCTGAATCTTCGGTCAGGGCCTTTTCAATAAGCATGACATAATCTTCCCTGGTTTTACCCAAATACACATACTGCTCAAATACGCTCATAGCTTCGGTACGTGTAGCTACAACCGGCTTGCCCATAGCCAGGTACTCATCAATTTTGCGCGGGTAATTACCGATAGTAACCTGGTTAACAATTTGTGGGTTTAAACAAACATCAAAAGAGTTTATATACCCCGCAAGCGAATTCGGGTCTTTACCGCCTAAAAAGTGTATGTTCTCTATCTGGTGCAGGTTGCTTGCTGTAAACTCTTTGTCCTCGGGGCCAACCAGTACAATACTCCATTCAGGTTTTGCTTTAGCGATATGTTCCAGCAGGGCAAGGTCAAGCCGTATGCTCTGCAGCGCGCCCACATAACCGATAACCGGTTTACGTATGGCAATCATATCGGCAGGTACCGGCGTATCCTGTTTGTTCATAAACATTTCCAGATCGCAACCCTGGCCCACGTAAAAAGAATTTTTATTATGCTGCCTGCAATAAGACGCTAAATAAGTAGAGTTGGCCACACAGAGATCGCTTTTGCTGATCAGTTTCGGCTCCAGCTTTTCGCCATGTAACTTCCAGTAGTCAACATACAGCATATAGTCTCTTGAATAGTAGACACTTACTGCAGGTTTCAGTAACTCCTTTAAATAAAAGGACCTGAACATATCACTATCGTTAAACAGGATAATATTCTTAAATCCTAACCGATTGATGGCTTTTTTAATGGTACGGGCAAATATCCGGTTGTTGTATTTATTTAACCGGTTATAAATAGCCTCATTTTTTATCCAGTTGATGGATTCTATGAGTTTGTCAGGATAATAATTCCATAAGTTTTGTTTTATTTCAATCAGGCCATCCAGGCTGCCATTTATTACCGCTATACGCTTTTTAACCTTCGGATCGGCCTTTTGCTTTAGCCTGGTTATCCTGTCAAGCGGAGAATTAACGTATAATACCCGGTTGTTTTTGCTGAACTCCAGGGCAATATTTTTACAATTACTTCCTATCTCAACGTCCCACGACTGCTGGCCAACTATTACAATATCCCTGTTTTTTAGGAGATGATCAGCATTCATGTTTTCCATATTCAGGCCGGTTTATTTAATGATGAGGCTTCGTTTAACTGTTTTTCTTTATCCAATCTTAATAACACGGTAAGCAATGCCATATCCAACGAAAAAAACACATTTGACGGAAATTGAACCAACGCCTCCTGCGGAAAATTGGCTATGTTGTAAGCGAAAATTATTAGCAGGATAGCCAAACAATAAGTTTTAATTTCCGGGTCTTTAATTTGATAATAATTATTGATACCCGTCCGCATGATCGTAAACATCAACGTACAGAAAATGAATAATCCTATCCATCCCAGTTCAACAGCTACCCTGATATATCCGCTATCCGGTTGAAACTGCGAAACTATCGAACCATCGCCAAAGCGTTTTCCCCAACCGCCCGTAGCGCCAAGCCCGAATCCGATGGGGTGTGACAGGATATAGGGCTTAATGCGTTCCTGATTAAACTTCCTTAATTTATAGGATGGATCGTCATTGGGACTGAAGGCGGTTTGAAACCGGAGTAAATTAGGATCCCCCGTAGGGACATTTATCAATACCACCAAAAACACCGCGGCCAGGCAAACCGCAGCCAAAACCTTTTTACTATAGTTTAAAATAGCGAATAACACCAAGGCGGCCGGCACCAACACATTAGCGCCCCGGGTACCCGAAAAAAGCATGGAGAACAAAAACACTACCGTTAACCCGCCTAAGATCAGCTTTTTCCAGCCGGGCAGTTTACCCGCTATAAGCGCGATGCAAAATATGGCGGACATGCTCATGTTATAGGCAAATGCAACCGGATCTGAAAATATGGAGAATTTTCGCCAATGTCCGGCTATAAATAGTAACCCTCTTATTTCCGGGTCAGAGTTAAGATAGGCCTCTTCGGTAGCCGAAAAACCAATGTATTCCTGCTTCATTGCGTACAATGCCGCGAATAAACTCATAACCAGCCATATCTTAAATATCAGCCTGATGAATTTAACAGACCGGATATTATATACAAACACAAAATAGCTCAGCATAACAATGGCTACAGACCGTACCGTATAAACCCATGCTAATCTTGATACGGCGCTGGGGTTTCCTAATTGGAATATATTATAACCTATCCATATCAATATTATGACGGATATCGGGCCTTTGAGCAGTTCCCAGTCATTATGGCGCCGTAAACTAACCAACGTTGCCAGCATCAGCATCCCCTGAATCAGATCTATCACCACTCCTAACGGGCCCGGGATGCCGAGGCGGCCCAGATAAAACAGCATATAGGCCATCATCAGTAAGACTAGTATCCCGAATTGCGGATAAGCTACTATACCATATATACATGGCAGGCCTATTAACACCAATAAAAATAACGCGCCAAATACAATACCGAATTTTGCGGCACCAACCCCAAGAATGGCGGCTAAGAGAATAAAAAAAGCAGCGCCAACAGGATTATAAAGTTTTTCTATCAGAACCTTCTTTTTTAAGTCCTGAAAAAAACTTTTGCTCTTTTTTTCCAATTGCAAAATGTCCGGCGCCGGTTTTTGTTGGTTGTTCACTAAAGAAACAGGATTTTAATAATAAAAAAAAACACACTGATAAACGCAACTACCAGGGCCACAATTCTGGTTATCTTCTCCGTTTTGAGCTTTGATGCCGCGGCAAACTCTTTTTTTCTTAATACTTTTTCTGAAGGATCAACTCGCATAGCTTTTATTCTTGGTCAGCAATATCATTATGGTAATGCTTGGTTGCAACCGAACGCTGATTGGCCTTACGTGCCTTTAACAAGGATAATACCTGGAAAAATATAAACCTGGGTATATTAATCAGCGACCGGTATATCCGCTTATCAGTATCAGATTTTAACAATGCCAGGTAAAACCCACCTATAAACAGCAGGAAGCCGGCTATCCATAAAACGGTACCGGTAACACTTACAAAAAGGTTAATAATCAGGCAGATGATCCCCATTAATAAAAATATAAATAAGGGCGGCCTTAACAAAACAACGCCAAATAAAAACTGGTTCCAGCTTTGTTTGGTAACACCTTTTTTTATCAGGGTAAAACCTAAGGAGAAGTATTTGAACCAGGTATTGATCCACCTTGAACGCTGGTTTACCAGTTGATCTGTCTGGCTGGTTTTTTCGTCATACACTATAGCGCCGCCGGCAAAAGCTATCCTGACATTACGGCCAACTATCTCAGCCTGCAGCACTTTATCGAAACCGGCACCGGTAACATCTTTCTGCCCCAGGCAATCAATATACAGGTCGGTAGTAAATGCCATGCCCGAGCCGGCAAGTGTAGCCGATGAGCCGGCTTTAAACAGGATCTTACCATCATAAAAATGGTAATAAATATCGCGGGCCGCATCCAGGCAGGCATAAATAGTATTTAAATTTTTTGCTTCGCGAACACCCTGAACCGCTATATACCCCTGGTTGAAAAACCGGTTCAATTCATTTAAATATTCTGCATCAACCAGGTTATCGCTATCTATAATAGTTAAGCGGTTATGTTTACGTTTGAAATTACGAATAGCGTAAAAATGCGACCGGGTATTACCGGCAAGGATGGTTTCGGGCCGTAAAACTATAACCCGGTCATCAGTAAAACTCAGCTCGCTCTCTTCACAATTATCAGCTACTACATAAATAAGATAATTTTGGTAATTAAGATTTAATAACGATTGTACAACAGCCGGGATATGTGTAACCTGCTCATAAGCGGTAACAATAATACCGTAATCGCCTTCAGTTATTTCAGCAGGCGGGGATATATTACTTTTAAAAAGCGACAGCAGGTATATAACCAATGGCAGAACAAGGTTGTATCCTACTATCAACTGAAAAAAAATCCATAACAACCTGGCCAATATCATTATAAAAAATTTAAATTATTGGTTTATTCAATTTCAGTAGTTGGTTTGTCGCCCGGCACCAAATTTAAAACCCAACCAATAAACTTACCATTCAGGCTTTTAAGGTAGCCAATGTTTTGCTTATAGTTTTCATTGAGACTATTGCCGGACTCAAACACGGTTAAAATTTTATCAGCAAACAATATCCATTCTTTAGATCGGTTTAACGCATCCAAAGCCGGTGCTTCAATAATAATGACATCAAAAGCGTCTTTTAGGATAGCAAGCTTACCGTATATTGAGTCTTCGCCGGCTATTTCTAAAAGTGACGCCCCTCTCCCATGGTTACCGAGAAATTTAATTTTGGCATCGGCCGAGAAAAAAGAATCGTCAAAAGGGCCGGTTAAAAAGTCCTCAAGGTAAAACCTGGTTTTGGTAAACGCGGTGATACCAGGATTATCAAAATTACCGTCAATAACCAATACCCTTTTATTAACAGATGAATAGGCGTAGGCCAGGTTCACTGCAACGAAGGTTTTTCCTTCTTCTTTCTCAATACTGTTAATTAACAATACCTTATCAGCTGCTAAAGCTGTAGCTACCTCGAACCTTAACGACTGCATTAAATTTTTCAGCTGTTTTGTTTCGCCTGTGGCGGTGGTGCCGGTCCAGATATTTTTCAGGTCGATTGACTTGCTGCTCAGTAAATTTAAATAGCCCAGTACCGGCATTTTGGTTCTGTTAGCCAGATCAGGGGCAGTTTTGATGGTATTGTCAAATATAAAGAGGATAAAAAGCACTGCTATGCAAAAAACAAAACCGATAACACCGCTGATAATAACCAACAGCATTTTTTTTGATGGCTGGGCAATCCCCGGTTCTGCCCGCTCTATTAACCTTAACTGGATAGAGAAGCCCGACACCATATTGGCCTGGTTATACTTTTGCAATATTTCCAGGTACTCCTGGCTAGCTATGGTAATGGCGCTCTCTAACGCCTGTGTTGCTGCTTCATGCGGCACCAGGGCATCAAATTTTCGATTAAGCCTGTTAAGTTCATTATTAATTGGGCCCGAGCTGTTTTTTGCAAGGTCATTCTGTATTTGCAAACCAAGCTTTTGTTCAACCAGGCTTTGTTTGGTTGACAATGGATTTAAGATATACTTATCTGATAGTTCGTCAATTTGCGCAGAGGCCGCATTATTAAGCGAGTCTATTTTTCGCTTGTATTTCGGGTCAAAGTTACTTTGTACGTAGGCATCATTAACGGCCTGTAGTTGTGCCTTTGTAGCCAGTATTTTTTGAGTTACCGCAGTTTTATTGCTTTCTGAATACTTACGGTCTTTAGGGTCAAAATCTTTATCAATGCCTTTAATTGCTGCCTGGGTTGCGTGTGCATTTTTTTCTGCCTCCTCGCGCCGCGTTTCAAAATCAGACATTTGACCATACAAACTTTTAGCCTTTTCGTTAAGGTTAAGCACGTGATTTCTTATCTTATAATTTTTTAAAGCAGCTGTCTTTGCAACCAGGGTATCCTGTTTTACCCGAAGAAGGTTACCCAAAAAATCAACTGCTTTTTTTTGATTCTCTTTAATTATTAAAGTGTAATAATTAATAAATTCGGCACATAGCGTATTTACCACTACAGCAGAAAGTTCAGATCCTTCTGAGTCAAACTGGACGTTAATATAATCACTGTTTTGCACCCTGTATACCGATAAGGTTCTAAGTATCGACTGGTCGTCATAATGCATCGATACCAGTAACTTATAAAGCCCGTTTTGATCCGGGTTAAATAAAGACAAAGCCTGTCTTTTATTATAAAGTTCTGTATAAGTTGCAATTGCGTGTTGCCGCGCGCTATTGTTTAGCTGATTTAACAGCGGGCTTGTTTTGCGGTAGGGGTTTTTGCTGGTTAAGTCGTGTATGATTAATTTATACGCAAGCTGATCAAGCATTCTTTTTGATTTGATCATTTCAACCAGGTTGCTAAATTCCTGGCTTACTTTTGATTCCTGTGCATCAGGCATATCATTTAAAACACTTTGAGTTTGGTCAACTATCCCCGTACCGAGTTTAGCTTGTGAGGAATAAACGTCGGGCTGATTGCGGACCAAAAAAAAAGTTATGATTACCGTTAATACCGTAGTTAAAACAATAGTGAACCTATGCTTCTTAATGATTTTAAAAAAATTGCTGAATTCCATCTATTTTATATTTTCTAATTTGGTACCAAGCAATTCTTCCAGATCGGCTTTTGCTATAAAAACATTGGCTTCTGCCTGAATCTTTGTTTGTTGATGATCAGTATACTGCACTTGTATCTTATTATAATTATCAAAGGTTTCTTCGCCTTTTTGAAACTTGTATGTAATATCTTTTAATGAGCTTTCAACATCCTGAGCCGACTTTGTTTGCAATTTCAACTCGGCTATCCGTTGAATATACAGATAATATCTTTTTTTTACCTCAGTAGCAATTGTTATCTGGTATTCATCCTGATCATTATGTGCAATTAATAATTCTTCTTTTGCCTGGCGGGTAAGATATGGTTGCGACAATAATGTACCCAGGTTTAAAAAAACGCCCGCCTGCAAACCTTTAAAATAGCTGGTAGAAGGGTTTACCGGATCAATGGTAGTTGTGCCGGGCTGATAGACATATGATACAGTTAACGCGTTAAATATTGACATCCGCGTTTTTGAAATATTACTGTTTGCAATATTTATGCGGCTTTGATAGGACCTGACCCGGGGATAATTTTTTTTTGCAGTATCGATGAGCTTGTTAATATAATCAGCTGAAAGGCTCGGAATTATGGTCTCTTGCGCTAAGCCGCGAAAATGTATAATTAAAAAAACAACAATAATAAAGCTTCTTTTAAATGTCATTGCAACTATGTTCAATTTGAAAAGATATTCAACCTTCAAAATTAACTTAATAAATGAGATTATGTTTCATGAATTCGACTTCCGTAGTATATATATAATAGAATTACCATACTGACAGGTTTAGGCAAGCGCCGGCACTTTGACTGTTAAATTGTGCTGTATTGATGAATAGCGGTAATCTTCAAAACAACTTATTGTATTTTAGCACTATGGAAATTGCCTACCGCAAAATCATTCATATCGACATGGACGCTTTTTACGCA
Source organism: Mucilaginibacter sp. UR6-11 (assembly GCF_020880695.1). Classification (GTDB taxonomy): domain Bacteria; phylum Bacteroidota; class Bacteroidia; order Sphingobacteriales; family Sphingobacteriaceae; genus Mucilaginibacter. Next base: position 506,167 of record NZ_JAJIWO010000001.1, read on the forward strand.
TCGGTAGAGCAGCGGGACAATCCGGAGTACCGCGGCATTCCGCTGGTAGTGGGCGGGTTGCCGCAAGGACGCGGCGGCGTGGTAGCTACTGCCAGCTATGAGGCGCGTAAATTTGGTATCCGGTCGGCTATGTCATCCAAACAGGCCCTGCAGCTTTGCCCCCATGCCACTTTTATAAGGCCAAGGTTTGATGCCTATAAAGAAGCGTCGCAAAAAATACGGAAAATATTTAGCCGGTATACCGACCTCATTGAACCACTGTCATTAGATGAAGCCTACCTGGATGTAACCCATGATAAGCTGGGTATCGGCTCTGCCATAACTATTGCAACGCAAATTAAGCAGGCCATAAAAGATGAATTGCAGCTAACCGCCTCGGCTGGTGTTTCTGTCAATAAATTTGTAGCTAAAATAGCATCGGACATCAACAAACCCGACGGGCTAAAATTTATCGGCCCCTCTGCGATTGAAGCATTTATGGAGCTGCTACCTGTTGAGAAGTTTCATGGCGTAGGCAAAGTAACCGCACAAAAAATGAAAAAGCTGGGCCTGTTTACCGGCGCCGATCTAAAAAAGCTTACCGAACACGAACTCTTAAAACATTTTGGCAAAGCCGGCCGGTTTTATTATAACATCGTCCGGGGGATTGATAACCGTGCCGTACAACCGCACCGCGAAACAAAATCGCTGGCTGCTGAGGATACCTTCGCTTATGATTTGACCACGCCGGAAGAGATGGAAGCCGAACTGGATAAAATAGCGCAATTGGTTTATAGTCGCCTGGAGAAAAACAACCTGAAGGGGCGCACCATTACGTTAAAAGTAAAATACAGCGATTTCAGGCAAATTACCCGTAACAGGTCATTCACCACACCGGTAGGTGACCTGGAAACTATAAGCAGCACCGCCAAACAATTATTGGCCAATACTTTTAAGGATGAGCAACGGGTAAGGTTGCTGGGTATCTCGCTGTCTAATTTTGGCGGGACAGAAGTGCGCAGGACGGATGAAAAGCCTGCTGATCAGCTTAAACTATTTTAAATTCCTGATTACGTCACCTATCTCTGTTATTGCTTTTCATCACCAACGTTAGCAAATGTTAAATTTCAATATTAAAAATATCCTTTAACACCCTTTTGCCTGCGTTATATCCGCACATGCCATGCACACCACCACCAGGCGGCGTTGATGACGAGCAGATATACAGACCCTTAGCAGATGTTTTATAAGGCGACGACCGCAACACCGGGCGGGTAAATAACTGGCCTATATCCATTATTCCTCCGTTAATATCGCCACCAATGTAGTTTGGGTTATAAGCTTCAATCCGCCCGGTATCCATAGTGTGTTTGGCCAGGATCCCGTCTTTAAAACCCGGTGCAAAGCGCTCTACCTGGCCCTCAATAATAGCGGTCATATCCCGGGTTGATCCGTTTGGAACATGGCAATAAGCCCAGGCGGTCTGTTTTCCTTGCGGCGCCCGGGTTTTATCAAAAAGGCTCTGTTGTGCCAGCAGTACAAAGGGCCCGGTTGATTGATGGCCCTTGCTGGTTGCCAGCTCTCCTTCGGCAATTTCCTCAAAAGTATTACCCAGGTGGACGGTGCCGGCCTGTCTGCATTCGGCGGCGGAAAATGGTATCGGGCCATCAAGCGCCCAATCTATTTTAAACACACCCATACCGTACCGGTAACGTTCCAGCTGCCATTTGTATAAGGACGAAAATTTATGCCCGGCTATTTTTAACAGCTGCCTGGGCGTAACATCAAATAACACCGCGTGTGCATATGGCAACTGATCCAGCGAACTGATATAGGTTCCGGTCTGTATTGTCCCGCCTATCGACTTAAAATAACCACCCAAAGCATTTGCTATACTGGCTGATCCGCCTTTGGGTATAGGCCAGCCTTTTAAATGCCCGGTGGCCATCAGCACCAGGCCAACAGCGGTAGTGCCTAAGTTACTTAACGGTTGTATGGCATGTGCTGCCATGCCGCCAAATAATCCCCGCGCGGCCCTGGTTTTAAAACGCCCGGCAAAGCTAGTGGCGCTGGTTAATGCCTTCAAACCAAACCCGGCCATTGCCAGGGGGTGACCCGGAAAACGCAGGGGCCCTAAAACGTCCTGATCAATCAACGGCCAGGCACCAGTTATTGAGCGCATCAGGGCGGTATAGGTATCTGCATCTTCGCCAAGGTAACCGGCGGTTTTCTTTATGGAATGATCAAGGATCGCAGCCGTACCATCATCAAAGGGGTGAGCGGCGGCAAGCGTGGGTTGGATATATTCAAGCCCATGATCTGCCAATGGCAAAATTTTAAAAAAAGGCGACGCAACTGCCAGCGGATGAATGGCAGAGCATACATCATGCACGAAACCAGGCAACGTCAGCTCCTTCGAAGTTAACCCGCCGCCTATTACATCCTTACCTTCGATGATTAAAACCGACAAACCTTGTTGCTGTAATAATATCGCTGCCGCAAGGCCGTTTGGCCCGGACCCTACTACCACTGCGTCGTAATCGCGTTTTTCTAAAGTCATATAGATTTAACAAATATAGCTTATACCAACACAATTAAATCCAAATTTATAGCTAGCTTTGATAACCAAACCACTATTTCACATGAAATATTTTTTCTTTTTTTCTTTAATCTGCGGTCTGTTTTTAAGTAGACCCGATTATTTACATGCACAAAGCGTTGAGGACAGGCACGCAAAAGCTATAAGATTGGCATTGGAAGCCGGCGGCATAAATACTGCCAGCTGTCCCCCAGCAGCAAAAGATTACGGGCCTTTTTTAATAAAGATAGGTTTTGACACGGTAGGTACTGCCAATTATAAACCCATACCCGGTGATATCAGGGTATTTCAACCTTATCCTAAAGGAGAAACCTCAGGGTTTATTGATATGTTTGATGGGCAGATCTGGATTTCTGAATATAAAGAGGATGGGTTTTGGCCTACTCCGCAATACGAGAAATATAAACCGAAGTACCAAATTTTTAGGTGGGTAAAAAAATAGCTGATAATACTTTCAGTTTACAAAAAAAGGTCCCGGCTATAACAGCCGGGACCTTTCCATTTAAATAACTGTAGTTTAAATATACCGGTTAATCAAATTCTCGATATATTCCTGTTTACCGCTTGCCGGTACCGGCTCACCGTTTTCAATGGCATAAGCCCGCAGGTCCTCCAAAGAAAGTTTGCCTTCTTCAAATTCTTTACCCTTGCCGCCGTCGAAGGACGCGTAGCGGTCTGTGCGTAGTTTTTGGTAGGCTGATTTTTGAAGAATGTTATCCGCCGTGATCAGCGCCCGCGCAAAAATATCCATACCGCCAACGTGTGCATAGAACAGGTCGGCCGGGTCGGTTGAGTTTCGGCGGATCTTTGCATCAAAATTGATACCGCCGCCCTGCAAACCACCTGCCTGCAGGATGATCATCATCGCTTCAGTGATTTCATTAATATCATTGGGGAACTGGTCGGTATCCCAGCCGTTTTGAGTATCGCCGCGGTTAGCGTCAATTGATCCCAGGAGCCCGTTATCGGCAGCAACCTGCAGCTCGTGCTGGAAAGTATGACCGGCCAGCGTAGCATGGTTAACTTCAATGTTCAGTTTAAAATCGCCCAGCAGATCATATTTCTGTAAAAAGCCAAATACAGTGGCCGAGTCATAATCATACTGGTGCTTGGTAGGCTCGCAAGGTTTTGGCTCGATAAAGAAATTACCTTTAAAGCCGTGTTTGCGCGCGTAATCTTTAGCAGCATGCAGGAATTTTGCCAGATGCTCCTGCTCACGTTTCATATCCGTATTCAACAGGGTCATGTAGCCTTCGCGGCCACCCCAGAAAACATAATTCTCACCTCCTAAAGCAATGGTTGCGTCCAAAGCAGCTTTAACCTGCGCGGCGCCGTGTGCCAGTACATGGAAATCCGGGTTGGTTGCCGCACCATTCATATATCTGCGGTTTGAGAACATATTGGCAGTGCCCCAAAGCAGTTTCACACCGCTTTCGGCCTGTTTTTGTTTGGCGTAATCTACCAGGGCCTGTAAGCGGCGGTCGTTTTCGTTGATATCATTACCATAGTCAACTACGTCAACATCATGGAAACAATAGTAAGGCAGGTTCATTTTGGTCAGAAACTCAAACGCCGCGTCCATTTTATCTTTGGCGCGCTCAATCGGGTCGCTCTTTTTATTCCACTCAAAAATATGGGTAGGCTCGCCAAAAGGATCGGCGCCATTGCCTACAAAAGAGTGCCAGTAAGCCCCCGCAAAACGCAGGTGATCTTTCATGGTTTTGCCGGCTACAACCTTGTCTGCGTCATACCAGCGAAAAGCTAACGGGTTATCAGACCCCAGGCCTTCATATTTTACCTGGCTTATGCCTTTAAAAAACTCCGTTTCGCCTGTTACTATTTTTGCCATTGTATTTATATTTATGTTGATATTAATTGATGATTCTTACTTTGATATGGATAACTGTTTTATCAATAACGCTTTCCATTCCTGGTAAACAGGCTCAAATGTGGTCGATGACGGTTCAATAAGCTGCACCCGCTCCATGTGTTTAAACGCTTCGGCTGCTGACGAAAATATACCTGCGCCGATGCCCGCGCCTAATGCCGCGCCCACACTGCCGTCGTTATTATACAGCTCAACCGGGATGCCGGTGGCGTTTACAAATGTTTGGGCGAACAGGTCACTTAAAAACAAATTGGCTTTACCGGCACGGATTACGGTTGGGTTCATGCCGTTTTCCCGCATTATGTCTACTCCGTATCTGAACGCGCAGGCTATTCCTTCCTGCACGGCTCTGAAAATATGCGCCTGCCCATGCAAATTCAAATCGATATGGTGCAGGTGCACGCCAACCAATTCATTGTTTAGCATCCGCTCGGCGCCGTTGCCAAATGGCAATATCCTCAGGCCATCGCTTCCCAGCGGCGCTTTGGTGGCCAGCTCGTTCATCTGGTTATAACTCACGGCTGATCCGAAAAGGTTCTTTGTCCAGCGGTATAAGCTGCCGGTACCATTGATGCACAACAGCACACCCAGGCTTTTTTGCTGTTTGGTATAATTAACATGTGCAAAGGTATTAACACGCGACTGCAGATCATAAGTCAGCTGATCACTTACCCCATAGATTACACCGGATGTCCCGGCAGTAGCTGCAACTTCGCCCGGGTTCAATACATTTAAAGATAACGCATTGTTGGGCTGGTCGCCGGCTTTATAGGCAATGGGGATACCGGCTTTTAAACCCAGCTGCCGGGCTACCGAAGCCAACACACCACCGTGATTAGAAAACACCGGCTGGATATCCGGAAAAAAGCTCTCACTAAATCCGTAATGCTTAATAATGTCCTTTGATAATTCATTATTTACAAAATCAAAGAAAACGCCTTCAGACAAAGCTGCTATAGAAGTGGTGACCTCGCCGCTCAGCTTCATGGCAATATAATCACCGGGAAGCATGATCTTATCTATACGCTCGTAAACAGCGGGCTCATTTTGTTTTACCCAGGCCAGTTTGCTGGCCGTAAAGTTACCCGGCGAATTCAGCAGATGCGATAGGCACTGATCATGCCCTATCGCATCAAAAGCCTGCTGGCCAATTTCTACCGCGCGGCTATCGCACCAGATAATGCTGTCGCGTAATAGTTTTTGATCCTTATCAACCAAAACCAAACCGTGCATCTGGTAGGCAATACCGATAGCCGAGATATCCAGCGGATCATATTTTTGCGTGCTATGGCATAAGGCAATTGCCTGCTGAGCCTGCTCCCACCACATGTCGGGCGATTGCTCTGCCCAGCCCGGCTGTAAAGAGCCAATTGGCGATTCAGTATCCGGATATTGCGCCGTCGCAACCGTTTTTTGGGTACCAGCATCAACTATTGATACTTTTACAGACGAGGTGCCTATATCAATGCCTAACAGTAACATGTTATTTATTAATTAGTTATATTAAAAAAATGGTTTATAAGCGGTTATTAATTGCTGACGCAAATTAATTTTTTTTTGATACTTAATGTACTATTTACACTATTATTTTCAGGTTGCTTATTAAACTTAGTTTTTTGCTTAAATATGTTAACCGGATTGTAGATAAACCTAACGATAAATTGGTTGTTTTGACCGGCTGAACAAACCCCTGATTAACCCGGCATTTTTTAACCACGGAAGGCAAACGGAATAAATCACGCAGATTAACGCTGCAATAGCACCTTCTTATTTTTCGATAATCGATCAAAAACGCCCCTTTGGGCACTTTCTACAGCGAAAAAAATATTTCGTATCTTTCTTGTTACATCAAAATATTGCTTGTATACTTGTATCTACAAGCCAATTGTAAACCCTAATTAATTTAAACTATACGATTACCCAACTGTATATTTTTTCCTGTGGTGATTGCCGGATTTTTAATTTACCGGTGATCACTACGGGAGAAAGTACTACGGCTGCAACCAGAGCCGTCACTTCTTCAGGTGCGGCATCACGCAGGAATAAATAGTTATATGCTAAACAGCGAATCACTGCGGACCGACCAATTTTATTGGATGTAAATATTACCAGCGAATAACTAAAAAAAAGTACTTTTAGGGCAATATTCAAAGTTATAACCAATACTAATCATGAAGCTTATTACAAAACTTGCGTGTTGCCTCCTTCTTTTCTGCGGATCGGCGGTTCAACTTCATGCGCAAAAAAAATCTATTGACCTGGTATCCCCAAACGGAGAAATAAAGGTAGCCATTACCATAGGCGATAAAATATATTACTCGGTATCGGGCAATGGCAAAGCACTGTTAACCAACAACCATTTGGCGCTGACCCTGAAAGACGGCAGCCTTGGCGAAAACCCTAAACTGTTATCAGCAAAGAAAACGCAGGGCCATGAGGTTATAAAACCTTACATCGCTTTAAAATACTCAACAGTTACAAGCAATTACAACGATGTATTGATGACCTTTAAAGGTAATTATGCTGTTGAGTTTCGCGTGTTTGATGACGGCGTTGCTTACAGGTTCATCACCAGTAAAGACGGAGATGTAGAAGTATTGAACGAAGATTTTACGGTTAATTTTCCGGCAGAATATTTATTGCATTTACAGCAAAACAACGGTTTTAAAACCGCTTATGAAGAGCTTTATAAACACATAGAATCTGCTGATTGGAAAGCCACCGACAAAATGGCTAACCTGCCGGCCCTAATTGACACTAAAAATCAATACAAGATCCTGATCAGCGAATCTGACCTGTCTGATTACCCAGGCATGTTCCTGAAAAGTACCGGCAGTAATGGCCTTGAAGGTATTTTCCCAAAAGCACCGCTTGAGTTTGGCCCTGATGGCGACCGTAGCGAGAAGATCTTAAAATCAGCAGACTACATTGCCAAAACCACCGGAACAAGAAATTTCCCCTGGCGCTATTTTGTGATCACTAAGGATGACAGGCAGTTACTGGAAAACACAATGACTTTAAAACTGGCTGCAAAAAGTGTGATTGCTGACCCATCGTGGATAAAACCGGGCCAGGCCAGCTGGGAATGGTGGAACGACGCCGCGCCTTACGGACCTGACGTAAATTTTGTAGCCGGTTATAACCTGGATACTTATAAATATTACATTGACTTCGCTTCGAAATTTGGCGTTAAATATATTGTAATGGACGAAGGCTGGGCCAAAAGCACCACCGACCCATACACACCTAATCCAAAAGTTGATGTGAAGGAACTGATCCGTTATGGAAAAGAGAAAAATGTAAACATTGTTTTATGGCTAACCTGGTTAACCGTCCATAAAAACATGGGCCTTTTTAAAACCTTCCATGAGTGGGGGATTAAAGGCGTTAAGATCGACTTTATGGAACGTACCGACCAATGGATGGTTAATTACTATGAAGATGTGGTAAAGGAAGCAGCCAAATACCAAATCTTTGTTGATTTTCACGGCGCGTTTAAGCCTGCGGGACTGGAGTATAAATATCCTAATCTGATATCATACGAAGGTGTACGCGGTTTGGAACAAATGGGTGGCTGTTATCCGGATAACAGTACCTATTTACCGTTTATGCGCAATGCCGTTGGCCCAATGGACTTTACGCCCGGCGCGATGATAAACATGCAGCCGGACGCTTATAGTGCGGAACGACCTAACGCTGCCGCAATTGGCACCCGCGTTAACCAGTTAGCATTATACGTGGTGTTTGAAAGCGGTGTGCAAATGTTATGCGACAACCCTACCCTTTACTACCGCAATCCTGATTGTACCGAATTTATAACCAGTGTGCCTACCACCTGGGACGAAACCAAGGCGCTGGTAGCCGATGCCGGCCAGATTGCCGTAGTTGCCAAACGCAAAGGCGACAAATGGTTTATTGGCGGCATAACCAATAATAAAGAAGAGACCAGGGAGGTAGAACTGAACTTTGACTTTTTACAAAAAGGAAAAACCTACACCATGACCTATTTTGAAGATGGTATTAACGCCGGACGCCAGGCAATGGACTATCGCCGCAAGACCTTGCAGGTAAAAGCAGGTGATAAAATAACCATTAAAATGGTACGCAACGGCGGCTGGGCAGCGGTGCTTAAATAAGCCGATAAAAAAAAACGCACGGGCAAGTTGCCCGTGCGTTTTTACTGGCATGACTTTAGCTCCTGATAACTGATTATAATTATCTTCTCCATGAAAAAAATAATACCTGCATTTATACTACTGGTTTGTTTAGGCTTTACCGCAAAGGCTCAACAATCCGAAATGAAGCAAACCATAGACCTTGCCGATTCTAAAAACCACCTTAACAAGGTTGTAACGCTTTGCGATACGGTATACGGCCTTAAAATAGTTAGTGATACCCTTACCCTGCTAAACATGGGTGGTAATTATCCTCATCAAAAATTCACTATCGCGGTTAGAGGCAATAAACTGCAACTGGATTGGGTGAATCTGAAAAGAAAACACCTTTGCGTAACCGGCGTATTGGAGCTATATAAAAACACTTTGCAAATTACCGCGTCTGAGCCTACCCAGATAACGGTTAGTAAATAAAACCCGGCCCAATTTGTAACAAAGCACACATATAGTTTGATAAACCGTGATATAAAGTTTATAATTGCCAAACCATTATAAACTTTATAGAAGATGAATAAGCTGACAACCGGCGATTATGTAGTATTTGCAATTTACTTTTTTGTAGTTGCCATTTATGGCTTTTGGGTTTACAGACGCAAACACAATGCGGATGCGACTTCAAAAGATTACTTTTTAGCAGAAGGTTCACTTACCTGGTGGGCCATAGGCGCCTCGCTGATCGCCTCCAACATATCCGCCGAGCAATTTATCGGGATGAGTGGTTCGGGCTTTAAAATGGGCCTGGCTATAGCTACTTATGAGTGGATGGCCGCAGCCACGCTGATAATTGTAGCGGTATTTTTCATACCGGTATATTTGAAGAATAAGATCTTTACCATGCCGCAGTTTTTGAACCAGCGGTATAACGGTACAGTAGCCATGATCATGGCTATTTTTTGGTTGTTATTGTACGTGGTAGTTAACCTTACCTCCATACTTTATCTCGGCGCGCTGGCAGTAAGCAGTATATCCGGCGTTAGTATCAATGCCTGTATATGGGGCATGGCCATATTTGCTGTCATTATCACACTGGGTGGCATGAAAGTTATCGGTTATACAGATGTTATCCAGGTATTCTTTTTAATACTGGGCGGCCTGGTAACTACCTATATCGCAGTTAACCTTGTTTCGGACCATTTTGGCGGCGGTGGCATTTTACATGGCTTAACAGTAATGAAAGAACAAGCCGGCGACCACTTTCATATGATCTTTAAGCCTAATAACCCCAATTATCTTGACCTGCCGGGCCTAAGCGTTTTAATAGGCGGCATGTGGATAGTTAACTTGAATTATTGGGGATGTAACCAGTACATCACCCAACGCGCTTTGGGTGCCGATTTAAAGACCGCCCGTGGTGGTATCTTATTTGCAGCTTTCTTAAAATTATTAATGCCTGTAATTGTGGTTTTACCCGGTATAGCGGCATTCATTTTATACAAACAGGATGTGTTTAGCTTTCATGATAAAATGACTATCGGCGGCGAGGTTAATCCTGACAGATCATATCCTATTTTACTTAACTTACTGCCATCGGGCTTAAAGGGCCTTTCTTTCGCGGCGTTAACAGCAGCGGTAGTGGCATCATTAGCGGGCAAGGCAAACAGTATTGCTACCATATTTACCCTGGATGTTTACAAAAAGATCAACCCCGGATCAACCGATAAAAACCTGGTTGTTGTTGGTAAAATAACCGTAGTTATTGCGATGCTGCTGGGTATTGTTTTATGTACGCATTTAGGTATCGATAAAAAAGGTGGTTTCCAATATATCCAGGAGTATACAGGTTTTGTATCACCGGGTATATTTGCCATGTTTATCCTGGGTTTCTTCTGGAAAAAAACTACTTCAAGCGCAGCACTGTTTGCTACGGTTGGTGGTTTTATTTTATCCGTTGGATTTAAAGTAATGCCTGCTTACATCAACCTTCAGGGATTGGCAAAATATGGCTTTGCCGATAAAAATGCGGCGGGCGTTTATGAAATGCCATTTATTGACCGGATGGGTTTTGTATTCCTAATCTGCGTAATTGGTATGTATATCATCTCGATGATTGAGAACGCCGATGGCAAGAAAGTTCACGGACTGGAAGTTGATGCCAGCATGTTTAAAACATCAAGAGGTTTCGCAGTAGGGACGCTATTAATTGGCGGTATATTAGTTGCATTGTATTCAATGTTTTGGTAAACCCTATAATATTCACAAAAAAAGTCCCGGTATAACCAGGACTTTTTTTGTTTAATCAGCTATCCGCATCATTAAATAATGTTTATTTGCACCATAAATCATAGTCTAACATCACCCTAAAATGATCCCTGATTTAGAACAAACATTTCGTTGGTACGGCCCCAATGACGCAGTTACGCTGGCGGCTATAAGACATACCGGCGCCACCGGCATTGTTAACGCGCTGCATAATATTCCGTCGGGTGAAGTATGGAGCACGGAAGAAATTAAAAAACGTAAAGACATGATTGAAGCCGCGGGTTTTACGTGGTCGGTTGTAGAAAGTGTGAACGTGCATGACAGCATAAAAACTGCCGGCGAACAACGTGATCAGCATATCAAAAATTATATTGAGACCTTAAAGAACTTATCTGCCGCAGGCATAAAAACCGTATGTTACAATTTTATGCCGGTGCTTGACTGGACTCGCACCGATATTGATTACCGTTTACCAAACGGCGCATCGGCACTGCGTTTCCACGCCCCTGCGCTGGCCGCATTTGACCTGTATATTTTAGAGCGCCCCGGCGCCTTTGACGAATTTACCCCTCAACAGCAACACGCAGCTAAAGAATATCTTGACAGATTAACAAAGGAAGAAAAACAATTACTGATAACCAACGTAATGGCCGGCCTGCCCGGCACCAGGGATGTATTGACCATAGACCAGTTTAAAACGTTTTTAAACCGATATGAAAATACCGATGCGGCTGCTTTAAAAGAAAATATGGCTTATTTTCTGCAAGCCATTATCCCCGATGCCGAGAAGCTGGGTATAAAGATGTGCGTACATCCGGATGATCCGCCGTTCCCGATATTTGGATTGCCGAGGATCGTATCGACAGAAGAAGATTTAAATGATGTGGTAAACGCCGCGCCGTCAACCAGTAATGGCTTAACTTTTTGCACCGGATCATTAGGTGCCCGTGCTGATAATGACCTGCCCGGCATTGTTGAGCGGCTGGGGCAGCATTTCCACTTCTTACACCTGCGCAATGTTAAACGCGAAGCGGACGGCAGTTTTTATGAGGATAATCACCTGGAGGGCAGTACAGACATGTTTGCCGTAATGAAAAACCTGGTGCTGGAACAAAAGAAAAGACAGGAGGCCGGCCGCACCGACATCGCAATACCGATGCGCCCGGATCACGGCCATAAGCTGCTGGATGATTTTAATTATGATACTTTTCCCGGCTACTCGGTTATTGGCCGCTTAAAAGGGCTTGCCGAATTGCGCGGGCTTGAAATGGGGGTAAAAAGAAGTTTGTTTGACGCTTAAGTTAAGTATTAAATTTGTATCGCAATATTTACCGGGCCCATAGTAATACTATGGGTTTTTCTTTTTAGTATTACTTAACTAATTATAAATCCCCTTTATGAAAGCATTATTAGTTTGCGTGTTGCTATGCATGTCCTTTTGCGGATTTTGTGCCGATTATAACGTCCTGGCCTTTGGTGCCAGGGGCGACGGTAAAACGCTAAACACCAAAGCCATACAAGCCGCTGTAGACAAATGCAGTGCGCAACATGGCGGCCGGGTTATTATACCGGCTGGTGTATTTATGTCGGGTACCATTATACTTAAAAATGACGTAACCCTATACCTGATGGAGGGCGCCGAAATAAAAGCCAGTCCTGATGCAAAAGATTATCCGGACCAGCTAACACCCGAAGGGAAAAAAGTACCCTGGGCCGTTATTGTCGCCATAAACGCCAACCGGATTTCGCTTGCAGGCCCCGGCACCCTTAATGGTAACGGCGCTGCACCGGCTTTTCAGTTAGGAGATGACACGGCGCCGGGTTACAAAGGTGTCCGCCCTAATATTATAACTATGATTGGCTGCAAAGGGATAGAAATACTGGATGTGCATTTATTAAACTCGCCGCATTGGATGGAAACCTACATGCGTTGCGAAAACCTGCATATCAAAGGCGTACAGATTTACAATCATGCTAACTTAAACAATGACGGCATTGATATCGATTGTAAAAATGTACTGGTTGAAGATTGTACCATAGACTCGGACGATGACGGCATTTGCTTAAAAAGCGATGATGCCAATGCTCCCTGCGAAAACATTACGGTACGCAACTGCATAGTAGCTTCTAACTGTAATGCGGTAAAATTTGGCACTGCGTCGCATGGCGGCTTCAGAAACATTAATATCAGCAATATAACTATTCACAAAGCATCGCAAGATCTTTTCAGGCATTGGCAAAGCCACGTCAAATTTGTTGACCAGCCGGTAACGGTAATTGCGGGCATATCTATAGAAAATGTTGACGGCGGCTATACCGATAATGTGATTTTTGATAATATTTATATGGACGATATCCAAACCCCTATTTTTATAAAACTGGGTAAACGCGGATCATTAAAATATAAAGGCGCAGCGCCTTATAACCCAGGCCATTTGCGTAATGTAACTCTCAATAATATCACCGCGGTTAGCCATAGTAAAATAACATCAAGCATCTCCGGCTTTCCCGGTTATGATGTGGAGAATGTGGTATTGAGCAACCTAAAAATAACCGCCCCGGGAAATGGCACGCAGGCAGAGGCCGCCGCTCGTGTACCTGAAAATGAAAACGGCTATCCTGAAAGCCGGATGTTTGGAAATACGCTGCCGTCAAGCGGCTTGTACATCAGGCACGTAAAGGGAATTTCCTTACAAAATATAACCCTACAAACCAATAATGCCGATGACCGCCCCGGCATTATCATGGATGACGTACAAGATGCACAGGTGTCACTAATCAGCATTAAGCAACCCGAGATTAAAAATCCGGCTTTTAAATTGATAAATTGTCAAAATATATTACTGCTTAATCCTCAAATCATTAATCCGGCAGTGCCTGTTTTAACGGTTGACGGAGAAAAAACTCATGCAATAAGCATTACCGGCACAAAGGGCTTGAAAGATAAAATCGGATTAACTGATATGGTTTCAAAAGGCGAAATCACTATCAATTAGACCGGCAGTTAAATATATACTAGGGTATGCTAACATTATTAAAAAATCATTGTTGAATTATGGGATAACCAAATTCTTCATTTTTTAATTATGTATCTACTATAAAACTATACATGCCTCATATATCAGCAACAGCCACCATAGACCTGCCTTATAAAACAAACCAACAAGACGTAAAAAAACAGGCGCATGATCTGTTTTCGGCCAACTTTCCGCAAACCAACAGGCTGATCTTTGCTTTTGATAATACCGGAATCATTACCCGTAACTTTTGTAAACCGTTATCTTATTACGGCCAGCCCAATACATTTGAAGAACGAAACAACGACTATATAGAAAATGCACTCAACTATTCGGTAGCGGCTATTGAAGCTTGTATAATTAAAGCCAGCATTAAAAAAGAAGATATAACCGATCTGATATTTGTATCAACCACGGGTTTGGCCACACCCAGCATTGATGCCCTAATTATTAATAAAATGCGGCTTAACCCGCACGTTAACCGCAGCCCGCTATGGGGCCTGGGTTGCGGAGGTGGGGTATCCGGTATGGCCAAAGCTAATATGGCGGCGCTGGCGAACCCAAATGCTGTAGTACTGCTGGTAGCGGTAGAACTTTGTTCGTTAACGTTGATAAAAAGCGATTACAGCAAGAGTAATTTCATTGGCTCAAGCTTATTTTCAGACGGTATAGCGGCATGTATTATCAAGGGCGATAATCATACCCGGTCTGGTCAAAAAATTGATTACATAGCCGCATCTAGCAAGTTGTATTACGACTCGCTGGATGTGATGGGCTGGGAGTTTCAGGATACGGGGTTTAAGGTACTTTTCTCTAAAGATATCCCTACCTTCATCCATGAGAATGTAAAACAGGATATTACTGAATTTTTAACCAGGCAAAACTTGCAGCTAAGCGATATCAAAAACTTTATCTTTCATCCCGGCGGAAAAAAAGTACTGGATGCCTATACGGATGCCTTAGGCGTTGAAGGCGACTTTTTAAATAAAACCCGGTCGGTAATGAACGATAACGGAAACATGAGCAGCGCTACCGTTTTATATGTATTAGAACGATTTATGCGCGAGGGATTTGAGGAAGGTTACGGATTAATGATGGCTATGGGGCCGGGATTTTCGAGCGAGATGGTGTTGTTAAAGCTTGCCAATAACTAAGTATGTATTTTGTTGTATTTATTTCTTTGCTGATTTTGCAGCGCCTGTCTGAACTCTATATCTCAAGCCGAAACGAAAAGTGGCTGCTGCAAAATGGAGCCATAGAATATGGCCAGGGCCACTACCCTTTTATGGTAGCGATGCACACACTTTTCATCATCGCTATAATTGCCGAATATAATTTAAGAGGCGGTACCCCTATCAGCTGGGGATTTCTGGCAGCTTTTTTACTGGTGCTTTCTTTTAAATTTTGGGCGCTGTCGTCGTTAGGTAAATACTGGAACACTAAAATCTATCGCATACCCGGTGTGTATCCGGTAAAAAAGGGACCATATAAAATATTCAGGCATCCCAACTACATGGAAGTCATAGGCGAGATAGCCTTAATACCCCTGGCGTTTCACCTGTATTATACGGCCATAATATTTACGGTACTAAACGCGGCTATGTTAACCGTCAGGATAAGCGTTGAAAATAAAGTTTGGGCCAAATAGCTTCTTAACCCACCCGCTTAAATATCGAAGCTGCCAAAGGCGGCAAGATGATATTTATCGAATGGTCTCTTCCATGCCAGCTAACGGCCTCACTTTTAAGCGTTGTGGTATTGGTTATTCCGCTGCCCCAATATGCCTCAGTGTCTGAGTTAAAGATCTCGTTCCAGTTACCGGCTGACGGCACCCCCACTCTAAAATTGTGTCGCGAAACCGGTGTCATATTTAGCACAATCAGCAAATCGTTTTTTGCCTCGTGTCCCTTACGTACAAAAACCACAACCGAGTCATTGGCATTGCCGCCATCAACCCATTCAAAACCCTCGGGCGAGAACGCTTTTTCATACATTGCCGGCTCCGTCTTATAGAGCTGGTTAAGCGCCCTTACGGTTTCGCTGATGCCTTTATGGTTAGGATAGTCTAACACGTGCCACTGTAATGCGTTTTGGTAGTTCCACTCCACACCCTGGCCAAACTCGCTACCCATAAACAGTAACTTTGCGCCGGGATGAGTAAACATATAGCTATAAACCAACCGCAGGTTAGCAAATTGCTGCCATTCGTCGCCGGGCATCTTACGCAGCATGGAGCCCTTCCCATAAACTACCTCATCATGCGAGAAAGGCAGCATAAAGTTCTCGGTAAACGCATAGATCAAGCTAAACGTTAACTGATTATGGTGATATTTTCGGTTAATCGGATCTTCAGAAAAATACTTAATAGTATCGTGCATCCAGCCCATCATCCATTTCATGCCAAAACCCAGTCCGCCTAAAAATACGGGCCTGCTTACCCCGGTAAATGAGGTTGATTCTTCGGCAATGGTTTGTATATCCGGGAAATGACTGTAACAGGCCTCATTAAATTCTTTTAAAAACGATATGGCCTCCAGGTTTTCATTGCCGCCATATATATTTGGCTCCCACTCGCCAGCTTTGCGCGAGTAATCCAGGTAAAGCATGGAAGCTACGGCGTCAACACGCAAACCGTCAACATGGTACCTGTCCAACCAAAATATGGCGTTGCTGATCAGGAAGGCCCTAACCTCATTGCGGCCATAATTAAATATGTATGATTTCCAGTCGGGATGAAAGCCCTTGCGCTCATCGGCATGCTCATATAAATGCGTGCCGTCAAAATTATATAGCGCCATTGCGTCGCCCGGAAAATGCGAAGGCACCCAATCTAATATAACGCCGATACCTTCCTGATGAAAACGCTCGATGAGTAACATTAGCTGTTGCGGCGTGCCATAGCGTGACGAAGCAGCATAGTAGCCGCTAACCTGGTAACCCCAGCTTGGGTAATACGGGTGTTCGGCTATCGGCATAAATTCTACATGGGTAAAGCCCATGTGCTTTACGTAAGGCACCAGCATATCGGCCAGTTGCTCATAGCTGTAAAACTCATCAGGATTATCATAACTACGCGCCCACGAACCCAGATGCACCTCATATACCGAGTATGGCTTATCCAGAGCGTTGTGCTGGTAGCGGTTTGCCATCCAGTTGGTATCTTTCCACTCGTAAAAAGTATCGGCAACTATTGAGCCGGTAAGCGGCGGCACCTCCCAGCGCAAAGCAAACGGATCACTTTTCTCCAGGTCCTCGCCTGTGGATGAATTGATAAAATATTTATATACCTCGCCTACGCCTACATCAGGTACAAAACCTTCCCAGATGCCTGAACCGTCCCAACGGATATACAGCGGGTGCGAGCCTCTGTTCCAGCCGTTAAAGTTTGCTATTACAGCTACATAATGTGCATTGGGGGCCCAAACTGCAAAGTAAGTACCCACTACCCCATTGTGCTCTACTACGTGCGAGCCTAATTTTTCATATAGTTTATAATGTTTACCCGATTTGAAAAGCGCGATGTCAAAATCAGTAAACCGGCTATATGGAAATACCGGCCTGCCGTCTTCTACACTAATGGCCACAGCTTTTGGGCTGGCAACCTTTTTAACTGTTTCCTTTTTAACTGTTTCTTTTTCTTTAGCGTCAGCAGTTTTTGCTGACTTTGCTTCCGCAGATACAGCTTCGGTTTTAGTTACTTTTTTTGCCATGATAGATAGCCCTTTAGGGCAGTTAGATTTAGTCCGGTTTATTTAGCGGGCTATGGTTATAACAATCAAATATATCATTATTGTTTGGTGTGCAATAAACAATAAATAGTTAGTCGGCAGAGTAGTTAAAAAATGTTAATGTTTTCTGTGTCTGTTAATTAGCCGTTACATTAGTTTAAAACTTAACACCTATGCTGCAAAATTACTTCACCATTGCCTGGCGCAATATCCGCAAAAACAAAGTTTTTTCACTGATTAATATATTTGGCCTTTCGGTGGGTATTGCATTTTCCTTATTGATTGGCGCGTATGCCTGGAGCGAGTTGCAGGTAAACCGGCAGCTTAAAAATGTAGACAACCAATATATCATCCTCAATAAATTTATTGACCCCAATTTTAGCAATGAGATCGGCACCGTCGCTGAGCTGCCTAAAACTTTACAAGATAACTACCCTAATCTCATCGCTAATTATCACCGCTTTGATGAAATTACCAGCCTGGTATCAAAAAACGACAAACATTTTAGAGAAGAATTACAAATAGGCGACAGTACCTTATTAAAAATGTACGGCTTTAAAGTTTTGCACGGCGATGTTAAAACCGCACTTAAAGACCCGTATTCGGTAGTCATCAGCGGTAAAATGGCTGATAAATATTTTGGACGGACGGATGTTGTGGGTCAAACAATAAATTTTGAAAGTTTTTCTAATGAACGGCATGATTTCACTATAAGCGCCGTATTGGATGATATTCCCAGAAACTCAGTAACTTCAATGCTTTTTGATGTTGGATTTTTCTTTAACACCGATGCAGCAAAATTTTTCAAACGCAGCACTTCTGGTTGGTGGAATTTGAACATAGTTGCTTACCTGGAGCTAAAACCCGGTGTAGACCCAAAGACTGTCAATAGCGCCATGAAGCAAATTCTTTTAAAATATCAGCCCGACGGTACCATCAAAAAACAAGTAACACCATACCTGGTTAAATTGACAGATTACAATCTTGAAGCCAACAATGGGCTTGTCAAAAAAATGATTTACACTTTATCGTGTATCGCTCTATTTATACTATTTATGGCGATCATCAATTTCGTAAATATCTGTATTGGCCGTTCGGCCGGGCGTATACGTGAGATGGGAGTCCGCAAAGCCTTGGGTAGTTTACGCAAACATATCATTCTTCAGTTTTTGATTGAATCTATTGTTCTGGTTATGATATCGACATTAATTGCTTTGATCATTTACCTTGTCGCCAAGCCTTATTTCAGTGATGTTTTGGGTAAGGAGATGCCGGGATTGTTTGCTTTTCCCGTTTATGCAATTCCGGTGTATCTTGTATTTGCCCTGCTGGTTGGCGTGCTGGCCGGTTTGCATCCGGCAATTGTATTGTCAGCATCAAAACCGGTCGATTCGTTGAAAGGTAAACTCAGCTCAATAAAAGAAAGCGTGGTACTACGCAAAACACTGGTCGCTTTTCAGTTCACTATAGCAGCAATGGTTCTTATCGGTGCTTTGATTATATCTCAACAAGTTAAATTATTTTTTAGTAATAGTCTGGGGTTCAAAAAGGAAAACGTAATCTACGCACAGACTTCTCGCGACTGGTCGCAAAAGGGGGTGCAAAAAATGGAATACATTCGGTCTCAGCTAGCGCAATTGCCTCAGGTGCGCAATGTAGCTGTATCTTACGAAATACCTGATGGACATAATGGCGGCAATTACATGGTTAACCGCCCCGAAATACCAAATAAAGTAATAAGCAGCACCGGCCTGGTTTGTGACGATGGTTACCTGGCCACTTATAAAATTCCGTTAAAAGCAGGGCAATTTTTCAATGCTGCATATAGTAAAGGAGACAGTTCGAAGGTTGTCATCAACGAAACCGAAGCTAAAATATTGGGATGGCAGAATGCCGAAGACGCTATCGGTAAACCAATGATGATCTGGGCCTATTCATCAAAACCTTTTACTATTATCGGCGTCACAGCCGATTTTCACTTTGGGTCGATGCGAGACAAAGTTCAGCCGATAACTTTCATGAGCAATAATTATCAACCTATTTATCGCTATTTGTCTATACGCCTTAAACCGGGAAATATACAAAGTAGCCTGATAGCCGTTCAAAAGAGATGGACAGCACTGATGCCTGATACGCCTTTCGGATATAAATTTATAGACGATGCTTTAGCAAAAGTTTACGCTACGGAACTTCAGTTAAGAAAAGCCGCATCCATAGCTACAGCACTATCAATTATCATTGTGCTATTAGGGGTTTTAGGATTGATATCGTTGAGTGTACAAAAACGCACCAAAGAAATCGGTATCCGTAAAGTGTTAGGTGCATCTGTGAATGGGATCGTGATGCTGTTTATGAAAGATTTCCTGATAACTGTGGCCATGGCCGGTACAGTGGCTTGTCCGTTGGCTTATTTAATCATGACGAATTGGCTTAACAGCTATGCATCCCGGATAAGCATTACACCAATACCATTTGTCATTACCATCGTGGTATTAACCGTTTTAACAGCCGTTTTAATAAGTTTACAAACCGTTAAAGCTGCCTTGGCTAATCCGGTTGAAAGCTTAAGGGTGGATAATTAGCCAGTAAACAAAAAAACTTCCGAAGTTTTAAAACCCCGGAAGATCCAATGCAGATCTAAATATAGTTTAAGCTTACTTAATGATCTCTATTTTCTTAAAGTTTTTACTGGATTTAAACTCTAAAACTTTATCAGCAATGACCGCGAAATCAGTTATAGTTTTCCCATCGGCAGTAATCTTCGATGGTTTAAACGGCAAGCCCGATACGCTGAAAGCATAAGTTTCATATCTAGGTGTATATAAGCCTTCCATACTTTGCTGCACGGTAAAGTTGGTTTTGCCGCCATTTACAACAAATTTCTTTTCCGAGTAAATATCCTGCTCATAAGCAAAGGTTTCGCCATAATCTTCAAAGAAGAAAGAATTAGCCTCGTAATCGCTGTAATAAACATTCAACTTAACTTCTTCAATTTCCTTTTCGCCCACATACTGCATTACCGGGTATTCCGGGATAACAGCACCAGCCTTAATAAAGATTGGGATGGTATCCAGCGGAGTCAATACCTCAACCTCTTTACCACCCTCAACCACCTCAAGCGACCAGAAATTATACCATTTACCGGTAGGTAAATATACTTTACGGCTTTGCTGACCGGGCTCTAAAACCGGGCAAATCAAGATCTTATCGCCATAAGTAAACTCATCCTGGCGGAAATAATTATCAGCCTCTATCTGCTCCTGCATAACTATCGGCCTCAAAATAGGGAAACCATAACGGTGATGCTCCCAGAAAGTTGAGTACAGATATGGTATCAGTTTATAACGCAGCTCAATAAATTTACGGTTGATGGAAGTATAGGGCTCGCCAAAGCTCCACGGTTCGCGCTCCTTGGTATCACCGGCAGAGTGCGCGCGCATAAACGGCGAGAATGTGCCCATCTGAATCCAGCGGGTAAACAACTCGCCATCAGGCTCGCCGCTAAAACCGCCGATATCAGTACCGCAAAACGATATGCCAGACATGGATAAACGCTGCAACTGGATATTACCCAGTTTTAAGTGTTCCCAGGTAGCCACGTTATCACCCGTCCAAACGGACGAGTAACGTTGTACACCCGAATAGCCTGCCCTTGTAATCGTAAAAGGGCGTTTATTTTTCATAATGCCACGCAAGCCTTCGTAAGTGGCACGTACCATCTGCATGCCGTAAATATTATGCGCCTTACGGTGCGATCCGCGGTGCCCGTCATATTGGTGACGAACATCGTCGGGGAATGTGCTGGTGCCAAATACGGCAGGCTCATTCATGTCATTCCAAACACCGGCAACACCGGCATCAACCAATCCCTGGAATAATCCACCCCACCATTCTCTGACTTCGGGGTTAGTAAAATCAGGAAACTGGCAACGGCCGGGCCATACATGGCCCTCCATAAAGTAATCATCGCTTCGGCGGCAAAAATAACGGTTCTCTTTACCTTCTTTAAATACCCAGTAATTATCGTCTACCCGTATTCCCGGGTCAATTATCACCACGGTTTTAAAACCATCGTCAGCAAGCTCCTTCACCATCTTTTTAGGGTCAGGAAAGTACTTTTTATTCCAGGTAAAGCAGCGATAGCCATCCATATAATCAATATCCAAATAGATACCATCACAAGGGATTTGCTCCTGACGGAACGTCTTGGCTATAGCCCTGACCTTTGCTTCCGGATAATAGCTCCAGCGGCATTGGTGGTAGCCAAATGCCCATAGTGGCGGCATGGGATGCGTACCAGTTATAATATGGTAGTTTTTTACCACGTCCATCATGTGCGGACCGTGGATATAATAATATTGCAGCTCGCCGCCATCAGCCCAAAAACTGGTTTTGTTGCTCTCCTGGGCGCCAAAATCAAAATGCGATTTAAAGGTATTGTCAAAGAAAATACCGTACGATATGCCGTCGTTTATACTAATATAAAAAGGTATGGTACGGTATATCGGGTCCTGGTTCCATTGAAACGAGTAGGCGTCAGTATTCCAGTTAACAAATCTTTTTCCCTTTAAGTTCAGCTCGGTGGGTTTATCACCTAAACCAAAAAAGGCCTCATTGGGCGCGCAGGTTTTGGTACAGAAAACATAATAACCACCAAAGGCTACGTTCTCTTCCCAGTGCATCGGCACAGCGTCGATACTGGTAACATGGTCATTACTGTCAGAGAAGGATATAAAGAAATCCTGTTTACGGATATGGCAGTTAATAATGCCAGTTGATACGCGGAACTCGGTATCATTTTCAAATAAAGTAAATGCTGTTGCTTTTTGTACCAGCTTGGGTACTGCGTACGAAAATTCCTCCAAAAAAACGCCGTGCGGCGCTAATCTAACTCTTATTATTTCATCAGTAACAACTACTATCTCAACTTTGGCGTCGCCATCCGTAAAGAAAAATTTGTTTCCTATCTGATCGGCGTGATTGGGTACGCCCAGGTATTTTTTTATAATCGGCTTTATACCGATGATAGGATTATTTACGTGCTGAAACGTTTCCTCATCCGCTGCTACTATCTCTTTTTCTAATTCTGGGTCTATTGTATTCTCTTCCATATTACTATTTAAACTATTCATCCAGCCCACAAATTTCACCGCAAAAGTTAAAAACAAGGTGGCAATTGCCTGTTTCAACAGCTAATAAACGATTTTTATTCAATAAATAAACTATGATTAACCCGGAAAAGATCGACAAGTGCAAAAAATTATGAAAGTCATAATTTTCAATACCAGAAAGTTAGTTTAATGGCAATGGGCCAAAACCCATTGCCATTACCCGGTTAAAAAATTACAAAGCGCCTAAGGTAGTTTTTAGGTTGATTACCGCCGGATCATTGCTTTTAGCAGTCTCAAATATTTCGCTCGATGTTAAATTATTCTTATAGAAAGCGGCGTTGGCGCTCTTATCAATGGCTAAATTTGAGCCATGTATAGATACCCCGGCAAATAAACCGCGACTGCGCGAATAAGAATATACCTCGGCCTCTAACTTATAATCTGTACTGGCGGTAGAGCTGCGGCCAACCGGGCCCGCCGCTGCGGATATATCGCCCCCTATCGTAAAATCACCATTCTTCACCTTGGCAAGCACGCCTTTGTGACGGAATACCAGCACCATATCAACAGATTGCACACCTATCTGCAAACCCAGGCTGCCGCCGGTTAAAGTAATAAATACCGGGTCGCTCCATTTACCATCGGCCAGTTTAACCATGGCAACGCCTTTTCCTCTTTTACCGCCAATACCAAAGCCCGCATTTATCAATCCGGGGATTATGACAATACCCTGGTAGTCGGCTATTAACTGGTGCGGGATGCTTTCCTTCATTTTACCGAAAGCTTTTAATACATTGGTGGCACTATGAATCCGTTCGGTTTCTTTGCCGGCGCCTGTTGCGGATGCCAGTACAATAAATGCGCTAAGCAATACCGGCATCAAAAATAATTTTAATGTTTTCATAGATCTATGTTTTATTTAATAGTTTAACTCTCAAAAACAACAGTTGTTTTCTTTATTAATTTGTGTCTTAATAATTCCACATACATGAGCAACAAAAATATCCCATTTCAGGTAATAAACTGGGACTTCATAGCAAAAACAGATCACCCGGGCGAAAAAGGACATTCAACCTGGCAGACTGTACAATTTGAAGGGCTGAGGATTAGGATAGTAGAATATTCGGCGGGTTACGTCGCCGATCATTGGTGCCAAAAAGGCCACATTGTATATTGCCTTGAAGGCGAATTTATTACCGAACAGGAAAACGGCAAACAATTTACGCTGACCAAAGGCATGAGCTATGTGGTTACTGATGATTTAAGTTCGCACCGCTCCTTAGCACAAAATCCGGTAAAACTGCTTATCGTTGATGGCGACTTTTTGAAATACCAGCCATAAAATAGTAACGAACCGTCACCCCTGTATCCTATCTGCACATTTGTGTGGCTGTATGTTTGCGTATCTGCTTATCTTTGCAGCAATGAAACCCAATAAGCAGCAGGTATTTACAATTAATAACGATGAGCAATTTAATACAATTGCCCTGCAGGTATTCCAGCATCAGGCGAAAAATTGTAAAGTTTATGCCGAATTTATTTCAGGACTCCGCCTTGATATTGCTGAGGTAAAATCTGTACAGCAAATTCCGTTTTTGCCAATCGGTTTTTTTAAGCGACATTCTATTCTTAGCGCTACGGATGATATACAGGTAACGTTTACAAGTTCAGGTACCACAGGCATGGTTACCAGCAGCCATTACCTAACCGATATCAGTTGGTATGAAGAAAGTTTCCGCAAAGCGTTTCAATTATTTTACCGCGACATAAAAGATTATACGGTTTTGGCGCTGCTGCCGTCGTATCTTGAACGGCAGGGTTCGTCGCTTACTTATATGGCTCAGGACCTCGTAACCCAATCACAAAACCCTGACAGCGGCTTTTATCTCTATAATCATGATGATCTGGCCAGGCAGCTTGCCAGGCAACAACGGGCAAAAAAACCTACATTATTAATAGGTGTCACATTTGCCCTGCTTGATTTTGTCGATCAACACCAAATCAATTTTCCCGAATTAATTGTGATGGAAACAGGCGGTATGAAAGGCAGGCGTAAAGAGATGATCCGCGAGGAATTGCATGAAACTCTTTGCACCGGCTTTGGGGTTAAAGCCATCCACTCCGAATATGGTATGACTGAGCTTTTATCGCAGGCTTACTCAAAAGGCGCCGGGATTTTTTACTGCCCCCCATGGATGCGCATTATAACCCGTGATACCAATGATCCTTTAAGCTTGGTTACCAATAACAAGGCCGGTGGCATTAATGTTATTGACCTGGCCAATATTAATTCCTGCTCATTTATAGCCACCCAGGATCTTGGTAAGATCTATGCCGACGGCGGTTTTGAGGTATTGGGCCGCTTTGACAATGCCGATATCCGCGGCTGTAATTTATTGATAGCGTAAAACTTAATATACAACTAACAGAATTTATATATTTTTGTACTTCAAAATATAAGTGACTAAGATGATCGAAAAATTTTTGCGTGACGAACAGGACCAGAAAGCGGTTGAAAAAGTTTATACCCGCCTGGTTGACCTGTTAACTACCGACGAAGAAATAATATACATAGCAGTACAAAAAAAACCGCTGGTTAATATACTACCTGATTGTATTGCCATAACCAATAAACGCGTGTTGTTTTTTACCCCGGCAAACTTGGGCCTGTCTATAAAATTTGTTGATTTTGTTTGGAAAGACGTTATTGACGTTTATACCAAAGAAGAAATAATAGGCGCTATTTTCAGCGTAAAAACAACTAACGGCGCCGAGATGGGTGTTGATTACCTGCCTAAAGTACAGGCCCGTAAACTATATCAATACGCACAGGAACGCAAAGAAGCCGAGCGCGAAGCACGCCGCCTGCGCGACCTGGAGCAAAAACGCGCCGAGTCGGGCTCAGTACAGTTTGAAACGCCGGCGCAGGCAGCTGCCGTGCATCAAATAATTACGCCTTCTCCTGAGCCGATACCAGAACCGGAGCCGGTTGTTGCCCACGAAGAACCAAAGCCTGATGTATTAACAGAGAAATTGAAGAAATTAAGAACCTTGTTTGATAACGGATTAATATCCCAGGAAGAATATAACCACAAAAAATTAGAGTTGTTAAACGATTTGTAAAAGAATGTCAGCCGTTTATTAAAGTAGCCGTTCATCAAACCTGAATGGCTTTTTTGTTATTATTTTAACAGACGGAGCCAACTTGTGCAAAGGATTCATCAAATAATTAAATTCCTCATCAACCAAAGCCGAAGGTACTTTTAGGAGCAGTTTTTTATTTTGAAATAAAAAATGATTCCCAAACTGTTGTAATATATTTTGTTCAGGGTATTCCTTCCAGTTTTTAGGTAGTGTATTAAGGTTTAACTCATTTATACTATCGGGTGCCTCTATCGTAATTATAGAATAATCATCAGGCATATTGGTGGGATTTAAATGCGCCAGTGCTTCTAATACAGCTAAGGATCTTGAGGATGCGAGGTAAACCATGGCTTTGCCCTCACTATTCCAACGCCCCCCATATAGCCTAGCTCCATTTCCGCTTAAATCATCTGCATAAACACTTTTAACCAACCGATAAAGTATCATTAGGCGAAAATCCCATGCTCAATACGGCCTAACTCTTTAAAGACCATATCAAAACCAATAGAAGTATCTAAGAGAGAAACGGGGGTATCCCCTCTGAAAACATGAACAGGGGACTTCATCCAGGTTTTAAATTTATCAAGCGAGCCAAATACTTCTTCGCCACGTGTGTATAATCGAGCTAACTCAACGGCTTTTTCTGCGTATTCTGTTTTAATGATTTCATCGTTATCATAACGTTGTAAGGTACGCTCTGATATGTGCAGTATATTGGCAAACTCTTGGATTGTTAAGGATATCTTTTTTGCCAGAGCCATTAGGCCACGTTTGGGCAAGCCCTGACGGGTAGCGTTTAAAATATCGTAGCTGCTACCCGTTATATTGAATTCCCTTGCCGCATTGCCTATTGTAGTAGCAAATAAGTTAGTTGCTGAAACATCATAAGCGCTTGCTGGTTCAGCAAGTGCATTTTTGGTTATATCATCTTTATGCTTCATAAATATGCGACATTTATCCAAAAATAATAACACTTTGTCGCAATATCAAATTATTTAACAATAATTAAAAAATAATTCTTCCTGCCTTTTTGGGCCACTAAAAATTTGTCACCTATTAAAAATTCGTGATTATAGATGGCCTCCGGCGACTCTATTTTAACTTTATTAATAGCCACCCCTCCCCCTTGTATCATCTTCTTAGCCTCACCTTTTGACGCGAATACCGCTGTGCTGGCTGCTAACAAGTCAGTTGCATTAATGCCGGCCTGTAAATCGGCCAAAGCAATCTTAAAGTTAGGTACGCCTTCAAACAGGCCAATTACTTCGGCTTCATTCAGTTCATTTAAAAACTCAATCCCGGTATTGCCAAATAGAAACTCTGATGATTTTATGGCTTTTTCATATTCGGCTTCGCCATGTACCCGTATAGTTATATCTTTTGCAAGGGCTTTTTGCAACACGCGTAAATGTGGTGCCGCGTCCTGTTCAGCTTCTAAACCTTTAATAGTCTCCTCATCAAACAAGGTAAAGATGCGGATGTACGTTTTAGCATCTTCATCACTGGTATTTAACCAAAACTGGTAAAATTTATAGGGCGATGTTTTCTCAGGGTCCAGCCAGATGTTGCCACCCTCCGTCTTTCCAAATTTAGATCCGTCTGATTTTTTGATCAACTGCGTAGTTAAGGCAAATGCCTCGCCTCCGCCTTTGCGGCGCACCAGCTCTGTGCCGGTAACGATATTACCCCACTGGTCTGATCCGCCCATTTGCAGTTTACAATCTTTGTGCTTCCACAAATAGTAAAAATCATAGCCCTGAACCAACTGGTACGTAAATTCTGTGAACGACATCCCGGTTTCACCCTCCAGACGTTTCTTTACAGAGTCTTTGGCCATCATATAATTAACTGTAATGTGCTTGCCTACCTCGCGAATAAAATCAAGGAAAGTAAAATCTTTAAACCAGTCGAAATTATTTACCATTTCGGCACTGTTAGCACCGCCGTCAAAATCAAGAAATTTCTCCAGTTGGGCCTTAATTCCGGCCAGGTTTTTTTGCAAAACATCTTCTGACAGCAAATTACGCTCGGCTGATTTGCCCGACGGATCGCCCACCATGCCGGTAGCACCGCCGATTAACGCGAACGGCTTATGGCCGGCACGCTGAAAGTGGATCATGGTCATGATCTGCGCCAGGCTGCCAACATGCAATGAGTCAGCAGTTGGGTCAAACCCAATATAGCCGGATGTCATACCTTTATTTAACAGCTCTTCGGTTCCGGGCATAATATCATGCAGCATGCCGCGCCAACGTAATTCTTCAACAAAATTCATTTATCCGTCTTTAAAATAATGGCTGCAAAGATATATTTAAGACTCAAGAAATTTCAGCGCGATAGTAATTTCTTTCCTAGCCGCATTACTGGCCGTTCAATAAACGTATTAAAAATAATTGCTGTAACGAATGAACATACTAAGGCAAGCACAATCACCACAATTACAGGCAACTTGTTAGCAAACGTATAAACAATAAAAACACCTACAGGTATATGCACAAGGTATAAACTATAGGATATCCTTCCCAAAAACAAAGGCAACTTCATTAAAAAAAACGCCATTGGCTTGGCGGACACAGCAATTACGATAAATATTACAGAAGCAATTGTAATTACAATATCTACAAGATATTGGAATACGTAGTCAATTATAACGGTTGACGATCCCATTTTTTGTACCACACGCGGCATCAAGCCGGCGTAACTATAAAAAAATATACCTGCTATTAAAAATAGCCACCGCTGCGTACTGCTTAACTCATTGTACCAGGTTATAATTTGCTTTTGCCGCCGGGCAATAAGCCCGCCGCACATAAATGTGTAAAACAAGATAAATGTATACAGATAACTTGTTAGATAACCTTCAGATGGATTTAATTTTAACGCATTTAAAGTTACTGCAGATAAATATATTATAAAATTTATCACTAAAAATTTTCTTATACTTAATCTCGTTATAAACAACAAAAGTGGAAATAGAAGTGCGATACGCATCTCGTGTATAAGAGACCATATCGCTCCATTAATTTTTAACGCGTTAAAATTCACAACAAGTAACAAGTGCCCTAAAATATCCTTAAAAAGTATGGGTTCCTTCCAATACACAGACAGCCAGAAAGCAGAGTCGGACCGGCTACAACTGGCCCTTAAAATTAACGCCAAAGCAATTGATGCGATATAGGGAATATATAATCTGATAAATCTAAGACCAAGAAAGTTGACAAATCTGTAATTAGGGTCATTACCATACTGATAAGTTAATACGTACCCGCTTAACACAAAAAAAAATATAACAGCGTTATGCGCACTAATTAAAATAACAAACGGAGTAAATTCAATTGGCCTGCTATTAAATGTCCCGACCGTTAAATGGCACAACACAACGCTTACCGCAGCCAAACCTCTTAGGGAGTCAAGTATTTTAACCCGGGGCTTTTCGCCGTAACCAACCTTCAGATTTTTCATTTTATTAGTGTAAATTGGAAATGTCGCATTAATGTGCATATCACTTGCTATAGGTTATGCTGCAATACATCTTCTGATAATATTACGCCCGGCTGATTTTCTGAAGTGTCGCCCACCATGCCGGTAGCACCACCAATTAAAGCAAAAGGCTTGTGGCCCGTCCGCTTAAAATGGATCATGGTCATGATCTGTGCCAGGCCGCCAATATGTAATGAGTTGGCAGTTGGGTCACACCCAATATAGCCGGATGTCATACCCTTTTTTAACAGTTCTCCGGTTCCGGGCGTAATATCATGCAGCATACCCCGCCAGCGTAATTCTTCAACAAAGTTCATTTAAAAGGTAATTTTATATTTCCGGCGCAAAGACCTATGCCCGGGGGACGACACCAGTTTTAGTTATTACTACTTTTTTAGCAATGCGCATTGCGGGCTGTTCAATATATTTATTAAAAATTATCGCTGTTAAAAGACTACCCAACACCCCCATACCGATAACAACAGGGGTTGGTATTTTATCGACTAAGGTAAAATATATAAAGCCCAATACCGGCACATGTACCAAATAAAGACTATAAGAAATTTTGCCTAAAAAAAGAGGAATCTTACTGGTAAGAAAGTTATTTCCTTTAAGGCTGATTGCGGCGATCATAAAATAAACTGAACCCGCCAACGTAAGCAAGTCCCCGCCGAAACTAACAATAGTATGATAGATCAAGCGCGGCCAACCCGGATTATCCAGAATGAACCACCAGATGCTGGAATAACTAAAGCAAAGCCACGCAACTACCAGTAATGCTGTCCTCTTGAAGGTGGTTAAACTATTGTTCCAGCTAACAAGCTCCGATTGGTATCTTGATATCAAACCACCGACAACAAATGCACAAAAATAATAGGCGGTATAACCCAGGCTGTCGTTGTAGCCAACTACGTAGGTGAGATTAAACATTATTGAAATTACCGAAATAATTAAAATAGACACTGTAACCCAGGCTGTGTTAACGGGCTTTAAATTCACTACATATAATAACGCCGGGAAAATAATAGCAACCCGCATTTCATGCACCAACGACCATATTACCGGGTTAAGCGCGTTTGTATTAAAAGTCCATACCAGCGCAACGTGTTTAATCAGTACTTTTATTGTTGGTGGCTGGCTCCATAAGTTACTGACCCATTGACCGCCCCCCTGTTTGGGCGTACATAGCATAAACAAGCATAACGACAGCAGGATGGAAACGATATAAGGAACATATATCCTAAAAAAACGATGAACCAGGAACCGGCGATAAGTATACTCAGGATTAAACCGATATTGATAAGTAAGCACATATCCGCTAAGCAAAAAGAAAAACAAGACCGCCTCATGGCCCGCTTTAATAATATATA
The DNA here is from genome assembly GCF_020880695.1 of Mucilaginibacter sp. UR6-11. GTDB lineage: Bacteria > Bacteroidota > Bacteroidia > Sphingobacteriales > Sphingobacteriaceae > Mucilaginibacter. Next base: position 536,857 of record NZ_JAJIWO010000001.1, read on the forward strand.
ACGGCGTAAAATGCAGAAAGTGGTCAAACGAAAGCCCTTCCAGCGTATGGTTAAAGACAACAGTAAGTGCGGCAATCCCCCGTAATGAGTCAAGTGCTCTGACTCTCGGGCGTTCTGTAGCCGTTTTTATTGTGATATCTTTTTGCATTACAGCGATAAATATAATTAAAATAAGTTTGACCAGGACCAAAAACAGTTGTTAATATCGCTAAAGCATTTCATTTTTTGTTAATTGATTTAAAGGATTTATATTGCAATAACTGATATGAATTTTCTATCCCACTATTATTTCGACCGTAACATCACCGACTGCTATTTTATTTTAGGCACAGTGCTGCCCGATCTTTTAAAAAATGCGGATAAGAGCATCATTTTGCATCCCGAAAAGTTACAGCATCCAAACAGCCAGGTTAACAGTATAATTGCCGGGTGGAACAAACACCTGGATGTCGACCGTTATTTCCATTCGTCAGATTTTTTTGCCACGCATTCGCATCAGCTAAAAAAAATACTCACACCCGTTATTGAGGGCTCACCGGTAAAACCTTTCTTTTTGGGCCATATCGCGGTTGAGCTGATCATTGATAACCTGCTGCTTACCACAGGCAAAATTACGGTGGACGATTTTTATGCTCATTTAAAAGGCTGTGATAACGCCATCATTGAAGAATTTTTAACTGTTGCCGGGTTAAAAGACTGCACCCGGTTTTTTCGTTTTTATGAAGGATTTAAAAGTGCCGGCTACCTGCATACTTATTCAGAAACAACACAAATAGCTTATGCACTAAAAAGGATCTGTATGCGTGTCTGGGATAATCCGTTCACTGCCGAACATGAAGCACGCATGAATGAAGCATTAATTGCGTACAGAGAATTGTTATTGCCGGATTTTATGGAGATATTTCAGGAAATCGGGGGCAAACTAGCGACCCGGTAGGAGTCCATTTTAAACAGTTAATGCCCTGTAATTGAATATTATCGTCAAAAATTACCAGTTCGTCAGCAAAAACCTTAAAAATCAGCATTTAAGAGCAATTAAATTTTATAGAATAAAAATATAGTCCTACCTTTGCAGTCCCAATTAACAAATTGGGAAAAGGAGATAAATTATTTAATGGCAAAAAAACAAGAAGCAGAAAAAGAATTAAAAGCCAAGGAAGCTGAACTGGACACAGTGACTGTAACCGGCGAAAAAGAAACTATTGAGTCAGAGGCTGATTCAATATCAATCGAAGAGATCAAATCTCAAATTGCAGTTGCACCCCGCGAAGATTTTGACTGGGATGCTGACGACAAAAAATTTGGTAACTACAGCGACAGCGAGCGTGAGCAAATGGAGAAATTGTATGATGGAACTTTTAGTTCAATCACCAAGGGCGAAATTATCACCGGTACTGTTGTAAATGTTAACAACAAGGATGTAGTATTAAACGTTGGGTTTAAATCTGACGGTTTGGTATCTGTTTCTGAATTCCGTGATACACCTGATCTGAAGATCGGTGACACAGTTGACGTATTTGTTGAATCACAGGAAGATGCTAACGGACAGTTGGTACTTTCGCGTAAACGTGCGAAAACTCAAAAATCATGGGAGAAAATTAATTCTGCACTGGATAACGATGAGATCATCACTGGTTTTGTTAAGAGCAGAACAAAAGGTGGTCTGATTGTAGACATCATGGGCGTTGAAGCCTTTTTACCAGGTTCACAAATCGACATTAAACCTATCAGGGATTATGACGTTTATGTGGGCAAAACAATGGAATTTAAAGTTGTTAAGATCAACCACGAGTTTAAAAACGTAGTGGTATCGCACAAAGTGCTGATTGAAGACGATCTGGAAAACCAAAAAACCGAAATTGTTGCCAAACTTGAAAAAGGCCAGGTATTGGAAGGCACAGTTAAAAACATTACCGACTTTGGTGTATTTATTGACCTTGGTGGTGTTGACGGCTTATTACACATTACTGATATTTCATGGGGCCGTATTGAGCATCCAAGAGAAGTTTTGGCATTGGATCAAAAAATCAACGTTGTTGTGTTGGATTTTGATGACGAGAAAAAACGTATCGCTTTGGGCTTAAAACAATTAACGCCTCACCCTTGGCAATCACTTGACGAAGGAATCCAGATCGGATCTAAAGTTAAGGGCCGCATAGTTACTGTTGCCGATTACGGTGCTTTCTTAGAAATCATCCCGGGTGTTGAAGGTTTGATCCACGTGTCAGAAATGTCATGGTCTCAAAACCTGCGTAACCCACAGGAATTCCTGAAAGTTGGTGACGAAGTTGAAGCACAGGTATTGACATTAGACCGCGACGAGCGTAAAATGTCATTGGGCATCAAACAATTAACACCTGATCCTTGGCAAAATGCTGCCGAACGCTACGCTGAAGGCACAACTCACGTTGCTACCGTTAAAAACATGACCAACTTTGGTGTGTTTGTTGAACTGGAAGACGGCATTGACGGATTGATCCACATCTCTGACCTTTCATGGTCTAAAAAAATCAACCACCCTAATGAATTCACTAAAGTTGGTGAAAAATTAAACGTGGTTGTTTTAGAACTGGATGTTGAGAACCGCAAATTAAGCTTGGGCCACAAACAACTGGAAGAAAACCCATGGGATACTTTTGAAAGCATCTTCACTATTGATTCAATACATGAAGGTACCGTATTAAAAGTAACTGATAAAGGTGCTATTGTAGCTTTACCTTACGGTGTTGAAGGTTTCGTACCTACCAAACACCTGGTTAAAGAAGATGGTAAAAGCGTAAAAGCTGATGAAGTTGCTGACTTCAAGATCATTGAGTTTAACAAGGAAAACAAACGTATAGTAATTTCACACTCACGTATATGGGAAGAAGCTCGCGCTGACGCTCGTGTACAGGATTTCGAAAACCGTAAAAAAGAAGCAAAATCTGCAACTAACGCGGTTAAGAAAGTGAAAGATTCGGTTGAGAAATCTACTTTAGGCGACCTGTCTGTATTAGCTCAGTTAAAAGAGCAAATGGAAGGCGCAGAAACTAAAGCAGCTGTTAAAAAAGCAGCCGCTAAAAAATCTGAAGAAGAAGCTAAATAAGCTTTAACCAAATATTTTGCAAAGCCCCGTCGAGTAATCGATGGGGCTTTTTTATTGAGATATGTTTAGATTTGGTTAACGCCTAACTGGTCGAAGTTTAACATAGCGTAGCTGCGACCTATAATATAGCAAGCATTCTGCCTGCGCAACAAACAAGTTGAGCTGAGAGCTTAACACCCCTGATCCAAAACCAACGTATAAGTCATAAATTGATCCGAAGTGATCCATTACTTCGATTTAAATTATTAATAATCAAATAATTACAACGAAATCATGATCCAGGTGATCCAATTGATCCACTTTTTCGCGGATCAGACAGTTCGTCGAAGTCAGCGGCCGCAAATCTCCCTAACATTACCGGGAGGTCCTGCTTACGTTACAAAATGCATTAGTATATCACTATCTGCTTATTGCTTTACACAACTAATCACTAAAATTATTACCTTTGCCCAAATCCACCCAAACGATGCAAAACCTTACGCTGCTCGACGGTCAAAAATTTCAAATCACTATACAGCGTTTATGTCGTCAGTTGATCGAAAATCACAATGATTTTTCTGAAACTGTTTTGATCGGCATACAGCCACGCGGCATTTATCTGGCCAAACGTGTCGCCATCGAGTTGCGCAAAATACTTCCCGGCAGCAATATACAGCAAGGTGATATGGACATCACTTTTTATCGCGATGATTTCCGTCGTCGTGGCGCCCCCCTGATACCCAGCGAAACCAAAATGGACTTTATCATTGAAGGTAAAAAGGTTGTTTTAATGGACGATGTATTATGGAGCGGCCGCACCATCCGCGCAGCCATGGAAGCTATGCTGGCCTATGGCCGCCCGCAAAAGGTAGAGTTGCTGGCTTTGGTTGACCGGCGCTACTCGCGCCACCTGCCAATAATGCCGGATTACGTGGGGATCGAGGTTGATTCCATCGCATCGCAAAAAGTAGTGGTTAGCTGGACAGAAACTGACGGCGAAGACAAAGTTGTATTATTATCAGAAATCCCGAACATATAAAATGGCAGAACTTAGCACAAGGCATTTACTGGGCATTAAAGGGTTAACCGCCCAGGATATTGAATTAATATTTGAAACTGCCGACCGCTTTAAAGATGTGCTAAACCAGCCGCAGATACGTAAAGTCCCCTCATTGCGGGACGTAACCATTGCCAACATATTTTTTGAAAACTCAACCCGCACCCGTTTATCATTTGAGCTGGCCGAGAAACGCCTGTCGGCAGATGTGGTTAACTTCGCGGCATCGTCCTCATCCGTAAGCAAGGGTGAAACGCTGATTGATACCGTAAACAATATCCTGGCCATGAAGGTGGATATGGTGGTAATGCGCCATCCCTATGCCGGTGCCGCCACCTTTTTATCTAAACATGTAAAGGCCCAGATAGTAAACGCCGGCGACGGCGCACATGAGCACCCTACCCAGGCCTTGCTTGATGCATTCTCTATCCGCGAAAAGTATGGTGATGTGGCCGGGAAGAAGATCGTTATCGTAGGCGATATCCTGCATTCGCGCGTAGCGCTTTCAAATATCTTATGCCTGAAACAATTAGGCGCCGAGGTAATGGTTTGCGGGCCAACCACACTTATCCCCAAATATATTGGCGCCCTTGGGGTTAAAATTGAACATAACTTAATAAAGGCCCTTAACTGGTGCGATGTGGCCAACATGCTGCGTATCCAGCTGGAGCGCCAGGATATCAAATACTTCCCGTCATTGCGCGAGTACACCATGCTGTACGGCTTAAATAAAGAGATCTTAGACTCGTTAGACAAAGAGATCACCGTAATGCACCCCGGCCCTATAAATCGCGGTGTGGAGATTACCAGTGATGTTGCCGACAGTAAACAATCCATCATTCTTGACCAGGTAGAAAATGGTGTCGCCATCCGCATGGCGGTATTATATTTACTGGCGGGCCAAACCCCGTAAAACCCGCCGTTATGAAATCTGCGCTCGTTATAATTATGCTCATTAGCGGAATGTGTATCCCGGCCGGCGGTTTTGCCCAAAGCCGTCAACAGCAAAAAACAGATTCGGTTTTCAGGCTGATTATCAATTACAGTAAAACGCATGACGCTGATGCCATTTATAACCTCGCCGATTCAGATTATAAAAAGTCTATCAGCCAGGCTCGCTTTCGTGACTTTTTATTTCGCGGCTTGTTTTCAAATCCTATAAAAAGAGATTCGCTGGTATCCTTTGTCAATAATTTAATTGCGACTTATAAAATTGAGCTGGGTGATGCAAAAATGCAGCTTACGCTTGGTCTTGACGATGATAATAAATTTAATTACTTTGGCTTAGGGCCATACAAGGTAGTAGCTACCAATAAATCCACACGAGCGGCGTCAAATAACCCGTTAAAATCAGCTACAGATAAGATAGTCGACTCAATAGCACGCAGGTACATCCAAAAGATAACTACCGTTGGCCTGAGCATAGGCGTAATTAAAGGTGGCATAATCAGCACCTATAACTACGGCGAAACTAAAAAAGGCAGCGGGCAATTGCCAACTCCTGCCACTATTTATGAGGTTGGCTCTATCAGCAAAACTTTTACCGCTACTTTGCTGGCCTGGTTTGTAAATGAAGATAAAGTAAGCCTGTCAGACCCCATTACTAAATATCTGCCTGATTCGGTTGCAGCCAACCCGGCTTTAAAGGGCATTACATTGGTAAATTTAAGCAATCATACCTCGGGCCTCAATGGCCTGCCATCCAACTTCGAAAGTCAAAAGAATTACCAGGAATCAAACCCCTATAAAAATTACACGCGCGATCAGCTGTTCACCTACCTTAAAACCTGCACCCTGCGCAGCGAGCCGGGTAAAAAATACGCCTACTCAAATTTAGCGGTTGGCTTGTTGGGGATAATTTTAGAGCGCGTAAGCGGCAAACCTTATGAACAATTGGTAACCGAAATTATCTGTAAACCCTTGGGATTAAAATCAACGGTACAGCATATCTCTCCACTACTGGCAGCACGTTTTGCGCCTGTATATGATGAGAACGCGGTAGAAACGTCTGCCTGGGATTTTGACGCGTTGGCCGCCTGCGGATCCATCAGATCAGATATCACCGACCTGTTATTATATGCTAAAGCCAATATGGTTCCGGCTAATACCAAACTCTATAAGGCATTTGAATTAACCCACCAGATCACGCTTCACACCGAGCCGCAGGTGGGTCTGGGCTGGCATATTATAAAAGCAGACGGCGTTAGTTATTATTTCCACAATGGCGGCACAGGCGGCAGCAGAAGTTTTTTGGCGTATAATGCTGAAAAAGGGCTCATAGTTATCCTTTTATCAAATGCTGATGTGAGTACGGATGGCGTGGGTGTGGAAATATTGAAAAAGTTACAATAAGGCAAAAGAGCCGTCATGCCGAAACAAGGTAAGCATGACGGTATAACCCAAACAAATATTAATCCTTCACTTTCTGTCCGTCCCTGATCTCGTCGGTGGCATTTTTAACTACTTTATCGCCGGCTTTCAAGTCGCCATAAATTTCCATTTTATCGCCGGCCTGGAAACCTTTTTTCACCTCAACCCACTGCGCATGGTGATTAACCACTTTTACCACAAATACTTTTTCGGTAGATGAAACAACCGCGCTTTTAGGAACAATCAGCGTGCTGTCATGCGATGGTAGCGGCACTTCTACATCGGCATACATATGTGGCAATAATTTGTTGCCTTTGTTGTATACATCCATCTCCACGCGTTCAGATCTTAGTTTTTCATCCAGCGCGCCGGCAAGGCGGGCAATTTTGGCGGTGAATTTTTGACCGGGTAATTCGCGCACGGTGAATTTTACTTCGCTTTTATGAGTAAGGCCCCCAACGTAGCTTTCGGGTACTGACACCACCAGGCGTAACCGGCTCTGATCCTGCAATACAAACAGCGGGTCGGCATTTTTACCCCCCGGGCCAACATAAGCGCCCGGATTAATGTTGCGGGTGGTTATCACGCCATCAAAAGGTGCGCGTATGTTCAAATATCCAACACCTGACGATACTTCTTTATAGGCTGATTTTGCCGCTTCAACGTTGGCGTAGTCGGCATTCTTTTTCGCTTCGGCCTGCTCCAGGTCGTTTTGTGAAATGGTGCCAGGTGTCCTGCTGGTATTTACCAGACGATCATAGGTGGCCTTACTGGCGAAATAAATTGCTTCCTGTTGTTTTATCCTTGACTGCGCACCAGCCAGTTGCGAGTTGATTTCCGGCGCATCCAGCGTTACCAGCAATTGGCCCGCATATACCTGCGACCCGATATCAACCATCAATTTTTTAACGTAGCTGTTTATCTTGGCATACAGATCAACCTGCTGATAAGGCAATAACTCGCCGGGCACAGCTATGCTTGAGCTAAGTTTGCCGTTTTCCACATCAGCTACGCTTACTGCCGGGAAATCAAGCGCGTCCTGCTGTTCCTGTTGTTGTTTGGCGTCTTCTTTTTCTTTCTGATCAGAGTGGCAGGCGCCCAGCAGCAAGCTGATAGTTAAAGCCAGGCCGGCCAGTATAGTTGTTGATCTTTTATTCATGATGGTGCAGGGGGACATAAAATTTACTTTCTTTATCTTCAGGATCTAATGAAACAGAATCGGTGGTGGTATTGCCTTGTACCCAGGCAAACACCAATGGTAATATCAGTAAGGCTGCAAAGGTGGATGCGATTAAGCCGCCAATAACGGCTCGGCCCAGTGGTGAGGTCTGGTCGCCGCCCTCGCCGATGCCCGAAGCCATCGGAATCATACCAACCACCATGGCTAAACTGGTCATTAATACCGGCCTTAACCGCAGGGCAACCGCTTCGCGTGCTGATTTTAGGGCATCACCATTATGCCTGCGCAATTCTTCGGCATTGGTGATTAATAATACCGCGTTGGATATGGAAACCCCAACTGACATGATCATACCCATGTACGATTGAAGGTTAAGCGTCGCACCGGTTATTTTTACCAGGAACAACGAGCCAAACAGTACCGCCGGCACCGTTGACAATACCACAAATGACATTTTAAACGACTGGAAATTAGCGGCCAGCATTAAAAATATTACGATAACCGCTACCAGTAATCCATTTTGCAGGCTGTCCAGTGTGTCGGTTAGGGTGGTGCTTAATCCGCGTGGCTCTACCGTTAAACCGCGCGGCAGTTTTCCTAATGATTTGATGGCTTTTTGGACGTCATTTGTAGCGGTGCCCAGATCTTTATTGTTGATATTGGCAGTTACCGACAACATCGGGATGGCGCCGATGTCGTCATTTTCGCCATAGGTAGTTCCCAGGGTTATATCAGCAACATCACTCAATACCGGCCTGGCTTGGTTACTTAATACAGATATCTCGCGAATATCATTTAAGCTTGCCATTTGATATTCGGGCACCTCAACCTGTACAGCGTAGCTTAATCCCGCTTTTTCATCCAGCCATACCACTTTCTCGGTATAGCGTGACGAAGATGTAGACGCCACCAATGAGCGTGAGATATCATTTAAACTAACACCCAACTGGGCCGCCCGCTGCCGGTCTATTTTAATGTTGATGGTTGGATATTTAAACGATTGGCCTATCTGCACATCGCGCAGGTAGGGCACCTGTTTTAATTTATCCAGCACCTTAAAGGCAAATGCCACGTTTCGTTTTTTGTCTTTGCCGGATATCGCTATTTCCACCGGTGTTGGTGATCCCTGGCTCAATATTTTATCCGTCAATTCAATAGGCTCAAAAGACAGCATCACACCCGGCAGTTGTTTTTGCATCGCCCCTCTGAATCTTTCTTTCAGCTCGTCAAGGTTTACTTTATAATCTTCTTTCAGGTTTACCTGTAACACAGCTTCCTGCGGGCCGGCCATAAACAAATAAATTGGGCTGGTTGAAAATTGCCCCGGGTGTTGCCCTACCAATGCTGATGTAACTTCAATATTATTGCGCCCAACCAGCCCGCCCAATATATTCAGTGCTTTTAGGGTAATAGCCTCTGTCCGTTCCAAACGGGTACCATCAGCGGCGCGCAAACGCACCTGGAACGTGCCCGAGTTTACTTTGGGTAATACGTCACGGCCAATGATATTTAATAGCAGAAATGCCAATCCGCAGGCACCAACGGCGTAAGCCAATACAATGAGCTTACGGTTAGGCATCATCCTGTCCATCAAGGCTAAAAAGCGCAGCCTGAATTTATCAAAACGGGTTAGCTTTCCGTCGGTTTGGGTTGCATTTTTTATGGCAAGCTCTTTTTGTTCCCAGGCTTCACCTTCGTCCTCCAGCGCAAAGCCGTCCGCATGGCTTTTATCTTCATGTTCGTTTTTCATGATCCAGTTAGCCATAACCGGGACAAAGGTTTGGGCCAGCAGGTATGAGGTGATCATGGAGAAACCAATGGCCAGCGCCAGCGGCAGGAACAAAGCGCCCGGGATACCTTTCATGGTAAACGCCGGCGCAAACACCGCCAGGATACAAAACAGGATCAGCAATTTAGGGAACGCAATTTCTTTACAGGCATCCCAAATAGCCAGGGCCTTTGGCTTACCCATATCAAAATGCTGATGGATGTTTTCTATCGTCACCGTCGATTCATCCACCAAAATACCTATAGCCAGCGAAAGCCCGCTCAGCGTCATGATATTAATGGTTTGATGAAACAGCGACAGGAACAATATCCCCGATATAATAGCGATGGGGATAGTTAATATTACAATGAATGCGCCCCGCTTATCCCCCAAAAATAGCAGCACCATTAAACCGGTAAGTACCGCGCCAATGGCTCCTTCTTCGGCTAAACTTTTCACGGCGTTGATCACATATACCGATTGATCAAATACGTACGACAATTTCACATCTTCGGGCAGCAGCGCCTGGAAACGCGGGATGGCCTTTTTTAAGTTTTGAACAACGTCCCAGGTAGAGGCGTCGGCAGATTTGGTGATAGGCAGGTAAACCGACCGTTTGCCATTAATCAGCGCATAACTTGAAGTTATATCCGCACCGTCTTCAACCTGCGCTACATCGCGCAGAAAAACGGTTTGAATACCGCTTTTATAAATAGGGATATCGCCAAAATCGGCTACCTTTTGCATACTGGTGTTAGCCGGTGCCAGGTAGTTGTAATCTCCTATCCGTACGTTGCCTGCCGGGGTATTTTGGTTATTATCGCGCAGGGCAGTTACAATCTGATCAGGCGTTAAATTATGTGCGCGTAACAGTTCCGGGTCAACCTTAATTAAAATAGAACGGGTATTACCTCCAAATGGCGCCGGCGCAACCAAACCGGGTATAGATGTAAAAGATGAACGGATATAAATATTAGCCAGGTCAAGCAACTCATTATTGGTTTTGGTTGGGCTGGTTAGCACCAACTGCCCTACCGGTAACGTAGAGGCATCAAACCTTAAAATAAACGGCGGTTGTGATCCGGGTGGGAAACCGGCTTGCGCCCGGTTGGTATAAGCCGTTACTTCGGCCGCTGCCTGCGCCATATTGGTACCTTCGTAAAAGGTCAGCTTCATTAAGGTTAAGCCTGTTATATTGCGCGTTTCAATACTTTTTACGCCGGATACATACAATAGTAAGTTAACGTACTGCTTACCGAAGTACGACTCCATTTGGTTAGGCGTATAACCACCATACGGGTGAGAGATATAAATTACCGGCAGATTAAGATCCGGGAAGATATCTATCTTAATACTCCTGATAGCGCCAATACCGAAGAAAAACAAACCTGCTACTATAACCAGTACGGTAATCGGCCTCCTAAGCGCACTTCTGATCATTCCCATTTTTATATATCCTGTATCTTATTAAAAATTATTCATAAACACGCCCAGATCGCCGGTAGCAGCTGCTTTTGACAGTACCGCCTGCCAAACATTATTTGAGGCGATGTCACGGTCGACCTCGGCGCGGTTCAATACATATAGCGCCTGCGTAAAATCAACAATATTTGACAGACCGTTTTTATACAGTGCAAATTTTTGAGTGTAAGCGTCGGTAGCTGCTTTAACCTCAACCGGGGCCTCATTATAATTTTTTAAGGCGTTGCTGATGCGTGTCTCGGCCAGCAGTTGCTGATCCCGGAGTTGCTGGCTGGCCAGCTCGTATTCGTTTCTATACTGATCAGAAGTGAACTTTTGTGATTGCACCTGGTAATGCACCCTAAACGGATTGGTGATATTCCAGATCACAGCCGCACCCAGCAAATAATTATAGCGCGTCGGCTGTATGCCCGCACCGTAGCTGGTGGTATAATCGGTTAAGTTGCTGCCGTAGTCGGATTTAAAACCGGAGCCCCGGCCCTGGTAAACACCAAACAGGCTAAAAGTTGGATAACTGAAAGTGCTGTAATAACGGGCCTGTTCATCACTAACGCCGATGCGATTGCGGTAATAACGCAACTCGGGATGATCATCCGGCGGGATGAGCGAATTTGCATCAGGCCTTGGTGGCGCCTTGGACACGAAGGTACTGTCTAACACAAAATCCTGCGGGACAATACCCAGGTACTGCGCCAGCTGGTTGCTTTGATTTTGTACAATTTGCTGCGCGTTGGTTAATGCTATCCGCGCGTTTGACACTTCGGCGTTTGCCAAAGAGGAGTCAACGCCCGGATTAAGCCCATTTTTTACCCGTGCCACTACTACCCTTTGCAATTGTATGGAACGGTTAAGGTTGTCCTGCTGTGCTTTGCTTAGTTGCTGGGCCACCAGTAAATTCAAATAAGTACTGGCTACGCGGATCTGGTGCTGAAATTTTTCTTGTACAAGATCAGTCTCGTTGAGCGCTACTACCGCGCCCTGCACCCTGGTTTTCTCTTTTGCTTTGCCAAAGGCGAAGACGTCCCAATTGATATTACTGACGTATAACGAACCAAAAGCGGCATTATAATTTTGATTGGCCAATGCCGGCCCTGACGATGCCACCGCCAAACCATGATAGCCAAACAGCGGGCCATTTTGACCGTTAACCGTGCCGTAATCTTGCTGAATTGAGACATTCAAATCGGGCAGGGCTTCGGCGCGCGTTTCTTTTAAAGACGCCTTTGACGCATTTAGCTGATTAGCTTTGGCTTTAATTATACCATAGTTAGTAAGGGCAATTTGTTCTGCCTCTTTCAGGCTCAAAACCTTTTGCTGGCTATGAGCGCTATGACATAAGAGTAAAAAAATACCTAAAAAGGTATATCTGGAATTAGCGTTGAACATACCGGGGTGTCATGTACAACAAATCTATATATTAGTTGACATGATAAACTAATGTTTCCACTTTGTAACAAAAATATCGCTATAAAAAATACGTATTGGTAAGTATTGAGGCCAAAATCAGGGCTAATACAAAGTATTTGGTTTCAACTTTCAGTATTTGATTTTATATTTATTAAATCTATTATTGTAGCGTATTCAATATCGTTCCTAACTTTATTGAAAATCCTATCCTGTTTATCACCTATCATAACAAAAAATGCTAAAAAAATTTGGGGCTTTAGCTATATGCATTTTACTTTATAGTTCTGTTTCCGGGCAAAAGTTTCAACGGAAATTTTCTCCGTCTGAAATGCGGCAGGACCTTGATACCCTGGTTAAATATTTAGAAGAAACACATCCTAAAATATATTACCGGTATCCAAAAGAGAAATTTTATAAAGACGTTCAAATAGCGAAAAACGGTTTTAGCAGAGACTTTGGCGACACAGAGTTTTACCTAATAGCAGAATCATTACTGGCCAAATTAGATGACGGGCACACCGACTTTGATTTTATGTGGCAATATAATAGTCAAAATCCATTTGTCTTTCCTTATAATGTTAAACTGTCTGCTGCCAAGCCTTTTATTATTTGCAATGGGCCTTATCAAACAATTACTGCACAACTACCGGCCAATGCCGAAATTATAAGCGTTAATGACATTCCTTCCTCAAAAATAGTGGATGATGTTATTAATTTAAACACCGGGGAAAACCGTTCATTCAGGGCTGATTTTGGGAGCGGTCGTTTTTATTTCTATCTGGAAGCACTTTACAAAGCCAACGGAAATTATAAGGTTAAATATAAAAGTAATGGTAAAGAAAAAACAGTATTAATCAAAGGAATCAGGAAAGAGGAACTCGATAAAAGGACTAAAGAAGTTCAGGCAAAAATCATCAAGACAAATTCCGCTCCAACAACCAATTATTCACTCAAAATTGTAGACGAAAACAAAACGGCAATAATTGATTTCAAAAGCTTTGACTGGAACGGCTACAAGGCGTTTGCTGATTCGGCTTTTACGGTGATCAAAAATAAGGGGGTAAAAAACCTGGTGATCAATCTGATGGATGATGGCGGAGGCGATTCAGATGTAGGTGATGATTTTTTTCAGTATATTCTTGACAAGCCCTTTCATCAATATGATAAGGTAGTGATTAAAAACAGCCGGTTTTTGAAGGAGCGCCTAAAAGCCCATAGAAAGGATAAAACCCTGAGTAGCGCCGATAAAGCTTTATTAGCCAAACCGAATGGATTAATTGATACTGTTACTTATGGCGAGATCCCTATCAAAACAAATCCGCTCAGATTTAATGGTAAAATTTATTTATTAGTCAACCTGCAAACTTATTCGTCAGCCGCGGATTTTGCTCAATGTTTTAAATACTATAAAAGGGGAACTGTTATTGGTGAAGAAACAGGCGGCCTTGTTAAAAGTTACGGTGACATTGTGTCCGTCTCGTTACCGCATACACAGCTGGATTTAACGATCTCCAGTTCGTTGTATTACGATGTCGGAGCAAAGGAAAATGATTGGAAAGGAGTGATTCCGGATGTGGTGGCACCATCATCAAAAGCTTTAAATAAGGCGCTCGATCTGATAAAAAATCAAAAAAAGTGATGAATTTTTATTTTAAGCTAAATTCTGTCAGATAGTTATACCTTCACCAATTTTGTAAATATTATGGAACTTTATACCCTCTTTTTCAAAGTGCTTTGTATAGGCTTCATAGCGCTGCTTTATAAAAAACTCTTTGGCATAGCCGTCATGCACGGGCAGTATTTGCTTAGGCTGCAGTTTATCGGCAAAACCGGTTATACGAAGCTCATTGGCAAAAGGCGCCATTGTTACCATAATTAGCAGCTCGACGCCCTGATATTGCAGCAACGCGTCTTCCATTGAATCAACCGGGTGAAGTATTTTATCGTTAATTAAAAACCCGGTCATCTGCGGTAGCGGATTGTCTAAAATCAACTCGTGGACCACCGGCAGGGCCTTCAATTTAAACGGGCCAACCTGGTGCTCGCCATCATACCAAACGGTATGGGCTACCCCACTTTTTTGCAACACCTCGCCTACCTGTGCATTGGTATAAATAACCGCGCCGCTTAGCTCAACGATTTTTTTTAAATTTTCAACATCCAGGTGGTCGGGATGAATATGGGTAATGATAATGCTGTTCACCTCACTAAACATTTCGGGCGACACCTCTCCTTCGGCAAAAGTAAACTTACCCGGATCAAATAGCAGTTTGTAGCCATCAAGCTCAAACACTAAACAGGAGTGCAGGTATTTTGAGATTTTCATAATACCAAGATAACGATATGTTTTTGGAAAAGTTTGCGGTTATGCAGCCGACCCTGTGTTTCGCCCAACCAATAATGTATACCCTCTATCCGGCAATGAACAGCGGATTGGCAGCCGTCTAATTATAATATCTCTGCCAAATCGCCAAGCCGTGAAGCGGTAGCTACCTGATCTTCATTAACTACACCAAAACCATAGTCGACAAATATAAACGGTACACCGGCTTTGGTGGCGGCCTGGTAATCGCCCATGGTATCGCCTACATAAACAGGGGCTTTAAGGTTGTGATCAACGATAATGTCGGTAATATTCTCGGCTTTAGGCTGGTTTTTTGTACCATAGCATTGGTGACCCATAAAGTAATGTTCAAACCCGCTAATTTTAAAGAACACTTCTATATAGCCGCTTTGGCAGTTGCTTACTATAAATAATTTATACCTGGCAGACAGGTATTGAAGCGCTTTCTCCAGGTCGGGATAAAGTTCACCTCCTTTTTCGTACAATATTTCCAGTTCATATTTCCCCGCCAGTGCTTTAAACTCTTCGCGTTGCGCTTCATCCAGGTAAGGCAGCAGCGTTTCAAAAATAGCTTTGTAGGTCATCCCTGTTATAGAATGGATCATGGGTTGGGTAAAATCCTCTTTGATATAGTCAACCTGCTCTTTAGCTGCCTGCCAGGCCAGCACCACGTTTGCAGAGCTATCCCAAAGTGTGCCGTCAAGATCAAAAATTATGCTGTCGTATTTGTTTTTTAGTATCCTATCCATCGAACCGCAAAAATAAGATTTATTTTTACAGCGATGGCCCGGCAAGGTTATCTATTCTTCAGTTTTTACTCAAATTCAATTGCTACATTTATAAAAAAAACTCTCTTTTTGAAACTACTCATTATAGAAGACGAACAAGGCCTGAGGGAAAGTATTGAAAAATATTTTACAGAGGCCGGCGTGCTTTGCGAGAGTTGCGGCACCCTGGCTGCGGCTATCGGCAAAATATCCTTATATCAATATGATTGTGTTTTATTGGATATCGGATTGCCTGACGGAGAAGGGTTTGCCCTATTGGAATATTTACAGGCTAACGAAAAGAGCGAAGGTGTATTGATCATTTCGGCAAAAAACTCGTTAGACAACAAGATAAAAGGACTGAACCTGGGCGCCGACGATTATCTGACCAAGCCCTTTCACCTGTCAGAACTAAAGGCGCGGATAGACGCTATTTACCGGCGAAGGGCATTTAACTCCAGCAATGTATTGAATTATGATTTGATAAATATTGATTTGCTTGCCCGCGAGGTTAAGGTAAACGATATTACAATTATCCTTACCCGCAAAGAGTACGATATGTTGTTATACTTCATCGCCAATAAGGGTAAGGTAATATCAAAAAATGCTATTGCCGAGCATTTGTGGGGTGAGGAAATAGACCTGGTTGATAGCTTTGACTTTATCTATACCCACATAAAAAATATCCGCAAAAAATTAATGGAGGCTGCACATAAAGACTATATTAAAGCTATATACGGTGTAGGCTATAAACTTTTATAATAATAATGAAGTTAGCAGCTCAATACAACAAGGCTACCTTAATAATAACTCTTATTGTATTATGCAGCACCGCTTTTGTTTACTATGGCGCTATAAACTACATAGTTAACAAGCAGCTTGATCATGACCTTACCGAAGAGGTTGAGGAAATAGCAGATTATATCAAACTTAACCAGCACCTGCCTGCCGAGCTTGATTTTGAGGGCGACCAGACTTCCTTTATTAAAACGGATCAAAAAATAGCCGGCATGATTTTTTATGATATGCCTTATCATAAAAACCACGGCAATAAAACTGAATCCGGCAGGGCGGTTAAAACCATAGTCACTCTAAAAGGTGTTAATTATGTTGCAATCGTAGCGCAATCAAAGGAAGCATCCGAAAACCTGACCCAACTGATTATTTGCATAACGGTCTTACTTACCGCGGTACTATTGCTGATACTGGCTTTAACCAACCGGTACATTTTTGGCGGTTTATGGAAGCCGTTTTACCATGTTTTAGCGCAATTGAAAGCTTTTAATGTTGCGGATAGCGACGCCATCAGTCCAAATACCACCAATATTGATGAATTTAAAGAATTAAATGATGCGGTTACCGCCATGTCAGCCCGGGTTAAAACTGATTACGAAAATCTTAAAACTTTTACCGAGAATGCCTCGCACGAAATGCTTACACCGATTGCTGTAATTACCTCAAAATTAGATACGTTAATACAGGATGAGAAGTTAAAGGCCGAGCAGTTTGCCCAGATCAATGATATATACGCTGCTACCAATAAGTTGTCGCGGTTAAACCAATCGTTGTTATTACTGGTTAAAATTGAAAATGACCTGATCAATGATACGGCTGATTTTAATTTAAAAAACATCATCCTTGAAAAAGAACACCAGCTACAGGAACTGGCGCAAAACAAGGGCATAGAATTGATCCACATACTTGAAGACAAGGAAATTACAGCCAATAAATACCTGATTGAGATACTGATCAATAACCTTTTTAACAATGCGATAAAGCATAGCGAAGCTAACGGCAAATTATATATCAGGCTGACAACACGCGAGCTGATTTTTCAAAATACCGGCGAGAGCGCGCTTAACGGAGACGAGATTTTTGAACGGTTTAAAAAAGGCCATAATTCTGACGGCACCGGGCTGGGGTTAACCATTGCAAAAAATATCTGCAATCAGCATGGCTACCATTTAAGCTATCATTTTAAAGCCCCGTATCATACTTTCAAAATAACCTTTTAAAGCTAATTATTGGCGGTTAACTATTACAACCTGCATTTCTGTGAGTTCATTGGCGCGGGTAGTTTTATTTAAAAACTTAGGCTTAAGCCGGCTGATCCAATAGCGTTGAAAGGTTTTAAGCGGTTTAATACGCCACCCCTGCGCCGCAAGAGACTTAATCTTATCCGCGGTAGCATACAGCATAAAAGGCTTTACCGGATAGCTCCCGGCCCTGTCATCAGTAATCGTTAAAATTGGCGCGCTGATATAAAAGTTCATGGCTGATACATACGCATCATCTAATTGTACTACCGGCAGTTTTTGCGGGTTATTTTCATTGATCCACCTGGCGGCTTCGCTGGCTGCCTGGTATTTCAGTAACGAGGTGTAGAACACCGTATTGAGGTAGATATTAATAAAGAACGAGGCCAGCAACGTGCTTAAAACTATTTTTGATATCGTATTTGATGTGATATATCCTGGCAAAAAGATCAGGCCAATAAGTACCAGCAGCAAACAAATGCCTATAGGTAGGGTAAAGGTTTCCGGCTGATAAAAATAGTGTAACACACCGATAACAACCAATAACAGTATAATGATCAGGGTTTGTGTTATCCGTATAGCTCTTATACTCTTTAACGCCTTAACATTGTACAAATATTGCGCAGTTATAATGGCGAAAAACGGATAAACAATATTTAGGTAATGCGGCAACTGGAACTTTGAAGCAGAGAACAACAGAAATGTTAACAAGGATCCGCAGATACAATACCATTCTGTAGCCTGTACCCGCCTGCTGCCCTTTTTAATCAACTGATATATCGCCGTAAACAATAAAAGCGACCAGGGTAAAAAAGCCCAGAGTGTTGTATGCAAAAAAAAGGTCGGGTCGCCATTGCCTTTAATAGGGCCGGTATTGAAAAAGCGCCCAAACTGGCTATCCCAGAAAAAGAAACGGATACCTGATACCTGGTGTTTGTCAAATATTAACTTCTCGGGATGCTGATCAAACTGCTGATTAAGACAGTACAGCTCGGGCAGGATAAAAATAAGCACTAAAACAACAGCTATCAGCCACCGGATATTGAGCAGCTGTTTCCATTGCCGGGTTATGATAAAATGCCCTGCAATAGCGCCCCCGACCGGAATTACAGCAAACATGCCTTTAGTCATGATAGCGCACGCGGTAAACAGGCATCCCCATACTAATTGCCAATAGCTATTTGCGGTATGGGCCTTATAAAAATGATATACCGAAGCAATGATCAAACCTGTTAAATATGGCTCGGCACGCACATCATTATTGGATAGGATGATGTGTTGCGCAGTGAGTAAGATCAACGTGGCCCAAAGCCCTATTTGTTTATTGTACAGGGCCTTACCAAACAGGTAAGTGTACAATGCGCCTATCAGCAAAAAAAGTATGCCGGGCAGCTTATAGGCCCAGGTGGTAATACCAAATAATTTAAAAGATAAAGCGGCGATCCAAAACGGAAAATGGGGTTTATCCAGCCAATCTTTACCGTAAGCAAATAACTCAACAAAATTGTTACGTTGCGCCATGGTTTTGGAAATGGAGGCATATAGCGTACCATCCGGACCGGTTATGGGGACGAATAGCCCGCTAAAATTAACCAGAATGGCTATACCGATAAAAAGGTAAAGCCATTTCGCCGTAATTGCGGGGTTATGTTTATCCATATGCTTGTAAAGGTAAGCAGAGTTTGATATTGCCTGATCAAGATTTTTTATATTAAATTTATGCAGCCAATAAAACTCGACCATTGGCGCCGCCAATTATAACCCATGATGAAAAAATTACTTATCGCAACAATTGTGCTATTGATAAGCCCGATCTTAGTATTGGCACAAACCGGGAAGGTGTTTGATAACCTGTCATTACCCAGTAAAATATTAAAGAGCGACCGTAAATTTGCCATTTATCTGCCGCCTGATTATGAAGCCTCAAACCGCAGGTATCCGGTGTTGTATCTGCTGCACGGATCAGGCGATGACCAAACAGGCTGGGTACAATTTGGTGAAGTATTAAATATAACTGATAAGGCTATTGCCGACGGCACAGCGACACCCATGATTATTGTAATGCCCGATGCCAATACCGGCCGCAAAGGCTATTTTAATGATATCAAAGGCGATTGGAACTACGAGGATTTCTTTTTCAAAGAGTTAATACCCTATATTGAGAAGACTTATCGCGTTAAGACAGAAAAGCGCTCGCGCGCGGTTGCCGGTTTATCTATGGGTGGCGGCGGTACTTTTATGTACGCATTACATCATCCCGAAATGTTTTCGTCAGCCTGCCCGTTAAGTGCTTCGGTTGGCCCTTTGACTTTAGACGATGCCCGAAAAATCGTTGCACGGACCTTACCAAATGCAGCCGATTCTGTAGCAACTAATTATTTTAACCGCTATAGCGCAATTGCCCTGGTAAATAATATGCCCGAAGCTCAGAAAAAAGCGGTACGCTGGTATATTGATGATGGTGACGATGACTTTTTATATGAGGGCAATGCCCTGGTTCACATCGCTATGCGTAAAAACGAAATTCCGCATGAGTTCAGGATACGGGATGGCGGGCATACCTGGACCTACTGGCGCGCCTCGCTGCCGAAGGTACTGGAATTTGTGTCAGATGCCTTCCATCAGTTTTAAGTGATGATGTCATACAGGGCGGCAACCGCCCTGTATGACTAGCGGTAGCCCATTGCCTGCAGATCAAACAATTCAGCATAAATGCCGCCTTTGATCAGCAATTCTTCATGGCTGCCTATTTCTTTCAGTTCACCTTTTTCTAGTACCAATATCCGGTCGGCCATGCGGACGGTGCTAAAGCGGTGCGATATCAGGATGGCTGACTTCCCTTTGGTCAGATCCGCGAAGCGCTGAAATACTTCATATTCCGCCCGGGCATCAAGCGCCGACGTTGGCTCATCTAATATTAATAGTTGCGCATCGCGCATGTAGGCCCGGGCCAAAGCAACCTTTTGCCATTCGCCGCCCGACAGTTCAACACCGTCGGCAAAGCGTTTGCCTAACTGCTGATCATAAGAGCCGGGTAATTTAGCTGCCAGGGCATCAGCTAAACTTTGTTTGGCTGATTTTTCTATTAAGTCGCGGTTATTAATCTGGTTGATGTTCCCCACGGCGATATTCTGCGCGAAAGTCATTTGGTAGCGCAGGTAATCCTGGAAGATGATGCCTACATTTAACCGGAGATCAGCCAGATCATATTCGCGCAGGTCTGCGCCGTCCAGCAAGATCCTGCCCTCGGTTGGGTCATAAAGGCGCGACAGCAATTTAACCAGTGTTGTTTTTCCGGCGCCGTTCTCGCCTACCAGTGCCAGCTTTTCGCCCGGGTATAGCGTAAAACTTAAATGCCGGTTTGCCCACCGGTCGGAATTAACATACCTGAAGCCGACATCTTCAAAAACAAAACCCTGTTGTATCATCTTCGGGAACGGCAACGGGTTTGCAGCAGGTTTTATTTTAGGCACAATATCAAAAAAGTCGAAAAAATCGCGCAGGTAAATAGCGCCCTGTGATACGGCGGTGAACCGAGTTAAAATCGCCTCCAATAATGTCCGCAGCTGGCGGAATGATCCCGCCAGGAAAGCCAGCTCGCCAATGGTTACCTTACCGTCAACGGCACGGATGATAATAAAAACATAAGCCGCGTAATACCCCACACTTCCCAGCATAGCAAAGAACGTCCCCCATAATGAGCGCTGGATGGACAGCCGTTTGCTGTCTTTATAAAAATTACCTGACAGTTGTTTAAAGCGGTCAATGATAAAGCCCGACAGGTCAAAAATCTTGATCTCCTTAGCGGTATCGTCACTGGCGCCCAAATAACGCACGTAGTCAAGCTCACGCCGCTCGGGTGTTTGGCCGCGGGTGAGCAGGTAATTACGGTCGTTAAAATAAGATTCGCCTAAAAATGCCGGGATAATGGCAAACAGCAGCATCACGATGAGCCAGGGATTAAACGCCATTAAACCGGCGGCTAAAAAAGCCATGGTAATGATATCCTGTAGCTGGCTCATGATCTGCGACAGCAGGATGGTACGGCCGGTAGTTTGCTGGCGGGCGCGTTCAAGCTTGTCATAAAAAACGGCATCTTCAAACTGGTCGAGGTCAAGCGTGGCGGCATGGCTCATGATTCTTACCGAGGTATGATTGCTAAACAGATCACCCAGCAAACTATCCATTAAGGTAATGGCGCGGCTAAGTCCGTCGGTAAGTATGGCCAGCACAAATTCAAATCCAACCAGCTGCCATAAATGATAAGTGCCTGCATTATGATCGTGGCTTAAAGCTATGACATTATCAATGATCAGCTTGCCCACATACAGCAACGCCACCGGCATAGCCGACCGGATAATGCGCAGTATAAAATTTACCACCGTCATCAGCGGGCTGGTTTCAAAAACCAGCTTGAAAAACGCCGGCAAATTGCGGAGTGCCTGCAGGCGCTCCTTAAATGTTAATGATTGTGTAGTTGTGCTTTTTGGCGGCTTGTTACTCAAAACTTATCTCCCTGCTCCATAAAAATAAGAATTGGCCGGCATATTAACTCAACAAACAAATTTTATGACACATCAGCGATACACGCTTAATTATAATTGGCTTCAATAGCGTGTATTATTTCTACAAAACAGCCGTCAGGTAAATGTGCGCCCGACAACTGCATCCACTCGTCTTTGCATTCTATCTCGGCCACCTGCTTACCTTGCTCCATAATGACATAGGTGTCTGTGTTTTTGATTATCTCATAATCATACTCTAACTGGCCGGTTTTAATAGTTACCATTACTTTATCCATGTAACTACTACAGCCGATGGCTGGTTTTGTTATCGGGAGTCACTATTTTTTTACCGTATTTAATAGCCGATAGCCTACCAGCTCATCCCAACGGGCAGTAACCGGGCGATAGTAAACCAATAGCTGGTAATCGTTTTCAGTTTCAAAATGGGTGCCTTCCAGGAGGACATCGTCAGGTTTACCGGTATTGCGGTCAACCCAAATATATTCATAATCATATACTCCCTGCTTTAAAAACAGGTTAGTGAAGAAGCGGCCCTTAATAGGGTCGTAATTCATTTTGCTGTCATCGCTGATCTTGTAGTCATTAAACTTACCAACCACATAAGCGGTGCCGTCTTTATCGGTTTTATTGGCAGCCAGGCTAAAGTAGATATGCGCATAATCTGCATCGCGGCGGGGTTCATAACCCTCCTGGTTTAATATAAAGAAGCTGCCGTCATTATCATACTGAAAAGAATAGCCTTCCTGGTTTCGCAGCGGATCGCCTAATAAGGTTACGGTATAGGCCGTATCCCGGTAGATGTGCCCTACCCTTTCAGAGTTAAGCCGCAGGCTGCGCGTATCAAACCGCCTAAACTCATTGCGGCCCGGGAAATCATTGAGGCTAACGTCATTATAAACCAGTTGTGTGCCGCGTATATAGGTAGGTACAGCATTCCAAACGCCGGTTTCATTACGCCCGTTTTGCATCAGCCATACACGGATATCGTTATTGGGGTTTTGAACGTTCAACCCGGCATAACTTACCTGGAAATTAATTTTTTGATTGGTTTGCCGTAATGAAGGATCGGCGGACGGCACCACGTCGGCAGCTACCGCTACCCGGTTGCCCACCACGTATAACCGACGGGTAAGTATTATTTTTGATTTATCCCCATCTTCATAAACCTTTAAGATATAGTTGCCTGAAATTTTAGGCGACATATTATCATTAGGAAACTTTAACTCGTAGTGGGTATATTTTTGCAGGGTATTGGTTGAATAGGTATAATCCGTCAGCCTGTCGTCCGAAAATCCCTGCAGGTACTCGGCGGGTGAAAGGTTTGACGGCAGCCAGATCCGGTTACAATGCTCCAGGGTGTAAGCGTAGTTGCGGTTGCCGCCGCGCAGATCATCAAAAGCTAAAAGCACCTGCTCGCCCGACTGTAAAGTTATCTGCGGAAATGACGCCTGCTTTTTGGTATTGTAAAACTCTATGGTTTTAATGTGCGCATTAAATACGCTATCGGCGTAGGGTTGCTGGGCAAAGCCTTGCAGGGTGATGAATAACAATAGGATGATGTAGCCGCACTTCCTCATACCGCAATATTACTAAAATTTTAAAGCTTGCAGCGGGTGTTCCACTTTGAGTGAGCGGAACGAAGCGGAACACCCGGAACACTGCGGAACACCCTGGAACGATGCGGAACACTGCGGAACGAAGCGGAACACTGCGGAACGCCCCGGAACACTCCGGAACACCCTGGAACACTTCGGAACACCCTCGCGCTCGTTTGCAACGAGTGCTTACAATGGTTTAGCATTTCCAAATGCGATACAATCGCAATCAAATATTAAGCACTCGTTACAAACGAGCGCAAGACGGCAAACGAGCGCAAAACAGCTATAACTAAAAAGCCACATTAGTTGATATTAACACTAATGTGGCTTTTATTATAAATAAGAAGAACGAACTTTTTACGCTTCCAGCTCCATGATCTGCTCTGCCAGAGCCTCCCATTGCTGCTGAACTTGTTTAAGTTCGGCTTGCTTTTGGGCGTAGGCAGCGTTGGTTTCTTTTAGTTTGGCGCCGTCGTTATAGATCTTGTCATCAGCCAGCTTAGCTTCCAGTTCTTTTACCGCTTTTTCTAAGGAAGCTATTTTATCTTCCATATTGGTGAGGTCCTGGTTCAGTTTTTTTAATTGCTGATGTTTATTTTCTGACGGCTGGGTTTGCTTAACCGGCTCAGGCTTTTTCTCTTCCTTTTTAGGCTGAGGAGCAGGTGCGGCAGCTTTCGGATCAAGCTTACGTTTAGCGTTCCACTCATCATACTCGGCATAAGTGCCCGGGTATTGTTTGATCTTCTGATCTTCGATGAACCAGATCTTATTGGCCACATTATCCAGGAAATACCTGTCGTGGGATACCACGATCACGGTACCTTCGTACTGCTGCAGCGCCTGGATCAATATATTTACCGAAGCCATGTCCAGGTGATTGGTGGGCTCATCCAGTACCAGGAAGTTGGCATCGGCAGTTAATGCTTTGGCTAAAGCCACGCGCGATTTCTCGCCACCCGACAGTACTTTGATCTTCTTGAACACATCATCGCCGGTAAATAAAAACGAACCTAAGATCGAGCGCAGCTCGGTATCGGTATGTTTCGGGGCAAATGCCTGTAGTTCCTGTAAGATCTGGTGCTCTAAATGCAAACTCTCTAACTGGTGCTGCGCGAAGAACGTTTGGGTAACATTATGGCCGGTAACGGCTGTGCCTTCAAAATCTTTATCGGCCCCGGCTACAATACGTAACAAGGTTGATTTACCTTTACCGTTGGCACCAATCAGGGCTATTTTATCGCCTTTTTCGATGATGGCTTCGGCATCATCCAAAATATCAATTGCAGGATATTTTTTGGTGATATGCTCCAAAGTAGTTACATGGCGGCCCGATTGCCTGCTGAACTTGAACCGGAAGTTAACTTCGGGGTTATCATCATCCACATCATCAACCCGCTCCATCTTGTCCAGCATCTTGATCCGCGACTGCGCCATTTTTGCTTTCGACGCCTTGGCACGGAAACGCTCGATCAAACGCTCTTCCTGTTTTATTTTTGATTGCTGGTTCTTAAACTCGCCACGCTGAATTTCGGCACGCTGTGCTTTTTCTTCCAGGTAGAAAGTATAGTTACCTGCGTACACATTCAACTTACCTTTGCGCGATTCAACCGTACGGTTAATCACTTTATCCAGGAACCACCTATCGTGCGATACGATGATGATAGCGCCGTTAAATGCTTTCAGGTAATCTTCCAGCCATTGGATAGACGGTAAGTCTAAGTGGTTGGTAGGCTCATCCAGTAACAGGATATCCGGTGCCTGTAAAAGGATCTTAGCCAGCATCACCCGCATCCGCCATCCACCCGAGAAGGTGCTTAGCTTACGCTGGCAATCAGCTTCGCTGAAACCAAGGCCCGCTAAAATTTCGTGCGCTTTGTATTCGATGTTATAGCCGTCAAGCGCCTCAAATTCGTGCTGCTTGTCGCTTAGTTTATGCAGCAGGTCCTCGCTGTAATCTGTTTCCAGTTTTTTTAACAAAACTTCAATCTCGTCATGCAATTGATTCTGGCGCTCAAAAGCCTCCATAGCCACATGTACAATGTTTTTATCGGACGAGTACGACAACAGATCCTGGTTAAGGTAGCCCATGGTAAGGTCCTTAGCCATTGATATGGTGCCCGATGTAGGTTTATAGTCGCCTACAATAATTTTTAAAAGGGTGGTTTTCCCGGTTCCGTTAGCGCCGATAAGGCCTATTTTTTCACCGGGTTTAATATGCCAGTTGGCTTCATCATATAATGCCCGTGCACCGATCTCGAACGTAAGGTTGTTTATTGCAATCATTTGGCCGCAAAGGTACGGTTTTTGAGGTGAAAGCTGAAAGTTTTGAGGTAAAAGGCGAAAGGTAAAAGGTGAAAGGTTATTATGACAGCAAATAATAAGCAAAAGGCAAAGACCCTTTACCTTTCGCCTTTCACCTTTTACCTTTAAAAACTACCCCTTTACAGCTTTCAACCAGGTCTCTGCCATTAACGCGGCGCCTGCTATTGATGGGTGAACGCCGTCGCCGGTCCAGTAGCTTGGCGGCGCCAGGGTTATTGCCTTGTCAAATGCGGCCTGGTAGGGTACAAACGGGGCGTTATATTCGGCCGCTATATCTTTGGCTGCCTTTTTAAACAGGTCGAATGTCGGGTACCAGTCTTTGGTTACTGCCCTTACATCTAAAACGCCGAACGGCTCGCAGATGATCAGTTTTACGTTTGGCAATGCTGCTTTGGTGCGGTCCAATAGTTTTTTATAGTCGGCAATGTAATTGTCTATGGTGCCTTTGTAGCTTCCGTTTAGCGTATGCCAGTAATCATTTACCCCTATGTGGATACTTAATACGGTTGGTTTAATAGCCAGGGTGTCGGCGTCCCAACGATCGGCCAGCTGGTAAACTTTGTTACCGCTAACGCCTTTGTTATAGATCTGCAGGTTCTTATCCGGATTTTTCAATAACAACTGGCTGGCCGCCATAAAGGCATAGCCGTTACCCAGCGCGCCGGTGTTATTAGCCAACCTGGCGTCGCGGTTACCACGGCCCGCATCGGTAATTGAGTCGCCCTGGAAAAGAATGATATCATCCTTTTCAATATTCACGCGTTTAGCGATAGGCGCGGCAGCCAATGCCGCCGAAACAATCTCGGGAATGCTTATAGCGGCTAAAGTGCCTAATGATGCATTCCGGATAAAACGGCGACGGTTATTTGTAGATTGATCTTCCATAATTGGTATTAAGTTTTTTTTGAAGTGCACCGGGTGCGGTAGCGTTGGTTTATTTACGACGAACTAAAGTACAATATTCTTTTACAAATCAAAATATTAAACAAGTAACTTTGCTGCTATGTACTCGTTAATAAAGCCCTTACTTTTTCAATTCGACCCGGAAAATATCCATTATTTTGTAACCCGAAATTTAAAACGCTTTAACCGTTTCCCCGGCGGGGCGGCACTAAGCCGGGCCATCTGGGACCTGAAGGACCAGCGGCTTGAAAAAGAAGTTTTTGGCTTAAAGTTTATAAACCCCGTTGGACTGGCGGCAGGTTTTGATAAAAACGGCGAGATCATCAGCGAGCTGGCCAATATGGGGTTTGGTTTTATTGAGGTAGGAACGGTTACACCGCTCCCCCAGCCCGGCAACCCAAAGCCACGCATGTTTCGCGTCCCCGGGGATAAAGCGCTGATCAACCGGATGGGTTTTAATAATTTAGGGGTTGATGTGGTTGCCGAACGTATTGCAGCCTATCGCAAAAACGCACCCGCGGCACAAAAAGGACTGATAATAGGCGGTAACATCGGCAAAAACAAAAATACGGCCAATGACAATGCCGCAGGCGATTATATTAAATGTTTTGACCGCCTGTTTGATGTGGTTGATTATTTTGTAGTGAATGTAAGTTCGCCAAATACCCCCGGCCTGCGCGAGCTGCAGGAGAAAGAGCCGCTGATGCAGTTATTAAACACCCTGCAGCAACGAAACAATAAAAACGGGGTAAGCAAGCCCATCCTGCTAAAAATAGCGCCTGACCTTACTAATGAGCAACTGGACGATATTGTAGAAATAGTACAGGAAACCAAAATTGCCGGTGTTATTGCTACCAATACCACCATTGATAAGTCTTCCCTGTCCGAAGAAAAGCTAAAAAAAGAAGCCGGCGGGTTAAGCGGGGCGCCTTTAACTAAACGGTCGACCGAGGTAATTCGTTACCTGGCGGATAAATCAAACCGCTCATTCCCGATCATTGGGGTTGGCGGGATACACTCTCCTGAAGATGCGCAGGAAAAATTAGATGCCGGAGCGTCATTGATCCAGTTGTATACCGGGTTTATTTATGAGGGGCCGGGATTGATTAAGCAGATTAATAAGCGGTTGTTGGCGGGCTTTTAAGGAGGCTCCTAATGGAGCCGAAACCTTTTATGAGACTTTTCTATAAACACGCGGCTCCTATGGAGCCATGACCTTGATGCAATCAACATTATCAATTATTCTGATAGTTCCACGGGACCATTCTGTTATAGAACGCTAAAAAAGGCTCGTTTTGGGAGGCGTTCCCTTAATATAATCAGCACGATTAATTATTCTGACAGCTCCATCGGAGCATCCTGTTTATAAAAACAAAAAAGTTTAATGGCTCCATCGGAGCCTCCTAAAGAATTTTATATTTGTTCTATATGGCGAACACATTCTCTCAAATATATTTACAATTTGTCTTTGCGGTACAAAATCGTCAAAATCTAATTCCGAAGGATCACAGAGAAGAACTTCATAAATACATTACCGGGCTGGTGCAAAACAGAAAAGCAAAAATGTTGGCTGTTAATTGCATGCCTTACCTCTTACCCAATTTTTGCTGTTGATAAATTCATTGCTCTCCACTTTTATTTCTTTTACAAAATCCGAAATCAAAATTGTCGGTCTAAAACCTACAAATAGATGTATATGATCAAATTTAGCTGGCAAGAAGGATATGGTGTGTTTTCATATTCTCAATCGCATATAGATGCTGTGGCAAAATATGTATTAAATCAAGAAGAACACCATCGAAAGAAAACCTTCAAAGAAGAATATTTAGATCTATTAGAAAAATTCCAAATCCCGTTTGAGGAAAGATTTCTGTTTGATTTTATTGACGATAGCATTTGACTAATAGGAGGCTCCTACGGAGCCAACCTATGTTACCATATTTCTATAAACACGGGGCCCCTATGGGGCCTGATAGTTGTCTAAAACTGTTAAAACACTCCGTTAATTTATAACTTATCAATTGCTCCGGAGGAGCGCCCTGTTTATAGAATACAACAAACACGCCCCCGGCTCCATCGGAGCCTCCCGCCCATAAAAAAATCCCACCGGTAAAAACCGACAGGATTTATAAATCAAAAAAATCTTTTAAAACTTAGTTGTTTGCAGCTGCTGCTTTAGCTAAAACAATGTTGTTTAAAGTTACCTGGCTTCTAGGCGACTCTGCAGAACGGCTACCGGCTTCAAGGTTGGTAGCATTCTTTAAAAACTGAACTTCTAATCTTGAGAAAGTTTTGTTTCTTCTATCTTTTCTTTTTAAACGTGTTACGCCCATGATACTTTATTTTTTAATGTTTTGTAAACCTTGTGAGGTCGGGAGCGGATTCGAACCGCTGTAGGAGGTTTTGCAGACCTCTGCCTAGCCACTCGGCCACCCGACCAATTTTAAGGATTGCAAAAATAGTAATTATTTATTGGCAACCAATATTTATTTAAGCTTATTTCTGTTTATTTCTGAACAAAATATCGCGGTAGCTATCGCAACGTTCAATGATTCAGTATTCCCGCGCCCCGGTATGGTGACAGCTTTGGTTACCAGTTGCTTCACTTTTTCGCTTAAACCCTTGCCTTCATTGCCCATCACCAGCAATCCTTCTGTGCCAAAATCAGTGTTGTAAATATTCGCGCCATCCAGTAAAGCGCCGTAAACCGGTAATTTAGTCCCGGTTAAAACCTGCGTTAAATCAACATAATGCACATTTATCCGCGACAGCGAGCCCATTGTTGCCTGCACTACTTTGGGGTTATATACCTCCACACAGTCCTCAGAACAGATAATATCAGTGATACCAAACCAGTCGGCGGTACGGATTATAGTACCCATATTACCCGGATCTTGAATTCCATCCAACACAATGGAGAATTTTTTGTTAAGGGTAGTATAATTCAGCACGGGCCATTGCGGCAGTTTAACTGCGGCAATAACGTCGGCCGGATTTTTTAAGGCGCTTATTTTTTCAATTATAGCAGATGAAATTTCCTGAAAGTTCATTTTCTGCGATAATTTAAGCATTTTTGGGGCAATGGCAGCCGTATGGTAGATCGTGTCAATTTGGTAGGCTGAATCAATAAATTCGCTGACTGATTTGTAGCCTTCAACCAAAAACAAGCCGTGTTCCCTGCGAAATTTTTTATGTTGTAAGGACTGTAATAAACTAATATTGGATTTTGAAAGCATATATAACTACAACTAGATACGGTATTGCAATATTAAGTATTTTGCTGCTCTTTACAGGTTCGGGTTGCAGTTTAACGCGCAACCTTAAAGGCAATGAAAAATTGGTGCGTAAAGTTACCATCAAAGGGATGGATAAGGAGTTTACCGAACTTGCACTAAACTATGTTGACAAACAGCAACAGCCCAACAACGTAATTAACCTGCAGTTATATTATCTTTTCAATAAAAACGGTAAAAAAAACATTGGCGAACCGCCGGCTATTTTAGACAGTAACCTGGTTGAGTTTTCGCGCGTTCAGCTTGAAAAATTTATCCAAAGCAAGGGTTATTTAAAAGCGAAGGTAAGCGATACCATCACCATCAAAAAGAAAAAGGCCGAGTTGCTTTTTACCGCCGTTGAGGGCCCGCTGTTTAAAATACGCAAGATAAGCGACAGCATTGACGACCCTAAAGTACGTACCCTGTACCGCGCAAACCGCCCCAAATATTCGCACCTGCAGCCCGGCGGCCGTTTTGACACGGATAGTTTAGCTTTTGACCGCGACGCGTTTTTCCAGGTGATGAAGCGTAATGGCTACTATGATTTTTACCGCCAGTACATTAACTTCGAGTACGACTCTACCTTTAACAGCAGCGTGGTTGACCTTAAGCTGGTTATTGATAATCCGGCAGATAAGCCCGCTCACCCCATTTACACGATTAATAACACACTGGTAATTATAACCAACAGCAATAATCGCACACCTACCAAAGAAGACACCTTAAAGGTTGATTCACAGTTTAGGTTTGTTGATTATTCGCACCGGTTTAAACCGCGCCCGGTGATAGATTACATCTTCCAGAAAAAGGGCGAATTATATAGTTCTGAGATGCAAACTACGACCACCTCGCGCCTTTCAGAATTAAACGTGTTCAGGAATGTGCCAAACCCGGAGTATGTAAAAACAGCCGACAGTACCAACCGGCTAAATACGACGATCCGGCTGGTGCCACTCAAACAGATGACGGACCGGGTAGAAGGCGAGTTTTTATTTAGCGGCGGGCGATACGGCTATAACGTAGGCAATACCTTTACCGACAGGAATATTTTTAAAAGAGCGGTTACCCTGCAAATCAAACTTAATTTAAGCGTACTGTATGATAACGGCCGAAATACATCAAGCACGGCCAGTGTTGAAAACCAGGATTTTAAAATAGGCGCCAATTTAATATACCCCTGGATAGTTACGCCTTTTCACTTTGCCAAACCGGGTAAATACGGGGTACCGCATACTACTTTCTCTACCAATTACTCCCTGTTTTTTCAGAAAGGATTGGTTGAACGTACCAGTTTTATCAACTCTGTGACTTATGATTTCCTGGAGACGGCTAACAAGGTGCATAGTGTAACGCCAATAAACATTGAGTTTTCAAAAGGCAATATTGATCCAACCGCGCTTCAGCAATTGCTAAAGCAAAACCGCTATTCGTATATCTATTTAATTGGCCGTACTGTATTTACTACCGGCAGCCAGTATACTTACCAGGTAAACGGCAATCAATTAAATAACTATTCTAACTTCACCTATTTTAAAGGCTCGCTTGATGTGGGTGGTAATATGCTGTCGGCCGTGAGCAACGCTTTTAATACGCCTAAAGATACGTTAGGTAAACGCACGCTCTTTGGTTATACATTTGCCCAGTATGCCCGGGCCGAAATTGATCTGCGGCTATACCATAGTTTTGGCGGCGAACGTCAATTTATTCTGCGCTTAAATCCGGGGATTGGTTTGCCTTATGGAAACAGCTCATTACTGATATTTGAGAAGAATTTTTATGCCGGCGGCGCAAATGACATGCGCGCCTGGCTGCCGCGTACATTGGGCCCGGGCCAGTTTAACCGTGCCACGGCCTATGGCAGCGACACCACCCTTAGAAGCCGGCTAAAATATATTGACCAGCTTGGCGAAATAAAGTTTATTACCAATGCCGAATACCGCTATAAACTGGCCAATAACTTTTTCGGGGCCAAGCTAAAAGGCGCCGTGTTTGTTGATGCCGGTAACGTTTGGCGCCTGCACAAGCAAGCTGATAACCCTAACGGCGAATTCAGGTTCAACAATTTCCTGCAATCATCAGCAATTGGTATAGGTACAGGTTTGCGGTTTGATGTGAGTTTCTTTGTATTCAGGCTTGATGCCGCGTTTAAATTTAAGGATCCGCAGTTTAACGGTGCAGATCAATGGGTGCTTATAAAACACGCCAATGAGTTGTTTCATCCCGGTGCCTTTAAACAGGCTTACCTTGATGCTAACCGCACCGGGATTGATGCACAGGGCAGATCATTGGGCGATACCTATAACTTTATGCAGCTAAATTTTGGCATTGGGATGCCATTCTAATCGGCAGCGAATTAAAACACCCCTTTCAGTCCGTCAAATATGCTTTCAAAAAACGTGGGGACAGTTAATCCGTTATGATGGTTGAAGTACAGAAATATACAGAAAATCACTATCGCGATGATGATGAACCGCTTAAACATATATCCCAGCAAGATCAGCGCCAGCGGTATAATTGCCAGTAAAAGCCAGCTGATATGCATAGGGCGCAGCTTGCCATCCTGCTTGTAAATATAATACAGCATGGAGTGGGTGCCGCTGTCATTAATATGTTTTACATAAAAAAAAGCCGACTTATCAAGCTTGTGACGATAAAATGCCGTGCCCTTGTCAAACTTCATTTGTTCCTGGAAACCGTTTATCGTGAAAGCAAATACGCCGTCAACGTTTTCCTGAATGTTGCCCGCCGAATCAACCGCGACCACCGCTATCTCGCTCTCGGCAAAAGGGTTTTCTTTTATTACAAATTGCTTAATGTTAATTGTATCCGCAAAAGCAACGTTGCCGGCAATCAGCATCAGGAGAACAACAAATAATATCTTTTTCATTTTTTAGTATTAGGTTTGAAAATTACAAACAACCCGCAATAAAATTAGTTAATATAATTTGATGATACCGCTATTAACATCATTTGAATTAAAATACACCGATAATGCTGAATAACCCGCTAATGTTTAAATTGTTGACCTTCTTTTTTTTAACAACTTTTATCCCTAAACCTGCCGGCGTAAGTGATGCAGACCGGATATGTGGCAAATGGATATCATCAGACAAAGCTATTATTGTACTGGTATATAAAGACGGCAACGGCTTTAAAGGGAAAATGATCTGGTACAAGAATACGGATACCAGCAAGGGCATGAATGAATGGACGGACAAACATAATCCAGACCCGGCATTAAGAAACCGGAAACTATTGGGCATGGATGTTTTAAATGACCTGAGTTACGTACCCGGATCAGACAGTTGGGAAAACGGCAGGGTATATGATTCAAGAAGCGGCCATGAGTATAGCGCCTCGGTACATATCAGCAAGGAAGGCTTACTTAAAGTTACCGGTTACTGGCACTTTAAATTTTTAGGCAAAACCATGACGTTTACACGCGCCTAACACAAAAGATCAGCGACCGGTTTAAAAAAAAGAGATTAAAGATTAAAGCAGCGATTTTAAACATTACTTAACATAATGTCCTTTAATCTTTAATCTTTAATCTTTAATCTTTAATCTTTAATCTTTAATTAGCTTTACCAAACTCACCGTTAGCGGTAATCTGAACTTCGTCGCTTAAGATGGGCGCGCTGTATTTTGAACCAAAATTAAAGTCTGAACGTTTGATGACGCCCGTTAACTGAAAACCTGCATCGGCGGCATTACTCATTGGGTTGGTTATGGTACCGCGGTACCATAAATTCATAACTACCGGTTTGGTTATACCATGCAAAGTTAAGTTGCCTTTTAACTGGTAATGATTTGGCGTAGTTTTAGTAATACCGGTGCTGGTAAAGGTCATGGTGGCAAATTTATCCACGTCAAAAAAATTCGCGCTTCTTAAATCCTCATCCCGTTTTTCAACCAGGGTATTAACAGATGCGGTTTGTACCACCAAATTAAACTTAGCGTCGCTAAAATCTGGTTTATTAGTTACGATGCTAACATCAAAATCTTTAAACACACCCTCAACGTCTGATACGGCAAGGTGGGTAATTGTAAATTTAAGCTGCGCATGAGCTTTGTCTACTTTCCAGGTAGTTTGTGCAGATACAGCGGTTACCGATAACAACGCTGCTGCAAAAAGGAAAACGATCTTTTTCATTTTGTGATTTATGTTTAATATTTAACAAAAGTAAAAAGATCGTTTACATATACATGTTCAAACATACATTTTTACTTTTATATGTCTTTCTCTTTTATTTCTTAGTATTCAGATTAGGCAAATCATTGTTTCCTTTCAGATATTTCTCCAGGTACTGAAAGTTTACATTGGTTATCAGCACATAACTCTGTAAATCATAAGCCGCCCCGTGCGCTCCCTTTGGATAGATCCGCAAATCCGCGTCCTTACCGGCATTGGTTAAGGCAGTTATTAATTGCATGGTTTGCGCCGGGTGCACGTTATCATCACTCATCGAGTGGATCAGCAGTAAATGATCCTGCAGGTTAGCGGCATAAGTTAAGGTTGAGCTTTTATCATACCCATCCTTATTTTCCTTTGCAAGGCCCATGTAACGCTCGGTATAGACATCGTCATACAAACGCCAGTCGCTACAAGCCGAGTTAGCCAGGCCCGCTTTAAACACCCCCGGATGGGTAAGCAGGGTATATACCGTAGCGTAGCCCCCGTAGCTGGTACCCATTATGGCAAAATTATCCTTATCAACAAACGGCAGGGTTTTCATATACCCGGCTGTTTCGGCAAAGTCCTGGCTTTCATACTTGCCCAGTTGCTTGTAGCCGATCTTTAAAAACTTACTGCCATAATTTGATATGCCACGGTTATTTAAATCAACTACAATGTAGCCATTTTGTGCCAGCCATTGCTGCCAGCCGTTAGCCGAAAACTGGTTATATACCGAATGCGACTCGGGCCCGCCATAAACGGTAAATACAACCGGGTACTTTTTTGACGGATCAAAATTAAATGGCTTGATCATATAAGCATCCAAAGTGGCCCCATCACTGGTTTTAACTTTAAACAGCTCGGGCGCCGAATATTCATGTGTTTTCAGGAAGGCGGTTACGCCGGCGTTATCCTCCAGCATCTTAAGCGCCTTGCCGTTAGCGTCAAACAAAGCAACATGGGTGGGTGTGGTCAGATTACTGTAGGTATCTAGATAATACTTGGTATCCGGCGACATGTTTATGGTATGGAACCCATCCACATCGCTTAATTTTTTCTTGCCCGTACCGTCAAACCCGATGCTGTAAAACTCCTGCGCCAGCCCGGATGACTCGGCAGATAAATAGTAAATCCGCTTTGTTTGCGGATTGATGCCGCTTACCTTAATCATATCCCAATCGCCTTTGGTAACCTGGTTTATCAGTTTGCCATCATAGCTGTAACGATAGACGTGGTAGTAGCCTGAGCGGTCAGACACCCAGAAAAACTCTTTTGATTTTTCAGGGAAATAAACCATATCATTTACGTTGGTATAAAAATCAAATACGGCAACCCAGGTGGTATTTTTCTCGTCCAGTACCACATGATGCTCGCCGGTTTTAACATTGAAGAAATACAGCTTCATGTGGTTTTGTTCGCGGTTAAGCGTCATCATAGCCAACACGTCCGGGTTGCTTGTCCAATAAATACGCGGGATATAAAAATCGCCGGTTTCATCAGGCTTCAGCCAGATCTTCTTACCGGTGGTAACATCGGCAACACCAATACGTACTTTTGGGTTCTCATCCCCTACCTGCGGAATGGGGATATGGACGATTTCGCTGTGATGGCCTTCAAAATTGGTCATCTCAAAATCCGGCACTTTACGCTCATCAAACTGCCAGTAGGCTATATATTTATTATCGGGCGACCAGTTCCAGGCTTGCGGCTGGCCAAACTCTTCTTCATACACCCAGTCATAATGGCCGTTAAATATGGCTTTGTCGCCAGTTGCATCGTTTGTTAACTGCTTTTCTTTGCCTGATGCAAAATCATAAACATACATATTGCCGTTACGTTCAATCCCTACTTTTTTTCCGTTTGGAGATAACTCGGCCGAGCGGGCATCTTTAGCTGCCTGTTTTAATTGTTTGGTTTGCAGGTTATAAACAAAATAATCAGAGATACCTGATTTACGATAGATGGGCCTGAAATCCGACTGAAAAACCAGGTTCTTTGAATCATGCGACCATTGGAAAGACTGATAGTCGAACGGCTTCTTCGTTCCCGGGAACATTAAACCGTTTTTATTAAAGATCAGCTCATCTTTTAGGGTTGACGGCTCCATAGACCGGATCTCTTCGCCGGCTATATAAGAATATTTTTCGCCGTCGTTGATCCAGTTTACGCTGGCAGGGCCGTGTTTTCCGCTCAGCCTGCCGGCTGAGAATAATGCTTCGGTGGCGCTTGAATATTGTGCTTTGTTTTGAGCGTTAACGGTATACGGGAGTATACCCATTAACACCAGCGTTATGCACAGGTATGGTGCAGCAGTTTTTTTCATATTGAAATCAGTTTGGATAAAGCTAAAGCATTTATGGCACTTGGACAATATAATCAAACAGATGTTACGGCTAAGCTGTATATTTACACTAAACACTAACTGATGACCGGAAAAACGCCCAAACAATCGCTAACCATAATGAATGAACTGGTATTACCCAACGATACCAACACTTTAAATAACCTGATGGGCGGGCGGCTGCTGCATTGGATGGATATAGCGGCAGCCATATCGGCACAAAAACATTGCAACCGCATTGTGGTGACTGCCTCGGTTGATAATGTTTCTTTTAAACATTCTATTAAACTGGGCGATGTGGTAACTATTGAGGCTAAAATAACCCGGGCATTTACTACTTCTGTAGAAGTGCGGCTGGATGTCTGGGCACAAAACATACCATCAGGCACGCTGGTAAAAAGTAACGAAGCTTATTACACTTTTGTGGCGCTGGATAAAGACGGCTATAAAATTGATGTGCCGGAGCTTGTACCAGAAACTACCGACGAAACAGAACTGTATAACGGCGCCCTGCGCCGCAGGCAACTAAGGTTGATACTGGGCGGCAAAATGAAAGCCCATGATGCTACCGAATTAAAAGCTTTGTTTTTTGGGGAGCAGAAATAGCTGGTGATAAATTAGCGTTTTTGAAAAAAAACGTTA
The DNA here is from genome assembly GCF_020880695.1 of Mucilaginibacter sp. UR6-11. GTDB lineage: Bacteria > Bacteroidota > Bacteroidia > Sphingobacteriales > Sphingobacteriaceae > Mucilaginibacter. The sequence goes on from NZ_JAJIWO010000001.1 coordinate 574,116, forward strand.
ATTTTATTAAACCAATCTTAATCTGAAACCAATAATGAAAAAGGCCTTATCACTATTAGTTGCCGTGGCTTTGCTAAGCTCATGTGCTTCCAAAAAACCAGAAATAAAAACAGCAACCATGGTATTAACCCCGCCGCCACCAATTGCAGCGGCAAATGACGGTTCGACCATTGAAAAAGCATTTAAGCTACCGCAAGTACATGAACAGGAGGGCATTAAGGCCGAATATGCGATACTAAACAAAAAATATCCCGGGCATAAACGTGGCGGCCAGGCGTTATTATTTCATGACAAAAAACCCTACGATGCTATAAAAATAATCACCTCAGACGGCAAGGAAGTGACAACTTATTTCGATATCTCTAATTTCTTCGGAAAATTTTAGCCGGATTAACTGCCCATCTCTACAATGCGGTCAAACTCCTCGCGTTTCAGGCCCATTACCGACAGGCGGCCCTGCTTAACCAGCCCGACGTCTTTTAAACGTTCGTCGGCTTTTACCTGTTCAAGGGTTACGGGGTTCTTCAAAGATTCAACCGGCGAGAGATCAACCACCAGCCAGTTCGGATCGGTGGTAGTGGGGTCCTGGTAGGCTTCTTTAACTACTTTGGCTATGCCTACCACTTCTTTGCCTTCGTTACTGTGATAAAAAAGCACCAGGTCGCCTTCTTTCATCTCGCGTAAGTTATTACGCGCCTGGTAATTGCGGACACCGTCCCAAAAGGTGCGGCCATCCTGGTTAAACTTTTCCCAACTGTATTTATGCGGCTCAGATTTTACTAACCAATGGTTCATGTTATGCTTGTAGTTATGCGGTAAAGCTATTAAAAAGGGGGTGAAATAAAAAGGACTTATACTTACATTATGTCATTTCGAAGCGTAGCGAGAACTTCTCTCTTGAGCGAAGCTAAAAATCTTAAACGCTTGTCAGGTTTGTCGCTTGTATAAGATTTCTCACTCGTCCCTCGTTTCGAAATGACAAGCATCTAAGTGCACTACTAGTGCAATATCTTAAACATCAACTCCTTCATCAATCCGCCATGATCGGTGTTTGACTCTACACCTTTGCTTTTTACATCATATTCCCGCAGGTAGCTGATGATCTGCATGGTTTTGGCGTATGGGTAGCTACGGGCCGCCAGCTCGTAATCTTTCACAAAAAAAGGACTGATACCCAACTCGCGGGCCAGGTTTTGTTGTGATTTATCTTTGGAGTAATGATAGATGAGCACTTTGGTGAAAAAGTTATTGAGGTTGCCCAGTACCAACACTATCGGGTTAGCTTTCGGATTGGCTTCAAAGTAGTTGATGATCTGGTTAACTTTTAAAGCATCCTTTTTACCCAAAGCGGTTTGCAGCTCAAATACATTATATTCTTTGCTTATGCCAATGTTGTCGTGGATATGCTTTAAGGTTATCTCCTGCCCTGCCGCAACATTCAGCATCAGTTTATCTACCTCGTTTACAATTTTTGATAAATCGTTCCCCAGGTACTCGGCCAGCATCAATGACGCCTGCTGATTAATTTTATAGTTTTTTTCGGTTAAGTAACCCTCTATCCAGGCAGGGATCTTACTATCATACAAAGCAGCCGATTCAAAAACCAGCCCGTTCTTCTCTATCGCTTTATAGGTTTTCTTGCGTTTATCAAACTTGCCGTATTTATAGCAAAACACCAGTATGGTACTGGGCAGCGGGTTTTCTAAATAGCTCAATAACGGGTTAATGCCTTTTTTGTCGTCGCTGTCACTGCCCCATTTCATCTCCTGGGCCTCTTTAACCAGTACTACCTGGTAGTCGGCCATCATAGGGTAACGCTTGGCTGCATTAAGCACGGTCATGATATCGGTATCCTTGCCATATAACACGGTTTGATTAAAGCCCTTTTCGGCATCAGGGAGCAGGTGATGCTCAACATGGCTGCCTACCAGGTCAATAAAATAGGGCTCGTCGCCGTGCAGCAGGTATAGCGGTTTGTATTTACGGTTCTTTAAATCCTTAATTATATCGGCGGCAGTCATTAAGTCAAAAGTAAAAATTCAAAAGGCAAAAAATGCAGTGTTAACAAATAATAATGAATAACGCTTTTGAATTTTTACTTTTGATTTTTCACTTAGAACCCATGCTGCAACCCTTAAATCTCCCGCCTTATCCATTTAAAATAACCGATGAGAACGGGCAGCTGAGTTTATTTGACGAAATAAGAAAAAGGAATATCATCATTACCCCCGAAGAGTGGGTGCGCCAGCATTTTGTACAATACCTTATCCGGCAAAAAAACTATCCCAGGAGTTTACTAAGGCTGGAGGGCGGGCATAAACTGTATGGTAAACAAAAGCGATCGGACATCATCGCGTTTAATTCGGCCGGCGATAAAATTTTACTGGTTGAGTGCAAGGCTCCCGCCGTTGCTATTGACCAAAAGGTTTTTGACCAGGTAGCCCGTTACAACCTGGTGCATAAAATAGGCCTGCTTGCTGTTACCAATGGTTTGCAACACTTTTATTGCCGGATCAACTTCGGGCAAAACAACTACCAGTTTATTGAGGAGCTACCGGCTTACCAGCAACTATAAACTTACTTATTGTTGGATTAGCAACCAGGTTCTGTATCTTCTCAAACAACTCATTAGGTATAAATGGTTTTGATACATAATCATTCATGCCTGATTCCTGCACCCGCTCGCGGATATCAAATAAGGCCGAGGCGGTGAGGGCTATAATAGGGATACTTGATTTTTTTGGATCAGGCATTTTACGGATCTCCTTTGCGGCATCAAAACCGTTCATTACCGGCATTTGCAGATCCATCAAGATAATATCAAAATTGCCATACTGTATCAACTCAACCGCGCGCTCGCCGTTTTCGGCAATAGACGGCACGATATTCCATTTAGACAGCAGCTTTTTCATCAGCATAACATTTACCGGGTTATCTTCGGCAATCAGCATGCGGATGGCGCTTAATGTCTGGCCATTTTCAGTTATCTGCGGCAGGTTACTTGTTGATGGCTCAAACGCTTCTGTCGCTACCGGGAATTCCATATTGAATGAAAACTCAGACCCCACACCGGGCTTGCTGGTTACCTTCATTTTTAAGCCCTGTAACTCCAGCAGGCGCTTAACAATGGCCAAACCCAAGCCCGTCCCGCCGTATTGACGGGTGGTGCTGGTAGACTCCTGTATAAAGGGTTCAAAAATAAGATTGAGGCGCTTTTGCTCTATACCGATACCAGTATCCTTTACTGAAAAATTAACGGTTACCCGGTTATGGCGGTCCTCAATACAGGTTGCCTTAACAGCGATATTACCATCGGCGGTAAATTTGATGGCATTGCTAACCAGGTTAAATACGATCTGTGTTATACGCGTAGGGTCGCCGAAGAGCATCTTCCTGTTCAAAGTACTATCAACATCCAGTTTAAATAAAATACCCTTTACCTGTGCCGTCATCATTTGGCCCCCGCAAATATTCTGCATCAGTTCGGGCAAATTAAATTTTGTGTTTTCAAAAACCAGCCTTCCCGATTCGATCTTGTTAAAATCAAGCACATCATTAACAATTGACAACAGGTTACCGGCCGAGAACTTAAGCACTTCCAGGTTTTCCCGCTGATCGGGCCGGGGGTTGCCGGTTATTAATAAATTGCTCATGCCGATGACCGCGTTAAGCGGCGTACGGATCTCATGCGACATCGTAGAGAGGAACTCGGATTTCGCCTCTGATGATTTTTGAGCTTTCTCTATGGCCAAAGTGAACTCGGCGGTTAGTTCGGTTTGTTTGTCGCTGGTTTCTTTAAGCTCTTTGATAGTTTTAATAAAGGCATTATAAAAATGACTGTGTATAAAAGCAATCAATGCCAGGCAGGCAAACACGGCTATAATGGTCGTGGTCTGATCAACTTTTTCGGGCTTAAACGGCAACACATAATTATTGCTGTATTGCAGCAACAGAAGGGTTAGTACAGGCACAATGTTGAGCAACGAATAGATCAACCCGGCTTCCTTTCCGAGCATGTAAAAACCAAACAACATGATCATAATGATAACCTCAACCGTAACCACATCAACATTTTGGATCGCAATAAAAATATTAATAAGGTTAGCTATAGTGGCTACAATAAGGATAAGATGCGATATGGCTATCCACCTTGGCCGGTAGGTAAGAAATTTAAACAGGGCAACTGAGCTAACCAACATCATCCCGGTGGTTATACTCAGAATGATATGATGCTGGTATATAACATCTGCCAGGATCACAGACAATGTAAAGAATGATAATGCCAAGCCATAGTACAGCAGGCGTAAACGGGCATTGTCAAGAATAGATAAATCGTTTGATAAGATTCTTCTGATAGAAAAATTAGAAAACCGTACTTTTCTGTTCATAACCAATTGTTTAGCCTAAGCGCTACACTATGGATTTTTAAACTAATCATTGTTATAATTAATTTAAAAGTTCAGCGATAGCTAACCCAGGTTAAACAATTAGTTTGCCAATCCGGATAATCCCTCTTCAATGATCTTTAGCTTTGCCTCGGCATCGGCTCGCTTTTTTTGTTCGGCTTCAATAATATCGGGTTTTGCGTTGCTCATAAAACGCTCGTTTGAGAGCTTGGCATTAACTGATTTTAAAAATCCCGTTAAATAGTCTTTTTCTTTTTGCAGCCTTTCCCTTTCGACCACCGGATCAATATTTTCGTTCAGCGGCACATAAAACTCGTCTGTTGATACTAAAAAGGCGCTTGCACCATTTAACTTGTCATTAACCAACACCAGCTCAGTTAAGTTGGCAAGCCTGGTTAAGATGGTTTTATAGGATAAGTATTCAACACCCGAATTTGATTTTACCGAAAGCGGTAAAGCCTCTTTTGGCGACAGCTGTTTGCTGTTACGAATATTTCTTACCTGGGTTACTACCTGTTTTACACTTTCCATATCAGCCAGCAAACGGGAATTTATTTCCCCATTATTTGGTAATTGGGCAACGATGCAACAATCCATCGGTGTACGTCCGCCAAACAATTCATCGTGCCATAACTCTTCGGTTATAAAAGGCATAAACGGATGTAAAATCTTCAAAATGTTTTCAAAAAAAGCAATCGTACGCCTGTAAGTTTCGACATCAATCGGCTGCAGGTAAACAGGTTTGATCATCTCCAGGTACCAGGCGCAGAAATCGTCCCATATCAGCTTATAAGTAGCCATTAATGCTTCTGATAAACGGTATTGGATAAAGTTATCTTCAATCTCTGTAAGTGCCTGGTTAAAACGGCTTTCGAACCAGTTAATAGCAACCTGGTTGGGGTTTGCCAAACTATGATCAACCTCCCAGCCCTTAACCAAACGGAAGGCGTTCCAAACCTTGTTGTAAAAATTACGGCCCTGTTCGCAATGGCTTTCGTCAAACATCAAATCATTACCGGCAGGCGAGCTTAGCAGCATCCCTACCCTGACGCCATCGGCGCCATATTTCTCAATCAGGTCCAAAGGATCGGGCGAGTTACCCAATGATTTTGACATTTTACGACCCTGTTTATCGCGGACGATACCTGTTAGATAGACATTTTTAAATGGCACTTCACCCCTAAACTCGTGTCCAGCCATGATCATTCGCGCTACCCAGAAAAACAGGATCTCGGGCGCAGTAACCAAATCGTTAGTTGGATAGTAGTAGTTAATATCGGCATTGTCCGGATCCTTAAATCCGTCAAAAACAGATATCGGCCATAACCACGATGAGAACCAGGTATCCAGTACATCTTCGTCCTGCGTTAAGTCTTGCGTGGTGAGTTGTGGGTTCTGGGTTAGTTCTCTTGCTTGTGCTAACGCTTCATCGATGGTTTTGGCAATAACATACCCCCCGTTTGGCAGATAGTAGGCAGGTATTTGCTGCCCCCACCATAACTGGCGGCTTATGCACCAGTCCTTTACGTTCTCCATCCAATGGCGGTAGGTATTGGCAAATTTTTCGGGGATCAGTTTAATATCGCCATTTAACACATAATCAAGCGCGGGCTTTGCCATCTCATCCATCTTGCAAAACCATTGCATAGATAACTTGGGCTCAATAACCGCATTGGTGCGTTCAGAAAAACCAACCTGTGATTTATATTCTTCAACCTTATCCAATACCCCTGCTTCTTCCAGCATTACCGCAATTTTTTTACGGGCTGCAAAGCGGTCCTCGCCTATCAATATTTCGGCTTTTGGGTTTAGTGTACCGTCATCATTTAAAATATCAATAACCGGCAGGTTATGTTTTATACCCAGTTCATAATCATTCAGGTCATGCGCCGGGGTTACCTTTAAACAGCCGGTACCAAAATCCATGGTTACATATTCATCCAGTATAACCGGTATTTCGCGGTTAATTAACGGGATAAAAACCTTTTTACCATGCAGGTGTAAATAACGCTCATCATTAGGGTTGATACAGATAGCCGCATCAGCCATGATGGTTTCGGGGCGCGTGGTAGCAATGGTTAAATAACGGCTGCTAAGCGGCGAATGATGGGTAGCAAGGCTTTCGCTCAGCAGGGAAAGCTCATCCATCACCACTTTATATTTTATATAATATAATTTCTGATTAACTTCTTTACGGATAACTTCTTCATCACTTACCGCGGTTTTGCCTTGCGGGTCCCAATTTACCATGCGTACGCCACGGTAGATGAGGCCCTTTTTATACAAGTGAATAAAGGTATCAATAACGGCTTCAGACATATCATCATCCATGGTGAAGCGGGTACGCTCCCAATCGCATGATGCGCCTAATTTTTTTAACTGTTCTAATATAATCCCGCCATATTTTTCTTTCCACTCCCAGGCATAATCCAAAAACTCCGGTCGTGTTAAATCCTTTTTGCTGATGCCGCGCTCTTTAAGCATGGCAACAACTTTTGCTTCGGTCGCAATACTGGCGTGGTCGGTACCCGGCACCCAGCAGGCATTTTTGCCTTTCATGCGGGCACGGCGTATCAGCACGTCCTGTATGGTATTATTTAGCATATGGCCCATGTGCAGCACCCCGGTAACGTTTGGCGGTGGTATTACAATAGTGTAGGGTTCGCGGTCATCCGGTACTGATCTGAAAAAATTATTCTCTAACCAGTAACTATACCATTTCTCTTCGGCTTCTTTGGGCAAATAGGTTTTAACAATACTCATAAGGATGCAAAAATAAGGTTTTGGATTAAAGTTTTACGGATTGATTATGAGATGCAATAATTATCAGGTTGAAATATTTAACATCTGCTTAAATTCGTTATTATTGTAGTTATAACTGATTCAATTATTCTCATGAAATTAAAACTCGCTTATTTAATTTTGGCGGGAGGCGTATGCCTTGCCGCCAGCGCTTTTGTTATTGATAACATAAAGCCCGGGCCACGCATAAAGTTTATCGACCCGGCAAATATGGACAAGTCCGTAAAGCCAGGCGATGATTTTTTCGAATATGCAAACGGAAACTGGATAAAAAGGCACCCTATTCCCGCAAAAGAAACCCGCTGGGGCGCTTTCAACATCCTGGCGCAGGAAAACACGGATCGTTTGGTAGGTATATTAAAAGAGGTTAGCACTGTACCCGGCCAGCCAAAAGGTAGCGTAAAACAACGCGTCGGCGATATGTTTGCCAGCGGCATGGATAGCCTGGCTATTGAAAGACGCGGTTATGAGCCTATAAAAGCTGACCTTGAACGCATTTCAAATATCAAAACCACGGATGATGTGGTAACCGAAATTACATATGAACGTACTCACGCCATTGCAGTACCCTTATTTACATTTGGTGTAGGGCCCGATTCAAAACATCCCAATGTTAATATAGCCAGCTTCTTCCAGGGGGGCACAACCCTGCCCGACCGGGATTATTATTTAAAGGACGATGCGCGCACCATCAAAATTCAAAATGCCTACAAGCAATATATTGTTAATTTATTCACTTTTACCGGCACTGATACCAAACAGGCGGTAAAAAATGCAGAAACCATTTTCGGCATCGAGGCAAAACTGGCTAAGGCACAATTAAGCCGTACCGACCTGCGCGATCCTAACAGAAGCTACCACAAGTTAGCGGTAATGGATTTCAGAAAACTTACGCCGCATTTTAACTGGGTTAAGTTAATGCCCGAAATGAAGGCTCCAGGCCAGGACAGCGTAATTGTTGGGCAGCCGGACTTTTTCAAGACAGAGGATGATCTTGTTGGCTCAACCACTGTTGATGACTGGAAAGTCTATTTAAGCTGGGGGATATTAAAAAATTCTGCAAACGCATTAAGCTCGCCATTTGTTAAGGCGTCGTTTGATTTTAGCAGTGTATTATCGGGCCAAAAAGTACAAACGCCCCGTAATGAGCGCATGGCATCATTAATTGATGGCAGCATGGGCGAATTATTGGGCCAGCTGTATGTTGAAAAATACTTCAAGCCTGCTGCAAAAACTTATATGATAAACCTGGTAAACAACCTTAAAGATGTTTTAGGCGACCGTATTAAACGCGTTGAGTGGATGAGCGACGAAACCAAGGCAAAAGCACTTAAAAAACTGGCGGCTTTTAGCGTTAAAATTGGTTATGCTGATAAATGGGAAGAGTACAAAGGCATTGTGATTGAGCGTAATGACTACGCCGGCAACTTAAGGCGCGTTGGTCAATGGAAATATAATTTCAATGTTAGCCAGTTAGGCAAACCCGTTGATAAAAAACGTTTCAATATGACACCTCCAACGGTAAATGCCAACTACAGCCCTACCAAAAACGAGATCACTTTCCCGGCTGGTATATTGCAGTTCCCCTTCTTTGATTTTGCTGCGGATGACGCGGTAAACTATGGTGGTATCGGCGCGGTAATCGGTCATGAAATGACCCACGGTTTTGATGACCAGGGCAGACAGTATGATGCCGACGGTTCATTACATAACTGGTGGAGCAAAGCTGACGCGGACAAATTCAAATCGCGTGCCGATAAGGTTGTTGAGCAATTTAACGGCTATACGGTAAATGATACCATCCATGTAAACGGCCGCTTAACCCTAGGCGAAAACCTGGCTGATTTGGGTGGCATAAACGTAGCCTATGAAGCATTCAAAAAAACCAAACAGGGCAAATCAACGGTAAAAATTGACGGCTTTACACCTGATCAGCGTTTCTTCCTTTCATTTGCGCAAGTATGGAGAGGATCGGCGCGGCCCGAAACAGCCGCCCAACTGGTGCTGGTTGATCCGCACTCGCCGGGACAATACCGTGCCTTTGCGGCCTTAACCAATGTTGATGCCTGGTACAAAGCATTTAATGTGCAACCCGGCGATAAGCTTTACAAAAAGCCCGGGGACAGAATAAAGGTTTGGTAAAACGCTGTTAGTGTTTCAAACCCATTTAAAGCCGGCGTATACAGCTTATGTACGCCGACTTTTTTATTAACTGCACAGCGCTTATTGATACGCGAACGTCTTCAATCAGTTTTAGGAATATCCGTCATCTGCGCTTAAATAATTATCTTTGTACCCAATGATCATTCATCAATTTTACGATAAGGGCCTGGCCCATGCGTCTTATGCAATTATACGGGATGCAAAAATGATAGTGATTGATCCTGCCCGCGATCCGCAGCATTACTATGACTTTGCAAAACTGCATGAAGCAACTATAACCGGCGTAATTGAAACACATCCGCACGCTGATTTTGTAAGCTCACATTTGGAGATCCACCAAACTACCGGCGCCGTTATTTATACCAGTAAATTGGTTGGGGCCGCTTATCCGCACGAAAGTTTTGACGACGGCGATATTATTCAATTAGCTGATATTAAGCTAAAAGCCCTGAATACCCCGGGCCATTCGCCCGATTCGATCTGCATATTGGTGCAGGATGAGGATGGATACGATAAAGCGTTATTTACGGGCGACACTTTATTTGTGGGTGATGTTGGCCGTCCGGATCTGCGGGAAAATGCCGGAAATATCACCGCCAAAAAAGAAGAGCTGGCACGACAGCTATTTCATTCGCTGCATCAAAAATTAATGTTGTTGCCCCATCATATTACGGTATACCCGGCACACGGGCCGGGATCGCTTTGCGGAAAAAACATAAGCCCGGATCTGCAGAGTACCATAGGCCGCGAGTTGCGCGAAAACTATGCCCTGCAAATCAGCGACGAAGAAGAATTTGTTGATATTATTACTACCGACCAGCCATTTGTACCGTACTATTTTACTTTTGATGTCGACCTGAATAAAAATGGCGCACCCGGATTATATGAAAGTATCAGCGCTATCGCCAAAACCGGGAACATTCAAAAAAACATACCGGTTATTGATACCCGTATCAAAGAAGAATTTAGAAAAGGGCATTTAAAAGGAGCGATTAACCTGCAGGATGGCGAGAAATTTGAAACCTGGTTAGGATCAATACTACAGCCACAGGAGCAATACTATTTAATTGCCGAAACCGATGACGACCTTAACCGTGTAATTGAAAAGGCTGCTAAAATTGGTTATGAGCAAAACATTAAAGCGGCTTTGTTACCAGGTGATAAGTTTGATGAAAAATCAGCTGCTATTAATCTGGCTGATTTTAAACAATCGCCCCAAAGCTACACTATTGTAGATGTGCGTAACCAGACTGAGATTAATGCCGGAAAGATTTTTAGCCAGGCATTATCCATTCCGCTGCCCGAGTTACGCGAACGTTTAAATGAGATCCCTTTAAATAAGCCCATTGTTGTACATTGTGCGGCTGGCTATCGCTCGGCTGCTGCTGCCAGCATTATTGCCGGCGAAATAAGTTCGGTGCCCGTGTATGACCTGAGCGACGCAATAGTTGAATTTGGAGTAAACCATTAATATGCTTGAACTTGTAAAAACCGCCGACGGCTCAAACACCCTATATAACCCGCAAGTTGGCGAGAATTATCATTCAAGACATGGGGCTTTGCAGGAAAGCCAGCACGTATTTTTACAGTCGGGCCTGCAATATTTTTTAGATACGCACCCTGCCAAAGCAGTATCTGTATTAGAAGTTGGCTTTGGCACCGGTCTCAATTTTTTGCTTACCGCCGATTATTGCACACAACAAAATATCAGTTTAACATATACCGGCATCGAGGCTTATCCGCTCAATGATGAGTTGGTAGCCGGTACCGGTTATGAGCAATATATCCCGGCCGGTTTGTGGGAAGCATTCCGGGCGAATTACCAGGCTGCACTGATAAATTCAACCCGGTTAAACCTTGCCTGCCAACTGCAAATCGCCAACAGCAAACTGCTGGATTTTAAATCAGCTATAAAATTTGATGTTATCTATTTTGATGCATTTGCCGCCATTCATCAACCCGAGATGTGGAATGAGGAAGCCATTGGCCATACTATCAGCTTTTTAAAAGAGGGGGGTGTGTTTGTTACCTATGCTATCACCGGTAATTTAAAACGCATGCTTAAAACCATGGGCCTGCAAATACAAAAAATACCGGGTGCGGCCGGCAAACGCGAAATGTTGAGAGCAACCAGGTAAATATGCAAATGGGCAGCTGCCTATCTCATAAACGACCAACCTGCCCATTAAAAAAATCCGCACATTTGCATATCCGCACATTTGCACATTTAAATAAAAACATATGCCTTTAACTGCGCCTGTTACCGCTGCCAATCCTGCTACCGCTTTTGAGCGTCTGCTTACCATTATGGACGACCTGCGTTTAAACTGCCCCTGGGACAAAAAACAGACACTTGAGAGCCTGAGACACCTTACCATTGAAGAAGTTTATGAACTGTCTGACGCTATTTTAAGCGCTGATATGCCAGAACTGAAGAAAGAATTAGGCGACGTTATGCTGCACCTGGTCTTTTACGCGAGGATCGCCTCGGAAGGCAACCATTTTAATATTACCGACGTACTGAACAGTATATGCGATAAATTAATTAACCGCCACCCGCACATCTATAGCGACGTGGAGGTTAATAATGAGGAAGACGTTAAGCGAAACTGGGAGCAGATAAAGCTGAAAGAAGGTAATAAATCTGTCCTGGGCGGCGTGCCTGCATCTTTACCGGCGTTGGTAAAAGCATCACGCATACAGGAAAAAGCACGAGGTGTAGGATTTGACTGGGAAGAGAAAACCCAGGTTTGGGCCAAGGTTGAAGAAGAACTGCAGGAGTTTAAAAATGAATTTAATGCCGAAGATGGCAGCGCGATAGACCAGGAAAAAGCCGAGAGCGAATTTGGCGACCTGCTGTTTTCTCTGATCAACTACGCAAGGTTTATCAATATTAACCCGGAGGATGCGCTGGAGAAAACGAACAGGAAGTTTATAAAACGTTTTCAATACCTGGAAAGTAAAGCGGCCGAAAATGGCCGGCAGTTGCATAATATGAGTCTCGCCGAAATGGATATCTTTTGGGAGGAGGCCAAAAAAGTAAAGTAATATTAATTTTAGGCGAGCGCGGCTCGACGCAGATCATGAAGAATAAACTGATTTATTTATCATTGCTGTCGTTGGTATTCATATCCGGCTGTATCAAAAGCTATCATGACCCCGATAGTGATCCCGTCAATAATAACTATCCCCTTGGCATTTTTACGGGCAAATTTATGCGGATCCATAAAAATACGCTAACCTCAAAATATGATACCGTAACTGCAAACTTAAAGCTGGTGCTGTCTACCAATACCGGCTACTCCGTATCCGGCGACACTACTGTATATCATGCCGGCAGCTATGGTAGTTTCAGCGAAGATTTTGTTAATATGGAATTTAATGATGTAACCTCACCGGTTAACTATACAACCAAAAAAACGCACCTTTCAGGTTACTATACCTATAAATATAACGGCTCTTATCTTGAGATTGTTAATGGCGTAAAATCTGATACGCTGATGTGTAGCTATCACCTTACTAAAATGAAATAAGACCTCCCAGTTATATCGTGATTAAATGAGGCTTATGCTAACAATGTTATTATCAGCTTTTATTTAATTTATTTAAAACGAATAGCCTTTACCGGCGATATTTTTGAAACCAGCATAGAGGGGACAATAAGCACCAGCAAACAAATAGCCATTGTGCCAATATTCAGGAATACAATATCGGCCCAGTTGGTTTGTATGGGCACAAAACTCATGTAATAAGACGATGCGTCCAATTTAAAGACATGTGTTTTATATTGGAGTATGCTCAGGCCCAGCCCCAATGCATTGCCGAATATCAGCCCCAAACCGATAATATAGGAGGCATTGTATAAAAATACTTTTTGGATGCTCCAGTTGGTAGCGCCCATTGCTTTTAATATGCCTATCATAGCGGTACGCTCCAATATCATAATTAACAATGCCGATATCATATTAATTACCGCCACCGCCAGCATCAGGATCAGCATAACCCGGGCGTTAATGTCCAACAGGGGCAGCCACTCAAATATCAGCGGAAAGTTTTCAAATACGGTAGTGAACTTAAGCCGCGGGGGTAAGTTATTATCTACAAAGTAGCCTACTTCATCTATCTTTTCAAAATCGGCTACTGTAAGCTGGTAACCGCCAATTTCGTCGGCTTTCCAGTTGTTTAACCGTTTAAGTAATGACAGGTCGCCTATAACATATATTTTATCAATATCCTCAATACTGGTGTCAAAAATGCCTACAACTTTAAAAGGTCGCCTGCGCATGGGTTGCTGCACAAAATACATCATCAGGTTATCGCCCAATTTAAGTTTTAACCTGTTAGCTGTAGTTTGCGATATCATTAACTGCCGTTTTGATTCGGTAGTGTCTTTAAAATTGATTACTGTGCCGGCAACCAGGTTGGCTCTTAAAAAATCCCAGCTATAGGTACTGTCAACCCCTTTAAGCACAACGCCTTCAATTTCATTGTGTGCCTTAATAATGCCCGGCTTGGTTGCAAAAGGCATAATGTGTAAAATAGCGCGGCTGCCTTTTACCTTGTTTACAAAAGTGTCGGCTTTAACAAACGGCGAGTTTTCATATGATCCGTTAAGGTCATATTTAACAACCTTGATATCGCCATCAAAACCACGCACTTTTTCAAGAATTTCGTTTTTAAAGCCCCGGATAATAGCCAGTGATAATATCATCACCCCCAACCCCAGTACAATGCCAACGATGGCTATACGCACAATCAGTTTTGAAAATGTGCGTTTAGATTTAAAGGATATACGGCCCGCTATAAAGGATGCAAAATTCAATGCAGTATGTTTTTTGTAACTTAGCAAATATGCAGTTTTACTGCTTAAAATGGTATTTTTAAATCAACGGATATTATAATTTATGATGAGGCCAAAATATTTTTCTTTACTAATACTGATCATATGCTTAATACCGTGTACATCAGTCACCTGCGCCAAACCGGGTAAACCTGCAAAACAAACCGGCGGCAAAATTACTAAAGACATAACACCTGGTGCCGACCAGACCAGGTTATATGTAAGCTACTTAAAAGGTAAAAACGCGGCGATGGTTGTTAACCAGACCTCGGTTATAGGCCCGCGCAAAGTTACCTGTGCCGATAGTTTGTTAAGTTTGGGCTTAAATATCAAAAAAATATTTGGTCCCGAGCACGGTTTCAGGGGCAATGCCAGTAATGGGGCAACTATTGATGATGCCGTTGACACGCGGACCGGGCTGCCGGTTATATCCCTTTACGGCAAACACTTTAAACCTACATCGGCCGACCTGCAAGGTATTGACGTGGTAATTTTTGATATACAGGATGTTGGCGTCCGCTTTTACACTTACATATCAACACTTCATTATGTAATGGAGGCCTGCGCCGAAAACAATATTGAGTTGTTGATATTGGACAGACCAAATCCAAACGGCGCTATAATTGACGGGCCGGTATTAGACACCGCCTATCGTTCGTTTGTGGGCATGCATCCTATACCTGTTTCGCATGGTATGACCATTGGCGAGTACGCACAAATGATAAACGGCGAAGGATGGCTAAAAAACGGGGTGCAATGCAAACTCAAAATCATTAAGGTTGCCAATTATAAACATTCAGCTGCGTATGTTTTGCCGGTTAATCCATCGCCCAATCTAAATACCGTTCAATCTGTTTTGCTATACCCAAGTATATGCTTATTTGAAGGCACTGCGCTTAGCCTGGGCCGGGGCACCATGCTTCCCTTTGTGCAAATTGGTCATCCATTGTTAAAAGGCAAATACAGGTATTCATTTACGCCGGTTAGCCTGGCAGGGATGAGTGAAGACCCACCGCAAAAAAACAAAATTTGTTATGGTATAGATTTAAGAAATTACGATACAAATACACTAAAAAAAAGTGGCCATATTAATTTAGCCTGGCTCATTGAGCTATACCGGGCGTTTCCGGATAAGGCCCACTTTTTTAATGCCTATTTTTTAAAATTAGCAGGCACAGAACAACTCAGGAAACAAATTGAAGCCGGTAAATCAGAAACAGAAATAAGACAAAGCTGGGCCGCCGGACTGACTAAATTTAAGGCAATGCGAAAAAAATATTTGTTATATCAATAAAATGCCCCGCTGCACATATCATTTAAACTTTTTTTGCTGATTGCACTTATTATAAGTATAACTGCCAGATAAAGTTGTTATATTATCACCTTGAAACCATACGGGTTGCCGCTAATAAATAGTAAACCCATAATGGCTTCATCACTTTTAAAATAAATTACGCTGATGAAAATTGTATTTATGGGCACGCCGCAATTTGCTGTGGCATCATTGGATGAACTGATTAAAGCCGGGTCAAATATCGTGGGCGTAGTTACCGCACCTGATAAACCGGCCGGCCGCGGGCAAAAGGTAAGTGAGTCTGCCGTAAAGCAATATGCAGCAGCTAATGGATTAAGGATACTTCAGCCCACTAACCTTAAAGACCCGGATTTTTTAGCCGAACTAAGATCATTAGACGCCGACCTGCAGGTAGTGGTAGCGTTCAGGATGTTACCTGAAGAGGTGTGGAACATGCCTGATAAAGGCACCATCAATTTACATGCCTCATTATTGCCTAATTACCGTGGGGCCGCGCCATTAAACTGGGTGCTGATAAACGGCGAAAAAGAGAGCGGTGTAACCACCTTTTTCCTGAAACATGAAATTGATACCGGCAACGTTTTGTTTACGGAAAAAGTAACGCTTACCGGCCACGAAACTGCCGGCGAACTCCATGACCGCCTGATGAACAAAGGCGCCGGTCTGTTGGTAAAAACTGTAAAGGCCGTTGAAAGCGGAAGGTATAACGAGCATCCTCAATCGTCATTGTTGGCAGAGGGTGCCGAGCCTAAAACCGCGCCCAAAATTTATAAAGACGACTGCAAAATAAACTGGAACCAGCCGGCTAAAAATATTTATAATTTTATACGTGGCCTAAGCCCTACCCCTGCTGCGTATACTGCATTAAATGGTAAGACATTTAAAATATATAAGGCAGAGCATCAGGACACCGAACCCGGCCTGCAACCCGGCGCTTTTTTAACCGACAATAAAACACATTTAAAATTTGCCGCACAGGATGGCTTTATTAGCGTTACGAACGTACAACTTGAAGGAAAGAAACGCATGGACATCGCAGAATTTTTGAGGGGCGTGAAATTATAAGCAGGATACGGCTTAGGGAGA
The DNA here is from genome assembly GCF_020880695.1 of Mucilaginibacter sp. UR6-11. Taxonomy (GTDB): domain Bacteria; phylum Bacteroidota; class Bacteroidia; order Sphingobacteriales; family Sphingobacteriaceae; genus Mucilaginibacter. The sequence goes on from NZ_JAJIWO010000001.1 coordinate 590,728, forward strand.
TTTTAACAGATAGACCTTAAAATTAAAATCGCCATCTTTCGATGGCGATTTTGATTCCTAATAAGCAATTTGGGGATAGTTAGGAGCTGTAATTTCATACCCCATGTAGTTAAAACCAGGGTAAGTTGAAGGCATATCTAAGCCGCATTGGCTACCTTCATTATCTCTAACAAAATACCAAATACCATCCTGGTAACCATTAGGATAGCCAAAGTCTTCGTTGTAGTATGCAGTTGTAGAAACCCAGTACCATGTACCAGCTTTCCAATAGGAACCATCACTTTCCTGTCCACAATAAACACTGCCATACATATCAGTCCAGGCTGCTTTGGCGCCTGTTTGCTGCTTATTCACCTCCGAAAAAAAAGAATACTGTAAGTTACATACCAGTGTTACTATCAAGGCAGAAACACCTATTATTTTAACTACTTTGTTCATAATTTTAATTTTAAGTTTAACTTGTATTTGTTATATAATTCACTGTTTTTAGTTTAATGTTTCCCCCAAAGGGGGTTACCATTTTTGCAGTTTAAATCCAACAGCGGTGTCATCCCACTGTGCACACTCACTTATAATTAATAAAGTTGGTGTCATGATTTGTTTATTATTTGTCATCAATTAACTACAATGTCTACGACAGATTCTTCGGTTTGAAATACATGAGTTTGTAGACTCCCTTTTTAGTCACTTTGTCATTGTTTTTTTTGGGTATCGGCGCTTCGGCAAACATCACAAAGCAGTCTTTATATTTTGCAACAACAGCGGCGTGCGAAAGCAGCTGCATACCGGTTTTAGATTTAAGCGCGGTATACTGCAAAACTTTTTTGCTTTTTTTTGAGTAAAATATATTTCGCGGATATTTTTTATTTTTAAAATCAAATCTTAACGTTATCCAGTCATCTGTTACAAAAAGTGAATTGTTTTCATAAATAATACCTGAAGCCTCCATCTTCTCGTAATAGGCATAAATATCTTTTGTAGGCCTGGCATTCATTAAGTCAGATGGCATCTGGTATTTACCCGGATAGTCAAGTTCATATTCCTGTGTGGGTTGCTCGGTTGTCAGGTTATAAATTTTGTTTTCCAGTATAGGAAAATAGTAAACCGAGTCGCGGTAAACATCCAGTTGGTGGGGCAATAAAATATTAGTGTATTTTAAATAGGGTATTGTGTAAAGTTTTTGTGCGTCAAATTTTAACCCCTTTCCGTTCTTCACATAAATACCAACGCTTCGTCTGTCAGCATTTCCATTTAAAAGCTTACTTACGTAAAAATTATTGGCCTTTACAAACTGGTATCCTAAGGACCTTGTAATGTTAAGATTTAGGGTATCTTTTATATTTCCATGATTGTCAAATCGAAAAATGCGCCCTGAGGTGCGATCCATTATTTCAATCAGTTTAGTCTTATCATCGTAGTAAGAGTCAGTAATGGTGTTAAAGTCGCCCCTTTTAAAATCTTTTAATGAATGCGATGGCTGGATCTTTTTTCTGAGTTTACCACTGCTGTCAAAAATAAAAACGGCTCCCTGCAATGCGTCTGAAATGACGATGTCGCTATCTGAAACAAAGCATGTGGCTATATCTGTAAGCGAAAAATTATTACCTCCTTTTAGCGTCACCGTTTTTATGGTATCCATCACATCTTCCACATATTTCTTCGATGTGTCTTCCAGATCTATTTTAATTTTCTCAGCCTTTTTACGGGCCGGGCCGGGCCTTGAACAATTTGTTAATGAAATAACCGCAATCAGAATTAAAATGTAATTTTTCATATCTAAACAGAATAGGTTTTACAACTGATTTGTCACTACGTCATAAGGCTTAGCAGCTATAGCATAAGCGTTGCTGAACGGTGCTACTTTTTATTTTTTTCTTCAAAATCATTTCTTTTGTTATACAGGTCATTCAGCTCTTTTTTTAAGGTATCACTGTCATGCCATACCTTACTTCGACGGTAGGTATAATTGCCCAGATAGCCCAGGTAAAACACCAGCGCTACAACGGTCAGGTTTCTGTATTTTACAGACCTTATAGCTATATCCAGGTAATAGGAAATCAAAAAAAACACTCCTATTGACGCGATGTAAGCATATCGGTCGGCCACCACGGCAAATCTGGAAATAGGCACTATGTGCAGAACAACAGCTAGGTGTATCACAAAAAAAATCATGGCGAATGCAACCCAACGCTTTTTCCAGAAGTCAAAAAGTGCGACAATTATTACTGGTAATAAAAAAGGATAAATCAAAAATCGTGAAGGAACCGGTGCCCCAACGGGGTTAGGAAATGGATAAATAAAATTCAGCCTGCTGGGTATCAAACATTTGGCAAAATATTCGGTAACAGAGTAACACGCAAAAATTAAATTTTGATGAAACGGATAGGTTTTCATTTGTGATAGCATACCTACGCCGTTAGATTTTTGTGACACCAACGTTATATAACAAAAAAACAAGGAGGTGAGGATAAAGGGTATCTTTTCTAACCAGACAGCCCGGTTTTTGAGGTTTCTTTTTAAAATATAATCAATTAACAGTAAGCAAGCCGGGAACGTTACCGCCTGTTCTTTTGCGCCAAATGATAAAGCAAACAATAAATAAACCGCTATCAGATAAATCACCTTTTTACTTTTTAAATAGCTGAAATAGGTATTTAGTCCCCATAAATAAAAAAAACTGTATAACAGAATTTTAGAAGCTGCCATCCAGGCTACCGCTTCAACCAAAAATGGATGTATCGCCATAATAAAGGCGGTAAAAAATGATATCGTCTGGATAGAACTATCCGTAAAGTTTTTACTGTACGTCAGCAGATTCCTTATAAAAAGATACGTCAGCACAACATTAAGCAAATGGACGATAAGGCTATAGGTATGAAACCAACCGGGCTCATATACTGACCCCGCAGCTGCATAGAGCAAAGTGTACGAAAGCTGAGCTATGGGAGAATACTGCCCATGATAATATTGTGTAAATATTTCACGCAGGTTATGCATTGTTAACCCATTTTCTGTATAAAAATTCACCACTACCCATTGGTCGTCCCAATGCATCTGGAACTGGTGAGAAAATACAGGATTATAGGCAAACACTATCGCAGCGGTAAATAACGATATAGATAAAAAAATCCATTGTTTGTTGGTTAGTGATAAATACGACGGTCTTCTTTTAGTTAGTGATTCTGCTATTGTATTCATAATGTGAAAATTTATTGACGTCAAATAATTATAGGCGCACAAAAATTCCTTACCAAAAGGTAAGGCATTACTGAACTAAGGCTTTACTGAACTGTGACACTTTTTCTAAATTGAAAATCAAAAGTTCCGTCTATAGGATAATAATAGGATCTGCGGCTACGGGAGTATCTGATTTCTGCACCTAACGATTTTAAAATTTCGATGTATTCGAACGCCGTGCGCTCGCTTACATTCATTTTCTTTGCTAGCTCACCAGGAGCCCCGGTTGATTTCCGCTTGATAAGCCCGTTAAGCTGCTCAAGCCTGTCAAAATAATACTTAGGCATGGCTTAGGTTTAAATGATAAAAAAATTCAGGGGCGGTCAATTAATCACTAAATTAAAAACAGTCACTGCAGTTTTTCTGCAGTGACTGTTTTTTTTTTGCAGTGACTGTTTTTCCGGGCTTGTTTACCGCCTGATAGGCTGCTATCAACAACACACATTTACTGTTGAAATGTGCCCATAAATTACATACTAATTGGTAAAATCTATTGAGAAGATGAATCGATTTTGATGTGGTTATCTGTAGCTTTTTAGGTAACCTAAAATTTTCGGGAAGGCCATAAGCGATAAAAAACGGCAATTATTTACTTTAAGTTAAGTTATGGACTATAACTTATTCAACTCGTCCATCAGCCCCTTGCTTACTTTATTAAAGTAACGTCTTATCCCATACCCCATAACGCACTGGATACCCCGGCTGGCATTGGTTAAAAAAACTTCGTCGGCTTCGTACAATATTTCAGGATTGATCTGCGCCTCGGTAACGGGGATATTATTTTTTTTGGCGAGGTTAATGATCACCTGCCGCATTACTCCTTCAACGCACCCCTCGCTTAAAGCAGGTGTATATAAATGGTTTTGGTACCATATAAATACATTGGCACTGCTGGCCTCACATAAAAATCCGTTTTGATTTAGTAAAAAAACTTCATCAAGGTTGTTTTGCGCCTTGTACAATCCCGCCATCACATAAGTAAGCGAGTTGCAGGTTTTTATATTCGACAGATAGTTTGAGGGCTTGGGCAAATCGGTAAAAATATCAACGATTAAACCTTTCTCATTTAAAAAGTACCTGGGCTCATCGGCCGGAGTAAACTCCAGGCAAAACCCGGCTTTATTTTGCGTCGGCGCATAAAAACCTCCCGAGTCACGATAAACAGTTAATCTTAAACGACCGTGTTTTGATTTATTGCGGATGGATAACTGCTCAGCTATCTCTTTCAAAAAGTAAGCGTCCATTTGCGAGTAGCCGTCAATTTTCAGGGCTTTCATACCACGCTGCAACCGATCGGCATGCATATCTGCAAACTTAAGCTGTCCTTTAAGCATCCGCATGCTTTCAAACAAACCATCGCCATATTTAAATGACCGGTTTGCTACCGGAAGCAGTTTGCTGTCTGCCGGTAGTATCTCTCCGTTAAAATTGATATAAAGAAGTGCCATGGTCAATTAATCGCTAATTTCACCATTTTGTGTTGCATTCATACCAACATATTTACGCCATTTCTGCAATACATTATCAAAATCCTGTGGCAGAGGCGCTTCAAAGTGAATATATTTTTTTGTTGACGGATGGGTAAAACCCAGTGTTTGCGCGTGCAGGGCCTGGCGCGGCATCAGCTCAAAACAATTCTCAACAAACTGTTTGTACTTGCTAAAAACGGTGCCTTTTAATACTTTATCGCCGCCATAAGTGGCGTCGCTAAATAACGGGTGCCCAATATGCTTCATATGTGCACGGATCTGGTGGGTGCGGCCGGTTTCAAGCTGGCACTCTATCAGGGTAACATAATTCATCCGCTCAAGCACCCGGTAATGCGTTACAGACCACTTACCTTTTTCTTCGTCATCATAGATTGACATTACCCGCCTGTCGTTCACGCTGCGGCCTATATAGCCCGTTACCGTTCCGTCCTGCTCCAGATCGCCCCAAACCAATGCAATGTATTTACGTGTTATGCTATGATCAAAAAATTGGCGTGCCAGGTAAGTCATTGACCGCTCGTTTTTACTGATTAATAACAATCCCGAAGTATCCTTATCAATCCGGTGCACCAACCCCGGCCGGCCGTCGTTGCCGGGCAATGTTGGCAATTGCTGAAAATGGTAAACCAGCGCGTTTACCAGGGTACCCGTATAATTATTGTACCCGGGATGCACCACCATGCCCGCTTCTTTATTTACTACCAGCACATCATCATCCTCATAAACAATGTTTATGGGAAGGTCTTCCGGATACACTTCAGTATCGCGCGGCGGATGCGGCAGCACCACTGATATCACATCAAGCGGTTTAACCCGGTAGCTGGCCTTTATTACTTTATCATTAACCAGCACATTGCCGGCATCTATGGCGTTTTGTATCCGGTTACGCGACGCGTTTTCAACACGGTACATCAAAAACTTATCAATGCGTAAAAGAGACTGGCCTTTATCAACAACTACCCGCAGGTGTTCATACAGATCCTGTTCATCCTGCTCTATTATATCCGGGTCTTGTATCATTGGCGCAAAAATAATTGTTTTTCCACTCAATTAATTATTATTAAATAATATAGCTAAATGGTTAGGATATTGATTATTACCAAATAGTTATTACTTTTATGGTCGAAACCTCATTATTAAACTTTATGAAAAAACTCTACACATTCATTACACTCGTAATTTTAACATCCGCAACCTTTAAGGCAAGCGCGCAGTCTGACAATGGCATATCCGACCTGTTTAAAGGCTCACCCGGCGATGTAAATAAGTTAATTAACGCTTACAGCAACCCGTTATTTAAAGGCTTTGGCAACAGCTTAAACGGCGGCTGGACCAATACTGCAAAAACGCAGAGCCTTTTACATTTTGTAGTCAGGGTGAGCGCTACTGCAAGTATGGTTCCTTCATCTGATAAGACCTTTGATATAAATTCATTAAATTTAGATAACATCAAACCTTCAGGTTCATCAATAGCACCAACGTTTGGCGGTGACAAAAACCTGAGCACAGGTATCGTTGTGTCTGATCCAAGTGCACCTAACGACCCTACCCGTAAGTATAACACCACTTTACCCAAAGGTGTAAGCCAGTATATCCCTGCACCACAAGTCCAGCTGACCATTGGCTTAATAAAAAGCACCGACTTTACAGTTAGGTTTATTCCTACCACCAAAATCACTAACGACGTAGGTTCTGTAGGTATGTTTGGCTTTGGCTTAAAACATAACTTTGCTAATGATTTTGGCGCTAAACACGTATTGCCATTTGACCTTGCCCTGGCCGTAGGGTACACACGCTTAAATTACACTAAACCACTAAGCGTACAACCTGATGCAGGCAGCACTGTTGGCGGGAACACCGACTTTACAAATCAAAGCCTGGAAGGTCATTTTAGCGGCTGGAATACGCAGATCATTTTGTCTAAAAAATTATTATTCTTTACGCCATTTGTTTCTGTTGGTTATTTAAGCAGCAAGACTGATGTTGGCTTAAAAGGCAACTTCCCGTTTGTTACTGGTGTAACCAATACCGGCAAACCTATTTATACTTCTTATGCTAACCCAATCTCTATCACTGGTTCGGCGGCAAGTGTAAACGGTGCCCGAGCTGATGTTGGTTTCCAGATGAGCCTCTTCTTCTTTAAATTATACGGATCATACAGCTTTGCAGCGTATCAATCAGTTAACGCTGGTATCGGTTTAGGCTTCTAATCAGCCTAATGCATCTTGACTTAGAGATATTTAGTCCCGTTCATCAAATTAAAAACAAATTATTTGATGAGCGGGGCTTATCAGTTTATATCAAACGCGATGACCTGATACATCCTGTCATATCAGGTAATAAATGGCGTAAGCTTAAATACCTGCTTAAAAAAGCGCAGTTTCAAAATAAAACTCACCTGGTAACTTTTGGCGGTGCATACTCCAACCACCTCCTGGCGACAGCCGCTGCTGCGGCCAGATTCGGTTTTAAAGCTAGCGGCATTGTCCGGGGCGAGGGGATAACTAACGATACCCTTTTTATGTGCCGCCTGCATGGCATGAATTTAATATTTACTGACAGAGACAGCTATCGGGAGAAACCAGGCCTGTTTAATAAATATTTTGGTGATGATGACCAGGCTTTTTTTATTGATGAAGGCGGAGCCTCGCCCGAGGCCGCCCGGGGGTGCAGCGAACTGGTCGACGAACTAACTGTACATTACGATCATATATTTTGCGCCAGCGGCACCGGTACCATGGCTGCCGGAATAGCTAACGGTCTTACACAGCACAAACTATCAACCCAATTAAACACCATACCTGTATTTAAAAACGGCAGCTTTATAGCCCATGAAATTGATCGTTTATTAACAGCTCCGGCAAATTACCGGCTGCACACCGATTACCATTTTGGCGGCTACGGAAAGGTGAATGACGACCTGATAGCATTTATCAAACAATTTATAGCACAAACCGGCATTTTAATAGATCCTGTCTACACCGGTAAAATGCTTTATGCTGTTTATGACCTCGCCGGTAAAGACTATTTTAAGCCCGGCAGCAAAATATTGGCCGTGCATAGCGGCGGTATCTGGGGTTTATTAGGGATGAAAGACAAGTTTATTTAACTGTACCCAAATAAATTTCAGTATAAAATACCGCTTTAAATAGTTTAAAGTTGGTTTTTACGCTGGCGGTTCAAAAACCGCTTAAATTATCATTTCAGAGGGTTTTTTAGTAAATTTGTTAAAAGCTTTTTTATTATGTATAACCTGTCTGTTGCTCCCGAAAATGTTATCGATTCCTTAAAAAAGCACGTGCTGGCTGATGGGTTCGATCTTACTTTTGACCTGGAAAAAAGTAACGGTGTACATATTTATGACTCAAAGAATAAACGTACGCTGCTTGATTTTTTCACCTGCTTTGCGTCGGTTCCGCTGGGTTACAATCATCCTAAGATGCTTAATGATGAGGGCTTTAAAAAAAACCTGATGCTGGCTGCATTAACCAATCCCTCAAACTCTGACATCTATACAACCCAATACGCTCAGTTTGTAGAGACATTTGAAAGAATCGGCATCCCTGCTTACCTTCCGCACGCATTCTTCATTTCGGGTGGTACACTGGCTATTGAGAACGCGCTTAAAACTGCAATGGACTGGAAAGTACAAAAGAATTTTGCCAGGGGCTATACCACCGAAAAAGGACAAAAAGTACTTCATTTTGAAAATGCTTTTCATGGCAGGTCTGGTTATACTTTAAGCCTTACCAATACTTTACCCGTTAAAACTAAATGGTATGCCCGGTTTGATTGGCCCCGGGTATCATTCCCGGCGATTAAATTTCCGGAAACTGAAAGCAGCCACACAGATCTTTTAAAAAGAGAAGCCCAATCCATAGCAGAAATAAAGAAAGCCTTTGCTGACAACAAAGATGAGATATGCGCCATAATTGTTGAACCCGTACAGGCCGAAGGCGGCGATAATCATGCCCGCAAAGAATTTATGGAGCAACTGAGAATACTGGCTGACGAAAATGAAGCGCTTTTGATTTATGACGAGGTGCAAACAGGTGTGGCTTTAAGCGGCAAATTTTGGTGCCATGAACATTTTGGCGAAAAGGCGCGGCCGGATATTATAGCTTTTGGTAAAAAAATGCAGGTGTGCGGTATACTGGCAGGCAGGCGCATTGATGAGGTAGAACACAACGTATTTAACGTTTCATCGCGCATCAACTCAACCTGGGGCGGCAGCCTGGTTGATATGGTACGTGCCTCAAAGATACTGGAGATCATTGAAGAGGATAGCCTGTGCGCAAAAGCAGCAGAAAACGGCCTTTATTTGCAGGAGCAGTTAGCCATTATAGCTCAAGCCACTCCGGCTATAACCAATATACGCGGCAAGGGCCTGCTTTCGGCATTTGATTTACCGGACAAAATCAAACGTGATACTTTTATACAGGAAGGCATAAAAAATAATGTCATGTTTTTGGGCTGCGGTAACAGCACTATCCGTTTCAGGCCGGCACTTATTATTGAAAAAAATAATATCGATGAAGGGTTACATATACTTCAAAAAATTGCGGGTAGGCTTTAGCCTGTAGTATTTTCGCTACAACAAACTGTTTTTTTAGCTTGAACCCTCTATTTTTTATAGGTGAAATATACTATAATTGTATGTTTGCGTTATATTTAATATATAAATACCTCTGTTAATAAAGCTAATTTCTCTATTTATTACTTTATTAAGTCCACCGAAATAATATTTACCGTAGCAATAATATGTCATGAGCAAACCGATTGAAAAACTAAAAAAACAGCTGATTGAAATATCAGAAGTTGTTAATGCATTCAGGTCAGAAGCCGTTCAGGTAAGAGTCGTGGATAAACTGTTAGATGCAATGATCGAGTTTGAAAGAGGAGATCCTGACGGACTTGAATTCTTAATGAAAAAAAACAGCAAACAAAAATTAGGTGCTGATGCAGGAGACAGTTTAAAAGGCAAGAAAAAACCCGGCGCTACCAAAATACTTAATCAGCTTTTAACAACCGACTTTTTCACGACAGCACATTCCATATCAGCCATAGCCGAATATTGCAGGGATCAATACAACTCCGATTTTAAGACCTCTGAATTATCAGGCATATTATTAAAGCTTGCCAAAGAAAACAAGCTTAAGCGCCAAAGAAATGAAGAAAGCAACAGGTTTGAATACGTTGGCGTAAATAGTCTAAGCTGATAATATATCAGCCATCTATTCTGGCTGGAAGATTTGATGGCCTTTTATCGCAGATCAAATAAATTATCTACACCTAAAATTCGGCGGGAAGTAAAGCCTTCAGCAAATCTTACGTGGATCGCTTTTCCAAACTCGCGTGCACGGGCCTCAACTACCGCTATAAACTCGGGCGATGAGATGTAGGTTTGCGGCTCTTCTTCCCACTCGGGATTATAAAATTGCGATCCGTAGGCAAAAATGCTTTGAACTTTTTTATCCCAATAGTCGGTAACATCAACTACGATATCAGGCTTAATGTAAACATCCTGTATAAAATGAAGTAATAGTTTGGCACGCCATGGTTCCTGTAAGCTGCCGCCTTCAAAAGTTTCGATCTTTCTTAAACCTGATAAAAAAGCAGAATCGGCAACCAAATTACATGCACGGCCATGGTCAGGGTGCCGGTCGTGGTAAGCATTGGTAATTATAATTTCGGGTTGATATTTGCGTATTGCTTCAATAACCTTTAACTGATATGGCTTTGTGTTCTCAAAAAAGCCATCAGGTATGCCCAGGTTCTCCCGTACGGCTAAACCCAATATTTCACCTGCGGCTGCGGCTTCTTTGTCCCGGATCTCGGCCGACCCCCGTGTACCTAACTCGCCCCGGGTCAAATCAACAATACCAACTTTTTTACCTGAGGCAATGTGCTTTAGTATGGTGCCTCCGCAGCCTAATTCGGCATCGTCGGGATGCACAGCCAGCACTAATATATCTAATTTAAGCATGTTTTTATTAATGAGCGTTAATGGCCGGCAGCCAGCAATCTGCTAATCTTCTTTTTTATTTTGGAAGAAGTAGGATTGGTAAAAGGATAATAAAAGTCTGTCACTTCCCCGTTGCGGTCTATCAGAAATTTATGAAAGTTCCAGCGTGGCACAGAGCTTAGCCTGCCGTTTTGTTTTTTATCAGCAAAGAATTTGTATAAAGGATCAGCGTATGGCCCCCTCACTCTTATTTTCTCAAATATGGGGAAATTAGCCCCATAGTTTTCGCAAAAAGCAGCTATGGCATCCCCTTCCAGCGGTTCCTGCCCACCAAAATCATTGGACGGAAAACTTAGTATTTCAAAATCCTGACCGGCAAACTCGTTTTTCAATGCGGCCAGATCTTTTAGTTGTGGCGTAAAACCACACTCGGAAGCGGTATTTACTATTAACAGAACTTTATTTTTATAATCTGACAAGCTGATTTCTTGTCCGGATATTTTTTGGACATTGAACTGGTAGATGCTGTTAGTGCTCATTACTAGTTTTTGTAGGCATCATAGCCATCTTCCTGAAGTATTGCTTCAATATCGCGTTGTTCATCCCGGTCATAAGTTTCTTTTAAATTATGCCCAAACATGCGCGCCAGCCCCTGCATCCAGAAAGCACTAAATGATCCCTTTAGCTCTTTAACCACCGCATAAGTAGTTACATCTGTTTCGCGGTTAATTAATTTAATTAAAATTTCACCCTGACTAATTGTCAGGTTCTTAACCTCGCGGTCAAACATTTCTTTAACCTGGGTATTACAGGCATCTATCAGTTGTTTTTGTTTGGTCTTATCGCCGGTCAGCGCCAGGTCGCGCTGCAATTGCCGGTACCTGCCGCCTGCAAAATGGGCGTAAGGGATAACTTTGGTAACGTTATATCTCAATAAATTGAACGCTCTTCTGTCGGCCTCTGTCTTAAATATGCGCGATGCGCGTATAATAACATCCGGAACAACGATCCACGGAACCATTTCGCCGTCAAGCAGCGTTACATAAGTTTTAATGGTATCATTTTTGCCAAGTGTAGGTAATGCAGGATGTTGCAATTGGGCCCTTACCGTACCCATTAAGCAGCAAAACACTATCGAAAGCCCAAATAATTTCATAAATTTACGTAATGCAAAATTAATGCAATTTTTTTTGGTATTTCATAATAACCTGCAATTTTAATGTTTATTGCGTGTTAATGATAAAATGCTGATACTACCTTTATAATGAAAGAATTATTAATTGACCTGGAAGTTGAGAAGACCGAGATATTAAAAAGATACCGGGCTTTGCTGCGTGCAAGTAAATCTACCTTACAAAAGGGCGATAAACGCATGATACGCAAGGCTTTTGATATGGCTTTAGAGAGTCATAAAGATATGCGCCGTAAATCTGGCGAGCCTTATATTTATCACCCCATTGCAGTTGCGCAAATTGCGGCCGAAGAGATTGGATTAGGGACCACCTCGATTGTATGCGCCTTGCTGCATGACGTTGTTGAAGACACCGATGTTACCCTTGACGATATTGAACAGGAATTTGGGAAAAAAGTAGCCAAAATCATCGATGGCCTTACCAAAATATCGGGCGTATTTGATACCAATAGTTCCTTGCAAGCCGAGAATTTCAGGAAAATGCTGCTTACCCTTGCTGATGATGTAAGGGTGATCCTGATAAAACTGGCCGACCGCCTGCATAACATGCGTACCATGGAGTTTATGCCGCGTGACAAGCAGCTTAAACTATCATCAGAAACAGTTTACCTGTATGCTCCGCTGGCCCACCGCCTGGGGTTATATGCCATAAAATCAGAACTGGAAGATCTTTCTATGAAATACATGGAGAGAGAAACCTACCAGTTTATTAAAAATAAGCTGAACGAGAAAAAAACCGAGCGCGAGAAATTTATACGTGATTTTATTGAGCCCGTAAAAAAGGTATTACAGAGCCAGGATCTGGACGCCGACCTGTTTGGCCGGCCGAAATCCATCCACTCCATCTGGAACAAGATGAAGAAAAAGTCTATTCCGTTTGAAGAAGTTTATGACCTTTTTGCCATACGGGTAATTTTGGATAGCACCCCTGAAAATGAAAAGGCTGATTGCTGGAAAGCATACTCGATAGTAACTGATCTTTACCGCCCTAACCCTGACCGGCTGCGCGACTGGATCTCGTCGCCCAAAGCAAACGGATATGAGTCGTTACACACTACAGTAATGGGCCCGCGCGGGCAGTGGGTTGAGGTACAGATCCGTACCAAACGCATGAATGAAATTGCCGAAAAAGGTTTCGCGGCGCACTGGAAATATAAAGAATCATCGACCGATAGCGGCCTTGACCAATGGGTACAAAAAGTGCGGGATATGTTAAAGAACCCCGACTCGAACGCGCTTGAGTTCCTGGATGATTTTAAGATGAACCTATTCTCCGACGAGATCTTCATTTTTACGCCTAAGGGCGCTTTGATCCAGCTGCCGTTAAATGCTACCGCGCTTGATTTTGCCTTTGAGATACATACCGACGTTGGTGCAAGCTGTATTGGCGCCAAGGTGAATCATAAGCTGGTACCGCTTAGCTATAAACTTCAAAATGGCGACCAGGTAGAAGTTATCACTTCGAGCAAGCAGGTGCCCAAAGAAGATTGGCTGAGCTTTGTAGTAACGGCTAAGGCTAAGGCCAAAATAAAATCGGCATTAAAAGAAGAAAAACGCAGGATTGCCGAGGATGGTAAGGAGATCCTGGAGCGTAAGTTAAAATCGTTAAAAATCACTTACAATTCAGAGAATATACATAAACTAAGCTATTATTTTAAACTGGGCTCAACCCAGGACCTGTTTTTCAACGTAGCCAAAGGGCTTATTGATATGAAGGATCTGAAAGATTATCAGCAATCTGAAAAAGTTGTTGAGAATAAGCCTCAGGATAAAATAGAGAATGAGCAACTACAGGGTCTGTTGCGCAACATCAAAGCCAAAGACAGCGATATACTGCTTATTGGCGAGGATATGCAGAAAATTGACTATAAATTGGCCAATTGCTGCAACCCTATCCCCGGTGATGACGTGTTTGGCTTTGTTACCGTAAGCGATGGTATCAAAATACACCGGACCAATTGCCCTAATGCCGCCAAACTGATGGCTAATTATGGTTATAGGATTGTTAAAGCCCGTTGGACAAACCAGCAGGAACTTGCATTTTTAACAGGTTTGCGTATCACCGGTATTGACGATGTTGGTTTGATTAATAAACTGACCACCGTTATATCCAATGATTTTAAAGTAAATATGCGCTCTATTACTGTTGATAGTGATAACGGAATCTTTGAAGGTTCGATCATGGTGTATGTAAACGATACCGAGCATTTGGATAACCTTATAAAACGATTAAAAACCGTAAACGGTGTTACATCGGTAAGCCGGTTTGACGCGGTTGAAAAGGCGTCGTAAGATAGAGCCGATAATTAGTTGAGTTACGCGGCATATTCACAAATTGATCTGACATTTGTCCTGACTCTTAATTCTTGTATTTTGACTCTAATTACTACCTTTGATCTTCAATAAAAAACTATGTCCCAGGAAACTATAGCAATGGTAAAAAAGATTTTTGAGGCTTACCTTGAAAATAAAAACCTGCGTAAAACCCCCGAACGTTTTGCCATACTGGAAGAGATCTATTCGCGCAGCGACCATTTTGATGTGGAATCATTATATATCCACATGAAAAATAAAAAATACCGGGTTAGCCGCGCTACGGTTTATAATACTTTGGAGTTATTGGTATCATGCGATTTGGTTACCAAACACCAGTTTGGTAAAAACATGGCCCAGTTTGAAAAATCATACGGCTATAAGCAGCATGATCATATCATTTGCCTGGATTGCGGCAAGGTAGTTGAGTTTTGCGACCCGCGTATCCAGCAGATCCAGAGCATGATGGGTGGACTGTTAAAATTTGAGATAAAACACCACTCTTTAAATCTTTATGGTAATTGTGAAAAACTTAAGGCCGGCTTTTGCGACAGAAAAGTATAACTTTACCCCCTTGTTGTTAAATATTCTAAATTCATAATGGCTGTTGACGTATTATTGGGCCTCCAGTGGGGCGATGAAGGTAAAGGAAAAATTGTTGATGTATTAAGCGCAGGTTATGACCTGATCGCCCGTTTCCAGGGAGGGCCTAATGCAGGCCACACTTTGGAGTTTGACGGCAAAAAGTTTGTACTTAACACTATACCTTCAGGTATATTTTTTGATAACACACTTAATCTTATTGGTAATGGTGTTGTTATCGACCCTATCACCCTAAAAAAAGAAATTGATAAATTAAAGGATGCCGGGCATGACCTTTTAGCGAAAAAGAATTTAATGATAGCTAAAAAGGCCCACCTGATATTACCTACCCACCAGTTGCTTGACGCCGCTTCTGAAAAGAAAATGGGCGACGGCAAAATTGGCTCCACCTTAAAAGGTATCGGCCCAACGTATATGGATAAAACCGGCCGTAATGGTTTACGTGTAGGCGATATCACTTTACCCGATTTTAAAGAACGCTACCAAAAACTGGTTGATAAACACACCTCAATGCTGCAGGCTTTATACGGCGAGGTTGCTGATTTTAGCGAACGCGAAGCTGCATTTTTTGAGGCCATTGATCTGATCAAGAAATTTCCGCTGGTTGATTCTGAACATTTTGTTAATGACTACCTTAAAAAAGGCAAGAAGATATTAGCCGAAGGTGCACAGGGTACCATGCTGGATATTGATTTTGGTTCATATCCGTTTGTAACTTCATCAAATACTACAACCGCAGGCGCTTGTACCGGTTTGGGCATTGCCCCAAATACTATTGGCGATGTTATAGGCATATTTAAAGCTTATTGCACCCGGGTTGGTGGCGGCCCCTTCCCTACCGAACTGGATGACGAAGTTGGCGAAGAACTGCGTAAAGTTGGCCATGAATTTGGTGCAACAACCGGCAGGCCACGCCGTACCGGCTGGATTGACCTTCCCGCTTTAAAATACGCTATTATGCTAAACGGCGTTACCCAAATGGTAATGACCAAAGCTGATGTTTTAAGCGGTTTTGACAAAATTTATGCCTGCACTCATTACAGCTACCTGGGCGAAAAAATTGATTATATGCCTTATGACATCTGTTCGGTTGACGCAGTGCCTGTTTTAAAAGAAATTGACGGCTGGAACGAAGATCTGACGGGTATAACCGAATTATCAGAAATACCTGCAAGGCTGCAATCGTATATTGATTACCTGGAGCAGGAACTGGGTGTACCCATCAAATGGCTGTCAGTAGGCCCGGACAGAAAGCAAACTTTGATTTTACATTAAGCTTTATATCCAATAATATTACAAAGGCCCCGGTATCCGGGGCCTTTTTTTTTAACTTTACAGTGTGATTATACAGGTAACCGATCTTGATCTTTTTAAGCAAAAAGCGCTGCAATGGGCAGCCACTTTTGATGCCTGTTGTTATCTTGATTCTAACAATTTCCATGATCCTTACTCAAAGTTTAACACGCTGATTGCTGCGGGGATTAAAGATAGCGTAACCGCGAAAATCGGATCTGCTTTTGATGAACTGGCTGCCTTTCGCGCTAAAAATCCTGGCTGGCTAACCGGCTTCTTTAGCTATGATCTTAAAAATGAGATCGAAAAGCTGTCCTCGAGCAATCCTGACCATTTACATTTTCCGGACTTGTTTTTCTTCGTTCCCAAACAGCTGATTTTAATTAATAACAACACCGTTGAGATCATCGCTGACGACGCGCAACAGATCTGGGATACAATCGACCAACAAATCGTTCCCGCTTATCACCCCAATGAAGTAAACCTGCAATCAAGATTTAGCAAGGAAGATTATATAATCACAGTAAATAAAATCAAAGACCATATTACCAGGGGCGATATCTATGTAACCAATTTTTGCCAGGAGTTTTTTGCTGATGATGCTACTATCGATCCGACTGCTATATTTTTACAGCTTAACCGGGTATCGCCAACGCCATTTGGTACTTTTTATAAGTGGCTGGATAATTATATCCTTTGCGCCTCGCCCGAGCGGTTTTTAGCCAGGCGTGGCGACAAACTCATATCCCAGCCTATTAAAGGAACTGCCAAACGCGGAAGCACCGTTCAAGAAGACAAAGCGATTAAAACCCAGTTGCGCAACCAAACCAAAGAGCTTCAGGAAAATGTAATGATTGTTGACCTGGTGCGTAATGACCTTACCCACTCTGCCAAGCCAGGCACCGTGAAAACCGAAGAACTATTTGGGGTTTACACCTTTAACCAGGTGCACCAAATGATATCAACAGTTGTTTGCAGCTTACAGGAAGGGGTTTCAAACGTGGAGGCCATCCGTAATACTTTCCCGATGGGTAGCATGACCGGCGCGCCAAAAATAAGCGCTATGCGATTAATGGAGGGTTATGAACGCAGCAGGCGCGGTGTATACTCTGGCGCCATTGGTTATTTTAGCCCTGATAATGATTTTGATTTTAATGTAGTGATCAGGACGTTACTGTATAACTCGACAGAACGATATTTATCCTTTCATGCGGGCGGAGCGATCACTTACCATGCCGACGCCGAAAAGGAATATGAGGAATGCCTGCTGAAAGTTAAGGCCATCTTGGAGGTATTGGGCCAGTCTCTATCTTAGTCTTATCAACGCAAGGCTGAACAACATTTGCCCTCACTGAAAATGATCTGATTGATTGACTGGTAGTGGAACAGAATTAAACAAAATTGCTGGCACTATCGTCAACAATCTTGTTTAATTAAAAAAAGCAGCCTGATACTATTGTGCTTTATAATATTTCATTGCTTCGGGAATAGCGCTTTGTATCGCTGCTATCCGTGTAGCGTCTGCGGGGTGGGTGCTTAAAAACTCGGGCTGCGCGCCACCTTTATTTTGCGCGGCCATGCGTTTCCAAAAAGCAACCGCCTCGTTAGGATCGTACCCGGCCATAGCCATAAAAGTTAAACCCAGCCTGTCTGCTTCCGATTCCTGATCCCTTGAGTATTTTAACAAGGCTATCTGGCCACCAATGCCATATAGTTGATTGACAATAGCCTGCGTGGTTGCCGACTGATTACCGGCAGCTGCGCCAACCAAACCACCGCCAGCCTGGGCAGCTAACTGCTGCGACATCCGCTCGGCCGAGTGCCTGGCTATGGCATGGCCAATTTCGTGTCCCATAACGGTTGCAAGGCCCGCATCATTTTTGGTCACCGGCAGGATGCCGCTATACACGGCCACTTTACCACCGGGCATGCACCAAGCGTTAATTTCGCTGCTTTGTATCAGGTTAAATTCCCATTTAAACTGATATTTGTCGGCATAGCCATTTTGCTGCAGATAACGTTCAATAGCTGCCGCCAGCCGGGCGCCGATAACTTTAACACGGTGAGCGTCAGTACCTGTAGCTATTACTTTTGTTTTAGGATCAGAGAGTAATTGAGAATAACTTGCCGCTGCCGACTGATTGATCTCTGAATCGCCGACAAGGCTTAACTGTTTGCGGCCGGTTAACGGTACGGTGGCGCATGAATAGATGATTGCGACCAACGCTAATGCAACTAAGGGTTTTAAAAATTTCATAACAATATATATCTATCTGGGGTTTAATAGTTGCAATTGATAACCATTGCGGCGCCGGAATGTTTGACCTAAGTTAAGCGGCCTTTTTTTTGAAGAGATTTACTTTTGATTCGGTACCCTTCAGCAAGCGTTCGATATTCTTTTGATGGGTAACCAATATCAGCAGGCACATGCACATGCCATAAATAACAACCGAGCGATTGCTGGGAAAGACAAAGGTAACCCCTATCAGGTAAGTAAACCCCGCCAGGATAGACCCCAGCGACACATATCTGAAAACCAGTAAAAGAATAATAAACACCACCACACACAGCAACGCCGCGTGAAAATGGATAGCTAATATCATCCCAAACAAGGTAGCTATACCCTTGCCGCCCCTGAAGCCAGCAAATACCGGGAACAAATGGCCCATTACGGCCGCAATACCAAGCGCCAGTTCATAATTGGTATAAGGGATAGAATTTACCCCTCCGGTGGTAGTTACACCAATAAAATAAGCAAGATTAGTGGCTGTCCATCCTTTTAAAATATCAAGCAGCATTACGGGTATGCCTGCTTTTTTACCAAGCACCCTAAAAGTATTGGTTGCACCAGCATTGCCGCTGCCGTACTCTCTTACATCTACCCCATAAAAGGCCATCCCTATCCAAACAGCAGTAGGGATAGAACCGCACAAATAAGCCAGTATTAGCGCTGAAATCGAATAAGGGGTGATCATATCAACGCAATATTATAAATTGATTATTGTACAAACAAGTTTAATCATATTTAAACGCAATTGTTAAAGTCTGTTAAAATTAATACAATAGCTGTTATTTTACCGCCTTCAAACTCAGGTCGAGGCAGGTAACAGAGTGTGTTATAGCGCCTATAGATACGTAATCAACCCCGCAATTAGCGTAATCGCGCACATTATCAACGGTGATACCGCCTGATGCTTCGGTGATGTACCGGCCCTCAATAATATTAACTGCTTGTTTTAGGTCAGTAAAATTGAAATTATCCAGTAATATGCGGTCTACGCCACCGGTTTGAAGTACCTCTTCTAATTCTTCTTGATTACGTACTTCAATTTCAATAGCCAGTTTTTTGTTATGAGCTGCGATATACTGATGCGCGTTCTCAATTGCCCGGGCAATCCCGCCCGAGTAGTCAACGTGATTGTCTTTGATCAGGATCATATCATATAAGCCAAAACGGTGATTAACACCTCCGCCTATCCGTACGGCCCATTTTTCCAGATAGCGCATGCCGGGGGTGGTTTTGCGGGTATCTAAAACCTGGGTGTTGGTACCTTTTAAAAGGTCTACAATATGATCGGTTGCGGTGGCTATGCCTGACATGCGCTGCATGCAATTCAATACCAATCGCTCGGCGGTAAGTATGCTGATAGCGCTACCTTCCACCTCAAATACAACATCTTTAGGTTTTACTTCGGCGCCGTCTTTTATAAAGATATTTACTTTAAGGTTTTTATCAACACATTCAAAAATATACCCGGCTAACTCAACGCCGGCTATAATGCCATGATCTTTAACTAATAGTTTTGCTTTGCCGGTTGTACCTGCCGGTATGGTAGCTAATGAGGTGTGGTCGCCGTCACCTACATCTTCTTTAAGGGCATTATCTATAAACGGGCGTACTAGTTCTTTATCCAAATCGGGTTATGTTTAGAAGCTTCAAAAGTAATAACATTTTTTGGAAGTGATAGTTTTGATGTGCAGATATGCAAATGTAGTGTAGCAAGGGTATTCATTTTTTTTTATGATCAACTCTTACAAACACTCCCGCTTCAAAATGAACGCCCGTTTTCTCGATTATGAACACTCCCGCGCTCCTTTGAACCGAAAACAGAGAGTCCACAACTACGGGAAGATGGTGATAACTATAGGCACCGTCTTGTGAAGGCCAGGGACTTAAAACCCGGCGGAACCAAGTTCAGACAACTATATTAAAATTCAAACCCTAAATGCACGCCTCCCTGCATCAGGTTGATTTTTTCAGTAGATACAGTACCGAACGGCACCCTTAAAAACGGACCGAAATTGATTTGATTACGGCCAATGGCTTTCTTTTTACCTATGGATAAAATATAAAAGCCCATGTAATTATTGATCTTCTCTTTACTCTCCTCGGTCTTCTGCTCAGACACCACACGCATTACCGGCTGTGCCAGTCCGGCTGAGTTAGGCGCAAGTGTGGTAATGGTACTTTCTGCTAAATAGTTATAATTTAAATGATTATTGGTAACAGACATGCCCACCACGCCGGCGGATACATAAAAGCCGCTATTAGTTTTATATTGCAAACCAATCGGCACTTCAAAACCCGATACGGCCAAATCAACCCCCTGCACTTTTCTTGTCGGATCAGCATCCTGATTGTTGCCCGTTGTTGTGGCGTTTAATAAGGAATACGCTACGCCACTGCTGATTGATAAATTATTATTGAGATTATAAGACACCTGTATCCCCGTACCAAAATTAACTTTTTGGTTACCTAATGCAGGCGATACCACTACGCCATAACTTAGGCTTTTAATTTTTGTCCGGGTTGTGCTAACCATCTGCTGTCCGGTTTTCTTTTTAACCAGCATATCATATACCGGCTTGTTATCCTGCCTATATTTTTCTGTTTCGTTATTATTAGCAATAACGTCATTTTGTGGAACGATCACAGGCAATTTGGCCGCGCGGGCAGTATCAGTAATTGCTGATCTTCCGGAGGGTTTATAAACCTCTACGGGTTTAACAGCTACAATAGCCGCAGCGTTAATACCGTTAATAGTTGGCCGATTTACCGGGGCATACCCGGCCAGGTGTTTTTCCGGTTTGCTAAAATCGTGTTTGGCTAAAGTTTGCCCAGGCTTTGCAACATCACGCCGGGCGGCAGTAATACTGCCATTATGATCATCATTAATAATAACCGGGCTATCTTTTGCTAGTTTTTCAGCCCCGGATTGTAAGGTCTTAGGCACCGATTGGCGCAAAATATTTTTAGTTTGGGTAAGCTGCGCAGATCCGTCCGGCTTTATTGTAAACCAAACAATGCCATAGGTAAGCAACAGTAAAACAGCAGCGGCACTGCCCGCTCTGAAAAACAACAAAGCCATCCTCCGGCGTTTTCGCTTTTGCTGAAACGCTTCCCAGGCACCAGGCACATAAGCATCTTCGTAAGCGTGCAGCGTGTCCTCTATATGGCTTATAAAATCATCTTCATTTGTCATAATACGTCATCATACTTTTTTGATAGAGGTCTGCAAGCTTTACTCTTGCCCTTGTCAAATATACCCGGCTGGTGCTGGGCGGAATTTCAAACTTCTTCCCTATTTCCTCGTGCGAAAAACCTTCAATCTGGTGCATGTTAAATATCAGCTGCTGTATGGGCGGCAGCTCATCCATAAGCGCCATAATAGCCTGAAAAGATAGGTTATCGGGCGTCTCGATAGCTATATTCATTATTTTATCGTCGGTAATATCATCAACATACAGCAAAACCTTCCTGGCGCGGATACTATCTATAGCCGTATTCGCTGCTATTCTTCCTATCCAGCCCTTAAACACTTTTGGTAATTCATCAGGCGGCCCGGTAAAAGTAAAGTCGCCTATCTTTTTAAAGATTCGTACAAAAGCATCGTTTATCAGTTCGTTTATGCTATGCCGCTGCTTAACATACCTAAAAACCACCCCCGACAGATATCCATAAAAGGTTTTATATAAAAGCTCCTCGCATTTATTGTCCCTTTTAGCACACCCGTCAATCAGATCTTTTAAAGCCAGCTCTTTTTTTAGCACCTACAATAAAATTATAAACCATTGCCACTTGCGGGCAATGGTTTAGCATTATCAATTATATAATAACTGGTTAGTAATTTCTTACAATCTCCGCCCCAAGAGCAGTAGCATCTGTAGCAGCGTATATACCCCGCGCCCAAATGGTATAACTATGCCCCGATAACAAATTTACGGAAGGTAGGGTAACTTTGTTAACCGTGGTGCCATGTTCCCGGATTACAAACGTATATTGTTTTTCACCATCAATGGGTGTATAAGCGCTGTTGGCTTTGTAGGCCCTGCCCGAAACCAGCGTAGTGCCGGTATTTAAAGCCAGATCAAGCGTAGGCGAGCCGATGCTCATGTTTACAAACCTGATGTTTGCTTTACCAGCTGCCGGGCGGATAAGGCTATCCTCAAGTAAAACAAATTCGGCGGTGCTCCAGTTGCCGGTTAAAAAAGCCGAATAGAATTTACCCTGATCAAGGGTGATGTTTTTATAAACTTTTTTTTCGTTGTTACGATAAGCGCTTACTTCCCGGTTGCCCGAGTAGGCGTTTACATATTCAATACCGCCTTTATATGAAAGTGAATCATATTGGATTTTGTTAGCGTTTAAATAAATGCTCACCGCCGGCGCATCAGGCGAGGCATTATAAAACGAAATAGCCGATATGGCAGGAGGCGGCTCGTAAGTGGTTTTTTTACAGCTTACCGCGGTTAAGATAACCAGGCCGGCGGCAGCGAGTAGTTTTAAATGTTTCATGGTTGATAAATGATAAAAGTGTTTTTAATCTATTATCAGATAAAACGAGGGGTGTAAAGCTTTCGTTACAGTTGTATTAACTTTTTTTTTAAAAACCTCTCCTTTGGCGGATAGGGTGAAACTAATTTCCCGTCAGTATTTCAACCATCGCTTTCCTGGCTTCGGCATTGCCAAAATTACCGGCAAGATGGCCTGCATCGCTGTCAATAACAACCAGTTTGGCCCCCGTCAGTTTTGCAAATTCAATTGCAGGTGCGGGGTTAACAATATGATCTTGTGCCGAAGCAATGATGAGCATTTTTGCTTTAACATGCGCCGCAGTCTCTTTTAATGAACCATTATAATCTTTTGCGATATCAAAGCCTTCTAAAGCGGCCGACTGATAATAGGTATCGTTCCAGTCGCCGTGTTGCTGGGCCTCAGTATCCGCTAACCACTTAGGGAACTGGTCACGTGGCTTTGATCTTACTTTTTCTGCTGGGGTGGTTAGTAAAAGTTCCCATAGCATATTAACCATTGTAATTTTAGGGTTGACCTTATAGTTACCGTGGTTATATTCAGGATCGTTTTCAATAATTTTACGGTATAGCGCCCCGCGCATCATATCATAACTGGTAAACTGGGGCGTACCCACAATCGGGATAAGCAGATCAGCAAAATCCGGATAAGATACTGCCCATTGAAAAGTCTGGATCCCTCCCATTGATATTCCTGTTATGGCGTGCACATGACTGATCCCAAATTTTTGCTTCAGCAAACGGTGCTGGCTCTCAATCATATTCACTACAGAAAAAGCAGGAAATTTTGTACCGTGTTGTTTAACGCTGTTTGAGGGAGATGAAGAGATCCCGTCGCCCAGCGCGTCAACTATCATTACAAAATAGCTGGTGGTGTCAATGGCCCTCCAGGTGTCAGGGCCAGCCAGGTTTTTAGATATGCCGCCAAACCAGGTAAGTATGAGTACTCCATTAGTTTTATCTTCATTTAATTTACCATAGGTACGATAGCCGATCTGGCAATTAACAATAGTACCGCCGGTTACTTTCAGATCGCCGATGGAGGCTATCTGCTGACGATCGGGCTTGCTTTGGGCGCGCGAGATGGTAGTAATTAAAAGGATTGGGATCAGGAGCGTAAGATTTTTCATGTCTGATTCAATTGGTTTGATAAAGCTATGTAAAAGCATGAAATATGGCAAGTTGGTAAGCGGTTACCCCGATATCACTGCTTTTGCCGACCGGGTGAATTAACAGCACTCCAGTATGCGAACACGCCCGCCTTTGGGATGCCGAAATAAATTCGGCATGACTTCAGGAAATAAACGAGGTTACTTTATATTTGCAATGTGGAAAACAAAAAGAAACTTGCATTAATAATATTAGACGGCTGGGGTTACGGCCGTAATGATCAGTCGAACGCCATCCTGGCCGCTAAAACGCCGTTTTTTGATTCTTTGATCGCACAGTATCCAAACTCAACCCTGGAAGCATCAGGCATGGCCGTTGGCTTGCCGGATGGACAGATGGGCAACTCGGAAGTGGGTCATATGAACCTTGGCGCCGGTCGCACCGTTTACCAGGAGCTTGGCCGTATCAATAAAGCAGTTGATGATAATGAACTGGTAACCAACCCGGTGCTTAAAAGCGCTTTTGACTACGCTAAACAAAACAATAAAGACGTACACTTCATCGGCTTAGTGTCTGATGGTGGTGTGCACTCGCACATTAAACATTTAAAAGGATTGTGTGACGCGGCGGTAACTTCAGGGCTGGGCAATATTTTTATCCATGCTTTTTTAGATGGGCGTGATACGGATCCAAAATCAGGCTTAGGTTTTATTACTGACCTGGAAAATCATATCGCCAACACGCCGGTTAAGCTGGCATCGGCAATTGGCCGTTATTATGCCATGGACCGTGACAACCGCTGGGAGCGCGTTAAACAGGCATATGATGTAATGGTACACGGCATAGGCGAACCCACCAACAGTGTTACCCAGGTTATAAAAGAGGCCTATTTAAAGGATCTGACAGATGAGTTTATGCCGCCTATTGTTAATACAGATGGCGCGGGCAAACCGCTGGCGGTGATAAAAGATGGTGACGTGGTGATCTGCTTTAACTTCCGCACCGATCGCGGCCGCGAAATTACGGTGGCGCTTACGCAAAAGGCATTTCCCGAATATAATTTGCATCCGCTTGCACTGTACTATGTTACCATGACCACCTACGACGAAACGTTTAAGGACGTCAAGGTAATATTTACCAAAGAGGATTTGACCAAAACCCTGGGCGAAATTTTACAGGATGCCGGTAAGAACCAGATCCGCATAGCAGAAACCGAGAAATATCCGCACGTAACGTTCTTCTTTTCGGGCGGGCGCGAAAAAGAATTTATTAATGAGAAACGCTTGATGGTACCCTCGCCGAAAGTGGCTACCTATGACCTGCAACCCGAGATGAGCGCCGAGGGTATCCGCGATGCCATCATTCCCGAACTAAAAAGCGGTTGGCCTGATTTTGTCGTATTAAATTTTGCCAATACAGATATGGTTGGCCATACCGGTGTTTTCAGTGCGGTTGTTAAGGCTGCCGAGACTGCCGACAGGTTCTGCCGGGATGTGGTGGAAGCCGGCATAGCCAACGGATACTCATTCATTATACTGGCCGACCACGGCAATGCCGATTACATGATTAATGAGGATGGCACGCCCAATACTGCACACACTACTAACCTGGTGCCTTGTATTATTATTGATAAAGATGTTAAACAGGTAAAAGACGGCAAGCTTGGCGACATAGCCCCTACCGTACTCCATATTTTAGGCGTTACCATCCCTGAAGAAATGAGCGGGAATGTATTGGTGTAAACACATTCATAACAAAGAAATCAGCTATTCTAATTCCTCCTTCGGAAGGGGGTTGATTTTTTTGTTTGCCATCTCCATTTCTGTATTCCTTCCATCCTGCAGGCCGGATCGTGTGCAGGATGGGGCTGCGTTAAAATTCTTTGATTTAAAAGGATATTTTAAGGCCGATACGGCGCGGCTCAGAAAACTTAATCATCTTATCACCAAGACAGTAACCCATAACGGCATTACCGAAACAAAAAAAGTTCATATCCGCAATTGGGGGCTTGAGTTGAATTTATTTAGCCAGTCGGACATTAATAAGCCCGCCTGGCGGGACAGCTATGTTATTGAAAACAGCGGCCATACCATCATATACCGTGCAAAAAACAATGATCTGAAAACCCAGCTGATCGTGATCAATAAAAAAGACGATAATACTATTAAATGGATAATGATCTACAACAATACCCAAAACCTGCTGTACCAAACCACCGAAAAATTGAGTTATTTCCCTGACTCACTTTACATTATAAAAAAATATCAGACGGTACGTTTGTTAGGGGCTAACAAATACGTTGTAAGGGGAACGCTTAATTAACGATGCCCCTGTGCCGAAGCCTGTTTCTCTTTCAACAGATCGATGATCGACGCGATGTCATCTCTTGACTTATCCGTATCCAAAACCTTTTGCAGGTCGGCAATAGAGGCTTTTATAGCGCTAATACCCCTGGTCTTATCATAGAAACGGGAATTAGGTTGCAGCCTGAAAAAACCATACTCTTTATAAGCAATGCCCCGGTTTTGATAAAATGAAGTTATTTTCGCTTCGGCTGGGTTTATAGAAATGGCCTTGGTTAGATCAATTATGGCGCCCAGCAAATATTTCTCCTTTTCGGCAGCGATTTGACTTTCGGTACCCAGGCAGATCTGGGCCTTGGCGCGGTAATAATATGCATGGGCATCCGCCGGCTCAATAGCAATCTCTTTGGTAAAAGCCAGTATTGATTTGAGATAGTTATCACTGTGGAAATAAGAGTAACCCAGCATCCATAAAGCATTGGCATTGGTTGAATCTATCAAACGGCCCTTCTCTAACTGTGTAATGGCCGCTTTAAAATTCCCCTCAATATATGCCTGCTGTCCTAACTTGATATAGGCATTTTGTGATGCCGCATGTTCAACAGAAGATATGATCAGGAAAGATACTAAGATCGGTAACCTCATTAAAAACTTTATATGTTAAACAAAATAGTATATTACTAACTCCTATAACTAAAAATTATTATAACACTGTAACAATTTTATTGAAAATATATTGGCAGCCGGTAAAAAAGGCGAAGCAAGAGTATGACTTTTTTACATCTTTACCAATTAATTTAACCACAATCAACAAAAAGCATTTAAATTTGTAATCGCCAAATAATCAAACTGATAACTAATCAAACTAATTGATATAACACTATTGTATGAACTTGGCATAAGTCTTGAATTATAATAGCTGGCAAGTAAAAGCCGCTATTGAGTGATGTTGAAGTAGCCTTATTATACTTAAGGCTGACAACATGACGTTTATTTTATAAAAAAGCTATTGATGAGTTTTGACCCGTTTGATTTTAAAAATGTTTTACCAGTGATTAATGAAGATTCGGAATTCTTTCCGCTGATGTCATCAGAGGATGAAGAGGAGATGAATAATGAGCAGGTGCCTGAGTTTTTACCTATACTGCCATTACGTAACACGGTATTATTTCCGGGTGTGGTTATACCAATTACCGTTGGCCGCGATAAATCTATCAAATTAATACGTGATGCTAATAAAGGCAGCCGCATGATAGGCGTTGTATCACAAAAAGATGTTGCCATTGAGGACCCTACCTTCAACCAGTTAAATAAAATTGGTACTGTAGCGCTTATTATAAAAATGCTGCAAATGCCCGACGGTAACACTACCGTTATATTACAGGGTAAAAAACGGTTTTATTTAAAGGAAGAGGTGCAGAGCGAGCCTTATATCAAGGCCACTATTGAACCTTTTAAAGAAGTAAAAAAAGCCAAAGAAGATAAAGAGTTCAAAGCTATGATATCCTCTATAAAGGATATGGCGATGAATATTATCCAGCTTTCGCCAAATATCCCGAGCGAAGCAGGCATTGCGATCCGCAATATTGAGAGCACCTCATTTTTGATGAACTTTATATCGTCAAATATGAATGCTGACATGTCTGCCAAGCAAAAGCTGCTGGAGGTAACCAACCGCCGCGACATGGCTAACCTGGTATTAGCGCATTTAACAACCGAACTGCAGTTGCTGGAGTTAAAGAACCAGATACAAACCCGCGTACGTGTTGACCTTGACAAACAACAGCGCGATTATTTTTTAAATCAGCAGATAAAAACCATACAGGAAGAACTGGGCGGCAACACACCCGACCTGGAAATTGAAAATCTGCGCCAGCGTGCGGCAAAAAAGAAATGGACCGTTGAGGTAAAAACACATTTCGATAAAGAAATTGAAAAACTGGCCCGCACCAATCCCGCGGCTGCCGATTACTCGGTGCAGATGAATTATCTGGAACTGTTGCTTGATTTGCCCTGGAACGAATTTACTAAAGATAATTTCGACCTTAAACGCGCTCAAAAAGTTTTAGATAAAGACCACTTTGGCCTGGATAAAGTTAAGCACCGCATTATAGAATATTTGGCTGTGCTTAAGTTAAAACATAACATGAAGGCGCCTATACTTTGTTTGGTTGGCCCCCCGGGGGTTGGTAAAACATCTTTAGGTAAATCCATAGCCAAGGCATTGGGCCGCAAGTATGTGCGTATGGCATTGGGCGGCATCCGCGACGAGGCAGAGATCCGCGGCCACCGAAAAACATACATTGGCGCCATGCCTGGCCGTATCATCCAGTCAATTAAAAAAGCGGGAGCCGCAAATCCGGTATTTATTTTGGATGAGATAGATAAAGTAGGCAACGATTTCAGGGGCGACCCGTCATCAGCCCTGCTGGAGGTGTTGGATCCCGAACAGAACAGCAGCTTCTATGATCATTATGTAGAGATGGATTTTGACCTGTCGAATGTTATGTTTATTGCGACAGCAAATTCATTAAGCAGCATACAGCCTGCGTTGCTTGACCGTATGGAGATCATTGAGGTTAACGGCTATACAATTGAAGAAAAGATCGAGATTGCAAAGCAACACCTGGTACCCAAACAACGCGAAGCCCATGGCTTGAAGCTTAAAGATATTACGCTTAAAAATGACGTGCTGGAGAAACTGATAGAGGATTACACCCGTGAATCGGGCGTGCGCGGGCTCGAAAAAAAAATCGGATCAGTGGTACGCGGCACTGCCAAAAACATTGCGATGGACGAGCCCTATAACACCGTAGTGAGTAAGCAGGATGTTGAAACCATATTGGGCGCCCCTATATTTGATAAAGATCTTTACGAAGGTAATGAGGTTGCCGGTGTGGTAACAGGTTTGGCCTGGACGTCAGTTGGTGGTGATATTTTGTTTATCGAAGCTAGTTTAAGCCCGGGTAAAGGGCGTTTAACGCTAACGGGTAGTTTGGGCGATGTAATGAAAGAATCGGCAACGATAGCATTAGCTTACTTGCGTGCCCATGCCAGCTATTTCAATATTGATCCCCAATTATTTGAACAGTGGGACATCCATGTACACGTCCCCGCCGGTGCTACACCTAAAGATGGACCATCGGCAGGGGTTACCATGCTTACTGCCTTGACATCAGCATTTACACAGCGTAAAATAAAACCTCATCTTGCTATGACCGGCGAGATCACCCTGCGTGGCCGCGTATTGCCGGTTGGTGGTATTAAAGAAAAAATACTGGCTGCCAAACGCGCCAACATTAAAGAGATCATCCTTTGCAAATCAAACCAAAAGGATATTCTTGATATCAAGGAAAACTACATCAAAGACCTTAAGTTTCATTATGTGACGGAGATGCGCGAGGTAATTAACCTGGCACTGCTGGATGAAAAAGTTAGTGACGCGCTTGATTTAACTATTAAAGAAGGGGTTAAACCAATATTAAATTAACCAAATAAAAATATATTTTTGTGGTTCCCGCGTATGCCGTGGGAACCTTTTTTTTACAACCAATTAACCCTGATGAAGAATTTTTTTTTACCCCTGTTATTCATTTTAATAACCTCATGCGCTATTGCCCAAAACCACCGCGATGAAGTTGGCATACAGTCGGATAATGACTCTTACCTGGGTCAGGGATCAGACCGTTATTATACCGATGGCCTGTTTCTTTTTTACCATCACGCGTTAGATGTTAAGGGTAATAACGTACTGGCTAATAAGGTACTTGGCTTTGAACTGGGGCAAAAGATCTTTAATCCGCGTGGCGGTAATATTCCTTCAGCGCGCTATGTCGACCGGCCATTTGCCGGTTATTTATACGCGGGTGCCAACCTGAATTTTCTGTATAAAAATGAAAGCAATATAAAATTTGGCGCACAATTAGGCGTGGTTGGCCCGGCGTCAGGCGCACAGGCGGCCCAAACCTGGGTACATAAAACGTTTGGTTTTTACACGCCTACCGGCTGGCAATATCAAATAAAGAATGATGTAGAGCTTAATCTTTCCGCAGAGTACAATACACTGCTGGCCAGGGATACCGCCGTTGATCTTTCGTTTACCTCATACGCCAACCTGGGCAACGGCTTTACCGGCGCCGGCTTTGGCGGCTTGGTAAGAATAGGTGTCTTTAATAAACTGTTTAACTCGGCCAGTACAGAAAGCAGCGTTATTGCCGATAATGGTGCTACACCTGCTATTAAACATGAGTTCTTTCTATATTACAGGCCCATGCTTAATTTTATAGGTTATGACGCTACGGTGCAGGGCAGTTTATTCAGAAAACATGACGACCCAACCAGTGATGAAATTACACTTATGCCCCAGCGCGTCATGCTTAGCAATGAAATAGGCTTAACTTATACTACCAACCGCTGGACCTTTGATGCCGCAGCTACCTTCCATACCAAAGACGTTAAAGAAATGGTAAGGACGCACCAATGGGGATCGGTAACCGTCTTATACAAATTTCACTAGATATCAAAATTGCGTTTTCTGCTTTCTTTTTTAGCAGAAAGCATTTTTTTATTATCCAGCCGTTCGGCTTTTGCTTTTTTACCGGGCCTGGTGGCCTTACGTGGTTTTTGTACCTGCAGCGAACGGGTTAACAATGCAGTTAACCGTTCCAGCGCTTTTTCTTTATTTAGGTATTGACTGCGTTCTTCGTCACAAATTACCTGCACGTAACCATCTTTATTCAGCCGGTTTTGCAATTTTTCATTGAGCAGTTGTTTCTCATCATCAGTAAATAATGCCGAATTATCGACAGAAAATAACAACTCAACCTTACTTGACACTTTATTTACATTTTGCCCTCCTTTTCCCCCACTGCGGGATGTTTTATAAAAGGTTTCTTTTTGCAGACCGGCTTTAGAAAAACTCATAGCCAAAGGTAGTTATTAGTTGGCTTAGGTGAGGAATTGGTACAGTGTTAACAATTCGCCAACTTAATCAACCACTCACAATTTTTTATAACTTTGGCACCTATATGAGCAGCAATATTGTGGTAGCCATTGATGGCTATTCTTCGTGCGGAAAAAGCACATTAGCCAAAGCGCTGGCCAAAAAGCTTCACTTTATTTATGTGGATAGCGGGGCGATGTATCGCGCGGTAGCGCTGTATTTTATACGCAATAATGTTGATCTCAGCAATCACGAACAGGTTGCCGCTGCTTTGAAAAACGTGCATCTTAATTTTCATTCGCGCGATTACCAAACCCATATTACTTTAAATGACGAGGATGTTTCAGCCGAAATTCGCCAGATGCCGGTATCAGACAAAGTAAGCGCAGTTTCTGCTATAAAAGAAGTAAGGATAGAGATGGTGCGCCAGCAGCAACGCATGGGCAAGTCTAAAAACATAGTGATGGACGGGCGCGATATCGGTACCGTGGTTTTCCCGCATGCCCAGATAAAACTGTTTATGACCGCCGACCCGAAAATACGGGCAGAGCGCCGCTATAAAGAGTTACTACCGCAAAACCCCGGCATGACGTTGGAAGAAGTATTTGAAAATCTGGCACACCGTGATTATGCCGACACTACCCGCGAGGAAAGCCCGCTTAGGCGCGCAGACGATGCTATCATATTAGACAATACGAATCTTACCCCCGAAGAGCAGTTGGATATTGCCTTAGATTTTGTTAAGCCGCTGATAGTTTAAATTAAGGTTTTTAAGATTTAAGCGCGCATGTTTGTTAAAGATTTAACTTATGGATACAGCCCATAAATAACTTTGTACTCGTAGTTAAGGAGCGCCGAAACAGGGTTGCGATCGCGTCAAAACTCAGTTAGCCTAATTTGCCTCTTCCACCAATTGTACCGTAGGCACACCAAACTTATTTAAAAAGTCAACCCCCTCATCGCTGGCTATACCTTTGTATCTGGCGTACGATTTATCAAAGTAAACCTGCTTGATACCGGCAGAGAAGATAAGCCGTGCGCAGGCTATACAGGGTGATAGCGTGGTGTAAAGCGTAGCGCCTTCTAATTTGGCGCCACTTTTTACAGCATATAATATAGCATTCTCTTCAGCATGCAAAGCAAGTGAGCAGCTGCCTTTCGAGTCGCGCGGGCAACCTGTCTCCGGCCATTCATCGTCGCAATTATGTGTGCCTGCGGGCGGGCCGTTATAGCCTATGGATATAATACGTGTATCGCGCACTAAAACAGCACCAACATGGGCCTTTACGCAATGCGAGCGCAGGGCCAGGTCGGTAGCCAGTTTCATGAATATAGTATCGAAGGATGGTTTCATTTGGATAGTCGTTGGTCATTGTGTCATTGGTCATTAGTAATAGCAAATTATAAAATCTACCAATAACTAATGACCAGTGACTAATGACTAAAATTTAATGTCCGCCGCTTTTTTCAACTGATACGTGATCGATGTTGATGCCTTGTTTGATCAGCTCCTGGCGTACTTTCCAGGCGAAGAAAACGATATAGGCAAAGCCCAGAACCGGAACGATATATGATTGGTGGATACCCATGGTATCGGCCATTAAGCCCTGTACCGGCGGGATAATAGCGCCCCCTAAGATCATCATAATTAAAAATGCTGAACCCTGGCCGGTATATTTACCTAAGCCGGTAATAGCTAACGAGAAAATAGACGGCCACATAATTGAGCAGCATAAGCCGCCGCTAATAAATGCAAATACAGCTATCATACCAGTTGAGAATAAACCGATCAGCATAAATATCATACCCAACACACCTAATGATACTAAGGTACGCACCGGTTTTTGCTGGCCTATATAAAATGCGCCAATCATTACCGCTATACTGATAGCATAGATATATAAATTGCTTACATCAACCCCGGTTGACCTGTTTACTAACAATACGATGCCAAAAGCAAGGAATGGAACAACCAATGTCAATATATTTTTAGTTGATTTTGACAGATTAAACGCCCCGATAGCGCCGGTCCACCGGCCTATCATTAAGCTACCCCAATACAGCGATATAAACGGCGACATTTGCGACTCGGTAAAATTGCCAAACAGTGGAGATTTAAGTAATGCACCTAAATTACTTTGTATGGTAACCTCTGTACCTACGTAAGTAAAAATGGCTATCATCCCCAAAATCAATTGAGGATATTGCATAGCCCCCCAACCTTCTTTGTTTTTTTTAGCCGATAATAACGAGCCTATTAAAGTTAGAATTATGATGGCCAGTGATATATAAATAATAACAGCCTTCGTCACTTCTGGTGTATGGATATTGAAAAAATGATGACCGCTGATAAATAAAGCAAGCTGGTCGGCAACCATAATTAAACAAAACGCCAGGAACATAATGATCAACGGCGTGGTAGGCTTTTTGCTGGCTTCAATTTTCTCGTCGCTGGTTACTACAGGTAACTTTGAAAAATAAAAAAATACGGCAACCGCCAAAAACAGGCCAGCCAAAATATAGTACAGATTGTCGATAGATGACAACGCAACCTGACTGGCCGCTATTGCACCCTTGGCAGTACCAAACAACACGATACTAACCACAATAGGACCTAATAAACCGCCAATGTTATTTACCGCACCGGCAAAATTTAAACGATTTGAGCCGGTTTCGGGCGGTCCCAACGCTACTACAAACGGATTTGCCGCTGTTTGTTGCAATGAGAACCCTAAAGCTATAATGAAGAATGAACCCAGTATAAACAAAAACGATCCGGTAGCTACCGCGGGGATCATAAACAATGCTCCACCGGCCGAAATAACCAGGCCAAGTACAATGCCATTTTTATAACCCAGCTTATTTAATATATCAACCCGGGTTAGTTGCGAAGCAAAGTATAATATTAATGAACCAATAAAATATCCACCATAAAAAGTAAAATCGATCAGTTGTGATTCAAATTGGGTTAAGTGAAAATGCGATTTACAAAAAGGTATAAAAATACCATTGGATGCTGCTAAAAAGCCCCAGAAGAAAAATACGGTAACCAGCGTATACAATGCCGACCCATAACTTTTGGTGTTGTTTTGTTCCATTTTATAATATGTTCTTTTGAAATTGGTTTTAAACCACTAACATAACTATTTTTTGTAATTCTATTACGTTAAATTAATAAACATACAACATTAAGTTTCGTTATATAAGAGATAAAAATCGCATCTTCGCGTACTTCAAACTGACCAAAGGTTACAGATTAATGATAGAAGCTGTTATTTCAGGAATAGGGATTGGGATAGTGCTCACGTTTTTAACAGGCCCCGTATTTTTTGCTTTAATTAAAACCAGTATCGAGCGCGGCTTTCATGCCGGTGTTTTCCTGGCGCTTGGCGTTGTAAGCAGCGACGTAGTCTTTGTGGGAACTATCCTATTTGGTTCGCAGTTGTTTGAGGTATCTGCCGAAACCAAAACCTGGGCGGGTGTTATTGGCAGTATCATATTATTTGTAGTAGGGATCCGCTATATCTTCAAAAAAGCCAAGGTAAATTACGATAATGTAGCCCCTACCGGCCTTAAACGCACCGGCTATTTTTTGAAAGGATTTTTGATGTGCATTTTTAACCCGGCCATTTTATTTCATTGGATAACCGTTATTGGTACTGCCAGTACCATTTATCATAATGGCGTACATCACCGGGCATTTAAAATTGCCATTATGTTTATAACTATATTAATTGTGCAGTTTGGGCTGGATACTACCAAAGCTTTTTATGCCGATAAGCTGCGCGATAAGATCTCCGAAAAATTTGTACATCGTTTAAATGAAGTGGCCGGTATAGCACTAATCATCGCGTCTGTTGTTTTATTGGATAAACTGGTTACACATTTTGTTTTTTCGGCTCCGTCGGCGTAGCATTTGTTGATACTTCAGCTTAACATCACGACATCACTTAAGGCTCCTTTGGAGTAAAATACTACACTATTCTGTTTTTAAACTTTTAACCGGATTTGCCAGGGCAGCTTTAAACGCCTGGAAACTTACTGTCACTAATGCTATCAATATGGCAGTTATTCCGGCTATAGCAAACATCCACCAGGTAATAGTAACCCTATAAACAAATGATTGCAACCATTTATTCATGGCCCACCATGCAATAGGCGCCGCAATTACAAACGATATAGCAACCAGTTTCAAAAAATCTTTTGATAACAGTTGCACAATACCTGATATACTTGCGCCCAGCACTTTTCGGATGCCAATCTCCTTGCTTCGTTGCTCGGCACTAAATGCGGTTAATCCAAACAAACCCAGGCATGATATTAAAATAGCTATCAGGGTAAAAGAGTTGATGATCTGCGATAAAACAATATCAGTTTCATAGGCCTTTTGTATCCGGTCGCTCATAAAAGTATAATCAAACGGAGTTTGGGGTAGATTTTTATGCCATACTGTTTCCACTTTATTTAAGAATGACCTATAATTCTTAGCCTTAATATTAACGATGAGATTATTGACCTCATTAGCGTTTGGGGCATATATTACCATAAATGGATAAATATCGTCATGTAATGATTTATAATTAAAATCTCGCATTACACCGGCAATTTCGTATTTCCGGGAATCATCTGTAAACAGTTGTGTGCCCATAGCTTTAGTTGGGTCAAGCCCTAAACGTTTTGCCAGCGCCTCATTAATCATTACTTTACCGCTATCGTTTTGCATTAAATTTCTTCCGCTAACTATTTTGATACCCATTGTTTTTACAAAATTTTCATCCGAAAATAAATTTTGCTGATCAATAGCATCGGCTGCGTTAGCACCAGATAAAAATACACCCCAATCGTAATACCCGTCGGCGCCAAAAGTATTACTTGTTCTGCTAATTGATTTTACTTCTGATAAATGTTGCAGATCAGAAGCCATAGCATCCATCCTTTTTTGAGTATCATTTGTATGAAACGTTAAAATTATCTGTTGATCTTTATTAAACCCAAGGTCCCGGCTGTTTATATAATTTAACTGGCTGTAAATAATTATTATACCTGTTATCAGCACAATAGATATAACAAACTGAAATACGACTAACGAACGCCGTAAACCAAATACCGGAATCTGGCTAGAAAAATTTCCTTTTATAACTTTAATAGCCATAAATGCCGACATATAAAATGCAGGGTAACTACCGGCAGCTAAACCGGTAACCAGCACCAGCGTAACCAACATTACCCACAACCTGGGATCACTTAAAAACGACAATTGAATATTAGCCTGCGTAATCTGATTTAAATAAGGCAACGCCAGCCATAACAAGGGTAAAGCTACCACAACACCAATAAATGCTAATAAAAAGGACTCTCCCAAAAACTGTGTTACCAGGTCATATTTTCTGGCGCCTATAACTTTTCTTACGCCAACCTCCTTAGCCCTTTTTGATGCCCTGGCGGTTGACAGGTTCATAAAATTGATGCAGGCTATAACTTGTATCAATACGGCTATTAAAATTAACACATACAGAAATGAAGAGCTTATAATTTCCCCGTTTTCAGCTCCATAACCGGGAGTTGTATGGATAGATAATACCGACTGCAGATGCAATATTTTGGTCATCCCCGAGCTTTTTAATTGATCGGCGCCGTATTTATTTATAAATGCCGGCAGTTTTTTTTCTAACGCGCTTACACTGGCATCTGCGCGGAGCTTGACAAAAGACATAGTGAAATTATTCCCCGCCCACGAGTTATTAGTAAGCATATTACCACCATACCCGTTCTTGTTGATCCGAATAAACATGTTTGCCGACAATTGCGATTTACCCGCGCTTTCATCAACAACAGCTGTTACCCTAAAATTATTTTTACCATCGGCGTCATCCATAGTAATTACCTTGCCAATGGGGTCCTCTGTACCAAAAAGTTTATCTGCAACGGGTTTTAATAATACAATTGAATTAACCTCTGTTAATGCATTTAATGGTGACCCTTTAACAAAATGATAGGTAAATACATCAAAAAAGGTTGAATCAATCATAAAGGCATTCTTTTCGTAGAATGAGTTTTCTTTATACTTTATGAGGTGTTCTGCTATACCTAAAGTAGGGATAACACGAGTATATTGTACAATCTCCGGAAAATCGTTTTTCATGGCCGATGCTATTGGCGGCGATGCTGTTGCCATATTAATTACATCGCCGGTATGGGCCAATGAAGTGGTAATACGGTAAATATTTTTTGCATCCTTATGGTGATGATCATAGCTATACTGATCCTGTACGTATAATAATATATACATACAGCATAGCGTGCCTATTGCCAAACCCACAATATTAATAACACTAAAAAAACGGTTCTTTAACAAAAAGCGCACCGATACTTTTAAATAGTTTTTAAACATCTTCGATAAGTTAAGATTTATTGTTACACCTAACTATTAAAATGCCATTATTACAAAAACCTCATAATCAGATTATTGCATAAACATAACACTCGTCTGTTGTCCGTTATTGATACAACTGATGTGCGTTAGCGTACCGTAATAAGTTTAAAAGAGAACAGTAAAGCTTACAACAATCAGTATAATAACCTAAAAGCCAGATAACATGTATTATCTGGCTTTTTTATTATTGATATTTTACTATTTGCAATCAGCTCCCCCTTTAGGGGGCCAAGGAGGCTTACATATAAGCCCTTTGGTTCTTACCTTCCATCCAGTTAACAAAGGCGCGGTTTACTACTTTATTACCACCGGGGGTTGGGAAATCACCGGAAAAATACCAGTCGCCGGTATGATCCGGGCAGGCTTTATGCAGGTTATCCAGTGTTTGATAGATAACGTGTACCTCGCATTCTATTTCTTTCGGCGTAATGATCTTCGCTATACGGTCTGATATCTCCTGATCAGTAAAGGGCTCATAGATAGCTTTTACATAGTTCACCACATCTTCTTTCGGCAGTTTGGCGCTATCTACACACTTTTGATAAACGTCTGCTATGATCTGCTCTTTGCCCTGTTCTTTGAGTAAGCTGATAGCTGCCTCAAAGGCCACAAACTCGCCCATGCGCGACATATCAATACCGTAGCAATCCGGATAACGGATCTGCGGCGCTGATGAAACCACCACTACTTTCTTAGGGCCCAGGCGGTCAAGTATTTTAAGGATACTTTGTTTTAGCGTTGTACCACGTACAATGGAATCATCCAATACAACTAAAGTATCCGTTCCATTTTTGATAAGGCCGTAGGTTGTATCGTAAACGTGTGCCACCATTTCGCTGCGGTCGGCATCCTGGGTAATAAAGGTGCGTAGCTTGACATCTTTAATAGCGATTTTTTCAACGCGTGGCGCCATGCAAAGCACTTCGGTCAGTTCTTCTTCGCTTATTTTATCCTCGCGGTTAAGCAGCCTGTCGCGCTGGTATTTTTTTATGTATTTATGCACCCCCTCTACCATGCCATAAAACGCAACCTCGGCAGTGTTGGGGATATAAGAGAATACGGTGTTTTTGATATCATTATCAACCGCACTTAAAATTTGCGGGCAAAGCAGCCGGCCCAATTGTTTACGCTCGCGATAAATAGAAGCGTCGCTACCGCGCGAAAAGTAAATCCGCTCAAAAGAGCAGGCCTTCTTTTCGGCAGGTTCGCTAAACATATCTTCGGTGATCTTGCCATTTTTCTTGACGATTAAGGCATGACCGGGTTTGATCTCGCGAATTTCGTCGATAGGGATATTGAAAGCGGTTTGGATAGCAGGGCGCTCTGAAGCAGCCACTACAATCTCGTCATTATAATAATAATAAGCGGGGCGGATGCCAACCGGGTCGCGCATTACAAACGCGTCGCCATGCCCCAGCATACCTGCTATGGTATAACCACCATCCCAGTTACGGGCAGATTTACGCAGGATCTTGGCCACATCCATATCCTTGGCAATCAACTTGCTTATCTCGGCGTTATCGTCTAATCCCTCGCGTTTATACTGGTCAAATAGGCCTTGTACTTCGGTATCAATAAAGTGACCCATTTTTTCTAAAACAGTAACAGTATCGGCTTTTTCTTTTGGATGCTGGCCCAGGTCATACAGTTGTTGCAGTAACTCGTCAACATTAGTCATGTTAAAGTTACCGGCAATAACCAGGTTACGGGTCATCCAGTTGTTTTGACGAAGGAATGGGTGGCAGCTTTCAATACTGTTTTTACCGTGGGTACCATAACGCAAATGGCCCAATAACACTTCGCCGGTAAAGCTTACGTGCTCTTTGAGCCATTCGGTATCAGCCATTTTTTCGGGCGATTCCTTTTGTATATCAGCAAATTTCTTTTGGATGTACTCAAATATATCAGCAACCGCATTTGATGCCATTGACCGGTGCCTGCTAATGTATCGCTTACCCGGGGCTATATCCAGTTTAATAGTAGCAACGCCCGCGCCATCCTGGCCCCGGTTATGTTGTTTTTCCATTAAAAGATAGAGCTTGTTTAAGCCGTACAGCGCTGTGCCGTATTTTTTCTGATAAAAAGACAGTGGCTTTAAAAGACGGATAAATGCCACACCGCATTCATGTTTAATCTGATCGCTCATGATTGATGATGAGCCGCAAAGTTATAATTTTATCCTAAAGTCTTGTCAAATTGATTGTCATTAATTCGTATTAAAATAATATAAATTTAACAATCAGTTATCCTGCTTTTTGCTAATACGTTTCTTCGTTATCGGATCCGGAATGCTCATCTATAGCCTCGCCGATTTCTTGTAATGGCATATGTTGTACAGACGTCGGGTTTTCAACATACACCCATAAGCCCGCGTCGGTTTTACCAATCTGATGATAAGCTGCTCCACACAAAACATCATAAAGCCGGGGCATAACAGACCGTAATTTAATTGTATAATCCGTATTGTTAATAGTAACGACGAAAGAGTTGTTTTCCATAATATGATATTTTGAATAGCGCAAAAAGGACGACATGACTGCTATCAAAATTACAAAAAAAGCCCCGATAAATCGGGGCTCCTAACTTTGGTTTATAGATTGTTTAGGTGTATTGAGTTAAAGCCGCTCGCCATGCTGGCTGATATCCAGGCCAATCACTTCATCCTCGGTTGATACACGCAATGGCGATATCATATCGGTTATTTTTAATAATAACAATGAACCGAAGAAAGCAAAAATTGAAACCAGTACCAGTGCAAACAGTTGGATCAGGAACAGGTGCGTTTCGCCAAAAAACAAACCGTTGCCGGTTGTATTGGCCGCATTAACATTAACATGTGCAAATACACCGGTAAGCAACATACCTACCATACCGCCTACGCCGTGGCATGGAAACACATCTAAAGTATCATCAATTGATGTACCGGTGCGCCATTCAACCACAAGGTTACTTATTACCGCAGATATGATACCGATAGCCAGCGAGTGTGGAACAGAAACATAACCGGCAGCCGGTGTAATGGCAACCAAACCTACCACAGCACCAATACAAGTACCCATTGCTGATGGCTTGCGGCCACGCAGCATATCAAAAAATATCCAGGTTAAACCGGCCGCTGCCGATGCCGTAGTACTTGTGGCCAGTGCAATAACTGCCAAATGATTTGCGCCAAATGCCGAACCAGCATTAAAGCCAAACCAACCGAACCATAATAAACCCGTACCTATTAATACATAAGTAATCCGCGCAGGCGCATGGCTTGGTTCATTTCTTTTCTTTAAGTATAAGGCCGATGCCAAAGCTGCCCATCCGGCAGACATATGGACCACGGTACCGCCCGCAAAATCAAGCACACCTAATTTAGCTAATACACCATCCGGATGCCATGTGGCATGGGCCAGCGGCGAAAATATAAATATGCTAAACAGCACCAGGAAAATAATGTAAGAATTAAAGCGGATGCGCTCTGCGAAAGCACCGGTGATCAGCGCTGGGGTTATAATAGCAAATTTTAACTGGTACATAGCAAATAACAGCAACGGGATAGTGGGCGCTGATTTCCAGGTCGAGTCGCCCAGCATGCCCTTCATCATAAAGTAGGTAGCCGGGTTGCCGATGACACCGTGAAAACTATCACCAAAAGCAAGGCTAAAACCAAATATGCCCCACATTACTGTAATTATAACCATACAGATAACGCTTTGCAGCATGGTTGAGATCACGTTTTTCTTATTCACCATTCCCCCGTAAAAAAAAGCGAGGCCCGGTGTCATAATCAGCACCAACGCTGTCGACATCAGCATCCAGGCAATATCGCCGGTATTAAAATGCGATGTCCCGGTTCTTTTAAATTCTACCGAGGGGAAAATAAAGGTTAGGATTAAAATACAAACGATAAGTAAAAACGGAAAATAGCGCTTCATAGAAATATTAAGGAATAATTATAAAAAACGGCTGAATTTATGATTAATATCATAAATAAATGAAAAAAATGTTAAGTTTTTATTAAAAAAAGTGCGAATCGGTTGCTTTTACAAAAATCTGGTAAGCCAGTCGGGAAATAGCCCGAGCAATATCAATACAACCGATATAATAATAGCAGCAATTAATATAGCTGTTGGTTGGGTAATCGGTTCGGCAGGTGATTCTGTCCGTTTGAGAAATAAATTAAGGGGTATCTTCAGGTAATAAAACAACGATACTACCGTAGTTACAGCTCCCGTAATGGTTAATAAGAGCAGTAAAACATTATGATTTGATTGATAAACACTGTAAACCGCCGAAAAAACAAATAATTTACCGGTAAATCCCGCGGATATGGGTAACCCGGTTAATGAAATCAATATAATTACAAAACAAATGGATGCAGCAGGGTACTTAAACCCCAGCCCCTTGTAGCTATTTACGTCATCCGACCCGGTAATGCGGTTAAAATAGGTAACCAACATTAACGCGCCGATATTGGCAATAACATATACGGCCAGATAATATGCTAACGCTTTAATGCCCTGCGCGCTAAAAGTCACTATGGCCATTAACGCAAAACCGGTATGCCCAATGCTTGAGTAAGCCAGCATGCGTTTGGCATTATTTTGCATAACTGCAGCAAAGTTGCCAGCTATCATGGTAACAATGCCGATGACTGAAAGATAAAGGCCAAAATCAACCGCTTTAAATTGCGGGTTAATTATAAAAGGCGTTAAAAAATTAATTAATAGGGCAAATGCGGCAACTTTAGGCACACTTGATAAAAAAGCAGTAATTGGTGTTGGCGCGCCTTCATAAACATCGGGCACCCAAAAATGCACCGGTACAAATGACAATTTAAAACCCATCCCCACCAGCACTAACACCATTGCGAAAACTACCCCCGCAGTATTAACCTGAATTAATGCCGTCACAAAA
The DNA here is from genome assembly GCF_020880695.1 of Mucilaginibacter sp. UR6-11. GTDB lineage: Bacteria > Bacteroidota > Bacteroidia > Sphingobacteriales > Sphingobacteriaceae > Mucilaginibacter. The sequence goes on from NZ_JAJIWO010000001.1 coordinate 633,327, forward strand.
GCCGGATCAAACAAACTTAAGCTACCGGTAAAGCCATATAGTAATGACATCCCGTACAACATAACTGCCGACGATGCGGCACCAAACAGTACATATTTAAACCCCGCTTCGGTACTAAAAGCATTCTCTGACCGGTAGGCCACCAGCAGGTAAGAAGCGACGGATACCATCTCGATAGCCAGGTAAACCGACAGCAGGTTTACAGCCATCGCCATTAAATGCAACCCGAATACTGCCGCAATAGTTATAGAATAGAGATCTGACAGTTTTTTTTGGTGCGATTTAAGTGGCTCGTCCCAGGCAAAATATAAGAGCAGCAATAATGCTGAAATATCAATAATCAGCTTAAATACGACACCTGTATGGCTTTGCACCAACATCCCGCTAAATAAAAAACGGACGTCGTCTCCCATATACAGTTTCTGAACAACGTCCTTCGATATAATCACCATCATACCTCCACAGGCTACTATTCGGCAAAGCCTTTCTGAGTTACGGCCGAAAAGCAGGTCGGTAATTAAAACCACTATAAACAACAACGACAGGAAAATTTCAGGGATAAAATAGTTGATATCGCCTAAAATGCCGGTTAGCTGTTGATGTATGTTGGGTATTAAATCGTGCATATTATTTGGTTAGCTGTAAAAATTGCACCAATGCCAATACCGAATCATTGATCTTGCTGAATACCAATGAAGGCATGACACCTAATACTAAAACTACCAAGGCCAGCGGCAGGAGGGTAATTATTTCGCGGATGTTCAGATCGGCCAGGGCTATTTTCCAAATCTCTCCCCCTTTTAATGATACCGCGCCGAAAAACATGCGTTGCAGCGTCCATAAAAAGTAGCAGGCACTTAGCAATATACCTACTGCGCCGCAAATAGCCATCCAATAAGGTAATAATCCGTTTGCGGTTGGCGACTTAAAGGCGCCGGCCAATGAAAATGCCTCTGCTATAAAAGCCGAAAATCCGGGCAAACCCAATGATGCAAAGAAAGCGATCATTACAAATACGGTATATTTAGGCATCAGGGTTCCTAAACCACGGAAATGGTAGATATCCCTGTCGTGTACCCGGTTATAAACCACCCCGGCCAGGAAGAACAGCATCGTTGATAAAAAACCATGGCTTACCATCTGGATCACCGCGCCGCTCAAACCCTCGGCGGTTTGCGAGGCTATGCCCAATAATACAAAACCCATTTGCGATACCGACGAATAGGCGATAACCTTTTTCAGGTCGCGCTGGGCCAGTGCGTTAAGCGCGCCATAGATAATGGAGATCACACCCAGCAATCCCAACCAAAACGCTCCCGAAATCGCGATATCCGGGAATATGCCCAGGCAGATCCGGATGATCCCATACCCGCCTATTTTTAATAAGATAGCTGCCAGTATGATGGATACCGGCGTCGGTGCTTCAACGTGCGCATCGGGCAGCCAGGTATGCAGCGGCACTACCGGCACTTTAATAGCAAAGGCAACAAACAGGATGATAAAGCCAAGCGTACGGGCCGGCACACCAAATAGCGTATAATGGCTGGCTGCACCAAATATTGATCCCTGTCCGTAATTGGCAGGGTTCATCATTTGTACCATATTAAAGGTATGATTACCCGTTGCAGGGTCGGTCACCGACAGGTATAAGCCAATCATCACCAGCAACATAAATACCGAACCAAACAAGGTATACAGGAAGAATTTTATAGCTGCATACTCGCGCCGTGCGCCGCCCCACATCCCTATAAGGAAGTATAATGGCAGCAACATCAACTCATAAAAAATATAAAACAGAAAGAAATCCAATGAGCAAAACACGCCCATTACGGCCATATCCAATATCAGGAACAGTACAAAGAAACCCTTAAGATTACTCTTAATTTCCCACGACGCCAGGGCCGCAATAACCAATACCAGCGATGTCATTACTAAAAGTGTAATAGATATGCCGTCAATCCCTACAAAATAATCCATCTGCATGTGGCCCATGCTGCCCAGGTCGAGGTTGATCCAGGGGTGCTTCTGCACAAACTGAAACTGGCTCTCGGTGGTAACACCTCCAAAAGCGGTGCCCGTTTTAAAATTAAGATATAAACCAACACTCATACATAACTGCACCAATGTAGCGGCCAGCGTAATGTATTTAAAACTACCGCGCAGGCTGGATGGCATCAAAGCAATGATGAACCCAAACAACAACGGTATAAATATGAGTATGGTTAAACTAGTCATTTTATGAGATGTAAGCTATGAGATGTGAGCTTTTAGCTATTTTGATTAAAAACGGGACAACAGGAAATATTCGGTTATTAAAAACCGTATGGTGACGCTGGCACATTGTTTCATATCCCATAGCTAAAATTTCACTTCTAAATAAATAATAAGGGCCAGCACAACGGCCAGCATGCTAAATAAATAATACTGAACCTTACCGCTCTGAAACCTGCGCACAAAATTACCGGTAATTTGCACGGTAAAGGCAAGCACGCGCGATATTCCGTCGATAACATGATAGTCAAACCAAACCGCTAATTTTGACAGAGTTATGGTTATGGTTGATAATCCGTTAACAAAGCCATCTATAACCTTGCTGTCAAACCAGGACAGCGCGTGGCTAAGCGCCATCACTGTACGGACGATGACTTTGTTATAAAAGTTATCGATATACCACTCGTGATAAGATAAACGGAACAAAAAACCGGTTTGCGGGAACACCAATATCTTGCGACCGGTATAAACGGCCCATGCCCAGTAGATCACGAATAAGCTTAATATGTTTACCCCAACCGGTACAATGGTATGATAGATATTTACCCGTTCCAGGTGGATCGAGCTGAACCCGGTAAAAACCCAGGCACGTTCATACAAAAACGGGTTCCATGAAAATAACGGAAATAAGCTGGCCAATGCCAACAGGATAAGCGGTGCGCGGTACTGCCAGCTGCCGTCACTGATATGGTACTTGATATGAGGATGAAATTGCTCGAGCCTGAAATCGCCAAAGAACACTTTTGCTATTAGCCGCGCCACATAAAAACCGGTAAGCCAGGTAGTGACGATTGCACCAATTGGGATCAACCTGAATAAAGTACCTTTATTATCAGACCAATCAACTGCCTGCACCAAAATACCATCTTTTGATAAATAGCCGGATGTAAACGGCAGGCCTATCAACGCCAGGCCCGCTACAACCGCAACCCAAAAGGTTAGCGGCAGCTTTTTGCGCAGCCCCCCCATGTACAATATGTTCTGCGGATCAATATCCAGCTCATTATCATCTTTAATATGCTGCATCTGGTGGATAACAATACCCGCTACCAAAAACAAAGCACATTTAAAAAACGCATGTGTTACCAGGTGGAACAGCGATGAAGCGTAAGCACCTATCCCCATAGCCATTACCATAAAGCCTAGTTGCGATATGGTTGAATAAGCCAGGATCCGTTTCAGATCGTTTTGTGTGAGGGCAATGGTTGCTGCCATAAAAGCGGTGAGGCAACCTGCGATAGCCAATATATCCAGTTCATGGGTATTGAATAGCGGATAAACCCGGCCCAGCAGGAATACACCCGCAGCCACCATCGTTGCCGCGTGGATTAATGCGGATACCGATGTAGGGCCTTCCATTGCATCAGGCAGCCAGGTATGCAACGGGAACTGTGCAGATTTTGCAGCAACGCCCAACATAATGCCCCCGCAGGCGATATATTGCCAGATAACCGGTAGGCTACCAGCCGGGGTTACCCACAATCCGTTTTCAGTGGTCGACTGGCTGATTAAACCGTTGGCGCCAAATAACTGTACAATATCAAAAGTGCGGTATTGTGCAAACAGGATAATGATGGCTGTTAACAAGCCTATATCCCCTATTCTGTTCATCAGGAAAGCTTTTTTGTTGGCCTGCACCGCTTTTTCCCGCGTGAACCAAAAGCCTATCAGCAGGTAGGATGAAAAGCCAACCAACTCCCAGAAAGCGTAAAGCAGCACCATATTATCAACTACTACCAGTGCCAGCATGCTGAAGCAAAACAGGCTGAGGTATATGAAGTAACGATCGTAATTCTCATCGTGCTTCATGTAGGCCGTAGAGTAAATATGTACCGGTAAAGCTATCACCGATACCAGCATCAGCAATATAGCCGAAAGGTTATTTAGCAAGATACCCGCATACAATTGCGTTGCGCCAATAGTGAACCAAAGCTGTTGCACATGTATCTGCTGTCCATTCCACGTTTTGGCAAATATAGCGACAGACAATATACAGCTGATTAAAATAGCTGCTGTAGCTATCCAGCCTGATACCTGATTGCGCTTACCCGGCAAACAACAAATTACCATACAGGCAAAAAGTGGCAGCAATACCGTTGCTATGGCAAAGTAAATGGCAGACAGATCCTGGTATGGTATAAGTGTTTTCAAATATTATTTATCTTTCAAATTATTGATCTTACCCGGATCAATGGTTCTGTATTTTTTATAAACGTTTAATATTATAGCCAGCGCCACCGCAGTTGTGGCCGCAGCCAGTACAATGGCAAACAAGGCAAATATCTGCCCGCCGTTAGTGATCCTGTCAAACTTGCCAAAAGCTACCATATTTAATATAGCCGCGTTAAGCATCAGCTCAATACCAATTAAAATCTGTATGGCGTTATGTTTGGTAATGATCATGTACAAACCGATACAAAACAGCGCTGCGCTTACTATTAAAAAATCCGTTAGCGTAATCATACGGCTCCCCGCTCCTTTCTGGCTAAATGTGCCGCTCCAACCAACGCCATCATCAGCAAGATAGAAATAGCCTCAAACGGCAGCAAATAGCGGGTCATTAAATTTATGCCGATGTTATTTACGGTTATATCATTAGGCCCAATAGCAGCGTTAGTTGCGACAGCTTGTTTTATCCAGGGCAAGTTACCGGCTCCGGTTTTAATCAGCACATTTACCATCACTACAAAAAATAAGGCTGCAAATAATATGGCCGGCAATTTATTCAGGCTGATGAATTTACTTTTTTGCTGTTGTAATATGTTCAAAGTCTCCCTGCCTGATAGCATGAAGGCAAACAATATCAACACCAGCACCCCCCCTACATAAATTACAATCTGGGTTACTGCCACAAAATCGGCTAAAGCCAAAACGTAAAGGCCAGCCAGGCCAAACAGCGTTATAAAAAACATAAAGATTGAACGTACCAGGTTTTTGCTGCCTGCCACAAACAACGCCGATGCCAGCACCACAAATGCCATTACATAAAAAAGCACCTGGCCTATATTCACGCGTCGCCCTCCTTTTTATTTAGGGCGGCTAATTTGGCGGCCTGCCTTTCAGCTATCTGGTTTTCTAATAACTGCCTTTTCTCGGCCGCGACTTCCGGCGCCATGTCGGCAAATTCATAGTTTAAATTCTTCAACTCAAAGACGCTCCTGTCATATTGGTTCGTCATGATGATACACTCGGTTGGACAAACTATGGTACATAGGCCGCAATACATGCACTTGGCCATGTCTATATCAAACTTCGGTGCATATAATAATTTCTTTGAACCGTCCGAAGTTTCACCGATGGGGCCTGTTGTTGATTTTATCGATTCGATAGTGATGCAATCAACCGGGCAAATTTTGGCGCAAAGATCGCATACTATACAATCGTCTATCTCTACATCCAACTGGTATCGGCCCACTTCGGGCACGGGCAGTTTTTGATGCGGATATTGAATGGTATTGGTACTGCTGTCTAATTGTTTAAAGTAATTATCGTCGCTAACAGAAATTACCCGGCGCTTCGCGTTTGATGCAAAGAGGTGCCTCCAGGTAAGGGATAGTCCCTTCATGGCAGTAGTAAATCCGTTTATTGCTCTTTTTAACACTTTATTATTTTGATTTCACCGATTACATTCCTAATCTCTAATTAACTAATCTCTAATACCTACATCAACCACAACCGCCACACGCCTGATATCAGCATACATAAAAATGCCAGCGGTGTTAATACTTTCCAGCATAGATTCATTAACTGATCCACGCGTAAACGGGGTAATGTCCATCGTATCCACATTTGTACAGCAATTAAGGCCAATGTTTTTGCAGCTATCCAGAATATGCCCCAAGCTGTATTGGTAGTCCAATCTGCCAGATGTATTGCGCCTATATTTGGCAACGGAGTGTTCCAGGCGCCTAAAAATAAAATAACGCCTATCATTGACACCAAAAACATCATGGCATATTCGGCCAAAAATACCAGCGCAAACTGCAAACCGGTAAATTCGGTATGGAAACCGGCCACCAGTTCAGATTCGGCCTCGGGGATATCAAAAGGCGCACGGTTACTCTCGGCCAGTGAGGCTATGAAGTAAATTACAAATGCAATGATCAGGTGCGGCGCCCTAAAAATATTCCACGCCAGTATACCGCCGTTGGCAGATACATCAAAGAAGCCTAAAAACTTTATTTTTTCTGTGGATAATATCCCCTGTTGTAAAGCTATCTCCTGAAGGTCAAGTGTCTGTGCAATCATTACCACAGCTATCAGGGCAAAGCCCGCAGGGATCTCATAAGAAATGATTTGTGCAGCCGACCGCATTGCGCCCAGTATAGCGTATTTGTTGTTTGATCCCCATCCGGCCATTAATATGCCCAGGGTTTCTATCGATATGATTGCGAGGATATAATACAACCCGATATTAATCTTAGCCGGCACTAAACCCGGCGCCCAGGGTAAGGCCGCAAAACCCAAATAAACCGCTACAAATATGATAACCGGGGCCATTAAAAACAGCACTTTATCTGCAGCGGCGGGTATAATCAATTCTTTTTGAATAAGCTTCATTATATCGGCAAGCGTTTGCAGCATGCCATACTTACCCACCTCGGTTGGGCCCAGCCGGTCTTGTATAAAGGCAGAAAGTTTGCGCTCTGCATATACGCCGAACAGCGTAAACACAGCCACAAAAGCAAATAAGCCTATCGCAATAATGAAATATGTACTATAAAAGTTCAACCGGTTTGCTTTAGCTGCAAACTTAATAAATTTTGAATTGATTGAGTTGACTAACCGCCATAAAGTTGACTAAACTGGTAGGATTAATTAAAATTTACAAAGCCCCGGCTAAATCCTCCTCAAACGAAAGCGCTAAGAAAAACAATTTTGCCAAGCTATTTTATCCCATCCTTTGGAGAGGCTACATAGGCCTAGCAACTAAATTCGGTAACCGATACAAATTCTGAGGTTACAGGCGCCGAAAAGAAGCGCGAAGCATGATGATCAAATTCGGCGGTATCATCTGTAGTAGTATAGAATTTACGTGTACCTTCTTTACTTATTTTTTGTTCCAGTTCAGGGTGGCGCTGCAAATAATCGGCCAGGCTTTTGGCTACGATATCGCCCTGCGCTATTACATTTACGTTGGCCGGCAAATGCGCTTTTATTTTATCCTGTAATAACGGATAATGCGTACAGGCCAGTAACAGCGTATCAATATTGGCTGACTGTGACATGATCTCATCCAGGTATTCTTTGATAAAATAATCTGATCCCGGTTTTTCGTATTCGCCGCTCTCAACCAGGGGCACCCATAGCGGGCACGCCTGCTGGTAAACCTTTAAATCAGGAAAAAACTTTTGGATCTCAATCAGGTATGATTCTGATTGTACGGTACCTGTTGTGCCCAATACGCCTATCTCTTTTGTGGTTGAATAGTTACCAATAACCTCGGCTGTAGGCCTTATCACGCCCAGTACCCTTTTAGTTGGATCAAGGCCCTGCATATCCTTTTGTTGAATAGTGCGCAACGCCTTGGCTGATGCGGTGTTACAGGCCAGTATAATAAGCGGGCAGCCCTGCTTAAACAACCACTGCACACATTCCCAGGTATATTGGTGGATAGTATTGAACGACCGGTTACCGTAAGGCGCACGGCTGTTATCTCCCAGGTAAATATAATCATAGCCCGGTAACTGCCCGGCAATAGACCGGAATACAGTAAGCCCGCCTATCCCCGAATCAAAAATACCTATTGGCGTGTTTGGCATAGTTAAATATTAATTATTAGCGATAAAGATCAGCGAAACCGTTATCAAAAAATCTTTGACCCAAAAATAAAAAAAGCGCCCTGTATCGGAGGGCGCTTTCAAATGTTTTTATTAAATCTTACTTAACACCTAATTTAAGCTTTACCGCAGCCATCAGATCATCAGCCGGTGGCGATACCAATAAAGCGGTTTGTGATGAATCCAACACATAGTTATAGCCTTTTTCTTTAGCTACTGCTGATATTGCATTATGAACCTTATCAAGTAATGGTTTCATCAACTCATTTCCTTTAGCTTCAACTTGTTGTTGCGCGTTAGTTTGATAATCCTGAGCGCGTTTTTGCAGGTCAGCTAATTCGCTTTGTTTAACTGTTTTTACAGCGTCAGTCATGGTAGCTTGTTTAGACTGGTAATCTGCGCTTTTTGTTTGTAGCTCAGTACCTAAGTTTTGGAGTACATCCATAAATGTCTTTTTAAAAGCATCCATTTGTGTATTAACCGTCTTTAATTCAGGCATAGCTTGAATTAAATCGTTTGTATTAATATATCCAATTTTTGTTTGTGCCTTGGCAAAGTTGCCCATCGATATCATGCATACTGCAACTAAAGCAACTTTAAATAGTTTTTTCATTGTTTTTTTGTCTGTGTTTAATTTTAATAATGTGCGATTATATATATAAAAAGTTTATTTAGCAAATACTCCCGGTTTTAATCCCAGGCGTGTTATAACGTCAGCGCTCTTATCATAACGCGGATTAGCGTAAAGCATTATAACTTCACTGTTTTTATCAAATATCATATCCAGGTTTTCGGCCTCGGCAACAGCTTGCACCGCTTTAGCCACCCTATCCTGTATAGGTTTCATTACCGCGCTGCTTTTGGTTTCTAACTCACCGTTAGGACCAAATTTTTGGCGCTGAAAGTCTTTAGCTGCTTTTTCTTTAACGATAACCTCGTCTTCACGTCGTTTTTTCATATCTGCAGACATCAACACCTGATCAGCCTGGTAGGCTTTGTACATCCTGTCAATTTCCTGAAAGCGGCTATCCACTTCTTTTTGCCATTGATCTGATAATGCCCCCAGTTGTTTTTGGGCAGATACATAATCTGGCATATGTTTTAAGATATACTCAGAATCAACATAAGCAAACCGTTGCGCAAATGCGCCGGTGAATGCTAAAAACGTAAAAGCCAGTACTAAAATTACCTTTTTCATTAGTTTTTTTTCTTAGTTAAATCCGCCGCTTAAGCTTTGCGCAATAGAGAAGCTAAATTGCCCCTTATTGGCAGACGGTATTCCGGGTATCGGATCATAGCCATAACCATAATCCAAACCAAGTAAACCAAAAATAGGTAAAAATATCCGTGCGCCAATACCTGTTGATCTTCTAACATTATACGGATTAAATTGAGAGAACTTATCCCAAACGTTACCACCTTCAGCAAATACCAATAAAAATATGGTTGCCGATGAACTGGTAATAACAGGGTGACGGATCTCAAAGGTTAATTTATCATAAATAGCGCTGCCCGGGTTATTGTTAGCATTAAAGTGTGAGCCTACCGGTACTATCGAGAAGTTTTCATAACCACGCAAGCCTATGATATCACTACCTTGTAAAAACTGGTAGCTCTGCATACCGTCACCACCCAGTTTAAAGCGTTCAAACGGCGATCCGGGAACGGCTGAATTATACTCGCCCAGGAAACCAAATCTTGTTTGCGTCATCAGGGTAAATTTACCGGCAAGGTGAACAAACCACTGCGCATCAAACTTAACCTTGTAGTATTCTACAAAATGATACAATTGTTCCTGCGTTGGCGGCAGCTTGTAGTTAATGTTGTTAAACAATGAATATGGCGGCGTACCCTGTAAAGTAAACTTAATGTTTGAGCCACCTGTAGGGAAGATTGGCGAGCCTTCTAACGAGTTACGCGAAAGTTCCTGCGTTAGTTTAATATTATACGAAGTACCATTTGAGAACAGGTAACCCGGATAGTTATCTAAAGCGTAATGGTCAACATTTAATGAATAATTTAACTGGAAGTGGTTATCCGGCCATTTTAAACGCTTTCCTAAAGTAACACCAATACCGTTTATACGCAGGTGGTTATAGTTAGGGTCTGTTTTGGCATAATACTGACCTGATGAGCTTAACTGGGTATAAGCCGAAACCGCAAAGTATATTGGCCTTTTTCCACCCAACCATGGCTCAGAAAATGTAAACGAGTAATTCTGATATGATCTTCCGCTTGACTGGCCTCTTAAGCTCAATTTTTCACCGTCACCTTTTGGCAGTGGTTTATAGTCCTTAAGATGGAAGATGTTTCTTATAGCGAAGTTGTTAAAGGTTAAACCTAATGTACCCACAAACTGGCCACCACCAAAACCGCCCGAAAGCTCAACCTGATCTGATGGTTTTTCAACCACGTTATAGATCAAATCAACTGTGCCATCCTGTGGATTAATGTTAACCGGTCTTGGTTCGGTTTTTTGGTCGTCAAAGTTTCCTAACTGGCCAATTATCCGCGTACTTTCAACCAATAATGCTTTGTTAAATTTTTGTCCGGGTAAAGTTTGCAATTCGCGTATAACCACTTTATCGTTGGTTACATCATTGCCTTTCACGGTTACGCGGTTAATGGTATACTGTGGGCCTTCATATACCCTTATATCCAAATCAACAGTATCATTATGGATACGGGTTTGTACCGGATCGGCGCTATACGTCAGGTATCCATCATTTAAATAAAGTGATGAAACATCGTCCCCGCCGGGACCGCCGCCACTTAATCTTTTGCTTAAAACCTCTTCGCTAAAAACATCGCCTTTTTTTATGCGTAATATCAAGTCTAAAGTCTTGTTGTCATATTTAGCATTACCAGACCATTTAATGTTACCGAAATAATATTTAGGGCCTTCAAAAACTTTAATTTTCACATCAACCGTTTGACTATCATGTTTGGTAACGGTATCGCTTATCAATGCGGCATCGCGGTAACCGGCAGCCTGCATTTTTTCAATCAGGTTTTGTTTATCTTCCAGATATTTATCAGCCTTAAATTTTTTCGACCCAAAAATGTTATAAAATTTACGGCTGCGTGTTTTTGATAAATAACCTCTTAATTTCCCCTGCGAGAAATCTTTGTTACCTTCAAAAGTAACCGAGTTTATCATCACTTTTTTGCCTTTATCAATAACCACATCCAAAATTAAACTATTGGCATCACCCGGATCGGGCCTTTGTTTGATGGTTACCGTGGTATTTAAAAATCCTTTTTCGTTAAAAAAACGTTTGATGATAGCGGTAGTACGCGTCAACAGGTTGGCGTTAACAATTTTTCCTTTATCATCTAATTTCTTGTTCAGGTCGTCAATTTCGCTTTTGCGGATACCTATTAAGCGTAAATTTGATAAACGCGGCAGTTCTTTAATAGCTATCTCAAGATAAACAGTGTCTAAGCTAATTTTGGTGATATTTAACTGTACATCATCAAATAAATTTTCTTTGTACAGGTTTTTAACAATGGTAGCGCTGGCTTCGCCGGGTAAAAGCAATTTATCACCTTTATTCACTTTGGCTATTTGAAGCAACACTTCTTTATCCAGGTGCTGGGTACCGGTAATAGTAACACCGCCAACGATGTACTCTTTAGGATTTAAATAGCTCAATGTATCAGATGATGATCTAAACATTTGAGTATTATTTTTAACCTGGGCCAGGGCAGCAGTACTTATTACGGAGAAAAGAATAGCAAACAGAAATTTATTCATTCGGATATTTTAGTGGGCTAAAAATAATTTATACAGTTGTTAAAATTTGTTAAAAGAAAAAATTTAGTTGACTTGCTCGCTTGTCATACCAAAACGGCGCTCGCGTTTTTGATAATCTAATATCGCTTCATACAGATCTTCTTTCCTGAAATCGGGCCATAATTTTGTTGTAAAATACAATTCAGCATAGGCTATTTGCCAAAGCAAATAGTTACTTATTCTAAATTCGCCACTGGTTCTTATCAACAATTCCGGGTCGGGCATATCACCGGTATATAAGTTGCTTTCAAAAAGCTTCTCATCTATGTCATCGATGTTAATTTCGCCACTCTGCACTTTAGCAGCTATATTTTTTGCTGCCTGTACAATTTCGCGCCGTGAGCTGTAGCTTAACGCCAGCGTTAACACCAAGCCGGTATTGCCCGCCGTAGTATTAATAGCATTAGTTAGCTCGTCATAACATTTTTTGGGCAGCATAGTCAAATCGCCTATGGCGTTCAGGCGAACATTTTTTTCCATAAAGTTTCTGATCTCTTTGTGGATGGTACTAACCATTAATTCCATAATGGCCATAACCTCTAACTTGGGCCGGTTCCAGTTTTCGGACGAAAAAGTATATAACGTAAGATATTTAAGGCCGAGGTTAACCCCGCCCTCTACTACGTCCCTGACAGAAAGCACACCACTGTGGTGACCGAATATTCTTAATTTGCCTTTGTCCTTCGCCCATCTGCCATTGCCATCCATAATGATAGCGATGTGCTGCGGTAACTTTAACAAATCAATCTGATCCTTATAACTCATTTCCTTTGCCGATCAATAAAAGCCCATTAAGGCCTGCAATACGTGTTTTTAATAAAAAACGATGTCTTAATAACACGCCCGATAATTATGCTTTTATTAAATAATGCCCAATTTTTCAGGTGACAAAGGTAAAACTTACTTTGTACTTTTTTAGTATGCAGATGAAAAGAAAGTTTGCACAAAAATTTACCTGTTTTTTGCTTAGCTTTTGAGTATGTGAGGGTTGATATGTGCCATCCGCAGGATATTCTGCGGGGGACCTGACCACCGGTCAGAAAATCTTTATCTTTCTTTTTTCAGCTTTTCGCGGTGCATGGTGCCCCCACTCTGGCAAAGTCAGCGGTTGCTTCACAATGACAGTACCGGGTTAATAATAGCACTTTTGTGTTATAAAGGTATATGACAAAGTAAAACCTACAAAAAGATAGGTATCATGCGGCTGCAAATCACCGCGTTGCGTGCCTGTCGCGGCAGTTTGTCCGGCTGAGCGATCGGACAGTGCCAATGCTACCGAGCCGGGCTGCAGTTTGCTTTTATCAATATATACACCGCTTACGTCATCCAGATAATCTGTATAGGCTGTACGATAGCCCAGTTCTGCAGCTAAACTAAACCTGCCGGCTATATTATATTTTATGCCCACACCAAAGGGCACGGCTATAGCAGTATTAGCATAAGCTTTACCTTCAGTTTGATAATCCCGCAGATCATAGGTTTGCCCCCGGTAGGTTGCCTGCGGATTGTACGCCATATAAGCAATCCCCGCAAAAATATAAGGCGTATATACATTTTTGCTTACAGACGGAACATAGCTCATCAGGTTAAACTCGCCGGTTAGGCTGGCCTCATTTAACAACGTCCTGAAACTTAGGTTACGGTTACGCGCCTGTTGGTTTTTTGAGGTACTGTCGGCACCCGCTATACGGCCCAGGGTATAGCCAAGCTTTAATGAAAGATAGCCATCAAAATTTCGCTTTACAAACAACCCGGCAGCCAGGCCTGATACTTTAATTGGGTTGGTCTGGTTCAGGTCGCCCATATAACCTGCCCCGCCGCCAAAGCCACCTATCTCCCAGGTCTGTGCCCGGACATTAAGCGAAACCACCAGGAATAAAATTACAAGTAACGTTTTAAACATCCACCCCAATTAATAGTTGCGCGCATCAAGGCCCCACAACAGTTTGTTCCTTAACGTTGATAAATAACTTTCATTATTTAAACGGATCAGATTCAACTCAAATTTTGCTTTCTGAACCTTAAACCGCATAGTTTTATCTATCACTTCAGTCTTCGAGTCGCAGGACAGGATGTAGTTTGCACTGCGCGATTCGACTTCAAAAGACAATACACAGCTATCAGGCAGCACAATTGGCCTTACATTTAAATTATGCGGAGATACGGGTGTAACTACAATGCTGTTTGACTCGGGGAAGATAATCGGGCCGCCGCAGCTTAAAGAGTAAGCGGTTGAGCCGGTTGCGGTTGCTATAATAATGCCATCGCCCCAGTAAGAGTTTAAAAACTCGCCATCCAGGAACATATTGGTTGTGATCATGGCGGAATCATCACGTTTATGGATGGTAATGTCATTAAGCGCGAAGTTATCTATCCCCAAAATATTCAGCTCAGACTCAACACTAAGCAACCCCCGGCTATCCAGCGTGAAGTGATTATTGACCACAGCGTGTATAGCTGAGGCAATATCATTTTTATTTACACTGGCTAAAAAACCCAGCCTGCCAAAATTAATACCTATTATCGGCACACCCGAGTCGCGGATTACGCTGACCATATCCAACAGTGTACCATCGCCACCAAGGGTGATAAAAACGTCGATAAGGCCTTTTATGCGGTCTCCGTCATTCAGCACATTGTATGCCCCGGTATTTATTTTGCCCGAAAGATAATTGTTTAGCTGGTGATGAACATATATATCAACCGCATGCAGCGAAAGACTATCAAATACCTGTTGAATGTAAGGAATTACCGCCTGATCATTAAAGTGCCTGCCGTATACTGCTATTGTCATTAGTTAATGGTTCATGGTTGATAGTTCATTGGACCTTAGCGGGATGGAAATATACGATGAACCATCAGCTATGAACTAAGCTATAAATTTAGATAATTCATTAATGAATCGTATCTGTCCATTGAGTTGTCATTATTATCGCTGTGATTAAAAGTGGCTTTAACGTCATACTCATAGCGCAAAAATGTAGCAATTATATTTGATATATCCTGTTTGTTTACTTTTAGGGTAACCTCCATACGGGTTGAATCCGGGAAAGTGCGCACGTATGAACTCAGAATCTGGGCGTTGTCTGACTCTACAATCTGCGCCATATGCGCGAGCGAGTTGTTTTTGTTATTGATATCCAGCACAATAATGCCACCCGGCTGCGAAACCGATGCTATAGTAGCAAAATATTGGTTCATGGCATTAATGGGTATTAGCCCCAAATAATTTTTTTTGATATCCAACACCGGTACCACGCTAAGCTGTTGCTCATAAAAAAGGCGGATCACATCATAAATATGCTGGTCTTCACGCACGTACGGATTAACCAGTGAAAGTGCCAGTGTACCTATGGGCGTTTGGGGATCCATTTCGGGCTGTATATCACTTTCGGCAAGCAGGCCCAAAAACTGCTCTTCGTTTACAATGGGTAAATGGCGGACCCTAAACTCCACCATACGGTCAAGCACCTTCTGTATCGTGTCAGAGGTGTGTACCGGTGGTATCGCTTCAGCTATTAATTCGCCCGCAAACATATTTTATGCTCCTATTTTTTGTAAAAATCCTTTTAACAAACGGTTAAACTCCTGCGGGTGCTCCATCATGGCAGCGTGGCCGCATTTATCTATCCAGTGTAACTCAGAGTCGGGCAGCAACTGATGAAATTCCTCAGCAACCTCCGGCGGTGTTATTTTATCATTTTTACCCCATATTAATGCAACCGGCATATGTATTTTATGCAAATCCTTTTTCATATTATGGCGTATGGCCGATTTTGCCATGGCTAACAACCTGATAACGCTATGCCGGTCATTAACTAATTTATAAACTTCGTCAATTAATTCGGGCGTAGCAATTTTAGGGTCGTAAAAAGTGTATTCAACCTTTTCTTTTACAAATTCCATACTTTCCCTTCGCGGGAAAGACCCTCCAAAAGCATTCTCATACAAACCGGAGCTTCCGCTTAAAACCAGCGCCCTTAATTTCTCAGGGTGGGCCAGTGCATATATTAAACCAACATGGCCGCCTAACGAGTTTCCAAGCAGGATAACATTCTCCAGTTTTTTATATTTAATAAACTTATGTACGTATTTTGATAACGTTTTTACCCCGGTAGTTATTACCGGCAGATCATATACAGGCAACATGGGTAAAATTACCCGGTATTTATCTTTAAACGCTTCAATAACTTCCTCCCAATTACTAAGCCCTCCCATTAAGCCGTGCAGCAACAACAGCACTTCGCCTTCGCCCTCATCGATGTAACTAAAACCACGTTCCTCTTTAAGCACGAAACCCATATATATATTCTTTGTAAATGTTAATTTTAATAACGATCAGTATTTTGATACCCGCCATAAAAATAGCTTATTGCGGTTTACCTGCAACTATAAAAACAATAATTTATCCTAACAATTGTTTTACCACCTCTGATATGGTTTTCCCATCCGCCTGGCCGGCAAGTTCTTTATTTGCCATACCCATTACCCTGCCCATATCTTGTATTGAGGTTGCGCCTATGCGCCCTATTAGTTCCTGCACAAAGCCTTCAATTTCAAAACGCGTCATTTGTTGCGGTAAATATGGCTCAATTACCTGCATCTCACCTATCTCAATCTGGTAAAGATCGTCCCTGCCCTGTGTTTTGTAAATATCAGCCGACTCTTTACGCTGCTTTACCAGTTTTTGCAACACCTTAATCTCGGCCTCGGGGGTTAGTTCTTCGGCGGCGCCTTTTTCTGTTTTGGCCAGCAATAAAGCTGATTTTATCGCACGCAGGCCCTGCAACCGTTCCGGCTGTTTAGCAAGCATGGCTAATTTAATATCCTGATCTATTTGTGTTATTAGTGACATCTTAATTATTATTGAATGAATGTTTTTATTTAAACATTAGCTATTTTCTGACTATTGTTGTTGCATTAGCCTGCGCAGTTGGCATAATTAACAACTCATTAATGTTAACATGCTTAGGGCGCGATACTACAAAAAATATTGTTTCGGCAATATCTTCGGCTGCCAGCGGCTCAAAACCGTCATACACTTTTTTGGCCCTTTCCTTATCGCCATGAAAACGAACTTCAGAAAACTCAGTTGCAACCGCGCCCGGATGTATGGCAGTTACTTTTATACCATGCTGCACCAGGTCTATCCGCATGCCTTTATTTAATGCGTCTACCGCATGCTTGGTGGCACAATACACATTGCCGTTTGGATAAACCTCTTTGCCTGCTATCGAACCAATATTTACAATATGTCCTTTACCGTTAGCTATCATCCAGTTTGAAATTACCTTGCTTACGTATAACAGGCCCTTAATGTTGGTATCAATCATGGTATCCCAGTCGTCAAGGTCGCCCTTTTGTATAGGATCAAGCCCCTGGCTTAAACCGGCATTGTTTATCAGCACGTCAACCTTTTTCCATTTAGCCGGCAGGCTTTCTAAATTAGCAGTAACCTGCTCACGGTCGCGCACATCAAAAGCGCAAACGGCAACTTCGGTGTCATATTTTTTATTTAGGCGTGCGGCTAGCTTTTCTAACCGGTCAAGCCGGCGGCCTGTTAGTATTAGGTTATACTTTTCGCGCGCAAACAATTCTGCGCAGGCCTGGCCAATTCCGGCGGTAGCCCCGGTTATTAATGCAATTTTAGCCATAGTTATCCTATAAAATTCGGTGCGAAATTAGACTTTTTCATTGGGACTTAAATGATTTTAAACAGATTTAAGCAAGCAGCCTACTCAAAGTAAAGGCTAAACATTAACGTATGCAATGATAATTTGTTTATCGGTGCTGCATAAGGATGATCTTCGTGAAGCAATACGTTGCCAAATGAGTTTGATAGCTTTATCTCGGGCGATAACTTAAAAAACTCAAAATAGATATCGCAGCCCAGGCCCGCTTCGTATGAGCCAAAACCACTGATATTTTTAACATGTTTATCAATTGGCGCCAGTGCGGCATCGGCGTTGGCGCGCGAGCCAATGCCTTGCGAATATTTTACACCGCCTAAGATATAAGCCCTGAAATCGCCTATTCTATCGGACTTTATTTTGAGGGACACGGGCAGATCAACCGATGTGGACTGAACAGATTTTGTTGTATTAAGCGATGGCGTGACATAGGTATAGGTCAAACTGCGGTCGGCAAAAACCAATGACGGGGTTACACGTGCCTCTAAATGTTCCGTAAGCATGAACCGGGCCAGGAAACCAACAGCGAAACCCTGTGAACCCGGTGACGAAATCGTATTTAAAGGATCGGTTACTTTAACGCCGTCTTTATCTATAAAAGGATCGCGCCAGTTGGCATTCTTATCAATCTTAAAATAACTGTCTACATAACTAAAGCTAAAACCAAAGCTTATATCTTTTTGATCAGCGGCGCCGCCCCATTTGGGCACCGACTGCGCAAACAGGCTGTCGCCGCAAAAAAAAGATAAAATTAGTAGCAGGTATCTTAGTTTAATCATTTAACGCCTGTATAAATTGAACAGATACCAAACGCTAATGGCCTGCATTTGGTATGTTTAAAGCCTACCTTATCCATTACCGCGATAAAATCTTTACCATCCGGAAAGGCCGCTACCGATTCAGGCAGATAGGAATAGGCTCTCGAATCTTTTGAAAAAAGCTTGCCGATACCCGGCGTGATATAGTTGAAATAAAATTTATACAATTGCTTTACCGGGAATACCTTTGGTTTTGAAAACTCCAACACAACGGCTTTACCACCCGGTTTTAATACCCGGTTAATATCGGCCATACCCATTTCCAGGTTCTCGAAATTACGCACGCCGTAAGCAACCGTTACTGCGTCAAACTCACCGGCTTCGAAAGGTAGTTTTTCCGAGTCGCCCAGCTTAATTTCAAATTTACCGCCTAAGCCGCGTTTGGTAATTTTTTGTTGCGCGATATCCAACATCCCCTGCGAAATATCAACCCCGACAATTTTATCGGGATTTAAGATGGATAAAGCTTCGAAGGCAAAATCACCAGTACCGGTGGCTACATCCAGGATCAGTTTTGGCTGATCTTTCTTTAACTCGTTAATGGCTTTTTTGCGCCAGATAATATCAATACCCAACGACATGAAGTGGTTCAGGAAATCATAGGTTTTTGATATATTATTAAACATATCGGCCACCTGCTCTTTTTTGGTGCCCTGCTCCTGGCTGTACGGGATTACGGTTTTGCTCATAGTATGGCGCAAAGATAGGGATTTAGAGATTAGTGATTGGAGGTTAGAGATTAGTTTTTAAACCTTACATTACAAACAACTAATCCCTAATAGTCGATAGCGATCAGGTGTTACACCTGACACAGCTGACACAACTTATAACTCCTTCACCATCCAAATCGTACAGGCAAAATGCCCCGAGTTGCCCAAAGCTCCATCTAATGGCTTAAAACCGGCCTTTTCATACATGCTTACAGCTTTAGCTAATTGAGGAAAGGACTCCAGGTATAAATGCGTGTAACCCAACCCGGCAGCAGCTTCGTAACATTTGTCCATCAGCATTTTGCCGATGCCTTTGCCGCGGGTTGCAGCCGTGAGGTATAGTTTTACCAGTTCGGCGTAGCCGGTTGGTAAGCCGGGCGTAGGGTAAACGCCGCAGCCGCCAATTAAAACGCGGTCTTCTTCGGTTACAAAATAGCAGCTGTTTGGTGCTTCGGCAAATAGCTGATATAGACGATCAGTATCCGGATCGGAATAAACGGTGCCTACCTTGGGTACATCAAATTCAACCAGCGATTCACGGATGATCCGCGCCAGTTCGATGTTATCTTCGGGTTTAATATTTCTTATCGTTATTGACATAATTGTAGTATTCAAGTTAATTTCTTGCTTCGTTTGCCGCCATAATAACTTTGGCGCGCTGGTAAAAGCTCTGGATCTCCATTTGCTTTTCTACCTCTTCAATGGCTTTCATCAGGTTATTTTGGGTATCGGTTAATTGCGTCGCGGCGGCTATCATAATTTTCCAGACGGGTTTCATTTGTTCTATTAACGCTTTACCTTTTTCGGTTAGTTGTACCAGGCGCTTTCGCTCGTCGGCCTTATCTTTGCCCGATTTGATGAGCTTCAGCTTTTCCAATTCTTTTAATAAGGTAATGGTTGAAGGATGACTGTAACCGATCTCGTTTGCCAATTCGACCACGCTTAACACCGGCCGGAAATACAGTGTGTAGATCACCGGGAACCACTTGGGTTCAAAGTCGATGCCGTGCGCTTTGTAGATCAATAAGCCATCCTTACGCATTTGTTCGCTAAGTCGCTGCATCCGGGTGGCAATAGCCAATATGCCCGATTCGTCAATTACTCCCATAACTTTTATTTAATTAAATGTAACTGGTAAAACATCGTGTCGGTTAACATCAGCGGAAAATAAGGCGGCAAGTCTTCTTTTGCTATCCTTTCAAAACCATTACGCTCATAAAACCGGTGCGCGGCTTTTAATGGTTCAACTGTGCCTAACTGCACATCGGTTATACCATTATCGCGGCAAAACTGCAGCAATACATCCAATAGTTTTTGGGCCATGCCCCACTCCCTGCCCCGGTAAGCTGGTTTAACAAACATCTTGCGGATGCAGCCCGCATTGTGACCGGTATTTATTAACGCGATGGTGCCTGCTAACTCTTCGCCCACAAAAGCGCCCCAGAAATTACCGTCACCTGCATGATAATTGGTATCGATATCCCGCAGATCGGGCTGTTGATCAATAGTTATCGTTAAGCCAAATTCTTTTTGCTGGATGGATAAAATAAGATCAATTACCTGCTCACAATATTCATTATGAATAGGCCGGATGGTTAATGGAACTGTCATACTATTAATTAATATACAATATTACGTAGTTAACTACATATAATGCAACATTTATTTGTAAATTATTTTTTTTGAAAAAGAATGCCCCGTTGGGGCTACCCAATTTGTTAAGGGTAGCCCCAACGGGGCAAAATATATTTCTCTGTTGGCTACAAACGGATAGCCCTTGGGCAGAATACTTGCTTGTAGGTTATTTAACCAGTGCCAACAATCCCTCCATATCCAACCTGCGGGTAAACATTTCTATTTCGCCATCGGCATCAAACGGCCATTGTTCTTTGGGTCGGTCCCAATACAATTCAACGCCGTTACCATCTGGATCGTCAAGGTATATAGCTTCCGACACGCCATGATCTGATGCACCCGTGATGGGGTATTTTTTGTCTATTAACCGCTGTAAAATTGCGGCTAGGTCCTTACGTTCAGGGTATAATATAGCGGTGTGGAACAACCCCGGTGCAAACTCTGGTGCGCGTGGTGCGCCTTTACTTTGCCAGGTATTTAAGCCGATATGATGATGGTAGCCACCGGCAGATATAAATGCTGCCTGGTCGCCGTAAAGTTGTTGAATCTCAAAACCCAGTAATCCGCTGTAAAAGTCTAAGGACTTTTGCAGATCGCTCACTTTTAAATGTACGTGGCCTATACGGGTTTGGGCAGGGATTTTATAATCGCTCATTTTATCAGAGATTAGGGGTGAGTTAATTAGTGATCAGGCAGGACAAATATAAATGTTTAAACATTTATATTTGTCGCATATTAAATAGATTACAATTTGCTGATACGAATATAAGCTACAGAACCAATCTTCAATCTTTATTCACCAATCTTTAATTCACTATCTTTGCCGCATGATCATAAAATCTGCCGACTTTATTTGCAGCAATACCCAGATATCCAAACTTCCGCCGCCGGTAAAGCCCGAGTATGCTTTCATCGGCCGGTCGAACGTGGGTAAGTCATCATTAATTAATATGCTGACGGCTAAAAAAGGTCTGGCCAAAACATCGCAAACACCCGGCAAAACCCAGCTAATCAATCATTTTTTAGTGAATGATAACTGGTATATCGTCGATCTGCCTGGTTATGGCTATGCACGTGCATCAAAAACCAAAAAAGCCGACTGGAACAAGTTCATCCAACAATACCTGGATAAGCGCGAAAGCCTGCAATGCGTAATGGTTTTGATTGACAGCCGCCTTGATCCACAGAAAATAGACATTGAGTTTTGTAACTGGCTGGGTGAAAAAGGGCTGTCGTTTGTGCTGGTGTTTACCAAAGCCGATAAGCAATCGAGCATAAAAACAGATCAGAGCATAGCTAAATTTAAAAAAGCTTTATTGGAGACTTTTGACGAAGTACCGCAGATCTTTATTACCTCGGCCGAAGAGCATCTTGGTCGTGATGAGATCTTAGGTTTCATCAGCACCATCAACCAGGATTTTGAAATACCGGATTATAAGACGTTTGATTAAGCATACATGAAAAAATATCTCTCATTAGTAACTTTCTCGCATACCATATTTGCCATGCCGTTTGCTTTTATCGGCTTTTTTTTGGCGGTGACCACTACCACCCATACCTTTGAATGGCCAAAGCTGGTGATGATGGTTTTGTGTATGGTGTTTGCCCGTAACTCGGCCATGGCGTTTAACCGTTACCTGGACAGGGAGATTGATGCCAAGAACCCACGCACCAAAGTACGCGATATCCCGGCCGGTCGCATCAGTGCGGCATCAGCGTTAACGTTTACTATTGCTAACTGCCTGTTGTTTATAGCTACCACTTACTTTATTAATACACTTTGCTTTTACCTGTCGCCGGTGGCTTTACTGGTGGTGTTAGGTTACAGCGCTACCAAACGTTTTACCGCGCTTTGCCATTTGGTTTTAGGACTGGGCTTATCGCTTGCACCTATCGGCGCTTATTTGGTTGTTACAGGCGAGTTTGCCTTGCTGCCGATATTTTTCTCACTGGCCGTATTATGCTGGGTGAGCGGTTTTGATATTATCTATGCCTTACAGGACGAGGACTTCGACCGTACTGAAAACCTGCATTCTATCCCCGCCTGGTTGGGTAAAGTAAATGCTTTGCGCCTCTCTACCTTCTTGCATGTATTATCGGCGATATTTATTGTGCTGCCGGTGTTTTATACCCAGGTTGGTTTGCTTTATTATGTGGGGATCCTGTTTTTCTGCATCATGCTAACGTACCAGCACCTGTTGGTTAAACCGAACGACTTGAGCCGGGTAAACTTCGCCTTTATGACTACTAATGGCATTGCCAGTGTAGTGTTTGCGAGTCTGTTTTTATTAGACAGAACCTTGCTGTTGCATGGGCTATTTATGGGGATAAAGCTTTAAAATAACCGGTATATGGATAGCTCGATCGCACTAATTAGCTTCAGAAAATCGCTTGAAAAATTTGTTGAGTTTAATGAGGCAGAGTGGATCGTATTTACCCAACATCTAACCTTTAGTACCTTAAAAAAGAAACAATATTTTGCCGAGTGTGATAAAGTATGCGACAAAATAGCTTTTATTGTTACCGGATCGGTACGTTATTTCCACATGAAGGATGGCCTGGATATAACCGGTTACTTCAGTTTTGAGAATGAATTTGTAAGCTCCTACAAAAGTTACCTTACCCGCCAGCCAAGCTTAACCTACATTCAGGCGCTGGAAGATACCCGCCTCATTAACATCAGCCGGGCAGATATGGAGAAAATGCTGAATAATCCTTTGCTTGCCTATAAAATGGAACGCTTTGGCCGCCTGGTTGCCGAGTACTATCTATGCTGCTATGAAGACAGGGTGGCTTCGTTTATCACACAATCGCCCGAGGAGCGTTACCTGCAGTTGTTAAGTAATGGTAAAGAGATCCTGCAAAGAATGCCGCAACACTACATCGCTAATTTTTTAGGCATCACGCCCGTTTCGCTTTCGCGGATAAGAAGACGATTGATCGTAGCCCGGTAACCTCACCCTGCTACTCCTTACTGCCATCACCGATCACGCAACGTTGATCGTATTTCTTATCTTTTGTTAACGTTTTAAGTATCAGTACTGATCTACTTTTGTATCACACTAAAACAGAAAGATCATGTATACGATATTAGGAGCCGGCGGACCGGTAGCAAACGCACTAACCACCGAGTTAGAAAACAATAACCAGACCGTACGTCTTATTAGCCGCAAGCCTGTTAACCCGGCTAAATCAAATACCACCTGGAAAAAGGCAGACCTGCTGAATTACGACGAATTATCAATGGCTGCAAAAGGGGCAACTGTAATTTACCTATGTGCCGGCCTAGTGTACGACAAAGACATTTGGCGCGAACAATGGCCCGTATTAATGCGTAATGTTATTGAAGTAACTAAACAGAACAACGCACGTTTGATATTCTTTGACAACGTTTACATGTATGGCCTGGTTAACGGGCCGATGACTGAAGACACGGCCTATAATCCGATAAGTGAGAAAGGTAAAGTTCGTGCCGAAATAGCCAACATGTTGATGGCTGAAATTAAAGCCGGAAACATAAGGGCCTCCATAGCACGCGCCGCCGATTTTTACGGCACAAACTCAATGAACAGCTTTTTTGATATGATGGTGCTTGATAAATATGCCAAACACCAGACAGCCCAATGGATGGGCGATGTTAATAAATTACATTGCTTTAGCTATATACCTGATATGGGCAAAGCCATGTACCTGTTAGGCCAACACCCGGAAAGCGACAACCAGATCTGGCACCTTCCAACCGCAAAACCCATGCGCGGCAAAGCCTTTATTGAACTGGCTGCACGCATTTATCATGTAAAACCCAAATACTTCAAAATTAACAAACTGATGCTTTTTGTTATCGGGTTGTTTAACAAGCTGATAATGGGAACGGTAGAGATGTATTACCAGTGCATTAATGATTATGTGTTTGATAGCAGCAAATTTGAAAAAGCGTTTAATTTTAAACCTACAAGTTATGAGGATGGGATAAAACTTATGTCTGAGACATTGTATAAGAAATGATTTGATTCAGCATTGGACGTTGTGAGAAGAGTTTGATAACAATTTTATCAGATTTAGTAGGGTGTTCTAAAATTTATGGGAATAAGGCTTTAAAAACACTTACTTCGCTTGAAGTTCCGGGGTGTTCCGCTTTGCGTGAGCGGAACACCCCGGAACAGGTGGAACACTACGGAACACCCCCTGTTAGATTTGGAACACCATAATAGTTAAGCAGGACACTGCTATAGTTAAAAAATTAATTTTTAAATGGAGTGACAGGATCCTGTCATTGTGATGAGTATGGCGCATCTGCGACGAGCGCGGGTAAGAGCTATCTAAATTAATCTTTATTTACATTATCCTGTTTCCGCACTTCCCAACTAATTTGCACATTTGCATATCTGCATATTTGCACATCAACACATCATCATGATCCATAAAAAAACACGCACCTATATACCTGCCGACCTTGAAATTAAATGGGAAACGCTTGAGCCATTATATAAAGATTTGGTTGAGCGCCCGATAAATTCCGTTGGAGAACTGGAGCATTGGCTTCACGACCGCAGCGAGCTGGAAGCCGCTTTGGAAGAAGACTTTGCCTGGCGCTATATCCGCATGACCTGCGACACCAATAACGAACAATTGCTGGCCGATTTCCAGTATTTCGCTACCGAGATCGAACCCAAAACCGCGCCTTATAGCAACGAGTTAAACAAAAAGCTGGTAGCCAGCAAATATTTAGACAAGCTGGATAAAGACAAATATTTTGTTTACCTGCGCGGCATTAAAAAATCGCTAGAATTATTCCGCGAAGAGAACATCCCGATCCAAACCGAGATCCAGGTTGAGCAACAAAAATACCAGTCGATAAGCGGGTCATTATCCGTTCACATCGGTGATAAAGAATATACGTTAGAGCAGGCTGCCGTATTTTTAAAAGATACCGACCGCGCCAAGCGCCAGGAAGTTTGGGAGAAGATCACCTTCCGCCGCCTGGAAGAAAAAGAAAAACTGAACGACCTGTTTGATCACCTGCGTGTGCTGCGCCATAAAGTGGCCGTAAACGCGGGTTTTGAAAACTACCGCGATTATATGTTCCAGGCTTTGGGCCGTTTTGACTACACCCCGCAGGATTGCTACGCTTTTCATGAGGCTATCGAACTGGAGATCGTTCCTATCCTGCGCGAACATGCCGAACAACGCAAAGCAGCTTTAGGACTGGATACCTTGCGCCCCTGGGACATGGACGTTAACACTTCGGGCAAACCGGCCTTAAAGCCGTTTAACAGCGGTGCGGAGCTCATTGAAAAATCTATCCAATGCTTCCGCAATATCAATAGCTACCTGGGCGAGCGTTTGGAAATTATGAAGGACAATAACCTGTTTGATGTGGAGAGCCGCAAGGGCAAGGCACCGGGCGGTTATAACTATCCGCTGTCAGAAACCGGCGCGCCGTTTATTTTCATGAACTCGGCCAATACCTTTCGCGACCTGACTACCATGGTACATGAAGGCGGCCACGCGGTGCATACTTTTTTAACTGCCGATCTGGAACTGAACGATTTTAAACATTGTCCGTCTGAAGTTGCCGAACTGGCCTCTATGTCGATGGAGTTAATATCTATGGATAACTGGAACGTCTTTTTTGATAACGAGGAGGACCTTAAACGCGCCAAACGCGATCAGTTGGTTGATGTGCTGAAAACCCTGCCCTGGGTAGCCGTTGTCGACCAGTTTCAGCATTGGATCTATACCAACCCGGATCATTTAGCCTCAGAGCGTGCCGATGCCTGGTTAAAAATATACGAGCCTTTTGGCGCAGGTTTTGCAGACTGGAGCGGCCTTGAAGAGGCAGAAGCCAACTTATGGCAAAAACAACTGCACATATTTGAGATCCCTTTTTACTACATTGAATATGGTTTTGCGCAATTGGGCGCCATAGCAGTTTACAAAAATTATAAGGAAAATCCCGCGAAGGCGCTGCAACAATACCTTGATGCCCTAAAATTAGGTTACACTAAAACCATTAAGGAGATTTATGAAACCGCCGGAATTCAATTTGATTTCAGCGCCGCTTATGTAAAAGAATTAGCCGATTTTATCAAGGCCGAAATAGCTAAATTATAAACATTAATTGGCTAGATTTCAGTAAATTACATATTCGAATATTAATACAGCCGGGGTTTTGTAAACTTCGGCTGTCTTGTCTATACCAATGTCATAAAACACCAAAAATTAACTTTTTGGTATGGTTTTAGGGCAGGTACAGGTATGAAAAAGATATTTTTAATTTCAGCGACACTTATATTATCAGCTCTGGCCGGCTTTGCCCAGGAGCTGAAACCGGTAAAAATAGATAGCGTAGTTACAGTATCAATGCCTGCTGCGTATCAAAAAACCGATACCCTGGGTCAGCAGGTATTTTCTTCAAACTCGTCATTGGGTTATGTAGTTGTATTAAGGACCCCTAATGCCAAAAACACGGCTCCCCTGCAAAGAGAGAATGACCTGGACAGGGTATTAAAAGAGAACGTTAAAAGCATCCAGGCCGAGTCAAGCAACGCCAGTGCGCAATATGTACGCGATACCACCATTGGTAAGCTAAAGGCCAAAACATTTACCTTACAAACCGATAACGGCCAGGGCGACATCCAATTTAGAAACATTGTGCTGTTATACACCAATGCTGCAAGCTATGTTTTTGAATATGTATACCCCAACGCCCGTAAAGAGATGATTAACGGAGAATATAAATCGTTTATAAACTCAATCAAACTATCTCCCGAACTGCAAAGAAATGATCAGTATATATCAAATGCTAAAAGTACCCCGATTGTACTGATCGTAGGTTTAGCAGGCGGAGGTTTGCTGATAGCATTTGCAGTTGGTTTCTATATCCAGCGAAAAAAGAGAATGGAACTGGAATAATCCTGCCATTTTTGGAAACAGCGAAGTAACTGGGTACAGCAAGTGCAGTTGTCGGTTGCTTCGCTTTTTAAAATGACAGCTATTTTTTTTTCAACAGTCCCCTATCCCATTTGGGAGACTTTAAAAACTTTCTGTTCGCTGTCCACCAGATCCATATTACGGTAATTACCACGCCTATTACAGAACCGGCTGTGACATCCTCAAAAAAATGCTGGCTCAGGTACATCCTGGAGTAACCCACCAGTACGGCAAGTAACAAAAGCGGTAATCCCCAAAATTGGTTTTTACACCAGTAGGTTAACAGGATTGCCGTTGAAAAAGCAGTAACGGTATGACCTGACGGGAAACTATGGAAACTGAGCTGATCTGTACCGGTAACAAAATGGATCTTTAATAACTGGTTATGAAAATATAATTTAGGCCGGGGTGCGGCAAATGCATACTTTAGGGCCTGCGCCACTATTGTTGAACTTGCCAGGTAGCTGCCCGCCAGAATAAATGCCTTACGATAGCTGAATAAAGCTAGTACAGCAGCCAGCAGGATAGTTGTTAACCCATCACCTATATCAGTAATATACGGGGCTATAGCGTCGGCCCAGCTCCAGTTGCGGGCATTCACTGCAAAATAGATCTCCTCGCGGGTATAAGTTAGCTTAATGATGAGGCAGGCGGCTATCAGGATCAGATAGGGTATAAAAAAAAATCTGACCTTGTATAAAACGGCCTTTATTCCGATATTCATAGGTGCAAAGTAAGCATATCCTTACATCCCAACAAAAAAATGGTTATGTTTGGTATCAGGACAAATAATTTAAATGGCTAGAAATTTATTCCGTAAAAAATCGATCGAAAAAATAGTTGCGGACGCAGAAGCCGGCCTTGATGACGGGCACGGGGTATCATTAAATAAAGTTTTGGGTGTGCGGGATCTTACCGCGTTAGGCATAGCGGCCGTAATAGGCGCCGGTATTTTTAGCACCGTTGGCAAGGCTTGCTTTGATGGCGGGCCGGGCGTAATTTTCTTATTTATTATATGCGCCGTAGCCTGTGGTTTTTCTGCACTTTGTTACGCCGAATTTGCTTCACGCATCCCGATGTCCGGCAGTGCTTATACCTACTCATACGCCGCCTTTGGCGAAATAATAGCCTGGATAATCGGGTGGGACCTTGTTATGGAATATGCTGTGGGAAATATAACGGTAGCCATTTCCTGGTCAGGTAACCTCACCAGCTTTCTTCACAATATAGGCCTCCACATTCCTGATTTTTTATGCAGCAGCTTTTTTGAAGTTAAAAACGGGAACACGCAATATCTGGCGAAGATGGCCGGCAATGATGTCGCCGGCGCCGCAGATTTCCTGAGCCTGCACAACACCTGGCTCAATGCGCCGCATATTGGTTCGGTCCCGTTTATCCTTAATCTTCCAGCTTTAGCAATCACTGCGTTTATTACTTACCTGGTATATGTAGGCATTAAAGAGTCAAGGCGCGCCAGTAACCTGATGGTACTGTTTAAATTATTAGTGGTTGTTGCGGTTATAGCTATTGGCTTTTATTATGTAAATCCTGCAAACTGGGTGCCGTTTTTGCCCAATAAATTTGCCGGGGTGATGAAGGGCGTTTCGGCTGTGTTTTTTGCCTATATTGGTTTTGATGCGATCTCAACAACAGCCGAAGAATGTAAAAACCCTCAAAGAGATTTACCAAAAGGGATGTTTTACTCGTTAATAATTTGTACTATATTGTATATTTTAATAGCGCTTGTACTTACGGGGATGGTAAACTATTCTAAATTAAACACAAGTGATTTCCTGGCAAATGCCTTTAATGAAAGAGGGTTAAATATATTGGGGGGTATCATTGCCTTAAGTGCCGTTGTTGCTACCACATCTGTTTTATTGGTGTTTCAGATAGGCCAGCCCCGCATCTGGATGAGTATGAGCCGGGATGGATTACTGCCACCCAGGTTTTCAAGATTACATCCTAAATATCATACGCCGTCTTTTGCAACCATTATTACCGGTTTGGTTGTAGGCATACCATCTTTGTTTCTTGATTCGGCCATCGTTACCGACCTTTGCAGCATAGGTACTTTATTTGCTTTTGTGCTGGTTTGCGGCGGCATTTTAATACTGCCACGTACCGAAAAAAGCTCGGGTAAATTTAGGGTACCGTATATCAATGGCAAATTCATAATCCCCTTAATATTAATTGTAGCTGTCGCATTTATACAATTTGAATTTCCGGGGTTCTTTAAAAACTTTTTTGGGCTGATAGACGCCGGCCAACCCGGTCTTTCAAAAATGGCTGTCCTCCATGAAAGGATACCTTATTTTGCCTTTACATTATTGGTACTTGCCATTACGGTTGCCGGTTTTATTAAAAATTATTCGCTGATACCGGTATTGGGTTTAATATCCTGTTTTTATTTAATGACCGAGTTGGGCACGACAAACTGGCTGCGCTTTTTAATATGGCTGGTAATAGGGATGCTTGTTTATTTTGGCTATAGTTATAAAAACAGCAAACTGGGTAAAGAGGAACAAGCCATCAACAGGATTTAATACGCAAACCACCTTAGTGTTAAATTTACACTAAGATAGTTGATTATCTAATAATAATCTGCAACTTTGCATAGCCTCAAAGCTATACCACAATGAGTTATATAGAAATAATAGGCTTCATGGCCGCCTTTAGCACAACCGTATCCTTTTTACCGCAGGCGGTTAAAACCATCCGCACCAAAGATACTTCGGGGATATCGTTATCCATGTACGTGGTATTTACCGTAGGCACTTTTTTATGGCTGATGTATGGTATCATGTATCCCAGCCTGCCGGTTGCGGTAGCCAATGCCATCACCTTTTTGTTCGCGGGCGTTATACTGGTCTACAAACTCCGGTATAAATAGATTATAATAATTAGAGCTGCATAGCAAAAGTAAAGCCGCCCATACCATCCTGGTAAGTGGGTAAAATGGTTACGCTTTTACCTTTTTTATCGGTATGGGTTAACGCGTTACGGATATAAGGGTAAACCAGGTAAGAAAGCTTGGTTGAGATAATACCCAAACCGGCGCCTGCAACCACATCGCTGAACCAATGATCACGGTTATACATCCTGAAAACCCCGGTAGTTACCGCAAAAGAATAGCCGATAATGGTATATACCGGCGATTTATTGGAAAACTCCTGTGCTAAAAATTCGGCACCCATAAATGCGGTGGCTGTATGTCCCGACGGGAATGACAGGTGATCCTCTCCGTTGGGTCTTAACCGATGAGTTAAATGCTTGGTACTATAACCGGTAACGCCTAAAATACCTGCAGACAAGGCAAGTAAAGCCGTACGGTCGACAAAAGTGTTCTTACCGGATACGCCGACTAAATTTAGCCCGTAGACCATGGCAATGGGTGCGAACTGAAAATAGCTCTCGGTAGTGGTATGAAAACTTGCGCCGGTTTTGTTGGTTTCGGTCTGTATGAAGTAATCTATGCGGCGTAACGGGTGCACGGCGAAGGTTAAGGCGCCATAGGTTATCGCTGCAAACGGCGGGACAAGGGCCCATGGCTTGGTATGTAAACGCTTAACCGTATCTGGTGCGGTCAGTAAATCTTTTTTAAGGGTATCGCCCAGCTTTTTATGGGTAGTATCACTTGCCTGTTGGGCATTGGCCGATATGCTGGCGATAAACAGACTAATAATTAAAATGTACTTCATGGTATAGTATTAATGCAGACTGCAAATCTAGCTTAACAATCTGTATTAATACTGAAGCAACATTAAATTAAAATATTTTTAACATTAGCAACTTACGCGGGTAATTTCAACCGTTTCAGGCGCGGCAAGCATTAACGGAACTTTTTCTATGGTTACAAAGCTCAGGTCGAGCCCAAAGCCACGCTCCTCTGACAAGCTGATCTTTTTAAGATAGCCGTAAAAAGCCATAACCACTTTTTCATAAAACGAAAGGTTATGTGAGCGCGAAAGTACTTTTTCAATCACCACGAACCTGAAATCGCCAACAATTTTATGTTTATTTAATGATTTATAGCTGCTGGTGATATCAACCTCGCCGTTTTTAACCAGGTCTTCCACTACCCTTCTAAACAGCAGGTTTATTTGCTGCTCAATACGGAAGCCCAGTTTAAAGTCGATTCTTATTAATTTATTAGGGACAAGGAAATCAACCTCGTATTCTTTTTTATAAGGCTCATCAACCACATCAACGTGTACCAGCCAATAAACGTCGGCACGTTTGGGTTGCTTTTGCAGGATAGAGTAGATGATTTTTGACTCAACTTCTGAGTTAAAGTTAGCGCTGGTTAAATAAACCAGTTGCGATGCGTACTTAGGTACGGTTTCGTCATCGCTCAGTTCTTTGATGATATTGTAATAATCATCAATTTCGACAAACTTAACATAGCGGTTCCTGATCTTGCGGGCAGTATGCCAGGTCCACATGATCGAGAATAAAACGGTACCTATGGATAAAGTGAACCAACCGCCATCAACAAATTTATTTAAGTTACCATAAAGGAAGGTGCCCTCAATCAATAAATACATCACCAGGAAAGTATTTACCATATAACCCGGCACCTTTTTACGGCGCAAAAACCTCGAAACCAATATAGTGGTCATCAACATAGCCACGGTGATACTTAACCCGTAAGCTGCCTCCATCCTGTCTGAATGCTTAAATAACAGAACCACGCCAATACAGCCCGCACATAGCAACCAGTTAACACTGCCAACATATAACTGGCCCTTTTGCTCGCTTGGATAATGGATCTTTACCTTGGGCCATAAATTTAACCTCACGGCTTCCGCAATTAAGGTAAATGAGCCTGAGATCAATGCCTGGCTGGCAATAATTGCAGCAACGGTGGCTATACCAATACCAAATATCAAAAACCACTCGGGCATGATCTTATAAAAAGGGTTTTGCAGGTTAAGGTTAATCACCTGGCCGTTACGCTGTAGCAGCCATACCGCCTGACCAAGATAATTTAATATCAAACAGGTTTTAACATATACCCAGCTTATCTGGATGTTTTTCCGTCCGCAATGGCCCAAATCAGAGTATAACGCCTCGGCCCCGGTGGTACATAGAAATACGGCACCCAGTATAATAAACGCGTGATAATCAGAACTGGTTAAAAGCTTAATTGCGTAATATGGGTTTAAGGCCCTGATAATAGTCGGGTCCTGGATAATAAAACTCATGCCTAA
The DNA here is from genome assembly GCF_020880695.1 of Mucilaginibacter sp. UR6-11. Lineage (GTDB taxonomy): Bacteria > Bacteroidota > Bacteroidia > Sphingobacteriales > Sphingobacteriaceae > Mucilaginibacter. Next base: position 666,173 of record NZ_JAJIWO010000001.1, read on the forward strand.
AACGCCCATCATGGTAAACCAGATAAACATAATTGGGCCAAAGGCCTTGCCTACGGTTGAAGAGCCAAATTGCTGAATAATAAACAGGCCGGCTATAATAGCAATAACAACCGGTACCGTACGGAGATGCGGAAACGATGGCACCAAACCTTCAATAGCGGATGATATGGTAATTGGCGGGGTGATAATACCATCCGCAAGCAACGCGCAACCCCCAACTACGGCCGGTACAATTAACCATTTTGCTTTACGCCTGACTAAAGAGAACAGGGAGAAAATACCACCCTCACCCTTATTATCCGCACGCAGTGTTATCACTACGTACTTTAAGGTTGTTTGCAGGGTAAGCGTCCAGAAAATGCAGGACACGCCGCCTAAAACTAAAATATCTGAAATGTGCTGAGTGCCAACAATGGCCTTGAAAACGTATAGTGGAGAGGTACCAATATCTCCGTAGATAATTCCTAAACTGATAAGGAGCCCAGCGGCCGTCAGTTTTTGTAGATCTTTATGTTGCGACACTATCTTTATTTAAACGCACAAAAGTATTAAAATATTTGAGTTACAACTTAAAAATTATACAAACGTATAAGGAATTTAATTGTTAAGCAGCTAATTGGCTTTGTTAAATTATGTTAAATTGTGCAATAAAGCCGATGGCATTGTAATTGATGAAAAGTTTATTTATACTTTTGTAAAAAACTAATTGTAACGCATGAGGCGAAATTTTACCTCCACTTTTTCATGGATAATCATAATTGCTCTGGCAGTGTCCCTGAATTGTGCCTATGCCGCAACAATTCGGCTTCCGAAGCATGACACCATAAGTTACTACCTGCTTAAGAGGAAACCTAAAAAGAGCCCGTTAAACTTTACCTTACCGCCTATAAAACCCGGGGTAATATCAAGCACCAAACTGGTTATCCCTAACGATAAGCTGTTGAGCAACGTAGAAGTTTACCCCAATCCTATAGTTGATCAGATCAATTTAAAATATGTTCTGTCGCGCAATTCAAACGTAACCATTAAAATGGTTGATGTGCTGGGTAACGATGTAATGGTGCTGTTTTCGCAAAGGGTTGAACCCGGCGAGCAGGTTCTTAACCGCCAGATCAGCAATAAACTAAATCGTGGTTTCTACTTTATCCGGGTTATTGCCGGTACCGAGTCGGTAATTAAACGGATATCCCTGCTTTAATTGATGAGTTAATGTGCCGGTTTGATTAGGCGAGTAAGAGCTTATCATCAGATCAAACCGCTATTGTAATGATTAATTTATTCATTAAATCAAACATTATTCTTATTCTCGCATTTAAAAAGTTCACGCAATCGCTTACTAATTCACTCATTCTGATAAATGAAGATCATCGCCATTGGCCGCAATTATGCCGAGCATGCCAAAGAGTTAAATAACCCGGTACCTGACGTTCCGGTAATATTTTTAAAGCCCGATACGGCCCTGTTAAAAGACAACAAGCCCTTTTATCATCCAGACTTTTCAGAAGATATACATCATGAACTGGAAGTGGTTTTAAAGATCAGCAAAGAAGGCAGGCACATCAGCCAAAAGTTTGCAGCCGGTTACTATGAGGAAATTGCTTTAGGGATTGATTTTACCGCCCGCGACATCCAATCGCGCCATAAAGAAAAAGGGCTGCCCTGGGAACTAGCCAAAGCATTTGATAACTCGGCGCCGGTTAGCAACTTCGTTCCTAAATCGCAATTCGCCGATATTTATAAGCTAAATTTCCATCTTGATGTTAATGGCCAAAGCAGGCAGGCTGGTAATACCGGTGATCTGCTTTTCTCATTCGAGTACATTATAGCTTTTGTATCTAAATACTTTACCCTTAAAAAAGGCGACCTGATATTTACCGGTACCCCGGCGGGCGTAGCCAAAGTAAATGTTGGCGACAGGCTGGAGGGCTACCTAGAGAACCAAAAGCTGATTGATTTCTATGTAAAATAAGATCGCCTAACGCAGGGCAGGTATCAGCTCTAAAAGTAACCTTAAAGATTAATGTCGAAACAAGTATGGCATCACGGCGTTAACCCTAATTACATTTACAATACATCCATCTTAATGAAAAAAATATTTTTCATCGTTCTGCTATTTATAGATTATCAGTTTGCCCCGGCTCAAAACACTATCCAAAGCCAGGAATATCCACAGGGATTTTTCCGGTACCCGCTTGATCTTCCGCCATCTACAGCCGGTGGTTTTGGCGAGATCAGGCCCAATCATTTCCATGCCGGATTAGATTTCAGGACCAATCAACAAAGCGGTTATCCGGTGCACGCGGCAGCCGATGGCTATGTATCAAGGATACGTGTGCAGTTTGGCGGCGGTGGTAACATTGTCTACATTAATCACCCAAACGGCTTTACCACGGTTTACATGCACAACCAAAAGTTTAGCCCGCAAATTGCCAGGGTTTTGCATGACTACCAGTATGAGCACCAGTTATATGAAGTTGATTTTAACCTACAGCCCGGCCAGTTGCAGGTCTGTAAAGATGACGTTATTGCTATTTCGGGCCAGTCGGGTGCGGTAGCCGGCCCCCACCTGCATTTCGAGATCAGGGATACAAAGACCGAGCACACTATAAATCCACAACTATTTGGTATTACCATTCCCGACAGGATCCCTCCGGCTATAAGCGCTATAGGGATCTATCAAATGGACGGGCCGTTTAGCGAAAATACCCCACGTCAGTTTTTGGCAGTGGGCGGGGCGCCGGGTAACTATCATTTGGTAAACCCTAAAGTAATTGAGCTAAGCGGCAATATCGGGTTTGGTATCACTACCATCGACAAAAACAGCGCTTCGGTTAATCCCAACGGTGTTTATTCTATCCAGCTGAATTTAGACGGCAAAACGGTCTATACCTTCTCCATGGAGCATTTTGCCTTCGACCAGACACATGCCATTAACGGATATATTGACTACCCAACCTTTTTAACCCAGCATCGCTTTATACAAAAATGCTTTGTGCCGCCGGGCAGCCATATCTCGCTTTATCCGCAGGCTGTTAACCGCGGTATAATTAATTTTGATGACGACAATTTGCACGACGTGCAGTACGTGGTTAAAGACGTAGCCGGCAATACATCTACCCTGAACATCAAAGTTAAATCAACACATTTGTTAAGGCCAACAGCCATCGCTCAACCATCTGCTACCATGTTTCATTATGACCGGGTAAACCAATTTACCGGGCCCGGAGTTAAAATTGAAATTGACCCGGGGAATTTATATGATGATATTGATTTTAAATATGAAGCATTACCTGCAAAACCGGGCGCTTATTCTATTACCCACCGTATACACAACAAGTTTACGCCGATACATGACCATTATGATATCTGGATAAAGCCGGATGTTGACCTGGGTAACCAGGCCGGCAAAGCCGTTATAACCGGCACCACCGGCGTATGCGACAGTTGTATTTATGAAAACGGCTTTGTTAAAGGCCGCGCCCGTGGGTTTGGCGATTTTTATATAACCCTTGATACCACAGCACCATATATTACCCCGCTTAACATTCATAACGGCGTTAATCTTTCAAAAGCCAAGGCCATCTATTTAAGAATCGGCGACAATCTGTCGGGCGTAAAAACATACAATGGCAAAATAGACGGCAAATGGGTTTTAATGGCCTGGGATTTTAAAACTAAAGTACTAAGTTATACCTTTGACGAGAGCATCGCACACGGCAGGCACACTTTTGAATTGAACGTTGGCGATGCAAAAAATAACGTTTCACAATTCACAGCAGAATTTAGCAGATAATGGCAACACTTAAAGCAGGCGATAAGGCCCCGGATTTTACGGCGAAAGATCAAAATGGCAAAACAGTTTCATTAGCTGATTTTAAAGGAAAAACAGTGATCCTTTATTTTTATCCTAAAGACGATACCCCGGGCTGCACCGCCGAGGCTTGCGATTTCAGGGATAACTACCAATCCTTAACAGGCAAAGGTTTTGAGGTAATCGGCGTTAGTACCGATGATGAAAAATCACATAAAAAATTCGAGACCAAATATAACCTGCCGTTCCCGCTTATTGCCGATACTGACCATAGCATAGTTGAGGCCTATGGCGTTTGGGGCGAAAAAAACATGTACGGTAAAAAATATATGGGCACCATGCGCACCACGTTTATTATTGATGCCGAAGGTAAAATTAAAGACGTGATTGATAAAGTTGATACTAAAGCGGCATCACAACAGGTACTTGATTTGTTGTAGAATGGACCAAACCCTCTTTCCGCCGAAGGCGAAGAGAGGGTGGACAAGCGAAGCTTCGTCGGGGTGAGTTGTCGCCGCCTGCATCAGCCGGTATTTACTCATCCGGTCTTTACTTCACTCGACCACCCTCTTGCGCAAGCAGTAAAGAGGGCCGGGTAAAGGAAATCAGAGCAACCGACGCCAACGGCAGCATTATCATTTAGAAAATAATAAGTATTTTAGCGGCGGTTGATAGCTTAAACAAACAAAAGCCGCAAATAACTATTTTACTGAAAAAATAATTATCAAACATGCCCATACAGGTTGAAGATGCAGAGATACTAAGTAAATTTCAGGACGAAAAGACCCGGAATGAGGCATTTAACCTGCTGCTTAATAAATATCAGCAAAAAATTTACTGGCACATACGCCGCATGGTTATTGACCATGACGATGCTGATGATCTGGTTCAGGACGTTTTCATTAAGGTTTGGAAAAATCTGGCCGGTTTCCGTAATGATTCACAATTGTACACGTGGATGTACCGGATAGCCAGCAATGAATGCATCACGTTTCTGAACAAGAAAAAGCTGCGGAACAATGTTTCTATCGAGGATGAAGCTTACAATTTGGCCGATACCCTGGCCGACTCATCCTACTTTAATGGCGATGCTGCCCAAAAAAAATTACAGAATGCGATAATTACCCTGCCCGAAAAGCAGCGACTGGTATTTAATATGAAATACTATGAGGACATGAAATATGAAGAAATGTCGCAGGTTTTAGGCACAAGTGTAGGCGCGTTAAAAGCCTCTTTTCACCTGGCTGTTAAAAAAATTGAAGCTATTTTACTGGCAGAAGATTAAATTTAAAATGTTATTAAACCTTTTCATCTAAATTTCATCTATAAGGTAATCATGGCAAGGGATATAGAAAACAAAGAATGGCTAAATGATTATGCGCGGCTTAAACAGGTAAGTACAAAAAACCCGTTTACAGTACCCGATAGCTATTTTGAAGGGTTGGATGAACGCATAATATCAGCAATTAAACTGGATGAATTGAAAAACTCAATTTCGCCGGATTGTTTTGTTGTACCTGAAAATTATTTTGAAGAGTTGGGCAGCAACATCAAGAGCCGCATCGCTATTGAAGAGATTTTGGATACCACGGCTACGGGGTTAACCGTTCCGGAGAATTATTTTGGAGAGCTAAGCGGCAATATCCAAAGCCGTATAGCCATTGAAGAGCTTACCGGCAGGGAAGCTGCCGGCTTAACCGTACCTGAAAACTATTTTGAACAACTAAGCAGTAATATACAAAGCCGCATTGCGGTTGAAGAATTATTAAATAATGAAGATACCGGTTTAACCGTACCCGCGAATTATTTCGAGGACCTAAGCAGCAAGATCCGGAGCCGCCTGGTAGTTGAAGAAGCGTTAGCCAATGCCGAAGATGCCTTTACTGTTCCGCAGGATTATTTTAACAGGCTAAATCAAAATATATTAAATAAAACGGTTAATCAGGATATCGTAAAACGCAAAAGCGCTGTTATAAGGGTATTATCATCTACTGCATTTAAATATGCTACTGCCGCTTGTTTTGTGGCGATGATTGGTACCGGCGTATTTTTGCAGATGGAATCGCCTGAAGCTGTACATGATCGTTCATTCCTGCATAAAGAGCTGTCAACTATCCCGGTAACCGATATTCAAAATTACCTGGAGCAAAATGTTGATGGCAGCGATACCCAACATACGGTTGCCAATGAAAATTTGCCGGTTAGCCCTGATGAGTTAAAGGCCGCTTTACAAGACTATACCGACCAATAAGAGATGACAGTTAATAAGTTGTGTAAACACGTTTTTTTTATATTGTTATTAGGGTGTTTTAGCTATACAGCTTATTCGCAAAACCTGCGTATGCAATCCCGTCAGCAAACCGGGTTGCGGATAGTTAAGCCACAAAACCCGGGTATGCGCCGCATCCAGGTGGTTAAAGAGACATTTATAGGCCAGCAGCTTGCGCTTACGCGCCAGCAGGGCGAATTATTCTGGCCGATATACCGCCAGTACCAAAATGAACTTTTTGAAGTAAGGCGGTTAAAACGCCTTAACAATTCAGATGCCCAGGCCAACGGGGCCGAGCAGGTAAAAAGAGACCTGGATTACGATGCCCAGTTAGTAGCGATACGTAAGCATTACAATGAAGAGTTTATGAAAGTGCTGCCTCCTGAAAAAGTAAGCCAGCTGATAAAATCAGAACGCGAATTTAATGATGAGCTGGTAAGAAAGCTCCATGAACAAAACGTAGCCAAACCCTGAGCGAAAATATTTAATGAACAATAAAAGGCTTATCACATAAAGTGGTAAGCCTTTTGTATTTTTGGGCTATGTTAACCCTTCGCCAACTGTTTCTGACCAACAATGCCCAAACTACAGATTTCCCGCTGCTCCTTGAGTTTGAACGCGCCGAAGGGGTATATTTATATGGCAGCGATGGCCGGAAATATACAGACCTGATATCCGGTATAGGTGTAAGCAACCTGGGCCACAGCAATCCCTATGTGATCAACGCTATAAAGCAGCAGGTGGATAAATATATGCACCTGATGGTTTACGGCGAGTATGTACAAACACCACAGGTACGCTTTGCCGAAAAATTGGTTTCTGTATTGCCGGATAACCTGCAATCGGTATACTTCGTCAATTCAGGTACGGAAGCCGTAGAGGGCGCTTTAAAATTGGCGAAGCGCTTTACCGGCAGGCAGCAAATAATTTCATGCACCAACTCCTATCATGGCAGCACGCATGGCGCATTGAGCGTAATGGGTAATGAAACTTTTAAACAGGCATTTCGCCCGTTATTGCCGGGGATCGGTTTTATTCGTTTTAACGATCCGGCTGATCTGATACGGATCACCGACCAAACTGCCTGTGTTATCATAGAAACCATCCAGGGCGAAGCCGGGATCCGCGTTCCTGATATACAATACATGCAGGCCCTGCGCAGGCGCTGTGATGAAACAGGCACGTTGCTGATATTGGATGAGATCCAGGCCGCGTTTGGCCGTACAGGCAAACTATTTGCTTTTGAGCATTTTAATATCCGGCCCGACATCCTTTTACTGGCCAAGGCGTTGGGGGGCGGTATGCCAGTGGGCGCCTTTATCTCATCAAACAAAATAATGGGGTCGCTCAAAGAAAATCCAATCCTGGGGCATATCACCACATTTGGCGGCCACCCGGTTTGCTGTGCCGCCGGACTGGCAGCCCTTGAAGTTCTGCTGGCTGAAGAGCTTGTAAATACTGTTGCCGAAAAAGAAACACTGCTGCGAAGTTTACTGGTACACCCGGCTATAAAAGAAGTACGCGGCAAAGGATTGATGCTGGCCATAGAGCTGGAGAACTTTGCTGTTAACAAAAAAATAATTGACCGCTGCATAACAAATGGTGTAATTACCGATTGGTTTTTACATTGTGATAATGCCATGCGTATAGCCCCTCCACTAATTATCACCAAAACCGAGATCGAAGATGCCTGTAGGGTAATAATGGAAGCCATTGCTCATTATTGCTGATTGTCTGTATCCCGGCATATTATTATTAAATTAGTGTAATAAACCCGTTATAAACTTTAACGCGGTTAATCTTGGTATGGTTTATGCAAAATATAGGGTAAACTGCTAAAAAGTGCGTTTAAACAGCTTAAATCGAGTTTTTAAAGGTTTGATTGCACATTTTTCAAGTCAGTATACTATACAATAACTATAAAACAACCTTGGTATAACATGGCCGGAAATAACACACTACAAAAAAACATGAAAATAGCCTATATCTCAACCTATCCACCGCGTGAATGCGGAATCGCAACATTCAATCAAAACTTAATGAAGGCCATTGGCGCCAATTTCCCCGAAAGGGCAACATTACTGAAGGGTGATTTTGTGGTAGCGCTAACTGACTCTGAAGACGTCCACGAATATGAATACCCTGAAGAGGTAAAATATGTTATTCGCCAAAACCACCAGAAAGATTATATAAGGGCAGCTAATTATATCAATACCAGCAACGCGGATGTTTGCATAATGGAACATGAGTTTGGCATTTATGGTGGTGAAAGCGGTATCTATATACTGCCCTTGTTAAACCGGTTGGAAAAACCACTGATCTCTATTTTACATACAATACTGAAGGATCCCAGCTATGTACAACGTGTTATAATAAGGGAGATTGCCGAGCAGTCGGCCAAAATAATTGTAATGAGCAACAGGGCACTGGAGTTTTTAACGACCATTTATGACATCCCTGCAGAAAAGATACAAATAATAGAACATGGTGTGCCTGATTTGGAAGCACCAGAAGATAACCCGATAAAAAGCTTAACGCCATTTAAAAATCGCAGGGTATTATTAACCTTTGGGTTGATAAGCAGAAATAAAGGATTAGAGACCGTAGTGCGCGCCCTGCCAAGAATTGTAAAGGACCACCCGGATGTGATGTACGTAGTATTGGGTAATACCCACCCGGGTGTATTGAAAAACTCGGGAGAGGAATACCGGGATCACCTGAAAACACTGGCAAACCAACTCGGGGTGTCACAAAATCTGGCATTTGTTAACAAGTTTGTTGCAGAAGAAGAATTGATCCAATACCTCTCAGCGGCCGAAATTTATGTTACGCCGTATTTAAATGAGGCACAGATAACCAGCGGGACATTGTCATATGCAGTTGGTGCAGGTTCGGCAGTAGTTTCAACGCCCTACTGGCACGCTACTGAATTATTGGACCATAACCGCGGCCGCTTATTTGAATTTAAAAATGCCGACGCACTGGCCGATATCGTGATTGAATTACTTGACCAGGAACGCGTATTAAATGAGTTAAAAGAAAACGCTTATGAATATGGCCTGCATCTGCGCTGGCCTGTTGTAGGAGCTGAATATATAAAAGTGGCACAAGAAGCCTGCTCCGAGCATGATTTCAGGGACAAAATACTTAAAAACAGTATTGTTGACCCAGAGATAATGCCCAAATTCAGCCTGGCCCACGTATTGCGCCTAACAGACGATACTGGCATAGTGCAACACGCCAAATACGGTATACCTAACTTAAAAGAGGGATATTGCCTTGATGATAATGCCCGGGCGTTGATTATGGCGATTATGGCCCATAAACGCAGCAATAGTAAAGAAGCGTTTGAACTGCTTCCGATCTATCTGAGCTATATCCATTACATGCAGACAGATGACGGTAACTTCCGCAATTTCCTGAGCTTTAACAGGCAATACCTGGATGAAGTGGGTTCTGAAGATTCTTTTGGACGTACCATATGGAGCCTTGGCTATTTAATCGGCTATGCTGCAAGTAACTCGTACCGCGAATTTGCTACAGAGATATTTCAGCGTTCGTTCCCGCATTTCAGGGCCTTAAAACATTTAAGGGGAATGGCCAATACCATAATCGGTATCAGCCTGTACCTGCAGCTTCACCCAACCGACGACGGCATGGTAGCCGAGTTAGTCCGCCTAACCAATCCGCTGGTTGATGCTTATGAAAAAACGCAAACGGAAGACTGGCCGTGGTTTGAAGAGAGCATGACCTACGATAACGCCATACTACCATTGGCATTACTGCACTCATGCCAGGTAACAGGTAATGAAAGGGTTAAAGAGATTGCGTTAAAAACTATGGCCTTCCTTGATAATTTAACCTTATCAAATGGTTATCTGAGCCCGGTTGGTAATGATGGCTGGTATTACCGCGGTGGTAAATTCCCGACATTTGATCAGCAGGCTATCGAGACGATGGCTATGGTATTGATGCATTTCCAGGCTTACCAACTGTTCCGCAAGCCTGAGCATATCGAGAAAATGTTTTTATGCTATAAATGGTTCCTTGGCGAAAACACCTTACGTGCACCGTTATATGACCACGAAACCAAAGGCTGTTGCGACGGGCTATTACCGACAGGTATAAACCGCAACCAGGGTGCCGAAAGCACATTGGCTTATTTAATATCCCACTTAACCGTATTGCAGGCATTTGAGCTGGAATACGAATACAACAGATTTTCACAAAAAATGTTAAGTGCCAACGCCAAATAATGAAAGCAGCTATATTAGCTCCCGTTGCCTGGCGCACACCGCCCAGGCATTACGGGCCGTGGGAACAAGTGGCATCAAACATAGCCGAGGGACTGATAAAACTGGGCGTTGAAGTAACGCTTTTTGCTACCGGCGACTCTATAACCGCCGGTAGGCTGGAAGCCGTTTGCGAAAAAGGCTATGAAGAAGACCGCACACAGGATGCCAAGGTGCTGGAATGCCTGCATATCAGCAACCTGATGGAGAAAGCCGATGAGTTTGACATCATCCATAACAATTTCGACTTTTTACCGCTTACCTATTCGGGATTGGTCAAAACGCCCGTTATCACCACGATACACGGATTTTCATCGCCAAGGATTATACCGGTTTATAAAAAATATAACGCACGGGGGCACTATGTTTCCATAAGCGATAGTGACCGTAGCCCTGAACTTAAGTACCTGGCTACGGTTTATAATGGCTTAAATACTAAAGATTTTGTATTTAACGCACATCCTCGGGAATACCTGCTTTATTTCGGCCGTATTCATCCCGATAAAGGAACTGTCGAAGCTATTGAAATCGCCAAAAAAAGCAAACGCAAATTGCTGATAGCAGGTATAGTACAGGATGAGGGCTATTTTAAAGAAAAAATAGAACCGCAGTTAAACGATCAGATCACCTATATCGGCAGCGCCGGACCGGAGAAACGAAATGAATTGTTGGGCAATGCTTTGGCGCTGTTACATCCTATAAATTTCGAAGAGCCTTTCGGACTAAGCGTAGCCGAAGCTATGCTTTGCGGGACGCCTGTCATCGCTTTCAATAAAGGCTCGATGCCTGAACTGATCAAGCATGAAGAAACAGGCTTTTTGGTAAAGGATATTGAAGAAGCGGTTAACGCCGTTGAAGCTTTAAATAAAATCAAAAGAGAGAATTGCTATAATTGGGCAACCAGCCAATTTTCATGCGATAAAATGGCTGCCGATTATTTAAAGCTATATCACCAGATCCTGGGGTAACTGCCTGATTAAGCAGTTAACTCTATCCCCTGGCCTGCAATATCATGGTTTAAAATATCCGCCTGATTCTCCTGATCTGTTTGATGATCATAATTGATCAACGGCCTCAGCCTTGCTTCTGCAGCTTGATACGTATCCTCATTGTGTACTGAACGATAATTTTCAAGGTCGACATGCGGCGCATATTTGTAACCAAGTCTTTTGTTTTCTTCTTCAATAAAACTAAACAGGTCGCCCAGACAAGCGTGTACCGCTTGCAGGTATTTAAAGTTGGTAGATGTAAGACATTTACCGGTATCGTCGGGGCCTTTACCCGGCTCACAAAAATTTAATTTTGTAATAATACCATTTACAAGTTCAGCCTCGAATTTACCTTCGTTATGCCAGGCAAGGTTGTTTTTTATTTCTCTGAAATGATCCATCGGTTTAATAAATTTATTTCCATATAATTTGTAACAGACACATTATTAATTAACTACTGTTAGTAGGTACATAACAATGGATATGCCATTTTTTGATATGTTGATAAATAAATAAAAAAGGGCTTTAAGCGTGATTTTGGGATAATGAGAGCATTTAGCGGGTGGATATCTTCCACCCGCATGCGTATACTTTTCAGTACATATTTTATTGAAGGGTACTTAAGAAGCTGTGGAACTTCGCAAATATTATACTGCTACCTGTTTGTTTTCTTTTTTGGTTACGGTAGCATCTTCTTTAAACTTTGCTATTAGTTCGTCAAGATCGATTTCGGCAAACGAGGTAGAATAATCCGACAATCCGTAAGGGATGATCAATTTATTATTATTGATGATTGAACCACATGAATAGATCACGTTAGGCACATAACCTTCGCGCTCGTCGCTGTTGGGGATCAATATAGGCTCTCTCAGCCTGCCTATTTCTACCTCAGGATCATCAAGTTTAAGCAAACTGGCGCCCAGCACGTACCGGCGCATAGGGCCTACGCCATGGGTAATTACAATCCAGCCGTGTTTGGTTTCAATCGGCGATCCGCAGTTACCTATCTGTACAAACTCCCAGCTAAATTTAGGTTTTTGCAGTAATATGGGTTTCTCCCAGATATTGATCTTATCCGAGTACATGATATAGTTATTGCAGCCATCAATACGCGATATCATCACATACTTGCCATTTATTTTACGCGGAAAAAGCGCCAGGTTTTTGTTTTGGGCACCGGCACCATATAACGGCATGATCTTGAAATTATAAAAATCAGTGGTTTGCAATAGCTTAGGCATGATTAACGCGCCATCATAAGCCGTATAGGTTGCATAATAAACACGGCTGCCATCCTCATTCATAAATTCAACAAAACGTGCATCCTCTATACCTTTACGTTCGTACTCAGATATCGGGAAGATTACCCTGTCTGATATATCGGTATCCAATGAAAATACAATTTCGTAGTATGAATCGGCCAGCCAAAGCACTTTATCATACTCCAGTTTCTTCATATCGCTCTCCTGCAGTTTTTGCGAATCAATAATTATCCGGCGCAGGTTTGAATATTCAAAATGATGATCGAGCTTTGATTCCAGCTCGTGCAATACATCAATATTTATTTGGGTGATAGCGGCTTTATCAAAAAATAACTTTTTATTATAAACCGCATTACGTACAATCTCGGCCTCATCAATATAATTACCGGCAGGTAAAACCGTGATGTTATTACTCTTATCGATCAAAGCCCGGCGGAAAGTGATAGATGAAATGTGGCCCTCGCCTACCGCCCTGAAACTCATGATCACCCTTCGCTCGCCTTCTGAAAGCTCCGTTTGATCTGGGTCCTGAACTATTGACGGATTAAAAAATGCTGCTGATTCGATTGAATACTCATGCGTGAAATAAGACCCGATAAGCAGTTTACGATACACCGTCAGTGTATCATAATCAATATTCAATTCGGCAAAAAATGGTTTTAGTTTACTGCAATGGCGGTTTAAAACCCGGGTTATATTACGGTGACGTTTAGAATACTCCTGCAATAGTGGCGAGATGATGCTAAATGCTTCTTCCTCGCTTATACTTATTACACGCTCTAATACTTCTTTGGCTCGGTCGTTTCCGTTAAAAAAGAATCTTGCTATAACACGTTTTGGATCTGGATTAACTCTTACGGGTTTACGTTCAACAGATAACTTCATATATAAATAGTACGTTTTATAATTAACACAAACTTGTTCAAATTGATTGAAGTAATTTCAGAAACCTTTTAATTAATTATAGCCCATGGTTTTAACCACGCACCCCATTAACCATTAAGCTAATGATTATACGTTAAATCATGCTGTTTCGTTTGATGAGATATGATTTTAAGATGTTATAATAGCCGTCCTGTATAGCAGCGTCAACCATATCAATATGGTATTGCGCGCATTTAAGCTCCAACTGATGCTTGTAATGGTTTAAAGAGGTTTGGTAAGCCCCGCGTATTTTACCGGGATGCACCTTTACTTCGTGACCGCTTTCCATGTCGATAAAATGGTGCGGGCGGTTATCAAAATTAAAATCGAGTTCTTTTTGTTTATCGTTTACATTAAATATCACCACCTCGTGCTTGTTATATTTTAAATGCTGAATAGCGGCAAATAACGCCTGCATTTTTTCAGAATCCAAATTATTCTCCAACATATCGCTGAATATAATGACTAACGACCGCTGGTGGATCTGCTCGGCTACATGATGTAGTACACTGGTTATGTTGGTTGTTGTATTTATTTTAGGATTACTGTATAGTTTTTCAAGCTCGGCATACAGGTAAAACAAATGGCTTGAGGTTGATTTTACCGGGCTTATCCAGTCAACCTGTTCAGAAAACAGGCCCAGCGCAAAAGCATCACGCTGTTTTTTAAACAGGTACATTAATGACGCTATGGCGTATATAGAAAATTGCAGCTTATCCATCCCTTTGTCAGGGAAATTCATTGACGACGAGGTATCCAACAGCAAATAGCAGCGCAGGTTGGTTTCTTCTTCAAATTGCTTAACGAATAATTTCTCGGTACGGGCCATCAGCTTCCAGTCGATATTTTTAACCGACTCACCGTTGTTGTACAGCCGGTGTTCAGCAAACTCAACCGAAAAACCGTGGAAAGGGCTTTGGTGCAAACCGGTGATAAAGCCCTCAACCACCTGGCGGGCCAATAACTCCAAATTGGCTAAATGCCTTATTTGCTGATCATCATTTAGTTGCGACATACCGATTCAACAAAACCACCAGTGTGTATCAATAATACATCCCGCCGGCTTCATTACCACTAAAGTACAAATTATATAAATGAAAAAAGCGTTACAAATTGTAACGCTTTTTTAAACTTTAATATGCTGGTTAAGCCAGTTGCTTATCTAATTTACCGGCCAAAACTGATTTTGGAACAGCACCTATTTGTTTGTCTACGATCTCGCCGTTTTTAAAGTATAATAAGGCAGGGATATTGCGGATACCATATTTTACAGAGATACCAGGGTTGTTATCAACATTTACTTTGCCTACAACTGCTGTATCTGCATATTCTTTTGATATTTCTTCAACTACCGGGCCAACCATTCTACAAGGGCCGCACCATTCTGCCCAAAAGTCTACCAATACGGGTTTATCTGATTTAAGCACAAGCTCCTCAAAGTTTGCGTCTGTTATTTCTAAAGCCATGTTCTTTTATTTATTGTTATACAAATATATAGTATTCAAATTGCTTGCCACGAATGCTGACCTGACAATCTGACAAAGAAATTACTAACAATGCTACTATTTATACACTTTGATTTTGGGGTGACAATAAATTACTGTTTACAGTTCTCATTTTTAAAAATGAATACCCCTTTGCTTCAATGTGAACACCTGTTTTTACTAAAATAGACGGCGGAAAAATAATGTGACCGTTTCTTTCAGTGTAAACGCTATAAAAAATTGCAATCTATTAATTTTCATTCCTAAAAATTGTAATTTACAGTCGTTTTAAAAACACCTCATGAACGACCAGCCTATCATCCAGATAAAAAACTTAAGCAAGTTTTACGACAGCAAACAGGTTCTCAAAAATCTGTCTATTGACATTTTCCCGGGACAGGTGATCGGTTATATCGGGCCCAATGGCGCCGGTAAATCAACCACCGTAAAAATACTGACCGGCCTGATCCCCGAATTTACAGGTGAGGTAATTGTTGATGGGATGAACCTGGCAGAAAATCCGCAGGAGATAAAAAAATTGATAGGCTATGTACCCGAAAATGCCGAGATCTATGATGTGCTCACGCCCATGGAGTATCTCGACTTTATTGGTAAGCTATACGGCATGCAGGAGCCGGTACTTAGCGAGCGCGTAGTTAAGCTGGTAACGGCCTTTGGCCTGGGCGCCAATATTAATGACCGCATGGACACTTTCTCTAAAGGCATGAAACAAAAAGTGTTATTAATCGCAGGGATCATTAACAATCCAAAGATCCTGATATTGGACGAGCCGCTGTCCGGCCTTGATGCAAATGCGGTAATTTTGGTTAAGGAGCTCATCACCCGTTTATCAAAAGAAGGGAAAACCATTTTCTACTGCTCGCACATGATGGATGTAGTTGAAAAAGTATCAGACAGGATCCTGCTGATTAATAAAGGCGAGATCATTGCCGATGGCACATTCGAGTCTTTAAAACAAAATTACAGCGATACATTGGAGCAGATCTTTTCAAAACTTACCGGCCGCGAAGAATCCGGAGTTGAAACGGACGCTATTATTAACGCGTTTGAATAAGGCCGATGGATAAGCTTTTACTAAAACTGGTTGGGCTGTTAAACCCGCTGCTCGAGAAAACCGGTGTTGATGTTATGCAACTGCATGAAATTTTACGCATAAAGTTGCTGATAGATAACCGCAGGCCCAAGGCCGTATTTACCAGCCGCAAGGCTAAATCAGGTAAGGTGCAAAGTTCATTCCTGGCAAATTTCCTGATCGTTGTTATGGGATGCGTTATGGGCGCTTTGTTGTTTATTTCAAACAAGCCGCTGGTTGGGCAAACGCTCTACTTTTCTATTTTTATGGTGATGATGGCGTTAACGCTCATATCAGACTTTACCAGCGTTTTAATTGATACCCGCGACCAGTTTATCATCGCCCCGCGACCGGTTAACGACCGTACAGTAGCCATGGCCCGCTTTTTACATATTACACTTTACATAACCCGGATAGCGCTGTACCAGGGTTTACCCGGCATATTATTAATTGCCTTTATTGATGGCCTGCCTGCCATACCGTTATTTTTTCTTCAGGTTATTGAGGCTACTTTATTAAGTGTATTATTGGTTAACCTGGTTTATTTTATCCTGATAAAACTGGTGAGCCCGCAAAAATTTAAGGACATCATCAATTACATACAAATAACTTTCTCTATAACCATATTTGCTATTTACTACCTGGTACCCAGGCTAATCAATATATCTACCATTAAAAATGTTGATGTGCTAAGCCATAAATGGACCTGCCTGCTGCCACCTGTTTGGATAGCCAGTTTAAATGAAGCTATATTTCATGCCGGCCGCATTAACTTTACGGTTATTGCATTGGCCGTTATTGGTTTGATCTTCCCTATCACCGGTATCTGGTTCGTGGCAAAAGTGCTGGCACCCGGCTTTAACCGAAAACTGGCTATTGTAAGTACGGCCGATGGTGACAGCGGCGTCACCAACAAAACCTATAAAACTGATTTCAGGGATAAACTGGCCAACCTGGTTGCGCCGGATGCCATTGAAAATGCGGGCTTTAAAATAACCTGGAAACTGGCGGCCCGCACACGCGAGTTTAAAATGAAGGTTTTCCCGGCCTTTGCTTATGTGCCTATTTATTTTTTATACTTCGCATTTAACGGAAAGGGAGAAACTATTGCTGATAAATATGAACGGATGCAGCATAATACCACCTATATCTTCCTGATCTATCTGACTACGTTTGTACTGTCGTCTATTTTGCAAAATGTATCACAGTCTGCTAAATATAAATCTGCATGGGTTTATTATACACTGCCGATTGATCAGCCCGGTAAAATATTAGCCGGTATGTATAAAGCCATTATAGTGATCTACTTTTTACCTTATTGCCTGATTATAAGTATGGCAATGCTGTTTATATGGGGGCCGTCAACCATTAATGATGTTATACTGGCGTTTACCGTGAGCACTATTTATGGTATGCTGATGGCGCTCTTTATGGTAAAGGGCCTGCCTTTTTCAAAACCGATAATGGTAAAAGCCGGTGGCGGCAAAATGATCATATCTTTTGTGATACTGGGACTTGTTGCCGCTTTAGGTTTTGGGCACGTATTTATCGCGAAATGGGAGAATGTGGTATGGCTGCTAATTATACCTATGTTATTGATTAACTGGATAATGTTTAACCAGTATAAAAAGCAAACCTGGGATGCTATTGAACTGGCGGATGTAGATTAACCGCAGCTGTCATTTCGGGCAGTAGTGAGAAATCCATACACCGGTTACTTTGAAGTGCAGGGACCTCTCACCAATTTTTAATAAGTTAATTCAGCACCGCAGCGCTGTTGGTCACATTCAAAATATCCGCCATTAAATCATCGCTTGGGTTTACCTTATAGGTTTTTGATGGCATTTCAACCAGCATCGCTTCGTCACGGATCTTAAACCTCAGGGTACAGTTCTTCATTGGGTACTTTTGGTTATTGGTTTCAATAACGTCCTGGATATTATTTAAAAGCTGATCGTTTAAATTATGCAGCTCCAGGTATACAGTTAATGATTTGGTAAGCTTATCGCGCATTTCTGACAGCAGGCTCATGGTGGCTATCCGCAGGTCCCAGTTATCTTTCTGACGAAACTTCTCTTCTATGGTTCCTTTGATGTGCAGAAAATAACCGTCAACCATCAGGTTCCTGAATTTCACATAGTCCTCGCCAAACATCGCAAACTCGTACGATTCGTTGTAATCCTCCAACACGAAGGTTCCAAATGGTTTACCGGTTTTGGTCATTTTATGCTGTACGTTGCTAACCAGGCCGCCAATGCAAATCTCGCCCCTTTTACGCAACTGTGCAAACGCTGCCATCACTTCTTCGCCCCCCTCGCCCGACCGCGCCTTTTGCATATTCTTTAACTCGCTGATGGTGGTATTGCAATACTTTTCCATCTCCAGCTTGTAATTGTCCAAAGGGTGCCCGGTTAAATAAATCCCGATAACTTCTTTTTCGTATTTCAACTTCTCAATCAGCGGCCACTCTTCAGCCTCGGGCATTGGTGGCTCGGGGATATAAGAGGCCACTGATCCGCCGAATAACGACGACTGCGTGGTGCTCTGTGTATTCTGATAATCGTTAGCATATTTTATCAGGCGTTCAACGCCGGTTAATAAGCCGTTTTCCGTTTTAGCAAAAAACTGCGCCCGATTTATCCCGAACTCATCAAAGGCGCCGCCATAAACCAGATTCTCGTACGACTTGCGGTTAACGCTGCGCGTGTTTGACCGTTGTGCAAAATCGTATACAGATTTATAAGGGCCGCGCTCTGCACGCTCCTCAATAATGCTTTCAACCGCTTTATCACCTACGCCCTTAACACCGGTTAAGCCAAAACGGATCACTCCTTTTTTGTTGGCAGTAAATGCCATATCGCTCTCGTTAATATCAGGTCCCAAAACTTCGACACCCATACGGCGGCATTCTTCCATAAAGAAGGTGATCTTCTCCATGTTGTTCTGGTTATTTAATACTGCGGCCATATACTCTGCCGGGTAATGTGCTTTCAGATAGGCGGTTTGGTAAGCCACAAAAGCATAGCAGGTAGAGTGTGATTTATTGAACGCATACTGGGCAAACGCCTTCCAGTCGTTCCAAACCTTGGTTAGCTTATCTTTGGGATGGCCCTTTGCTATGGCGCCATCCATAAACTGGGCCTCCATTTTGTTCAATACCTCAATTTGCTTTTTACCCATGGCCTTACGCAAAACGTCGGCATCGCCTTTGCTAAAGCCAGCCAGCTTTTGTGATAAAAGCATCACCTGCTCCTGGTATACGGTGATACCATAAGTTTCGCCCAGGTATTCTTCCATATCCGGTAAATCAAACGCTACAGGTTCATAACCGTGTTTACGTTTGATAAAGGATGGTATATATTCTATCGGCCCCGGCCGGTACAGGGCATTCATGGCTATTAAGTCTTCAAACTTATCGGGCTTCAGATCGCGCAGATACATTTGCATCCCGTCGCTTTCAAACTGGAATGTGCCGTTGGTATCACCGCGTTGGTAAAGCTCAAAAGTTAGCTGGTCATCCAGCGGGATATAATCTATATCAATGTGTACCCCGTGGTTCTGTTTGATCAGCCTCAATGCGTCTTTAAGGATGGTAAGGGTTTTAAGCCCTAAAAAGTCCATCTTGATAACCCCTGCATCTTCAATTACCCGGCCGTCATACTGGGTAACCAACAGGTCAGAGTCCTTTGCCGTAGCAACCGGAACAATATCTGTCAAATCATAGGGGGCAATGATAATACCTGCCGCATGCACCCCGGTATTACGTACAGAGCCTTCCAGCTTTTCGGCCTCACGCAATACAATCCCTTTTAAATCGGTTGATTTATAAATAACCTGTAGCTCGGGCACCTGCTCAATAGCCTGTTTTAAATTGATCCCCAGGGTATCGGGCACCAGTTTTTTAAGCGCGGTAACATCAGACAAAGGCATGTCCAGTACCCGGCCCACATCCTGTATACTTGTACGGGCTGCCATGGAGCCATAAGTAATAATTTGCGCTACCTGGTTCTTACCATATTTTTCAACTACGTAGTCTATCACCTTCTGGCGGCCCGCATCGTCAAAATCAGTATCAATATCCGGCATCGATTTACGATCAGGATTCAAAAATCTCTCAAAAAGGAGATTATATTTCAACGGGTCGATATTGGTGATGCCAGTGCAATAAGCCACCACCGACCCCGCTGCCGACCCGCGGCCCGGACCAATAAACACACCTATATCACGGCCATGTTTAATAAAGTCGGCCACAATTAAAAAGTAGCCGGCAAAGCCCATGGTACGTATAGTAAACAGCTCGAAATTTATCCGTTCTTCAACCTCGGGCGTAATATCTTTATAACGCTCCTTAGCGCCCGTAAACGTTAAATGTTTTAAATATTCCCACTGGTTAAGCGTATCCGCGTCGGCAGTTTTGTGGATCTTAAATTCATCCGGGATAACGAAGTTGGGCAGCAGGATATCGCGTTTCAATTTAAGCACTTCTACCTTGTCAACAATTTCGTTGGTATTATCCAACGACTCGGGCAGGTCATGAAACAGTTTGCCCATTTCTTCCTGTGTCTTGAAATAAAACTGATCATTAGGGAAACCAAAACGATAGCCCTTACCGCCCTCTTCATCAGTGGCAATCGGCGTGCTTTGCATATCGCCGGTATTTACGCATAATAAAATATCGTGCGCATTCGAGTCCTGCTGATCCACATAATGCGAATCGTTAGAACAAATCACTTTTACATTATATTTTTTAGCGTATTTAAGCAGGGTATTATTTATAATCTCCTGCTCATGGATCTCGTGGCGTTGCAGCTCGATGTAATAGTCCTCACCAAAAAGGTCAAGCCACCATTTAAATTCGGCTTCGGCCTCTTCAGGTGTTCCCTTTAAAATGGTTTGCGGTACCGACGCGCCAATACAGCAGGTAGTGGCAATTAATCCCTTATGATGTTTTAATATCAGTTCCTTATCAATACGCGGCCATTTACTGTAAAGGCCCTCCATATAACCGTATGAGCATAGCTTAACCAGGTTTTTATACCCTTCGGGGTTTTTTGCCAGGAATAGCTGGTGGCGTCGTACGTCTTTCTTCTCTTTAGTGAATTGTTTCTTATGTCTGTCCTCCACTACGTAAAACTCGCAGCCAACAATTGGCTTGATGTTATGCTTACCGGCCTCGGCCACAAACTTAAATACACCAAACATGTTACCATGGTCGGTAATAGCCAGGGCCTTCATTCCATCTGCCGCCGCTTTCTTATATAATTTTGAGATATCAGCGGCACCGTCAAGTAATGAAAACTGGGTATGTACGTGTAAGTGCGAAAAATCGGGCATCGTAATTTATGGATTTTGAATAAATACAAATCTACCAAAAAAACAAGTTTGGATAAGCGTTGTTGAAAAATTGAACCTCGACCCAACCCGGCGTCAAAAGAGGGGCATATTAAGGTAAATTAGCTATGGTAAGCCCCCGCCCACCTGCTGAGGGCTGGGGGTGAGGCATACTATTTGATTATATAACAACTATAACAACTTAACCTTTGAAATTAATATAAAATTGGGACGATTTGGACGTATAGCTTTAAAAACCATTCTTTGGATAATTGCAAGTGTAATCTTTCTGGTTTTACTTGTAGTAATTTTAATACAGGTGCCCGCCGTACAAAACCTGGTAAAAGACAAAGCGGTAACTTTTTTACAAAATAAAATTCATACTAAAGTTGAAATTGGCCACATAAGCCTGGGGCTGCCCAAGCTGCTGGTTTTAGAAAATGTTTATTTTGAAGATCAGAAAAAAGACACACTTATAGCAGGCGATAAACTAAAGGTTGACATCAGTATGTTACAGTTGTTGCATCATAAAGTTGAGATCAATGAGCTTAACCTGCAGGGCATAACCGCAAAAATTAACCGTGGCAAAGACAGTGTTTTTAATTTTGATTATATACTGAAAGCCTTTGCAGGCGAACAGAAAAAAGAAGTTAAGCCTACCGATACCACGTCGACCATGAAATTCACGATGGATAAAATTGTCCTCGACCGGATCAATGTATCCTATAAAGATCTGACCACCGGAAATGACGTTAAATTTCTGCTGGGCCATTTTGATACCCGTATCAAGGATTTTGATATGGACAAAATGAAATTTACAATCCCCAAGATCAACCTGTCGGGGGTTAATGCCCGTATAATACAAACGCCCATGGGGTCGTCAATTGCGCAGGCCGCCAAAATTGATACCGCTGTAAAGCCCTTAAATATGGATCTTAGCCTGGGCACCATTGATGTATCAAAAATATATGTGGTTTATCGTAGCGGCGAAATGGCAGCCAATATAAACCTGAGCAAATTTTTGGTGGAGATGGATAAGATCGACCTGAAAAACCAAAAGGCAGGTATTAAAAGCATTGCTTTAAATGATACCAAAGCAGCGCTGACTTTTGCCAAACCGCAAACCGTTAAAAAGGCGGTTGTTAAAGCCATCAAGAAATTAGACACGCTGACATCAAACCCCAATAAAAAAGGCTGGATTGCAACACTGGGCAAAATTACGCTGGTTAATGATGACCTGAAATTTGATAACGAGGCACAGGCACCAATGGCCAGGGGCCTGGATTTCGCGCACATGCATATCCGTAATTTGAATGCCGACGCTGAAAACATCGCTTACAGTCCGGAAACGTTGTCGGGTAATATCAATTCATTTACCTTTACTGAAAAAAGCGGATTAGCAATCAACAGGTTCCACACCAAATTTTTCTACGGGCCAACCAGCGCTTATTTAAATGACCTGCTGGTTGAAACACCGCAAACCATCATACAAAAGCAGGTACATGTTAGTTATCCATCTATTGCGGCTATAACCAAAAATATTGGCCTGTTACATGTTAATGCCAATGTTGACGGCACCAGGATCAATTTAAAAGATGTTTTATTGCTGATGCCCGCCATGGCCGGTATGGAGCCCTTTAAGCATTCCCCAAACTCGGTATTTTTAATTAATGGAAAAGTTGACGGACAGGTTAATAACCTAAATATCCCTTACCTGGAAATTCGCGGTTTACACAATACCCACATCAAGGCCTCGGCCAGGTTAAAGGGGCTGCCGGATCTGAACAAGGCTTATTTTGACGTAAACATTGCCGACTTTAACACCAGCGCCGCCGATATAGCCAAGCTGGTTCCCGCCGGTACAATCCCGGCCTCAATCAGTATCCCGGCAAGCATGAACCTTAAAGGTAATTTTAAGGGCGGCATGCGTAATTTCAACACTAAATTAAATTTGCGGTCGACCTATGGAGCTGCAGACCTGACCGCGTCGATGAAAAACGGCAGCAGCAAAACCGGGGCGGTTTATGCCGTCAATATAAAAGCAAACAATTTAAACGTAGGTGCCTTTACCAAACAGCCGCAAATGGTAGGTATGGTAACACTTTCTGCAAATATTAAGGGCCGGGGGCTTGATCCTAAAACGGCCAGCCTGCAGTTTAACGGCACAGTAAACAAAGCTTACGTTAAAGGTTATAATTATCAGAACCTGCAACTTAAAGGTACGGCTGCCAACGGTAATTATACCGTGGTTTCGCGCATGAGAGATGCCAATATCAGTTTTACGCTGAATGCCAAAGCTAACCTGAACAAAAAATATCCATCAATAAAAGCTAATTTAATGCTGGATAGCATCAACCTTAAAAATCTGCATCTTACCGCGTCAACTTTACGGCTTCATGGTAAAGTGGTTGCAGATATACCAACCGCCGACCCGGATTATTTGAATGCCAACATTAAAGTGACTGATTTATTGGTAGTAGATAGTGCCCGGCGCGTTCGTATTGATAGCATCAGCCTGGTCTCTACCGCTACTGCCGACAGCAGCACCCTGCGTTTAAAAACACCGTTCTTAAACGCGCGTATGGGCGGCAAGTATAAACTAACACAAGTTGCACCCGCCATGCAGGATCTGATCAGCAAATATTTTGATACCAATTTGGGTAAGGCAGCGCCTAAAACCAAACCGGCCTACTCGCCGCAACAATTTACTTTTGCCTTGCGGATAATGAAAACCCCGTTGCTCACCCAGTTTATGCCGGCGCTTAAACAGTTAGACCCGGTTAATATTACGGGCCGCTTCAACAGCGCCACCGGCGAATTTGTGGTAAATGGCACCATGCCTAAAATAGTTTACGGTACCGAAATAATAAACAATGGCAAGCTGGCTATCAACACCGGCAATAACGCGCTTAACTATAGTTTAACGGTTGATGAAGTTAAAATGTCCTCCTCATTGGATCTGCTTTTCCCGAGCGTAAGCGGCAGCGCCCAAAACAACAAGTTAAATATTAACGTACAGGTGCGCGATGCCGCAAAGAAAGAACGCTACCGCATGGCCGGCATATTTAGCGTACTGCCTAACGAATACCAGTTCAGCTTTCTGCAAGACGGGGTAATGTTTAATTATATACCCTGGGCAGTTAATGCAGATAATGCCCTGCAATTTGGCAGCAAAGGTATCCTGGCGCGCAACTTTACCATTACCAACAATAACCAGGTATTAAGCGTAAACAGCAGCTCGAACGCGTATAACTCGCCCATAACGGTTAGCTTCCGCGACTTCCATATTGAAACTTTAACCCGGATGGCCCAACAGGATTCTTTACAGGTTGGCGGTGTTATTAACGGCGAGGCCAATATCAGCGATTTTCAGAAATCAATGAAGTTCACCACTGCTTTAAACATCAATGATTTTAGTTTTAAAGGCGATACCGTAGGAAATATCGCCCTAAAAGTTAACAATCAAACAGAAAATGCCTACGCCGCCAACATGAGCATAACCGGCAAGGGCAACCAGGTAGACCTGCAGGGAATATATTATACCAGCCCCGAAAGCAAGTTTGATCTGAACCTGAATATTGTTAAACTAAACATGAAGAGTATTGAGGGCTTTAGCTTTGGCAGCATCCGCAATGCCAAAGGTATTGTAACGGGCCAGCTGCACATAACCGGCACAACTGCCACACCCGTCGTCCGCGGCGATGTTAACTTTAACCAGGTTGGGTTTAATGTTACCATGCTTAACTCCTACTTCACCATGCCTAAAGAAACCATTACCTTTAATGAAGATGGCATATTGTTCAGAGATTTTACCCTGGTTGATTCGACCGGCAATAAAGCTATTGTAACGGGCACGCTGTATACTAAAACCTTTACCGACTTTAAATTTGGCATTGATATTAATGCAACCAATTTCAGGGCGGTTAACTCTACCCAGGCGGATAATAAATTATTTTATGGTAAGCTTTATATAGATACCAAAATACAGATCCGCGGCACCCAAAATTCACCGCGCGTTGATGCCAATTTAACCGTGAATGATAAAACCGATATGACTTTTGTCTTACCCCAAAATGATCCTGGTATTGAAGACCGGAAGGGCGTGGTAGAGGTTATTAATGAAAATGCACCAAAGTTAGATTCAATCATGCTGGCTAAGCGGCTTGACTCGCTTAAACAAACCAGTTTGAGCGGTTTAGATGTTAACGCCACCATCAATATTAATAAGGCGGCTAAATTCACCATTGTGATTGATGAGCGTAATGGCGATGTTGTACAGCTACAGGGCGAAGCCCGCTTAAACGGCGGCATTGACCCAAGCGGCAAAACCAGCTTAACCGGTACCTATACCGTCGAAGATGGCTCGTATAACCTGGCTTATGCCACTGTAAAACGTAAATTCAATTTCAAAAAAGGCAGCTCGATTACCTGGACCGGCGACCCTACCACGGCCAACATAAATCTGACCGCCATTTATGTAGCCAATGTACCGCCTATTGATTTGGTGAACCAGCAGGATGATGGCAGCACCAGCTCGACCATGCTTAAGCAAAAGCTGCCGTTTAATGTACTGCTTAATTTAAATAACCAGCTATTAAAGCCGGATATTACTTTTGACATTGTACTGCCCGACAACAATTACACGGTATCGCCTGATGTAATCAGCAACGTAAACACCCGGCTGGCACAGATACGCCAGGATCCTAACGAGATGAATAAACAAGTGCTGGGCGTATTGGTGCTGGGACACTTTATTGGTGATAATCCGTTACAGAGCCAGGGGGGCGGCACCGGCATTAACGGCGCTATACGTAACAGCGTAAGCGGCCTGCTGTCAGACCAGTTAAATAAACTGGCCGGTAACCTGATAGGCGGAGTACAGTTAAGCTTCGATTTAACGTCGGGCGCTGATTATTCATCAGGTGTTCAGCAAAACCGGACAGATTTGAATGTAGGCCTGTCCAAACAATTCCTTAATGACAGGTTAACTGTTACAATAGGCAACAACTTTAACCTGGAGGGACAAAATCAGCCGGGGCAAAAAACCACGGATATAGCCGGTAATTTATCCGTAAACTATAAGCTAACAGCCGACGGCCGTTACATGATCCGCGCTTACCGCCGCGACGAATTTATTGTGGTTGAGGGGCAGGTTATTGAAACCGGCGTAGGTTTCTCTTTAACCTATGAGTATAATCGCTTTAAAGAGCTGTTTCGTAAAAAATCACAACGGGACAAACAGTTGTTAAAAGAGTATAACGATAAGCAAAAAGAACAAAAGAAAGAGCAGAAAGCCGCTGATAAGCAACACGATGACCAGGTAGCCCCTGTAGTACAACCAGCTGATAAACCTGCCGAACAAAAACAAACATCAAACTAACCAATGGCCAAACTTAGATATATACTTATTATTTTATTTGCCGCTTTTTTAAGCGCCTGCAGCACCACTAAATACCTGGGGCCTGGGCAAAAGCTATACACCGGCGGCCAAATAAAAATCACCGATAAGCAAAACTCTAAAAAGGGCGACATTAAAGCCATCACTGCCGATCTGGGATCATTATTGCGCCCGGCGCCTAATTCAACCATATTGGGCCTGCGTTATAAGCTATGGATATACGATAAAACCCGGACCAATAAGGTTAGGGGGCTAAGACATTATTTAAATACCCATTTTGGCGAGCCGCCTGTTTTAATAAGTTCTGTTGATTTAGTGAAGAACAGCAGCATTTTACAAAACAGGCTGCAAAACAAAGGCTATTTTTTAGCGGAGGTAAGCGGCGATACGGTCAGCAAGAAAAAATCAAAGCTGGCTAAGGCGGTTTATACCGTACAAACGGGTCCGGCCTATCATTATCGCCAAATTACTTTTCCTGCTGATAAAGACGACCTGGATACCGCCGTTGCAGGTACGGCCAAAGAGAGTTTGTTAAGAGTTGGAGACCGGTACGACCTTGATGTAATAAAAAATGAGCGCATCCGTATAGATGCGAAGTTGAAAGAAAAAGGGTTCTTCTATTTCTCGCCTGATAACCTGATCATGCGGTATGACAGCACCAAAGCCAACCATACCATTGACATGTTTGTGAAGGTTAAAGAAACCACGCCCGACCAGGCGCGATGGATCTACTCTATCCGTAATATCTATGTTTATCCTAAATACTCCTTAAGGGATACTTCACTTAAATTAGATTCAGCCGAGCATTATGCCTGGTATAATGTGATCGATCCGAAGAAAACTGTACGGCCATTTATATTTAAAAATACCGTATTACTGCATCCGAATGATATTTATAACCGCACTGCGCATAATAACAGCCTTAACCGCTTTATTGAATTGGGCCCGTTTAGCTTTGTGAAAAACCGTTTTGAGGACGTTACCCCCGACTCGCCGAAGCTGGACATCTATTATTTCCTGACGCAGGCTAAACGAAAATCACTCACCGCCGAAATTGTAGCGCGCCAAACCTCGGCCAATTATGACGGTACGCAGTTTAACCTTACTTTCAGAAACAAAAATACTTTTAAAGGCGGCGAACTATTCACCGTTAATTTCTTTACCAGTACGGATAAGCAGTTTGGCAGCTATAATAACGGTTTCAACGTTTTCCAGTTTGGGGTAAAACCGTCTATAAGCTGGCCCAGGATTGTTGGACCAATTGATATTAAAACAAATAACGCTTATATCCCCCGCACCATTCTTACTGCCGGCTATACACTTATTGACCGTACAAAGCTATACCGGCTAAACTCGTTTGATGCAGCTTTTGGCTACCAATGGAAACCAAACTTGCATAAGCAGCACATGCTTAATTTAATTGAGTTAACCTATGTTGACGCCGCCAACGTAAGCCAGCTTTACCAGGATAGTATCCGTAAAACGCGTAACCCCACTTTAACCCACGTTATTAATAACCAGCTTACTTTTGGCCCAAGCTATAGCTATACCTTTGATAACTCGACCGAGGAATTCAGGACCAATAGCATTTACTATAAGGGTAAGGTAAGCCTGTCCGGAAACTTATATGGTATCATTAGCGGCGCCGACACCTTAAACGGAAAAGTAAGGAAGATTTTTGGCACGCCGTTTAATCAGTATGTTAAAGTTGAGAACGACCTGAGATATTTCTATAAACTTTGGCCGGGTGCCAAAATAGCCAGCCGTATGCAGGTTGATGTTGGTTTACCGTATGGTAATTCAACCATTTTACCGTATAGCCAGCAATTTTTTATCGGCGGGCCCAATAGTTTGCGGGGGTTCCAGGCCAGGTCAATTGGCCCGGGTTCATACTATCCGCCGGGATCAGTAACCAATGGCACTCAGTTTTTGCCTGATGAATCAGGAGATATTAAACTGGAAGCAAATATTGAATACCGGCAAAAACTGATTAGCATAGTTGAGGGCGCGCTGTTTGCCGACGCGGGTAATATCTGGTTAATGAAGAGCCATTATGGCTTGCCGGGCGCCGCGTTTAGCAAAAGCTTCCTGAGCCAGGTAGCTGCCGACGCCGGTTTTGGCCTGCGCTTCGACCTCTCGGTATTGATATTACGTACTGATTTTGGTTTCCCGCTGATCAAGCCAAAATCAAACAATACCGGTATTATAGACGGTGTAGACTATACAGGGTCAGGCTGGCACGGTTCAAACATGGTGTTTAATTTGGCTATCGGGTATCCGTTTTAATTAATGAGGAATTTAAATTATGAAGGAGGAGTTAAGCCCTTTTTTAACTTGTTACCATTCCGGTTTTAAATTCGTCGCGATATAATTTTACCAGCGAAAATAAATGTATTACCCATATCATAGAAATGGTTGTTCCTATAAAAAGTGCAAAATTGCTATGTAAATAAGCCTCCTTTGTGGGGTAACCTAACATTTCTTGTAAAATAAAACTTATCAAAATAACAATTGGTCGCAGAAGCACCATATTAATTATAAAGAAACCATAAATTAACCATCTGAAACCACTATCACGTATGGATGCTTTTGTATCTCCATATTTTTTACCCAGGCTAAAGCTTCTAATAGAAATAAGTATAACAGGTACAAATATCACAATTAAAGCAAAAATTCCTTGTGCAATTAAAGCGTAGCGGCTTCTTTGTAAAAAGAAAATAATAGCCAAAATCACAATTGTATATCCAAGCAGCGGAGGTTTAAGCCATTCTATCGCGTTATGCCAATATTGCGCTTTCACTTCCGCATCAACTGCTGATCTGCAGTCAACCTCCATGTTGAGCATATTGATGCTGCCGCCAAAATCTTCGTCGATAATTTGGTAAACGGTACTTTCAAAAAATGGTTGCGCCTCTTTATGTTCTAAGGCCAGCAGAATGTGGTCATATACTTCATCATACGTTTCGCGGTATGTCAAAGCTTGGTACAGGTATTCCTGTAACCACTGTTTTTCTTGTGCGGTGGGTTTCATTGGTTTATAATTGTGATAAGGTTTAGGTTATGTTTTTAATTGATAATCATATTGGTTTTAAACTCGCTGCGATACAGCTCGATCACAGCAAAAACATTGATGATCATTAATACCAAAACACCCGTAGCAATACCATAAATTATGTTAACTGGTATAAATTTTTCGGTAGCCCAATGTTCTTGTTTAAACCCATATCTTGTAATCAGATCACTTGCCACCAGTACTATAAATAACCGCATAGAAATGAGATTCCACAGAAAAGGCGTTCTCCGGAGACCGTCACCTTGCGGCGTTTTATCTTTTCCATATTTATGATTTAACTTAAATCGTCTGATAGCAAACCAAACCAATAAGAAAGTTAAAAGTATGCCTACAGTCATACCAATAGTATCATTTAGCATAAACAAGTATTTTGTGGCCTGCTGAGCAATCTGGGAAGTAACAAGAAATTTCAAAAGAACATGATCTGAAGTAAACGCCAGTCTTCTAAAAACTTCATCTTTGATAGATGTTTTGTTCTCGCCATACTTATAGCCTAACTGCGCCGCCCTTACAGAACAAATAATGGTAGGTAAAATAACTAACAATACAAAAAGCAATAATAACGCACCACCTGTTTTAACGTTAGGAAGCTGCAAATAAAATAACCCAATAAACATAGCAGCGGTAACAATAACCAGCGGAGGAACAAACCAGCGCTTAAAATTATTACGAAACCGGGCTTGGGCTGTAGCTTCAACAGCTCGCCTGCAGTTTTCTTCAAGCACTAACAGTCCGTTGTTACCACCAAAGTCTTTTTCCAGTATGTCCAAAACGACAGTCGCAAAATATTGCTGCTCGGGGTGGTTTTCTATCGCAAGCAGCATGTGATCATAAACCTCTTCATAGGTTTCGCGATACATCATTACCTTGCGCAGGTAATCTTTTAGCCATTGCTTTTGTTCGGCGGTTGGTGTCATTGGTTTAGGTATTTACTTTAAATTCATTACTTCATTTAACAGCGGGCTTAAGGCTCAATAAAGTTTGCAGTTGGTCAATAAAAGCTTCGGCCTCGGTTACTTTATTGGTAACTTCTTTACCGCCCTGTTCGGTTAAGCGGTAGTACTTGCGTACCCGGTTATCCACTATTTGGGTAAAGGTTTCTAAAAAGCCGTCGGCTTCCAGCTTATGTAAGGCAGGATATAAAGCGCCTTCGGTCAGCAGGACATCGCCTGCCGAAATCTCTTTTACCTTTTGGGTAATTTCATAGCCATACATCTCTGTATGGTCTTCCAGCAATTTTAAAATAACAGTTTGAAGGGTGCCTTTCAGTAACGGATTAGTGCTCATATAACAACAAATATATAAATATTTATATACCTAACAAACTTAGGTATATAAATTTAAAAGTAATTAATTGAGATAAAAACAGTTTTAAAAATATCCCGGTTTTTTATTACTTTGACAATCATTTATTGAAACCCACGGCACCAGCTGTCCCCTGACATGAAAAAATTAAAATGGTTATTGGCATTTTGCTTTGCCGCGTTTATTTTAAGTGCTTTTGTTACCGGTAAAAAAAGCAATACTATTATTGCTGCCGATGATACAACCGGTTATAAAATTGATACGCTTGCCCGCGATTTAGTGGTGCCATGGCAGCTTGTTTTTTTACCGGATAACAGCCTGCTTTTTACCGAGCGCAACGGCAAACTGAGAATTTACCGGAATGGCCATTTGGTGAATAAACCGGTTTATATCATCAATGATATACCGCAACGTAACAAAACAGGATTATTAGGGCTTGTGCTGCATCCTGATTTTATTCATAACCATTTTGTTTATATGGCTAACAACTATTGGCTGGGCGCCCGTATGCGATTGCAGGTAGTGCGTTATGAGTTTAGGAATGATACGCTGTTGAAACCTTTTTTAATAACGGAGGATATCCATGCCAATCAAAACCATACCGGTTGCCGTTTGGTTTTTGGGCCTGATAAGAAACTATACATCACTACCGGCGATGCTGACGAAGCGATTTTAGCGCAGGACCTGAAAACGCTTAACGGCAAAATATTAAGGCTGAATGATGATGGAACCATCCCGACAGACAATCCGTTTTTTAATAACGATACCGCCCGCAAAGAGATCTGGAGCTATGGCCACCGTAACCCGCAGGGACTGGTATTTGAGCCGGGCACCAATACATTATTCGACTCTGAACACGGCCCCACCGGCGGCGACGAGATCAATATCATTAAACAAGGCATGAACTATGGCTGGCCCATCATCCACCACCAGTTAACCCGTGAGGGCATGCTATCGCCACTGGCCGAGTTTACGCCATCCATCGGCCCAAGTGAAGCAATGTTTTATAAAGGCGATAAGTTTCCGCAGTTAAAAGGCAAACTACTGGTGGCCTGCCTGCGTGGCGAATCCATTTTAAAGGTAACACTGGATCATGACAAGATCATTAACCAGGAAGTATTGTTAAAGAAGCAATATGGCCGCATCCGTTCACTGGTAACCGGGCCCGATGGTTATATCTATTTTTCCACCTCCCAGGTCGACCCTGCCGAAGGACAGCCGCGGCCGGATTATGACATGATCCTGCGCATGCGCCCGTCTGGCAGTAAGGGCAATTTATTGTCCACGCAAAAAATTGAAGCCAACACGGTTGCACAAATGGTTACGGTAAAAATGACTACCCCGATGCTGATCCAGCAAATGTGCGCGAGCTGTCACGGCGAGAATTTGAAAGGAACTGATAAAGGCGTGAACCTGGTTACCGTCGCCTTAAAACATGGCAGTACTAAACAGTCTATCATCAATACCATAACCAATGGGGTGTTAGATAAAGGTATGCCGGCGTGGAATGGCGCTATAAGTAAGGTGGATATTGATAAGATAGCTGGTTATATTATTGCGAAAAGGAAAGCGATTAAGGAGTAATTTAGGTTCGTCCTTATAAGGATACTATGTATTATTAGCTTGTGACTACCCGATATACCTCGCCATCCAAACAGTAGCACCGCACTCTTTGTCATCGACGACGTGTTTTATAACTTCAAAATTGTAGGCTTTTAGCAAATCTTCATACTCGGCAGTATCTAGGGATCCATGGAATACATGTTCGCCCCCATTAATCCCCCAGGCTTCGCCATGCGCTGTGCCGGAAGTAAAAAGTAAAATACCATTTGGGCTAAGGTGCTGTGCAAAAACTACAAACATAGCCGGCTGATCTTCGGCGGCCAAATGGAAGAAGCTGTTCCAGGCTATTATAGCGTCGAACTTTCTATCTAACTTAAGCTCGCGCATATCCTGCAAAATAAATTCGGTTTCGGGGAAGTTTGTTTTGGCGATACCTAAGATCTCGCTACTGGCATCGACACCTGTGACTTTTATTTTTTATCCAGGAGATATTTCAATATCGGTTTACCGGTTCCACAACCTAAATCAAGTATAGTACCGTCAGCCGGTAACCGCGATATAAGTTCGTCCAGGTATTTTTTCTCCGTTAAACGGGTATATCGGTTGGCGGCAAACCAGGCGGCTATCTTGTCATATACTTTATAAACGTTTTGTCTTTCGCCTTGCATCCATCAAATATAAACTATAAGCGCTTCATTACCGTGGTTGTTGTAAAACGAAAAAGCCGTCCCGACATATGTCGGGACGGCTTTTATACTACAAATCCGAAATCGAAATTCGGAAATCCTAAATCCTAAATCCTAAGTATCTATCCTTGCGTACTTAGCGTTTTTCTCAATAAATGCACGGCGCGGAGCAACCTCGTCGCCCATCAGCATAGAGAAGGTATGGTCGCACTCGGCGGCATTTTCAATACTGGCTTGTTTTAAGGTACGGCGGGCCGGGTCCATGGTAGTTTCCCATAACTGCTCGGCGTTCATCTCACCCAAACCTTTGTAACGTTGTACGTGTACACTATCTTCTTTACCGGCGCCTTTTAGTTTCTGAATAGCGGCGTCACGCTGATCTTCTGTCCAGCAATATTCAAACTCCTTACCTTTTTTTACCTGGTAAAGCGGTGGCGACGCGATATAAACGTAACCGGCTTCAATCAGTTCCTTCATATAGCGGAAAAAGAAAGTAAGGATCAGTGTAGTAATGTGCGATCCGTCAACGTCCGCATCCGTCATGATCACAATTTTATGATAACGCAGCTTGGTTAAGTTTAACGCTTTATCGTCTTCAGGTGTACCGCGGCTTACACCCAGGCCGGTAAACATGTTTTTTATCTCTTCGTTCTCGTAGATCTTGTGCTCCATGGCTTTTTCTACGTTAAGTATTTTACCCCTTAACGGCAATATAGCCTGAAACTCGCGGTCGCGGCCCTGCTTGGCAGTACCACCCGCCGAGTCACCTTCGACAAGGTATAACTCGCATAACGCCGGATCACTGTTGGCACAATCGGATAATTTACCCGGTAGGCCAGATCCACCCATTACACTTTTACGCTGCACCATTTCGCGCGCCTTGCGGGCGGCGGCACGGGCTGTAGCGGCCAGTATAACTTTGTTTACGATCATACGTGCTTCTTTAGGATGCTCTTCCAGGTAATTACCTAAAATTTCACCAACCGCCATATCAACGGCACCCATAACCTCGTTGTTACCCAACTTACCTTTGGTTTGCCCTTCAAATTGCGGCTCCTGCACTTTTACCGAAATTACGGCGGTTAATCCCTCACGGAAATCATCACCGGTAATTTCAATCTTCATATTTTTAAGCAAGCCTTCTTTATCGGCGTAGCTTTTTAATGTACGGGTTAACCCTCTCCTGAAACCGGCAACGTGGGTACCACCCTCAATTGTATTGATGTTGTTTACGTAGGAGTGTACGTTTTCTGAATAGGTATCATTATACTGCAAAGCCAGCTCAACCGGGATACCCTGTTTAATGCCATCCAGGTAAATAGGCTCAGGAATAATTGCGGTACGGGTACCATCCAAAAACTTAACAAATTCGCTTAATCCGCCGGTCGAATAAAACTCTTCCATCGGGAAGCTTCCATCCTCTTCGGGCTCGCGCTCATCAGTTAACGTTAAACGGATACCTTTATTTAAATAGGCCAGTTCGCGCAGGCGGGCAGCCAGGGTATCAAATTTATATTCGGTTGTTAAGGTAAATATTTCCGGATCGGGCTGGAAGGTCTGGGTGGTACCTGTACGGTCTGATACACCAATTTCCTTAACCTCAAACAAAGGTTTACCTTGTGAGTATTCCTGTGTAAAAATTTTTCCATCGCGTTCAACAACCGTTTTCATATGGGTTGATAACGCGTTAACGCAACTTACACCCACACCGTGCAAACCACCGGATACCTTGTAAGTGTCTTTATCAAACTTGCCACCGGCGTGCAAAACGGTCATTACAATTTGCAGTGCCGATACCTGCTCTTTAGTAGTAATACCGGTTGGTATACCACGGCCGTTATCAACAACAGTAATTGAGTTGCCTTTATGGATAGTAACGTTTATTGTATCGCAGTAGCCGGCAAGTGCCTCATCTATAGAGTTATCTACAACTTCGTATACCAAATGGTGGAGGCCCTTTACACCTGTATCACCAATGTACATGGACGGGCGCTTACGCACCGCTTCCAAACCTTCTAAAACCTGTATATTATCTGCTGAGTAATTCGATTTATCTATATTTTCTTCGCTCATATTTTGGTTAAAACAATAACTCACAAAAATACTCATTTTGCCGCAATTAATCACTACTGTTGATAAAAATCGCCCGGTATTAACAACCCCGGTAATTGATTAGGATACTTGTTATGAAAGATTATCTTTGTGAAAAATTTTATTAAAAATTGACGGCCTGTTTTTTTACAGGATAATTATCAGCATCATCAAAAACAAACCACTTTAAATGAAAACTACGGGTTCTATTTTCACAAAGATCACTTTAGGTTTATTAGCTGCCGCAACTATTGTTGCCTGCAATAACAATAAACCGGCTGCTACAACAGCAGCGCCAACAACTGCTACAACAGATAAAGGAACAACAGTATATATCAACTCTGATACTTTATTAAACCAGTATAACTACGCAAAAGATATGCAGACGCGCCTTACCGAGAAAGGTAAAGCAGCACAGGCCGAGGTAGCTTCAAAAGAACAGGCTTTAAGACGCGAGATTGCTGATTATCAAAAAGACGCTGCTACCTTACCTGCTGATAAGCGCCAGGCTACCGAACAGCGTTTAGCACGCGAGCAACAGGCATTTCAGCAATTTCAGCAAAATGAAGGCGCTGCTTTCCAAAGCGAACAAGGCGCCGAAACCAACAAGCTGTACCAAAAAACTGCCGACTTTGCCAAAGCATACGCCAAAGAAAAAGGCTATAAGCTGGTTTTAACGTACTCAAAAACAGCACCGGGCGTACTGTACGTTGATCCAAGCCTTGATGTTACTGCCGAAGTGGTAAAAGCATTAAATGATGCTTACGCAAAAGATAAAAAATAAGCCGCTTGCGCATCTGCACAGCTGCTGAAGCTATATATTTAATTTACAAAAAGAAGACCCCGGCCTTAAGTTGGGGTTTTCTTTTGATGGAGGGTGAGTTTTGATGCCCCGGCTCCTGATTCTTAACGCTTGATTTCCAGACGATATGAGTAATAACGAAAAATTTATGCAGATGGCAATTGACCTGTCTGAATATAATGTAAAAGAAGGACAGGGCGGCCCGTTTGGTGCCGTGATTGTAAAAGATGGGATGGTGCTGGCCCGCAGCGCCAACAAAGTGGTACCAACAAATGACCCTACCGCGCATGCCGAGATATCGGCTATACGCCTGGCCTGCCAGGAACTGGGCACCTTTAACCTGGCCGGCTGCGAAATATATACCAGTTGTGAGCCCTGCCCGATGTGCCTGGGCGCCATTTACTGGGCCCGGATTGATAAAATTTATTACGCAAACACCAAAGCAGATGCCGCTGCCATTGGCTTTGATGATCATTTTATTTATGAAGAACTTGACCTGCCGATGGAAAAGCGCAAACTGCCCTTTGTGCAAATGATGCGCAATGAAGCATTAGGAGCGTTTAAATTATGGAGCGAGAGCGAGAGTAAAACAGATTATTAGCCCCACAATGGTGAGGGCTTTGAAAGTTCAAAGAATTTTTAATAGTTTCCCTTTTGGGAGATTTAGCGGGATCAATCTTCCTTCTTTTCAAAAAAATCGTCCTGCAGGCCATCTATTTCGCGCCTGTCCCTTTTGGTAGGACGGCCGGTGCCCCTGTCCCGTTTTAATACCGGCGCCTGGAACATTGATTTAAAAGCCGGGGTTTGTTCAACCGGGGTGATATCTTCATAATAGCCTGCGGCGGTTTTGGCATCGGTACGGCTTTCCAACAGCCCGGTTACTTTAATTATTTTACGGTCGGGCCCCTTGGATACCTGATAGGTTTCGCCCAGCTTAACCTCGTGCGATGGCTTGATGTTATTGCCTTCCAGCTTAACCCGCCCGGCTTTACAGGCATCAGACGCCAGCGTCCGTGTTTTGAACAGGCGGATGGACCATAAATATTTATCTATTCTTAGTTTTTCTTTTTCGGCC
Source organism: Mucilaginibacter sp. UR6-11 (assembly GCF_020880695.1). Taxonomy (GTDB): domain Bacteria; phylum Bacteroidota; class Bacteroidia; order Sphingobacteriales; family Sphingobacteriaceae; genus Mucilaginibacter. The sequence continues at coordinate 703,621 of NZ_JAJIWO010000001.1, forward strand.
ATAGCGTTAATTTGCAAATTTAATAAAGTAGCGCAAAGTATGGCAGCAGGCCCTTCAACAATTTGCAAACATTTCTCCTTAAAATTCCTTTAATTTGTCGAAAGTTTAAATATACCAATGCAAGATCTGAAAAAATTAATTGAGGCAGCCTGGGAAGACAGGAACCTATTGAATTACAAAGAATATACCGATGCTATTGAAACTATTATTGAACGCCTTGACAAAGGCGAAATACGCGTTGTAGAACAAATTGGCGCACGCTGGCATACTAATGAATGGATAAAGAAAGCCGTAATATTATATTTCCCTATCCGCACAATGGAAGAGGTTAAAGCCGGACCTTTTACGTTTCATGACAAAATGAAACTAAAAACCGACTATAAAGCTACCGGCGTACGTGTAGTGCCGGGCGCATCTGCCCGTTATGGTGCTTACCTGGCAAAAGGTGTTATCATGATGCCCAGTTATGTAAACATAGGCGCTTATGTAGACGAAGGCACTATGATTGATACCTGGGCCACAGTAGGCTCATGCGCACAGGTTGGCAAACATGTACACCTGAGCGGCGGCGTGGGCCTCGGCGGCGTATTAGAACCCGTACAGGCTGCACCGGTTATTATCGGCGACAATTGTTTCCTTGGCTCAAGAGCCATAGTAGTTGAAGGCGTTCATGTTGAAAACGAAGCTGTACTGGGCGCTAATGTGGTTTTAACCGCATCGACCAAAATAATTGACGTTACCGGCAGCACCCCGGTTGAGTATAAAGGCCGTGTACCGGCGCGCTCGGTAGTTATTCCGGGTTCGTATACTAAAAAATTCCCGGCAGGCGATTATCAGGTACCCTGCGCTTTAATTATCGGTACCCGTAAAGAATCAACCGACAAAAAGACATCGTTAAACGATGCTTTGCGGGAAAATAATGTAGCAGTTTAAGTTATACGTTGTACGTTTTATGCTTTTTACAACTTAAAACGTACAACATAAAACGTACAACATAAATGAAGATACTGGTAAGATTGCCTAACTGGCTTGGTGATGTAGTTATGAGTACGGCTTTCATCGGTGCGGTTAAACAGTTTTATCCGTTGGCGCAGGTTGATATCATTATTAAAAAAGAGTTAAGCTCTATCGCCTCATTGATCCCCGGGCTAACCAATATTCACTCTTTTTCAAAAGACGAGTATAAAGGGCTGGGCGGTGTATACCGCTATGGCAAAACGTTGCGCTCCTATAACTACGACATTTTCTTTACCCTGCCTGATTCCTTATCGTCGGCAGTAATGGGTAAGGCAACCGGCGCCAAACAGCGCATCGGTTTTAGTAAAGAAGGCGGCTTTTTTTTACTGACCAAAGTTTGCAGGCGCCCGCCCAACGTGCACCGGGTTGATGAGTACCTGTCTGTATTGGAGCAGATTAATGAAATGCCGGTTACCGGGCGTAAAGTTATGCTTACCGCCAATGAGGTGAAACCCAACAACCTGATCCTGCTTAATTTCAACTCGGAGGCCGATTCAAGAAGAATGCCACTGGCCAAAGGCAGGGCATTATTGAATTTGCTCACCCATACCTTTACCGGCTATAAACTGGGCCTATTGGGCGGGCCCAAAGACGTAGTTTTTATAGAGGAGATTTTGGTTGATGCCGCAAATATTGATCGCATAGAGAACTACGCGGGTAAAACCACGTTGGCCAGCCTGACCAATTTGATGGCCGGTGCAAAAGTTTTGCTGACTACCGACTCGGGCCCGGCTCATTTGGGTAATAGTTTAGGCTTACCGGTGATAGCCCTGTTTGGCGCCGGCAATGAAAACAATACCGCGCCCTATAATAAAAGCAATTTAACCGTGTTGCGGGCCGGGCAGTTAAGTTGCGAACCCTGTGTACGCAACGAATGTAAATTATACGGTATACCCAAATGTATGGAGTTATTGGATGAACAAAGAATTATTAACGCATTGAGCTTATATTTAAACCATGCTTAAAGATGAAATAGCTAATGCACTTAAAGTTGTTCAGGACGGCGGCATTATCCTATACCCTACTGATACCATCTGGGGTATCGGCTGTGACGCCGCGAATACTGAAGCTGTACAGAAGATCTATCGCCTTAAACAACGCAGCGAAGCCAAAAGCATGATCATTTTGCTGGATACCGACAACAAACTGGCAAGCTATATACAGGAGGTGCCTGAACTGGCTTATAACCTGATTGAATTTGCCGAAAACCCGTTAACGCTGGTTATGCCGGGTGCGCGCAACATTTCGCCGGCGTTGGTCGCTGCTGATGGCAGTGTAGGTATCCGGGTGTCGAACCATCCGTTTTGCCAGGGGCTAATACAGCGTTTGCGCAGGCCGCTGGTATCAACATCGGCTAACATCAGCGGCAAGCCGTCGCCGCAATACTTTTCGCAGATCGACCAGGAGATCATTGACGGGGTTGATTATGTGGTAGATGTTGACCAGCACAGCATGGAGATCAAAAACCCGTCAACCATCATGCGGTTATCGCCCGACGGCAGGTTCGAATTTTTGCGGAGATAGGCAGCAGCTATCTCTCGGCACTGAAACAGCGCAGGTGATCCAAGTTAAAATATGGATCACCCGGATCACCTAAAATTTATAATCATTTAATAATCAACCACTTGATTTAAAAAGCGGATCACTTTGGATCAGGCTTATTCGTCAGGATTTCTAAACATAAATCCATATTAATATTCTGATAATCAAACAATTGAAAATCGGCTATTTTTCGCTAATTTTTTGGTAGCGGATCAGTAATATGGATCACCCGTCTAAAAAAATTTACAAACGCTGAATCTACGCCCTTGTTGGTGTTGTCACCAACAAGTACCATACTGTTTAATTTAGCAGTAACCGGCCCGGTGCATAGTTGTTGGTGACAACACCAACAACGGCGGTCGTGTTGCAACGGCGGTCGCGTCACAGAAGCTACTGTTTAATTAGCAGTACCCCGGCCCGGTGCCCAGCCATTGGTGACAACACCAACAACGGCAATCGCGTCACAGAAGCCAAATATGTTTTGCACGCGTTGCAAACAAGGGCAAAACAGTAATTATTATTAGCTTTGCAACATCATGAAGGCGCATCTCAAACATCACGTATTTACCGTTATATCGCAGCTTGCCGGCCAGCAAAACATGCCGGCTTACGCTATCGGCGGTTTTGTACGCGATATTTTTTTAGACCGGCCCTCAAAGGATATCGATATTGTTATCATTGGTAATGGCATTGCCTTCGCCGAGGCCGTGGCTGCCAGGCTCAAAGTAAAGCTGGCAGTATTTAAAAACTTCGGCACAGCGTCATTAAAATACCAGGATCTTGAAATTGAATTTGTTGGCGCCCGCAAAGAATCATACCGCCTTGATTCGCGCAAACCTATTGTAGAGAACGGCACCTTAGATGATGACCAGAAACGACGCGACTTCACTATCAATGCACTGGCTATTTCGCTGCACCCGGACACTTTTGGCGAACTGATTGATCCGTTTGAGGGGATAAAGGACCTGGAAGCAAAACTGATCAGGACCCCGCTAAATCCTGTCGAAACTTTTTCTGACGATCCGCTACGCATGATGCGGGCTATCCGGTTTGCATCGCAGCTAAACTTCAGGATAGATATTATCGCAGTTGAGGCTATAAAAAACAATGTCGACCGGATCAGCATCGTATCACAAGAACGTGTTACCGACGAGCTGAACAAAATCATCTTATCACCCAAACCGTCTATTGGCTTTAATTATTTGTTTGATACGGGTTTACTGCATAAGATATTTCCGCAGATGACAGCACTTTACGGTGTTGATTATATTGACGGGAAGGGTCATAAAGATAATTTTTACCATACCCTGCAGGTACTGGATAATATTTGCGAAACCACCGGCGACCTTTGGCTGCGCTGGGCAGCCATACTGCATGACATTGCCAAACCGCCTACCAAACGCTTTGAACCCGGCCACGGCTGGACATTTCACGGGCATGAGGATAAAGGCGCACGCATGGTACCGAAAATTTTCGCACAGTTAAAACTGCCTTTGAACGAAAAAATGAAACTGGTGCAAAAGCTGGTGCAACTGCATTTAAGGCCTATCGTACTTTCGCAGTCTATCGTCACAGATTCGGCAGTGCGCCGGTTGCTTTTTGAGGCAGGCGATGACATTGAGGGACTAATGTTGTTGTGTAAAGCAGACGTTACTACCAAAAACGAGTACAAGGTTAAAAAGTACCGCAACAATTTTGAGCTGGTTCAACAAAAATTAAAAGACGTTGAAGAGCGTGACAATATCCGCAACTGGCAGCCGCCGGTTACAGGGACAGATATTATGGAATTGTTCGGGATAAAAGAGGGACGCGAGGTGGGTATTATCAAAAATAAGATCCGCGAAGCGATACTGGAAGGCGAGATTCCCAACTCGCGCGAGGAGGCAATTAGCTTCACAATTAAAACTGGCGAAGAAATTGGCTTAAAAGTTGTGGCAAGCTCAAACACAAATTAAAATATTATTTTTACTAAAAATTCTACTACAATACACAATGGCACTATACAGGTTTAGAGTTACTTTTGAGGATTATGATGATGTAACCAGGGAAATTGATATTAAATCGACCCAGACATTTGAAGATCTTCACCGGGCCGTACACCAGTCAACCGGTTACAACCCCGAGTACTCCTCATCATTTTATGTAAGCAATGATCAATGGTTAAAAGGCGAAGAAATTACTTATTTGCCTAACCAAAAAAGGATTGATCGCGGCGTTGCGTTAATGGAGAAAGTAAAACTAAGCAGCCGTATTGATGATCCGCATCAAAAATTTTATTATACTTTTAATTTTGACCGCCCGTTTGATTTCCACGTCGAGCTGATGAAAATCATCCTGGATGAAACACCGGGTGTAACCTATCCGGCTATCATCAAATCCGTAGGCGACGCCCCAAGACAATTTGTCACCGTAGCCGACGCCGCAACGGCCGCTACCGCAGATACCGGCGATGACTTTGATTTTCTGAATGAAATGGGCATGAACCAGGAAGATACCGAAGATTTTTCGGAGGTGGACGAAACAGGCGAAGCGGTAGCTGAAGAGCACGAGGAAGAAGAGGATGAATTTGGCGGCGAGTTTGCAGACGACGAAGGTTTTGAAGACGACAGCAAAGCGCACGACGATTTTTAAATTAAGTTGACAGGTAACAGGTGATGGTTCATAGTCACAGCATTTTCATCAATTCAGGCACACTATGAACCATGAACCATCCCCAAAAACATTAATCGTAATTGCCGGGCCAACGGCTTCGGGCAAAACCGCTGCGGCTATCCGGCTGGCGCAGTATTATAAAACTGTAATTTTATCCGCCGACTCGCGGCAGTTTTACCGGGAGATGTCAATCGGGACAGCCAAACCCGATGCCGGGGAACTGGCGGCTGCCAAACATTACTTTATTGATTCACATTCGGTAACCGAACCATTTTCAGTAGGCGATTTTGAGAAACAGGCCTTAACGCTGCTGGATGAATTGTTTAAAGTTCACGACCTGGTGATCCTGGTTGGTGGTTCGGGTTTATATATAAAAGCGTTGTGCGAAGGGTTTGACGAAATTCCGCAGGCCGACCCTGAGATCAGGGAACAACTCAATCATGAATTTGACACGAAAGGCATTGGGGCACTGCAGGAAGAGTTAAAATTAGCCGACCCTGTATATTATAACGCTGTGGATTTAAGTAACCCACAGCGGATAATAAGGGCGCTTGAAGTATTTAGAAGCAGCGGTAATCCATTTTCATCGTACCGGAAAGCAACCCTTAACCAAAGGCCGTTTAACCTGTTAAAAATAGCGTTGGACCTGCCCCGCGAGGTTTTATACAACCGCATTAACCGGCGGGTTGATGAGATGATAAAACAGGGATTGGTTGATGAGGTAAAACAACTTATACCTTACCGTCATGTAAATGCTTTGAACACGGTTGGATACAGTGAACTGTTTGATTATTTTGACGGGAAGACGGATTTAGACAGGGCCGTTGAACTGATTAAACAAAATACCCGGCGTTTCGCGAAACGCCAGGTAACCTGGTTCAGAAAAGATAAGGACATCTATTGGCTCGGGCCGGAAGCTATCCAGCCCGAAACTATTTCGGGTTTACTTAACCAGTCGTAATAAGTATTCGCCGTAACCGCTCTTAATATACTTTTTGGCTATATCTTTCAACTGTTGTTTATCAATAAAACCCATGCGATAAGCTATTTCTTCAATACAGCCGATTTTGGTATCCTGTCGTTTTTCAATAACCCGCACAAATTCGCTGGCATCGCTTAATGAATCAAAGGTCCCGGTATCCAACCACGCCGTTCCGCGGTCCATCACACCTACGTGTAAATTGCCCTGCTGCAGGTAATATTTATTTACATCGGTAATTTCGTATTCGCCGCGCGGGGACATCTTTAGGTTTTTAGCGATGTCAACTACGGTATTATCATAAAAATAAAGGCCCGGCACCGCGAAATTGGATTTTGGCGCTGTGGGCTTTTCTTCGATAGACAACGCTTTAAAATCTTCATCAAACTCAACAACACCATATCGCTCGGGGTCGGCAACCGGGTAAGCAAAAACAGCTGCACCATTTACGTCATTAAAACTCCGCACCAGTTTACTAAAACCGCTGCCATAAAATATATTGTCGCCCAATACCAGCGCCACTTTATCATTGCCTATAAATTTCTCGCCTATTACAAAAGCCTGCGCTAAGCCATTTGGTACTGCCTGCACTGCATATTCAAAATTGCAGCCCAGTTCTCTTCCGTCTCCCAACAAGCGCTTAAAGCTTTCGCTATCCTCGGGCGTGGTAATAATTAAAATATCTTTTATATCAGCCAGCATTAATACCGATAAGGGATAATAGATCATCGGTTTATCGTAAATAGGCATTAACTGCTTACTTATGGCGCGCGTTATTGGGTAAAGCCTTGTGCCAGACCCGCCGGCTAAAATTATTCCTTTCATCGATTATAAAGTTATTGTTGAAGTTTTTTAATACAGTTTATTAAACTGTCTCTCCAATAAGGTATTTCAATACTAAATGTTTGCTTTGCCTTGCTTTTATCCATTACAGAGTAAGACGGCCGTGTAGCTTTAGTTGGATACTCGTTAGTACGGATAGGAATTACTTTTACCTTAGTATTTGATATATCAAATATGGCACGGGCAAAATCAAACCATGACGTTATCCCTTCGTTGCTGTAGTGATAGGTACCGTAAGCTTTGCTTTCGTTTTTTATAATCATTAAAATAAAACCGGCCAGGTCAATAGCGTAGGTGGGTGTACCTACCTGGTCGGCAATTATTTTAATTTCATCGCGCTCATTGCCCAGCCTGAGCATGGTTTTAACGAAGTTGTTGCCATATTCAGAGTAAAGCCAACCGGTACGAATGATAAAATGTTCAGTTAACATGCTGGCAACCGCCAGTTCACCGGCAAGTTTGGTTTGTCCGTAAACGCTTATCGGACTCGCTTCATCCTCTTCAGTAAGCGGGTGGGCGACATCGCCTTCAAAAACAAAATCTGTTGATATATGGATCAGTATTGCACCATGGTTTTTGCATTGCAGGGCCAGGTTGGCCGCACCGGTATTGTTTACTTTATCGGCAAGTTCACTCTCGTCTTCGGCTTTATCAACGGCTGTATATGCAGCACAATTAATTGCGTAGGCAGGTTTATGGCGGGCAAACAGGCGCTCTAATCCCGGCCCATTTAAAATATCTGCCTCAGCCTCCTGGGGGAAAATTAAATTGGATGGTTCGTCTCCATTTAACGAGGCAACGTGTTTTATACACTGCCCCAATTGCCCGGATGCTCCAAAAACTATAATATTATTCATGTGGTTGTTAAATGAGGCACTATTAGTAATTTATCTTTTAACTACCTTTTTAATAAGCCGCAACAAAACCGGTGGTATCAAGTCAACAGCCACCGTTTTTAACGTTACCGGCTCTTTAGTTGTATCATCGCTAATCCCGGCCCGGTTTACAAACAGGGTAGAATGAGCCTTGACACTCAGTTCACTTTTAGGCCGGCCATTGCTGTAATAATAAAGGGCTATGGATTTACGGCTCCGGTCGGGCGGGCAGTTCAGCGCGTCCGGATGGCCATGATAAGAAAAATCAGTGGTCGAAAAAATGGCTATACGATTAAACAGGGGCAACACTTTTTTATGTGATTTTGTCATCTCCCTGTCCCAAAGCTCAAAATGTCCGCCGTAACTTTCTTCCCAGTCTTTGTTTAAATATACCAGCAGGTTTATTCTGCGGTCAAGCATGGTTAGTTCGTGTTTATTAAAATCAGCATGTACCTTTAACAAACCACCGGGTTTAATTTCATGGTAGCCACCGCCTATCAGGTAAGGATCGGGCAGTAAAGTTTCCTTTATCCCGGTTAGTTCCTGCAAAAATTCAAGAACGGGCTGCGAATTTAAATAATGAATCAGCGCTTTGGTATTATCGCTAAAATACGCTTCGCCTTTTGCCGCCAGTTTTTTTTCATTATGATTGTCATAATGGATCACGTCCTGTTTTTTTGAAAGGTCCGGAAAATCGTCCAACACCTGTGTTAATAATTCCTCATTGAAGAAGTCATCAATCACGATATTGGGAAATGGCTGCGCATTAATATATTCCTGATGTTTATCCTTACCTAGTTGTTTGAGGTCGGTTATACGGGCGTTAAGAAAATTCATATATACAAATTATTTGGTTTGCTAAGATAACTGTTATTTGTTTTAATTATAAACGTTCGGGATTTCTATAAATAACGCCATATTATTATAAATAAGCTAAATTTGCCCTGCTATCAATCAGTAACATTTGAAACAACGCATAAAAGATTCTTATAAAAAGTTAAGGGCTACCAATGTCCTGTCAAACTTCCTTAACTTAAGCAGTATACAGATCTCTAATACGTTATTGTTATTAATTACCATCCGTATAATTGCCGGCAATGTTGGTATTGAAGGGTTTGGGATGATTATGTTTGCCTATCGTTTTTCTTTGCTGGCCGGTACGGTTGTTAACTACGGCACCGGCCAGTCGGGAGTAAAAGACACTGTTTTTAATCTTACCGATACACCAAAGCTTAGCATTGTATTTTCTAATACCTTATGGATCCGGTTATTAATTTTCATATTGTTCTTGCCTGGGTTACTTGGGTTTTATTGGACATACGCCGCAAGCCATACTTATATTTTGCTGGCGGCGCCTATTGTTTTAGCTGAAGTATTTAATCCGCTTTGTTTTTTTATCGGGATTGAACGGATCAGGATATTCAACATCTGGAACCTGGCATCAAATGTGGTGGCCGTAACGGCTATTATGCTGTTTATAAAAACACCCGCAGATGCGGCATGGGTTAACTTTATTTTAGGAACAGCTAATGTCATAACCTATTTTGGCTTGTTGATTTACCTGATTAATCGTTTTAAACTTCATTTCCAGATCCCCCTAAAAGCTGATCTGCTAAAAATTGTGAAAGATAATTTTTACCTCACCATCAACAACATATCGGCTAACCTGCAGCAATCCATCATCCTGTTTGCTTTAGAGTGGGGCAATTATCCAACCCTGCTGGGGGCCTATGCGCTGTGTGACAGGTTTATAGGCCAGTGCAGGAACCTGTTAAATATAATTACCAATGCTGTTTATCCAAATGCAGTTAACCTATATAAACAAAGTGCTGATACCTGGGCCGCTTACCGCAAAAAGTCAAAACGCTTATTTGCGGGGGTGTTCTTTGCCGGTGCGGTGGTGATATTTATTTTAGCTGATTTTATCATCTTTATTCTTTCAAAAAAACACAACGCCGGGGCAGTGACGATTTTAAGGATCATGGCATTTGTGCCGGTTGTATCGGCGCTAAATGTATTTAGTGTGCTGGATATGCTTTTAAAGAACCGCAACGTTTACCTGTTTAAGATTGCGATGCTGCTGGTTGCAGCAGGCGCATTGGTGGCCTTTGCCGCAGTGCGCGTAGGCAACAATTTACTGGTTGGCGCATTTACACTTATTATGGAGTGCCTTGCCCTGGTTATGTATGAATATGTAATAAAAAAACCTTTAGTTCACAATGGCTAAACGCGTAGCATTAATTCTGCTTAACTGGAATACACCTGTGCATACGGCTAATTGCGTCCGGTCATTACAGCAGCATTGCGCTGACGAACTATTTGATATCATTATTGCTGACAACGGATCTGCTGACGGCTCATTAAAATTGCTTAAGGAGCAGTTTCCAAACCTGATTTATATTGATAACCAGGAGAACCTGGGATTTGCAGCCGGAAACAACAGGGGTTTAATTTACAGCATAAAAAACGGGTACAGCTATTCGCTGGTAATGAATACAGATACCACGGTTGATGAAGATATCGTTTTAAAACTAAGCACGCATTTAGACAATTATACCCTGGCAGCCGCCGTGCAGCCTGCCATATACTGGATGCACGATAAAACAAAGATCTGGAATGGTGAGGGAAGTTTTAATTTATTAACCGGCACAACTTCATCGTCAGCTAAAAGCACTGTTGATAAAGGCGGCCACAAAACCGTAGCGTGGGTAACGGGCTGTTGTATGATGGTCAGGAATGCTTCGTTAGTAAGGGCCGGCGGTTTTAACAAATTGTTTTTCCTGTATTATGAGGATGTGGACCTGTCATTTAGATTGCGTGAATGCGGCTGTGAACTACATTACCTGCCGTCGGGCAAAATCTATCATGAAGCCGGAGTATCAGCCAGGGTTGAAAAAAAAGAAGGCTTCTTAAGCCCTGTAATTCATTATTACATCAGTCGCAACCACCTTTGGATCATAAGGCGTTACTGCAACCCCTGGTATTATCCTGTTAACCTTATTTACAATGGCTTTTATTACCTGGCTTTATTGGCTTATTTTAAATTGCGCGGGCGCAATGAAAAAGCAAGGCTTTTAATTAAAGGACTAAACGAGGGGCTTTTTACACCAAAAAGCCTAATTTGGACACCAGACAATATTAACATCGGATAGCCATGTTCATTTTCCCACTCATCTATCTTATTTCGTTTATGATGGCGGTTAGAGAGGTTTACAAAGGCCGCACCGAGGGAATTTTGCTGTTTTTAATTTTTGGCCTGTCCATGTATACCACAGCCATGTCCGTTTCATTCATGCTGGGGCTTAAAACTTTCATTCCTGTATTTCAGTTTTTTAAAGAGATCCTGGTATTGAGTGTGCTCGTTTTAAACATAGTCAATTTAAAATACCGCCCCAGGTTCCATTTAATTGATTATGCCATACTGGCTTTTTTGCTTTACACCTTTATGTACGTCATACTGCCTATTGGCCAGCAAGGTTTCGGGGCAAGGGTACTGGCTTTTAAAAGCACCTCATTTTATATTGTGGTTTATTTTGCGGGGCGGTTTTTTGATCCTAAAACCATTTACATCAACAAGTACTTTAATTACATTGTCTTATTAACCATTGCGGCCGGCGCGGTATTAATGGTTGAAGTGTCCATGCACGCGCAGCTGCAACTGTTTACCGGTTATACAGACTATTGCTATTACTTTTTTAATATCGAGCCAAGCGGCATTTTTGGATTAAGCACCACGTTTGATTCAGACAGCGGGTTGCGACGCTTTGCCAGCTTTTTTAATAATCCGCTTGAGCATGCTGCGGCCACCCTGCTGGCACTTTCCGTAATAGCAGCCTTATATACCCGCGACGATAATAAATTCAAACCAAACAGCGTGGGTTTACTGGCGTTGGGTGCCTCCTTTCTTTCTATTTTATTTGCGTTATCACGTGCGCCGTTAGCCGCTTATTTTTTGATCATTTACGTATATGCGCTGGTAACTAAAAAAAAATACATCACCAATACCGTACACGTGGGAGTGGGTTTGGGGCTGATCTATGTTATATACCTGTTTACTGAGTTTGAAAGCGGCCATAACAACGGGCTTATTGCCGTGTTAATGAATACTATTGATTTTAGCGACCCCTCAAGCGTTGGGCACCTGGTACAATGGGTTGAGGGAATCATGGCCATGATTGCCCACCCACTTGGGTTAGGTTTGGGTACGTCGGGCCGTGTAGCCGGGTCACTAGGCGAAAATGTAGGCGGCGAAAATCAATTTATAATTATTGGGGTGCAAGCTGGCATAATTGCCTTACTTTTATACTTAGCCATTTATATTATGTTTGTTAAAACAAGCTTAAAGTGGCTACCCAAGTTAAAGGGGAAAGAAAAAAAGGTATGCATGGCCGTTTTATTAATAAAGGTGGGCTTTTTTATCCCGATGTTAACTTCCGAGGTTGAATCATCCTCCTACCTGTCCTATATGGATTGGTTTTTTTCGGGTTTATTTATCAGCATGATCATGTATCCTGCGTCAGCAAAATTACAACCGGCAAATGATAATTGAAAAACTCATCAGGATATTAAAGAATAACCCCGACTATAAATGGGAGACTGCCTACACCGGCCGTGATATTTTCAGCGTAACCCGGGTTAGGTTCTTTCAAATGTCAAGGGGATTTTTTTTAAAACCTTTTTTAAAAAAATCAACAGGGTTGATGTTCATCGGCACCCAGGTAAAAGTTCGGCATGCTTACCTGATCAGCGCCGGCAGGAATTTAATATTAGGCGATAATGTTGATATAAACGCGCTCTCAACCAATGGTATACTCCTGGGCGACGACGTTTCGATAGCGCGCGATTCGATCCTGTTTTGTACGGGCGTTATAGCCCAAAAAGGGACAGGCATTACCATTGGCGACCGAACCGGCATTGGCGCAAGGGCGTTTTTAGCCGGGCAGGGCGGTATTACTATCGGTAATGATGTTATCACCGGACCAAACATTCAGATATTCTCAGAAAATCATAATTTTTCGGACCTCAGTCAAACCATCAAAGAGCAGGGCGTTTCCAAACAGGCCACTACAATAGGCAACAATTGCTGGCTGGGGGGCGGCATTACTGTCCTGGCCGGTGTAACTATTGGTGATGGCTGTGTAATTGCGGCAGGCAGCGTGGTTACTAAATCTGTCCCGCCAAACTCAATTGTTGCAGGTGTCCCGGCCAAAGTTATAAAAAGCCGCGAGACTGTTTAATTATGCCGCGCCCGTTAAAAATAGCTGTTGATGTGCGCGACCTCCGGTCGGCTAAAACCGGTACACGTACTTATCTGACCGAACTGTGCAACGAGTTTAAAAAAATGGAGGCAGAAGATCTTCGTTTTTATTTTCTGGATACCAGGTTTCCGGTATACAGCGGAAAAAACAAACTGCTGAAACTGGCAGAGCACGGACGCTATCAGTTATGGAAGCAGTTGATATTGCCGTTAAAGGCTTTTTTTAAAGGATGCAACATTGTTTTTTGTACCGATAACTTTGTACCAATAATTCATTTGGGCTATAAAACCATACCCGTTTTTCACGATGCTTTCTTTTTTGAAACACCGCAAAACTATGGCAAACTATGGTTATGGCTTTATAAAAAAACTGCTCTCCCGGCCGCAAAAAGATCACCATTTATAATTACACCGTCTGCATGGGCAAAAAAGCAGATCAGTCATTACACAAAAATAGACACTGATAAATTGATCGTGATTCCGGAAGGGGCAAAAACATTAGCCGGTAACAACACCGGGGATAATGCGGCGGAGTTATTGAGCCGGTTTTCTCTAAACCCAAAATCGTATCTGTTGCATGTGGGGTCAATGTTTAAACGGAAGAATATCCCCGCGCTGCTGCATGCTTTTAGCGAAGTTAAGGCATCGGGCTACCCTCAGCTTAAATTGGTGCTGGCCGGCCCGGCCCCATCGATGCTGATTGATAGTGATTACCTGCTGATAATAGATACCATTAGTCAGCTAAACCTTCAAAATGAAGTAATATTAACCGGATATTTACCAGATACAACCCTGGGCCAGCTTTACCAAAACGCCCTGCTATACATTTTCCCGTCAATAAACGAAGGTTTTGGCATACCGGTTTTGGAAGCGTTTAGTTATAACCTGCCGGTATTGGTCTCTGATAACACGTGCCTGCCCGAAGTTGGCGGCGATGCTGTTTTAAGCTTTAACCCTTTTGATACCGGTGATATCAGCAAAAAAATAAAAATGGCGCTTGACAATCCTGATTTGCGCTCCAGCCTGGCTCACAAGGGCACGACGCGCTTAAAATTGTTTTCATGGCGCAATACTGCACTTCAGCTGGTTAATGTTTTCAAAGCAGCAGTTTAGCTGTTTAAAAACACTTCTACATGCTCGTCGGCAACTTTTTCCCAATTAAATACCTTTAAAGCACGTTCACTGGCTTTTTGCGCAAGGTTCAGCATTTCAGGATAATTATCTTCACAAAAGTTTATTTCCGCCGTTAACGATTCTATATTGCCTTTTTTAAAGGTGCGGGCGGTATCTGCCACTGCATATTGGTTTTCTTCGATATCACTAACAATTATGGGCACATTTAACCCCATTACCGTTAGCACAACCGGCGATAACCCTTCAACATCCGAAGGCTGAATATAACAATATGAGTTGGCCATAAGTGTGTTGGTATCGTTTCCGTATACATATCCGGCAAATATTATTTGCCCGTTGGCCATATCAAAAAGCTGCTGCTCATAAGACGACGGGTTTGGCGACCCGCCTACCAGCACCAGTTTACGTTTTGATTTAGAATTGATAAATGCCGGTATCAGGTAATGCAAGCCTTTGTCAGGTATAAACCGCCCGACAAACAAATAGTAGCTGCCTTTTTGCAGATTATGCGCTTCCAGGATATCGGTACAGCCGGTGCCGGCTTCAACCTCACTCCCAAACGGTATAAACCTAAAAGTTTTTTTAAAGCGCTCCTCGAAGATCTTTTTGGCAATTACGTTATCAAATATTACTTCATTGGGTAAATGAGCCGTTAAAAACGCAGAAAATTTTAAATAAAGCTTACCGTACCAGGGCCACTTATCCCGTTTCCAGTCTACCCCGTCCTGGCTTATAAATACTTTTTTTCCAAATAAACGTAAGGGTAGTGCCCAAATGCTGTTGCCACCATTTTGAATATGTACAACGTCGGCAGTATTATTAACAATTATATCAATTGTACATTTAAAAGAATGCACCAGCGTATCAAACCCTTTTATAGCAATAGTTGTAAAGGTTTTTATTTTTACACCTTTATACTCGTCAATATCAACAAAAACGTCGGCATACCTGCGGTTATAGGCAATAACGCTATGTCCGCGGCTAACAAGTCTTGGAAACAGCTCAAGGGCAAATTTATCTGCCCCTGCAGCACCTTTTGCCAAAGGGATTGACCGGAAGCCAAAAGCAGCAATACGCATTATCGAAAATAGATATTTATATAGTAATATGTTCTTTTACCGGATAAATATTTTTTTCAGTAAGATAGTCTAAGTAGTAATTGTCGATATATTCTTTTAGCGCTGTTCTCCAGTCCTGCATTATATTCATGCTGCGCAGTTCCAGCTTTTTATTGATCAGCCTTTCAGACGAAGGCCTGGGTGCAAAATAAGTATCTTTAAAAAAGCTTGAAGACACCTCGTTAACAGCTATTTCATGTTCAAGGCCCAATATCCTAACAAGTTCTTTCGCAACATCGTATCTGCTGGTTTCGCCATTACAAACCATATTGTAAAGGCCCCAGTATTCCCGCTCTATTAACAGTTTAACATTTTTGGCAAAATCAACGGTAAAAGTCGGTGTGCCGTCTTTGTCGTTCACTATGTTTAGCTCGCGTTTTCCCGCAACCAGCTGCTTAATTATTTTATTAATAAACTTTTTGTCTTTTTCCGGTCCGCCGCCCATCATCCAGCCGGCGCGGCATATAATATAACGGGTTGCATTTTCACGTACATAACGCTCACCCATGTATTTTGAACGGGCGTAATGACCAAGAGGATTAGGCTCGTCCCAATCGTCATAAAAATCTTTTGTGCCGTCAAATATGCCCGCTGTACTGATATATAGTACCGGGATATTTAATTTATTGGCTATAAAAACTGCATTTTCAACAGCAGTTGTATTGGTAAGGTAAGTATCGTCTAAATTAAGTTCGCAATACTCAAGATCCGTATATGCTCCTAAATGGAAAAGGTAATCTGGCTTAAATGCCTCAACGTCCCGTTTATAAGCCTCAAAATTCCTAAAATCCAGAAAACTAAGCCATTTCTCATTTACATCTTTGTCTGAGCATTTAATCTCGTAATCATCTTTAAATATCCGGTAAAAAGCTTCTCCAAGCATTCCACCTGCACCAGCAATGTAAATTTTTTTCTTCATATAAACGTTAAAACCATAATGGTCACATCTGGTAGATGTTAAATCGTTACAGGGCGTTTTCTATTAACCTTCAACTTTCAAAATTAACCTTTTTCCGGCTCATTTGCAGCATGTTTTCAAAAAAAGCCATACACCAAAATAAATAGATTGATAATATAATTAAAATAGATAAGTCGTTTATATGCGATATTCATCAATAAACAACAAAAAAAGCCTATAAATCTATAATTATATTAAGCTTCTTTGAATTTAAACATATGTAATACCATATAATACGTTCATATTTGAATTTTGTTTGCGTAATGATAAAAAAGTGGAATCATCATCTATCCTTGCTTAAAAATTAATTAGCTAAAACATGAATATTCTTGTCGTAAACTGGACCTGGTATCCAAGTGGCGGAGACTGGACCTATGTTGAAAACGTAGTAAATCTTTACCGGCAAAAGGGGCACAACGTTATCCCATTTTCGATGAAGGATGAAAGGAATTTTCAGACTCCGTATGCCGGGTATTTTATTGAGAATATTGATTATAAAAAAATAAACAAGCGCAGCCTGACAGCTGGTGTTAAGGTATTGACGAAAAGCATTTACTCAACCGAAGCTCAAAAAAATCTGGAACGCCTTTTAACCGATGTAAAAATAGATTTCGCACATATAAATGTTATACATCATTACATTACCCCTACCATTTTAAAAATACTAAAGGACAGAAACATCCCCATAATATGGACACTGCATGAATATACGCCTATTTGCCCCGAAAGCACATTTATAAGCCATGACCAGGTATGCGAGCGTTGTTTTGGCGGTGCATTTTACAACTGTGTTACGCACTCCTGCAAAAAGGGCTCTTATCTGGCCAGCACTGTGGCCGCTTTGGAGAACTATGTGCATGAATACTTAAACTATTATGCTTTGGTTGACTATTATATCTGTCCTTCAGCTTTTGTATACAATAAGTTTAAACAATTTAATTTTCAAACCAATAAACTGGTGCAGTTGTATCATGGGTACGATTATACCGGCATTGAAGCGGTTAAACAAAACCCCCTGCTGTTTAACGAGCGATATATTGTTTTTGTGGGCAGGCTTGAAAAAATAAAAGGCGCGCATACGGTATTAAATGCGATTAAAAGCTGTCCAAACATTCACCTTAAAATAATCGGGACGGGCACCCAAGAGGCTGCTTTAAAAGAATTTAAAGAGACCCACCAGTTAAGTAACGTCGCTTTTATGGGCAAAAAAAGCAAGCACGAAACGCTGCAGATAATTAACGGTTCCGATTTTTTAATTTGCGCATCAGAATGGTATGAGGTTTTAGGTTTTACCGTTGTTGAAGCCATGGCTCTGGGTAAACCGGTAATTGGCTCGGCCATAGGGGCTGTACCAGAAATGGTAATCAATAATAAAACCGGATTATTATTTGAGCCGGGCAACTACAGCCAGCTTGCCGCGCTGATACGGGACCTGTATGATGACGCTGAACAAATAGCTTTATTGGGTAAAAATGCTCAACAACATATTAACATGCTTATTGACAACGAGAAACATTTTCAGGGTTTGCGAAAACTAATTCCTGCTTTATAGGTTCTAACACGTTGTGTTATGTGCGTAATAGCTCAGACCGATATAATATTTTATATTTGCATCACTTAGATTAACATCGATTTTTCATGCGCATCAAATACCTTTTTTACATACTGTTTTTTTGTTTAATCACACTTGCCCAACATGGCATTGCTCAAGGAATATCCATGGGCGATTTAAAGGGCATGAAAGTAAGCCAGGCAACTGACGAGCAAATAACACAAGCCTGGCAAAAAATACAAGATTCTGGTTTATCAGAGCAACAGGCGTATGCCCTTATGACAAAAAATGGTGTAAGCGGCGAAGAACTTCAGGCCTTTAAAGACAGGGTGACGCTATTAGGATTAAACAAAAAAGCCTCACCGCAAAAGGCCGTAACATCAACCGAAAAACAAAAAACCGGCTCACAGCGCGACATCATTGACCTGGTTGTAAAGCCTACGCCACTTGAAAGGCCGGTTACTACTGCCACACAGCCAGCGTTAGAAGTTTATGGAACTCAGTTTTTTAAGCAGGCTATTACCTTTGAGCCGAGTTTTTCAATAGCTACGCCCAAAAGCTATGTATTAGGCCCGGGGGATAAAGTTATAATATTGTTAACCGGTTTAAATGAAAAAAACCTCGAATCAACAGTAACACCTGATGGCAATTTGCAAATACCCTTTGCCGGTTTGGTTTATGTAAATGGTTTTACCATTGAGCAGGCTACCAGCCTGATCAGAAGTAAAATGTTAAAGATCTATCCGGCCCTAGCTTCAGGTCAGACGCAATTAACTGTAAACCTGGGTAGCACCCGCAGCATCAGGGTTACCGTTAAAGGCGAAGTAAAAACGCCGGGATCATATACCCTGTCTTCACTGGCTACCTTACCCAATGCTTTGTATAATTCAGGCGGCCCCGGTGCCAACGGATCATTAAGGTATATAAAGCTGATCAGAAATAATAAACTTTATAAAATTATAGACTTTTATACTTACCTGCAAAGCGGTATTCAGGAAGGTAATATCCGTCTGGAGGACCAGGATGTGATACAGATCCCCGTTTATAAAAAACGCGTAAGCATAAGCGGCGAAGTGAAAAACCCGGCTATTTATGAGTTGAAAGATGATGAGCATTTAGATGACGTTATCCGGTTTGCCAGCGGCTTTACTGACGTGGCTTATACCGGCATAGCCAAAGTTGACCAGATCAATGATCTGCAGCGTGAGGTAAAAGACGTACCTGCAAACCTGTTTGCGAATTACACTCCGCACAACGGCGACAAGGTACTGATAGGTGCTATTACAAACCGCTATACCAATCGCGTGGTGCTTGAAGGAGCCGTTTATCGTCCGGACGTTTATGAGCTAACTGCGGGCCTTACATTGAGCCAACTATTGAAATCAGCGCAGGGGCTAAAACCTGAAGCTTACCTGGAGCGGGGCTATATTAACAGAACATTGCCCAACCTTGAAAAACAAAGCATAACTTTTAAGCCGGGCGAGATAATTAACGGGGTTAACGATATTCCGTTGTTGAGAGAGGATACGGTAGTTATTATGGATCGCGAGGCATTTGTTTCAAGCCAGACAGTAACTGTTAGCGGACATGTGAGGAGGCCTTCTATCATTACCTACCGCAAGGGTTTAAAACTTGCTGATGTAATTGCCATGTCCGGCGGATTTAAAGACGACGCCGCAGATCATCATGTTGAGGTTAACCGGGTGATAAAAAATGAGTCGGATAGCGTAGCTAATCAACAGGTAAACACTTTCGTTGTTGACTTGAGTAATAATAATGATGCTAACCGCGATATCGAGCTACAACCAATGGATGTTATTAATGTACCAAGGCTGGTAAACTATAGGGCATTAGGTAATGTAGTAGTTAAAGGCGAGGTCGTTTTCCCGGGCGATTATCCGGTAGAACGCCGTAATGAAACCGCGCTTGACTTTTTACGAAGAGCAGGCGGTGTAACGCCATATGGCTCGATGGAAAATGCGCAGGTTTATAGAAATGGTGTGCGGGTTAATCTTGATTTATCTTTAAAAAACAACAAGCCTGAGGCAAACAAGGACATGGTTTTATTACCGGGCGATAGTATATACGTGCCAAGGGTAATTTCTTATGTTGAGGTGTCAGGCGCGGTAAACAATCCGCAATATATAAGCTTTAACGGCGGGCGTTTTAAGTACTATATTAATGCCGCTGCCGGCACCACGCAAAATGCGCGGTTAAAGGGTGCCTATATACAATATCCTGACGGGCTGAATCAACCCGTTAGACATTTCTTATTTTTCCGGCATTATCCTACAGTAAAACCGGGCAGCAAAATCATAGTGCCTGAGAAAGCACCCGATAATAAAATTAAAATAGGGTTCGGTGACCTGGGCAGCATAGCTGCCGCGCTAACCGCACTGGTAAGTATTGTAGCTATTTTACATAAATAACATGAGCCGGGAAAATACCCAATATCCACACGAACCGGAATTTTCTATAAAAAAACTGGTAGATGATCGCTTTAGCGATGTTAAATATATATTACGGTTTAAAACGGCACTGGCACTGGTTTTGCTGGTCGGAGCGTTATTGGGTGCGCTAACTGCTTGGCTGTGGACGCCAAGTTATACAGCCAGATTAACATTTGTTGTGGACGATTCAAAGTCAAGCGGTAGTGGCGGGTTATCTGCCTTAGCCGGGCTGGCAGGAGTTGATCTTAACGGCCTGGGAGGTGGAAGCGGCGTGCTGGCTGGCGATAATGTGCAGGAACTGATAAAGAGTCGTAAACTAATTAAAGCTACGCTGGTAACAGCATATGATAGCACCCAAACCCTTGCCGACCGTTACGCGGCGGTTAATAAGCTGAGTAAAAAATGGCTTAAATACAGCCCGGATGGCAAGATTATTCGTTTTCCTTTAAACGGACTTAATAATTCCAGGTTGCAAGACAGTTTGCTTCATGAAATGTCAGAGTTAATTTTGAAAGGCGAATTTGAGATTGCCAAAACAGACAAAAAGCTTGGATTTTTTGAAGTTAACACAACTATGGACGATGAGAAACTATCTCAACTTTTTTGTATGCGAATGATTAATCAGGCAACAAACTTCTATATAAGCACAAAAACCAAACGATTAAGAGACAACATTGATCGACTGCAAAAAAGGGCCGACAGCATAGGGCTAATACTTAACCGTAAAACCTATGCGGCAGCGGCAGCTAATCAAGGCAGCCTGGATGTGAATCCGGCCTATACTGCTCCTTCCGCCAATGTCGAAGTGAGAGAAAGGGATAAAATTTTACTATCTACTGTATTTTCAGAAACCGTTAAAAATTTAGAAACCAGTAAAACAATGCTGGCACAGGAAACACCAACTGTACAGATTGTAGATGAGCCGGAATTGCCTTTGAAGAAAAACAAGCTTAAGTACTCCATAGGTATTGCTACAGGTATATTTTTAAGCGGGCTATTTTTTAGTTTTTATGTTTTGTTTAAACGTAAAGATTCTAAAATCTAAATGTTACACCTAATTCGCCATGGAAATTATATACATCGTTATGTGGTATATAGTATTGGCTACTGTTATAGTCTTTCAATATCCATTCATAATTAAAAGATTTTATATGCTGCAGCTTGGCGTTAAAAATTATGTTCTTGTAAGCCCACTCCCCTTGTAACGCCAACGCAAAATCTACCCATTTCCGGCTATTTCCATTGATATCCGGGAAATACCGCTGGTAGAAATCAACATCATGCTCATAGCGTTCTACCTGTATACCAAGTTTTTTCAAACCGCTTACCCAGCTAATGTCTAACGATTGCAAATTACCTCCTGACCCTATACCTGCGCCAATAATCTGTCCAAGATTTGTTTGGCCATCTCTAATCTCGGTATGCGTATACCATCCGCCGGCATCTCTGGCAACGCGGTCAACCGTTTGTGACATTTGGGTTACTTCCGTACCGAACAGTATATATTGATTTTCATGATTATTTATCCGGACCATTTTACGTACCCCAAAGATGTATGCTCTGGAGTGTTCAGGTGAGCCGATAAAATCCTTCAGGTTGGCAGAATTATCGTTTAAACCGTATTCAAAATACACCTCAGCCATTGCTTTAACAAATAGCCATCGTCCATACACAGATGTGTTTTGATCCCTTGGAAATGCATCACCTAAACCACCAGCTTCCGCACCGCCGCTTGTAGACTGTTTGGAGTAGGGTATAAAAAATGGCACATAACCACTAAGGCCATGAACGTCCTGGTGATATGAGTTAAAGGTGCGCGTTAACCCCAGAGTAAGCCCGTTTATCCATTTTGGATGATAATTAAAATTAAAGCCGGTGTAATATCTCCACCCTATGCGTTTGGGTACATATAAATTTGTTCCGTCTGCATCCCTGGTAACATTCAGTGGCGGCAAACCAGATGCGTCTAATTTTGCTGCTATTATCTGACCCTCAAAATAACCTAAGAAAGTTTTTATGGGCTTAACGGTATTCAGAGTCAAATGTTTAAAACCTGGCGCATTGTTACTTAAAATCAATGCGTTTCTGATTCCGGGCCCCCACCAGATACTTTCGTTTGATAAACCCATTGATATCGCACCAAACGTCAAGCTTATGTTACTTTGCCCTAAAAACGCTTTTTTGTAGGCGCCATTTCCATAGACTTCAGGCTGATCAATATTATTATGATAACCATAATAATTTCGTAAATCATCGCCAGAATGGCCATCCGCAAAGTTGGTAAAATCAGTGTTTATGGCGTAAACAAATTCAGGTCTGAATTGAACGCCTAACGGGCCGTATTTGAAAAAAAAGCCACCGCTTACCATAGTTTGATATCCCCTGGCGGGTATCATAGCCTCGTCATTCCATCCATAAGGATGGTTGGAATTAAATTGCTGCTGCCAGTTTAAAGGCAATATTGCAAAAAGGCCATTTTTAGCAAATTGAATGCTGTGATCTTTTGTAGTATCATCAGGATGATATATATTTTTTACGCCTAATAAAGTTGGCCTTATACTAAACGAAATACTTGAATCTAACTTTCCAAGCAACTGCTCACGCCTATAATAATCATCAAGCACAGATGTACCCACCGGCAATGTTTGCGCGCTTACATGGACATTTATCGCCACACAAGTAAGGCAAAGACCTATTGATGCAAGTATTTTTTTTATCATCAATTAAAACCTGTAAGTAATACCTAATTCGCCGTGAAAATTATAAACATCATTATGAGGGATATAATACTGACCAGGATTATAATCTTTTAATATCCACTGATAATTTAGTGATTTTATTTGCTGAAGTTTTGCGTTAAACAAAAAGTGCTTGTAATTCCATTCGCCATGAACTGAAAGGGCAAAGTCAACCCAATTTCTGCTATTACCGTTTATCGGGGAATAAGCTATTTGATAAAAGTCAACATCGTGTTCAAACCTATCGAAACCTATACCTATTTTTTTTAATCCATCAACCCAACTAACGTCAAATGATTGCAGATTGCCACCGGGCCCTGTACCGGCACCTAACACTTGCCCATCATTTGTATGCCCGTGTAGCAGCTGGTAATTTAAATACCATTGCCCCACTTCTCTGATGGAGTTTTCTGTATGCTGAGACGTTTGCGTAATCTCAGCTCCTATTAGTATGTGCTGATTTTTATATTCGTTAACGGGTAGCAATTTACGAAACCCAAATATGTATGCTCTTGAATGCTCTGGCGACTGAATAAAATCACTTAAATTATATAAATTGTCTTCCCAGCCGTACTCAAAATAAACTTCTGCTTGGGCCTTCTTCATTAACCACCTGGCATACAAAGACGTTATTTGGTCGCGCGGGAAAAGATCGCCTACACCCTGATTAACGTTTTGCTTGGTGTATGATGTAAAAAACGGAACATACGCATTAAAGCCCCCGGTTTTTACGTCGGCATAATACGCGTTAAATGTTCTTATAATACCAAGTGTCAAACCGTTAATATATTTAGGATTATAATTTAAGTTAAACCCGGTAAAATACCGCCAATCTTTTCTTTTTTCGATATATAATTTTCTTCCGTCTGCTAAAGCAGTTGTAGGTAATGAGGGATAACCTGAATCTTCAAGCCGCCCGGCAATTACCTGGCCTTCAAAATTACCAATTGCCGTTTTTATTGGTGCGACGGTATTGATGGTTAGGTGCTTAAACCCTGCAGCATTATTGGTAAGAACCAGCGCGTTATTGATGCCCGGGCCCCACCATAGATTTTCGTTGGAGAAACCCAGGGAAATTTTACCGAAAGTTAACCTGATACTACTTTGGCCCAAAAAGGCCTTTTTATAAGGGCCATTTCCATATTTTTCAGGCAGATCTATCGAGTTGTGAAAAGAATAATAAACAATTAAATCCTGATCAGGATGACCAGAATCAAATCCATTAAAATTATTATTAGCGGCATAGACAAATTCAGGTTTAAATTGAATGCTAAAAACACCGTATTTCAAGTAAAAGCCGCTGCTAACAAGTGTTTGGTATCCTTTGGCAGGTATCATTGCCCCGTCATTCCAACCGTAAGGGTGGTCTGAATTAAATTGTTGCTGCCAACTAAAAGGTAATATTTGAAAAAAACCCTTTTTATTTCCAAAATAGATGGCACTATTTGTATAAGAGCTGTCTGGATTAAGTATATTTTGGGTATTTAATTGCTCTTTAGAGAGAAGAGGCCTAATCGCAAAAGATAAATTTGAATCTACTTTACCAAGTAACTGTTCGCGTCTGTAATAATCCTCCAGTACAGGCGTACCCACCGGGATTGATTGCGCATATAGCTTTCGTGTACCTAATATTATCAAACAAAACATCATCAACACAAAAAACACCTTCTTCATATTCGTTAATGTTAAAATCTGTATGTAATGCCTGTTTGTATTTGCAAGTTAAATTTATTAATCTGGTGCTGAAATGCAATGTCGTTTCCAGGCTGCGACAGTCCCCATTGATAATCTAATGAGTTGGTAAACTGAAGTTGGGCATTAAAAATGAGATTTTTATAATTCCACTCTCCGTCAAACCCCATGCTGAGGTCTACCCAGTGCCTTGTATAATCTTGACTATCGTGAAAAGCATAATAGTAAAAATCATTATCATGAACATATCTTTCAAGCTGCAAACCGAGTTTTTTCAATCCTTTTACCCAACTAACCTCTAACGATTGCAAGTTACCACCCGGGCCTACACCGGCGCCAATTTCCTGCCCCTGATTGGTATAGCCCTGCCTGATGCCCTGACTAACGTACCACTCCTGGCCCTGTATGTCTTTAGCTATACTTGTTCCCTGTAGTTGGGTAACCTCAACATTAATTAGAATATTTTCGTCAAGGCGATGTTTGAAAGGTAAAAGTTTACGTATGCCAAAAATGTAAGCACGCGCGTTATTTGGATTTAGTAACTCCTGGGTGAAATTTTGTGAGTTGTTGTATTTGCCGTATTCAAAATAAATTTCAGCATGTTCTTGCGGCCAAAGCCAACGCATAAACATTGCGCTTAACTGATCTTTACTATTTATCGGGCTATCAGCAGAGTTGTTATTTTTTATTGTTGAAAAGAATGGCAGGTAGTCTTTAATTCCATTTAAATTCTTGCCATACATTTGCTGGGTTTGATCAAGCCCTAAAAACAAACCCGGTACCCATTTTGGCTGCCATGTTACAATAAATCCTGATAAATATCGCCAGTTATTAGGTTTGGGCACATATAAATTTGTACCAAAATAACTTTTGTCGGGCACTAACGGGGCGAAGTTAGAATTACGTAAACTTCCGCCGATGATTGCTCCTTCAAATGAACCAACCGGCGTTATTATCGGTTTTGTGGTATTTAAAGTAAGGTGAGTAAACCCAGGTGCGGTATTACTCATTAATAATGAGTTTCTTATACCCGGCCCCCACCATAAGTTTTCGGTTGAGACTCCTGCCGAAATTGACTTGTAATTTAAACGGATACTACTTTGCCCCCAGTAAGCTCTGGCATATGGGCTTGATCCAAACCTGGCCGGTAGGTCAACATTGTTATATATGTCATAATATCTGGCATATATAACGTCGTAATGATTCTTATCAAAGGTGTCAAACTCGGCGTTTTCTGCTCCAATAAATTCTGGCGCAAGTTGTATAGCTAACGGGCCGTATTGAACAAAAACACCACCACTAACTACCGCCTGAAAGCCTTTTGCAGGTATCATTGGCCCATCATTCCATCCTGAAGGATGGCTGGAATTAGCTTTAGTTTGAAAGCTAAAAGGCAGAAGAATTGTTTTGAGTTTACCATTTTTACTTACCCAGGTGCTGTTGGTGTCTAAATTGCGCTCTGTACTGTCTGGAAAAAAGATATTTTTACTTAAATACCCGGGATAAAGCGGACGAATAGTAAAAGAGACATTAGTATCTGCCCTGCCTTGTAATTGTGCACGTCTGAAATAATCTTCCAGCGATTTAGTGCCTACAGGTAAAGACTGTGAATAAAGAGATGATTTCGCAAAAATCAGAAAAGCGCAAACCAGGGATAGCTTTATGATTTTCATAGTGTTATTGTTGTTACGGTAATGTTATCAACTGACCAACTTTCATCGCATTTAGGATTAGCAGCATTACGTTGTATTAATTTATCTAAACACTGTAGTTGCAGGGTGCTACTTTTATGATTTAAGGTTTTGCTGATTTTATACTGACTTGTAATTTTCGGACCAACGGTATCACATGCAGAAGGCAAATCTGTTCTGTAAGCGCCTGTTTTAGGATTGTTGTAGTTATTTGGGTAGTTAAACGGATAAGACTGGGGTGATGTAAAATTACCCGCTATGAAGGCATCATTTGAGAAAGTAGTATTTATAAACACGTTGCCGTCAACAACCATCTGCCAAATGTCTGGTCCATCAGGCTCTTTTTTGTTGCCATCCCAACTATCATGGATATAAAGATCAAATGAGATAGTTACCAAATCATGTTTGGGGAGATTGTTTAATACCAGGCTAAAGTTACCGTTGTTATAACGGCCCAACACGTTAGTACTGTTAAACTTTTCAATAACCCCATTAGTGATACCTTGTAAATCATTTTTTTCAAAATCATTACTATAAACAACGGCCTCATTTTTTACCTGATTTTTACAAGAAATGGCAAAAAAGAGAACGGCAATTAATAATGCACATTTTTTCATTGTCGATTTTTTAATAGGCATTCTCTTCACCTTTTACAGCGTTCCATACCGTTAAGAATATAATCTTCAGATCAAGCAAGAATGACCAATTTTCTAAATACCACACATCTGCCTCAACCCTCTCCAACATTGCTTCTGTTGTTTTTGTTTCGCCCCTAAGGCCATTTACCTGCGCGTAACCGGTTATGCCTGGTTTAAGAAAATGCCTGACCATAAATTTGTCAATAAGTTGGGCATATTGTTTTGTATGACTTATCATATGTGGCCGGGGCCCGACCACAGACATGTTGCCTATTAGAACATTAAAAAACTGAGGCAATTCATCTAAACTTGATCGTCTTAAAAAAGATCCTAATTTTGTGATCCTGCTATCATTTTTAGTTGCTTGCCTTTTATTTGATTCGGCATTGATTTTCATGCTTCGGAACTTGTAACACTTAAACGGCTTATTGTCCCGTCCAGACCGTATCTGCACAAAAAAAATCGGGCCTTTTGATCCTAATTTTATTAATACAGCCAAAATTGGAAACAGCCAACTAAAAACAAAACAAATAATAAATAAAGAAAACAGAATGTCAAAAGCACGCTTTAAAAATCTGCTAAGCATATTCTCAAGCGGCTCTGCACGTACCGAAATTACCGGTATATGTCCAAAGTTCTCTACATACGTTGGCCTTTTAGCAAAATCATAATACTCTGGCACAAATTTAAATCTTATAAGATTCTTATCCGCTTCGATCATCAATTGTTCTACTTTGGCCGATTCTGAATTAGGTAATGTACAAAATATCTCGTCGACGTTATTTGATATTACATACCGGATACACTCGCTAACCTTACCTGCATATAAATCTTTATTCTTTATATGCCTGGGATCATCATCAAAAAAACCCATCAATTTATAACCGAGTTCAGGGTTACTTTCAAAAAAACGGTATAAGTCCTGACCAATGCGGCCGCCTCCTACAATCACAAATGTTCTGTTATTAATTAAAGCAGTCCGTTCGCTTTTCCGAACGCTTAGGAAAATAAGTTTCCATAAGCTTAATAAGATACCAAATAAAATTAGTGAATAAATTAAGTATTCTCTGGTCACAAAGTAAGATTGCCGACCTATCAGAATGATTACCGTAAAACTTATTAAACTAAGAAATAGTAGGTATGTTTTTATTACTCCCCTGTAAGTTTTTATTGAGTCTTTTATCAAAACATGCTCATACAATCCGGTAATGTTTGCTGACAGCAACCAGACTAAATTGAATATCAGCACAACTGGTAAATAATGATTGTTCGTCCAAAATAAAAGGGTGTTATCGGCAAAAAAATAGGCCAATATCATACTTAGATTAAGAATGATAAAATCAACGGTGAGATTAATCGCCTTGACAAATGTCGTGTACCGATGAACCATTAGACTATTAAAAGCCAGTTAAATTTTTCACACATGAATTAAACTTACAATGCTTTATTTATCTTGACGCGTTTTGCATCATTAAACCACCCCCACTTATTGAAGTAATAGGCTGCACTTTGGATATGATATAACATGAGTTTTGAAAACTTATATGACCCCCTGGCTAAACCGTGCGCAATTTTTATCTCTGGTAAATAAAGCGTTTTTGATTTTTCATGAATACGCCTGGTTAAATCAATATCCTCGACATACATAAAGAAGTTTTCATCAAATCCGGCTATTTCCTTAAGTATGCTCATACGTATAAACATAAAACATCCTGGCAGGTTAGGAATGTTCATTGGCTTTGAATAATCTCTATTAGCCAGTAAATATTCGTCCAGTTGTTTTTTAAATATGGGTTTTACAAACGATGGTATAAACCTACGTGCAAACAAATCAAAAGGTGTTGGCAGCTTCCTGCAGAAAAACTGCATTTCGCCATTTGGCAAAACAATTTGCGGGCTTATCATACCTACGTCCGGATGTTTGCTCATAAATTGATGGGCTTTTACCAGGATGTTATGGTCAAACTCTATATCGGCATTCACTATGAGATGATACTTGGCGTTTGATTTATTTATAGCAATGTTATGACCAGCACCATAACCTATGTTTTTGCCATTAAAGATATATATTGTGTTTTCAAAAACTAACGAAACCTCTCTTAAAGCATCGGTCTGTGAATTGTCTATTAAAAAAATATCTATAGACAGCTCTGACCTTATAAAACTTTTTAATAAATTGTATAGTTCCTGTTTGTCAGTATGGTATAATACAACTGAAACCGAAAGATCAGCCATTTTTATTAAAATATTATTACATGTTAAAGGATATAGCTTTAATATATATCCTGTTTTTTTTTAATTTCCGTTAACCAATCAACAACGGTAAATGATTTAAAGCTGGTTAACCTTCTGTTATGAATTAAGCACTCAAAAGTAACCCATTTATATCTATCGAAAGCATTTTTTTTAAATTTTTACCCATTAAAGTTTAAAAGTAGTTTTAGTTAATGAATTGGGCATATAACACCTAATTTTTGCAAAATGTTTTACTTGCTTTTATAAAGTTATCTTAGCAGATTTTATACTATACCCATATTGCCCGCTGATTGTATTATATTTACGCCATATTTTTTATGGGTATTTTAAGATTATTACTTGCAATTTCAGTTGTTTTAGGACACCTCGACTCCAGATTCAGATTAATTAGCCCCCCGCTGGCTGTACAATCATTTTATATAATTTCCGGCTTCTATATGTCGCTGATTTTAAACGAAAAATATATTAATGCCAACAATTCATATAAGTTGTTTATCACTAATCGTTTATTAAAATTATATCCTATTTACTATGTGGTGCTGTTTTTAATAATTATTGTAAGCTGCTTCTATATTTTTTTTAGCGGACATGCTGACGGCTCTACAAGTTTAGCTTATTATATAAAATACTACAACACCATGGGGTTAGGGAGTCTGATTTTTCTCTTTTTCACGAATATTTTCATTTTCTTTCAAGACGCTGTAATGTTCCTGGGTTTAAATACCAAGAACGGCCACTTGTTTTTTACTACGGATTTTAAACTTACCAAACCAGGCTTATATAATTTTTTGTTCATACCACAGGCATGGTCTATTAGTTTGGAATTAATGTTCTATTTGATTGCCCCCTTTATAGTTCGACGGAATATAAAGGTTATAGCTGCACTTATTCTGGTTTCCTTGTCAGTTAGGGTATTCTTAGTGCTACACGGCCTAAAAGAAGATCCATGGAATTATAGATTTTTCCCTAATGAGCTGGTGTTTTTTTTATTGGGCAATGTGGCTTATAAAGTTTACACCAAAATCAAAAACATGCCCATTAATAAATGGATACCTATTTCATTTTTTTTGATAATAGTTTTGTTCACCTTGATTTATGCCTTAATTCCAGGCCACATTAAGCACTATTTTTACACCTTGCTGTTTTTTAGTTTTTTACCCTTTATATTCCTGGCCACAAAAAAATGGAAAACAGACAGTTACATCGGCGAACTTTCATACCCGATATATATTTGCCATTTATTTATCGCGGCAATAATATCTCATGTTTTTGTAGGATACGATAAGGAAATTTTAAACATCTTTATCATTATTGCTATTTTAATATTCTCATATGTGTTAAACGAGTTAATAGTCAAAAAAATAGAGCGTTTTAGACAGAACAGAGTAAAAACACCAAAAGATGGCAAACTTTATAAAGCTATTGTTACAAAATAGCTAATGACATTGAAAGGGAAACCGCAACTATAACTCTGAATAAAGTTTTAAGTAATGGTCTGCCATTATTTTGGCCGTGAAAGAGGCCACAAATTTCTGATGTATTTTTTGGGCTAAGTTTCGGCTGTTCTCTACAGCTGAATTCATAGCGTGGGCTAGTGAGTTGATGTTTTCTAATTCAAATTTTACTACTTCGTCTGTAAACAGTTCTTTATAAACCGGAATATCACTACACACTACGGGGATACTTTGAGATGCCGCTTCCAAAACACATAGCCCGAAGCCTTCAGTTCGGGATGACATGGCGTAAACATCACATAAGGCCAAATAAGGTCTTGGATTTTCTTTGTATCCCAAAAAAATAATGCGCTGCAATACGTTTAAACTTGTAGCCAACTGTACCAGGTTGTCTTTTTCAACCCCATCCCCAATAAGCAGCAACGAATAATTATTTTGAACTGCAAGCATTCTTACCACCTGATCAATCCCTTTTAAATAAACTAACCTGGCCGATATGCCAATAAGTTTAGTAGTCTTTTTAATTTCAGTTATCTGCTCAAGTTCCTGATGAGGAATTTCAATGCTCTCTGCCGTGTCAGGAATACCATTGTAAACGTAGCGAAGCCTGGTAGATTTTAATTTGGGGGCATAATAACTTTCCATATCCTTAGTTAACGTCACAACCATATCTGCCCTGCTTACGGCCTTAAGCCAAACATATTCCAGCACTGAGGCCGTGATGATATTATAATCTAATGAATAGTTAGGTTTAATTTTTTGATGCAACGTTGTTATCCATTTGGCTCTGTTTTTTAAATGCCAGGCTACATAAACATCGGCCAAAAAACCATGAGAGTGCACCACGTCAAAATCAGAAAAATTTATTGAAGTGGCGAAGGAACTGATCTTAGTTGTTTTAACACCAAAATTTATACGCTTTATCGAATCTTTTAAATAAAACACCTCTATGTCATGACTGCCTAAAGGCAGGTTGTTAATGATATCTCTGGCTATAATAAACGGACCTAAATGATCTGTCGTAGTTAATAAAAATCCTACTTTCATGCAACGTGGGGTGTGGAAGTATAAGTGTCCTTACTCGATATTAAGAACAAAATTAGAAAAACCGGGACTACAGCACTTTGTATGATATGGCCACTCAACGATGCCAATATCAGCATCATAATAAAAACAGGTATCCTGTCATTAGTTTTCTCAAATTTAAAAAATAGTTGAGCATATATAATTAAGTATAAAATGCTGCCTATACCGAAAAAGAAATATAAATCAAGCATATCTGTTTCGGTGTAAAGTTGAGGCTGTCCCAATATATAGCTAGGTAGAAACCAATTGTTGCTGATATATTCAAAAAATAATGCTACCCTGTAAGATCGCCCTCCGGTTATAACAAACATAATAGAATCGTTTTGAGCAACTGTGCTCAAAAAAGCTGTTATAAGATAAAAATATCTTGTTAATAAGAGAATTATAGATACGGACAATACCGGTAAAAAGAACAAGAAGAAAAACTTTCTGAAATATTTGTAAAAATAATAGGCGGTTAATAACAAAATAGCCAACACCGATGCCTTTGTACCAGTAAGTACGGCGGCAACTATTATCAGTAACAAAACAAAAATTTTCCCGTTTCTTTTATATAACAACACTTCGCGATAGAAGTGTGCGATCCCTAAAAAATACACACCTGTAACCTCGTTTATCCCAATTAACAGGCCCTTGTAGCCAAACCTGAGCTCAACATCGGTAAATTTGTTACCAGGATTATATGACGAAAATAAGGATATTTTAAAAACAGCCCCTACTATAACGCAAACGCTATTAACAATCATAAAATACTCGAAAAGTTTTTTTACGTTAATAGCAAATACCCGGTCATCAGCGTATAAATACATTATTAAGCTTAAAACGAAAAAGAATATGTAACGGCTAAACACCGTAACCGAGCCTATAAATGTATATATACCTTCTAAGCTGTCATCTTTTAATGGCTTCGCGAGCAATAATGTAGGAAAATTAAAAAAAAGAGTTACGTTTAACAGCCAGATTATCAATAAAATCATGCTTACCGCCACAGGTATTATGAAGCCGGTTTTAATAAATTTAAGACAATAAAATAAAAGATATATCTGGATAGGGATTTTGATTAATATACCAAAGTTCCAATAACGCCAGTCAAGGCTAGAACCTAGCGATGTTAATACATCGCCAATAATAATTACGGCTAATAATATAAAAGCAATTCTTGAATTCATTAATTCAACTATTAATTGATAATGCTGTTATATTTAAATACGCCGATAAACTTTTACTGTCAGCAGTGTTGCTAGATGTCATTTACTGAAGCCCGATTCAAAATTACTTAAAAAACGGGTATTGGATATCTACCCGCTCTTTAACATTTATTGTATTTAAAATTTTAGTTTCGCTAATTATTTCGTCGTAAAAGAGCTTTTTATTAACTAAAGTCATTTCGCATAACCAGGGGAAACTAAAATCTTTAAACTGCGTGTAACCGTAATTGTTAGCATGTAAATGGAATATATAATACTGATTTAATATTTTTCGTAAAATGTTAAGCCGTTTCCAGAAATGGTATGGAAAAAAAAGCCAGTGATATATAGAAGTCAGTTCCATCATGTGGAACTCAATTACTATCACCGGGATATCATACTTTATAAGGTTCAGCTTATTAAATATCCCCCACTCCCAACCCTCAATATCCATTTTAACTATGATTTGTTTTTCGATACTGTTTTCTTTAATAATTGTATCAAAAGACACCATGTTTTTCTTTTTCGAATCTTTACCGGCTACGCCTTTACTTTGAAAAATGATTTTGTCATTATGTCCCGGCAATTCTGCAATTGACGGATCAAATGCATACACAGTTGTTTTAGGGTAAAGCTTAATAAAGTCCTCTTCAAAGCTAATGTCATCGGCAACACCAAGCCCCATTAATACGTTGTCTTGATTAATAATATTTTTTGGTAATATATAAGTACCGTCACCTTCACGGCCTAACTTGATTTTTTCAATCTTAAATAAATTGGGTACAAATAATTCTGTTATCTTTCTGTAATGTGTAGGAAAAAACGTCCTATGAAAAAAATATAATACTGATTGAAGATTTCTTCTTATGACCTCTTTCATAACTCAAATTTACTATACATACAGTTTCAGTTTTCTATATCAAATTCAGCTTTAAGCTTTGCAACTCTGTTTTTTGCCTCGTCTATTTCATAATCCCACCAATTACTATCTTCAATAGCTGCTATCTGTGCTGGTGTAAATCTATATTTAATAACCTTTGCGGGGGTACCTACGGCTACCGCAAAAGGCGGTACATCTGAGTTAACAAATGAATTTGCCCCTATAATGGCGCCATTGCCAATTTTAACCCCACGTCGGACGATGCTGTCCACCCCAATCCAAACGTCGTTCCCTATCACACAGCTTTTCGACGTTAATATATCGTAAGAATTATTATAAAACAAACTGCTTGTTGAAATATCGTTAACTACATGTTCGCCCAAACCAATCGAAACGTTACACGCAATAGAAGTATATCTGCCTATATTAGCTTTTGTAACAAATGAATTATAGCCAATATAGGAATATTCGCCAATTGTTGAATCATTACTTACTATAGCGCCTTTCATTATTGTAATGTTTGACGGCGGGACAAAGAGTGCTTTTAGTGATCTTAATTTGTTGAACAGCCAGCCTATCATCTTATGAAATTTTGTTTAACAATGCGGGATATATATTTTTTAAAAGACCATTGTGGTGAAATAGTTACAGCTTTTTTAGCAGCATTGCCGTCCATCTGTTTCATATATGAAACTAATAGCGGAAATAAATTGTAGTTATTTAGCACTTTTGCCCTACCATCGCAAATATATTTCAACCTGTCTGCATAAAAATTTTCATCGTTAAGTACAGTTTCTATACTTTTAAGTGATTCATCAAAATTATTAATATTTATTGGGGTGAAAGATTTTTCAGAGAAGTATTTAGCGGCATTAGGGCAGCCGTAATAAAGGGGATAGGTATATGCTAAGTGACAATCAAAAAACTTTTCAGACAGATAATCTTTATAACTACTGTTCTCCATTGTTATTGAATATTTATATGGAGCCAATGTATCCCATTTATCTTCAAAATCTTTTAGCCCGCGCCCAAACAAATCTATTTCATCTTTAAAGTAATCTTTTAGTCTGAGCGAAAAATCTAACCGTCTTTTATGACCGTCAGTTTGTATTTTGTTGGATGTAATTATTGAAATTTTTCGACTCTTTTGCAAGGGTGCCAAGCTTTGCAGTTCATCATAGCTTTTGTTTACAAACCAGGGATGACCCTCTAAGTTATAACTAATATTTGGGTGCACAATTTCTCTCTGGCAAGAAATAATCAAAGCAAATTGTTTTAAAAATCTGCTGCTAAATCTTTCTACTGAAAAAGGTTCGGCGGGGATGAAAATGATGTTCTCAGGTGGGCAAAGGCAGGTCTGTTTCTGAAGATTATAGTTAGAATAGAATATCCAAAAATCGCACTCTGTGATATCGTCATCGATAAAAAAAAAGTAATCACCCCACTGGCCCGTCCAATTGGGGGTTTGCCGCATTAAAGGCCATTCTTTAAAAGGGAAGCTTATTTTAACACTATATCGCCTCATAGTTAAATCTGATTAGGGGGTGTACGCAATGTTTACAGGTGTGACGAGAATTGTTGCATAAAAAGCTTAATATCATGAAATAGCATGTAGTTTTCTTTAAGCCATGATAATTCTTTATCCCACCATTTGAATTTTAGCAGGAATTCAATTTCTTCCTCCTTAAATCTATACCTGAGAATTTTGGCAGGATTACCAACCACAATAGCATATGCCGGAACATTCCTGGTTACAATAGCTCCTGCACCTATAATAGCTCCGTCGCCTATTGTAATATCATCCATAATAATTGCATTAGCCCCTATCCAAACATCATTTCCTATGGTGCTCTGTCCCATTTCTCTAAATTGGCTTGTAGTTGTAAAAGAAATGCCAGCCTGTTTATGTGGCGAAAAAAACGCCGGATGAGTACTCACAAATACTGATGACGGATGCATACCCAAGCTAATAGCTACGCCCTGCCCTATAGAACAAAACTTACCTATTGTTGTGTTCATGACAGTAACGCCTGTTGCCAGGTAGCTAAAGTCGCCAATCTGCGTTTTATACAAATAACAATTTTTCCCGATAGAGGCTAACGGTGATATACCGTTTAATAAACGCCTGGCTATAGCGTCAGGAATTAGTAGTTTGAAGAAATTAATTATTTTTCTTTTCATTATAATTAAGCCAGATGGCGGCGTGCTGTATCCTATAATGTCAACTCCTATCTTTTTGTTTGCTTTATTTATGCCACAAACCAGTGCTCGCGTTGTTTATTATTTTCCTGCATTGTATAAACGCTAACACAGAGGATATCACCAAACAAAAAGTTGTAGAAATTGGCACCCCTATTAAACCCCAATTTAATGTACGGGAAAAAAAAATAGCCAGAGGTATGTTAAACAACGCCAAAACTACCGTAATATAGGCTTGCAGCTTAATTTTACCTATACCATTAATAAATGTAGCCATTATTGTAGCAAAAATACTGACATAGCTATAAATTAGCATAGTTAGGCTTACGGATTGTGGGACAATTACTGTAGTACCAATCCACAGCCTATAAAATAAATTTGAACACCAAAATATAATAAGGCCAACTACTATAGTAAGCCCCCACAAACCAATCATTTTTTTATGTGTCTTATCTATCCAGGCTAAATCTGCGGAGTAATAAGCTTTAGTTATCATCGGCCATAAAGGTGTCAACAAAAGCCCCCACCCCATGGTGAGCACTGAAAAATATTTTAGAGCTAAGTTATAGATTGTTACCTGTTGGGGCCCCAATAGAGCGGATATAATAAAATTATCTGTCATATACATAACCAAACCCGCTATTTGAATCAGGAAATACATGCCGCCAACTCCAACAACTTCTCTTGTCAATTTTCGATCAAAATTTTTCACTGATGGCATCAGCGACTTAAAGCTCCTTAAAAACAAGTAAATGTTTACTATCAGCAATACCAATAACTGAGATAAAGTAAACATGATGGCTACCGTTACTATTGAAGGCTTAAGAAATAACCGGGCTCCGTAAATAGCTAAAAATCCAACTAACTGCGAAATAAAAGTTATGATATCTACCTTGTAAGATTGCTGGTTGGCGTGTAACAAATTATTAATTAATTTCAAAAACAAGCTGGCCATTGTAAACACCAACATGATAAAAGTTGCTGTTGCCACCGAGGTAACCAATTGTTTAGGGATATTAAAAATTAACTGCCAGGGCACAATCGGATTTACCAGCAAACAAAATATACATACACTGCTGCAAATAAGCGCCATGGTTATGTAAGTAGTACTAACGTGGCTTTTGGCAAGGTCAGTTTCTTTTGTAGCGGCAAACTGAATAAGCCTATTTTTCAATCCGTTACCCAAGCCCAGATCAAATAACGTAAACCAGCTTGTGAAAGTTAAAATGGTTATCCAAACCCCGTAAATAGACCCGTCTAAATAGTTTAATAATAGGGGCACAGAAAGAAAAGAAATCGCTATAGTACCTATTTTTATTATTACTGAATAAGTTACATTTTTTAATACAGTACGGGTTTTTGCTTCAAAATTTCTTTTGACCAAGTTTCTGGATTTGATAAATAAGCTGGTCTTTTTTAAAGGATACATTTAAAATATGCTAATTTAAATTATATAGTGATCCAACTTTTAGGAAGTAAATTTTCTGAAGACTTTTTTTCATTTTTAAACCAAATTTTAGGCGATATAACAATTTTATTTAAATGATTATTCAACCATGCGCCCCACCAGCTAAAAGTGCTATTGGCAATAATATTATGCTTGCATTTGCTCATCAGGCGTAAATCTTCATATGCTGTATCTCCGTCATTTTCATCAACAAAAACCAGCTTAAAACTACTGTGCAAATTAGCTTTGACCCAGGTCATATCATCAGAAAAAACAAAAAACACCGGATCTTCCACCCGCTTTGCAATGTATTTTATAGCAGCTTCATAATAATCCAAAGAACAGGTATGATAAATTTGTTGTGCCGACGGATTGTTTATATAATCACCCCGTCGAATGTGAAGTGATACTGAATTTGAATTATTTATCAGTTTTATAAATTTCAAATTGCCCTCGCTTGGCGCCGTTATAATCTCAAATTCCGATCGTATCAAGTCTTCAATATCACTGAAATATTTTTCTGATTGCCAATAACCATTTAAATATAAGTCAGTCACATCAGAAAAAACTCCAAAGTCAAGCATTGACTTTTGTTCAGAGTAATATTTTATTTTCTTCTGACTAATAAGCCCTTTAAACAACAAAGAAAACTTAAAAATTATTTTATTGAATACTGAACTAGCACTCTCTATTTGCTCTTTAGTAGCGCTGTTCAATTTGACATTAAAATGCATAAGACCGTTTTTACGAAGTTCATAATTGTTATTAAGATCTTCTACGTCATGATAAACTCTTGTATTTGCTTTAGCTTCAATAGCTTTACTAAACGCATATTGAAATAGTTGGTTACCTAGCCCACCAATAATTTTTACAATTATCATACCTACCAGTTTAGCGTTTAAAAACAGATTTTAATAAGGCTTTAGAAAGCAATATGCTTGTCAAAAATCTATCTAACAGATAGCGGTCAAATTTTATAGATTTAACTAAATATAATAAAGAAAGCTTGTAAGCCCCCTCTTTTAAGTACACGATACCGAAATACCGGTAATAGTTAGCTAATGCTAAACGGTATGATTTAGTTTCAATTGTTTCAACCTTGTATTTGGCAATGAGTTTTCTGTAAGCGTTTTTGTACTTGTTTATTTTGTTTGTTATGCCTCCTGAACCTAACCTGTAGCTGGCTAAATCTTCATTAATATACCCAAATTCCTCTCCCAGCTTCGCTATTCTTATCCACAAATCCTGGTCTTCCATTGTCCATAAATTAATATCAAAACCGCCAACTTTTTGAATTAATTCCTTATCTGCCATCACAGTTAAAACACCAACAGAGTTTTTACAATATATAGAAGGTATAAGGTTACCGGATTTTTTATAGTTGAATTCTACAATTCTTTTTAATGGCCGTTTCACAACACCCCCGGCGTTAAATAAATCAAAACCGGTATGACTGATTTTTATAGTTGGTTGCTTTAAATGGAAGTTAACCTGTTTGTTTAATTTTTCAGGGGCCCAGGTGTCGTCAGAATCCAGGAAAGCGACAAAATCTCCGGTGGCTTTATTAATTCCCTGATTTCTGGCGTTTGGCAAACCTCCATTTTTTTTTAAATCCACTACCACTATTCGGTTGTCAGCTTGGGCATATTTGGTAGCCAGGCCAACGGTATTGTCTGACGATCCGTCGTTAATGATTATAAGTTCCCAATTTCTATATGTCTGGGCCAATACAGATTCTACAGAAGCTGATATAGTTGCAGCAGCGTTAAAAGCCGGCATTATGATTGAAACAAGCTGCATGAATTGATTTATTTTTTTCGATTTATAAAAGCTACAGATAATTCGTGATCAACGTCCCGGTGTGTAAGCAGTTAATAGATACGCAATCTCTAGTTTGAGATAAATTTGTAGAAAGGCTTTATAGACAATAATATTATCATTAATACCAAGGCCATTAATCCGCCCAAAATCAAGCACTTTACCTTACTGGTTTTTTCTTTCTCCAGCGGCAAAATGGGTTGATCAATTATTTGAATAAGCGGAGTTTCTTGCAGCAAAGACATTTTGCTCATGGCTAATTGTTTAACCAACTCGCTTAATATAGCTGTATTTGCCTGCACATCTACAGCGTGCTTTTGCGACGGTACGCGTAACGTTTGCATGGCTGGATTGGCGTTGGGAGTAGCATCTATCGAGCTTGCCACCCCACTTATACTTGAATTTAACGCTTGTCTTATCGAGTCGGTTTGCCTTTGCAAAATTTTAACGTTCTGACTCCCTTTTTTTGTTTTTGTCTGGATATAAAAATCAGACACAGTTTTGGCAAGTACCTCTGTAAAAAGCTTTGCAAACAGCTCATTAGTAGCCGTTACTTTTATGGAAATAATGCTTAACTTTTTGTCAAGTTTTTCGACAGCTATGTTATTTTTTATAAGCGACTTATGAAAAATGCCCAACAAGCTGTCTTGCGTCAAGTTAAATTTAGATCTGTCTGCCCCGGCCAAAAAATGAACATTAGCAAGCTTAGGCTGGTTTTGCCACTTTTCTCTAAAATTATTAAACTCTATATAAAAATCAGCCAAAGTTTCCTTTTTACCCCTTATTTCAACCGGGTTAAGCAATGTTTTTTCGATCATAGAACGCGACTTCATTAATTCCAGAAGATTATCGCCTGAAAACTCACCACCAACGCTGCCACCGGCACCTCCTACATCAATTCCAAACTGACTGGCTAAACCTAATGCACTACTAAGTCCACCTCCTGATTTTTCGTCTTGCAAGGCAAAGCTTAGTTCTGCGGTATATAAAGGTTTCTGAAGTAAGGCGTAAGCAACGCCTATAGCACCACCTATAGCCGATGCAATAATTAGGGTTATCCACTTAGACCGAAGATAATTACCCCATTTCCGTATTACCAAAATCACGTCTTTTAGCGATAATTCGCCGCTGCCTGTCATTTCGTTGTTTTTCTGTGTCATCAATATACTCTCAACCTTTACTTTCTCAAGCTTAAAATACCCAATATAATAGCACCTAATGACGCCAGGCCAGTTGTATAGCCCAATATTAATTGCCCGGTATCGCCGCGGCCAGGCAATTTTTTAGGTACAAAAATTTCACTGCCAGGTTTAACCTTAGGATGAATATTGAAGAAAAGAAATTTGTTGGTCCCTTTAACAGTTCCATTAGTATATACCACATACGCCGCTCTCTTCAAAGCGCTGGGCGAGAATCCGCCGGCGTTTAGAACGTATCCCTTAAATGTTTTTCCACTACTATAAACAACGGCACTTGGATATAGCACTTCGCCGTTTACCCTTACCGTTTGTTGTTCTTTAGGGATTCTTAAAACATCGCCATTCTCAAGGATTAAATCGTCACCTTCTCCGGGATGAGCTAATATTTTTTTCAGATCAATACCAACGTAGTTATTTCTAAATTGCGACGTATCCACGGAACTGCTTAAAGTATCTTTAAAACTACGTTGTAGTCTTCTAATCCTTTCTGCCCGCTCTTTGCTTAAGGTTATTGTATCAACTTTAGTTTTATCAACACCTAGTACAGCGGCATTATCCCTTTTTAAGCTGCCACCTTCTATATCTGCAGATCTTGTTAAGCCGCCGGCGCGCTTAACAAGATCCGATACCTTCTCGTTCTTTTTCTCAATAGTATAATATCCGGGGAAAATAACCTCACCTTCAACCTTTACTACTTTTTGAGTCTCATATCCCGGTAACGTATAAACCGACACAATATCAAACGGTTTTAAAGAAAAGTTGATGTCTTCAAACTTCAGATTGGCATCAACATTAACGCTATATACCTGGGCTACTCTGCTGTTTTTTTGACTAGGATCGCTATCAAACACTCTCCGTGACACCTCAATACGCCTGGCACTTGCGCCTTCTGCGAAACCGCCCGCCTTAAGAATCAGGTCAGCTACCTTCATGCTGTCAGCATATGCAAAATCACCAGCTCTTCTAACCTGCCCCTTTATAGTCACTTTATACCTGTCATGCAAATCAAAAACAGACGTTATAGAAATACTATCTTCTCGTTGCAGTACAATATCGGCCGATGGGTTTGACATCACGTCCTGAACGTTAAAAGAAAGTTGTTGAATAGTATTGTCGGCATTAAGTCTGATGATACTTCCCCGGCCTGTAAAGGCGTCTTCTCTTAACCCTCCTGCATTTTTAATTAATTTAGATACGCTAAGTCCGTCTTGTAATTCAAATTCGCCAGGCCTGAACACAGCCCCGTCTATTATAACTCTGTTTTCGTATCTGTCTAATATTTTCGACACCGTATATTTATCGCCACGCAGTGGTGTATAGTTTTTATAGTCGTTTTCGCCAATATCTTTAAATCGATGTTGTTGGCCATTAACCTGATCAACCTTTATACGCTCTGTATAGGCCTGATCTGTAAACCCGCCGCTATAATCCAGTATATCTTGCAATTTTTCGCCGGGAAGTGTTTCAAAAATGGCAGGTACTTTAACCTCTCCCTTCAATTCCACGTGGATACCATAAGGTGGTACATGTATTATATCCTGATCACGTAATACAATGTTACTTTTTCTGCTCCCGTTTACGATAAAGTCATACAGATCAAGTTTACTTACCACTTTATTATTCCTGATGATCTCAATTTTACGAAACGACCCTATATCATTGGGCCCTCCAGCTGCAAACAATGCATCAAACGCTGTCGACAGCGACGATAATGAATATGTTCCGGGCTTCATCAGTTCGCCTTGTAAAATAACATTAATTGTACGGATATCGCCTAACGAAACCTGTACAGAAGTGCCCCTGTCAACCGCATAGTTATTGGCGGCCAATTTACTTTTTATAGCAACAGTAGCCTGCTCAATAGTTTTGCCTGCCACATTTAATATGCCTACGCCGGGTATGTTGATATTACCTTCCGGGGTCACGGTTAATTGCCAGTTAGCTACAGAATTTCCGTAAACGTTAATGTGTAACTTATCATCGGGGCCAACAATGTAATTTACCGGCGTGGCTAGTTTTAAATTTGGCTGGAAGGTGTTGGCCTTACTATTTCTAAAAAGGCTGGCGCCAAATATTCTTGATCTGTCGCTAAACAACCCGGTAGTATTTCCCTGCGAATCCTGGTTATTATTGTCTCCATTGCTTAATTTCCGAGAAGACTGCGTATTACCTGTCGTATCAACAGCACTAACACTCCCATCTTTCCTGCGAATATCTGCCAACCTTGATTGTAAACGCTGAGCTTGGCTGGCTGGCAAACCTCTGCTTTGCGCCATTTGCATTAACTGACTGTCATTTAATCCCTGCGATTGTGCGTTTTGTAATACCGCTTTCAATTGAGCATCAGAATAGTCATCAACGTTAAAGCTTGACATATTTTGAGGTAATGATTGAGCAAAGACAGATGAAGATAATATCAGGCTAAAAACAACAACCAGTATAGATAAGTAAATTCTAAATTTATTCATTATTTTATGATAATCGCAGTAGCTTTTAAATCCCAAAAACTGCAATTTTTATTCTGATAAAGTTGCCACAATAATACGGAAATTTAATTATTTAGCGGCTATAATATCACCCATAAGCTTCCAGACCATCCGTGGTTGCCTACACTCATTAACTAATCCGTTGATAACGGCAAGTGTATAACAATGGAATTAACTTTAGGTTTTTTTAAACTAAAGTAATCAGGCAATGTGCTTTTCCAGGAAATCACGGTAGGCCAATTTAATGCCTTCTTCTAATTCAATGGTATGTGTCCAACCTTTGCTATGTAATTTACTAACGTCCATTAATTTTCTAGGCGTGCCATCAGGCTTCGTCGCATCAAATTTTATTTCGCCGGTATAGCCTATAATATTTTTTACCAGTAGGGCCAGGTCTTTAATAGACAGATCCTCACCCGTACCTATATTGACTAAGCCCGGCTCGTCATAATTTTGCATTAAGTAGTAACATGCTGAAGCAAGGTCATCGGCAAATAAAAATTCGCGTTTGGGCGTGCCGGTGCCCCATATAGTAACGTCAGGCACATTTTGCGTCTTTGCCTCATGGAACCTTCTGATCAGGGCAGGTAATACATGCGAGTTTTGCGGATGATAATTGTCATTGTAACCATAAAGGTTAGTAGGCATTACCGATATATAGTTACAGCCATACTGCGCCCGATAAGCGTCGCACATTTTAATGCCTGCTATCTTAGCTATAGCGTACGGCTCATTGGTTTCTTCAAGTGGTCCCATAAGCAAATAATCTTCCTTAAGGGGCTGCGGCGCCATTTTGGGATATATGCAGCTTGAGCCTAAAAACATTAGTTTGGTTACACCATTTAGGTATGACGAATGAATAACATTATTTTGAATCTGCAAATTATCATATAAAAACTCCGCCCTGTAAGTATT
Source organism: Mucilaginibacter sp. UR6-11 (assembly GCF_020880695.1). Lineage (GTDB taxonomy): Bacteria > Bacteroidota > Bacteroidia > Sphingobacteriales > Sphingobacteriaceae > Mucilaginibacter. The sequence continues at coordinate 747,684 of NZ_JAJIWO010000001.1, forward strand.
GTTAGCGATTATTCCACCAACCTTTGCAGCTGCCAAAAACACATAGTCAGGTTTCTCACCTGCAAAAAAATCAGCAACTTGTTGTTGATTCCGCAAATCAAGTTCTGCTGACACCCGGGTAATGATATTTGTAAACCCCTCTTTTTCCAGTTTACGATAAATGGCCGAACCAACCATACCCCTATGACCTGCAATATATATTTTGGAATTTTTTTCCATTATTGATTTATTGAAATGTTTTGAATTTCACGGTTTTGGTTGTAAGCGCCCCTTTTGAGTCATATTATATTAAAATGCTTTTTCATCACCCTTTATCACATTCCAAAAAGTAAGAAATATAATTTTGAGGTCAAGTAAAAAGGACCAGTTTTCAAGATACCATACATCGGCTTCTACCCGCTGAAGCATGTCTTCGGTTGTTTTGGTTTCACCTCTAAAGCCATTAATTTGCGCCCAGCCTGTTATGCCCGGCTTTAAAAAATGGCGCACCATAAATTTATCAACCAGTTGCGAATATTGTTCAGTATGGATTATCATATGTGGCCTTGGCCCTACAACAGACATATTGCCTATTAACGTATTAAAAAACTGTGGAAATTCATCTAAACTTGTTTTACGGATAAATGCGCCAATAGTTGTAATTCGCGGGTCGCCGCGTTTTGCCTGTTGTATGTCTGAATCGTTATTAACACGCATGCTTCTAAACTTATAACATTTAAAAGGCTTATTGTCTTTACCCGACCGTGTTTGCACAAAAAACACCGGCCCACGCGATTGCAATTTTATGATTATGGCCAATATTGGGAAGAGCCAGCTAAATATAAATATTATAACAAACAATGAAAATACAATATCAAATACACGCTTTATTAACCTGTTAGCCATGCTCTCCAAAGGTTCCTGTCTTATTGAGATAATTGGTATGTGATCAAAATTTTGCACAAACATTGACCTTTTAGGATTAATATAATATTCAGGAACTATTTTAAAACGTATTAAATGTTTGTCCGCTTCAGTCATTAACTGCTCTATACGGTTAGTTTGAGAGATTGGCAGCGCGCAAAATATTTCATCTACACCATTTTCTAGTACATAACCAATACAATCATCAATACTGCCTAAGTATAAACCAATAGCCGGTATGCGCGACGCTTTATCGTCGAAAAAACCTAACACTTTATATCCGCTATGTTTATTATGTTCAAAATATTCAAAAATATTCATGCCTATTGGTCCTGATCCAACAATAATTATATTCCTGGAGTCCATTAACAAGTTTCTTTTACTCTTTCTTATAATCAGGAATATAAACTTCCATGACCCAACCAAAAAACCAAATAGTATAACCGAATAAAGTAAATACTCTCTTGTGATTAAATAGAAACTGGTGCCTATTATAATTATGATAAAGGATATTAACGATACGAATAACAAATATGTTTTAAAAAAACCCTGATAAGTGCGGATCGAATCTTTGTTTAATACACGCTCATATAAACCCGTAATATTTGTTGACAGTAGCCAGATCAGGTTAAACATCATTACTATAGGCAAATATTTACTGGTTGTTATTTGCACCCCCCGCCCGTCAACAATTAAATAGGCTATAAACATGCTAACATTTAACAATAAATAATCAATAAACAGATTGAGAATTTTGATAAACGCAGAGTATCTGTAAACCATATTTATATTTTATTACTACCTGTTCAGCTCATTAATTTCTTCTAATGTCGCTACTGCGCTGCCAAATTTTGCCACCACAACTGCGGCAGCGCTGTTTGCAAAGTCACAAGCATCTGCTATTGATAAACCATTAGCAAGTGCAAAGCCCAGGGCAGCTATAACCGTATCGCCGGCGCCGGTAACATCAAAAACATCAAGTGCCCTGGTTGGTTTCTTAATTAATTTTCCGTCCTGATAAATTGCTATACCAGCTTCAGATAAGGTAACGATAACGGTTTCGCAGGCCGTAGTATCTGCTATTTTTTTGCAGGCCGCTTCCAGCGTGGCGTCATCAATAATATTTATTCCAGACGCAAGCGCCGCTTCTTTTTTGTTTGGCTTTACCAGGGTAACACCGCGATATTTTGACAGGTCCTTGTCTTTTGAATCAACAATAGTTATAACATTATTATCATTACATAATTTAATGATATTTTTTACCAGCCGCGTACTTAATACCCCTTTGCAATAGTCTGACAATATCACCACATCCAACTCTTTTACCCTGGTTTTAAAAAAGTTAAATATTTCATCGGCAATAGCATCGTTACAGTAAATCTTATCCTCTCTGTCCAACCTTATCAGCTGGTGCCTGTTTACAACAACCCTTGTTTTTATTGTGGTGCGGCGATCGTCATCTTTAGCCTGGTAATAAAAATCAGGGGCGATCTTTTCTAACTCATCTTTAACTATATGGCTGGTATCATCATTGCCACTGATACTTATTATTGATCCTTCGCAACCGAAAGATTGTAGATTTTTGAGTACGTTGCCGGCCCCGCCCAGGCTGTATTCTTCGCCCGCCACATCAACAATTTGCACCGGTGCCTCGGGCGAAATACGATCACATGAACCATTAATATAGTGGTCAAGCATCATATCTCCTATAACACAAATTTTTACTTTTTTATTCCCCGGAAACTTGAATGAAGGCATTGGCTAAATGATATAATAAACAAATATGTTGATCGGGATGAGTGATATCCCCGTTATGCCTGGCCCATGGTACCGCCAAAATTCATCGGAAACGCCGAAGGTTCCTGCTGGATTTTTATGCGGCCGTTTGCGGCTTCAAATTTTTCAATATTATCTTCAAGTGCGGTCAGGAGTCTTTTGGCGTGCTCGGGGGTAATAATTATACGTGATTTTACCTTAGCCTTCGGCGTACCGGGCATGATTCGTATAAAGTCAAGCACAAACTCCTGATTTGAATGGGTTATAATTGCAAGGTTCGAATAGATTCCTTCCGCAACTTCTTCAGAAAGTTCAATATTCAATTGGGTTTCGTTCTGTTCTTCCATAGCGCAAAAATAGCAAAAGCCTTCCGTTTTGCGGAAAGCTTTGCTATTTATTATTTGCTTGGTTAATTAAGCCTCTACTTCTTCAGCTTTTGAAGCCATCAGACGATCAAATTCTTCCTGTGAACCTACGCGGATATTTTCGTACTCGCGTAAACCGGTTCCTGACGGAATTAAGTGACCAACAATAACGTTTTCTTTCAAGCCCAGCATTAGATCTCTCTTACCTGCAATCGCCGCTTCGTTAAGAACCTTGGTGGTTTCCTGGAAGGATGCTGCAGATATAAACGATTTAGTGCCTAATGATGCCCGGGTAATACCCTGCAACATTGGGCTGGAAGTAGCCGCGATAGCGTCACGCACCTCAACCAATTTCAAATCTTTACGTTTTAAAATTGAGTTTTCGTCACGCAATCTGCGTACAGATATGATCTGACCTGCTTTTAAGCTGGTTGAATCGCCCGGCTCAATAACAACCTTTTTATCAAAGATGTCGTCATTTTCAAGCATGAAATCCCAGCTGTCAACAGCTTCTTTCTCTAAGAAACGGGTATCACCCGCATCTTCGATAGCTACCTTCTGCATCATTTGGTGAACAATAACTTCAAAGTGCTTATCATTGATTTTCACACCCTGTAAACGGTAAACTTCCTGTATACCATTAACCAGGTACTCCTGTACTGCGGCCGGGCCTTTTATAGCCAGGATATCAGCAGGCGATATTGAACCATCAGACAATGGCATACCAGCTTTCACAAAGTCATTATCCTGTACAAGGATGTGTTTAGACAATGGCACCAGGTATTTTTTAACTTGTCCATCTTTTGATTCGATAGTGATCTCACGATTACCACGTTTAACACCACCCAGGGTTACAACGCCGTCAATTTCGGTTACTACAGCAGGGTTTGATGGGTTACGTGCCTCAAATAACTCTGTTACCCGTGGCAAACCACCGGTGATATCTCTGGTTTTACCTGTTGAACGAGGTATTTTAGCAATGATCTGTCCTGTTTGTAATTTCTCACCCTCATCAACTGCAATGTGTGCGCCTACCGGGATGTTATATCCTTTAATAAGGTTTCCTTTGGTATCGGCAACTTGTATAACCGGGTTTTTTGTTTTATCCCTGGTATCAATAATAACCTTTTCACGGTGACCTGTTTGCTCGTCAGATTCTTCACGGAAAGTGATACCCTCTAATACGGCTTCAAACTGCGCCACACCGGCAAATTCTGATATGATAACCGCGTTGTATGGATCCCATGAACAAATACGATCACCTTTTTTGATTTTGCTGCCATCTTTAATATACAGGTATGAACCGTAAGGGATGTTGTTGGTAACAATAACTTTATTGCTTCCTTCTTCAACTATACGGAACTCGCCCGAACGACCCAACACTACATCAACAGCGCCTTCTTCAGCGGTTTGATAAGTAACGGTACGAACGTTTTCAAACTCAATGATACCGTCAAATTTAGCATTGATCTGAGACTCAGCAGCAATGTTTGACGCGGTACCACCCACGTGGAATGTACGTAAGGTTAACTGTGTACCCGGCTCACCGATTGACTGTGCTGCAATTACACCAACAGCCTCGCCTTTTTGCACGCGTTTACCGCTTGCTAAGTTACGGCCATAGCATAACGCGCATACGCCACGTTTGCTTTCGCAGGTTAATACCGAACGGATCTCGATACCTTCAAGCGGAGAGTTCTCAATAGTTTTACCAATCTCTTCTGTAATATCCTGACCAGCTGATACCAACAAATCGTTAGTAATAGGGTCAAACACATCATGTAAAGATGTACGGCCTAAAATACGGTCATATAATGGCTCAACAATATCCTCGTTATCTTTTAACGCGGTTGTGTATATACCTCTTAAAGTTCCGCAATCTACGGTACCAACAATCATATCCTGTGCAACGTCATGTAAACGACGGGTCAGGTAACCAGCATCAGCTGTTTTCAATGCAGTATCGGCCAAACCTTTACGTGCACCGTGAGTTGATATAAAGTACTCTAATACTGACAAACCTTCTTTAAAGTTTGAAAGGATCGGGTTTTCAATAATCTCACCACCCGAGCCTGATTTTTGAGGCTTAGCCATCAAACCACGCATACCTGCAAGCTGACGGATCTGCTCTTTCGAACCACGCGCTCCTGAATCCAACATCATATAAACAGAGTTAAAGCCCTGGTTATCGTTGCTTAGGATGTCCATCACATTCGCGGTTAAGCGGTTGTTGATACGTGTCCAGATATCGATAATTTGGTTATAACGCTCGTTGTTGGTAATGAAACCCATGTTGTAGTTACCCATTACTTCTTCAACTTGCTTAGAAGCCTGAGCAATCAACGTAACTTTCTCAGCAGGGATATTGATATCCTTCAAGTTAAATGATAAACCACCCTGGAATGCCATCCTGAAACCTAATTCCTTAATATCATCAAGGAACGCGGCAGCACGCGCCATACCGGTAATTTTTACCACTTCACCAATAATATCACGCAGTGATTTTTTGGTTAACAATTCATTTATATAACCTACCTCAACCGGAACGTGCTCATTAAATAACACACGGCCTACAGTAGTATCTATAATTTTGCTTACGATATGTCCGTCACGCTCTTTAATAAGCACTTTAACCTTTATAAATGCATGCAGGTCAATTTTGCGCTCATTGTAAGCAATGATAACTTCTTCCGAAGAGTAGAATGTTAAGCCTTCGCCTTTTACAACCCGATCTGCATCAGTTTTACGGCCTTTGGTTATGTAGTACAAACCAAGCACCATGTCTTGAGACGGAACGGTAATAGGTGTTCCGTTAGCAGGGTTTAAAATGTTGTGCGACGCAAGCATTAATACCTGTGCCTCTAATATAGCAGCATTACCCAGTGGTACGTGCACAGCCATCTGGTCACCGTCAAAATCCGCGTTAAAGGCGGTACAGGTTAACGGGTGCAGCTGGATAGCTTTACCTTCAACCAGTTTTGGCTGGAATGACTGGATACCTAACCTGTGTAACGTAGGCGCACGGTTTAATAATACCGGGTGGCCTTTTAATACGTTCTCTAAAATATCCCAAACCAATGGGTCTTTACGGTCAACTATTTTCTTGGCAGATTTTACTGTTTTAACCACACCACGCTCAATCATCTTGCGAATGATAAATGGTTTAAACAGCTCGGCAGCCATATCTTTTGGTAAACCGCACTCATGTAATTTAAGGTTAGGGCCTACAACAATTACAGAACGGGCAGAATAATCCACACGTTTACCTAATAAGTTTTGACGGAAACGGCCTTGTTTACCTTTCAGGATGTCTGAAAGTGATTTCAATGCACGGTTACCTTCAGTTTTTACCGCGTTAACTTTACGTGAGTTATCAAATAACGAATCTACAGCTTCCTGTAACATCCGTTTTTCGTTACGTAAAATCACCTCTGGTGCTTTAATCTCGATCAAACGTTTTAAACGGTTGTTACGGATAATTACACGACGGTAAAGGTCATTTAAATCTGACGTTGCAAAACGGCCACCTTCAAGAGGTACCAACGGGCGCAATTCAGGCGGGATAACCGGAACGATCTTAACGATCATCCACTCAGGGTTATTCTCGATACGTGTTTTTGCACCACGGAAAGCCTCAACAACCTGTAGGCGTTTTAATGCTTCGTTTTTACGTTGTTGTGAAGTTTCGGTAGCTGCCTGGTGGCGTAAGCTAAATGATAATTCGTCAAGATCAATACGTTTCAATAATTCTTCCAAAGCTTCTGCACCCATTTTGGCTACAAATTTCTGTGGATCCTTATCATCAAGGTATTGGTTCTCTTTCGGAAGAGTATCTAATATATCCAGGTATTCTTCTTCAGTAAGGAAATCCATTTTATTGATTCCGTCACTTTCTTTAATACCAGCCTGGATCACTACATATCTTTCATAATATATGATCAGATCAAGTCTTTTTGTTGGCAGGCCCAATAAGTAACCAATTTTATTTGGCAACGAACGGAAATACCAGATATGAGCAACCGGAACCACCAAATTGATGTGGCCCATACGCTCACGACGCACTTTCTTTTCGGTTACTTCAACACCGCAACGGTCGCACACGATACCCTTGTAACGGATACGTTTGTATTTACCGCAATGGCACTCGTAATCTTTAACCGGACCAAAAATACGCTCGCAAAATAAACCATCACGCTCAGGCTTATAGGTCCTGTAGTTGATGGTTTCGGGTTTTAAAACTTCACCGCTTGAGCGCTCCAAAATCGCCTCGGGCGATGCTAAGCTGATGGTGATAGTAGTAAAATTACTTTTGATTTTATTATCCTTTTTGTAAGACATAGTCTCCTTTGTTTTAATGGTTAAAGGTGAAAGGTTAAAGGTAAAAGGTTTGACATTGCTGCCTTTAACCTTTTACCTTTTGCCTTTAACCTTATTCTAACGTGATATCCAAACCTAAACCTCTTAATTCATGAACCAATACGTTGAATGATTCAGGAACTGAAGGCGTTGGCAGGTTTTCACCTTTAACAATAGCCTCGTAAGTTTTGGCACGGCCAACAACATCATCCGATTTAACGGTTAATATTTCCTGCAGGATGTTTGATGCACCAAATGCTTCAAGCGCCCAAACCTCCATCTCACCAAAACGCTGACCACCAAACTGGGCTTTACCACCCAATGGTTGTTGTGTAATTAATGAGTATGGCCCGATAGAACGTGCATGCATTTTATCATCAACCATGTGACCTAATTTCAGCATGTAGATAATACCTACTGTAGTTTGCTGATCAAAACGATCACCAGTTAAACCATTGTATAAATAAGTACGGCCTGATTCAGGGATACCGGCTTTTTTAACCCACTCTTCCACTTCTTCATGGCTTGCACCATCAAAAATCGGGGTTGCAAATTTAATGCCCAGCTCTTTACCAGCCCAACCTAATACAGTTTCATAGATCTGGCCCAGGTTCATACGTGAAGGTACACCCAGTGGGTTCAACACAATATCAACCGGTGTTCCGTCTTCTAAGAAAGGCATATCCTCGTCACGTACAATACGCGCAACAATACCTTTATTACCGTGACGGCCCGCCATTTTATCACCCACTTTAAGCTTACGCTTTTTAGCGATGTAAACCTTAGCCATTTGTACGATACCAGATGGAAGCTCATCACCTACACTGATAGCAAATTTATCGCGACGGTAAGCACCCAGTTCCTCATTAACCTTGATGTTATAGTTATGAAGCAAAGTTTTTATCTGGTCGTTTTTGTCATCATCAGTTGTCCATTTTGTTGGGTTGATGTTTTCAAAAGGTAACTCAGTTAAAATCTTTTGAGTGAATTTAACGCCTTTAGGCACCAATAGCTCTTTGTAAACATTGCTTACACCTTGTGATGTTTTGCCGTTAACTATCTCAAATAACTTCTCAATTAAAGTGTTTTTAAGATCTTTTACTGCTTTGTCATGTTTAATATCAAGCTTCTCGATCTGTGCTTTTTCTTCTGCCTTGGTAGTTTTCTTAGCACGCGAGAATAATTTGGTATCAATTACAACACCCGCGATAGACGGCGGAGTTTTTAATGACGCATCTTTAACGTCACCTGCTTTATCACCAAATATGGCACGTAATAATTTCTCTTCCGGTGAAGGATCAGACTCACCTTTCGGCGTGATCTTACCTATCAGGATATCGCCTTCTTTAACTTCGGCACCAACACGGATAATACCGTCTTCGTCCAAATCTTTAGTAGCTTCTTCTGATACGTTAGGGATATCCGGAGTTAACTCTTCTTCCCCACGTTTGGTATCACGTACTTCCAGTTCAAATTCCTCAACGTGAAGAGAAGTAAAGATATCCTGGGATACTACACGCTCAGAGATCACGATCGCATCCTCAAAGTTATAACCCTGCCAAGGCATGAATGCCACTTTAAGGTTACGGCCCAGTGCTAACTCGCCATCTTGTGTTGCATAACCTTCGCAAAGCACCTGTCCTTTTTCAACTCTTTCGCCTTTCTTAACAATCGGTTTTAAGTTGATGGTAGTGCTTTGGTTGGTTTTCTTAAACTTGGTTAAGATATAGCTTCTTGAATCACCGTCGAAAGAGATCAAACGATCAAGTTCATTACGGTCATATTTAATTACAATCTGGTTTGCGTCAACATACTCCACAACACCATCGCCTTCGGCGTTGATCAGGGTACGTGAATCTTTTGCTACACGGCCTTCTAATCCGGTTCCAACAATTGGAGCCTCAGGGCGCAATAAAGGCACTGCCTGGCGTTGCATGTTTGAACCCATCAGGGCACGGTTAGCATCATCATGCTCAAGGAACGGAATCAATGAAGCCGCAATTGAAGTGATCTGGTTTGGAGCGATGTCCATCAAATCCAACTTCTCCGGATCAATGATCGGGAAGTCACCTTCAAAACGGGCTTTTACTTTAGGTAATGCAAATACACCCTTATCATCATAATGGGCATTTGCCTGGCCTATGGTTTTACCATCCTCATCCTCGGCAGACAGATAGATTACATCTTCCTGCACCTGTACTTTACCGTCAACCACACGTTTGTATGGTGTTTCAATAAAGCCTAAGTTGTTGATCTTGGCATGTACGCAAAGTGATGATATCAAACCGATGTTCGGTCCTTCCGGAGTTTCGATGGTACACAACCTACCGTAGTGGGTGTAGTGAACGTCACGAACCTCAAAACCTGCACGCTCACGCGACAGACCACCGGGGCCTAAGGCTGACAGACGACGCTTGTGCGTAATCTCTGCCAGTGGATTGGTTTGATCCATAAATTGTGACAACTGGTTTGTTCCGAAGAACGAGTTGATCACAGATGATAATGTACGCGCGTTGATCAGGTCGGTAGGTGTAAATACTTCGTTGTCACGAATATTCATACGCTCACGGATGGTACGGGCCATACGTGCTAAACCAACACCAAACTGAGCATATAACTGCTCGCCCACGGTACGCACACGACGGTTTGACAAGTGATCAATATCATCCACCTCGGCTTTTGAGTTGATTAATTTGATCAGATATTTAACTATCGCAATGATATCCTGTTTGGTTAATACCTTAGTTTCTTCTGATGTGCTCAGTTTCAACTTACGGTTGATGCGGTACCTGCCCACATCACCAAGGTCATAACGTTTGTCAGAGAAGAATAAACGATCGATGATACCACGTGCAGTTTCCTCATCAGGTGGTTCGGCGTTACGTAATTGACGGTAGATATGCTCAACCGCTTCTTTTTCTGAGTTTGAAGTATCCTTTTGTAAGGTATTATATATAATAGTGTAATCACCACTGGTTGCAGCATCTTCCTTGTTCAGGATGATGGTTTTAACACCGGCGTCAATGATCATATCGATATGGTCATCTTCCAGCACGGTTTCACGCTCCAGGATAATTTCGTTACGGTCAATGGAAACTACTTCACCGGTATCTTCATCCACAAAATCTTCAACCCATTTCTTTAAAACTCTGGCAGCCAGTTTACGGCCGATGAATTTTTTAAGACCTGACTTGCTAACTTTTACTTCATCAGCCAGTTCAAATAACTCCAGGATATCTTTATCAGAGTCATAACCAATGGCACGGAGCAGGGTAGTTACCGGGAACTTCTTTTTACGGTCAATGTAAGCATACATCACGTTGTTAACGTCAGTAGCAAACTCAATCCATGAACCCTTGAACGGGATAACACGGGCCGAGTACAATTTTGTACCGTTGGTGTGACGGCTTTGGCCGAAGAACACGCCTGGCGAACGGTGTAGCTGTGATACAATTACACGTTCTGCACCATTGATAACAAAGGTTCCTTTAGGCGTCATGTAAGGGATAGTTCCCAAATACACGTCCTGAACAATTGTTTCAAAATCTTCGTGCTCAGCATCATTACATGATAAGCGAAGTTTTGCTTTTAATGGTACGCTATAAGTTAATCCGCGCTCAATACACTCGCGTATATCGTAACGTGGCGGATCAATGAAATAATCAAGAAACTCCAGTACGAAGATGTTTCTTGAATCTGAAATAGGAAAGTTTTCGGCAAATACTTTAAACAGGCCCTCTTTATGACGGTTGTCTGAAGTTGTTTCCAATTGAAAAAATTCCTGGAAAGATTGCAACTGCACATCCAGAAAATCGGGGTAATCAAGTACCTTTCTGCTGGTTGCAAAGTTTACTCTTTGATTTTTTTTGTTTGCCAAGGTATTTTAATTTTAGTTTATTAATAAACTGTGTGTAGATATTGAGATTGGAGATATGAGATCTGAGTTGAATATAAACGGGCCAGCCCGCGTATGCTCAGTTCTAATACCTCATGGCTAATATCAAACCTTTATAAACAGCAATAGACCCCGACCAAATATGGTCGGAGTCTGATGCTATAAGTATTGTGGTTAACTTATTTAACCTCAACTACTGCTCCGGCTTCTTCTAATTGAGATTTCAGAGATTGAGCTTCTTCTTTAGTTACACCAGTTTTTACTTCTTTAGGTGCACCGTCAACAAGATCTTTTGCTTCTTTCAAACCAAGACCGGTTAAGTCTTTTACTAATTTAACAACAGCTAATTTTGAGCCACCTGCTTCTTTCAGGATAACATCAAATGCTGTTTGCTCAGCTGCAGCAGCAGGAGCGTCATCGCCACCACCGGCAGCAGGACCTGCAACAGCAACAGCTGCAGCAGCCGGCTCAATACCGTACTCGTCTTTTAAGATCTGAGCTAATTCGTTTACTTCTTTTACTGTCAAGTTTACTAACTGTTCAGCAAATGCTTTTAAATCCGCCATTATATTATGTTTTTTACTTTAATGCTTTGTGTTTAATAATCAAACTTTTAGGTGTTTGAATTAACCTCTTTCTTGTAATGTTTTTACTAATCCTGCCAATGTGTTTCCGCCTGATTGCAGTGCAGATACCACATTTTTCGCTGGCGACTGCAATAATCCGATGATCTCGCCAATTAATTGTTCTTTCGATTTCAATTTGATTAAAGTATCTAATTGATTATCGCCAACAAATATTGCAGAGTCAATGTAAGCTGCTTTTAAAACTGGTTTGTCACCTTGTTTTCTTAGCTTTTTGATCAGCTTTGCCGGGGCAGTTGCTGATTTTGAGAAAAGAATAGATGATGAACCTTTTAATACATCATACATTGCGGTATAATCACCACCGGCAGCTTCCATAGCTTTTTTAATCAAGCTGTTTTTTGCTACCTTCATCGTAATGTCGCTTTCGAAACATTGACGACGAATATTGTTGATTTTTGCAACCGTTAGGTCTGAAGTATCGGTAATATAAAAATTACCGTATTCCTTCATTTGTTCAGAGAGGGCAAGAACAAGGTCGTGTTTTTCTTCTTTATTCATGATTAAATTCCCGCTACTGATTTTGTTTCTACTGTAATCCCCGGAGACATGGTAGAAGAGATATGAATACTCTTAAAATATGTTCCTTTAGCTGATGATGGTTTTAATTTAGAGATGGTTTGCAATACTTCTAATGCATTCTCATAAATTTTATCAGCAGGGAAAGATGCTTTTCCTATTGAGGTATGGATAATACCGGTTTTATCAACCTTGAAGTCGATCTTACCACCTTTTACCTCAGTTACAGCTTTTCCAACATCTGGAGTTACTGTACCTGATTTAGGGTTAGGCATTAAGTTACGCGGACCAAGCACACGGCCTAATCTACCTACTTTAGCCATAACACTTGGCATGGTTATGATAATATCAACATCAGTCCATCCACCTTCAATCTTGGCGATATAGTCATCCAAACCTACAAAATCTGCACCTGCGTCTTTTGCTTCTTGTTCCTTGTCAGGAGTACAAAGCACCAGTACACGTACAGTTTTTCCGGTTCCATGAGGCAATGTTGCAATACCACGTACCATTTGATTGGCTTTACGGGGGTCAACACCTAAACGCACATCTATATCAACTGATGAATCAAATTTTGTATTGGTTAATTCTTTAACCAATGATGATGCATCTTGTAATGTATACGATTTATTAGCCTCAATTTTGGAGAGCGCCACTTTTTGATTTTTTGTTAATCTAGCCACTGTCTTAAACTGATTTGTATAAATTTAATTAATTCCAGGGTGCCGTACCTGATACGGTTATCCCCATACTGCGGGCAGTACCTGCTACCATTTTCATGGCTGATTCTACTGTGAACGCGTTTAAATCAGTCATTTTATCTTTAGCTATCTGCTCAACCTGTTCCCAATTTACATTGGCAACTTTTTTACGGTTAGGCTCGGCCGAACCACCTTTTAAACCTGATACTTCCATTAACTGGATAGCTACAGGAGGAGTTTTAATGATAAAATCGAATGACTTGTCAACATAAACAGTGATAACTACAGGTAACACTTTACCAGGTTTGTCCTGGGTACGTGCGTTGAACTGTTTGCAAAACTCCATTATGTTCACCCCTTTTGCACCTAATGCAGGTCCAATTGGAGGTGATGGATTTGCAGCACCGCCCTTCACTTGCAGCTTAACCATTGCACCGACTTCTTTTGCCATTTGCTTTTTTATTTAATTATTCAATGTTATAAAGTGGAAGCTATGTAACATTTGTTAGTCTGGTATTTAGTAGTCAGTATCAAGTATTTAGACTTTTACCTTCTCTATAGTACCATTATCTTCAATATCAAATTGCAACAAGTATTCTTCCTTGATACCTGCTACTAAATACTTGATACTATTACTCTTTCTCTACCTGCATGTAATTCAATTCAAGCGGCGTACGGCGCCCAAATATCTTTACCATTACCTTCAGTTTCTTTTTCTCTTCATTAACCTCTTCAATCACCCCGCTAAATCCGTTGAAAGGCCCGTCCATTACTTTAACGTTTTCGCCAACGTAATAAGGCACATTCATGGTTTCGCCCTGCGCGGTCATTTCATCAACCTTACCTAAAATACGGTTAACTTCTGCCTGGCGCAAAGGGATAGCATTACCCTGTTTATCACCCAGGAAACCAATAACGCTGTTCACATTTTTGATGATGTGCTCCAACTCGCCATCTAACTGGGCTTCCATTAATACATAACCCGGAAAGTAGTTGCGTTCTTTAGCAATTTTCTTTCCGTCGCGCATTTGATAATATTTCTCGGTAGGTATTAATACCTGGGGCACCAAATGCGTAATGCCTAAACGGGCAATTTCTGCGTCAATATATTGTTTAACTTTTTTTTCTTTACCGCTTATGGCGCGTACAACGTACCATTTTAACTGATCACTCATCTTTATATATATTAAGCTAGTGAACTATAAAACTTGTTAAGCAGAAAGCCGATGACCTGATCCATACCAAATATCAGCATGGCGATGATAATTGCAGCTATCAATACCAAAACTGCGCTGCTTTGCAATTCACGCCAGGTTGGCCAGGTTACTTTCTGGGTCAACTCGATGTAAGACTCTTTAATATATTCAGATACGTTAGCCATTCTTAGTTATTTGCTATTATGCACGGGAACAAGGATTCGAACCCTGATCAAAGGTTTTGGAGACCTCTATTCTACCGTTGAACTATTCCCGTGTAAACCCTCGATTTCCCGAAGGAACATTATAATATTGATAAAGTACCCTGGCAAAAGCCGGGGTACTTTACAAAAAAATTAACCGTTTTTTAATTCCCTTAAAGGGATTGAAATTATTTTAAAATTTCAGTTACCTGGCCGGCACCTACTGTTCTGCCACCTTCACGGATAGCGAAACGTAAGCCTTTTTCCATTGCGATAGCGTTGATCAACTTTACAGTGATGGTAACGTTATCACCAGGCATAACCATTTCTACACCTTCAGCTAAGGTGATTTCACCTGTAACGTCTGTTGTACGGAAATAGAATTGCGGACGGTATTTGTTAAAGAACGGCGTGTGACGGCCACCTTCAGCTTTTGATAATACGTAAACTTCTGCTTTGAAATCAGTGTGCGGATTTACTGAACCTGGTTTGCAAATAACCATACCACGACGGATATCAGTTTTTTCAATACCACGTAATAATAAACCTACGTTGTCACCAGCTTCGCCACGGTCAAGGATCTTGCGGAACATCTCAACACCTGTTACGGTTGATTTCAAGTTCTCAGCACCCATACCTAATATATCAACCTGCTCACCAGAGTTGATTACACCACGCTCAATACGACCAGTTGCAACAGTACCACGACCAGTGATCGAGAATACGTCCTCAACAGGCATCAAGAATGGAAGTTCTGTCAAACGCGGAGGAATTGGGATGTAGCTATCAACAGCGTCCATCAATTCCATAATTTTACCAACCCATTTCGGATCAGCATTTAAGCCCCCCAAAGCAGAGCCCTGGATTACCGGGATATCATCACCAGGGAAATCATAGAATGATAATAGCTCACGGATTTCCATTTCTACTAATTCTAACAATTCCGGATCATCAACCATATCCACTTTATTCATGAATACAACTAATGAAGGTACACCTACCTGACGAGCCAAAAGAATGTGCTCGCGTGTTTGTGGCATCGGACCATCAGTTGCAGCAACTACGATGATAGCACCGTCCATTTGAGCTGCACCTGTAACCATGTTTTTCACATAATCCGCGTGACCCGGGCAGTCAACGTGAGCGTAGTGACGGTTAGCAGTTGAATACTCAACGTGCGCTGTATTGATTGTAATACCACGTTCTTTTTCTTCAGGAGCTGAGTCAATTGATTCAAATGAACGGGCTTCTGATAAACCTGCATCAGATAACACTTTAGTGATAGCTGCGGTAAGGGTTGTTTTGCCGTGGTCAACGTGACCGATTGTACCGATATTTAAATGCGGTTTACTGCGGTCAAACTTTTCTTTTGCCATGATTTATTTATTATTTGTAGGTTAATTTATATTCTTAATTATTACTATATACGTTACTACGTTGAGCCAACAATGGGATTTGAACCCATGACCTCTTCCTTACCAAGGAAGTGCTCTACCCCTGAGCTACGTCGGCTTATTGATTTTGAATTTCGGACGTTCAATTTCGGATTTAAATCCTTGTTAACTTCTCCGGCATTCTCTACCAGTTTTTTTAAGTCCGAAGTCGAAATTTCGAAATCCGACATCCTTTTGAGCGGAAGAAGAGGTTCGAACTCTCGACCTATAGCTTGGAAGGCTATCGCTCTACCAACTGAGCTACTTCCGCTTTTTTATTTAACGAGTGATTGAGTGAATTAGCAAATGATGGAGTGAACATTTTTCAATATCTACCTTTTCATTCACTCTTTCACTCAATGTTCCCTCACTCATTACAATGTGGGGGGAGAAGGATTCGAACCTTCGTAGCCGAAGCAACGGATTTACAGTCCGTCCCATTTGACCGCTCTGGTATCCCCCCATTTTTGTTTAATAATTGAACGTTTTAATTAGTGAATTATTGAATGACGAACTTACATTCACTCATCCTATAATTCGCTCATTCACTCAATGAATAAACAGAGCCTCCTATCGGGATCGAACCAATGACCTACTGATTACAAGTCAGTTGCTCTACCAGCTGAGCTAAGGAGGCTTATATACTTTATAATACCATGATCATCAAAAGACCAATCAGGAACTAACCGCAAAACCTGCAGGCTAATTTTTATAAGGTGTATTTTTTATTTTAAAGAACCGTTCCCTTTTATTGAAGAAGTGTGTTACACACCTCTCCGAAAGGGATTGCAAATTTACAAATAAATAACGCCCCACAAAATTTTTTATTAAAAAAAAATCGACGGCCTTTTTGCCGTCGATTTTTAAGAAATATTATGGGTTTTTTATTGTTAAAATTCCTCTTCGGTTGATGCCAGTACGGCCTTTTTAACCTCTTGAGCAGCAATCTCTTTCCGTTTTTTATGCTTCGCTATTTGTTTGCGCAGGCTCTCAATGGCAAGGTCGGTAGCCTCTTCAAAAGATTTACATTGTTCCTTCGCAAAAATTTGGTTGCCCGGCAACTGCAGCTTAATTTCTGTTATTTTATTGGCTTCGTGCTCTACATTTTCCAGCTTTAAATAAACCTCGCCATTTATAATGTTATCATAAAAGGTCTCCAGTTTATCGGCTTTCTTTTGTATAAATTCCAATAATCCTTTGTCTGCAGTAAAATGAATTGATTGCACTGTAATTTTCATGGTTCCTCCTTTTTATGCCTTTGGATGGGCTAGTTTGTAAATAGACTTTAATCGTTCAACAGAATTATGCGTATAAATTTGGGTGGCGCTTAGGTTAGCGTGGCCCAGTAATTCTTTTATCGCATTTAAATCGGCTCCTGCATTAAGCAGGCTGGTTGCAAAGGTGTGCCTCAACACGTGGGGGCTCTTTTTATTTTGGGTTGATATATAGGATAAATATTTTTGCACGGTTAAGTAAATTAGCTTTGGATATGCATTAGCCCCTTTATCAGTAACGATCAATGTTAACGAATTGTTACTAAAATTTTCACTTTTCTTTAACTCATTGTATCTCAGCAGCAATAAGCGCAATTCCTGGTTCAGCGGAATGATGCGCTCTTTATTACGCTTGCCCAAAACCTTAACTGTACCCTCATAAACGTTGATATCGGTATCTTTAATGCCCAGTAGCTCGGCCAGGCGCATGCCGGTGCCAAACAGCATCTCCATGATCAGCTTATCACGTGTGCCTTTAAAATCGTCGCTAAACACTTCGCCGTTGTCCAGCATCTGGGTAAGGCGCGCGTCTTCAACCACAACGGGTAAATGTTTAGGGATTTTGGGTGTGTTTATTTTTGATGCCGGGTTAACCGTTAACACCCCCTCCTGCACCAAAAACTTAAAGTATTTGCGCAATGTGGCTATTTTACGATTGATGGAACGGGCGGTAAGCTGCTGATTCATGAGCTCAACCATCCAGTTTCTAATCTGGTGATGAGTAATTTCCTGCGGATGGGTTATGGTTTGATCGGGATGGTTCAGGAAACCAATAAACTGATCAAGGTCTGACTGGTAGGCAGATACTGTATGCGGGGAGTACCGTTTTTCGAATTTAATATATTGTATAAACCGCTCTAAAAACATAAAAACTACTTGTACATCCCAATAGTTGAATGTACAAATAGTTTTATATATGTTAACAAGAAAAACTGAAAAATTCTTTTACCGAATTAAACAGTAGTTTCAAGGTTCATGTTCTGCTTGTAGATGGCATGCTTGATCTCGTGACGACGGCTAACCGATTTTTTCTCGAATGCCTGACGACTGCGAAGTTCGCGTAATACACCAGTTTTTTCAAATTTCTTCTTAAAGCGTTTTAACGCCTTGTCTAATGATTCGCCTTCTTTAACGTTGATTATGATCATAATTCCAAAATACCTCCTTTCAGGGACGGCAAATGTACGCACAATCTTTTGATTTTCAAACAGGTTTTTGAATTGAATAACAAATATTCTACATTAGGAGAATGTATCTTGATACCGATCACTTACTTTTAATTTATCTAATAACCACGTTGTTATTTGCAACACCATTAATAATAGTATCTATCAGTAAAGAATTATTTAAAAGCTTTACACTAACTAACATTCTGAGATGTTTAAATAAGGCACTTATATTTCAATTAATATCAGGCCTTATATTATCTGTTATGGCCTTTTTTTGGAATAAAGGCTTTGATTCAAACATGAATGTAAATCATTTTGCCGAGATATTTTTTAGTGCGACGTTTTGCTACATCGTAATTGGTCTATTTTATTATTTGCCGACAGTAATACTACTTAACATTATCAATTGGACAATAAAAAGAGTATCTACCTAATAGTTTGATTAAACCCGCCAAACATTTTTATTCCATTTCTGTTGATTGTATTTATTTTATATTAGCCCCCTTTACAGTTTATAGTACATGATTACAAACAACCCCTTACACACGACAAACAGCCATTATTTACAAGGGGGTGGCGAAATGGGGCAACTTATCCGGGACTTTGATTGGGACAATAGCGTTTTAGGCAGTCCCGAAGATTGGTCGCAAAGTTTATTAACTACTGTTAGTATTATTTTAAGTTCAAAGTTCCCCATGTTTTTATGGTGGGGCCCCCAGCTGATACAATTTTATAATGATGCCTATCGCCCCAGCCTGGGTCAAAACGGTAAGCATCCTAAAGCGCTGGGCCAGCGCGGCGAAGATTGCTGGCCCGAGATCTGGCCCGTAATAAAACCGTTGATTGATACTGTACTTGAGGGAGGCGAATCAACCTGGAGCGAGAACCAGCTCATCCCTATCTACCGGAACAACAAACTGGAAGACGTTTACTGGACATTTAGTTACAGCAGGGTTACCGATGAAACCGGCACCCCCGGTGGCGTATTGGTGATCTGTACCGAAACTACTGAGCAGGTACAATCATACAACAAAATACAAAGCGCTAAAAACGAGCTGGAGTTTGCCATTGAAGCAGCCGACCTGGGCACCTGGGACCTTGACCCGAAAACCAATAAATTTATCTGCAATGACCGTTTAAAAGAATGGTTTGGATTACCCGCCGATGAGGAAATAGCGCTGGAAAGTGCCGTGGCCGCAATAGCGGATGAAGACAGGGAAAGAGTTATTGAGGCTATCAAAAAATCTATGGCCAGCGGATCAGACGGTAATTATAATGTTATCTATACGGTTAAAAGCCTTAAAGATGGCACCCGCCGTATTGTTGAAGCTACCGGCCGTGCCTTGTTTGATACCGAAGGAATGGTATATCAATTTAGCGGCATATTACAGGACGTTACCGAAGAGTACCAGTTACAGGTACGTAAGGATGAGTTTATCAGTGTAGCCAGCCACGAGCTTAAAACGCCCATAACCTCGTTAAGCGCATCTATACAGATATTGCAGAAACTGGTTAAATCAAACCCAACATCTGATAAAGTACCGGTTTTTGTTAACAAGGCCAGCAACAATTTAAACAAGCTGATCCATTTGCTTGATGATTTACTTAATGTCACCAAAATACAACAGGGCCAGCTTGCCCTAAATATTAACCGTTTTGACCTGGTTGAGCTGATTAAAGACTGCTGCGAACATATCAATCCGTTAAATGAGTATGAATTTGCTTTTTTGGGTGATGATACGTTAATGATCTATGCTGATTACCGCCGGATAGACCAGGTGATGATCAACCTGATAGGTAATGCTATAAAATATTCGCCCCAATCAAAACGAATTGAGATAACCGTAATGCATGATGATGAACGGGCCACCGTTTGCGTGCGCGATTTTGGCATCGGCATTAATCCGCAAAAATTACCGCACCTGTTTGACCGCTATTACCGGGTTGACGCCTTTGGGCACCAGTTTTCCGGACTGGGACTGGGACTGTACATAAGTTCAGAGATCATAACCCGGCACAACGGCAAAATTGGCGTTGACAGCACTGTTGGCGACGGCAGCAACTTTTGGTTTAATTTGCCGATTGACGACAAGTTAGGCCTGTAGTCTTTTTGCTTACTGCACTCGTTTGCAACGGGCGGAGGAAATTAAACTCAGCAAGAAACGGGTTTCCTGCCATTTTGCCAGCCGGTACATTTGTATCATTAAATGATAACGATCATGGAAACGCAGAACGAAATTGATTACAAAAGAATAGCCGACGCTATTGAATATTTAAGGTTTAACTACAAAAGCCAGCCCACGTTAGAGGAAGCGGCGGCACATGTAAACTTAAGCCCCTTCCACTTTCAGCGCATGTTTAAAGAGTGGGCAGGCGTAACACCCAAACAATTTTTACAATACCTGAGCATTGAGCACGCCAAAGCTGTTTTAAAAAACAAACAGACTTCCTTATTTGATACCGCTTTTGAGACCGGTCTGTCGGGCACCGGCAGGCTGCATGATCTGTTCATCAAAATAGAAGGTATGACCCCCGGCGAATATAAAAACGGCGGCGAACAGCTTACTATTAACTATAGTTTTGCCGACAGCCTGTTTGGTACAATCATCGTAGCATCAACGGTTAAAGGCATCTGCTATATGGCGTTTGTTGATGATGACAACGACACCGCCTTTGCCCAATTGCAAAAACATTTCCCTAATGCTGCCTATCATCAATACCTTGATACCATACAGCAAAACGCCATTTTTATTTTCACGCAGGACTGGAGTAAACTAAGTGAGATCAAGCTCCATTTAAAGGGCACACCGTTCCAGCTAAAGGTTTGGGAAACTTTATTAAAAGTACCGATGGGCGGGCTGGTAACCTATGGCGGACTGGCGGGCGATTTACAGAACCCCAACGCCAGCCGTGCCGTTGGCTCGGCAGTGGCTTATAACCCGGTAGCTTTTTTAATCCCCTGCCACCGGGTAATCAAATCAAGCGGCGAAACCGGTCAATACCATTGGGGCAGCCAGCGTAAAAACGCAATGATCGGTTGGGAGGCTTCAAAAGCATTTGCAGCAGTATAGCCAATATGCTCAATCATACCGATCTGGGCGCAAAGCCTTTTGCCCGGCTCAGGGCATTACAATTGCTGATTTTAAACGGCAGGATAAAACTGGGTGGCTACAAAAAAGCAAAGATCTTTGGAACGCTCGCCTGCAAATCGGGCAGACGGATGAAGCCTGATAACCGGGTATTTTTTAAGGACGAACAGGAAGCTATAGCAGCGGGTTACCGCCCCTGCGCGCATTGCCTGAATAAACAATTTAAACTATGGAAATTACAAAATGGAACTATTTAAAACAACTATAATAGCCAACCTGCTCCCCTTTGACGGCGAAGTGAACTACTACGGCAAGGTAATGGAAACCGGCGAGGCCAATCAATATTTAAACACGTTATTAGATACCATCCAATGGAAAAACGATGAGGCCAAAATTTTTGGCCGGCATATCATCACCAAACGCAAAGTTGCCTGGTATGGCGACGACGGATATAGCTACACTTACTCAAACACCACCAAACAGGCGCTGGGCTGGACCAAAGAGCTTTTAGAACTCAAGGCCCTGGTTGAGCAGTTAACCAATCAAAAATATAATTCATGCCTGCTTAACCTGTACCATAACGGAGACGAGGGAATGGCCTGGCACAGCGACGACGAAAAATCATTAGGTAAAAACACGTCGATAGCCTCCCTGAGCTTTGGCGCCGAACGTAAATTTGCGCTTAAACACCGCGTTAGCAAAGAACCTGTTTCATTGATGCTGGAAAACGGAAGTTTACTGGTAATGAAAGGCACCACCCAAAGTAACTGGCTGCACAGCCTGCCCAAATCAAAAAAAATCACTAAGCCAAGAGTTAATTTAACTTTCAGGACGATGGTCTGAGTTTTTTAAAGCAGCCGGTGATACCATGAGTATGGCCCCGGGCTGCTTTAACTTTTATCTTAATATTTCCCTGCTGATGACGATCTTCTGGATCTCTGACGTACCCTCGCCTATGGTGCATAACTTGGCATCGCGATAATATTTTTCAACCGGGAAGTCCTTGGTATAACCGTAGCCGCCGAATATTTGTACTGCTTCGGTTGCACATCTTACGGCCACCTCTGATGCAAAGTATTTGGCCATGGCCGATTGTTTGGTAACCGGCTGATGACGGTTCTTAAAATCGGCGGCCTGCATAATCAACAGTTCGGCAGCCTCAATTTCGGTAGCCATATCTGCCAGTTTAAATGATATCCCCTGGAAACTTGAGATAGCCTGGCCAAACTGGCGGCGTTGTTTTGAATAAGCCAGGGCAGCCTCAAAAGCCCCCTTTGCTATACCCAATGACAGGGCCGCGATAGAGATACGGCCGCCATCCAAAACTTTCATAGCCTGGGTAAAGCCTTGGCCTTCCTGGCCTAGTAAATTCTCTTTTGGCACCCGGCAGTTATCAAAAACCAATTCGGTGGTTTCTGATGCGCGCATGCCCAGCTTATTCTCTTTTTTACCGTGGGTAAAGCCCGGGGTTCCTTTTTCAATTACTAATGCAGATATGCCACGCGAGTCGCCTTTGGCGCCGGTACGAACCATTACCACTGCTACGTCGCCCGACTTACCGTGGGTGATCCAGTTTTTTGATCCGTTGACCACATAATGGTCGCCATCTAAAACAGCGGTAGTCTCCATACCCAATGCGTCCGACCCGGTATTGGCTTCCGTTAATCCCCATGCACCTATCCACTCGGCAGTGGCCAGTTTAGGCAACCATTTTTGTTTTTGTTCTTCGTTACCAAAAGCCAGGATATGCCCGGTACAAAGCGAGTTATGCGCAGCAACCGATAATCCTATCGATCCGCAAACCTTTGCTATCTCCACAATTACGGTAACGTATTCAAAATAACCAAAGCCCGAACCGCCGTACTCCTCAGGTACCAAAACGCCCATCATACCCAACCCGCCTAATTTTTTAAAAAGCTCTACGGGGAAAGTCTGCGCTTCGTCCCATTCCATTACATAAGGGCGAATATTTTTTTCGGCAAAATCTTTGGCCATCTGGCCCACCATTACCTGATTGTCATTAGAAGAAAAACTGTATCCGGCGGATACATCCGTTAGCAAAGAATCCATGTATTTTTTATTGATTTACAGCAAAGTAACGCTAAAAACCAAAGATTAGTTTCAATTTTGGACGCCGTAAAAAGGGACTGTTTCGGTATATGGTACAGATAATAGGTTTAGTTGATTTAAAGGTGTTTATTGAAGACAGAAGGTTCTGAAAAATATTTTTAAACCAGGCGCCTATTGGGCCACATCCCTCATTACATATTCAAAGCTTAAGTACGCGTAGTTAAATGAATCAGGGTCATTAGGCTTGTTTACTTTTATAATGACCGATTTAGGATAACCATCCGCACCGGGCAGATAATTATATTGCGAGCCTAAATAAGGATAATGCTGGTAATAACTCTGGATTACAGCGTTCTTACTGATATAATCATTCTCCTGGTCATTAGCTGTTAACAGCAGGTATTTGGCAGTTGGATTATAATAAGGATTTTTATCCAATCCATATTCATTGGTAGTCGGGTTTGCATAAGTAACTATTTTATAGCTGGCCAGGTTGTCGTTTGCATAAGTAAACACAAAGCTGTAGCCGGGCCGGCCGGTGCGTTTGGTTACCCGGCCGTCTACCACGGTATAAGTATAAGTTTCGTCAAGCGGCGGTGCCTGCAAACGCATAGTAACCGGCACGCCATTGTTATAAGTAAAAGTATAATTAGTTGAGCCGGTACCCTGCCCATAACCAATTTTTACCAGATCGTCACCGTTATACGTATAATTCCAGGCCCCTCTTTTAATCAGCCGGTTTTTACTGTCGTAACTCATAAGGGTTATTGTTGTATCATCACCATTGGGGCCGGATACTTCGGTGATTTTAGAGAGTAGTTTGATCTGTTGCTTTGGGGCAACACCTTTTTTTTTGCAGGCGCCCAGCATAATGCATAGCGCTGCTACTGTAAGTAGCAGTTTTGTTTTCATAAGGATAGGATATTGGTTTATAACTATACTGCAAATTAAACAGATAGGTTATAAAATGCAAATTTGGGGCGGTATCCTTTTTTTCCGGACCGGCATAAATATTTTTAGCCGAATTATGATCTGGCCAACACTTTTAGCGCTTTTAGTTGTATATATAACAGCATAACCTAATATCAAGCTTTTACGTACTAACCTAAGCCTAATCTTTTAACCTTCTGACATTCTTTAAAAGTCAGATGCTGCCAATAATAAGACCTTTCTTTCTTTTTCCCTCGCCAAACCGAAACGAGCAAGTAAACTACTATAACCAATTAATTATTCCATTATGAGAAGAAAAATCAACACCATTTATTTTAGCCTTGATGAAGGCGGACTAAATCAGTCGTTAAATCGCGGCAAACAGCTGGCTGTTATTGCAGCGCTGGGTATCAGCTTTATTTTTGCAGGCTGTAAAAAAGAGCAATCTGCCAGTCGCGGCAATACAGCCCTAACTACCTCGGCTACCAATATTGGCCTGCCGGTTACGCCGCCGCCGCTGCCCACCAAAAGTGAAGCTTTACTGGCTATGCAGGTTTATAACAATCACTTTTACAACCAGTACGGAACTTATGGCCCGTCGTTTAAGGCTTATTACTGGAAAGATGATACACATGCCGGCCGGATGGATTTCTGGACGCAGCAAGAGGCTATTGAAACTTTGATAGATGCCTATAACATCAATCCAAGCACAGATCTTAAAAACAAGATAGCTTACCTGTATAATGGTGTTAGAGATGGCTACGGTTTGTTATGGACCAGCAACACATTTAACGATGACGTTGTCTGGGGATCGCTGATGTGCGTAAGGGCGTACCAGATCACCAACGACGGCGGCATGCTGGACATGGCCAAAAACAACTTTAACATGATGTGGAACCGCGCGTGGGATACCACCGCACTGGGAGGCGGCTTATGGTGGAACACATCCAACAACACCAAAAACACCTGTGTAAACGCACCGGCTGTAATTTGCGCGATGTTATTGTACCAGGCAACCGGCGACGTTACTTATAAAAACAAGGCCAAACTTGTTATGGACTGGATGGTGAGCAAACTATACACCGCGTCAACAGGCGAAGTTAAAGGGGCCATTATTCCGAACGGAACGATAACCGAAGGCGCGCTATCCTACACACAGGGGACCTTCATCGGTGCCTGTGATATTTTGAGGGCCGATTACCCTACAGGCAATTACCTGGCAATGGGAACCAACGCAATGAATTATGCAAAAAACAGCATGTGTAATACCGCTGGCGGGATATTAAACGACGAAAACGGCAGTGCCGATACCCAGGGAATGAAAGGCATTTTTGCACGCTGGGCCTGCAAGTTTGTACAACATACCGCTACAGTAAGCACCTATGGCGCCTGGCTGGATGCCAATGCTGCGCAAGCCTGGTCAATCCGCAACTCGATGGGGTTAATGTGGACCGTTTGGGGTACCCGCACGCCGGAGACTACCCGCAACGCTTTTGAAACCACCAGCGGTGTTTCTATGGTAAATAATATCTACGATTATCGTTAATAAACGCTTGCTCGTGCAGCGATAAAAATCATTAGTAAAAGTCCGGCTAACCCCGGACTTTTTTATTTTAAAGATTTTAAATCAGGAGGCGGAGCCCCGACAAATATTGAAACAATGGATTTTAATCCGTTAAAAACAGCAAAGGAACAATTTAAGAACTGTGGGTTCGGCTCATATAATATGCGCCGTGCCGATGGCACTCCGGGTTAAATGGCTGATTCAACAACGGGTTTCAACCCGTTGCTATAAAATGAGACGAGCCGATGGCTCTTATCCTGCAAATTCCGGGATGCCTAGGTATTGCAAATCGCATAACATTGGGTAAGGACTATCAATCCCGCCGGCATAGAGGCGGAGCCTCGACAAATTTTGTAGCAACGGATTTTAATCCGTTGAAAACAACAAAGTAACAATTTAAGAACCGTAGGTTCGGCTCATATAATATACCGTGCGACATCGCAAATCGCATAACATTGGGTCGGAGGCTATCATCCCGCCGATATACAATTTCTTATTGACATATCAATCTTTAAAAGTCAGCATATACTTCGTCTCTGCCAGGTATCTTTCAATTGATATATCGTCATTATAGTAATAGGTTAGATACACTTCGCCCTTGCCTTTTTTGTACATAAAAAACAACTTCATCTTATGGTAGATGTTTTTATATGGGCGTATCACAGGTATATCGGCAATACCGGCATCGTCGGCATTGTATTTTTTTAACTCCTCGCCCTTAAACAGCGTTACTTTATTACTATCTAATATCCCAAACTCTTTTCCATATATCCTTGTACGAGAATTTGTACTATCAACCATTCCATTTACTATGCGTTGGTGGTTATCTTCATTATAAATCCAACGGCCTATAAATTTAATCTTAGAAGTATCGGTGTTAAAGAAAACAGCAGAAATTATTACATGTTTATCTTTTGAAGTAAATTGATAAGATGGCGATGACATCTGAGCACCGTATCCATTATGGGGTGTATAGTTGGAATGATCAATACTGTCAGACCCAATGAAACTTTCGGGTCGTTTATAATTTAACCCCTCTGCATACAGATAGTAATTAAAAAGAAAGTCTTTAGGCCTGGGAACCTCCTGTTCATTCTTAGCCTTTCCCCTCAACACATTGCCCGTCGCCTGGGCCAATTGCAGATACCAATCCGAAGGAATTAACGATCCATCCTGATCTAATGATAAAAACTTTTCATTAGCCGGCCGTTCTGCGGCGGTTGGGGCGGCTTTGTACATGGCGGTGCCTTCGTCGATTTCATCAAACATGGCTATGTATATCATGTTTACGCCGGCGTTAATTACATTGTAAGATTGGTGCCAGTAAAAAGCTCCAGCCCTACGCGGGATCTGGTTAAACGGGCTTTTGCCGTGACGCAGATTATACCAGGAGAACCCGGGGAAGATCACCGGCAGGTAAGCTATTTTATGCGCATCGCAATAAGCTTTGTCGGGGATCACGGTGCGGTCGCGAAATTTATCGGCGCCCTTTTCATCGCCAAAACGGCCGACGGCCCAGGGGCTGATGATATCCATTTTATTATAAACTGCCTTCCACTCGTCGGTATGCGTGAGCCAGGTATCGTTGATACCGCCCATTATGGTAGCCTGGTATTTTTTAGGTGCGTTGTGATGGAACCAGTCCAATATAGAATCGGCCTGCGCAACAGGCGCAAATGGTACGGTATGATCAAAACCCAATCCCCAGATAGACAGCAGCGGCTTGCCGTTATGATGCAGATAGGATTTGCCTTTGGTAACGCCTAACGAATCGACCAGGAACTTCCAGTCGGCTATCAGGTCCTTTTTCCAGTTGGGGCCGGCGCCCGAGATATCATACATAATACAATACACGCGTTTATACTTTTCGCTGGCCTGTTTAACGTTGCGCACCACCTGGTTAAAATGCCTGCGGCCGCCGCGCGATCTGATATCAGAAATAAAACGCTGCTCAAACACGCCATCCAGTTCATGCTCCATCATCCATTTAAAATGCAGGTCGACCGCCCCATATTTATAAGCCGAGTACAGCTTCGCCGGCGAACCATCCGGGTAATGCATGTTGGTGGCTTCCAATACCTCGGCGGGATATTCGCGCATATCCGGCCATACATCAAAATCGGCATTTATGGCATCCGGCTTGCCGCCGAAATAATGCCGCCAAACGTTATTGCCCGATCCGTCATTAGGCGTAGCATGCCAGCCCTGGTAACCAAACATCACCTTATTATTTAACGTGGTGGTACTGGGCACGTACTTTTGCGCTGTGCCGTTGAGGGCGGCAAATACAAATGCTGTAATGATGGACGCTAATTTCATAAGCTAATTTTGCAATTTATTGGTGACCTGATTTTGCCAGTGTTCCGGAGTGTTCCGCTTCGTTCCGGTGTGTTCCACAGTGTTCCGGTGTGTTCCGCTTCGTTCCGCTCACGCAAAGCGGAACACCCATGGCTAATACTCTGCCAGTACAATTATTTTATCGCTTATTGATGTTATCTTTTCTTTCCCGTTTAAAAAGCCAAGCCCCACTACAAACGAGAACCCGCATACTACGCCGCCCATTTCCCGGATCAGGTCACTGGCGGCGGTTACTGTGCCGCCGGTTGCCAGCAGGTCATCATGCAATAAGATATGCTGGCCGGGTTCAAAAGCATCGGTATGCATCTCAATAGTGGCGGTACCATATTCCAGGTCGTATTTTTTTTGTTTGATGGTATAGGGCAGCTTGCCGGCCTTGCGCACCGGAATAAAGGGTACGCCCAGCCTGGTGGCCAGGGTCAGCCCGAATAAAAAGCCGCGGCTCTCTACCCCCGCCACCGCGTCAATGCGGATACCTTGCAGGCGGCTTACAAACGCATCAACAATGTCTTTGCACAATGCGGGGTCCTTTAATATGGTTGTAATATCTTTAAACACTATCCCCGGTTTCGGGAAATCGGGTATATCCCTTACGGCTGATTTGATTTGCTGCTCTATCATTTAAAAACTAAATATGGTTCAATTTTACGCAAAATAATGTCATCAAGTATGGCTATATTCTTCATATCGGCTACAGACCGGTAATTGCCATGCTGCTGCCGGTATTGGATCACTGCATTGGTTTGTTTATTGGTTAAATACGGAAACTTGCGCAGCCCCTCAAAATCCACCTCATTGATTTTAATTTTAGTGATGTTGGCCGGGTTAATACTGAGTTGGTTTTTAATTTCGGCATACTTAGCGGTATCAATGCCGTAAACTTCTTTTAACTGTTCCTTATTTAAAAATCCGCCTAACCGTTTTCGATAGGCAATGATCCGCGCAGCGAAAGCCGGACCCACACCATGGACCCGTGTAAGTTTGGCCGAGTCTGCGCCGTTAAGTTCAACCACCTCGCCCGCCGACAGTTTATTAGCGGTATAGCCGGCATGGGGGATATTAATATAGGGCGCCAGGCGCCGGTAATCATCGCTGGTTATGGCATATATCTTCTGTACATCTTCCTTCCGGTTAAAGTGGCCGCCTTTGGCTTCATAGTGTTGTATTATGCTGATCTGCCGCGCGCTCAGGCCCAGATGCCTCCACTGCCCGGCCGGCAGGTGATTAGGATTAAAGACAAACATTACCGGTTCAGCAATTTTTTCATCAGACAGGCTTTCGTTACCATATCCTTGGGCGCCGCCGCCTTTTGCCTGTTTAAGCAGGGCCACGTCTTTATCAAAATCTTTAAGGTCAATACTATTATCTTTATGAAAATATTGATAGATATAAGGCGCCGCCAATACCGCCAGCATGATAATAATTAATATCACCATTCCGTTCCACTCTTTTTTTGTGATGGAAAGGTAATTTTTTAGGCGTGATTTCATTGGCTTGGTTAAATACGCCATTAAAGTAATAAATTTAGGAGATATTTATAGCCATACATTAGCCCGCTAAATGAAAATCATAACTACCGAAGAATTTGCAAAGGCCACAAAGCTGGACAGGTTGAAACTACCGGGATTAGCTTCTTTCCTGATGGAGCTAATGAAAATAAACCAGGTAAACGACCTGTTTGCCCAGGCACAGCCCAAACAGGGCATTGAATTTATAGATGCCATTTTAGCGGGCTGCGGAGTTGAAATAGAATTTGATGAAAAGGAATTAAAAAACATCCCCGCAACCGGCAGCTTTATTGCCATTGCCAATCACCCTTATGGCGGTATTGAGGGTTTGGTACTGCTCAAGATGCTGCTGATGGCCCGGCCCGATGCTAAACTCATGGCTAATTTCTTACTGAAAAAAATACCCAACCTCAGCGATTTTTTTATTGCCGTAAACCCGTTCGAAAATATTGAACATTCATCAAGCATAAGCGGATTAAAAAGCACCCTGCAATTATTGGCCGACGGTACACCCATTGGCATATTTCCGGCGGGCGAGGTATCAACCTTTAAACTGGATAAACAGGAAGTAACCGACCGCCTGTGGCACCCGGTAGTGGGCAAAATCATAGCCAAGGCCAAAGTACCGGTGGTGCCGGTATATTTCCATGGCAATAACGGGCTGCTCTTTAATTTACTAAGCATCATACACCCTGCGCTGCGCACAGCCAAGCTACCGTCAGAGTTGTTTAACAAACAGGGGCAAACCATAAAACTGCGCATCGGCAAGCCTATAAAAGTTGATGATATCCCTGACAATAACAACAGCACTAAGCTGCTTAATTACCTGCGGGCGCGCACTTACGCCTTAGGATCAGGACTAGAGGAGGAGAAAAAGATATTTAACCCGCGTAATCTTTTCAAAATAAAAAAAAAAAAACAGGAGATAGTTAAACCGATTGACCCCGCTGTTTTAGAGAAAGAGGTAGCCGGCCTGCGCGATGATTATACCGTTTGGGTTGAGAAAAACTACGAGGTGTTTATTGTACCTACTTCGGCAATACCCTGCACTATACGTGAGATTGGCCGTTTAAGGGAAGTTACCTTTCGCGAGGTTGGCGAAGGCACTAATATGGCCAGCGACCTGGATGAATATGATATTTACTATCACCATTTATTTATCTGGGATAATGAGGCTAAAATGATTGTAGGCGCCTACCGCATTGGCCTGGGCGACGAGATATTTTACAGCCTGGGTAAAGACGGCTTTTACATTACCGAATTATTTAAAATAAAAGAGCAGTTTACCCCGGTGCTGAGAAAGAGCCTGGAGCTGGGCCGCTCATGGATCCGTAAGGAATACCAGTTAAAGCCTCTGCCTTTGTTTTTATTATGGAAAGGTATATTGAAATATTTGTTGGACAACCCGCGCTATAAATATTTGATCGGCCCGGTTAGCATCAGCAATTCGTTCTCTAAGTTTTCTAAATCACTGATAGTAGATTATATAAACCGTAATCATTTTGATCACGAAATGGCGCAGTTTGTTAAGCCGCGCAAAAAATTTAAAGTTGATTTTTCAAGTATTGATACCGACCTGCTTATGAGCGGCGAGGACTCTTTTAAAGGACTGGACCAGCTAATATCACAGATAGAAACCCATAACATGAAGGTGCCGGTATTGCTTCGCCAGTACATCGGCCTTAATGCCAAGATCATCAGCTTTAATATCGACCCTAAGTTTTCTGACTCGCTGGACGGATTCCTGGTTTTAGACCTGGAGAATGTTCCGCAGGATACTTTGGACAAGTTGGGGAAGAATATATAAGGCCCAAACCGGGGAAATTAAAGGGTGCGTTAATACTTGATCCCGAACTTCTTTAAAACCAAACTTAACAACCACAGCGGTGACGTCAGCATGAATTTAAACTCTTCTGAAAAAGTGGGTTTGCGGCCCTCAATACGATAGCCTATAAACTGAGCTATGTTGGCCATGATGAAGATAAACACGCATACCTGCGGCAATAATACGCCCGAATGTTCTGCAGCCTGTACCTGTATAACCAGGTATACCAGGGCGAATAGCAGCAGCAGCATAACGTAGGATAATATAGGCGATAAACGCATATAATAATAAACGCTAAACGCGATCAGGAACGAACCCCAATTTAGGTAGATAATATAGCTCCCTAAAAACTTTAACTGCGGAAAAGGCAGCGACCATACAAAGCCCACCACGCTAAATACAATTAACGGAATACAGATGTAGTTGATAATGCGGTTTGCGGGCTTTTGATGGAAGCCGGCATACTCGTCAATTATAACGTCGACGGGGCGTTTATCTGTCTTTTGATTTTTCATAAATTACTATGAAACGATAGTAAATGTCATTGCAGCGCGCGATTGCTTCGCTCACCGCAATGACAAATATGTTATTACTTGGCAAACGCTACCGACCGGGTTTCCCTGATAACGGTAACCTTGATCTGGCCCGGATAGGTCATTTCTGTCTGGATGCGGTTGGATATGTCGGCAGCCAGGATCTCTGATTCAGCATCACTGATCTTTTCGCTTTCAACTACCACGCGCAGCTCGCGGCCGGCCTGTATAGCAAATGTTTTTTCAACACCCGGGTATGACATTGCCAACTCTTCCAGCTCTTTTAAACGCTTGATATAGCTTTCAACCACTTCGCGGCGTGCACCCGGGCGCGCACCTGATATGGCATCACAAACCTGGATTATCGGCGACAGCATGGAGGTCATCTCCACCTCGTCGTGGTGGGCGCCAATGGCGTTACAAACTTCGGGGTGTTCTTTATACTTCTCGGCCAGTTGCATACCTAAAATTGCGTGAGGCAGTTCAGGGTTATCATCAGGCACTTTACCAATATCATGCAGTAAACCGGCGCGTTTAGCCAGCTTAACATTAAGGCCCAACTCGGCAGCCATCGTAGCGCAGAAATTAGCAACCTCGCGCGAGTGTTGTAATAGGTTTTGTCCGTAAGAAGAACGGTAGCGCATCCGGCCAACCATACGGATCAGTTCGGGGTGCAGGCCGGTGATACCTAAATCAATCACGGTACGCTCGCCTATTTCTACAATCTCTTCTTCTATCTGCTTTTTGGTTTTGGCAACGATCTCTTCGATACGTGCCGGGTGGATCCGGCCATCAGTTACCAAACGGTGCATAGCCAAACGGGCTATCTCGCGGCGTACCGGGTCAAAGCCTGAAAGGATGATCGCTTCCGGGGTATCATCAACAATGATCTCAATACCGGTAGCTGCTTCCAGCGCACGGATGTTACGACCCTCGCGACCAATGATCCGGCCTTTGATCTCATCATTTTCAATATTGAAAATAGATACGGTATTTTCGATAGCGCTCTCGGTAGCGGTACGCTGGATAGTCTGGATAACTATTTTCTTGGCCTCTTTAGTGGCCGTGAGCTTGGCTTCGTCAACAATATCTTTAATCTGTGCCATTGCCTTTGAGCGGGCGTCTTCACGCAGGTTATCAATTAACTGGTTCTTTGCATCCTCAGCCGAAAGCCCTGCAATGGTTTCTAACTGCTCAACATGTTGGTTTTTCAAGACTTCAACTTCTTCCTGTTTTTTTATCAGAATCTCTGACTGGCGCTCCAGGTTTTGCCTGGCTTTATCTAATTCGCCCTCTTTACGATTCAGGTTCTCTAATTTCGAATTGTACGATTGCTCTTTCTGCTTAACTTCATTTGCACGCTGGTTAATGTCGTTATTCTTGGCATTTACCTCCTGCTCATGCTCGGCTTTCATCTGTAAAAAGCGTTCCTTGGCTTCAAGCAATTTGTTTTTCCTTAAGATCTCGGCATCGTTTTCTGCATCTTTAAGGATCTTTTTTACTTTATTTTGAGCGTTAGCTTCCTGGTCTTTAAACAGCTTGCGCAACAGGAAGCGTCCTGCAACGAAGCCGGTTGGGATACCCGCGAGCAGCCCAATTATGATGTATAGTATATTCATTTGGTTATAAAGGTTTGTTGTTAGTATATAATAAAAAAACCGCGACTAAACTTTACGTATCATGTATTTTAAAAACTTCGTTACAGATATTTTAGAATCATGGGTTACCGTTAAACTGTAATGAGTAACGCACGCCTTCCTGATCCGTAGATATTGAAGTGTTAAGTTTTTAATAGTGAAACATAAAATTCAACCGCGGTTAAATCTTAATTGGCTCTGTTATTATGTAAAGAACGTTTATTACGACTTTGAAAAAAATTCGGTCAACAAATGATCTAACTGATAAACCTTGTCTGCTACTTCTGAATCCTCAACGGTAACTTTTTTCTCTGCCTTTAATGATGATGTTGCGTAATGCAACACGCTCATCGCAAGTAAATCCTGTTTATCCCTGACCGCGTAATTTTCCTGATATTCTTTTATACGGTCGTTTATCAACTTCGCTGCCCTACGTATTATTTCTTCCTCTTCCATGTTCACCTTTAAGGGGTAAACTCTGTCAGCAATATTTATTTTTATTGAGATTTCTCCCATTTGAGCTTGTTCACTTTATGTACTACTTTTTCAGTAATACAATGCACTTATCTATTTCCTGCACAAATTCGTTAATTTTTTGCTTAATGTCAACACTTTTTTCATTTGTTTCAGAAAAAGATTTTGCAAGCTTCACCGCGCGCATTTTTTCGTCCAGCTCTTTGGTCTTGTTTTTACTGGCATTTAACGCTGCTACTAAGGTATCGTTCTCCAGTTTTAACAGGTCATTCTCCTCCTGTAAAGCCGCACACAGCTCTATCAACCTTTCGGTTTTTTCAATCACATTATTTAATTGCGCGGCGGTCGACATTTTCTTTCTATTCTCTAATCCTAATTAACTAATCACTACTTTCTAACAAGCGCTCCCGCTTCCTTCTCTAAGTTATAAATTAATTTCTGCATGATGGCGTCGATGGCTTTGTCGGTTAAAGTTTTCTCGGCGTCCTGCAGGATGAAGCTTAGCGCGTATGATTTCTTTCCGGCGGGCAGCTTGTCTCCCTCGTACACATCAAACACACTGATCTCTTTTAACATCTTACGCTCGGTGCGCTGGGCGATTTGTTTTAGCTGACCGAAAGATACGCCTTTATCAATCAGCATAGACAGATCGCGCTTTACCGCCGGGAACTTAGAAATGTCCTGGTAAACGATCTTATTTTTCTTAACGATCTGCATGATCTGGTCGAAACTGAAATCAGCATAAAAAACTTCCTTGTCCACGTCGGCTTTTTTCAAAGCGTCTTTGGCAACCGCGCCAAATTTTACCAGTGTCTTGTTGTTTTTGATATAGTTTAAACCGTAGGCCATTTTTTTGCAGGTGGTATCTTCAACCACCACATCGGTAATATTCAGTTTTTGCAGGATGCCGTCAACAATAGCTTTCAGGTTATAAAACGTAGCGGCCGTGGCTTTTTGGTTCCATTGGGCCGGTGCTGTTGTGCCGCTCATAAAAATAGCGAAACGCTGGCTCTCGTTATACTTGTCCTCCTTAACGCTGTAAACTTTGCCAAACTCGTAAAACCTGATGTCCGCATTCTGGCGGTTTTGATTGTAGGCGATAGCTTCCAGACCGGAGAACAGCATGGTTTGGCGCATCACGTCCAGGTCAGAACTTAACGGGTTCAATATTTTTACTGCCGACTCCAGGTCGCTTGAGTAGGCAGACTTGGTTAATGAGTTCGACATGATCTCGTTAAAGCCGTTAGCCGTTAACAGATCACTCAGCAGGTTTTGTACCGTATCTTTCTCAGGCCGGGGCGACGCACTGAGCGACGCACGCACCTGTGTTGGTATATAAATGTTGTTGTAGCCGTAAATGCGCAGGATCTCTTCTATCACGTCCACATCGCGGGTTACATCAACCCGGTAAGGCGGCACTTTTAAAATTAAGCCTTCGGCAGATTCACTAACAATGTGAATATCCAGGGCTTTAATAATTGCTACTATCTCTTCGTGCGGGATAACCTGGCCTATTAAACGGTGCACATTGCTATAGCTCAGGTCCACATCAAACGGCGCAACCGGGTTTGGGTACAGGTCGATAAGGTTTGATGAGATCTGCCCGCCGGCAATTTCTTTAATCAATAAGGCAGCACGTTTTAAAGCAAAGATCACCATATCCGGATCGGTGCCACGCTCAAAGCGGAACGAAGCATCCGTTTTTAGGCCGTGTCTTTTAGCCGTTTTACGTACCGATACCGCGTTAAAATAAGCGCTCTCTAAAAATATGCTGGTTGTACTTGCCTTAACGCCCGAATCGGCACCGCCAAAAACGCCGGCAATACACATTGGCGCTTCGGCATTGCAGATCATCAAATCATCAGCAGATAATTTGCGTTCTACATCGTCCAAAGTTTTAAATACTGTTCCTTCGGCAACGTTCTTTACAATTACCTTATTGCCTTTAATCGCATCGGCGTCAAAAGCGTGTAAGGGCTGGCCGAGGTCATGCAAAACATAATTGGTGGCATCAACCACGTTGTTTATCGACCTAACGCCAATAACCGCCAAACGCTCTTTTAACCATTGCGGCGATTCTTTTACTTCGATGCCCGAAATAGTCAAACCGGCATAACGCGGACTTGCAGCTTCATTCTCCACTACAACCTCAATAGGGCGGTCGGTGTTATCAACTTTAAAAGCAGAGATATCAGGTTTGGTAATGCCGATCTTTAAAAAAGCGGCAATATCACGCGCAGTACCTAAATGCGATACCGCGTCGGCACGGTTGGGGGTTAAGCCAATCTCGTACATGTAGTCATCGTTCAGCTTAAAATATTCTTTTGCGGCGGTACCCACGGTAGCATCATCAGCCAAAACCATAATCCCTTCATGACTCGTACCCAGGCCTATTTCGTCTTCGGCGCAGATCATCCCAAGGGATACCTCGCCACGGATTTTTGATTCTTTGATCAGGAACGGTTCGCCGGTAACCGGGTGTACCGTGGTGCCCACCGTAGCAACCACTACCTTTTGACCGGCAGCAACATTGGCCGCGCCGCAAACAATTTGCAGATCTTCAGCGCCGCCAACATCAACTTTGGTAACTTTCAGGCGGTCGGCATTGGGGTGCTGGGCGGTTTCTTTAACATAGCCAATTACCAGGCCTTCTAAACCGCCGGGTATAGCCTGTACCTTCTCCAGGCTTTCAACCTCTAAACCGGTACCGGTTAAAATAGTCGAAATTTGTTCGGGAGTTTTATCAGTATTAATAAATTCTTTAAGCCAATTATAGGATATCTTCATTACAACGAATCGATAATCGGCAAAGATACGATTTAAGGCGAAAGGTAAAAGGTAGAAAGGTGAAAGGTTGCATTGAGATAAAAAGGCAGAAAGGTAAAAGGCGAAAGGCAAATTTGCCCCACCTTTTACCTTTCCGCCTTTAACCGTTCACCTCAAAAAACTATTCGTCGTCGCCGGTATGGTCATCGTCGTCTAAATTGAGGGTATACGATGGCTCTGATGCTTCATACGCCTGGTCAAGCGCGTCAGTGTCGGCTGTTTCTTCGCCCGATTCATATTCAGCTTCGCTGTCAAATCCGTTCGAGTGGATGTCCTGCTGGCTCATTTGCTCAACATCTTCGTTTTCGGCGTCGTCTAATGGTATTTGGTCGTCTGGATTTATCATGGTTATAGTTTTTTATATACAACGTCTTTCGCTATGGGTTGTTTCAATAATAAAAAAGGGCCGCCAATTTTTTTTGACAGCCCTTTAAAAATCTAACGTTTAATTATTAAAACCTGCTGTAACCGCCGTCCAGCACCAGGTCGCCACCGATCATATATTTCGAATCGTCAGACGCCAGGTATAAATACCCTTCGGCGATTTCTTCAACATTACCCAGGCGTTTTGCCGGTACAATGTCTGCCATATAAGCTTTCATTCCGTCAACCTGTTCGGCGCTCATGCCGCTACGGCCAAAAATTGGCGTTTCAATAGGGCCGGGAGATAATACGTTAACGCGGATCTGACGGTCGGCTAATTCGGCCGAGAAGCCTCTTGCCAACGAAGTCACCGCAGCCTTGGTAGCCGCATAAGCCGAAGCGGTAGCCATTGCCTTATTACTTACTGCTGATGAAGTAATGATAACCGACGCACCATCATTTAAAAACGGCAATGCCTTTTGTACCGAGAAGAATGCGCCTTTAAAGTTGATGTCGCTGGTGGTGTCAAACATCTCTTCGGTAAAATCTGCCAATGGCGCTCCTATAAATACGCCCGCATTAACTACCAGCACATCAATTTTTCCAAAGGTTTCGGTTATTTGCTCATAGCTTTTGGTAATGCTGCCCAGGTCAGACACATCACTTACGATGCCTATGATGTCGCCGCCAATGTCATTTACCGCCGCGTCGATGGTAGTTTTGTTACGACCGGTTATAGCAACTTTTGCACCTTGTGCTACATATAGTTTTGCAGCTGCAAGGCCAATTCCGCTGTTACCACCTGTAACTACGGCTACTTTATTTTCTAACTTTTTCATTATTTATTGATTTATTTAAATTTATCGATATATTTTATTATAGTATTCTAAATGATTTACCGGCGGCATGGCTATCAATCGATTTATTTAAGAATATCGATTAATAGTTTAAATTTTTTTATTCCTGTAATTGATTTAAAAAATTAACGTAAGCAGTAAGCACTTCTTTATTAACCTTATACTTGGCGTTGCGGCCATCTTTCTCGGCTATTAAAATTTCGGCATCCACCAGCTGGCTGATGTGGTGCGAAATGGTTGACTGTGCCAGCTCGATATTGTTTCCAATACAGGCGCATTGCATCCACTCGCCACCCTTCCCCTTCGCCATCTCCATTATTTTTAAACGGTATGGATCGCCCAGTGCCTTTGAAATACGTTCTACTTTTTTATGATCTAAAATCATGACGCAAATATATCGACGGTTTTCGATTTAATTGTAATTGGTTTGTACTATTTTTTATTCCGGATTTCGGAAGTCCGATTTCGGAATTGGCTTTTCTTAGTTGGGTAATGGGTTAGCTGATTAATATAGATCTGCTAAATCCGAAATCGAACTTCCGAAATCCGAAATCAAATAACCCCTTCATCGGCAAAACTATAAAACCCATCATTGGTCACAATGATATGGTCAAGCACTTTTATATCCAGCATGTGGCCGGCATTGGCTATTTTTTTGGTGAGATCGATATCCAGCTGGCTCGGTTTTAAATTGCCCGACGGATGGTTATGCGCCATCACAATAGACACCGCGTTATGCTGCAGGGCCACGTTGAAAATGATCTTCGGGTCGGCAACCGTACCGGTTAAACCCCCTTTGCTGATCAGCTCTTTGGCTATCACCTTACCTGCCTGGTTAAGCAGCAGCAGCCAAAACTCCTCGTGGCTCAGGTCCATAAAGGTTTTGCGCAGTACGTTGTAGGCGTCTTTACTTCCGTGAACCGAGTCAAGTACTTTTATTTCGGTATCATTCCGCCGGCGGCCCACCTCCAGCGCGGCTATAATAGAAATGGCTTTGGCTTCGCCGATACCTTTGAAGCGCGAAAGCTCGGCTATGGAAGCTTTTCCTAAATTATTAAGATCATTACCGTAATGGTAAAGGATACGCTTACTCAGCTCGACCGCGCTCTCGGTGCGGCTGCCCGACCCGATCAGTATCGCTATCAGCTCGGCATCCGTCAGCGCGCGGCGGCCCTGAGCGCTTAGCTTCTCGCGCGGGCGGTCCTCTTCGGCCCAGGATTTTATGCTGATTTTGTTCCCGTAGTTTTCCACGGGATTAAAGTAAGGATTTGTTTGGAGAAATAAAAAGGGCGGTGGGAATGGCGGGGACTCACCCCGCGGCACTTCGTGCGCGACCCTCTCTTCCGCAAGCGGGAAAGAGGGCTGTTTTATTTTTTTCCCTCTTTCCGCCAAAGGCGAAGAGAGGGTGGTCGAGCGTAGCGTAGACCGGGTGAGTCGACGGTGCGCATTTATTATCTCCAATACCGCGTTAAGGATTGAAGTGGATACAGGCCTGCGCTTAATGCCTGAAGGCGTATGAGCGGAAAGCCTGACCCGGAGGGTAACGCCCAAAATAATCTCCAACAAAAAAAGGCGATGAGCTCTAAACTCGTCGCCTTTCGGGATTAAAAATATCGTTGGTAAGCGATTAGCTTAACGCGTTTACAAACTTAGTTAGCTTCGATTTATTGTTTGAAGCCTTGTTTTTGTGGATAACGTTCTTTTTAGCTAAACGGTCAAGCATAGAGATCACTTTTGATAAAAGAGGAGCCGCATCAGCTTTGCTGGTTGTGCTTCTCAATCTCTTGATAGCGTTTCTGGTAGTTTTAGCCTGGTAACGGTTACGTAAGCGCTTCGCAGCGTTAGACCTGATCCTTTTTATTGATGATTTATGATTTGCCATTTTAGCTTGTTATTCTATTCGTTATTTAAGGACTGCAAATATAGAAGTTTTGATTATAATATCAAATGCCTTTTTGAAAATATTTTTTATTGTGGTTTTTATAGCCTTATATCGTGAAAAACAAGGCTATTGCCGCACCGCCCATTACGATAAAGGTAAACCATAACAGGGCTTTTGACAGCCACCGGCTTTTAAACTCGCCCATTATCTTTTCACTGGCGGATATTTTGATGATCAAAAACAACAGGGGCACCGCCGCCACACCGTTTAATACCGCGGTATAAATGAGCGCCTTCACCGGGTCAATACCCACAAAGTTAATAATGAGGCCTATTAACGTAGCAATAGTAATTACGCCATAAAAACCATGCGCCTGCCTCAATTTTAAGTTAAGGCTTGCTTTCCAGGTAAAAGCCTCAGAAACTGCATAGGCAGCAGAGCCCGATAACACCGGCACCGCCAGCAGGCCCAAACCAATAATACCTATTGAGAAGATAAGCTTTGCCAGGAACCCCGCGTTGGGGAACGAATGTACCAATGGCTCAAGCGCTTTGGCGGCATCTGCAGCGGTTTTTATATCCTTAACGCCGCTTTTAAATAACACCGTTGCCCCTACCAGCAGGATGCACCAGGTTGTAAATTCAGATATAATCATGCCCGCCGTATTATCTTTACGCATATTATGGATATCGGCCCAGCAAACACGCTTTTTACCATCGGCATGACCTTTTTCTTTTATTTCTTCCACCTCCTGTGAAGCCTCCCAAAAAAACATATACGGGGTTATGGTGGTACCAAACACGCCGGTGATGATAAACAGAAACGCAAAGCTAAACTCAACATGCGGCACTACGGTCGCCTTTAAAACCGTTGGCCAGTCCTGGTGAATAATAAATACCGTAATGGGATAGGACAGCAGCGACAGCGCCAGCCACTTTAATATTTTTGAATAAACCTTATAGCTGGTAAATATTTCAAGGATAAGTATGGTGACTGTAAATAACAGGGTTAAAATTATGAAGGGTGCCGGTATCAGCAAATTGGCGGCCGCGGCCATGGCGCCTATATCAGCGCCTATATTAATGGTATTGGCCACAACTACCAGCCCCACTACCGCATACAGTACCGGTTTGCTGTAATGCTCTTTTACCACTGCGGCAATACCTTTACCGGTAACCAGGCCAATACGTGCGCAGGCTTCCTGTACGGCGGTCATAAACGGCAGCATGTAAAGGGCCGTCCATAACTGCCCGTAGCCAAACTGCGCGCCGGTTTGCGAGTAAGTGGCTATGCCCGACGGGTCATCATCTGCCGCGCCGGTGGTAAGGCCGGGGCCCAGTACCGTTAACCATTTCCATATGTTTTTTTTGAAAGGTTTCTTATTCTTAACCGGCGGCATATTGATGGATAGGGATATACGGTAAATATACGCTATTTAAGATTTTCTTTTATTGCTTAAATCCCTAAATTTACCATCATCTATTTATAACGCCACCCCATGAAACAAAAATTTCATTACGCTACCATCAGCGAAGCCATTGAGCAACTAAAAAAACAAGGCTTTACGCTTGATTTTAATTTACATAAAAACCGCTTCAAAGTTGGCGAAACGGAGTATACCGCTGATGAGTTTGAAATTGTGGACCTGTACCGCTACGAAGGCCCGTCGGACCCGGCAGATGAGGCCACCGTTTACGCACTGGCTAACCAGGCGGGCGTTAAAGGCATACTGGTAACCGGCTACGGCCCGTCTGCGGATGAAGAATCAGAAGAAACATTAAAGCACCTGCATTATAAGTATAACCAGGATCAGCAATAATGAAATCATCCTTCAGGATTATCAGCGGATTATTATTAATCATGCTCTGCTCGTCCTGGGGATTTTTTGCACATTACCGCATTAACCGGCTGGCGGTTTTTACCCTGCCAAAGGCGATGGCGGGGTTCTTTAAGGCAAACATCGGTTTTATTACAGAACACGCCATCAGCGCCGATAAAAAGCGTTATGTGGATTCGTTAGAGGCGCCGCATCATTATTTAAACGCCGACCACTACGGCAAAAACCCCTTCCGGCTAATCCCGGAGCGTTGGGATGACGCGGTGGTTAAATATTCGGAAGATACGCTTAATAAATACGGCACCGTGCCGTGGACCATCCAATACAATTATTATAAACTGGTTAACGCCTTTAAGGCGCATGATACCACGGGCATTTTAACAGCAGCCGCCAACCTGGGCCATTATGTAGCCGATGCGCACGTACCGCTGCATCTTACCCAAAACTATAACGGGCAGCTAACCAATCAAACCGGCCTGCACGCATTGTGGGAGAGCCGCCTGCCCGAGTTATTTGCCGCTAACTATAACTGCTATGCCGGCAAGGCCCGGTATATTGAAAACCCTTTAAAGGAAGCATTTAAAATTTGCCATACCTCATTTAATGAAGTTGATTCTGTTTTGCGGATAGAACGGGCGCTCAACAAACTCTATCCCGGGGCGAAAAAATATACTATGGTGATGCATGGCAGGAAGGCCGTTAAAGATTATTCTGCCGCTTACAGCCGCGATTACCAGCGCAGGTTACACGGCATGGTGCAAAGGCGCATGCGCTCGGCGATATTATCGGTAGGCTCTTATTGGTATTCGGCCTGGGTTGATGCCGGGCAGCCCGACCTGGATAAACTGATCAAACAGCCTTTAAACGCTGGTGACCGGCTTAAGATCCAAAAAGAAGAGGCGGTTTTTAAGGCCGGGAAGATCGCACCTTTTGAATAATTAACTGCAGAGACGCAATGTCTTGCGTCTCTGCGGATTTTATTTTTTCCTGCTCTTAAAGGCGGCGATAACTGGCGGGATAACCGATACCACAATAATGACAATACCAATCAATGAAAAATGAGCCTTAAAGAAAGGCACATTACCCAGCATATATCCGGCAAACAAAAACAAGATGATCCATGACACGCCGCCTATAATGTTATATAAGCTGTAACGCAAAAACGGCATCCGCCCTACCCCCGCCACAAACGGCGCAATGGTACGGATAATAGGCATAAAGCGGCTAAAAATTACTGCCTTGCCGCCGTGCTTATCAAAAAACGCTTTGGTTTGCAGATAATAATCAAGCTTTAATATTTTGTTTTTTTCTTTAAATACTTTGGGCCCAAAGTAACTGCCCAGCGTGTAGTTAACCGTGTTACCTGCAAACGCGGCACAGATCAGTATCA
This sequence comes from Mucilaginibacter sp. UR6-11, assembly GCF_020880695.1. GTDB lineage: Bacteria > Bacteroidota > Bacteroidia > Sphingobacteriales > Sphingobacteriaceae > Mucilaginibacter. The sequence goes on from NZ_JAJIWO010000001.1 coordinate 791,261, forward strand.
GTGCCAGTAAGTAAATGTCAAGGCCCGAGCTGCCACCGGCAATTAAAGCGCCTGCGGCAAACAATAAAGAGTCGCCGGGTAAAAATGGCGTTATTACAAAACCTGTTTCGGCAAAAATTATCACGAACAATATGAGGTAGGTCCACCCCTGGTATTGGCTGGTGATCTGCACCAGGTGCTTATCAATATGGATGATAAAATCAAGAAGCGCTTTAAGTATTTCCAATGGATTTAATTTGCGGCAAAAATATAAATATATATGATAACGGCTACCTGTTAATTATCACACCGGTACCAAACGCTACCGAGTCTGCACCACCGGCAACGCCCCTGCAATATATGGTATAAACTTTTCCATCGGCAACAGTAACACCTGGGATACTCGATATAACGGTTGTTTGTCCGGCGGGCATTATTTTAAATTCGTAGTTACCCGGCGGCACCTCAATAAATTTCGAAATGTTTTTATAAGTCTGGTTACGAAACGCCATGGTGCCGTTTGCGGTGATATCAAACCCGGCCGACCGTGGCGACGCGTTGATAAACCTTATTTTTGCGCGGCCGGGAGTTGGTGTGCGGGCGGTATCTATAGCAAATATCGAGGTAACGGTGCTGTCGGCCCGTAAACCGGTAACAAACAGGGTATATTTAAAATTAGGTTTCAGCACACTATCTAACGATACAAAATTTGTGGTTGAAATTGTCGAATTGGCTGATCTGATCTGTATGGGTGTGTCAATATTTGTCAACGAAAAATATCCGGAGGGATAAGGGTAAGAATATGCCGCCTGACTTTGTCTTATTAAACCCACATACAAATAGATGGGCTGCAAATCAGGGCTCAGGTTAACTACCTGCATTTGTATTTTAGATGATGACGGGCTGATGCTGCCACTTTTGCCGCAAGATGCTATAAACGGAATAACCATCATACCTGCACAACATAAAGACAGGAAAAGCATTACTTTATTTTTGCCAGCCATATCAACTTTAATTTGTCGAAGTTATTAAAATACGTGCCCCAAGTAAAGCGGTACCCGTCCCGTTCACCAAACCTTTTGTGAATAACGTATACGAAGTGTGTTTAGTCAGGGTTAAAGTGCCCATCGCCAGTGGTACAGCAATACCCTGGCGGTAAATAGAATAAACAACCTTGCCGGGGGAAACACTGATAAATGGCGTAGCCGATTTAAATGCCCGGCTTTTATAGACAGGCCCGTTGGCTATACTAAAATCCAAACTGCCCGCATCAGGCGAGGCATTTACAAACCTTACCTTCGCCGTGCTGTCATTTGCAACGGTATCACGCAGCAGGAAAACTTTATCCGCCGACTGGCCCGCTACGAACAGGGTATAGGCTACGGTGTCAAGCAGGGTAATTTTAGTATCGATAAGAGTATTTGGACTGCCGGCTTTTTTAAACTGAAAATTATTGGTGCCCGCTTTTACCAGTAAATTGGTGTACTGGCCCGACGGTAATAAGGTTGAGCCAATGTTTAGCCTGGTACCGTTTTGATAAACATTCAGCGTATCGGCGCTTGCATTAGTTACCCCGATAAACGTGGAGTTATAAGAAACAGGAAGGTCATCACTATTTTTTTTGCAGGATAAAAATCCGGAAACCGCAATAATCAAACACAAAAGCAATAATCTACTATTCATAACTCAACCAGATGCTATATAACTGCTTATTGCAGATTTTGTTATCAGGTTTAATAAAAAAGTCCGGTTTTTTAGCCGGACCATAATTTGGATCTATAATTTTATTTACATCCTGCTGTACAGGTAATTAAGCGTAGCTGTTAAGCATAACCGGCATAACCAGCATCAGTACGTCTTCATTTTCATCGCCACCCTGCGGCAATAATAAACCTGCCCGGTTAGGTGTAGACATTTCTAACGTTACTTCTTCGCCGCTCAGGTTCTTCAGCATCTCGATCAGGAAGCGGGCGTTAAAACCAATCTCCATGTCTTCGCCTTCATACTGGCAGCTTAAGCGCTCATGCGCCTCATTGGCAAAATCAATATCTTCTGATGAGATATGCAACTCACTGCCGGTTATTTTTAACCTAACCTGGTGCGTAGTTTTGTTAGCGTAAATAGCAACCCGGCTTAATGAACCTAAAAATGCCAAACGGTCAATACTTAATTTATTAGGGTTGTTTAACGGGATAACCGCTTCATAATCCGGGTAGCGCTCATCAATAAGACGGCAAACCAGGTTAATGTTGTTAAACTTAAAAAATGCGCTGGTGCTGTTATACTCAACCGATACGTTGGCATCATCAGCAGGTAATGCTGATTTAAGCAGCGTTAATGCTTTTTTTGGCAGGATGAACGATGTTGTAGCTTCTGCTTTGGCATCCAGCCTGCGGTAGCGCACCAGTTTATGCGCGTCAGTAGCAACAAAGGTTAAGTACTGGCTTGAAAGCTGGCAGTAAACGCCTGTCATGGCCGGGCGCAGCTCATCATTACTTACCGCGAATATAGTTTTGTTAATAGCCTCGGCTAAAACCGACGCGGGTAAATTTACGGATGAAGCATTTTCAACCACTGGAATTTTAGGGAAATCCTCACCGTTCTCGCCGCTCAGTTTATACTTTCCGTCGCCGGCATTTATCTCAATGGCAAACGTAGCGTCATCCACAGAAAAAGCAATCGGCTGCTCAGGTAATGACTTTAAGGTATCCAGTAATATGCGTGATGGGATAGCAATTCTGCCGTTTTCTTTTGACTCAACAGTTAATGACGTGGTCATGCTTGTTTGCAGATCGGTGGCAGAAATGGTTAAGTTTCCATCCTTTATTTCAAACAAAAAGTTTTCCAGTATAGGCAATACGGTGCTGTTACTCAACGCACCGCTTACAGACTGTAATTGCTTTAATAATGTTGATGTAGAAACTATAAATCTCATATATAAATTTAGTGTTAATTAGTCAAAAGTATAAAATTTAATGAGCATACTTTCGCTTGCGCATATAATGTTGAAAAATAGCAAATATTAACACTAAAAACAAAGGAATAGTTGTATTAATTACCTGCCAGTATAATTTTTCATTACGCACCCTGGCACGGCTTAACAGCCGCAATTTGATCTCTTTATTGCGCAGGGCGATCAGGCCCGAGTCGTCAGTCATATAGTCGGCAATATTGAGCAATAAGTTTTTATTGCCATAGCTTTGCCGGGTATACCGGTCATACCCCAGCGGGTATGGCGAGCCGTCGGCGCCTACCTGGTTCTTAAACACATCACCGTCGCTGATCACGATCATCTTTGTCGGCCGGCTTGCTGATTGCTGGATAATGTTTTCGCCAAGGCCCGCGGGCACCGGACGGTTTTTAAAATCCGACTGAAATTTACCCTCCAGCAGCACGGCCGTTATTTTAGGCACGCTTTGAAATTGTTTGGGATCAGGCTCCTGCTCAATAGCCTGCAACGACAGCAGGTGCGGCGCCGTTATTTTGTGATTGTAGGGCGATGAGGCCAGCAATACCGTTTTTTGCACGTCACGGATATCCAGCAGGTCAATGGTGCTTACAAATTCGCCGCGGATGCCATCAAGGTTTCTGACGATGGGATGCTTTGCCAGCGGCATGAATATGGGGTAGAACAACCAGGGCACCATTTGTATCTGCGGCTGACCGCCAACATTGCCCGTGCTTACAGGGATCTGCGCAGCGCTGATATCAGCTATCAGGTCATAATTAATGCGGATGCCGTAAACAAACAGCTGGTCATCTAAATTTAATTGTTTCGGGAAAGCCAGCTGATCGCCGTGGCCGCGCAGGCTGTCCAGTTCGGCATTAACCTGGTCTATCGTCCATAAAATTTTACCGCCGCGCATCAGGTATTGATCCAGCTTAAATTTCTCAGGCTCGGTAAACGGCTTTTCGGGTTTGGGCACCACCATCAGTCTCACCTTCATCAGGCTGTCAAACGGGATGCTTTTTAAATCGACACGGCCAACTTCATACCCGTCCGACAGGGATTTCATGGCATCATTCAGCTGTATATCGTTTAATTCATCATGGCCGGTAGTGAAGCCTATTTGCGGCTTACCTCCCCGGCTCACTTTTTTTATGGCCGAGGTAAACGCGTACTCCAGGTTCTGGATTGAGTTATTTAAAACCTCATCGGCCGACAGGCCCATTTGGGTTTGCTGGTACAATAACTTCACCGGGATATCTTTACCATTGGCAGTTACCATGGCCGCCGGGAAGATAGTTTTTTGGGTTACGCCATCATCCGTTTTTACGCTCAGGGCCGTGGGCTCAATGCCGCGTGCCTGCAGCTCATTAATGGCTTGCTCCTGCTGGCCGGCATCCACTTTTTTAAGCGGGTCCACAAATTCAAATTGCAGCTTGCGGTGACTATAAGCCTGCAGATCGGCCAGCATATCGGCTGTGGCGCGTTGCAGGCGCTTCATACCGCCGGTCAGGTCGCCCTGCAGATACACGGTAACTTTTACCGGTGCGGGCAAACTGTCCAATATGCCCCGGCTTACTTTTGAGATGGTATAGCGCCCTTCCCGGGTAAAATCAATACGGGTAAAGGCAAAATTGGTAAAAACGGCCAATACCAGCACTATACCCGCCGCACCGATGGTGATGTTGTTGTTTGGTTTTTTTTGTTGCTGCTTTAACAATGCAAACAGCGTCAGCCATATAAATACGGCAATAAGTATGATAAAATAGGCCAGGTCGCGCGTGTCTAAAACGCCCCGGCTTATGGATTGATAATGATCATTGATACCCAAACCCTGGATACCGGTATTCTGCAGCGAAAGCAGGCCGCTTAACGAGTCAAATCCGCTGTAAAAAAAGAAACAAAGAAATACTGCTATGGTAAAGGCAATAATTTGATTTTTGGTGATGGCCGATGCAAACAAACCTATGGCCGCGAAGCCGGCACCCAATAAAAACAAGCCGATGTATGAGCCGATAACCGCACCGCTATCAATATTACCCTGCGGACTGCCTAAGGTATAAACTGAGTAGTAATAGGTAAGCGTAGGCAGCAGCGCAAACAGCACCAGTATAACTGCTGCCAGGTACTTGCCCAGAATAATTTGCAGATCGGTTAGCGGGCGGGTTAATAACAGCTCAAAGGTACCTTCTTTACGTTCTTCGGCTAACGACCGCATGGTAATGGCCGGGATAAGGAACATGAACAGGTAGGGAGCGGTGCCAAACAGGCTGTCTAACGCGGCATAGCCGTAATCTAAAATTGATGAATCCGGGAAAACCCATAAAAACAGGCCCAGCACCAGCAGGAATACGCCGATGGTAACATAGGCTACTAATGAGCTTAGGTAGGTTGTTATTTCTTTTTTGAGGATACTATACACTGTAAAGCCTTAAACGCCGAAATTACAACAATATTTGTTAATGACCTACGGGTGCCGTTAGTGTGTTTAAAAAAAACGCCGCCACCTTTCTGCAAACAAAAGCCCCCGTTTAACCGGGGACTTTTAAGCTTTCAATATCTACTAAAAACTATAAGCCAGGCGCATGGCAACCTGGCTAATGGTTGTATTATTTTTTGACCATCCCTCGTACCGGATGCCCAGATCGGCCCTGGTATCAAACTGATAACCAATGCCCGGCGCGTAGGCAAACCGGGTGCCGCCGCCGCTTGATGTTGATATGGCGGCGCCTACCTGCCCCTCGGCGTAAAAAATACTGCTAATGAAATATTTTATGCCGGCTTTTAACGGAACAAAACCTTCGCCCGAGTTTGTTTCAATAAACCCGACGTTTGCTACGGTAATATCATTTTTATACGGGAAATAAGTATACCCTGCCGCAACGGTAAACCATGTTTTTGACGCTACCGGAAGATCATATTTTAATGAGCCACCTATGGTAAATGTCGACACATCGCGGGCACTACCAACCGGCATACCGGGTTCAATACCGATACTAAATTTAGCCGGGGTTGATTTTTGAGCAAAACAACTGCTAATTACGCCAGCGGATATGGCCAGTGTGAGTAAGATTTTTTTCATCATAGTTTGGTTTATAACGAATCAAATTTATAAAAATAGCTTTGCAATGCAACACAGACTCAGCACTGCAACGGTGCTAGTTGTTGGTCAATTTTATAAATATGTCTTCCAGGGATGATTTGCCGTTTGCTTCTTTAAGTGCGGCAAGCGAATTATTAGTTACAATTTTGCCTTTATTAATGATGATAACCCGGCTGCATACCGCTTCTACCTCCTGCATAATATGGGTAGATAAGATAATGGTTTTTGTTTTACCCAGGTCCACTATCAGCTGGCGGATGCCGATGAGCTGGTTTGGGTCAAGCCCCGATGTCGGCTCGTCCAGTATCAACACTTTGGGGTCGTGCAAAATGGCCTGCGCCAGGCCAACACGCTGGCGGTAGCCTTTTGACAGTTGCCCTATTTTTTTATGCTGCTCGGGCCCCAGGCCGGTTTGTTCAATAATGTCGGCAATGCGTTTGGCAGGCTCAGGCAGTTGATGAATGCCGGCTATAAATCCCAGCGATTCTTTAACATACATATCGGCATACAGCGCGTTACTTTCGGGCAGGTAGCCAATGTTGCGTTTAACTTCCAAAGGCCGGGCAGTTATATCAAATCCGCATACTTCTGCTTTACCTGCGGTTTGGGGGATAAAGCAGGTGAGGATTTTCATGGTGGTTGATTTGCCTGCACCGTTAGGGCCCAAAAAGCCTAACACGCCCGGCTCCGCAACAAAACTGATGTTATCAACCGCTTTTTGTTCGCCGTAAATTTTTGTTAAACCTTCAACACGGATACTCATGTTTCAAATGTAGAAATTTGGAGGGAAATAATAGCTAAGTCCTTTTAGTTGTTCGTCTCCGCTTTAATACCAACATCCGCCCGCTCAATCGCCGCGGGGGCTATTACTTTGTCTTGATACAAAGTAACCCAAAAACTAAGCGCAGCGATCTCATCCACACCATTTAAAAAAACAACAAGTGGATAATCAAGTCAGCCCGATCACTGCCACTCCACGGGCCAGACTCCCGGCCGCGCGTGCTGACGGGCCTTTGCGCTTCTTTTTAATGTTCACAATTACTAAATTTTGGCAGCACCGAAGCGTCAGACGAAAAGCTTCGGGTGAAATCAGGTAAAACAAGTTGGGCTGTGCGCTGGCAGGGCATTGGTAATTTTGCCTGAAGCGGTAGCCTTGTGCGACAAAAGGAGGCAAAAGGACCGGGCCCTTGGTTTTACCTGATTTGCCGGGCAAAGGCCCAGAGCGCAAGAAGCCTATCGGCTGACTTGATTTTTTGTTACTTTTTCATCAAGGAAAAAGTAATGGGCCTCCGCGGCCAAGAGCGAACGATGATCGTATCAATGGATACAGCTCGCGAATATCTTTAAATCTTAAAAATTAAGCAATGTCTTCTAAAACAACGCGGGAAGTAAGTAAACTAATCCTTTTTTTCTTTAACAATCACAAAAACATCCTCATTATCTTTACGCATCAGGTATTTTTCGCGGGCAAATTTCTCTAATTTTTGGGGATCAGAGTTTAACTCATCAAGGTCCTTGCTTACTTTAATGTTTTGCTCTTTATAAAAATCGCGCTCGGCTTTTAGTTTGCTAACTTCCTGGTGATATTGATATTGCGACAACAGGTCATTTTTATCAAAAAACACCATCCAGATCACAAATGCTACCGTAACCAGAAAAAACTTGTTTTTAAAAAGGTCTATCAGTCGTTTCATAACCGTAAAAGGTAATTTGATATAAAATTATCTATTAATTTTTAGCAGTGCAAATATGCTTATTAACTTATTAACATGGTTAAAGATTGGTTATTGAAGATTAGAGATTGGCGACTAACTAATCACCAATCTCTAATCACTAATCTATCTTCTGCTACCGCTTGGCCTTCCGCCGCTTAAATTACCGTCGGCTTTGCCGGCGCCGCCGGCACGTTTGGGCCTGTCAGACCGGCCAAAACTACGGCCGCGTTTGTTACCGCCGCCACCACCTTTGCCTTTGGCGGCACCTGCCGCGTGGCCGGCAACTATGCTTTGCGGGCTCATTACATACGGGTGCGCATCATTTATCGGGATTTCTTTGCCTATCAGCTTATGGATATCCTTTAAAAAGTCAATTTCTTCCTGGTCGCAAAAGGTCATGGCTATACCGCTTGCGCCGGCACGGCCGGTACGGCCAATGCGGTGTACATACGTTTCGGGTATATTAGGGATCTCATAGTTGATAACGTGGGTCAGCTCATCAATATCTATCCCCCGTGCCGCAATATCGGTAGCTATTAAAACGCGGGTAGTCCGCGCCTTAAAATTGGTTAATGCACGCTGACGCGCATTTTGCGATTTATTACCGTGGATGGCTTCGGCTGTGATGCCGATTTTAACCAGGTCCTTCACCACCTTATCCGCACCATGCTTGGTACGGGTAAAAACCAGCGCGGTCTTAATTTCCTTATCTTTTAATATGTGTTGCAGTAATGAACGCTTATCGTTCTTCTCTACATAATAAAGCTCCTGTGCAATGGTATCAGCGGTTGACGATACCGGCGTAACCTCTACCCTTTCCGGGTTGGTCAGGATAGAATCTGCCAGGTGCTGGATCTCTTTAGGCATAGTAGCCGAGAAGAACAGCGTTTGACGTTTAGCCGGGATCTTAGCGATAACCTTTTTAACATCGTTTACAAAACCCATATCCAGCATGCGGTCGGCTTCATCAAGCACCAGCATTTTAATATGTTCAAGATGCACAAAGCGCTGGTTCATTAAATCAAGCAGGCGGCCCGGTGTAGCAACCAAAATATCAATGCCGCGGCGCAAAGCCTCGGTTTGCGGGTTTTGCGATACACCGCCGTAAATTACCAAATGTTTTAAGCCGGTATGTTTGCCGTAAGCGGCAAGGCTCTCGTTTATTTGTATGGCAAGTTCGCGCGTGGGGGTAAGTATCAGCGCTTTAATGGTTTTTTGCTCTTTATGCTGTAACCTGTCCTGGTATAATAACTGTAAAATAGGTATAGAGAAAGCGGCTGTTTTACCGGTACCTGTTTGCGCGCAGCCTAAAAGGTCGCGGCGTTGCAGTACAATGGGTATAGCCTGCTCTTGTATGGGCGTGGGTGTAGTATATCCCTCAGTTTTTAAAGCCCTGAGGATTGGCTCAATCAAGTTTAAATTTTCGAATGACATGTATTGTTTCTTATTTATTGTGTGCTAACGCGATTGCATAGCGGATCTGAAGAGTTTGTCGGTGATCAAAACCGTAAAGCTAACGGGTATTAAATTATTTGCGCAAAGATACAGTTTTTAATTGGGATGTGTAATGTGGGATGATTTGTATAGAAATTTGGTAATTATTGGGAGTTTGTTGGTGAGTAAGAGGGAGATATATAGTAATATGGGCGTTTCCCTTCGGGTCAGGCTTTCCGCTCATACGCCCGCAGGCCTTAAGCGCGGGAGCCGGTATCCGCTTCAATCCTTAACGCGGTGACTTGACGCCCTTAGCGCCGCCATATTTGTCGACTATAAATTTCAGTTGTTGTAAAGTCGACTGAATATAGGTTTGATCTGTTGAAAATGCAAATTTTAATAATTGGCCCCACTTCGAAAAATTTCCTAATACAGAGGCATGACCGTTAACATCGTATTTAATTTCTACATCTAAATTATCTTCATAATTGCGCAGATAAACGCTACCTGCTAACAAATCGTTTGCCTTTAACAACTGACTATAAAAATCACATACCTCCCCCGTAGATGAGTACATTGTCGACTTAACCGTAAAACTTGCCGATTTTATTTCTACGGCACTTTCTATGTCGTAGCCACCGAAGTAACCAGGTGTATCTGGATAGCCTTCAACTTTATTAAATGCAATTTTCAAAAAATCGCCACTGTCTCCATTTAGTGTAAAATCATTCATCGAAATAAATATAAAGTAATTTTTATTTTCTAATTCCTAATATTTTTTGCCCGTCCAGATGTGGCCCCCGGAATAACTTAGTTGAAAATATGCTTGTTTATTTAATGATAAAATCCCGCCACTCCATTAAATTAATTTTCTTAACTATTGAGGTGTTCCGTTTAACTATTATGGTGTTCCGCTTCGTTCCGCAGTGTTCCGGGTGTTCCGCTTCGTTCCGCTCAACAAAAGTGGAACACCCGGGAAATCAGACCGAATAGTCTCTTGCTAATATACTTTTTCAATTACCCTCTTTCCGCCAAAGGCGAAGAGAGGGTCGACGAGTGAAACGATGTCGGGGTGAGTAACCGGCGCCTTAATATTTCAACCCGCCCAACACACATTCTATCAACAACTTATTAGCCGGCGATTGCGTGTTATAATTACCCGCGGTAACCACGGCCACCATATGCTGATCGGGCCAAATAAAAATGCGCTGGCCGCCGTTACCTTTTGCTGCCATGCCGGTGTAGGTTTTGCCGTTCGCGGTCAAATCTTCGCACCACCACAGGTAGCCATAATTTATACCTTCAACCACGCTTTGTTTGGCTAAAGATTGCTTTACATAATCTTTAGCAATTACCTGTTTGCCGTTCCATGCGCCGCCGTTTAAGTACAGTAAGCCAAATTTTGCCATAGCGCGCGAAGTAAGCCAAACTTGCCCGAAATCATCATCATGGCTTTTGTCGGGGATGAAATCCCATTTAAAATTGGTTACTCCCAGGTAATTAAACAGGTTTTCGGCGGCAAATTGGTGCAGGCGCTGGTGCGATACATTTTGAACTATTTGGTCTAACAACATAATATTCCCCGAACAATAGGACGACACGGTACCGGGCTCTGCGGCCATGGGCAAGTTAAGCACGGTTTGTATCCAGTTGCTGGTTGGGTATATATTACTTTCGTTTCCCGGCGATTTTGGGTCGTAATCATAACAAGCGAAACCGGATTGTTGTGTAAGCAGGTTCTTGATACTTACCGCCTTTTTTCGCGCGTCGAAGTTGTCCATTTTATAGCCGGGGAGGTAATTTAACATAGGGTCGTCAATACTTTTTATCAATCCCTTTTGTATGGCTATACCCACCAGCGCCGACGAAAAACTTTTAGTTGCCGACCGCAGCTCATGCAGTTTATCTGCATCGTTCCCATAAAAATATTCCTCAAACACCAGCTTGCCATCCTTTATGATCAGGACGCTGTGAATGCCGGGATAAGAGCCGCCAACTATCCGGTTCATCAACGTATGGATAAGTGCAGTATCCAGGCCCGAATTTTGGATAGAACCGGTTGTTAAACCATCATTTCGTTGCACCGGTATGGTATAATTGTAAACATAAGGCTTGCCGGTAAATGGTTTAGCGTACCACATGTTATCAGAAATTGTAACGTTGGTATTCAATAGCTTATAAATCGTATCAGGCTTTTCATTTTGCTGCTTATAGCCTGTTATTTTGCTGCCGTTGCGAAAAAACTGTACCTGGTTATTGCCGTTATTTAAAAAAACATCTTTACTGTAAGGGCGCAGTTTATACCTGGCATCGCCTATCATGGCATATAGCATGGTATCAACCGGTGATACCAGCATTTGCAGGGTTTTATGATTTGAATATTGGTAAGTGCCCTGGTAGGTTTTCAATTCGGCGTAAGAAACTTTATACCGGGTTTGACCAAACGTGGTGCTGATGGCAAAAAGGCTTATCGCCATTAATAAAATGCCGAGATGTTTTTTCATAGTGTAGCAGATGGTACCACTAAGTTATACTATTTCACCAATAAAAAGCCGCCGGTAATCACAACCCCTTCTGTCAATCCGGATTTATAATCCCGGACTAAGGCAGATAATAATGCATTTAAGAAAGTCTACTAATCTGCTACCTCTAATCACTGATGACATGGGGCGTTCCCCTCCCGGGTCAGGTTTTCCGCTCATACGCCTACAGGCCTTAGGCACAAGGGCCGGTATCCGCTTCAATCCACTAGGTTTAATTTTTTACTGCTATATTTACAATATCACCTTAAATAAACTTTATCATGATTAACATACGACAAATAGTCAAAGTCGGGTTATTACTACTATCATTAGCTATATTTTATTGGAGTTGCAAAAAGCTAAATCAAAATTCAGATACTTCCCATAAATCGGCAAAAAGCGATTTCAAAACTCTGGTAACAAGTTCCTCCTCTTATTTAAAAAACCAATCAACAACAAACTATTTGGATTCTAATTTTTATTTTAAAAATCTTTCAGACAGTGGTGATAATATTACTTATAAATGGGATTTTGGCGATGGGATAATTTCAACCATAAAAAACCCAAGTCACAGCTACTCAAACACAGGTAAATACAAGGTCAAACTTATTGTTAACGTAGAGAACATCGGTGTTGATACCAGTGAAACAGAACTTACTGTTCTTTTAGGCCAAAAGGAAATATCATTAGATACGTTAAATACTGAGGCGACTGATATAGTTGAAACTAATAACGGCTATTTATTGCTTTGTTCTAAAAACTATACGTCATTTTTAATGACGTTAGACCATAACCTCAAACAAAAAGAGACACGTGCACTGCCTGCGAAAATGTTTTTATCATTTATTGCCCCATGTAATGATGGAAATTACATATTTATCGGAACCACATCAGGTGGCAATTTTAATGAGCTGATAAAAATGAAAGCGGATGGCACGCTAATATGGTCAAAATTATTTAACGCTGATAATTTTGCCAGCATACAACAAACACCTGACAATGGTTTTATCCTGGTGGGGATGCGTTACACCGTCGGCATCAATAACACCAAAATTCCACAATCCGTTATCATAAAAACAAATGAAACTGGCGATACCATTTGGGAAAACTTCTTTACCGGCGACAACATATTGCAGCATACAGCAAATGCTATTATTGCAAGCGATGGATATACTATCGCAGGCATTAAACATGATAATACCAAAGGTTTTTTCTGTTCAGATTGCGATTCGGTTTGTATATTAAAACTTAATAATCAAGGTTTGGTAAAGTGGAGAAAGGCCACTAACTCTGGGATTAACAGTCAATATCTGACCTTTTTAAGCATAGCCAAACTACCCAATAATAATTATAATATCATTTCGGTAGGCGACCTCGGCTCTTACTTCTTTTCTGAAACGGGCGAATTTATAAGTCGAAAAATACTGCCAAATGTTGCTGTTTATAATTCGGTGACAACTGACGGAAGTTTAATGATATTAGAAAAAGAATCTGGCAACGGATTTAGAGCAGTTGTTGAGGGATATACCACAACAGGTGCTTTAAGCTGGAATGTTGGCATAAACGCCGCGCAGAAACGAGCAGGATTTAATAGTTGTTGTGCGGACAGCTGGCCGGTTGTTGTAAAGCCGCTTAAGAATGGCGGGGCTATATTTGTATCAAATAAAATTGATCTCCAAAATTATCATGAAATAGCGACGTTTATTAAAATTGATAAAGACGGTAAGGTTTTATAATAGGTTTGGGTGAATCCCTTAGCTAATTGGCGAAAAAATATGTCTGTGCATAATTAAGCTTTTTAAATTTCGTTCATAATCGGAAACAGGGTGATCAAACCTGTTAGTCCGGATAGCTTGATTTAGCATAAACAAAAAAGGCCCTGATAAATCAGAGCCTTTAACCTTTTAGCTTTCGCCTTTAACCTTATTTTTTATAGTATTTAAACGCTTTACCAATAAACTTAGCGCTATCGCCCAGTTCTTCTTCGATACGTAATAACTGGTTGTATTTAGCGATCCTGTCTGAACGTGAAGCCGAACCGGTTTTGATCTGGCCGCAGTTTAAGGCAACAGCTAAATCGGCAATGGTAGCATCTTCGGTCTCGCCGCTACGGTGGCTCATTACCGAGGTATAACCGTTTGTTTGAGCCAGGCTAACCGCGTTAATGGTTTCGGTTAATGATCCTATCTGGTTTACTTTAACCAGGATAGAGTTTGCAGTAGCATCATCAATACCTTGTTGTAAACGGATAACGTTGGTTACAAACAAATCGTCACCTACCAATTGTACTTTATCGCCAATTTTATCGGTTAAGATTTTCCAGCCGGCCCAGTCATCCTCGGCCATGCCGTCTTCGATAGAGATAACCGGGTATTTTGCAGCCAGTTCAGCAAGATAATTAGCCTGCTCTTCGCTGGTGCGGATAGCACCTTTAGGGCCTTCAAATTTTGTATAATCGTATTTACCGTCTTTATAAAACTCAGATGCAGCGCAATCAAACGCCAGGAAGATATCTTCGCCGGCTTTGTAGCCTGCTTTTTCAATTGCTTTTAAAATGGTTTCAACGCCATCTTCGGTGCTGTCAAAAGTTGGTGCAAAACCACCTTCGTCGCCCACTGCGGTTGATAAACCACGGTCGTGCAGGATCTTTTTCAGGTTATGGAATACTTCGGTTCCCCAACGCAATGCTTCAGAGAAAGATGATGCGCCTACCGGCATGATCATAAACTCCTGAAATGCGATAGGCGCGTCAGAGTGCGAACCACCGTTAACAATGTTCATCATCGGGATCGGCAATGTATTAGCATTTACACCACCAATGTAGCGGTATAAAGGCTGGCGGCTCTCCTGCGCGGCAGCTTTAGCAGCAGCAAGTGATACACCTAAAATTGCATTGGCACCCAGCTTAGCTTTGTTTGGCGTGCCATCCAGATCGATCATTATTTTGTCGATACCGTTCTGATCGAACACATCAACGCCCTGTAATTCTTTAGCTATAATGTCATTTACGTTGGCAACAGCTTTTAAAACGCCTTTACCCATGTAAACGGCCTTATCATTATCACGCAACTCAACAGCTTCATACGCACCGGTTGATGCACCAGACGGTACAGCGGCACGGCCTAAAAAGCCATTTTCAGTTAATACATCTACTTCTATGGTAGGATTACCGCGCGAATCAAGGATCTGGCGGGCGTGAACATCAATTATTAAACTCATTTTTTGCTTATTTTTTCGGTTTTGTAACTTAGTGTAATTGGTACACCAAAAACGTTTCGTTTTCCAAAGATACAATTTCAAATAAAAATGCGGCAAAATAGTTTAAGATTAACATAAAATTAATGCGCAAACCTTAATTTACAAGCGCTCAAGTATACCCTTAACCGGCTATGACGATGCTATTGATATTAATGACTGCCGGCTTGGAACCTAATCGCCGGTACTTGGCATGTGCTCCCTCGGCAGGGCGTTTTTGCGGTTTATGCGGTACATAAAGGTTAACGCCAGGTTATTTTTATCTGCAGCAAAAGTTGGGCTGTAGTTGTATTGGTTTAACCAGCCAGCCTGCACATTTATCGCGTTATTAAACTGGTAACCTAAAGCTGCCGAAAACCGGTTACGCTCAAAATGCGGCGCCGCATTGTTCATAAATAGCTCATCATACACAGAGATAAAATAGGTGCCGGCCACAATTTTAGTATTGTTTAAAGGAACGAATAAATTAAGCCGGTAGCGAAACCTGTTACGGTATATACCGTTAACCCAACGCTGCTCAACCCGGTAACGGTGCTCTAACTTAACACGATATAAGAACTGGTTAATCGTCATCTGTTCCCATAACCTGAACTCTTTTGAAACCTTTAAATTTTCAGGATTATCATTGGTTACGTAACGGCCGGTTCCCAGCAGGGCGGTAAAGCTCTTGTCGAGGTCGAAACTTATGCCGGCTTTTGTTTCGTAATAAAAAAACTGGTCAAACGGTTTATCTGATCGGGTTTGCAGCTCGGCATAACCACCCCAGCGGTGTAAACTATCTCCCGGCAATACTACGGTAGCTATACCGAAAACACCGGTTTTGTTGTTTTGAGCCCTTACAGAAAAACTTAAGAAAAGAAAAGCAAACAACAGGATTGTTTGCAGATTATACCTGATCATGTTAAGATAATATAAATTACGGGCGCAAATATATTATCTTAACACTAAATTTACATAACTAACCAGGTATTATTCCCATTTAAATGTTTTCACGGCGACGGCATAAACCACTATCCCCCAGATACACATAATCAGGATCTGGTGCGATACATCAAAAAGGCTTGCTCCCTCAAAGGCCACTTTACGCAAGGCGTCATTTAAATAGGTTAACGGCAATGCCCGGCTGATAGGCTGCAACCATGCCGGAAAAACATTAATAGAAAAGAATGTACCCGACAATAAAAATTGCGGTAAGGTGATCATATTGGCTATAGGCGGTACCGTACTTTCATTTTTTGCGATGCCGGACACCACAAAACCAAAACCCATAAACACGATAACCCCGATGAACGAGAGCAGGAGCATATTGAGCACCGTGACGACACCATGCACCAGCGTAAATCCAAAGGCGAACCTACCGATCAATATGATAAACAAGGCGCCTATCAACGCAAAAGATATCCGGGCAATAGCTTCACCTATTACGATGCTGTAACGTTTAACCGGGGTTGCAAAAAAGCGTTTAATTACCAGCGTTATCCGCAGGCTTAAAAACACAAACGCGGTACCAAATACCCCGGTGCTTAATAACGCAAAACCCAGCTGTCCCGGCAAAATAAAATCAATGGTTTTATACTCCCGGCCTGATATTGTCGACTCCCGTATTTCGGCTACCGGCGGCGGCGCGTCAGGCACGTGTGAATTGATCTGAAAGAAAATATTATTTAAAGCCGATTTCAGGATCGCCGCCTTCTCACCTGATGCTTTGCTGGTTTGCACATTTACCGTAAAATATGGGGCCTTCGTATTTTTTTGGATATTCAATATCGCGTCAATGCTACCCTTTTTAAGGTTGGCTTCCATCTGCTCCGGAGTTTGACTATGGATCAACCGTACTACGCTTACGTTCTTTAGCGCCTGGTAAACCGGGTTTAACGTGTCATTGGTTTTTGCCACACCAACGTCTACAGATATAACCCCGCCCCCGCTGATAAAGCCAAATACCAAAATAAATATCAGCGGAAAAAGCAACGTAAACACCACCGACGACGGGCTGCGTATAATTGACCGGAAACTTGCTTTGGCAATTGCCAGTGTCGCTTTAAAATTACTATATGGTTGTTCTGTCATTGGTCATTAGTCATTAAGGTCATTCAATACTCCCCCTTTGGGGGGCTGGGGGGCTTATTCTTCCCGCCACTCTTTGCCGGTCATGTTTATAAATACATCCTCCAAACTGGCAAGCTTTACCTGTTTGGGCCGCTCAAAACCGCCGGCCACCAGTTTATCAATAAAGTTGTCCGGTGTATCTACCCCGATGATATTACCGCCGTCAACAAAGGCTACGCGGTCACAAAGCACTTCGGCTTCATCCATATAGTGGGTGGTAATTACCACGGTGGTCCCCTGGTCGCGGATCTCGCGGATCAAATCCCAGAGGTTCCGGCGCGCCTGCGGGTCGAGGCCGGTGGTAGGCTCGTCCAGGAACACGATACGCGGATTGTTTATTAAGGTGGTAGCTATAGAAAAACGTTGTTTTTGTCCGCCCGACAGTTCTTTGTACTTGGCCCGGGCTTTATCGGTTAAGGCCACTTTCTCCAGCATTTCCAGCGGACTGCGTTCAATCCCGTAAAGGCCCGAAAAAAGGTCTATCAACTCCGAAAGATTTAAATTTGGATAATATCCCGCTGCCTGCAGCTGTACGCCTATCCGTTTTTTTATGCTTGCCGCATCCGTATCAATATTAAATCCGTCAACAGTAATCTCGCCGGCTGTCTTTTCGCGCAGCGTTTCAATGATCTCGAGCGTGGTAGTTTTGCCGGCACCGTTAGGCCCCAATAAACCAAAGATCTCACCCTCATAAACTTCAAAGCTAATGCCTTTTACTGCCTTAAAATCGCCATAGTTTTTCACCAGGTTTTTTACAGTAATTATGGGTTGTTTTGCCATGGTGTAAAAATGGTACAGAAATTTGGATTATCAATAATTTTTTAACGGATTACTGCTTTTATTACAGTAATTCGAAATAAACACAGGTAGCTGTTTATTATTTTACTAAATGACCTAATAAATGAATGGCCGCAATAGCGTGGGCGATAAACCTGGTGATGATCAGCAATACAGGCAGGGTTAATAGTGTTGTCATTGTTGTGTTGATTTACAGTACAAATGTGGCTGCTAAATCAAAATTTAAACAGGGTTATTAGGTAAGCTGGGCGAAATTGTCGGTGAACGCGGAATTTCGCCCGCCATCCGGGGGTTAAAACAATGCGGCGCCGGTGAATGTGTTGTTGTCTTCAACTTAATGAGTACCCCAATTCCGGTATAAACGCTATTTAGACGCCAGCAATTTTTCTATTTCAGGTTTTAGCTGCTCATCGCTTGGGCGCCTGGCATTGTCGCTTATTATCCTCCCCTGTTTATTTACCAGCAAATAGTGTGGAACACCACTGAACTGAAATTTCTGAGACATGGCCGCGAAATCCCCTTCGTTCAGAAAGAAATGCTCGCCCTGGATACCTAACTCTGCAATCAACGACTTCCATAGCTTTTCATCAGATTTTACTCCCAGGTAAACAAAAACAACATCTTTGCCAGCTAACTGATCATGCAAATTTTTAGAAAAAGGCATTTCGGCACGGCATGGTAGACACCACGTAGCCCAAAAATCAACATATACTACTTTGCCGGGATATTTAGATATGATTTTGTTAAACAGACTATCCCCTGCCGTTTTAGGCAGATTGTTTATTGTAGCGTTAACCGGTAAGGTATAATTGTATATCCTGTCATACGCTTTTTCAACGCTGGCTGTAAAACCACGCTGCCCCTCGTTGGCTTTAAACATATTCATATTGGTTTTTACCAGATCAATAGCGCCGCCGTCAATAAGATGGTACATACTCTGGCTCAGCATAACATCCCGGTATATCCCTGCACGTTGCTTTAATAGCAGTATAAACTCATCCTTAACATAGTATGATTTACCTAATTTTTTTGACATAAAATGCCTAAAGCATTCCGAAGCATACCCTCCGTAATTTGATGAAACCGTAGCGCTTAAATTGTAAAGGTCTGCCTCATTAATAAAATCAAAATAATTATCCGGGGGTACAAAGTCGCCTATTTGTTTTTTATTATATACGGCATGCAGCCAAACATAACGCATCAAATTATTCAGATAATCATATTTTAAATCGGCCTTCGCCCAGTTGACAAACGCGGGGCTTAGCTTATTAGCTTTAATGTAATTGTTAAGAAAAGCAGTTTCTTTGGCATACAGCGCTGTCAAAAACTTTTTGTGGGCTTCAGGTTCGTTGTCTTTTTCAGATGCGTTAAGCGCTTTATAGCGCAAATAATTGTTGCCGCCATAGGCCAATACCGGGTCATTATACATCGCATTCAGATAAGCCCGGTAATCCTGGTTCGTTTTGGCATTGTCGCCCTTAAATACCAACGAGCGTTCAAAGTTGTTGGCATCAAAATCAATTTGGGTATGATCGCCGGGGCTTACGATAATAAAAACCAATTGTTGATCATGTTTAAACATCACATCCTGTGTGCCTGTCTTTAAAAAAGCAAGCCGGTAAGTGCCGTCGCTTTTTGCAGTAGTGCTGTAAGTAAGCTGTTTGTTGGATGCCAGATCGTTAATAATAACGATAATGGTATTTGCATTAGGTTTTGACGCGTCAAGATTGTTAATCTTTCCGGTCAAGTAAACAGAATCCGTTTTAAGCGATTTTTGAGCATTGGCAGCCACCGCAATCAGCAGCGCCATAAATGTGATTAAGGTTTTCATTGGCGTTAGGTTATTATTGAAAAATATATCCGGTTGATGATATATTTGCTTTTAACGCTTATTTTAATAATTTATTATTAACCAAAAAGAGACGCATTAACCAAAAAGAGACGCAAAATATTGCGTCTCTACGGTATGGGTTTGGTTTGATTACTTCATCAAATTAATAAAATCATCAAACAAATAACGGCTATCATGCGGGCCGGGTGACGACTCGGGGTGATATTGTACCGAAAACGCTTTTTTATCTTTTACCCGGATACCTTCAATCGACTGATCGTTCAGGTTTACGTGGGTGATCTCTACTTTGTCCGACGCCCTTACCGCCTCTGGCACCACACCAAAACCGTGGTTTTGCGAGGTAACCTCGCAATGGTTAATGATGATATTTTTTACCGGGTGATTTAGTCCGCGGTGGCCGTTAAACATTTTTTTGGTTGGGATATCATTAGCCAAAGCCAGCAACTGGTGGCCCAAACAGATACCGAACATCGGTTTATCGGCAGCCAGTATTTCTTTAACCGTTTCAACCGCGTAAGGCATTGCCGACGGATCGCCGGGGCCGTTTGAGATGAAGTAACCGGTCGGCGCAAAGTCCTTCTCCATTTCGGCAAAGGTGGTTTTAGCCGGGTATACCTTGGCATAAACGTCGCGGTCATCAAAATTACGCAGGATGTTTTTCTTAACACCCAGGTCAAGCACCGCAACCCGGTAAGGCGCGCTTTCTTCACCAAAAGTATAAGTTTCTTTGGTTGATACCTGCGACGACAGCTCCAGCCCGTCCATTGACGGCACTTTTGCCAGTCTGGCTTTAAGCTCGTCAATATCCAGTATCTCCGAAGAGATGATCGCGTTCATAGCGCCTTTATCACGGATATGGCGAACCAACTGGCGGGTATCAATATCAGAAATCCCCACAATGTTTTGTTCCTGGAAATAATCCTGGATCGATTCGTCGGCCTGTTTACGGCTGTAAGCAATATTGTAGTTTTTACAAACCAGGCCGGCAATTTGGATGTTGCCCGACTCTACTTCCGCGTCAGCAATACCGTAGTTACCAATATGCGCGTTGGTAGCTACCATTATTTGCCCGAAGTATGACGGGTCGGTAAAGATTTCCTGGTAGCCGGTCATGCCGGTATTAAAACATATTTCGCCGGCAGTGGTGCCTATTTTTCCGGCTGCTTTGCCATGAAAAACTGTTCCATCCTCTAAAAGTAATACCGCCGGTAATTTGGTGAAATAGGTCATCTGTTTAAATAAATTGAATAGTTAAAATAACGGCTGGTCTGGTTCGATACGCCGTAAAATTGGATTGGAAAAATGAAGTGAGAAACTTCTGTATTCACGGTGCAAAAGTACGCTTTTATTTTATATTTATAAAGGCTAACACTAGGTTTTTTTATACCGAAAAATAATTGCGTATTTACGTTTTTGATAACTTGATTTTATTAAAAAACTATTAGGCTTTAAGTCTAATTAATCGAGTATAAAATTGTTTTTATTAAGACCTAATTTAACGTGTATTTGCTATTACTTTTATTGATTATATACTACTATTAATTAGTACAAATCATCTCTTAAGTGGATTATATTTAATATAAATTCGTTATCACTTTCATAAGCTGAAAACACTGTTTGAGTTGATGTAAATTACATTTTAATACAACGATAATTTTGATGTAAAGGTGTTATTACTTTTATAGTTTCAGACACTGTTTGGTTGATATAAATTACATCTTACTTGAGCTATTTAATGTGAAATTGTTATTACTTTTTTTGGCTTCAAACACTGTTTGAGTAGATATAAATCATTTCTTATTGACTATACTTTAATGTGAAGTTGTTACACTTTCATCAGATTTTAAAACACTGTTTGAGATAAACATAAATCACCCCTTACTTTCATATTTTGATGTGAATTTTTTATTATATTCATTAAGCCTAAAACACCGTTTTGATCAAACATAAATTGCCTTTTATTGATATTATATTTAATGTGAAATTGCTGTTGCTTTCATTAGGCTTTAATACTATAAATTAGACATATAATTATCTTAATTGGTATGTCTATTTGAAGTTCTTAGGCCTTTTAAATTCATCCCTTTTCTTATAAGATTTTTTCCAAAATGGAGCTTAAAAAAAAGTAAAGTAAGTGCTAGTTCAAAAGTTTTTATGGCGTTCCCCTCCGGGTCAGGCTTTCCGCTTATACGCCTGCAGGCATTAGGCGCATGGCCGGTATCCGCTTCAATCCTTAACGCGGATTGGCGGTTGTAAACGCGCGCCGTTTACTCACCCCGACATCGCTGCGCTCGTCACCCCTCTCTTCGCCTTCGGCGGAAAGAGGGGGATCAAAGAAAAAAACATTGTTCTTTGAATAATGATGGATGTAGAACTAACCCTCTTTCCGCCGAAGGCGAAGAGAGGGTCGCGCTCGAAGAGCCGCGGGGTAAGTCCTCGCCGCCTGATTACGCCTAAAAATCACCGCCACCATTAATCCAACCAAATTTTTGTATATTGCTACAACGCCAACAGCATCCCCGTCTACCACTCACCGGCAAGAAAAAACAGGCATCTATTTTTATTAAAAAACGCCATCCGTTCTTTGAGTTTTACCTAAAATGTTCATTTACAGTAAATTAATTCAAAACCTTACTACCGGCATTAAGCCCTATACCCCAAAAACGGTTAAAATTACTACCGGTATTGGCCCCGATGCCCGAAAAACAACTCTTTTTACTACCGGCAAAACTGCTGATACCCGGAAAATGGCAAAATTTACTACCGGCAATATGCGTTGACGCAGGTGTGAATTATTTCGAAATCCCGCTTCCGGATTCCGAAATAAAATATCCTAACTTTGCCCTCAGCTTAAAACCATCAGCATGTCTGTTCATAAAGAAGTTAAAAGAATAACCACCCATACCCTGCAGGAAATGAAGAGCCGCGGCGAAAAAATCGCCATGCTTACTGCTTATGACTACTCCATGGCCAGTATTGTAGATAACGCCGGCATGGATATTATATTAGTGGGCGATTCGGCATCCAACGTTATGGCGGGCCATGAAACCACCCTGCCCATCACGCTCGATCAGATGATCTATCATGCCTCGGCGGTTGTACGGGCGGTAAAACGCGCTTTAATAGTTGTTGATTTACCTTTTGGCACCTACCAGGGTAATTCAAAAGAGGCCTTAAGCTCGGCCATCCGCATCATGAAAGAATCGGGCGCGCATGCGGTAAAGATTGAAGGCGGCGTTGAAATAGCCGAATCGGTAAGCCGCATTTTAGCCGCAGGCATCCCCGTAATGGGCCACCTGGGTTTAACACCACAGTCTATCTATAAATTTGGCACCTATACCGTTAGGGCCAAAGAAGAAACCGAGGCGCAAAAGTTAAGGGAGGACGCATTAAAACTGCAGGAGCTGGGCTGTTTTGCCATTGTCCTGGAAAAAATACCGGCGCAGCTGGCTAAGGAAGTTTCTGAAAGTTTAGCTATCCCGACGATTGGGATAGGTGCCGGGCGCTTTTGCGACGGGCAGGTATTGGTGATCCATGATATGCTGGGCATAAACAAAGGTTTTAAACCACGCTTTTTACGCCAGTATGCTAATTTAGCCGAGGTAATGAACGGTGCAATAAAAAACTACGTCACCGACGTAAAAGCAAAGGAATTCCCGAACGAAAAGGAGCAGTATTAGGTAGTCCTAGAGTCAGCAGCTTTTAGTCTTGAGTAGAATATACCATCAAGACTAAAGACTATTGACTACAGACTCAAGACTCAATTAAAATGGCCAGACCTGAATTTAACTATACCAGCTACGATATTACCGACAAGGATGTTCTTTATGAGGACAACCACCTTATTGCCATTAATAAACGTGCGGGCGATATTGTACAGGTTGACGACACGGGCGATGAGTCGCTGGACGAGAAAGTAAAGAAATATATCGCCAAAAAATATGATAAGCCCAACGGCGCTTTCCTGGGTGTTGTACACCGTTTGGACCGGCCCGTTAGCGGCGTTATTTTGTTTGCCAAAACCAGCAAGGCGCTGGAGCGGATAAACAAAATGTTTAAGGCGCGCGAAATGCATAAAACTTATTATGCCGTAGTACGCAAAAAGCCATATCCTGAGGCCGGAACATTGGTGCACTACCTCATCAAAAATCCGCAGAAAAACGTTACGAAAGCCTATGATCATGAAGTTGCCGGCAGCCAGCGGTCTGAACTGAATTATAAATTGGTTGGCGAGCTGGATGGTTATTACCTGATAGAGGTTGACCCGATAACCGGCCGCCCGCACCAGATCAGGGTACAACTATCAACCTTAGGCTGCCCGATAGTTGGCGACAATAAATATGGCTATCCGCGTGGCAGCCTGCGTAAAAGCATCTGCCTGCACGCCCGCAGGTTGCAGTTTATCCATCCCATAAAAAAAGAACCTATACTCATTACCGCCCCCGTACCTAAGGATGGTTTTTGGGAGAAGTTTGAAGGGATGATGGGGTGATTTTAATTTTGAGTGATAAGTCTTGAGTTCTGAGTTACCCGGGCGGTCCGACTAAAACCCGGGGATTGGAACCTATAACTCAAGAGCCTTCACTTCCGCCCAGATCTTCTCATCAACCAATACCCCTTCAACGCTATTTCTATTCCTGGTCTTCAACGTATTTTCACCAGGATAGGATATCGGCTTATCCGCATCAACCCTATTACTGCTTTTCGTAAAGTTTAAGATCTCCTCTATCAGCTCGTCTGTTTGCCGGCCCGATTGCGGTTTAATAGCAATGAACACCTGCGACACGCCCGACTCCGTATCCTGATCGGTTATTTGTTTGGTTGATCTGCCCTGGCTCAGTACGGTAGCCAGCAGGTCGAGCACCAGCGTTAACCCTGATCCTTTCCAGAAACCAATGGGCAATACTCTTTTTGACGCCAGCACTTCGGCCGGGTCGGTACTTAAATTTCCGTCCTTATCATATCCTCCGGACACGGGCAATTGTTCGCCATAACTTTCATACTGGTGCATTTTACCAAATGAGAATTGCGATATCGCCATATCCAAAACCACATGCCCCGCTTCACGCGGAACTGCAATAACCAGGGGATTATTACCTAACGTTGGCGTGGTCCCTCCCCACGGGGCTACATTGGCTATCGTATTGGTAAAATTAATACCGATATAACCCGCATCGGCAGCCTGCCAGCCATAGGTGCCGCCACGCATCCAGTGATTGGTGTTTCTTATAGCTATACAACCAATACCGTTTTCATGGGCCAGCTTTATCGCCCTGTCCATACAAAAACGCGCGTTAATTATACCCGGGCCCAAATTACCGTCCCATTGCTCAATGGCGCCAAAAGCATTTACCAGTGTTGGCTCACTTGCGGCTTTAACAATGCCCTGCTTTACGTAGCGTACAAAGGTGGGGAAACGGTTAAGGCCATGAGTGTAAACCCCATCGCGGCTATTTTCTGCAAAAATCGTAGCGCATAGTTCTGCTTTGTCTGCCGGGAAATCCAGTTTAAGTAATATCCGTTTAAATTCGGCTTTAAGTTGTTCAAAAGGGATCCGCATAAAACAAATATAGGGGCTTAAAACCTCGCCGGTAAAATAATAATGACATAAAACAGTTATAATTGCCCATAGTACACAGCAATGGTTAATTAATTTTTATTTTTGTACTATCTGTAAATGAGAAATAAATTACTATACTTACTTATACCGGCTGTGCTGTTAACCGGGCTGTTCATTAATTCCTGCAAAAAGGATAACCAAAATTCAATAGGTACACTTTTAACTAATGGCGCCTGGCAACTATCGTCGGTACGGGTTACCGAGTCGGTTGGTGACACGGTAAAGCTGGATACCATTTTAAATACCAATTGCGATACCATCCAGCTATTTACTTTTAAAACCGATCAAACCTGTACCTATAGTAACTTCGACTGTAAACACCAGCCCGTTGCCCGGGGCACCTGGTCAGTAACAGCAAACCGGTTGTTTCTGTCGGCAAATATGGTATGTCAGGACACTACGGCGGCGGGTAGCTCGAAGCCTTTTACTTATTGCGCTATCAACACTTTGGGCAACTATTCAATGGTGTTATATACCGGCGATATTGTTAATTATTCAACAACCTCAAAACGCAGGGTTGTACGCTACGGCTTTGTAAGGCAAAAAGCTGCAACCAAATAGTGGATAAAATACTTAAAACTTTATATTTGGGTCATACTAAGATTTATTTGACATTTTGAAAAAACGAATAGCTATTTTTGCTTCAGGATCAGGATCAAATGCTCAAAAAATAATGGAGCATTTTAAGCGCAATGCGGAAGCCGAAGTTGTATTGATATTAACCAACAATGCGCAGGCTTATGTACTGCAACGGGCCGATAATTTTGAAATACCATCGCATATTTTTACCCGGCATGAGTTTTATGAAACGGACGAGATCATCCGTATGCTTAAAACCCTGCAGGTTGATTTAATTGTACTGGCAGGCTTTTTATGGCTGATACCAAAATCATTACTGACGGCATTCCCCAATAAAATAATTAACCTCCACCCTGCCTTGTTACCCAAATATGGCGGCAAAGGGATGTATGGCGATAACGTGCATAAAGCCATATTGGAAGCCGGCGAAGAAGAATCAGGCATTACCATCCACTTTGTTAATGAGCAGTTTGACGAGGGCGAGATCATCCATCAATCAAAATTCAAGATAGAACCCGGCGATAACCTGGAGATGGTTAAATTTAAAGGGCAGCAGCTGGAGCATTTGCATTTTCCTAAAGTTATTGAGAACCTGCTCAAAAAAATGAAGAGTTGAGTTTTTGAAGATTAGATATTGAAGATTAAAGATTAGCTGTATTTTTATCCGCCGATTTAAACAGTTCATAACCAATCTTTAATATTTATTACCTACTCACAATGACCACCAAACCATCTGCCAGTATCTTCCAGCTTGCTGTAATTGTAAGCGCGCTTGGTTTCTTTGTTGATACTTATGATCTTTTACTTTTTGCTATTATCCGCAAGCCCAGCCTGGCGTCGCTTGGTTTAAACCCGACCGACATCCTTTCAAAAGGCGAACTGTTGATCAGCATCCAGATGATAGGTATGGTTATCGGCGGAATCATCTTTGGCATTTTGGGCGATAAAAAAGGGCGGCTTAAAGTTTTGTTTGGGTCGATCTTGTTATATTCTATTGCCAATCTGGCCAACGGCATGGTCACTACTTTAAACCAATATATAGTTTTACGCTTTATTGCAGGTATTGGCCTGGCCGGCGAGCTTGGCGCTGGCATAACCCTGGTAAGCGAGTTACTGCCTAAAGAAAAACGAAGCATGGCCGCGGGCTTTATTGCAGGGTTCGGCTTATTTGGCGTGGTGGCGGCATCGTTAATCAGCAAGATGGTAGACTGGCGCACCTGCTACTACGTTGGCGGTGTGCTTGGCCTGATACTCTTAATCATGCGGATACAGGTACAGGAAAGCGGCATATTTAAAACCGTGCAGGAGTCGGCCACTTTAAGCAAGGGTAATTTCCTGATGTTCTTTAATAACCGGAAACGCTTTGCAAAATATATGCAATGCATATTGATAGGCTTGCCGGTTTGGTACATTATTGGCATACTGGTTACGTTCTCAGATCAGTTTGGCAAAGCCATGGGCATAAACGGCGTTGAACCGGGTACAGCCATTATGTATTTATACCTTGCTATTGCAGCCGGCGATTTTAGCGTAGGCTGGTTAAGCCAGCGTTTACAAAGCCGCAAAAAAACGTTGTTTATATTTTATGGCATAGCCATCGTATTTACGGTGCTTTACTTTTTGCAAAGCGGCGGCAGCCCCGGGTGGTTCTATTTCATTTGTGCCGGGTTAGGTTATGGCGCAGGCTTAAATGTGGTTTATATTACCAGCAGTGTAGAGCAGTTTGGCACCAACCTGCGCGCGTCTGCAGGCATTAGTATACCTAATATGGTGCGCGGCACTTTGCCGCTAATGATCTTGCTGTTTAAGTTTACGCGCGGATTTTTTAACAACTATGTTACAGGCGGCTGGGTAACCGGGCTCATCATATTTGCTATAGGGATTACCGCGGCATGGTTTTTAGACGAAACTTATGGTAAGGAGCTGGAGTTTACGGAGGCGTAACAGCCTATTCCTGTTTAACAAACCTGGTTGCGCAGCCTTCAATACAAACTTTAGGGCCGGCAGGGCTCATTTCTAAAACACCAAAATTAATTTTATACATATTAATTTCGTAGGTATAAAGCTCTGTTACAGCACTGTTTTTTTCAGTAAACGTTAGTTTATTATCACTTGTTATAACATAGGTGCCGTATGCTTCAAACTCATTGCCCGTTAAAGTACCATCTGCGTTAAAAATCAGATATTTACCACTGCTGGCCGGTTCAGTCTTCCATGTTCCCAGACCGCCATCGCCGTTTTTTCTGGCGGCAACTTCCCACCGGCCTGTCAGCGAAATTTTAGAATTGTCGTTTTTTTTACCGGAACTGAAAGATAGCAGCGCTTAAAGTTAAGATAAGGTTTTTCATAGGTTACAGGTTAGTTATTAAAATTTAAAACTAAAACGATAGTGATTGGCTAATGCTACACTAAAATTACAATTTTTTCTTAAAAACTAATCTCTAACCGCTAATCTCTAATCTCTAATCATTACCTTTGCGGCTCAAAAAAATCATTGTAAATGAGTCAGTCTGTTGCCATTAAAAATGCCCTTATTTCAGTTTATTATAAAGATAACCTGGAGCCTATTATTCAGGAGTTAAACCGTTTGGGAGTAAATATTTACTCGACCGGTGGTACAGAAACATTTATACGCAGCCTTGGGGTTGATGTTATTGCTGTTGAGGACCTTACCTCTTATCCGTCAATTTTAGGCGGCCGTGTTAAAACACTACACCCAAAGGTATTTGGCGGTATTTTATCGCGCAGGAACAATGACAGCGACAAGCAACAATTAGCTCAATACGACATACCTGAGATTGATTTGGTGATTGTTGATCTTTATCCGTTTGAGGAAACGGTCGAGTCAGGCGCGGGCCATGATGATGTGATCGAAAAGATCGATATCGGCGGCATATCACTTATCCGCGCAGCGGCAAAGAACTTTAAAGATGTAGTGATACTAGCATCAAAAGACGACTATACCGTACTTGATGAAATATTAAAAGCACAAAACGGTACAACTACTATTGATCAGCGTAAAAAATTCGCGCATAAAGCGTTTAACATTACGTCAAACTATGATACCGCTATCTTTCAGTATTTTAACCATGAAGACCCGTTGCCGGTATTTAAACACAGCATACAAACCAGCCAGACCTTGCGTTATGGCGAAAATCCGCATCAAAAAGGTGTTTTCTATGGTAATTTAGATGCGATGTTCACCAAGTTAAATGGTAAAGAATTATCCTACAATAACCTGGTTGATGTTGACGCTGCCGTTGCCCTGATCGATGAGTTTACCGAGCCTACCATCGCCATATTAAAACATACCAACGCCTGCGGTATTGCAAGCCGTTCGTTCATTAAAGAAGCCTGGATAGATGCCTTAGCCTGCGACCCGGTATCGGCATTTGGCGGCGTGATCATTGCCAATGACGAGATTAACGCAGAAACAGCAATTGAGATTGACAAGATATTTTACGAGGTATTAATAGCCCCCGCCTATACAGATGAGGCTATCCAGCTATTGCAAGGTAAAAAGAACCGTATCATCCTGATCCGTCAGCCGGTTGAATTACCTAACAAACAGTTTAAAACTTTATTAAACGGCGTTATCGAACAGGATAAAGACAACACCATTGAGGGCCCCGATCAAATGACCGCGGTTACCAACCGCACGCCCACAGAGCAGGAACTGAAAGACCTTTATTTTGCCAACAAAGTAGTTAAGCATACCAAATCAAATACAATTGTATTTGCCAAAAACAACCAGCTGATGTCAAGCGGTGTTGGGCAGACATCACGCGTTGATTCATTAAAACAGGCCATTATCAAAGCCGAAAGCTTTGGTTTTGATTTAAATGGAGCGGTAATGGCGTCGGATGCTTTCTTCCCTTTCCCTGACTGTGTTGAACTGGCAGCAGAGGCGGGTATACTGGCAGTACTGCAGCCGGGCGGATCAATAAACGATAAGCTTTCGGTTGAAATGTGTAATCAAAAAAATATTTCAATGGTTACAACCGGTGTGCGCCACTTTAAACATTAAGTACCAATAGTGATTAGTTAAAAAAGGTGGGTATTTAATATTATTTTCTAAATAAAACCGTTCACTATCAACTGATACAACTTATTCAACTATATTTATAAACTTTGCAAATTATTTTGAAGCAAACTACAAATGGGTTTATTTAATTTTTTCACACAAGAGATAGCTATAGATTTAGGTACCGCAAATACCCTCATCATACATAATGATAAAGTTGTTGTTGACGAACCGTCAATAGTAGCTTTTGACCGTACAACCAATAAGGTTATCGCCATTGGGCGCCAGGCCATGCAGATGGAAGGTAAAACCCACGATAACATCCGTACCGTAAGGCCGCTTAAAGATGGTGTGATTGCCGACTTTAACGCTGCCGAGCACATGATCCGCGGCATGATAAAAATGATAAACCAGGGCAAGGGATGGTTCTTTCCGTCATTGCGTATGGTTATTTGTATCCCGTCGGGTATAACCGAGGTTGAGAAACGCGCTGTGCGTGACTCGGCCGAGATAGCAGGCGCCAAAGAGGTTTACCTGATCCATGAGCCGATGGCAGCTGCCGTAGGTATTGGTATTGATGTGGAAGAGCCCATGGGTAACATGATCATTGATATTGGTGGTGGTACTACCGAGATCGCGGTTATTGCCTTATCAGGTATCGTTTGCGATCAGTCCATCCGCGTAGCGGGAGATAATTTTGACTCTGATATTGTTCAATATATCCGTCGCCAGCATAATATCATGATTGGCGACCGTACTGCCGAAAAAATTAAAATTGAGGTTGGTGCCGCATTGCCTGAGTTAAGCGACCCACCTTCTGATTTTGCTGTACAGGGCCGAGATTTAATGACCGGTGTACCTAAACAGATCATGGTATCGTATACAGAAATTGCGCATTGCCTTGATAAATCAATTTCAAAAATTGAAGAAGCGATATTAAAAGCATTAGAGATCACCCCGCCGGAGCTTTCGGCAGATATTTACCAAACCGGTATTTACCTGACAGGTGGCGGAGCCTTACTGCGTGGTTTGGACAGACGTATCTCTGCCAAAACAAAACTACCGGTACACGTTGCCGAGGATCCGTTACGCGCGGTAGTACGCGGCACCGGCACCGCCCTTAAAAATATTGGTAATTTTAAATTTTTAATGCAATAAATTAGTTGTGAGTTTTGGGTGGTGAGTGATGAGTTGCTTACTGCTCAAAACTCATTACTCAAAACTCATCACCTGCAATGCGTAATTTGTTAATCTTCATCAGCAAGTACAACGCGTTTTTTCTGTTCATTATATTTGAGGTTAGTGCGCTGGTTATCTACATTAAATATAATTCTTTTCAAAAAGCCACTTTTATTAACAGCACCAACCAGGTAACCGGCGGCTTATACGCCCGGGCCGACCAGTTAAAGAGCTATATCTCGCTAAGGGAAGTCAATGACAGCCTGGCACGCGAGAATGCACGGTTGCGCAACCAGCTTAAAACATCATTTTATATAGATTCTGCCGCTCATCATAAAGTCGTAGATACCATTTACAAGCAACAGTATGAATATATTGACGCGGCAGTAATAAATAACTCCACCAACCATCGTAATAATTACCTCACCATAAACAAAGGCAGCCGCGCCGGCATTGTAAAAGGCATGGGCGTTATTTGCGCGCAGGGTGTGGTAGGTAAAGTAGTTTTTGTGGGCGAACACCTGTCGGTGGTACAATCGTTACTGCATAAAGAAACTATTATAAGCGCCGCGCTTGCCGGTACTAAAGACCTGGGCTCATTTATCTGGGGCGATAATCTTGATCCGCATGTAGGCCTGTTGTATAACGTATCAAACAACGCTACGCCAAAGCTCGGCGAGCTGGTTGTAACGTCTGACCTGTCCTTATTCCCGGCGGGCATACCCATCGGCAAGATCTCCAACCTTCATTCAAAATCAGCCAAAGGGGCATTCTTAAACATGGATGTAAATATCGCTGTTGACTTTAGTAAGCTGCAATATGTTTACGTGGTAAATAACAAACTGGCACAAGAACAAAGGGGACTGGAGGCTCAGCAGAAAAAAGATGAGTAGAACCATAATAATTAACTTACTGCGGTTTATAGTACTGGTTTTTATACAAGTGTTTTTATTAAAAAACATTACTCTTTATAACCTTTCTACACCTTACCTGTACATACTTTTTATCCTGTTGTTACCGTTTGAAATACCAAACCTGCTGTTGTTTGTGTTAGCCTTTATATTAGGGTTAGCTATTGATGCTTTTTACGATACCCCCGGCCTTCATACTACCGCATGTGTATTGTTGGCATTTGTGCGTATCCTATTCATCAGCATAACCGTACAAAAGGAAGGTTTTGATAATGAACCCGAGCCAACACTAAGCATCATGGGATTTAGGTGGTTTTTCACGTATGCGCTTGTACTTACGCTGTTTCACCATTTCTTCCTTTTTAATATGGAAGTGTTCAGGTTTTCTGAGATACAATATACGCTTGGCCGCGTTGTGCTAAGTTCGTTGTTTACTGTATTTCTGATACTGGTTTCGGGTTTGTTATTCTATAAAAGCAAAGAGCGTAAATGAATCAATTTTTTGAGCGGCGATATGTAATTGGGGGCATATTTATTACCATAATGCTAATCCTGCTCGCCCGCTTATTTTATATCCAGATAATTGACGATAAATACGCGCTGTATGCTACCAAAAATGTTATCCGCCGAATTATTCAATATCCCGCCCGCGGGCCTATATTAGACCGTAACGGCAGGGTACTGGTTAGTAATGACCTGGTATATGATATCACAGTAATCCCAAAAGAAGTTAAACCTTTTGACACGCTTGAGTTTTGCAAACTGATAGGTATAGATAAAGCCGAATTTGACAAACGTTTTGCAAAAGCCATCAAATATTCACCAAACCTGTCTTCACCTTTCGAGAAACAGCTATCGCCGCAATTAACGGCATCGTTACAGGAAAGGTTATCAGAGTTCCAGGGATTTTCTGTACAGCCCCACCCTATCCGTACTTACCCCGATTCGGTTGCAGCACAATTTTTGGGCTACATCGGCGAAGTATCAACTGATAAAATTGCAAAGTCTGGCGGTTATTATCGTTTAGGTGATTATATCGGCATATCCGGTGTTGAAAAAGCTTACGAAGATGTACTACGCGGTCGCCAGGGAGTTGAAAATAAAATGGTTGATTCGCGGGGCGTGCAAAAAGGATCATACGCCAATGGCGCCTATGATACCCTGGCAGTACCCGGTGAACGTTTAACCTCATCATTAGACCTGAAACTGCAAAAGCTAGGCGAAAAATTAATGCGCAATAAGGTAGGCAGCATTGTAGCCATCGAGCCGTCAACCGGCGAGATCCTGGCTTTTGTAAGCAGCCCTGGTTATGACCCTAATCTATTAGTCGGACATGAGCGTGGTACCAACTACAATATCCTGGCTAATAATCCTTACAAACCTTTTTTGGTAAGGCCCATACAGGCCAATTATCCGCCCGGATCATCGTTTAAGCCGCTTAGTGCGCTTATTGCAATACAGGAAGGGGTTATTACACCGCAAACCACTTACTATTGCCCGGGCTATTACCAGGCGGGTAACCGTAGGATCCCTTGCTTCCATAACGAACGCCATGGATTGGTTACCCTAAGCAGCGCAGTGGCCGAATCATGTAATGGCTACTTTGATATGGTATTTGAAAAATTAATTAACCGCAACGGCCCCAAACAAACTGATACGAGCTTTACTATATGGCGAAACAACGTGGCAAAGTTTGGCTTAGGCGGGAGGCTTGATCTTGATCTGCCTGCCGAAGGACCGGGCTATCTGCCTAAGGCATCTTTTTACGATAAATTATACCGCCGTGGTGGTTGGCGGTCAAGTACGGTTATTTCCTTAGGTATCGGGCAGGGTGAGTTGCAAGCCACACCTTTACAATTGGCCAATATAGAAGCCACCATTGCCAACCATGGTTTTTATTACAAACCGCACCTTATCAAAGCTATCGGCAATAAGCAGATTGTAAAACAAGAGTACACTGTAAAAAATTATGTAGGGGTAGACGCCCAATATTTTGAGCCTGTCATTGACGGAATGCAGCGAGTAGTTGATGCGGGTACAGCTGCCGGATCAAAAATACCCGGCATCATCATGTGCGGCAAAACAGGAACAGCGCAAACCCATGGTAAAGACAACTCGGTGTTTGTGGCTTTTGCCCCCAGAGAAAATCCTAAAATAGCCATTGCGGTAGTGGTTGAAAATTCGGGCCAGGGTGCGACCTGGGCCGCGCCTATTGCCAGTTTTATAGTTGAAAAATATCTGCGCGACAGCATTACCCGTCGCCCATCAGGCATTGAGCCTGAATATTTTATGAATGCTAACCTGCTGCCCGAAATTGTTATTAAAACATCACCTGCCCAAAAAGCGAAAGCCGATAGCCTTAAAAAACTAAAAACAGATTCGATCCGTAAAAAAGCGGGATTCAAATCAGCAGCCAAAAAAAATAAAGCAGCAGGTACTCCAGGGTTCCTGGCCGCCATTAAACCCAAAGACGATGAGTAACCCGCAGCGCAGTTTCTTTTTTAATGTCGACTGGCTAACGGTGTTTATTTACCTGGTGCTTTGCGCCATTGGCGTACTCAGTATTCACTCAGCCGTATTTGACCCCAAGAATCAGTCAATAGTTGACCTGGACACCAATTATGGCAAGCAGTTTTTATTTGTGATTATCGCAATTATATTAGGCATCTTTATATTGTTGTTAGAGAGCCGGCTCTTATCAGCGCTGGCGCCGGCTATCTATACAATTACCACTCTGCTACTTATTCTGGTATTGGTTATAGGACGCAATGTGGGCGGTAACCAGGCCTGGATACCCCTCCCCGGAGGGTTCAGGCTGCAACCGTCAGAGTTTGCCAAGTTTGCCACCTGCCTGCTGCTGGCCCGCTACCTAAGCGGGGCAAATATTAAGGTGACCGAGATCAAATCATTCGCTATAGCGGCGGGTATCATCTTTTTCCCGATGATACTAATTATGTTGCAACCGGATGCCGGCTCAATGCTGGTATTCAGCTCATTGCTTTTTGTATTGTATCGTGAGGGCCTTTCGCCGTACTTCCTGATATTGGAAGGCTTGTTTATTGCACTGTTTGTAATTACACTTAAGGTAGGAAATCTGTTTTTTATCGTTGGCGGTATTATCGCGGCGGCGGTAATCATCATTCTGCTGTTCAGGCGTAACAGGCAGTTAATCCTAACTATACTTACCGGCGCGGGGATATTGATAGCTTTTGTGTTTAGTGTGCAGTTTCTGTATACCAAAGTATTAAAGCCCCACCAAAAAGTGCGTATTGATATTGTGCTTGGCATCACCAGCGATCCGCGGGGCAAGGGCTACAATGTTAATCAGTCAAAAATAGCCATCGGCTCGGGTAAGCTCTGGGGTAAGGGTTATATGCGGGGCACACAAACCAAATACTCGTTTGTGCCTGAGCAAAGCACCGACTTTATTTTCTGTACCGTTGGCGAAGAATTCGGCTTCGCCGGATCTGTGGTGGTATTGGGCCTTTACCTGTTTTTAGTGTTGCGGATAATATACATTGCCGAACGGCAGCGATCGCCGTTTTCGCGCATTTACGCTTACGGTGTAGGCTCAGTGATATTCTTTCACGTGGTTATCAATATCGGCATGACCATTGGCATTGTACCGTCCATTGGTATCCCGTTGCCGCTGATAAGCTATGGCGGGTCATCATTAATAAGTTTCACCGTTATGCTCTTTATCCTGATCAAACTGGATTCGAACAGGATGGGCATGATCTACGCCTAACCGGGATCATCACACGCAGGAACGGGGAGCTATGCCCAACAATGACAACCGGAAATTAGTTTGAATATCTTCTTTTCAGCAACGTAAAAAACTTATTGGCCGTCTCAGGTTTACTGTCCCAGTTATTTTTAAGGGTGTAGTTTTTGTTTAAAAACCGGTTTGCCTCCTCGAATGTATTAAAACGATTCAGTATCTCAATAGCTTCGCTATAGGCAAGGCTGTAACCATTAAAAAGATCTTTTATATAAAGTAACTTATCGTTAAGTGTAATAGCCTGTTTAAGGTTGGTTATGGGTTGTGCGCCGGCCTGCTCGGTTATATTTGCAGCGGTGCCAATTTTTTGTGAAGACATTTTTTGGTTGATGGTGATAACCTCTTCTTTATCGCTGACAACCTTGTCTGTTGGTTTATCCTCTTCTTTAACCGGCTTCGGTTCTTCA
Source organism: Mucilaginibacter sp. UR6-11 (assembly GCF_020880695.1). Taxonomy (GTDB): domain Bacteria; phylum Bacteroidota; class Bacteroidia; order Sphingobacteriales; family Sphingobacteriaceae; genus Mucilaginibacter. The sequence goes on from NZ_JAJIWO010000001.1 coordinate 827,476, forward strand.
ATAGCAATTACTTCTACCGGGTCCTCTATTTCCTCATCCGTATCATCGGCTTCGTCAATAACCAGCTCATGCCTTATAACTTCGGGGTCTTCCATTATAAAAGAATAAGTATCCTTCGGGGTATCTGATGACAGGTCGATTGGCGGGGCAGGTTCCTCCGTTTCTGGCTCGGTACCGGCCAGTTCAACTCCGCGTTTTAAATCACGTTTTGGCTGCTGTACTACCGGCTCAAAAAATTTCTCAACCGTTACCGCAGGCTTCCTGGGTTCGGTTACTTCTGCAGGCTCAGGCGCTGTAACTTTTCTTTCGGGCGGGGCTACTATAGCCTCAGCCTTTTCAACCATAGGATCGGCCTTTGTGCCCACCTTTTCAGCCTGTTCTTCTTTTTGCCTGTCAGCCTTATTTCTTTGATTAAGTTTACTTAAAATCTCGGCATGATCTGTCAAAAAATGAGCGTTGGCCACAAACAGCTCAAGCTCTAAATCATTGATGTTCTCGGGGTTGTTTGCGATATAATTATATTGGTCAGTAAGCTCTTTTATGATGCCGCCTATCTTATTAAATACTTCCAGTTGCTTCATTACCATACTTTAGAAAAATGCTTACCAAAATTAAGCATTAAATTCTGATATTAGACCCTTACAAAAAGTTTACCATGCAGCTCACGGAGGAGGTTTTTAAGCGAAAAAATGAAAGTGGCGGCGGTATTGAAGTTATTTGCGGCTCCATGTTTTCGGGCAAGACCGAAGAATTGATAAGACGCATAAACCGAGCTCGTTATGCCAAACTTAGCGTAAAGATTTTTAAGCCCAAGCTGGATATCCGTTATGATGAAAATGACGTGGTATCGCATAACGCTAATTCGGCGGCTTCTACTCCGGTTGGTAAATCAGCTGATATATTATTGCTGGCGGGCCATGCCCAGGTTGTCGGCATTGACGAAGCACAATTTTTTGACAATAAACTACCTGATGTTTGCACCACTTTAGCCAACAAAGGCATCCGTGTAATTATTGCCGGCCTTGATATGGATTTTAAGGGCCGCCCTTTTGGCCCGATGCCCGTCCTGATGGCTATTGCCGAATCTGTTACTAAAGTACACGCCGTATGCGTTAGATGTGGCAACCCCGCCCTTTATTCATACCGGCTGGTAGCCAGTAAAGAAAAGGTACTGCTTGGCGAAAAAGACAGCTATGAACCCCGCTGCCGGATATGCTATAACAGCAAAACTTTTTAAAAAGCTGTTTTCCAGCCTTATTCGTCATATTTGTGCTAAAATTCATCTCCTACTAAAACAAAAGGTACACGCTTACTTGTTACCTTTATTATTACCTACACTGCAATGGCGAAAAAGATATTAGTAATTGAGGATGACAAGGACATTAGAGAATCTATTGTTTATGTTTTGGAAGAGGAAGAATACGAAGTAATATCCTCGGAAAACTCGAAGATTCTGAGGTCTGTTAACGAGATTGCTCCTGACATGATCTTATTGGACAACTGGCTAACCGAATGGAAAAGCGATGCTAACGGCGAGCAACTAAGCCGCGAATTAAAAAGCAATCCGGCCACCAGCCATATCGCCGTAATTATTATATCCGCAGTAAGCAATATTAAAGAAATTGCTGAGGCAGGTTTGGCAGATTCTTATTTAAGAAAGCCTTTTGACCTGACAGAACTAACCGGACTGGTAAAAAAGCACCTTAAGTAGTAGTCAATCAAAGTCTGTAAGTTTAATGACTAAGATGGATAACTGTATCTTTATTGTTTACCTTATTGGTAAATTTTAAGCTATCCAATGGCCTGGGGATCGCGATCTCTATCTTATATAAACCGGCGCCCGTTTTTTTCCAGGCTGATGGGTTGTTTTTAGCCAGTGCGGCAGTATCAGCCTTGCTATAAAAACCAATAATATCTTTCTTTAGCGGGGCCGTCAGATCCACTAATTTATTATCATTAAGCTTTTCAACCAAACTATCATAGGTTTGGTCGGTAAGCTCATACTCGCCGTATGCGGTTAGTTTTCCCGTATCAAAATCGACATTAGGTAAGTGCGGTTGTTTATAGTCTAACTGTGCCAGTGCCACGGCGTAGTGCTCCATTACAGTATCAAAGCTTTTTATAAATTGTTTCTCGCCGGCAGGGCTAACCGGTCTAAACCTAAACACTCTAAGCGGCCCAACTTTAGGGGCTATATTAATAAAAAATGCGATTAATCGTTCTTTAAACTTCGGCTTGTCCAAATCACGGCCAAACTCTTCAAAGTATTGTTTGCGCCGCATTCGGTAATGAAACTTCCGGCCGGTTATACCCGGTTCGTTCTTTTTTATTTCATCCTTTTTTAATACCCAGGCGCTGCGGGTAACGGTGGGCATTAAACTATTAATGGCCCAGCGGAAATTGTTAACAGACCGGTCCAGATTAGGAAAGATCTGGTTAAGGTCCTGACCATACGTTTTAAGAAAAGCTTTCTCTAAAACCGGTTTGGCCACATTAAACCCAATAAAATCATGATAAGCCTGCGATGCGTAGTTACCGCGTGCTATCTGCAAAACATCAAACGCAATTTCAACGCGGCTGTGTGCGATGGGCTTCTGTTCGTAAGTAACGATGTCGCCAAATTTCCTTTTAACTTTAGGATAGGTCATTGGCACCACGATATTGGTGCCTACAGAATGCCCGTACCTGTCAGCCATATAATGACATAAAGCGCCTACGGCATAGGCAAATTCGTTTAAATTGTCAGATTCAGAGATGAGGTTATTTACAAAATCGCCGCTGCGCACGTAATGTATCAGGTTGGTAAAATAGGTACTGCCGAAGGGCGAATAGCCTATATCGGTCATTAAACTGCCGCCATAAGCGTACGAATGAGCCAAACGCAGCTCAGCTTCGCTGGCATCCGGAAAACGTTTTTTTAATAATGGTTTGATTGATTTTTCCCAACTGGCATCAATAATTGCTTCGTGAGTTAAAACGGAATAAGCCTTAACTGAAGACGGGATCAGGCAGACGGCTAAAATTAAAAACGATAAGTATCTTTTAAAATGCATTTACATTTGGTTATTGCAATATTATTTATACACAATAGCCAAATGTAAATTATTGTTTTATTAGCGGCATGAAATATTATATATAATAAGATTAAATGCAGTTGGGTTAATTATCCTTGGCTAACACGGCTATATCCCTTACCTCTAAAACAGGTTTGATATATCCGCGGGTAACCGAATGGATCATTGCTAACCCAATTTCTTGCAGCGTACAGGCTGTATCCGGAAAAACAGTGCGTAAAAAAGGATAAAGCCAGTCTACATATTTATAGTATTTACCGGTATGCCTTAAACCTTTAATTGATTTTATAAAACCCGGCCTGAAAGCAAATACCCGCATAAATGGCAACTTCATCAGGTCGTTCTCTGTTTTACCTTTTACTCTGGCCCACATGGCGCGGCCCTGTTCGCTGCCGTCTGTGCCGGCGCCCGAGACGTAACAAAATGTCATATCCTTATTAACGCTGCTTACCGTTTCGGCAAGATTTAGAGTTAAAGTATGTGTAAGTCTGTAGTACTCTTCCTGCGTCATACCAACTGATGACACTCCTAAACAAAAAAAGCAGGCGTTATATCCTGCGAGTTGATCTTTAATGCCGGAAAGATCCATAAAATCCTGATGAATTATTTCCGTTAGCTTGGGGTGGGTGATCCCGTCAGGCTTACGGTTAATAACCAGTACTTCTGTCACCTGCGGATTTTGAAGGCACTCATGCAATACACCTTCACCAACCATACCGGTAGCACCGGTAATTATAGCCTTTACCTTTGTAGTTTCCAATTCCATTTATCTTAATTTGTAAACAGAACAACCTGCCATCCTGTGATAACCCCTTATAACGGCGTCAGGGTTAAACTTGTTTCATATTAAGAAATTAAGGGCGCTTGCGTTTTGGGTTAAAAGCTACTATATAACTTAAATCACTATTAATCACACTGCGGTTATTGGGATTTTCTTCAACCTGGTTTAATGATTGATTAAGCCTGAGTTTTGCTAAATTAAACACCTGCAACAAAAACTCGGGTATTACTTTGGTTGCTATGGTAGGATAATAATCCTTTTGGATCTTTTGCCGCTCGGCATCGGTAACCATGGTTAGTTCCCAACTGTCGTCCGCTTTAAAACCATATTCTTTTGCTGTATTCATTAAATCATACAGGTAGATCCTGGTTTGATTTTCTATCGATTGCTCTTTCATAACTATTTTGATTTTTTGCCAATTGATGAGTCTGATTGTGCTACTGAGCCTTTATCAGACTGATAGCTCGATACCTTTTTATTGATATTTGCGGTTGGCTCTTTCTTTTTTTCTTTGATGGTTTTCCTGTCTTTACTCATAACGTTTTGTTTAATAGTGTAACTATAAATGCATGCCCCGTTTGAGGCAGTTATTAACGGGCAGTAATTGCGTATTTGTTTGATACGGAATATTATCAGCGCAAAGCTTAAATATCACCGGTTAAGAAAAAGCGGGCAATGCCTAAGGGTTGTGTGGGAATTGCTTAAAGGTAATGATACTTTATTGAAAATGAGCATGTAATTGAATTTAAATGCCGGTTTAATGATTTAATATCCGTCAAAAAACGGATATACCACTATATATAACTACCTTGTGGGCTTATTAAAAATATATAATGCAAAAAGAAGGAACAGTAAAGTTTTTCAATACCGAAAAAGGTTTTGGATTCATTTCACAGAGTAATGACAGAAGCGATGTTTTTGTACACTCTACAGGCCTAATCGACGAGATTCGTGAAAACGATAAAGTATCATTTGATATTGAAGACGGCAAAAAAGGCCCAAGTGCGGTAAATGTAAAAGTTATCTAAAAAATCACTATAAAATTTAATCGTAAAGCACCCCGGTAACCGGGGTGCTTTTTTTTTGATAAAACTACAGTGCAACGCGAAGACCGATTAATGCTGCCATCTTATTTTAATCCTTATTATGGCCATGCTTTATCATGTCTTTAACAGCGCGAGCCAAAAACAAACTATCATCAGCATTTAAATGCGTTTGTTTTTCGCCATCATTGATGCGATAAAAAATTTCGCCCTGTTTATCGCTTTCGGCAACCAGCTCGCGCCCGTCCCTTTTATATTTAACATAACCGTTTGGTGTGATGTGAGTGATAGCTGTGCCGTTGATATTAAAAAAAGCGCGGCCCGCATACTCTATGCGCGTGCTCCCCCGGTCGTCGCCATCGGTAATAATTACGTGCCGGTTGTTCATATGGCAGGCCGATACCAGTACTGACAGCCCTAAAACCATTATAGTGCTCCTTAAAGTTTTCATGATGTTTTATTTAATCCATCACAAACATACAAATTAACACAGTACTATGCAATACATAATACTATTATTTTCACGGCTTTATGAGCCTATTAAAATTTTGTTGATGAGCCGGCTTAAATTTAAGCGTAGAAATTCAGGCCCTCTTGCGGACAGTCCGTTGAGTAGTTATAAAAATGGTGAGTTACTTATGATGCCCGGACGGGTTACATCAATTCGTCATCCTTTTTAGTTTTATAGGACTTATAAGCCAGGTAAAATAAAAAGCAAGCGGGCACCACATCGCCAATGACGCCGGCGGAGAAATGCCCTTCGGTTATTAATTTATATAGACCTAAAATTAATAATACAACGCCTGTTATAATAAAAAGGTACAGATATTTGTTTACCATAATAACATGATTATCTTATAAAGATACTTCTATTTTTTATAGTTGTGCCGGCCAAATAAAGCGCGGGCCGGATTAACCGTTTACACAAAAATATCCAGGTAGATTACCGTGTCGCTTACGGGCATTATGCCATGTTTTTGTAACGAGCTAAAATAAAGACTGTCACCTTTCTTTAACACATACTCTACTTCACCAACAGTCATTTTCATTTCGCCCTCTACTATAAATACATATTCTTCTCCTTCGTGCGATAACCGGTGCGGCACTACCTCTCCTTTTTTGGCGCTGAACAGGAATGGCTGCATCTTTTTTTCATGGAAACTGGCAGCATATGGAAAAATTGAGTAGCCTTTTTCAGTAAGCGTTAAATTACGTATGGCATCGCGCTGGGTGGTAAAAACGGTTCGGGCCCAGCCATCCTGCTCCAGCAGATTGGATATATTTGTACCCAGGGCTTTTCCAATTTTTACCAGCGCAGCTACCGAAGGCACGGTTTTATTATTCTCTATTTTAGAGATCATACTTTTGGACAGATCGCTGCTGTCGGCAATTTCCTGCAGGGTGCGTTTTTGGTGCATGCGCAAGCTCTTTATCCGCTTGCCTATATGAATAAAGTTCTCGGTTGTATCCCGGCCCTGTAAGGGCGGTATTCTGGTAGAAGTATCATCAGCCATAAGCCAAATATTACAAAATCAATTGAAAAAAAAATAATCTGTAGCCTGTTAATTTATTACCCTAAACTGTGATTTGAGGCGGATATCCGCTGACGAGCTGCCCACCATTACTTCTATCATCTCGGGCTCTACCCTAAAATCATGGATCTTCTCATCATAAAACGCCAGCTTGCTGCCGGGTATAGCTAGTGTTACCGTTTTTGTTTGGCCCGGATCTAAGGTTATTCGTTCAAACCCGCGCAATTCTTCAGCGGGGCGTTTTAAGCTTGGTGATACGTCATGAATATATAACTGCACAACTTCGTCGCCGGCCAGCTTACCTGTATTTTTTACATCTACCTTTACTGTGACAGCCCCGCTGGCTTTGATCTGTTTGGCTGATAGTTTAAGGTTACTGTAGCTAAATGCAGTGTAACTTAACCCATGCCCAAACGGAAACAACGGCTTGCCATTAATATACATATAGGTAAAACCCCTGGTTACATCATATTCATCCTGCGACGGCACCTGCTCTGCAGACGCGTATACCGTCAGCGGCATTTTGCCGCCGGGATTTATGTTGCCAAACAGCGCGTCGGCAATGGCATTTCCGCCCTGTTCGCCCGGCCACCAGGCTTCCAGGATAGCCGGCGCGTTTTCTTTAATATAAGGTATAGTTAAAGGGCCCGCATTCATTAATACCACAATAGTGCGTGGGTTAACGGCCAGCACCGCTTTAACCAATTCTTCCTGGTTACCCGGCAATGCTAACGAGGTGCGGTCTTTCCCTTCTGCTTCTATATTTAATGTGGTGCCTATATATAAAATAGCCACGTCTGCTTTTTTTGCGGCTTCAACCGCTTTTTGCAACTCCTCCTCTTTATTAAATGCAGGAGCGTTTTTGCGCGGAGGCGTTATTTCTGCACCGGCTGCATATATAATTTCTGTACCCGGCGCCACCCGGTTTTTAATGCCCTGCAGTGGGTTAACCGCATCAACAGGCTTGCCGCTATAACCGCCGGCGGTAAACATATTGGCATGGGGGCCAATCACTGCAATGGTTTTAATTTTATTTTTATCCAACGGTAAGGTGTGGTTTTTGTTGGTGAGCAATACCATCGACTCCTGTGCTGCCTTTAGCGCCAGGTTAAGGTGCGCGGCACTGCCAATTACGCTAACGGGTATTTTGCTGTAAGGTACCCTTTCCTGCGGATCAAATTCGCCCAGTAAAAACCGGTCGCGCATTACACGTGACAGCGACTCGTCCAACTTGGCAATCGTAAGCAGGCCTTTATTTACCGCAATGGGGATATACTGCATAAACTCTTTATCAGAAAAATCACAACCTGCGTTGATGGATTGCGCAACGGCTTCTTCATAGCTCATTTTTCCTTTCTCGTGGCCGTTAACCATGGTATTAACCCCACCCAGGTCTGACACCACAAAACCTTTAAAGCCCCATTTGTTCTTCAGAATATCAGTTAGCATCATTTTATTGATGTTATTAGGTATGCCATTAATGGCGTTGTATGATGCCATAACAGATTGCGCGCCGCCTTCAACAATGCAATCCTTAAAATGGGGAAGCCAAAACTCGTGCAGCATCCGTTCGCTAACTGTGGCCGACCTGCTGGTACGGTCTGTTTCCACATTATTAACCGCGTAATGTTTTAAGGTTGATACCAGCTTCAGGTATTTGGGGTCATTTCCCTGCAAACCGGTAACATGTGCTACACCTATACGACCGGTTAAAAACGGGTCCTCGCCAAAACACTCATTAATACGCCCCCAATAAGGGTTACGGCTGATATTAATTACCGGCGACCGGTAGATCAAACCTTTCTTTTCGCCCTGAAAGTTGGAGTCCTGGTGCCAGCCATTGTAAATGGCGCGCGCCTCGTCTGATATCGCAGTGGCTTCGGCATAAACCAGCCGGGGATCCCACGTAGCCGCCATGGCTATTGATACAGGGAACATGGTGGTGGGCCGTGTCCAGACCACGCCGTGCAGGCATTGGTTCCATTTATCAGACTTAATACCAAAACGAGGGATATCGGGCCCGACGTGATTCAAATATTCCGCTTTCTCTTCAAGGGTCATCCTTGAAATTAAATCTTTCACCCGCAGGTCAACAGGTTTCGTATAATCAAGATATAGGGGTTTGTCCGTTGTTTGTGCCATTGACGGGCCACAAGCGTACACGGTTAATAACAAAAGTATTACCGGCAATTTACAGCCGCTACGAAAGCTTGTTTTCATTATGATTTATTTGTTAACCGGGGATGTACGTTGAACAGGGTTTATATCCATTCAACATTGTTGAACAAACTTATATATAAAACTTTATCCGGTCAATATTTCAATCATTAAATTGTCAGGTAAGATTATCAGATTCAAATTTTCACTTTACGTCTCCCTTAAGCGGCTTATATTTGATGATTTCATTATCTATCAAAGCCAGGTAATGGCTAAGCTTTTGCAGAATGATATCGACCGGGATATCCGCATCAGGATCAATTTCCAGGGATTCATATTTATCTTTGGGTTTGACACCGGGTATTACCTCATGCAAACTTTTGTCCCGGCAAAATCCGACTTTTAATTTTTTACGATCGAGCCATAAATAACCCAGTTTTTTGCCTTTATAAGTAAAGAATGGGATCTGGAACTTGCGTTCATGACAAATGCCAGGGTTAGCCCGCAAAATAATATCCTTCAGCGCTAAAAGGCAGCTTTGATAAGGTTCCGGCTTAGAAAGGTAATAGGATTCAAGCGTAGGGATGGTTTTCATAATCATTTTTGCTGATATAGCCGTACAAAGCTAAGTGCTGTGATCATAAGCTTAAATTAAAATGTTCCAGCATATTAAAAGTGAGCCTTATCTTCAGTGATCAAATAAAACAGATAGTCCTTAATAACCGTGCTCCAACCTTTTGAACACATCGCGTAGGATTCTTTTTCAGGAGACAGCCCTTCGTGTGTAAAGTGCAGAATCGTTTTATCGCCTTTAGCACTTATGGTAAAAATCATCTTTGTATTTGTCCACTCATGCTTGTCTTTTTTAAGCCAGTTTAACGTGCTTTCAGTAACCATCCATGCTACTTTTCTATCTTGAATAACTTCAATTACCTTCTGTTTTGAATAATGAGCGCCTGGGTGATTTATTGTAAATTCGTCATTAAGGTTAGTGCATTTCCCTTCAAGGTCTTTGCCGCCCCACCATTTAGCAACATCGCTGGTAATGCTCCGGAAAACAATTTGAGGAGATTTAGAGACTTCAATTGTTGCAGTGAAACTTTTCATTTTATTTGCCAAAATTCACTTCGCTTTTCCATTAACTATAAAGTTATAAAAGAAATCTTTAACCGTCAGGTCACATATCTGAACCAATCTGTCTGATTCCTCCTTTAAAACAACCCCGTCATAGGTAAATTTGAGCTGAGTATGATTGCCTTGGGGAGTTAATTCAAAGATCATTTTTGTCCCCGACCAATCAAAATTGTCTGATTTACGGATGCTTTCGGTTACAAGCCAAACCAGTTTTCTGTCCGGAACAAATTCTGTCACTTTATTTTTTGAATAATGCGAATCGCCCATAGTTAATATAAAATCGCTATTCAGTTTGATGCTTTCGCCATCAAATTCTTCGGGCCACCATTTTTTGAGATCGGTAAGATGATTAAAAACATCATTGGAAGTTTTGGCAAGCGTAATCTCTACCGAGTATTTTGCTTTTTTGTAATTTTTGTCTGTCATTTTTTTAGCTCACTTACGTGATTAATCAAAATCACTTTCCCGGTAGGAAAAATAGCTGTACAAAACTCCCGGTGATCCAGGCATCCAGCCGGGGGCACAATCTTCATAGCCTGCAAAATCTCTGTTTCCATTCTAAAAGTTTCAAACAAATATCGGTTTGCAATAGCTTATTGTATTGTACAAATCGGAATTAGCATGTTATCTTTAAGGATGGATATAAACAGATTCCAAATGGATCGGCATTTATACGCTTAAGGCACTGTAAGGCACAAAAAAACCTTGGCTTTACACTAAGAAGTTTCCTGCAGTTGTGGTCAACACTTTGCATTTATCAAATTGTGTCGATAGCGAAAGCGAGCTGCGCTGAAGCATATATCTGGCCAAACAATTTAATCTTGGCTACCCGATCTGTACGGTTGGCTGACGGGACAGGGTAATTTCGTAAACTCCAAAGCCAAAGTATTATGGAAACATTCAATTATTCAGTTGTTCTGCCGTCAAACCGAAAGAATTGATCGTTTTTTTCAGGAGTTTCCATGCCAATTTCTTCTTTTGGCAAAAGGCTCATTAATACGATCTGGCTGTATTTTGCAGTATATAAAACTTTACGAAAATTGCTATTTTCCAAAGTTGCCTTTTCTATATTAGTGTTGAAGCCGTGCATCCTATTAATTTTTAAGTGGTGAATAATTATTTGCTGTTAAACTCCTTCACGATTTTAATGACCTGCTCCGGCATGTTTTTTGGGTTAAGGACAAAATCTGCGTACCCCGACTCAATCGCTTCTTGCGGCATACTTCCCTCTTTCGCGCTTAAAGGCTCCTGCGCGATGATGATCCCTCCGTTTTTTGAGATGGCTTCTATCCCTTTCGTCCCGTCTTTTCCCAGGCCGGATAAAACAATCGCGATAATATTAAAGCTGCGATTGTCAGCCAATGATTTGAAAAAGATATCGATAGCCATGTTAACTTTAACATTCAGATCCCTGGGCTTCAAAACAAGTCTTTCGCCATCTATCGCCATTATTTTATTCTCCGGCATTACATAAACTTTATCCGGTATGATCTCCATATCTTCTTCCACCTCACAAACCTCAATCGCTGCATGCTTCTGAATTAAAGAAGCCAGCATGCTTTTTATATGCGGGTAGAGGTGAGTCGTTATCACATAAGATACTTCATCCGGCAGCGTATTGTCGAAAAAATCAAACAGCGCCGCAGTGCCGCCGGCAGAAGCGCCTAATGCAATCAGCGTTTTCTTTCTTTCAGGCATGGTCAATGAAAAGAGTTACACAAAGAGGTTAGCTGGGTCTTCCCAAAAATCGTCTGCCTCAACGGTAACCGGATCATATAATTCATCTATCTGATCCGAGAATTCCATTAGTTCTTTGCTCATGATAATTTGTTTAATCATCTAAATTTATAATAATGTAACAAAGAAAAAAATGAGGAATGTCATTGTAGCACTTGCTTTGTGTCAATGGCGATTTGGAAATAATGGAGTTTCGGTTAATTGCTAACGGGTATGAAAGGAAAGCCGCAGGAAATAATTGATGATTGTTGTGATAACTCAGAACCGTTCGTTTTCTTAACAAAGATATACAATAGCCACCCTTACATATTATCGAACCACTTCTTCGCTATAAACTCAAATAATCAGCCCGTTTTTTATACCCAAGAAAATTCCAGTGAAGTCGACCTCACTGGAATTGAACCAAAAACCGGGTTTATAGCATCTGGAGCCACTTTTTAAAAAACGGAAAAAGTTCAAGAAAATAAAAACCCCGATTCCAGCTTGGAATCGGGGTTTTAGGATATCAGTGGTATCAGCTGGGATCGAACCAGCGACACAAGGATTTTCAGTCCTTTGCTCTACCGACTGAGCTATGATACCGACCGTTTAAGGATTGCAAATGTAGCCTTTTTTTTATTTATCACTAGTTTTTTTTGAAAATTCTGCCACTTAATTTTCTATTGTTAATTAAGTATCCAGTAAATCAAATATTTACACCCGTAAAAAAACTTTTAGGCCGGTAAATGTTTAGTCTTGTTTTGATAGTTGATTGATAAAACTATCTTTGATTAAATTACTATGCACGCATAATGATTGCACAAATCCTATTCATTGTGGTACTAACCGCGGCTGTTTACCTGTTCAGTAAAAATGCGGGTAAGATCCGGCGCAATATCTTGCTGGGGAGGGAAGTTAACCGGAGCGACCGCCGCGCCGAACGCTGGCTGGTAATGGCAAAAGTTGCCCTCGGTCAAACTAAAATGACCAGGCGCCCCGTTGCCGCGCTGATGCATTTTTTTATTTACGTGGGTTTTATCATCATTAACCTGGAGGTGCTGGAGATCATGATCGACGGCATATTTGGCTCGCACCGTATATTTTCAAAACCGCTGGGTAGTTTATACGGCCTGCTGATTGGCGGATTTGAGGTATTGGCGGTATTGGTATTGGTTGCCTGCGTAGTTTTCCTTGCCCGGCGCAACATCCTCCGTTTGAAACGGTTTAGCGGCACTGAGATGACCGAATGGCCCAGAAGTGATGCAAACTATATCCTCGTGATAGAGATCTGCCTGATGGCCGCATTTTTAACCATGAACGCCGCCGACTATAAATTACAGGCGCTGCATTTTGGTCATTATATAAAAGCGGGCAGTTTCCCGGTAAGCAGCTTAATTGCCCCTGCCCTGTCGTCAAACCCAGGTACGCTGGCAGTCACAGAACGTGCCTGCTGGTGGTTCCACATTATCGGGATCCTGGCATTTTTAAACTATCTGCCCTACTCCAAGCATTTTCATATTCTGCTGGCTTTCCCAAATACCTGGTACTCAAACCTGGAGCCGAAAGGCGAGTTTACCAATATGGCATCCGTAACCAACGAGGTTAAAGCCATGCTCGACCCGTCGTTTGCGCCCGAAAGTAACGGCGAAACAGCGCGCTTTGGCGCTAAGGATGTAACCGACCTTACCTGGAAAAACCTGATGGAGGCTTATACCTGTACCGAATGCGGCCGGTGTACGGCTGTTTGCCCGGCAAATATTACAGGTAAACTGCTATCGCCCCGCAAAATTATGATGGATACCCGCGACCGGATAACCGAGGTGGGCATTAACCTGGATAAACATGGCAACGACTATAATGACGGCAAAACTTTATTAGATGATTACATAACCCGCGAAGAGCTCTGGGCTTGCACTACCTGCAATGCCTGCGTTGAAGCTTGCCCGGTAAATATTAATCCGCTCGAGATCATTACTGAGATGCGCAGATATGTGGTGATGGAAGAGTCGCAGGCGCCGGCGAGTTTGAATAACATGTTTGGTAACGTAGAGAATAACGGCGCACCATGGAAGTACAGCAATGCCGATAGATTTAACTGGGCCGATGGCGATGGGCAATAATTACAAGTAAAAAGAAAAATGTCAGACGATAAAGAAATAACAGATCAGGCTTACAGATCATTCATCGAAAAAACTGCCGCATCAAAACTGATATGGGGCTTATATGGTAAAAAAGGCTGGGCCAGCTCGCACGCTGCCGAAAGCGAAGATGTGGATTTAGTGCCACTTTGGAGCGAAAGATCACTAGCCAAGATTTGTGCCAAAGGGGATTGGAAGGGTTATACGCCGACGGAGATCCCGCTGGCCGAGTTCCTGGAAAGCTGGTGCCTTGATTTGGCAGAAAGCGAAGTTATGATTGGCGTTAACTGGGATGCAAATTTACTGGGCTGGGAAGCCGACGCCCTGAGCGTCGCGCTGGACATCCTGACCCGGTTAAACGAGATCCAATCGGCAATTACCTTTTCAAATTACAGCAGCATTGAAGAGTTTATAACCGAAGTTAATGAATTGCTCAATAACGATATTATTTAACCTATGGAGTTGAAAGTACCCACTATGGCCCAAATGGCCGCCGAAGGTAAACAGCCCGAAATATTATTCTGGGTTGGTTGTGCGGGTAGTTTTGATGAGCGCGCACAAAAAATAACCCGCGACATTTGTAAGATCCTGCAACACGTGGGCCTTAGTTACGCGGTATTGGGTACCGAAGAAAGCTGCACCGGCGACCCGGCAAAACGTGCCGGTAATGAGTTTCTGTTCCAGATGCAGGCCATGACCAATATACAGGTACTGGATGGCTACCATATCAAAAAGATTGTAACCGGCTGCCCGCATTGTTTTAATACGATCAGGAACGAGTATCCGGGCCTGGGTGGCAATTACGAGGTGATCCACCATTCGCAATTGATCCAGCAACTAATTGACGAAGGCAAACTAAAAGCCGAAGGCGGCGAGAGTTTTAAAGGCAAACGTATTACCTATCATGATCCCTGTTATTTGGGACGCGGCAATAATGTTTACGAGGCCCCGCGCAAAGCTTTGGAAATATTGGATACCGAACTGGTTGAAATGAAACGCTGCAAAAGCAACGGCTTATGCTGCGGTGCCGGTGGCGCGCAAATGTTTAAAGAACCGGAAAAAGGCGATAAAGACATTAACATGGAACGCATTGATGAGGTTATAGCAGTTAACGCGCAAGTGGTAGCGGCAGCCTGCCCGTTTTGCATGACCATGTTAAGCGACGGCGTAAAGAACCATAATAAGGACCAGGAAATAAAAGTTTTGGATATTGCGGAGATAACCGTGAGGGCAAACGGGTTATAGACCCTTCTCCTTAAAATATTCTAGCGCTGCTTTAAGGCTATCCAGCCGTTCAGGCTCCATATTTTTTACGGGGATAGTTAATATATTGGCCATCGAGTCTACATTACCCTGCCTGTCGTTATAGGTTTGCACAATGATGTCATCGGCTTTAGCCTTTAGCAGGAGCGTACCTGCAGCTGTAGTGCCCAGGTAATCCATATCTGCCAGTTTTTGCAGATGAAAAGAAAAATACTCCTGCTTACCATTCTGGAAGGTTTTACGCATTCGGATAAAGGAATCATCCGTTAATACAAGCTCCCACTTTTTTATTTTGAGGTCTGATGATGCGTCGAAGGATTGTGCCAGGCATTTGTTGCCCCAGTTGAGCCAGTCCTGGTCTGCCATGCCGGCAACAAAGCACAGGCTAACCGCGGCCGCTAACACAATGGAAAAGATGCAGGCTATTTTTTTATTTTTTGGCAGAACTGATTTTACCATGACAACAAAATACAGCCTCTAAGTTAATAATTTGGTAGCTTTGTATATGCAATTTTCTGAAAATTCAAGAGTGTGGATATATCAATCGGATAAAAAATTAGCCGATGAGCTGGTGCAGCAAATACAGCAACGCCTGGATAGTTTTACCACGCAGTGGACGGCGCACAACAATCAGCTTAAAGCTAAAGCCGAGATTCGCTATAACCGTTTTTTAATACTGATAGTTGATGAAACCCAGGCCGGCGCCAGCGGCTGCTCTATTGATAAATCAGTACACTTTATGCAGAACCTGGAGCGCGAGTTTAACATCAGTTTATTTGACCGGTTTAACCTGGCTTATAAACAGGCGGATGAAGTACTTTCTGTACCCCGTCATGGCTTTGAAGATCTGCTTAAACAAGGCGCCATCAACACCGATACCATCGTTTACAACAACCTGGTACAAAACCTAACCGAGCTGCAAACTAAATGGGAGGTGCCGTTTAAAGATAGCTGGCACGTGCAACTTTTCAGGGACCTGGTAGTTAGTTAATATCACTGCTTTCATTTTGGGGCATGGCGGGAAATCTATACGGATCTGTCCCGTAGCTCATCAGGATGATAATTATTTTAGTCGCCATGTTTATCATAGACTTAAACTACATTGTCCCGCTGGAAGAACTGGACGCCCACATGGCTGACCACGTAAAATACCTGCGTAAGTATTATAAAAAGAATGTATTTGTGGCATCGGCCCGCAAAGTGCCGCGTACGGGCGGGATCATACTGGCGTTAGCTGATTCAAAAGAAACGGTTGAGAAGCTGATCCGCGAAGATCCGTTTTATAAACATGAACTGGCCGAGTTTACCATCACTGAATTTTTAACCTCGCAATATCATCCGGATCTGAAAGCGTTTTTAGGGCATTGATAGATATTGGCATTAGAGGGCTAAAAATCCATCGGCCCCAGCCTGCGCATATTCTTAAGGATCAGGTATTGCCGGTGACGCACATAATCGGTGGGGTTGGTAGGCGACCATTTAAGCGGACTGGGGAAAATAGACGCTATAGCTGCCGCCTGTACCCGGGTTAAATCAAAGGCGTCTTTATGGTAGTAAGCCTGCGCGGCAGCATTAACCCCGTATATCCCATCGCCCATTTCAATTACATTAAGGTAAACTTCCATAATACGGCGCTTGCTCCAAAAAACCTCTATCAGCAAAGTAAAATAAGCTTCAAACGCTTTACGCACATATGACCGGCCCGGCCACAAGAAAACGTTTTTGGCAGTTTGCTGCGATATGGTGCTGCCCCCTATTAACTTATTGCTGCGCGAATTTTTTTGGATGGCTTTTTCGATCGCGTTAAAATCGAAGCCATGGTTCTCTAAAAAGGTCTGGTCCTCGGCAGCTACCGCGGCGCGCTTCATCCCATCAGAGATATCATCAAAATCGCGCCATTGCTTATCAATCTTCCATTCTTTACCGGCGGCTTTGCGTTCAAACCCGCGGGTAAGCATCAGCCAGGTTACCGGCGGGTTTACAAACCGGTACAGGATCACCCAAAACATGGATATACAAATAAATAATATCAAAAATAATTTAACAAAACGCCAGATGAGCTTGCCCAAACCTTTCATGCAACTAAAATATTGTTTTTATTTCGGATGTCGGAATGTGGATTTCGGATTTGTTAAAAAGAGGCTGCCATTTTGGGCATAGCGAAGAATGATTGATAACAAAAAAAGGTGTCAAGCAATGCTCAACACCTTTTTAATATTCTATTCTAACTCCGAAATCGAAAATCCGACGTCCGGAATCAGAAATTACTCTGCTACAACAGTAAAAGGCACTTGTACCTTAACCTCTTTGTGCAGGTTAACAATTGCGGTGTAATCACCAACAAATTTTGGCTCCTGGTCAAAAGTGATACGGCGACGGTCAACTTCAAAACCTTCTCTCTTCAATGCATCAGCCACCTGGATAGTGTTGATAGCACCAAATATTTTACCGGTTTCGCCAGCTTTAGCGCCGATAGTCAATTTCACACCTTCTAAACGGGCAGCAATTGCATCAGCATCCTTGCGTATTTTCTCTTGTTTAAATGCAGCTTGTTTCAGATTTTCGGCTAAAACTTTGCGTGCAGATTCAGTAGCTAATATGGCGTATCCTTTCGGGAAAAGATAGTTGCGGCCATATCCTGGTTTAACGGTTACTACATCGTCTTTATCACCCAGGTTTTTTATGTCTTGTTTTAAAATAACTTCCATTGTCTTTTACCTCCTGATTATTTTAATGAGTCTGTAACATAAGGTAATAAACCGATGTGGCGCGCACGTTTAACAGCTTGAGCCACTTTACGCTGAAATTTTAATGAAGTACCGGTTAAGCGGCGGGGCAATACTTTACCCTGGTCATTAATAAACTTTAATAAAAAGTTAGCGTCTTTATAATCAATATACTTAATACCATTCTTTTTGAAACGGCAGTATTTTTTACGGTTGTCCTCTACTTTAGGGGCGGTTACGTATTTAATTTGGTCGTTTGCCATTATTTTGCTTCCTCCACTTTAGCTGCAGGTTTCTTGTTAAAGGCACCACTGCGTTTTTTTTCATTGTAAGCAATAGCATGTTTATCTAAAGCTATGGTCAGGAAACGCAAAACACGCTCATCGCGTCTTAACTCGACTTCCAATTTGTTAATTAAATCACCCGGAGCCTTAAATTCAGTTAAGTGATAGTACCCTGTAGTTTTCTTTTGGATAGGGTACGCTAATTTTCTCAAACCCCAATTATCCTCCTGGACAATTTCGGCTCCGCCATCAGTTAAGGTCTTGCTGTATTTGGCTATTGCCTCTTTAGCAGTTTCTTCTGATAACAACGGGGTTAGAACGATCACGATTTCGTACTGTTGCATTATTATACTTTGATTTTTAATTAATTACCCGACAATTCGGGGCTGCAAATGTAGCAAGAATTCTGCATTTTTCAAATAGAATTTAATTATAGCATTAATCTTTTCAAAAACAAATTCTTTATAGCATATTGCAGTATAGAATTTAAACTAATCCCTTATCATGAAAAGAATAATTCTTATAGCCTTTCTCATCCTGATTATTTGCCGGGACGGCTGGGCCCAAACACGCAACATTGGCCCGGTTGAACAAAAGATGACAACCGCCTTATGCGATTGCATTACCGGGATCGATCAATCAAAAATCATGAATTCAAAAGAAGCCGGCGAAGCGTTTATGAACTGCTTCATCAGCCAGTCGTCATTACTGGTTGATCTGGCAACAGAACGAAATGTTTCTATGACCGATAACACCGCAATGCATAAATTAGGTGAGGACATTGGTAAAAATTTACTCACCCAAAAATGCGACGCCTTTTTGAAACTGGCCGTTAAAATGGCGAACAAAGGCGAAGAAAACCAATTGCAAACAACAGCCGGAACCTTTAAAAGAATAGATACCAAAGGATTTAACTATATCATAATTACAGATGAAAACGGCAGTGAAAAGCCTTTTTTGTGGCTGAAGCAATTTAACGGCTCAGAAAAATTCATAAACGCCCCGGCCACTTTTATTGGCAAAAAACTTACGGTGTCCTGGCAGGAGATAGAAGTTTACCTGCCATTGGCAAAAGGTTATTATAAGGTAAAAGAAATAACCGGGATTGAGGTGCCATAAACCGGCCATATAATTCACCTGTTTACCTAACTTTTGTTAATAAAAATAAAACATCAAATTAACGTTAGCTACAAAACATTAAGCTAAGTTCGGTTGTCTTTTAATTACCAAAATATTACCGCCATGGAGTTTGAATATCTTGAAAGCCAACCAGCAAACCACACTACTTTTATGTATGACATAATCTATTTCCAGGCGCAGGGAGATGATTATGAAGACACAGAAAGCGACCTTGAGGACGATGAAGAAGATGAAGACTTTGACGATCGTGCCGATGACCTGGATGACCTGCGCGCCGTACAGGTGGATGACGATATCAATGAACCCGGCGAAGATGATGAATATGACATCACTAACCCCGATCCGGATGATGACCATTTACCGGACGACGACCTGCAATAAATTATAATTTAGGATAGCGTTGGCTGTGTCCTCACCGGAAGGGCAGTATAACCGTGTCTGTAAAGAATCAGGCTGATAAGGTTGTATAAGCTAATTTATCAACAATCCTTTTTTGGCACTTTCAGGTAAAGCAATTTCTTGCTAACTTAGTAGCTGTGGATAATTTTATTGTTTCGGCACGCAAATATCGCCCGGTTACCTTTGAAACTGTTGTCGGTCAGCAACATATCACCAATACGTTAAAAAACGCTATTAAGAATAATCAGCTGGCGCAGGCATTTTTATTCTGCGGCCCGCGGGGCGTGGGCAAAACCACCTGCGCGCGTATCCTTGCAAAAACAATAAATTGCACCGATCTGCAGCCCAATGGCGAAGCCTGCGGTGTTTGCCCGTCGTGCGCATCTTTTCAAAACGGCAATTCCTTTAATATTCATGAGCTTGATGCCGCCTCAAACAACTCGGTTGATGATATCCGCAGCCTGATAGAACAGGTGCGTATACCGCCGCAGGGCGCGCGTTACAAGGTTTATATCATTGATGAGGTACACATGCTTTCGCAGGCTGCATTTAACGCATTCCTGAAAACGCTGGAAGAACCGCCGCATTACGCCATTTTTATACTTGCCACTACCGAGAAACATAAGATATTACCAACCATCCTGTCGCGTTGCCAGATCTTTGATTTTAACCGCATCAGTGTTGATGATATGGCTAATCACCTGGCATCTATAGCCATAAAAGAAGTAATCAAATTTGAGGCTGACGGGCTGCACATCATAGCGCAAAAGGCTGATGGCGGTTTAAGGGATGCCTTGTCCATGTTTGACCAGATTGTCAGCTTTTCTGACGCCAACGTTACTTATCGCTCGGTAATTGATAACCTTAACATTCTTGATTACGATTATTACTTTAATATAACCGATAGTTTACTAACAGAAAATACGGCCAAAACACTGTTGTTTTTTGATGAGATCCTGACCAAAGGGTTTGACGGCGCCCATTTTATATCGGGGCTGTCAGAACATTTCCGTAACCTGCTGGTGACCAAGGATGCATCGACATTAAAATTGCTCGAGGTAAGCGAAGGCATCAAAGCCAAATATCTACAACAGTCGCAGGCGGCAAGTGTGTCGTTCCTGCTTTCGGCAATGAATATTGCCAACCAGTGCGACCTGAGCTACAAGCTGAGTAAAAACCAGCGTTTACAGGTAGAACTGGCATTGCTTAAAATGTGCCACCTGCTCTCGGTATTTAACCTGGCCACCACCCCGCTAACTGCAATGCCCGACACCGGGCAGTTAAAAAAAAAACCTGATACCCCGGCAGTAAGCGACTCAAAACCGGCAACAATTAATAATAATGTGGCTTTTGTAAGCGATGCACCTGCAACTTATGCTACATCGCCAAAAATTACGGAACCGGTAAAACCGGCTACCGAAAGCATTAAAGAAGAAACCGTTGCCGAAAAGCCCAAACCTGCGTTTATCCCCAACGCCGGCACCACCTCGGTGATCATACCCTCGCTAAAAAATATTGGTAACGCCAAAGAAATTATCGCTGAAGAAGAGGACCCTTATGAAAAAGGCGACGCGAAAGAAGACTTCAGCTTTGATGAGTTCCTGAAACACTGGAACGTCTTTGCCGCTACTATAAAAGCTGAAGGTAAAATGAGCCTGTTTACCATTTTTATATCCGAAGTACCCAAAATGCTCGAGCCCTATGTTTTTGAGGTAGTGGTTGAAAATAAAGTACAGGAACAGCTATTCCGCGATGACAAACCTGCCCTGCTTAATTATTTGCGTAAAACCCTTAAAAATTACGATATAGAAGTAAAGACCCGTATTGATGAACAGGTTAGGGTTAAGCGACCCTATACCGCGCAGGAAAAATATCAGCACATGGCCGCGAAAAACCCGCAGCTGGTCGAGTTGCGAAAACGTTTTAACCTTGATTTTGATTGATAACGGCAATGCATTACCTTTATAATAAGATTTTTTGCGCTAATAGAACGTAAGTGAAAAAATACACTAAGGCCTTATTAGGATTGATGGCAATGGTTATGATAACAGTTGCCTGCAAGCTTGACAAGCCGGTAACCCCACCGGTAACCGATCCACCGGGTACTACCGACGGAACGGTTTTAGGTATCGTTGTACAGGGAAAGGTTATTGATGATGCCTATTTAACAGCGTTATGGAAGACGTCAAAAACCGTACAGCAGCTTTACGATACAAGTAACGTTGTTGTGTCGGGGGTGGAAGTCCCCAATAAATTTAGCGCTGTTTTAGTCGATGATCACGCAAAATCAGCCAAATACACAGGCCTGGCTACAGATTTGGGTACAACCAGCTATAAGCTATCTACCACCGATAATGTTTTATTTATAAACTTATCCCCCAATCCGTTTTTTAGCAGTTTAACAAGCCGGGTCAGAATTACGCATTTAACCCCCGCCGCTATGACCTGGGTTGCGCTTGATACTGCATTTACCCCTATTAAGGGTAAATATTTTCACAAAGGCTACCAGGTAACTTTTACCAAATAAAATATAGGAATTATTAAAAAAAGGATAATTTTATATAACCAATATAATTGGTTACCAAATGAACCGCAATTATAAAGTATTCCTGTTGCTGTTTTGCCTGGGTTTAAGTTTGGCCGCATGTAAACTTGATCCACCTGTTTTACCGGGCGATAAGGGATATGTTTCAACTAAAGAAAATACTGTACCCGGCAGCACGGGCGCAACCGGAAATACAGGGACTACCGGAAACACGGGCGCGACCGGAAATACCGGGGCCACGGGCATAAATGCTCATCCCGAGCTTACCGGCAAATGGTTATCAAGAACCATTTTAGCCCAAACGTTTGACCTGTCATATAATATGATCAAAAGTGAGCCTGATCCGGACCTTTTATATCATTATGTCCAGATAGATGACAATACCCGAACTGCCAGATTTGTAAACTCAGAATTATCTATTGACGAATTATTTACTTACACCGTAACTAAAGAAAACGGAAAAACGTATATTCTTTTTAATGCGGATCCGTTTTTCAGGACCGGCAATTTCAGGATAGAAGTGATTATGGCTGCCAACACAATGACGTGGGTGATAATTGATCCTAAATACATTGATGAAGGTGGCGTGAAGGGTTATAAAGGCACCCGGATTTTATTTTATTAGTAAATACATTTATAAACCAGTACCTAAATAAAGACTTACTTACCTGATCATTATAATAACTATTGCATGAAAAAATCATACAAATTATTAATAGTACTGTTGTCTGCCTGTGCGTGCTTTGCAGCCTGCAAACTTGACCCGCCAATATTACCCGGCGATAAGGGATACGTTGCAACCAAAGAAAACACACTACCCGGAACTGCCACCGGTACAACCGGAGCGACAGGGAGTACCGGGGCCACAGGTGCGACCGGAGCAACCGGAACCACAGGCGCCACGGGCCCGGCCAGCTATTCAGGATCGGCAGGAACTACCGTTGGTACTGCGCCCGGCACAATAATCAACAAAGATACGCTGGACGCAAAATGGATTGTAAAAGCGCAGGCGGTGTTACATCTTGACGCAACAACCCTAACCGTAATAAGCAGCGTACCGGCTACACCTATATATTTTGACAGTGCCACGATGGACGAGACTGCTAAAAAGGCGTTGTTATATCATAATTCTTTAACGTCCGGAACGTTTTATGACTACAAGTTGTCGTCTGATAACAACCGGCTATATCTGACATTTTTATATGATCCGTTTTCAAGAAGCGGGAATTCCCCGGTTGAAATTGTTAAACTAACGCTCACCTCGATGGTCTGGCTGGTTATAGACCCTAAAATAATCGATCCGGGAAACGGTGGCGCCAAATATTATGTCGCCAACCTGGTTACGTTCTCCGGCTAAATAAAAATAAGGGCCGCCCTGTTATTACAAGGCGGCCGCTTTATTATCTGGGCAAATCGTTTTTAGGATATCCTTCTTCGTCCAGGTCATCCCTGTCATCTTCCGGTGTATGCGCCAGGCTTGCATCAACAGGATCAAGATTTACTATCTCGCCATTATCAATGTGCATACCCAACTGGTCTACATCCGTTTCTAAAGACTCATTGGGGATATACTCATCCACCGAGTCGAATGGATTGGCCTCATCATAAGTTGAGTTCATGTCGGCCCCGTTTTTCTGCGATGTGTTATAGGGGTCCGGATGATCATAATCCGGGTCGTCGCTTTTTACGTCAAGCTCGTAACTGTTGTCATCGGCGTTAAAACGTAATTGCTCTTTGTCAATGGTTTCGCCAAACTCATCTTTCAGAGTCCGGTCCCTGTCGTCATTTTCGTTGTCAAAAGGATCCTTGTTCATGGTTTAAAAGTTTATAAATTATATACCGTAAAAACCCTGCCAAAAAAATAAATTACTGATTATTATCGCCGTTAAAAAGCAATTTTTTTCCTGTAGGAAGTAACGCCACCAATTGCAAATTTTATCCCGATGGACATTTGTGCGTACGAGTCTTTTTGTTTACCCGCGGTAAAACCGTCCAGGCTATCGCCCATGATAAAATTATATTGATAGCCAACATCAATTTTAAAACCAGGCTCGCTGTAACGGTTATAAAATTTAAACTCATAACCAACCCTGGCCGGTATCAGTATCTCGTTACTGTTATCTTCGCCCGATGTATAAAATCCCGGAGTTTGAATTGAGGCCCTGTTTATTTCTGTGATATGGTTAACCACGAAACCGACACCGGTTGAGAAGTAAAGATTTTTAAACGCATTGGCTATTGAGCTTTGCGAATAGTCTATAATCTCGCCCATTTGCAGCTGCCCCCTAAACATAACCGCGTTAAAGCTATTGGTAAACTGCCGGCCGCTTGTCGTTGTAGCGGCATCGCCGCCCTGAAGCGCCCCGGTTTGAAAATCAATTATATAATTAACAAACGGGCTTACATTATAGTTAAAACTAAACCGGCCCGACCGCGTACTTTTAATGGTTTGTGCATCTGTATAAGGCTTGTTCATATCAAGGCCAACGCCCAGGTCATACTGCTTAAAATCATTACCGATCTGCGCTTTTGCGGTATAGCCTAATAAGCAGGTAAATATTATTAATACAACAGCTTTTAGATAATTTATCATATGCGCATATGGTAGCAGAATGGATTTTAGGGGTTATTTTATATCAGCCTGGCAAACAGTATAATGATAACGTATTAAAACATTTATCGCTCCCCGCATAATTTATAGTTGATAAAAATACAACCAAACTTTAATAAAACAATACTAACGTAAAATTATAATCACATATTGCCAAATTGGTGGGGAATACCCAAATGGTAATTTCAATTTTTATATATTTGAAGCCATTAATAAAAAAAACAAGAACACCTGGTATGTCAAAAATTAAAGTAAATAATCCGGTAGTTGAGCTGGATGGCGATGAAATGACCCGCATAATCTGGAAGTTTATAAAAGATAAACTGATAGTTCCTTACCTGGACCTGGATATTAAATATTATGATCTTGGTTTAGAGCATCGTGATGAAACCAATGACCAGGTAACCATTGATGCTGCAAATGCTATTAAACAGTATGGAGTAGGCATTAAATGTGCCACTATTACTCCCGATGAACAACGCGTGGAAGAATTTGGCTTGAAACAAATGTGGAAATCGCCAAACGGAACCATCCGGAACATATTGGACGGCACCGTTTTTCGTGAACCGATTGTGATGAACAACGTACCGCGTTTGGTACCAAACTGGACGGCCCCGATCTGCATCGGCCGTCATGCTTTTGGCGACCAGTACCGCGCTACCGATTTCTTAACCAAAGGAAAAGGTAAGCTTACCATTAAATTTACGCCAGAGGATGGCAGCCCCGAGCAGTCGTTTGAGGTATTTAACTTTAAAGGCGATGGTGTTGCTTTAGCAATGTACAATACTGACGAATCTATCCGCGGTTTTGCACATGCCTGCTTTAACCAGGCGCTGATGAAAGGCTGGCCTTTATACCTGTCAACCAAAAACACCATCCTTAAAAAATACGATGGCCGTTTTAAAGATATTTTTGAAGAGATCTACCAAAACGATTACAAACAAAAATTTGCTGATGCCGGCATTACTTATGAGCACCGTTTAATTGACGACATGGTTGCATCGGCCCTTAAATGGAACGGTAACTTTGTTTGGGCCTGTAAAAACTATGATGGCGACGTACAATCTGATACCGTAGCACAAGGCTTTGGTTCATTAGGTTTAATGACATCAACTTTAGTTACACCAGATGGTACAGTAATGGAAGCCGAAGCCGCCCACGGTACAGTAACCCGTCACTACCGCGAGCACCAGGCCGGCCGCCCTACATCAACCAACCCTATCGCTTCTATCTTCGCGTGGACACGTGGTTTAGAGTTCCGTGGTATTCTTGACGGTAACCAGGAGCTGATTGATTTCTGCAAGGCTTTGGAAGAAGTTTGTATTGAAACTGTTGAAAGTGGCAAAATGACCAAAGATTTGGCCATCACCATTAAGCCAAAAGTTGAGCACGGTACAGATTACCTGTATACCGAAGAATTTTTGGAAGCAATTGACGAAAATTTGAAAAAGAAGCTGGGCAAATAATCTGCCTTTTAAATAAAAAAAAGCCCACTTGTTAACAGGCGGGCTTTTTTTTATGACCTATTTTTTAGAAAACCCTGTTCCACCCTTATTCAAAATCCATAACTTAGCGCAAAATTATCTCTCATGTCAACAGCACTATATCCTCTTAAATTCAAAACCATTTTCAAAGACAAAATTTGGGGTGGCCAAAAAATAAAAACCTACCTGCATAAAGATTTTGGAAACCTGCCCAACTGTGGCGAGACCTGGGAAATTTCGGGCGTTAAGTCTGATGTTTCTATTGTTGAAGGTGGTGCTTTAAATGGCGAGTCGCTGGCTGATTTATTGGAGCAATACCGCGCAGAGCTGGTTGGCGAAAAGGTGTACAAACACTTTGGCAACATCTTCCCGTTACTGGTGAAGTTTATCGATGCCAACGAGGATCTTTCTATCCAGGTGCATCCCAATGATGAGTTGGCTAAAAAGCGCCATAACTCGTTTGGTAAAACAGAGATGTGGTACATTATTGAGTCTGACCCGGGTTCGACCCTTATTGCCGGTTTTAACCGGGAATTGAATCAGGAAAAATATTTAGAGGCATTTAACAGCGGCCATTTAATGGACGTGCTGAACCGCGAAATCGCCAACGAAGGCGATGTTTTCTTTTTACCTGCGGGACGTGTCCATACCATCGGTGCCGGTTTATTGTTAGCCGAGATCCAGCAAACATCTGATATCACTTACCGGATCTATGACTTTGACCGTGTAGATGCTAATGGCAATAAACGTGAGCTGCATACCGAAGAAGCTTTAGCGGCTATAGACTATAAGTACTACGGTAACTACAAAACAAAATACACCCCTGAAAAGGACGAAACCGTTGAATTGGTAAGCTGCCCGTATTTTACCACAAGCGTGTTAGACGCTACCCAAAGTACCAGCAAGGATTACAGCAATTTGGATTCGTTTGTGATACATGTTTGCCTTGCCGGAGCTTATACTATTAAATATAATGGCGAAAGCTACCCGGTTAAAATGGGCGAGTGTATTTTATTACCCAAAACCATTGATAAAATTGACCTGGAAACTACCGGCGGTTTTAAAATATTGGAGAGCTTTATAGCGTAATCTCTAAACATAAACAGGTCATTCTTCTCGATGCCGGGAGTGACCTGTTTTATTGTATTGCCTACTTATACTTCCAGTTTCTGGTCTTCCCCTCACCTATCCATTCCAGTGCTGTTTCTATACGTTTTTGGCGGGTAGCATCGGTTTTGGCTTCAGTTATCCACTCCAGGTATTCACGCTTGCATGAGGGGCTAAAATCCTGAAAGATTGCAAGGGCCTTCTGATTATCAGCTAATGCAGCTGCAAAGTAGTCTGGCATTTCAATAGGCGCTTTTGGCACCGATGCTTTTTTTGCAGACGGTTTATAATTATTGTCTTTTAAGGCTATCCCCTGTAAAATAAAATCTTTAAGGATCTCATCGCTGGGAAGGTCTGATAGCTTGGTGATCCGGTCGAAATTACCGGCGGCCTCTTTTTCGCCGGGCCGCTGCATTACACCATACGGATCATTAATAGCTGTGCTGTTCCAGAACCCAAATACACAGTGTTCTTTAAAGGCGGCCATGTTTGCCAGCGTGCCCTTATACTCAAAAAATGGATGCCCCCATTTTATAGTCTCAGTAATCTGCGGCGAAACGCTATGCATTAATGCACGTAAGTGCTTTAATATAGGTTGTGCGAAGGCCGCTTTTTTGCCTATGTACTCGTCTATACGGTGATCATACTGTTCCATACCACCAAGATAATAGTTTTATAAAACAATACAAAGTTAAAGTTAACGGGTCAGGCGCTCGCAAACCGCCGCTATCGTTTGGCTAACCGGCTTAAATTCAATACCTGTGGCTGCCTTTATTTTGCTATTATCAAAATCGCGAATCTGGGTTGCTGATCTGGCGGCTATCTTATCCAGTGCAGGGGGCCTGCCGGTAATGAAGCCCAATAAAGCGGCGCCACGCCAGGCTATTTCCATCATCCAGGGCTTGGCCAGGGTTGCCGGCGGTTTTATATGAAAGCCCCGGGCAATTTCTGCAGTAAGTTGCTGATAGTTCCTATTTTCGGCACTTATGATGTAGCGTTCTTCGGTAAGGTTACTTTCCATCAGGGCTATCATACATTTGGCAACATCTTCCACATCAACAAATCCGGCGCTGCCTTCGGTATAAAATTTCAGTCCATTGCGTACTGTTTCAAAAAGCTGTCCGCTGCCTAAAGTGCCTGCGTTTGGCCCGATAATTAATGAAGGATTAACGATCACCGCATCCAATCCCTCGGCAATGCCGCGCCATACTTCCATTTCGCTCTCCAGTTTTGAAATAGCATAGCCGTCATTCTCAGTAGTTATTTCCAGGTGATGATTTTCGGTGATCAGCTCTCCGGGCTTGGCCTGCCCTATTGCAGCTATCGAGCTTACGTGCACCAGCCTGATCCCCTGGTCGAGGCACAGGTTGACTACATTAGCCGTACCGGTAACGTTAGCGCGGATCATAGGCGCTTTGTCGGCCTGTTTTAAAGATACCCAGGCGGCACAATGATAAACCCGGTTAACACCTTCCAATGCTTCTTCCAAAGCAAAAACATCCAGTATATCCGCATTCACCCATTCAATTTGGGTATAAGGCAGTAACAATGCCGGGATAACGGACGAAGCCCTTTTAGTACAACGTATAGCCTCGCCCCGCTCGGCTAACTGCTTCGCTAACTCCGACCCTAAAAAACCTGTGGCACCCGTTATTAATATCATGTTGTGATTGTGCAAATGTGGTGATAGATGTGCGGATATGCAAATGTACAAATGTGCAGATGTTTATATTTTTATATATCTGCCATCAATCGCCAAACCTAAAAAATCCGCATATTTGCATAGCTACACATTTGCACCTTAACAACATGTCCTTATCTGATTTCTTTACGCCGATCGATCTGAATGCCATAGCTCCTAAAAACGGATATTATACCAGTCATTTGGGTAGTAAGATCAGTTATTACGCCGACAGTTTTCCTGACCTGGACCAACCTGCAGATATCGCCATTATAGGCGTGCAGGAGGACAGGAATGCAACAGGCAACCCCGGCTGCGCGCTGGCACCCAATTATGTGCGCGAAAAGCTTTACCTGTTAAATGAAGGCGCGTACCTCACCAAAATTGTCGACCTTGGCAATATCCGCCAGGGCGAAACCGTGACAGATACTTATTTCGCAGTTAAAACCGTAGTTGCTGAACTGTTAAAAAAAGATATTATCCCCGTAATAATTGGCGGCGGGCAGGATCTTACCTATGCACAGTACC
Organism: Mucilaginibacter sp. UR6-11; assembly: GCF_020880695.1. Classification (GTDB taxonomy): domain Bacteria; phylum Bacteroidota; class Bacteroidia; order Sphingobacteriales; family Sphingobacteriaceae; genus Mucilaginibacter. Next base: position 856,819 of record NZ_JAJIWO010000001.1, read on the forward strand.
TGGGTTATGAAACCCTGGAGCAAAAAGTTGACCTGGTGGTGGTCGACTCGCATTTTGACCTGGAAGATGATGAGTTTACCGAATCCATAGAAACCACGTCAACATCTTACCTAAGCAAAATATTTTTGCACGAGCCCAACTACCTGTTTAACTACAGCAACCTGGGCTACCAAACCTTTTTTGCCAGCCAGGATAGCCTGCGGGTAATGGAAAAGCTTTATTTTGATGTACACCGCCTGGGCGCTTTAAGCGGCAATATTGCAGTTGCCGAGCCTACCATCCGCAATGCCAACATGATAAGCTTTGACGTCAGCGCCATCCGCTCGGCTGACGCGGCTGCCAATACCAACGCTACACCCAACGGCTTTTACGGCGAAGAGGCCTGCCAGCTGTGCCGCTATGCCGGATTTAACGATAAACTAACCTCAATAGGTTTTTATGAGTTTAACCCTGCTTACGATAGCAACGGGCAAACGGCAATGCTGCTGTCGCAAATGATCTGGTACTTTATTGACGGGGTTTATAACCGTAAAAAAGATTTCCCGCTTAGCCCTAAATCGCAATATCTTATTTATAAAACCAGCCTGCGGCATGATGACCATGAGCTGGTGTTTGTGAAAAGCAAAAAATCAGACCGGTGGTGGATGCAGGTACCCTACCCTACGGGCGGCTCAAAAAACGAACGCTTCCACCTGGTTCCGTGCAGGTATGAGGACTATCAAACCGCTACCAGCGGCGAAATGCCTGATCTTTGGTGGCGCACTTATCAAAAATTAACTTAACCCATATATAATTGTAACAGGTAATATCCGTTATAAGTCCTGTATCTTTAAAAAATCAATGAAGAAATTACTTTTAATTATAACCGCATTATTGCCCGCGCTTGCACTTGCACAGGCACCCGCAAATAATTTTACCATAAACGGCAAAGTAGGCAACGTGTCCTCGCCGGCCTGGGCCTATTTATTTTACCAGGTAGGCGCAAACAAGGTGGTCGACTCGGCCATCATCGCAAACGGCAATTTTATTATTACCGGTTACATTCCAAGCCCCTCAAATTCGCTGCTGGTTATAGATCACCAGGGAACAGGGATCAGCAAATTAGGCAACACGCCGGATATGTTAAATTTTTTCCTGGATAAAGGAACCACTAACGTTGCTACCGATAAAGACTCTGTTAAAACCGCGGCAATTACCGGCTCTGTTATAAATGATGAGGACAAGTACCTTACCCAGCAGTTAAAACCAGTTAATGACGAGGCCAAAATACTAAACAGCCAAAGGACAGCCGCATCGGCCGACCAGCAGAACTCGCCCCGGTTTCAACAGGATATGCAGGCCCGGTTTAAGGTTTTGCAGGACAGGCAGCGTGCTATTTTTACAACTTTCGCTTCAACGCACCCGCGCAGTTATTTAAGTTTAATTATTATTAATCAGCTAACTAAGCAAGGCGCTACTCCTGCAGAAGTTGAGACGTTATATAATAGCCTTGACCAATCTGTAAAAGACCTGGAGATAGGCAAGATCATCAAAAAAACCATCGACGAATCAAAAACTACAGCGGTAGGCAGCATGGCTCCTGATTTTACACAACCCGATGTTAACGGCAACCCGATTAAATTATCCTCTTTCAGAGGGAAATATGTATTGATTGATTTTTGGGCGTCATGGTGCGGCCCTTGCCGCCAGGAAAACCCCAATGTGGTAAAAGCCTACAATAAATACAAAACCAAAAACTTTACCGTACTGGGTGTATCATTAGACAGGCCGGGCGACCAGTCAAGCTGGCAGGAAGCGATCAAACACGACGGCCTGACCTGGACTCAGGTATCTGATTTGAAATTTTGGAGAAACGAAGCTGCCGAACTTTATTCGATCCACTCCATACCTGCCAACTTCCTGCTTGACCCTGATGGCAAGATCATTGCCAAAGACCTGCGTGGCCCCGAGCTTGAAAATAAGCTGGAAGAATTATTAGGGAAGGGATAAACGCTTTTAATAAGCTTATCACCGTTGCCCGTATATTCACAGACAACGGTGGTGCAAAAGATTTAGAACAGGGGCGGTTACTGCAAATACTTCCCAACGATAGGCATCCGCCTGCCCATGCCAAAGGCCTTGGGCGATACCCTTAATATTGGTGGTGTTTGATAGCGTTTATGCTCGGCAAGGTTAATTAACCTTATAGCGCGGTGCACCGTAGCTTCGTCGTAACCCATTTTGATGATCTCGTTGGCAGAGCAGCGATGTTCAATATATTGAGCTAATATTTTATCCAGGATATCATATTCGGGCAACGAGTCTGAATCTTTTTGCCCCGGCCTTAACTCGGCCGATGGCGGTTTAATAATCGAATTTTCAGGTATGATCTCACGCCCGCGGTTAATATATCCCGCCAGCTCAAAAACCTGTGTTTTGTAAACATCCCCAATAACAGATATACCGCCGCACATATCGCCATACAAAGTACCATAACCCACGGCAGCCTCGCTTTTGTTGGATGTATTTAACAGGATATAACCAAACTTATTACACATAGCCATCAGCAAAACTGCGCGGCTGCGCGATTGGATATTTTCTTCGGCGATGTTAAAGGGCAGGTCCTTAAACTGCGGGTGCAGGGCGGCTTCAAATGCTTCGGTAATGTTTTTTATGGCGATGGTTTCGCTCATGCAGCCTAAATTAGTTACCAGGTCCACCGCATCTTTTATGGAGTGGTCGCTTGAAAATTTCGACGGCAATAACACCGCCATCACATTTTCAGGGCCCAATGCCTCGGCCGCCAGCGCGCATACTACGGCCGAGTCTATCCCACCGGATAAACCCAGTATAGCACGGCTAAAGCCCGATTTATGGAAATAATCGCGGATCCCTAAAATTAGTGCATCGTGAATCTGCGCAATATCACTGACCCTTGCCGCTTTTACGGTCGACGGATGATCAAAAGACACGCCGTTATGATCATCTAAAGTATAATAGGTTAAGCTTTCTTCAAAATAAGGCAGTTCATCAACCAGCGTACCGGCGCTATCAAACACCAATGATCCGCCATCAAATATTAACTCGGTTTGCGCGCCGACATGGTTAACGTAAAACAGCGGCAGGTTATAACGCGCGGCATTATCTTTTAAAATAGCGATCCTTTCCTCGTCATGATTATAAGCAAAAGGCGATGCGGCAATGTTGATCATCAGGTCAGGGTTTTGCTTAATCAGCGTATCCATCGGGCGGGTTATATACAGCGGGTTTTCAATGGTGTTCCATAAATCCTCGCAAATGGTCAGGGCTATGCGCTTGCCTTTAAACTCAATACAATTAAACCGGGTTGACGGTTCAAAGTAGCGATACTCGTCAAATATATCATAGTTAGGCAGCAGCGCCTTGTTTACAATGGCCTTAACCTTGCCGTTCTCTATAAAATAGGCCGAGTTGTTTAAATCCTTACCCTCAAGGTTATGATTAGGGATAGGCAAGCCAATTATGCACGCAATATCTGTGCACTCGGCAGCGATTTTTTGGGCGGCCACTTCGCATTGGTTTATAAACTCGCTAAACTCTAAAAAGTCGCGTGCGGGGTAGCCGCAAACGCATAATTCGGCAAATACCACTAAATCAGCCCCATTTTGCCGGGCTTTTTGTATATGCTGGATGATATGGGCGGTGTTCGACTCAAAATTACCAACGTGATAGTTAAGCTGGGCTAATGCTATTTTCATCAATATAAGTTATCAATATAAATTATTTTTAACGGTAATGAAGTCATCAGGGTTGCTGCATTGTATAGTTAAATGGCAGCGCATGATGGTTTCATTACGATATTACAAGTACTGGCTGCACCTAAATGCAAATAATAAATTAATTTTGTTGAAAGTATAAAAATGATACCAACCTTGTATAAGTTCAAACAAATTTATTTAATTTTTATTATGGGCCTGCTGCTTGCCGCCTGTGGCCGCAGTAAAAAAATTGATGTCAGCAATATACCCATTGATGTTAAAATAGAGCGCTTTGACCACGATTTTGACGGCCTGCGGACAAAACCCATGGAGCAACAGGCCATGCTGTTGTTGAAAAAATACGGCAATTTTTACCGCGACTATACCGAGCAGATCCTGCAGGCCGGCAGCATTAATGATACGGGTTATTTTAGCGTACTGAGGCCCGTTTTTAAGGGCCGCCCCTACCTTGATGTTAAACACGACGTTGATTCGGTATATCCCGGTAAACTGGAAAAACAGGAGGCCGAACTGACAGATGCTTTCCGGAGGATCAAATATTACTATCCGCAAAAGCGGATGCCAAAGGTATACGCTTACTTTTCGGGCTTTAAAGCGCAGACCGCCGTGGGCGACGGCTATTTTGGTATTGGGCTCGACTTGTTTTTAGGCGCCAATTCAAGGTTCTATCCGGCGCTGATAGAGGTGTTTCCGCACTACATATCCAGGCGGTTTACGCCCGACAATATTACCCCCCGTGTTATTGAAGGGATAGCCCGCGAAGATATGTTTCCGGAAAGTGATAATGATAAAACATTATTATCAAAAATGGTGTATAATGGAAAGATACTTTATTTTATGGACCAGATTTTACCAGACACTCCCGACTCAACCAAAATTGGTTATACCACCCAGCAGCTGGCATGGTGCACGGATTTTAAATCAACCATTTGGGCTTATCTGCTTGAGCAGAATTTATTGTATGAAACCGATTATCAAAAAATACAGACGTACATCAGCGAAGCGCCGTTTACGCCCCAGCTGGGCAGCCGCAACGAATCGGCGCCGAAAGTAGGCGTATGGACCGGCTGGCAGATAGTGAAAGAATATATGGAGCGCCACCCGGAAGTAACCCTGCAGCAGTTAATGGCGAACAACGATGCGCAGAAAATACTGAATGATGCCAAATACCGGCCCAAATAAACCGGGCCAATCAGCATAAAAAAAGCGTCCCGAAAATTTCGGGACGCTTTTTTTATTTATACAGCAATATAAAATTACTTAATGATGCTAAATATCGCTTTAAGCCCTACACCGGCACCAATGGCCAAAATAACATTAGCTACTGCAGAAGCGTGCCTAAAATCCGCGAAGCGTAAATAAACGCCTACCAACCCTATAACTATAGCAATTACCAATAAGATGTAATTACGTTCTGAGTTTGCTTCTTCCATTGAATTGTTCATAGTGCTTATTTTTTTATCGCTACAAAAATAGAAATGTTTACCGAAAAAGGAATAGGGTTTTTAATATTTTAAATATTAGTGTTTGATAAGGGCTAATATTTAGCCTGTAGGCTTATGGTCACCAAACTTTATGGCATCCTTATCACCAACTGCTGTTACAAAAAGCCCTGCCGGCTTTTACACCAACAGGGCACAATTTAAATTAACAGGGGTATTAAACTTATTTTATATTACCAAAATGCACCTGCTCCGTTATGGCATTAGCATCGTCAAGCAACTGTATGATAGTTGACGGGCCGAGATTTAACGGTGCTGACCATGACCGCAGCGCCCAGACCACTTTTTTATCAGGCGTAACTGCTATGGCCTGTACCTGCAAATTACCGGGGTCAGGCTTGCTGTCCCACTGGTTAAACCAGTTATTAATTAATGTATTGCCGTTAGCCAGGCGCGTAGCAATTTGTGGCTCGGGGAATTTATAGCCGGGCATATCGCTCATCATGTATTCCCATACCATTTCGCCTTTGCGGTTAACCTCGCGGGCGAAAGATGTTTTATGCCCTTCATGCCCGCAGGCCAGGATATTACCATTCTTTAACGGCTCAACAGACCAAACGCCCGGCATGTCAATTGATAATAACTGGTTGCCGTTAATATCATACTCGCGAATTTTACCCAGGTCCATATGTGCCACCAGGATGTTACCATCTTGAGTTAGCCGCGCGTGGCGAAACTGTCCGTGGGTGCCGGTGCCTTTAGTTTGCAGGGTAAATTGCTTTTCAATTGTATTGGTTTTGATGTTCATCACAAAAAGCCTGGCGGTGTCGCCATTTTGGATGAACACAACGTGGTCGGTCCCTATTGGTTGAGCGGTATGCGTTTCGTGATTTTTTGGAGTGTCATAGTTCCACAACACTTTTTTGTTTTTGTCGATGAGCGTTATACCAAACTGGTGTGCAAAAAGCACGTTCCCATTTTTCATTAAAACAGCATCGCTTATCTCGCCCCTGCCCAAAGTGTCAATGTACGACCAGGTGATCTTTCCATTCCTGACGATGTACATCTTACGGTCCTTGGCCTCACCGGCGTAAAAGAAATCAAATTCGGATGCGCCTTTACCGGGTAGTATGGCAGGTGCCGCTGGTTTGTCGGCTGCCTGTTGCGCACCAGCCTTAACAGCAGGCACAGCCAGCAACAATAACACAAGCAGCTTGAACATTGGCAAAATGCCCCAACGCTGATTTAAGACCCCGGACATGAATAGTTTTAATTGGTATTTAAAATTACCCCTATCCATTTGAAAATTAAAATTAAAACTATGCAATCGATGCCGTAAACCAAAGGCGCTGTTAAAGGTTTAAATCTCCCCCTCGCGCTTTCGTAAAAACCATTCCACGCTTAACAAAGCGACGATCAGCACGAAGATCCATTTTACATCGATCATATCGCTGTAATGCTTGTCTTCATAAACCAGGGTTTTGATGTTTTCGTTCTTGCGGATCAGATCGGCAAGGCGGCTGATCTGCGATGGCTGCAGCATTTCGCCGCCGCTTTGCCTGGCCAGGTTTCTTAATAACTGGTGGTTAGCCGCGCTCTGCCTGATCTCGAGGTTGAGCGGCTTAACCGTTAGCTGCCCGCCGGCGTTAAACAGGCGGTTGCCCAGTTTGGTGGTGGCGGTATAGGTATACGCACCTACAGGCAAAGCGCCTGCATCCAGTTGATAGCTTTGGCCGTTGCGTGTGGCCAAAAAGCTGTAATTTTTACCGTCGGCATTTTTAAGTTCGACTTTTACATCGGGCGTATTAACCAGTTCAAGGGCTTCGTTGTATAACTCGGCGTTCAGCAATACATTCTCCCCTTCATCAAATATATTTTTTGACGGATAGGCCCTGAACCGCTGCCGGTTGCCATTGGCGGTGAGGTATTGCACACTTTGGCTAAACAACTCTTCCATCGCATGATGATTGCCGTAGTTTTGATATTCGGCTAACTGCCAGCGCCATAAACCCTCTCCGGTTAATATAGCCAGGCGCCGGCCGCCGTCATCACCAAATAACAACAGCGGATAGCTTGTGGCCACCGAGCCGATCTTTTGTTTAAACAGCACACCATTGTTTACCGATGAAGTATAACTGCCAAACGGCGCCTGTAAAGGCGGCATACCGCTTATTTTTTGCAGGGTAGAATCAGACAGGGTAAACGATGTAAACCCCGACGCAGGTTGTGCAAACACTTCCTGCATTTCTAACCTTGAGGCACTGATCTTTATCAGTTTTTGCGCCGCATTGAAACCGGAAGCATCTGCCTGCGCACCCAGCATATACCATAGCGGCGTTTTGCTTCCGGCAATCAGCTCCTTTAACGTGCCAAATGTACCCGGCGATGGCTGGTGAACGATCACCAGGCTATAATCACCCAGTTTTAAAGTGCCGGCATCCGATAGCAGGCTTGTCTTTAATTCATAATTTTTATTAGCCTCAATGGCTTGTTTTATCACGTTAATATCAGGGTGTGCGGCATCATACACCAGCAGTATTTTTTGTTTGGCATCCAGCACCTCCACATAAATGGTCTCCACATTGTTTTGGGTGGACAGCTCATTTTTAACGGGCCTTATACCGATATTGAACTTATGGATGCCTTTTTTATCAGCATTTAGCTTAATGGTAACTACTTTTTTAAACGCGTCATTGGTAACCGGGATGAGCTGCGCGCTTACCTGCCGCCCGTCTTCCGTAACCGTCAGGTACATGGTTTCGCCTTTGCTCTGGTAGGCCTGGGCCAGCACTTCAATTTCAAAGTCGTTGCCTAAAAAAGCGGTTTTATTATAGTTTACATTACCGATCAGCAAATCGCGCCTGGCAACAGTATCGCCAAGAGCGATGGTGTAAATACTACTTTTGAAGTTACGGGCCTCATACTGCGGGTCAGCACCCTGGTTATACAGGCCATCGGTAGCCAAAACTACGGCGCCAATGTTTTGGTTAGCAAACCGGTCATTTAACTGGCGCAGCGCGGCGGCTATATTGGTTTGCCTGCCGTTAAGTGTTTGGGACAGACCGGCAGACAACTCATGGCCAAAATTAAACTCCTGCACCTCGTAGCCATCGCCCAGCTGTTGTTTAAGCTTGCCCAGGTCGGTAACAAATTGGGCAGGGTTAAATCCAGCCGGATGAAAAGTATTGATAGATGCCGAGTTATCCTGGGCGACCAGTATCAACGGCTTTTGGGGCTGATAACTGGTAGACCGTACCAGCGGCGACACCAGCAACAACGCAATCAAAAACACCGCCAGCGTACGAAAAGCTGCTAACGCGTACCTGAATTTATCGGCCAGGTTGAGCGGCCGCCGGTACATTACCCAGGCATACAGCAAACCCAGCAGCAGGCAAACCGGCGCCCACCATCCCGAAACACTTCCCCAGGTTATTGAAAATAGCAGCATTTTTCAAGTTGAACGTTGTACGTAACACGTTTTACGTTATTGTGCAAAATGCAAAAATATTGCGAATGTTTGGTGTAATAATGTTGGTAATTAACGGCAAAGCGCTTACAAAAGAAAAAATAGCTGCATAAAAAAAGAGCATAACAAATATGCTCTTTTAAATATGTTTTGGCAACTAACTACAACATTCCGCCATCAACCGGGATAACCTGCCCGGTGATATAAGTCGCCAGGTCTGACGCCAAGAATACGCAGGCGTTAGCCACGTCTTCGGTTTCGCCGGCACGTTTAAGGGGGATAGATTGTGCCCAGCCTTCAACTACTTTAGGGTCAAGCACCTCCGTCATCTCGGTACGGATAAAGCCCGGCGCTATAACGTTGGTACGGATATTACGTGAGCCTAATTCTTTCGCTATTGATTTGGAGAAACCGATGATACCCGCTTTTGAAGCGGCATAGTTTGACTGGCCGGCGTTACCGTCAACCCCAACAACCGAGCTCATGTTAATAAATACGCCATCGCGGTTCTTCATCATAATTTTTGATGCCGCTTTGGTAATATTGAATACAGATTTCAGGTTAACCTCTAAAACGTCGTCCCATTGTTCTTCGGTCATGCGCATCAGCAAACCATCTTTGGTAATACCGGCGTTGTTAACTACAATATGCAGGGTGCCAAAATCGGCTATGATATCATTGATCAGTTTATCAGCCTGGTCAAATTTTGAAGCGTCAGACTGGTAGCCTTTAATTTGGGTGCCAAAACTTTTCAGTTCCTGCTCCAGGGCCAATCCTTTTTCAACAGACGATAAATAAGTAAAAGCCACATTAGCGCCGTGCTCGGCAAACTTTTCGGCAATTTTGCGTCCAATTCCTTTTGACGCTCCGGTTATTAACGCGGTTTTTCCTTCTAATAATTTCATAAACTTTTAAACAATCCGTTTCGGGCAGCGAAGATAAGGATTTAGGATGAAAAGTTGATGAAAGCATAACAAGCAGTTAATCAATTGTATTCTATGCGATAGGCAAGAATTTACAAACCAAGTAATCGCCGTTCTATAAATCTTCCCTATCGCTCAAAATAACAAAGGAGTCGGTTTATTTATGATCTACAAACACCTTCTTCACCGCTTCCAGATAACCGTAGCCATTAACGTTATCCGGCTCCAGGTAGCTGGTTTCGGTCCACTCGTTCCAGCTGTTGATGGTGATGAGCGGGGCCTGTTTGGGGTGCGCGTCAACATAGTCCTTAGCCATTTGCAGGCCTTTGGCAAAATTGTCGGGCGTGTTGTTACGCATTACCGGGCTCTGGCCGGTGCGCGGGCTGTTATCCCAGCCAATGCTGACATGCGGGTAATAGGTCAGCTCAAAATCTTTGTCAATGCGCGCCCATTCTTTTTTTACTTTTTCAAGGATGTTCAAATAGTCGTCGGCCGGGTTCATAAAATGTACAAACTGGTAATGCGTGGCGCTGGTAAAGCCCAGTTTTTTCACAAAGTCGTTCTCGGGGTTTTTAGATTTGCTGCCATCAACACCGCTGTAATTGGTGTTTTGCGACCACATTGTCAACTGCAGTTCGAGCCCCGGGAAACCGGCCCGTTTGGTTTCTTCTTTAAACCATTTTAGCGCGGCTACTGTGTTTTCAACACCGCCCAGCCCGGCAATCAGCTGCGGCACGTCATAGATCATAAATACCGGCTTGCCGTCAATCTTATAATATTGCGGCAGCTTAAAGTATTTCTCGATGTTACGTTTGCAGATCTTTTCAAACTCCTCGCGGCTTACTTTGCCGGTCCAGATCACGTTGTTCTCGTTATATTTATTCAGGCGGGTATCCCAAAGGTTCAATACATCATGGTTGGCCCACATCAGGTAAAACTTCATTTTATTAACGTTAGCGGCTTTCAGAAAACCGTTATCAAGCGTTGTTTCCATAAACGGGCGGCCGTCATACCAGTACCAGTCGAAAATAAAAACATTAACCCCATGATTGGTGGCTTCGTTAATTTCCATGTTCATAATGGCCGGGTCGGCTTCATTAACCGGGCCCCAGGCGGGTTTACGGTTCCAGTAATGGCCGGGGAAACGTTGCTGCATGGTGGTAACGGTTTCCCACTCGCCATTGCCCGCGGGCCAGAACGGGCGCAAACGCGGGTCGTCATTGGCGTAGGCCGGGTATAAAAACGCGGCCACATCATATTTTTTTGCAATAGTTTGCTGATTTTTTTGGGCGATGGCGCCGGGGCCGATCATACAGCTGCAAATTGCTATAACAAGCATTAAGGTTTTATTTCTCATCATCATAATTGGTGTGCCGTCCTGGGTTTGCCGGATTAACAAACAAACATATATTTTTTATGGTTGAGCACTATCCTTTACTGTCTGAAAAATTAACAAATACTTTTTATATTTGAGTTAACCAATAACCTAACCATGAAATCAATCTTAAAAATCGCGACAGCATTACTGGCCCTGCAATTACTGGCCATAACCACATTTGCCCAAACCGGAAACAAAACATTTACGGGCATCTGGGAACTGGCCCAATCGGGCCCTACCGGATCGGCGCTCCAAAATGCGGGTCCCGGATATTTAAAGATCTTTAATGCCGACAGCACCTTTGCCAACGTACAGATTAGAAACACGGGAGCGATAATTTCGCACAGCGGAAAATACACGGTTGATGACGCTCAGAATTACACAGAAACCGCTTCATACCGGATACCTGAAATGGGCGGAGGCCCTTTAGGCAACGCCTTTAAGTTGAAGTATAAATTTAGCGAAGATGCCAAAATGATTCAGATCAGTTATGTACTTGAAAACGGAATAGCCGCTACGGAGATTTGGCGCAAGTTGTAGCCGGGGCAAATCAAAAAAGCGGGAACTTGCGCGATTGTTTTGAAAGGAATTTCAAAATGTAGCGCTAACTACCGGCTATCAGTTTTTAACAACGGCTGCAGGATCTTATCTGTTTCAGTAAGGCCTGTCTGTGCCTCCCAGGTTTGGTTCGCTATTTTTCCCTGCCGGTTGATAATAAAAAAACGGGGCGTACCAATACCTACGTTATAAGTGAAACCTGCCTGGCTAAAAAAGCCACCGGGTGTCCATACATCCGCCCACGGCATGTTTGTTTTTTTTACCCAGGCCTTCCAAGTGGTATAAGAGCCGTCAATAGATACCGTATAAATTTCAAGCCCCTGGTCATGATACTTTTTGTAAAGCGGCAAAAGCAAATCACGGTCATAAAAACTGCTAAAGCAGTCGGTCGACCAGAATTCAAGGATCACCACCTTACCCTTATAAGAAGCCAGCGGCAAAATGTTGGCAGCCGTATCTTTCAGTAAAATATTTTCAAACTTATCGCCTACGTGCAGGTTGCGATGATAGGTGACAAAATCGCCGGCCAATTGCCCGTAAAAAGATTGCCTGTTGGCCAATGTCAATGAATTAAAGGCACGTTTTATATCCCGGTAAGCTGAAGTAGCATGATCCGAATTATAATAGGTCAGGAAATAACTGCTAACCGGCGAATCGGGGTGAGCAACGGCAAACTGCAATCTCTTTTTATCAAGCAGCCGGATTGCCTTTTGTAAGCGCCGTTCAATAACCGGGTAATTGTTAAGTAAATAGGGTCGCGAATCATTTGCAATCATCTCGTTAAAGTCTGCCGGTGTTGCCTTGTGCGTCTTGTTTACCGAGTTGTAATATTTCCTGACAAAAATCCACAGCTTCGGATCGGAATAATCGCAGATCAGCTCCCCCGGATGCGATAAGGTATCGATCAATCGCAGCAGGCTGGCATTGCCGGCATAAAACCCATCTTCTTCTTTTTGCGCCGTGCTGCCCGCGCTAACTATCGGGTTAAGAAACTCCTTCGAATCTGTTACCGGGTCCGCGTAAAAATCATCCGCTTTGGCATCAATCAGTACATCTTTCCCTTCAACCCAAAAAAAACGTATCAATTGCGGATTGATTCGCAATCCATATTTTTTATTAACGGGATGATTGATCTTTAAAGAAAAAAGCCCGTCGGTTGTTGCAGCGCTGTCCAACACTTCGCCCAAGTCTATATCCTCCAGGTAGATCTTTTCACCGGGCGACATCCCTGCAATTTTTCCCGAAACTTTTATCTGCGCAAACGCAGCACCATAACCTAAAAACAACAGGAAAAATGACAGGATTATTTTCATTATTTATATACGGATAAGGTGGCTTAAATATAAAAATAAATCACCACTTTTCCACCGGCGCCGACGCCGGAAATTTGTTTTGAAGGAATTTCAGGATCTGGTGCAGACCACCGGCAGATTTGTTAAATAATTGTTATTTTAGTGATACCAATAAGATCAAACCTGCCTGACCCTTGAAAACAAAACACTACATCAACCTGCTGGCGATTATGTAAACAGCAGTAGTTATAAATACACTTACACCTATAGCACGCTTGAATAATAGCAGGGGTGATTATAATTATAGGATTTAGGAAAGTAGTCGCAGACTACGGGCATAGTAGTCCGAAGTTATAAACTTCGGACAGCGGGTGGTTTTTACATATTGATAATATAAAATCGGAAACCATACCTGACGATACACATACCGTCTGCTTTAATATGGTGGCTAATCTTGTACAGTTAGTGTTAATATGTGCATAAATAGTTTAGTGTTGCATCTGTCATTAATGCATATCTTTATATTGATTTTTAAATCTTTAAAGGAAGTGAGGGTGAATATGTACAGCAAATACGCAAAAGAACAGTATACTGAAAGATTATTAAAAAATGCATGGACGAGTATTAACCATCCATTAGACAATTATTCTTTCGAATCCAATTGCTCTGGTTGGTTGATAAATGAAAGATATAACGAAATCCGGCCTGTTACATACAAAATAAATAATGTTGGTAATAGAGTTTCAATGAAAGAAACTCTATTAGCTGCAAAGCCAACCCTATATCTAATTGAAGAGATAATACCCGCTTCTGAGGCAAAAAAAATACCAGAGTTTGCTCATATTGACTTTGGTGGTGTTGATGACGTAATGTTAGCCATTATCCAAAATTTTGATGGACGGGAGTTCCCAGTTATCTTTTTGGGACATCGTAAAATAACACACTTGAATTAAGCTTTGGTAAGCGCTGAAGGTACTGCAAAGATTGAATCATAATTAATCTTCTCTTCTTGGTTAGCGTTGTAATTAATTACCCGAAATTCATTACGTGTTAAAGGTGGATAAGGTTATAATATTTTACTATTATACACAAATAGATTCTAATTATCCAAATTTCATTTAGGTAACGCATTGACAGTACTCACTCCCCCACCAACTGCACCACCACCCTGTTCACGGCCGTTAAACTCATGCTTAATTTCCTGCTGATCTGCCGCTGGCTCAGTCCCTGCGCGTGTAGCCGGGTTATTTGATCGATCATTAGCTGGCGCTGCTGATGGTTGTAGGTCCGCAGGTGGTCGGGCTCCAGGCCGTAGCCGATAAACTCATAGCTGATAAAATTTGCCGGGCGGGTAATGCGCCATAAGATCACATTGTCGGCACCATAAATTTCACGGGTATTGCGCTGCTTTACCTGTTTTAAATAGCGGATACCTTTTTGGGTATGGCTCTCGCCGATGGCAAAGGCGCTGTCGGCAAAGTTGATGAGCATTTTACTTCCCTGCAGATCGTCGCGGGTGATGGGTTTTGACGGGTTGCGTTTGGGCGTATGCGCCAGTACCAAAACCGACAGGTTATGTTTGGCTTTCAGCGCCTTCAGGTTTTTCATCAGTGCCAGCGCCTGCGAGGTATGTTCGGTACCCTCGCGCAGGCAGGTAATGTTATCAATAATCACCACGGTGGCCTTGGTTCTTTCGATGGCATATTCAATGGCGGCGCTCATATAGTCATCATAACTATCAAAGCTGAAATGCATCTCGGCATTAGGGTTGAACCCGGCGCGGAAAAACTGGTCAGAAAAATCAAACACCACATCCTGGTAAGTATAGCGCGACTGGAACTGCTTGCCCGACATCTCGAAATCAAGATACAGCACCTTAAGCGGCGCGTCGGTCTCCACGCCAAACGGGCCGATCGGCTCGCGCCGTGCCAGCGCGTTGCCTATTTGCACGGCGAATATGGATTTGCCCACGTTGGTATCGGCAAACATAATACAAAGCTCGCCCTGGTACCAGAGTTCGCCGCATAACTGCCCTGCCGGCGGGGTTATCTTTTCCTGCTGCAGCCATTGCTTGCCGGTATGGATCTCGAACAGGTTTTTAGCCGGATCGCGCTCGGGCACCTGGCCGCCCTTGCCCGCCTTTTCGGCGCGCCGGTTATATTCCTGCTGATTGTTGCGGATCATTTCAATAAAAAGGGGGCGTTCTGCGGTGTGGTACATGGTGTTGGGTTTTAATGGGTTTGTTAATTGCAATGGCCGGGACTCACCCCCGGCTACGCTGCGCTGGTCGACCCACTCTTCCGCAAGCGGGAAAGAGGTTGGTTTACTGCCGTCGCGCACGAAGTGCCGCGGGGTGAGTAACCGCGCGCCGGGTACATTACAAATTTCCGCAATCCCCCTCAATAAAATGGTGACACTGTTTTGTCAGTGTTCCGAAGTGTTCCGCTTCGTTCCGGGGTGTTCCGAAGTGTTCCGGGGTGTTCCGAAGTGTTCCGGGGTGTTCCGCTCACGCAAAGTGGAACACCTGCTTTATTTCATCCCGACAGGTTTATACAGGTAACAATATCACTACGGTAAATACCTGTCGTTATTAATTTTATTAATTTGGCATCAACCAATTATACAAAGCATCATGGAAACAAGTCACTTATCCCGTCGCGGGTTTATTGGCAGCAGCGCGGTTGCCGCAGCCGGAATGTTAATGTTGTCAAAGAGCTCATTTGCCCGTTCGGTTTTTGGCGGGGCCGATAAACCAAATTCGGTTGTCGGTGGTGTGCTGATTGGGGTAACTACCTACTCGTACGGCCACATGAAAAATGTCAGCGCCGAGGATATGCTGCAATATTGTTTACAGGATAACATCAGCGGTGTTGAACTGCGCGGCGATGCTGCCGAGCTAACCGCAGGCGCACCTAAACGCGCTGCAGGGCAGTCAGGGGCCGACTTTGCCAAAATAATGGCCGACTGGCGCGCCAACGTATCAATGGACCAGTTTAAAGCCATCCGCAAGCTGTATAATGACGCCGGTGTAAACATTTACGCTTACAAACCGGTGGTTTTTGGCACCAACAACACCGATGCCGAAATTGAGTACGCCTTTAATGCCGCCAAAGCACTGGGCGCCACACACTGCAATTGCGAAATGCCCGAACATAATGATGCCCAAACCCAACGCATCGGCGACCTGGCTGCCAAACATAAAATGCGCGTTGGCTACCATGCCCACACCCAGGCTACGCCTACCTTATGGGATACGGCTATGGCACAATCGGCCTATAACTGCATTAATCTGGACATTGGCCATTACATTGCAGGCAATAACACCAACACCCTTGAGTTTATTGAAAAAAACCACGCCCGTATAACCAGCATGCACATCAAGGACCGTAAAGTAAACAACGGCCCTAATACTGAGTTTGGCTTAGGCGATACACCAATAAAAGATGTATTACTGCTGATGAAGAAGAAAAAATACAAGTTCCCGGCCACTATCGAGCTGGAATACAAAGTACCAGCCGACTCCACCGACGTAAAAGAGGTTGCCAAATGCCGCGCGTATATGGCGGCGATACTAAGCGCCTAATCTTTATCGATAGTTAAAAAGCGGAAACTATTCTTATCAGCCACCAGCGCTGCGGGTTTATCTTTGGTAAAGGCCAGTTTGATAATGGCGGTTTTGCGGCTTTGCACCCTGGTATTGCTGTTATGGGTATGCAATACGTAATACATTTGCCCGCCCCTGCCAATAAATATATCGCCATGGCCGGTGCCGTTAAACCCCACCAAATGCCGGTCGATGATCGGGTTGGTCGGGCTCTTGGTCCACGGCCCCATGGGCGAGGTTGAAGTGGCATAACCTATGGCGTAATCGATATTCTGATAATCATTGCTTGAGTAAAGCAGGTAGTACAAGCCATTGTGTTTGATAACCGTCGGCCCCTCGCAAACGGGCCAGCGGCTGTTAGCGGTGTTTTCCCAGGGCAGGCTGGAGTTAACACACTCTTTGGCAGCGGCAGTGTCAATATCCGACAGGTCATCTTTCAAAGGCGCCACAAAGATCCGGTTACCTTTCTGCAGCCGAACGAAATACAGGTACAGTTTGCCATCACTATCTTTAAAAATAAATGGATCGATCTGGTGAACCGGGCCTGATATGGCCTTAATCGTTTTCTGTTTAAACGGCCCGAGCGGACTATCGCTTTCGGCAATGGCCAAATCTTCATTAGCGGCGTAAGCCAGGTAGTACTTCCCCTTATTTTTAAAAACCTGCGGCGCCCAGAACTTGGCGGTACCGTAGCTGTCACCCTTTAACAAAGCGTGGCCGTCTGCGCCCTTCCCTGCTGGCCCGTGCCAATTCACCAGGTCGGACGATTGATAAACCGGGAAACCTTTGGGGCTGCCGGTTCCGTACAGGTAATATTGACCGCCACCGTAAAATATGGTTGGGTCGGCCAATAACAGGGTGTCTTTAGAGGTTGACTGCGCATTGGCAGTTACGGCGGCAAATAATGCGCAGAGCAGGTACAGGTATTTCATTGGTTTATAATTTAGGCTAAGATAAAATTTATGGATCTACTTTGTGCCCCGGCTATCGTAAAGAATTGGTTATAATCGGTCTTTTACTACTAATGTACCCGCTACCACATCATGCAGGCATTGCTGCTGCTTGTTAAAAAAACAGTACAGGTAGCCTATACCCAACGTAAGCACCGATAATACTTTGGCGAAATTCCGGCCGGCGGCATGGTTTACCGAGATCCTGTCGCCCTGCATATCACAAACTCTTATCTTTAATATTTGCTTGCCGTAGGCACCCTGCTTCGCCGAGCTTTCCATCACGATATGATAAATCAGGTTTACAATAGGTATAATAACCAACAAGCTCAATGCTACCGCTATCAGCGCAATCTTATTACTCAGGAATATGGTTACGATGAAGGCCAGGACTGAACAAACCGTCGACACCAAAAACCAATCGATTACCGCGGCGGTGGCCCGCTGGTCAAAACTGCCGAAGTACTGTAGCAAAGCCTGTTTTTGAAAGCCGAAAAGCTGGCGCAGTTCGGCAACTTCGTGGGCCTCTTTGTAGTCGTCCATGGCATCGGTCTTTACAAAATCGCCGGGTTTTATCCCGAGTTCCCTGAGCTCATCTAGGCTGTAGGGGCCCTCGGGTTTGCCATTTATTACCAGGATATATTTGTGTGTTGGCGATACCATGTTGCTCTAAAATTAAGATTAATCTTTCATTACGATGGTGATTGTTTTAATCTTACTTATATTTGCCTCAAGTTCTTTACTTTATTTCAACAGATAGGTTCGCGGTTATGATGACCGCGATTAAAAAGGAACCGTGTGTGAATCACGGGCTGTCGCGCAACTGTATGTAACACACCAAGGTTGATGCCTTAACTCCAAAATATGTCCATTATTCGCTAACGCGGATGAGAAGGACGGCACCAACGTTACAAGCCAGGATACTTGCCATTTGTTTAAGACAATGCTTTCGCGTTATGAAGCAGTAGTCAGAGCACATGAAGGAATTTATAGGGGCGTTGTATGCCCGTATATTTTGCTGCGCGTGTCTTTTATTACCATTCCCACGAAAGCATACCGAAAACCGTAAGGAGCATTAAGTCAAATTAATGTTTAACCAAAAAAGTTTTATGCGTATGCTCAAAAACAATCTCGGCTACCCACGCGTGGGAGCCAATCGTGAACTCAAAAAAGCCAGTGAACAGTACTGGGCCGGCAAAACCTGTAAACAAGAATTATTTGCCGCTGCCCGCGCCATCCGCGGGCAAAACTGGAAACTGCAACAGGAGGCCGGTATCGACCTGATCCCCTGCAATGATTTCAGTTATTACGACCAGGTGCTGGATACCTCGCTGATGCTGGGCGTTATCCCGCAGCGGTACACACAGGTGCTCAGCAAGCACCCGGACAACTCGGAAATCGACCTGTATTTTGCCATGGCCCGCGGTTATCAAAAAGACGGGCTGGACATTACCGCTATGGAAATGACCAAATGGTTTGATACCAATTACCATTACATCGTACCCGAGTTTACGGCTAACCAGCAGTTCAGAATCTTCTCTGAAAAAGTATTTGAGGAATTTAACCTGGGCTTGAAAGCATTGGGCACCGCGCCTAAAACGGTATTGCTTGGCCCGGTTACTTACCTGCTGTTAGGCAAGGAAAAAGAACCGGGTTTTGAAAAGATCGACCTGATTAAAAACCTGGTACCGGTTTACATCGAGATCCTTAAAAAACTAAAAAGCTATGGTGCCGAATGGGTGCAGCTGGATGAGCCTTTCCTGGCGCTGGACCTAACCCAGAAGGAAAGGGACGCCTACACCTATGCTTACGCAGAGATCAGGAAGGCCTGCCCGGGTCTAAACATCCTGGTGGCAACCTACTTTGAAAGCCTGCACGAAAATACCGCACTGGCAGTTAACCTGCCGGTAAACGCTTTACATATTGATTTGGTGCGCGCTCCGCAACAGTTAGACAAAGTATTGAGTTTGATTCCTGATAACCTGATCCTGTCTCTGGGGGTTATCGATGGCCGTAATATCTGGAAGAACGATTATATCCGTTCGCTGGGGTATATCAAAAACGCCATTGCCGCCATTGGCAGCGACCGGGTGATGATAGCGCCGAGCTGCTCGTTGTTGCATACGCCTTTCGACCTTGACCTGGAAACCGACATCAATCCCGAAATTAAAAACTGGATGGCCTTTGCCAAACAAAAGCTGAACGAGGTTAATGAACTAAGCCAGATCATTGACGGTAATAATGATCTGTTACAGGGTAATTTAAAAGCCATATCAAGCCGTAACATTTCTAAGCTGATCCATAAGCCTGAGGTTAAGTTACGCACCCTGGCTATTACTGATGCGGATGCCGATCGCGTTAGCAAATTTGCTGAAAGACAGAAAATACAGCAGCAGGCTTTCGGCCTGCCACTCTTCCCTACAACTACTATTGGGTCCTTCCCGCAAACGGATGATATCCGCCAGCTGCGTGCAAAACTGAAAAAAGGCGATATTGACCAGGATCAATATGATACCGAAATAGCCAAAGCCACTATCGATGCCATCCGCTGGCAGGAAGAGATTGGCCTTGATGTGCTGGTACATGGCGAATTTGAGCGTAATGATATGGTGGAGTATTTCGGCGAATTGCTGGATGGGTTCCTGTTCACCAAAAATGGTTGGGTACAAAGCTATGGCAGCCGTTGCGTTAAACCGCCGGTTATTTATGGCGATGTAAGCCGCCCGGCTGATATGACGGTTAAATGGACCAAATTCGCGCAAGCCAACACCAGCAAGCTGATGAAAGGCATGTTAACCGGTCCGGTTACTATACTGCAATGGAGCTTTGTGCGCGATGATCAGCCAAGATCTGTTACAACCAACCAGCTAGCTTTGGCTATCCGCGACGAGGTGGTTGCGCTGGAACAGGCGGGCATTAAAGTGATCCAGATCGATGAGCCTGCCATCCGTGAGGGTTTACCTTTACGCAAAGCGGATTGGGCCACCTATTTAGACTGGGCGGTTAAAGCGTTCCGCATCTCGGCCGCCGGCGTGCAGGACGAGACGCAGATCCATACCCACATGTGCTACAGCGAGTTTAATGACATCATTAAGCATATCGCCGATATGGATGCCGATGTGATCACGATAGAAACATCGCGCTCGCAGATGGAACTACTGGAAGCTTTTGCCGATTTTAAATACCCTGCCGAGATAGGCCCGGGTGTTTATGATATCCACTCGCCACGCGTGCCCACTACCGAAGAAATGGTTAGCCTGCTCGAAAAGGCTGCCGCCCTGCTGCCGGTTGGCAATATCTGGGTTAACCCGGATTGTGGATTGAAAACCCGCAAATGGCCCGAAACAAAAGTCGCCCTGCAAAACATGGTCGGCGCCGCCAAAGCTGCCCGCGAAATTTTTAGCAGGCAGCCTGTTAGTTAATAACTGCAAAGTTAATAGGAGGCCGCACGGAGAGATCCGTGCGGTTTTTTTATGAATTTCGATTTATATGCACCGCCCGCCGCCGTGTAAAGCGTCTACGCTTTACACTCTTTACCGGTAAGCGTCCACGCTTGCGGATATAACAGGTACGTAAGCGTGGATGTTTACAATAGCATTCAGTCAAGCGTGGACGCTTGACTGGGCGATGGCCGCACAATGAAAGTTCTGCGGCTTTTTTCGCACTCCACGCCGTGTAAAGCGTCTACGCTTTACACTATTTACCGGCAAGCGTCTACGCTTGCGGATATATAGGTACGTAAGCGTGGACGCTTACAATAGCATTCAGTCAAGCGTGGACGCTTGACTGGGCGATGTTGTTACTATTAATAAACGTAAGCCAAAGGCCCATCCTTAGCCACCAAAACCGACCAACCCGGCTTGGAACCGGAACTGATACACGCGATAAATTTATCGCGGATGGAAATACCAACTTCTATCAAGCCGTCATTTAATGATTCTGTCCATTCGCAGCGGACTTCGCTTTTATCTTGTATTGGTTTTATGGAGGCGTCTTTTGATAAGTATTCGGTCGGATTCAGAAATGGCATATCTTCCGGTTGCCAAAAAGAAATGGCCGGGGCCTCCTGCTGATTGTAGAGCCAGACATCGCCGATGACGTCTTCTCCTTCATATAAATAAGCATAGGCTACCCTCCCATCATCCTTTATCACTACGGAATAATGAGGATCAAATTCGCAGGGGACTTGTAGGGAAAATGTTGACATATTTCGTTTTATTACAAAATAGGTTGTCATTTCGAAACGTAGTGAGAAATCTTAAACGCGCGACAGGTCGCTCGTATAAGATTTCTCCTCGTACCTCGTTCGAAATGACAAACTGGTTGATTATAGGCTTATCCCCATCGCTTCACGATACTCCACCTGCAATTCACGCAAACACTTCGCACACATACAACCTTCATAGTTCTCGCTGATGTATTGCACTTCGTTTAAACTCAGCTGAACTACGCTGCACTGGCATTTGGTGTAAGAATTTGCCTTACATTCAATGCCGGTTCCGCAACGGTCGCAGGATATGATTTCGTGTTTGGGTTGTATCATTTTGATTAACGTCGTAGAGACGCAATGCATTGCGTCTCCGGACAACCAAATATAACGCAAAAAGACCATAGCCTTTGTCAATTGAATTTCTTCTTTTGACCAGAACTATGGTCTTTATTTACCTCAAACAAGAGACGCAAAATATTGCGTCTCTACGTTAATTTATGCCGAGCAAGTAACGCAGCCTTCTTCCATTGAACAAGATGGGCCGGCAGGTATTTCGTCTGCTACCTGGTTAACTATTTCAGGTATTACTGCTTCCATGTTTTTACCGCCCTGGTTCTCAACAGTAAATTTAACCGCTTGCGATGCTGCCTGGGTACGCAGGTAGTACATACCTGTTTTCAAGCCCTTTTTCCATGCGTAGAAGTGCATTGAAGTTAGTTTAGAAGCATTTGGCGAGTTGATGAACAGGTTTAATGATTGCGACTGGCAAATGTATGCGCCACGGTCGGCAGCCATATCAATGATATCACGCATCTTGATCTCCCAAACAGTTTTGTACAGGTCCTTCAATTCCTGCGGAATTTCGGCGATATCCTGAACAGATCCGTTTGCTGTGATGATCTTATCTTTCATATTACCATCCCATAAACCAAGGTTCACCAGATCGCGCAGCAGGTGTTTGTTTACGATCACAAACTCGCCGCTTAATACCCGGCGGGTGTAGATGTTCGAGGTATAGGGCTCAAAGCACTCGTTGTTGCCCAGGATCTGTGAAGTTGATGCAGTTGGCATAGGCGCTACTAATAACGAGTTACGCACGCCATGGTTCATTACATCTAAACGCAGGTTTTCCCAATCCCAACGGCCGCTTGTAGGTTTTACTTTCCACAGGTCAAACTGGAACTGTCCTTTTGATAATGGCGAACCTTTAAAGGTTTCGTAAGCACCTTCTTTTATAGCCAGGTCCTTAGACGCCGTCATGGCAGCGAAGTAGATGGTTTCGAAGATCTCGATGTTTAACTGTTTAGCCTCGGGGCTTTCAAACGGCATACGTAAAAGTATGAACGCATCAGCCAAACCTTGTACACCTAAACCAATAGGGCGGTGACGCAGGTTTGAATACTCGGCCTCTTTAACCGGGTAGTAGTTATTGTCGATGATCTTATTCAGATTTATGGTGGCCTGATAAGTTACTTCGTATAATTTTTCGTGATCGAAAGAGCCTTCACGTACATAACGCGGCAGGGCCAATGAAGCCAGGTTACAAACAGCGATCTCGTCAGCTGATGTGTACTCCAAAATCTCGGTACATAAGTTTGAGCTTTTGATAGTACCCAAGTTTTGCTGGTTTGATTTGCTGTTGGCAGCATCTTTATATAACAAGTATGGGGTGCCGGTTTCTACCTGGGCGTCAAGTACAGCAAACCAAAGTTCCTGTGCTTTGATCACCTTGCGGGCGCGGCCCTCTTTCTCGTAACGTTTGTACAGTTTTTCAAATTCTTTACCATGGCAATCAGCTAATCCCGGTGCTTCGTGCGGGCAAAATAAGCTCCAGTCCTCGTTAGCTTCAACGCGTTGCATAAACAAATCGGATACCCAAAGTGCGTAGAACAGATCGCGTGCGCGCATTTCTTCTTTACCGTGGTTTTTACGCAGGTCCAAAAACTCGAAGATATCTGCATGCCATGGCTCTAAGTAGATAGCGAAAGCGCCTTTACGCTTGCCGCCACCCTGGTCGACATAACGGGCAGTATCATTAAACACGCGCAGCATCGGGATGATACCGTTGCTGGTACCATTGGTGCCGCTGATGTATGAACCGGTTGCACGCACATTGTGGATGCTTAGGCCGATACCGCCGGCACTTTGAGAGATCTTAGCAGTTTGTTTTAAAGTATCGTAGATGCCGTCGATGCTGTCATCCTTCATGGTTAACAGGAAGCATGATGACATTTGTGGTTTAGGCGTACCCGCGTTAAACAACGTTGGTGTAGCGTGGGTGAACCAGCGCTCGCTCATCAGGTTATAAGTTTTTATCGCGCTGGCGATATCTTCTTTATGGATACCTACCGATACACGCATAAACAAATGCTGCGGGCGCTCGGCAATTTTGCCATCTATTTTTAACAGGTATGATTTTTCCAGGGTTTTAAAGCCGAAGTAATCAAAGCCAAAGTCACGGTCGTAAATAATGCTGCTATCCAGTTCTTCAGCGTTTTTCTCAATTATTTCCCAAACATCGTCAGCCAGTAATGATGCGTTTTTGCCATTTTTGCTGTCAACATAGTTGTATAACAGTTTCATGGTTTCTGAGAATGATTTGATGGTATTTTTATGCAAGTTAGATACCGCAATACGCGATGCCAGTAACGCGTAGTCAGGGTGCTTGGTTGTTAATGACGCCGCCGTCTCGGCAGCAAGGTTATCCAGCTCTGATGTAGTTACCCCATCAAATAAACCTTCAATTACTTTTTTAGCTACATCAACCGGGTCAACCAACGCGGGATTTAAACCATAGCACAGTTTCTCTATCCGTGCGGTTATTTTGTCAAACTTAACTGACTCTTGCTTACCATCTCTTTTTATTACAAACATTTTCTTGGCATTTATGGCTGGACTGGAACCAACCGGGTTACTATTTATTTTATTTAGTACTTAGTAGCTAGTATCAAGTATAAAGACAATAGCTATTTATTCTGTCGCAGGCGATATCAATCTTGATACTTGATACTAACTACTTGATACTTCTCTTAAAAATCCTCGTCTAACGTAAACGCTTTATTATCGCCGCCGCCGTTATTTAACACACCGCTTTTCTGGTAATCGCCAACGCGTTTCTCGAAGAAGTTGGTTTTGCCCTGCAGGGATATCATCTCCATAAAATCAAACGGATTGCTTGCGCCATATACTTTTGGATAGCCAAGTTCGCCTAACCAGCGGTCGGCCACAAACTCAATATACTGGCTCATTAGTTTAGCGTTCATCCCGATCAAACTAACCGGTAACGCGTCGCTGATAAATTCTTTTTCAATTTCAACAGCGTCGGTAATGATAGCTGTTGCAGCTTCTTTTGATAGCTTGTTCTCTAACATTCTGTATAACAGGCAGGCAAATTCGCAGTGCATACCTTCGTCGCGCGAGATCAGCTCGTTGCTGAAAGTAAGGCCCGGCATTAAGCCGCGTTTCTTTAACCAGAAGATAGAGCAGAAACTGCCCGAGAAGAAGATCCCCTCAACTGCCGCGAAAGCAATTAAGCGCTCGGCGAACGATCCGTTGTTGATCCAGCGTAAAGCCCATTCGGCTTTTTTACCTACGCAGGGTACGGTATCAATAGCGTGGAACAAACGGTCCTTTTCGGCAGGATCCTTAATATAGGTGTCTATCAATAAAGCATAAGTTTCTGAGTGGATGTTCTCCATCATGATCTGGAAACCGTAAAAGCAACGGGCCTCGGGCAATTGCACCTCGCTCATAAAGTTTACGGCCAGGTTTTCGTTCACAATACCATCGCTGGCGGCAAAAAATGCCAGGATATGCGATACGAAATGTTTTTCGCCGCTGTTCATGGCTTCCCAATGTTTCAGATCATCAGAAAGGTCGATCTCTTCGGCTGTCCAGAAACTTGCTTCGCATTTTTTATACATCTCCCATATTTCGGGATACTTAATCGGTAGAATAACAAAACGATCCTTGTTCTCTCTTAATAATAATTCTGTTTCTTCTGCCATGCGTTTACTAAGCTTTTAATGATTTCAATTCTAAACCTTATTCCTTTGAGCTATCTGGTAATTTTAGTCGACAATGCCGCCGAGCAGTTGTTGTTAAAACATGACAATTAAAAATTATCATCTTAAACTACTCTAAACATTCCCCCCTCACAAACCCCTACTGAACTACTTTAACAGTGTATTTTGGCCCACCGGCCTGTTGGCAAATGGAACCTTGTTTTACTATTACCGGCAAGGATCACCGATAATTTGGATAGCTTTAAAGAACTTATAATTCAAAGATATGGGTTGCGGATTTTAGATGTTAGTGATAGTTTTACACATCACCTATAAGTTATAAACAAATTTTTTGTGGAGACTAGAATTATTTGATTAAGAGCCGGTTAAATAACCGTTACCAGAATATTAAATTTATCGGTAAAAAATTTGTTATGCTTTTGGAACAAATTTCATCGACAAAGAATTAACGCAGTGACGGGTGTTTTTTGGTGTCAGATATTCACCTTCAAAAACATGGCCCAGGTGGGCGCCGCAATTGGCGCAAACAATTTCTACCCTCCTGCCGTCCGCATCAGGCACGCGTTTAACCGCACCAGGTATTTCATCATCAAAACTTGGCCAGCCACAATGCGACTCGAATTTAGTTTCCGATGTATATAACGGTGTATCGCAGCGTTTGCAAACGTATAAACCCTCGGCCTTGTTGTTTAATAACTCGCCGGTAAACGGGCGCTCGGTGCCTTTATGTAAAATGATATATTCCTCTTCGGGTGTTAATTGATTGTAATTCATCTTATTAAGATTTCACTAATTTTTGATTGATTTCACGGATGATAATGTCCGTCCGCTTCTATACAATATACGACAAAACAGCCGGACATTTTGTTTTTAGGATGGATGTTTACATAGGTTTGACGATGTGAAAATATTCCCTCCTTGGGGAATGGTGCACCGGCCTGAGAAGTGACAGGGGGGTTTAAGGCGTCTTGCGAAATCCATCCCTATACCCTCCCGTTAGGAGGGAATCGCACAAGCGTTTACTTTTTTCTACAAAACAAAAAAATCCCGGCCTAAGCCAGGATCCTCATATCTTAAATCTAATATCTCAGAATCTATTTAGCAAGCTTCGCCAGTTCCTCTGCCATTGCAGCACCAATTTCAGCCGGCGATTCTACAACGCGGATCCCGCACTCGCGCATGATCTTCATTTTGGCAGCAGCAGTATCATCGGCACCGCCAACAATAGCACCCGCGTGGCCCATACGGCGACCCGGAGGGGCTGTCTGGCCGGCTATAAAGCCTACCACAGGTTTGGTGCCGTTATCTTTGATCCAGCGTGCAGCTTCGGCTTCCATGCCGCCGCCAATCTCGCCTATCATAATGATGCCGTGTGTTTCAGGATCATTCATTAACAGCTCAACTGCTTCTTTGGTTGGTGTACCAATAATCGGGTCGCCACCAATGCCTATGGCAGTAGTGATACCCAAACCGGCTTTAACCACCTGGTCAACCGCCTCATAAGTAAGTGTACCTGATTTTGAAACCACACCTACGTTACCTTTTTTAAAGATAAAGCCCGGCATAATGCCAATCTTGCTTTCATCGGCGGTGATAATGCCGGGGCAGTTAGGGCCAATTAAACGAGCGTCTTTATCGGTTAAATATTCTTTTACCGCTATCATATCCTTGGTAGGGATACCTTCGGTGATACATACAATAACTTTAATACCTGCTTCGGCAGCTTCCATGATCGCGTCGGCAGCAAATGCAGGCGGAACGAAAATGATAGATACATCGGCACCGGTTTTTGCAACGGCATCGGCAACGGTATTAAATACCGGGCGGTCCAGATGGGTTTGGCCACCTTTACCCGGCGTAACACCGCCAACAAGCTGGGTACCATACTCAATCATTTGCGATGCGTGGTAGCTACCTTCATTACCTGTAAAACCCTGAACTATAACTTTAGAATCTTTATTTACGAGAACACTCATTGGTTTGATTTTCTTTTATATCGCAAAGCTAAAATTATTTTTGGGCCGCTAAGTGTTTGCGGGGTGAATTTTTTGTTTGATGATGAAAAATTTACAAATCGTTGTGGTGCCGACCGGTTCCTGTCACACCGGCAAGACGCACCGCTCAATCGCCGCGGGAAGGGCTTTGTTCTTTTCCTTGATGAAAAGAACCAAAAATCAAGTCAGACGGGATGCTTCTTTGCCGCACCTGGCCTTATGCGCTGCAAATCAGATAAAACCTAAGGCCCGGTCCTTTTGCCGCCGGTTGCCGCAGGCCCTAGCTTCAGGCAAAATTACCAATGCCTTTGCTGGCACACAGCCCTGCCTGTTTTACCTGATTTCACCCGAAGCTGCCCGTCTGACGGTTAGGATAAAACCAGAATTTTAGTTATTGTAAGAATGAAAAAAGAAGCGGTGGCCCGTCAGCACGCGCGGCCGGGGGTATGGCCCGTGTGATGGCAGCGATCGGGCTGACTTGATTATCCACTTGTTGTTTTTTTAAATGGTGTGGATGAAATCGCTGCGCTTAGTTTTTGAGTTACTTTGTATCAAGACAAAGTAAATAGCCTTAGCGGCAATTGAGCGCTACCAAGCAATAGACAACCAATTGCTGAATGCGTGAGATCAACACATTTATCATGCCCGCATTAATATCAGGTGTCCGTCCGCCAAGTACGGGTACAAAATGGGACCACTGGACAACTACCCTATCATCTCCATCAACTCTACATCACTAATAATAGGGATATTGAGTTTCTGTGCCTTCTCCAGCTTGGCAGGGCCCATATTATCGCCGGCTACCAGATAGTTGAGCTTCGCGGATATGCTGCTTAATATTTTGCCTCCGTTTTGCTCTATGATATCTTTTAACTCATCCCTTGAGCGCTCAAACGTGCCCGATATGATGAATGTCAGGCCCGAAAGGGCGTCGCTTTGCAATACGACTTCCTTTTGCTCGGCTACAAATTGCAGGCCCGCGGCCTTTAGTTTTTCAATCTCTTCGCGGTGCTTTTCGTTGCCAAAATACTCAATGATGCTGTGGGCTATGCGTTCGCCAATTTCTTCGGCCACAATCAGTTCATCCAGCGTTGCCGCCATCAGGTTATCTATGGTTTTAAAATGGATGGCTAGCTTTTTAGCCACCGTCTCGCCTACATAGCGGATGCCTAAGCCAAACAGCACTTTTTCAAACGGCATTTGTTTCGATTTCTCAATCCCCTCCAGCATATTATTGATGGATTTCTCGCCGAAACGCCCCATTTGCTTTAGCTCGGCGGCGTGTTTTGCCAGCGTATAAAGATCGCTGATATGGCGGATAAATCCTTTCTGGTAAAGCGTTTCAATGGTCTCATCGCCCAGGCCATCAATATTCATGGCTTTACGGCCAATAAAGTGCTGCATTTTACCGGTGATCTGTGGCGGGCAGCCCTCATCATTAGGGCAATAGAACGCCGCTTCGCCTTCCTGCCGTTTTAACGGGGTACCGCAAGCCGGGCATTCGGTTATGTAATTAATGGCTGGTGCCGTCGGGTTGCGTTTCTCCAGGTTCACTGCAATGATCTTGGGAATGATCTCGCCCCCTTTTTCAACAAATACCCAATCGCCCTCATGCAGGTCAAGGCGCAGCATCTCGTTGGCATTATGCAGGGTGGCCCGCTTTACGGTGGTGCCAGCCAGCAGTACCGGCTTCAGGTTAGCAACCGGGGTCACCGCGCCTGTACGGCCTACCTGATAGGTAACGGCCAGCAGTTGGGTTTGCACCTGCTCTGCTTTAAATTTATAAGATATAGCCCAGCGAGGCGATTTGGCCGTAAAGCCCAGTTCCTGCTGCTGGCCATAGCTGTTTACTTTAATAACTATGCCGTCAATATCGTAACTAAGGTCAAAGCGCTTTTTGTCCCATTCGGCAATAAAGGCCAGCACGCCGTCAATATCATTAACAAGGCGGCTGTGGTTATCTACCTGAAAGCCCCACCTTTTAACAGCTTCAAGGCTTTCCCAATGGGTTTTAAATAAAAGGCGCTCGGTATATAATCCATACAGAAAACAATCCAGCGGGCGCCTGGCAACCTCGCCCGAATCCTGGAGCTTAATAGTGCCCGACGCAAAATTGCGCGGATTGGCATACGGTGGCTCGCCATTCTCAACACGTTCTTCATTAAGCCTTTCAAAAGCTTTTAGGTGCATAAAAACCTCGCCGCGTATCTCAAACTCGTCAGGGTAGCCACCGCCTTTCAAGTGTTTGGGGATGCTGTGGATGGTGCGTACATTGGTGGTAACCTCATCGCCCTGCACGCCGTCGCCACGGGTAACGGCGCGGGCCAGCCTACCCTGCTCATAGGTAAGGCTCATGGATAAGCCGTCAAACTTAAGTTCGCACACATATTCAAAATTGTCGCCTATGGCCTTGCGGATGCGCTGGTCAAAATCAAGCAGCTCCTGTTCATTATAGGTGTTACCTAATGACAGCATTGGCCAGCGGTGCTTAACCGTTTGAAACTCTTTGGTGACGAAACCCCCTACTTTTTGAGTGGGCGAGTCGGGATCCAGAAACTCCGGAAACTGTTTTTCGAGCGCCGCCAGAGCCTCCAGTTGCCGATCAAACTCCAGATCAGATATAACGGGCATAGCCAGCACATAGTAGTTATAACTATGCTGTTTTAGCGCTGCCGATAGGGTTTCAATTTTCTTTTTTGCTTCAGCCGGTGACATGCAACGAAGATAATAAATTACTCGCGCGAAACTTTTGTGACTCAAAAAATTAAACTTTTTTTAGTCGCGGATGTCTTTAAATTATTAATTTTTAACAAATACCATTTTATGAAAACGCTTAGAAAAATTTTATTTGTGTCGGCGGCATTGGTAATGTTTGCCACAATTGATAGCAGTGCACAAATTGTTGTAAGAAGCCGCCTGTATCACCGCGGGCCGGCATTTGTGCGCCCTGCCCGCCCGTCAGCAGGCCATATCTGGATTGAAGGCGAATGGGTACCAAGAGGAAGAACTTATGTGGAGCGCCCGGGCTATTGGGCATTGGCGCCACGCCCGCATGCGATGTGGATACCCGGCCATTGGGACCGCCGTCACCGGGGTTATGTGTGGGTACCGGGCTATTGGAGGTAATCGTAGCCATTAAGTAATATAAAATGTCCGTCCGCGCTAAGGAGCCTATAGGCTTTGGACGGGCGGACATTTTATTTTAGATGCCTTCTATAAATCTTTGTCCGCTTGTCCAAAAGTGTTTGGCTACTTAGCGGACGGACACCTTTCATCTAAGCTTGTCCGACAGTTTAAATGGTGCCGTATCCCTTGCGGACGGACAACAGCAATACCGATTATTTTTATTTAATTATTTGATAATCAATATTTTAATAGTATATTTGTATACAATATCCAATCAATCCTTTACGTATTACAGAACTGCACAGCTAAGCTATTCCTATATATAATTATATAGGTGAATGGGTGAAGGGGGAAGTGTATTTAAATTTTAAGGGGGTTAAAATTTAATTTTACCAAAGCGTAAGGTTATGCTATTTTTCACCAGTGGTATAATTGTTATTTTACCAGTTGGTAATAGTTGATAGATAATGTTGGTAAAACAATAACCGATACGTCATTGTGAACGAGGTAAGAGTGTGGCAATCTCTGCACGATAGATGCGTCGTAAGCCGTCGCGCAGAGATCGCTACACTCGCGATGACGGTCGGAGGGTTGCGTTAAGGATGGCAGCGGATACCGGCCTGCGCTTAAGGCGTTGTGGCGTATGAGCGTACAGCCTGACCCGAAGGGGAACGCCCATAATCTTGTCCGTCCGCCAGGTACCCGAACCTGTTTGGACAAGCGGACAAAATTGGATACATTAATACTGAAAGAAAATCTGGCAAAGTTTGTCCGCTTGTCTTAACCTACAGCGGGTAGCTACCGGACGGACGCCCCATTATTACCTTATGAAATGTTTTAATAATCGTATTATTGTTATGATGAAACGATTATTAGCCAACCTTACTTTCCAGGTTTTAATAGCGATAGTGCTGGGTGTTATTGTGGGGCTTTACTTTAAGCCCTTTGCGCCTACGGCACAACTGATCGGTAAGGTATTTATCAGCCTGATCACGATGCTGATAGCGCCTATTATATTCCTCACCATTGTGCTGGGTATTGCCGGCATGAGCGATATGAAAAAGGTTGGCCGTGTTGGCGGCAAGGCGCTGCTTTATTTTGAGCTGGTGACTACTTTCGCCCTGATAATAGGCGTTACCGTTGCCAACCTGGTTAAACCCGGCCAGGGCTTTGTAAGCACCGTAAAGGCGGACACCAGCAAGCTGGCCGTTTACCAAAAAGCGGCTGCCGAAATGCATTGGGGCGATTTTATAGCCCACATAGTGCCATCAAACGCTTTTGAGGCTTTTGCCAAAGGGGATATTTTGCAGATCTTGTTCTTCGCGATTATATTTGGTTTTGGCCTGAGCCGGATGGGCGAGGCTGGGCAAACGGTGATCACGCTCTTTGATAAGCTGGCTAAAGTGTTCTTTAATATGATGCACATTGTAATGAAGGCCGCACCCATAGGTGCTTTCGGCGGGATGGCTTACACCATCAGTACCTACGGCATTAAAACACTGCAGCCGCTGGCTTTACTGATGGTGTCGGTTTATATTACGATGTTCCTGTTTATCTTTGTGGTGCTGAATATTATTTGCCGTATCTACAAGTTTAGCTTATGGCAATATTTAAAGCATGTTAAAGAGGAAATTTTGATTGTGCTGGGCACGTCGTCGTCCGAGTCGGCCCTGCCGGGGATGATGGAGAAGCTGGAGCGGTTTGGCTGCTCGCGGTCGGTTGTGGGCCTGGTTATCCCTGCGGGATATTCGTTTAACCTGGATGGCACAACGATCTACCTGTCGATGTCGGTTATATTTTTGGCGCAGGTATTCCATATCCCGCTAAGCATCGTCCAGCAACTGGGGATAATCGGCATATTGATGATTACAAGTAAGGGCGCAGCAGGGGTAACCGGCAGCGGTTTTATTGTGCTCACCTCAACGCTGGCGGCTATCAAAGTGATCCCGGTTGAAGGTGTGGCGATATTGCTGGGGGTTGACAGGTTCATGTCGGAAGCGCGGGCCATTACCAATGTGATTGGCAACGGCGCCGCTACCATAGTGATTGCCAAAAGCGAAAAAGAGTTTGATGAGGCTAAGTATAAAACCGCAATAGCCGGCGGACGGACACGGGTCTGACAGGATGGAGTTTTAGATTTGGAGTTGATGTTTCATGAACTGTCAACCATCATCCATGCACTATAACTATGAACATAAAATTATTATCTTAGCGCCCTTTATTAAATATCATGAATAAATTTTACGGAACGGGGATAGCAATTGTTACTCCTTTTCTTGCGGACGGGCAAGTGGATTATGACGGACTTAAAAAACTCATCAATTATTTAATTGATGGCGGTGTGGAGTACATCGTGTCATTAGGTACAACCGGCGAGAGCGCCACACTTAGCCAGGACGAAAAGAAGAAGGTTTTTGCATTTACCGCCGAAGCAGTAAACGGCCGTATAAATTTAGTGGCTGGCATTGCCGGTAACAACACTGCCGAAGTGGTTGAACAATTAAAAGCGTTTGACGCAACCGGCTACGACGCTATATTATCAGCAAGCCCGCAATATAACAAACCAACCCAGGAAGGTATTTATCAGCATTATAAAGCTATTGCCGAAAATGCTAAACTGCCGGTATTGCTATATAACGTACCCAGCCGCACCGGCAGCAACATAAGCGCCGAGACTACGGTAAGACTGGCGCGTGATTTTAAAAATATCATTGGTATAAAAGAAGCATCAGGCAATTTTGACCAGATCAACCAGATTATGCGTGATAAACCCGAAGATTTCCTGATGATCTCGGGCGATGACCCGATTAGTTTCCCGATGATTGCTTTGGGCGCCGTTGGCGTGATATCGGTAGTAGGTAACGCGTTGCCAGGACAAACCTCAGACATGATCCGCCGTTGCTTAAATTACGACTTTAAGGGCGCGCAAAAAGGCCATTATGATCTTATAGACTTTACCCGCCTATGCTTTATTGAAGGCAGCCCAGCCGGCGTTAAAACCGCATTGAAACAACTGGGCATTTGCGGCAACACAGTACGCCTGCCGCTGGTACAGGTTAGTGATTATACCGCCACCCAGATCATCAAAGAAATCCAAAAGTTTAAGGTATAAAAAAAACCCTGCTGCGTGCAGCCGGGTTTTATTGCAATAACCAGGTTGGTGTGAGATGCAAATATATTGCGTCTCGTTTATTATGCTTTGTTTTTTGCTTCCTGAACTTCCAGGCGGATAGCTTGTGCCAGGTTTTTAAGGTCCTGCATTCCTTTGCGAACACGGGTACCGGCTGCACTGTTACCCTTGTTATAAAATTTGTCGGCATCCGCTTCAAGCGACGTGATAAGATTCTTTACTTCGTTGAATTTTTTCATCAGTTAACTCCTTTTTTAATAATAGTTGAGGTTTTTTGTTTTTGTGAAGCTAAGCTAATAGGTTTTTATCGAAAAAAAAACACTTAATACGGCTTTAAACAGGGTTTTTTTCCACATTTATACGCTATAATTAGGCTTTACCCGGTCTATTAACGTCCATATTTTATCAATATTATAATAATTTTTCCTTTTAAATAATATTTAGGTTGCTAAACAACAAAATCAACTAAAATCCATCATTATTTATATTAATAGCCTTAGCATCAAACATCTACAAACTAAAAATCCCCTGCTTATTTATGGCGGGGGATTTATTATAATTTGTATGATTTTTTTAAACAGTTGCCATATTTTCGCGGTAGTGGCCGGCTTTCAGTTTCTCGCCCATTTCGCTATAGGCATCCAGGGTACGCTGTACATCTTCCATTGAATGTGACGCAGTAGGGATCAGCCTTAACAAAATTAATCCTTTGGGAATAACCGGGTATATTACGATGGAACAGAAGATGCCATAATTTTCGCGCAGGTCGCGGGTTAACGCAGTTGCCTCATAGAGATCACCCTTTAAAAATACCGGTGTAACCATCGTATTGGTGATCCCCAGGTCAAAACCCCGTTCTTTTAATCCCTTTTGCAAAGCATTAGTGATCTGCCATAGTTTTTCACGCAGTTCCGGCTGAGATTTAAGTAACTCAAAACGTTTTTTTAAACCGATAACCATAGGCATAGGTAACGCCTTTGCAAATATCTGCGAACGCATGTTATAGCGCAGATAATCAATAATGTATCTATCGCCTGCAACAAAACCGCCTATACCGGCCATAGCTTTTGCAAAGGTGCCAAAATATACATCTACGCCTTCAATGCAATCCTGCTCCTGGTGCGTACCGGCGCCGGTCTTGCCCATGGTACCAAAACCATGCGCATCATCAACCAGGATCCTGAAATCAAATTTATCTTTAAACGCCAGGATCTCTTTAAGTTTGCCCTGTGCGCCCGACATGCCAAAAACACCTTCGGTAATTAATAATATACCGCCACCGCTTTGCTCAACCAATTTAGTTGCCCGCTCCAATTGCTTCTCGCAGCTTTCCATATCGTTATGCTGATAAACAAACCGTTTACCCATATGCATACGCAAACCGTCAATTATACAGGCATGCGACTCGGCATCATAAACGATAACATCATTACGGTTAACCAGCGCGTCAATAATAGATACCATGCCCTGGTAACCATAGTTTAACAGGAAAGCATCTTCTTTGCCTACAAACTCGGCCAGGCCAATTTCCAACTCTTCATGATGGGTTGAGTGGCCGGACATCATGCGGGCGCCCATTGGGTAAGCCATGCCGTAGTCCGCTGCAGCTTTTGCATCAGCTGCCCTAACCTCGGGGTGATTAGCCAATCCTAAATAATTATTCAGGCTCCACACTAAGTGCTCTTTTCCGTTAAATTGCATGTGAGAGCCTATCTCGCCTTCAAGTTTTGGGTATGAAAAATAGCCGTGCGACCATTTCTGGTGTTGTCCGAGCGGACCACCCATACTACTTGTTATTTTATCAAATAAATCCAAAAGTCTTTTTATTAATCGTTTTCAACTTGCAAATATAAGGTTTTATGCCATTTGTTCACGGTTAAAGGTTTGTTAAGCTTCCGCTAAATAAAAAAGGAGACATCCGCAAGGACATCTCCAATATTAACAGGAACAATGATCCTTAACCATTTAACGCTAGTCTACGTTATCGTGCAGGAAAGAGTTACTATCCCTAATCTCTATTTTACCTTCACTATCGGGCAATAAAGAGAAGCGCGACACCTGGCTCTCATTGGATGCAGGGGTTTCCTGCAGCGCCACTTCCTTACGTTTATACGCTGGTACGTTTTCCAGCTCCTGAATGTTACCGCTGCGCAATTTCATACTCAAATCTTTTAGGCGCATAATACGCTCTCTTGATTTGCGCAACTGCTCTTCGATAGATTCATCAGTTTTATGCTCATCAGCACCCACAACCGAAGTTGGGGCCGGGGCCGGCTCAACTACTTCCTCTTCAACCTCAGCTTCGAAATTGATGATGGTCTCTGTTTCAGGCTCAGCCAGTTTGAAAGTAAATTCAGGTAATTCTTTTTCGTTCTCAGCAATCGGCTGATCCTCAACTTCCTGAAAATTATATCTTATTACGGCCGGTTCAGACTGCTCTTCGGGGCGTGACGCCGCAAACAGGTCGCCAAAAACAGGCTGTGGTTTTTGCTCTTCTTTTTGACCTTTCATGTAAGGCTCGGCAGTTGTGCCTTCTGTTACATGATTGATAAACTCATTTACCGGCCTAACCAAAGGGGCGTCAGGCACCAGCATAGAGACAATTTTTTTGCTGCTGTATTCTTTTTCGCGCTCATCCTTTGTTTGGAAACCGGTAGCAATAATGGTCACCGAGATCTTATCCCCCAGGCTTTCATCTTTACAGTTACCCCAGATCAGGTCGGCGGCAAGGCCGGCTTCTTCCTGGATATAGTCAGTAATAATACTCACCTCATCCATGGTTACTTCTTTCTCGCCCGAGCTGATGTTTAACAGGATATAACGTGCGCCTTCAATTTCATTATCTTTTAACAACGGTGATGATAAAGCGCCTTCAACCGCACGTAAAGCGCGGTTTTCGCCCTCGGCCGCCGAGCTGCCCATGATAGATACGCCGCTGTCTTTCATCACCGTGCGCACATCTTTAAAGTCGACGTTTATATAGCCCGGTAAAGTAATGATCTCGGCAATACCTTTGGCTGCGGTGGTTAAAATATCATCAGCCTGTGCAAATGCCGATCCTAAGGTTAAGTTACCAAAGATCTGGCGCAGCCGGTCATTTGATATGACCAGGAAGGAATCAACATATTTTTTTAACTCTTCCATACCTTCTTCGGCCTGCATCTTACGGCGCTTGCCTTCAAAAGAAAATGGAGTGGTAATGATCCCAACGGTTAATATATCCAGTTCGCGGGCCGCCTTGGCAATGATAGGACTTGCGCCTGTACCCGTGCCGCCACCCATACCAGCCGTTATAAATAACATTTTGGTATTTGAGCCCAGCATCTGTTTAATATCATCAATATTTTCAATAGCCGAATTTTTTCCAACCTCGGGTATTGAGCCTGCGCCCATACCTTCTGTTAAGCTTGCACCCAGTTGTACCTTGTTAGGTATAGGGCTTAACTCTAACGCCTGCGCGTCAGTGTTACAAATTATAAAGTCTACACCTGTAATACCCTGCTTGTACATGTGGTTTACTGCATTACCACCACCGCCACCAACACCAATTACCTTGATGATTGACGACTTTTCTTTTAACATCTCAAATTGCATAATCCTTATTTTCAGCTATGTGTAACTTGACGAATTCTAGATTCCACCATTGTAATATTAGCACTTTTTCAACAACCTTTTTCCACAAATGTCTATAATGTGGAAAAATTGCAAATTGTTGATAACCCCTCTGATTCTTCCCTTCAGAAAGCCGCGGGAGTCCTATTTCAAAAAGTCCTCGTCTTTAATATCGTCTTTAATAAATTTCTTTCCGCTCTCCAGTATCTTACCAAATAAGCCAAACTTTTTATCCTCGGTATATTTGGTTCCCTTGTCAATTTTAACCTCGGCCGGCTGCTGTACTTCGCCGGTATACTCCATTTTCTGGATGCCTTTTATCAGCAGGCCGATGCCGGTTGCAAACGTTGGGCTTTGCAGCTCTTCATAAACATTTTTAGGTAATACTTCGTTCTTGGCCAAATGCTCGTTAGGGTAACCTACACGGCAGTCAAGGCCGGTAACAAACTCAACCATTTGCGGCAGGTGCTTTAACTGCGCCCCACCACCGGTTATCACAATACCGGCAATCAGTTTTTTCTCGTAACCGGAGGATTTGATCTCATAATACACATGCTCTACGATCTCTTCCATACGGGCCTGGATAACAAAGGCCAGGTTTTTTACGGATATTTCTTTGGGCTCGCGACCGCGTAAACCCGGTACGCACACAATCTCATTTTCTTTATTTTCTTCAGCTAAAGCTGATCCGAAACGCACCTTCAGTTGCTCGGCTATGTTACGCATTACCGAGCAGCCTTCGCGGATATCCTCGGTAACGCTGTTACCGCCAAAAGGAATAACTGCAGTATGACGGATAATGCCTTCATGGAAGATAGCCA
Organism: Mucilaginibacter sp. UR6-11; assembly: GCF_020880695.1. Classification (GTDB taxonomy): domain Bacteria; phylum Bacteroidota; class Bacteroidia; order Sphingobacteriales; family Sphingobacteriaceae; genus Mucilaginibacter. The sequence goes on from NZ_JAJIWO010000001.1 coordinate 895,087, forward strand.
CGTCAGTGGTACCACCACCAATATCAACCAACACCACACCGGCTTCTTTTTCCTCGTCGCTCAATACCGACTCAGACGATGCCAATGGCTCCAGGATCAGTTCCTGGCTCTCTAAATGGGCTTTGTTAACACATTTTACAATATTTTTTATGGCAGTTACCTGTCCGGATATAATATGGAAATTGGCTTCAAGGCGCACACCCGCCATGCCGATGGGGTCTTTAATACCCGGTTCGCTGTCAACAGTAAATTCTTGCGGCAATACATGGATGATCTCCTCGCCCGGGGGCATAACCAGGTTATACATATCTTCAATCAGCTTGTCAATATCCTTGCGGCTTATTTCTGATTGCAGGTCACGACGGGTTATTAAACCGCGATGCTGCAGGCTTTTAATATGCTGACCGGCAATACCCACGTTTACGACCCTTATTTCTACATTTGACTGCGTGCCCGCAATTTCAACTGCAGCGGTAATGCCCTGTACGGTTTTGTCGATATTTGAAACTACCCCACGGGTAACACCCGCAGATTCGGCCTTGCCAATGCCCAGGACTTCGATCTTACCGTTTTTGCTGCGGCGGCCAACAATTGCGCAAATTTTGGTGGTACCAATATCCAATCCCACTACAATAGGCGAACTTTTTTCTTGTGTTGAACTCTTATCCATATTTACTGTTTTATTAGAGATGTGTCTTGTTTTACTGTTTTTACTGAGTCGGCCGTAATTTTCATTTGCTTCATTCTTAAAGAATCAGCCTTCGTGTATTTTACCCCGATTATTTGATTGGCATATTTAATATTGATCACTTTATAGGCATCCCAGCCAACCTGTGGCAATGCCTGTTTATAAAACGCCTTCAGGTTGTGAAACTTCAGCTCCAACGAATCTGCACTGCCCAGCAGTATGCGCTGATTACCAACCCTGGGTATCAATTCAATTTCATGACCTTCGTTTACGTAGATCTGTGCTATCTGCGCATCCCAAAGCGAGTCTTTCCGAATATAGGACACGGTTTTAAAAAGGTCTTTCGCTAACAGTGAGTGTAAGGTGTCTACCCTATCGCCAAAGGGCTCATCAATAAAACCATTGGCCGCCAGTACCCGCGCGGTAAAATTTGATGACACCGGTATTTTTAAACCGTTTTTATCGATATAATAATCCTGGTCAAACTGGTTCATCACCCGTAGTATAGGCTCGCGCTGCGCTATCTCAATCATGATAATGCCGTCCATATCGGCATACACTTTTGCATACTCAATAAAAGGATTGGCCTTTAGCCTGTTCTCCAGGTTATGCAGGTTAATTTGATCTATTTTACGGCCTATCAGCGCAAAGCTGCTTAGTTGCAAAATATTTTCAACTTCTTTTTTATCAATAAAATATTGGCTGCCGGGGATGTATATTTTAACATCTTTGCAAACCACTTCGGCCTTTTTAATTTCAATAAAACTCATCAGCACCACCAGGCCACCCAAGCTTATGAGCCAGGTAAAGCTTAACAGTATAATGCGCCATATTGGTTTTTTAAACATTTTCTAAAGCACTTTTTAAAGGTTGCACCAATTGATCGATATCACCCGCACCTACTGTTAAAAGCAGTTCCGGCTTTTCTGATCTTACTTTATTTATCGTTTCCTGCCTGTCCAAAATTTGCCTGTTGGCCAGATGCATGCGCTCCAGTATCATCGCCGAGGTAACGCCTTCAATAGGCAGCTCGCGCGCCGGGTAAATATCCAGCAGGATCAGTTCGTCGCTCATATCCAGCACCTCGGCAAAGCCGTCCGCAAAATCGCGGGTACGGGTAAATAAATGAGGTTGAAAAATTGTTGTGAGTTTTTTATTTGGATATAACTTCTTAAGCGACGTAATGGCTGCCCTTAATTCTTCGGGATGATGGGCATAGTCATCAATATAAATATGATCCGGCGTTTTTACGATATACTCAAACCTGCGTTTAACGCCCTTAAATGAGCCTAAAGCGCTTTTTATTGCTCCGCCAGAAATATTTAAAAGTAACGCCACTTTAATTGCGGCTACTGAATTTTCTATATTATGTAAACCGGCAATACCCAGTTTGATATTGCTGATGGTTAAACCGCCGCTTTTAAAATCAAAATAGAAATCGCCGTTTTCAACGCGGATATTTTCTGCAATGGCGTCTGCCGGCTCGGTGATGCTATAGGTAAACCCGTTATCCAGCGGTAAACCCTTGCGATGAATTAACGTACCACCAGGTTTTATTTGAGATGCGTATAATTTAAATGACTGCGTTAACTGCTCGTGATCACCATAGATATCCAGGTGATCGGCATCCATAGAGGTAATGATGGCGATATCCGGATGAAGGGTAAGGAATGAGCGGTCATACTCATCGGCCTCAACCACTACAATATCACTATGGCCAAATAACACATTGGTTTGATAGTTGGAGGCAATACCACCTAAAAATGCCGAGCAATCTTTACCCGAATCTTTCAGGATATGGGCTACCATACAGGAGGTAGTGGTTTTGCCGTGTGTGCCGGCAACGCCAATAGTGAATTTACCTTTGCTGATCAGACCCAGCACCTGCGAGCGTTTCCACATTACAAATCCTTTGCGCTGAAAGAAATTAAGTATCTCCGAATCTTTAGGGATAGCAGGTGTATAAATAATTAAAGTGCTGTCATCCAGATCGCGGAAACTTTTAGGCACAAGTTCACCATTATCTTCAAAAACAATCTGTAAACCTTCGTTGCGCAGTTCGTCGGTAAGGTCGGTTGGGGTTTTATCGTAGCCGCAAACAATACAGCCCAAATGAGCAAAATAGCGCGCAAGGCCGCTCATGCCTATGCCGCCTATGCCTATTAAGTAAACCCTTTGTACGTTGCTTAGTTCCATCTTCTTTAAAAAGCCCCACCTCCTTCATAGGGAGGCAGAGCTAAGATTTAATTGTTGTTAATTGTTATTTGTATAACCTCTTTGGCGATAACTTGATCAGCACCCGGCAGGGCCATTTTGCTGATATTATCACTTAATTTCTTTTGTAAGTCTTTATCATCTAAAAGTGCCAGGGCTTTATCTATTAATTTTTCTTCGGCATCACGGTCGGCAACAAAAATGGCTGCCTGGTCATGCACCAGCGCCAATGCATTTTTAGTTTGATGATCCTCGGCCACGTTTGGCGAGGGCACCAGGATAACCGGCTTTTTGATCACACATAACTCGGCAATGGTGCCAGCGCCGGCCCTGGATATGATCACATCGGCGGCGGCATAGGCTAAGTCCATTCGGTTTACAAATTCCATTATACGCACGTTGGGATGATAATTTTCGCCCAGTTGCGCTATAATGCTTTTATAATAAACCTTGCCTGTTTGCCAGATCAGTTGCACATCGGCAGCTATTATTTTATCAAGATGAGCCAGCACACTGTTATTTAGCGTGCGGGCGCCCAGGCTGCCGCCGGTAACCATAATGGTTTTTTTCCCGGCAGATAATTTATACAGTTCTAAAGCCTGTAACTTTTTGCCGGCGATATCAACAGATTCGCTACGGATTGGATTACCGGTTTTAATGATCTTTTCGGCCGGGAAAAATTGCTCCATCCCATCAAAGGCGACGCAGACCTTTTCGGCTTTTTTTCCCAGCCATTTATTGGTTATCCCGGCATAGGAGTTTTGCTCCTGTATCAGGTATGGGATACCCTTTAATGACGCCGCATACAACAGCGGACCGGAAGCATATCCCCCCACGCCTACAACGGCATCCGGTTTAAAATCTTTGATAATTTTTAATGACTTGTTCACGCTGTTAAACAGCTTAACCGGGAATAATATATTTTTCCAGAGTGATTTGCGCTGGATGCCCTGGATATTTAAGCCAATAATTTTATAACCGGCCGCCGGCACTTTATCCATTTCCATACGACCATTGGCACCCACAAATAAAATCTCGGTTGCAGGATCAAGCTTTTTCAAAGCATTGGCTATAGCGATAGCCGGGAAGATGTGCCCTCCAGTACCGCCGCCGCTAATGATGATTCTTTTTGCCTGTGATTTCACCGATTTTATATTTTGATTACACTAATTTATTCTTCATTATACGCCGTTCACCCTTTAGGGTTAGTGGGTTTAAGCCATTTCTAAATTCCCTGCTTCTCTTATTTCGCCTACCACCACTTTTTTAGGATTTTCAATGTCCCTGCTTACTGATAATATAATACCAAATGCTACGCTTGTAAATAACATGGACGTACCACCCATACTTACAAACGGCAGCGGCACACCCGTTACCGGGCCCAAACCAACCGCAACCGCCATATTGGCAAATGCCTGTATGGTTAAGCTAAAGCTTAAGCCTGCGGCCAATAAAGCGCCAAACGCCTTTGGCGCTTTAGTCACAATTTTTATGCAGCGATATAATAAGAACAGGTAAATACCTATCAAAACAATACCGCCTATCATGCCATATTCTTCAACTATGATGGCGTAGATCTCATCAGAGTAAGCCTCCGGCAAATAATTCACCTCGTTGCTTTTGCCCGGGCCCTTGCCAAATATGCCGCCGGTGGCTATAGCTATTTTAGCATGATCTGCCTGGAAAGATTTATCGGGGTTTGCCGCCTCAGGGTGTAAAAACGTATGGATCCGCGAGGTATAAGTATGTCTTCTGGGACCTAAGAATATAACCCCGGTAAGCAATATCGCGCCGGCCAAACAGGTAATTGCTATTTGCTTGATACTGATACGACCGATGATCAACAGCAAAACACTAACACCAAAAAGCATTAGCGCCGTTGACAGGTTTGCCAAAGCAATCAGGATAAACACCGTACAAACTGCGCCCATTATCGGGATGAATGATTGCTTAACATCCTTGATATTTTCCTGCTTACGCGATAATGAACGTGCCAGGAAAGTTATTAATGCCAGTTTAGCCAAATCGGATGTTTGGAAGCTCAGGCCGGTACCCGGTATGGCTATCCAGCGGCTGGCGTCATTTACATGGCTGCCAAATACCAGCGTATACAATAACAACGGGATGGTGATGTACATCAACAGTTTGGAGATCCCCGAGTAATACCGATAGTCCAGTTTATGCGAGATATACATCAGCACAATGCCACCTATGATCATGGCTAAATGTTTCATCAAAATAGACTCAACACCCACGCCACGTTTATAAGCCAGGGTGCCAATAGCGCTGTATACCGACAACAACGATATTAACGACAGCAATATGACAATAAGCCATATCCAGCGGTCTCCTTTGATATTGTGTAATATCTGGTTCATTTATTTGCTTCCTTCTTAGTTATGTGCAGATATGCTGATGTGCAGATGTGCAAATAATTTTTAATGTGTTGATGATATTATCTTACCCAATATTTTAATTATTGATTGTATGTCATTGTACATTTCTTCTTCATAGGGATAACTCTCCGCATGTTTACATAATGACAACCAATACTTCGTTTCTTCTGCTTCTTTATAAGCTATTTTACATTTATGTCTAAAATCAACTTTACTATCTGCTCCTTGCGCCTCACGGACATTTGCACCTATTGATGTACCACATCTAAATAATTGATTGGCAACATTGAATTTTCTTTTTGACTCCAGTTCTTCTGTGAACTGTATAACCTTTAATGAAAAACTAAAAGTCAAATCAACAATTAAATTCGGCTTATCAATCATCAATTATATATACATCTTATAATCATAATCTTCGATCATCTGCACATCCACACATTTGCATATCTGCACATTTTACAACTCTTTTACTGCTGCCTTAAACTGATTACCCCTGTCTTCATAATTCTTAAACAAATCAAAACTTGCACAGGCCGGTGATAATAAAACGGTATCGCCTTTTGTTGCCAGGTGGTAAGCCGTTTGTGCGGCCTCGGCTGCTGACGATGTGTTGATGATAATATCCACATCATCCTCAAAAGCGTCATGAATACGCTGGTTGTCCTTACCCAGGCAAACTATGGCCTTCACCTTTTGTTTAACCAGATCTTTCAACATTGTATAGTCATTTCCTTTATCCACACCACCAAGGATCAGTACGACATCGCTGGTCATGCTTTCCAGCGCGTACCAGGTTGAATTAACGTTGGTAGCCTTTGAATCATTAATGAAACTAATGCCTGATATTTTACCAACAGACTCCAGCCGGTGTTCAATATTTTTGAACGTAGCAAGGCTCTCCCTCAGGGTATCGTTACGTAATTCGAGCACTTTTGCTACTATGCCGGATGCCATAGAATTGTAGATGTTGTGCTTGCCTTGCAGGGCCAGTTCGGTAATTGACATTTCAAAATGTTCTTGTGGTGTGTTGATGACAATATTGTCGTTCTCGAGATATGCTCCCGTTAAATTTTTTTTTTCTATTGTAAATGGAAATTGCCTTGCGTTAATCGTACGGTTCTCCATGCCCTTTATAGTTTCCGGATCATCAGCGCAATAAATAAAAACATCATTGGCTGTCTGATTTTGCGTTACACGGAATTTTGATGCCGCGTAATTCTCCATTTTATATTCATACCGGTCTAAATGATCGGGCGTGATGTTTAACAATACCGCTATATCCGTTTTAAACCGGTACATATCGTCAAGCATAAAGCTGCTTAGTTCAAGTACATAGCAATCATATTTTTCCGTCGCTACCTGGTAAGCAAAGCTGCGGCCTATATTACCTGCCAGCCCTACATTTAATCCTGCATTTTTAAGTATAAAATGCGTCAGGCTGGTAGTGGTGGTTTTACCGTTCGAACCGGTAATACCTATAATTTTAGCGTCGGTATATCTGCCGGCAAATTCAATTTCAGATATCACCGGGATACCTTTTTCTTTTATTTTTTTGATGATAGGCGCCTTATGCGCAATACCCGGGCTTTTGATCACTTCAACCGCTGCCAGTATCTCGGCTTCGGTATGTTGATTTTCCTCAAAACGGATTTTCCAGCCCTGCAACTGATCTTTATAATGAGTCGCAATGGCGCCAAAGTCTGACACAAAAACATCATACCCCTGCTGTTGGGCAAGGTATGCCGCACCCACCCCGCTTTCGCCGGCGCCAAGAATGGCAAGCCTTGCCCCCCCCGCCCCCTGAAGGGGCTGCTTTTGAAGTGATGTGTTGCTTTTGTCAGTCATTTTAATTTATACTTTGTTCCTCCTAGTGCTTATCTCAATTTCAATGTTACTATCGTTAATATGGCCAGCATTATACCGATGATCCAGAAGCGGGTCACTATTTTTGCTTCGTGAAAACCCTTTTTTTGATAATGGTGATGCAGCGGCGCCATTAAAAATACCCGGCGGCCCTCGCCATATTTCCTTTTGGTAAACTTAAACCAGCCTACCTGCAGAATTACCGAAAGGCTCTCCAGCAGGAATATGCCGCATAACAACGGAATCATCAACTCTTTACGGATCAGGATGGCAAATACGGCTATAATGCCGCCGATGGCCAAACTGCCGGTGTCGCCCATAAATACCTGCGCGGGATAGGAGTTGTACCATAAAAAGCCTACACAGGCCCCCACAAACGCACCGGCAAAAATTACCAGCTCGCCCGAGTTGGGGATGTACATAATATTCAGATAGTCGGATATGATATAGTTACCCGATACATAAGCCAGGATAGCCAGTGTAATACCGATAATTGCCGACGTACCCGTAGCCAGGCCGTCAATGCCGTCTGTAATATTTGCTCCGTTTGATACGGCGGTAATGATTACAATTACAAATAACATAAATACCAGCAAAGTATAGTTTTCATAACCCGGGCCTAAAAACTTAAGCACTTTACTGTAATCAAACTCATTGTTTTTGTAAAACGGCATGGTTGTTTTATGAGACATTACATCCTGCGTTAAAACAGGTTTGTTCCCTTTCATGTGAAAGTCTATTTTGGTATCATATTTAACCGGCAGCTTCACTTCCTGCTGTATCACTATGTTTTTATTATTATACATAATAAACCCGATAATCAATGCCAGGCCCACCTGCCCTACTATTTTAAATTTGCCCGCCAGGCCCTCTTTATTTTTTTTAAATACTTTGATATAATCATCTAAAAAACCAATAGCACCCAGCCAAACGGTGGTTATTATCATCATGATGATGTAGATATTATCCAGCTTGGCAAATAAAAGTGTTGGTATCAAAATACCCAGGATGATAATGATACCGCCCATGGTTGGCGTACCTGCCTTTTGCATTTGCCCCTCTAAACCCAGGTTACGCACCGTTTCACCTACCTGTTTGTAGCGCAAGTAATCTATCAGGCGACGGCCGTAAACGGTTGTCACAATTAATGAGGTGATCACCGCCATCGCCATTCTGAAGGTGATGTACTGAAACACGCCCGCCCCCGGGATGCTATAATTTTTGTACAGATAAGTGAATAAATAGTATAGCATTATCCCATTAATTTAAATTGGTTCAGTAACTCTTCCTTATCATCAAAGTGATTTTTCACACCTTTTATTTCCTGGTATTTTTCGTGCCCTTTGCCTGCCAGTAAGATAATATCTCCCGGTTGTGCCAGCATACATGCGGTTTTAATTGCCTCGTGCCTGTCAACAATACTAACGGTTGTACGTTGCGCCGCCGGCGTTACCCCGGCCTCCATGTCTTTAATAATCTGTGCGGGATCTTCAGACCTTGGATTATCTGACGTCAGGATCACTTTGTCGCTCCACTCGCAGGCTACTTTGGCCATTACAGGGCGTTTGGTTTTATCCCGGTCGCCGCCGCAGCCTATTACGGTTATTACCTTTTCAGTGCCTTTACGGATGTTATGGATGGTGCTTAATACATTCTGCACGGCATCTGGCGTATGGGCATAATCAACAATGCCGATAACTTTGGTTGGCGATACGACGTAATCAAACCGGCCCTCGGCACCGGATAGTTTGCTCAGGCTGGTTAAAACCTTGGCTCTATCCTGGTCTAACAACATCGCGGCAGCATAAACGGCCAGCAAATTATAAGCGTTAAACGCACCCACCATCTTAAACCAAACTTCCTCGTTATCAATCAGCAGCAATAAACCGCCAAACTGATTCTCCAGTATCTTACCTTTATAGTCGGCCATGCTTTTAAGGCCGTAGGTTTTTTTATGGGCCTTCGTATTCTGCAACATTACGTTGCCGTTTTTATCATCGATATTGGTTAAAGCAAAAGCATTTTTTGACAAGCCGTCAAAGAATGCCTTTTTAGCCTTCAGGTAGTTGTCAAAAGTTTTATGATAATCTAAATGGTCATGGGTAAGGTTTGAGAAGATCCCGCCTGCAAAATTCAGCCCCTCAATACGGTGCTGCGCCACAGCGTGCGAGCTCACTTCCATAAAGCAATAATCGCAACCCAGGGTTACCATTTCATCCAGCAAACGATTCAGTTCAACCTGATCAGGCGTGGTATGGGTTGACGGGATAATTTTACCGTTGATCTGATTCTCTACCGTCGACAACAGGCCGCATTTATAACCCAGGTCCCTGAACAATTGATACAACAACGTGGCAATGGTGGTTTTACCATTAGTACCGGTTACCCCTACCAGTTTTAATTTCTTTGACGGGTTATCATAAAAATTTGCCGAAACGATACCTAATGCAACTGCGGAGTCGGCAACCATTATAAAATCGGCCCCGGTAGCCGTATGGCCCGGCAGTTCTTCGCATATTACAGCTACGGCGCCATCTTTTAGCGCCATCTCAATATAATCATGACCATCAACCTGTGTGCCTTTTACCGCGACGAACAACGAACCCGGCACAACCTTGCGCGAATCAAACACCACCGCGCTGATCTCCACATCAGCTGCACCCTGCAGCTCGGTGAAGGGTAACCCGGTTAATATGTCGCTCAGGTATCTCATTGCAGTTCTATAAATATTTTTGATCCTTTCGATGCCAGGCTTCCGCCGCTTACCGACTGGGTAGTTACCACGCCGCTGCCTTTAACACCTACTTTATACCCTGCGTTCCCTAATACATATAAGGCATCGCTCAGGCTCATACCGGTTACAGTTGGCACAGTGCCCGCTTTGTATTTGGTTTCTTCATATGGGATGCCGCTGCTGGTATCCAAACCGGTGTTAGCCGATGCATATAAGGGCTTAACGCCCAGCTTATCATATACTTTTTTAATAGCGGCCAGGTTACCCTGCTTAACTTTTGGCATGGTAGTGTTCCCTACAAAATGAGCCGGGGCGCTGTGGTTAATATCCAGATCACTGGCATAAACGCGGTCGGCTATTTTACGGAAGACCGGACCAGCCACCCAGGCGGCTAGATGCGACCCTACTCTGGGATTACTGATCACCACGATCATCGAATATTTAGGATGATCGGCCGGGAAATAACCACAAAAAGATGCCTGGTGCGAATCCTTGGCACCATAGCCCAATGCGCCGTTAGCTATCTGTGCAGTACCCGTTTTACCCGCTACGCTGTATAATTTATTTTTGATGATCAGTTTGCCCGTACCTTCAAGCACCACGCCTTCCAGCAAACCTTTTACTTTAGCCAAGGTTTCGTCCGAGCATACTTTAGGATTGATTACCCTCGCCTGGAAACGCTCGACCGTGTTACCCATGCTGCGGATTTCGCGCACAAAAATCGGCGCTATCATTTTACCGTTATTAGCTACCGAGTTATAGAAGGTAAGCATTTGTAAGGGTGACAATTTTGATTCATAGCCATAAGCCATCTGGGCCACACTTTGTAGTTTATTCCAGCTTTTTGACGACGGGTTTTTGATCAGCGGCAGGCCTTCGCCCGGTATTTGCAATCCGTTTTTCTCGTTTAAATGATAGCGGTATAATGCATCAGTAAACTCGCGCGGATTATCTTTATAATGCGAGTAAACAAACTTAACCGCGGCTACGTTTGATGATTCTTCAAAAGCACGTTTGGCACTGATTACGCCGCCACCGTCTTCTGCGTCTTTAATATGTAAAAACACCTTGCCATTGCGTGGATTGACCATATTATATACACCATGTTCAATATCAACCCTGGTGCTGGTATCTATTTTATGTTGATCAAGCAAAGTCATATAAGTTGCCAGTTTAAATGTCGAACCCGGTTCGGCTTCGGCACCTATGGCGTAATTGAATTTTTCCTCGTAGTCGCCTTCTTTGGTGCGGGTAAAGTTGGCAATGGCACGGATCTCGCCGGTAGCAACCTCCATCAGCACAACTGTCCCAAAATCGGCTTGTGTGCTATCCAGCTGTTTCTTTAAAGCTTTTTGCGCTACATCCTGAAAGTTTATGTTAATGGTTGACATAATGTCGGCACCATCTTTTGCGGTAACTTCATCTTCGTCGTCATTAACCGGCACATACACCCCGCCCGCAATGCGCTGCATTAAGCGCTTACCATTTTCGCCATTGATGTAGCTTGCATAAGCGCCTTCCAGGCCCACGGCGTTTTTTACGTTTTCGTTTTTATAACCTATGGTACGCTGCGCTAAAGAGCGGAAAGGAAGGATGCGCCTGTTTTGCTGTAAAACAATTAACCCGCCCTTGTATTTACCCATATTAAATATCGGGAACTTGCGGATCTGCTTTAACTCCTGAAAAGTAACCTTACGCCTGATCAGCTGGTAGCGCGAACTGTCTTTACGGGCGTTACGCAGCATTCTTGAAAAATCTCTTTCTGATTTCTCAGGATACAACTGCGCTAATCTTAAAGCTAACGAATCAACCTTGCCATAAAATGCCTTATCATCAAAAATACCGCCGGCAAACATGTCCATGTGCAGCTCGTACTCTGGCACCGAGGTTGCCAGCAAAGCGCCGTCGACAGACAGGATATTACCGCGCGTAGCCTCTACGTTTTCATACCGGGTGGATAGCTTGGATGCCATCGACTTCCATTTATTACCCTGTACAAACTGCAGGCGGTACATCTGTATCACTACTGCCAGGGCAAACAACAATATCAGGCCAAAGGCCAGGTAAACACGAAGCAGTATATTGGTTCTGATACTCATTGCGTGGCGTCCTCCTTAACGGTGATCTTTTGCGCAGGCTGGATTGATTCTTTAATGCCCAAAGTGTCCACCCGTTTTGACACTTCAGATAAAGTGCTTTTATAGGCCAGATCAGCTTTGGTTACTTTATATTCCCAGTTCAGCTCATGAACTTCTTTGGTTAGTTTATCAATATCACGGATATTCTTTTCAGCCAAATGGCGGTTACCGATATAGATCATCCCCAACATAGCCAGGAACAATATAAAGGGTAATGCGCGGGTAGCATCATCCGTAGTGACAAACCCGTTAGCCAAAAATTTAGTAAAAAGATTCTCCGGAATTTCCTTTACAGGTTTTTCCTCAACGATCAATTCGCTTTCAATCGGCTCTTCCGGAATTTCTGTGCGTAAACGATTCGTCATTTTTACTTTTTTACTGCTATTCTTAATTTTGCACTGCGTGCCCTGTTGTTACTAAATATTTCTTCTGCCGACGCGGTTATAGCGCCGCGGCTTATCGCATCAAAGGGCTTTTGGTCGTTACCAAAAAAATCCTTCTCCACCTCGCCGCTAAATTTTCCTTTGGCGATAAAATTCTTTACCAGCCTGTCTTCCAACGAGTGGTAAGACATCACCACCAACCGGCCGCCTACTGCCAATACATCAGCCGTTTGGATCAAAAAGTCTTTCAAGGCTTCCAGCTCCTGGTTTACTTCAATACGCAGCGCCTGGAAAACCTGCGCCAGGTATTTATTTTCTTTCCCTTTGGGGATGCGTGCCGAGATCACATTTTTAAGATCGGCCACAGTAACTATCGGTGCATTTAAACGGGCGGTTACGATGGTATTTGCCAGTGATTTGGCATTTTGTATCTCACCATAAATCCCGAAGATGCGGTGCAGCTCGGCTTCAGTATAGGTGTTAATCACTTCTTTGGCGCTCAGCTCGGCCGACTGGTTCATCCGCATATCCAGCTCGGCATCAAAGCGGATGGAAAAACCACGCTCGGCCTGGTCAAACTGGTAGGATGAAACCCCCAGGTCAGCCAGTATCCCGTCAACCGGGATAGCGCCATGCAGGCGGCAAAAGTTTTTCAGGTACCTGAAATTTTGATCGACAAACACAAAGCGTTCATCTTCAATTATATTTTGCTGGGCGTCAGCATCCTGGTCAAATGCCAGCAGCCTGCCGTTTTTACCCAAATGTTTTAAGATCTCTTTTGAATGCCCACCGCCGCCAAAGGTTACATCGACATAAGTGCCGTCTGCCTTAATATTCAGGCCCTCAATACATTCCTGCAGCATTACGGGGTTATGATAATTACTCATCATTCCTCCTTCCTGCGTTACCCATTACCTCTTCGGCCAGGTTTGCAAAGTTTTCAGGCTCGTCATCCAGCTGCGCATTGTACGCTTCTTCGGCCCAAACCTCTATTTTATTGAACTGGCATGACAGCACTACATCGGCATCAATACCCGCATACTCCAGCAACGACTTCGGCAAAAGCACCCTGCCGGCACTGTCCAGCGCCAATTCTGACGCGCCGCGGGTAAAATATCTTATAAATTCGCGGGTCTTTTTTTCGTATTGGTTAAGTTTGCTCAGGTCCTCAACTATCTTATTCCACTCTTTCCGGGTATAGATCACCAAATGCTTTTCAAAGCCACGATTGATCACAAGGCCCTCATTCACAGCTTCTGGAAGCTGTTTTTTGAGGCCAACGGGGATCATCATGCGTCCTTTGGCATCCAGTTTACAATCAAACTCACCTAAAAAATTAGACATAGTTACACTTCGGCAATTATTGTAATGTAAAAGTAAATCACTTTTACCACTTTTAAACACTTTTTCCCACTAAAAGTTTTCAACAATGCCGGAGATGCGTTTTGCTCCCACCCCGGCTAACAAAAAACCAAATTAGCATCCGGTCTAAAAAGCCACCCGGGCCATGATTTATGGGATTAAATTGATTACCATGATGTTAGGCGGACATAGTTTTGACAACTTTAAAAAGTTGTCAAAACTGCCAAGGCTTCTTTTTATGAAATATATTCAGGAGATTAGCCTACGCCTTATCTACCACGACATGAAAAACCTATGAGATTCGGGCATACCTATAACCAAAACCGACGATGAAAAACATTTTGCTGACATTGGCTTCATTTCTGATTTCTTCCGTGTTGTTGGCTCAAAATCCTGTTAAAAAAGGAGATATCGTCATTCATTTGACCGGCTCTGATGCATATGGTGATCATAGATATATGGTTGACATTTATAAAAAAGGCAATTATGCTAAAGTTGTTTATGCATATAGTGATAGCCTTAAATGGTCTGAGGTGAAAGTCGACCCTGATTATTATAGAGTTCACCCTTATTTAGCAAAATATGATTCTGATTACTCAAAAAGAAAATTAATATGGGATACGATAGGCATTATATTCGAAAAACATACGGCTTATACCCGCGATTCGATCACGCTTAATCTAAAAACCGATACTGCTTACAGTAATTTGCTACGGCACATAATGGAGGCAACCAAGGCCGATTTAGCTCCCAAAATTGACGCCAGAGTTTTAGATGGAGATGGTATGTCTATCACGGTGATCACATCTGATAAAATGATACAAACTGCGGCCTATGCACCCGGAGTAATGACCCATCCCTTGATGGCCGGGCTGTTAAGCAAAACATTGAATAAAGATAAAATCAGCCGGGCGGTATTAAAAATCAGAAAGTTTTTTTCGCAATATTGATGAGATGATTAATCAAATAACCCCATACAAGACACCACCAACTTCCCCCATCCTATCCACCAGCTTTTCCACTTCAGGATCTTTTTCAAGCACAGGCGCATGATGCGGCTTTATCCTGGCATCAATGATCAGCGGGCCGTAGCAGCCCCAGTGTTTATGCTCGGTAAATTCATTGATCCCATAAATATCATGCGACGGGTTGCTGCGGGTAAAGGTTACCCAAACAAAGTTGTTAATGTTGGCTGCCGTAAACGCCGCATCGTCACAAAGAACCATTAGCGGGATACCTGACAGATCGGTTTCGGCAAAATGTTCCTGTAAAAACTCCAGCATCAGCGGCATATCGCTGCTGCGGATATTTTTGGGCACCTCAACAGCCAATACACCCGGCATTACCATACTATAATTAACAAACGGTTTTGGCAGGGTGAAACCGGCAGGCACATTTGCCCATAATTCGCGTTTAATATCGCCGGCTACGGTCACAGCCAGCTTGCTGCCCGAGTTTAGGCCGCTGCCGCTATAGTCCAGGGTATCAATGGTGGTTTTGGTGTGGAAATGCAGGTCTCGGGTTAAGTCTATCCGCTGTAAAATATGCGTTAGAAACCTGCTGATATCATTTACATCCAGGTTTGGATCATCTTCCTGCGCGGCAATAAACAGGTATTTAGCCAGGCTCAGCTGGTTCTTACCGAGGATATGATTGGCGATGGTTAAAATCTCCTGTGGTTTGCGCTCTTTGATATACGGCGTATAACGCTCGCTGCCGACAGCAAAAAGCAGAGGGTGTACACCGGCAGCGTCAACCGCGTTAACGGCATGCAGGCCCGGGATTTCCTGCGGCAGGGCCGAGCCGGTGATCTCATGGATCAAAGCGCCAAAGCTGGTATCCTCCTGCGGCGGGCGACCCACTACTGTGAAAGACCATACCGCATCCTTACGATGATATACATTGTGCACTTTTAATAATGGGAACGGGTGCGCCAGGCTATAATAACCCAGGTGATCGCCAAACGGGCCTTCTGATTTATTTTCGTGCGGTTCAACCGTCCCGGTGATGATGAAATCAGCATCCGCAGAAATACAAAACCCCTCCTCATCGTAAAAATAACGGAACCGGCGGTTACCCAGCGCGCCCGCAAAAGTCATTTCTGACAATCCTTCGGGCAATGGCATTACCGCAGCAACCGGGTGCGACGGCGGGCCGCCTACAAATATGCTCACCTTTAACGGCTGACCCTTTGCATTGGCTTTGGTTTGGTGCACCCCTATACCACGGTGCAGCTGGTAGTGCAGGCCGATTTCTTTATTTAAGATATAATCATTACCGGCCAGCTGGATGCGGTACATGCCCAGGTTGGCATTCATTACGCCGGGCTTATCGCTATCCTCGGTGTATACCTGCGGCATGGTTATAAACGGGCCGCCATCTTTAGGCCAGTTTACTATCTGGGGCAGATCACTGACAGTACACTTTTCAAAATCCTTTCTGCCCACCTTCATCGGCAGGGCAGACAAAGCGGTGAGCGCCACATTGGCGTATTTAAACGGATTTTTGATAACCTGCAACGGATCGTTCTTAACGCCTACCAGTGTTTTTACTTTATCCAGCGAGTCGCGGAAAATAAATTTCGACCGCTCAAGCGTGCCAAACAGGTTTGACACCGCCGGGAACTTACTGCCCTTTACGTTTTCAAATAAAATTGCCGGCCCGCCTTTTTCAAACACACGCAGATGGATCTGCGCCATTTGCAGGTACGGGTCAACCTCTTCTTTTATACGTATTAAATGACCGTGTTTTTCAAGGTCAACGATGCAGGCCTGTAAACTTGAATAACCCATTGGGTGCTTTTTTTGCACAAAGGTGCTTAAAATTATGCTAAGCCGGCGGCAAAATCAAATAATTAAAGCGGTGGTATGGTGTACCCGGCAATAGCATCGGGGTTGCCTAAATAAGACCAGCTTAAACCGGTTATGTATTTATTTATTGCAGCATTTACCTGCGCGGGAGTGGCCATAAAGATCAGTTGCGGAAAGTCATCAGCATATTGCCAGCCACTGTTAATTTCTGCCAAACCTAAATTATCTGTAACAGCGGCAGCGTTTTGCTGGTTCATGAAGTTTGAAACAACGAAGCCGTTTTTTATCCGCGTTAACCACTCATCATTAATACCCTTTGTTTGAAACTCTTTGATAATAGCAACCGTGCGTGATATGGCCTCCTTGGGTTTGTTGGTTATGAATGACAGATTTGCATAAGGCATCTGCGTTATTAAACAAAACGCTCCTACATTGTTAACCAATTGATTTTTGGTGACCAGATCATAATACATGTTGCCGCCCAATGCAGCCACGCCAAGCCTGAACGGAATAAAATCAGGACTCTTGCTTAACGGCGAATTAGCTATTGCCGACACATAGTTTATAGGCACTGCCCGCGGTATTTCGATCAGTTTATTGGTACTCAAATCAGGCTGGTCATAGTCGGGCTTGTTATATTGTTTTGACGGGATATTGCCGAACGACAGTAAGATCTTTTCTTTAAGCTCATCTTTGGTAACGTTACCTACCACCACTATAAACATGCGTTCCCTGTTAAAAAGGGTATTATAATAATAACTTTTCAAGTCGGCATCAGTAATCCCGTTAAGTGTTTCATCGGTACCGTAAGGGTCAAAACTATACAGGGTACCTTTAAACGCGTTAAGAACAAGCTGTTTTGAAACACTGACTAAAGGATTGCTGATAAGCGCCCGGTTGTTGGCAATAATCCGGTTTCTTAACAAGTTAACCTCTTTTACCTGGTATGCCGGCGCGGTAACAGCATCGGCAAATACATCCCAGCCCTGATTAAAATATTTGGTGATACAGTTAAGCTCAACGTACCCATAATCAAAACTGGATCCGCCGCTAAGAAATATTCCATATTTATCGCACGTGTCTTTTTGGGCATTGGCGCTGTAGTTTTTGCTGCCGCACTGGGCATTTGCGTTCAGGGCAAAGTACTCTATACCCGCTTTTGAAGCCGGGAAGTTAGCAATGCCGCCACGGTAGTATACCCGCACATTGATGATCTTTTTTTGTGAAGGCTTAAATATTACCTTTATCCCGCCCACATCAAATGAAGTAGTGTTATTTGTTTGTTGCGCAAGCGTGGTTATACTGATCAGAAGCGCTATAATTAGGTTTAATAGTGATTTCATGGTTGATTATTTACCGGCTTTAAAAAAATCGTCTGTTTTTAGTTGCGCTTTCAAATCGGGCGTAATTAACAAGCCGGCGCAATAGGGCTTATTTTTTATGTATTTGCGTACATAGGCCTGCAAATTAGCTCTTTTTACTTTTTGCAGGTTAGCTGCATAAGTGAAAAAATAATCAAGCGAGGTTGATGACCACCAGAATGATAGGGTATTAACAAAATCAGATGTTACTTCTTCGCGCCGGATCTGGTTAATCTCTAATTTGCGCTGCGCGGTAGCAATTTGTTCGGTGGTTAGGTAATCGTCAGCATCAAACAGGCTAATTTGTCTTTTCACCTCGGCCAGGCACTCCTTTATTTTTGACGGGTTTGGCTTAATCAGGAACGTTATGGGGCCGCCGCGGCTCAAAGTCAGGTAATTAAAGCTGAGCTCGAGGGCCAGGCCCGACTGTACCAGGGCCTTATTTAATTTTGATGCATTTTGCGTTAAGATGTATGAAAACACATCGGCAGCGTAAGTAGATGCTATATCTGTACGCGTACCGGGCCCCTGCCAGGCCAATAAGATAACGGGCACTGTTGCCCCGGCATCCTCTACCGTAAAATACCGGGTTTGGGCTACGGGTTTAAACGGAGGTACCGGCCATTTCTTTAATGGGTCAAAGCCGGATGCTTTCCAGGTTCCAAACAACTCATCGGCCTGGTTAAACATTTGCAGATGAGAAACGTTGCCGGCAATAGTAAGCAATGCATTGTCCGGGTAATAATATTTTTTTTGGATAGAATCCATCAACGATAAGGTAGCAGCCTGTATACTTTCATGCGTGCCTATGGCCATTTTTCTTTTATACAAATCACCCCATAAATATTGCCACATGTTTTTATTAAGCATAAACATGGGATTGCTTTCTTTACCCTGTAACTCTTTATCAGATATGTTTTTAGCCTCATTCAACCCCTTTTCATCCAGAACAGGAAAACGTATGGCTGCATTCATGTATTTCAGTCCCTCATTTATACCAAAACTGGGCATCGTAAAATGGCATTCGGCATTTTCTTCGTTAACACTCAAATTCCTTACCATGCCCAATGTACTGGTAATATAAGCCACACGCTCGGCGGGGCCATAGGTGGCGTTAGCCTTGTATAACATATTATGATACATATAGGTAAGGCCGCTGTAATTTGATGCCTCATTGCAGGCGCCGTTTTTAAATGTCATTGAAACGGTGGCCAGCGGCACGCTGTTATCTTCAATCACCAGCACCGTTAAGCCGTTAGCTAATTTTTTCGAAAATATATTCTCACTTAATTTGGTTTGCGCTTTAAGTGCAGTAATTACAAAGCAGGATAAAAGCGTTAAGATGTAGCTTTTGATAGTCATATAAGGTTTAGAATTATGGTGTTAAAATAAAAAAATATTTTAACCGGTACAAGTAATAGTCAAACAGGTTATAAAGAGTGACTTAAACCAACCGGTTATCCAACTTAATCCATAGATAAACATAAAAACCGGCTACTAAAAAAAGTTATTATTACTTTTAGCGCCTAAACGTTTTGTGTTGATATGTCGGTTATTGAGCTTACTATTATAATACTTATCGGCTCGTACTTTGCGGGTTTACTTGGTTCGTTAACCGGACTGGGCGGTGGTTTCATCATTATACCGCTGCTTACGCTGGCATTGCATGTTAATATACATTATGCTATCGGGGCATCGCTCATATCAGTAATTGCAACCTCATCCGGCTCGGCTGCGGCCTACGTAAAAGAAGGCATTACCAACATGAGGCTGGGCATGTTTTTAGAAATAGCTACTACGGCCGGCGCCATGGCGGGCGCCATAGCGGCTATATATACGCCGACGCAGTATATTGCCATATTATTTGGGTTGATACTCATTACATCCGCGTTAATGTCATTACACAAAAAAACAGTACAGCTTACCAAACACAAGAGCTACCTGGCCCAAAAATTGAAGTTTAACAGCAGCTATCCCTCCGCCGAGGGCCCGGTTGAATATAATGTAATCAACGTAGCCGGAGGCTTTTTCGCGATGCTTTTTGCCGGAGTTATTTCTGGTTTGCTGGGGATAGGATCGGGGGCGTTAAAGGTTGTGGCAATGGACGGCATTATGCGGATACCGTTTAAAGTATCAACTACCACCAGTAATTTTATGATAGGCGTTACCGCGGCGGCAAGCGCGGTAGTTTATTTGCAGCGTGGCTATATTGATCCGGGGCTTTCCATGCCGGTTGTAATCGGGGTTTTACTTGGCGCTGTAACCGGCTCAAAAATTCTGGTTCAAAGCAGCTCATCAAAATGGATAAGAATAATATTTGCCATTGTGGTTAGCGTGGTGGCCGTACAAATGATTTATAATGGCATATTAGGTAAAATATGATGAATAAATTAAAAGACACTGATATACAGGCCGTAATTGGATGGGTACTGCGCACCGGGGTAATGCTATCTGTCGGGATTGTGTTTTTGGGCGGGGCAATATACCTGTACCGGCATGGCCATGATGTTACCGATTACCGCACGTTTAAAGGCATACCGGCTTATGTACAATTAAACGGTATCATAAACGGCATCCTAACTTTCAGGGGCCGTTCGATAATACAATGCGGTATTATCCTGCTGATTGCAACGCCCATTATACGGGTTGCCTTCTCGGCTGTTGGTTTTGCTTTAGAGAAAGACTATCTGTATACCGGTATAACCCTGTTGGTTTTATTGATCATTCTGGCAAGTATGCTTGGGGGGCACGCCGGCTAATCTCTTGTGATAGTACTTCCGGCTACGCCACCGGCCCTTTTTTGCTCGTCCTCATTACCGGCGCTGTGTTTAGCCGTACTTTTTAAGGATATATTGCCAAAATGATAGGTAAAGGCAATCTTTAACATCCGGGTTTGAACTTTGTCATAAACCGTCATGTTAAGATTTCGGTAGTTAATTGTGCTAAAATCCCGGTGCGTATTAAAAATGTCGGTTATATTAAGGCTTAGCTTGCCGTTTTTATTTAACATCTGTTTACTGATGCCCGCGTTCACATAATAATCCGCCTTAAACAGACCGATACCATAAAACGTGGGCGATTCATAATCACCCGAAAGCTCAGCAGCCAGTGTACCTGATAACCTGAAGCTTTGTGTACTTGCCAAACTAATGGCCTGGGTGCCTTTATTTAAATCGCCATTTTGGGGATAGGCTTTTATACGCTGATAGGAGGCATCAACAGAAAAATTCGCGCTCCACCAACCGGTGAAATTTACCGGTGCATAAAACTTCAAACCATAGGTGGCGTAAGTGCCAAAATTCTGGGTGATTGATCTGCTTACTTTTGTTGAATCATTTTGCGCATAGTCAACAAATCCATAAAAATTACTAACCACTACACCATAAAGCGTGGTTATTATTTTCTTATTGTAAGTATGCGATATTTGTATTTTGTTAGCGTATTGCGGCAGCAAATTGGGGTTCCCCTGTCGGTAGTCGTATAAATCGGCAAAATATAAAAATGGGTTAACAATATCATAGGCTGGTCGGGTAACGCCGCGGTTAAAACTAAAATCAAAGTTGTTTTTTGCATCAACCTGGTAATTTAGCTGCAGTTGCGGGAACCAGTCTAAATACCGTTTTTTAACATTGCTCATCATTGTTGCAGAGGTGCCGCTACCGTTGGTATTGGTTTGCTCAACCCTTAAACCGGCTACCAGGTTTGCTTTACCCAATTTCCCGCTGTAATTTATATAGCCCGAGTTTATATTTTCCTTAAACAAAAAAGTGCTGCTGAAATTGGGCGAACTTTTGTACACGCCATTTACCTGGGGGCCAAAAACCAGGTCGTTATTACTCTGTACCCAGCTATATTTTAAACCGCCCTCCAACCGCGCTGTTTTTGAAAGCGGGTTAACATAGTCAATCTTTGCCGCCCAGATATGAATGTTTGCCGGCGACAGATTTTGTAATTTAAGTGCCGGCCGGTAGGTAGCATAGGCCGAATTATAAAAATAATTATCAATATACTCTGACGACTGCCGTTCGACATTATTAAATACGATATCTGCGGCTAATATTTTGCCCATCGTATCTAATTTGCCCGTATAGTTAACATCATAACTTATGTTGGTTAACCCCCGGCTTAACTTTGATTTGGTGATTATGGTTGAATCAAGTACGCCGTTGTTGATGATGCTTAAATTATTATCTTTTGCAAAGTCATCATCATTAACGGTGCCGCTTACCAGGACCCCTACGGTATGTTTTGCCGACAATGCATAATCAGTGCCGATACTGAAATTTTGGTTATGCACCTGCTGTATGGCATAATAGTTTACCGCATATTCGCTTAAATTATTCTTATAGTTTATAAACCGGTCGGTCAGAAAAGTATGATCAGATTTCTTGTAGGCATAATTATAGTTGCCAAAAATATTCACCTTGCCCATGCGGTTATTAAAATTCAGGCTCGCATTCCCTCTGCCGAACCTGCCATAGCCGGCGCCCGTTGCCACCGTAAAATTGGTACCGGCGTTAGTTCCTTTTTTGGTGATGATATTGATAATCCCCCCGCCGGAAGCATCATATTTAGCTGATGGATTGGTGATCAGTTCGATCTGTCGCACGCTGCTGCCGGGCACGCTTTGCAAATAATCTACCAGGTCCTGGCCCGTTAAATGAACCAGCTTACCATCAACCATAACCAGGGCATTTGAGCGGCCTATGATGCTGATATCGCCCTTATTCTCGGCATGCACACCCGGTGCCTGCCGCAGGATCTCAAATACAGAGTTCCCTTCAGAAATTATACTGCTTTGAACGTTTAGCAAAACCCGGTCGGGCTTCACCTCGACATACGATCTTTGTGCTGTTATAGAAACCTCTTTAAGTTGGGGCAGGTGCAGGGTTAAGCTAAGGGCATTAATGGCGATCTCTTTATCAGGTGTTATTGTATAGGGCCCGGTTAACGACTGATCATAACCAATTTTGCTGATCAGCAGCAAGTAGTTGCCCGGCTTAACGTTAAAATTAAACAGGCCCTTATCGTCACATACCGTTGATTTGATGATGGCTGAGTCGGTTGCCGCTAAAAGAATAACCGTGGCAGCTTCAGCTGGCCGGTGCTTTTCCTCATAAACTTTACCGTGTATACCGGAAAGACCAGTTTGTGCATATAACCGGGTATACACACTCAATAAGAACGCTAGCAATAAGCACCCTTTTATGAATCTCATCAAATATACAATCAGTAAAATAATCAGTTAATTTATAATCCATAAATATGATTATAATAGCTTAAATTACAGCTTTTTTTGCAGCTTTATTTTTAACAAAGCTGTCAACCAATAGTTGTAGCCCAAGTATTCCCGGGTTTTTATTAATTTCGGGATATAATATATCATACCTGATAAAATGAAGAAGATTTGCTTTTTAATATTGATTATTTTTATCGCTGTCCGGTCGTTTGCGCAGGCAGAGCCGGTACAAACCAAAACAGACCCGTCATTAACAGAAACGCCCGTTTTATTAAAAACGCTTGCCGGAAACATTTCGGGCACTTTAACCACACCACAAACCATCAACGGCAAAATACCTGTAGTGTTAATTATTGCTGGTTCGGGCCCGGTTGATCGTGACGGTAACAGCACCAAACTTAACCTGGCCACCAACAACTATAAATTAATAGCCGAAGCATTAGGCAAAAATGGCATAGCCTCATTACGCTATGATAAACGGATGGTTGGCGAAAGTGCCCCTACCGAAAAAGAGGACAACCTGCGTTTTGATGATTATGTTGATGACGCCATTGGTATGATAAACCTGTTAAAAGAAGACAAGCGCTTTGGCAAAGTAATTATACTGGGCCACAGCGAGGGCTCATTAGTTGGCATATTGGCGGCCAGCGCAACCGAGGAAAACACCAATGCCCTGATATCGGTTGAAGGCGCGGGCCGCAGGGCCGACGAGATCTTAAAAGAACAGATGAAAACACAGCCCGAGTATATCGCCAATGGGTTTAAAAGGATACTGGATTCGTTAGCCAAAGGCAGCATACAGAAAAAGGTTGATCCGGCCCTGTATTTTATCGCCCGGCCCAGCATACAAAGTTACTTGATGAGCTGGTGCAGATTTGATCCACAGCAGGAAATAAAGAAACTGCGCATCCCTATACTCATCTTACAGGGCAGTACAGATCTGCAGGTAAATGTAACTGATGCCGAAAAATTAAAGAAAGCCAGGTCGAGCGCAATCTTAACCATCATCCCCAACATGAACCACGTATTAAAAGATGCCCCTGCTGATAAAGAGAAAAACATGGCAACTTATACCCAACCGAATCTGCCGTTAAAACCGGAGTTTGTAAACAGCGTGATTGAGTTTATAAAAGGATTAAAGTAAGAGTTTACGATTAATAATTCCCCTGCAGCCTGCGTATCACAATAATCTCGCTGATATGATAGGCGGTATGATCTGCAATTTGCAGCGCTTCGCGCAGGATGGTTTGTCCGCTGCCATGACCTAGCGGTTTATAAATGTCTTCCTTTTTAAACAGCGCTATAAACTCTTCCAGGTCGTTTTCTATCTGGCTTAGTGAATTTTCCCATGCCGTATCATCCGCAGGCGCCGGTTCTTTCACCCAGTATCCATCCGGCCATTTCGGCGATTTATGGTCGGCATCCCTGCTAAACTGTAACATATCCCATTGGGCAATACGGATATGCTCAACCAGTTGCCAGATACTATAAGGCAAGCCGGCCGGCTTGTCGCCACGGGCACCGGCGGGCAGGCCGTCAAGCGCATCTTTTAAGCCGATATGTGCGCTGCCGCCGCGCAGCAGTTTTACGATTTCGTCTGTAATAATTTTATGTTCCTTGTCCATAATAAGCACATTGTTTTAATAGTTAATCGCTTTTTTGGGTTAAATGTTCTAAGTTTATCCAACAAAAATATTTTAGCAATGGTGCGCAAACTTTCTATTTTAATAACGGTATTTTTTTTCCTGGTTGGATGCCAAAAAGAAGGGCAGGCGCCCCTGGTTACCAAAGGCAATGATTCATTTAGCAATTACGAAGATCATTTCCTGGATGCCTTATGGAAGTTAAGCCCCGACTGGGCCACCGGCGTAGGTTACCATAAATATGATAGCCTGCTGAACATCCCCGGCGACAAAAGCCGCAATGCCATGCTAAACTTCATTAAATTACAGCAAGATTCACTGGCCCGTTTTGAAGCTAATGACCTTACCGAGCTTAACCGGATGGATTACCGCATACTGCGAAACCAGCTGGAATACAGCAACTGGCAGATCACGGTATTAAAATCTTACCAGTGGGACCCAACGCACTACAGCGCCATACCCGCATTTGCGCATATTTTGAATGAGCACTATGCACCGTTAACCAAACGCCTGCGCAATTTCTACCAAAAAATGGCAGATATGCCGGCCTATTATAAAGAAGCACAAAAGCAGATCAAAAACCCGGTGCCAGAGCTAACCGCCCTTGCCATTGAACAGCAAACCGGCGGTATTAATATCATTGAAAAAGACTTTACCGACTCGTTAAAGAAAACAGCCATCCCTGCTGCCGAGCAGAAACTGATGACCGACCGCGCCAAAATTGCTGCCGAAAGCATACGTGGCTACATCTCTTTTTTACAAAATCTAAAAAGCGACAAACCACGCAGCTTCCGGCTGGGTAAAGAGTTGTATGAAGATAAATTCAGGTATGAAATACAATCAACTTACACTGCCCAGCAGCTATTTAATATGGCTACCGAGCGTAAGAAACAGGTGCATAAAGAAATGGCCAAACTAAGCAAACAATTGTGGCCCAAATATTTCGGTAAAAAAGCAATGCCGGCCGATTCGCTGGATATGATAAGCCAGGTGCTGGATACCCTGTCTGCCAAGCACACTACCGCGGCGGCACTACAATCAACTATCGAATCTCAACTACCAAAACTTGCAGCATTTGTAAAATCAAAGGACCTGCTTACGCTTGATCCCGGCAAACCGTTGCTGGTACGTAAAAACCCAGCCTATTTTGGCAGCGCCGCGGTGGCATCATTAAGCGCGCCGGGGCCGTATGATAAAAATGGCAATTCGTATTATAATATTGTCAGCCTTACCGGCATGCCGGCAGATAAGGCCGAGAGCTACCTGCGCGAGTATAATAACTATACTTTACAGATACTGAGCATACATGAAGGCATACCCGGCCATTACGCACAGCTGGTTTATGCCAATAAAGCGCCAAGCCTGATCAAAGCCATATTTGGCAGCGGCGCAATGGTTGAAGGCTGGGCCGTTTACGGCGAGCAGATGATGCTGGACAATGGCTATGACGACTCGCCCGAAATGAAACTGATGTGGTACAAATGGCACCTGCGCTCGGTTTGTAACAGCATTTTAGATTTTAATGTGCATGCCAATAACCTGTCGAAAGAGCAAGCCATCACATTTTTAACGCACGAAGCGTTCCAACAAAAAGCAGAGGCCGAAGGCAAATGGAAACGTGTGGGCGTCAGCAGTGTACAACTTGACAGCTACTATGACGGCTACAAAGAAATAATGGACCTGCGCGAAGCCTACAAAACCAAAATGGGCGATAAATATCGCCTCAAAGAATTTAACGAAAAATTCCTGAGCTACGGCAACGCGCCGGTTAAGCTGATCAGGACGGCAATGTTGGGGAGTAAATAACGCTCAAACCCCATTGTCATCCCGAACGATGGTGAATGAAAATGGATTTAATAAATATACTGCCATGAAACAAAACTGGCCACACCTATCCTACCCCCGGCTAAAAGACACCATTGCCACCGTGCAACTGTGGACACAGATAGTTGGTAAGATCCGCTTAAAAAAAATGCCCTGGTTAAACCACTCGTGGCATGTTACCTTATATGTATCCCCCCGCGGATTAACCACGCAAAGCATCCCTTATGGCGGCGGCAGCTTCCAGATCGATTTTGATTTTATAGCACATCAGCTGCTTATTACCTGCAGCAGCGGCGAGCATCAAACTATGGATCTTTACCCGCGCACCGTAGCCGGCTTTTATAAGGAGCTATTTGAAAAACTGGCCCTGTTAAATATTGAAGCGGTAATTTACGCTAAACCTAATGAAATTGATCCTGCAATTCCGTTTGCTGAGGATGTTATTCACAGTGCCTACGATAAAACGCAGATGGGGCTTTTTCATCAGGCGTTATTAAACAGCAATACTATTTTTACCCAATTCAGGGCCAGGTTTACGGGCAAATGCAGCCCGGTACACTTTTTCTGGGGAGCGTTTGATCTGGCTGTAACCCGTTTCTCGGGCCGGCGGGCGCCGGTGCACCCGGGCGGCGCGCCTAATATGCCCGACAGGGTGATGCAGGAAGCTTACTCGCACGAGGTTAGCAGCTGCGGCTTCTGGCCGGGCAGCGATCAGTTTCCGCACCCCGCCTTTTATGCCTACTGTTACCCCACCCCGGCTACATTTGGCGAACAACCCGTAAAACCCGCCGAAGCATTTTACAGCACCGAAATGGGCGAATTCTTTTTAAAGTATGAGGATGTGCGTAACGCCGCCGATCCGGAAAAAACTTTGATGGATTTTTTAGAGACAACTTATGTGGCTGCGGCTAATACCGGCAATTGGGACAGGGGCCGTTTGGAGTGTGATTTTAGCTGGCTGGAAAGCAAATAGCTTGCGGCAGCAATGAGAGTACAATGGATTTTTATATTTTGGATCTCACATCAATTTATAACTTTACCCCCAACAATCATTCTCTAAACCATGATCATCGTCATACAATGCCGCGACCGGGTTGGCCTGGTGGGCGCAATAGCTTCGGTACTTGCCAAACAACAGCTCAATATCATCTCCATGCGCGAGCATGTGGATAAGGCCGGGGACCTGTTTTTTATGCGCCTTGAGGTTGAAGAAACCGGCGACGCACCCAAGCTTGAGGCTATGATAAAAGCTGTTTTGCCTGCCGATGCGATGATCATTATCAATCCGCTGCCGCAAAAAAAGGTGGTGGTAATGGTTAGTAAAGACTATCATTGCCTGGCGGATATTTTGATCCGCAATTTCTTCAATACGCTGGGTGCTTCGGTACAATGCGTAATAGGCAACCATCCCCAACTGGAAGATATTTGTACACGCTTTGGCATGCCTTTTTTTTTGGTGCCACATCAGCAACAAACAAAAGCCGGGTTTGAGCAGCAGATAACTCAAATTATCCGGCCCTATCAGCCCGACTATATTATACTGGCCAAATTTATGCGGATCCTGTCGCCTGATTTTGTAGCGCAGTTCCCGATGCGGATTGTTAATATCCACCATTCGTTTTTGCCGGCTTTTGTTGGCGCCAGTCCATACAGGCAGGCTTTTGAGCGCGGCGTAAAGCTTATTGGGGCTACCGCGCATTTTGTATCTGATGAGCTGGACGAAGGGCCTATTATCGCGCAGCAGATCATCCCCGTAAATCATTCATACACCGCCGCCGATATGGTAAAAGCAGGCAAAGAAATTGAAACGGCCGTACTGGCAAACGCACTTAAACTGGTGTTTGAGGACAGGGTATTTGTTTATAATAATAAGACAGTGGTTTTTGAGTAGATTCAGGAACCAGGAGACAAGAATCAGCAATCAAGGTATCGACAATGGAAACTTCAAACGCAATCGAATTCATCCCCGAAGGCGACATGCCGTCCGAAAATAAAAAGTGGACCGGTTTACTGGTAATTAATGCTTTTATCCTTGTAATTTGGTATTTGATAATGCATAATAAATACCCATACGAAACTGTGCGCCCCTGGCTATTTATACTGGTGATCCTAATCCCGGTTGATATCAGTATCCTGTTTTTTTCGAAAGATCCGGTAAAGGTTACCCTGATTAAAGATACCGGTATTTTTCAATATGATTATATCGACTTTTTTGGCAGCGAAAAAAACAGGACCATCTACTTAAAAACAGCTTACTATAAATACAAAGCTGATGTCACCCATACCGGTGCCGCAATGCGCCTGCTCATTTACAACAATTACTTTAAAAACCAGGTTGTGATAAAAGCTGATGAAAAGATGGGGTTTAACCGTGCTCAACTGGATGCCATTGCTGAGGAGATCAAAGTGATACAAGAAAGATTAAACGCTTAAACAGGCGGAAAGGAGGGAGCCAATAACCCCATTTTATTGTTAACTAAAACCATGTCGTCAATTGCGGGGATAGTTTGGCAATCGTAAGAAAAAAGTTTGCGCTCTTTTTCCGGCGACAGCAAATCGGGTGTAATACTGACTTTTAAGTAGTTCCGAAGTGTTCCGCTTCGTTCCGGGGTGTTCCGCTTCGTTCCGGGGTGTTCCGGGGTGTTCCGCTCCGTTCCGCTCACGCAAAGTGGAACACTCGCTGCAGGTATTTGCACACCGGCATATATGCCTGTCTGCACATCCAAATATTTATCATCATAACATCAATTTAACCGCCCGGCTGCCCGCACATTTGTACATTATATGTACCTTTACTTTTAGAATTAACTGAACATCATTATGCTAAAAGGATTTTTTAACGTCCCTACTCCGCAAAACGAGCCTGTATTAAATTACGGCCCGCACAGCCTGGAGCGGGCAGCGCTAAAAGCGGCTTTGGACGAGGCCCGCGCTTATAAGATTGATATACCCATGTACATTGGCGACAAGCAGGTGCATACGGGCAAAAGGATGGAGATCCGTCCGCCACATGATCATAAACATTTACTGGCTAACTTTTTTGAAGGCGATAAAAGCACTGTTGAGGAAGCTATCGCTGCGGCTTTGGCAGCAAAAACCGACTGGGAAAACATGCCCTGGGAGCAACGTGCCGCTATCTTCCTGAAAGCCGCCGACCTGTTTGCCGGACCATACCGCGCCAAAATAAACGCGGCAACGATGCTGGGCCAATCGAAGAACGCTTACCAGGCCGAGATCGATGCTGCCTGCGAGCTGATAGACTTTCTGCGTTTTAACGTGCATTACATGACCGAGATCTACGCACAGCAACCCCCTATATCACCCAAAGGGATTTGGAACCGTGTGGAGCAACGCCCGCTTGAAGGTTTTGTATTCGCGCTTACGCCATTTAACTTTACAGCCATTGCGGGCAATTTGCCGGCATCGGCAGCCATGATGGGCAATGTTGTGGTTTGGAAACCGGCCTATCCGCAGATCTACGCCGCCAACGTATTGATGCAGGTATTCCTGGAGGCAGGATTGCCGCCGGGTGTTATCAACCTCATTTATGTTGACGGCCCGGTTGCCGGCGACGTAATATTTAACCATCCTGATTTTGCAGGCATCCACTTTACCGGGTCGACCGCCGTATTCCAGAACATCTGGCAAACCATTGGTACCAATATCCATAAATACAAAACCTACCCGCGCATAGTTGGCGAAACCGGCGGTAAAGACTTTGTGCTTGCCCACCCAAGCGCCAACGCCGATGTGGTTAGCACTGCATTGATCCGCGGTGCATTTGAGTACCAGGGACAAAAATGTTCGGCGGCGTCAAGGGCCTATATCCCGGCCTCCTTATGGCCGGCGGTTGAAGCAAACATGAAACGCGACCTGGCTACTATCAAAATGGGGCCGACCGAAGATTTTGAAAACTTTGTAAACGCGGTGATTACCGAAGTATCTTTTGACAAGCTGGCTAAATACATTGATGCCGCTAAAGCGGATAAAGATGTTGAAGTAATTGCGGGCGGTAACTATGATAAGAGCCAGGGCTGGTTTATTGAGCCAACCGTACTTAAAGTAACCGACCCCTACTACGTAACCATGTGTACAGAGCTGTTTGGCCCGGTACTAACCATTTACGTTTATGAGGACGCCCAATTTGACGAGGTACTGGAGATTGTGGATAAAACGTCTATCTATGCCCTAACCGGCAGCATCATAGCGCAGGACCGTTATGCTATTGCCAAAGCTACCCATGCTTTGCGCAACGCCGCAGGTAACTTCTATATCAATGATAAACCAACCGGGGCAGTTGTCGGTCAGCAGCCGTTTGGCGGCGCCCGCGGATCAGGCACCAACGATAAGGCCGGGTCAATGATCAACCTGTTACGCTGGGTATCACCAAGAACGATCAAGGAAACCTTTGATCCGCCGAAGGATTACCGGTACCCGTTTTTGCAGAAGGATTAACCCTTTCCGCCCCTAAAGGGGAAACTGAGGAATATAAAGAAAGCCCGGCTTTAATAGAGCCGGGCTTTCTTATTTAGTGGTTTGACCGGCGGATCGTTCCCCATTAGGGTGTCGGGGGAGTAAACCTAAACACATCATCCATATTCTCATTATTCTGCGTGCTTACCTTCATATCGGTGATGATACCGGTTTTGATACTGTAAACCCAACCATGTACAGACAGCGGCTGGCCCTTGGCCCAGGCATTTTGTACAATGGATGTTTTGCAAAGGTTGTAAACATTCTCAACCACGTTTAGCTCAACCAGGCGGTCTACGCGTTTTTGCTCGTCTTCAATAGCTATCAGTTCATCGGCGTGGATTCGGTAAACATCCTTAATGTGGCGCAGCCAGTTATCAATCAGGCCGAACTCTTTATTGCTCATGGCAGCGATTACACCACCGCAGCCATAGTGGCCGGTTACAATAACGTGTTTTACCTGCAATACGTTAACCGCGTAGTCAAGCACCGATAGCATATTCATATCTGTATGGATAACCATGTTGGCTATGTTACGGTGTACAAAGATCTCGCCGGGGGCGGTGTTGGTGATCTGGTTGGCCGGTACGCGGCTATCGGCGCAGCCTATCCATAAAACCGGCGGGTTTTGTCCGTTTGCCAGTTTCTCAAAGTACTCCGGATCAAGCGCCAGCGATTTCTCGATAAATTTTTTGTTGCCCTGCAAAAGGGTTTCGTAAGTAATGTGGTTGGTGTCGTGTATAGGTTTTGCGCACATGGCAATGTTGTTTTTTGGTTGATGTTAGTTTTTGCTTCGGTTAAACCGGCGTGTTACTTTATGTAGCGCCAATTCCGAAACATCAAAGTATAGTATGGTCAGCAATATAAACGGTATGCAGTAAAACACGGCAAACTCGTACAAATTAAAGAAGTATCCGCCAATAATACCACCTAAAAGATAAAATCCCAACACCGTAAACCTGATATAAATCTTATCGCGCACAGTCTCAGTCTTTTCAGCGTTCGGGTGTAGCCATTCGGCTACCTCCCCACCGAGGTCTGTAAACAGGCCCGTTAAATGTGATGATTTGATTAATCCGCCGGAGATGATGGATACCAGGCTATTTTGCAATCCCATGGAAAATAAGATAGCGGCTATTACAATCTCGCGTTCGGTCTGGGTTTCGCGATAAAAGTTATGGCCGTATACCGCCACAAATAACAATATGATAATCTCAATAATCACCGGGATGGAATGTGCGCGGTAGTAGCTCTTATCGGCTAACGACCGCACAATAAAACTCGACAAAAACGCCCCCGCAAAAAACATGAACAGCCAAAGCAGGAAGACGAGTATCTCGCCAAAGTTTTGTTCAACAATGTGTTTGGATAAGTTGGCTACGTGGCCGGTAATGTTTGATGTAAAAGCCAGGAAAGCCACCAGCCCCACCACGTTGGTCATACCCGACACCAGTGCCGTTGATGATGCAAGCATCAGGTTTTCTTTAAGTGTACGGTCGCTTTTCGATTGTCTCAGCATAAAATACCTGTTGTGATACGGTTAAATATATAACTATTAAACCATTTGCCGGGCACAAAAAAATCCCGGCCTGCAATTGCAGCACCGGGACCACTTCACACCAAAAAAAATCTTATGCGTGGGCGGCTACTGCTTCCGCTTCCAACTCATATACATAACCTAAGTTTTGCGAATCATTATTTGTCACTTTCAGGTCTTTAACCAGGCCGGTGTTAATATCCACCACCCAGCCGTGTACCTGCAGGTCCTCGCGCTCTTTCCATGCGTTTTGAATGATGGTTGTTTTGCACAGATTATAAGCCTGCTCAATTACATTCAGTTCAACCAACCGGTTAATTTTGGCATCCTTATCTGTAATACGGTCAAGCTCATGGGCGTGCAGGCGGTATACGTCTTTAATATGGCGCAGCCAGTTATCAATCAGCCCGAACTGTTTGTGGGTTAACGCGGCCGCCACCCCGCCGCAGCCGTAATGGCCGGCAACAATCACATGTTTAACTTTTAATACGTTAACGGCATAATCCAGCACGCTCAGCATGTTCATATCAGAGTGAACACATACATTGGCAATGTTGCGGTGCACAAATACTTCGCCCGGTTTGGTGCCGGTAACCTGGTTGGCGGGTACGCGGCTGTCAGAGCAGCCTATCCACAGCACCTCGGGGCTTTGGCCTTTTGATAACTTTTTAAAGTAATCGGGGTCGCCTTTTAATTGTTCAGCCACCCACTGACGGTTGCCGGACAATAAAGAGTTGTAGCTTTCTTTTTGCGCCAATTTTATACTTCCGTTTTTTACGGCCGTTGTTATTTCTGTTTTATTATTATCGGTTTTCATGACTTTTTCTTAGTTAGGGTGATAAATTAATTCTTTGAGTTTAGGCACATCGTAGCGGTCTTTTATGGCAACCAGCTGTACGTCGATACCTTTGGTATGGGCATTCTTATTAAAGTTGTTGATGATCTCCAGCACATCCGGATCAATAAACCTTGAATTAGTGCCATTAATTACTACTCTGGTATTTTTAGGCAGCGTTGTTAAGGTAATTTGTATGGCTGCCTTATTTAAAAACGACACTTCTTCGGCAAGCATTATGGTGATGATTTTATGATCGGCACTATCCTTAATATGATAGAAAAACGGGTTACGCATGTTGGTGCGCAGGATGTAAAACACCCCTACCAGCATCCCGATGCCTACCCCGATCAGCAGATCAGTTAATACTACCGCCAGTATGGTTACCACAAAAGGTATAAATTGCGATAGCCCCTGGTGCCACATGTGTTTGAACAAGGTTATCCGTGCCAGCTTATAACCTGTCACCAATAATATGGCTGCCAAGCACGATAACGGGATATAGTTAATAGCCGCCGGAATAAACAACAGCGACAATAACAGCAATACACCATGGATGATCGCGCTCATTTTGGTACGCGCCCCGGCATTAACATTTGCCGATGAACGTACAATCACCGCTGTCATAGGTAACCCGCCCAGTAAACCGCTTATAATGTTACCGGCGCCCTGCGCCACCAGTTCGCGGTTGGTTGGCGAGATCCGTTTGATAGGGTCCAGCTTGTCGACGGCCTCAAGGCTAAGTAGTGTTTCCAAACTTGCAACTATGGCTATAGTAGCGGCAGTTATCCAAACATCCTTATTACCTATAGCCGAGAAGTTGGGCGATTTAAACAGGCCGAAAAATTCAACAGCGTTCTGTACTATCGGGATATGTACAAATTGCTTATCCCTTAGTGCAATAGCAGTTCCGTTAAATAGTAAGCTTAGTATCACACCGGCTAATACCACCAGTAACGGTGCGGGTACCACAGCCAGTTTTTTAAACCTGGGCCAGTATATCAGCAATAAAATTGATACCGCGGCAATTATTGTTGTACCATAATTGATCTTTGACAACGCCCTCAATATCCCCGAGAAAGTATTGTTTTGATCTGCCTGCCTGAAGGCTTCGTCACCTTCAAAATCGGCGTCATAA
The DNA here is from genome assembly GCF_020880695.1 of Mucilaginibacter sp. UR6-11. Lineage (GTDB taxonomy): Bacteria > Bacteroidota > Bacteroidia > Sphingobacteriales > Sphingobacteriaceae > Mucilaginibacter. The sequence goes on from NZ_JAJIWO010000001.1 coordinate 929,725, forward strand.
CCAACCGCGTGCGGGAATTGCTTCATGATCAGGATGATACCTATTGCGGCCAGCATCCCCTCAATTACTGCGGATGGGAAATAGTTGCCAATGGTACCGGCTTTAATTATACCCAGGGTTATCTGGATGACGCCGGCTAATAACACGGCCAGTAAAAAGGTCTCGAACGAGCCTAAACCGTTAATGGCGTTGAGCACAATTACGGTTAAACCGGCAGCCGGACCGGCCACACTAAGCTGCGATCCGCTTAACGCGCCAACCACTATGCCGCCAATAATGCCGGTTAAAATGCCCGAGAATAATGGCGCGCCTGATGCCAGCGCGATGCCCAGGCATAACGGCAGCGCCACTAAAAAAACAACAATACTTGAAGGGATATCTTTTTTAAGATTTTTTGGCAAAAAATATTTTTTGAGATTAAGACTGCCCATAGCGGTCCCATCTTGCTTAAATTGCATATAGAATGAGTTTGAATTGAAAAATTTAAATGAATAGCAGTCAACCCCGGATCAGGCCCGGGTTATTCATTTAAACGTTGGGAGGCGGCGTGGGTACTACCGGATGGTAAAGCTGCACCAGCAAAGAATGCTCCAGGTTGTGCAGGTAATTTGTTTCCAGCAAATACGGATCGTAGTGGAAGAAAGTCAACAGGTGTTCGTCAAAACTCTTCTTCTCCTTGATGGCATCCTTTTCAGGATTTTCTTTTTCACCTTTGGTTTCCTGCTCCAGTTGCATAATAACTGCGCGGGCGGTGTTACAATCTAAAAACGAAAATAAAGGTACCAGCGATATAGACATCTTCACTACGAAGACGGCCATAAATAGGATACCGGTGAATTTTCTGCCCTTAGCGTTCATTAATGGCGAATATACAAATCTTATCGCTTGCGTTACAACTTTAGTAAGCCGACTTTGTTCAATTTAATTGCTAATTTTATAATCTTACACTATAATTACTATTGTGGATACCAAAATAAACCAACTAAAAGACAAGCGTGAACAAGCCCTCGCCGGTGGCGGCCAGGCCCGTATTGAAAGTCAGCATAAAAAAGGAAAATTAACCGCGCGCGAGCGTTTACACTTTTTAATGGACGAGGGGTCCTTCCAGGAAATAGGTATGCTGGTTACCCACCGGTCTACCGATTTTGGGATGGAGGCTGAAAAATATCCCGGCGATGGCGTGGTTACCGGCTATGGCACCGTTAACGGGCGTTTGATCTATGTATACTCGCAGGACTTTACCGTTTTCGGCGGCTCGCTGTCTGAAACCCATGCCGAAAAGATCTGCAGGATTATGGAACTTGCTATAAAGAACGGGGCCCCGGTTGTCGGGCTCAATGATTCGGGCGGTGCCCGTATCCAGGAAGGCGTGGTATCCTTAGGCGGCTATGCCGATATATTTTACCATAATACCATGGCATCGGGCGTGGTGCCGCAGATCTCGGCTATTATGGGGCCGTGCGCAGGTGGCGCCGTTTATTCGCCAGCTATTACCGATTTTATTTTGATGGTTGAGCATACTTCCTACATGTTTGTAACCGGCCCCAACGTAGTAAAAACGGTAACGCATGAAATTGTGACCTCCGAGGAACTGGGCGGCGCACATACCCATGCCACTAAATCAGGCGTCACCCATTTTGCCTGCGTTAATGAGATCGAAGCTATTCAGCATATTAAAAAACTGCTAAGCTATATGCCGCAGAATTGCGAGGACGAGGCGCCGGCGCTGGCTTACGAGCCCACAAACGAACTACGACCCGAACTAAATGACATCTTACCCGAAGCGGCTTTGCAGCCTTATGATGTTCGCGAAGTGATCACCCATATCATTGATGACGACTCGTTTTTAGAGGTCCATAAAGATTTTGCCGAAAACATTGTGGTAGGCTTTGCCCGGCTGGCAGGCCGCAGCATTGGTATTGTTGCTAACCAACCCGGCTTTTTAGCGGGTGTGTTAGATAGACATGCCTCAACCAAAGCGGCACGCTTTGTACGCTTCTGCGATAGCTTTAACATCCCGCTATTGGTGCTGGAAGATGTCCCGGGCTTTTTACCGGGGACGGACCAGGAGTGGAACGCCATTATCACCAATGGCGCCAAGCTATTGTATGCCTTTTGTGAAGCAACAGTTCCGCGGATCACGGTTATTACCCGTAAGGCCTATGGCGGCGCTTATGATGTAATGAACTCCAAACACATCGGTGCCGATATGAACTTTGCCTGGCCGTCGGCCGAGATTGCGGTTATGGGCGCCAAAGGCGCTGCCGAGATCATTTTTAAACGCGAAATCAGCTCGGCAGAAAACCCGGAAGCGAAGTGGAAAGAAAAGGAGCAATTATACTCCGATACCTTTGCCAACCCCTACCGCGCCGCCGAGCGTGGTTTTATTGACGAGGTGATTGAGCCGGCAGAAACCCGCCTGAAGCTGATCCGGGCCTTCAAAATGCTGGAAAATAAGGTGGTAAACAATCCGAGGAAGAAGCATGGAAATATTCCGTTGTAAAAATATGAGCTGCTAAATAGCAAGGCGTTTAAGATTTCTCACTACGTTTCGAAATGACAATTTATATATTATGATTACCATCGAACAAATCCGCCCCGAACTAACCTGGCGCTTGCGGCAGCAGGTGCTGTACCCCAATTCCAGGTTGTATGAGATGGAAATGGAAGAGGATAATCACGGCTATCATTTTGGCGCGTTTCGGGATAATAATTTGGCAGGCGTGGTTTCTTTGTTCCGGGATGGCACTGGTTTTCAGTTTAGGAAATTTGCCGTGGCTGCCGAAATGCAAAACACAGGCATTGGCAAAGCCATGCTAAATTACATCATTGATTTTGCCATCGCCGAAGGCGCTAAAAGAATATGGTGCAATGCCCGGGTTACCGCTATAGGTTTTTATTTGCGTTATGGATTTGTGCAAACCGGCAAGCTGTTTTCAAAAAATGGTTTTGATTATGAGGTCATGGAAAAGGCCATTTAAATTTAAGCAAAAGGATAAGCTAAAACAATCTGCTAAACCCGCCAAAAACCTTTTACCTTTATCCTTTAACCTTTTACCTCAATTACTATATTTGCAAGCCACTTAAAAGGCACCAACAACACTATGTCTAAAAAGAAATCAGATAAAAAAGAGCACGTTCCTGTTGTAACCGATACATCATTAGCTTTTCTCGAAAAATATATCAATAATGCCTCGCCTACCGGTTTCGAGTGGAAGGGCCAGGAGTTGTGGCTGGATTATATCAAACCGTATGTTGACGATCATTATGTTGACAATTACGGCACCGCGGTAGCCATCATCAACCCTAAAGCCGAATATAAGGTTGTTATAGAGGCCCACGCTGATGAGATCTCCTGGTTCGTTAATTATATTACGAGCGACGGTTTGATCTATGTCATCCGTAACGGTGGTTCTGATCACCAGATAGCGCCGTCAAAACGTGTTAATATCCATACCGATAAGGGCATTGTTAAAGCTGTATTTGGCTGGCCGGCTATCCACACCCGCATGGGTGGCGAAAAAGAAGAGGCCCCATCACTTAAAAACATCTTTTTAGACTGCGGCGCTACCACAAAAGAAGAAGTTGAGAAAATGGGTATCCATGTGGGCTGTGTGATTACTTATGAGGATGAGTTTATGGTACTGAACGACCGCTACTACGTCGGCCGTGCTTTAGACAACCGGGTTGGTGGCTTCATGATTGCCGAAGTTGCCCGTTTATTAAAAGAAAATAAAAAGAAACTGCCTTTTGGCTTATACATCGTCAATGCCGTTCAGGAAGAGATTGGCCTGCGTGGCGCCGAAATGATTGCGCACCGCATTAAACCAAACGTAGCTATTGTTACCGACGTTACGCATGATACCCAAACACCGATGATCAGCAAGATTACCCAGGGCGACCTGGCTTGCGGCCGCGGACCGGTGGTATCTTACGCCCCGGCGGTACAAAACAACCTGAACAAGCTGCTGATGGATACTGCCGATAAAGCAGGTATCCCTTTCCAGCGCCAGGCTTCATCACGCTCAACCGGTACCGATACCGATGCATTTGCTTACTCAAATGATGGCGTGCCGTCTGCATTGATATCCTTATGCCTGCGCTATATGCATACCACCGTTGAAATGGTGCACAAAGAAGATTGCGACAATGTTATCCGCCTCATCTATGAAGCATTGTTAAATATCAAATCAGGACAGGATTTCAGATACATCAAATAAACATTTTAACCTTATTAACGTTTGACATACCGGGCCTAAAGCCCAACAACCATTATGAAACCAACACTATTAATACTGGCCGCAGGGATGGCCAGCCGCTACGGCAGCATGAAGCAGATAGATGGCTTTGGCCCAAATGGCGAAACCATTATTGACTATTCTATCCATGACGCCATCCGTGCCGGATTTGGAAAAGTAAGCTTCATTATCCGCGAGGAGTTTGTTGAACCCTTTAAAGCCATTTTTGAACCAAAGCTGAAAGGCCGTATTGAAACTGATTATGTATTTCAAAGTTTCGACCTTAAGCCTTTTGGGATTGACAAAACTATTGAGCGCGCTAAACCCTGGGGCACCGCCCACGCGGTATTGGCGGCCCGCAACCAGATCCATGAGCCTTTTTGCGTTATCAATGCGGATGACTATTATGGCTACGATTCATTTGAAAAAATGGTTAAGTTTTTAACGACCGAAGTAAGAGACGATCATTATTCATTGATTGGTTACCAGATTGACCGTACCTTGTCTGATTATGGTTCAGTATCGCGCGGCGTTTGCGAGGTGGATGCCAATGGCAACATGACCGAGGTAAACGAGCGTACCGAAGTTTATTTTAAAGAAGACGGCAGCGTGGCCTATAAAGACGCAACCGGCGAGCACCCGCTACCAAACGATACCCGCGTATCAATGAATTTCTGGGGATTTACGCCGGCAGTATTTAAACAAAGCGAGCAAATGTTCAGGGATTTTGTTGCGGCCAATGAGAATAATCCAAAAGCCGAGTTTTTTATCCCCCTGGTTGCCGATCAGCTGATCAAAAGCGGGCAGGCATCATTTAAAGTGATCCCAACCGGCTCAAAATGGTTTGGCGTAACCTATAAGGAAGATAAACCCATCGTACAGAAATCAATATCTGATTTGATTGAGGCTGGTGTTTATCCGGCTAACCTTTGGAGCTAATCAGGACGCTATAAGAAATAAAATCCCGCTTAACGGCGGGATTTTTTGTTTCACACCTTTGCTATGAACCAGGTGTTCCACTTTGCGCGAGCGGAACGAAGCGGAACAGCCGGAACACTGCGGAACACCCCGGAACACTTCGGAACACCCCGGAACGGAGCGGAACACTTCGGAACGCCCCCGGAACACTTCGGAACGCCCCCGGAACAATACAGAATAAAAATCAGCTTAAAGCGGGGACTTTTTGTTCCCAATCAGGATTCTTCTCAGGTATAAAAATCCCGCTACCCCGGCAATAACCGAGGCGATCAAAATAGCAAATTTAGCCTCGGTGTTATAAGCCGACCTGCCAAATGACAACAGCGAAATAAATATCGACATGGTAAAGCCAATCCCCGCCAGTATCCCCATGCCGGCAATGTGTTTCCATGACAACTGATCAGGCAATGCGCCTATTTTAAGCTTAACGGTTAACCAGGCAAAAAGCATCACACCTGTTGGCTTGCCAAATACCAGCCCTAAAATTATCCCAAGCCCCAGCAGGCCCGCAACGCCGTTGATTATACCGGCCTCAAAATGGATATTGGTGTTGGCCAGCGCAAACAACGGCATGATAACAAAATTAACGGGCGTATTAAGCTGGTGGGCCAATTTGGCCAGCACCGGTCCTTTTTTTGAACTGACCGGGATAGCCAATGCTGTTAATACCCCGGCGATGGTGGCATGAACGCCCGAATGATGGATAAAGTACCATAATATAATCCCCGGGATCAAATAAAATGCAACGTGTTTTACGCCCAGTTTATTCATTAGCAGCAACAGCAAAAATATACCTGTTGCTATACCAAGGTACAGCCAGTGCAGGGTTGTTGAATAAAATACCGCAATGATAATTATAGCCAGCAGATCATCAACTACGGCCAGGGTTGACAGCAGCACTTTTAACGACGCCGGTACCAGTTTGCCCAGTAATGACAGTACACCCAGGGCAAAAGCAATATCAGTAGCCATGGGGATGGCCCAGCCGCTACCGGTGGGCTGCCCGTAATTAAATGCGAAGAATATGACAGCCGGCACTATTGCCCCGCCTACCGCGGCAAATATGGGTACGGCGGCAATTTTAAAGCTTGACAAATGGCCGTCAATCATCTCATTTTTGATCTCCAGCCCAATCAGGAAAAAGAAGATGGCCATCAGGCCGTCATTGATCCAGCCCAGCAGGGAATATTTTAAATGGATAACTGCCGATTCATAACCGAATGTACAGGCTAACAACCGGGCAAAACTATCATGAGCGGCCGTGTTGGCAATAACCAGCGAAGCGATTACGCAAACTATTAACAATACGCCACCCGCTTGCTCTGACTGGATGAATTCTGAGAAGGGATCGGTGCTGCGCTTTATCATTTTGGTAGGCTGTATCCAAATATACAATATCTAAATCGCCCGTTCAACTGAAAGCACAGAACAGTTTATGATACCAAACATTGGGCTGTTACTTATTTACTTTAATCACACCTTTCCCAAACTAAAAAAACGATATTGCTGTTCATTAGGATATGCAGTTAGAAATATTAGGCAATGCCAATACCGTTACCTACCAAAATGGCGCGTTGGTTATTAAAACGGCGCAAGCCGAAGCCCGCGTTTGGGTATACAGCCCCACCATCATCCGGGTTTGTATCAGCAAAAATTTTAGCGAAGCTGACAGTTCGTTCGCGGTAATTGAAAAGCCGCTGGATGATTTTACCTGGCGGCATTTGAGTGAGCAGGTTGAGTTAACCACGGCGGCACTAAAGCTAATCGTAAACATCAACCCGTTACGTTTTAATTTTTATACGGCTGATGGCAAGCCCTTAAGCGAAGACGATGCACGCTTTGGCACCAACTGGCAGGGCGAACGGGTGATCAACTACCGGAAGTTGTATCCCGACGAGAAATTTATAGGCCTGGGCGAGAAAGCCGGCGACCTGAACCGCCGCGGCTGCAACTATGTAAACTGGAACACCGATGCTTCGTTGCATACCATTACTACCGATCCCTTATACAAAACCTTCCCGTTCTTTATCGGCCTGCATAGCGGGCTCAGTTACGGACTGTTTTTTGATAATACCCATAAAAGCTATTTCGACTTTGGCGCCACTACCGATGAGCAGATGAGCTGGTTTGGGGCCGATGGCGGCGACATGAACTATTATTTCATCGGCGCGCAGGGTATCCGCAATATCCTGGCGGATTATACCTGGTTAACCGGCCGCATGGAAATGCCGCCGTTATGGAGCCTGGGTTACCAGCAATGCCGGTGGAGCTATATGAGCGCCGGCGAGGTGCTGGATGTGGCCCGCACGTTCCGCGAAAAGCACATCCCGGCTGATGTGATGTATTGCGACATTGATTACATGGATGGTTACAAGATCTTTACCTGGAACAGGGAAACCTTCCCGGATCCGAAAGGAATGATTGACGAGTTGAAAGCTATGGATTTCAGGCTGGTTACTATCGTAGATCCCGGAATAAAAATAGATGAAAATTACAGCGAATATAAAGAAGGCGTGGACAAGCATTACTTTGCCACCTACCCCAACGGCGAGTTATATACCGCCAGTGTTTGGCCGGGCCGCTGCCATTTCCCCGACTTTTTAAATGAGGAAGTGCGCGAATGGTGGGGCGCATCCTTCAAAGCTTTAACCGACCCGGGTGTTGAAGGTTTTTGGAACGATATGAACGAACCTGCCGCCTGGGGACAAAACATGCCCTGGCTGGTAAAATTCGGCGATAAGTTTATGCCAGAGATAAGGAACGTGTATGGCATGCAAATGGCAAGGGCCACTTATAACGGTACTAAACGCATTTTAAACGGCAAACGCCCATTTATACTCACCCGTGCCGCTTATGCCGGCATACAGCGTTACTCGGCCGTTTGGACGGGTGATAACGCCGCGACAGATGAGCACATGCTATTCGGCCAACGATTGGTAAATAGTCTGGGGTTAACCGGCATGTCATTGATCGGTGTTGATATCGGCGGGTTTATGGGTAACCCAACGCCGGAGTTAATGGTGCGCTGGAATTCGCTGGGGTCCTATACGCCAATGTACCGCAACCATGCCGCCCTTGGCATGAGCATGCGCGAACCATGGCAATGGGGCGATGAGTATGAGCAAATCATTAAAAAAGATATTGAGCAGCGGTATAAACTGCTGCCCTACATTTATTCGGGCTTCTATCAATCGGTACAAACCGGTTTGCCTTTAAGCCGCACACTGGCCATTGATTATACGCAGGATGAGAACGTCTTCGATATCAACTACCAGAACCAGTTTTTATTTGGCGACGGGTTATTGGTTGCACCGGTTATCAGCACCGCGGACGGGGTCGACGTGTACCTGCCCGCGGGCGATTGGTACCGTTTAGGCAGCGACGAAAAGTATAGCGGCAGCCAGGTTGTTAAAGTGTCATGCCCACTGACAGATCTGCCCGTGTTTGCCAAAGCCGGCGCTATCGTGCCGATGCAAAATGTGGTACAAAGCACCAATGAAGCCGGTGATGGGATATTGCTTGTTCATATCTGGAACGGTACCGAAGCTAATGCTTTTGTTTATTATGAGGATGACGGAACATCATATGATTATCAAAACGGCGCCTTTTATAAACGGGAGATCAGCTTTGATCCGCAGAAACGTGCAGTTATATTTGGTGAGGTTGAGGGAAGTTTTGTTTCTAAATATTCAATAATAAAAGTGGTTTGGCACGGGTTTGAGAATGCAGGTACCATCGAAGCTGAGAACTCAACTCAACCTTTTATCATAACTTATTAATAATTGTTCATTCCGGAGTCTTTTTACTTTTATTCCTCACCTCAATAATGAACCCGGCCCGAGCGGTCAGGCTAAATTGCGTTAGGGATGGAAATGTATACCGGCCCGGGCCTAAGGCCTCAAGGCGTATGAATGAACAGCCCGGCCCAAAGGGAACGCCCTAACCAAACTCAAACAAAAAAGCCCTGCTCCAATAAACGGAGCAGGGCTTTTAACTAATATATATTGAGATTATTTGCTGTCGTCTTTTACTTCTTCAAAGTCAACGTCAGTTACCGTGTCAGAGTGGTCTTGCGGACCGGCTCCCGGTGCGCCTGCATCTCCTGCCGGCTGGCCACCTTCTGCAGATGCTTTGTACATCTCTTCAGAAGCTGCTGTCCAGGCAGTGTTTAACTCAGCCTGAGCTACATCAATATCAGCAAGGTTTTTAGAAGCATAAGCAGCTTTTAATTTTGTTAAACCTTCTTCAATAGGTGCTTTTTTGTCAGCCGGTAGTTTATCACCAAACTCTTTCAGTTGTTTTTCGGTGCTAAAGATCAAAGCGTCAGCGCTGTTCAGTTTTTCAACTTCTTCTTTTGCCGCTTTGTCAGCATCAGCGTTAGCTTCCGCTTCGTCCTTCATTTTCTTGATCTCGGCATCGGTTAAACCAGATGATGCTTCAATACGGATCTTTTGCTCTTTACCGGTAGCTTTATCTTTAGCCGATACGTGTAATATACCGTTGGCATCGATATCAAAGGTTACCTCAACCTGTGGTACACCACGTGGCGCAGGTGGCAATCCGTCTAAGTGGAAACGGCCAATGGTACGGTTACCTTGTGCCATAGGGCGCTCACCTTGTAAGATATGGATCTCAACAGATGGCTGGTTATCAGACGCGGTTGAGAATGTCTCAGATTTTTTTGTCGGGATAGTTGTGTTTGACTCGATCAACCGGGTCATTACACCACCCATAGTTTCAATACCTAATGATAGTGGGGTAACGTCTAACAACAATACATCCTTCACTTCACCTGTCAATACACCACCTTGTATAGCGGCACCGATAGCAACAACTTCATCAGGGTTAACACCTTTTGATGGTGCTTTACCGAAGAATTTTTGTACGGCATCCTGTATAGCAGGGATACGTGTAGAACCACCTACCAAAATAACCTCGTCGATATCTGATGTGCTGTAACCTGCATTTTTCAAAGCAGTTTTACAAGGCTCGATAGTCCGTTTGATCAGGCTGTCAGCCAATTGCTCAAACTTGGCACGGGTTAAAGTTTTCACCAGGTGCTTAGGCATGCCATCAGCAGCAGTGATATATGGTAAGTTAATTTCTGTTTGCGGAGAGCTTGATAATTCAATTTTAGCTTTCTCTGCAGATTCTTTTAAACGTTGCAAAGCCATTGGATCCTTACGCAGATCAACACCTTCGTCAGATTTAAATTCGTCTGCCATCCAGTCGATAATTACCTGGTCAAAGTCATCACCACCTAAGTGTGTATCACCATCAGTTGATTTTACTTCGAACACGCCATCACCTAATTCAAGGATTGACACGTCATGCGTACCACCACCGCAATCAAATACGGCAATTTTCATGTCTTTGTGTGCTTTGTCCAAACCATAAGCAAGGGCAGCAGCAGTAGGCTCATTAATGATACGACGTACTTTTAAACCTGCAATTTCACCGGCTTCTTTGGTAGCCTGGCGTTGTGCATCATTAAAGTAAGCCGGTACGGTAATAACCGCTTCAGTAACTTCATGGCCCAAAAAGTCTTCAGCCGTTTTCTTCATTTTTTGAAGGATCATTGCTGAGATTTCCTGTGGCGTGTATTTACGGTCGCCGATTTCAACACGAGGTGTGTTGTTATCGCCTTTTACTACCGTATAAGGCATGCGGGCCGCTTCTTTAGTAACCTCGTTAAACTGGTTACCCATGAAGCGTTTAATAGATGAAATAGTTTTTGTAGGATTGGTAATAGCCTGACGTTTTGCAGGATCTCCTACTTTACGCTCGCCGTTGTCGATAAAAGCTACTACTGACGGCGTAGTACGTTTTCCCTCGCTGTTTGCTATAACTACAGGTTCATTACCTTCCATTACAGCTACGCAGGAGTTTGTGGTTCCTAAGTCGATTCCGATTATTTTAGACATATGATTATTTATTTCTTGATTGTTTTGTTTACTACTACCTGTTTAACAATGGTTGTGCCAATTTGGGTTTGGCAGAATTATTAGGTAAAAAGGTGAAAGGGAAAAGGTGAAAGGTATATTTCAGTCAGAATGCTGTCTGATTATGGTGACAGGTTGGCAGAAAACATCATGTAGAGACGCAATATTTTGCGTCTCAGTGCAGAATCATTTATTCACGTAGAGACGCAATATTTTGCGTCTCAGTGCACAATCATTTATATTCACGTAGAGACGCAATATTTTGCGTCTCTATGCCCAATCATTTATTCATGTAGAGACGCAATATTTTGCGTCTCAGTGCAGAATCATTTATATTCAACATATGGATGATAAATACAGAGGCGAATACCGCATTTCCACGGCAAGATTGTCAAATTGGGATTATGGCTCACACGGCCTGTATTATATTACCATTTGCACAAAAGATCGAACCCATTATTTTGGAGAAATAACATCTTCCCCGGAGACGCAAAATATTGCGTCTCTACATCAAACGTTAATTGGAGAAGTTGCCTATAACAATTGGTTAGATATACCCAATCACTTTTCATTTATTGAATTAGACGAATTTGTAATAATGCCTGATCATATTCACGGTATACTATTTATTAATAAACCTGACAAAGAATTTTGGGACATAAATAAATTCGGCGTACAAAGCCAAAACCTGGCATCTGTTATTCGTGGATATAAAGCATCTGTAAAAACTTATGCAACTATAAACAGAATTGAATTTAACTGGCAACCCCGGTACTATGACCGTGTTATTCAAAACGAAAAGGAATATTCAAACATCCGCAACTATATTTTTAACAACCCTGAGCAATGGTTATTAAATGGAAATAATGAGGATAATTTTTACAACCTGCAATGAGACGCACCATATTGCAATAAGACGCAAATCCTGCAATGAGACGCAAAATATTGCGTCTCTACATCATTATTCACAAAAAAAGCCCCGCTCAAATTGAGCGGGGCTTTTCTATTTCTAAAAGAGAAATTAATTATTCTCCTTTTTCTGCGTTTTCTTCGCCTGCAGCTGGTGCTTCAGGAGCTTCTTCAACAGCTGGTGCTGCTTCTGCTGCTGCCGGGGCTTCAACTGCTGCCTCAGCAACCGGTGCTTCTGCAACCGGTGCTTCTGCTACTGCTTCAACTGGTGCTTCTGCAACTGGTGCCTCATCAGCCGGAGTTACCGCAGCGCTTGCCGCAGGTGCGTCAGCTTTTGCTTTGCCGGCTCCGCCACGACGACGTGTTGTTTTCTTAGCAGCTTGTGCAGCGTCAGTACCGTATACGGTGTTATAATCAACTAACTCGATGATTGCCATTTCAGCGTTATCGCCTAAACGATTTTCTAATTTAACAATCCTGGTGTAACCACCCGGGCGGTTAGCAATTTTTTCAGCAATTTCGCGGAAAAGGATAGTTGTTGCTTCTTTGTCCTGCAGGTAGCTAAATACTGTACGACGTGAGTGTGTAGTATCGTCTTTACCTTTTGTAAGGATTGGTTCTACATAAACGCGTAAAGCTTTTGCTTTAGCTAATGTTGTAGTGATGCGCTTGTGTAAAATAAGCGAGGTAGCCATGTTGCTCAACATCGCCTTACGGTGACTGGTTGTGCGGCCTAAGTGGTTGTGTTTTTTACCGTGTCTCATTGTTTTGTTGTTTGTGGCACGTGCATACCGTTGGGCGGCTTCTCAGTCAAGCCCGCGGAATTATGCAAATACTCCGTTAAAAATTTGTGTTTGGAGTTAGCAAGATCGCCTTGCTGTAACTACTCTTTTTGTATAAATGAAAAGAGGTTAAAGACTATTAACTAATCTCTAACCTCTAATCACTAAATTATTCTTCGTCTAATTTAAATTTTGACAAGTTCATGCCAAAAGATAAACCTTTTGATTTTACCAGGTCCTGAATTTCAGTCAATGATTTTTTACCAAAGTTTCTGAATTTCAACATATCTGCTACGTCATATGATACCAGGTCAGCCAGGCTGCGGATATCAGCTGCTTTTAAGCAGTTTAATGCACGTACTGAAAGGTCAAGATCAACCAATTCAGTTTTAAGGATTTTACGCATATGTAAAATTTCCTCGTCAACTTCTTTAGTTTCTTCTTTGGCCTGCGCCTCTAACATCATGTTCTCGTCGCTAAATAACATAAAGTGCTGGATCAGGATCTTAGCAGCTTCTTTTAACGCGTCTTCCGGATGGATTGAACCGTCTGTAGCAATATCCAATACCAATTTCTCGTAATCGGTTTTTTGCTCTACACGATAGTTTTCAATAGTGTATTTTACGTTTTTGATTGGCGTGTAAATAGAGTCAATAGCTATTACACCAACATTCGCATCCGGATTTTTATTTTCTTCGCTTGCTACGTAACCACGGCCTTTGTTGATCGTGAATTCAATTTCAAGCGTTACTGATGAATCCATGTTGCAGATAACCAAATCAGGATTTAAAACTGTAAAGTTATTTGAGAACTTAGTTATATCACCAGCATTAAAAGTATCCTGACCATTGATGATCACGAAAACTTTTTCACTGTCGCCAGACTCACCTGTCTTTTTAAACCTAACTTGTTTTAAGTTTAATATGATCTCGGTAACGTCTTCAACAACTCCTTTTATAGTTGAAAACTCATGCATTACGCCTGAGAAACGTACAGAAGTAATTGCATAACCTTCAAGCGATGAAAGTAATATACGACGTAGCGCATTACCAATGGTTACGCCAAAGCCTGGTTCTAACGGACGAAATTCAAACGTTCCCTCAAAATCAGTAGACTTTTGCATGATAACCTTGTCTGGTTTCTGAAATGCTAATATTGCCATTTATATCCTTTATTTATTGTTTACTTAATTGGACTGATTTAAACCACGAAAATGGTTGACATAATATGCCAACCACTATTCGTGTTATTATCGTTATTATTTTGAGTATAACTCGACGATCAGATTTTCCTTGATATTTTCAGGAATCTCGTCACGGTTTGGATAGTTAAGGAATTTACCTGATAAGGTATTAGCATCCCATTCTAACCAGCTATATTTGTTTACTTTACGGCCGGCTACTGAAGTAGTGATAGCCTCTAAAGTTTTTGATTTTTCACGCACTGCGATAACGTCGCCGGCTTTAACCTGGTAAGAAGCAATGTTTACTACTTCGCCGTTAACGGTGATATGTTTGTGGCCAACTAACTGACGGGCACCTGAACGAGTAGGAGCGATACCTAAACGGTATACAGCATTGTCTAAACGGGCCTCTAAAAATTTCAATAAGTTTTCGCCGGTGATGCCTTCTTTAGCAGAAGCACGGTGAAACAGGTTTTCGAACTGACGCTCTAATACACCATAAGTGTATTTAACTTTTTGTTTCTCCATTAACTGTACCGCGTACTCAGATTGCTTTCCTCTTCTTTTAGAAGCACCGTGCATTCCGGGTGGGTAGTTTTTTCTTTCTAACGCTTTATCCGGACCGAAGATCGGCTCGCGGAACCTACGCGCAATTTTTGATTTGGGGCCTGTGTATCTTGCCATTGTTTGTTTGTTTTAAAGTATCATGCAACCTGCAGCTGCTGAATCTTAGCTTTAAAAATCTGTGAATTATTATTAAACTCTTCTTCTTTTGGAAGGACGACATCCGTTGTGCGGAAGCGGGGTGATATCTTTTATGGTAGTTACCTCAATACCGGTAGTTTGCAAAGTACGGATAGCTGATTCACGACCAGAACCCGGGCCTTTAACAAATACCTCTACTTTACGTAAACCTAAGTCATAAGCAGCTTTACCGCAATCGGCAGCAGCCTGACCGGCAGCGTAAGGAGTGTTCTTTTTAGAACCTTTAAAACCCATTTTACCTGCAGACGACCATGATACAGCCTGTCCGCTTTTGTTGGTAAGGGTAATAATGATATTGTTAAAAGTTGCGTTGATGTGTGCTTCGCCTACGGCTTCAACAATTACAACGCGCTTTTTGGTAACTTTTTTACTTTTAGCCATTTTTCTTTTTTAATTATTGATTTAATGAATTACTGGATTACTGAATAATCCGGACCCATCAATCTTTTTAATTTTATTTTATTCCTAATGATTTAAAGCTTCAACTAATCTCTGCTCGCTAATCACTAATCAACTATTATTTAGTAGCTTTCTTTTTGTTAGCAACTGTTTTACGTTTTCCTTTACGGGTACGTGAGTTGTTTTTAGTACGCTGACCACGCAGAGGCAAGCCTTTACGGTGACGGGTACCACGATAGCAACCAATATCCATTAAACGTTTGATGTTTAACTGCACTTCTGAACGCAGCGCACCTTCAACTTTAATTTCGTCGTTGATGATACCACGGATCAAAGCTAACTGATCGTCATTCCAATCCTGTACTTTAATGTTAAAGTCAATACCGGCTTTAGTCAAAATCTCCTGAGATTTTGAGCGGCCTATTCCGTAGATATAGGTTAACCCTATTTCTCCTCTTTTATTCTTTGGTAAATCAATACCTGAAATCCTTGCCATATTTGTTTTTGTTTTTTAAGTAAGACCGAACGGCGGGCCACCGTTGTGCGGATCATTACAATGTCTTTAATTATCCCTGACGCTGTTTGAACTTTGGATTCTTTTTGTTTATCACGTAAAGTTTCCCGTTGCGACGGATGATCTTGCAATCAACGCTGCGTTTTTTAATGGATGCTCTAACTTTCATCTCTATTTGTTATTTATATCTGTACGTTATCCTACCCTTTGATAAATCGTAAGGGCTCATTTCCAATTTTACGCGGTCGCCAGGTAATATTTTGATATAATGCATCCGCATTTTACCTGATATGTGCGCAATAATCTCATGACCATTTTCCAATTCAACCCTGAACATTGCGTTTGATAACGCTTCCCGAATTGTACCGTCTTGTTCAATCGAAGATTGTTTTGCCATATTTTACTGATTATTACTTGATTATCCGCCCCTAAATCGGGACGCAAAATTAATAAAATATTTTTAATTAATTATTTTTTTCTTTTAAAACATTATCAACATATTCAAATGATGATAAAATGTCGGCTTTACCCTTTTTAACAGCTACGGTGTGTTCATAATGGGCAGATGCTTTACCATCAACGGTTGACACTGTCCAGCCGTCATCCCAAAACTTAACGCCTGCACGACCCGCATTAATCATTGGTTCGATGGCGATAACCATTCCTTCCTCTAATTTTATGCCTGATCCGCGACGGCCATAGTTTGGCACTTCGGGCTTTTCATGCAGCTTTAATCCCACTCCGTGGCCCACCAGCTCTTTCACTACACCAAAACCATGCTTTTCGGCATGCTCCTGTACGGCGTAGCCTATATCGCCAATGCGGTTACCAACAACGGCCTTTTCAATCCCCAGGTCCAGACACTCGCGCGTTACCCGCATTAATGTTTTAACCTGTTCGCTTACCCCGCCAATGGCAAAGGTAAAAGCCGAGTCGCCAAAATATTTGTTTAGTATTACACCACAGTCAACCGATACCAGGTCGCCTTCCTTTAAAACATGGGTACCCGGGAAACCATGTACTACCTGGTCATTCAAGGAAATGCAAAGCGAGTAAGGGAAACCTCCGTAGTTTAAAAAGGCGGGGATCCCGCCATTGTCACGTATAAAGGTTTCAGCAAGTTTGTCTAATTCGATAGTCTTTACACCCGGTGCGATAACTTTCGCTATCTCTCCATGTGTTTTTGCCACAAGCATTGAGCTTAATCTGATCAGCTCTATCTCTTCGGCAGACTTATAATGAATTTTTGACATTCTTTATTAAATTGCTGTCGGCGTTGTTCCGGCGGCAGCAGGTATTGATGTACGTCCGGTTATCCTGCCTGTTTTCATTAAGCCATCATAATGACGCATTAATAAATGGCTTTCTATCTGTTGCAATGTATCCAAAACTACACCTACAAGGATGATCAATGATGTACCACCAAAGAACCTTGCAAATAACGTATTAACACCTACCAGGTTTGCCAAGGCCGGTATAATAGCGATGATGGCTAAGAATATTGAACCCGGCAAAGTGATCTTCGATATAATATCATCAATATAGTTGGTTGTTGCCTCACCTGGTTTAACACCCGGTACAAAACCATTGTTCCTTTTCATATCCTCGGCCATTTGTTTCGGGTTAACCGTAATGGCTGTATAGAAGTAAGTAAACACTATAATTAATATAGCAAACAATAAATTATGTAACCATGAATTATAGTTTGACAATGCTATCAATATACTGTTTGATGCAGCAGCAGGGAAAAATGACGCCAGGGTTGCCGGTATAAACATTAAAGCCTGTGCAAATATGATAGGCATTACACCCGCAGCATTTACCTTTAAAGGTATGTACTGACGCACGCCGCCATATTGTTTGTTACCTACAATACGTTTTGCATACTGTACCGCAATTTTGCGGGTACCCTGTACAATCAATATCGTAAACATAACCACACCCAATAAAGCTACCAGCTCAACAATAAATGTAATTAAGCCGCCGCTACCTGTTGTACGGTTTTGAAATTCTGCAACAAATGCACCTGGCAACTGGGCAATAATACCCACCATGATGATCAGCGAGATACCGTTACCGATACCTTTGTCGGTGATCTTCTCGCCTAACCACATTACAAATAATGTACCTGAGGTTAACACAAAAGTGTTCATGATAACAAACATTGGGTTAGCTATCAGCATTTCATCAGGCGTTACCTGCGACTTCAAATAAGCCGCAGCCTGTAAAGCCGTGATTAAAATGGTGAGATAACGTGTCCACTGGTTAATTTTATTACGGCCGCTTTCACCCTCTTTTTGCATTTTAGCAAAGTAAGGCACAGCAATACCCAATAACTGCATCACGATAGATGCAGAAATATAAGGCATAACACCTAATGCAAAAATAGAGACCCGTGAAAACGAACCTCCTGCAAACATATTTAATAGGCCAACTAATCCCTCTGCCTTGCCTTTGGATGCAATAGCATCGCTAACGCCCGGTAAACGGATGAAAGAACCTACACGATATATTAAAAGAAATAAGAGTGTGTTAATTATACGCACTCTTAGATCTTCGATTTTCCAGATATTGGATAATGTGGTGAAAAACTTCTTCATTTGAAAGTTTATAGTTTTATAGCTTAACTATAGTACCACCGGCTGCTTCTATAGCTTTTTGCGCAGTAGCTGTAAATGCATGTGCAGTAACGTCTAATTTGGCTTTCAACTCGCCACGGCCCAGTATTTTTACCAGGGCGTTTTTTGACGCTAAACCATGCTCTTGTAAAGTAGCAAAGTCAATAGTTGAAAGTGTATATTTTTCAGTTAGTTCCTGCAAAACATCAAGGTTAACACCAACATACTCCACACGGTTAGGGTTTTTAAATCCTACCTTAGGAACACGGCGTTGCAAAGGCATTTGACCACCTTCAAAACCTATTTTAGTTTTTTTACCTGAACGTGAACCGGCACCTTTATGACCGCGGGTAGATGTACCACCACGGCCAGAACCTGTACCACGACCAATTCTTTTTCTATTTTTGGTTGAACCTTCTGCAGGTTTCAGATTACTTAAATTCATGATATTAAATATTTTCTACAGCTACCAGGTGGTTAACTTTTCTAACCATACCTATAATAGCCGCATTGGCTTCAACTTCCACACTGTGGTTAATTTTCTTTAAGCCCAGTGCCTGCACTGTTCTTTTTTGGCGCTCGCTTCTATCGATCACGCTCTTAATCTGGGTAATTTTGATCTTCGCCATGATATTATCCGTTAAAAACTTTACCTAAACTAACTCCGCGGTGCTGAGCTACTGTATGCGCATCACGTAATTGTGATAATGCAGATACGGTTGCTTTAACCACGTTGTGCGGGTTTGATGATCCTTTTGATTTTGCAAGTACGTTATGTACGCCTGCCGACTCTAATACCGCACGCATCGCACCACCGGCTATTACACCGGTACCGTTTGCTGCTGGTTTTAAGAATACAAAACCGCCAGAAAATTTACCTATTTGCTCATGAGGTATCGTGTTGTTGATAATCGGAACTTTTACCAAATTCTTTTTAGCATCATCAATACCTTTTGCAATAGCTTCTGTAACCTCTTTTGCTTTACCTAAACCGTAACCTACCACACCATTTTCGTCACCTACCACTACGATAGCTGAGAAGCTGAATGTACGACCACCTTTAGTTACTTTGGCTACCCGCTGTATGCTTACCAAACGATCTTTTAATTCGATCTCGCTGGTTTTTACTCTTTTTATGTTGATTGTTGACATTTCTCTTTTCGATTAAAAGTTTAACCCACCTTCACGTGCACCTTCGGCCAGTGATTTAACACGACCGTGATACAAGTATCCGTTCCTGTCAAAAACTACATCCTTAATACCGGCTGCAATAGCTTTCTCGGCAACCAATTTGCCTACGGCTACTGATTGATCTGACTTGGTACCATCAGCAGTAAACTCTTTTGATAAAGATGATGCTGATACAATAGTTTTTCCTGTTACATCGTCAATGATCTGCGCATAAATACCTTTATTGCTTCTGTACACTGACAAACGAGGACGGGTTGAAGAACCTGAAAGGCGCTTCCTGATTCCCATCTTTATTCTTTCTCTTCTTGATAATTTCGCTCTAGCTGCCATGACGATTATTTTTTAGATGCTGATTTACCTGCTTTTCTTCTCAATATCTCGCCAACAAACTTGATACCTTTACCTTTGTAAGGCTCTGGCGTACGTAACGAGCGTATTTTTGCCGCTACCTGGCCAATCAATTGCTTATCGTTTGATTCCAGAATAATGGTTGGGTTTTTACCCTTTTCAGCAGTAGTTGAAACTTTAATTTCTTTTGGTAATTCAAATACATAGTGGTGAGAGTAACCCAACACTAAATCTAAAGTATTACCTGTATTAGTTGCGCGGTAACCCACACCTACTAATTCCTGTTCGATTTTGTAACCTGTTGTTACGCCAACAACCATGTTGTTTAACAATGCACGGTATAAACCATGTAATGCTTTGTGGCGTTTTTGCTCAGACGGGCGCTGAACTAATAGTTCGGTACCTTCCTGAACGATTTTTATATCTGTGTCCACCGCTTGATGCAGCTCGCCTTTAGGGCCTTTTACTGTAACTAAATTATCTTCAGATACAGTAATAGTAACGCCTGCCGGTACTGGTATTGGTGATTTTCCTACTCTTGACATTGCTTTTTCCTCCTCTGATTAATAAACGTAGCATAAAACTTCGCCACCTATATTTTGCTGACGGGCTTCTTTATCGGTCATTACACCGTGAGAAGTTGACAGGATAGCGATACCTAAACCATTTAATACGCGCGGCAATTTTTCTGTGCCGGCATATTTTCTGAAACCTGGTCTGCTGATACGCGCGATTGAACGGATAGCAGGGATTTTTGTAATTGGATGGTACTTTAAAGCCACTTTAATTGTGCCTTGCGGACCGTTATCCTCAAACTTGTAGTTTGCAATGTAACCTTTGTCAAAAAGCACCTTGGTGATTTCTTTTTTAAGGTTAGATGCAGGAATCTCAACAACCCTATGGTTGGCTTTAATAGCATTTCTTACCCGGGTAAGATAATCTGCGATTGGATCTGTATTCATTATTTATTTGTTGTGATGGTGGTTTCCTTCTCCTAACATCAGAGACGACCTGCCATCGGTTAATTCTTTTTGTTTGGGTATTAAGTAGAAAGTATCAGGTATCAAGACTTTTGTCTTTATACTTGATACTAGTTACTAATTACCAAGATGCTTTCTTTACTCCCGGTATTTTACCAGCTAATGCCATTTCACGGAATGTAACACGTGAAATACCAAACTGACGCATATAACCACGAGGGCGGCCCGTTAACTTGCAACGGTTATGCAATTTTACCGGCGATGATGCTTTTGGTAAAGCATCTAAACCTGCAAAATCACCTGCTGCTTTTAAAGCTGCTCTTTTTTCAGCATATTTTGCTACTAACTTAGCACGTTTAACTTCGCGCGCTTTTACACCTTCTTTAGCCATTGTTAACTGGAGTTTGATTTTTAAAAGGTAAACCAAATTGCTTAAGTAACTCTAATGCTTCAACATCGTTGGTTGCAGAGGTTACAAAGGTAATATCCATACCCTGAATTTTGTTTATTTTGTCAATATTGATCTCAGGGAAAATGATTTGCTCAGTTATACCTAAAGTATAGTTTCCTCTTCCGTCAAAACCTTTATCGTTAATGCCTTTGAAATCGCGGATACGTGGCAGGGCTACAGAGATCAAACGATCAAGGAACTCATACATCGTATTGTCACGCAGGGTAACACGCACGCCGATTGGCATGTTTTTACGCAATTTAAAGTTTGAAATATCTTTTTTAGATTTTGAAGCAACAGCTTGCTGACCGGTAATGGTAGTTAACTCAGTGATAGTGTTCTCGATCAATTTCTTGTCCGTAGTAGCACCACCAACACCCTGGTTAATTGCAATTTTTTCCAGTTTTGGAACCTGCATTACGCTTTTGTACTGAAATTTATCTTTCAGGTTAGTGCGTATTTCTTCTTTGTATTTCGATTTTAATCGTGGTGTGTATTCCATTACTTAATTTCCTCCCCTGATTTTTTTGCTACCCTTACTAATTTGCCGGCATCATTCAATTTACGGCCTACACGTGTTGCTACGCCTGTTTTTGGATCAACCAATGCCAGGTTTGAAATGTGTATAGCTGCTTCTTGTTTAACAATACCGCCGTTAGGATTAGCCGCGTTAGGTTTGGTATGTTTTGATACCATATTGGCACCTTCAACAATAGCCCTGTTCTTAGCTAATATTACTTCAACTATTTTGCCTTGTGATCCTTTTGAATCGCCGGCTATAACTTTTACTAAATCGCCTTTGCGGATCTTTAGTTTTCCTTGTGCTGCTTTCTTATCCATGTTACAATACCTCCGGTGCTAATGATACAATTTTCATAAATTGTTTCTCACGCAATTCTCTTGCAACAGGGCCAAAGATACGTGTGCCTCTCGGCTCATCCTGGTTGTTTAACAAAACCGCCGCGTTATCATCGAAACGGATGTATGAACCATCTTTCCTGCGGATCTCTTTTTTGGTTCTAACCACAACGGCTTTTGATACTGTTCCTTTTTTAATGTTACCAGATGGCAGCGCGCTTTTTACAGTTACTACTATCTTATCACCAATTGAGGCATATCTCTTACCGGTACCGCCTAACACACGGATCACTAAAACTTCTTTAGCACCGCTGTTGTCAGCTACGTTTAATCTTGATTCCTGTTGTACCATCTTATTTAGCTCTTTCTAAAATTTGAACTAATCTCCAATTTTTGCTCTTGCTCAGCGGACGGGTTTCCATAATTAATACGGTATCACCAATACCACAGGTATTAGTCTCGTCATGTGCCATAAACTTGGTAGTTTTCTTAATAAACTTACCATAGATCGGGTGCTTCACTTTCCGTTCCACAGCAACCACAATAGATTTTTCCATCTTATTGCTTACTACCAGGCCGGTACGTGTTTTTCTTAAATTTCTTTCCATTTTTCCTCGACGCGTAAAAAATTAATTCTGTTCAGAAGCTTGCGCTGCCTTACGCTTTGTTAATTCAGTAGTTAAACGAGCAATATCCTTGCGTACTTTTGTAATACGGGTTGGATTCTCAATCGCTGAAACCGCGTGTGCAAATTTCAGTTTGGTAAGATTTGCTCTTTCCTCGCCGATCTTTGCAACCAACTCTTCAGTTGCGAGCCCTGTAATTTCTGAGTTCTTCATTTTATTTTATTATTATCAGTTATAAGTTGCGAGTTGTCTGTTGTAAGATTTTATAATTACTTATAACTCACAACTTATAACCTACAACAATTTTATTTATGCTTCTACGTAATCTCTACGTGTTACAAATCTTGTTTGTACCGGTAGTTTTTGTGCTGCAAGGCGCAGGGCCTCTTTGGCAACTTCCAGTGGTACACCTTCAGCTTCAAAAATGATCCGTCCGGGGCGAACTACCGCTACCCAATATTCCGGAGCACCTTTACCTTTACCCATACGTACTTCTGCAGGCTTTTTTGTTACCGGTTTATCAGGGAAAATCCTGATCCACACTTGCCCTTCACGTTTCATGAAACGTGTAACAGCAATACGTGCAGCTTCGATCTGGCGACTGGTTATCCAGGCCGCTTCGAGTGATTTTACACCGAAAGATCCAAATGACAGTTCAGCACCACGGGTGGCTAAACCTTTCATTCTGCCTTTTTGCATCTTTCTGAACTTCGTTCTTTTTGGCTGTAGCATTTTCTTAAGCTTTTATATCTATTCGATATAGTAATCTAACTTTTGTTATTATCTTTTAGCTGGTCCACCGGGGCGGCTTCCACCACCTCTGTTAGGCCCGCCACCTTGTCCACCCGGGCGGTTGTTACCACCACCACGGTTGTTAGGGTTACCTGCACCTGGTTTACGGTCGCCTCTGCGCTCGCCACCACGTTCTCCACCTCTTTCATTACCACCTCTGCGGTCACCAAATCCTCCGGCTCCGCCTTCAGGACGGCCACCTTTACCGCTGGCACTGCTGGTACCACCAATGTTTGGTGATAAATCGCGTTTGCCATAAACTTCGCCTTTGCAGATCCAAACTTTAACACCTATTTTACCATAGGTAGTTAAGGCTTCGGCCAGTGCATAATCGATGTCTGCACGGAAAGTGTGCAATGGAATTCTTCCTTCTTTATATTGTTCGCTACGTGCCATCTCAGCGCCACCTAAACGGCCTGATGTCATTACTTTAATTCCTTCTGCACCCATTCTCATGGTTGAAGCAATTGTAGTTTTCATGGCACGACGGAAAGAGATACGTGCTTCAAGTTGTTTTGCGATACCTTCTGCAACTAATTGTGCATCAAGCTCAGGGCGTTTAATTTCAAAGATGTTGATCTGAACTTCCTTTTTAGTCAGTTTTTTCAACTCTTCTTTGATCTTATCAACCTCAGTACCACCTTTACCTATAACAATACCCGGACGGGCAGTATGGATAGTTACGGTGATGCGTTTTAAAGTACGCTCAATTACTATTTTAGACACGCCACCTTTGTTGATACGTGCTGATAAGTATTTGCGGATCTTTTCGTCTTCAACTAATTTATCGGCATAATGATTGCCACCGAACCAATTAGAATCCCAACCTCTGATGATTCCTAATCTGTTACCTATTGGATGTGCTTTCTGTCCCATTGTAATTAATTGATATCGTTTTTACTGCCCACAATTAGCGTTACGTGGTTTGAACGTTTACGGATACGGTATCCTCTTCCTTGCGGAGCCGGACGCATCCTTTTGTTTTGACGACCACCGCCTACTGATACTTCTTTTACAAATAAAGCGCTGTCTTCAACACGTTGTCCTTCATTTTTTGCTTCCCAGTTTTTGATGGCTGATAACAAAAGCTTCTCTACACGGATTGCCGCTTCTTTATTTAAAAATTTCAAAGTATATAACGCTTTCTCAACGTTAACACCGCGGATAAGGTCAACCACCAAACGCATTTTGCGTGGTGAGGTTGGACAGTTCTGCAGTTTTGCAACAGAAGCGCCACCTTGCTGAGCCTTCTCTTGCTCTTTGCGTTGTCTGATTAATACAGACTTTTTGATTTTAGTTGTTGCTTCCATTGCTTATTTTTTCTTTTCTGCGTGACCGCGGAATGTACGGGTTGGAGCAAATTCTCCCAACTTGTGACCAACCATGTTTTCTGTTACATACACCGGTATAAATTTGTTACCGTTGTGTACTGCAAATGTATGACCAACGAAATCAGGAGATATCATGGAACGACGTGACCATGTTTTTACAACTGATTTTTTATTTGATTCATTTAAAACCAGGACTTTTCTGTCAAGGTTATGATCAATATAAGGTCCTTTTTTTATTGAACGTGCCATTATTATTTCTTCCTTCTTTCAATGATATAACGATCAGACCCTTTTTTCTTATCACGTGTTTTGTAGCCTTTAGCTAATAAACCTTTACGTGAACGTGGATGACCACCAGAGGATCTACCCTCACCACCACCCATAGGGTGATCTACCGGGTTCATGGCTACACCACGAACTCTTGGTCTGCGTCCTAACCAGCGTTTTCTACCAGCTTTACCTAACACTTCGTTTTGCTTCTCGCCATTTGAAACTGTACCGATAGTAGCTAAACAAGTAGCTAAGATCATACGGGTTTCGCCTGAAGGCAATTTGATGACAGCATATTTGCCGTCACGTGCTGCAAGCTGAGCGTAAGTACCTGCTGAACGTGCAATGATGCCGCCCTGACCAGGATTCAATTCGATGTTATGAATGATAGAACCTAATGGTATAGTTTTTAATGGTAACGTGTTGCCAACTTCAGGAGCCGCTGTCTCGCCTGACAATACAGTCATGCCAACAGTTAATCCTTCCGGAGCGATCATATATCTTTTTTCACCATCTGCAAAGTGTAACAATGCTATACGTGCTGAACGGTTAGGATCATACTCAATAGTTGCAACTTTTGCAGGGATGTCAAACTTATTGCGTTTAAAGTCAATTAATCTGTATAACTGTTTATGACCACCACCTAAGTAGCGCATAGTCATTTTACCACTATGGTTACGTCCACCTGATCTGGTGTTAACATTTGTTATCAACGACTTTTCTGGTACGTTCGTAGTGATATCAGAGTTATCAGCACCTACCCTGAAGCGGGTACCCGGCGTAACCGGTTTAAATCTTTTTACTGCCATCTCTATATTTATATATTGCTATAAAAATCTATTGTCTCTCCGTCCTTCAACGTGATAATCGCTTTCTTCACGGTAGCTGCACGGCCTGAAACAGGACCAGCTTTAGTGTTACGACTTTTCAGTTTACCTACGTATCTCATTGTGTTTACAGCAGTGATGTTAACGCCATACATGGCTTCGATTGCTGTTTTGATCTGAATTTTGTTAGCCCTTGGGTCAACGATAAAAGCATAACGGTTAAGCTTCTCTGTTAATTGAGCTACTTTTTCAGTAAGTAAGGGTTTCTTTAAAATTTCCATATTACTTAGCTAATGCTTCCTCCAAAATTTTAACAGCACCGGTTGTTAACACTAGTTTACCTGCGTTTAACACGTCATAAGTGTTAATCTGGTCAACGGTAATAACCTTTGTTTTTTTAAGGTTTCTGCTTGATAAATACACATTGTTATTTGCTGCAGGTAATACTAATAATGTCCTTACATCAGTAGCTTTTAAATCTGCAACCAGTTGTATGTAGCTTTTGGTTTTGATTGAGTCGAAACTAAAATCTTCCAATACAATTACATTACTGTCTTTAGCTTTATAAGATAGGGCTGAGTAACGTGCCAACACTTTAAGTTTCTTGTTTAATTTGAAACTGTAATCGCGTGGTTGCGGACCGAATACACGGCCACCACCGTTAAACAATGGTGATTTTACGCTACCTGCACGGGCACCGCCTGTACCTTTTTGCTTATATAATTTGCGGGTTGAACCTGCAATTTCGTTACGCTGTTTTGATTTATGCGTACCCTGACGTTGGTTAGCTAAAAATTGCTTAACGTCTAAGTAAATAGCATGATCATTGGGCTCGATACCGAATATGGCTTCAGGAAGCTGCACCTTGGCACCTGTTTCTTTACCTGATACGTTTAATACTTTAACTTCCATCTTATTTATCCACTATAACGAATGAACCCTTAGCCCCTGGGATGGAACCTTTAACTACTATAAGGTTTTGCTCGGTATAAACTTTCAAAACTTCTAAGTTTTGAACTTTTACACGCTCATTGCCCATTTGGCCTGCCATACGCATACCTTTAAATACACGTGAAGGCCATGATGAAGCACCTAACGAACCCGGAGCACGTAAACGGTTATGCTGACCGTGAGTTTGCATACCCACACCACCAAAACCGTGACGTTTTACCACACCCTGAAAACCTTTACCTTTTGAAGTGCCAACTACGTCAACAAAATCACCCTCAGCGAAAATTTCTACAGTGACAGTATCACCAAGAGCTTTTTCATCTTCGAAAGATTTAAATTCAACAAGTTTACGCTTTGCGGTGGTTCCGGCTTTTTGGAAATGGCCTTTTAACGGACCAGAAGTGTTTTTCTCCTTTTTCTCGCCATATGCAAGCTGTACAGCTGCATATCCGTCTGTTTCAACAGACCTTACTTGTGTTACTACGCAAGGGCCAGCTTCGATAACTGTACAAGGGATGTTTTTCCCTGAGTCATCGAATATGCTGGTCATTCCTACTTTTTTACCAATTAATCCTGACATTTTTTATGTTGTTTGTGCCCATCGAAGCAGTAGGGCTTCGTTCAAGGCATATTATTTCCCCCGTTAAGGGACGGCAAAGATAGCAACTTTACTTTAATTGTCAAATACTTAACAAGTTATTTTTTCATAAATATTAAGGATAGGGCCGCTGCCATTAAAATATCGGCTGGTAACTATAGAATTAATTGATTTTTAAGGGGATTGGCGTTGGGCCGTATGATGATCTGCACTAACCGTCACCCCCGGACTTGTTATGATCCGGGTGATACATCATTGTTAAATTGCCGGCACAGGCAATAAAGAGCGGTCAAATAATTTAACGGGCCGAATATTATTATTGCCTGTGCACCTTTTTCACCTAAACCGGATATATAATAAAGAATACTAAAAAATTATCTAAATTTATACTGACCTAACTCCACCAGATGAAACCTGTCAGCCTGCTTATCCTGTTATCATTTATCAGCGTAACCTGCCTTGCGCAAAAACCAATTGTCATTAATGTTGAAAAACTGGAAGCGCCCAAAGATCGTTTACAAGTGCACACCTACCAGGCTATCCTGGAGCGCCTGATCCTGTCGGACCATGGCGCGCCCCATTATCCGCTTAATAAACAACACACCGGGACACTATTTAATATAGTAGCCAAAAGCAAACATCCCGACAGCCTGGTAACATTTGGCTACCATCCTTTTTTCCAGGGGATGCTAAGTGCCTACGCTAATCACCGGCCGTTTACCCTATCGCCGGATATGATGTGGCTGCTGATAAGCCAGGGTTTTGCCACCCACGTAAATAACAATAGCGAAGCCTTGCGCAGCATGTTTGTTGATTTTAAGGGAAAAACAACGCTTACGGTGACAGACAACCGCATTGAGCTGGATAATCCGGATAGCCCGTGGGAAGAAGTTTTCCCGGAGTTTAGCAAACAGATCAGCGAGAACACCGGTGCCGAGCTGACCAACGTCCTCACTGCCGATTTTAGCACCACCACCCCTATCACTAAAATGGCTTCGCAAATTACCATGTTAGAGGCCATGAAATCATACTTCGAATTTTTGGTGATCAACATTGGTTGCGGCATCCCTAAAATAACGCTTGAAGGTACCCCGGCCGACTGGCACAAAGTTTTAACCAAAACCCGGGCCCTGCGCAAATACAAACTGGATTGGTGGGTTGATAAAATGGAGCCTATATTAATAAACATTGAAAAAGCATCCGAAGGAAAAAAAGATAAAGAGTTTTGGCAAACCATGTTTAAATGGCATAGCCAAAAAGTATATGGCGCACCATTTATTGTTGATGGCTGGATAGTTAAGTTTTTCCCTTACGACAAAATGGGCCACCGTAATAACCTGGAAACGCTGGCTACCAACCCTGATCTGCCTAACGAGATTGTAAAGGTTGATCTGGAATATAAAAAGGGCGATGGCCTCGGCGATTTCGTAACAACGCCGCTTGAGCTTTGGGCCGGCTTTGTTGGCTTAAAACAAAACGACGCTGATTTTAACTTACGACCCGAGATTGGCTGGATGATCCGTAAGAAGGAGGCAAGCAATGATGACGAACTAAAAGCAAGGTTACAAAAGGACGCGAAAGAATGGTGGGGCATAACCTTGCGCGTAAAAGCCCTGCCCAAGGCAATATTTGCCATTGGCCCGATAAAATCATTAACAGTTGTTTTTACTGATGATGTCATTATTCCTGATGAGATAGCTGCCGTACCCATCCAAAAATTCAGGATAACCGGAAAAATTACACCCGATGGGATCGACCGAATAAAAAAACTGCTGCCTAAAACGGAATTGATCATTAATAACAATTTGGTTGGGCAGCAGCCAAACAATTAATTAAAATTAACCAACCTAACTCCATGTAATGAAACCTGTCAGCTTCCTTGTCCTGTTATTATTTGGCAGCTTATCAAGCACTGCACAAACATCAGTAGTTATTAATGTTGAAAAGCTTAAAAAGCCCGAAAAACTTTTGCCGGTCTCAGCATACGACGGGATCTTAAAGGAGCTGATCAGAAGAGACCATCATGTTTGGGGCTATCCGCCAGCCAAGCAAGCCGCACTTGATCCTAAATTTAATATCATAGCAAAAAGTAACGTTAATGAAGATTTAGTCTATTACGATTTTCACCCTTTTTTTCGGGGCATGTACAATGCCTATGCCAGCCACAGGCCCTTTACCTTATCGCCGGATATGATGTGGCTGCTTATTTGCCAGGGGTTTGCCAACCATGTAAACAATAACAGCGAGAGCCTGCGCAATATGTTTGTTGATTTTACGGGCAAAACCAGTTTGGTTGTGCAAACTAACAATATCAGCCTTGATAACCCTAATAGCCCCTGGGAAGAAATATTCCCCGAATTTAGCAAGCAGATAAGCCGTTACACCGGCAAAGAGTTGACCGAAGCACTCACCGCAGATTTTAGCACCACCACACCAACCACCAAAATTGCATCGCAAATTACTGCCTTGTATGCCATGAAGTCGTATTTTGATTTTATTGTGATAATGACCGGTTGCGGTATTCCACAGGTTACCCTTGAGGGTACCCCGGCAGATTGGCAAAAGGTGTTAGACAAGACCGAGGCCTTGCGCAAATATAAACTGGATTGGTGGGTAGATAAAATGGAACCCGTTCTGAAAAAAATTGTAAAGGCATCAAAAGGAAAAAAAGACAAAGAGTTTTGGCAAACCATGTTTAAATATCATACGATAAAAAGATATGGGGCATCAACTATAATTGACGGATGGATAGTGAAATTTTTCCCTTACGATAAAGCAGGTAACCGGCTAAACCTTGAAGCGTTAAGTTCGGGAGTAGATTTACCTGACGAAATTGTTAAAGTTAATCTGAAATTTCTTTCGGCCGATAGCAAGGGCAATTTCGTAACAACTCCGTTGGAGCTGTGGGCTGGTTTTATGGGATTAAAACAAACCGACAGCGATTTTAATTTAAGGCCCGAGATTGGCTGGATGATACGCAAACAAGACACCGATGTGCAGGACAAAAAAATGACCCAATTGCGTGAACGGGCAGCCGATGAACATTATGGAATTGATATACGGGCCAATGCGGTACCTGAAGAGTTAATGGAAATTGGCCCCATAAATTTATTGAAGATCGAGTTTATAAATAATATTAACATTCCGGATGAGCTAGCCAAAGTAAAAATACGCCGGCTTAATTTAAAGGGTGTTATTGCGGATGATGGTATTAAACGTATCAGGAAACTGTTTCCTGATACGGAGTTGATAATAAATAATAATCTGATTGTGCAGTAAGTTATCTGTATGCCTAAAATCTGTTTTGTACCTTTGTGTTATATATAAAATAACACATGAATTTTTACACCCGCAAATGGGTAAAACCCGAAGACCTTAATGCACACGGAACTTTATTTGGCGGCCGCTTACTATCCTGGATTGATGAGGAAGCCGCAATATATACCATAATACAGTTAGGCACCAATGGCTGCGTAACCAAATACATGTCTGAAATTAATTTTATTAATTCGGCCAATCAGGGCGATATTATTGAGCTGGGGATTAAAGCCACAAGCTTTGGCCATACATCAATCACCCTAACCTGCGAGGTGCGCAACAAGATCACCCAAAAAAGCATACTTACTATTGATAAGATAGTTTTTGTAAGCGTGGATGAAAACGGCAAGCCCGTTAAACACGGCCGGACAGAAATTACTTATACGGACGAACGGTTAAGGGAGTAAATAAGACATTAATTAATATTTTTATTAACCTGATTTAAACGTTATTCATGACAATGGGTTCTGCTTTCAAATACTTTTTCATCCTGGTATTTTTTCTTAATACTACTTCATCTTTTGCCCGGGATTTGGATACTTTAAACAGAAAAAATGTTAATGCTGTTTTAGAACGACTTTTTGATAATGACCAAAATGGCAGAGATAAGCCTGCAATTATTCTTAAAAAATATGGTGCTGATTCAAAAGAATATCAGCAAGCTGCTGATGAGTTACACAAACAAGATTCTATCAACCAAAAAACAGTTTTCAATATTCTTGATAAATACGGATGGTTGCCAAAGAGCGAAATTTCGTCAAAAGCAAGTAACGGTATCTTTTATGTAATACAACACGCGGGTTTAGATGCTCAAATAAAATATGAAGATATAGTAATGAAGGCTTATAGTCGAAAACAAATTGGCGATTATGAATATGCAATTTTCATAGACCGCTTAAAAATGTTTGAAAGCAAAAACCAAATATATGGAACGCAATTAGGTGCGGACAATATTGGCAATTTGTTTCTGTATCCTGTTGAAGACACAAAAAAACTTGACGCCAAAAGAAAGTTAGCGGGATTAGAACCTTTGGAAAAATATGTTAAAGAAAATAATGTGAGGTATTATACTTTCCCGCCTAAAAAGAACAGTAATGATATTTTGTTGATTGGACATACATGGGATGCCAACAACAAAGGAGTGAAAAATATAGCTGTCATATTGGGCTCAAGCATTGTTGGAAAGAGTGATGAAAACGGTTTTTTTTATATTTACGTTGCTAAGCCAAAAGAGAAAAGCATAACTGTCATTTTAAAACAAGAAGATACAGGAAAACAATACACCTACACACTTTCAGGCGATAAAGACTTTTATGAAATCCGGCGACAATTTAAGTAAGGATCAACAGTTTTTCGCCATTGTTGATTTCCGAAATGAATTCTATTCTGTCATCAACCTTCTGATCAATTCAGCGCTCTGTTTATTGCCTTCCAGCAAACGATCTTTAAAAAAGGCCTGAACATCATTGAAGTGTTTTTTATACCCCTCCATATCGCCATAGCCAATAATGGACGACCATTCGCGCACGGCCGAATGAAATTCAAGATCATCCCCGCGGATAGTTTTATCATATAACGCTGCCTGGATAGATTCTTCCAATAGTTCTTCGTCCTTAAATAAATATTCGGCAATACCCAGACGCAGGCGAAACGGCGGGGTCTGGCAGATCAGGTTATCATAAGGGTTAACACCCAGATGATACCAGGCATCAACCATACTTAATATACTGAGGTGCGAGTTGGGTTTTTGCAGCTCGTGGTTTTGCGAAAGCGAGAACTCTTTCATCACTTTATCACTTAACATGATGGGTTTGCGGCTTTCGTGAAAAACAAAGTCGCGCGCCCGGTAAAGCCGCTCGCGGAAGATCGTTTCCTCTTCCTGTATCATCAGCTTAAACAATTCAGACTCAGATACCGCATATTGCCTCACCTGCTGCCGGGCATAGGGGTTTAATATAGCAAGGCCGGCGTATACGTGCGCTTTATAACTAAATATGCGCAGGGTGGTTAAAATCTTCACGTTATCTATACCGCCTATATAAGAAGCGTTTTCCCATGGGAAAAAACCGGCAGATTTCCAGGCGGTGCCCATGCTTTCAAAACCTACGTGGGTTACGGCTTGCGTGTCGGCTACAATTTTATCGTGCTCGTGGTAATCGGCCAGCTCAACTATCTCTGATCCTATGGCGGTAAACAGGTCAAGCATGCGCTGGCGGGCTGCAGCATCAGCGCGGTGCGGTATCAAAATCAGGGTTTGACCCTTAGGCTCAAAGCCCGGGCCGTGCATACCGTGAAAGGTAATGATCTGCGCACTTGCGGGCAGATATTTTTCAAACGCCAAGATCTCGGGGGTTTTTACAGATGTTTGCCCGGCTACTATAGCGCCGGGTTTGGTAAACCCGGCATTCTCGGCAACTACTTTGGCAATTTTCTCGGCCTCGACAGAATAAATGATCAGGTCGCTGGTTTGCGATACTTCTTTACCGCTGTCCAATACTTTAATATGGTAAGGCGCCAGGTCCCGCTCCAACTGCTGCTGGTTTGCAGGTAAATCGCAACCCGCTACGGTATATCCTGCCTTAGCGAAAGCTTTGGCGTATAACCGCCCCATATCGCCCAGGCCTATAATTCCAATATTCATTCTGCTAATATAACTATGCATAGCAAAAATGCGTATTAAGGTTTACATTAGCCACGCCAATTATCCTTTAAATACATGACAAAAGCATTTTTTTACTGTTTTTTTAATATATCATTGTCTAATTTTACAATTATGAAGAACCAATTCATGTTGAAGCTATCACTATCCCTGCTGATAATTACCGTTTGCCTAACCGCAGTAAAGGCGCAGGACAGCGTAAAAAAGACTGTTGTTAAAAAAACCATTGTCACTAACCCGGTAGTAAATCCAATCAGGCCGGGCACGGTGCCCATCAACCCAAAAACGGGCAGGCCATACTCCAGGTATGGTTATGGCGCCTATGCCAGGCATTACCGG
This sequence comes from Mucilaginibacter sp. UR6-11, assembly GCF_020880695.1. Taxonomy (GTDB): domain Bacteria; phylum Bacteroidota; class Bacteroidia; order Sphingobacteriales; family Sphingobacteriaceae; genus Mucilaginibacter. The sequence continues at coordinate 963,592 of NZ_JAJIWO010000001.1, forward strand.
GCACGTCTTAAGGCCGACAGTATAAAAAAAGCAGCGGCGGCAGGGTCTCCTATAAAAGTATCTACCACTACCATCGCCACCACACCACCCGATGTAAAGCCCGACACCCCGGTTATAACAACAGCGTCCCGGGTGGATAAAAGCCTTAACGGCCAGTACCAATACCTGTTAACCAAAGTTTTTAGCTATCAAAGGCCGTTTGTTGAGGCGTTTTGGAAGAATTTTACGGATACCCTTAGAAGCAATCGTGCGCAGTTAAAAAACACGCAGGATAAATTGGCTGAACAAGCTAAAACCATTAGCAGTTTGCAGGCCGGCGTGGCTGCCAGAGAACAGCAGCTTACCCAAACCGATTCGATCAGCTTTTTGGGTGCTGAGGTGACCAAAACTACCTATAATATCATCATGTGGGGCCTGGTACTTCTTGTTGGTACGATAGCCGCCGTTGTTATTGCCCGGTCAGGAAGTTCGCGCAAGGAGGCCGCTTACCGCACCACTTTATACAATGAGCTGGAAGAAGAGTTTAAAACCTTTAAAGCTAAGGCCAACGAAAAAGAAAAGAAACTGGCGCGCGAGCTGCAGACCGAACGCAATAAAGTGGATGAATTAACCGGCCGCGGATAAGCCGGGGGTGTTCCACTTTGCGCGAGCGGAACACAGCGGAACATCCGGAACGAAGCGGAACACCCCGGAACGAAGCGGAACATTCCGGAACACTTCGGAACAGGGCGGAACACCCCGGAACGAAGCGGAACACTTCGGAACGCAACTAAAGTACTTCCAAAATTTTAATAAATTTATTTATGAAAGCATATCTGTTTGGATGGAACCCACAGAAATTTGAGTGGGCCGATCTGGATGATGATATTAAAAAGCTGACTGCTACCGGCAAACTGGAAGATAACTGGAGCGTGATCAGCCACAAAAGTATAAAACCGGGCGACAGGGCCTTTATTGTACGCGTAGGTGTTGAGCCCAAAGGCATATTTGCATCAGGCGTTGTATCATCCGATGCTTATCCCGCTTTCCGTAATGGCAGACATTATTATCGTATTAACGTAGCCCTGGATATCTTATTAAACCCGGATAAAGAACCCATACTGACTTTAGAAATTTTAAAAACAGGCAACCTGGCTGCACAGAACTGGACACCACAGGCGTCGGGCATATCTATCAGGCCCGAACTGGTTGATGAGCTTGAAGGGGTTTGGCAGGATTTTTTAGAGACCAGAGGTGAGGATTTTTAACTTCTTTAGCGCGTATCGCGATTATATTTGATATCTTAATTTCATATATGCCAGCCGCCGACGTTATCATTTATATCCTACTCCTGACTGGGGCCGCATTAAGTTTCATCACCCGTAAACTCACTTTAACCGGCGCCATCACCGGTGCGGTAGTGGGTTTGCTTATTTATAAAGGTGCGGGCTATACCGGCCTGGCAATGCTGGCGCTGTTTTTCATTGCCGGATCATGGGCAACCGGCTGGCGGGTCAATCAAAAAGAAGCTATCGGCGCAGCCGAAAAAAATACCGGCAGGCGCACGGCCGGGCAGGTATTGGCCAACGGCGGCACAGCAGCATTATTAGGCGGTATCGCCTGGTATTTCCCGGCCTGCACAGCCGTTGTTGAGCTGATGATAGCCGGTAGTTTCGCCGCCGCAACCGCGGATACTTTGTCATCCGAGCTGGGCACAATTTATGGGCGCCAATTTTTTAATATCCTGACTTTTAAAAAAGATATGCGCGGGTTGGATGGGGTGGTGAGTTGGGAGGGGACGTTGATTGGATTGGCAGGAGCTTTCCTGATAGCGATTGTTTATGCTGTCAGCTTTGGTTGGGGAGTTTCTGTTTGTTGGATCGTATTAGCTGGCTTCATCGGAAATTTGGTTGATTCGGTATTAGGGGCGTTGTTGGAGCGAAAAGGGTTGATGGGGAATAATATGGTGAATTTTTTGAATACAGTTGTAGGAGCTGGGGTTTGCTGGTTAGTGAGCTAATCGTTTACTTATCGCTTCCTGGCCTTCCCGTGTTTGGCTTGCCCCGCTATAGCCGCGGAAGCTTTGGTTCTTTTTCTTGATAAAAAGAACCAAAAATCAAGTCATCCGGGATGCTTCTTGCCGCACAGGCCTTTGCCCGGCAAATCAGGTAAAACCAAGGGCCCGGTCCTTTTGCCCCTTGTTGTCGCTCTTGTCCACCGCTTCAGGCAAAATTACCAATGCCCTTGCCACCACACAGCCCGACTTGTTTTACCTGCTTTCACCCGAAGCTACCCGTATGACAGCTTTGGGCACTAACCGAGATCTAGTAAAATGAGAGATCAAAAAGAGTGCAAAGGCCTGTCAGCACGCCGGGCCGGGAGTATGGCCTTGCGGGCGGAAGCGACCGGGCTGACTTGATTATCCACTTGTTGTTTTTTTAAATGGTGTGGATGAGATCGCTGCGCTTAGTTTTTGGGTTACCTTTGTATCAAGACAAAGGTAACAGCCCTTCCCGCGGCGATTGAGCGGGTGGATGTTGGTATTGAGGATAGAACCTGGCGGTGTGCACGAATACGAACAACGCTGAAATCTTAGCTAATTCGCAGTGACGACACCGCCTCCCACAAAAAAAGCCACCCGATCTAAATCGAATGGCTTCTTATATGTTTCAGATCTTCCGGTACAGTTACACTTTGATCTCAACTTCAACACCGCTTGGCAATTCAAGCTTCATCAGCGCATCTACAGTTTTTGAGTTTGAGCTGTAGATATCCAATAAACGTTTGTAAGAACATAACTGGAATTGCTCACGTGCTTTCTTGTTTACGTGTGGTGAACGCAAAACAGTGAAAATTTTCTTTTCGGTTGGTAACGGAAGTGGTCCGCTAACTACAGCGCCTGTCGGCTTTACTGTTTTTACGATCTTCTCGGCTGACTTGTCAACTAAATTGTAATCGTAAGATTTTAATTTGATTCTGATTCTTTGGCTCATTTTGTTTTTGTTTGATGACCGTTCCTAAGAGCTATTTATTAGGGCGATCGGGTTTTAATTTATGTGCAGATGTGCGAATATGCAAATGTGCGGATGATATTTGCATATCTGCACATCTGCATATCTTCACATCAATTAGTTATTTCCGGCAGCTTTTCTGCCTTTTGCCTTGGCAACAATTTCGTCCTGTACGTTACGCGGCGCTTCAGCATAGTGATCAAACTCCATGGTTGAAGTAGCACGGCCAGATGTAATGGTACGTAACTGGGTTACATAGCCAAACATTTCTGAAAGTGGTACAGTAGCTTTAATTACCTGTGCACCGGCACGAGAGTCCATACCCAAAAGCTGGCCACGACGACGGTTCATATCACCGATAACGTCACCCATGTTTTCTTCAGGGGTTAAGATCTCAATTTTCATGATCGGCTCTAACAATACTGGTTTACAACGTGGCAATGCCTCGCGGTAAGCCATCTTGGCAGCTAACTCGAATGACAATGCATCCGAATCGACAGCGTGGAATGAACCATCAATCAAACGTACTTTTAAGCCGGTTAGCGGGTAACCTGCCAACACACCATTTGCCAAAGAAGCTTCGAAGCCTTTTTGTACAGATGGGATAAACTCACGGGGGATTGAACCACCTGAGATTTCGTTGATAAAGGTTAAACCTTCTTTACCGTCATCATTTGGAGATAATACAACTTGTATATCAGCAAATTTACCACGGCCACCGGTTTGTTTCTTGTAGGTTTCGCGATGTTGTACAGAACCTGTGATAGCTTCTTTGAAAGCTACCTGTGGCGCACCCTGGTTAACCTCAACTTTAAACTCGCGTTTTAAACGGTCCATGATGATATCCAGGTGAAGCTCGCCCATACCGCTAATTACAGTTTGGCCGGTTTCTTCATCAGATTTTACGTGGAACGTAGGATCCTCTTCAGACAATTTACCTAAAGCGATACCAAGTTTATCAACATCAGCCTGAGTTTTAGGCTCGATAGCTAAACCGATAACCGGGTCAGGGAAGTTCATAGACTCCAATATGATCGGGTGTTTCTCGTCGCAAAGGGTATCACCTGTTTTAATGTCCTTAAAGCCTACTACCGCAGCAATATCACCGGCACCTACGTTAGGGATCGGGTTTTGCTTGTTAGCGTGCATTTGGAAGATCCGGGAGATACGCTCTTTATTGTCAGAACGCATGTTATGGATATATGATCCTGCTTCAAGGTTACCAGAGTAAACACGGATAAAGCATAAACGACCTACGAAAGGATCGGTTGCAATTTTAAATGCTAAAGCTGCAAACGGCTCTTTTTCTGATGGTTTACGTAAAACCTCTTCGCCTGTTTCAGGGTTGGTACCAATGATACCTTCAACATCCATAGGTGAAGGAAGCAATTCCATCACATAATCAAGCATGGTTTGTACACCTTTGTTTTTGAAAGACGAACCGCAAACCATAGGAACAATTTTAGCATCCAGCACTGCTTTACGCAATGCATCTAAAATTTCGCGCTCGGTAATTGAAGCCGGGTCTTCGAAGAATTTCTCCATCAAAGTCTCATCATAATCAGCAACTGATTCTAACAATTTCTCTCTCCACTCGGTAGCTTCTTCAATCATATCCGCAGGGATAGGCACTTCAGTAAAGGTCATACCTTTATCATGCTCATTCCAAACGATACCTCTCCAGTTAATCAAATCAATTACGCCTTTAAAGTTCTCTTCTGCACCGATAGGTAATTGCAATGGTACAGCGTTGCTGCCTAACATGCTTTTTACCTGTTTTACAACATTTAAAAAGTCGGCACCGCTACGGTCCATTTTGTTAACGAAACCTATACGGGCAACGTTATAGTTATTGGCCAGGCGCCAGTTAGTTTCTGATTGTGGTTCAACACCATCAACAGCACTAAAAAGGAAAACCAAACCATCCAATACCCGTAACGAGCGGTTTACTTCTACGGTAAAATCCACGTGTCCCGGTGTATCAATAATGTTGATATGGTAATCTTGTCCCCTGTATTTCCAACCAACTGTAGTAGCTGCCGAAGTAATGGTAATACCACGCTCCTGCTCTTGCGCCATCCAGTCCATTGTAGCTGCACCTTCGTGTACCTCGCCTATTTTGTGGCTAACGCCGCTATAGTAAAGGATACGCTCGGTAGTAGTTGTTTTACCGGCATCAATGTGGGCGGCAATACCTATATTTCTTGTATATCTTAGATCTCTTGACATGTTTGTTTTTTTTGATTGCTCTGATTTATTTAATGATTACACCGATTTTGCAATCATAACAAAATCGGTGTAATCCTATATTAAATCGGTGTAATCCTTTTAATTAGAAACGGAAGTGTGAGAACGCTTTGTTAGCCTCGGCCATTTTATGCGTATCTTCTTTCTTTTTCACTGCTGCGCCTTCACCTTTAGCTGCTGATATGATCTCGCCGGCTAATTTCTCCATCATGGTTTTTTCACCACGACGACGTGCATAGCTGATTAACCATTTCATGCCTAAAGCTATTTTACGCTCCGGACGAACTTCGGTAGGTACCTGGAAGTTAGCACCACCAACACGGCGGCTTTTAACTTCAACTGCAGGCATAACATTGTTTAAAGCCTTTTTCCAGGTTTCTAAACCGCTTTCGCTGGTTTTCTTTTCAACAATATCAACTGCGTTATAAAATATAGTGTAAGCGGTAGATTTTTTACCATCAAACATCATGTTATTTACAAACCTGGTTACCAAAATATCATTGAATTTTGGATCAGGAAGAAGGATTCTTTTTTTCGGTTTTGACTTTCTCATTATTACTATCCTCCTTTAATTATTTCTTTTTACCTTTTGCAGGGGCTGCAGCAGCTTGTCCTGGTTTAGGGCGTTTAGTACCATATTTTGAACGACGTTGGTTACGACCGGCAACACCAGAAGTATCTAACGCACCACGGATGATGTGGTAACGCACACCAGGTAAGTCTTTAACACGACCACCACGGATCAACACAATAGAGTGCTCTTGCAGGTTGTGACCTTCACCAGGGATGTAAGCATTTACTTCTTTACCATTGGTTAAGCGCACACGGGCAACTTTACGCATTGCTGAGTTTGGTTTTTTAGGGGTAGTGGTATACACACGGGTGCACACTCCTCTTCGCTGTGGACAGCTGTCCAACGCTGGCGACTTACTCTTGTCAACCAGAGCTACTCTACCTTTTCTAACTAATTGATTGATAGTAGGCATTCTTGCTTTCTTGTTTTGTTTTTTTAAAGTCCCCCTGCCATCCTTCATTGGTGGGCAGTTTTAGGGACTGCAAAAGTACGGAGTTATTTTATGATTTTCAAGTGGTTATGAAAAAAAGTTTTGGGATTGGGGTAAAAGGTAGCCTAATGAGGGTTAAGTAGTTAGATTAGGTTGATTAGGAAAGTAGTTATTGATAGGCTAAATAGTAAATTGAGTTGGTTAAGGTGGTTTCATTAATAAGCGTTTGACGGGATTTATTGACAGCGATATTGAATGATTGGATGATTAACTAAGTAATACTATAACCAACCAATCACTAATCTCCAATCACAAATAACTAAGCATGGGCGTTGCCTTCGGCCCGGGTTATCCGCTTATACGCCTGCAGGCCTTAGGCGCAAGGCCGGTATCCGCTACTATCTCTAACGCAAAATGTCGCCTTATCAAACTAAAGCGGACATTTATCATTACTGATGCGCTGGTGCTCCCGGAGGGGCCGGTGGTGCGGCGTGGTGCATGGCGCCACAACTTGTGCCCAAAATGCCCAATACTACTCCAAGCAATACCAGACGTAAGAATTTGTTTTTCATAGCGGTAATGTTTTACAATATAATAACTGCGGGGACGTATTTGTTTGAGTACTGAGACACTGTTAGCTAAATCCCGGTATTAAAAAGTAATCCGGGGTGATCCGCTTGTGGCTGATCCACTCCTTAAAAACAGACAAAAAACGACCAATTTTTAATTATTTAATTATCAATTATTTAATTAAATAATATGCATGAAGGTCCTGACGAATAAGTGTGATCCAAAGTGATCCGCTTTATTTATTAAAATATTCATTTACAATAAGTTAACCAAAAAAGATGATCCGGGTGATCCACTTTTTCAGATGGATCACCTTACTAAAACTCCAGGTACTTACTCACCTTAATATGCACCTTATCACCCACCTGGTATTTGCCGGGCTGATCATTGAGCAAACGCAGGGTGATAGGGGCTTTTTCAATCAGCAGGTCCTCATAGCTGCCTTTAAACAGCACTTGTTTTACGGTCCAGTCTTTGCGGGTCCAGCTGCCGGTGGGCGTGGCCCATTCGGGGTAGATGACGATGTTGCCGGCCCCCGTGCTTATTCCGCATTTTTTTGCGTCTTCCTTGTTTAATACATTGCAGTTAGTGAGCAGCCTGGCAGTATACAGGTTCTGTGGATTTTGGTACAGGCTCTTTGGGTGTCCCGACTCAATGATCTCGCCTTCTTTCAGCACAATCAGCTCATCCGCCATTGACAGCACCTCGGCAGGATCATGCGATACCATGATAACGGTCAAACCGGTATCATGCACCACCTGCCTGATATCCTGCTGCAACCCTTCACGAAACGAGGTATCGACCTGGTTAAACGGCTCGTCCAGCAATAAAACTTCCGGCCGGGTTGCCAGGGCGCGGGCAATGGCTACCCTTTGCTTTTCGCCACCGCTTAAAAAGAAGGCCTGCTTATCAGCCAGGTGTAGTATGTTCAATTGTTTAAGCACCTGGGTGGTTCGCTCCTCTTTGGTGGCTACGTCGGTATTAGGCAGTAATACGGCAATGTTATCCCATACTTTGGCATAAACGTTTAGTCCGTCGGTATCCTGGGTAACCATTTTCATGGCGTCGTGGCCGGGGATCAGCTTTTCTTCGGGCCCCCAAATGCGCTCGCCTTTAAACTGTACCGTGCCTTCATCCGGCGACAGCAAACCGTAAAGCAGCCGAAGCAAGGTGCTTTTGCCGCTGCCGCTTTCGCCTATTATAGCGGTTATTTTTTGCGGCTCAATGGTAAGGCTCGTCCTTTTTACACCCGCCACACGTTCGCCGGGATAAGTTTTGGTTATAGCTGTTGCCTGTAAAAAGGGAGTATCGGTCATGCCGCAAATATAGCTAAAACCACAAAAGGCTGTCGGTTAAAACAGCCTTTGCTTTATTAATACAGGTAGATGATATTTAAAATCCGAAGGTTAAGCCCACGGCGAAGTTTTTCAGGCCTTCCTGTGCCGGGCTGTTTTCAAACATATCATTAAAGTAATATTTGGCAAACAAACCTGCCGAGCCGTAGCCTATACGGGTAAAGGCGCCGTAACGTACTTTGGCAAAGTGATAATCATCATCAAGTTTTTGTTTGCCGCGTTCGTCGCTGATCTGTTTAACACGGGCGCCCAGCAGGATCCCGGCCTCGGGGCCCACAATAAAGCGGAACCGTTTGCCATTGCTATACTCATTAGTTCTGAACTCGAATGACAATGGTACGCGCAAATAAGTTGACGAAAACCGGTTTTTGCTAAAATGAATAGTATCATTAACATAAGTTAAAACCGGTGCATTACGCTGTATGGTGATGTCCTTACGTAAACGTAACAGCATCCAGTCAAAACCGCCCGATAAGTAAACCTTAAAGTTGGGCGTAAAACGATAGCCAAATTGTAACAGGTCAAAACCTACGTTGCTCGATTTCCAGGAGCGATAGCTCAGGAAATCGTTTTTAGGAGAAAGGGTAAAGCTGCCATTATCAATCAATGTAGTTAAACCCAGATCAAACCTTGCAAAAGTAAGCCCGAAATTAAAACCGGATGATTTACGGTTATGCCGCAGACTATCGCGCATTGCTTTGAAAACTAGCCGGGGTTTAACCTTGGTATCAGTAGTTGTACTAACTATAGTGTCTTTACCATTAATTGTGGTGGTGGTAGTAACTGTTGTTACTTTTTGTGCAAAGCCCAGGTTTGCCGCGCCGCATAGTAATGCAGCAATCATCAGACGTTTCATGTTATTGTGTGTTTAGATTAGATTGTATAAGTAGATATATATTATTGTTTTTTAATTTTTATTAATCCAAGGTTTACTCCGGTTAACTCCGATTCGTTATCATCGTCGTCGCTGTCACTAAACTCAATCAGCTTGTCTTCCCGCTTGTCAACTTTAGCAACTAACGCATTTATAAGCCCCCCCAGATTGTGTATGCCGCGTTTTTTTACGAGTGCTGGTTCGGGCCTATCGTTTGAGGCTATTGCCGCCGGCGTTTCAACCGGTGCCCGCGCAATAACATCCGCAGCTGCGGGTGTCAATCGCACATCCGGAACAGTTACCTTTGCAGGGGGAGTTACCACGGCAATCAATTGCGGGCTCTCTGCTTTTACCGGCTTAACTTCTTTTACCACTGCTACCGGTTTTGTAATTACCGGCGCAGCTGCTTTATTTACTGGTGGTGTGTTTTCAGGCTGATGAGTTGCTGCTATCGCAATCCTGTCAACCGGTTTTTCAACGGAAACGAGCTCAGTTGCCTTTTTAACCGGCCTGGTTGTTAAAGGCGCAACCAATTTAACACGGTTTACAGCCAGCTTTGTTTCATGATTGGGCTGTACAGCCGGTTTATCTTTTTGATTTAAGAATAACATACCTGCTGTCAATATCACTACCACACTTGCTGCCAGGCTTAAGTAAGATATCAAACTGCGTTTATTTTTTTTACCATCCAGTTCATCAGCTATGTTATCCCATAACATGGGTGATGGCTCAACCTCAAAGTTTTCAAACTTCGAGTTAAATATTTGATCAAACTCCTTATCCTGCATATTCATATTTTTTATCGTTCATTTTTAAAACCAGGCCTTTCAATATTGCACGAGCCCTTGATAACTGCGATTTAGAGGCCCCTTCTGTTATACCAACCATTTCGGCAATTTCCTTGTGCGAGTAACCTTCAATGGCATAAAGGTTAAACACCATTTTATAACCCGGCGATAATTGCTGAATGATGCCCATCAGGTCCTTCACACCCATATTTGCCATGGCGGCTGGGTTAACCGATGGCTCGTTGCCCATCTCGTTTACATCCATTACCTGTATCATTTTATGATGTTTGCGGTAATACTCTATCGCGCTGTGTACCATTATCCGCCTTACCCATCCTTCAAAAGAACCTTCGCCCCGGTAATCATCCAGCTTTTTAAATATTTTAATAAAGCCGTTCTGCAACATATCTTCAGCTTCCATCTTATCTGTGGCGTAACGCATGCAAACACCCAGCATCCCGGAGGCAAACTGCTTATACAGCATCTCCTGAGCTTTCCGTTCGCCTGCTTTACAGCGGGTTATTAATTCATTAATTGTATAGGTAGGTCTTAGTAGCATCATTTGTAAGTAAGATGATAGTTAGTACCAAATGGTTGCACAGCGTTACAAATATTTTTTAATATTTATTTAAGATAGATAAAATAGAGGGAATTAGCTTCGGAGTAGTGCGCCCGTTTGCAACGAATGCGAATGTGGACTTGTCCGGCTTGCGCTCGTTTGCAACGAGTGCTTAATATGCATTTGTTATTTGTAAGTATTAAATGGCAAAGTAATTCGGAGGGTTACTTTTTCTCCCGGTAATACTTATAAAGCTTGACCGACATCATCAACACAATAGAGAAAGCAATAATCCCCACTACCCCAAAGATCCAGTTAAGGGAGTTTTTGAGTACGACCAGGAAAACAATGGCGAACAAGATCAGCGTAGCCAATTCATTCCACAAACGCAGCTGGGTTGATGTCCAGGTATAAATACCTTTGCGCATTTGGTTCATTTTATGCTGACAGATAAAATGGTACACCACCAGGCCTATTACAAAGGCTAGCTTAATGTGCATCCACCCCATTTGCAGCCAGCCGGGTGCCAGGCAAAGCAGGCTAATGCCCGCGGCCAATACCAGGTACATGGACGGCGTGGTAATGATCCACCAAAGCTTGCGCTCCATTACTTCAAATTGTTCTGATAAAATAGTACGGGCAGGCTCGGGTTTGGCCTGCGCTTCGGTATGGTAAATAAACAGGCGCACCATATAAAACAGTCCCGCCATCCAGCAGACTACAAATATGATGTGTATGGCTAATATGTATTGGTACATAAACCCCCTAACCCCCTGAAGGGGGACTGAATGTCTAATTTATTAAATTTATAAATAGCCCCGCCGCTATTACTCCCCCTTTAGGGGGTTGTGGGGTATTGTTTAATTATTTCAACCGCGTATTTCACATTGTCAAAAGGGATATCAGGCATAATGCCGTGGCCCAGGTTAAATATGAAACCGTTCTCCCCCTTCATACGGTCAAACAGGCGGTAAATACGTTCTTTAATCACTTTTTTATCAGCATACAAAATATGCGGATCAAGGTTGCCCTGTACGGCGACGCCTTGCGGTAAACGTTTTTTAATATCTAACAGGTCAACGTTCCAGTCGATAGAAATAACATCAGGTTTTGCTTCGGCCATTAACGGCGCAAAAACCGAACTGCCTTTACAAAAAGAAATAACCGGGATATCTTTCCGGTTCAATTTGCTGATAATTTCGGTAATATACCGGTGCGAAAACTCTTTATAATCATCCCATGCCAGGGCTTGTGCCCAGCTGTCGAATATCTGTACCGCGTTTACGCCGGCAGCAATTTGCAGGTTCAGGTAATCGGCAGTAACAGTTGCAATCTTTGATAATAGCTGATGCGCCATTTCGGGCTCATTATGCAGCATCAGTTTGGTCAGCTTAAAATCCTTTGACGACCCACCTTCAACCAGGTAGCTCATTACCGTAAAAGGCGCGCCCGCAAAACCAATCAGCGGAATGCTTCCGTTCAATCTTTGCTGGATAACTTTAATCGCGTCAGCAACATATTGCAGCTCGCCGATACAATCCGTATTCAGGTTATCAATATCTTTTTGTGTACGCACAGGGTTGGCAAACTTAGGGCCTATGTTTTGGGTAAAGCTTAAATCGCCGCCCATAGCCTCGCCGGTAACCAGTATGTCTGAGAATAAAATAGCCGCGTCAATACCCAGCAAATCCACCGGTAACATCGTAACGTCAGCCGCGATCCCGGGCGTTTTGCACATTTCCAGGAACGAATATTTGTTTTTAATTTCCCAGTACTGTGGCATAAACCGGCCTGCCTGGCGCATCATCCACACGGGTGGGCGTTCGGTTTTTTCAGAAAATGCGGCTTTTATTAGTAGTGAATCTCTCATGTTAATTTATCAAGAGACGCAAAGCATTGCGTCTCTATATTATGTAATTGTAGAGACGTAACATTTTACGTCTCAAACGTATATAATTCAAGAGACGCAAAAATATTGCGTCTCTACATTTTTATTTTTTATCCAGCTCCTGATGCAAGCGGCGGATCACCTCTTTCATTTTAGCGGTTATTTTTTCTTCATGCTTATCGGCCAGCGCCAAATAGGCCTTGGCTTTGTCAAAATTGTTATGCCGTATGCTGATATTGGCCACATGCACCAATGCCGCCACATGGTCATTGGCTGATCGCAGCGGATATTGGGCGGCTATTTCATAGTGCTTTTCGGCTTCATTATAATCCTGTTTTTGCAGGCAAATACCGCCGTAAATAAACTCATAAAAGCCACGGCGCTTTTTGCCCAGCCAATCGGGGTTGTTTACCTGTGTCAGCAACGCTTCGGCTTTGTCATAATCTTTATTATGAAATGCTTTTGCGGCCAGCACTACGGTGCCTTCTTTAAAATAACCCCATATCAGCAGGCCAATAAACATTATAATTACACCCGCTACCTCATAAACGCGCAGGTTAACCGTCACCGCCAGCATAATAACAAAAGCGCCTATAACTAATATGCGTGCCCTGTTTGTAAACATTAATTAATGCTGATCTGTAAATTTATAGCCAACACCACGTATCGAGTGAAAATAAACCGGGTTTTTAGGGTCCGGTTCAAAATACTTACGGAAAGTCAGGATAAAGTTATCAATGGTACGGGTTGACGGGTAAACATCATAGTTCCATACGGTTTCCAGTATTTGCTCGCGCGATACGGCGTCATTACGGCGCTCTATCAGCAACTTCAACAGCATGGTTTCCTTTTTAGTAAGCGGGGTGATGCTGCCGTCGCCGTTAACCAGCTCAAACGAATTAAAGTGGATGGTTTTGTCGCCAATTTTATAGCTGTTAAACTCCTTCAGATCGTCGCCTTTTAAGCTGCGTTTTACCAGGTTGTTTACACGCAGGATCAACTCTTCCAGGTTAAAAGGTTTGGTCAGGTAATCATCCGCGCCTTTTTTTAGCCCGGCTATTTTATCTTCGTTGGTGTTTTTGGCTGTTAAAAACATAATAGGCACCTCAGAGTTTTCCAGTCTTATAGTTTCGGCAACTACAAAGCCGTCAATTTCGGGCATCATCACGTCTAATATTACCAGGTTAAATCGTTCTTCCTTAAATATTTGCAACGCTTTTTTACCGTTATTAGCGGTTGATACTTTATAACCTTCCAATTCAAGGTTAAGTTTAATTGCCTCTAAAAGATGTTCTTCATCCTCGGCCAGTAAAATTCTTTTTCTGCTTGGCATTTTATTGTGATTTATGTAAGTCCAAAAACAACCTCAAATATGCTTCCCACAGGGCGATTGTCTTTGACCCTGATGCTTGCCTCATGCTTATCCAACACTTGTTTTACAATGTATAAGCCAAGGCCGGTACCTTTTGTATTACGGGTATCTTCACTGCCCACCCTGTAAAATTTGTCGAAAATACGGCTTTTCTCGTCGTCAGCGATCCCGATACCATGATCGGCTACCTGCAGGTGTATTTTGCCTTCTTTCTGGAATAGTTTAACATCAACCGCTTCGCACGGTTTTGAATATTTAATGGCGTTTTCAACCAGGTTGGTTACCACCGATGTAAGCGCGAACTTATCGCCGGTTATTTCAATTTTTGGTTCAATCTCGGCGTTGATGATCTGCTGGTTACCATCGCATTTGGTTATCTGCAAACGGTTAACAATGCTATCTACCAAAACAGATAAACTAAAACTGGCCTTGGGGAAGGTGTACGACCGGTTCTCAATTTTTGATGCCAGCAGCATATTCTCCACCATATCATCCAGCCGCTCAATATCCAGTAATGATTTACCTATAAAATCCTGTATCTGCGCTTTGGTTAAATCTCTTTTCTGTATGGTTTGCAGTAATAGTTTGATTGATGCCAGCGGCGATTTTAATTCGTGTGTTACGGATAACAAAAAGTTCTTTTTTTGCTCCTGCAGCTTACGCTCGCGGTTGATGGACCGGTGTAAATAATACGCGCCGAAGCAAAGGACGATCACAAACATCGAACCCTCGCTTAATATCATACTAAGCTTTTTATATTGCAGGTTAACCAGCTGGTACCCCCACCATATTAGCTGGGTAACAGCATAAATAATTAAGGCATAAAATATAACAAGCGATCTTCTCATAACTCCTTATTTTTTAAATACCAGATCAAGGCTATCAAATATAGCTCTTTTTGCTTTCTCCAGGTCTATCTTGGTATGTGCCGATGATATAAAACCAACCTCATAGCCCGACGGGCCCAAATAAACACCCCTGTTGATTAATTCGCGGTGCATTATTTTAAATTTCTCCATGCTGGCGGGGTCAATCTCATCAGCTTTGCTGATCGACTCTGCCCCTGTAAACGCAAACCAGAATATCGACCCAATGCTAAACACTTTAAACTTATAACTCCTCGCGGTAGCAAAACGCTGGATAGCCTCGGTAAACTCTTCGGTCTTTTTATGCAGGTCCTTATAAAAGCCCATGCGCAACAGCTCGGTTAGCTGGGCAATACCCGCGGCCATAGCCACCGGGTTGCCTGATAAGGTACCCGCCTGGTAAACCCCGCCATCGGGCGATACATGCCCCATGATCTCGGCAGATGCCCCGTACATGCCCACCGGTAAGCCACCACCAATTATCTTACCATAGGTGATAATATCCGGCTGGATCTGGTAATAACCGGCAGCCCCCTCAAACCCGATACGGAAACCCGATATCACCTCATCAAATATCAGCAAGGTTCCGTTAGCGGTACAGCTATCGCGCAGCGCCTGCAAGTATTCTTTGGTTTGCAATAACAAGCCATTGTTAGCGGGTACAGGCTCGATGATAACCGCGGCTATCTGGTCCTTAAATTCGGCAAAGGCTTTTTGTAAGGCTTCAGTATCATTCAGGCCGATAACAATGGTTTCGCCGGCAAATGCTTTGGGTACGCCTGCGGATGACGTCTCGCCAAAAGTAACCAGGCCCGAGCCTGCTTTAACCAGCAATGAATCTGAATGGCCGTGATAACAGCCTTCAAATTTTAAGATCTTATCGCGTTTGGTATAACCACGGGCCAGCCTGATGGCCGACATCACTGCCTCGGTACCCGAGCTTACAAAACGCAGCTTTTGTATGTATTTATTGTTTTTAAGGATCAGCTCGGCAAGCTCGTTCTCTAGCGCCGTAGGTGCGCCGAAAGACATGCCGTTTTGCATCACCTCGATTACTTTCTCTTTAACTTTTGGGTGATTATGGCCCAGGATAAGCGGGCCCCATGAGCAGCAGAAATCGATAAACTCGTTATCGTCAGCATCCCAGATATGGCTGCCGTCGCCTTTTTTGATGAAGAGCGGCGTACCGTATACCGATTTAAAGGCCCTTACCGGCGAGTTTACCCCACCCGGGAAGAACGTTTTGGCCTTTGCATACAATTCGGCAGATTTTTCCCTGCTGATATCCGGCTTGCCCGTAGTATTTACCGGCAGCTCGTCCTCACTGGAAAACATTTTTTTTATAGAATCTAACATTTTTTATAAGTCAAAATTCAAAAGTTAAAATTAAAAAGCCAGCCTGTTTTTTTGACTTTTTAATTTTTACTTTTAACTTATTACAACCATTTATTCTCCAACACCTCTTTAGCGTGATACGTTAATATCGCGGTAGCGCCTGCCCGGCGGATGCTGGTTAGCACCTCGGTTACGGCACGCTGCTCGTTTAACCACCCTTTTTGTACGGCGGCTTTCAGCATGGCATATTCGCCGCTTACGTTATACGCTGCAACGGGCAGTTCAGTATTATCTTTTATTAATTTAATGACGTCGAGATAGGCCAGTGCCGGTTTTACCATTAAAAAGTCGGCGCCTTCCATTTCGTCCAAACGGGCTTCAATTAATGCTTCGCGCTGGTTGGCCGGGTTCATCTGGTAGCTTTTCTTATCACCAAATTTGGGTGCCGAGTTTAACGCATCCCTAAACGGACCATAAAAAGCACTTGCATACTTAGCCGAATACGACATGATCGACACGTGCTTAAAACCCGCATCATCCAACGTCCTACGGATATACCCTACCCTGCCATCCATCATATCGCTTGGCGCAATAATATCGGCGCCGGCATGGGCATGCGCCAAAGCCATCTTGCCTAATACTTCTAATGTTTCGTCGTTTAGTATCTCGCCGTTCTCAACTATGCCGTCATGGCCATCGCTGCTGTAGGGGTCCATAGCTACGTCGGTAATTACGCAGGCTTCGGGGAAGTTTTTCTTTACCTCGCGGATGGCGCGCAGGTACAGGCTCTCCTCGCGGTGGCTTTCGGTAGCGTATTTATCTTTCAGCTCTTCGCTGATGTTGGGGAAAAGATCAAACGAGTTTAACCCCAGTTTCATACAGCTTTCCACCTCGCGCAGCAAATTATCTATAGAATACCTGAAGATCCCCGGCATAGATGCTACCTCGGTCTTCTGGTTATTACCCTCCACTATAAACAGCGGGAAGATCAGGTTAGCGGCGCTAACATGCGTTTCCTGCACCATCTGGCGGATAACTTCACTCTTACGGTTTCTTCTTGGTCGTTGTAGCATTACGTTAGTCATTGGTTATTGGTCATTGGTCATTGTCACTTTACTAATGACCAATGACTGACGACCAATCAACATTTATAATCCAAACACCGCCTCTGCCAGTCCAACTTCGTCGGGGCTAAAGGGTAGTGTGTATTTTACGCCCATCTCATCAAACTTTTTGCCGGTTGATCTGCCTATGGCAATAACTTTTTGATAAGGGTCGAGCAAATTTTCGGCAAAATAAGCATCTACGTTTGAGGGGCTGGTAAACACCAGCACGTCAGCGCCCGATCCTTCAATCTCTTCTTCCAGTACGGTTTCATAAACCACCAGGTCAATGATTTTGGTATCGGCCGACAGCCCTTTCTGGACGCTCCTCAAAGAGTCTTCGGCACCGGGGAACAGTACGGTTTGGCCGTTAACCAGCCTGGCAAACGCCTCCGCAACATCCTCCGAATCAATACCTAAACCTGTAAAATCAGTAAAGTGCCCTTTTTTGCGCAGCATCTCTTCGCTGCCGGCGCCCATCACCCCAAACTTAACGCCCTTAGGTAACAGCGGGTCGAGCTGAAAGAAATATTCAACGGCGTTTTTGCTGCTGAAGAATATCCAGTCGATATGTTTTAATATGTATGAATCTAACTTGGTGATAACCGGCACCGTGCGGATCAGCGAGCGGCCGTCTATCTGTATCGTATGTTTCTCCAACGCCTTGCGGAAATAGCTCTGCTCAGACACCTCGCGCGATATAAACACGCTTGATGGCAGCTTACGTTCCGGATCAAACGCTTTAACCACTTTCTCGGGCAGCCCTTCGGCGGTTGCGGCCTCTAAAAATAAGCGGTCGGGGAAATCGTCGCCAGTTTCGGCTTTCGAGGTAAACACCTGGAAAGCGCCATCCTCGCGGCGGCAATAGCAGCCCAGCGGTAAATGGCAGCCGCCGCCAAACAGTTTTAACACCGTACGCTCAACGGCCAGTTCTTCGGCCACGTCGGGGTGGTTCAACACCTGTAACGACTCAAACAGTTCAGTATCGCTTTCGCGGATCTGTATGGCCAGCACGCCCTGCGCCGGGGCGGGTACAATCTCGTTGGGGGTTAGCTCTTCCACATGAAACTCGCCCAGGTCAATACCTAAACGGGTAACGCCGGCTTTGGCCAGCATAATGGCATCATAGCTTTCATCGCGCAGTTTACCTATGCGGGTAGGCACGTTGCCGCGCAGGTCCTCAATTTCCAGGTCGGGGCGGTAGGCCAGCAGCTGTGCCTTGCGGCGGTTGCTTGACGTACCCACAATAGCGCCGTATTTAACCGACAGCTTTTGCTTAACATCCACGCAATCTTTCAAGATCAGCAGCAGCTCAGAAGGGTCCTCCCGCTCTGATACTGCCGCGATGATGAGTCCCGGAGGGTTTTCTGTAGGCAGGTCCTTGTGGCTGTGTACCGCAATATCAATAGTGCCTGCCAATAATTCTTCTTCCAGCTCTTTGGTAAAAAACCCTTTACCTTCAAGCTTATCAAAACTTAAATTAAGTAGGCGGTCGCCCTGCGTTTTAATAATTTTTAACTCGACGGGGATATTCACTTTTGCCAGGCTGTCCTTAACAAAATTAGCCTGCCATAGCGCCAGTTCGCTGCCGCGCGTTCCTATAATTAATGTTCTTTCCAAAGGGTCACTCTATTTGCAACCGCAAATTTAATTTTTTATGGTCAGGTTTGTCATATTAATTAAGGATATGAAAGTTTAGTGACTATTGAGTGATGAGTTTTGGGTGGTGAGTTGTGAGTTGTAGGTCGGTGGTGGGTGGTGAGTTGGTTGTGAGTTGTGAGTTGTGAGTTGTGGGTTGTATGTTGTAGGTGGGGGTGCTGGGTTGGTTGTGAGTTGTGGGTTGTATGTTGTAGGTGGTGGGTGGTCGGTTTATTAAACAAATACTAATAACAACTCAAAACTCATAACTCAAAACTCAAAACTGTTATGGCGTTGCCTGCGGCCCGTGCTTTCCACTCATACGGCTGCAGGCCTTAGGCGCGATGGCCGGTATCCGTTTCAATCACTAACGCGGCCGACGCGCAAGTCACCAACTTTATGTCATTGCGGGCGTAGCGTGGCAATCGCAAGGTATAAGGCGGCGAACTTTGCAGCGTGCAATTGCGGAGTGGCCGCGCAATGACAAACGTGCAAAGTGTTCGTCCGAAACAGGGATGAAACAAAATAAAACGAACGGACGCTTTCGGTAGCAGGACAATTAAAAATAATTACATTTGGCTATGTGTACAATTGATTGGGATATACTTGCCAAGTTCGCAACTCTTTTAACTTCGCTAATTGCGATATATATCTCAATTGTTGCTCTGAAAAGGAATACAAGGCTTTCAACTAAAAATATAAATCTTTCAATACAACAGGCTATCTTCAAAATAGTGGCTGAAAAAGCACGTGATTGTAATAACGTTTGGAAAAATGAACCCGAATTTGAATTAAAAAGTAAGGACTCACCGCATTTTTTAGTTATCACCGAGTTGGTAATATCTATAGAAATTATAAATAACGCTTTCCTTTTATTTGATAAAAATTCAGAGGTAATTGAAGAATTTAAAGACACATATTTTTCATTGCTCTGGAAACAATTAATACCAGATATAAGAGGTTGGGTGCAAAATGTTACTCCTACTATTAAAGCAAACCATAACGATAAGTTTTTAAAACAAGTTGCTACTGTACACGAAAACTTTTCAAAGTATTTTGATTAATTACGCTGTTCGTCCGAAACAGGGATGAAACAAAATAAAACGAACGGACGCTTGCGGTAAGTCACGAGTACGCCCGGCGGTGGCTTGCGCTGCATACTCGCGCCAGCGTGGGATTTTGTATATTGGTTGTTTGCAAACCGATCATAATTCAAAAGCCAAATGACTAATATTAATAAAATATCTGATATAATAAATGAGGGACTAATTAATCCAACTATCGATTTGACAGTTGATTATGCAGAACTAGCCTTGGATAGTTTCTTAGATAATGATGCTATTAAAGAAGTCCCCATTGTAAAAACTATAGTAGGATTAGTCAAAGGCGGAATGAAGATTTCCGAGATTTTTTTTGCGAAAAAGCTTTTAACTTTTTTGAAAGAATTTCACAATGGCAATTTTGACAATCAAAAACTTCAACATTTTAAAAATGAATTTCAGACCAATCTTAAATACCGCAATAAGGTAATTGAAAATTTGATGATAATGATAGAACGATTTGTAGATGTACGAAAGGCGAAAATTTATGGAAATCTTTTCAATGCACATGCTCATCAATTAATCAGTTGGGACGATTTCGTTGTCTTATCAGTTATTCTGGATGAGATGAATATCAAATCAATAGAAGCACTCAATTTTTTAGGCGATCAATTACCAACAAGATATCTTATTCATAATCCAATATTAACATTACCAATGACTCTATTATTAAATTCAGGTTTGGTGGTTTGGTTACATAAAAATGATCACATTGCCGCAACATTATATGGCGTGTGTATGCACAAATATGGAATACAAGGAGATTTTAGTAAGCCATTTGGTGAATTGAGTAAAATTGCTCCTGTAGAACATACATTAAGTACGTCTAATCGTTGGAGGGTAAAATAAATTCCAAGTTCTCCCTCTGTGCGAGTTTGCAACACAGGCAATCGCCGGACGTACTCGTGACCTAACCAATTGCTCAGCTTCCGTAGAGATTATTAATTCTATTATTTGTTTTTTAAAGGAATTAATGAGCTCCCTACGGTCGGTTGTCTTCGCTCCTCGCAATGACGCGCGGAGAGATAGGCCTCGCCGTGCGACAGGCCTAATCTCTAATCTTCAATCACTAATCTTTAAAAACCGTCCGTCCGTTCCCCCATCAAACACTTTCGGACGAACGGACACTTGCGATCAGCCAGTCGGCTATGTCCATGCCGGGGGTTTGTTCTTCGGGTGGCAGGTCCTGCAGGAATTTGCCCATGCCGAAACGGGTGCCGGGCATTTTGGCTTTTAGCTGGTTCATTTTCTTTTCCCATTTGGGGTAGGCGTCAAGGTCGGGCACCAGCATTACCTGGCGGCCATGCAGTACGCGGCATTTTTCGTACGTCAGTCCCTCTAAGCTGCCCGCGGCTACCCAGGTATGTTCGGGCATAAAGCCGGCGGCTATAACGGCTGTTTTCTCGCTTTCTACAATGGCTATGATCCGTTTGCTACCCGGCGAGATGAGGTGCTCGCCAAAGAAGCATTGCTGCAGGTTGTATTTAGGCAGTTTAAGCAACGTATGCGCCCAGGCAACGTGCGCGTAGGGTTGTTTAACGCGCTTGCCGGTATAGGGGTCGTACAGCATTATTTTGCCGGTACGTACGTTGTCTTTGCGGTCTACCTGCCACCAGATCGTCGAATGGGGCCAGTGTTTGGCGGTGCCGATGTAGTATTTTTCCAACAGTTCATTTACCGTTTCGGGTTCAAACAGGCTGCACAGGTATTCAACAAAGTCGTTCAGTTCGGTACGGTTCAATGATTTTTCAAACATCTTTTTGGGGATGTAATCCGGCTTTTGCGGTGGGGGGATAGGTTTCGGTTCCCTTGCTTTACCCGGCTTTAGCGTAGGGTTAGCGGCAAAGTAATGTTTGGGGGTAAAGTGATAGCCGCAGTTTATTTCACGGTCGCATTTGCCTACGTGGTCGGCCAGGTGTTCGCCGGTTTCGGTATCCAGGTAGCGGGTAAACTTTTTAGGTTCGCCACATTCGGGGCAGGTGTAGCGTGATTTTGGGGTTTTGTAAGGTTCGAGGGTGTAACGGTGTGTGGTCATTGGTTATTGGTCATTAAGTCATTGGATAAGTTAATAAAGCCGTCATAGCGAGCGTAGCGTGGCTATCTCTGCGCGATAGGTAAACGGGCGACCTGGCGTGTAGAGATCGCCACACTCGTACCTCGTTCGCGATGACGTAGCGGTGAGTTGGGGGTGTCCGTTCGTTTTTTTTGCCTTATGGAAAAAACGAACGGACACCTTATTATTGAGGGATTAAACTTTTTTGCTGGGCGGCTTTTAGCAGGCGGTCTACCTTTTGGTAGTTAACGTTCATGGCTTTGGCAATTTCGCGCAGGCTTTTGCCTTGCAGCTTTAGTTCTACGGCCTGTTCAATCTGGTTATCGGCTAAGGCCTGGCTATGCTTGCTCAGGTGGTCAACTTCGCGGCCGTAGCCTATAAACTCGTATTGCAAAAAGTTATGCGGTTTGGTAATGGTAAACAGGCAAACCTTATCGGCGCCATATACCTGCTCGGTATTGCGCTGCTTAATTTGTTTAAGGTAACGTAACGAGTTATCGTTTTGGCTCTCGCCAATGGCAAAGCTGCTGTCGCAAAAGTTCATCAGCATTTTACTGCCCTGCAAATCGTTACGGGTGATGGCCTGCGTCATATCGCGCTTGGGGGTATGTGCCAGTACCAGGATGGATAGGTCGTACTTGTTTTTCAAAGCCTTTAAATGCTTCATTAATGGTAAAGCGTCTTTAGCCTGCTCATTCTCGGTACCCAGGTAAGTAATGTTATCAATAATAATAACCTTCGCTTTGGTTTGCGTGATGTACCGCTCTAACCTGTGGTTCAGGTACTGGTTAAAATTGGTAAAGCCTTCGGGCAGTTCCACGTCGTTAAGCTGGCCGCGGTACAGATCATCCCTGAAAATGTAATGCTGCGTATAGTCGACACTGTAGCGTGCTTCCAGTTGTTTTGAGGTTAACTCGAAATCGTAATACAGTACCGGTTGACGGTCGGCTTCCAAATCAAAAGGAGCAATTGCGGTACCGTTGTTAATTGAATTGGCAATTTGTACCGCAAGGATGGATTTGCCCAGGTTACTATCGGCAAACAGGATGCAGAGTTCGCCTTCGTACCAAAATTTATCAAAAAGCATTTTGGGTACTTCGTGGGTGCTGGCTTCTTTAAGCCAGGCATTAGCGGTACGCACTTTAAACAGGTCATCGCTTTGTTCAAGCTCATCCTGTTCCTGCTGCCATTGAAAAAATTCGTCCTGGAGTTTGGCAAACCCTTCGTGTGGGTCGGTTTGGTTTTGTTGATTGTTCATTATGGTAAGTTTTTAAAAATTGCTGGTGAGTAGCTGGTGAGTAGCTAGTATCAAGTAGCTAGTATCAAGTAGCTGGTATCAAGTAGCTGGTCAAGTAGTTAGTATCAAGTAGCTAGTATCAAGTAGGATGTATTGCTGTTTAGGTATACCAAAAGATATGGTCTTGATACTAATTACTTGATACTAAATCTTGATACTTGATACTAATTACTAGCTACTAAATCAAGTAGCTGGTATCAAGTAGTAAGTATTGATGTTTAGTTAGTTAACCGATATGATATGGTCTTGATACTTGATACTAATTACTTGATACTAAATCAAGTAGCTAGTATCAAGTAGGATGTATTGCTGTTTAGGTATACCAAAAGATATGGTCTTGATACTAATTACTTGATACTAAGTCAAGTAGCTAGTATCAAGTAGGATGTATTGCTGTTTAGGTATACCAAAAGATATGGTCTTGATACTTGATACTAATTACTAGCTACTAAATCTTGATACTTGATACTAATTACTAGCTACTAAATCTTGATACTTGATACTAATTACTTGATACTTGATACTAATTACTTGATACTAAATCTTGATACTTGATACTAATTACTTGATACTATAACCAAATAGTAGAAAATACCCCTCCTACAGCCTACCTACAGGGTAAGTGGCTTTGATTGCTGTTGTAAAGAGCAACTATGTAGCTTATGTGATGGATGGGTGTTCGTCCGAAACAGGGATGAAACAAAATAAAACGAACGGACACCTAAAATGATGAAGAATATGCGCGGAGGGTTATATTCATTACAAATATAAAGAATATTCTTTATATTCAAAGAAAAATCTTGAATTTTTTTATTTACACAGGTGTCCGTTCGTTTTATTTTGTTTCACGGGGGAAACGGACGAACAGTTCCGAAGGAGTCCTATGGACCACCCACATTTTGTTGGTGATGATATACAAGGCGGGGATGTTAAGGATAGCGTTTACCTGTCGGCGGTTTACTCACCCCGCGGCACTTCGTGCGCGACCCTCTCTTCGCTGCGCGGAAAGAGGGTTGTCCTAAACGAATATCCAGCGTTGCCAAAGCCTTTTTTTGACCACCCTCTTTCCGCCAAAGGCGAAGAGAGGGTGGTCCAGCGAAGCGCAGACCGGGTGAGTCGACGGAGCGCAGACCGGGTGAGTCGACGGTGCGCAGGCCGCGTTAAGGATTGAAGCGGATACCGGCCATCGACTCACCCCGCGGCACTTCGTGCGCGACCCTCTCTTCGCTGCGCGGAAAGAGGGTTGTCCTAAACGAATATCCAGCATTGACAAAGCCTTTTTTGATAACCCTCTTTCCTGCTTATGATCTTCCTTCTGTAACAGGTTTTAGTTACCCTCTTTCCGCCGAAGGCGAAGAGAGGGTGGTCCAGCGAAGCGCAGACCGGGTGAGTCGACGGTGCGCAGGCCGCGTTAAGGATTGAAGCGGATACCGGCCATCGACTCACCCCGCGGCACTTCGTGCGCGACCCTCTCTTCGCTGCGCGGAAAGAGGGTTGTCTTAAACGAATATCCAGCATGACAAAGCCTTTTTTTGATAACCCTCTTTCCCGCTTGCGGAAGAGAGGGTGGTCCAGCGGAGCGCAGACCGGGTGAGTCGACGGTGCGCCAGCCAGCGTTAAGGATTGCAGCGGATACCGGCCCTGTGGCTAATGCCTGCGCAGTATGAGCGAAAAGCCTGGCCCGAAGGGAACGCCCTGATAATTGCCTGGTTAATGCCCTACTCCGACTTTAAACTGTTCACCGGGTTGGCGGTGGATGCTTTGATGGTTTGCCAGCTTACGGTAAGCAGGGTTAAAAGTAAGGCGCCTACGCCTGTCAGCGCAAAGATCCACCAGGGTAACGGCACCCGGTAGGCGTAATGCGTCAGCCAGTCTTTCATTAAATAGTTGGCAAGCGGCATGGCTATTAACAGCGAGATGGATACCAGCACCACGAACTCGGTTGATAGTAACCGCCACAGCCCTGCGACTGACGCGCCCAGGATCTTGCGTACCCCGATCTCTTTTTTACGCTGCTCGGCTACGAAGGTCGCCATGCCGAACAGGCCCAGGCTGCTGATGAGGATGGCCAGCAGGGTAAATACGCCGGCCAGTTTGCCCACGCGCTCTTCGGTCGCGAATTTTTTGCCGTACTCGGCGTCGACGAAATGATAGTCGAAAGGGCTTTCGGGGTCGTATTTATCGTAGATCTTTTTAATTTTAGGCAGGGCTGCTGCCAGGCTCAGGTTAGGGTTAACCCGTATTTGCAGCACGCTGCCCCACTCGCGCAGAAAGCCGTACATGATGGGTTTAACCGGCTCGAACGGCGAGGTCATCACCACATCTTTAACCACGCCGATGATGGTATAGTTTTTACCGCTAAACTGTACAATTTTGCCCAGCGGGTTCTTCATCCTCATAAACTTAACGGCCGATTCATTAACCACAATGGCCGAGGAGTCGGTGCTAAAAGCAGCCGAAAAATCGCGGCCGCGGGTTACCTGCCAGTCTACCGTTTTACCGTAGTCGCGGCTCACGGCTATGATGCCAAAGTCGTCCTGTAGTTTAGGGTCCTTGCCTTCCCAGTTTAAACCGCTGTAGTTGTTCCAGATCTCGGTAAGCGGGCTGTTCGACTGGCTCACGGCCACGGCTGCGCCGGTGGCAAGCAGGTCATGCTTAAAAGCCTCGAAGTGGGTGGTAATACCATCAATAAACTCCATCTGCAATAAACCATGCTGGTTATAGCCAACCGGGCGGTTCTTCGAGTAATTTACCTGCATAAATACCACCACGGTACCTATAATTAAAGCAACCGAAACCGCGAACTGCAGCACCACCAACGCCTTACGCGGTATGGCAGCCAGCTGACCAGCCTTAAACGTGCCCTTTAATACTTTTACGGGATTGAAGGACGATAGGTAAAGCGCCGGATAGCTACCCGCTATCAGCCCGGTTAACAGCGTAAACAACAACCCTGCCAGCCAAAATAACGGCTGGTTAAAGGGGATATGGGTTTCGCGGCCGGCTACCTGGTTAAAGCCCGGTAATGACAGCACTACAATAACCAGCGCCAGTACAAAAGCCAGCAAAGCCAGCAGGATCGACTCGGTAAAGAACTGGGCAATCAACTGGCTGCGTAACGAGCCTACCGTTTTGCGGATGCCTACCTCTTTGGCGCGTTTCTCGCTGCGGGCGGTGCTCAGGTTCATAAAATTAATGCAGGCCAGCAACAGCACAAATATGCCTATCAAAATAAACATGCGTACAAACTGTATTTCGCCGCCTGCGTTTTTACCATTTTTAAAATCCTGGTACAGGTGCCAGTCGGCCATGCGCTGCATAAAGATCTGGGCCTTGAATGACAGGCCCATTTCATCATGATTAAGCGCCAGGCCCTTCATCTTTAAATCTTTAATATGTGCGGTTACCGCGTTAATGTCGGCACCGGGTTGCAGCTGGGCAATGATGGCCCATGAATTATTACCCCAGATATTGATCGTCTCTTTCAGGTAAGGTTGGGTGGTCATGTACAAATCCCAGGGGGCAATGTAATTACCGGTTTCGGCCAGGGTTGTATTTTGGGGCAGGTCCTCATACACACCGGTTACCTTAACATTATATTTATTGTCGAGTTTTAACGGCCGGTTTATCGGGTCGGCATTACCAAATAACCCTTTGGCTAACGAGGCCGATAGCAGGATGGACGACGGATCGCTGAGGGTATTCCGGGCGCCTTTCAGCATTTTAAGCGTCAGCATTTCCGGGCCCTCGGCCTGCATATACATACCTGCCGAACTGAGCTTCCGATCGCCTGTGGCGAGGATATTTTTGGTTGGGCTTACCAGCACAACAGCCTTAAAATCATGTTTATATTCCCGGCGCAACTGGTAACCTAAGGGCAGCGGCATGGAGCGGCTGGTATTAATTTCGCCGTTGCTGGTTTGGTTTTGCATCAGCATAACTATGTTTTTATAGTTTTTATGGTAATGATCGTAAGTAAACTCATCATAAACCCACAAACCAATTAACATAGCCACTGCCATACCGATTGATAAACCGCCGATATTAATCAAGGCTGTCAGCTTGTTTTTGCCCAGGCTCCTCCAGGCTATCTTGATATAATTCCTAATCATATATGCAAATAAATGTAAGTAACTGTATGTCAATATACAATTTTATGCCATAAAGTCAAATAGTTGTATATCAATACCTTATAGCAAAATATATAAAATTATTGTAACAAAACCGGACAGTGTCTTGTACGGATGTGCAACAGCTTGGCGGTTTAATTTATTAGGATCAGGGCGTTCCCCGCCGGTAGAAGCGGGGCCGTGCTATCCGCTTATACGGCTTCAGGCCTTAAGCTCAGGGCCGGTATCCGCTCCTATCACTAACGCAAAGGGTGCCCGCCCGAAACATTTGTCCGATCGTCCGTTTTGTCTCAGTCAGGAAACGGACGGACAAACACCGCACATTTGTTGGTGACAACACATCACAAAGGCGGGCGCAAATTCAATCTTCGAGCGCTCGGTTCCCCCGCCCGGTTTTTTACTGCTCAAAGTAAATCCGCCCGCCCTTTTACCATTTGGGTCGGTGAAGTTTAGGGTAGCCTCGCCTGCTGTGAGGTTTACTTTTACAGCATACTTCACCAGTTTGGATCCGGCGGCCACATCAAAAGGAATACTCCGATTAATGACACTGTCAATCAGGTCGATGGAACCTTTAATAACCTGGGCATTAGCCTTAATAGTTGTGGCTCCCAGGATCAGTAAAAAAAATAATAGCTTTTTCATCTTTTCTAAATTTCCGGTAAAATTTTGAAATACCTTAACAGAAAACAAATTTCAGGAGGTGGATAAAGGGTGGAGCGGGGATGGATTTTTAAAAAATAGATAAAATACTTTTGCGGTACTGTCCAATTCTGTTTTTCCCAATCGTCATTGGGGTATAATTCAATAATTAAACAGGAACACAATGGAACAACGAATTAATGCTTTTGAAAAAGCACCGGGCGCCTTAAAGGCCTTGTACGGAATTGGCGCTTACCTGGCAAAATCGCCGGTTGAGGGTCAACTTTTAGACCTGATTTACTTTAGGGTATCGCAAATTAACGGCTGTGCCTTTTGCCTGGACATGCACAGCAAGGACCTGCGCGCCAAAGGCGAAACCGAGCAGCGCCTGTATATGGTAGCCGCCTGGCGCGAAGCACTGGTTTACACCAACCGCGAACGTGCCGCCCTTGCCTGGGCCGAAGCCGTTACCAGGCTTAATAATAATGATGTACCGGATGCTGTTTACAACGAGGCCCGTAAATACTTTAATGAGGAAGAACTGGTAGATCTTACCCTGGCCATTACTACCATTAATACTTATAACCGGATCAATATCGCTTTCCGCACGCCAGGGGGTAATTATAAGGTGGGGATGTTTGCGTAGCGTAACCTATATGCAAGAGAACCTTACGAAGTTTGAAAACTTCGTAAGGTTTTTCAATATTTAAAGTTAGGATTTCTACTGCGTTCTGAGTAGAAATGCAAGAGTGTCGCGAAGTCAGGTCCTGTAATATTCAAATTATCAATACTTATGGATATTTGTTTTTCGCTTTTAATGACATACTCGAAACGGTATGACTCCCCTCTTTTAGGGCCCATTATAACTTTTTCGGATGTTATATCGGCCCAACTATAAAATGGTATCGAATTAGTCAATATTCCTTTATTATTTATAATAATTTTGGGAACATTGCCAAAGAAAATCTTACTATTTAAATAGACGAGATAAGCAACATATAAACATATTAATCCGAAAAAGATTATTGGACCCAGATCATATAAACCAGCTATAATAAAGTAAAAAATACCAAATGCAAGACCCAATGTCGATAAAATTAACTTAATAAACACACGCATTTTTGAATAGTAGATCTTTGTCTCATCCGGTATCGGGTTAGCTACAACAATATTTTGGGTGGTGAAGTTCATTTAACTTTAGATGATAGCTAAGCTATTAAATTACATCAGCAAAAACAATAAGCGAAGCTTTAGCATGTAAGATGCTGAACAAGTTCAGCATGACGGGAAGAGAAAAATGCGTAGTATTAATTATTGTTGATCAAAATATCCTTAGCCATTACCATAGGTACGCTAATATATTTTTTCTCCATGTAGTTGATCACCTTTTCCAGCACCTCGCGCGATTGCGCGTCCATGCTCAGCAGCTCGTCAGCAAAAACACTGTTGATGGCGGTGTTGCGGATCTCTTTGATCTTTTCGGGCACCTGGCGCATAGCCAGTTCAACTTTACGTTGTTTCAGCATCAAACAAAACTCGGCAATATTTTGCTCAATAATTTCTTCGGCCTGGGTAAGCTCCTGGTAACGTTCCTGCAGGTTGCGTTTGGCAACTTCATTTAAGGAGCATACCTCGATAAAATTAACCGGGAACTGCTCTAAAACCTCGGGTGCGGTATCATTGGGTATGGCCAGGTCGACAATGGTTTTTTTAGCGGTGCAGCCATTAAGCAACGACGCATAAATTTCGGGCGTAATAATAGGCTCGGTTGCCGATGTGCAGGTAATGATCACATCAAAACCTTTTTTATAAGCCGGCAATGCATCCAGCGTAAAGGCTTCGCCGTTTAAATCAGCAGCCAGTTTCTGCGCTTTTGACAGGGTACGGTTAAATACCGAAAAATTAGAGAATTTATGTTTTTGAAGATATTTGGAGATGTTTTGGTTGGTTTCGCCGGCGCCTATGATGAGGATGCGGGCGTTTGAGCATAACCTGAGGTCATTAAGCTTGCGGTAGGCCAGTGATACTACTGAAATTGGGTTGCGCGAGATGTTGGTGTTGGTGTAAACCTCCTTGGCTGTTTTAACTACGCAGTTCATAAACATGCGCAGCCCGTCGCCGGTAAGCCCTGCCTCGCGGCAACTGTCATACGCTTTTCGCAGCTGGGCCAGGATCTCTTTTTCGCCAACTATCAGGCTCTCTAATGAGCACGACATTCGCAACAGGTGATTCAGGGCCTCGCGGTCCTCATATATCGA
The DNA here is from genome assembly GCF_020880695.1 of Mucilaginibacter sp. UR6-11. Taxonomy (GTDB): domain Bacteria; phylum Bacteroidota; class Bacteroidia; order Sphingobacteriales; family Sphingobacteriaceae; genus Mucilaginibacter. Next base: position 993,658 of record NZ_JAJIWO010000001.1, read on the forward strand.
AGCTGCTTCAACAAAAGTGCCCATATGGCTTGAGCACAAACCGGTGTTTAGCTTTTCAATGAATTTTGTGGCAAATGCTTTATCTACAACCTGCGGGGTTAGCATTACAAACTCAACGCGGTTACAGGTAGCCAGGTAAAAAAGTTCGGTAATGCCAAATTCGGTTTTCACCTGGTGAAGCTTCTCAGTTAAGTTCTCCTCACAGATCACCAACTTACCCAGTTCCTTCAGCTCTATCTGTTTGTGCGTAAAAGCTATTACCTTTAAATACTTCAAAGCATTTTAAATTTGACCCAACAAAAATAGCATCTTGAACCACAATCAATGTCAAGCCTTTGTCATACAGTAGTATTTAGAATGTTTATAAATAACCGCCTAAATGATATTAAAACAACCGCTTTAGCGTAAAGAACGTAACTAAACAATAAAATACGGCATCGAAATTATAAAAATGATAAAAAAGACAAGTCTGGTAATTTTGATAACCGGTTACCTGTATGCAGGGATCAATCATTTTCGCAACCCTGAGTCGTACAGGGCTATCATTCCGCATTATATTCCGTTTCCCGCATTAATAAATTCGCTGGCCGGGTTATTTGAAATATTGTTTGGCCTGCTGCTGATCTTTAAAACCACCCGGCCCTTTGCCGCCCTGGGCATTGGTTTGATGCTGACGGCCTTTTTACCCGTCCATATCCAGATGATCATTGACGCCCCTTTTAAACTGGGCGCCTTCATTGTTACCCCGCTGGTTGCCTGGGCGCGGCTTGCGTTACAGCCCTTATTAATATTATGGGCGTGCTGGTATATTAAGCCGGACAAGAATGTAATTATGCTATCATAAATTGACTATAATTTGGTTGGTACCACCTATTATGGTATTATTGACTATCTACAAATGATAAAAAAAGAATTTTTCACCTTATCGGGCAGTAAAGGCAGGGGCATGTTAATGGACCTTACCTATGATGATAAGCTAAAAGACGCCCCGTTAGTGATTTTTGCCCACGGCTTTAAAGGTTTTAAAGACTGGGGCACCCATAACCTGATGGCCGGCTATTTTGCAGAAAATGGTTACCGCTTTTTAAAATTTAACTTTAGCCATAACGGCACCACACCTGATAACCCCGTTGACTTTACCGACCTCATCGCTTTCAGCGACAACACGTTTTCAATGGAACTGGATGATTTGAACACCGTTATTGATTTTGCCTGCAATGGTTCGGCCATACCGCGTGCAAACGGTGTTTATTTAATAGGCCATAGCATGGGCGGCGGCATCAGCATCGTTAAAACTGCCGAGGACAAACGGATCAAAAAACTGGTGAGCATGGCCGCTATTTCCAGCTTTCATAACCTTTGGCCCAAAGCCGCCGAAGAACAATGGAGGCTGCAGGGGATATTGTATATGCTTAATACCCGCACCAATCAGCAAATGCCGTTAAAAGCAACTTTACTGGATGACCTGGATAAGAACCCGGGCAGGCTGGATATTGCCGCTAAGGCAGCTCAAATAACCCAACCCTGGTTAATTGTACATGGTGACGAGGATAAAACAGTACCGCTTAGCCATGCCCAACAGTTAAAAGCGGCACAACCCCACGCCGTTCTCTCCATAATAAAAGGTGGCGACCATACGTTTGGAGGCTTACACCCCTATGCCGAAAACACGCTACCGGCCCACCTGAAGGAGTTTTGCAGCCTGGCAGTTAATTTTTTTAATAAATAACCAAAAACGCCCAACAATTACCCTGCTGTCGGCATTATCTATAATATCCTTAGCCAGTCCCATCATGAGTATACCAGCATCAACAAAACAAGACAATAAGTTTTTAAACCCGATCCCTACTTCTGAGGTTGGCTTTGACAAAATGTTGCCCCTGATGAAAGCTTATGCTACCAATAAAGCAGAAGTTGTCCCCCATAAAACGTTAGGACCTTTTACGACAGACACTTCTGTATATCAATCCCCGCCTGCAAGCGGACTGAGAATAACCTGGGTGGGCCATTCAAGTTTATTGATTGAGATTGACGGGCGCACCATACTGACAGACCCAATTTGGAGCCAGCGGGCGTCATTTACTCAACTTATGGGGCCCCGGCGGTTCTTTAATCCGCCTTTAAAATTGAGCGAACTGCCGCCGCTGGATGCCATTATCATATCGCACGACCATTACGACCATTTAGATAAAGCAACTATTAAATTTTTTGCAGGTACCACCATACCCTTCTTTTGTTCGCTGGGAGTAAGCCAACACCTGGAAAGCTGCGGCATTATAAAAAATTTTATTACGGAACTGGATTGGAGCGACAGCATCATGATAGGTCACGACTGTGTTATAACAGCGGCCCCGGCAAGGCACTTCTCGGGCAGGGGGATAATTGGGCGCAATGAAACGTTATGGTCGTCATTTGTAATTAAAGGCAAAAAGCATAATATTTTCTTTGGTGCCGATTCAGGTTATTTCCCCGGATTTAAAGACATCGGCGAAACCTTCGGCCCTTTTGATTTGTCGATATTGGAGATTGGCGCTTACGGCGAATACTGGCCGGATATCCACATGGGACCAGACAAAGCATCAAACGCACAGCTGGACCTGAACAGCAAATTAATGATGCCTATTCACTGGGGCACCTTTAACCTGGCCCTGCATGATTGGTTTGAGCCCATCGAACAGCTTCAACAACATGCCACCGACAAAAACATAGCGTTGTTTGTGCCCGAACCGGGCAAACCTACAGAGGTTACCGGCGCATATAACTCGGGTTGGTGGCGTAAGTTTAAATCGTGAGCTCCGGGTCCAAAGTCGTGAGCCGCTGTCTGACTCAAGACTTTGAATCTAAGGCTACAGAACTTCCTTCAAATGCTTATAGTTTGCTTTAACGGTATCCAGCACTTCTTCCATCCTGCCGTTTAATATCAGCTTGGTCATGGATAGCGCCATGCCTTTAACCTGTTCAAACTCTATTTTGGGTGGCATAGCCAGGGCGTTAGGATCGGTCATGATGTTCACTAAAACCGGGCCGTCAAATGCCAGTGCTTCTCTAAGGGCCAATTTTACATCTGCCGGCTCGGTTACGGTAACACCTTTTATGCCCATGGCCTGGGCCACCAAAGCAAAATCCGGATTAACCATATCGGTTTGCCAGTCGGGCAAGCCCGCAACTTCCATTTCCAGCTTTACCATTCCTAATGACCGGTTATTAAACACGATGATCTTAACCGGCAACTTATATTGAGCGATGGTAGCCAGGTCGCCCAGCAACATAGATATGCCACCATCACCACACAGGGCTATTACCTGCCTGCCCGGGCAGGCCAAAGCCGCCCCGATAGCCTGCGGCATAGCATTAGCCATTGAGCCATGATTAAATGAGCCCAGCATCACCCGCCTGCCGGTAGCATTGATATAGCGGGCGCCCCATACGCACGACATCCCGGTATCAACCGTAAATATGGCGTCGGCGGCGGCAAGTTCATCCAATACACTGGCCACCATTTCGGGGTGGATATTATCTTTTTCACCGCCATCGTCTACATAGCTTCGCATTTGTTTTTTTACCCCGGCATAAAGCTCAAGCTGCGCCTTTAAAAAGCTATCGTCTTTTTTTGGTGCCACCAAAGGCAGCAAAGCGGTTAACGTATCTTTTACATTTCCGCATAAACCCATATCAACTTTAGCGCGGCGACCCAAACGCTCGGGCTTAATATCTATCTGTACAATCCTGCAATCGGGTGGCATAAACTGAGCGTACGGAAAATCAGTACCTAACAGTATTAACAGATCACATTCATGCATACTATGAAATGCCGATGGCAGGCCCAATAAACCGGTCATGCCAACTTCGTTTGGGTTATCGTATTGAATGCTCATCTTACCTTTAAAAGAGTATCCAACGGTGGCTTTCAGTTTATCAGCTAAAGCCACCACCTCATCATGTGCATCCACACAGCCAATACCGCAAAAAAGGGTAATTTTTTTATGCTGATCTATCAGAGCCGCCAATTGCTTCAGATCGGCCGCAGACGGTTTTATTTCAGGAACCGGATTGTAGTTTTGCATGGATGATATGCTCTCATCAGCGTCCATCTTTGTCAAATCACCGGGCAGGCCAATAACTGCTACGCCTTTTTTATGCAGGGCCTGCTGTATCCCGGCCTGTAACATCCTGGGGAACTGTGCCGGTGTGGTAGCCATTTGATTGTAATGGCTGCAATCATCAAACAGCTTAATAGTATTGGTTTCCTGGAAATAGTCGGTGCCAAACTCTGTACTCATTACAGTAGAAGCTATGGCAATTACCGGAGCGCCTGATTTATGGGCATCATACAAACCGTTAATTAAATGTACATGGCCCGGGCCGCTGCTGCCTGCGCAACAGGCAAAGCCAGTTAATTGCGCTTCGGCGCTGGCGGCAAATGCGCCGGCTTCTTCATGCCGTACATGGATCCATTGTATACTGCCTTCGCGCCTTACCGCGTCGTTTACTTCGTTTAAGCTATCGCCGGTTACGGCATATATTCTTTTAATACCGGCGTTAACCAACATTTCTACCAGTTGATCTGCAACACTTTTTGCCATAATTGTTATCTCCTTTACAACTAACCAACGAATAGGTACAGAGTTTTAAATTTATGGCTGAACCTGTTTTATAATTTAGATCATAATAACCGGCTTATTAATCGCAAAGATTATTACAAATAACACACCAAAGCAATAATCGCAACAAAACATCAAAATTATTGTTAATTTAACAAATTATTAGTATTATTATTTGTAAATTTGCAACAAAGCAACAAGTAGAGATATGGAAAGAGTAGCAATAGTTGCTTATAAGCCCAACCCCGGCAAGGAAGAGGCTTTAAGAGCACTAATTAAAAAGCACGGGCCGGTTTTAAAACAAGAGGGACTTGTGACGGCCAAAGACAAATTTATTTTAGAAACTGCAGACGGTACAATAGTAGAAGTGTTCGAATGGAAATCGGCACAAGCTATGAAAACTGCGCACACTAACCCAAAAGTGCAGCAAATGTGGCGCGAATACGCAGCAGTATCCACCTACACCCCTTTAAATCGTTTACCCGAAGCCGGTAGCTTATTTGCCCATTTTACTTCGGTAAATTAGGCAGGCTATCGCTTCCTCAGGTAACGGCTTTTAACAAGCCCTCCATAGTATACATCGGTTTCGATGTGCTCAAACTTAAGTTCAGAATTACCGGTACTGAATAACGGGATGCCGCCGCCTAAGAGGATTGGGATCTTTGTGATCACCATTTCGTCTATCAGGTCAAGCGCCAGGAAGCTTTGTATCGTTTTACCACCATCAACGTAAATATTATTTATGCCACGGCTGTTAAGGTTGTTTATTACTTCCGTTGGTTCACCTTTTACAATTTCTGCCTTGCCAGCCCACTTGCCCGGTAAAGCTTCCAAAGTTTGGGTTAATACAAACACAGGTTTGGTGTAGATCCATTGGTCAAAATTCTGTACGATCTCGTAGGTCTTCCGGCCCATTAATACGCCGTCAACCCGGTTCATAAAGCCAGCAAAACCATAGTCGCTTTGGTCGGGGTTGGGTATTTCCATCAACCAGTCAATCCCGCCATCAACTTTGGCAATGTAGCCATCAAGGCTGGTTGCTATATAAACGATATTAGACATGATATTTATAGGGTAATTAGTTTCGACTTATCTTTCCGCCGGTTCTATCCAGTTACCGTCTTCGCAGATAATGCCTATCAGCTCATCAAGCGCATTTGCAGCGTTAATATTCTTTTTAACCGCTTCTTTTCCGCGATATAAGGTGATCTTATCGGTACCGGAGCCTACATATCCATAATCGGCATCAGCCATTTCGCCGGGGCCATTTACAATGCAGCCCATTATCCCAATTTTCAATCCTTTTAAATGGCTGGTACGGCTGCGGATCATTTGCGTGGTAACCATCAGATCAAACAATGTACGGCCACAGCTTGGGCAGGAGATATATTCGGTTTTTGAGATACGTGAACGGGTGGCCTGTAATATGCCGAATGCTGTAGAGGTAATGGTTTTAGTATCCACCTGCGGCGCATCGATCCAGATGCCGTCGCCAAAACCGTCAATTAATAAAGCACCGAGGTCGGTAGCTGCGTTAAGTTGCAGGTTCTGGATTGTGAGTTGTGGATCCTGATTTTCAAAAATATAAGACCTTTTTATTATCACCGGAATCTCGAGCCCCAACTCTTCCAATTTGAAGAAAAATGAACGCTGGTCGGCCATACCGTGCAGTGCATCGGTTTCTAAAACAAAAACTAAGGAATTGCTGAACGGCAATAAGCCAAATTCATCCGAATCGATATCGACGAGCTTCAGGCTTACCAGGTTTAAGGATGATGAACGGTCTACATCGCCAACATATTCTTTTAAAGTAAATAACGGATGGCAAAGTGTTTTATCTGCCAGCTTTTGCCAGGTTTGGTAATTATATAGCTGTTTTAAGTTGGATGGCAGGTTAAACGACGGCAGTTCATCGCCGAAAAACACAAAATCAACCGATTGTTCGGCCATGTTATATTTATCCAGCAACGGCGAGTAGATATAACCGGCATCGCCCAGCACTGAAGCATCTTTGAGATTGACTCCGGACAGGTCAACCACTACACGTGGCACCATATGCCCGCCAATAAAAGCGTTGGCTTCGCAGGTTTCGCGTTTTTTGTATTCGTAGGGATTATGCGTTGAGTTCTGAGTCCTGAGTTCTGAGTCTTGAGTCAAATCAATCTTTTCAGACTTAAGACTTTCGACCTGAGACTTACGACTTGTATAACGCTCAACCAATGCTATCGCCACCGGTGCCTCAGCTTCGGGTTCTTCTGTCAGGGATACACGGACGGTATCGCCCAAGCCATCTTCCAGTAAAGTGCCAATACCTACGGCCGACTTAATGCGGCCGTCTTCGCCATCGCCGGCTTCAGTAACGCCCAAATGAAGGGGGTAATTCATTCCCTCGGTCACCATGGTTTCAACCAGCAGGCGGTAGGCTTGCACCATTACCTGCGGATTACTTGATTTCATGGAGATGCACAAGTTGTAAAAGTTCAAAGTCTCGCACATCCTTATAAACTCCATGGCCGACTCGACCATGCCCTGTGGCGTATCGCCGTAACGGCTCATGATCCTGTCGCTTAGCGATCCATGATTGGTACCAATACGCATGGCAGTGCCGTACTCTTTACAAATTTTTACTAATGGCGTAAACTTTTGATAGATCCGGTCAAGCTCGCCCTGGTATTGCAGGTCGGTGTAATCTATCTGGTCAAATTTCTTTTTATCGGCATAATTGCCGGGATTTACCCGCACCTTTTCAACAATGCGTGCCGCAACTTCGGCAGCGTTTGGGGTAAAATGGATATCGGCAACTAAAGGCGTGTTATAACCTCGTTGGCGCAGCTGTTTTTTTATTTCGGCCAGATTTTGTGCTTCCTTAATACTGGGCGCGGTAATACGCACATACTCACAGCCCGCATTGATCATCCGGATAGATTGCTCAACCGTACCAATGGTATCCATCGTATCGGTAGTGGTCATGCTTTGGATACGGATGGGGTTGGTGCCGCCCATGGGTACATCGCCTATATAAACCTCGCGCGTTATAAAACGAGAGTACCCGGTTAACGAGTTACAGTAACGGCCGGGCAGTGATTTTATAGCAGGAGCATTCATGCAGTTGGTGTGCTTTTATTGCCACAAAAATAAGTAATATTTAAAGATCGCGGGTTATATTAGCGTCACCAAATCTGTTATTATGAAAAATTACTTGTACACGATATTTATCGCACGTACGTTGCTGGCCTGTAAAAGCAATACTAAAATCAACAGCTCAGGACAAGGCAACTACCACCAGCTCATCTTTCAATCCCAAACAAAATTTAATAGCGTAGTTTAACCCGGTTGTACAAGGCGCTTGGATTAAGAGCGATTATATAGATAAGGTTATTCAAACAAAATCGCAGGCAGCAAGCCGGAACCTCGCCGTAGGGATCACCACTTTTTATGCCGACACCGCTAAAATAACCGGTGATAGCCTGGTGGTGAATGCCGGCTTCGGTAACCACGAAGGTGGCAGCGACGTGATAAGGTTCAGACCGAGTAAATCGCCATTATCCATTCTTTTTTATGACGGGGAATTGACCTATACCATTGTCAATGGCGACACCACTCTGATATTAACCGAACATCATATTAAAACCAATAAACTCATCACCACCAAATACAAAAAAGCCGTTAACAAGCAGCCGGACGACCGGTTAGATTTTGGCATGAACTATTTGGTGAACAAAGGAATTATTGGCGGTAAATATTTATGTATTGATAGCACCGGGCATCAATCAAACGTGATGTTTACCAATGATGGCCGGGTTACGGCGTTGGCCAATTTTAAAACTTACTTCATATCTACAGATATAGGCGGCGAACCGATGAATAATTTGGATGGTATTATTTTTGAGCGGATTGATAAAACAAGGCAGTTTTTCACCTTTAACATCAATGCCGACACTTTAAAGTTATATGACACCTATGCTAATACCGACTCGACCGAATATATAGTCGGGCGGCTTAAATACAGGCTGGTCAAAAAGAAATAAGGCATTTGCATGTTTTGCAATTATTTTAAGCGGGAATTAATTACCTTTCGACCGTATTTTATACCCAACATGAACAAAGAATATTACCTGATAGAAGGCGAAGAGAAAAAGGGCCCGTACACTTATGAGGAGCTGGTGGATATGCATATTGATATCTATACCGAGATCACCACTTCAATAAGCGATACACCGAAATATGCATCAGAATTACCTGAATTTAATGATTACTTTATTGCACAGGGCGTTTATTTCCCTACTGAGGATAATTTAGCGCCGTACGTTAAAAGGCTTGGCGCCTTTTTAATTGATTATTTTGCGTTATATATTATTGTATCAAATATTGCCACACGAACGGGCTGGATTGTACTCCCTACTGATTACACCTTAGGGAAACCGGTGCCCCCAAGCATGTTGCTGCTTTCAGCAACTATAATGATTACATTTTTACTATACAAAACTATCTTTGAAGCCACTAATTTAAAAGCTACTTTAGGCAAAAAGATCTTTAAACTAATTGTGGTTGATATTAACGGCCAGCGTTTATCAATAGGCCGCGCATTACTGCGCAACCTGGGGGTGATATTATCTATTACTATCTGGTTACCTTTTTTAAGCGTGTTTTTTAGCGAACACCGCCAGGCCTGGTATGATAGCCTGGCTAAAACTTATGTGATAACCACTGTTATAAATTAAGGTTAAGAGACTTAATATCTCCTAACCTTAAAGTCGGCCATGCCGCCGCTCATTTTTATATATATTTTATTTTTTGCCGTGGCAAAACCGGGTGTTTCATATTTATGATCACTTGTTTCCGTAAAGCCTTCATAGTGGGTTGACGCCAATCCGGTATCGCTTGTTATACGGCAGGCAGCAGTTAAGGGGATATTGATGGTAGCTTCGGCCATGCCGGTGCTTACTTCAATATTAGTAACCGCAAGCGGCTGGCCCAGTTTAACATCAAATGATGCAGCGCCACCCTTTAACTTTAATGATCTGATCTTGAATTTTGTCAAGTCGAAATTCAACTTGGCTGCACCTGTTTCTACATTAATTTCCCACTCGGGATTTGGGTTTAATTTAAAAGTAGCCGAGTTTGTTTTTTCTGATTTATTCCAGCCTATATGTACATGATGCTGGCTTTTCATTTTAAAATCCAATACATAAACAGAGTCTTCTTTGGTCTTTTTAAATTCATAACGGCCATGAAATTCATTGGTATGGGCATTAAATAATTCGGCTGTAGTATCACCAAGATCGTAAATTGTGCCGCCGCCACTTATGTTCAAACGGGCAACTTTGATGTCGGGGGTAAAAGGTTCGGTAAAGACGCTGTTACCACTAACTTTCACTATGTTTTTACCGGTATCATTGTCATCATCATCAAAAGTATAGTTATAGTCATTATTCCAGATGTTGTGGTGCCTGGCAAAGCTGCCAAACAGGATCAGACAAAATCCGCCGCCAATTACCAGTAGTTTTATAGCTACGGCCAGCGGCGATTGCCTGTTATGACCAAATATCAGATTAATGCCTGCAATTACAATTAATATAGGCAATAAGTATATCAGGTTCATTATATGGAACATCGCATATCCATAGTTGTGCAGTAAAATAATTGCGCCTATCATTATCAGGACTACGCCTGGTACAATTTTATCGTTTCTCATGATCTTATCTTTAAAAAATTAAACCGCCGGAGGGGTGTCCTCTGTTTTATCATCTGTTTTTGCTTCGGTTACCGGCTCACCAGCGGTGTTCCAGTTTTCTTTTTCCCAGGGTTTCTGTTTCCGTGGCGAAAACACCAGTAATAAACCGCCAATAATAAATATCACCGGCCACAGGCGGTCAAAATCCCAATCTGGCAGCAAGTTAAAATTGTCCATCAAAAAGAAAGCGCCAAATGCTACCAGGGCCGCTCCAACTATTATACCCGCGCTTGACCTTTTTTTAGGCGGCATTACCACCGGTTCGCCTTGCGGCGGCGTAAAGCTGCCAAATTGGTTGGGTACACTATAATCTACCGGCCTATTGGGTTGCGGCGGTACGGTATAATCAACCGGGCCATTGGGTTGTGGCGGCACGGTATAATCAACCGGACCGGGGTTGTTAAAATTGGCCCCGCTAAAGCCATAGGCTTTTTTCGGCATTATTATCCATAAAACAATATAAGGTATCAGCCCGCAGCCATGTAATACCAATGTTAATACAAATAACACCCTGATAAGGGTTACATCAATACTCAGATAGTCTGCAAGGCCCGCGCATACGCCTGCTATCATTTTATTATGTTCGTCGCGCTGAAGTTTCTTTTCCATTTCGTTTAAGTTTAAAAGTCGGTTTATAACTGCCCGCCGGCGGGCTTGATTACTATTTGGTCGACGTTAGCACCTTTGCTCATCTTATAAATATTAACAACGGCCGATGCTACGTCTTCGGGTAAAACCATTGTGTCTTTATCAATCTCCTGCCCCTTCCATGAGTCGGTTAATGTTGAGCCCGGGATAACCGCAGTTACCTTAATTCCATGCTGTTGCATTTCAAGCCTCATTACGTTATTGAGACTTAACAGGGCAGCCTTTGTTACACTATAAATACCTGCATCAACTACCGGGTTAAGCGCCGCTACCGAGCAGATATTGAAAATATGCCCTTCGCCTGCGGCTACCATGCTTTTACCAAAAAAGCGGTACAATTCGTAAGCCGGCATAAGGTTGGTATTAACCATCCTGTCAAATAAGCCCGGCTCATCATCCAATATTTTAGCGTACTGGTACATGCCCAAATTATTAACGATGATGTTGATTGTGCCCAGCTGCAGCTGCGTATTTTTGGCGAATTGCAACAACTCTGTTTTATTACTGCCATCGGCCACCGCGGTAAAAACTTTGATAGCCGGGTTGATCTGTAATAGCTCAGCTTTAAAAGCATTAAGATCATTTGCATTGCGTGAGTTAATGGCCAGGTTGATACCTTCGTGGGCAAAAGCTATTGCTATTGCACGTCCCATTCCTTTAGTTGCGCCGGTTATTAAAGCATTTTTCATAGTATAAAAGTAGATATATTTAAAAGATACCGCTTATAGAAATCGGGGAACGGGGCAGAATAGTCGGTGAAATGGTTTTTACCTTCGGGCGGGGGTATTTTTGATAAAGTAAAAAATTGATACTATCTTCAAAACATGTTTAAAACCTTATCTACCTTTTTGCTGTCATTGATGATTTGGCAGACAGCCAGCGCACAGAATAACAACATTAGTGACACGCTGATTTGCTATCTTAACAAAAATAATGTAATAGTCAATAATAAAGATAGTGCCACCTATGTGCTATTTGTCTATCCGCACGATTTAACCGTAAACAGAAAACTATATCCCTTTCGTCAATATTATTTAAACGGCAAGGCCAAATCCATTGGCTTTACCAGTGCACACTCTCCAATATTAACTTTAGAAGGTCCACTTATTAATTTTTTTCCGAATGGGCACCGGCAAAGCACCATGACTTTTAAGGAAGGCAAAATGTTTGGTACCGTTATACAAAATTATGCCAGCGGAAAATTATATGCGGTTCAGGAATATGATCCTTCTAACAACAACGTAAAGTTTGTTGAGTGCCGGGACACTTCAGGAAATGTTTTAGCAGAAAAAGGAAACGGCAAATGGGTTCAATTAGATGAAAATTACACCAAACTATTAAGGTATACCTCAGTTAAAAATGGGATATTAGGTATAATATGGCACCCTATTATTGATACAACCAGATACGCATATTATGACAGTACTGGGCCTGTAATAACCCAACCTTACACAATTCCTTCATATATATATAATAGTGGTACTCAACCCTATGATTTTGATACTTTTTTAGACAACAATTTATTTTATCCTGACGAGGATGTTAAAAAGAAGATATCCGGTGATGTTGCCGTAACGGTTATTGTTGAAAAAGACGGGACGCTAACCCGGCTAAGAGTTACAAAAACGCCATCTGCCACCTTAGGTGAAGAAGCATTACGGTTACTCGGTTTGTCATCTCCATGGACACCTGGTATAGCTGTGGCCGGCGGCCCACCTGCAAGGGTACAAATTGACATTTTGGTATGTTTTAGATTATCAAATAGTGACGATAAGTTAGCTAAGGGAATATACCCTCACGCATATCTCAGCTATCTGACAACAGGTAAAGAAGTGAAACTATCTGCGGACAGTATTTATAAATTTAATAAAAGTCCTGAATTTCCAGGTGGACAGGACGCTTTCATGAAGTTTCTATTTTCTAATATTAAATACCCAAGAAATGACAGAGAAAACGGCATATCTGGAAAAGTCATTGTTGAATTTATAATTGAGCCGGACGGTAGCTTAACTAATATACATGTAATACAAGGCCCCAGTCAGACAATGAAGGATGAGGTAATAAGGTTCATAAAATTATCGCCTAAATGGAAACCTGCATTACTAAATGATAAACCTGTACGAGCGAATTATAAACTGCCCGTCTCTTTTAGTTTAAATCAGCAGGTCATCAATTTTTCCAATTAACGTACCCGATTAAACAATTCATCTATTTTTCCGTTAAATTACTAAATTACGCAGCATCAGGTTCAAAAAGTAAATGTATTTTTAACCCGATTTTATATGAAAGCATGTTTTATAGTTTAGGCAAGTATTTACTTTTATTACGTTTAAGTTTCAGGAAGCCTGAAAAATTTAGTGTTTACTGGTCAGAGGTAATGCGGGAGATGGTTTCCATCGGCATTGGCTCGTTAGGTATTATTGCCACTATATCATTATTTATTGGCGCCGCCACTACTATACAGGTAGCTTTTCAATTAAGCAGCCCTTTGGCACCAATGAGCATCGCGGGTAAAATAGCCCGCGACTCGACCATACTTGAGTTTAGCCCAACCATATCTGCCCTTGTATTAGCCGGCCGTGTAGGTTCAAGTATCGCTTCACAAATTGGCACCATGCGGGTGACGGAGCAAATTGACGCTTTAGAGATCATGGGTGTAAATGCCCCCGGTTATTTAATATCGCCCAAAATTATTGCCAGCATGACCATGATACCTTTATTAGTTATTGTTTCAATAACCCTTGGCATTACCGGCGGCTATATTGCCTGCGTATTTTCTGGTGATATCACCCCCGGCGATTATATTGCCGGCGTACGTGACGGCTTTGACGGATTAACTATACAGGTAGCCTTAGTTAAGGCGATAGTTTTTGGCTTTTTAATCTCTTCTATTTGTGCCTATCAGGGCTTTTATACCTCGGGCGGTGCGTTAGAGGTTGGGCAATCATCAACCAAAGGCGTGGTTTATAGCTGCGTTATGATTTTATTTGCCGACCTGGTTATAACCCGTGTCATGCTATGATCGAGATCAAGGATATTTATAAAACCTTTGGTGAGAATGAGGTACTAAAAGGTATATCTGCCAATTTCCAGCAAGGAAAAAACAACCTGATCATCGGCGGCTCAGGCTCCGGAAAAACAACGTTGTTAAAATGTATAGTAGGCTTGCATGAGCCCACAAAAGGTGATGTTTTTTTTGACAGCGAAAATTTTACCAATATGGACTTTGAGCAACGGGTGCCTATCCGTACAAATATCGGCATGTTGTTTCAAAACTCGGCGCTGTTTGATTCGATGACGGTTGAGGAAAACATCATGTTCCCGCTAAACCTGTTTACTACGCAGACTACCGCCGAAAAACTGGATCGCGCCAATTTCTGCTTAGAACGCGTAAACCTTGAAGGCAAGAACAAACTCTATCCTGCCGAATTATCTGGCGGAATGAAAAAACGGGTTGGTATTGCCAGGGCTATATCCATGCAGCCAAAATATTTATTTGTTGATGAACCAAACTCGGGCCTAGACCCAAAAACATCCATTCTGATTGACGACCTGATCAATGAACTAACCGAAGAGTATAACATGACCACCGTTATTGTTACCCACGATATGAACTCGGTTATGGGTATTGGCGAGCATGTTATATTTCTGCATAACGGCGAAAAATGGTGGGAAGGCAGCAATAAAGAAATTGCCAAAACCGATAACCAGGAACTAAACGACTTTGTGTTTGCCAGCAAATTTATGCAGGCGGCAAAAGTAAAACTATAGCCGGTGTTTAGCCGCTAATTTGTATACCCTTGCTGATGTTATTTAGCCAGGGTGTATTCGCCCCAGCAATCGGTAGTTGAGAGTGCGCTTATGTAGGAGTTCGCCAGTTTTGAATTTACAACGTTCATCAGGGCTATGGTGCCGTCTTCATTCCGGGTGATCATTATGCCCGGCACAAAATCAATCTGAATCTCATTAAACCTTATATTATAGTTAAAATGAGTTTGGTCTTTGGCCGACATGCCCAATAATTTTAGTTCTATACTCATCTCAACCGTATAAACCATTTTATTATCAAACGCGTTTGCCACCTTTATCCCGTCTGTATTATAGATCGACGTTAGTGTGTCCAGGTCTTTTAACCCGGTTAACCGGATAAACTTAGATTTTTGGGCCAGATTTTCGTTATTGGTCTTCATTAGTGAATCCGCACGTTTCTCAGCGCCGTTTGAGCCCGCTACAATATCGGCGAAAGCATTAAGATTTATAACGGGCCTGTCCTGCATATCAAATACCGGGTAGGTAACGGTTATGCCGCCAACGGTAGTTTTTTTGGCAGCCTTACCTACCGTGAAAGAAACACCGCCATTAATTATTTTATTAATGATCTCTTTTTTTGTAGCCTGTACCGTTAAATAAAGTTTGTTATCGTCATTAGCTATTGTGTAGAATGCCTGTATCGACCTGTTATAGGCCTGTAATTTATTCCCCCATTCTTTGGCCTTACCATCAACTTTGATATTGGCCGGCGCGCGAAGTGAGTTTTTTTGAATGCCCGGAAGTTTTTGGGCGCTAACACTAATGGAAAACAATAAAGCAGGCCAAAGCAGCTTATAAGGTGTACGCTTAAATTTTTTCACTACAGGGGAATAATTGGTTAAATAAAAATACATAATAATTGGATGCCAGGCAATTAACATCGCTTTTATTTATTGACAGCTATATTATATTATTTAGCCAACGTATACTCGCCAAAAAAGAAGGTCGGGTTTGCAAAGCCAAGGTTGTCCGGTCCGGGATACCCTATGTTAACTTCGCTGCCGTCGCCGGCGGTATATACCATTCTCCGTCCGTCATCCACCACCCTAACCTCACCCGGAGGGCCGTTTACCTGTATTTTATATTTAAATGTGCCCGGTTTATCGGCCGCAAATTTTATATAACTAAGGGGTATAGCCAGTTCATACGTGTAAGATAACTTCTTATCAAAACGGGCCACTGCTTTAAAACCTTCAGTATTATAAACAGACAGTGTGCTATCCGGAATTGAAGGTTCGCCGATAACACCGATAGTTTTCAGCCTGTCGGCCAGGACGGCATTATAGGCGGTTACTACCGAATCCTGCATCGCATTGTTCCGGTTGGTATCCTTTACCGTTTCATAAGGGTTCCTCAAATTTAGATACGGCGGACGTTCTGATTTTCCATAAAACGGAAAAGTTACAGCCAGCCCGTCCTTATTTTGTTTGGGATCAGCCATTATGGTTAACGTAATACCGTTAGATAGTAATTTCCGGATGATTTTTCTTTCGGTAGACTGCACCGTGAAATACAGCTTGGTTGCGCTGTTTGACAGGGTATAAAACACCTCTGTTGTGCGGTTAAACGCCTGGAACTTATTATTCCACTCGGTAGTTTTACCATCAACCTTTATATCGGCAGGAGCAGCCACACTTGTAATTTGAATTTTTGGAAGCTTTTGAGCACTGACGATGACCGGGAATAGTAAAGCCGGCAAAAACAGCTTGAATGATTTTAGATTAAAATTTTTCACGCAGGTATATATTTAGTTATTATAAAATTACGCATTAAACCCAACCCCGAAAAAAAAACAGGTTAATCTAACAAACATGTTACTGCGGGGGTGCAATCGCGGTTTATCAAAAATCAAGCCGCCTATCCGTGTTAACTTTATAGTTATCCTTATATTTGCCCAAAATCAAACGTACTGCTTAAACGTATTGCGTATAATATACAAGTATGATCCAACTCCTTACGCCCATACACTGGAAAGATTACGAGCTTATTGATTGCGGCGATTTTGAAAAACTGGAACGTTTTGGTAATGTGACACTGATCCGCCCCGAGCCACAGGCAGTCTGGAGCAAGGTTTTGCCGCAGGCAGAATGGCAGCGTTTGCACCACATCAGGTTTAAGGGCCGTTCGGCCACATCCGGCGAGTGGGTAAAGAAAAATCCGGCGACGCCTGACCGGTGGCATGTTGAATATAAAAACCCCGAGGCCGCTATTAAATTCAGGCTGGCGCTTACCTCATTTAAACACCTGGGCATTTTCCCCGAGCAGGCCGTTAACTGGGATTATATATCGCAAAACATCAAAAAATTTAAAACGCCCGAACCCAAAGTGCTTAACCTGTTTGCTTATACTGGCGGCGCATCATTAATAGCCCGCGCTGCGGGCGCCGATACAACGCACGTTGATTCCATAAAACAGGTTGTGACCTGGGGAAACGAGAACCAGGAACTATCCGGCCTAAAAGATGTCCGCTGGGTGGTTGAAGACGCCCTTAAATTTGTAAAACGCGAATTAAAGCGCGGCAAAAAATATAATGGTATCATCCTTGATCCGCCGGCTTATGGCCACGGGCCAAATGGCGAAAAATGGAAATTGGAAGATCATATCAATGAAATGATGCAGGATGTGGTACAGCTGCTTGATCCCGAAGAACATTTCCTGATATTAAATACCTACTCTCTGGGTTTCTCGGCCGTTATTGTTGAGAATTTAATTAAAAGTGCTCTTCCTAAAGTACAAAACCTTGAAATTGGCGAGCTTTATTTGCAGGCCACATCAGGCATAAAACTACCTTTGGGAGTGTTTGGCAAATTTTATAAACACAAATAGCACTTTTGTGGATAATTTTAAGGTGACAGCCCCATTAAAAGATGTTATTTTGCACTTGGTATAATATGCCAGGCCCGTACCACACAATTAGCCCAAATACAGTAAAACAAATTGATTAAATGAAAAATATATTTCTATCCACAGTATTCATGCTGTCATCGTTAGGTTTATTCTCTAACTGCACTCAAAGTAAACCTGGTGTCAAGGATACTAAAGCAACAACTACAACCGCTGCTGCCGTCGAAAAAGAAGAACCCGCACCTGGCGACACCACTGTAAAAGTAGCTTACCCCCCTATTGATAAGAAACAGTACGATTCATTGATGAAACGCATGGCCCACGGTGATACCACCGGCAAATGGCCCGTTAAAAACACGCCTTACCCTATACCGGGTGCTATTTTACCTTTTAAAAGGGTAGTTGCTTATTACGGCAATCTGTACTCAAAAAAGATGGGCATTTTAGGCGAACTTCCGGCAAACGAGATGCTTGCCAAGCTAAAAGGCGAAGTGAAGCACTGGGAAAAAGCCGATCCGCAGGTACCCGTACAACCTGCTTTACATTATATTGCCGTAGTAGCCAGTGGCGATCCGGGTAAAGATAAAATGTACCGTCACCGTATGCCGTTCAAACAAATTGATACCGTTTTATATCTGGCTAAAAAAGCGCATGCCATTGTATTTTTAGATGTGCAGGTTTCTTTAAGTAATATCCGCACAGAGTTACCACTGTTAGAGAAATACCTGATTATGCCACAGGTGCATTTTGGTATGGACCCTGAGTTTTCTATGAAAGACGGTTCACTTCCGGGCAAAAAGATAGGCACCTATGATGCTAATGATATTAACTACGTATCGGGCTACCTTGCCGGCCTGGTTAAGAAATACAACCTGCCTCCTAAAATTTTAATTGTACACCGTTTTACTAAAAAGATGGTAACCAACTATCAAAACATCAAACTACACCCGGAGATTCAGTTAGTAATGGACATGGATGGCTGGGGTGAGCCTGACTTGAAAGAAGGTACCTGGCGTTACTTTATTTACAATGAGCCGGTACAGTTTACAGGCTTTAAATTATTTTATAAAAATGATATTAAAAAAGCACCTCACCACATGTTAACGCCCGAGGAGGTTTTGAAGAAAAAACCTTACCCAATGTATATTCAATACCAATAACTTGATACAACCGGAAAAAGAAAGGTCCCCTGAATTATCAGGGGACCTTTTTATTACAAATGATTGCCAGACCTGGCGATCATTAACTTTCGTAATTATACCGTCGGCTTAGCCGTAAACACGCTTTTGTAATATTTAATATACCCTATGCACAAAAATATATTCAATACAATAACCACTGCACCAACAGGTATCCCTGCGGGCAGTAATATGGCATGATATAGAAAGATGTTTACGCTGATAGGCAACAGCGCCAGTAAAAAGAATGCGGTGTAACGGTTTAATAACAAAAACAATCCGCTTACAATTTCAATAACTTTCAAATACTGGAAAAAATAACCCGAGCCCCAAAGACCACCGGCAAATGCACCTGCCGCACCAGTCGGCATAGGTTGTTTTGGCATGAAAGGAAAAAAGAAATTTAGTCCGAACACCACGAAGATCAAACCAAGTAAGATCCGGGCAATTAATACTGCAATTTTCATAAGTTGTGAGTTTTAAGTTTATTATACAAAACTTATCAATTAAATCGACAAATCAAATGTTTAAACACATATTTTTAAACCAAAGAGTCATACCTTCGTTATAATATTATGAATATACAGAAAATAACATTTGGCAGCGGTTGCTTTTGGTGCACCGAGGCCATATTTCAAACCGTAAAAGGTGTAAGGGCCGTTATATCGGGCTATATGGGTGGCGAAACTAAAAACCCGACTTATGAACAGATCTGCACCGGAGCCACCGGCCATGCCGAAGTGGTTGAGGTAGAATATGATGCGGATGAAGTTAGTCTTGACGAAATATTGCTGATATTTTTTAAAACGCACGATGCTACCAGCTTAAACCGCCAGGGCAATGATGTGGGGACGCAATACCGCTCGGTTATATTTTATCATACCGAAGAGCAAAAGCAAAAAGCCGAAGCAATGGTCAAAAGATTGACCGATGAACAGATTTACGACAAACCCATCGTTACCGAGATCAGCCCGGCAAGTGAATTTTATAGAGCCGAGGATTATCACCAGAATTATTTTGCTGATAACTCCTCAAAATCCTATTGCGCCTTTGTCATCCAGCCCAAACTAAATAAGTTTGCTAAAGAGTTTACCGATAAAATTAAACCGGAGCTATTATAACCATGAAAAAAATACTGCTGCTGACAGGTTTGCTGTTTTATTTTTTTGCCGCTAAAGCGCAGGATGCTTCAAAAACCCTGTCTATCGCCAACGGCGGTAAAGTATGGGCATCGCTGTACCAACAGCGAGCCGCCGAGTACAAAGCTTTATGTTTCCAGGCTTATAACCTGGCCAAATTGCGGTTAGATGCTGCTTTGAAACACAAAAGCAAAAAGCCCCTGGCGGTGATCACCGATATCGATGAAACGCTGTTAGACAATAGCCCCTATGATGCCATAAGGGCCGTAAATAACCTGGAGTTTGATCTTAAAGCCTGGAAACAATGGACCGCCAAAGGCATTTGCGATACAGTACCCGGCGCGCCTTCGTTTTTTAAATACGCGGCATCAAAAGGCGTAGCTGTTTTTTATATCACCAATCGTGATGAGGACGAACGCCCCGGCACCACAAAAAATTTAAAACTATATAACCTGCCGTATGCTGATGATGCGCATATTATCTTAAAACAAACGGTATCAAGCAAAGAGAGCCGTCGGCAACAGGTACTGGCAAAATATAATGTCGTACTGCTTTGCGGCGATAACCTGCCGGATTTTGACGCGCTGTATGACAACAAACCAACTGAAGAAAGCCGCAGGATAACTACCGAGAAACTTAAAAAGCAATTTGGCAGCAAGTATATTATTATACCCAACCCAGCCTATGGCGATTTTGAGAACGCCCTGTTTAAGTTTAATTATAAGCTAACCGGCGCGCAAAAAGATTCTGTCATCAGGTCCTTAATAAAATTAGATCAGTAACAATTATATTAAGTTTGTGTTAAATAGGATTTTACCGTAAATCAATTGCTATTTTTGATTTACCCAGTTAAAAATCATGAAACATAAACTATTATTTGGTTTTGCAGCGCTTATTACCATCGGGCTGCAGGCACAGGCGCAATTACCCGGTAAAATACCACAAACCGGCCAGGTACTTTTGCCTAACGGATGGAAATTGAGTCCGGCGGGCACGGCGCTGCCATTAGGCGATCTGCCCTTAAACATCCAGCTTTCGCCATCCGGAAAATTGCTGGCTGTTACCAATAACGGGCAAAGCACACAATCAATCCAGCTAATTGACCCGGTTAATGAAAAACTGCTTGATGAAAAAGTAATCGGGAAGTTATGGTACGGATTAACCTTTAGCCATGATGAGAAGCACCTGTATGCATCAGGCGGCCACGATAACTGGATAATAGATTTCAGGGTAAAGGATAATAAAATAATCCCCGCCGATACGATTAAATTTGGTTTACCTTATCCAAAAGACAAAATATCGCCAACCGGCATCGTTGTTAATAGAAGCAATACGCTTTTGTATACTGTGACCAAAGAGGACAATAGCCTGTATATCGTCGATTTAAAAACCCGCGCTGTAAAATCAAAAATAAAACTGGCTTCCGAAGCTTATAGCTGTACGTTGTCGCCTGATGAAAAAATCTTGTACATATCTGCCTGGAACGCTCAGGAAATTACCCGTTATAATACGGTATCCGGCAGGCTAAGCAATATTAAAGTGGGCAGCCACCCCAATGAATTGCTGCTAAACAAAAAAGGCACACGGTTATTTGTTGCCAATGCTAACGATAATTCGGTATCAATTATAAATACCGCGACTGACAAGGTAACCGAAGTGGTTTCAACATCATTGTTCCCGACAAAGTTAACCGGGTCAACTACCAACGGGCTGGCATTATCTGCCGATGAAAAAACACTTTACATTGCCAACGCCGACAATAACTGCCTGGCTGTTTTTGATGTGAGTAAACCCGGCAACAGTCAAAGCCGCGGTTTTATTCCGGTTGGCTGGTATCCCACCAACGTTAAAACATTGGGTAATAAAATTTTAGTAGCTAATGGTAAAGGGTTTACTTCAATGGCAAACCCCGACGGGCCACATCCGATAAGAAAAGCAGATAACAGCAGCTATCAAAAAGGCGCTACCAATACAAAAGAGCAATACATTGGCGGCTTATTTAAAGGCACCTTATCCTTTATCAATACCCCTACTGGCGGTCAGCTTAAAGTTTATACCAAACAGGTTTATGCCAATACGCCGTTTAATGATAAATTAGAAAAAATGGCACCGGGCGAACAGGGCAACCCTATCCCCCGCAGCCGGGCAGATCAATCACCCATTAAATATGTGTTCTATATCATTAAAGAGAACCGAACTTACGACCAGGTTTTAGGTGACCTGCCAAAAGGCAATGGCGACACTTCGCTTTGTATTTTTGGCAATAGCGTTACCCCCAACCTGCACGCTATAGCCAATGAGTTTTCATTGCTTGATAATTTTTATGTAGACGCTGAAGTAAGTGCAGATGGCCATAACTGGAGCACGGCCGCCTATGCAACCGACTATATTGAAAAAACCTGGCCAACCAGCTATGGTGGCCGCGGTGGCGATTATGGCAGCGAAGGCGTGCGCAAGATCGTTGATCCGCGCGATGGTTATATATGGGATTATTGCAAACGCGCCGGGGTAAGCTATCGCAGTTACGGCGAGTTTGCCGCCTATGGTAAAACAACTATTAAAGCTTTAGAGGGGCACATGTGCGTACAAACACCCGGGTTTGATTTAAACATAACCGACAGGTTTCGTGAAAGCGTATGGGCGCATGATTTTGATTCGCTGCTTAATATTAACCAGGTGCCGCGGCTGAATATTGTACGGATGGGTAACGACCATACCAGCGGACAACGTAAAGGCGCAATTTCGCCAATTGCCGCTGTTGCTGATAATGACCAGGGTGTAGGTATGCTGATCGAGCATCTTTCAAAAAGCCCGATCTGGAAAGAATCGGTAGTGTTTGTTCTGGAAGATGATGCGCAAAACGGATCAGACCACGTCGATGCGCACCGGTCGCCGGTATACGTGGCCGGGCCGTATGTAAAGCGCAATGCCGTGGTACATGGCATGTACTCAACATCAGGCGTACTGCGTACCATGGAACTTATTCTGGGCCTGCCGCCGATGAGCCAGTATGACGCCGCGGCCATGCCTTTATATGATTGCTTTACCAGTGCGCCTGATTTTACCCCCTACCGGCTAAAAGCGCCACTGGTTGATGTAGAAAAACGCAACATCGCGGTAAATAAAAGCAGTAAGATTTCTGATTCATTTAATCTTGCGGATGAAGATAAGGTACCGGATTTGTTGCTGAACGAAGTGGTATGGAAATCGGTAAAAGGCGAAAATTCGGTTATGCCGGCGCCAAGGCGGAGCGCTTTTGTAATTTTAGAACAAAAAAGCAAAAAGGATGATGATGATTAATCAGGTTTGAGTATGTTTATCGGCGCGAATAGTGATTAAGTTAAAACTACTGTGTTTGATAATTGTTAAACTATTCAACCATTAATCAACCCGATAATGACGATCATAGAGAACCATCTTTTTAAAATAGCTATTCGTAACCAGGGCGGCGAGCTCACCTCTTTTTTTAACAAAACTACCGGCGTTGAACACTTATGGCAGGGCGATGCGGGCATCTGGCCCTGGCATGCCCCTAACCTGTTCCCGATAGTGGGGCAATTAATAAACAACGAGCTTTTGGTTGATGGGAATACCTACGAATTGCCGAGGCATGGTTTTGCCCGCACGTCAGAATTGTTATTGATATCGTCAAACGAACAATCAGCCTGGTTCTCTTTGCCGTATTGCGAAAAAACGCTGGCTAAGTATCCTTATAAGTTTGATTTCCAAATTCATTACGACCTGATAGACGATGCCTTGCGGGTAACTTATAAGGTCATCAACCTGGATAAAAAAACTATCTATTTTTCGGTTGGCGGGCACCCCGCTTTTAATGTGCCGTTTAACAAAGGCGAAAACCACGAGGATTATTATATTGAATTTGAACTGGACGAAAAGTTAGAAACGCATCTGCTTTCATCCGAAGGCACATTTAATGGCGAAACCGAACCGGTACCCACCGATAAAGGCAAGCTATTTTTAACCCGCGAACTGTTTGCTAAAGACGCACTGGTATTTAAAAACCTGCGCTCAAGAGTGGTGACTATTAAAAGCACCCAACACGATCAATCATTAACAGTAGAGTTCCCGCATTTTAACTACCTGGGACTCTGGAATAAACCCGGTGCAGATTTTGTTTGCATTGAGCCATGGTTGGGTTGCGCCGATAGCACCGGAAAACATGTTGAAATCAGCCAAAAAGAAGCCATACAAAAACTGCAGGTAGGACACGTATTTGAGGCTGCCTTTTTTATAAGTATGTAGCAAATGACGGCTCCGACCCAGCGTTTTAGTAACCGTGTAGATAATTATGTAAAATACCGGCCCGGCTACTCCGAACAGGTATTGGTTTTTTTGAGTGAACAGGCGCATCTTTCTAATCAATCCACTATCGCGGATATCGGTTCGGGTACCGGTATATTCACCAAATTATTACTGGATAAGGACTATAAAGTTTATGCCGTTGAGCCCAACGACGCCATGCGCCAGTATGCTGAAGAAGATCTAAAAAAATACAATACATTCCATTCAGTAAATGGCACAGCGGAAAAAACAACATTGGCAGGTAACAGCATGGACCTGGTAGTTTGCGCCCAGGCTTTTCATTGGTTTGATCAGCAAAAAACAAAATCCGAATTTAAACGAATCTTAAAGCCTAACGGCTTAGTGGCCCTGATCTGGAATAACCGGCAGATAGAAGCGGACGCTTTTGCAATTGCCTATGAGCTTCTATTACAAAATCAGGGGTCGGACTATAAAGAAGTAAATCACCGAAATATTACCGACATTAATTTTAATAATTTTTTTAGTGGCGGGAAGTATGAGCTGGCAAAATACAGCCACCTACAGGTTTTTGATGAAGATGGTTTAGTGGGCCGTGCGTTTTCGTCATCCTATGTTCCTCCAAAAGATACCGAAGCTGGGCAAGCTTTTCTGGCCCAGTTGAAATTGCTGTTTGAACAGTATCAAGCTAACGGCACAGTAAACTTCGAATATCAGACAGAGGTCTATTTAGGTAAGATTTAATCCCTTTCCGAAATTCAGCTTAGACTAACCAACTAATTATTCATTTTATTTCAGAACAGATTACTATCCAGCATCTTATAAAATAGATCTTTATCTCTTTAAAATAACCCTAACTGTCCCTTATCGTCTATATCGATATCATCTGGATTAGTTATCTCAAAATCTATCTTTTTAACCGGCGGTTCTTCCGCAGGCTTTGGCGCTTCAACCACAGGTTCAGGCTCTTCGGCAGGCTTTTCTGCCAACGGCTCAGGTTTTTGCGCCCGTATTGGTGGCTTTGGTTTTTCTACCGGCAGGGATACGGGCTCTTCCACTATCGCAGGCGCCTCATCCAATACTACTTTATCCTCCGGTGTTATTAAGATTTCGGTATCGGCAACCGAATCCGGTTCTGGATCCGGTACATCTTCCTCATCGTCATGCTCTGCTTCCAGCACTACGCTTTGTATAATATGGACCGATAACCGGTTACCCATTGCTTTCATACCTTTAACATCAATCAGGTCGGCCAGGTTAAGCTCAACCGTCTCGGGCGTTTTTGCCGCACCTTTTAACTGATCAACCTTTACTACAGCCTGCGACGCACCTGATATTACGATCAATTTTGATCCGGGCTCTTCACTGATAATGCTGGTTTGTTTACCGATAACCGTATTCTCAAAAACGAAACGTTTAACCAGGTAGTTTTTTGATTTGCCATCATAATGCACTACCGAAAAAACTTTTTCCGGATTATATTTTTCGATAATGACCATCTTATCATCAAAATGGTTATTCAGGTCGAAACTGGTTAGTTCATAAACGCCGTTGGCAAATACGGTCAGTATCCGGTCATCACCGTCAAACTCGCCCAGGAACTTGCCACGCGCGTCAATATTTAAACGTTTTAAAATATCGTCATACCAAATTTTACGCCCGGCAAGGGTTGAGACCCCTTTGCTCTTTAACAGGATCTTTTTAACCGGGTATTTGGTAATGATATTACCCATTGACCCGCGACCTTTAATAGCCAGCAACGCAAAGTCCTCATCAAACTGCAACTTCTTTAGTTTCGCGTGAGGCTTTAACTGTACATTAACCACCTCGGCTTCGCCGTTGGGGTTGGCAGAAAAGTATAAAACTTTTGAGCCCTTGCTACCCTTGGTCAGATCATACTCCTTATCGCGGGTTACGCCGGTAACTGCAAAACGTTTGATATAGCTTACGCCGCTTTGCCCGTCTTTATAAATCATGTTGTATACAGTGCGTTCATCGTTCTTTTTAAATACCGCAACGTGAATGATCTCTTTCCCCACAAAAACTTTCTCCTGCACTTTGGTGATGATACAGCGCCCATCTCCGCGAAAAACAATGATCTCATCTATATCAGAACAATCGCCTACAAATTCGTCTTTCTTTAAGCCCGTCCCTATAAAGCCGTCCTCGCGGTTAACATATAGTTTAACGTTTGCCAATGCCACCTGCGATGCCTCAACCTTATCAAAAGTGCGCAACTCTGTTTTACGCTCACGGCCCTTGCCATATTTCTCTTTTAACCTTTCAAACCAGTCGATGGTATATTCGGTAAGATGTTTAAGATGATTTTTTACGGTTTTGATCTCATTTTCCAGATTTTTGATCTGCTCGTCCGTTTTCTTAAAGTCGAAACGGGTAATGCTGCTCATCGGTTTATCGATCAGCTTGCGATAATCCTCGGCCAGTATCGTGCGATAAAACAAAGGCAAAAATGGCTCGAACAACCGATTTAATACCACCAGCACTTCATCAAACGTACCAGATTTTTCATAATCCGGATGCTTGTACATCCCTTCCTGGATAAAGATCTTAAGCAATGAGCTGAAGAATATTTTCTCCATTAACTCTTTAAGCTTAATCTGCAGCTCCAGTTTAAGCAGCTCTTTGGTAAATCCGGTGCTTTCGGTAAGCATATCGTTCACGCTCATAAAGCGTGGCTTATCGTTTTGTATTACACAGGTATTTGGCGATATAGACACCTCGCAATCGGTAAAAGCATACAGGGCGTCAATAGTCACATCGGGCGAGATACCCGGCGCCAGGTGGATCACTATCTCCACATTTTGCGCGGTATTATCTTCAATTTTTTTGATTTTGATCTTACCCTTATCATTGGCAGCTATAACGCTGTCAATCAAACCGCCGGTGGTTGTTGTAAAGGGGATCTCGGTAATAACCAGCGTCTTTTTATCGCGCTCCACAATTTTTGCGCGTACGCGGATACGTCCACCGCGCTGTCCGTCATTATAGGCAGATGCATCCGCCATCCCGCCGGTGGGAAAATCAGGCAGCAAATTTGGTGTCTGACCCCGTAATACAGCAACCGATGCATCCAGTAATTCAATAAAGTTATGGGGTAATATCTTGGTGGCCAAACCTACCGCAATACCCTCGGCGCCCTGTGCCAGCAGCAACGGAAATTTTACCGGCAGCGTGATAGGCTCTTTGTTACGGCCATCATAGCTGGCCTGCCAAATGGTAGTATCGGCATTAAAAACAACCTCTAACGCAAATTTGGATAACCTGGCCTCAATATAACGCGGCGCGGCTGCCGAGTCGCCGGTTACCGGATCGCCCCAGTTGCCCTGGCAATCTATCAACAGGTTTTTTTGGCCTATTTGTACCATGGCATCGCCAATTGACGCATCACCATGCGGATGATACTTCATGGTGTTACCAATAACATTGGCGGCTTTATTAAAACGCCCGTCATCCATCTCTTTAAGCGAGTGGAGGATACGGCGCTGTACGGGCTTTAAACCATCATTTATATGCGGAACGGCACGGTCAAGGATTACATACGAGGCGTAGTCAAGGAACCAGTTTTCATACAATCCGTCGAGTGAGGTTACGTTATGGATTTTATCGTCGTTATTTGCAGCAGGTATATCGTTTTCGTTCAGATCTTCACTCATTAGTAACTAAAAAATTTGGATGGATAAAGATAGGGAAATGTAAAGATGTCCGAATAGGCAGACATCCAGATTTTATGCACATTTTTAACTTTCTTAACTTAAATTGACCCGTATTAAAGATTATAAAACAAACACCTTTTATGAAACTAAGAGTAGCCCGTCATACGTCCGACCTGAAATCGCTGATCAACTTTTACACAATTATTGTGGGGTTGGAAGTAATTGGCGATTTTAAGGACCACGCCGGTTATAACGGCGTTTTTATAGGTGGCAAAAATACAGGCTGGCACCTGGAGTTTACTACTTCGGCCCATGCTGCAAACCATCAGGCAGATGATGATGACCTTTTAGTTTTTTATGTTGATGAAGAAGATTACAATAATATCAGGACAAATGCGGCGGCTAATAACATCAGGCAGGTGGAAGCTAAAAATCCCTACTGGGCCGCTAATGGTTTTAAGCTGCCTGACCCGGACGGGTTTAGGGTTGTGATTACAATGTGCTAAGTATCAGTCTTCGTTTCTCATTTCGCGGATCATTACATTATAACTCCATTTACGCAACATAGCATTTATGGTGTTAACGATTCGTTTTGCGCGTGTCTCGTCAGTTTTTGCGCTCTCTATCCATTTGATAAAATAATTGCGATGCGACATAGCCAGGCCTTCAAATTGGGTAAGCGCTTCCGGATCAAACTCAAAACATTCCTGCAGGTCGGCTGGTACCGCTACCTTAAAATCTTTATGTTCCTCCAGCTTCACGGTAAGCATAGCGCCAACTTCTTTGCGGATGCTTTTGCGGATCTCGGCTTTTATGGGCATGATAAATCTCCCCTCGCCCATAGGCAAAAGTGCGAAACCCTGAATAGGAAAACTGTCTAACATACCACGCACCCGGAAGGCTTTTTTATTGCCCGGTTTTAACTTTTGAGCAAGGTCTGCCGGGATTTCAATATACCGCCAGCCTGTTTTTTCGCCCTGCTCGCCAAACTGCAAAATGGTGGTTTTATACTCGATCATGCTATAAATATCCCCTAAATATGGATCATTTAAAAATAAGACAAATGTTAAATTTTGGTTAAATCGATAATAAATATTTTTTTCTGTGTAACGTTTTGATGGGTGCCGCTGTCTTATGGATATAAAAATTAATTAATAACCTTAAATACATATTATGAAAACTTTAAAATCAATTATGCTAGGTTTAGCATTTTTAGTAGTTGGCACAGTTGCCAACGCTTCAACTAAACAAGCTACAGCTGCCTTAACAAAAAACGATGTTTTAAATATCTATGTGAACGCTGTAATTCACGGCAAAATAGATGGTGTTGAAAATATACTTGCCAAAGACGTTAAGTTCACCATGTACCGTGGCGACAAAGAATTTAACCTTGACAAAAAACAATTATTGGAGTCATTAAAAGCATCAGAAAACATTGAACAAGGTTGCACCTATAATACCTCAATTTTGGATGAAACCGATAACAGAATGACCGTTAAATTAACCATGCGTTATGATGGCTACGTACGTGTTAACCTGATAACTATCGCATTAAACCACGCCGATTTTAAAATTACCAAAATCGAAACACAATCTTAATTTTAGTTTAGTTTTGTTTATAGTTAAGGCTGCCGTAACGGGTGGCCTTTTCTTATATACGCTAACTTATTATGACATCAGCCTGGCCTTTCGGAAGCGACAAGAGGTTATGACAGCCGGTCTTCAAAAAACAAAAACGGCAAAAAGGCTTCAATACCGTTGGTTACCCAAACAGGGCCTTTACTAGCAAACAATATAACTTTTACCGGTTGTTTCTGCTTTTTTTCGTATTCGGCTAATACCTGCAAGCACGACCCGCATGAGGTTATTGGCTTTTGTAATTCAAATTCATCTGTATGGGCGGTTACAGCCATACTTATAATAGGATCGGCCGGATGGTTGGCACCCCAATAAAAAAGGGCTACCCGCTCGGCACACAGGCCTGATGGATAGGCTACATTTTCTTGGTTGCTTCCATGTATTATTTTACCGCTTTTTAAAAGCAACGCCGCCCCTACTCTAAATTTTGAATAAGGCGAATGCGAATTTTCCATTGCTTTTACCGCCTCCGCACACAAATCCCGGTGGGTTGTTTCTAATTCTTTCACAGAAGCATATTCCTGGAAAGCTATTTTTATTTCGTGGTTAGTCATTAGCCTCACCTACCCGCTCCAAAGGAGAGGGTTCTTTTTTAAGTTTATAAAAAAACATTCCCACCTCTAAAAAAGAAGGGGGAAACAAGATAAGGAATTATCCGGTAAATTAAAATGGAATTAACTATCATCAGCTGCGGCGTGACAATCACGCCGCAGCGAACGCTATCTTTCAAAATGAAATTGGGTGGTTTAACTGGCTATCGGCAACTCTTCTGCATCCTCAGCAATAGTTGGGTTTACGGTTTCATCATCTTTTTCGACCCGTAAGTTGCCTATGATATGCTGCTGCCTTGCCGGGGTATTTTTCCCCATAAAATATTCAAGCAAGCCTTTGATGTTGGCATCTTTAAGGATAACCGGATCAAGGCGGATGTCTTTGCCAATAAACAAGCCAAACTCGTCCGGTGATATTTCGCCAAGGCCTTTGAAGCGGGTTATTTCTGGCTTTGCCCCTAATTTAGCAATGGCGTTTTTGCGCTCTTCATCACTATAACAATAAATGGTTTCTTTTTTATTACGCACGCGGAACAGTGGTGTTTGCAATATAAACACGTGCCCGGCTTTTACCAGGTCCGGAAAAAACTGCAGGAAAAAAGTCATCAGCAACAACCGGATGTGCATGCCATCCACGTCAGCGTCGGTGGCTATTACAATATTGTTATAGCGCAGCCCGTCAATACCGTCCTCTATATTAAGCGCATGCTGTAGCAGGTTAAATTCCTCATTCTCATAAACTACTTTTTTGGTCAACCCGAAGCAGTTCAGCGGCTTGCCTTTTAAGCTAAATACAGCCTGGGTCATCACATCCCGCGATTTGGTGATCGATCCGCTGGCCGAGTCACCTTCGGTAATAAACAGCGTGGTATCCTGTTTGCGTTCATGTGTGTCGTCAAAATGCAATTTACAATCGCGCAGCTTGCGATTATGCAGTGATGCCTTTTTCGCCCGGTCATTAGCCAGTTTTTTAATGCCTGCAATATCCTTACGCTCACGCTCTGATTGCATGATGCGCTTTAACAAAGCATCGGCCGTTGCGGGATTTTTATGCAGATAATTGTCTAATTCTTTTTTGACGAAATCGCCTATAAATGAGCGCACAGACGGACCCTCCGGGCCAATGTTTTGCGAGCCCAGTTTGGTTTTGGTTTGCGACTCGAAAACCGGCTCCTGGACCTTGATCGCGATAGCAGCAACAATAGAGGCCCGTACATCTGACGCGTCAAATTCCTTTTTATAAAACTCACGGATGGTTTTTACAACCGCTTCGCGGAAGGCTGCCTGATGCGTACCACCCTGTGTAGTATGCTGGCCGTTCACAAACGAGTAATATTCTTCACCGTACTGCTGCCCATGGGTCATGGCGATTTCTATATCCTCGCCTTTTAGATGGATGATGGGATAACGCAGGGTTTCAACATCCGTGTTTTTAGTTAACAGATCATAAAGTCCGCGCTCTGAAAAATATTTTTGGTTATTAAAGTTAATGGTAAGGCCCGAGTTTAGGAACACGTAGTTCCAGATCATATTGTCTACAAACTCGGGGATAAAACGGTAATGCCTGAAAATCGTATCATCAGGATAAAAATTTATAGCGGTGCCATTGCGTTGCGAGGTTTCTTTTTCCGGCTCGTCCCTTACCAGTTCGCCTTTTTCAAATTCAGCTATTTTTGTACGACCGTCACGATAGGATTGTACAATGAACGAGGTTGAAAGCGCGTTAACCGCCTTGGTACCCACCCCGTTTAATCCAACCGATTTTTGGAACGCCTTGCTATCATATTTACCGCCCGTATTAATTTTTGATACACAATCAATCACTTTACCCAATGGTATGCCGCGGCCATAATCGCGTACAGAAACCTTATGGTCGCTTATATTGATCTCAATGGTTCTGCCCGAGCCCATGACAAACTCATCTATCGAGTTATCTACAATTTCTTTCAGTAATACATATATCCCGTCGTCATAAGCTGATCCGTCGCCGAGCTTGCCGATATACATGCCGGGACGCAGGCGGATGTGCTCTTTCCAGTCGAGCGACCGGATACTATCTTCACTATAATTTACTGGTTCTGCCATTTTATACGCGTAATTTTTATTGGGGAGACAGGAAGCCTCTCAACAGCAAAAATAAAGTTTACAGGTTGAAATGCTAACGCAAATCTCTTAACTTATTAACATTGTGTGACGGGTGACAGGGACCAAAGCCGGGAGATTGGCCTGAGCCTGGTTGGCTATCTTTCAAACTAATCTCTAAACCCTGATTAACCGGTCTCTAACCACTACTCTCTAAACTTCACACAGTTGCTTGCCCTGTTCATATCTTTAAAAAACTCGGGGCCCTTATCATTTGTAAAACAAATAGCCAGCAATGTGCCTATTTTGTTTTTTTGCAGTACGGTTAAAAACGCGTATTTATAATGCTTGGTTACCGGCGAATCATCTATGCTTACCAGGTAGATGCTACCGCCATCAGCGTTATACCGGTTTAATATATACTCCGGGAGGTTTCTTTTCATGTATTTTTTTTCGGAGGTAAAAGATGATATCTGATCTTGCGCTACGCCTAAATAAAGTGAATCGGCACAGGAAACATGTATATTTTTATCGGCGAGGAGCTTTTCATTTTCTTTTTGCGTATTGACACGCAGCCAGATCTCGAAATCAGCATCGGGAAGCACCATTGCATAATCAAACTGAAAGCTTTCTGTAGTTGGCGCTTTAATTTCTTTAAAGCCCTCGGGGAAATTAAAAGTCATATTTACCTGTGCCAATGAGCTGTTAAAATTTTTAAGCTGGCTTTGGGCACCGGCATTTCCGTGATTTAACTGCGCAGCTGCCGGCGTAACCGACAACATCAAAAACAATATAAATAACGACCAGTTAATTCTTTTTGTGATAGCGTTCATAGGTAAACTCAAAAACGTTGTTTTGCAGCTTGGTTGTATTCAGACTTAAAAATAAAGAAAAATTTATATAATAATTTAAAAATAAACATTTAAGTTAAAAACAAAAGCCTGCTAAAACATTAACTTTTTTTAAAGTAAATATTCAATTATCCGTTTTTCAGACTCAAAAGATGTTAATTGGTTTAACCCCATTGCTTCCACGGCACTATTAATTAATTTATTTTCATTCAATGTTTGTGATTGCCCTAGTTTTTGTCTGAAATAGGCCCCCGCATCAAGCATGGCCTTTAGCGGGATCATGCCAATCAGTTCGCTGCCAACCACAGTTATGTTATGTGCCAGGGCCCTCGACTTTACTTCATCAAAAACAATATGGATTGGTGTTACCGCTATGTTTGTTAAATTCATTGACACTTGGGCCAGGCCATACTCTTCTATATACCAGCCTATGGCTTTTACGTATTTTAATGCCCCGGGTATCCGTTGTTTACCATTTTCATTAATCACAATCCGGCCGGTTTCGCGTACTTCGCAGGCAATTTCATTGGCTATGTTGATTGACTGCGTATCCAGGTTGATATTATAAGCGATCAAAAAATCGCGCGCGCCGATAACGGTTGCACCGCGCCGGGCATCCATTTCGGCCGGGCCAAAATCCGGTTTCCAAGCGGGTAATTTTATTTTTTTGAAGAACCCCTCGTATTCGCCTGCCCTTATAGCGGCCAGGTTGCTGCGGGTTTTATTGGGTTGCGAGTGCTCATATAAATAAACCGGTATCTGCAGCTCTTCGCCAACCCTCCGGGCCAGGTGTTCGGCATATACAGCAACTTCATCAAGTGTAATATGGCTAATGGGGATGAGCGGGCAGACATCCGTAGCGCCCATGCGTGGGTGCTCCCCTTTTTGGGCCCGCATATCAATCAGTTCGCCGGCCATTTTAATAGCCAGGAAGGCAGCCTCAACAACTGCATCCGGCTCGCCGGCAAAAGTCACCACCGTTCGGTTGGCGTCCTTACCCGCGTCGACATTTAATAATTTAACCCCGGTTACCGACGCTATTTCACCGGTAATACTATTGATGATGTCAGGATCAACACCCTCGCTAAAATT
The DNA here is from genome assembly GCF_020880695.1 of Mucilaginibacter sp. UR6-11. Classification (GTDB taxonomy): domain Bacteria; phylum Bacteroidota; class Bacteroidia; order Sphingobacteriales; family Sphingobacteriaceae; genus Mucilaginibacter. Next base: position 1,027,781 of record NZ_JAJIWO010000001.1, read on the forward strand.
GGGCACGCACTCTATGATTGGCTTCATATGGCATGCAAGTTAATTATTATTTGACAACTGTAATATGATGATGCCAAGCCAAAATCAGCTAATTTATAAGCTGAATATTGTAACTAACTAACAAAACCGCAGTCTTATCACCGGGAGTAAGTGTTAATTTAAGTTAAGAAGTGTTAAAAATCCTCCAGCACTATCTTTTTAGTTATACATTAGCCTAAACTAAATCTACCTATGAAAATCACAATTTTATCAATAGCGTTATTAACGCTGTTGTCAATAACCGGGTACGCGCAAAGCAATTATGCGGTCACCGGCTCGGCTATTGACACATCCGAAAAAAAAGCTCTCCAAAACACCACCATCATGATTCTGAATGCTAAAGACTCTACCCTGTCAAAGTTTAGCCGCGCTGACGGAGATGGAGCATTTCGCATTAATAATCTTAACGCTGGCAAATTTATACTGGTAATGTCTTATCCGGGTTACGCGGATTATACCGAAGATTTTATACTGGACGGCAAAACGGAACCTATCCATAACTTCGGCAAAATAAGCCTGGTACTGAAATCACGCTTATTGAAAGACGTGATCATTAAGGGCCAGGTAACGGCAATAAAAGTAAAAGGTGACACTACCGAGTTTAACGCCAAGGCCTACGTCATACAACCCAATGATAAGGTCGAGGACCTGATAAGGCAATTCCCGGGGATACAGGTTGACAAAGACGGGAAAATAACGGCCCAGGGCCAAACCGTTAACAAGGTATTACTTGATGGTGAAGAATTTTTCGGCGATGATCCAACCCTGGTGACCAAAAATATACGTGCCGATATGGTTGATAAAGTACAGCTATATGATAAGAAAAGCGACCAGGCGACTTTTACGGGGATTGATGACGGTGTTAAAACCAAAACTTTAAATATTAAATTGAAAGATGGCAAAAAGAGCGGCTACTTTGGTAAAGCAGACTTTGGGATAGGTACAGACAAGTACTATACCGGGCAGCTGCTGTTTAATAAATTTCAAAACAAAGAGAAATTCTCATTATACGGCACAGCGGCCAACACAGGTAAAACCGGGCTTAGCTGGGATGATGCACAAAAATATGCCGACGGCAGCGCACCTACTTTTGAGGACGGCGGGGTTTATTATGTTGGCGGCGGCGACGATCTGTATTACACCGGCGAAGGTATCCCCAAGGCAAAAACCAGCGGGGCGCATTATGACAACAAATGGGATAGTGACAAATACGCCGTTAACAGTAACTATAAACTTGGCGCCCTGGATATTGACGGAACGAAAAGAACGGTGAGCCAAAACAACTTACCGGGCCGTGTTATCAATAGTAATACCAGCCAGGAATCTCATAATTCTACATTCAGGCAAAAAATTGATGCTACCTTAACCATTAAACTTGATACTACCTCCAACTTAAAAATTGCGGTTGACGGCACCTATAAACATCTTAAATCCAAAACAACAACTGTAGATACCAACCGGCGCGGTGATAACACTTTACTAAACATCAGCAATAACGATTTGAGTAATGATCGCGATCAGCATATATTTAACGCCAGTACTTTTTATACTAAAAAGTTAAAGAAAAAAGGGCGCACTTTATCGGCATTGGTAAGTGCTTCATCAAATGATGATCAAAGCACGGGCTACCTAAAATCAAACCTGGCTTATTTTGACACCACCGGAACCTTAACCCGTAACGAGCCAACCGACCAGTATAAAACCAGCCACAATAAAAACACCACGCTAAATACAAACATTACTTATACCGAGCCGCTTACGAAGGAATTTTCAGTTATATTTAATTATGGCTTAAACGTAAACAACGGCAGCTCAGACCGCCGGGCATATAGTAAAGCCGCTGCCGGGAACAATTATGATGTGCTTGTAGACTCGTTGAGTAATTATTTTAAGCTGAACCAGCTATCTAACCAGGCTGGCGCCGTAATTAATTATACCAAAGGAAAAACGGTGATAAACTTTGGCACCAAAGCGTCTGATGTCTCTTTCAAACAAATCAATGAGTATACTGATGAAATCCTTAAAAGGCATTTCATAAACTGGAACCCCCAGGCTATGGTTTCGTATAAATTTTCTCAGCAGCAAACCGTAAGATTAAGCTATAACGGCAATACTAATCAACCGTCTATTAATCAGATACAGCCTGTTAAAAATAACAACAACCCGTTATATGTTATACTGGGCAATCCGGATCTTACCCCCTCGTTCAGAAACAGTTTTGACGGGTATTTTAACTCCTATAAAGTGTTAAGCGGACAAAGCATCTACCTGTCTGCCAACTATTCATTTACCACAAACCCCATTGTAAACAATACGGCTACCGACGCGGGGGGAAAAACAACTGTACAATATTTTAACCTTCATGGTAAAAGCCCGCATAACTTTAACGTTTATGCCGATCTGGGCCGCAAAATAAAAGGGCCGGATATTAACGTTGGTATAGGTGGCAGCATATATGGCAATACCTCATACAATATGGTAAAAAATGATATAAACGCCAGCAACCAGTTAAACACTACCAACGCCATTAACTATTCGGGCAGAATAAATGTTAATAAATATGTAGAGAATAAATATAGTTTTTACCTGTCGGGCGGCCCAACTTATAGTATCAATCAATCATCATTACAAGCTATTAGCAACAGTAACGGTGGGGGATTTAACGGCTATGGCGGATTTAACGGCTATCTGCCACATCAATTTGAAATAGGTACTGATGTTAATTACACCTATACCGCAAAAACTGCGGCACTGCCCCAGGGTTTTAGGTCTACCATATGGAACGCCACTTTAGCCAAATATTTCTTTAAAGAGAAAAGCCTGAAACTATCTGCAACCGTTAATGACCTATTGAACCAGAACAATGGTTTTAACCGCTATGCCAGTGGCAGTGTTATTACCGAAGAAAGATACACTACCATAAAAAGATATTTCATGTTCTCCATAACTTATGATTTTACCAAAATGACAGCCGGATCAACTAAATAACAACCTATGAAAAACCTTTTAATAACATTTGGCTGCTTTTTGATATTAGCCAACACCAACTGCCTGGCACAAACAGAACACTTTACCACATCGGGTATTATTGAGTTTACCAAAACGTCAAATGCCTATGCTATAATTCGTAAAGAGATAAATAAAGACAATGAATCGTATACTCAAAACGCTTTTGAGGAATACAAGAAAACACAACCGCAGTTTAAAGTATTAAAGAGCACTTTAAAATTTGGCAGTAATAAAACGTTATTTACACCTGTTGAGCCCGAGACACCGCCAACCAATTATTTTTTTAACGTGGTGATAGCTGAACAGAACTCGACCGTTTATACTGACCTGAATACGGGTATAAGCACCAGCCAGAAAAAAGTATTTGAAGAAACCTTTTTGTTGAAAGATACGGTCCGCAAAATTAAATGGAAAATTACTGACGAAACCCGCGAAATAGCAGGCTACCAATGCCGCAGGGCCAATGCGCTGATAATGGATTCTGTTTATGTAGTTGCTTTTTATACGGACAGGATATTGGTAACCGGCGGGCCGGAATCATTTACCGGATTGCCGGGTATGATACTGGGTGTAGCACTGCCACACGAAAACGTAAGCTGGTTTGCCACCAAAATAACGGATACCAGTATGCCAGAAAGCACTATAATTCCGCCAAAAAAAGGCAAGCCGGTAAACAATACGCAATTTAAAGAAACGCTTAACAGCGCTTTAAAAGAATGGGGTACTTATGCGCACAGTTATTTAAAGGCGTTTTACTTGTAGCCCTGATCACTCGGCAAAAAACCTGCTAAAGATTCAAAACTTAGCTACGTGTCACATAAAAACAACAAAAGCATTGACTATTAAATCAGGCTAGTTATCGCCATTAAAATCAATCAACCTTCGGCCTTTGATAAGCATTTTTATGCGCTGGCGTTTTAAGGAGATCTTTACGTGGGCAAACTCATTTTTTTCGATATCGCGGCTGTAAGCACTGATGATATCTTTATAAGCCAACACTCCAATTACCTTACCAGCTGCTGATAACACAGGCAAAACCTCGGCCCCAGTTTTTGACATCTGCTCTACGGCGTGGCGCAGATTGTCTTTTGTATTTACACCTGTTATGACTTTTGGATCCACAATTTCTTTTAACAGCAAATTATCATTCAGCTTCTGATCATAAATATCAGTAAGTTTAACAGTGCCCGCATATTCGCCCTGGTTATTTACAGCAATAAAATTATTGTCGCTACCGGGGTTGGCAGCCAGCCAGCTCCTTATATCCTGAATGTTGGTATTTTCATTGATTACCGTTTCGGTACTGTTTACCATCTGCCCCACTGTAATTTTTTGCAGGACGTCCGGTTCAAACGAATCGGGTGTTGAAATACCGCGGCGCGCAATTTTTTCGGTCATAATGGTGTTTTCCATCAGGAAAAAAGAAACGATGTAAGCGCCGGTACAGGCACCCAGCAAGGGCAGCAAAGCGTGCGACTGCATGGTAGCCTCCAGTGCAAAAACGATGCTGGTCAGATAAGCTCTTGATGCTCCGGCAAACATAGCCGACATCCCGATCAGCGCAGCTAATGGTATATTAATACCTGAGTCCGGGAACATCTTTAAGATCAATATCCCTATCACCGATCCGGCAGCGCCGCCCATGGTCAGCAACGGAGCCAGTGTACCGCCCGAAGTACCGCTGCCTAAGGCTATAGCCCACGACAGGAACTTGAATATACACAAGCTCAATACCAGCGCCAGCGGCCACTTACCCGACAGGATACCGGTAATGTTATCATAACCCACACCTAAGGTATGCGGCGAATAAAAGCCGATTAAACCTACAGCCAAACCACCCAGTGCCGGCCACCACATCCAGTGGATAGGCAGTTTCTCAAAGGCATCCTCAACCCAGTAAACAATTTTAGTGATACCCAGCGAAATGAAACCAATAAAAATCCCCATGAAGCTGTATATGCCCAGCGCCAGGTTTGATGGTATGGCAACCTCAGGCATTTGAAATACCGGGCCAGATTCAAATAATAAATGATGGCCCGCTGCACCGGTAATACAGGCTAAAGCAACCGGTAATATTGATCGTGGTGAAAACTCGAATAACAATAATTCAATAGCCAAAAATACGGCTGCTATCGGCGTGCCAAATATAGCTGACATACCCGCCGTAGCCCCGGCAGCCAGGATAATTTTACGCTCATTGGCCGTAACTTTAAACAACTGGCCCAAGGTTGACCCAAGCGCGCCACCTGTTGCGATAATGGGCCCTTCGGCGCCAAAAGGACCACCGGTACCGATGGCTATTGCCGATGAGATAGGCTTGAGTAAAGTAATAGAGGGCTTAATGTTACTCTCATTAACCAATATCTGTTCCATAGCCTCCGGGATGCCATGCCCGCGTATGGCTTTTGATCCGTAGAGGGCCATAAAGCCAACAACGACACCGCCGATAGCCGGTATTAAAATCACCCAGGCACCTAAATGGTTATTGGCCGGGCTGTTAAAACCCAGGGTAAATGAGCCATAAAAAGCGATATTGGTCACCAGGTTAATTAAGGATACCAGCACTTTGGCTATAAAGCTTATGGCTACCGCCACCGCAACCGTATATGCACAAATAGTTAACAGGCGCCCTTTAATGATAAAAGGCCTTTTTAAGTTACCTTCGGCGATTTCTAAATTGTTTAATAACGGCGATATGGGAATGCCATTGGGTATTTCAGCGTTTTTCATAGTAAAAAGGAAACAGCGCAGGAAGATTGATGGAGCATCAACGTGCTGCGGATATCAAATAATTTGCAATTATATTACTTATATAATATAATTAACAACATTATGGCGTATTTATTTCATTTTTATATGATTTAAATCATATTTTATATTGTGTTATTTGCTGCATAACCACATCTACCACCCTATCACAGCGCGATAAATGAAATTCGAAGATCTCCGGCGAGCGATAGTAGTCTTTTAATTGATCGCGCAATAACATTTTAGCGCGCATTAACCTGATCTTCACATTTGATTCTTCAATGCCCAGCACTTCCATCGTCTCTTGTGTGCTCATATCTTCCATTTCGCGCATTACAAACACCATCCGGTACTTATCGGGCAGTGCAGCTATTGCATTTTCAAGCAGTTGCTTTAGTTCTTTATTCATAACATCATTTAACGGTGTATGTGTAACTATGTCATTGGTTCTTTTGGCGTTAATTACTTTTTGCCTGTGCTGTAATTTCTTTTTGCGCAGTATACATTCATTTATAAGTATGCGGGTTATCCAGGTATTAAATTTTGCGCGCTTATTAAAACTGCCCAGGCTTCGATAGGCATATATATAAGTGTTCTGCATAATATCCTCCGCTTCCATATCATCCCCGATAAATGACATACTAATGCGGAACATACGTGCATTTAACCTGCGCATTATCGTTTCATACAGATAACTCTGGCCATTTATTATGCGTTCAACAATATCTTCATCGCTTAAAGAATCGGTATTGATCATTGACTTTATATTCATTTGCTATGCTTTACCACCCATAGAGTCAGGCCGGGACCAAAGGGTTACATTTTTATTTTTTGTAACCCTTTTTTAACTGGCTGTCTCTAATCAATAAATTTAATCTTAAATAAATTATGGACGAGAAAAAAATTAACCAGGTACAAACGTTGTTGAAATTTACGTATGGCCTTATTCCTATTGTAGCTGGCGCTGATAAGTTTACAAACCTGCTTACAAATTGGGCGCAATATCTTAATCCTTCGGTTGCCGGCGCGCTTCCGTTTACACCCCACGTATTTATGGCCATAGTAGGGGTTATTGAAATTATAGCCGGCATATTGGTATTTATAAATGCAGCAAAGGCCGGTTACCTGGTGTCAGCGTGGTTAGTGTTAATTGCACTAAGCCTGTTAGCAAGTGGGAAGTTTATTGATATTGCCGTGCGTGATATAGCAATGGCAATTGGAGCTTATTCATTGGCGCAATTATCGGCAGCATCAAAAAAAGTTTCTTTATAGCTGTATTAGGGTTAGCTAAGAACGTTTTTATTTATTAAAATCGTACTTTTAGCTAACCTTTCACCTGATACATGAAGACCGTCCGCCTGCTGTTAGTTTTTATCGCTTTTTTAAATGTTTGCGCAACCGCACAGGGGCACTATAACGTTATGGGTACCATTGCTGATAGTAAAGGCAAACCTGTTAACGGCGCTACCGTATTTATGAGCGGGTCTGAAAAAATAACCGCTACCAATACTGCCGGCCAGTTTATATTTTACAATATTGATCCCGGTGCATTTCAGTTGTCGGTAAAAATGCTGGGTTACGCCTATTGTTCAAAAGACATAGTAATCCAGGACAAGTCGGTGGAAGTTAATATCTCATTAAAAGAAAAACCTATTGCACTTACCGAGGTAAAAATCGGGCCCGATGCATGGGAGAGAAATTACCGGATATTTAAGGACGAGTTTTTAGATACTACCCCTAACGGTAAAGAATGCACAATATTGAATCCACAGGTTTTAAACTTTAGCACCATGAAACTGGGGTGGGGCAGGATCCTTTTAAAGGCCGATGCGGATGAGTTTTTGATAATTGAAAACAAAAGGCTGGGATATGGGGTGCACTACCTGCTTAAAACTTTTGAAAATAATGGCCTTACGGGTATCACCAGCTATGATGGCGACGCCGTTTTTGAGGAAATGGACGGTACCCCCGAAATGAAAAAAAATTGGGCTAAAAACAGGCTCGAGGCTTATAAAGGTTCATTTATGCATTTTTTGCGGTCGGTTTATGCAAACACTACGCTGGATGAAGGATTTATCACGCACCAAATGTATCCTGCGCGGGGCAGTATTAACGGTATATATATGGATACCCGGCCGGTAAATTTCGATACGCTGGTTACCCCTATTGATACGTCTTTCATATCATTAAAATTCACCTCGCTATATATTATTTATGATCCGCGTAAAGCCGGGAAGTTAAAAAGCCAGGGCATAACTTCTGTAAGAAATAAGGTACAACAAACTGATGTAAATGCAGAAATGATTAGTAACTCAAAGATTTTACCAGACAGCGCTAATTTTAAGACCCTGGTTACCAGCGGGCCAAATGGCGTTAGCCCGGCTGTACCGGCCACCGTAAAGGTGAGCCCTGATGTAAATAATGCTTCGCAGATCATATTGAATTTAAGAGAAGCCATTATTGACGCGAAGGGCAGCTATACCGACTACCGCACATTTTTTCTCCGGAAAAACTGGGGTAAAAAGAGGGTGGGCGACCAATTGCCTTTTGAATATCAGCCTCCTGCCGTAAATAATTGATTTATTCAGTCTTTGCCTGGCTGAATTTAAATTCATTCGCTCTCTCCAAATTTGGTCAAATTTTACCCTGCCATGTTGCACTCCTTTAAAACATTAAAGATATTTTTGAGGTATAAATAACCATTAATGCTGTCAGAACCAACCTATATAGCTGCGCGCATGGTAGCTGCTACCATTGAGGCACATTTTGCCACCCATTTGGCTGCAGCAAGCGCACAGGGTGCAATAAACCTTGCCGACGAACCACAGGCGCCAATTATTGAGGCCATTATTGACGTAGCATTTTGGGCCAGCTTGCGTAAAGAAGAAGGGCATCCGCCAAAAATATCTATCGCGCTGTTACAGCCCGGGCAGGCCAGCCAACCGCTGATATTTGGTAACCGCATACGGCTTACTCCGCATAATCTTACTAAACTGGCTCCGGCAGTTGAAAGCCCCGGAATACACCTTGGCGTTTGGTTTGAAAACGATGAGCTGTATGTGTGGGGTACTACCCTTGCCATACCGGGTATTTGTTTTGTGCTGGAAGTTATTGAGCCGGGCCTGCTGGTAATAAAACATAGCCGGACTGATGGTTTTGGCAAATTTGTGAACATAGCGGTACTTAAAGGGGACGAAATCAAAATTATTGACGAGCAAAATACCGGATTACAAAATTGTCCCGCCCTGATAGATTCCCTGCTGGGGATGCCGAATCCGTTTGCTGACGGATCTGTAAACATTATGGTTGAACTGGCTGCGTCCATGCGCATACATGGCCGCGGCGGGCTGGTATTGATAATACCCGAGCATTCAGGCCAATGGCAGCAATCTATCGTCCACCCCATAACTTACCCGGTGGTACCTACGTTTAAGGGTATTACCAGGTTGATGAAACAGGATAAATGCGATAGGTCAAAAACCGACTGGCAGGAGGCACTGCTGCGGGCGATAGATATCATTGGTGGCTTCACCGCGGTTGATGGCGCCACCATTATCAATCGTAATTATGAATTGCTGGCATTCGGTGCAAAAATTGCACGTTCAGGCATGAGCTCGCCCGTTGATCAGATCATTACTACCGAACCCGTGATGGATGGCGGACCTGTGCTGATGCATCCCAGCCAAAACGGCGGCACCCGACACCTGGCAGCTGCCCAGTTTGTGTTTGACCAGCGGGACGCCATAGCGCTGGTGGCTTCACAGGATGGCAGGTTTACTATTTTCGCCTGGTCACCAATATTAGAGATGGTGCACGCGCACCGGATTGATATCTTGTTATTGTAAACCGCCCCGGATCGTCCGTGAAATTTTAAAGTTGCCCCTTTAAGAGCAAAAGACCGGTAGAAAAAAATTAAAAACCGTCAGCCTTAGCGCGTACAGGTAAGAATACCTGAGGCAACTGACAAATCTCTTAATTTTTTCTACCGAACTTATATCCCTATGGACTTGTGAAGGCGCGTCCAAACGGTAGTCTTAATCTTTTTCTACATAATTTTTCAAACCAGTACCGGTAACATAGGTCCAGCCTTTGGCAAAACTTGTTCTGGCAAATGATGGATTATCCTGCGGGAAGGTTTCTAATCCGGTATGGGTGAGTTTAATGCGGGTTTTATCGCCTTCCTCAAATAGCTCCCAGGTTACCAGCGAGTCGCCCGGAAATTCTTCATAGCGCCACGAATGCGATAGTTTTTTAAGCGGCACCACTTCCGTAATAACACACCTGTGCCAAAAAGTAACGCCTTTATCTGTCCCGCTAAAGCGGAAGGTAAAACCAACCTCGGGCTTAAAATCATCAACATCAAAATACCACTCTTTCATTTTGGCCTTGTCGGTAATGGCGCTCCATACGCGCTCAACCGGCGCGTTGTAGGTTTGTTCAATAACAAATGGTTCTGTCGTCATATCGTAATAGCTGTTTATTATTTGTTTAAGAAATCATCAAGTTTACCGGCAAGATAGGTCCAGCCACCCAGGAATTTTTCGCGGGCATACATAGGGCTGCCTTTGGCAATTTCGGCCAGTTGGCTATGGGTTAATACTAACCTGGTTTTATCTCCCTCATCAAATAATTCAAACGTAACCAACGACTCCTGCGGGTAATCTTTATAGATCATTGAATAAGCCAGTTTTTTACCGGGGATGACCTCTTTAATCACGCTTTCATGTACAACCCTGGTGCCATTATCATTGCCTGAAAAGCTAAAGGCAAACCCGACCTCGGGTTTAAAGTCTTCCAGTTGAAAGAACCACTGGTTTATTTTATTGATGTCTGTCAGCGCCTGCCATACCTTATCCGCAGGTACGTTATAAGTGCGCTCTATTACAATAGGCTCTGTGTTCATAACTTTCTGTTTGATTTTTTATTGATTATTTCTTTTTAGTTTGTTGTTCTTTATCCAGAAAAGCGCCCAAAGCATCCAGTTTTTCGGTCCAGAATTTTTGATATCTGGCGGTCCAGTCGGCCACTTGTTTTAGCTTTCCAAAATCGGCATGGCAATAGCGTTCGCGTCCCTGCTGGGTTATGGTTACCAGGCCGCACTCTGTCAATATCTTTATGTGTTTGGATATGGCCGGTCGGCTGATGGCAAACTGATCAGCAACATTGTTCAAATTCAATGATTGTTGCGCCAGCATCCCGATGATCTCTCTACGGGTTGGATCGGCAATAGCCTGGAAAACGTCTCTTCTCATATATAAACCGGCATAATAAGTAACCGTTCGGTTACAAATATATAAGTAACCATTTGGTTACGCAAATTTATTTTAAAATTTATTGGCGAATGCTTCTGCTCCCCGCAGGGACGGGCTTCAATTTAAAGTGACATCTTGAACAAGCAAATGCGATAAATACGATTGAAAGTACAGACTTTGGATATTTCGATTTGGAACGCCCGTTGTGTTGGTCCGGATTTAGTCTGCCACTCTTCCGCAAGTGAGAGCGGAGGATCACATAGATTAACTGGTATTACTTCTTCTCCTTAGCAGCGTCGGGGTTTTCTTTCAGATAAATGCGGTATAGCTCAAAGAAATCCGGTGCGCTCAGCAGCTCTATTTTAGGATCCAGCTTTTTAAGTTCGGCAACTACCTGCACGTACCACGACGGGCTTTTCAAAATATTGCGGAACCAATGGAAAGGAACCCCGCGTTTATGAACACGATCATAAATGATCCGGGCGGCTTCAACCGGGTCCTGGTTAACGTCTTCATCTGATCGCAGTACCGGCATATTACCATGCAATGAAGTCAGGGGTACCTTTTGCGGCACAATACCGTTAGGGCTAAATGCAGCGTAGGCATCAAGCCCCTTTTGGTTCAGCGGCGGCGCCTGGCCGTCAATAATAAACCCGGTAATAGTCAGGCCCCATTGCTGGTAGTAGGGTTTGTTATGCGCTACCCAGGCATCCACACCATCGGGCAGGCCGGATAACGGCCGGGGGGCCTGCAGCATTCCAGGCATTAAATAACCGGCGCCATTATCCGCAGCAGCAAAATAATCATTGGGCGTAGCGGTTTCGCGCCGGTAATCCAGGGCCATCGGCACCCGCTCGGCCAGTACCGGGCTAATGCTCCACATCATGGGTACTTTGCCCCGGTTCGGATCATCCCAAAGCGTTGGGGTGGTTTGCGATACCCACGATGACGCGTCATAATCACCCACATAAAAAATAATGAAGTTGCGGCCTTTATAATCAATTTTACCATCAGCTGTCAAATAACCCTTGCCGGTTAACTGCGCTTTGGTTACCCAATTCTGCTTATACTCTTTTTTAAGCGGGAAATGCTGCCAGAACGACGCATTAGCCAACGCGCCATATCCAATAGCATCGGCATCCTTAAATGCATTGTAAGCGCTGATAATGCGCGAGTATTCCCACTCGGTTGCCACATCTTCATGGCTACCTTTGGCATGTCTGGTATATTTAAATGCCCACGGCGGGAAACCGCCCAGGTAAGCATAACCACCTTTGTTTTGCTTATATGCCGCCAGCAATAATTCTTTTAAGGTATTAACATCTGTACCCGGCGTTTGCGTCAGGTCGTCGGTGGCAGCTTCATCTGCCCAGGGGCTCAGATCAAAAAAGAAACCGCGACGGCTGATGAAAAAATCATGGTTTGACAGCGTATGATGGTTGCGATTAGCCAGGAAAGGATTTTTCAACCACTGCTGATCGATATAATAAGCGCCATAGCTGGTATTGACCTTACCGGTTTTCATGTACTTCTCTAAAAACCATAGATAGGCGTCGTTTTTTGCCGAACCGCTGGATACTCGGGTTGTACCGGGGATAGTACCCTTGCCAGTAAAAAGAGATGAACCGCCGGCATTTACCAAACTAACACGCACCGGGATTTTTGGGCCGCCGGTGATTATTTGCGAATAAAGGCTGTTGGGGCCGGTATCATATCTCACCACAATTAAATCCTCTGCGCCAGCCACTGACGATGCTACGTTACTGGTAGCCGGCACGTTTGGATCATAAACAACGGCGCCCCTGATCTTATTTTTATAGGCGGCTATTACATCAGCTACATTTTTATAGACGAGGGTATCGCGCCTGCTCAGCCATTTGCCTGGCGCACGGTATTTGTTCCACCAGTAGCGGTCTATATCGGCATTGGCGTTCTTTATCAGGAAAATATATAATTGCGGTCTATCCCGGTTAACAATGCCCTGCAGCGAGGCAATGGTGTGGGTATAATCCCATGCATTGTTTATGGCTTGCTGGTCGCCTTGCTGAACCTGCAGTGTAAAGCCCAGGTCCAACAAACCTATAGCTGGTAATTTTTTTGATTGAGCAAAAGAATTGGTAATGCAGGCAGCAATAAGCAGGCAAACTGCAAGGGCATATTTTTTCATAGGTAATATAATGGTGTGCCAAATGTAGTAATTGCGGGTTAAAATATTTAATAGGGCATTTATTATGAATTGTTTAATAAAATTTGTTTTTTTGATCGTGATAAGACCTATTGCATAACCGGCGATACCTAACCAATTTAACTGTTACCAATTATTTAATGTATATGATTGCAATGTCCTGCAATTATTTTACCCTAACCAACTAACCAATGAGCCAAAAAGCAGCTTTTACCGAGAAGAAATTTATTGTCACCTTTATTTTTGTCACCTCGCTGTTCCTGATGTGGGGTGTGCTACACGCTATGAGCGATGTACTGAACAAGCACTTTCAAAACGTTTTAAATCTATCCATCTCACAATCAGGCCTGATCCAGCTTTCTGTTTTCGGTGCCTATTTTATAATGAGTATACCGGCTGGGTTATTCATGAAGAAATACGGTTATAAAGCCGGGGTAATATTAGGATTATTGCTATTTGCCGGCGGTTTATTTTTGTTTGTGCCGGCAGCTAACGCAGCCTCTTTCATTTTTTTCAGGGTAGCTTTATTTATAGTGGGTTGCGGGATGGCAACGTTAGAAACCGTTGCGCATCCGTTTGCTGCTGCCCTTGGCGACCAGCGTAAAAGCGACCTGCGTGTAAACTTTGCGCAGACGTTTAATGCTGTTGGTACCATCATTGGCCCAACCATTGGCGCATTCTTTCTTTTAAGTGGCGATACGGTAAAGTCGACGGACCTTACTTCCGTAAAAACCTTATATGTAGCTATAGGTATTGTGGTATTGTTAATAGCCGTTGTTTTTGCGTTTTTAAAGATCCCCGCGCTGGTTGACCCACATGCAGCCGCGCCGTCTGACGATCCGGAAGCAATAAATGTAGACGTAGCCCCGACAAAAAAACTATACCAGCACAGCCACTTTGTTTGGGCCTGTGCGGCACAGTTCTTTAACGTAGCCGCTCAGGGTGGTACCTGGGCCTACTTTATCAATTATGGTGTGAGTGTTATGCATTTCAGTGATGAAAAAGCGGGTTATTTTATGAGTTTGTTTATGGGGATGATGTTGCTTGGCCGCATAGTGGGCACGTCATTAATGACTGTTATAGCACCTAACAAACTGTTGGCCATTTTTGCTGCAGGTAATATCCTGATGTGTTTAATTGTAGCGCAACATCTGGGCTGGCCATCATATATCGCTTTATTAATGATTAATTTCTTCTTTAGTATCATGTTCCCAACCATCTTTAGTTTGGGATTAAAGAACCTGGGAAGCCATACTCAACAAGCCTCCTCATTTATTGCTATGGGCGTAGTTGGCGGCGCTGTATTCCCTTTTATTATGGGTCAAATTGCTAATCATAACGTAGCGCAGGCTTATTACTTGCCAATTATCTGCTACGCGGTTATATTTATGTTTGGCTATAAATTTTACAAAGTAAAAGTAGCATAAGTTTTCTATACAGTTTTTTCTAGCCCGGGCAAATTGCCCGGGCTTTTTTTGTACCAGGAAAAAATATTTTCAAAAAAATCAACCTAACTATTGTTTCGTACGAAAACTTTCCTACCTTTGATTTATGGAACCCGGAAAAGAAGACAAAGCCCCTAAAACAGAACCGACAAAAGCCGAGCTGGAGATATTACAGGTATTGTGGCAGCATGGTCCAAATACTGTGCGCTTCGTTAATGACAGGCTAAATGAGCAGCGCGAGATCAACTACACCTCAACCCTAAAGCTGATGCAGATCATGGCGGATAAAGGCATTTTGAAAAGAGACGAAAGCCAGATGAAGCACATCTATCATGTGGTTGAGGCTGAAGAAAAAACCAAGGACCATTTACTGGATCGCTTTGTTGATACCGTTTATCGCGGATCGGCAAGTAAGCTGGTAATGCAGCTATTGGGCAACAAAAAAGCATCAAAAGAAGAACTGGCCAGCATAAGGAAAATACTGGACAACATGGAAAATAACGGTAACTTTTAACTTAAAAGATCATGACATTTCTGACAATCACTTCCTCTTTAATAATAACCGACCAATTTATCGGCGCGCTTTGTAATACCCTGGTACATTCGTTGTGGGAAGGGCTTTTGCTCTCGGCCGTAACCGGTTTGATTATTATTTTTACCCGGAAGGCAAGCGCCGTTACCCGGTACAATTTATTAATAACAGCGCTATTATTATTTGCTGTTGCGGCGAGCGTTACTTTTTTCATCCAGTTTAACCGGGAACAAATTACGGGGATAAGCGGGGTGTTGCCAACGGTCCGGGCGGGTTTGGTTGGGCCGCCTGTTATAGCCAATGACATAACCGCCATTGAAACTACCGGTTTTACCAATCAGTTATTCGGCTATTTAAACAACCATCACAATGCTATTGTGTTGGTCTGGTTTCTGGTTATCTGCGCAAAAAGCATACAGCTGGTTATAGGATTATTAGGCATACGCAGATTAAGGCAGACGAATATCATCCCTGCAAACAGCTATTGGTACGATAAGATGCAGCAATTGGCTGATGAGTTAAATATAAGTCAGGTTGTGGGATTACTGGAATCCGGCCTGGCAAAAATGCCCATGGTGATAGGCAATTTAAAACCAGTGATACTGATCCCTATTGGATTATTGACCACTTTATCAACCGAAGAAGTGGAAGCCATTTTGGTGCATGAACTGGCACACATTAAACGCCGCGACTATCTGGTTAATCTGTTGCAGGGCCTGATAGAAATTGTGTTCTTTTTTAATCCGGCCGTGCTATGGATCTCGCAATTAATAAAAACCGAACGCGAAAACTGCTGTGATGACCTGGCGCTGGCCCAAAGCAGCAATAAGGTAAATTATATCCGCGCGCTGGTAAGTTGCGAGGAATATCAACAGGCCATTCCGGCCTACGCCATAGGTTTTACGGGCGGTAAACACAGTTTAATTGACCGGATCAAGCGTATGGCAAGCAACCGTAATCATTCCCTTAATTTATTTGAAAAAACCATGCTGGCTGTTTGCCTGGTAGTATCTGGTTTATGTTTTTCGGCTTTTTCACAACAGGAAAAGGTTGAAAATATGGCCGATACTGTTGTTAAAGTAATCCACCATATTAATGTTAATCAGATTCAGCAACAAGAACTGGTAAATCCAACCCCTCCCCTAAAAAAACAGCTTGATAAGATTAACAAAAACGTTGCTGTAATTAATACCAATGCAACCGGATTAATGGCCGCTGATACCCTGCCGTCAAAAACAGAACAACATAGCGATAGGCGTATAGATGCGGTTACCTCACAAACGCCACCTGTTAATGTTCGTCTTGACCCGTTAAATGTCAGACTTGATAACGTAAATGTATCAACCAATTTAAAAGCAGATGTAAAAGCAAACGTCAACACCTCTGTGAACGTTGTGGCCCGGGTTGATACAACAATTAAAAAAATCGTGACGGTGCACTACGCGGATAAAAACACTAAAAAGTCTGCTCACAGTATTAACCAGGTTTTCACCTATAAAACAGATAGTGTTTATAAAAAGAACTACAATTATAACTACCACCCAAAAGTTAACGTCAACTATAGGTACACAAATAAAAACGACAGCGTTTATAAAGTAAATTCCAACTACAAATACACGCCTAAAATTGATGTTTATTCAAAAGGATATTCGGCCGACACATCAAAAAAATCATTTCCAAAGTCAGGGCCATTAGTATTAGCCAGACCAATGGCAATTGCAGCACCAAAGTTGAAGGTTAATCCATCAACACCCAGCTTTGCCGATGAATTGCTAAAGGCGGGTTTAATTAACAATAAAGGCAATTTTAAAGCAGAACTTAATAATAAGGAGTTAGTTATAAACGGCGTAAAGCAATCGGAGGAAAACCACCAGTTGATGTTGCAAAAATTTATGAAAAAAACCGGCGACAAAGTGAATTTGAGTTTTAGTCAAATCCAATAGATCTCTTCTTAAAACTACCTACCAACACTTATCAGTATGAAAAAATATAAACTGGTTCTTTTAACCATATGGGGATGTTTCGCCCTCAATTTTGCAGCCGCGCAATCTGCCGGATCAAAATTGTCAGGTTCGGTAACAGACAACAACACCCCACTTGATGGAGCCAAAGTAAGTTTACTTGCAGGAAAAGACTCGACAGTAATAAAAACAACACTGACTAAAGCTGATGGCAGGTTCGTTTTTGAGAACCTAAAGGCTGGCAGTTATTCACTACGCATAACTTCCGTAGGTTATAAAAATTATCTCAGCCATGATATAAGTATAACAGCGCAAGAACCGGTCAACTTGCCGGCCGTTCATCTCTCCCCGTCAAACACCGCATTAAAAGAGGTGGCTGTAAACGGTCAAAAAGCTTATGTGGAACAAAAGCTGGACCGCACAGTAGTTAATGTTAACGCACTTATATCAAATACCGGCAGCAATGCTTTGGAGGTTTTACAGAAAACCCCGGGTGTATTTGTTGATGCCGATGGCAATATCACTTTTAAAGGCAAAAGCGGTGTAATGCTAATGATAGATGATAAGCCAACTTACCTCTCAGCGGCTAATCTGGCAACTTATCTCCGGTCGCTGCCATCATCAGCGTTAGATAAAATTGAGCTAATGGATAACCCGCCGGCAAAATATGATGCAGCAGGTAGCGCCGGTGTAATTAACATTAAAACCAAAAAAAACACCATAAAGGGTTTTAACGGCACCTTTACCGGTAGCTATGCCCAGGGTTTTTACGGGCGAACAAGAGAGAGCCTTAATTTAAACTACCGGGTTGATAAGGTAAACCTGTTTGCCAACGTGGGTTATAATAGTAGTCGGTCTTACAGAAGGTTAGAGATAGACCGGCATTATTTTAATGCCGATGGCAGCCCGAACTTCTCATTTAAGGATGTATCTATATTTAGGGGAACAAGTACTGGATATAATGCCAAAGCGGGATTAGACTATTACCTGTCGCCAAAAACAATCTGGGGCATAGTTTTTACCGGCGGTTTATCAAACAGTCATGACGACAGCCCGGTATTCAGCACATTTTATAATATAAGCGGCGCGGCCGATTCGACCATTAGCACCCAAAACATATCCAGGAGCAAATTTGATAATGCCGGCATTAACTTAAATTATGGTCACCAGTTTGACACCACGGGTACTGCCTTAACGTTCGATTTGGACTATATCCGAGACGTATCGGGCAGCAATCAAACTTTTATAAACAATACTTTTACCCCTGACGGTGCTTTGCTTGCCTCGCAAACCTTAAAGAACGACCTACCGGCTTACATTAATATTTATGCAGCCAAGGCCGATTTTACCATGCCTTTAAAAGACAATGGAAAGTTTGAGGCAGGTGTTAAAAGCAGTTACGTAAATACTGATAATGCAGCCAACTATTTTAATGTGCTCAACGGCGTTAGTACCGTAAATTACGATAATACCAATCGATTTTTGTACAAGGAAAACATAAACGCCGCCTACTTAAACTATAACCGCAACTTCGGGAGGTTTGGTGTGCAAACTGGTTTACGTATGGAAAACACCAATGGTGAAGGGCACCAGCTGGGTAATGCGCAACGCCCCGACTCGTTATTTATTAATCATTATACTAACCTGTTTCCTACTGCCTATTTATCTTATAAACTGGATAGTGCGGGCCATAATATGTTGGTGGCGTCATACGGGCGTCGTATAGGGCGGGCCAATTATGGGCAGCTTAACCCGTTTACAGATATTGTAGACAAGTTTACTCATTTTCAGGGCAACCCCTTTTTAAGGCCGCAGTTTACTTATAATTACAAACTGGCTTATAGTTATAAGAGTTTGCTAACCGTAGCGCTGATGTATAATCGCATAGTAGATGGACAGGGCGAAACCATATACCAGGACGGTAACATATTTGTAGGCACCCCGGGTAATATCGGCGAACGCAAAAACTGGGATCTATCGGTAAACTTTAACCTTCAGCCTGCAACGTGGTGGACGGTTAATTTTTATGCCGAAACCTTTTACAATGCATACAGCGGTTTATTACATTCCAGTTATATCAATAACTCCTATACATCCTATTCGGGCAATGCAAATAACCAGTTTACAATGGGTAAGGGTTGGAGCGCCGAGCTAAGCGGCTTTTACAATTCGAGAAGCATATTTGCTCAGTTTAAAAACATCCCTAACGGTATGCTTAATGCAGGCTTACAAAAAAAGATCCTGCAAAATAAAGGAACTGTTAAGCTCAACATTAACGACATCCTACAAACATTCAAGCCAAGTGGCGATATTAATAATATCACTAACACAAAAGCATCCTACCATAATACGCTGGATACCCGGGTTACCACCCTGGCGTTTACCTATAACTTTGGCAAATCCATAAACAACCCACGCAGACGTGCAACAGGCAGTGCCGACAGTGAACAAGGCAGGGTTAAGTAATGAACAAATAATCGCATAAAAAAGCCCCGCCAGAAATCTGGCGGGGCTTTTTCTTATATAATTTTTTAACCTTTTGGCGTGTTAGCCGCCGCATAATCGGCCCAAAGCTGGTCGAACGTTTTGCCGGTTAGATCTTTGATCGTATTATCATTATAAGTATGCGCACGTAACCTGGCATCCAAATTAACAACCAGGCTTGGTTTTACATTTCTTTCAACCCAGATAAAAAAGCGGGCAGTAACGCGATAGCTGTCGGTATAACTTTGAGTAGGTTTAAATTTAGGCAGGAACCATTTAGCACCCGGGTTATCAACGCCGAAAACCGCGCGTACATAATCTGCTATACCTTCAGTAAGCCAGCCCGGGCCCCCGCTATTGCCATAATCCTGCACAATGTGCATTACCTCGTGGGTAACCACATCAATATCTGTGGGCTTTTTCAACATCCAGGCAGGGTTAAAATGCACTACGCCATTAGCTGTGGCGGCTACTCCTTTATAGTCAGGATCAATAATAAAAGTAACCTTATTTAAGGTGTTTTTATTGAAAGTCTCGGCCTCGGCGGCATACGCTGAAAAAAAGGCGTCTATCATCCGTTGTTTTACAGTGTCGCCTTTTTGAGCGAACGTAGCATCTTTATTTATAAAAATAAGTGTATATGTTTTCCGGCTGATGGTGTCGTGTGTAAGCGTATAGGTTTTGCGGGTGATTGAATCGCGGGTAATATATTTACCTGCATCTTCCCAGCCCTGGGCATTTACTTTTAAACCGGCAAACAGGATAATAATTAACAATAGTTTTTTCATTAATTGATATTTAAGGGTTGAATAACGTTGTAACAGGTTCAAATATCCCATTATTTAAGGTAATTAACAAGTGATTGGTATAACAAAAAGGTGTAATACAGAGCGATCTGACTATTCCTGCCCTTCTATAACCATGATTAGGCTGCATATCAAATGGTCGTTGAACAAGATCTCAAAATTGCAGGTTGATAAAAATATTGTGCGTTAGTATATTCGTTGATTTTTCCGACTTAGTTGTCGCCCATAAATAGGCTTAATGTATCTCTTGTTCTTAGAAATTTAATATTAAGGTAATAAGCCTGTTTTACTTTGCGTCCGTTAAATATATCCCTGATCATTATAACGACGTGGAACGCTTTACAGATTCTGAATTATTGGAACTGATAGTAAATGACGACAATAAAGCATTTACAATTATTTACAACCGCTATTTCCACCAGCTAAAACGCTTTGTTTTAAGGATATTAAAATCGCCTCAACTTACCGAAGATATTATACAGGAAGTTTTTATACTGATTTGGGCAAACAGAGCCAAACTAACCGGCGTTAAATCGATCAAAGCTTATTTATTTATCACCGCCCGTAACCGGGCCCTTGATAGTTTGAAGGCGGCATTCCGATCAGAAGTTGCCATGGCCGAGATTATCCAAAAGTTTATTGAGCAGCGTAATGTTATTGACGATGCATTGCTTGATAAAGAATATCATATTTTTTTAGACAAGGTTTTGGCCACATTACCGGACCGCAGCAGGCAAATATTTGCCTTATGCCGCGAGCAAAGTAAATCATACGATGAGGTTGCCGATATTTTAGGCGTCTCACGCAATGCTGTAAAAAACCACATGGTATTATCTATGAAGATACTTCGCACTTCGGTAAAACAAGAGCTTGGTATTTCCTTAATGTTATTACTAGCCTGGGTTTTTAGCCGCTAATTACTTAAATGCATTAAGTAATTATTAACTTTTATTTCAGTCCTACCCTGCCTTTAACTTTTACTGTCTTAGTATTTAAAAGCCATAATAATGGATGAAAGATATTATAAACAGTTAGTAAAAAGATACCTGGAAGGCAGTGCCAGCAATGATGAGCTGGAAGTATTTGCGCACCTGCTAAAAGATGGCAAGCTGGATAATTATTTAATACAAACGCTAAACAGCGAGGGTGGCATTAACGATGTAAATACCATAGCCCCAAGCAGTTTAACCAAAAAGGTTCAGGGTGTACCTTTTTGGTTAAAATACGCGGCTGCGGTATTCTTATGCACAACAATTGCTGTATACGGCTATTACTATTCTCTTAAAGATAAACAGGAGGTTGCAGTTGCGCCTGTAAAAAATGATGCTTTGCCGGGAGGTAATAAAGCTGTTTTAACTTTGGCCAATGGCCGAAAAGTTATTTTAAGTAGCCAGGCTAACGGGGCAATAAGTAAACAAGGCAGCACACGGGTTAACAAAGTGCAGGACGGTCTTTTAGTTTACCAGCCATCACGGGAAAATACAGTAGCGCAACCTGTTACTTATAACACAATTAGTACCCCTAAAGGAGGGCAGTACCAGGTTAGGCTCCCTGATGGGTCTAATGTGTGGTTAAACTCCATATCCACTATTACCTTTCCTACAGTATTCAATGGAAGTGAACGGGACGTTACCATCACCGGAGAAGTTTATTTTGAAGTAGCCAAAAATCAAGACCAACCATTTATAGTACATGCTGCCGGCCAAACTGTTAAGGTATTGGGTACCCATTTTAACATCAACGCCTATCCTGACGAAAACGCGGTGAAGACAACGTTGCTTGAAGGTGGTATTAAAATTAGTACACCATATGGCGAGAAAATAATTATTCCCGGGCAGCAAGCTCTCGTATCCAGCCGACATATTACCATTGTTGACGACAGTGACACGGAAGCCGCTGTAGCGTGGAAAAATGGAAATTTTGTCTTTAATAATACTAGCCTGCCGGCTTTAATGCGCCAGTTGGCGAGGTGGTATGATGTCAATATTATTTATAGCGGCACGGTGGCAGATCATGAATTTGTTGGCCAGATTAAACGAAGTGTAAAGCTTTCTGTAGTTCTTAAGATACTAGCAGCCAGCGGTTTGCATTTTACCGTAAACGGCAAAAATGTTTATATACAACCCTAATTGTTCAGCAATACTAATCCCCCCTTAAAAAAATGAAACCAGAAAAGTAACCACCTCAAAATTACACCCAAAAAAACCGGCAGTGCGCTAACACCACCGGTTAATGCTTGGGTGACCAAAAAACTATCGACAGAATTATTAACCCCCAAACAATGTAAATGTATGCAATTTAACCAAAGCAGTAAAGGTGCTGCAAAGGAAGTTTTCCCTTATTTCAAATATTTCATAGTCATGAAATTAACGGTCTTATTAATAACCATAGCGTGTTTACAGGTATCGGCGGCTGCGACAGCTCAACGCATTACCCTTCATGCTAAAAATGCCCAACTGGGTAAATTGCTTCTTACTATAAAGCAGCAGAGTGGCCAAAATATCTTTTATGATAACCAATTGATCAAAAATACGCCGCCAATTGATGTTTCCATACAAAACGGCACGTTAGAAGAAGCGCTGACCATAGTTTTAAAGGGACGGCCCTTAACTTATACAATTGTAGATAACACGGTAGTTATCAGCAAAAAACAAAGTGCAGTAAAAGCAGTTAACGCGCCGGTTCATATAACAGGCATAGTTACTGATGATCAGGATATGCCCTTACCCGGGGTATCTGTCAGCGTAAAAGGTACGGTAAACGGTGCTATTTCTGATGCTAAGGGCAGTTATAACATTACCGCCGAAACAGGCCAAACGCTGGTGTTTTCTTCTGTTGGATTTAAAAAAGCAGAGATAATAGTAAATAACAAAACTATAATAAACATAAAAATGATACCTGATGCCGCGCAATTAAATGATGTGGTTGTAACTGCCCTTGGGATTAAACGCGAAGAGAAATCATTAGGCTTTGCGGCGCAGACCGTTAAGGGAAAAGCGGTTGAGGATGCCAAAACCAATAACTGGGTAAACGCGCTTTCAGGTAAAGTTGCAGGTCTAAATATACAGGGTACCGGTTCGGGTCCCATGGGTTCATCGCGGATAACGCTCCGTGGCGAAAACTCACTTAACCTTGATAATAACCAGGCGCTTATCGTATTGGACGGCGTGCCCGTAAATAGTAAAATAACAGGTACCGGCTTTAAAGCACATTTGGCTACTGATAGCCCGGTAGATTTCGGGTCGGATGTTTCCGATATCAATCCGGATGATATTGAAAGCGTTACCGTTTTAAAAGGCCCGGGTGCTACTGCGCTTTATGGCAGCAGGGCGGCAGGTGGCGCTTTGATTATTACCACCAAAAGCGGCGCCCGGAAGGACGGTGGTTTAGGTGTTACTTATAATCTTAACCTAAGCATCGACCAGGTTAACCGCTGGCCTGCCTATCAATATGAGTACGGCGAAGGAAGAACCTCTGCGTACTATTCCTATGGTGATAGCCCTGACGGGATAAATACCAGTACCAACACTTCTGCAGGCAGGGCCTGGGGGCCTAAGTTTAATGGTCAATCTTATTTCCAATATGACCCTAATACGCCCGATAACAAAGCAACCGCACGGACTCCATGGGTAGCCTATCCGGATTATATTAAGGGCTTTTTCCAAACCGGTTCAACCGTTACCAATAACGTATCTATCGAAGGCGGTAGTGATAAAAGTTCAGCCAGGTTATCTGTTTCGCACCTCGATAATAAATGGATCATCCCTAATACCGGCTTTAAAAGAACGTCGGTAGCTTTATCGGTTAACCAAAAAATAACTGATAAGTTAAAGATCAGCGCTAAAGCAACCTACACCAATAAAAGCAGCGATAATTTACCATCGGCAGGTTATAATAACCAAACGTTGATGTATTTTTTAGCTATTGGGACCGCTCCTAATATTAACCATAACTGGTTTAAGCCTTATTGGACACCGGGATTGGTAGGCGTTCAACAAAAGAACCCGTTTAACCCGGGGCCCGACAATCCGTATATTGACATTTACGAAGATCTGAACAAGCTCTCAAAAAACGGATTTATTGGTACAACTTCAGTGAATTACCAATTCAATAAAAAGCTGGAGCTAATGTTACGAACCAGCCTGGATATGTCGAGCGAATTTCGCTCGGACCAGCGTCCTTACAGTATTACCAAATATCCAAAAGGCAGCTACCGCGAATCGAACGTATTTAGTTATGAAGCTAACAATGATCTATTGCTAACCTATAAGGATGAAATAAACAGTAAAATCAAGTATTCTGTTAATGCCGGCGCTAATGCCTTGAGTCAAAAATATAATTTCCAGGGTATTTATGCCGACCAATTGGCACAACCGGGTGTTTACCAGCTTTCTAACAGCCTTGATCCGGCTGTGGCCGATCCTTTGCGGACAGAAAAGGCGGTGAACAGTGTTTATGCAGCTACCCAATGGTCATTCAATGATGCTTATTTTCTGGACCTTACCGGCCGTAACGATTGGAGCAGCACATTACCTTATAAAAATAATTCTTTCTTTTATCCGTCGGCAAGCCTTAGTGTTTCGCTGGGCGATGTTTTTACATTACCTCAGGAAGTATCCTTTGCAAAAGTTCGTTTATCTTACGCCCAAGTAGGCAATGATACGCGGCCCTATCAGACCTCTAAATACTATGACAAGATTTATAGCAATAGTTTCACCACGGCCACTACACTGTATAACCCTGCGCTTAAACCCGAGATTACATCGAGCTACGAAGCTGGTCTTGATCTGCGATTGTTTGGTAATCGTTTATCAACCGATATTGCAGTATATCGTAATAATAGCCGAAACCAAATATTAGCTATACCACTGGATCCTACTTCGGGCAACGCAAGCGCGTTGGTAAACGCCGGGCTGATAGAAAGCAATGGCGTAGAAGTTCAGCTTAAAGGCACGCCGGTAAGTAACCCCGGCTTTAAATGGAATACCACTCTGAACTGGAGTGCAAATCGTAGTTACGTACGTGAATTAACGAATGGGTTGACCAGTCAGGTTATTTACAGCCACGATGGGAATGTAACAATCGAGGCGCGGGTTGGCGGCAGGATGGGTGATCTCTATGGCTTAGGCTTTCAACGCTCGCCAGCAGGTAAAGTTATCTATAATTCTACCGGCTTGCCGGCCCCATTAGACCCGGTGGCAAAAAACCGGGGTAACGCATTTCCTGATTGGAAAGCCGGATTGATAAATGAGTTTACGGTTAACAAAGTACGCTTCAGCTTCCAGTTCGATTATCAACACGGCGGCAAAATGTTCTCGCAAACCAATCATAAAAACAACACCTTGGGTAAAACGAAAATTACCTTGCCGGGCCGCGATAATGGTATTGTTGGCGATGGGGTAGTATTGGGTAGCGATGGCGTTTATCTTCCAAACACGGTTAACGTTTCTGCAAGCTCTTATTATGAGAATTTTTATGCCATCAACAATGCCGAGAATAACATTTTTGACACCAGCTATTTGAAATTACGCGAGGCGCGTGTTGAGTTTAATCTTCCTTTGGGCTTTTTAACCCGGGCAGGCATTAAACAAACTTCAATAGCCGTCTACGGACGCGATCTTTTCAATATCACCAAGTTTCCGGGATTTGATCCTGAAGGTGGTAACTTAAATAGCGGCACATTAACGCCGGGTGTTGAATTGATGCAATTTCCTTCAGCACGCACCATGGGCCTTAATTTAACATTCAAATTATAATCACAATCATGAAAAAGATATATACACTCATCTTCTTGTTCAGTTGCATGTCAATTTCCTGCACCAAGAATTTCGAACAGATTAATACTGACCCCAATCGCCCTAAAGAAGTAAACCCTGGTGTGGTGTTAGGCCAAATGCAATATCGCATCGTAAGCAGCAGTATTAGCGCTGCCCGCGGCTTCACGCACGAACTGATGCAGGTTGACGCGCCGCGAAGCAGTAGCGGTGGCGGGGTACACCGTTACGTTATTACCCCCGGAACCGGCGTATGGACCAGCTTTTATACCTACCTGGCCGATATAGATGTAATCATAAAAGGTGCGGAGCGGCTAAAGGAACCCAATTACAAGGCGATAGGTTTGGTGTACAAATGCTGGGCCTACTCTATTTTAACAGATTTGTATGGTGATATTCCATATTCGGAGGCAATGAAAGCTTCTGAAGGTAATTTTCAGCCTAAGTTCGATGCGCAAAAAGATATTTATACGCAGATACTTAAAGACCTGATAACGGCCAATGACTTGTTTGATGATACAAAGGCACTTACTTATGCCGGCGACGGGGTTTATCCTTCAAATGTTTTAACCGGCGGTAAAAACATTGGTATACAGCGTTGGAAAAAATTCTGTAATACCCTGCGTTTGCGTTTGCTGTTGCGTTTGTTAAAGCACAATGCAGAATTAAATGTGTCCGACCAAATTACTGCTATCTTAGCTAACCCAACCAAGTACCCGGTGTTCACATCTAATGTCGATGAAGGGATTTATAAATTCCCTAACGTAACCCCTTACTTTAATCCATACTATACTGCGAGGCAATTAGATTGGAGAGACGGCACCTATTACACAAAGTTTTTTATCGACCGCCTGAATACCTGGAATGATCCGCGCCGCGCAGTATGGGCTTTGACCGTGCCGGTTAACGGGCAAAATGTTTATCAAGGTATTGAAAGCGGCTACCCAACGACTACTGAATATGTGGTTGGCAAAAACTCAAGCTATACCGATGCACTTAAAACATCAGCTATAACCGGCGTAATGATTACCTATGCCGAAGAGGAGTTTATTAAAGCCGAATTAGCATTAAAAGGGTTCACTACGGGCAATACAGCTAAAGCTCATTATGAAAATGGAATAACCGCATCCATGGTACAATGGGGCGTAAGTTTACCCGCCGGGTATTTACAACAAGTGGGTGTTTTTTATGATAATGCTGCCAGCGAAGATATCCGCCTGCAACAAATTATGTTGCAAAAGTATTATGCCTATTTCTTTAACGACTACCAGGCCTGGTTTGAAAAAAGACGTACCGGCTACCCGATACTACCGCGGGGCACAGGTATCCCGGCTGAAAATCAGTTTCCTAACCGTATCCCTTACCCGACTTATCTGCAATCGTTAAATCCGACAAACCTGGCAGCGGCAGCTGCTGCTATGGGTGGCGATAACAGTATGACCAAAGTTTGGTGGGATAAATAATCAATTGTAAACATCTAAAACAGAGTATTATGTTAAAAAAATCAATAGCTATAGTAAGTGTATTCATTATGCTGGTAGCTAATATCTATGCACAATCATCGTCAAATCAAAACAAAACACTGATCGTTTTTTTTGACGGTTTACGTCCCGATTATATCACACCCGAAACCATGCCTAATTTGTATGCGTTCAGGAAACAGGGTGTATATGGCAAACAGCATCACAGTATTTATCCTACCGTTACCCGGGTCAATTCATCGGGGTACTCAACCGGCAGCTATCCGGCAAAAACAGGTTTAATGGGTAACACCGTATATTTCCCGGAAGTGGATAAGCTAAAAGGGTTAAATACGGGTGAGGCGGAAGATCTAAACCGCATTACGAAAGCCACTAATGGCAAACTGCTTACGGCAGTATCTTTAGGCGAGTTATTACAAGCTGCCGGTAAACGGATGATGGTATTTAGTTCGGGATCAACTGGTCAGGCCTTGTTACAAAACCATACGGTGAGCGGCGGTGCTATTGTTAACCCAACCATGATATTACCCGAATCATTTAAAGACGAAGTGGTAAAAGCGGTTGGCCCTACCCCCCCTCATGCTAAACCCAACACTGCACAGCATAAATGGGTGACTGACGCGTTGATCAAATTCGGGCTATCTGCAAATGGACTTGCGGTGAGCGCCATCTGGTTTTCTGACCCTGACGGTACAGCTCATGCGGATGGCATTGGCGCAGAAACATCTATGGCTGCCATCAAATCAGTAGATCATGAGTTCGGAAGAATATTGGATTATCTTAAAAATAATCAGCTTGATAAAACCTATAACATCATCATCTCTGCCGATCACGGTTTTGTAAGTCATGCGGGTAAACAAAATATGGGAGCTTTGCTGCTGGAAAAAGGCTTAAAGAAAGATAAGCTATCTGACGATGTTATTATAGCCGAAGGTGCTATTTATGTAAAGGATCATAACCCTGAAGTTATTAAAAAGATAGTGGCTACCTTACAGGAGCAGGACTTTATAGGGCCTGTATTTACCAAAGGTGCTAAGCATGGTGATGTTAAAGGATGGGTTGACGGTACACTGTCGTTTGAAGCCATCCATTGGAACCACCCAACACGGGTAGCAGATATTTTGGTTGATGAGAATTGGAATGATGATAAGAACCAATTTGGCTACGCTGGTACAAGCTTTTCGGGCGGTGTTGCCGGCCATGGTGGATTCAGTCCGTATGAGGTGCATATTGCATTGATAGCATCCGGACCAGATTTTAAAAAATCGTATGAAAGCGAGTTGCCCACATCTAATGTGGATATCGCCCCGACCGTGTTGCACCTGCAAAATGTTCCGGTACCTGCAACGATGGACGGTAGGGTGCTTTATGAACTATTTAACACCAAACCTACAGGCCCCATTGCGGAAGCAAAAATAGATTCCATACAAACAGAGGTAAAACTATCTACCGGGACTTATAAACTTTTATTGCACCGCACGATTCTTGGTAAGCACACTTATATTGATTATGCAAAAACTACACGTGTGAGCAAGTAGAAATAAGACTAAAAACTGGGAGACCCGCTAGCTGACAATTAAGACACTATTAATTGGGGGCAACCAGAAAGCTTGACATGCGGTAATTTCCCAACAGAAAGTCCTGTAAGCCAGATCTTAGAGGACTTTCTGTTGTAAATGTTGTACCTGAGATAATCGCTAACACGCAACATTTAAGCTGGCGAAATAATCTTATAAAGGGCATGGATGTTAACGCCGGAAATGAATAACGAGCACACCTGTTTTTAAGGCTTGGCTTACTTTTACCGGCATCGGCATAACCCCAGGCTTTGTCGTAAATGACCTTTCCGTTTTGAGCAACGAGTAGAGTACCATTAAACACCCCGGCGATTAGCCGACTGCATCAGAGAGTCAATTCTTTCGACCGGGGACCGTTGCGCAAACCCGGAAGTTAAAAAGCATAAAAAAAGAAAAGACAAAAAAGAATACGTTTCATAATTACAAGACATCGGTTAAATAAATACGTTACAGCAAATGTGAATAAGCATAAACAACAGTTTCAGCGACTGATCAAAGCCGTCATGAATTTATTTGGGGTATGCATCTTTTTCCGCTAAAGTATTTCCACCGGAAACTGGCCGGAGCTTTATTAGATCAAGGGCATGATTTTTTCGACCAAACGAGGTTTGGTCGAAATGCGGAGTGGTTTCGTCTAAATTATGGGCCATCACTATCCTGATACTTATCTTAGTGCCATGTATCACAGAAGGGACGATCAAAAAGAAGCCAGAAATCAGGACCCATTCCTGCATTACCTGGTCGATCGGCCCTACAGTATTTATCGCCGGGCAGCGTTTGTGATCATTTTATTGATCTTGTTGGAAGGCGGAAACGAACAGCACCAGTACGCGGAAGATATTTTTTTGTACTTAAAGCTGGGCGGCTTACTAATCATCTTGAGCCTGATAGCATTGAATATGTATGTGCTGATTCCCCGGTTTTTATTTAAGGGATTGTACAAGACCTATTTTATATGGGTAATTGGCGGAATCATGATTTCTTTCCTGGTGTTTGTACGGATCCGGGCCTGGTTGCCATCCTTGCGCTTATCGGCGCTTCCTTCAAAAACGGTCAATAACACCGGCGATTTCCTGGCTTATGTGGTACTCCTTTGCATCCTCTGCGCAGCTACTGCAGGAGTGAAACTTTTCCAGCGTTGGGTCAAAGATAGGTACCGCCTGACGCAGTTGGAAAACATGCGCATCCATACCGAACTGGACCTGCTGAAAAGCAATGTCAGCCCGCATTTTTTGTTCAATATGCTGAACGGCAGTGAAGTGCTGATTCGTACCGAACCCGAAAAAGCCAGCCAGATGCTCATCAATTTATCCGACCTGCTGCGTTACCAGCTCTATGACAGCAGCCGGGAGCAGGTTTTACTCAGTGCCGAGATTCGTTTCCTGCAGGATTTTCTGTCGCTGGAGAAGATCCGGCGGGATTTTTTTGAGTTCAGTATCGGAGAGACCGGTACGGACAGACCGCAAATGGTGCCGCCGCTGCTGTTCATCCCCTTTGTGGAAAATGCCGTCAAGCACAATATTCAATCGGAGGCCGGTGCCTATGTCTGGCTTGACTTTGTCTTAACGGCTACCGAGTTGGTTTTTACCTGCACCAACTCTAAAGGGGTTCAGCAAGCTACGGAGCCGGGCGGCCTTGGCCTGCCCAATGTTCGGCGCCGCCTGGAACTGCTGTTTCCGGGCCGGCATAGCCTTGAAATCCACAATAACCCGGATAATTATACCATTAAACTGACCTTAAACTTATGAAATGCCTGATCGTGGATGATGAGCCGCTGGCCCGTAAAGGCGTGCATTTGCATCTGAAAAAATATCCCGAGCTGGAACTGGCCGGTTGCTTTAATAATGCCACGGCTGCGGCAGCTTACCTGCAACTGAACCCGGTAGAACTTATTTTTCTGGATATCCGCATGCCCGGCGTTAACGGGCTGGATTTCGCCCGATCGCTGGGCAAACAAACGATGGTGATCTTTATTACCGCCTTCGCGGAATATGCGCTGGACAGTTACGAGGTGGATGCCATTGGTTACCTGGTCAAACCCATTCACCCTGAACGCTTTGATAAAGCGGTGCTGAAGGCACTGGCCTATGAACAACTATTCCGGGAATCCGACAATACGGCTATCGAGTTTGTTCCGGATCACCTGCTCGTCCGCTCTGACCGGCAATATATCCGTATCGCGCTGAACGAGTTGCAGTTTATCGAAGGGCTAAAAGACTACGTGATCCTGCATATGAAAGAGCAAAAGGTTATCACGGCGATGAATCTTAAACAGATCCATCAGAAACTGCCACAGGAGCGCTTCCTGCGCGTCAGCAAATCCTATATCGTCAATACTTCCTTTGTCAAAACCTTTGATAATAACGCGATTTATATCGGGGAGAACGAAGTGCCGATTGGGAACGCTTTCCGTGACACCTTTTTTGAAACTTTTGTCAGGCAGAAAATGATCCCACCAGGAAAAGCCGAAGAATAATACGCGCTGCTGGTTTATGACACGGTTACTAAGGCTTTTATCGCGCTGGCCATTAATCAGTATGTTTCGGCAGGGTCAGTGGCCAAGAAACTACTTTCCGGCCTGCGTTAATCTAATAAACCGGCACTTTCGTCTAAATTCCGGGCGCTTGTCTTATTCACGGTTTACTTTCGCCGTCATGAAAAAACGGCATCTACCGGCCTTCCTGTTACTACTAGCGGGACAAGCGGCCCTGGCACAAAATAAATACACGCTCAGCGGTACCATCACCAATAAGTCTAACGGCGAGACGCTCATCGGCGCCACCATCCGGAGCGGCGCCACCGGCACTGCCACCAACGCCTACGGCTTTTATTCACTGACGCTGACCAAAGGCAGCCACGAGCTTAACGTCAGTGCCGTGGGGCAAAAGCCCAAAACGATCACCATAGACCTGGCTGCCGATCAAAAGCTGGATATAGCCCTGGAAGACAACACCCAGGAACTCCAGACGGTGATCATCTCCGCGCCTTCCCGCGGCGGGCGTGACCTGCGCGGCACCCAAATGGGCGTGGAAAAGCTCAGCATCAAAGAGATCAAGGATATCCCGGTGCTGCTGGGGGAGCGCGATGTGGTCAAGACCCTGCAGTTATTACCCGGTATCCAGTCTGCCGGTGAAGGCAGCGGCGGGTTTTACGTGCGCGGCGGCGCGGTCGATCAGAACTTGTTGCTGCTCGACGAGGCGACGGTCTATAACGCCTCACACCTGCTTGGATTCTTTTCCACCTTTAATTCAGATGCCATCAAGAATGTCAGCCTTTATAAAGGCGACATGCCGGCGCGCTACGGCGGACGCTTATCCTCAGTCATGGATGTGCAGATGAATGACGGGAATAACCAGGGCACCCATGTCAGCGGTGGTGTAGGGCTGATCGCCGCCCGGCTCAACGTGGAAGGCCCGATCCAAAAGGATAAATCTTCTTTCCTGATCTCCGCCCGCAGGACCTATGCCGATGTGTTCCTGAAGCTATCCAAAGATACCGATGTAAACCGCAGCCAGCTGTATTTTTACGACCTGAACGCCAAAGCCAATTATGTTCTGGGCAGCAAGGACCGGATCTACCTGTCCGGCTATTTCGGCAAGGATGTACTGGCCGCGGACAAAGTAAACGGTATCAACTGGGGCAATACCACCGGTACCCTGCGCTGGAACCATATTTTTAACAACCAGCTCTTTTCCAACACCTCGCTCATCTACAGCAATTACAACTATACCATCAGCCTGCGCCAGGATGTGAACGATTACACCATTTATTCCCGCATCCGCGACTGGAACCTGAAAGAGGACATGCAATGGTTTCCCGGCGACGCGCATAGGGTCAATTTTGGCTTTAACGGTGTTTACCACAGCATCAAACCGGGCCAGATCACCGCCAGCGGCAATGCCGGGATCAGTTCCCAGGAACTGCCCAACCGCTTCAGCCTGGACCAGGCTGCTTATGCCGGCGATAACTGGAAAGTGAGCGATAGGTTCAGCCTGAGCTACGGCCTGCGGCTTTCGGCTTTTTCCATCCTGAAAGAAGACAGCCGGAAAACCTATCTGAACGCCGAACCGAGGTTGGGCGCTGCCTATCAGTTGGACGCGCAAAGCGCACTGAAAGCGGCTTACTCCCGCAACGCGCAGAACCTGCACCTGATCTCCAATTCCAGCTCCGGCTCCCCGGTGGATAAATGGGTGGCCAGCACCCAGCTCATCCGTCCCGAACTGGCCGACCAGGTTTCACTCGGCTACTACCGTGACCTGAGCGAACACAAATATGAACTGACCCTGGAAACCTATTACAAAAAACTACAGAACCAGATCGACTACCGCAACGGTGCGAACATCTTTACCAACCAGCCCATCGAAACGCAATTGCTCTATGGCCGGGGCCGCGCTTACGGACTGGAGCTGCTGCTCAAAAAGAAGACGGGCCGCCTCACCGGCTGGCTGAGCTATACGCTGTCCAAAACACAGCGCCAGATCGACGGCATCAACCAGGATGACTGGTACAATGCCAGGCAGGACCGCACCCACGATATTTCCCTGGTTGGAATCTATAAGCTGAGCGAGCGCTGGGTGTTGTCGGCCAACTTCGTTTATTACACCGGCGATGCGGTAACTTTCCCGGCCGGGAAATACCAAATAGATGGCAGCACCTATTACAACTACACCAGCCGCAACGCCTCGCGCATGCCTGCTTATCACCGGCTGGACTTGGGCGCAACCAAACAGCTGAAGCAAACCAAAAAGTTCTCCTCTGAGCTAAGCTTCAGCCTGTATAACGCCTATGGCAACCCGAATGCTTACCGGATCTATTTCCGCGACAACAAGACCGATCCCAACCGGACGGAGGCTGTCCGGACGACCCTGTTCACTTTTGTACCCGCCATCTCTTACAACTTTAAATTCTAAGCCATGAAAAACATTAACTATATCGCTTTACTGCTGCTGCTGTTGAACTCCTGCGAAAAGGCCATCGACCTGAAGCTGCCCGACAATACACCTAAATACGTGATCGAGGCGGTACTGACCAATGAAGCCGGTGGCTGCCGCGTGGCCATCTCGCAAACCAAAGCCTTCACCGGCGACAATACTTTTACGGGCGTCAGCGGCGCTACTGTCACCATCAGCAGCAACGGAAGCGCTCAAACACTTACCCCCACCGGCACGGGCATTTACCAGCACAGCACGTTTAAGGGCGCTCCGGGAAATACCTACCAGCTGACCGTACAGGTTGACGGCAAGACTTTTACCGCCAGCAGTGCCATGCCGCAGCCGGTAGCCTTCGACAGCCTTTATGTAAAAAAAGGTGAGGGCAATAACAAAGACGGCAGCCCGCTTCAGTATGCTTTTGCCGGATATAATGATCCCGGGTCAGTTAAAAACTTCTATCGCTTTGTGCAATACGTCAATAACAAAAAGGAAAAGACCGTTTTTATTGCCGACGACGAATTCACCAACGGCAATAGCGTGAACAACCGCCTGAGCTTCAGCAATGACAACGATGACCCCGCCCGCAATATTAAAAGCGGCGAACAACTGACCGTGGAAATGCTTTGCCTGGACCCGGTGGTCTACCAGTACTGGTACAGCCTCAAAAACGGCGCGGGCGGCGACGGTAACAATGCCGCCCCGTCCAACCCGGATACCAACCTTTCCGGCGGCGCGCTGGGCTATTTCAGTGCACATTTCATTCAGCGAAAAACCATCCTCGTCCTGTAACAACTCACGCTAAATATTAAGAGTGATGACTAACTTGTTCTCTTCAAGGTGTTTCAGTTCTTTTGACAAAACCCTCGTTGTAATTAACGGTAGGCTTCGCTGGATATCACGAAAGCGATAATTCCCGCTGTGTATCGCCCGCAATACGGGGAGTTTCCATTTACCACCTACGACAAACAAGGTGTCCTGCAAATACCTCATGGCCTGTTCCTCTGTCATTCCTTTGATAATTAAACGCTTTGGTATCCTTCAGGGTATTGATATCAAAATTACACTGGATTTAGAAATACATTTGCCTAAAACATGATAATAATGGAAACAATAAAAGATATTGACGGCAATGTTTATCACACCATAGCCATCGGTACCCAGGTATGGCTGATAGAAAATTTAAAAACCACCAAATATAACGATGGCACTGAAATTCCATTGATATCAGCTCCTGCTGAAGTCTGGTATGCGCTAAATTCACCAGGTTATTGCTGGTACGATGATAAGAAAACTAATACCGGCGCTTTGTATAATTAGCATGCCGTAAATACCGGTAAACTTTGCCCGAAAGGCTGGCACGTACCAACTGATAAAGAATGGTCAATATTGGCAGCATTTCTTGGCGGCGAAACGGTAGCAGGTGGAAAAATGAAAACAACCGGTACCGAATCCTGGTCAAGCCCAAACACAGGTGCTACAAATTCAAGTGAATTTACAGCTTTATACAGCAGTTTCCGGGGCAAAGGCGGATTTATTCCTTCAAGCAACGGCCTTTATTATTTTGGAGCAGCACAGCGTATGACGATGTGGATGCCTGGGCGTGGTATTTGCGATTCGACAGGTACAATAGGATGAAAAGATTAGTAACAAGTTCCATAATGTTATTGGTGCTTATAAAAAACTTGAATATTGACAGGCCCGAGCAGGCCTGACGACTCCAAGCCTTTCTTTGGATCGGGGCCAACCAAAGGACGCGTTTTTCTTTGATCGGCAGGTAAAAGTGCATCGCCCAGCAAGCGGTTGACCCATGTATTCACAACGTTAATTTGCAATTGATTATCACCCGGTTTAATCGCTTTGGTGATATCGAGCTGATATGGCGGTGTCCAGCAGCTGCCTACTTCTTTGCCGTTTACGGTTATTTTGGCAATGTCTTTGACAAGGCCCAGGTCAATAATATACCTGGCCGCTGTATCTGCTTTTTTTATTTTAAAAGTATTATGATAGTACGCCGTTCCGGAATAATATTTTATGCTGTCGTTCATATTAACCGACCAATCGGTTAATGTGTTGAATATAAGCGGGTTTGCCGGCCCACGCATTTCCCTGTCAAAATTCACTATCCAGGGATTTTTTATATCAATGCTTTTTTCGGGGAGCTGATAATTTGATTTTGTGGTGTCGCCCGCTGAACCATCTTTCCTAAAAATTATAAATGCGCTACCATTGGCGGCGAGCTGAATGGGAACCGAGGTAGTGTTGCCGGCTTGAATGTAAGATGGCAAATCACGCACATCTCCGGTTACTGCATCCCACAATTCAGGTTTCTTGCTTATTACCCGAAAGTTTGCTTTCATTTTTAACGGTCTGCTTTTTTGGTTAGAGATGAAATAGATTGAGGCATCCCGCAATTGGCGGTGAATGAAAAGAACATTATCGCTTTCAGTTGTCGTAAAATCGGGAATTACTTTGATCATGTCCAGTGCCTGTTGCATATCCACGCCACTGATGACCAGTCCTTTTCCATAATGATTTACTTTATTTTTCTTGCCATCGATGTTGCCCCATAATTCATCAGCCATTGACTTAACCTTTAGGTCGGCTCGGGGATAGTCCTGCAAGCTCGGGGATCTTTCGGGTTTTGGCCCCAATATCACCGCGCCGTTTTGCACCAACTCCTTTATTTTGGACAACAATTCCGGGCGAATCGTTTTAAGTTTAGGCAATACCAGTATACTATAGGTTATGCCGTTGGGTAAAGCAAGCTTGCCATCTTTTACGGAAAGCCTGCCTTTGATCACGTCCCCATTTATATAGTCAAATGAATATCCTTGTGGTAACTTAGGATCGGTAACGCCCATCAATTTAGGGGCATCTTCCCCGATAAAATATGCTGCATCGGCGACATATTGGCCCTGTTGCAGCATCAGGTTACACCTTTTGAGGTATTTCATAAATGGATCCATATCAAAGAACCAAGTATTTGCCCTGTTAAACTCCGTCCCGAACCATGCACTCAGCCCCGGCTTAGCTGTAGTGTCAGCCTGGCTAATAAAAACATGTAACAAAGTATTATTTATACCGTCAGTAAAAAACCGGTCCCCGCGTAATTTCAACATGCCCGGATACGCCCGCCATGGATTGTCGGCTGAAGTAAATGATTCTGCCGACACCTTGATTTTATCATAAATATGAGCCACAGAGGCTGCTGCCCTGTTTTCAAACATACCTAACCGCCCTTCACCCCAGAATTCACCACCGACTTCGTCGGATTGGCCCCCATATTGTAAAAATTCGGCAGGAAATCCAAAATAGCCATAAGGTTCCAGCCAGGTAGTTAATCCATGCTTATGACTTACCTCCCGCAGCCCGCCGACATAATTAAAAGCCGCATCATCTGCAATCAATCGCCG
This sequence comes from Mucilaginibacter sp. UR6-11, assembly GCF_020880695.1. Lineage (GTDB taxonomy): Bacteria > Bacteroidota > Bacteroidia > Sphingobacteriales > Sphingobacteriaceae > Mucilaginibacter. The sequence goes on from NZ_JAJIWO010000001.1 coordinate 1,065,418, forward strand.
CAAATCCCAGAGAAACCGGTCTGAACGGTCTGAACTGCCCACAACCTTTCCCTGCAAAATAGGAATGAAGGGTGTCGGGTCATATTTAAATTTTTGCTTGAATTCAGGTATTAGCAGATCGGTCCAGTTTTGGCTGCCTGTTTCGTAGCTGTCTGCTACCACGACGGTAAGGGTTTTACGATCCTCCGGGGGAATACGCTTCAATACTTGCCCCACATAAGCATCAAAATGTTCGGCGATATGTTCCTTGCTCATTTTGTCTGTCTCCAGACCAGTTTCCTCCGGCGTTGCAGGGGCGTTATGCATGTTGGTAGGCGTCATGCCCGAACGCTCTATGATCCAATTTCCGGCGGGAACATTCCATTTAAGCGTGCCGTCGGCAGCCATATACTTTGAAATGTCGATTACCTTTTCGGGATCAATAATGTATTTTGAAGGCTCATTTGGCTGCGGCCCCCAGAGGTAGGCGTCCCAGGTCAAATCTTCGGTCTGCCATGCTTTGGCCAACGTTTTTTCCCTGTAACTATCCACCACCGGCGTTCCGGAGAATTTCAATTCGGTTATTCCTGAATTAGCAGAGATCTTGGTCAGCACCAATTTGAAACTGTTAGAAGTCGTGGCCGGTATGGAAATTGCTGATTTGGCCCACGGCAGAAAGCCGAAATTTAAAGCAGGGCTCCGTCTATCGATTGTGAAATGTTTTACTGTAACATAGGTGTTATTTATTTTTGCCTGGATCTCCCCTTCTAAAAACACCGCCTGGTGTAAAATTGATACCGTTAGGCTGCGCACTGTATGGGCCTGCTGAGTGTTGATAGCTAATGAAAACTGCTGGTCGCGGTTTAAATGGATACCGGTCGCCTCGTTGTTATCCATCAGGTTGTCAAGCGAATCAATTGCCGGTATTGATGACAGCTTGTGAGACAGCATACTGATGTCCATACCGTAGTCAGCCGGAACGGGATAAGCGAGGACTTTTACATCCTGAAAATTTACCTGCGGCCTGACCAATTGTTTATTAAATAATAACGGACCTTTTACCATGATCTGTGATGAAGTCAGGTAACGCATGGTCTGTTCGGGCTTTACCCAGGGGCCGCCGGACTGGCTCCAGCCCGGTCCGTTAAACAGGCCGATTGTAATGTTTAAACGGGTAGCTGTTTTAAGAGCAGTATGCAAAATGTCCCACCATTCATCAGAAAGGAACTTAATTTTTCCATACGGGACATCCCCCAAGCCGATATTTCCTATGAAAGCCCGAGTGATGCCTACCTTTTTCATGCTTTCCAGGTCTTTGACCACCCCATCTTTTGAAATATTGTCGGACAGCCAATACCAGTAAACACTGGTTTGAATAGAATCCGGAGCAGTTATAAAACCTGTTTCAATAGTTTTGAAATCAGCAGAAGTGTTTTGAGCTTTTGTTCCGGGTACAATGAAACTAAGTGAGATCAAAAACAGGAAGATTTTTTTTAACGGCATCATAAGGGTCTAAATTTAACAAACCTTTTCAGTAGTTTGCCAAAGATCAATTAGCTGGTCAAATAATTTCTGAAAAATCTTCATCTTTGTTAATATCGGCATTTTCTCCAAACAAGGCCCCTTCAGGGAAATAGGTTAAGAGGTTTACGTTAATATTTTATTGTCATTAAATATTAACGGCTTCATTTTAAAAACTTTTTATGACCAAATATTTGATTCCATAAACGTTTTTGATTTGTTGCCACCCGGCGATTAATTGTTTTTAATTAAATATTTGTAATGCCTGGTTATTATACTTTATCTATTTTCGACAGTGAATCAAGCGGGACCGGTTTATCTTGCGCGCGCGACTGTTTTTGATTTATTTCCCCTAACAGGCTCCATTTGCGCGTCAATTCCGCAGGTTCCTTTGTCGGAATATCATACCGGGTAAAATCAATTACTTTTTCGGGCGTGTTGGTTTTCCAGTCTTTCAGTAATGCCAGGCGAAAATCTTTATTCATAAACCAGCTGATTTCATTGTTGGCATCAGAGCCGCCAACACCCGATCCGCGTTCTACAAAACGGTAGTTAAAGTTATTGCTTTTATAATGTGCCCGCCAAAGCAAACCAAATTCGCCCTGCGTAATTAATTTAGTATCCGGCCAGCGTTTCCGGATGGCAGTTAACCAGCTTTTCAATGTAGAAGGATCATACGGTAAAGACAGTTTCTGTAAGTGCAATTTTCAAAGTGACGTACACAACTTGGGGCTATATAGTGCACGTAATAGCCTGGTTTAGTCTCCTGGAATATCCACCAGTGTCCCCCAAAATTTCAAATGACAAAATAAAAAGCCTCCTCATCTAAATTCACAGGCATATGGTTCAGTCTCACAGTTCCATTATTTTTAATATGTAACTCACCATAATTTTGGCCACAACGGTTAATCAAACTGACAGCAAACCGTTCCATAAATAAAAAGTTAAAAATGAAAACTATCAAAACATTATTATTAGTAATTATGATCTTTTGCATCTCATGGACTGCGAGCGCACAAAACAAAGAAACCATGGTAAGCCGGCTTCAAGCCATGCATAAAGAAACAGATCCGGAAAAAAACGTTATTGCCATGAAGAGAATCATCAAGGATTTTAAACTTGACGGTATAAAAAATGCCGAAGATATTGATGTCCTAAAGGGTGAGGTAGCCTTATCATACCTCAACGTAAATGCGTTTCAAAAATTTGAAGCATATATCAGCCTGGTAAAAAATAAGTTTAATCAAACTTCGTATTTGAATATCGCTGCAATCAACCTGATGAAAAAAACTGGCAACACGGATTATGCGGAAAAGATTGCAAAAAAAACGGTTGAGTTATATGACTCTTTCAAAAATGAACCATCAGCCAGGCCATCGGGCTTTGACCGGGATGATTGGAATCGCTTTATGACAATGTCCGCATACCCTTATTATGAAACCTACGCCGCTGCTCTTCATGTAAATGGCAAGGATAAGGAAGCGCTTTTGTACGAGGAGAAGGCAATTAAAGGCCAGGATTTGAATGATTTGCTCCAGTCATCTGTTGAACTTTATACTGCCTTGTTACAATCGCAGGGGCAAGAGGATAAAGTTTACGATGTTTTATTAAAAATGGCCAAATTTGGCAAATCAAGCTTAAAAATGAATGATCAGCTTAAAGCACTTTCTGTTAAAAAAACTGGTAGCGAGGCTAATGCTTCGTTGTTGTTAGATTCCATTCAAAGAAATATAAGCAAGACGTACAGGACGGAAACAGAAAAAAAAATGATGGCGAATGCCGATGCCCATGACTTCAACCTAAAAGATATTAACGGCAAGAATATATCGCTCTTTGATTTGAAAGGGAAGGTTGTGGTATTGGATTTTTGGGCCACCTGGTGCGCTCCATGCATAGCTTCAATGCCGGCAATGGAGAAAATCACAAAAGAGCACCCTGAAGTTGTATTCTTGTTCATTGCAACACAAGAGACCGGCACAGACGCAGAAACGCGTGTCAGGTCCTACGTAAAAACGCATAACTTTCCGGAAAATGCGCTAATGGATTTCCCCTCACCTACCAATCCGAAAATTTTCTCTTTAGCCGCTTCTTATAAAATAACGGGAATTCCTGCCAAGGTGATAATTGACCCACATGGCAGGGAAAGATTTTTGACCCAAGGTTATACCTCAGATACAGAATTAATAAATGAACTGGAAGCGATGATTGCTATTGCCAAAGAGCAATAGCAACTAAATATTATAATTAACAATAATTGGCGATTTAACATACAGTGTGTACCTTATTAGGCTTGAAATGATATTAACTAAAAAATTTAATACACTTATTTTATTTCTGTTTGCTTTTGTAAACGGTGTTCATGCTTGGCAGTCTAATTTGCCAAGCATAACATATATGAGATTTGATGGCCCTGGATTGCTTGTCGGTCAAATGAAAGAAACGCAAAATGGTTTGCTAGTGACTGTGGTTACAGCAGGGGGATTTATAGGTATCCATCCAACCAGTGTGTTAAATAATTTATCTGATAAGATTTACTACCGGGCATATTTTAATGGGGGGGGGCTTCACAATGATTCGAACCAAACTAAGAAAAAGCAAACTGGTCTACCAGCGCAAGGCGGTCAGATTTATTTAAAGGTAAATGACGAAGTTTTCGTAGATATTCTGGACAAACAAACAAATACACTTGTAAAAAGATATGAAATCAAGAGAATTAGAATAATTCCGAAGATAACGCTAAGTCATAAGCACGACGAACACAAGACTCTGGTACTCCCATCACATGCAGGCGGTTCTTCAAGTGAGGTCATGGTAGCACCGGGAGATGAAGTCCAATTTAATATAACATCAGGAGAAAATTTTAAAGGATTAGAAGTCGAATATACCTTAGTGAATTTAAAAACAAAAAGATCGGAATATAGAATTATCGACACAGGGTTCGCACCCTTTAGGTTGCTCGCAAACACGGAGTATGAGTTAAGGTATAACTATGTTGATCAACAGGAAAGCGTACAGACCGTTTACATCCGCGTAAAGCCTTATTGGTATCAATCCATTATCACATATGCAATTCTGATCACTGTGGTCGTCGCTATCGGTTTTTTGTTGGTAACTTTATTTTTAAGAAATAAGATCAGATCTTCAGAAAAAAAACAAAAGAAGTTGGAGACAGCAGCCATCAGGTTGCAATCATTATTGAATCCACACTTTACGTTCAATGCACTTAGTTCAATACAGGGGCTTATGAATACAGATCGCATTGATGAAGCCAATAATTATTTGCAGGAGTTCAGTTCTTTATTGAGGCAAACACTGGCCAATAATCAGCATGTTTTTAATAGCCTTGATCGGGAGTTGGAGATGATGCGGATGTATGTTAAGTTAGAAGCTTTACGATTTAATTTCAGCTGGAACTTTGATATCTCTCCTGAACTGAATATTTCCAATATAGAGATACCAACCTTATTATTACAACCGCTAATCGAGAATTCTGTCAAACATGGTCTTTCGAAACTAGGTGATAAAGGTGAACTGTCAGTCATTTGTAAGATGAGTTCAAAAAAGGATACTTTTGTAATAGTGGTTGAAGATAATGGGACGTGGGTAAGTAACAACTCTGGATATGGACTTTCTTTAACATTCGAAAGGATCCTTACGATCAATAAAATGACAAAAGACCGGAAAATTGAGCTTGACTTTGATAAAAAATCAGGCACGAAGGCCATATTAACATTTCATAACTGGTTAAATAATTAGATGATAACCGCAATAATAGTCGACGATGAACCTATCAATATAAGCAACTTGCAAGCGTTGCTTGCCAAGCATTGCAAAGAGATTGAGGTTGTAGCCACAGCATTAAATGCGGATGAAGCGACCGAACATATCCTTAAGTTAAAACCTGATGTTGTATTTCTTGATATCGAAATGCCTGGGAAGAACGGGTTTGACCTTTTACGATCGTTGAAAGACCCCGATTTTGCTGTAGTTTTTATTACAGCATACGATACTTACGGAATAATGGCCATCAAGTTTTCGGCCCTTGATTATCTGTTGAAGCCAATCAATATTGTCGAACTTAAAAATACCGTTGACAGGATCGAACAATCGGTAAATGCTAAAAAGGAAAACTCAAGGCTTAACAACCTGCTTTACCTTTTAGACAGAAAAATTCCTGATGAGAACCAAAAGATAGCTCTGCCCACAATGAAAGAAACTTTTCTGGTACCAGTTAAGGACATTGTCAGATGCGAGTCTTCAAACAATTATACCACGTTCTATTTGACAAATGGATCAGAATATCTTATTTCAAGACCATTATATGAATATGATGAATTATTAACCCCCTATGGCTTCATACGATGCCACCAGTCACATTTGGTTAATAAAATGCATATCGTCAGTATTCTGAACGAGGATTCCGGATACTTCGTGATGAAATACTCTTCCCCAAAAATTCCGATTTCAAAACAAAGAAAAAGTTTAATTAAATCTTCTTTAAAAATCTAATGCCATTTTAAAGAGCGGACTCCGATTAACGGTCGTTTTTTTTATTAAAAGCCATTTGTGTCTGCCGAAAAAACGCCCAATAATTCTTAGGTAAATGCCTTCCAGACAGGAGAATTGTTAATCAAATTAGGCTCTTTACCAGAAAATTTATGTATTTCGCCAGAGTCTTTGATTCTATTAACTGATATGCTGAGCTTTATAAACTAAAAACATCATTCAGATATAACAAATGAGCAAAATTAAATTTCTTTTAATGGCGGTAATAAGTGTAGTTATGTCATCTGTATCAATCGCGCAAACGGTTGCTTACACCTTAAGCGGTAAAATAGCCCATTTACCACCCCAGGCAAAAGCTTACCTGATGTATAGCGACGAGGCAGGCAGACATATTGATTCGACAATTATAAATGACGGAACATTTAATTTTGCCGGCAGTTTAAGCGAACCGGCACACGCATTCCTGATGGTGAATAAAAAAGGGACAGGCCTGTACTCAAAAGATATAGAATATCTTGAATTTTATTTAGAGTCGGGAAGAATAACTGTTTTTAGCACGGATTCTGTCGGTAACGCTAAAATTGCCGGTGGCCCGATAAATACAGATAACATCGGTCTGCGAGCTGCATTGGCGCCTTCGAATGCCGAAATGCAAGCGGTTGAAAGGGACTTACAGGCAGCCTCCTCTGAAAAACAGAAATCGAAGGAATTTAGCGAAGAGATTGCGAAAAGGGAGAAATCAATAATAAAAAAGCAAAAAGATATTTACCTCGGGTTTATAAAAGCTAATCCTAATTCGGTTTTAAGCCTTTTCGCCCTAAGAAATGCTGCCGGCGCAGTACCTGACGTTAATGAAATTGAACCCTTTTATCAGTTGCTATCAGCACGTGTGCGCTCCACGAAAATAGGGGTGAATTATGCATCAGAAATTGAAAGAATGAAGAAAACAGCAATGGGTTCTATTGCGCCTGATTTTACACAGGCTGATACTGCTGGAACAGCCGTTTCATTGCATGACTTTAAAGGCAAATATGTTTTGCTAGATTTTTGGGCAAGTTGGTGCGGACCGTGCAGGAAAGAAAACCCAAATGTGGTTGCGGCTTTTAATACTTATAAAAGCAAAGGCTTAGCTATAATTGGCGTTTCTCTTGATGACCCTGGTGCAAAAGATCTATGGTTAAAAGCCATTCACGCCGACAATTTAACCTGGACACAGTTATCAGATTTGAAATCATGGAAAAATGAAGTGGCCCAGTTATATTCTATCCAGTCTATTCCCCAAAATTTTCTAATAGGACCTGATGGAAAAATTATTGGCAAAAACCTGCGCGGAGATGAACTTAACAAGAAGTTGAAAGAAATATTCAGCAATTAAACTTAAATAACCCCTGTCACGTTTTAGGTTCTGATTCAATAAAGAGACCTGAAATTAAGTCATCGTCCGGGACCGGCAAGCGTGAATTACGATATTAACTTAGCTGTTCTGGAACTCGTCCAAGACGTTACATTAACATTCAGAGAGATTTATTGAAATTCGGATAGCCAAGCCACCATCGGACGTTTCTTTATATTTTGAACTCATATCGAGCGCCGTTGTCCACATCGTGTCAACTACCGCGTCCAAGCTTACTTTGGCTTTAGAAGAATCACTTTTTAACGCGAGATGTGAGGCGGTTATCGCTTTAATAGCCCCCATTGCGTTACGCTCAATGCATGGAATCTGAACCAAGCCGCCAAGGGGATCACAAGTGAGACCCAAATGATGCTCCATCGCTATCTCTGCGGCCATCAAAGTCTGTTCTGGTGAACCGCCTAGGCATTCTGTCAACCCGGCAGCGGCCATCGCGGAAGAAACCCCAATCCCTGCCTGGCATCCTCCCATAGCGGCCGAAATTGTCGCGCCTTTTTTAAATATACTACCAACCTCAACCGCTGTAAACATGAACTTCAGAAGATTTTGCTTTTTATTATTTGAGCAAAATAAAACGTCATACATTAATACAGCAGGAATCACTCCCGCAGCACCGTTAGTTGGAGCAGTCACTATTCTTCCCATAAGATGCGTTTTCCTCATTGACCGCCAAAGCAAAACAACTTACCCAATCCAAGCTATTACTGAAACTTCTTTCGCTATTTTTAATAGCTTCATACCACTACGCGGGAGTTTTATAAGACGCCCCATTCATAAGATGCACATTGAAGTCTGTTGCCCTCCTTTTTACGTGCAAGCCTCCGGGCAGAACTCCCGTTGTGTGACAGCCTCGATAAATGCTTTCTTTGATAACCTTAATTATTTCATGAAGGTCCTCGGTTATTTTACCAGGTGATCTCCAAAACAACTCATTGGCAAATACGATATCGGTTGTCCTGTTTGCTGGCAATAGGTTAAAAGGTCGTTTGCGTTGCCAATTGGATACTGCAGTGAGTTATCCGAAGCAGCCAGCGACACCTGTTTTCCTTGGGTGACAAATCAACCACCAACAGAATAATAGGTTTCAGATAAAGCTGATCCATTTTTAAAAAATGCCTGAAAGGTTAATGCATTGGGATGATATTCCAAACTTTCGTGATATGAATATAACAGGTCTTCCTCTACGGAAAAATTGATCTGATGTTCGCCGCTCAATAACAATGATACCATAGTAGTGATATCCAATACTTTTTCGGCGATCCGGTCGACATCGATAGTCACAGGGTCCTCACCAAGTAGTCCAAGCAAATTTGCAACATCAGTTGCGTGGCCTTTACACGTTTTTGCCAATCCGTAAAGTAGGATTTTAAGCCCGGTAACCTGGTTGAAAATAGCGTTGGTTTTTAAAACTTTAAGAAATAGTTCAGCAGCCTTCCATGGACCCCAATGTATGGGAACTAGATGGACCAATCCCAATTTTAAAAATATCAAATAACGATATCTGTTCGCTAACTTTTTCGTATTTCATTATCCTAAAATTCTGAAAAACTGTTGGTAATGGCTGATTATTTTTATTGGCTGGCATGCCTTAAAACCATTATAAAGAATAAGCCGTATCACTTTTAATTTCTGACATTACAAAAAAACTTTGAACGGAGAAAATACGCGGTAATGTGCCAAGTCTTCTATAAAAATCATGATATTCCTCCATATCCCGGGTGCATACCCTTAGGATAAAATCAAAAGAACCGCTCATTTGAAAGCATTCCATAACCTCCGGGAATTCGAGTATATCTCGTTCAAAACTCGTCAAGGTTTCCGCGGTATGATCATCTAACACTACCTGGCTAAAAGCGGTCAACATTTTATTGATCTTTTTTTTGTTAAGAATGGCTACCGTACGCAGGATATATCCCTGTGTTTTTAGTCGCCGAATCCTTTCATGAATAGTAGCTAATGATTTATGTACCCTATAAGAGATATCCTTATTTGTCAACGTAGCATTTTTTTGCAAAAGCTTTAATATTTCAATATCCGTAGGATCTAATTCTGATGCACTCATTTAGTAACGGTTAAAATAATCTGAAGATAATCGTTAACGCCTAGTTTAAATTGTCATTTCCGGCATTTATCCACTCATGAATTTTGACAACAAATAAAACAAATCCAGTATTATAACGGCATTCTTTCAAAAGAACTCGGTTTTGGCAACATTGTAGGTTTGAATAGATTCTCTTACATCAAATCTTGCATTTTAGTTACTGGCCGATGTTTCGGAATAAACTCATTTAACGGTATCAACCTTAACGCTAATACTATAGCATTGAAAACCAATATAATGGCTTTACAATTTGAACCCGCACACAGCGCCTTTTTTGACATAGCGTGACGAATGCCTGCAAATAATGAGCTAAAAAAAACGAGGTTAGCGCTCATATTTGACCAGAATAAAAATCAGGCTGGCAGTTAATATTGTTAAATCGTTATTATTATTATTGCTGTTTTGCAATCTTAATCATAGCCTCCATTTCGTTCGTCAATTCTTCATCCGATGAATATCCTGCCGTCAAAAACAACTGTTTCCCGTATTTGTCGATAACCACTTTCGCTGGAATGCCGTTTAGCTTATACGCGGCGGCTACGGGAAATATTTTGGGGTTATTTGCTGCCGGAAGATCCAGAAGAACGTGAAAATCATAACCATGACTTTTAATAAAGGACCGTACTTTTGTCGGAATATCTGTGCCTTGTTCCTCAGTGTCGATAAAAAGAAAAACTACATCAGGATGTTTTTTGGTTAGCTTTTCCATAGCGGGCATGGAAGCTATGCACGGGAAACACCAGGTAGCCCAAAAATCGAGCACAACAACTTTTCCTTTTAAGTCTGAAAGCGATATGCGGTTTCCCTGCAGATCCTTCAATGTAAAAGGGATGGCCGTCAAGTTGTTGAACATCTTTTTTTCGATTTGTTTTAAATAAGCCTGATTTACATTTGTCTGAAGAGAGTCTAATAAACTGTCCGCCCCGGTTTGGAGGCCACCTTTTTTAATATAAAGCTTTTTGAGCAATTCCTTCATAGCAGGGGTTGATTTTCCTGTACCAACCATTTTTAAGAGCAGGTTGTATGCTTTGTCGTCTTGGCCGCTATTGGCCAACAAAATCGCATAAAGCTCTGCTGAGGGGATATCTAATTGATCGATATCCTGGCCTTTCAAGGCCAATTCCTGATAGTTGAGTGCAGCGTCATCTTTCCCATTAGCATGCAGTATCTGGGCGTAGGTTTCGTAGTAAGGAAAGGCGGCCATTTTCATAAACCGATTCCAATCATCCCGGTCAAAGCCCGATGGCCTGGCTAATGGATCATTTTTGAAAGAATCATATAGATCAATAGTTCTTTTTGCGATAGTTTCCGCGTAGGCCAGGTTCTTTTTATCCCTAAACAGGTTGTACGCGCCCATATTCATGTACGAGGTTTGATTGAACTTATTTTTGATCAGTCTGATATAGGCCTCAAATTTTTGAAACGCATTTACGTTGAGGTATGACAATGCCACCTCACCCTTCAGGACATCAATATCTTCAGCATTTTTTACTGAGTCAAGTCCATAATCTTTTATGATCGCGATCATATTCGCTGCATTTTTCTCGGGATCGGTTTCTTTGGACATTGCCTTAATGCGGTTCGCAATTGGCTCTGTGTTTTGAGCGTATAACCTTTCTGTATTTAAATAAATAACCGCCAATAATAGCGTTGCAAATATTTTCATAATTTTTTGGTGTTGTTTAAAATTCATATCAATAATAATTCATTTCTAATCGTATTATGCTCAAAATTACGGGCTATGTACATTAGGCGTTAGCAGGAATGTGCATATAGGCCAAACGACTGTGAATTTGGATAGGTCGGAGTAAGTGCGCGATTACTTACCCATGATTTACTGTCGTTAGCAGCAATTTGAGCTGTTAAGGGTAATTCAAATTCATGGAAAAAACCGGAACTTCTCAGCTGTTTTATTTTTTATCTGACATTTGTCAGGGGTCTTTTTTAAATATTGTCCGCCGGTTTTTTTTAAACAACCAACAAATGAGCAGAATACTCACTTGTTGGTTGCGGCTTCCGTCCGGTAAATCCCACTACTTGAGGTCGAATCTTACTGAACTGTCCTTAACACCTAATAGCCCGGGTTCTGCACAAGATTAGGATCAGCGTTTAGATCAGTTGCTGGAACCGGGTAGAGCCCATCATTCGCATTCCAAATGCCGCCTTTCGTGGGCGTCACAGTACCCATTATGCTGTTGACGACTCCTAAACGCTTCAAATCCATCCAACGATGCCCCATTTCCGAAAAAAACTCGACCTGACGTTCATGTAGGATCGAGGTTATAAGCGCAGCCTGTGTGGTAGCTGTCGTATTAGGCAGTCCTGCGCGGTTGCGGATCGCATTGAGATCGGCTTGTGCTTTGGCGATGTCATTTAGCTTCGTTTCTGCTTCGGCACGGATTAGGTATTGCTCACCCAGTCGAAAAATGTTGGTATACTCGTTAATAGCAGAATTTAGAACATTGTTCTTGTATTTGTAGGCGAAATAGTAGGTTGTACCACCAGTTGTAACACTATTCACCCATTGAGTCCTCCTTTGATCTCCGGGTTCAAATTTACTCATCAAGCTGTCACTTAACCATACGGGGTGACTGACACTTGGTCCGGTAGCAGGTAACACAAACTCTCGGGCTTCGGTAGTTGGAAATCCGGCTGCTGTAGGCTCCAGTTGCCATATCGCTTCATTATTACCGAGACTAGCTTTTAAAAAGACTTGATCAAGGCTACTCAGCCCGAATAGCGCACGATTGTTGATAAGGATCGACGATTCGGATGCGGCCTTCGAAAAATTACTATTGTCACCAGTCACATAGCCATTACACAGGTAAACACGAGCCAGCAACGCAGTAGCTGCCCAATAACTAGGGCGCGATCGGTCTGCGCTGGGGTTCAGAATGGTTCCGTCCAGAAACTGGGTGCTCAACTTAGACTGCGCAGAGGTTAAGTCGCTGATGATTTGCTGGTAAACCTGGCTAATAGGCGCCCGAGAAAGTGTTGCATTAGTCTGAGGGGTTGTCGTTAGCGCCAAAGGCACCGGTCCATATAAATTAACCAAGTAAAAGTACAGAAATGCACGTACAAACTGAGCCTCACCCAATAACTGCTCTTTTATCTTTGTTGGCAGCGAGTTGCTGTTACTAATACCCGCTATAGCACTGTTGGCATTAAAGATAATAGGATACGCCAGGTTCCATATATCGCCATTTTGGTTTGTGAGCCCATTTGTGTGATAATGTATTAAATCAGCACCGGCTGTGCTGATCAATGAAAATTCATCCGCTGACAGTCCACAAAGCAGAGAGGTTTTTAATGAAAAAGAATTTCCTGAACCGATAGTCGCGCTCGGATTGAGTGATATATATATTCCATCTAAAACAGCAGCTGCCGTGGAAACTGAAGTATAAGTGTTCTCGGAGCTGAGAGTCGTAACCGGCGGAGGGGTTTGCACAAATTTCTGACAGCTGCTTAATATGCCTGATAGGATAAGTACTCGAACCCATCGAGCCATTTTTTGTCGCGAAATACCCGGGGCAAAATTATTTTTATACTTTATGTTGCTTACTTGAGCGTATTTTATGTTGCTAATCTTCATGATTTTAAGAATTAAAAAGTTGCTTGTATACCTAAAGTGATCACGCGCAATGGAGGAAGAAACTGGAACCCAAACGAACCTGGAGTTTCCGGATCCATTCCTTTGTATTTGGTGATGGTTAGCAAGTTCTGGCCCTGCAGATAAAGACGCGCGTTTGAAATGGACAGCGTCTTGCAAACATTTTCTGGCAATTTCCATGACAACGACGCATTTTTTAACCGGATATAAGACGCATCCGAATAACCCGCATTGCTATTTACTGCATAAAAATATTGCCCGAAGTTGGACCCACTTGCACTAAACTTTTGAATGGTTGCCTGATCGTTTGGATGTGTCCATACGTTATTTAATATTGAAACCGGCTGATTACCACTGTAATAACCACCGGGATCGCTACTACCAAAAACATCGTTAGCGCCAATTTGCTTAGTAAAACTAAACAGGAATTGTAGAGAAAGGGATTTATAGCTAAAACTGTTTTGCAGGCCGCCATAAAACTTTGGAGATGTATTTATTACTTCCGTTGCGTCGGCAAGCGTACCAAAATAATTGGGGTTTTCAGTGAGCTGGCCATTTCTGTCAATAAATTGGTAATTGCCGTCTCCTGGATTTACTCCAGCAAATTTCAAGACTCTTTGAATGGTTATAGGCCGGCCTATAATATATGTATTTGCGAAGCTGGATGTGGCGAGTCCCGGGTAAGCAACAAGTTTATTAGTTGGTATGGTAAGGTTAAAATTGGTAGTCCAGTTGAAATCTTTCGTCTTAATATTTATTGATGTTGCTGTGAACTCAAGCGAAGTATTCTGAACAGTTGCCGGCAAATTCTGCGATATGGAATTATACCCTGTAATAATCGGAAGCGGATATGGGAGCAATTCATTAGAAGACCGGTTGATCGCGTAATTTGCGGATAGCAACAAGCGATCCTTAAAAAAACCCAGGTCAAAACCGAAGTTCGCCTTTTTGGTCAATTCCCATTGTAAATAGGGGTTGGGAAGGCCTTGTGTTTTTAGGCCGAGATTTCCTTGATAGGCGTACCCTGGCACATAAGAATATTGTGTGAGAAAACGGTAGTCGCCGATCTGATCATTGCCGGTAGTGCCGAAACTAGCTTTGAGCTTGCCAAAGCTTAAAAATGGCAGCGTATTTTGCACCAGGCTTTCTTTGGAAAATATCCACGCCACCGCTGCCGAACCAAAATTATGAAACTCGTTTTCAGCACCGAAACGGCTGCTACCATCCCGGCGTATGGCGAACTCTGCAAGATATTCATCGTTAAGATTATAGTTAATCCTTCCAAAAATGGCGGAATAATTATATTGTGATATTGTGGCTGACGAAAATGTTTGCTGTGCAGCAGCGGGGTCGGTTAGTTGAAGATCTGTGTAGTAATTCACACCTTTATAGGTATCGCTGGACATATTTTGACGCTGCAATGTCATCCCTGCAAGCACATCGAGTTTTCCTTTCGCTAATGTCTTGACATAGTTGAGTTGTGGTTCGATGATCCAGGAATGAACATTTGCATATAGATAGTTCGCGCTGTTTTCTGATTGTGCCCGTACCTCCGGATCCAGCGCTGATAAAGGGTTGGTAGTGGTTTGGTCGATTTGGATGTTCGTATATCCAAAGCTGCTTTTAAGCTGTAAACCAGGCACCAGTTGGTAACTAATTAATGCATGGCTTTCCAGGTTATTGGTATTACTGGCGAAAGAATTCAATAAATTAGCAACAGGATTCCCAAAAGGCCAAGTTGAACTTCCCTGTGAATTCGGCGCCCAATTGAAAGTGCCGTCTGGATTATATAAGGGTGGGGAATTCGGCGCAGAAAATGAAGCGAGAAAAGTCGGATCAGTCTGCGGTAATTTGTTGTCGTCATTTAGAAAGCTGCCTGACATCTGAAACTTGAATTTTTTATTGTCCGATGAGGTATTTAGGTTAAAGTGTACCGAGGCCTTTTGGTCCGCAAAATCGCCAGGAAATACGGTGGTTTCCCGATGATAGCCCGCACCAACCAGGAACTGCGTGTTTTCAGTACCGCCTGAAACGGACCCTTGACCGTCCAGGTAATGAGAATTATTGCCCAATAGCACTTTTTGCCAATCAGTAAAACTGTTGCTATTCCATATTTTCAGGTCAGGTGCATAGCCCGGATCAGCAGGATCTGCACTCGGTGTAACACCATCGTTAGCCATAGCTTGATTGCGCATAGCTAAGTATTGCTGTGTATTCAGTTCAGGCACTTCTCTTGTAATATGCCCGAAACCATTCTGCACATTCACGCTGATTGTTGTTTTCCCAACTTTGCCTTTCTTGGTGGTAATAAGTATCGCACCGTTAGCTGCCCTTGAACCATAAACGGACGTCGCTTCAGCATCCTTTAGGATTTCAATGCTTTCGATGTCTGCAGGATTGATATAGGCTAAAGGGCTACCTGCCACCGGGCCGTTTAAATTAACAGCGCCTCCTGGCCAAATATTACTTCCCAGATTTGGTGGTAATTCTGAGATATAGGGTACGCCGTCTATGACATACAATGGGTCATTGCCACTGAGGAAGCTGTTTTGGCCCTGTATCCGTACGGTCACTGTGGAACCCGGTACACCGTTACCCTGCGTGATGAATATGCCAGGAACGCGTCCTTCAAGCGACAACAAAGGATCGGCCACCGGCTGGTTTTCTATTTCTTTAGCAGAAACAGAGGTGATATTACCCGTCGTAAGGCGCCGTGAGGTTTCCCCATAGGCAATTACCTGCACGGCATCCAAGGGGGTGGTAGCCACTACTAGCTTGATGATACCCATATCTGCTTGCGCGGGCAGTTCTTGCTTCTGATACCCGATAAAGGAAATGACGATGGTAGCGTTATCTGCTACATTTTTAAGATGGAATGCCCCCTTTGAATCGGTTACGTCGGCGTTGCCAGTGCCTTTAACGGTTACTGTCGCGCCGGAAATTGGGCGATGTTGCTCGTCTACGACAATACCGATAACGCCTGTTTGATTAAGACTGAGGGCATTTTTAAGTTTGTCGAGAAGGCTTGGCTGTTTAATTAGAACTACAACTGATTTATCTTCAATAGAATAGTCGAGAGATTGTCCCTCGAAGATCTTATTTAGCACTTCCATTAATTCGCCGTTTTTTACAGTGATAGTCACGGTTTTGGCTTGGTCAATTACTTTGCCAGCGATCGCGAAGTCGTAACCGGTTTGCCTTTTGATTTGGGTAAGGACGCTGGTGAGCGGTTCATTTGTAACGGAGAGAGTAACCTTTTGCGCAAGGGAACTTGCGCTTACCTGCATAAATGCGATAAATAGCATAAGCGTGGTTAACTTCATGACCCGAAATAGCTTTTTAGTATAGCCAGGCGGCAATACAAAGTGTTCTGAATAAATTTTGTACATTTGCTTAGTGAGGGTTGTGCGTTTGCCTTTCGTTTTCCAGACTGCAGGGCGGACGCGGTTCTTAAATAGTTTTAATTAATGGTTTGGGCAATCCTTTCATAAGTCATCCGGTTACCGCCAGGTGACTTTTTTACTGATAGCCGTGAGGAAAGTTTATTCGATAATGATTACCCTCCTCCCTTCGATCTTAAAGTGTACGTCTTTGGTGTTTTGGAGTATTTTCAATGCGGCACTGATGTTCCGGTCCCGGCTGATATCGGCGAAGAAAACTTCATTGGTCACCGGACCTTGGTAAATCACGTCGATGTTGTACCAGCGGCTTAATTGCCGCATTACCGATTGAATGTTGTCGCCTTCAAAATGAAAGTTGCCGTTCTTCCAGGCAGTAACGATCTCGGTATTGACCGTTTTAATATTTTTGCCGTCGGTTTGCTGACCAGGAATCAAAGTCAGGTTATTTACTTTAACTCTCCCTTCTACCAGCGTGGTGCGGGTCGCGGATTCGTCAGAATAGGCATTCACGTCGAATATGGTGCCGATGTCTTCGATGGTTTGTTTGACGGTTTGTACTTTAAATGGCTGGCGGGCGTTATGCTTCACCTCGAACAAAGCCTCCCCGGTAATTTTGACTATCCGTGCATTGCCCTTAAAGGCGGTCGGGAAAGTGATACTCGATGCGGTATTGAGCCAAACTTTGGTACCATCGGATAAAACCAGCGGGCAGGGCAATTGCTCGCCCCGCGCGGTGGTCAAAGTATTATAACTAAACTGATTTTCTGACTTATTTGCATCATAAATAATAGCGTTTTGTTTTGCACTAATGATTGTGCTATTCTGCACCGCCAGTTTGCCTTCCAGCCCCTTGGTCAAAACAATCTTTTGGCCATTGGCTAAGGTTAATGTGGCTTGGTTACGGCCTGGTGCGATGTCATTTTTGACAACTTGCTGCGTCGGTTGCTGTTGCCTATGAAAGACAAAATACCCAGCAGTTGAACAAGCGATCAGGATGGACGCTGCTGCCGCGGCCCTTAGCCAAAACGTCACCAATTTTTTATCGGGCGCTTTTTTCACGATCTTGCCCCACATCTCATCTTTTAGCTGGATGAGGTCGTCTTCCGAAAAATCGGCCTGATGATTTGTTTCTAAATGATGAAACCAATTTTCAAGTAGAATCCGTTCTTCTTCAGAACATAAACCCGCCTTATATTTTTCCCATAATGCCCTGGCGTTTTCCATGTTTATCTCGTGATATTTAATGTCAGCTATTTCACTGAACAACACTGTATAATATCCACGACAAACTTTACATGAGGGCAAGGTACAAGTGTGTGAAATAAATTTTAAGAAATCGTTAAGTTATGTTTTGATAAAGGAAAATTCAGGCGAATAGGACTTAAATACAGTTTTTATATTTTTGTTCAACTATACAAAACATGCAAGAATAAGCATTCCCAATTTAACTCGCAAAACTTTTAGGGCTCTCTTGACTTGTGTGGAGACAGTATGTTCTGAAATGTCCAGACTTTGCGCTATCTCTTTATAGGTTAGGTGTTCCTTACGGCTAAGTTCAAAAATTTCCCGCATTTTGCATGGCAGGTCGGCTATCCCCTTTTCGATCGTTAGAGCAATATCCTTCTCCCGGATTTGATAATCAGCTCCTGCCTCATACTGGCTCAGAAAGCCTTGCAGCGATTGGAGGTATTTGTCTTCCATTTTTTTTCGGGAAAAAACATTCATTGACCGGTTACGTACGGCACTATATAAATAAGCGGATAATGAAGTTGTCAAGGAAAAATGTTCATGGCAGGTCCACAACGCAATGAAAACTTCCTGTATAACATCCTTTGTTTCTTCCCGGCAATTCAATTTTTTATAAGCGAAGATATAAAGCAGACTATAATAACGGACGTAAATCTCCAGAAAAGCGTCGTGATTACCCTCTTTTAAAAGGACAGCCAATTCTTGATCTGTGAAATTATTATATACCATAATGCCTAAAATCCTATTTTAAATCTACGAGTTTTCAGGTCAATAATAGTTATTTTTTTATAAGCTACCAGCATAGCCTTTTGGATGCCAGTTTTACTATCGCTACAGTTCTATATTTCCCTGCTGTAACAGTGAAGGATTTACATCATTGGAAAACAAGGGAGGCTAAGAGTTACAAAGGTAGATTGGCTGGGAAAACAATACGAAAAGTTCCGGACTAATTTTTTGCAATATCCCAAAGAAATGCGTTCGCCGCTATTTTAAAGTTTAAATTTTCGAATCGTAAGGCTTTACGAAGTTTCGTAAAGCCTTGATTATCAGGTGGAGAATATCGGAGTCGAACCGATGACCTCTTGCATGCCATGCAAGCGCTCTAGCCAGCTGAGCTAATCCCCCGTTTATGTGTTGGGATGGCAAAAGTAATAAAAAGTTGGGCAATTGAAAATTTATGTGTTGAAAAATGCTATTTAATAGCTTCGCTTTTTTTAAAACGGCAATATGATCTACCGTGCTTGCAAGTTTAAAAACCGAAAATTATATTTGTTTCTTTAAATCTCTTCGGGATGTAGCGTAGCCCGGTATCGCGCCAGCATGGGGTGCTGGAGGTCGTGGGTTCGAATCCCGCCATCCCGACTAAAGAAACTTTGTAAGTAAGCAAAGCCCGGAATATACCACCTGTAAAAAACATTCGTAAGCCGTCTTACGATATTTAAACCCACCCACATAATTTTAATGGGATAATTATTTTTCGTATCATTGTTTAGAATTAGACTAAATAACATTGATAGAAATATTAATAGCTGATAACCAAACTTTAACCCGCGAAGGCGTGAAAGCCCTGTTGGCTACTATGGTAGATATTAATATTGCAGCCAGTGCCGCCTATCCTATCGAGCTGGAAAAACTCATCAATACCTATGAACCCGCAGTTGTTTTACTTGATCCTTATTATAGCCGGCGATTTACGGTTGATGACGTCAGGCACATTATGGCCAGGTATCCGCATGTCCGCATTTTGATATTATCAAACCGCCAAAACCGCGAGCAGATACAGGAAATACTTGACCTTGGCATTAAAAATTATGTTTTTAAAGAGTGC
Organism: Mucilaginibacter sp. UR6-11; assembly: GCF_020880695.1. Lineage (GTDB taxonomy): Bacteria > Bacteroidota > Bacteroidia > Sphingobacteriales > Sphingobacteriaceae > Mucilaginibacter. Next base: position 1,085,023 of record NZ_JAJIWO010000001.1, read on the forward strand.
AGCCGTGAAGAACTGGTTTATGCTGTGTACTCGACCGCAAAAGGTGAACAATTTTTCTGCAAAAACATTTTCGAAACCCTTTTTGGTAACAAACTTATTCCCGAAAAAGCTGATACGCTTCCACAGCTGTCTTCACGCGAAACAGAACTTATCTACCTGATAGCGGATGGATTGACCAACAACGAAATAGCTGAAAAGCTATTTTTAAGCGTGCATACCATTAAAACGCACCGGAAAAACATCATCAGGAAATTAGGTTTTACATTTAAAAACACTGCCGAGCTGGCAGCCCTGCTCCAAAAACGTTAGTTTTATTTAGACTTATTATAAATTACCTCCTTGGGGGTATTGCTCGGCGCAGAGGGGGGTACTACTTTTGTCAGGAAATAAAACTACAACATCAAATGAAAAAATATCTATCAATACTTAGTGCTTTAACTATAGCCTTCATGCTTATTACCGGCTGTAAAAAAAATGACCCGACTACCGAGCCTGTACCTGTTTATACAGTGCCGACCACTTACAATTTTACCAACGCCAATTTTGCTGATGCGACTACCCGCTTGGGTATGTACACCGAAATTTCAAATCTGATGAAAAATGCGCTTACTGGCACATTTGATGCTGCGAAAGCCAAGGCCATGCTTACCAACACCGGCGCCCCGTTTACAACAGCGGCCTACAATACATCGGGCTTACAACTTAATGACCAGTTTGCCCCTGTATTTAAAACAGATGCAATAAGTTTTATTGACAGCTTAGCTAAGGCAAGTGCCGCCGCTTCAACTCCGGCAAGCCGGGGTAAAGCAGGTGTTGGGGCAAGCTCTGCAAATGCTGCATCTAAATATGCTTTAACCAGTTTAGGTGTTAACTATGCCCAGGTATTTAATAAAGGGCTAATGGGTGGTTTGGTTACTTACCAAATTGTTACAACAATGGATGCTGTTGCTAACCAAGCTATTGATAATACAGCAATAGTTAATGGCGCCACAGCGATGGAGCATGCCTGGGATCTGGCTTTTGGTTACTGGGGCGTTCCTGTTGATTTCCCTACCAACAAAACAGGCGCTAAACTTTGGGGTAGCTATAGCACACAGGTCGACTCGGGTTATAAAGCCAATACTATATTAATGACCGCCTTTTTAAAAGGCAGGGCAGCCATCAGCGCTAAAGACAAAGCAACTTTTGTTGCGCAGGCTAAGATCATTATCACTACGATGGAAAGATTAACCGGCGCCGCTGCCCTACAGGAAGTTAAAGAAGCCAAAGCCGCTATCAGCGATAATATATTAAGAAACAGCCGTGTATCTGAAATGTATGGCTTTGTTTACTCACTAAAATATAATCCAAAAAGGGTTATTACAGATACACAGTATAACGCGCTGCTGGCATTGTTCCCGAAGAGTTATTACGACTTAACATTAACTGATGTTAACGCAATAAGGGATGCCGTTGCCAATCAATATGACTTTAACAGTGTAAAGGACATACTATAATTAAAAATCAGTAATAGTTAATATATACAAAAAGTAACCATCCGCACCTTAAACCGTGCGGATGGTTTTACTATAAATAACAAACAATGAAAAAAATTATATGCCTGGCTTTAACAGCCGCCGTTTCACTAATACTCATACAATCCTGCTCAAAATCAGGCGCAGGAGATAATAACAATAACACAGGTTCATCCTTTGATCGTAAGGCCATGTTGACCAATATAAGCACCAATATAATTATACCCGCTTATACATCGTACCAGGCCGCAGCTGTCAGCCTGGATGCAGCCGTAGTTACCTTCAATACCACACCCACCCTTGCTAATTTAACCGCTTTACAAAACGCCTTTACCGCAACCTATAAACAATGGCAATCAACCTCAGTTTATGATTTTGGGCCGGCGGCCGATGTAAATTTGCGGGTAAACACCAACACCTATCCGGTTGACGTTAACCAGATCAATGCAAATGTATCTTTGGGCACTTACAATCCACAGTTATTATCTAACCTGGCTGCAAAAGGCTTACCGGCACTTGATTATCTGTTATTCAATCTGGGCGGCGATAACGCTGCAGTTTTAGCGCTGTTTACTACTGACAGCAAGGCTGCAAACCGCAAAACTTATCTTGCCGCGTTATCCGCCGAATTAAAAACAAACGCGACAACTGTTTTAAACGCCTGGAGCGGATCTTATAAAACCACCTTTTTAAATGCTACCGGGACTGATGCCAGCAGCTCGACCGGCTACCTGGTTAACCAGTTGGTTTATGATTATGAAGTACTTAAAAATTTCGAGGTTGGTATCCCTGCTGGTTCACAATCAATGGGCGTTACCTATCCAACCAAGGTGCAGGCCTATTATTCAAAAATATCATTACAACTAACCCTGTTGCATTTGCAGGCTATACAAAATTTATATCTGGGCGCAAATGGTTCGGGCTTTGATGACTACCTGGTGGCTGCCAACGCCAAATACAATGGCGGCTCGCTTAATGATGCTATTAAAGCACAGTTTACAACCGCCGCCGCTAAACTGCAAACCTTAACCGACCCTTTATCAGCAAACATAACCAATAACCCGACAGCGGTTATGGCAGCGTATACCGAGTTACAAAAACTAACGGTTTTGCTAAAAACTGATATGACCTCATCATTAGGTATCGCAATTACATTTGGGGATAACGACGGAGACTAAAAATGCCTGATACCTTAACGGCCCGTATTAATACGCTTATAAAAGCACCGGTACATATTGCTCCCCTTGCCGTCCTCAGGATAGCATTTGGGAGCATTATGCTTGTCAGCACATTACGTTTTATTTTAAAAGGATGGATCTATGCCTTTTACCTAAAACCGCCGTTCCATTTCACTTTTTATGGATTTGACTGGATGAAAGTGCCGCCGGGCAACACTCTTTACGTTTTATTTGGCTTATTGGTAATTACAGCTATTATGGTAACTGTCGGCCTGTTTTACAGGGCCGCTATTATAACTTTTTTTGTATGCTTTACTTATGTGGAGTTGCTTGACAAAACCACCTACCTTAACCATTATTACTTTATAAGTGTAATGGCCTTTTTAATGATATGGGTACCGGCACACCGCTATTTTTCTGTTGATGTATGGCGTAAGCCTAAATTGGCGGTAACCAGTATCCCCGGCTGGACTATCAATATATTTAAGCTGCAACTGGTACTGGTTTATTTTTTTGCGGGATTATCCAAATTAAATTACGATTGGCTGATAGCGGCTATGCCGCTTAAAATATGGTTGCCGGCTAACAGCAACATGCCCGTAATTGGCGGGTTGCTTACCCAGGTTTGGGTAGCGTATATCTTTAGCTGGTTCGGGGCGATATTCGATCTGTTTATTGGATTTTTGTTACTTAGCAACCGGTATCGCAGATGGGCATATGTGTTGGTTTTAATCTTCCATTTGTCAACAGGCTTGTTTTTTAAGATCGGCATGTTCCCCTATATCATGATACTGGTAACCCTTATTTTCTTTTCAGAGAAAACCCATATCAGGATCATCAATTTTTTAAAGCTGTTATTGCCCCGTGCCAATAGCACTATCCCCAATAAAGCGTACCACCTGCCCGTATTTAAAACGCAGTTTATTTATGGGATATTGATTTTGCATTTTATTATACAACTAATCATGCCTTTCAGATTTTTAATGTACCCTGGTAAGCTCTATTGGACAGAAGAAGGTTACCGTTTTTCGTGGCGCGTTATGCTGATGGAAAAAGGCGGCACTATTTTTTTCCATGTAAAAGACCCCGCATCAGGCACTAAAACAGAGGTTATCAACTCACAATACCTCAATACTTTCCAGGAAAACCAAATGGCTACCCAGCCGGATATGATATTGCAATACGCACATTTCCTGGCTGCCGAGTATCAAAAAAAAGGGATTAAAAATCCGATAGTAACTACGGATAGCTATGTTACCTTAAATGGAAGCGGCAGCAGGTTATATATTGACAGCACTGTAAACCTGGCTACCCAGCAAGAGGGTTTCGGCCATAAAAAATGGATCCGTCCATTTAGCACAACCAGCAAATGAAATACTTATATATATTATTATTCTTATTTAGCGGGCTGACGTTGTCGGCACAAACTTTTTCAATAACCGGTACGGTTAAAGACATTTCGGGTAACGCCGTTTCCAATGCCGGTGTTTCATTAAAAAATACCGGTTACTCAACCCGATGCGATAGCACCGGAAATTTCATATTAACGGTTACGGCGGGTAATTACGATCTGGTAACAACCGCTGTGGGTTATAAAACCGCCAGCCGTACTTTTAAAGTAGCGCATGATTTAACTGTCAACATAATTTTGGCCGAAGATATGCAACAGCTAAAAACGGTTGATGTAAATTCTGTCAAACAAAAAACATTTGGTATCACCCATTTAAAGTCTGTTGAGGGTACAACTATCAACGCCGGTAAAAAAAGTGAGGTTATTGTGCTGGATGATATCACGGCCAACAAATCAACCAACAACACCCGGCAGATCTATGCCAAGGTAGCCGGCTTAAACATTTGGGAGAGCGATGGCGCAGGCATACAACTAGGGATAGGTGGCCGCGGGCTAAACCCTAACCGGGTAACTAATTTTAATACCCGTCAAAATGGCTACGATATCAGCGCGGATGCGTTGGGTTACCCGGAAAGTTATTACACTCCGCCGGCCGAATTAACCAGCCGCATAGAGATTTTACGCGGTGCATCGTCATTGCAATATGGTACACAATTTGGCGGTATCATCAACTTCAAATTAAGAGAGGGCGCAGCCGGCAAGCCCATTGAAATAACGGCCAACGAAACTGCAGGTTCATGGAACTTTTTTAATACCAGCACCAGCATTGGAGGCACGGTAAAAAAGCTGCGTTATTACGCCTATTATCAGCATAAACAAGGTGACGGCTGGCGGCCAAACGGGCACTTCAATGATAACACAGCCTATACAAGTATTACCTATAGCCTCAATAATAAGTTAGATATAACCATCCAGTACACTTATATGCAGTACCTGGCCCATCAGCCGGGCGGCCTTACTGATGCCCAATTTGCAACCGATCCAAGACAATCTATCCGGACGCGTAACTGGTTTAAAGTAAACTGGAACCTGGGTGCTATGCTATTAGATTATAAGATCAGCGATAACTTAAAATTCAATTCCCGGTTTTTTGGCTTATATGCCGGGCGCGATGCAGTAGGCAGTATTGATTACAGTAATACTATTGACTATGGCGGCGACCGAAAATTATACCGGGATAAGTACAAAAATTATGGTAATGAAAGCCGGTTGTTATATACTTACAATATTGGCGGTAATTTGCAAAACCTGTTAGTTGGCGCAAGATATTATCATGGCCATACAGATCGCCAGCAAGGTTTTGGCAATAATGGGTCAACCGGCACCAGCACGGATTTTGATTACGGTACGTCAACTGCCGATCTAAATGGATACTCGCATTATAACTTTCCTAACTATAACCTGGCTTTTTTTGCCGAAAACATCTTCCGGATTACTCCTAAGTTAAGCATCATACCGGGCGTAAGATTTGAAAATATCGTTACCAAAGCTGCCGGTTCATTTAGTATTGTTAATACCGATCAATCAGGTAATGTTATTTACAGAAAAGACAGTGTTGACAATAAAAACAGCACCCGGCATTTTCTTATTGCCGGCTTGGGCTTAAGTTATTACCAAAGCCAGGCGTTACAGTTTTATGGCAATATATCGCAAAACTACCGGGCCATTAATTTTAACGATCTAAACTCGAGTGTAAAAGGTTTGGTAGTTGATCCTAACCTGAAGGATGAAACAGGCTATTCGGCTGATTTAGGGGTCAGAGGAAATATAGCAGACATCTTTGATTATGACCTAAGCCTGTTTGCGATCCATTATAATAACCGTATTGGCAGCAGCCAGGCAAATGACGCCAGTTTTAATACCTTCAGATACCGTACCAATATCGGCGCATCAAGAAATGTAGGACTTGAGTCGTTTGCAGAGCTGGAACTGCTGCATTTTATAACGGATAATACGTCGGACACCAGGCTATCGTTATTTAGTAATTTGGCACTGATTAATGCAAAATACACGGTTACAAAAGGACATGCATTCGATGGTAAAAAGGTGGAGTTTGCACCCGACGTCGTATTTAAATCTGGCTTAACGTATCGCCAGAAAAAATTTACAGCCAGTTACCAGGCAGCATACACCAGCCAACAATTTGGCGATGCTACCAACGCTTTAACCCCGGCAGCAAATGCTATCATCGGGCCGATCCCTGCTTACGCGGTGATGGATCTCTCAGCAAGCTACAAACTCAATAAAATATTTACCCTGCAAGGCTCATGCAACAACCTAACAGACAAGCGTTATTTTACCCGCCGCGCAGAAAGCTATCCCGGCCCAGGCATTATTCCCTCAGATGCCAGGGGGTATTACTTAACCTTACAGGTAAAACTGTAATAAAATATTTAAATATCGGATCAAACGCTGTAATGAGTAACAATAGGCGTGGATAACGAGAGCTGCGAAGGCAAAACTATGCTATAATTTAACAGGCTAAACAAAAAAGTATAGAAACAAGTAAGGCCCCTGATGGGCAGGGGCCTTTACTAAACCAATTATAAACCTAAATTATGAGAAGACTATTTTAATATGCTCCGGAGATGTTATCCCGTTTGCATGGTGTAAAGGTAACACTAACTTTTTTACTGTGCAAATTTTTTTTTGTAATTTTTTTGTAAAATAGATACGTCAGCCTATCAGATTAATAATTTAACGTATAAAATGTTAGCATTGTGTTAATTATAGTTAAAATATAATTTTTTCAGCAGATTAATGAGTGTTTTGACTTAAAAATTATTTTTTTAAACATATTATAACTAAAAAATCTACTATTATTATTAAAAACTATCAAAAAATACCAACAATGTTAAGTTAATATGAATTTTTATTCCATTTTTAAGTAATTTCGATTAAAAATAACTCCTTAACAATAGAAAAAATATTTCATACCGTTTTTTCGACACATTTTAAGTGTTTGTATTTTATTTTGAATTTACTACCAAATTACAGCCAACAAAAATATTACCTTTTGTAAACATCAATGTTAAGATGCTTTTACATTTTTGTAAACATTTACGCCGCATATGCCTGTCGCTACCGCAAAAAAAGAAATACCACACTTAAGCTCAACTACATTATGGGTAATGACTATTACAACAGGCCTGGTGGTGGCCAATTTGTATTATAACCAACCGTTATTAGTTGAAATTAGCCATACATTTAACGTAACCAGCGCGAAAGCGGGCCAGGTATCGGTACTTACTCAAATTGGCTATGCTGCAGGCATGTTCTTTTTTATTCCGCTTGCCGATATGTTTAAGCGCAAAAAGCTGATGCTGATAGATTTTGCATTTGTGGTACTATCATTACTATTGGCGGCTATAGCCCCAAACATCCATATATTATTAATAGCAAGTTTATTTATAGGCGCGTCGTCCATGATTCCGCAGTTACTCATCCCGATGGCCGCGCATTTGGCCGACCCTGCTGAACGGGGCAAAAAAATCGGCTTTGTAATGAGCGGATTATTGATTGGGATATTATTGTCGCGCACCTTTAGCGGCCTGGTAGCGGCACATTTTGGCTGGAGAAGCATGTTTTATATAGCCGCGGCACTAATGGTAACCATGTGGACACTGGTATATTTTTTATTGCCTGAGATTGAGCCCGATTATAAAGGCAGCTATAAAAACCTGATGCTATCTATGGTACATTTAATTAGGGATGAACCTAAATTGCGGCTTGCTGCGTTGCGTGGCGCGTTATGCTTTGCGTGTTTCAGCGCGTTTTGGAGCACGCTTACCTTTTTATTGAAGCAAAACTTCAATCTTGGCAGTGACATAGCAGGTTTGTTTGGCTTGGTTGGGGCATTTGGCGCTTTAGCCGTAGGCGCGATGGGGCGTTTAAGTGATAAAATGGACCCGTATCATTTGTCAACCTTTACTTTGGCATTAGTAATTATCTCATTTGTTGTATTTGCATTTTCAGGTCACAGCGTAGCGGGCCTTATTATAGGAGTTATTTTAATGGATATGGGTGTACAGGCTACCCATATATCAAACCAGGCCATCATTTTTGCTACAAACCCGGGCGCACGCAACAGGGTTAATACAATATATATGGTCACCTATTTTATTGGCGGTGCGCTTGGAACGTTTGCGGCTACCCAACTTTGGTACGTTTACCAATGGAGCGGTGTCTGCATATTAGGTATAGCAGTATCAGCAATCGCCTTTGCCGCGCACCTGTTTAACCGCAAAAAAATACAGAATAAGGCTACAGTTGTACAGTCCTGAGTACTCCAATAAAAATTATTGTTCTGTTTTTCTATACACTTTTTTAATAAAATACTTTTTTGTTACAACCAACCAAATAGCTTGTTTTCAGTATTTTGTATAGATTTTTCAAATAAACCGGGCCTGGTCTCGCCTTTTTTCACTGCTATTTAAAATTTTGGCATTTAATTGGAATAGTACTTATCAACTATCAGTTATTAATTATGGTTGTTGACAACAAAAAACCGGAAGGGACAAAAGAAAAAGAATGGGAAAACCCCATTGATCCTACAAAGTCTACCGACGAGCGCGATAAGGAACAATTGTTAAGACAATACAAGGAAGCCAAACGCCGCCACGATAACTTAAATGAAACTGAAGATAAAGACACTAAAACAGAACATTAAATTATTAAAACATACATTATGAAAACTATTAACCAAAAACCGGCCATAAGCAAACTGGTAGCCAGCTTTGACAATGAATTAAGAGAGATCATAATGAATGATCTGAAAATGCTAAGAGGAGCAAAAAGTAATTTTTTAAAAGCAATTAAAAACGAGCAGCTTTCAGTTGCCTAACTAATTAAAATATTCGACTTTAAAGACATCTACCTATGAAATCTTTACAAAAACCAGCAACCAGCAAATTACTTATCCGTTACGACAACGAATTGAAAAATCTGTTAATGGCAGACCTAAAAGCTTTCAGAGAAAGAGGTCAGTTTACCAGCAACAACCAGTCAGCCGCACAACAAGCTGCCTGATCAATATATACATCTACCTATAAAAATCTACTACTACCTACGAAAACGATAGAGCCTGGCAATTTTGCCGGGCTTTATTTTTAAGTAGCATATTTTATAATGAGGGCGGCTGTTTTTGCGGATGCTCCTGGCGAACCCATTTTCTCGTCTAAGAGATCATAATCAGCCAGTATGTTTTGACGATAGTCGTTGTTATTGAGTATCAGATCTAATTCTGTACCGATACGTGCGGGCGTACAGTCCTGTTGGATGAGTTCTTTTACAATACCTCTGTTCACTATAAGATTGACAAGCGAAATATATTTTATTTTTACTACCCAACGTGCAATTGTTATAGATATTGGATTGCCTTTATAAACAACAATCTGTGGTACGTTAAATAACGCGGCCTCTAAAGTTGCCGTGCCCGATGCCACTACGGCAGCATAAGCATTACTTAAAATATCGTAAGTAGCATTAAACAACACAGGGATTGACCGACCGTTTAAATACTGGCTGTAATAATCGGTATTAAATGAAGGTGCCCCGGCAATGATAAAATGATATTCCGGGTATTGATCTGCAACGGCTATCATGTCGGGCAGCAGGTAATTAATTTCCTGTTGGCGGCTACCCGGAAGTAAGGCCACAATTTTTTTACCGCCCAGCTTATTTTTCGCTATAAAACCTGCATCAGGGGTAAAAGCAGCTACAGCGTCAAGTAACGGATTGCCTACATAGTCAACTTTCATGTCCCACTCCCGGTAAAACTCAACCTCAAAGGGCAGGATGCAGAACAAATGATCAACCACCTTTTTAATTTTAAGTACCCGTTTTTGGTTCCAGGCCCAAACTTTTGGGGATATATAGTAGTTAACCGGCAGGTTATTTTCCTTAGCGAAGGCTGCTATCTTTAAATTAAAACCCGGGAAATCAATCAGTATCAAAACATCGGGATGATAGTTGGCAATGTCCAGCTTACAAAAAGCCAGGTTCTGTAATATGGTGCGCAGATTTATCGCGACTTCAAAAAAACCCATGAAAGCCATCCCGGCATAATGCTTAACTAAAGTGCCGCCCTCCGCTTGCATCAGGTCGCCGCCAAAGTAACGGAACTCCGCCTGCGGGTCAAGATTTTTTAGCTCTTTCATTAAATTGGCTCCGTGCATATCGCCCGAAGCCTCGCCGGCTACCAGGTAGTATTTCATTGCACAGGTTTAATTACTATCAGCATAGCGCCAAAAATACAATTAAAGATTTTAAGCGTTAAACTTCCAGCTATTTAAAACGGGGATGGCATGATGCGCCGTCATATCAAACTGGATAGGTACCACCGATACATATTGATTATCCAAGGCCCATGAATCCGTATCCTCACCTTTATCATTTACCTGGAAAACGCCGCTTATCCAATAGTAAGGTCGCTTGTAAGGGTCCGTGCGTTCATCAAAATCTTCGGCCCATTTAGCATTTGCCTGGCGGCAGATCCTGATACCTTTTATATGTGCAGTATTGGGGAAGTTAACATTTAATAAAGTAGCCGTAGGCATCCCGTTAGCTAAAACCTGCAGGGCGATCGCCTTTATATATTTTTCGGCATGGCTAAAATTTGCCTGCCAGGTATAGTCATCTAACGAAAACCCTATGGATGGTATCCCTTCTATGGCCCCTTCAACTGCAGCCGACATAGTACCTGAGTATAATACGTTGATGCCATTGTTTAATCCGTGATTAATACCTGATACACAAAGATCAGGCTTTTTACCTTTAAAGATCTTGGTAACGGCCAGCTTCACACAATCAACCGGGGTGCCCGAGCAACTGTACATTTCAACATCTTCGTAAATATCAACCTTATCTAACCGCAGGGGCTTGCCTATAGTAATAGCGTGGCCCATGCCTGATTGCGGGCTATCCGGCGCCACAACCACCACGCGGCCAATCTCTTTCATGATATGAATGAGCACTTTTATGCCGGGCGCGGTAATACCGTCATCATTTACTACAAGTATATTGGGTTTGAAATTTGTCATCCCGCGAAATTACGACATAACGGCAAGAGTTAAGAATAACAGGCCGGATAATTACCGTTTTAGGCGGTGTACTGTCCCAGCTACAGGTGAAACACCTGGGACACTTGTTCCTGTTACGGAAACAGGTGCCACATCTATAACGCTTGTAACACCTGAAACAGCAGAATTACAATGCTCCCGCCTTTATATCCTCAACCACAGCCGGATCAAGCAGTGTTGAAGTATCGCCTAAATTACTGGTATCGCCTTCGGCTATCTTCCTCAATATCCTGCGCATAATTTTACCCGAACGCGTTTTTGGCAGGCCGGTTACAAACTGGATCTTATCCGGTTTTGCAATAGCACCAATAATGCGGGCAACCGTCATCATGATATCTTTGCGGGTAAGCTCGTCGTCGCTATGTTTGTTGGGGCATACCACAAATGCATACACGCCCTGCCCTTTTATATCGTGCGGGTAACCAACTACAGCCGATTCGACCACGCTGCTGTGCATATTAATGGCGTTCTCTACCTCGGCAGTGCCAATGCGGTGACCCGATACATTTAATACATCATCAACCCGGCCGGTGATACGGTAATAACCATCCTCATCGCGCAAACAGCCGTCGCCTGTAAAATACATATCAGGGTAGGTAGCGAAATAAGTGGTGCGGCAACGTTCATGGTCGCCATAGGTTGTACGCAGCATACCCGGCCATGGGAATTTAATACACAAGTTACCGCTTACACCATTACCTTCAATTACTTTTCCATTCTCGTCAACCAATACCGGTTGCACGCCGGGCAGGGGCAAACCTGCATACCCCGGTTTTAAAGGCGTAACACCGGCTATGGCGCTTATCATGTGGCCGCCGTTTTCGGTTTGCCACCAGGTATCAACCAGGGGGCAATGGCCGTGGCCAATCTTCTCGTCGAACCAATGCCAGGCTTCCTCGTTAATAGGTTCGCCTACCGACCCAAGTTTGGTTAACGAACTCAGATCTTTTGCTTTTAGCGGATCATCACCAAAACTCATCAACGAGCGTATAGCTGTTGGCGCTGTATATATAATATTGACTTTAAATTTATCAACAATGTCCCATAGCCTGCCGGGGGACGGATAAGTCGGGATCCCTTCAAACATCAAAGATGTGGCCCCTTGCGACAACGGGCCGTAAACAATATAAGAATGCCCGGTTATCCAGCCGATATCGGCGGTACAGAAATAAACCTCTTCCGGCTGATATTGAAACGTAGTATCAAAAGTAAAACCGGTATAAACCATATAACCGCCGCAGGTATGCACAACACCTTTAGGTTTACCTGTCGAGCCTGAAGTATATAGTATAAACAGCATATCTTCGGCATCCATTTCTTCGGCAGGGTAATCGGTTGCTCCCTGGGTTTCAACTTTCTTAATTTCATCCTCCCACCAAACATCACGGCCTTTTATCATTGACACCGGTGTGCGGGTGCGTGTTAATACAATTACTTTTTTTACTGACGGGCAGGTTACCAGCGCATCGTCTATAATACTTTTTAACTGAATGTCTTTGGCTCCTCTGAAACCACCATCAGCCGTTATCACAATATTACACTGCGCATCCTGTATACGGTCGGCTATTGATTGTGCTGAGAACCCGCCAAAAACAACTGAGTGGATTGCCCCTATCCTGGCACAGGCCAATAAAGCGATGGCCAGCTCGGGCACCATGGGCATATAGATACAAATGCGGTCGCCTTTCTGGGCACCGTTGTTTTTTAATACGTTAGCAAACTGGCAAACCTTTTCGTACAACTGACGATAAGTTATAATGCGATGATGTTCGCCGGGATCATTAGGTTCCCAGATAATGGCCGCTTTATCGCCTATGGTATCCAGGTGACGGTCAAGGCAGTTCTCGGTAATATTAAGTTTCCCTCCCTGGAACCATTTAATATTGGGCTCTTTAAAGTTCCATTCTAAAACTTTGTCCCACTTTTTTCTCCATAAGAAAGTATCGGCTACGCCGGCCCAAAACTCTTCGGGTTGGTTAACGCTATCTTTATAAACTTCTTTGTAATGCTCGAACGAGGCAATTTTCATTGTTATTAAGTATAAAATGGTTTTACTGGTGGTTTTTCTTAGCGGAGACGCAAAATAGTGAATTATTAAATAGGTGTAAATGAAAAATTACACTTTATCTTAATTGCATTATATTTTAAGTAATGAAAGGCCTTTTTATTAAGGTATGATATTTTTTCAAATATTTTAAAAACACTGTTGTCTATTCCACATTAAATCTCGATATTTGCAAACTCTTTAATAAAAGGGGTTTAAAAATAATTGTCATGTCAAGAATTTGTGATCTAACAGGAAAGGCGTCAATAGTTGGTAACAACGTTTCTAACTCAAACCGCAAAACTAAACGCAGGTTTCATCCAAACCTTAAGCTTAAAAAGTTTTATATCCCTGAAGAAGATAAATGGATTACCTTAAAGGTATCTACATCAGCTGTTAAAACTATCAGCAAAAACGGGATAACAGCTTGTATCAACAAGTTTGTAAAAAAAGGATATATATAACATGTTGTATGTTGTATGTTATAAGTTGCATGATTTAAAAGCGACTTACAACTTACAACCCGCAACTTTCAACACATAAGAAGATGGCTAAGAAAGGTAATAGAGTTCAGGTAATATTAGAGTGCACAGAGCACAAGGCAACCGGTATGCCGGGTATGTCTCGTTACATTACCACCAAGAACAAAAAGAACACAACCGAAAGACTGGAAATGAAAAAATTTAACCCGGTTTTACGTAAAGTAACAGTTCATAAAGAAATTAAGTAATAAGTACTCAGTTTTGAGTGATGAGTAATGAGTATTAACTCAAAACTCAAAACCCAATACTCATAACACTAAAAGACAATGGCAAAGAAAGTAGTTGCAACCCTGAAAGTTGCCGGTAAAGGCAAGGATTATTCAAAAGTTATTACCATGACTAAGTCTCCTAAAACAGGTGCTTATTCATTTAAAGAGCAAACAGTAGCTAACGAGTTTGTTAAAGACGCTATTGCCGGTAAATTATAATCGGGAATAACCTTCTATAATATTAAAGCCATCTTGTTAACTCGAGAGGGCTTTTTTTGTTAGGCAGATATTTAATAGGTTATAAATCTGCACCTTTGCATACATCTGCATATAAGACACATGGGACTATTTGATTTTTTCAAGAAAAAGGAAAACACGCCGCAGGAACAGGAGGCGCTTGATGTTGGTTTAGAAAAAACCAAGGATAACCTTTTTTCAAAGATCACCAAAGTAATAGCCGGCAAATCAACCGTTGATGATGATGTGCTGGATGAACTGGAAGAAGTACTGGTAACATCAGACGTTGGCGTAAAAACCACGCTAAAAATCATTGACCGCATACAGGCCCGTGTAGCCCGTGACAAGTATGTTAGTACTGCCGATTTAAACGGCTTGCTGCGCGAAGAAATAAAAAACCTGCTGGCCGAAAATAACAGCAACGATTTTTCAAGTTTTGAATACGGCAGTCACAAACCATATGTCATTATGGTAGTAGGCGTTAACGGCGTAGGTAAAACTACAACCATTGGCAAACTGGCGCATAAGCTTAAACAGGCGGGCAACCAGGTAGTATTAGGCGCAGCCGATACCTTCCGCGCGGCGGCGGTTGACCAGATCAAGCTTTGGGGCGAACGTGTCGGGGTAAAGGTAGTAGCGCAAGCAATGGGGTCAGATCCCGCTTCGGTAGCTTTTGATACCCTGAAATCGGCAGTTGCTGCCGGTGATGATGTGGTTATTATTGATACTGCGGGCCGCCTGCATAATAAAGTTGGCTTAATGAACGAGCTAACCAAGATCAAGAATGTAATGCAAAAGGTAGTACCGGGCGCACCGCACGAGATCCTGCTGGTGTTGGATGCTTCAACCGGGCAAAACGCCATTGAGCAATGCAAACAGTTTACCGAGGCAACCGCGGTTAATGCCCTGGCGTTAACAAAATTAGACGGCACGGCCAAAGGCGGTGTTGTTATAGGCATATCAGACCAGTTTAAAATACCGGTAAAATATATAGGCGTTGGCGAAGGCATGGATCATTTACAGTTGTTTGATCGAAAAGCTTTTGTGGACAGCCTGTTTAAAGACTAAATTAGTTTGTCATCCTGAGCGATAGCGAAGGATCTTATACACCATACTTTCGCTCGTATAAGATTTCTCACTCGTTTCTCGTTTCGAAATGACAATAAGTGAAAAAGATACATGAGGACGAAAGAAATAAGCAAGCCGATACTAATCAAAAAACCACGCGTAAACGTGGTAACCTTAGGTTGTTCAAAAAACACTTACGATTCAGAGATCCTGATGGGTCAGTTGAAGGGCAATCTATTTGATGTTGTGCACGAGTCGGACAAAGTGGGCAAGGACGATATTATTGTTATTAACACCTGCGGCTTTATTGACAATGCCAAACAGGAATCTATTGATACCATTTTACAATATAGCGAGCTTAAAGATCAGGGTAAAGTTGGGAAGGTAATTGTTACCGGTTGCCTGAGCGAACGCTACAAGCCTGAACTGGAAGCCGAGATCACTAATGTTGATGCTTACTTTGGCACTAACGATCTGCAAAACCTGCTAACCTCGATAGGTGCTAATTATAAGCACGAATTAATTGGCGAGCGCCTGCTAACTACCCCATCGCACTTTGCCTATTTTAAGATTGCCGAGGGTTGCAACCGCCCCTGCTCGTTTTGCGCGATACCTTTAATGCGTGGCAAACACTTGAGTACCCCTATGGAGGACTTGGTTAAAGCAGCAGAAAAATTAGCCAAAAGTGGAACAAAAGAACTGATACTTATTGCCCAGGATTTGACCTATTACGGCCTCGACCTTTATGGCAAACGTAATTTAGATGAGTTGCTCCGCCGTATCTCTGACGTCAACGGAATTGAATGGATCAGGTTGCAATATGCCTATCCTTCGGGCTTCCCGATGGAGGTTTTGGATGTGATGAATGAGCGCGATAATATCTGTAAATACATGGATATGCCACTGCAGCACATCAGCGATAATATGTTAAGATCAATGCGTCGTGGTATCACCAAACAAAAAACTATTGACGTGGTAAACCAGATCCGTGATAAAGTACCGGGCATCGCTATGCGCACCACGCTGATTACAGGCTATCCCGGCGAAACCGAACAGGATTTTGAAGAAATGCAACGCTGGGTTGAAGATACCAAATTTGACCGCCTGGGCTGCTTCACTTACTCTCACGAAGAAAAAACAGCTGCTCACGCTTTGGTGGACGATGTGCCTGAAGAGGTAAAGCAAGCGCGTGCCGATGCGATCATGGAAATCCAACAGGAAATTTCTTTTGAGAAGAACCAGGAAAGGATTGGCAATACCTATAAAGTGCTGATCGATAAAAAAGACGGGGACTTTTTTGTTGGCCGTACTGAATACGATTCGCCCGAGGTTGATAACGAGGTGTTAATTGATGCCACCGTTGACTATGCCACCGTTGGAAGCTTTGTAAACGTAAAGATCGACACTGCTGAAGATTTTGACCTTTATGGACATATTGTAAAATAAGCGCCTTTTAACAGGTAGATTGTTATTTTATAATATTAAAGTCTAAATTCGATTTCAGTTTTAAAAAAGATCTGAGTATTGATCCCGAACTTTATTCGAAATCGAACATCCGAAATCCGAAATCAAACATGGACGTTGCCTGTATAAGCTATAAAGAAACGGGGTTCTTCTCCCCAACAGTAATTGATTACCTGGAAGATAAGCCGGAATTAAGAGAGTTTTACAGCCACCGCCCCACCCTTAACGGCTTTGCCGATCTGCTTAAAAACAAAAAAGTAACTGCCGACCGGGAACTATTGGCAACTACCTTAACTGACCAATACCAGCTTATTGAACAATATGCCCGCATCTGGGATCCCGGGTTTTCGATTCCCCAACCTGTACAGCAAAATATTAACAGCTTAAAAGAAGCAAATACTTATACCATTACCACCGGGCATCAGTTGAACATATTTGCCGGCCCGTTATATTTTATCTACAAAATAGCTACCGCCATAAAGCTTACGCAACAGCTAAAAGCGCAGTTCCCGGATAAAAATTTTGTGCCGGTTTACTGGATGGCGTCAGAGGATCACGACTTTGCTGAGATAAGCTATACCACTATTGGCGGTAAAAAAGTGCACTGGTGGCTGGAGTCATCTGGGGCAACCGGGCGCATACACCCGGAAACCATACGCCAGGCACTTAACCAATACAAAGGTGTGCTGGGTATGGCAGATCACGCGCCAGAATTGGCCGCGATAGTTGAAACTGCATACACACGGTTTGACAGGCTGGCCGATGCTACCCGTTACATGGTAAATGCCTTGTTTGGCCGATATGGCCTGGTTATCATTGATGCTGATAATCAGCGTTTGAAACAGCAGTTCGCTCCTATTATCGAACAGGATATTATTGAACAAAACAGCTTTAAAAACATCACGGCTACTAACGAAAAGCTACACAACTTAGGTGTACATATCCAGGTTAACCCGCGCGAGATCAATTTCTTTTACATGAAAGGCAGCCTGCGCGAACGTTTGGTTTTTGAGGAAGGCCGCTATAAAGTATTGAATACCGACATCTCCTTTACCGAAGAGCAACTAAGGCAGGAAATAAAAAAACATCCCCAAAAGTTTAGCCCTAACGTAGTTATGCGCCCCTTATACCAGGAATGCATTCTGCCGAACATTGCTTATATAGGCGGCGGTGCCGAGATCGTTTACTGGCTGGAGCTGAAATCAAACTTTGATCATTATAAAGTCGACTTCCCGATACTGATCCTGCGTAACTCGGGCCTGGTGGTGCGCAAAGAATCCGCTGTAAAAATCAAGCGGATGGAGCTTTCGCCGGCAGATTTGTTTAAGCCTGCCGATAGCCTGAAAAACTACTGGATGAAAAAGCACAGTGAGCATAACCTCTCGCTGCAAACCGAGTGGGCGGCACTAACCGGCATTTTTGAGACTATAAAACAACGTGCAACCAGGATTGACCCAACCCTTGGCCCATCAACTGAAGCCGTGCAGGCGCGCCTTAAAAAGGCTATAGATAACCTGGAAAAGAAACTGGTTAAAGCCGAAAAACACAACTACCATACCCGTCTTGAACAAATTGATCAGATCAAAGCCGAGCTCTTTCCTAAAGACAGCCTGCAGGAGCGTAATGAAAATTTCGGCCTGCTTTATGTAAAGTGGGGACAAAGTTTTATTGACGAGCTGATCCGAAATTTTGAGCCGCTGGATTTTGAGTTTGCGGTATTGACGGAAAATTAACCAAAATCTAGAGACGCAATTTGTTGCGCCTTCACGTCATTTTCTCTTTTTATATCTTTGCACATGCTCGTTACCGAATCTACCTTAAGAACGTTCACCCAAAATATTTTCCTGGCAATGGGTTGCAGCAATGAACACGCCGTTTTGGCGGCTGATGTTTTGTTACTGTCTGATCTGCGCGGCATTGACTCGCATGGTGTAGCGCGCTTAACGGGCTATATCCGTTTATGGGAGAAGCAGCGCATCAATCCCACACCCAACATACAGATAGTGCACGAAACCCCCACCACGGCCACTATTGATGGCGACGCAGGTCTGGGTTTAGTGGTCGCCCCGTTTGCGATGCAGGTAGCCATTAAAAAAGCAGAACTATACGGCTCAGGCTGGGTTGCTGTCCGCAACTCCAATCATTTTGGCATTGCGGGATACCACGCGCTAATGGCGGTGCAAAAAGATATGATCGGCTTTGCCATGACCAATGCGAGCCCATTGGTTGCCCCAACTTTCTCAAACGAACGTATGCTGGGCACCAATCCCATGTGCTATGCTTTCCCGGCAGGTAAATATCCGCCTGTTATTGTTGATATGGCTACGTCAGCAGCGGCAAATGGTAAACTGGAAATAGCCCAGCGCTCAGGCAAACAAGTGCCTGAAGGCTGGATCCAGGACCAACAGGGAAATTATACTACAGATCCGCACGCTTTAAAAAGCGGCGGCTCGTTATTACCGCTGGGCAGCGACCGCGATCACGGCAGCCATAAAGGTTTTGGATTGGGTGCTACGGTCGATATTTTATCGGCTGTATTATCGGGCGCCAATTATGGCCCGTGGGTGCCGCCGTTTGTATCTTTTTTAGAGCCGCCTGCTGATCCGGTTGGCTCGGGTATTGGTCACTTTTTAGGCGCCATGCGCGTGGATGGGTTTCGCCCGGTTAATGAGTTTAAGGACCACCTGGACAATTGGGTATCCCGCTTTAAATCGGCATCGGCCATTAATCCTGATGAAAAAGTAATTATCCCCGGGGAACCTGAATATCAGGCCGAGCTTGATCGCCGCAAAAACGGCATCCCGGTAGTTGACGCGGTGGTTAAGGATTTGAATGAACTGGCAGAGAAGATGAAAGTCGCTCCGCTAACCCCCTCCGCCCCCTAAAGGGGTACTTTTGAACAATAAATTAAACGTTGATATAAACAAAAAGCGCCTTGATGAATGATCAAGGCGCTTTTTATTTATGCTTTTAAGTTCCCCCTTTAGGGGGCGAAGGGGGTTTAATGAATAATCTTAAATAACCTGCTCCATCTTATTTTACTAAAGAAAGAAGCGTCATCATCAATACTCATCCATACAAACAACGCCTTACCAACAATATGGTCTTCGGGCACAAATCCCCAGTAGCGTGAATCGTCAGAGTCATGGCGGTTATCGCCCATCATCCAGTAATAATTCATTTTAAAGGTATAACTGTCGGTTTTCTTACCGTTTATTAAAATATCATTTCCAACAACTTGTAATTTGTTGTTTTCATATACGCTGATACAACGTTCATATATAGGATAAGTAACGCTATCCAATTTTACGGTCCATCCTTTTTTAGGGATGATGATAGGCCCGTAGTTATCAACGTTCCATTTATAGTCGTGCTGTTTACCGGCCAACATCAGGTTGGGCGGGCCCACCGGATGATTGGGGTTAGTTGGGTAAACCTGTTCAGTCTCACCTGCCGGCCTGATATTTGGCGTAATAGATTTAATATTTGAATATCCTTTTAATGTATGGTAGGCACTAGTCGTCATTGTAGGATAGGCGGCCCCATCATACATAGAAACATGCAAATCCTGCATAATTTGCGGATTAAGATCCATGCCATTGGTTAAAACTCTGTAATCTATTTGTCCTTCGGGTGGATTGTTTGCTGCTTTCCCATTGATAAAAACCTGCGCATTTACAACTTTCAGCGTATCGCCCGGAGTGCCCTGGCAACGTTTAATATAGTTTTCGCGCTTATCAACCGGGCGGTAATACGGCGAATCTGCATCCATCGGGTAGTTAAATACAACAACGTCACCTTTTTTAACTTCGCTGAAACCGGGCAAGCGGTGGTAACTCAACTCTAACCCGTCCCAATAAGCTTTGGTATTAATAAGCGGCATGGTGTGGTGCGCAAACGGAAAAGAGATCGGTGTCATCGGCGTACGCGGGCCATAGTTTAATTTACTTACAAATAAGAAATCGCCAACCAGCAATGATCTCTCCATTGATGGCGTAGGTATGGTATAAGCCTCAATAAAAAAGGTCCTTATCAGCGTAGCCGCTATTACAGCAAATACGATAGCGTCAACCCACTCGCGGGTTTTGGTTTTCTTTTTTGCTTTAGTCTTTGTTTTGTTCTTATTCCAGAATTTCCAGTTCATTATCTTTTTAATATGGAGGTAAAGTATCTATTATTTAAGATAAATCAAACATATCCGATACCGAAAAAAATCCTTTTTTGTCGGGTATCCATTCAGCAGCCAATACAGCGCCAAGTGCGAAGCCGTTACGATTATGCGCGGTATGTTTAATCTCAATCGTGTCAACTTCCGAGTCATAAATAACGGTATGCGTACCGGGTACGCTGTCTATGCGATAAGATTCTATCAGCACATCTCCGGCTTTGGCATTGTCATCAACCGGGTTGTTTATATCGGTTAAAACATTTACCCATTCCCTTTTGGTATCCAGGTTTTCAATGATGCCTTCGGCGATGGTAATAGCGGTACCACTGGGCGAATCCAATTTTTGTGTATGATGTATCTCTTCAACCTGCACCTCATAATAAGGATGCTTGTTCATCATGCGGGCCAATACCTTATTAATATGGAAAAATATATTTACGCCCACACTAAAATTAGTGCCATAGATAAATGCGTTATCACTTGCCTGGTAACGCTCTTTTATTTCATTTAATTGCTCATACCAGCCGGTGGTGCCTACCACAATGGGTACACCTGCTTTAAAACACTGGTTGATATTACCCAATACTGTTGCCGGGGTACTAAACTCAATCGCTACATCGGCCTTTTGCAGATTTTCGGCGGTAAGCTCATGCTGGTTATCGTAGTCGATTTTTAATACAATTTCATGTTTACGGTCAATGGCTATCTTTTCAATGATCTTGCCCATTTTACCGTAACCTAATAATGCGATCTTCATGCTTTAATTTTTATTGGCGGACACAAATATAACCCGCTTTATCGAAGTGTAAAGGTAACTTTTAAACCCGGAATAAATGCACTGGCAAAACTCTGGGCAGGCTGATTGATCACGGTGGGTACCACCTTTACGCTGAAGTTATTATCCATGGAGTATGAATGCATAAACTTAGCATCAACGTAGGCGTCAATAGTTTGTATGCCCCAGGCCGCAGCAAAAAGCAGCACGCTTAAATCGCGGTAACGCGCATAGCCTCTAACAGCATCATTGATAGCGTTGTCGGGGTAACCGGTGTAGTTTACATACAATTGATAATACTTATCACCGGGACTCGGCTGTGTCCCCTTAGCACGGTACCTGGCTATAGCCAAATCCTCTGTATAAGCCTGTTCATTAAACCGGTACATAACAACCAGCAAAGTCAACCCGGTATAGATAATCGGCACCTTCCAGTACTTACGATTATATACCTGCCCCAGGCCCGGTACAAATACAGACCGGTGCCAGGCTGTTGAAGGGCTGTGGGTACTATCCGGATGGTAAACTTTTTCTGTACTTGCTTTGGGGGCAAATGGCTTAGATTTAAGTGAATCGCGTTTTTCCTGTATGCTATCCGCTTTGGTTTTAACACGCAATACGGGTGCCTGCGCCATAGCCGAAAAAACGAACCCGGTTAATAAACCAATTATTAATATATATCTCTGCATTTTTTACCAATCCAACATTTCAAGGATGCGGGCAAGATCATCTTCTGATAAAAAAGGAATTTCAATTATACCCTTACCCTGGCTGCCTACCTTAAGTTTAACCTGTGTGCTAAACTTTGATGCCAGGTCGTCCTGTATCTTTTGCAACTGAAACGATACCGGCTCGGGCTGCTTGCCTTCCTTTTTGGGCCGCGATTTTTGAAGGTCGCGAACCATCTCTTCCACCTTACGAACGGATAAACCTTGTTGAATAATATGTTTGTGCAGATATAATTGTTGTGCGGGGTCCTCAACCGTTACTAAAGCACGTGCATGGCCCATACTCATCTCGCCATCACGTATGGATGCCTGAATAGTTGGCGGCAGTTTTAGCAACCTTAAATAATTAGTTACAGTTGATCGGTTCTTGCTTACGCGCTCGCCCAGTTCTTCCTGTTTAAGGTTGCACTCATCCAGCATCCGTTGAAAGCTTAAGGCTACCTCGATAGCATTTAAATTTTCGCGCTGGATATTTTCAATCAGCGCCATTTCCAGCATCTGCTGGTCGTTGGCGGTGCGTACGTAAGCCGGTATATGTGTTAAGCCTGCTATTTTTGAGGCCCGCAGGCGGCGCTCGCCGGATATCAACTGAAACTGGTGCGCACTGACGCGGCGTACGGTTATCGGCTGTATCAGTCCCTGTAACTTGATGGAGGCTGCTAAATCTGCCAGAGCCTGCTCATCAAAATCAGTACGGGGCTGAAACGGGTTTACCTCAATTTCCGATAGCCTTATATCGTTTACCGAACCCAGGTTACTAACCTCGCCGTTTGAACCCGTGCTGTTATTAGCAGTACTTGATTTTTTATAGGGAAGTACATCTTCAGAATCATTCAACAGTGCGCTTAATCCCTTGCCTAAAGCATTCCTTTTCTCTGCGCTCATTTTATACTGTTTCTGTTGTTGCTTTTAATTCATCTTTTAACAAGCCATTTTTGCGGATCACTTCACGGGCCAGGTTAAGGTAATTTATAGCCCCTTTACAAGTGGCGTCATGCATAATTACGGATACGCCAAAGCTTGGCGCTTCGCTTAAACGTGTATTACGCTGTATAATGGTATCAAATACCATATCTTCAAAATGATTTCTAACTTCTTCAACCACCTGGTTTGAAAGGCGCAACCTTACATCATACATGGTTAACAATATACCCTCGATCTCTAATTGCGGGTTTAAACGGTTTTGTACAATTTTAACTGTGTTTAACAGTTTACCCAGCCCTTCCAACGCAAAATACTCGCATTGTACGGGAATGATCACAGAGTCGGCAGCAGTTAAAGCGTTAATGGTAATTAAGCCCAGTGACGGAGAACAATCAATTATTATAAAATCATATTCATCACGGATCTTGTTAAAAACCTCCTGCATTTTATACTCGCGGTTCTCGAGGTTTATCATCTCAATTTCGGCACCCACCAGGTCTATGTGAGCCGGCAGCAGGTCCAGGTTTGGCGTGTCGGTTTTAATAATAGCATCATGCGGATCAACTTCGTTGATGATACACTCATAAATACTGTTTTTTACATTGCGCGGATCAAAACCAATGCCTGAGGTGGCGTTAGCCTGCGGATCTGCGTCAACTAATAATGTTCTATACTCTAATACGGCTAAACTTGCAGCCAGATTGATGGATGATGTGGTTTTGCCCACACCGCCCTTTTGATTGGCTAAAGCAATAATTTTACTCATTCTATATCTCCAAAATTTTAAAACAGTGTTTATAACAACGAAAAATAGAAATTTAAATTTCTACCTTCGGGAAACTTTTTACCAACCGCTAAGATATATATTTAAATAACGGAGAAATCCACAGTTTTAGCCAATTTACAAACAATTTAAGGAGTGGTGATTGAATTAATGATTATTGATTGATGACGATTAACCAGCTAATTCCATAACTCAGTAATTCAACAACTACTATGATTACTATTATATCAGCTACCAACCGGCCAGGGAGCTCAACACTTAAAGTGGCCCGTTATTATCAAAAAAAACTGCTTGAAAAGGGTGTGGAAGCAGGTATATTATCGTTGGCGCAACTGCCGCCGAACATATTAGAAACCGATCTTTATGGCAAACGCAGCGCTGCGTTTCAGGTAATCCAGGACATTGTTACCGCTACCGATAAGTTTATATTTATCATCCCCGAGTATAATGGCAGCTTCCCGGGCGCACTAAAAGTTTTTATCGACGCCTGCTCCTTCCCTGACAGTTTTTATGAGAAAAAGGCCGCACTTGTGGGAATATCATCGGGCAAATACGGCAACATACGCGGCATCGACCATTTTACCGGCGTTTGCCATTATGTACATTTAAACACAATGCCGCTAAAATTACATATCGCCAATATCAAAACAGAATTTAACGAGTACGGTGATCTGTATAAAGAAGACACACTGCAGTTTACTAATGAGCAGATTGAAAAGTTTATTAAGTTTTAATTGCTATAATTGTCTTTGATTTAATTTTCTAAACCATCACAAATGAAGAATATCTACATAATGACCTTAGCGGCCATTTTATGCCCTGTATTTTTAAAAGCACAAAGCAATTTTAAACCCGGATATATAGTTACCTTAAAAGGTGATACTTTGCAAGGGGCCATTGATTACAGAGAATGGTCAAGAACACCAAAAGCAATTAACTTCAGAAGCACCAATTTAAACCATATAGCGTTATACACCCCGGCCAATACACTTGCATTTGGTATTAAAGGATTTGAATATTATACTCGCTCTATTTTACCGATAAGTCAGGACAACATCCTTCTTTCTTTATTATCCACAGGTGTTGACACCACGCGTATTACGGATACTGTATTCTTGAAAACAATTCATATCGGCGGAAATATATCTTTATATTCTTACCACGACGATATCAAAGAACGGTTTTTTATCGCCGAAAAAAACAATCAGCCCACTGAACTTATCCGCCACATTTATCTTGATCCGCAACAGTCGTCTCAGGTAGTTAATGTTGATAGTTATAAACGTCAACTGCAAAGGCTGGCTGCAATATACCAACCCGGAAATACAACAATATTAGAAGACATAAATGGCGCAAACTACACTTCAAAAGAATTAGAAAAGATTGTCTCTAAAATAAATGGCTCTGACGGCAAATCATATCCTTCAACTACAGATAAGGAAGGGGTACAATTTTTTGGTGGCATAGGTATAGTTAGCTCAACAATTAATTATAACGGCGTTAGCGATAACTCAACTGGCCCCCAGACCAGTTCGTCCAAAGCCATTTCTCCTAAAATAAATCTGGGTGTGGATCTATATTTAAATAAAAATATCGGGCGGTGGATCTTACGAACCGAGTTATTTTTCACTACGGACAAAGTAAGTTTAAGCTATGACGGAAAAGCAACTACCCCGTTTACAAAGACAGTAAAGTTTAATCATTATATAGCCACGCTAAATCCGCAAATAGTGTGCAATATATATAATACCGATAGGACCAGGCTCTATTTAGATGCCGGCGTAGCTATTAACCTGAGCTTATATCAAAACAAAGAGGCCAATGTCACCTATTTTCAACCAGGCAATACTACAGTCACCTATCCTGATACTTTTCCAAGTGTCAAATCAGCATTTTATACGGTGACCACAAAAATTGGGTGTATTATAAACAGTAAATTTGACATTTATGCCGGTTATTCTCCGTCGACTGTATTAAATACTGAAGTAAACTCTTCCATAACTTTAACAACTTATCAAGTTGGAATAAATTACAGATTTGGTAAAATGTAGTATTATCCCGTTATTAATTTCGCCATGCCGAACGCCGCGGCTGCAGCCAAAGCCCCGATAATTAAAACCTTAAAGGCTCCCGATGTAGGAGGTTGCCCGGTTACTTTACTTTTAAAATAGCCAAAAACAAACAGGCAAACCATGGTTATACCGCACGAGTAAATTAAAGCAGTTTGCGAATTTGACTCAAAAAAATAAGGAGATAAAGGGATGATACCCCCAACGATATAAGATAAACCAATAGTGATTGCACTTTGCGTGGCACGATTTGCCAAAGGTTTTTCAAGGCCCAGTTCATAGCGCATCATAAAATCAACCCATTTGTCCTTATCCTTTGCCATTTCATCAGCAACCTGTGTTTGCAATTCGTCCGACAGTCCAAAACTTGCAAACACTTCTTTTACCTCGGCTTTCTCCTGTTCGGGAACGCGCTCCACTTCATCGTACTCACGTTGCAGTTCGGCAGCATAATGCTCGGCTTCTGTTCTGCCGGCCAGGAAACCACCCAGGCCCATCGCGATAGAGCCGGCAACAATCTCTGCAATACCCGCGGTAATAACAATACCCGACGAATTTACGGCCCCGCTAAGCCCCGCTGCCAAAGCAAACGGAACAGTTAAACCGTCAGACATCCCGATAACGATATCGCGGATGGTGTCAGAGCTTTTCAGGTGGTGTTCATGATGATCCATGACTAAATGTACCTGCTATAAATGTAATATGCCCGCAAAAAATGCAATTTATCATTGGTCTGAATAATAACCCCTGTTTAAGTGAGGGAGAATTATTTGCCACAGCGGCCGGCATTATATGGTTTACGTAGCCAATATCTTACAATCAAAAGCAGCCCTTTTATCTAACCAAAGGGTTATTTTTGCCTTAACCTAATAACAGATACCGTGTTTAAAACTACCCTTGCTGCACTATCGATCCTGGCGGCCGGCACAACTGCCGGTGCACAAAACCATCCTAATAAATTAAAAACTGATACTACCGGTTTACATACGGTAACCGTAAAGGGCTATCTTTCAGATCAGCCGATGCTAAGCGTACCGGCGTCTGTTAGCCTGATAACACCGGCGCAGTTAAAACTACAGCCCGATAATTCGCTGGTATCAGCGGCAAATACAGTACCCGGCGTACGTATGGAAGAACGGTCGCCGGGCAGTTATCGCTTGTCGATAAGAGGCAGCCTGTTGCGGTCGCCCTTCGGGATCCGTGACGTTAAAATTTATTATGACGAATTACCGCTTACCGATGCCGGCGGCAATACCTATTTAAACAGTTTAGATTTTAACAGCGTACAGGGCCTCGAGGTTTTAAAGGGGCCGGATGGCAGTTTATTCGGTGCAAACTCAGGCGGCGTGGTTTTAATAAGCCCGGTTAACCGGTATGATAATACCAGCTTTGTGACAGCTGGTTTATCCGGCGGATCATACGGGTCAGTACATGAAAACGTGGGCCTGCAAAATGTCAGTAAAAACAACCAGTTTAATTTTAATCAGTCTTACCAAACCTATCATGGGTACCGGGTACATAGCGACATGTACCGCCATTATTTTCAAGCCAGTGATAAGCTAACGTATGGCGGCTATAATTCTTTAAAGATACTGGGCTTTTATTCTGACCTGAACTATGAAACACCCGGCGGTTTAACTTTGGCACAGGTTGCTGCCGACCCCACGGCGGCAAGGCCGTCAACCCCGGCTTTCCCCGGCTCAATTGCGCAACATGCCGGCATCACCAATAAAATGACCTATGGCGGGGCAGTGAACGAATGGCATATCACCAGCAACATCCGCAATATATTTGCGGTGTATGGCGCTTATGTAAATTTCACCAATCCGTTTATTACTAATTACGAGCAGCGTTATGAACGCACTTACGGCATGCGCACTTATTTTGAATTTACCGGCACACAAAAACCCGACTTTAACTGGAAAGCCAACGTTGGCATGGAATGGGCACAAACCAATGCCGACAACAACGACTACGGCAATCGTTCGGGCGTGCGTGATACCGCCCAAAGCCTTGATAAGGTTAATACCGGCCAGCACTTCTTTTTTGCACGCTACAAAGAAACAATAAGCAACCGCCTGCATGTAGAGGCTGCTGCCAGCTTAAACTTTTATGGTTATGATTTTAAGAACGTGTACCCGCGCGCGCAAACTGCATTTACCAAACAAACATTCGC
This sequence comes from Mucilaginibacter sp. UR6-11, assembly GCF_020880695.1. Lineage (GTDB taxonomy): Bacteria > Bacteroidota > Bacteroidia > Sphingobacteriales > Sphingobacteriaceae > Mucilaginibacter. The sequence continues at coordinate 1,113,393 of NZ_JAJIWO010000001.1, forward strand.
GCCGCAGGTGATGCCGAGGCTGGCGCTGTCTTATCAGCTTACCAATAACTTTGTTTGGCGCGCATCAGCCAGCCGGGGCTATTCCACTCCAACCTCGGCCGAGATCCGTCCGTCAAACAATATTATTAATACCTCATTAAGCGCGCAATACGGCTGGAATTACGAAACGGGTTTTCGCCTGCGTAACAGTGATGAAACCCTGTTGCTGGACGTATCTGCTTTCTACTATCATTTAAACAATGCCATAGTACGCAGGCTTACACCAGCGTCGACCGAATACTATACCAACTCGGGCGATATTAAACAACCCGGCCTGGAGCTTTACTTTACCGATTGGCTGATTAAACCAACGGAAAACGGCTTTATAAGGGGACTACAATTTAGCGAATCATTAACGATCAGTAAGTTTACTTTTGGCGACTATCACGACGCCACCAAAGGCTATGCGGGTAATGAGTTAACGGGCGTCCCGCGTAATGTGAGCGTTGCCAGTGTGCAGGTTAAGTTCCCGCAATCTTTATACGTGTATGTGCAGTATAATTCAACGGCGCGCATCCCGCTTAATGAGGCCAATACTTTTTACGCGCCTAAATATAACTTAATACAGGCAAAGGCAGGCTGGCAGCACCCGTTAAGCAATAAATCGCGCGTGGAAGTATTTGCCGGCGTTGATAACCTGCTAAATGAATACTATAATCTGGGTGCTGACCTGGATGCGGTTGGTAATCGCTTTTATAACCCATCGCCGCTGCGTAATTACTACGCCGGTTTTAACTTAAGGTTTTGATGGTTAGCAATAAGAGCGCTCTTAGGCAGAACGCTCTTATTGCTGGGTTGAATACTGAAAAGCAAACGCAGGATATATACTGTTATTGTGACTGTGGAAAACTATTATTTATCATCAGGTTATCGGAGTAAACCGCCGAAATCCAAGTTGTTTTCGTCGCCTTTTACAGACTAAACTTTATCCAGCCGTTACCTTCATATCCAAAAATAAATTGTTTTGGGTTGATGATCTCGGCGAAGAGTTCAACAGCATCTACAAGGCTTTCAGGCGACGCGTTGGGCGACAGTGTACCATCGGCAATGTAGAAACGATTGCTTTTAACTGCGCTGAGCTCTGCAAACCCGGGTAGTTGCAATACCTTATCAATATCCTTCATCGTTTGCTCAACGGTATTTCCCTGCGGCATAAGTATAATGATCCCGGGGTTTTGCAGTTGCAACTCTTCAACTTTGCCAGTAACCAGGGTAGCGCCTGCCAGGCCTGTCAATTCGGCTAAGCCCGTGTCTGCAAGCAGTAAGGGGCCCAAGCCAACAATACAGGCCACTGTAGGTTTTTGTTCCACAAACTTTAGTTTATGGACAATGATAGCTAGTCGTTCCTCCAGTTCTTCCGTTAATGCTTTCATCATGATGTTGCAAAGGTGCGGATTTGATTTAATAATTTAATAATACTATCTGCACATCCGCATACTTGCATATTTGCACCGCTAAAACTTATCTTTGGAGCCAATGATATTTCTAACATTCTTTTTGGGGCTCATAGCTAATTTTATAGGATACATCCCCCCCGGAAACATCAATCTTACCCTGATACGGATCACCATTAATCGTGGCTTTAAACAGGCCATGCAATTTATCATAGCTTTTTCTTGCGTCGAGTTTTTCTTTACCTTCCTGATCATGCACGCTGCCAAATGGCTGTCTGAACAGGTGCATTTAGATGTGGTGATCGATTGGGTAATGGCTATCCTGTTCCTGGTACTGGGTGTAGCAACCTGGCTTCACCGCAAAAAGCCGCCCGAAACCAAATACAGCGAACACGCCAGTATAAAATACGGTATCATCCTGGGATTTGTAAACCCTATGCAACTGCCTTTTTGGATGATCTGCGGCACTTACCTGATCACCCATGAATGGATCCTTGACGGCAATGCGGCCCTGGTGATCTTTAGCATCGGCTCGGCTGGCGGAGCGTTCTTATGCTTGTTTTTATATGCCCGGTTTGCGCAGTATATCCAAAGTAAATTTGCGCTAAGTACCAAGGTTATCAATACATCAATTGCTATTTTATTTTTCGGCTTCGCCGGATACCATGTGGTGAAAAGGATCTATTTAGCGGTGAGGCCTAAGCAAGCTACAGAAGTAAAAACTTAATGATTGTTTTGACAACCGGGTTTAGTTTACTCAACTTTGGGTCTGGCAAGTTTCATCTAATGCCTGATGTTTTTTACTCTTTAAATTCCAGATCATTTCGGCCTTACGCCCTATCAGCCAAAACGATGCGGCAAGGATGGCAAAGAACACCGTTTTATTGGTATGGTCCCAAAAATATTCAAAGTATTTGGTGTAGATGAAAATGATTAAAAAGGTGATGCCAAACTCGCGCGAGATGTCGTCCTTGTTTTTTAGGCCGAAAAGCAAGAAAGCGCCCGCCACTGCCATGGATATGATCCCCCAGTAAAACAAACTGATCTGTTTAATCTGGTACCACTTGTCCAGGTTGCCATAGTTACCAAATATGCTCAGCAACCATAACGACATAAACAGGTACAACAGGCCCACCACATAAGTATGCTCCCAAAAATACGCAAACCATTTACGGTTGCGCAACAACGCACAGGCGCTAACCAGTACCAGGCCAAACAGCACAAAGCGCAGTGGGTAATTCATCCCCAGGAAATAATCCGTCCAATGGGTTTGGAAACCAGTTTCGGTACCAAACCAGCTACCCAGCGATATTAGTGCAAACAGCCAGATTAGCCGCGAGTTCATCCGCCAGCCTAAAAATCCGTAAACAAAAACTGATAGCAAAAAGAGTAATGAATAATGGCCGGAGCCCCTGTCAAGCGCCTTGCCTAAATAAGCTATGCAGCAGGCCGTAAACAGTATGCCGGTAAATACCACGGCTTCGTTACTGAAGATCTTTTCGGGATAAAGACGCTCGCGGCGCCGGCCCCAGTAAAACAGGAATGCCGCCAGTACGGCCGAGACTATGCTGATGATAATATCGGGTGTATAGTACAATTGCTTCAACCAGTTAACCACCACATCATTAACAATTAAAAACGCGAATGATGCCCCGCCGCAGATCAGCGCCACCCAAAACGAATACTTGGCCAGCCGCATCCAGTCGAAGCCCTTCACTTCGTAAGAGTCGCGTAGTTTTTCCGCTTGTTCTTTAGGTATCAGCCCCTCCTTTTCCCAATGGGTAATGGTGCTGCCCAGGAAGTCACTTTCGGATTTATCTATATTGAGTTTTGTCATTGGCAGATGTGTCATTAGTCACTGGCAGGGGTTGCAATGACAATGCCTTAATTTATAATTATAACAAAACTATCAATTAAAGTTTAAGAAATTAAGCTGATAACTAATTACCAAGCAGCCGTAAAACGTCTTCCTTATCTTTCGCTATCTGTATTTTCAACTCATCCAGTCCGTTAAACTTAACGTCGCCGCGTACAAAATGATAAAACTCCATGCGGATAGCTTCGTTATAGATCTCTTTGTCAAAATCAAACAGGTTAACCTCAATGTTGCGTGTCATGCCGTTTATGGTGGGGCGGCTGCCTATATAGGCCATACCTTGATATTCGCTGCCGTCATGTTGTACTTTTACGGCGAAAATACCATCGGCGGGGATGAGCTTATATTTTTCCTCAACCTGGATATTGGCGGTTGGGTAACCAATCTGCCGGCCTATCTGGTCGCCGCGAATAACCTTTCCTGTAATAAAAAACGGATAACCTAAAAAGGTATTAGCCAGTTCAATATCGGCAGCCAGCAAAGCTTCCCGTATACGGGTGGAGCTTACTGCGACCTCATTAACATCCTGCTCTGGTATCTCAATTACCTCGTAACCATATACCGGCGACAGGTGTAACAGATCAGCAAGCCCGCCGCGACGGTCCTTGCCAAAACGGTGGTCATACCCTATCACAATCTTTTTGGTGCCTATTTTGTTAACCAGCACATCGCGGATATAGTCCTCGGGGCTTTGGTTGGAAAAATCGCGGGAGAATGGCGTTATGATTAAATGATCAACACCCAATTGCTCTAATAAACCTGCTTTTTCACTAATAGTAGTTATTAATTTTATACTTTCATCTTCAGGGTGCAGGATCATCCGCGGATGCGGAAAAAAAGTAAGGATAGCGGTTTCGCCGCCGGTCGCGTCGGACAGTTCCTTGATCCGCGATATGATTTTGCGGTGCCCCAGGTGTACACCATCAAAAGTACCAATAGTAACAACGGCGTTTTTTACCGGCTTAAATTCATCTATATGATGGTAGATCTTCATTCTTTGTAAAGCTACAAGCTTTTTATATTTATGTTTACTTACAGGCTTTCCACCTTTGGCTTCTGGCTTTCAGCTCTGATCACACTTACCAGGTCCGTAACCTCCCAGGCATCTTCCAATTTAAAATTGCCGCTGCGCGTACGGGTAAGTTTAGACAGATAGGCGCCGTTATGAACTGCCTTGCCAAAATCGTTAACTAACGAACGAATATAGGTACCCTTACTGCAAACAACCTTGAAATCAACCTCGGGCAATTCAATACGGGTTAGCTCAAACCGGGAGATCGTTACATTACGCAGGCGCAATTCAACCTCCTCACCCCTGCGTGCCTTTTCATAAAGGCGCTCGCCGTCAATTTTAATGGCCGAGTGTGCCGGCGGGTATTGCTGTATATCGCCCATAAATTGTTTGCAGGCATTACGCAGCTGATCGCCGGTTAGGTTGCTTGTATCAAAAGTTTGGTCAACGGCCGTTTCCATGTCGTAAGACGGTGTGGTTGCCCCCAGCACCAGGGTGCCGGTATATTCTTTTTCTTCAGCCTGAAAGGTGTCAATCTGCTTGGTCATTTTACCGGTGCAGATAATCAGCAGGCCGGTAGCCAGCGGATCAAGCGTGCCGGCATGGCCAACTTTTAATTTTAATGGTTTAAAAGAGTTGCGCAGTTTACCTACCACATCAAAGCTGGTCCATTGGTAAGGTTTGTTAACCAGCAGCAACTCGCCCTCGGCAAATTTAAATTCTTTGTTTTTTGATTGGGTGTTATCCAAGGTATTTGTATTTAAACGCAAAGGTAATAATTATATGGGCGTTTCGCTGCGGGCCGGCTGTTCGTTTACGCAGGCGCTTAACACGGCCCCAGGTGTATAAAGGAACCGGCTTTTAATGCCGCTCTTTGGTTTCTTTTGTTACCTTCATTTTATGGAATTATAGAAAATTTGATGCCGGTTTGTCCAATTTCGGTCAGACGGATCGTCATTAGTTTTTAACCATTAAAACTTTAATAAAATGAACGATTTCTTATTGATCTTTAGACGCGATGCCGGTTTTGATGCCCAGCTCACACCTGCGCAATTACAGGCAATTTCAAAACCATGGCAGGATTGGATGGGTGGCCTGGCCGCTCAAAACAAATTAGCCGATAGCGGTAACCGTTTGGCCGTAGAAGGCAAAGTGGTAAAGCCCGGCAATGTTATCACCAACGGCCCTTATGTTGAAATTAAGGAAGCTATCGGAGGTTACATTGTGGTACGCGCCGCCTCGCTTGATGAGGCTGCGGAGCTATCAAAAGGCTGCCCTATTTTAACTACCGGCGGCAATGTTGAAGTGCGCCAGATTGTACCCATGCAACCCTGATATTATTAATGCCCCTGTACTGCAGGGGCATTTTTTGTTTTATGCAGAACGACCAGCTTCTACCTCATCTATATCGGACAGAGTACCGCAAAATTATTGCGGTGCTGGCCCGCCGGTTTGGTTTTGAGCATATCCAAATTGCGGAGGATATTGCCAGTGATACTTTTCTGCTGGCATCAGAAACCTGGACCAGCGACAAGGTACCGGCTAACCCAGCTGCCTGGCTGTATACCGTAGCCAAAAACAAAGCCAGGGATTATCTGAAACATAACGCTATTTTTAAGGAGAAGGTCAGCGGACCGGTTATAGCAGCATCATCCGTAACCGGGGAAGCAGATATCGACCTGTCCGAAGAAAATATTAAGGACAGCCAGTTGCAGATGATGTTTGCCATTTGCCAGCCGGTAATAGCCCCTGAGGCACAAATAGGACTGGCATTGCGCATTTTATGCGGTTTTGGTATTGATGAAATTGCCGATGCCTTTTTATCGAACAAAGAAACTATCAATAAACGCCTGTTCAGAGCGAAAGAAAAGCTGCGCGAGCAAAATATAAAGATAGCGTTCCCCCAAAACAAAGAGATCAATCAACGGCTGGAAACCGTATTGCTTACGCTGTACCTGCTGTTTAATGAAGGTTATTATTCTGTCAGCAGCAATACCAATCTGCGGAAGGAGCTCTGCCTGGAAGCCATGCGGTTAAATTATTTGCTGTTAGAAAACAAAACCACCGATCTGCCTATTGTCAATGCGCTATTTTCGCTGATGTGTTTCCATGCTTCGCGATTTGATGCACGGATTGACAAAGATGGCGAAATGATTATTTACGATGAACAGGATACCAGCCTGTGGAACGACGAACTGATATCAAGAGGCACCAATTACCTGATCCGCGCATCGCGCGGCGACCAGTTGACGCGCTATCACCTGGAAGCCGCCATAGCCTACTGGCATACTCAAAAACAAGACAGCGCCGAAAAATGGGAAAGCATTTTACAACTGTATAATAAACTGCTGATATTGGAATACTCGCCTATGGCAGCGCTAAACCGTACCTATGCTTTAGCCAAAGCCAACGGAAAAGAAAAGGCCATAACCGAAGCCGAAAAACTAACACAGTTAACTGGCAGCCACCTGTATCATACCTTGCTTGGATACCTATATACAGCTATCGACAATGAGAAAGCGCTGCAGCATTTACACCAGGCGTTAAAGCTGGCAAAAACCACCACCGAGAAAAACAGGATCCGGAAAAATATGAAGGCGTTAAATTAACCGCAGGTTTTATTCTTCTTCCTCATCCCCGGCTATTGCCAGCATATCATCCACCTGCTTAAAATTGCTGCGTACAAAGTGGCACCAATCGCATTCTTTTTTGCCGCAGCCGGTATTAAAATCATGCGCCAATATCTTTTGGTAAACGTCTTTTATCTGAGCAGTCACGATCTCAATATCTTCCGGACTGATAACGATCTTTTCTTTATGATATTCGCCTTCGCTTACCGGTTCAACAAAATCAAATATGGTAGTTGTGGCCTCCCATTCGTTGGTACGGTCGTTATCTATCAGGATCTTATAAAACACAGCCTGGCGCCAGTAATCGCCGCCTTCGGGCTTGTCGTTTGTTGGGCGCAGCAGTTTGTCTTTGGCATTTTTAAGCTTCCCTGTTTTATAGTCGACTATTGTAGCCAGCTTGCCATCAAACTCAATTTTATCCAGGTTACCTTTAATTGGTACGCCTTCAATCTCGATATTTTTAATGCCGCGCTCGGTAACGGCTACCTTGTTCCATTGGGTAACATTTTGTTCATAATAAGGCGGCAAAATCTTATCACCATAGTCCATCCGCAGTTTAAATTCCTCTTTGGTGAACGAGTCGCGGTTGCGGTACATATACCACTTAAACTCCTTCATAAACTGCTCGGTAGTCGGGAAATTATCGTCATCATCCTTTAACCATCTAAAGGCCTTATTCAATGCCCAGTGCACCGCCTGCCCAAATGTAGCCGATGGGCTCTTACCCGATGGTACCCTGATCAGACACTGGAAATAGAACCGCAACGGGCAGTCAAGGTAATTACTCAGGTGAGTTACCGATAAGGTATAATTCTGCAATAGCTGGTTAATATAGGTATGATCTATCAGTTCAACTTTAGGCTTATCAGCTTCGCTGAATTGTGTGGTATAGAATTCAAGCATGGCGCTTTCGGCCACTTTAGGGTGCTCAACCACCATATCGGTTTCGGCCAATATCTCGCCAATGAATTGTGATGATTCCTGATCCTTGCCTTTTTTATCTTTATTGGCATAAGATATCATCAGGCATTGTTTGGCCCGGGTCAATGCTACATAAAACAACCTGCGTGCTTCTTCTTTCTGCGCGATATCGTCGTTTGATGCCTGTGTTAGCGTATCCGGATAACTAAACCCATTGTTACGGCCCCTACTGTCCCAGGTCTTTTTATCGCAGCCTATAAAAAACACATGCTCAAACTCCTGCCCTTTGGAGCCATGTGCTGTAAAGAAATTTACGCCATTGTCCGAGAAGATAACCTGGTTCAGATCCATACGGATATGGTGCTCCTTCATCGTATCGATAGTGGCTAAAAGGTCGGCCAGCTTTATCTCTGGTTTTTTTCGGCTTTCGTCCTTCAGGAAATCAAAGAAATTGGTAAGCACCTGCATATAGGTACCCTTGTCTTCCTGCTGCATAATGTAGCGCAGGATGCCTATTTTACCGATAACCTGCTGAAAAAGCTGCTGCATGGTGATGCTCACCGCGTCGCGCAGTAATTCATCAATATTATTAAGCAGGTATTTCATTTCGGTATTGGGCGATGGATCAAACAGGCCAGGTTGCGTGGGTATCCTTATCTCATGGATATACCGGCGCAGCGACGTTTTAGGTGCATTATTAGCCGATGTAACAAAGTTTTCTTTTGATACTGCTATGCTGGCCTTGGCAATCTCGATAGGCGGAATGTTAAAGAAATCATAATGCAGGATCTCGAACAGTAATTCATCCCCACTGTACGGCGAATCCAGCTCCATGGCCAGGTATCGTAATATATTAATGATCTTCTCGCCAAACGGAATGGTCAGGACGTCGATCTTACGGCGGGTGTTAACCGCTATCTTTTGCACATCTAAAAAATGTATCAGGTCCTCTACCTGGTTATGGTTACGGTATATCACCGCTATCTCGCCGGGGGGCGTGCCTTGTTCAACCAGGTGCTTAATGCTGGTAGCCACGTCAACCATTTCCTGGTCGGGATTTTCGTATTCGCGGATGACAGGTTTAACGATCAGTTCTTCAAACCGAGAATGTGAGGATTTCAGGCTTTTATCCAGTTGTAACTGTTTGGTTAAACGTTCATTGTTATTATTGATAAGCGCTTTTGATATGTCCAGGATATGCTGATTAGAGCGATAATTATGCTTAAGTACTACGGTTGATAACGTGCTTACATAATCATTTGCGAAATCCAGTATATTCTTCATGTTGGCGCCCTGGAACTTGAAAATCGACTGGTCATCATCGCCTACAACAAATACGTTTGGCGTTTCCCAGTAGTTCAGTAAAAATTTAAGCAGTTCGTTTTGTGATCCGCTGGTATCCTGAAACTCATCCACTAAAATATAATGATAACGCTCCTGGTACCGGCGCAAGATCTCCTCGTTCTCGCGGAAAGCTTTAAGCACCCAAATGATCATATCATCATAATCATAACGGCCGGCAGCTTTCATCTTGGCATCGTAGCGCTGGTACTCGGCTACGGCAGCCAGCAACTTCTTCATCATCTCATGCGCCGCATCAATATCTTTTTGTTTGGGGTCGCCAATGGCTATGCCTTTGGCTGCATTTGCCCGTTTGTAGATAAACTCTTCGCGGTTGGGCAGGTCATCCAGGTATTCGTTGATGGCTTTTTCAATAAACTGCTCGTTCCAGTTCTCGCGCTTCATGGTAGAGAAAAGGCTTTTCAGCCGCGGCACATCATAATAAATATCCCCGGTAAAACGCTTTAATAAATGATCGTTCGGAAAATCATCCACCAACTCCCTGAACAGCATAGCCGACTCCAGATCAGACAGCGGCTCCAGATTTAGCTTGCCAAAATACTCCAGGTTTTCCTGGATCACCTCGTTACAAAAAGCATGAAAAGTGTAAATATGGATGCGGTAAGCATCGGGCCCAATAAACTCAAACAAGCGCTTGCGCATGGCAACCGCGCCCGCATCGGTGTAGGTTAAACATAAAATTTCGCCGGGCAGGGCATCGGTATCGGTTAAGATCTTGCCGATACGTGCTGCCAGGATCTGTGTTTTACCCGTACCGGGGCCGGCAATAACCAGTACAGGGCCGTCCATTTTATTTACGGCAGCCAGTTGCTCTGGGTTTAAGCCGGCTAAGGCTTCCTGAAATTTTTGATTGTATTTATTGGGATTGGATTGCATACTCATTTAGGTAAAGATAGCAAAGGGTGGACGATTTGATTGCACCCTATGTTTAAAGTTTTGCAATATTTAACAAATAAATAAAGCCCTACTAACACCCTCAATTATTATCTTTACCCCCGAGGATTGAGACTATGGGATTACCGATGAGAATAACTTTTGATGATAAAGACTATATCTATCAGATACTTAATACAAACCTGATAGACAAACACACCACCGAATTGGAAATAATTTTTAACGGCGAAAAGGTGGAATTGGTGATGGATGATAAAAAAACATGGGTGCAAAAAGATCAAAGCAACTCTATTGACCCGAACTTAGTACAGGCGCTTGGCCGCTCTGTATCCCTTAGATTAAGAATGTAATTATAAACCGGTTCCTGTCCCCCCGGGGAAAAACACATTTATGCTTACAGGTAATTTACCTGTAGGCTTTAGCTGACCGGTAAACACTTTAACCGCCGACCGCTGCAGCTCATCACTCATTTGATAGCATACCAGCAATCCGGTGCTTTTTTCAATTCCGGGTAAACCCGCCAGCGTATAAGCGTTGGCAAAAACACTTATTACGGTATTGTTATGCGCGGTTAACGCGGCAATAAATTCTTTTACGCCATTACTATAATCGAGTTTGCTGGCAGGGCGGGTGCGGGTATCATTTATGCTTACATATACCTGGTTGTACTCTTTTAACATCTCCAGCAACCTGTTTAGCTCGGGCACGGGGGTGCTTTTATTAACTGTAAACAAATGGCAGTTGGTAGACCATTTTGAAAGTTCTGTCTGGAAGGTGGTATAACGGTCAACACCGATGCTCACAATCGCTGTTTTTTGAAGTGGATTTAGCCTTACCGCCTCAGGAGTGCCTTTTACCATGGTTACCGAAGCATCGCTTAGCTGCTGGATCAGCAGCCTGGCCGGCTCACGGTTCAAATCAGCCGACAGGTTTTTCAGCTCAACATCCTTACGGCTGTTAAGGCCCGCCCAATATTTGGCCGCCAATACTTTTTTAACCTTTGCCTCAAATTCCGCTTTCGATATCAATCCCTTGCGCACTGCCTTTTTTATTTTCGAAATAGCCTTGTCCAAATTTAACGACAACTCAATAATATCGTTTCCCGCTAAAAAAGCCTGCAATTCGGCTTCGCCGTCAGGGAAGTATTTGGTTACTGCCTTCATTTCCATGGCATCAGAAACAACCAGTCCCTTAAATCCTAATGAATCTTTTAAAACACCGGTTACAATTTTTCGGGATAAAGTTGATGGCCGGTTCTTAGCACTGTCTAACGCGGGGATGCTCATGTGGGCAATCATTACTCCGTTAATGCCGGCGGCTATGGCCTCTCTGAAAGGATATTCTTCTAATGAATCCAGGCGCTGGCGGGTAAATGGCAATAACGGCAGTTCCAGATGTGAATCAACATTGGTATCGCCATGGCCCGGGAAATGCTTTGCAGTAGTTAACAAACCTGCCTCCTGCATCCCTTTGAAGTAAGCTATCCCTTTTTTTGCCACATTATATTTATTATCACCAAAGCTGCGGTAGTTGATAACCGGGTTATCCGGGTTATTATTCACATCCATATCGGGCGCAAAATTCATTTGCAACCCAAGCCGCTTAAAATCATAAGCCACCTGCTGCCCCATCCGGTAAACCAATGTATTATCCTGTATAGCGCCCAATGTCATCTGGTACGGATAGGAAAGCGTCGAATCCAACCGCATACCAACTCCCCATTCACCGTCCATGGCCACCAACAGTGGCACCCGGGCCAGGTGCTGGTACCGGTTTGTTAAAGCGGCCTGCCTGCCGGGCCCACCCTGAAAAAAAACAATGCCGCCAACCTGCTCACTTTCAATAACTTTAGCTACCGAATCTTCAAAAGCCCTGCTTAAATTGGTATGAGCCCTGATAAAGAACAACTGCGCAATTTTTTGCCTGCGGCTAAGCTTGTTATATACAGAATCTACCCAATGGTTTTGCTGGCCAAGGCTTTGGATATAACTATTTTGCTGGGCCAGGGTATCATTACAAATTAAAGTTGACAGGGTAATGGCAGCACAGGTAAAAAACATTTTGATGGTCATGGGCCAAAAGTAAATTAAAAACGCAAATTAACTGAAACCCTTTATCAACATACCTCGTATACAATGACATACAGCAAAATAAAAGTTAATTATTATTACCGCAAAAGTTACCTTTTACGACAAAAGTTAATTATTATTACAACTTATTATAACTGTTTAATTAGGCGTGTAATAAGATGAGAAAAATTATACTTTTGGCTGTAATACTATTGGGTTCACGGGTTTTAAAAGCTCAAACCTATTTCAATGGAGATCGTGCTGGTTATAATAATTTCTACGAAACCAAATTTGGTTTTGAAGCCGACGCAACTATCTCAAACACCACTGATGGCACAAATTTCACTACCGGTAACCTGGCCGGCTTTAGCCTTGGATTTAATGTTGCCCTGCCGGCCATTGAGCCGATGTCAATAATGCCGGCATTACTTTACGCGCAAAAAGGCTATACTGCCAATACCCCGTCGGGCACTTTTTCACAACGCAGCCAGTCTGTTGATATCCCGGTTATGGCTAAGTTTAATACGGGTGGGAGGCTTAAATTCTTTATAGGCCCGCAGGTTTCCTTTATTTTATCAACAAGCAACAAATTCAGTAACAGTTTCCCGGTAGCCATGCGTAAAAACTATCAGTATTCGGGCACAAACATACGTTACCAGGGCGTGGCAGGCGCGGGGTTAGACCTCACCCGCTCAATCAGCATACATGCCCTTTATACATTTGATTTGCAGAGGACCAATAAAAGCGCCAGCAACTTTGTACCATCATACCGCCAGCAGGCCTTGCTGCTGGGACTGGGTTTCAACCTTTAATTGGTCTTGTCAATATTTATCCGGCCGCTTATGTCGGCCCCGTCGGTTTAGCTAACTTCTATATAATATAATTGTGACGAACGTTAACTAAGACAAACTGTATATTTGCAACGTCTATGCAGAATTTAGTTAACGAAGCGCCGGCTAAGAAGAATTACGAATTTATAGATGCCATCCGTGGTATTGCCATGATGAGCATCGTGGCCGAACACAGCGTTGCTTTTAACTTAACCAACATCCCGTTTGAGTCGGCAAAATACTGGACGTTTGCTTCGTTGATACAATTTACGAAGTTTGGAACGATCGCTTTCTTTTTATTGGCCGGGTTTCTTATCAGCGAAAAATTTGCTGATTACTCGCCAGCCCAATATTTGAGGCGCCGCATATCAACCACGTTTGGCCCCTGGGTTTTCTGGACCTTTGTTTATATTCTGGCAGGGTTAATTACCCTGCGCATCAAAGCGCGCATTTATCATGACGACGAGTTTAATTTAACCAATATCCTTACTCTTATAAAGACTGTTTATCTGTATACCAGTTACTGGTTCATTATAAACTTCCTGATCAGTATCACCATTTTATTGATATTCAGGCGATACCTATACTCGTGGTATCTTGGCGGCACATTGATGGCATTTACGCTGTTTTATGTAATTGACATTCATTACGAGTGGATAGACCCCAGGCATACAACGGCTATTTTAGGTTTTGTTTTCTTTTTATGGATGGGTGCACAGCTGCGAAAATACTGGCAATCAATAGGGCGACGCATAGAAAAAGTTTCCTTTTTTTCCTTGTTTATGTTGATGTTATTAACGTTTGGATTGTCCCTTTATGAAATTACCTGGTTACATGGTAAAAGCATTGATCCGTTTAATACGTTACGCATCAGCAATATTCTTTTTTCGCTCGCTTTCTTCGCGATGTTGCTTAAAATAAAAAATTTCAAATTCATCAACTATCTTAAACCAAGGCAAACAACTTATGGAATTTACCTGATCCATTATATTTTGCTGGTATTTTTATTCCCCGAAATATTTATGCATTTGCCTTTCGACATAAACCACCTGGCGTTGCCACTGCTCGTACTATTTAAGATAGTAACATTTGTAGCTTTGTATAGCTTAACGCTTGTTATTGTGTTGTTTATCGGCGACTCAAAGGCAAAAAAATTGGTTGGCGTTTAATATAAGCGGCCTTTACCTACCAATTAAAGGCAATTAGCTGATAACACCTTATCGTTTAAATTTCCTGCATTTATAAAAAAGGGGATTAGATTGGAAATGAATCCCCTTTAGTTTTACTAATATTGTATATGGATAGGTTAGCTGTTTACCGTAAACTGAACGATTCTTTTAATAAAACTTATATTTTTACCTTTGGGTCAGAGGGTGGTTTCTATTCCGAATTTAACAATATGATCTTCGGAATGATTTATTGTTTGAAGTATCAATACCGGTTCGTTTTATATACAGGCAATTCTAAGTTTAATATCAATAAAGGTTGGACTGATTTCTTTGAGCCCTTTTGCGAAGAAATTACCTCGTCCTCATTTCATAAAAAATTTAACAGACGCGAAATCGCACCTAAAATCAAACCAAAAAACCGCTTGGTCTGGTGGGCCTACCGTTTATTCAACGGTAATACGGCTTTAACCTACGAATTGTTCTCCCGGTTTTATAATGGCGATTTTGAAAAAGAACAATTTGATTTTCCAGAACTGGGATTAAAAGGTAATCTTAGAGATATTTCACGCGAGTTTGTTAAAATGGTCTATCAGTTCAATTTCGAAACCAAAACTAATATTCAGCCAATTATGGGCAGCGTAAATCTTCCTGTCGGATACATATCGCTTAACATCAGGCGGGGCGACAAGGATACAGAGTTTAATTTTGTGCCGGTAAGCGTTTACGTAGATAAAGCCAGAGAGCAGTCTGGTTTGAAAGATATTTTTATCCTGACGGATGACTATACAGTTATCGAAAATTTGCAAAGAGACTACCCATATCTTAATTTTTACACATTGGTAAAAAAAGAGGAGCGCGGATATGTGCACGCTGATTTTATGAAAGAAAGCCCGCAGAAACGCCAAACAGACCTGGTTAAATTATTTGCTTCGATTCAACTCATGGCTAGCTCAACATTAGCCGTGGGTACCTACACCACCAATCCTGGTTTGTTTTTGGGAATGTACATGCCTGAAGATAAATTTATCAGTGTACAAAAAAAATCATGGTATCAATTTGAGAAGGAAGATGTCAGAACATTTATAGTTAAGCCTTCATCTCAAACTTAATTTAGCATATAGTTTTATAATTTATTTCATATCTCTTTTTTGTATTAATTCAATCGCTTGCAGTTTATATTCATTTGCAAGTAAACAGCACCAACTGCTCGTTTTAGTTACCTTACCCTTTTATTGATTATAAAAAACTATCAGACTCGGTATCTAATGCCGATTTAGCTTCATCCAGCAACATAATTGGCGGGTTAGTTAGCAGTAAAAATCTTTTCATATTGAGAGTGATAGGCTATATTTATTATTGGAGGAGCCTTAATGGAAGAATAGCATTAAAGAAACTTATTCATAACAAAGCATAATAGGTATGAAATTATACCTGGTACAATTCAATTACGTTTAAGTCATTCAAATTGCACCAGGTATATAAACCTTTTACTGCCAAGGTGTATTTTTAAAATTACTTACAACATCTTTAAGAGCGGTAGTTAGCCAGGGGTTTAAACTTCCACCATGGGCAGTCACCGCCCCTACGCCATTATTTCCAGTATCGGTTGCGGCAACCACAGCCCATACCAAACCATAATGTACGTCATACGTAGGCCAATACTCAACAAAATTTCCGTCATTTTGCAGCAGGTAAAATGCATATTGAACCGTATGCATCCCGGTATTATTGTATAACATTGACGCCCAGGCACCTGAAACCGGATTTGTAGGGGTGTGATCTCCTGTATACAGAACTAAATTACCGTCGCTCTGAAAATATAAACCCGTTGGTGATTTCCCTACAGTCCTGCTTGACCAAAGGCCGGTTTCTGATCCATCAGTATTTTTTTTGTAGAGCACTAAATTTCCGTCAACTTGCAATGTTAGCCTGTAAAGATGATTTGGCGAATAAATTGATTGACCGACAAGCAAAACCGGCTGAGTATCACTTACACTAATTTTAGTACTTCCATAACGGCTGGTAGTGGAGGTAGTAATATATGGATCTCCCTCCACTATATTACATTGCAAGGTTGAACCTTGTAGAAAAAAAACATCTAATGTTGGCCAGTCAATTGGCGGGGTTGTTACAGTCCCGGTAGATCCAATGCTTACAGTAGTATAAGTGGTAGAAGAGGTCAAATCCATAAGCAGGTTATTTTTATCCCAATAAAAAACATCAAGATAAACCGTACCGCCTATATCAGCCGCTGGTATACTAGCAGTAGTTGTTTTACTATAAAGATAGCTGCCAGCAAATTCAAAGTCTCCAACACTTATATCTGAAGATGATAAATTTGGAGCTGTTAAATCTGTAAATACTCCTGAAGGGCTTTTATAAACCAATCGCACATAGGCGATAGTGGTTTCATATTGGCCATTCGAATCAAAGCCACGGGTTAATGAAAAACTAAAAGTTACGTTGGTTGATCCGCTTGTCCCTATGGCTACTTTACCATTATTTAAATTATTGGTTGCTATTGAAAATGAATTTATAGCTATTGCGGCCTTTGATTTACTAATGCCTGATATTAATACAAACAATATTATGATAGTTCTAAAAAAATGCTTCATCTTATTATTGATTAATTTTAGTAATACCATATTTAATTTTGTACTCATTTGCAGTAGCATATTGATTTTCAACATCTTTTATGGTTAGGGAATGACCCCTGACAGTAAAATTTTGTTGATTGACATCAATTTCATCGTTCGAAACACCTAGTGTTCTGGATAAATAGGTTTTTAATGTTTCGACGTTGATGTTTCCCTGCGAAGTAGGTTGAATGTTCTTGTCTGCTTTGCAACTTATTAAGTTGGCAGATAGAACCAATGCGACGAAGCCGGTAAGGCACGCGTGGTTTTTCATAGATGATAAGTTTAAGTTTTATATTATAACAATGCTAACAAATAAAAAGCACTGTTATTAACTTTAACTAAAATGTTACATTTTAGTTAAAATCATCTGCAGAAGAAAATACGACGTTTATTTTACTATCCGGCAAATTATCAGAGCGTACCGGGCCGATAAAAAAGCTGTTTAATTAAAACGATAAAATAGATCAATCCGCGCTAAAAGTTTGCATATCTATCAACTTGCGGTATAAGCCGTTATGATTGATTAGCTCCTGGTGATTACCGGTTTCCACAATCCGGCCATTCTCTAATACCACAATAATATCTGCGTTTTGTATGGTGCTTAAACGGTGCGCGATGATTAATGATGTGCGGTTTTTCATCAGGTTATTCAACGCATCCTGTACTAATTTTTCAGACTCGGTATCTAACGCCGATGTAGCTTCATCCAGCAACATAATTGGCGGGTTAGTTAGTACCGCGCGCGCTATGCAGATCCGCTGGCGCTGCCCGCCGGATAGCTTGGTGCCGCGGTCGCCGATGTTGGTGTTATAACCATTTTCGGTTTCCAGGATGAAGTTGTGTGCATTGGCAATGCGTGCTGCTGCCTCAACTTGCTCTGGCGTGGCATCTGTTTTACCGAAGGCGATGTTATTATAGATAGAATCGTTAAATAAAATAGATTCCTGGTTAACTACGCCCATTAAACCACGTAATGAATTAGCGGTAATGTGTTTTATCTCGTGATCGTCAATAGAAATAGTGCCCGATTTTGGATCCATAAATCTCGGGATCAGATCCATCAGTGTTGATTTACCACCGCCCGACGGGCCAACCAGCGCCACCGTTTTACCCTTGGGCACGGTAAAGGTGATATCCGACAGAACCACCTTTTCGTCATAGGCAAAATTTACTTTGTTAAAATGCAGGCCTTCATTAAATTCAGTAACAACTATGGCATCAGGGGCATCGGTTATTAATGGTTTCTCATCAATCAGTGCCAGTACGCGCTCGCCGGCTGCTATGCCCGAGTGGATATTACTAAACGAGTCTGAAATAGCTTTGGCCGGCCGCATCAGTTGCGAGAAGATCCCGATGTAAGCTATAAAATGCCCGGCATCCAGATCCGACTTGTGATTTAAAATTAAATACCCACCATACATCACTATAAAAGAGATCATGGTAACCGACAAGGTCTCGGATACGGGCGAGGCCAGCTGCTGGCGCCTGGCCATTGACCGGGCGATATTTGAATACGTTTGATTTTCTTTATTAAACCTGTTTTTTATAAAATCGGTAGCGTTAAAAGCTTTAATAATTTTGATCCCTGATAAGGCTTCATCCAGGTAACTGATCATATTGCCATAAGATTGCTGCGCGGCAATAGCCTGTGCCTTTAACCTTTTTACAATGCGCGATATGATGAATGCGGAGACAGGAATAACCAATAATGAAAACAAGGTAAGCTTGGCAGAAATGCTAACCAACGCTATCATATAAGCGATCATGGTAAGCGGCTCTTTAAATATAACCTGTAAGGTGCCGGTTACTGAGTACTGGACCACCTGCACATCCGACGAAACTTTGGATATAATATCACCCTTACGCTCATTACTGAAATAAGCCAGGTGCAGATCGATCACATTATTAAACACTGTTTTGCGCAAGTTTAATAAGGTATGCACCCGCAGGTTTTCCATAGTGCGTTGCGACAGGTACCTGAACAGGTTCCCCAAAAAAACAAATACAATAATAACCAGGCACACAAACTTTAACGCGCCCCAGGCGCCGCCATAATGGATGATATAATATTGCAGGTAATACTTAAACAACTCGGTCATGTGAAAGATTGACGGAGGATGCCCTGTTTGTGATACCGTAGCAACAGCAGCAGTATTACAGGTATTAGTTGGAAATAAGGCATTTAACAGTGGCCCCAGCAGCACCAGCACCATGGTGCTGAAAAACACATACAAAAGTGTAAATAGAATATATGGTATAGCAAATTTTTCAATCGGCCTGGCAAATGAAAGTAGCCTGAAATATGTTTTCATTAAAAATTATAAAGTCTGCAAAGTTAACGTAAAATATCAATTACTGTTATGCGGGCAGCAGCGGCCGGGTTGCCTGCCATACATTCTCCAGGCTAATGGTTGAAATACAGGGAAAGGGCTCATGGCTTTCGGTTTTATAAATGCAGAGCCAGTTGCAATAGTAACATGGCAGTTTTTCATAAACGCAAACCGGCGCGCAGTTAGTGCCGGCCGGGTAAGGCGCAAACCGTTCAAAATGCCCGCCACCTAAAATACATACCGACGGGGTTTGCGCAGCAACCGCCATGTGTATGGCGCTGGTTTCGTTAGCTATTAACAGGGCCGAGCTTCCAATTTTTTCTATCAGCTGCGGCAGGGTGGTTTTATTGATCAGGTTTTCAATGCTGCCGGGTTCAAGGTTTTGCATCAGGTAGTCGCCGGCCCTTGCCTCGGCGGGGCCGCCAATCAGGTAAACCGGCTGGCTGGTGCCCTGCAGTATCCGGCGGATCAGTTGCAAAAACTTTTCGCCTTGCCAACCGCGTTTAAATGCGCCGGCGCCCGGCAATATGGCTATGCCTTGCTTTTGCCCGCCAGGGGTGTTTATTTGCGGCCATTGGATAGTGATCTTTGTCTCTAACACAGTTTCAAAAAAGAAGGTGTTTCTTTCAAATTCAAAATAGCTGTCTGCTGGCAGCAGCAAACGCCGGGTATAAAATTTATCTGTTTTGTTTTTATAGCGGGGCACTATGCCTTCGTTATCACTTTCAAAACCGATGATATGCCTGGCAGCTGTAAGGCCGGCAAAGCCATCAGTAATAAAAACACGGGTATAGGTGGGTTGTAATACTGCTTCGTAATTATTGGCGAACAGACGCCAGCCCTGTTTTAACGTTTTTAGCGGGGCCTCGTAAAAATTATTGGGGTTAACAAAGTACATTTCGCCTAAAAACTGCTCGTCATAGGCCAGGGTAATATCTCGCCAAAGGCTGTTACCCAGCAGGTCTATCCGGTAATCTTTATATTTTTCAGATCGCTTTACGATCTCAATAAAATTCCTGAACAGGATATAATCGCCTATAGCATCGGTTTTTATCAGCAGCAAACGTTTTTTTGGTGTCCTGAACCTGGCCAGAAGCCTGAAAAACGCCGGCAGCTTAAGCAGCACAAAACGGGTTAGCCTAAATAAGTGGCGGTTTTTGATATCCATTAGTTAAACGCGCTGTCCAGCTCCTTATAAATTACAGATTTGCTGAAGCTGTTATTAAATAATTCTTTGGCAAAGGCGCTTTGGGCGGCATAAACTGCTTTATCATTAAGCAGGGTAATAATGTTAGCGGCAAACCCGGCCGGGTCATCACTTACCAGGCAGCCGTTTAACCTTTTATTGGGTAAACCGTCTATCCCGCGTAATGTACAAACTACCGGCAGCCCGTGTGCCAACGCTTCAACCACCTTTACTTTTACACCGGTGCCGGTAAGCATGGGGCAGAGCGCAATTTTTGACCCGGCATAATATTCGTCCAGGTTTTCGGCATAAGCGATACGCTCAATTTTGTATTGCGCCGGTATAGATTTATTGATCAGCCCGATCACACAGATCTTGATATCCGCGGGCAATAAAGGGTACACCTTGTCAAAGAACCAATCGGCCGACCGTTTATTATGCACATTATCGCTGGCAACATAAACCAGGTCGTATTTTTTTAAGGCGACCGGTTGTTCCGTAATATGATCCATATCGATCATCAATGGCACCAAACGCACGTTTGATTTGCAAAACTGCCCAAACACGTATTGTTCCTCATGTGATATGGCCCATACCTCGTCAAAGCTGTTCAGCCTGCTGATCTCATCCTGAAAAGTTACCCCCAGATTAAAGTTTCTTTTGTATTTAAACTGGGCGGTGATAAAATCATGGGTATCTATGATGGTCTTCGCTCCTTTTAGCAGCGACTTGTTTGATACCAGCCCGGCGCAGGTTACATAGCTTATAATAATATCATCGTAGCTATTAGCCTTCAATACATCCTCAAAGGCATGCTTTAACCTGATGGTTAAAAACGTGGGGATGTTTGATTTAAGCGGATAAGCGAACCAGTAATAAATCAGGTCCCACAATTTATATTTCAAAAAGTATACTATCGGGTTGCCTTTGCCCGGTTTCCTCGGCAGCAAATAAACCTTATCGGCCAGCTTATTATCAATTAAAAAATTGACCGTATCCTGCTCGGTTTCCTGATCAGCCTTTTCATGTTTAAGACTGGCAAAATCAACCTGATAGCCTTTCTGCTTAAAATACTTTAATAATTGTATGGCCCGGGTTTTATTGCCCGCGTTTTGGCGGCCTACATTATCCGGGAAGAAGTAGAGTACCCTTTTCATTTAAGCAGTTTATAATTTCTATACTCGCTTACTCGCCAGCCGGTCCAATCTTCAATTTTTTGCAGCGCCCTGCGGCGCAGGGTCATTTTCTTTTTCAGTTTATCCAGATCAATATCCAGCTGCCAGTTAGTAGCAGCAATACGTTTTTGCATTACTGCCGGGTGGGTATCCGTAAACCGGATTAATCTATCAGCATTTTTATAGTCGAACTCGTAGGTCTCGGGTACATTTTGTTCTATCCATGCATCATCATGATAAAACTTATTAAAGCTGCGCAGTTTGTTTTTAAGCCCTGCAGGTGGTTTTACCCAACCGTAATGATATATATAAGCGTCAATTAGTTTTACGTTGATCTTTCTGTCATTCCACCTAAAGCCCTGCGCATCGCGGTAAGCATGGATAGCCGGGTTATTGCGCAGCACCCTGATCTCGCGGCGGTACCAGCGGCGCGAATGCCCGTAATAATCATATGACCCATAAAAATGAAGATATTTAAACAACAACCCTTCTATATCCTTATTATTCAGGTTCTCTTCCATCTCCTTTTTAATAACCGGGAGATATTTTTCATGCACGCACTCATCGCCCTGGATATAAAAGGCCCAGTCTACGTCAGGCGAAATCCCGTGAAACGCTTTATCGGTCTCGACTGCGAATACAGCACCGCCTTCGCGGATGTTTTCATCCCAAACGGTGTTAATGATCCTGATCTTGGGCGAGTTGATGCCTAAGATCAATTGTCCGGTTTCATCTTCGCTATTGCCCAGGGCCACTACAAACTCGTCACAAAGCGGCAATATGGATGTAATTGCCTCCACAATGGGATAGTCGTTTTTTACCGCGTTACGTATAAAAGTAAAACCTGCAACCTTCATGTAGTGATATTATATTTATTTAAACCGCGTACTTAAATAAAGTATTTACTTTGTAATACCTTATTTAAAACGATGCGCCCCAAATATACGCTACTGGTTATAAATAATTGACATGTTAAACGCCGCAGAAAATATGGTGAAAGCAAACACGCCCAAAATATCCATCATTATCGTTACCTATAACGCCGCCGAAACCTTGCAGGCCTGCCTGGATAGCATCTACAGCCAAAAATATCCCGCACTTGAAATTGTGGTGATTGACGGGCAAAGCACCGACGGCACGGTTAAGATATTAGCAGAAAACAACGACCGCCTGGCCTACTGGAAAAGCGAAAAGGACGCAGGGATCTATGACGCCATGAACAAAGGCATCAAACACATAACCGGCGGGTGGATCTATTTTTTGGGTGCCGACGATGTACTGTTTGAAGATTTTACTAATTTGGCTTACGAACTAAAAGATGAAACCACTATTTACTACGGCCGGGTAATGACGCTGGGCGGACCCACCATCCCCGTAAATGAATATGGATTTGCCAAATATGGTCTCTGCCACCAGGCCATGATCTATCCAAAGGCGGTTTTTGATAACTATCAATTCAATACCCGCTACCCCATATCTGCCGATTACGCTTTAAATATGGAACTGTATAACAGCGGCGCGTTCCGTTTTGAATTTCGCGACCATCTGGTAGCCAACTTTAACCAAACCGGAGTATCAAGCACATCAACAGACAAAGTTTTTGAAGCCGACCGCAGCAGGCTGGTACGCAAATACTTTGGCCCAAAATTATGGCTGCGCTTTTTGTTCTGGCGCTTTAAGAAGAATTTGAAAAAGAAATAATCCCCCCTAATTGCAGGAAAACGAAGCAATGTCGTATAAGGAGATCGCCTATATAAAGAAGCTGCCTGCTCCGGTAAACGGGCAGGCAGCTTCTTTTTAATCGATCTGCTTAATCTTAATTTTTTAAGCTCAGTTCTTTGGTTTGCATCATTTTGCGCAGGTTATTTAGCGCGTAACGCATGCGGCCAAGGGCTGTGTTTATGCTAACGTCGGTTATGTCAGCAATTTCTTTAAAGCTCATATCGCCAAAGTGGCGCATAATCAACACTTCCTTCTGTTCGGATGGTAAAAATTGTATGAGTGTTTTCAGGTCTTTGTGGGTTTGTTCGCGTACCATACGGTCTTCGGTACTTTCATCGTAGTTACCCAGCACCTCAAAAATATCAAAATCATCCCCGTTGCTAACCATGGGGGCCCGTTTCTCGCGCCTAAAATGGTCAATAACCAAATTGTGGGCAATGCGGGTTACCCAGGGCAAAAACTTACCTTCTTCATTATACTTGCCGGCTCTGAGTGTATTAATAACCTTAATAAAAGTATCCTGAAAAATATCTTCGGCCAGGAACTCATCCTTAACCAAAAGGTAAATAGAAGTGTAGATTTTGGTTTGATAACGGCGAATTAGCTCGACTAATCCGTTCTCGTCGCCGCCAATGTACAGATGGATTAGATCCTGATCACTTTGCAATTGAAAATCCATATAAAGCGTTTACTTTAACTTAGTTTGAATAAATTGTTAAGTACAGCTTCTAATCGATAGAGATTTCTTTGAGGGGTAAATAAATTGTTACATCAAATAAAACAAATTCTGCGTTAAAAAACAAATAATTTTTTTGTGTCATAATATTTATTGCTTTGCGATGTTATTTGGATACTGCTAAAAATTTTAGGATTTTTGCCTTTTCAAAAAAAGCGCACGATTATTGGCTATACCTGGTTAGACGCCTTTTTTAACAAAGGTTTAATCGGGTAGCTAAAAATCTATAGCACCATAGTTTACGGACGATGGTTGAAAATGCGGTTACCAAACAGGAAAAAATAATATGGACCATGGGCCACCGTCTATGGACTAATACAAAGAACAATGATCAAAGAAGCAGACAAGGATCCTAAAAAGCATATCATCATCAAAGGCAGCCGGGTGCACAACCTTAAAAACCTGGACGTGGCCATACCTAAAAATAAGCTGGTTGTGGTAACCGGTATGTCGGGATCTGGCAAATCGTCCCTGGCTTTTGATACGTTATATGCCGAGGGCCAGCGCCGTTACGTAGAAAGCCTTTCATCGTACGCCCGCCAGTTCCTGGGCCGCATGAACAAGCCCGACGTTGATTATATAAAAGGGATTGCCCCAGCTATTGCTATTGAACAAAAGGTGATCACCTCAAACCCGCGGTCGACCGTTGGTACATCAACCGAGATCTATGATTACCTGAAGCTGCTTTTTTCAAGAATCGGCAAAACCATATCGCCGGTATCGGGCGGCATTGTTAAGAAAGATTCGGTTACTGATGTCATCAACTTTATAATGACCCTGCCCAATGAGACGCAGGCAACCATACTTTGCCCTTTATATCCGCACAATAACCGCAGCTTAAAAGAAGAGCTGGCGGTATTAATGCAAAAAGGTTTCGTAAGGGTAGAGTACCAGGGTAAGATATCGCGTATTGAAGCTTTATTGGAAGAAGAGGGACTGGACAACACTGCCTGGGGTAGCTTTGAGGACGCCGATACCGAAAAAGTTAAAAGTAAAAAGACAAAGATTAAAGATGATGGCGGGCTTGCCGCAGATTCAACAACCACCACCCATCACTCCCTGCTTAACACTCACCACGCCGTACATATTGTAATTGACCGCATTACCAAAGATGAGTCGGACGAAACCATGAGCCGCCTCGGCGACTCAATACAAACCGCGTTTTTTGAGGGTAAAGGCGATTGCTATGTGCGTTACCAGGAGCCTGATGCCGAAACCGAAAAAGAACGTTTCTTTTGCGACCGGTTTGAATTGGACGGAATAAAATTTGAAGAGCCCACACCAAATTTCTTCAGCTTTAATAACCCCTATGGCGCCTGTAAACGCTGCGAGGGCTACGGTAAGGTTATCGGCATTGACGAGGACCTGGTTATCCCCGATAAAAGTAAAACCATATACGAGGGCGCTATTGCCCCCTGGCGCGGCGAAAAAATGCGCGAATGGAACGACGAACTGGTAAAACACGCTTTAAAGTTTGATTTCCCTATCCATCGCCAGTACAACCAGCTTACGGCCCAGGAACAAAGGCTGTTGTGGACCGGTAATAAATATTTCCGCGGGCTTGACCAGTTCTTTAAAGAGATGGAGGCGCAAACCTATAAAATCCAATACAGGGTGATGCTGTCGCGCTACCGCGGTAAAACAACCTGCCCCGAGTGCAAAGGGAGCCGCCTGCGACACGACGCCACTTATGTTAAGATAAACGACCACTCGATAACCGACGTGGTTTTAATGGCGCTGGATAAAGCCCTTGATTTTTTTAACGGCCTGCAGTTAAATGAAACGGATATCACCGTAGGCAAACGTTTATTAACCGAGATCACCAACCGGTTAAGTTTTTTAAATGGTGTGGGGTTAAGCTATTTAACTTTGAACCGGTTATCGAACACCCTGTCAGGCGGCGAGTCGCAACGGATTAACCTGGCAACTTCATTGGGCAGTAGTTTAGTGGGCTCCATTTATGTGCTGGACGAGCCAAGTATTGGTTTGCACCCGCGTGACACGCAACGGTTAATCACCGTGCTAAAATCATTACGCGACGTAGGCAACACGGTTTTGGTTGTTGAGCACGAAGAAGAGATCACGCAGGCTGCCGACCATATCATTGACATAGGCCCCGCTGCCGGCACACATGGCGGCGAACTGATTTTTAGCGGCACCTACGATGAAATTATTAAAGACAACAATAGCCTTACCGGCAAATATTTAAGTGGCCGCGAAAAAATAGCCATCCCTGCGCAGCGCCGCAAGTGGCACGATTTTATCGAGATAAAAGGCGCGCGCGAAAATAACCTGCAGCACGTTACCGCCAAATTCCCCCTCGGGGTGTTCACGGCGGTTACGGGGGTGTCGGGCTCCGGCAAAACCAGTTTGGTAAAACGCATCCTGGCCCCTGCCCTGCAAAAAACGCTGGGCAACTACAACGGCGAACAAACCGGTAGCTATGATGCCATTGAAGGCGATTATGCTAAAATAGAACAGGTTGAACTGGTTGACCAAAACCCCATCGGCCGTTCGTCGCGCTCAAACCCGGTTACTTATGTTAAGGCCTGGGACGAGATCCGTAACCTGTATGCAGCACGGCCGGCGGCTAAAGCGGCCGGGTTAAAACCATCAGCCTTCTCCTTTAATGTGGAGGGCGGGCGTTGCGATGTTTGCCAGGGCGAAGGCGAGGTAAAAATAGAGATGCAGTTTATGGCTGATATCTTTTTAACCTGCGAGACCTGCGAAGGCAAACGTTTTAAACAACATATTCTTGATGTTACCTACAACGAAAAAAATGTAAGCGAGGTGCTAAGCATGACCATTGAGGAGGCCCTTGAGTTTTTTGCGGCCGAGCCGAAGATCATCGCCAAAATAAAACCGTTGTTTGATGTGGGCTTGGGCTATGTGCAGCTGGGGCAATCATCCAATACGCTATCGGGCGGCGAAGCACAGCGGATCAAGCTGGCATCGTTCCTGGTTAAGGGAAATAACCCGCATAAAACCCTGTTTATTTTTGACGAGCCCACTACAGGTCTGCACTTTGACGATATTAAGAAGCTCCTAAAATCGTTCGATGCCCTGTTGGAGCATGGCAATACCATTATTGTTATTGAGCACAACATGGACGTGATAAAATGCGCCGATTGGGTAATTGACATTGGCCCAGAAGGTGGCGACCGTGGCGGTAAAGTGATATTTGAAGGTTTACCCGAAGATCTGATTAAAGTGAAGGGAAGCTATACCGGGGAGTTTTTGAAAGAGCGATTTTAGGTTAGAGATTAGTGGCTGAAGATTAGAGATTAGTTCACCACTTGCACTCGTCTTTGACGAGTGCTTAATATAATTTCGCGATTGTATCGCGAAGTAAACTCCAGTTAAACACAACTGCGCCCACCTCTTATGGGTCTTACCCGGTGCCATGTATTCCAGGCAAATTTTTCAAAAGTTTCTAACCTAAATTACTTTTGATAGGCTGGCCATGCAACTATTTGAATGATTTCTTGTCTAATCATCAAACCGTAAAACCGCTAACTATTTTAAAACTAGCTAAATAGTTTTACATTGCATCGCCAAACCGCCTTATGCTAAACCGAATCACAATAATTATTATTTATTGCTTATGCAGCCTTACGGCTGTTGCACAAGTTAACTACACTGTAACAGGTTCCGTTACTGATACCACGACCAAACAAAAGGTAGACGGTGCCACCATAGTAATCCTTAACGCCAAAGATTCCATCATTCAAAAATTTACTTATACCAATAAAGGTGTGTTTAAGGTGGATAATCTTAAACCGGGCAAGTTTTTGCTGGTGGTGACCTACCCTGATTATGCCGATTACTCGGCTGACTTTACATTGGATGCTGCCCATCCCTCGAAAGAATTTGGCGATCTAAGCCTTATACTTAAAGCCCGGCTACTTAATGAAGTTATTATTAAAGCCAAAGTTATACCTATTAAATTAAAAGGCGATACAACCGAGTTTAACGCGGCTGCTTACGCAACGCAAAAAAATGCAAAAGTTGAAGACCTGTTGAAATTGCTGCCCGGTATGCGCATTAACCAAAGCGGCGTCATATTGTTCCAGGGTGAGCAGGTACAAAAGATGCTGGTTGATGGCGAAGAATTTTTTGGTGATGACCCGGCACTGATTACCAAAAATGTACGTGCCGACATGGTATCAAAAATTCAAGTATACGACGATAAAACCGAACAAGCTAAGAAAAGCGGCCTGGATGACGGGCAGAAGGTAAAAACTATAAACGTAGTACTTCGTGAAGATAAAAAACGTGGTGTATTTGGCAAAGCCGACGCCGGGATGGGCACCGATAAGCGTTACGCCGGACAGCTCATGGCCAATAAATTTTCGCCTAAAGAGAAGATAGCCGTTTACGGAAACACTGGTAACACCGGCAATGTAGGCCTGGGCGGCGGCGATAACAGTAAGTACGGCGGTGGCTTTAACAGTTATGCATTTAATGGTGTCGGCATCCCTGTTGCCCGCGATGGCGGCGTACACTATGACGGTAAATGGAATAAAGACAAGCAGTCATTAAACGCCACTTATAAACTAGGCGGGCTCAACATCGATAGGCAAGGCACTTCGCAGTCGAAGATCACGTTGCCTGATGGTTTTAATACAACCAGCAGCAACAGCACTTCACATTCGCATAGTTTCAGGCAAAGCCTGGATGCGCAATTTAATACCAAATTAGATTCGCTGTCAACACTCGGCATCGCGACTTCTAACGCCACCTCAAACGCTTCGTCAGTTTCAGATAACAACACCACTACCGTCCGCGGCAATGGCGTGATATTAAACAACAATGTTACCCATAATAGCAGCGACTATAGAAATAAAAACAGCTATTTAAGTGTTGACTATCACCGATCACTCAAAAAGCCCGGACGCTCGTTTTCTACTTACGGCGACATTTCTCTTAACAATACAAAGTCTGGCAGTTATCTCAAATCAGACCTGAACTATTATGATGATAATGGAAATTTAGACAATACACATAGCTCCAAAACAGATCAATACAAACCAGCAAATACCGACAGCCGGTATCTATACGGTAATTTTCTATATACCGAACCGCTCGCAAAGCACCTGGCAATAAGTTTTAGTATGAATTTTTCAGACAGTAAAAACAGCTATAATCAACAATCGTTTAACAAATCGGCCGCTGGAGCTTATGATGTCCCTGACCTGTTATATAGTAACGACTATACAACTACCACCACAGCTCATAATTATTATATGGCGCTCAGGTACAATTCCGAAAAAATCAACACAGGTTTTAGCGGCAGTTTGGGCAGTTCAAAGCAAAAACAAACCGACAATTTATTTGACACGGTGCTCGCGCGCAAGTTTACCGTCTTTAGCCCCCATGCTGATTTTTTTTACAGGTTTTCAAAAGCTGCTACAATTAACTTTGGGTATAATGGCCAAACCCAAACACCTTCATTTTACCAGATACAGCCCTTGCGCCAAAACAACGATTTGTTAAATATCACCATCGGCAACCCGCTGCTCAAGCCGTCATTTTCAAATGCCTTTAACTTTTTTTACCGGGTATATCAGGCCATCAACGACCAGGGGGTAAACCTAAGAGCTAATTATAATTTTACCAGTAATGCTATTGTAAATAACCGGATGACGGATTCGGCCGGGGTAAATACTTATCAATATTCAAACCTTAATGGCAAACATCCTAATAACTGGAACACCTATTTAGAAGTGTATGGCCACCCTAAAGGCTCTAAGCTTTTGCTGCTTCCCAATATTAGCATTTCAGGAAACAGCAGCTATAACCTGATTAATAAAAAACTAAGCGAGAACCGCAATATCAGCTACGAAGCCGACCTG
The DNA here is from genome assembly GCF_020880695.1 of Mucilaginibacter sp. UR6-11. Lineage (GTDB taxonomy): Bacteria > Bacteroidota > Bacteroidia > Sphingobacteriales > Sphingobacteriaceae > Mucilaginibacter. The sequence goes on from NZ_JAJIWO010000001.1 coordinate 1,143,232, forward strand.
CCCATACGACTGGGTGCCACTAATTATTCATATAGCGTAAACATTACCGCTTCCATTACCAAAAACAAAACAAATTTACAGCAGCTGGCTAATGATTATAAGGGCTACCAGATAGACTTTCACCAGTATAACAAATTGCCGTTCAACTTCTTTATCGGTACCGATGGTAATTATAACTACAGTGCACCAAATCGGGTTTACCCCACTGCTATCAGCAAGTTTTTATTAAAAGCTTATCTTGGTAAAGCATTCCTGAAAGAAGAAAATTTGAAGATCACCCTCACCGGTAACGACCTGCTGAACCAAAATACCGGTTATAATCGCAAAAGCACTTCAGATAGCTTTACCGAATCGCGCGATATGGTGATCAAACGATTTTTCCTGTTAACAGTTACGTGGGATTTCAGCAAATTTGGCACACTGGCTCAACCTCAAAAACCATAACCTCCATGAAAAATCCGGTTAAAACCATACTCTTGTTTGTTATGCTTCACAGCAATTTGGCATTCGCTCAAAACAAGCAATTTGTAACCAGTGGCGTTATTGAGTTCGAGAAAACGCAAAATATGTTTGCCATTATAAAAAATAAGGTCACAACAGATAATGCCGGTAATAAAGCCTACTACGAGCAATACCTAAAAAGCGAGCCGCAATTTTTGACTTATAAAAGCACACTCATCTTTAATGTCAACAGTTCATTGTTTACGCCAATTCCCGGAAAATCCATACAATGGTATTATGATGCACCTATTGCTGACCAATTGAATACCGTATATTCAGATTTTAGCCGTGGGACCACCACCACCCAAAAGGAGTTTTATGAGCGTACCTACCTGATTAAAGATACCTTGCGTAAAATAAAATGGAAGATCACCGACGAAACCCAAACTGTTGCCGGCTACAACTGCCGGCGGGCTAATGGGTTGGTTTTAGATTCAGTTTATGTCGTGGCTTTTTATGCCGAGGATATTCATGTACCCAGCGGACCGGAATCATTCACCGGCTTGCCTGGCATAATCCTGAAGCTTTCGTTGCCCCATGAACACGTAATATGGGTAGCTACCAAAGTAACCCCCGTTGCTGTGGGTGAAAAGGAACTGGTTCCGCCTAAAAAAGGCATAGTGGTTGACTATAAACAGATGTTGAAGGTTTTAACAGATGCACAAAGCCGCTGGGGCCAGGTTGGCAGGTATTTTATCAGAGGCTTTTTTTTATAATGGTATTGTCAAATAGAACTGCTTAGCTATCCGGAAATGGGTTAATTAAGTATTTTAGCCATAATGAACAAACTGACAGGACGGCTAAGTATATTGTTTTTGCTATGCGCGATATTGGCATCCTGTAATTCGACAGCCGTCAAAAGTAGTCAAACCGTATTCAACATCAACCTCGACGAGGGCCTTACCTCGCTCGATCCTGCCTTTTGCCGTAACCATAATACCATCTGGATGGATAACCAGATCTATAACGGGCTGGTACAGATCAACGATAGTTTAAAAACATCTCCCTGTATTGCCAAAAGCTGGGAGATCTCTGCCGATGGCAAAATTTATACTTTTCATCTGCGCAATGATGTCAGTTTCCAGGACGACCCGCATTTTAAGCATGGCGTTGGCCGCAAGGTTGTCGCCGCTGATTTTGCCTATAGTTTCGGCCGTTTAATTGACCCTAAAGTCGCCTCGTCGGGCTCATGGATCTTTAGTGATAAGGTTGTGGGCAGGCAGGCTTTTGAAGCGGTTAACGATAGCACTTTCCGCGTCACCTTAAAACAGCCGTTCGCCCCGTTTATCAGCATGCTCACGGCGCAGTATTGCTCGGTAGTGCCCAGCGAGGTTGTTGAATTTTATGGCAAGGACTTCAGGAGCCATCCGGTAGGTACCGGTCCGTTTAAGTTTAAATACTGGAAAGAAGGCGAGGTAATGGTACTGCTAAAAAACGAGAAGTACTGGGAGAAAGACAGCACCGGCCGCCGCCTGCCTTACCTGGATGCCGTACGCGCCACGTTTATTGATGATAAGCAAACCTCCTTTATGGAGTTCATCAAAAAGAACCTTGATTTTTTTAATGATATAGATGGCAGCTACCGCGATGATATTTTAACCAAATCCGGCCAGATAACCCGGAAATACAAAGGCCGGTTTGTACTAAGCACCGGGCCTTATTTAAATACGCTGTATTTAGGGATGCTGGTGGATACTACGCTGCCGATAGTTAAGCACTCGCCGTTACGGCTACTGAAGATAAGGCAGGCCATTAATTATGCTATCGACAAGCAAAAACTGATCAAATACCTGCGCAACAGCCTGGGCACGCCCGGCAGCCAGGGCTTTGTACCCAAGGGGATGCCCGGCTTTAATGAAACCGATGTAAAGGGCTACAGTTATAACCCTGCAAAGGTGCGCCAGCTGCTGGCCGAAGCCGGTTATCCCGAAGGCAAAAACCTGCCGGCCATTACGCTTACCACCACCGTGGCCTATCATAACCTGATTGAATATGTACAGGCCGAGCTTGAACGCGCCGGCATTAAAACCAAAATCGAGGTTACCCAGGGTGCCAGCCTGCGCGAAATGGTGGCCAAAAACGGTATCAATTTTTTCTACGGATCATGGATAGCGGATTACCCGGATGGCGAGAATTACCTGTCGCTTTTTTATTCGAAAAACAAGATACCTTTCGGCCCCAATTATACCGGGTTTAGCAACCCTGAGTTCGACAGGCTGTTTGAGCAATCATACAACGTTAAAGGCGACGGGCAACGGTATGCCCTTTACCGCCAAATGGATGACCTCATCATGGCTAATGCCCCGGTGGTGGTGCTGTATTATGATAAACGGGTAAACCTGTACCAAAACAATATATCGGGCTACAGCGTTAACGCGCAGAATTTACTGACGTTGAAGCGGGTAAGGAAACGGTAGAGGCGAAGCCTGCTGTTATCTTCGCTAAGGGAGCGGAACAATAAAAACATCCGGAACAAAAAAGAGACGCAAAATATTGCGTCTCTACAAAATTATATAAATTAGAAACCGAAAATCCGGTTCCGAAATCAGCTTACACCATTTGTCTGCGGATGATGTTTAGCGCGCCGCCTGCTTTGAACCACTCAATTTGCTGAGCATTGTAAGTGTGGTTAACCGCAAACTGTTCGGTAGTGCCATCATGATGGTGCAGCACAACGGTTAACTGTTTGCCCGGGGCAAAGGTGGTTAAGCCGGTGATGTCTATTTTATCATCTTCCTGTATTTTCTCGTAGTCGTTGCTATCGGCAAAGGTGATGGCCAGCATACCCTGTTTCTTTAAGTTGGTTTCGTGGATCCGGGCAAATGATTTTACCAGTATGGCACGCACACCCAGGTGGCGTGGCTCCATAGCCGCATGCTCACGTGATGAGCCTTCGCCATAGTTCTCGTCGCCAACTACAATACTGCCAATGCCATGTGCCTTATAATCGCGCTGGGTAGCGGGTACGGGTCCGTATTCGCCGGTCAGTTCGTTTTTAACGGTATCGGGCAGGTTATTAAAGTAGTTAATGGCGCCTATCAGCATGTTGTTACTGATGTTATCCAGGTGACCGCGGAACTTTAACCACGGGCCGGCCATCGAGATATGATCGGTGGTACATTTGCCTTTGGCCTTGATCAATAATTTCAAACCGGTAATGTCAGTACCTTCCCACGGTTTAAACGGCTCCAGCAACTGCAAACGTGACGAAGCCGGATCAACCTTAACCACCACCTGGCTGCCATCCTCGGCAGGGGCCTGGTAACCGGCATCCTCAACCGCGTAGCCTTTTACCGGCATTTCAATACCCAACGGCTCATCCAGTTTTACCTGCTCGCCTTTTTCGTTGGTCAGGTAATCGGTCAGCGGGTTAAAAGTTAAATCGCCGGCTATAACCAACGCGGTTACCACTTCGGGCGACGCTACGAAAGCATGCGTATTGGGGTTACCGTCCTGGCGCTTGGCAAAGTTACGGTTAAACGAGGTGATGATAGAGTTACGGCGCGTAGGATCGTCGGTATGACGGGCCCACTGGCCTATACACGGGCCGCAGGCGTTAGCCAATACCACGCCACCCATTTTACCAAAGGTATCCAGGTAGCCGTCACGGTCAACCGTGTAACGCACCAGTTCTGATCCCGGCGTAATGGTAAACTCGGCCTTTACTTTTAGGCCCTTATCAATGGCCTGCGCGGCTATGGAAGCCGAACGGGTAATATCTTCGTATGATGAGTTGGTACATGACCCGATCAGGCCCACTTCCAGTTTCTCGGGCCAGTTGTTCTCTCTAACCGCCGTAGCGAATTTAGAGATCGGCCAGGCCAGGTCGGGGGTAAACGGACCGTTAATATGCGGCTCCAGTTCGCTCAGGTTAATTTCAATCACCTGGTCAAAATACTGACCGGGGTTGGCATAAACCTCAGGGTCGCCGGTCAGGTGCTCGGCAATAACGTCGGCAGCATCGGCAATCTCGGCACGTTTGGTGCCGCGCAGGTAAGCCGCCTGTTTCTCGTCATAACCAAATATCGAGGTAGTGGCGCCAATCTCGGCACCCATATTACAGATGGTACCCTTACCGGTAGCCGACAGCGATTGCGCGCCCTCGCCAAAATATTCAACAATAGCGCCGGTACCACCTTTTACGGTAAGTATCCCCGCCACTTTTAAAATAACGTCTTTAGCTGATGTCCAGCCCGAAAGCTTTCCGGTTAGTTTAATACCGATCAGTTTCGGGAACTTCAGCTCCCAGGGTAAGCCGGCCATAACGTCGCAGGCATCGGCACCGCCAACACCAATGGCAATCATGCCCAAACCACCCGCGTTGGGGGTATGGCTATCGGTACCAATCATCATACCACCCGGGAAAGCATAGTTCTCCAGCACTACCTGGTGGATAATGCCCGCGCCTGCTTTCCAGAAACCGATACCATATTTATCAGATACCGACGCCAGGAAATCATAAACCTCGCGGTTTACATCAACAGCGGTATGCAGATCTTCAACAGCGCCAACTTTGGCCTGGATCAGGTGATCGCAATGTACGGTAGACGGCACAGCAACCTGCGGACGGCCTGCCTGCATAAACTGCAGCAGCGCCATTTGCGCGGTAGCATCCTGCATGGCCACACGGTCGGGCGCGAAGTCGACATAATCAACCCCACGGCCATAGGCCTGCCTGGCATCACCCTCGCTTAAGTGAGCATATAATATTTTTTCGGTTAAAGTTAGGTGTTTACCGGTAGCTGTACGCGCAGCCGCAATGCGGGTGCTGTAACGGTCGTAAACCTTTTTGATCATGTCTAAATCAAAAGCCATCTTGAGTAGTATTTAGTGTAAGCAGAAAAACGATACCGGCCTATATTAAGCATTAAAACGCATAAAATAAACAAGTGCCGCGAATTTACAAAATATAACGTTAAACAGAAGTAGCTGGTTTGTCACAATGTTATTTGGAGGGGTTCTAAATTGAGTTGTGCGTTTTGGGTGAAACGGGCGAGCGCAAAGGCCCGTCAGCACGCGCGGCCGGGAGCCTAGCCATGCGCAGTGGCAGCGATCGGGCTGACTTGATTTTTTGGTTACTTTTGTATCAAGACAAAAGCAACAGCCTACCCGCGGCGATTGAGCGGGTGGATGTTGGTATCAAAGAATGCAGCCGGCAAGAACCCCGTTCAAGCCAGTATACCACCGCACCAAACCCAAATCGATAGCTTATGTAGAGATTGCTTCGTTCCCCGCAATGACGGGTGGTAAGGCAGTGCAAAAAAGCCACATTAGCCCCTTACTTTATTCCTTCCGTTTTCAATAGCTGCTTTAATCTCCTGGGCATCGCTTTTTGAAAAACCGTGAGCCTCTACCTTATTGCCGTTATGATAAAAACGTATGGTTGAATAGCCGATAAGCGGGGTATCAATCTCGACCGCCGAAATACTGCTGTAGGCTACCGATGTTTCATCGCCGCTAAAAAACCCGGGGATTTTAATGGTAATCCCGGTGTCTTCAACGATGATCTCTGCCGGGAAAAGTTTATTGCCTTCTGAAAGGCGGGATGCGGTATATTTCATGATGCTAGAGCGTGTTAAATAATCATCAAAAATAAGGATTTAATTATTATCGTTCGGGTTAATTACAAGCGGTGCGTCTGCAGCAAAAAGCAATTATTATCAATAAATTTTTATACCTTGTAATTACCTATATCCAAACCTTTATAAACCATGAAAGCTAAAATACTGTTAAGTTTATTTGTTGCGGTTGCCATGCTGGCCGCCTGCAAGAAAAACAACCCCGTAATCACCGATCAGCCAAAAAAATTAAAATATCTGACGCAGGTAATTGCCGTACAAGGGGCTGTTACCACAACGACCTATTATACCTATGACGATAACAAAAGACTGATATCTGAAAAAACAGGTGACAATACGACTAATTACATTTACAATGGCAATGAACTGTTTTCGGTTGAGTATTTATCAAAATCCGGCACCAACACTAGCAGGAGTACCGATGAACTCTATTATGCCGACGGGCTGGTTCAAACACTTACACATAAATTTTATAGTGGCGATGGCAGCGTAACCTTGCAAAGCGCTTTAGGTTTTGCCTATAATAACGGTAAGTTAACAGAAACACATAACGACGGCCACCTAACTTATTATTACTATGAGGGTAATAATCTCTCGAAAATACAACATGAACAATACAACCTTACATTTAGCTATGACGACAGGAAAAATAAGTTTTTAAATTTACCTGCGGCACTAAAAAACGTGGCGCTCCAATTAAATAAGATCGAATACCTTTCGTCAAACAATATTACCGTCGAGACTGACTCTTCTTTGGAACCCGGCACCTACACTTATAATTATGACAGCGATGGTTACCCTACCGGCGCCACGCTTAACTACAAAACCAATACTTATTTAAACACCAAGTATACCTATGTGTACAAAGAGTTATAGCTAGCGTAAATTGATTGGCTTTTGTAGGGATTGCTTCGTTCCCCACAATGACGTGGTAGAGAAAGCATCAAGCATAAGACTCACCGTCATCCGGAAGCGCAAAGGCCCATGAGCGTCACCAGGCGATAAGTACGACACTTACCTGACGCCCCCCGGTCGGTGTTATCCCGCACCAGTGATTTAAACCGGGCCGAATCCTAATCAACAGACATGATTAACTCCGTTTCAAACTTGCTTTCATCGCTTGTCCAATGCCCGTATATTTCAATATACGGGAGAGCAGGCTTAAACCCCATCTTTCGGATTTCATTTCGCATGTTATCGCCCGCCTGCTTAACCCCGCCATGCGGACCGATATGTTTATAGTAAGCATATTTTGGAAGCGAGATGATTTTTCGTTCAAACCCCGTATCTTCAATGGCCGGATCTTCCAGTTCAATCCCGGCAAAAACCGCTTCATCCGGCTCATACACCCAAATGTTGAGCCCTTTATTTTTTATCCCTTTCGCCCTGATCACCGGCCAAATTTTATCCATTAATGCAAAGGCAGTTCCTACATAATTTTTATTTGCAGCGATACCCGAAAAGCCAGAAATATCCAATTTAAGCGGGTCAGTAATTATTTTGATTTCCATTGCATGTAAATTATTGATTAACAGATTGATGACCGTATATCAAAAATAGAACTTCGAAAGGAAAAACGAAACAACGATTTGGATTAAGTGTACAGGATTATTTTATAACTTGTGATCTATAAAATCAATACCCCATGACCGAAACCGCCCAATACTGGATAGAACATTTAAACCTGCAGCCGCACCCCGAGGGTGGCTATTATAAAGAAGTCTTCAGATCGGCGCACGAGGTTACACGGGCGGGCGCAACGGCGGTAAAGCAGGCCTGCACCTCTATTTATTATTTGCTGGAGGGGCGGGACTTCTCGGACTTCCACCGCCTGGCGTCGGACGAGTTGTGGTATTTCCATAAAGGCGCGCCGCTGCATATCCATGTTATTGATAATGACGGCGCACATACCCTGATTGAGCTGAGCGATACCGCTACCGGCAGCCTGCAGGCAATTATACCACCCAACACCTGGTTTGCGTCCGAGATACCGTCGGGCAGCGGGTTCGCGCTGGTGAGCTGCGCCGTAGCGCCCGGTTTTGATTTCGCTGAGTTTGAGATGGCTAAGCAACAGGAATTAATCAAGCAATATCCTGAGCACCGGGCTTTGCTTGAAAGGTTATGCAGGGAGTAGGATATCCGCGCTTTTACTTAAATTAGCTTTATAAATAAACCCCATCATGAAATCAATAGAGATCATTTCCATCCCGGTTACCGACCAGCAGCGGGCCAAAGAATTTTACGTAGCCTTAGGTTTTGAAGTTATAGTTGAGGCTCCCTTTGAGGGCGATAAGCAATGGATCCAAATGGCATTGCCGGGCACCAAAGGGATAAGCATTACGCTGGTTACCTGGTTCGAGAACATGACGCCGGGCAGCGTTAACGGCCTCGTCATCAAAACCGACGACATCTACAAAGACATAGCCGACCTGACCGCCAAAGGCATAACCGCCGGTCCGGCTGAAAAAACGCCGTGGGGATTGTTTGCTGCCGTGATTGATCCGGATGGAAACAGGTTAAGCCTGCATGGCTAACCCGTCGCCTCTTTATTGCAATGGCAAGCACCTGCGGCCTGCAAGCCGGCTAAATCACACTAATAAAACCGGACACCAACCGTTCGTTTTTATTACAACAGTTTATAATTTATCATACATATATAACTGACTATAAGTTAATTAATTTACTGGCACGACTTTTACATTACGAAGGAATGAAAAAAGTTTGGCTATTAATTGCATTATTTACCGGCGTAAAGCAGTTGGCAAACGCTCAAAATATAGACACTATTGTTAAACATGCGGCTTTGTCTTTTATGTCCGGCGGACCCAGGGTGGGCTTGTCTGTCGGGATCATCAAAAAGGGCGAAATTTACCGGTATCACTTTGGCAGTAGCGGTACAAACCAAAATTCTGCCCCTACAGATCAAACTATTTATGAAATAGGTTCACTAACAAAAACGTTTAGCGGCAGGTTGCTGGCACAGGCCGTTATAGAAAATCGGGTGAGTTTAACGGATGATATCCGCAAATACCTTAAAGGCGACTATCAGAACCTGGAATATCATCATAAACCTATCACTTTAAAAAATTTAGCTAACTGGACATCATGTCTTCCGGATAATCTTCCTGAAAAACCTACTCTTAAAGCAGTGCCGCCCGACTCACAACTTTTTGAGGCCAGGAGGTTCCACGACGGCTATACCCGGCAGCAGTTTTTCAACGATCTGCATAGCATAAAATTAACCGCCGAACCCGGATCCCATCTGGCCCATTCAAATACGGCGGCTCAGCTAATGGGGTTTATTCTGGAAGATATTTATGGGATGAGTTATGAGGAATTGCTGCGTCGCTATGTCACCGGCCCCTTAAAAATGCCAGGCACTTTTGTAACCGTACCTGCATCTAAAAGGGCTTTATTAAGCAGGGGATATAATGCAAAGGGCATGATTATGCCGGAGATCCCTAAAGACGCGGGCAGTGCGGGTGTGCTAAAATCAAGCATTGCAGATATGGTAAGGTATCTTGGTGACCAGCTTAGCGAAACTAATAAGGCGGTAAAACTTACGCACCAGCCCACCTGGGGCAGCCCGGAAACACTGGCTATCGGGTTAAACTGGTTCACCAAAACTAATTTCGACGGTCAAAGGGAGATCTCAGGTTCGGGCGGGACATTCGGCTATTCTTGTTATATGGCAGGCTATCCGGCTAAAGGTTTTGGTATTGTTATTTTAACCAACGAAAACGATAACCAGGCATCGGATGCTATAAATGATCTGGCAAAAACCATCTATAATGAGATTTATTTTACTGCCGCGCAACGCGCAGAACTGGGTTTTGGATTTTCCCGGTCAATCAACCTGCTCCTTAAAGCTTTAAACCAAAATGGATTTGAAAACGCGGTAAAGGCCGCGGCCGATTTAAAGCATAGCGATGCTTCTTTTAAATTGGTTGAAGATGATGTAAACTTGTTTGGTTATCATTTATTAAACAAAGGCGAAAAGGCAAAAGCTTTGGAAATCTTTAAACTAAATGTCAGTCTTTACCCAAACAGTTACAATACCTATGACAGCCTTGCCGAAACCTATGAAAGCCTTGGTGACAAAGTTTCTGCTATTCAAAATTATCAACGGGTGCTTGAGCTTAATCCTGATAGCCATAATGCAACGGAGCATTTAAAAAAGCTGACAGGCAAGTAAGCGGGTATCAACAGATATGCCGGCAGGATATACTAATCTAACAATCCACAAAAAAGCCCGGCACTTCACGCACCGGGCTCTGATATAAATCATTCATTCATTCGCAACTCACTCAATCACTCCTTACTCCACCACCGGGAACGCCGAGATTCTCAATCTTGCACCACCCATAGGTACCAGCGTTAGGTTGGCTTTAGCAGTTTCTGTTTTAACGGGGCTCTGTGGCAGTACGCCGCATAGGCCGTATTTGTCAATGGTCCAGTCGTTAATTTGTTTGCCGGTTGCTTTAAGCTCGATAGGCGCATTGGCGTTGGTGAACGGGTTACCGTCTTTGGGCCAGGCCTTATGCACCACGGTGAACGACCGCTCGGGGTGTTTGGCGTCTAACAGTAAGCCGTAGTTCCAGGCGGTAGCCGGGTAGATCTCAAACGACGGCCATTTGTTGGGGTCGGCGGTTTCCTGCCAGCCCGAGTCGCCCATGGCGGTTTTCTTGCTGTCTTCCTTTTTATAGGTTTCGCCGATTTTCAGCGAGTAGGTTAATGGCCCGTAATTTACGCTTACGCTGTTTTTATTTTTCGCCCATTGGCGCACTTTGATCTGCATAGGCAGCTTAAGGCTGATCTTGTCGCCTTTTTTCCATTTGTTGGTTAGCTTAATGTAACCGCCGGGGATAGCGTTTACCGCCACCTTTTTGCCGTTAACCATCACGCTGGCATTGGCGCACCATTTTGGCACTCTCAAATACAGCGGGAACGACACCGGCTTGCCGGTATTAACCGTAAAGCCCACCACATCATTAAAAGGATATTGCGTAGCCGATGTTATTTTAACCTGCGTACCGTTGCCAACTTTGGCGGTAATGGTACCGGCCTGGTACAGCTGCGCGGCTAAGCCGTTGTCGGGGGTTGCCATCCAGGCGTTTTCGGCATAATAAACCCAGCCTGCGCTGTGGTTATGCTGGCAGCAGCGGCTGCTAAAAGGGTTCATCATTAAAAACGGACCGCTGTTGGCAATACCCGGCGCATGGTTCTTGCTGTCATTCAGCACCATGTTGGGGGCGGTTAAATAGCGCAGGGCCTTATAGTCGCTGGTAAAGGCGGCGGGGAAGGTATTGAAAGCCACATCCTCGCAGTTTTCGGCCCAGAAAGTGTCGCCGGTATATTGTAATAAGTATTGGTCGCTGGTCATTTGTTCAACCATGCCGCAGGTTTCAACGGCCTGGCGCGGGTCGTCATAACCTTTGCGCGCATTCTCGTCGCTGCCAAACATCCCGCCCGGCACCTGCCCGTATATATTGCGGATCAGCTTAAAATCGTTATAGGTAGCTTCCAGGTCGGTAGCTGCGTGGCTTTGCAGGTAATACGTAGCCGGCTCGCGGAAACACTCGGCCACGTTTACATTGTGCCAGTTAGGCAGGTTGGTAGCTTGGCGCCAGTTGGCGGTGTTTTTATCAACCTTGGTAGCCAGGTCAAGCAGAAACTTATCGCCGGTTATATTGTACAGCCAGTAAATGCTCACCAGGTAATCGCCGCCGCGGCTGTTTTCCCAGTAGTCCTTTAAAAAACGTTCTTCGGGATAGTTTTGCAGCCATTTAAAATAGCTGGTAAGGCAGGCAATAATCCGCGCGTCATGGCTGTATTCGTAATAACTGCGCAGGCACCATATCATGGGCATGTTGGCCCATAGGTCGCGGTTGCCGTTTCCTTTTACTATGATGGGGCCCATGTCACCGTCCAGCCGCTGGTTGTCAAGCACAGCATTTATCCAAAATTTGGTGTCTTTAATCATTTTGGCGTCGCCAAGCATATAGGCCATATCGCCATAACCCTTTAGCCAGTACGGCAGCTCTTCCCAGCCATACTTTCCTTTGCCGCTTTTGTTCAGCCAGGCATTATCGGTTTTACTTAGCCAGATGCTGATCTCGCCCAGGTTACCGGTAAGTCCCTCTTTTTGCAGCAGCAGCTGCTGCTTTAACCAGCCCGATGGCTTAAACGCCGTAACCGGCAGCTTAATAAATTGCTGCGGCAGCAACGGGGCCTTGTTACTTGGGTAAAAGGCATTAACGCCCTTAATATCTGCCTGGGGTAAAGCGGTGGCGGTTTGCGCGCTGACAACAGCGTTACCTATTAAAACTATCGCCGCGAGGCATAAAAAACTCTTTCTCATAAATACATCATTAAAGGCAGCTGCCATTAGGTTGGAACGGTAAATATATAGGTTTGTTGCGAAGGAAAAAAATGGACGCCGGCCTAAAAAACCTAATAATCCGGCGAGGTGTGATCCAGCTGTGTTTGTACATAGCTGTCCCAATACGCCTGTAGTTTGGCGTCTCTCGAATGCTCGGTCTGCTCATCATATTTAGTTTGGGCGGCGCGCGCCTCCCGCATCACGTCATCAAAGATCCATCTCACCTCCCGGCGGTAATCTGCCGTGAACCGGGCGGCTTTAAAGGCTGCTGCCAGCCGGCGCATATACAATTCATGAATATTAAAATGCACCTGCTCGTGCTTTAATATGTCCTCGTTCTCCATCCGCTTTACCGCCCATGATGCCTGGCAATCAAACCAGCTGTTTATGGCAACCGTTACCACATACACGCTGTCAATATGCCGGCAATGGTAGTTATAAGCTACCTGGCAACTGGTAACCGCGTCATGCGGACTGTTCATATCCACCGGGCCCTTAAAATCATCCCAGGTTAGCGGCCGGTTTTTGTCCCATTTAATTTGTTGTGCGTTTGCAGCGGACAGGCAACACAGCAATAAACTTAATGATAGCAACGGTTTTAAAAGGCGCATTATCCGGATTTGGTTTTACGGTTATAATATTACAAAATCCTGCCGAAAAAAGAAAGCAAGCTTAAAATCCCGGTACCCTTAATGCTTGCCAACCAGCAGGGCGTTCCCCGCCGGTAGAAGCGGGGCCGGGCTTTCCGCTCATACTGCACGGGCCTTAGCCACAAGGCAGGTATCCGCTTTATCCCTAACGCGGGGAAGTGCACGGGACGGGATAACGGACAGTACAGGACAGTTGCCATTATTTTACATTTAAATTTGCGTAACCAATATTACCGGTTCAATTTTATTTATTGCTCATGATCAAGCATCTTTAATAAAGAAAGGTCATGCCTAAAATCACCCAAGTCTTAACTAATCTTAAAACAGATGCCAGTTATCATCCGTTGTCCCGTAAATCAGAAATTATTTTTGTCCTTGTCCTTTGTCCTGTTTTTTATATTGGGCGTTGCGGGTAATAGCCACGCGCAATCCATAAAATCTCCTGCAAAAAAAATCACTACAGCCCCCGACATTTTGCTGCGCTCGTTTATAGCACCACCAGACCCCGCCAAACTGCGGGTTTATTGGTTTTGGATTTATAACAGGGTGGATAAGGCCGGTATCACCCGCGACCTGGAAGAATTTAAAGCTAAAGGCATTAGCGGTGTCAACCTGATCTGTAACGGAGGTTATGCAGGTAAAGAACCGCTGCCCGGCGTACAGTTTCTGGGGAAAGAATGGCGTGCCCTTTTCCGTCACGCGGTAAGGGAGGCCAAAAGGCTTCATATCGAACTTGGGTTTAACCTTGCCGGCGGCTGGACATTGATGGGCCCGTCGGTCACTAAAGACAACGCCATGAAAAAAGTAGTGTCTGCCGAATTAAAAGTTTCTGGTCCGGGTAAACTTTCCACATCCCTTCCGCAACCTCAGATTGAAGACGGTTATTATCATGATATCATCGTGCAGGCATTCCGGTTGCGTGACGGTACAAAAGAGATCGACCCAACGACAGTGACAGATCTTACGGCTAAATTAGGTGCGAACGGTCATTTTGAATGGGACATACCTGCCGGAAACTGGGTAATACTACGAACCGGCTACACGCTCACAGGGCATCCGTGGAGCAAATGGAAAGCCTATCCCGAAGGTGACACCTTTAAGGGTGGCGAAGGTTATGAGATAGATTATTTAAGCCGTGCCGCCCTCGACGATTATTTTGCCCATTTAGGCAAAACCGTTATTGCCGAAGCCAAAAAAGCCGGCGGTAAAATAGATTACTTATGGTCTGACAGCTGGGAGTGCGGCAAACTTACCTGGACACAAGACATGTTTAACCAATTTACCCGGTTCAGGGGTTATGACCTTAAAGCTTATTTACCGGTACTGGCAGGTTATACGGTTACTAATGAGGCTGTATCTGCCCGCTTCCGCGATGACTTTGACCGTACGATACAAGATTGTATAGCCGAAAATTTTTATGGACATTTTGCCGATCTATGCCATCAGAACGGCATGAAGGTAGGCAACGAAGCTGGTGGGCCCAATGATATCCCACCACAGGATGTGTTGAAAAACTTTGGGCGGTCTGATATCCTTGCAGGCGAGTTTTGGGTAAATGGCACCCGTAACGCGCCGGGCGGCTATAACAAAAACAGGCGCGAGCGGCTCAACCTTAAACAAACCGCCACTGCGGCACATCTATACGGTAAACGCGAAGCAGAGGCTGAGGCTTTTACAGAGCAGGAAAAAGATGGCACACACTGGTCGCTGGGGCCGGGCGACCTGAAACCCTACGCTAATGATGCATTTTGTGAGGGCATCAATCGCCTTATGCTCCACTCAGCCACCTGCCAGCCACCCGCCGACGGTAAGCCGGGATATGAATATTGTGCCGGGCAACATTTTACGCCCAATATTACCTGGTGGGAACAGTCGACAGCCTTCTTTAGCTACCTGTCGCGCTGCCAGTATATGTTGCAGCAGGGAAATTTTGTAGCTGATGTCTGCTTTTATTTAGGTGAAAGGCCCCCACTTTTGGCCCCGCCAAAGTACAATATCCCAACGCTTGGCCCCGGATATGATTGCGACTACAGCAACCCGGAGGCGTTACTAACCCGCATGACCGTTAAGAACGGGCGTATAGTTTTACCCGACGGCATGAGCTATAAACTTTTGGTACTCCAAAATTGCGTTTCGCCATCTGCAGAGATCGCTAAAGAAGTAGGCTCCTATCAGGGCTTGTCAGTATCATCCGTTCCTTCTGATGCGATGTCATTGCCTGTGATCAAAAAGCTTAAAGAGTTGATCAGCCTGGGGGCTACGGTAGTGGGGCCACCACCAGTTATATCTGCCGAATTAAAGGGCTACCCCGAGTGCGATACCCAGGTAAAACAAATAGCTGCCCAAATATGGGGCGATCTGGATGGTAAAACCCGCACAGAACGCCGGTTTGGCAAAGGCAGGGTGATATGGGGTAAAACACCAGGACAGATTTTGTTAGCTGACGGGATAGCCCCCGACCTTACTTTTACCGGACAGGCTGAAGATCCCGATCAATTCGACTACATTCACCGCAGAAGCGGCGATACCGATATTTATTTCATCATTAATCGCACCAACAAACCGGCAACTAATAATTTCACTTTTCGTGTAGCCGGCAAACAGCCAGAGATATGGGACGCTTTAACCGGCAAAACTAGGGTTGCCAAAGCTTATCAGCAAGCAAATGGCCTTACTACATTACCACTGCAACTGGATGCGTTTGGTTCTTATTTCGTCGTTTTTCGTAAACTTATTGCTGCGGGTGCCCGTGGAAGAGCCGAACGCAATTTCCCAAACCTCGCGGAGGTTAAACAATTGGAGGGCCCATGGGAGGCCGCATTTGATCCAAACTGGGGTGGCCCTGCCAAAGTTGAGTTTCCTGAATTGATAAGCTGGACAGACAGAACAGAGGAAGGCATCAAATACTACTCGGGTACGGCCACCTATGTTAAAACTTTTGATTTGCGTGATGTGGTAAAAACCGGCAAAGCCGGCCGATATTTTCTTGATCTCGGTGCGGTAAAAGACGTTGCCGAAGTAAGCCTGAATGGCCAAAAGCTGGGCATACTATGGTGCGCACCCTGGCGCGTGGAGATCACCGGCGCTTTAAAAGCAACGGGCAACGTTTTGCGCGTAAATGTTATTAATTTATGGGCCAACCGGGTGGTACATGATCTTAGCTTACCTGTGGAAAAACGCTTCACAAAAACGCATGAAGTGTTTCGTTTTGATATGCTTAATGTTAATACACCTTTGCTCCCGTCGGGTTTATTAGGCCCGGTGAAAATCTATGCTGGAATTGATTAGAACTTCCCCCCGCTGGCGCAGGTATGCAACGATACCTATTGCTACCACAAGCCAAACGCTTGCGGTAGCAATAGGTGCGCGTTTGCGCGCGGACAGGCAACACATAATTTAATCACCTTCATAAATTACTCCCGAAGCAGGAGTTTCTTTTAGTTCGATTTTTTGCAAACCAGGCAGCCCGCTTTCAAACTGTTGCCACAGCCATCTGGCTACGTTTTCGGCTGTGGGGTTTTCTAAGCCGGGCACCTCATTTAGCAAAGCGTGGTCAAGACGGTCCAGCACCGGTTTGCAAACTGCCTTGATATCGGTAAAATCCATCACCCAGCCTGGTTCCTGCAAAACTGCGCCCGAAATAAAAACGGTGAGGTGGTAGGTATGGCCATGCAGCGCCCGGCATTTATGCCCCTCTGGCACTTTGGGTAAAAAATGTGCTGCATCAAAAGTAAATTGTTTGTATATATTCATGGTTGGTATCCGCAGCGTTTTAGGCTGTTAAAGGCAAACGTATCTTTTATCGCCGGATTAAAAAGTGATCCGCGTCACTAACCCGGAGAAACCCCAAAAAGTTAAAAAGCGCCATCCGGGGAAGAATGGCGCATATAAAAACAAAATTCAAAAGTTGGTTCACCCGCATTTGGAGGAACCACAGTCCTTGCAATTCAGGCAGCCTTCCTGGTATTGCAGGTTAGTTGAGTTACAGTTCTGGCAAACCTGTTTTTTTACTTCTGTACCGTCCGGGATATATTTTTTCAGCGCCCGGGCGACGCCGTTCTTCCAGGTATTTATTGCCTCGTCGAGTTGCAGACTGCCAACCAGGTCTACCACCTTTTCAATAGGCATACCATGGCGCAGCGTACCTGAGATTAGCTTGGCGTAGTTCCAGTATTCCGGGTTGAACTTGTATGAAAGTCCCTCTATCGTGGTTTTGTGGCCGTACCTGTTCTGGTATTGGAAATCATAGCGAGAACCGCCATCGCTATCTCTATTCTTGATGATCATGCCCTCATTGACCCATCGCGGGATAAGGATACCATCCTCATCATCGGCCAGGCCCGTAAATATTTCGTAGGGTTTGCCGTCGACCAACCCGATGAATGCAATCCATTTGTCCTTGTTATTTTGGAAACGGACGATCTCGGCACCCAGCACGGGTGGCCTGTCTACCGGAAATACCGTTTCACTAACCGTGTTTTCTGTTTTATCTTTTGTATTGGCGATCAGGACACCAGAACGCGAGCCGTCGCGATATACGGTGATGCCTTTACAGCCTGCTTTCCAGGCCGCCATATAAAGTTGTCCTACTACTTCCACGGTCACGTCCGCAGGCATATTGATGGTAACACTGATGGAGTGATCGACCCATTGCTGGATCTGACCCTGCATCTCTACTTTTTTAAGGTAATCAACATCGTTGGCAGTAGCTTTATAATAGGGCGACAACGCCACCAATTCATCCAGCTCCTGTTGCGAATAATTTTTATTAAGATCGTGGCCGTTCACAGTCATCCATTGCTTGAACCGGTGGTGAAACACAACGTATTCTTCCCATGAATCACCCAGGTCATCCACAAAATCTACGCGTGCATCCTTATCACCGGGGTTCACTTTCCGCCGGCGCTTATAAACCGGCATAAATACCGGTTCTATCCCGGAGCTGGTTTGCGACATCAGGCTGGTAGTTCCTGTAGGTGCGATGGTGAGCAAAGCCATGTTTCGCCTGCCGTATTCCTGCATATCGTAAAATAGTTGCGGGTCGGCATCTGCCAGTCTCAGCATAAACGGGTTATGCCGCTCCCTTTCTGCATCGAACAGGGTAAAGGCCCCCCTTTCTTTGGCGGTATTAACCGATGCCCGGTAAGCCTCTAATGCCAGGGTGCGGTGCACCTGCACAGCGAAAGCCGTTGCCTCATCGCTGCCATAGCGCAAACCCAGGGCCGCCAGCATATCGCCTTCGGCTGTGATACCGATACCGGTTCTCCGGCCTTCCCCGGCTTTTTTCCGGATATTCTGCCACAAATTCGTTTCAGTCTGCTTCAATTCCACGTCCTCGGGGTCCGCGGCTATCTTTTCGAGGATCGCGTCAATCTTTTCCAGTTCCAGGTCAATGATGTCATCCATAATACGCTGGGCCGCATGAATGTGTTTTTTAAACAGTTCCCAGTTAAATGCCGCTGCTGCGGTAAACGGATTAGCTACGTAGCTGAACAGGTTAACAGCCAGTAACCGGCAGGAGTCGTAGGGACATAAGGGGATCTCGCCGCAGGGATTGGTTGAAACTGTTTTATTGCCCAGGTCGGCATAACAATCAGGTAACGATTCGCGGATGATCGTATCCCAAAATAAAACGCCGGGCTCTGCCGAGCGCCAGGCATTATGAACGATCTTTTGCCACAGGCGTCGCGGATCGATCAGCTTTTCATGAGTCGGCGTACTACTATCCACGGGGTATTGCTGCCGGTAGGTTGACCCGGATTCCACTGCTTCCATGAAAGCATCGTCTATCCGCACGGATACATTGGCCCCGGTTACTTTGCCCTGCTCCATTTTAGCGTCTATAAAATCCTCCGCATCGGGATGCCTGATGGCTACCGAAAGCATCAGCGCGCCGCGCCGCCCGTCCTGGGCCACCTCGCGGGTAGAGTTAGAAAAACGTTCCATAAAAGGCACGATCCCGGTAGAGGTAAGTGCTGAATTTTTGACTGGCGAACCCTTCGGCCGGATATGCGACAGGTCGTGGCCTACACCGCCCCGCCTTTTCATCAGTTGTACCTGTTCCTGATCTATCTTAAAGATCCCACCATAGGAATCGGCATGGCCATCGTTCCCGATCACGAAGCAATTGGAAAGCGAAGCAACCTGGTAAGGATTACCAATGCCGGTCATAGGGCTGCCCTGCGGGATGATGTATCTAAAGTCCCGGATCAGTTCAAACACTTCGGCTGCCGATAACGGGTTAGGGTAGCGGTGCTCCACCCGCGCAATCTCATTAGCGATACGACGGTGCATATCATCAGGTGTAGCTTCGTAAATATTGTCCCGCGAATCTTTCAGCGCATATTTATTTACCCATACCCTGGCCGCCAGCTCATCCCCTTTAAAATATTTAAGCGATTGCTGGTAGGCTTCTTCAGCAGTATAAATGTTTACTTCTCTTTTTTTTTCGGCGACGTTCATATCCATGAATTACTATTAAAAATAATGATTGGTTGGCGTACTAACGGCGCAAATGAACTACCGTTGCGCTATTAGCAATAACAGCCAAAAATCTATTTTTTTAGCCGGTTCAAAAGTGATGGTGATCATATTCGCCGAGAATCATTTTTTTCATGACCGTTATCAGACCTGCGCCACTACCCGTTGTTGAAAGTTGGTAATTGAGGACTACTATGGCTGTAGTCTGCGGCTACATTAAATCGTCCACGCGCTAAGTAAACGCGCGGCCATTTTGGCGGGAGTGCGGGGGCCGTTGTTGGTGTTGTCACCAACAACCAGGGGAGGCAATGGCGATATTTAATCCGGCATTCAGGTACTTGTTGGTGACAACACCAACAAGGGCGGAAATTTAATAAGTTAATTTATCTGAAAAAACTATTATTTAATATTTCATTCAGTTTGGCTTCAGCCTTTCCCTGATCTTCTTTTTTAAATTCCATCAACCCATTTAACGATTTAAAATTTTTAGGATCAGAAATGAACCAAACATAAAAAGGTTCTCCCTTTTGATATTTAATAATCAAAAACCAATGGTTCTTTACTTTCTTAATAGTTGCATCACTTACTTTAATGCTTTTGTCGTTTTCAAAAAGCCCCAACATCTGAATTTTGATATCGTCTAAGGTTCTTGTGTCATCCTTTGCATGATGCACATCCCATATACTCAACGTTATGTCATCGAGCTTATATAGATTATCAGTTTTAGACCAATGCTGTAATTGTGAATTACCATATAACCTCCCGGACCTGGCAATCATTGATTGCTTATCTATTTTTTCAGCGTTTGGCGGCAATTTTACGTCTGCTGTTGTACCTATTGTTATCTCTTGGGCAATTGAATCCAAGCTAAAAAGCAACCCTATTATCAGCAAAATAATTTTGTTCATTGTATATAGTATAATAATTTAATTAGGACAATTTATATTGTCAACCTCATTGTAAGCAACTATATATTATGACATACCCCACAAAATTTTCCTGACAATCAATTTATTACCCGCTTTTTTAACCCTAAAGTGCCGGGCGATATATTGGGCATAAAAAATTATTTTAATATCTGCTTCATCTTCAGCTATGGGGAGATATTTTATATCAACAAATACCTTATGTTTAAACGAATAGTATCCCAATTCTAATCCTTTAGGTAAAGTATCCAAATAAAGCTGATTTGAATTTAAATGCAATTTTCCTAATCCAATTGTGTCGTCGTTTCTTTTAATCAGGATCAATTTCTGAGCTATATGACTCATTCCATTAAAACCATCAAGATATGCGGTATCCAAACAAGCTTGTATACCTGCAATTTTGATATTAATAGGGTGAATAAATTCAACAGGTTGTTTTTGGCTTTGTGGAGCATGGCATCCATAAATCAAAAACAGCAGAAAAATTATAATTGATTGCTTCATAAACAGCTTATTTTGGCACAAAAACGTGTAATAGCGACACCGGTAATGGAAAAGCGCTGCTGCTTATTTAAAGTAAAAACTAACTGCCCCCTGTTTAAGTCCATTTGCGTGATTAAGGTATAAGGAAACACAATGTATTAATTTTTATTGATTTAGCGGGGCGTTGTCGGTGTTATCACCAACAAGGGCGAAGATTATCAAGTTCTAACTTATTATAAAATTCAGCAATTTCAATACTATAGCTCTTGCGAAAAAAATTAATTAATAACCAATCGCTCAAACCCCAATTTTCTATCGCGGGAGAAATCCTTTTTAGAGTTTGTAAATAATTCCCTTAGCTCCGTTTGAGTTGCAGACTGGGTAATAAAGTTCTTTAATTCGTTAATGATTTTGACGTTTACAGACATATGAAGATAATTTCTGTAAAACTATTTCATTTTAATACTATTGAGATTTAGCTTTTACATGCTCATAATGAAAATCAATTTTTCGGTCGCCATATTAGTTTAATAGCTGCAATTACGCTGACTGTGCCAATGTTGAGCGCAATAAACAAGCCGATGGCTTGCCACACCGTCAGATTGTGCTGCTGTTGTCCGCTGATAAAGAGCCAGGAAGTTGTAGTATGAGTGAAAGTGAAGAGATAAGAATTCGCAAAGTTGTTTCCCCAATGCAAACCGATAACTAGCCAAATACTCCCCGAGCGTAAAAGTGCCGTAGAGAACATCAAATAACCTATGAATAAACCAGATGCATAAAACAGGTCATTTACGATATTGTCGCCCCATATATCATGTAAACAAATAAAAAAAAGCCCGAACATCACAGTCGCATTCCGTTTATTAGTTAGTTCGATAAGCTTCACATAACAGTAACCTACAATAATAAAGTCCTGAACTGCTGCTGTCGGCAAAACCCGCCAAAATTCTTTCAACAACAATGTGCCGTCAATCATTCGGCTAACCATTATATGGTCTCCCCGCACCAGCGTCCCGACGTAGAACGATAATAAGAACGAAGTTATACCCAACAACAAGCCAGCAGGTATTAACACGAGATGACTGAGTTTTACATCAAAGCCTAAGAAACTCAAATTTCTTCCCTCGCTGCGCAGCATCAGCCAGGTTATCAGGATTACCAGTAACATGCCGACCGGTACAAATGGTATATGAATAAATCCGCTGCCTATGAGTGCGGCAGCCAATAAAAATGCACTGAGGATCAGGCGTGATATATGGGGATAAGTGAGGAACCAATTTTTCATTGCAGATGCTAAATTACTACCTTCGCTTCCGAATCAAAACAACTGCATAAAATGTCGTCTAAATGTCGTTGAATGTCATAACAGAACTATCCTCTTTGACGCGCGAGCAAACAGCTATGCTGGTAAGGGAAGGGCGACTTAAAAAAGCGCTAACCCAAAAAGAATTGTCTGAACTCGCCGGTATCAGCCTGCGCTCTCTTCAGCGCGTCGAGAACGCTGAGGTGTTACCCCGGTTTTATACATGGCGTCGACTCGCGGAACATATTGATCTGGGCTTAAATCGTGAGCCTCAGTCTTCACTTGTTTCTAAATCAATGCCTGCGATTCCCATTAAAACGAATCTACCAAGAAAATGGATATTGAGCATCAGTTCGCTCGCAGTGATCGTCTTGTCTTTTTCAGCTTATGTCATTCAATCGCCTACGTTTCCCGAGACCTTATTTGAAACCTTGAATATGGTGCTTGTCGGCTGCGTAATCTATGCGGCCATTATTTATCGCGTTTGGAAATAATGCTTAAAGGTGTCTAAACAAATGCCTAAGAATCGGATTACGGGCGGTGGCTACTATTTGAGACCGCACTATAGCGAATAGATTAAAATCCTTAACTTAATGGCATTAGGCTTTACGCCCTTTTTTATGCTACTCTTAGCTTGCACTTTGCGGTCAAATAACGATTTTCGAACTCATCTTTTTCAACCTTGAGCATGCTTGCCATCTCTTCTTTGCTGTAAACCAAGTCAGAGATAAACATGTTAACCATTCTATTTATTAGGGTAGGCGTTTCTTTTGGTATTTCAATTGGTTCAACTTTCTTCCATCCACGAGAGGAAATTTGCAACCATAGGTAACGGCATCGATTATATGTAGCCAAACCCTTATCTTGTATTCTGAATAGGATAGATTCTATTGATATTTTCCAAACCCTTTTCAAGTCTGCTAATTTTTACAAACTAATGCTGTTATTCAAATCATATTTAACCTCCGAGATCGGCATTAAAAATTCCATTCCAAAATTCCAGGCTTCGGCTTCTTCATCCCGCCCACAAAGCGGCATATTACCGAGGTGTAAAATTAAATGGGCTATTTCATGCGCCAACCCGCTGTCCGAAGTTTTCAACTTCGGACGACTATGCCTGTAGTCTGCGGCTACATTATATCAGTTATCGCACAGGGCTACAAACAACTACTTATGATCACGAAAATGATGGGGGCTGACAGGCTGCCTGCGCCCAGTTTTTTGGCGCCCCAGGCTGCTATGATAAAAGGGAAAGAAGGTTGGCATAAAACAAACAACCCTCTTTCCCGCTTGCGGAAGAGAGGGTGATCAAGCGAAGCGATGATCGGGTGAGTCGGCGGCGCGCGTTCATGAGCGCCGGCCGCGTTAGGGATTGAAATGGATACCGGCTGCGCGCGTAAGGCCTGCAGGCGTATGAATGGAAAGCCCGGCCCGCTTCTATCAGCGGGAAACGCCCATAGCATAAGCTGCGTTATCCTTATCAAATCGCTTAACCAAACCGCCACCCCTAAAATAAAATTCACTTTAAATAAAGAAATTTCTTTATAAATACAAATCTCCGTATCTTTGTTGCGGTGGTATGTCCTGTACCGCCGCGTAACCCGCCTTTAACCGCCGGGTTGTTTTGAATTACCGTTTTCCTGTTTATTTAAAATCAAAAATTTAGTTATGAACCGCACTGTTCGCCGGCCGCGCCGCAAACCTGCCGCCCGCCTTACCGACGGAGGGAACCACGCCCTCAATTTTATTAATACCTTTAAAAAAGACCGCAAAGGCGGCTTTATTGACCTGCTGACC
Organism: Mucilaginibacter sp. UR6-11; assembly: GCF_020880695.1. Lineage (GTDB taxonomy): Bacteria > Bacteroidota > Bacteroidia > Sphingobacteriales > Sphingobacteriaceae > Mucilaginibacter. The sequence continues at coordinate 1,167,333 of NZ_JAJIWO010000001.1, forward strand.
AATTACGAGAGCCTGGTTAACTGGGCACAGCAGACCGACCTGATTAACTGGGATGAAAGCCTGGGGCTGTGGAACGAGGGCAATTGCAACCCGCCCGAAGCCGAGCTTTGCTACTGCACCGCCCGCAGCGCCCGCAACACGCTTGACGAATTGTTTAACGACCTGCTGGCGGGCCGCGAGGTGCACCCGCTGGTTATAGACCGGTTTAATGATCAACATAACCACGTGCGCCAACACCTGCGCTATGAAACGGGCACAGATGGCATGATCCGCGAGCACTTTTACAACATTAACGAGGATATGAACCTGCCGCTATACCTCATCATAGCCGAAGCCGCCCGCCTGCTGGATACGGGCTTATGGCGCCAAATAAAGAAATGCCCGGCCTGCGGCAGCCTGTTCATGGACGTAAGCCGTGCGCATAACCGCACCTGGTGCAGCCCCAAAACCTGCGGCAGCATTAAAAAAAGCCAGCGTTATTACCAGTTGAAAAAAGTGGCTTAAAGCAAGGCCTAAAAAAGCAACTACATGAATACCAGCCGATTAACTCCAAACCATCACACCGGCATCAGGCCATATACCCGAAAAACGCCCGTTTTTACTACCGGCATCGGGCGGGATACCCGGAAAAGGGCCGTTTTTACTACCGGCATACAGGCTGATACCCGGGAAACGCTTGTTTTTACTACCGGCTTAAGGGGCATTACCGGTGTGGCTGAGATGATTATTTCTGCCTGGTTCAGGCCTGGGTTATAAACAAAGAAACCCCGTGAACGTGAGTTCACAGGGTTCTTATAAAATTGGGCAC
>NZ_JAJIWO010000010.1 GCF_020880695.1 Mucilaginibacter sp. UR6-11
TGGGCAAGCTCCAATATGCCCATCTTGTTTTTGATGATCTTTGCTTGGGTTGTCATAATACTAATCTCTGTTACGTGTTTTAAATTATCGTAACTGTCAGATTAAATTGTGACTATCTCATATCAGTTGAGACATAAGATATAAAAACGTTCCCTCAATAATAGATCGCTTTTTTCGGTTCTTTCGGGTCCTTGCTTTTGCTCTTAGCGTTCTTTTCTTTGTTTGGGAGCTTAATACTTTCTAATAAACAGAACTTTATTAGCAATTTTTCCGTTCACATGTGCTCCTAAAAACTTCGGATCATCTCCATTAACCAAATTCCCGCCCGTTTTGAAATTGCTATCGCTAATTTCAAAATCACGCTCGTTCCTACTTCCTGCATTGTAAATGGAATCTGTATTTATCTTTTCTTTATCATCCCCATTATAGCACCAATACGAAAGATAAATACCCTGCCAGTCTAGGCTTCCAATCCGAATTCGTTTTTTATCTAATATAGTTTGGGTTAAAACGAAAATAGTTCTCAATTGATTCGTAGTAGGGATAGTCCATCCTTCACGTAAATTATTGACGCTATCAATGAGTGTTTTAGCGCCTTCCCAGGAATATTGGTGTTCTCTAAGAAACTGTTTTGTTAAATGTTTCAATGCTCCGTTTTCGTATAAATTCACATTCTTGGAAATATAATCACCGCAATACATGATTTCGTAACCGTGGCTATTGGCGGTGTCGATTTTGATTCGCTTTTTAGGTAAATCTTGAGAATAGATAGCATTCGTTAAAAGCAGGGCCGAGGTAATAAAAATGATTTTTTTCATTTTGTGGTGTTTAAGTAAAAAAATATGGCGTAACCTTCATCTTTTGCTACTCAAGGGACACCACATCCCTACCCGCAAAAAGACACAGCTACGCCATTTCGGCATACTATGATCTTTTATTGCGGGTTGCTATTTAAAGGTGGTGTTTTAGAGCAGCAATATAATCAAGTACAATATTATTTTCCTGTTTATAGGATTGTTCGCTTTATAGTTTTTTCATTATTTGATTGGTTATCCGGCAAAACTAATTAATCTGCATAAGTCAACCCTACATTACCCGGAGCGGTTTGGGCCGGTAATTAAATTTGAGCTATCTTATTGTTTTCGTAGCCCCCCCCGGTGTTTTATTTATCTTCCTTTTTAAGCCATTCCAATAGTTCGCTTTTTATAAATAACACTCGATTGCTACCAGGTTTTTTGTGGTATGGGATGCCATTTTTATTTATCAAATTATAAATAGTATTCGGTTTTAATTTAAAAAATCTGATGCTTGAGTAACACCAATAAATCCAGTATCACCAGCCTCGCCGATCTGCTTACACTTATGGAGGACTAAGTAACCAACTCCAAAATGGTTTAAATAAGAAGATTGATTGTCAAACTGTTGGAATCTTAATGCCGGTAATCTCAAAATAATTTAATGACTGGTCTTCTTCTCCAAACGTTTGCTTAAAGTTATACCAGACACTTAAAACATTTTTAAATTGTTCTAATGACTTTACCTGAGTTGTTTTCGGGGTTCTTATATCGTCGTAATAAACTACGGTTCCAATTGGCAAGGTTGGAACTTGCTTATTTTGTGCTAATTCAAAAAGTACCTGATCTATCGTTAATTCCATAAAACAAAAATAGCCATAATCGTAATACGTATTTTAAGGTTGAAATATTAATGATTGCAATATACCCATCATACGCGTATAAGACTTAAACCACTTTAGAATAATTAGATTTTAATTGTGCTCATAACAAAACATTATATAAAGCATTGTAAGCGATTTAAGCCATTTATTAAAATCGAGCAATCAGTATGCATTTTTTAGTAATAGGTTAAAATGAGCAGCGCAAACAGGTATATATAGAGAACATGCAGCCAGTCATGTAGTTAAACTGCTCTAACTGGTGTTTGTTTAAAAGGTGTCTGTTTTTGCTGCCATAGCTTTATTTAAAGAAGAAATTGTTGACAAGGTTTCTATATTTAGAGATTCCAATGTTTTTCTTGACTGCCCTTTTGTAAAAGGTGAGTTGTTTTTATTGCCCAATAATTTATCTATCAAGGCTTCGGGGGTAAAATCTCGTGAAGGAATTGTGCCGGTCAAGGATGTATAAGCAGAAGGTATTGTACCTACAGCGTCATAAATTCTATATCTATATTTTCCATCCTTACAATCAATCTGTATTGTTATTTTATCATTATAAGTACCAGAAGCAACAAAGTTTTCCACACCAAAAAATTACACCCTTCCCGATTATCCGCCCCTGGTCCTTATCCTCGTTTTGAATGACATCTTTTGCGCTTTTGAAACAATCAACAAACCACTGTTTGGCGTTGTTATATAAATCCATTTTTGGTTTGCCTGGCATTTCAACAATACCCTCATAGACAACGTGGCCATCCTTAATGGGGATATTTAAGCCTAAAGTATCTTTATTTTGCGCCTTCGCGCCGATTGCAATAAACAGCAATCCTATTAACAGTTGTTTCATAATTGTGTGTTTGGGGTTTAAGAAGAAAAACAAATATATATTATAAAAAAAACAATCTTGCATTAAGTGCCAGGGCTGGCTTAAGCTATATTTATTAGCAAGGCCCTTGCTATTACACAAGGGCCTTTTTGTTTATATTTGTCCTGCCGGGGGAGCGTTTTGGAAACGCAATAAATTGTTAAATTTTAATTGCAGCCCCCGGTTTTTATTCTTTACTATCGTCCATTCCCGACTTAACCCATTCCGCGAGTTCGGATTTTACAAACAACAATCTTCTTCCTTTTTTATGTTTGGGTATATCCCCGCTCATAGTAAGTTTATAAATGGCAGACTTAGACATTTTTAGATATTCTACCGCTTGGTCTATAGTAATAAAACCGCTTTCATTATCGCCACCAATATTTACATCCTCACCACTTATTACCGATTTTAATTCCTCTCTTATAAGTTGCCTTAATTGCTGCTCTGTGAGTAATGTTTTAAAAGCTGTTTTCATTTTACAAATGTATGAATTTTATTAATAATAACTCTAAATGAAATTAAATGATAATTAATGTTATATAAATTTGCATTTATGATTTTTGGTTGTATCTTTGAAGTGCAATTAAAATTTAATACAATGAAAAAATCAAGAAGTAAAGTACAATCGTACACACAAACACTAGCGACTGTCATAGTACGTCAAAACGGAACACAGGCAGGAATCAACGCATTACAAGCGTCTTTATTAAGGGGGGCTAAATAATGAAAAGCAGATTATTCAACATCGCATGGTCAATAGTTGGCCAGTTCGGCAGCTTTTCAGAAGCGTTAGCCCATGCGTGGAAAATTGCAAAACTTCAATTCGCGCTATGTACACAAGCATTAGTTAACTTTTCTTACCGCAAGGTTGACGGTTCAATTAGGGAGGCGGTAGGCTCATTACAAAACCCGCCAATGCCTAAAGGTGGTATGCGTAAAGTTAATCATAGCATACTAACCTACTTTGATCTTCAACAACAGGATTGGAGATGTGCTAAAGTGTTAAACCTTATTTTCAGTTAAGCCATGAAAAACACCATGCCAATACTTGATAGCCAAGAAGCGCTAATTAAGTACGCCTGTGAGAATTGGGCGCAAGGAACTGTAAACGATTTTGAAAGCGCCTATGTTGGTTATCTTGATGGTAGCCGGCGCTTAATTAAATGGCAGTTGTTCAATACAGGCGATCACAATAGCTGCGATATAGACGTGCCAAAAATGATGCGTACCGCCGTAGCGTTGGATGCAAAGAAATTAATTCTTGCTCACAATCATCCGGGCGGTAAAACAAGCCCATCGCCTGCGGATCTAAAAACAACGGAATTTATATATCGCAACTGTCAGGTTTTGGGTATTGAGTTAATTGACCATGTTATTGTTTCAAGTGGCGAGGGGCCGCATTCGTTCAATAGGGCGGGTTATATCCAAAAGTTTGAGCAAGACACCAAGCGATCAAATGACATATTTGAAAGTGGGACATTTTCAAATGTTGCGTTGCGGGTTGTTGAAGATTTTTGCACATTACTATCCAAGCCCAACAGTAACCTAAAAACAATAAAAGAAACGGCCATGTGGCAGTTAGAAAAAATTTACATTAAGTTTTACGACCCAATAGTACAAAACACTTACTAACAATTATGCAGGATAGCCCGAATTAGCTGAATGGCTTAATAAGAAATAAAAAGCCCGGGGGATTGTTAAACAAATAATAATCATAGATTATTAAAGGCCGCAATAGACGGCCCCCCCGGACTGTCAAAGATAAAAATGATAGATTAGACAGATGTATTGTAGTTTTCTTTACAAAAGACTTCCGTAACAAGTCTGCCGTTCAAGTATTCATAGGACATATTTTCAATGATAAACATGTTATGTATGCCAAACTTACCTGCTAAAAAGGGGAAAGAAAATCTACCACCGGCCTGAATAGGCTGACGAAGCCAAAGTGTGAATGCATAATAGCCTTTATAACTATGAGAAAAAAGAAAGCAAAATTCATCCCCATTGCAGAAATTAAAAAGTTCTGAATGCTTGTCATTCAATTCCCATATATCTGTATAGACCTCTAAAAGCTGTTTATTTAGCTTTGCTTGTGTAATATTGAGATCAGCGGCCATCGTTTTTAACTTCAAAGACCCTTTAACATTGTGGTCCCATTCATGAACAGACAAATATTTCAATAATGGCTTATAACTTTTACCATTGTCAGCTAACAATTTCAAAAATTGTTTTTCATCCTGCAAGGCATAAAGGAGGTCAGCTGCCCCTGTGGTATATACATAACTCTTATCCCGATCTATTCTTCTCATAGATATACAATTTGTTCTTACAATTGTGTAGTTTTATTAAAACTAATATACTATGAAATTGATACATTGTTCAGACCTGCCGATTAACATTACCCAAATTCCAGGCAAGAGGGAGCGTGCACAATCACAAAGGGTTGATAAATGGATAGGTGTACAATACCAAAGGCAATTTGATAAAGTGGTAGTAAAGTATGCGGATAGAATTAAAGCTATCCAAATAGATGAACCGAATTTCCGACCTGAGTTAAATAGTTTGTAACTTATGGACAAACTGGACGAGATAATCGCCTTGTTAAAGGAGATAAATTCGAAGTTACCTGCAAATATTGAATTACTGGAGAAACCTGCAAAAATGCTAAAGAAGCGTTTGCCGTTACATAAAGACCCAGCGGCTATTGAGGCTGCAGTTCGGGATATTATTCTAAAAAACAACCAACGGATAGAAAAGCTAAAAGCCAAATCAAATAAAAAATAAGGCGCGATGAAAGTAATTTATTCAGCCATAAGACAGCCAAAGCCCCCAAGCGGGTTGCTATGTACAAAGACCCTGTATTCATGGCTGAATTAAGAAGATCATTTATAGCAGACCACAACAAAAAGATAAAGGGGAATAGTGCAAATAAAAAATCGCGCCCTTAATACAAGGAACGCTTTTAAAGTTTTATCCGTTTGCGACACCGAATAACTAAAGGTGACAATACAAACTTACAAGTTTAACATCTTTAATAAATTCTAAATAAAATAGCAACGGTGAAATATATCAAAGGCAATACGACGAGTCTTGTGAAAAATGTGCGGATAGGATAATTAATAAAAACTACACAGTAGGGGACGAGACATTTTACGTTGTCCTTTTACTAGCGGCTGGCACTAAACTAGGTGGCTCACTTATACCCTATCATGTATATGAGATTAAACACAATTCACAATCTGAAGTATACCACTTAAGGGGGAGTTGGTTTGGGCGGAACTTGACGATTCGATTTAATTCAGGATGGCAACCACAAACGTACTTGGAGTAGTGGAACCCATCAAAACCTAATGGCGGCAATTAAGAATGAAATATCCACCCTCAATTTTTTGTTGAATCTCACCCTACAAATAAGTTCTTTTAATCTATACTTAGGCAGAAGCTGATCCTGCCTGAAAATAGTGCGTAATAGTATTTTAACATGGCTTGTCGTCACCTTAATACCGGGTACAGCCGGATTATAATTATATATAAACGAGTTCCACAGCATTTAAAATTAGAGTGTATCTGTAACAAAGAGGAAAGCCACACGTTTAACAGGTATTATGATGAGTTGTATTACAATCCTTATGTAACAAAATAATTTATTTTGTTGTAATTATAAACAATTGTACTATTATTGTGTCATAACTTAAACTTGGATGAGTCATCTAATTGATAAATCGAACACAAATTTTTTATCAGCTCAATCACTTAACCAGAGTAAAATTTATTGTTCATCGGTGCATTGTTCTTATTATAGTTCTGTTCAATTAATGAAGCATATTGTACTAACTGTAATAGGTATGTCGGAAAACCAAATAAGAGCAGAAAAAAAGCAAACGGAGTCGGGTACGCATGAATTTTTAATTAATAAAGTTCTCATACAATTAAGAAACAAAGGTGGAGATTGGCGAACCTTTCAAGCAGATATAGGTGATGCAAAAATTTTAAGGGTTAAGTCTGATTATAAAGACGAAGAAATACTCGATAAAGATTCCGACGATTCACTACAATTAGCAACAAAAAACAATCAAATATTAAAGTCAGTTTTTAATCTATGAGTCCAAAGGATTTTATAATATCAAAGCTACATGTACTAGTATCACACTGCCCCGAGATAAAGGTTCAGTATGAATCAGATACTGTAAGTATTATGCATAGGGTTTTAGTTTTGCCGAACTCTTCTTACTTTAACAACCAATTATATTTAAAATTAGAGGAAGAATTGGTTTTTGAATTCATTGAGAAATTTCCAAGCCAAAATATTTCATTCATTACCGATAATTCATTTGTCGGGTTGAATCACGTTGACTTTGAAAAGGCGGGTGCAAATTACTGTATGCCTGATGTGACGATGCGCACTGATAAGATTACTGAATCAATTCTTAAATATACAGCGAGTACCTTAATGACAAATGTCCAAATAGAACTCTTTGCTGGATTTAGGCCTACCAATTATCAGTCTCCAGACGTGGAAATATTAGACAATAATATCGATTCTGAAAAACCGGGTTCATGGGTTGAACTGCATCAATTTGATATTAACCTCTATTTACAAACGATTGGGGTTTCCGGGGGGGCATCCGTACACAATAAGACTTGGGGAGAGGCAATGAATGCTGGAGATAATAATTACGCTTTAGCGGCTTAATATGGCACCTCAAACTTTTTCACTAGTTAATATAATATTGCTCGAAAGCAACTTCGTTAGAGATTGGATTCTGAATTTGGATAACCCTAAATTTAAAAACAACGTTGATATTAAGGTTAATAGCCAACGTAATGAAGAGCACTTAAGCGTTATCATAGATTTATCATATTCAGCAGGCTTAGAAGGTGGTAAAACGGAAATGAAAGCAGATATTAAAATGGTAGGTGTTTTCACTGTGCCAGAACAATCGGAATTGCCGGTTGAAACATTCACCAACGTGAACGCCCCTGCAATTATATTCCCCTTTTTAAGAGAACATCTTGCTTCCCTCTCAATGAAGGCAGCCATAAACCCAATAATGCTCCAGCCTGTAAACTTCGTCAAAGGTAGTGAACCCAATAAAGGTACTTCAAATACGGTTTCCGAATAAGTTATTTATTGATTTGGTTCATTTCATAGACTACGCTTTTAAGCTTGTGTGCGACCTCGAATTGGGTCGTCTGTATAAATGCATCCAATCGTTCAAAAAGTGAGCCTTGGTCCCTTAATTTGGGCGCTGTGTTCTGGACAAATGCCGATAAGGTGGTTTACAATAGTAAGGGCCTTATGCGCTGTAACAGCATTACAGCTTAACAGTGCGTTAATTACCCACGGGAGAATGGCAGGCTTTAACTTTCTCGGCAAACCCTGTAAATTCGGCAATAATTTTTTCCATGTATTGTACGCTTTCTATAATCCCATCGCGCGGATCCCGCAGCACATAGCCGGACAGCACGTGGTCGGGTGTAATGCGTGTCATAGCCAGCCGCTACGCAACTATTCCAAACTCTTCGGTGTACCCATTTCTTTAATCCCCGATCGTAAAACCATAGCCCTGAATTTCGTGCATCAGCTAATGCACGCTCAATCTTATTTTTCACTGTGTTTTGTCGCCGCTCGCCTCCGCCCATATATTAAACGCCTGATTTTTTTATGTATGGGTCGTTGTCGTACAATTTGGCTACGCCGTTAAAAAACCTTGTCTCCTCTTCTATTTTTGCCGGGCTGGCACCTTCCGGGAATACCAATTCGCCGGTTTCGGTAAATTCCCCCTTTAAATTAAAACTCGTCGAATGTACCGGCCATGATAATGTTGAATTAAAGGAAAAGGGGTATATGACAAGTAAGGTGCTATAAAAAGATAAAATTGCACCCCTTTTTGCCCCCTAAATTAGGAAAGTATAAAAAAAGCGCCTCTAAATTGACTTAGGGGCGCTTTTTAAATTTATTAAGCGGAGAGCTAGGGATTCGAACCCCAGGACCTGTTACAGTCAACAGTTTTCAAGACTGCCGCAATCGACCACTCTGCCAGCTCTCCGGGGACAAAAGTACAAATCCGGGCCGGATTGACAAACTTGAATTGCACTTTTTTTAACATTCTGTTAAAAAGTTTATAAGTAGTTGGTGTACAGTTGCTTGGAATATTTATTTTACAGCTTCTCTGCCTTGAAAGTGTTTAAACGGGGCTTTACGATCTTCAAATTACGTTTTGAAAGGTCAATACTGGCGTTTAATTCGAAGCCGATTAACAAAATTAGCGAGTTTAAATAAAGCCATAACATCACCACGATGATGGTGCCTATAGACCCGTAAACTTTGTTGTAGGATGCAAAATGATTAATGTAATAGGTAAACCCCAATGATGTTAGGATGGCCAAACCTGTTGCCAATATTGAACCAGGACTTAAAAACGGCCATTTTAATTTATGCGACGGGCCGTACCTGTATAATATGGAAATAGTTACAAAAAATATCACCACTATAATTAACCAGCGGGAAAGTGTAAGCAGGTAAATCCAAAAATGGCTTTTACTGGCTATATGGCTTTGTAAATAGGTTATCGCGCTTTCGCCGGCTATCATTATTGCGATAGCTATAATAAGTGCTACACTGATAACCACTGTAAGTAAGGTGGCGATGCTGCGGCGTTTTAACCAGGTGCGTTTCTCCAGTATCAGCGATGAGTTGTTAAATGCCTGCATCAGCGTGCCTACGCCGTTGGTAGCGAAATATAAAGCCGTAATAAAGCCTAATGATAATAGCCCCGCATTTTGATGTTTAATAATATCCTCAATTGTGTTTTCGAGCGCCAGGTAGGCGTAGGTTGGCATAATTGTACGTAATAGTTCAAGCAACTTATCCTGAAAATTATCAACCGGCACATAGGCTATCAGTGTAAATAAAAACAGTGTGCCGGGAAACAGCGCCAGCATAAAATTATAAGCAAGCGATGATGCTTTGTTTGATAGTGAATCCTCCAGAAACTCATTGATCAGTGAAATTGTTACGGCGTATATTGATAGATTACCAAATCCCGGAAGTACCACAGATTTGGTCCATTTAATAAAATCCCGGTAAATTTTTACGCGGTGGAGCGCACGATGAAGCCATCTCATTATAAGCTAATTTATTCAAAAAAAGGCTTTAATTTTTCCATAAATTCTGCTGAAGGCAGGCAGGGGCGATTGGTTGCCATATTGATAAACACCAGCAAAGTCTCTGCCTGATGGATCAGCTCTTCTTTTTCGTTAAAAAGTTCATACCTGAAATGGATCTTAACGCCGGGCATTTTATCCATAATAACTTTTACCGTTATTTCCTCGTCATACAGGGCGGGTTTCAGGTACTTGCTCTTCATTTCCAACACAGGCATCATGATTCCTGATGCTTCCATGCCACTGTAGGTTAAACCCAGGCTGCGCAGCATCTCAACGCGGCCAACCTCATAAAACTCGGCATAGTTACCGTAATACATATAACCCATTTGGTCGGTTTCGCCATACCGTACCCTTATTTTGGTTGAAAACTCAAACATTTATTTTTTAATGTTACGTTCATCTAATGCTTTCCTGAACTTTTGCGCGTTTATGTTATGCTGGGCCACATTAGTAGCAAAATTATGGCGGTTTGAAAAATCCTCCTTAGCTACCATATACAGATAATCATTTTTTTGATAGTTAAGTACTGCCTTCACCGCGTTTACTGAAGGCAACATAACCGGGCCCGGCGGCAAACCCGTGTGCAGGTAAGTATTATATGGCGAGTTAACCGTAAGATATCTGTTCAGTACCCGGTGGATAGTAAAATCATTCATTGCGAAGATTACCGTTGGGTCTGATTCCAGCTTCATGCCCTTGCGCAACCTGTTTAAATATAAGCCGGCAATAGTTGGCATCTCGTCATCATAAACAGCTTCCGCATCAACAATTGAGGCCAGGATAGATACCTGTGGCTCGCTTAAATTTATAGCAGCGGCTTGTTGCTTGCGCTCGGGGGTCCAAAATTTTTCATAATGGGAATACATGCGTTTATAAAACTTCTCCGGAGAGATGTTCCAATACAGCTTATAGGTATCAGGCATTATCATTACAAACGCGTTGTCTGTATTAAAACCATATTGTTTTACAAAATCAGCAGAATCAAGGTAATGTAATAACGTTAACGAATCGGCCTCTAATTTTTTGCTGACAAATCCGGCAAATTGCTCTTTTGTCCTGAAAACATGGAACGATAGTTCAACCTGTTCCTGCTCGCCCAATTGAAGCATACGTATAAATTTGCGATTGCTCATGCCTTCATGCAAACGGTATTTACCAGGCTTTACATGATCTGTATATTTCATATTATGGGCGGCCCATGAAAATATCGCGGTATCCTTTACTATTCCTTTATCACGGATTGTTTTATAAACGTCGTTAAAGTTTTCGCCGGTGTGGATATATAGGTATTCTTCGTTGCCCGTTACATTTGGCCCAAAATATCTCAGGTAATAAAATAATAAAGTACCCCCTAATGCAATAAAAATTAAAATTATAAGGGTAATAATAAATTTCCCGAATGTGCCGCCTGATGATGCTTTTTGTTTAGCCATACTATTAAATATTTATGCCTGCAGTTTTTGCAGCGCCAATAATCCTCCGGTTAAGTTTTTAATGTTTTGATAACCGTTTTGTATCAAAAATGATTGCGCCGTTTCGCTGCGGATACCGGCTTTGCATATAACAATAATTTCATCGGTTTTGTTATAAGGAATTAAACCGGGTTTTTCAATTAGTTTAGATAACGGTATATTTTTGCCGCCTATATTGTAGGTATGAAATTCAATTTCTTCACGCACATCCAGCAAATTAAGGGTTTCGCCGCTCATTAACCTGCTTTTGAAACTTTGCGCATCCATTTGCTGCATTACTTTTTAGCCTGGCTAACTGTAAGGTTAATTTTAGTGCCGATGCTCACTTTAGTTACAGAATCGGTCTTCATCGGGAACTGGCTTACCACAACCACATTGCTTGAATCGGTAATAGGGCCTTCGTAAGTTATGGTGCCTAAACCCAGGTTAGAATTTTTCAGAACAAACCTAACAGCATCCAGATCCTGGTTAATTAAATCAGGCACTTCAACCTCGCTTGCGCCAACGCCATCGCCCAATACAAGGTCAATCCTAGAGCCCTTGGGTATTTTGGTGCCTGCTTTAATTGTTTGGCCTGCCATCCGCGCTTCCAGCACCACATTTAAAGCTATGTCTGACCGGTAGGTAGTATCGCCCACCTTTAAGCCATTGTTTGACAGCGTCGCTACGGCTTGTATGTAGGGCATTTGGTCAATATCAGGTAAAGCCACCGGCGGCGCTTTAAGCGTTACCATGGTTAAATATATTTTGCGGTTCTCTTTAACGTTTGTTTCCGGGTCAGGATCCTGCTCTATAACGGTCCCCGGCGGTGCATCGCCAACATACACAGAATCAACCTGGTAATCAAATCCCTGTTCTTTTAATATGCTGATGGCCCGGTCAATAGGTAGCCCCTTTAATTTGGGAACGGGTATGCCAGACCCATGATTGGTATAAAAGCTCAGGCTGAAAAAAGCTATTAAAACCACGGCAATTACAGCGCCTATCGCCATTAAAAGGGTATTACGAAAAGATTTAGTTTTTATATAAGCCCCAAATTTATTCATCAGCAGTTAGGTAATATTATACTTAATTATGCATCAAACATAAGGATAATTTCGGATTTATCGGGTTTGAAAAACTAATGTATTTATCGGCTACAGTGCTTCAAAAAATATTATATTTGGCCGTATGACAATCAAAAACATTGCGCTTTTAGCCGGCGGCTTTACCGGCGAATATGAGGTGTCTTTAAACAGTGCCCAAAATATTGCTGCCAATTTAGCTGCTGATAAGTATAAGGTTTATACTATACTGATTAATAAAGACAGGTGGTTTTATGAAGAAGGCAGCGATAGGATAGATGTTGATAAAAATGATTTCAGCATTATTGTTAACGGCGATAAAGTTAAATTCGACTTCGCCTTTATCACTATTCATGGCACCCCCGGCGAGGATGGTAAGATGCAGGGCTATCTTGATCTTTTAAATATTCCGTATAATACTTGCGACGCCACTACCTCGGCTATCAGTATGAATAAGGCCTACACCAAGACCATTGTGCAGGGTATACATGGCCTTAACACCGCCAAATCAATCCGCTTGTTTAAAAAGGACGGTCATGATATAGGCACCATAGCATCAACACTGAAGTTTCCGTTGTTTATTAAACCAAATAACGGCGGAAGCAGTGTAGGCATGAGCAAAGTTTACAGCGCTGCCGAACTGCCCGACGCCATAAACAAGGCATTTAAGGAAGATGACCAGATCCTGGTTGAAGAGTTTATAAAGGGCCGCGAATTTAGCAGGGGAGTTGCCCGCTTGCATGGAAAAGTAACTGTACTGCCTACTACAGAGATCAAAAGCTCTAAAGACTTTTTTGATTACGAAGCTAAATACACTTCCGGGGTATCCGAAGAGATCACACCGGCCGACCTAGACTCCCGGAAAGATGCTGAGATAGCCGAGATACTTACTGAAGTTTACCTGCGGTTAAACTGCAAGGGTATGGTACGTATCGACTTTATATTATTAGAGGGTACGCTGGATTTTTACTTCATCGAGATCAATACTACACCCGGCCAGTCATCGGCCAGTTTAATACCGCAACAGGTAACGGCAGCAGGCATGAAATTGCCTGATTTTTATAGCGAATTGATAGAAAGTAATATGTAGAATGCCAACTGGTTGTATATGTGCCGATTTTTGGCAGGTGAAAAATCACCGGGCCTATGAACTATTTTTTAAACGATGCATAATGCGCTATCACGTCGGCAGGTATTTTAGTTGCTCTGCCATCAGCCATAGTTATCAGCACAAAATCAAACCAGCCATCGCAACATAATTTATTTGATGCCTTGTTTTTGACACCAAATTTTATGCGGCATAATTTTTCGTCAATGCTTTCAATACTTGTAGTAACTATAAAATAGTCGCCTAATATTAAAGGACGTTTATAATCCATATAAACAGTGCGTACCACCCAGCCAAGCCCCTGGTTTAAAAATGCTTCCATCGCCATGCCATAGCAGCATTCCATCTGGTCATACCGTGCCGCCAGCACATAATCAAAATATTTACTGTTATGCACATGGCGGTACATATCAATATCGTCGGGCCTAACGCGGTATTCGGTTTGGAAGGTGTTGTAAACGGGTGTTGTTGTCATTAATACAAATATGGATATTTGTAGGTTGTTTTTATCGGATGGTTACTTATTAGTTGATAAGTTAAAGTTTTGTATAAGAAAAACAGATTTGACCTTTATTCGCGTTAAAACAAACTTGCATGGTAATAATATTACACTTACCTTTGCACCCACAAATAACAAAATAATTAACGCTTTAATATTATTTACGTAATGTATTTAAGTACAGAGGAAAAACAAGAAATTTTCGCAAAACATGGTAAGGGTGCAACTGACACCGGTTCAACCGAAGGTCAGGTAGCATTATTCACTTACCGTATCGCACATTTAACGGGGCATTTGAAAAAAAACAAACATGATTTTTCAACCCAATTATCACTGCAAAAATTAGTAGGTAAACGCCGCGGATTGCTGGCTTACCTTTACAAAAAGGATATTTCAAGGTACCGTGCCATCATCAAAGCGTTAGCGCTTAGGGATATCATTAAGTAACTTAAACTTATTTTTTATAAAAAGCCGTCTCTATCAGGAGATGGCTTTTTTACTTTCTGAATACAATATACACACAATAAAAACCCGGTGCGCTCTAAAAGATGAAAAGTGCATCATAACGCAAAAAAGATGAACATAATTAAGAAAGTAATCGATTTAGGTGACGGCCGCACTATAGAGATCGAAACAGGAAAACTGGCCAAACAAGCTGATGGATCAGTAGTAATAAAAATGGGTGATACCATGTTATTAGCTACTGTAGTTTCATCAAAAGAAGCAAAAGAAGGAGTTGATTTCTTACCTCTTTCTGTTGATTACCAGGAAAAATACGCTGCTACCGGTCGTATTCCCGGTGGATTTTTACGCCGCGAGGCGCGTTTATCAGATTACGAGGTTTTGATCTCGCGTTTGGTTGACCGTGCATTACGTCCAATGTTCCCGAGTGATTACCATGCCGACACACAAGTAATGATCACCCTGATATCTGCCGATAAAGATATCATGCCTGATGCATTAGCTGGTTTAGCTGCCTCAGCCGCTTTATCTGTATCTGATATCCCTTTCAACGGCCCGATATCAGAAGTGCGCGTGGCTAAGATTGATGGCAAATTAGTTATCAATCCAACTTTAAGCCAATTGGCAACTGCAACTTTAGAGTTTATTGTTGCCGGTAACGAGCATGACATTAACATGGTTGAAGGCGAAGGCGCCGAAATACAGGAGCCTGAATTAGTTGAGGCTATTAAATTTGCACACGCTGCTATTAAAGTACAATGTTTAATTCAAAAAGAATTAACTATTGAAGTTGGTAAAACCGAAAAACGCGTTTACAGCCACGAGCACAGCAACGACGAGTTGGAGAAAGCGATCTACGCTGCTACTTACGATAAAGTTTATGCTATTGCAGCCGAAGCTTCAGGTAAAGACGAGCGCAGCGCTAAATTTAAAGCCGTACGCGACGAGTATATCGAAACTTTAGGCGAGATAGATGATATCACCAAATTCTTAGCTAAAAAATATTATCACGACGTTGAGTATGACGCTATCCGTAACCTTGTATTAGACGAAGGCAAACGTTTAGACGGCCGCACAACTACACAAATACGCCCGATATGGAGCGAGGTTGGTTATTTACCGGCTGCTCACGGTTCGGCGGTGTTTACCCGTGGCGAAACCCAGTCATTAACCTCAGTTACCTTAGGTGCTAAGGATGATGAGCAAATGATTGACGGTGCGTTTATCAATGGTTACCAAAAATTCCTGTTGCACTACAATTTCCCTGGTTTCTCAACTGGCGAGGTTCGTCCTAACAGGGGTGCAGGCCGTCGCGAGATTGGTCACGGTAACTTAGCTATGCGTTCTTTAAAACGTGTATTACCTGCCGAGGATGCAAATCCTTATACGATCCGTGTAGTTTCTGATATCCTGGAATCAAACGGTTCATCATCAATGGCTACGGTTTGCGCCGGTACATTAGCTTTGATGGATGCAGGTATCAAAATCACCAACCCGGTATCTGGTATCGCGATGGGATTGATCACTAACGAAATGGGTACTAAATATGCTATCCTTTCTGATATCCTTGGCGATGAAGATCACTTAGGTGATATGGACTTTAAAGTAACAGGTACCAAAAACGGTATTGTTGCTGTACAAATGGATCTTAAAATAAACGGCCTTTCATGGGAAGTGTTAACCAACGCTTTAAACCAGGCTAAAGATGGTCGTTTACATATACTGGACGAAATGGCTAAAACCATGACTGCGCCTCGTGAAGATTACAAACCACATGCTCCGCGTATCGTTACTATCCGTATCGACAAAGAGTTTATTGGTGCCGTTATCGGACCTGGTGGCAAGATCATTCAGGAAATGCAACGCGAAACCGGTGCTACTATCTCTATCGAGGAAGTTGGCAACCAGGGTGTAGTTCAAATATTTGCAGACAATAAAGATGCAATTGATAAAGCGGTTACGCGTATTAAAAACATCGCTTCTAAACCAGAAGTTGGTGAAATTTATGAAGGTAAAGTAAAATCAATTATGCCATTTGGTGCATTTGTTGAAATTATGCCGGGTAAAGACGGCTTGCTGCATATTTCAGAGATCGACCATAAACGTATTGAAACTATGGATGGTATTTTTGAAGTAGGAGACGAAGTACGTGTTAAATTGCTTGATGTTGATAAACAAGGTAAACTGAAGCTTTCGCGTAAGGTTTTATTACCTAAGCCGGAAGCTGCCAAATAATATGACTATGTAAACTATAAACAACAAAAGCCTTAGCAATGAGGCTTTTGTTGTTTAATTAGTATTTTGTTTTACCTATTTTCACCTTTTTAAAACAAAATGCTGTTTTTTGAACTTTATACTCTTTTATACATAGTTGATTAAAGCTAAAAGGCCGATCTATATTGAAAAATGACCTCTACTACCAATGATCCTTTAGATTTTCTCAACAACAATAATAATTCAGGAAAACCCGCAGGCCCCGATGCAGACCTGGTGCAGTTGTTGTTGTATGAAATTATAAGGGTAAAGGAATTAATCGCTTATTATGACTCCATTCCCAATGGAGGTGGACAGCTTGGTTCTTCTATTTTAACAGAACTAGTTACCGAAGCTTATAACTCATTAGTTAACTATGATGTTGTGCTGATGAAAAAATACTATGATTTGCTGCAAAATTGTGACTGAGGTTTTGGCCGCAATCCCGTACGTAATACATTAGTTATATTTAGTTAAAATCCCCTGCCGGTAATTTTATAATGTTCGGAGATGAACAGTTATTGCATCAAAAGCGGACAGTTTTTAGCCAGCTGATTTATTTAAAACTTTATAAATCAATTATTTAACTAGATGGTATCATCTTGGTTCACAATTGTAAAAATAGAACCGGTTATGTTTAAAAGCTATTTCAAAATAGCCTTCAGAAATCTTTGGAAGAACAAAAGCTTTTCTGCCATCAATATCCTGGGGCTTGCGCTAGGCCTGGCCGTTTGCCTGCTGATCACGCTGTTCGTAATTGACGAATTAAGTTATGATAAGTATAATGTTAATGCCGACCGGATCTATCGCGTAAGTTCTGATTTCAAAGTTAACGGCAGCCTATTTAATGACCGCGAGTCGCCGGCGCCGATGGCGGCCGTCATGATGAAGGATTATCCCGGAATTGAACAGGCGACCCGGTTAAAATATATTGGCAAAACGCTGGTTAAGGAAGGTAGCCAGACAATTACAGAAGATAATACCTTCTATGGCGATGCTAATATGTTTAAGGTTTTTACGCTGCCTTTTATTTCAGGCGATCCAAATACAGCATTGAGCCAGCCAAACTCAATGGTAATATCTGAAGATGTTGCCAAGAAGTATTTTAACAGTACTGATGTTATAGGCAAAACACTGCATCTTAATAATACCGAAGATTATAAAATTACCGGGTTGATAAAAAATACACCCCGCCAATCGCACCTGCATTTTAATATAATTAAAGCAATGTCAGGCTTAGCCCAAAGCCGCGGTACACAATGGGGCGCTGTTGATTTTTTAACCTATATAATGCTAAAGCCCGGCATTACGCAACATGATCTGGACGGCTATTTAAAACAGGCTGCAAAAAAATACGCCGAACCCGAGTTGTTGGAATATTTACATACTTCCATAGCTGATCTTGAAGGTAAAAACGATCACTTTCGGTATGCTACCATACCGCTTACAAAAATACATTTGTACTCAAACTCCAGTAGCGAGGTTGAACCTTCAGGAAACGTCCAATACGTTTATATATTTATAGTGATCGCGGTTTTTATATTACTCATTGCCTGCATAAATTTCATGAACCTTTCTACCGCACGGTCGGCAGGCCGCGCGCGCGAAGTAGGTGTACGTAAGGTTTTAGGGTCAAACAGGAATACGTTAATTTATCAGTTTTTGATTGAATCAACCCTTACCAGTTTTATAGCGCTTGTTATAGCCTTGTTATTCGCCGTGTTACTATTACCTTATTTCAATATGCTTGCCGGTAAACAAATTGCCATCGATTTTATTGCTACGGTATGGCTTGCACCCGGCTTGCTGGCAGTTACGGTAATTATAGGCTTACTGGCCGGGCTATACCCCGCATTCTTTATGTCGGCATTTTTGCCTGCCGAGGTTTTAAAGGGAAAGCTGGCTGCCGGGTTTAAAGGCAGCTGGCTACGTAATAGCCTGGTGATTTTCCAGTTTGCCACGGTGATTACCTTAGTGATAGGCACACTTGTAATTTATAACCAGCTTAACTATATCCGTAATAAAAAGCTGGGGTATAACCGCCAGCAGGTTTTAGTGGTAAAAAACACTTACTCGCTTTACCTGCATGCCGGCACATTTAAGCAGGATGTATTAAAGTTAAGCGGGGTGCAATCGGGCACCATGACTAGTTTTTTGCCGACAGAAGCTCCGGAGGTAACCGAAGTTTACGCAAAAGATGCGGCTAAAAGCCCGGGCCAGTCAATGGGGATTAATACCTGGACAGTAGATGAGGACTACATTCCTACGCTTGGTATGAAAATGGCCGATGGTCGTAATTTTTCAAAAGATAATCCCGGCGATTCGGCAGCCGTCGTAGTAAATGAAACCGCTGCGGCTTTATTAGGATTTAACAAACCACTTGATAAAAAGCTTTACCTGGGTGCTGATAAAGATCAAATGGCCTTCAATATTATTGGCGTGGTAAAAGATTTTAATTTTGGCTCGCTGCGGAATAAGATCAAGCCGCTTGTTTTGCGCCTGGGTGTTAACAGGGGCGCAATGTTATTTAGGGTAAAGACAACAAATCTTCAACCGCTGATTGCCCGGATCGGGAACCTGTACCATAATGCCGACGCTAATATGGCCGGTCAACCTTTTTCTTATTCATTTATGGATGATGATTTTAATCACGTTTATCAATCGGAACAAAATACCGGAAAGATCTTTATGTGTTTTGCTTTCTTCGCCATATTTATTGCCTGCCTGGGTTTGTTTGGCCTGGTTACTTACGCGGCCGCGCAACGTACTAAAGAGATCGGGATACGGAAGGTGTTGGGTGCCAGCGTTATCAATATTGTAAATATGCTTTCAAACGATTTCCTGAAACTGGTAGGCATTGCGGCTATAGTGGCATTCCCGATTGCCTGGTACGCTATGAATAACTGGCTGCAGGGATTTGCTTACCGCACAACCATAAGCTGGTGGGTATTTGCCGCGGCAGCCGTGTTAGCAGTAATAATTAGCATCGCGACGGTAAGCTTTCGCGCCATTAAAGCGGCGCTAACTAACCCGGTGAACAGTTTGAAGAATGAATAGGTCGGTTATGAGGTAATTGAAGTTAAAATTTAGAGATAAAAATTTATCCTGTCATGTTTAAAAATTATTTAAAAATAGCCTGGAGAGGTTTAGAAAGAAATAAACTTTATTCTGCCATAAATATTGGCGGCCTTGGCATTGGTATGGCCGTAAGCTTTATGCTGCTACTTTATGTGTACAATGAGTTTTCTTATGATGATTTTCATCAAAATAAGGATAGGATATACAAGGTGATGCACAATCAGTCGTCAAATGGCGAGATCTATACCGGCGATGCAACAGGTGCGCCAGAAGCTGCTGCGCTTCAAAAGGATTATATGGAAATTGCAGAGACAATGCGCATTAACTCGCCGTACGACCAACTGTTTAACTATAAAAATACAGCGCTAAAAATAAATACCGCTGCAGCCGATGCATCGTTCCTGGATATATTTTCGCTTCAGTTCATCAAAGGCAGTAGGCGCGACGCGTTTAAAGATCTGGCATCTGTGATAATAACCGAATCGGCAGCTAAGGCGCTATTTGGAAATCATGACCCCCTAGGACAAACCGTTAAAATGAACAGTAAGCAGTTGGTTAAGGTAACGGCCGTGATCAAAGATTGGCCAGGAAATTCAACCTTTCATTTTAAAGCCCTCATATCATGGAAACAGTTGGAGGCGGTAGAACCGTGGATCAAGGAATCAGGTTGGGGAAATAATAATTTCATGACTTATGTGCTTTTAAAACCAGGTGTTAATGCAGATAAACTCAATGGCAAACTAACCAACTTCATTGCACGGTATAATGCCGGGGATAAAGGCACTCAACTATTTCTGTACCCATTTGCCGACAGCCATTTAAAAAGCCAGTTTAAAAATGGCAAAAACGTGGGCGGCAGCATAGAGTATGTACGTTTGTTCCTGTTGCTGGCTATTGGCATTTTGTTGATTGCCTGTATAAATTTCATGAATTTATCAACCGCCCGTTCTGAACGCCGCTCGCGCGAAGTAGGCATCCGTAAGGTAGTAGGAGCGCGCAGAATAGCTATCATTCAGCAGTTTTTAAGCGAATCTATATTAACGGCATTTCTGGCGTTTTTATTTGCTGCGATCCTGGTGATTTCATTGCTGCCATATTTTAATCAGATCATCAATAAATCGTTGGTCATACCATACCATAACGTTTGGATTTGGGTAACCGCTTTAATGGTAACGCTGATAACTGGTGTTTTGGCCGGCAGTTACCCTGCCTTGTTCTTATCGTCCTTTAAACCCGTAAAGGTTTTAAAGGGCGCTAATAAAGCCGGTAAAACGGTACTGCATTCACGACAGATATTAGTTGTTGTGCAGTTTGTCTTTGCCACTTGCCTGATCATATCCAGCATTATTATCTATAAGCAGATCAATTATATCAAAAACCGTCCGGTTGGTTATTCGCAAAACGGTTTAATAGAAATAGCTCCGGAGGGAAATCTTCAGAAAGAATTCGACAACTTTCGCAATGATATCGTTAACTCCGGGGCGGCAACCGACGCTGCTTTAACCTCAGGAACTATCGCTTATAATAACGCAAGTACCTGGGGTGTCACCTGGCCGGGACAGTTACCCGGTGAAGATAAAATTGTGATTGACCAGATAGCAACCTCATACCATTTTACATCTACTTATGGTTTGAAAGTAATCCAGGGGCGCGACTTTTCGACTGCCTACTCAGGGGATAGCACATCGGTTATGTTGAATGAGGCTGCGATGAAAATGATGCGTTTAAAAAATCCTTTGGGCCAGATAGTAAAATGGCAGGGTGCACCACGTACAGTTGTAGGTATAGTGAAGGATTTTGTATGGGGTTCGCCCTATGAGCCGGTGAAGCCAGCCATTATCGGTTTTAATAAATATTGGATCGGCAACATCGGTATCCGGCTTAATCCGAAAGCGTCAGTATCAAAAAGCCTTGCCGGCATTCAGACCAGCTACAAAAAATATAATCCTGAGTATCCTTTCGAATATAAGTTTGTTGACGAAGGTTTTAATGGCAAATTTCAAACCGAACGGTTATTGGGTACGCTTTCCGGTTCGTTCACGGTGTTAGCCATCATCATATCTTGTTTAGGATTATTTGGCCTCGCATCATTCTCGGCCGAGCAGCGCAAAAAAGAGATCAGCATTCGTAAAGTACTTGGCGCCAGTATCAGCAGCTTGTGGTTCAACTTGTCTAAAGAATTTCTTCAATTGGTGTTTATATCCTTTATAATAGGTTCGGCACTCAGTTGGTACTATATGAACCAATGGCTTGCCCATTATACCTATCGTACCGGCATCGGCTTATGGGTATTTGTTGCAACAATTGTTATCAGTATTATAGTTTGTTTGGTAACGGTAAGCTGGCAGGCTATAAAAGCTGCGTTGAGTAACCCTGTGAAAAGTTTAAAGAATGAATAATTGGCGGTTGTAGCATTAAGTCATTAGTCATTGGCTTTAATTTGTATAGCATTACCAATAAGCTATATTTGCAATCACTAATGACAAATGACCCAATGACCAATGTCCCTTTAATAGCTCCGTCAATTTTATCTGCCGATTTTGGTAACCTGCAACGCGATATTGAAATGCTTAACCAAAGCGAGGCCGACTGGATCCATGTTGATATTATGGACGGATTATTTGTGCCTAACATATCATTTGGTTTCCCGGTAGCCGAGGTTGCTTATAAACATGCTGTAAAACCGCTTGATGTTCATTTAATGATCGTGGAGCCTGACCGTTATTTAAAGCGTTTTGCGGAAGCCGGAGCGGCCGGTATGACTGTGCAGTTGGAAGCCTGCCCCAATTTACACCGTACCATACAGGTTATTAAAGAATTGGGCTGCAGGGCAGGGGTAGCTATAAATCCGCATAGCCCGGTTACTCTGTTGGAAGATATCGTTGGGGATCTTGACCTGGTCTTAATTATGTCTGTTAATCCTGGTTTTGGCGGGCAGCGTTTTATAGAAAATACCTACAAAAAAATAGCGGACCTTAAAAAGCTGACCGAAAAATATAATCCGGGCCTTTTGATTGAAGTGGACGGGGGCGTTGACCAAACCAATGCCGGGAAGTTGTTTTCGGCCGGGGCCAACGTGTTAGTTGCAGGTAGCTCGGTGTTTTCGGCGGCCAGCCCGTCGGCCATGATCTCGACCCTTAAACACGCTTAAAAGTTATTACTATTGTAATCCAACTAGTAGGGTAATTTTAAATTTATTTAATAAGGGTACTATAAAAGGCATTTTTATTAAATATTTACATTTTTTAAAATAAATGTAAACAAAGCCTATAAACTTTGTCAAATTAATTACCTTTGCCCCAGCAAAATACGAAGTTCTTAATTCGATATGGCGCAAAAAACCAATTTTTAAACATATGAAACATAATTTTGGTGCCGGTCCGGGCATCTTACCTCATGAAGTTTTAAAGCAAGCAGCAGCCGCGGTTGTTGATTTTAACGGTATCGGTTTATCTCTTTTGGAGATCTCGCACCGTTCGGCCGAGTTTGAGGCAGTTTTAGCAGAAGCCGTAAAATTAGTTAAAGAGCTATTAGAAGTTCCGGAAGGTTACTCGGTATTGTTTTTACAGGGCGGTGCAAGCACACAATTTGCAATGGTGCCTTATAACTTGCTGCCATCAACCGGCAAAGCGGCTTATGTCGAGTCGGGCGTTTGGGCCAACAAAGCTTTAAAAGAAGCTAAGTTTTTTGGTGAGGTTGATGTTATCGCTTCTTCAAAAGAGAGCAACTTTACGTACATCCCTAAAGATTATACCGTACCGTCTGATGCGGCTTATTTGCATTTAACATCAAACAATACCATCTACGGTACACAGCTGCATGAGTTCCCGGCATCGCCGATACCTGTTGTTTGCGATATGTCTTCGGATATTTTCAGCCGTAAAATTAATGTTGCTGATTTTGGCATTATTTACGCCGGTGCACAAAAAAATATGGGCCCCGCAGGTACTACTTTAGTAATTGTTAAGGACGAAATATTAGGCAAAGTTGATCGGAAGATCCCGGCTATGTTTAACTACCAGGTACAAATTGAAGGTGGATCAATGTATAACACGCCGCCGGTATTTGCTATCTATGTTTCTATGCTTACGCTAAACTGGTTAAAATCAAAAGGCGGTGTTGAAGCAATTGCCAAAGAGAACAAAGCAAAATCAAAAGTATTGTACGAGGAAATCGACCGCAACCTACTGTTTAAAGCAGTTTGCGCGGTTGAAGACCGTTCGGATATGAATGTTTGTTTCGTAATGGAAAACCCAGAACTGGAAAAACCATTCCTTAAATTATGCGACGAAAAAGGTATAGTTGGCATAAAGGGCCACCGGAGTGTAGGCGGTTTCCGTGCTTCAATATATAACGCATTGCCAATTACCAGTATTTATGTACTGATTGATGCCATGCAGGAGTTTGCAGAAAAAAATAAGTAGTTAAAGATTGAAGATTAGTTATTGAAGATTGGTATTAGCCGCTCGTTCATAACTAATCTTTAATCTCCAATTTTAATCTTCAATAAAAACAATGATCAAAATATTAGCTAACGATGGGATAGACCCTATCGGAAAAAAGATGTTAGAGGATGCCGGATTTGAGGTTGATACCAACAATATCCCACAGGATGAACTACCTGTTAAATTACAGAATTACGATGCTATTACCGTACGCAGTGCTACCAAGGTACGCAAAGCGTTAATTGATGCCTGCCCTAATCTTAAGCTTATTGGCCGCGGTGGCGTTGGTGTTGATAATATTGATGTAGAATACGCCAAAGAAAAAGGCGTAGGCGTTTACAATACGCCAGCGTCATCATCATTATCAGTTGCCGAACTTGTGATTGCGCAATTGTTTACCGGTGTCCGTTTCCTGCATGACAGTAACCGCAAAATGCCGGTTGAAGGCGGTACCAAATTTAACGATCTGAAAAAAGCTTATGCTAAAGGTATAGAGCTGCGTGGCAAAACTTTAGGTATTGTGGGCTTTGGCCGTATTGGCCGCGAGGTTGCCAAGATCGCTATCGGTATTGGTATGGATGTGATCGCTTATGACCTGTTTGATTTTAACCCCGAGGTTGAGATCGTTTTAGGAACCGGTGGTACAAAAGTTAACGTAGCTGTAAAAAAAGCAACGTTAGACGAGATCATTAAAACTGCTGATTTCATTACTCTGCATACACCATTCATCGACAAAGCCTTAATTGGTGCTGAAGAATTGGCGAAAATGAAAAAAGGCGTGCAACTGATCAATATCTCACGTGGTGGATTGATCGACGAGTTAGCCCTGATTGACGCGCTGAACAGTGGCCAGGTAGCTTACGCGGCATTAGACGTGTTTGATAACGAACCAACTCCGCGTCTTGAAATATTAACACATCCTAAAATATCATTAACTCCGCACATCGGCGCTGCAACTAACGAAGCACAGGAACGAATAGGGGTAGAACTGGCCAGTTTAATTATTGGTCACTTTAAGAAATAATTAAAATTGCAACAATTGAGAAAGCCTGCCTGAGTAATCAGACAGGCTTTTTTTATATCGCTGTAGAGACGCAATGCATTGCGTCTCTACGAGGGTGCATATTTAACACATTATAAGATATAACTCACTCCCTTTTCCGGAATAGTAACCGGGTACCCGTCATTAGCCAAACTATCCGCTAACAACTGCATGCTGCTTTCTTCGCCGTGCACCAGGTAAACACCTTTAAGGTTGGCCTTATCCTGCGTTTTAATGTTGTTTACAAGATCAGCATGGTCGCCATGAGCGCTAAGTACATCTGTTTGTTTGATGGCGGCATATACGGCCAGATCGCGGTCCTTGATGTGAACTATCGAATCGCCACGCAATAACCGGTGGCCCAATGTACCTTTAGCGCAATAGCCAATGAACAGGATAGTACAATAATAATTTTGAATATTATAAAACAGGTGGTCTTGGATCCGCCCACCTTCCAGCATGCCTGCTGATGAGATAATGATACAAGGCTCGAAATAATTGGAGATCTGGCGGCTGTCCTTTAATGACTCGATGTACTCTAAATTATCAAACTCAAACTCATCGCCCTGCGCCTTATAGAACTCCTGTGCTTCTTTATTTACCAGGTTATGGTATTTACGGAAGATACCGGTAGCCATGCTGGCCATTGGGCTGTCCACAAAAACCTTAACCGGCGGCAACAAACCGCTGCTAAAAATTTTGTTTAAGGAGTATACCAATGATTGCGTGCGTCCGATACTAAACGCCGGAATGATCATCCGTCCCTGTTCTTTAACGCAACATTTATCTATATATTCAACTAAAGTTTCCTCAACGCTTTTGCCCGTGCTGTGCATCCTGCCGCCGTAGGTAGATTCTGTTACAATAAAATCAACCGGCGGCAACGGTTGCGGGTCATCAAGTACCGGGTAATTCTTCCGGCCGATGTCACCGGTAAATGCAATTGATTTTTCGGTGCCGTTATCGTTTATTTTAAACACAGCCGCTGCCGCGCCCAATAGGTGACCCACAGGAATAAAAGTTAATTCAATATCGCCGGTGATCCGGAATGGCTTATTAAAACCAATCGTTACAAACCTTTCCATGGTATCCATAACATGCTTTTGCAGATATAATGGCTGCGCGTTGGTGCCAAACTTGCCTTTGTTATGTTTACGGCCCTTATGAGCTTTGTTCATGAAAATGTTTACCGAGTCGAGCAGCAATAACTCCGTCAGGTCAGCAGTGGGTGGGGTGGACAGTATTTGTCCGTTAAAGCCCAAACGCACCAGTGTAGGGAGGTTGCCAGAGTGATCAATATGCGCGTGGGTTAATACCACTACGTCTATATCAGCCGGATCAAACGGGAAATCTTCGTTTGATTGGATACTGCGGTCCTTTTCGTAATCGAGTCCGCAGTCTATTAATATTTTATATAGGCCAACTTCAAGCAAATGCATGCTGCCGGTAACCTGGCGGGCAGCACCGTGTATAGTTAATTTCATTAAGATTTTTCTTTGCGGCGTACCTGGTTTTTAAGCAGGAACAGAATTATTCCAACCAGTATAAAAACAATGATCTTAAAGTTAAGTGATGCTTTATCCTGCAGCCTGATGTTCTCTTCTTGTTCTTTCTTTATCTTTTCTAACTGGTTCTGTAACCGGTTAATAGTATACCTTGACTGTAAGGCGGTAGTTTCTATTTCTTTGGATTTATCAAGTACCTGATTTTGCTGAAATGCACGGTATTCAAGCAGTATTTTTAGTTGTTTATAGATCTCGTTATCAGTTTTAACAATATCCATCAATATATCATTACTGCGGCGAATATCTTTTTTTGTCTGAAACCCAAAGATGCCGGTATGTTCAGACAGGCTTTTATCATACTGTCCAAATTTTTGGCTGCGGATGGCAAGCATGCTGTTAATTTTTGTGCGTTGCTGCTGGTAGGCTGCCGAATCAGAATTTACCTGGGCAAATGCACCGGCAAATAAAAAACAGGATAAACAAACCAATATTATTTTTTTCATGCGGTATAATCAAAGTCAATAATTACGCTGTCACCTAAATTTAACCCCAGTAAACCGCTGGCGTTGCCTTTGTTAATGGCTATTTCCAGGTGGTCGCTTATCCCAAACAGGCAAAGCTTTTCGCCTTCGGGCACTTCGCTGTAATGCCAGCTCAGGTGGTTAATGGTTTCATTGCGTTTAAAGTACAGTGTAAACTGCCTGCCTTGCTGCACTTTGTTAAAAAACTCTTTTGTAATATTAGTAATAACATTCTGGAAAGAGTCAATATAAATCACCGCGCCTTTAATCAAACTTTTTTCAATTACCGGTTGCAGGTTCATTTTATTTTCAATACCGGTTACCGGTAAACCTATTTCTGTTAATTTGCCGCCACTTGCCAAATGGCAGGCAGCCTTTACAAAAATATCAGCCAGCGGAAAATGAAGAAATTTCAAGTCCTGCATAATATTTATTTCAACTATCTCGTCGGGCTCGTGGTCAAACATCAGCGAGAAGATACCATTGTCAGATCCGACAAAGTAATGATTTTTATAACGGAGGGCAAGGTATTTGGTATTGTCGCTGTAAACCGTGTCAATACCAATAAGGTGTACCGTATCGTCCGGAAAATAATGGAAACTATTTTTTAAAATGAAAGCAGCTTGTTGTACATTGTAAGCGGCTACGCTGTTGGTAATGTCAACAATATTAACGGTGGGCAACAATTTTAATATGCTTCCTTTAAGGGCGGCCTGATAGATGTCTTTATCGCCCAAATCAGTAGTTAAAGTTATTATTGCCATTAATTTTTTAAATATTTATTACTAATCTTGTACAAGCGTTAGACGCTGCAAATATTCAATTTTTAATTCATAAAAATCGGTAACAAAATAATCAAATTTACTATTGAACGAGCTCAAAATATCAATTGAAAATATCAACCCGGCTGTTTTATGGGGCCCAAACAATGATCACTTCGAGATCATAAAAAAACAATATCCAAAACTGAAAATAGTTGCACGGGGCAGTGAAGTGAAAGTTTTGGGTGATGAGCGCGAGTTAATAGTCTTCGAGGAGAAATTTAACCATCTGATACAGCATATAGAGAAGTTTGAGAATTTGAACATAACCGACCTTGAGCGGGTGTTAGGTTCAAAACTGGATACTTCGGCTGCTGCTGACCCTACTGCTGATAAATTTGCCAGCGGCGAGGTTATTGTATTTGGCCCTAACGGTGTAATGGTTAAGGCACGTACCGCCAACCAGCGTAAAATGGTTGATTGTATAAACCAAAGCGATATCCTTTTTGCTATAGGCCCGGCGGGCACCGGCAAAACCTATACAGCTGTTGCTTTAGCGGTAAGGGCGCTTAAAAATAAAGAGATCAAACGCATCATATTAACCCGCCCCGCTGTTGAAGCCGGGGAAAACCTTGGTTTTTTGCCAGGCGATTTGAAAGAAAAAATCGACCCGTACCTGCGCCCGTTGTATGACGCGCTGGATGATATGATACCGGCAGAAAAGCTTAAATTATATTTAGAGAACCGTACTATAGAGATTGCCCCGCTGGCATTTATGCGCGGCCGTACGCTTGATAATTGCTTTGTAATATTGGATGAGGCGCAAAATGCCACCGATATGCAGTTAAAAATGTTTTTAACACGGATGGGCCCGTCGGCTAAATTTATTGTTACCGGCGATGTTACACAGATAGACCTGCCCAAAAAGCAACAATCAGGCCTGCATACTGCATTGCGCATATTAACCGATATCAAAGGAATAGATATCGTGTACCTGAGCGGCGAAGACGTTGTAAGGCATAAACTGGTAAGAAAAATATTAGCAGCTTACGGAGATATACAGTAATAGTTATTAGAGATTAGTGATTAGCGCGTTTGCTATTCAACCAATCTTTAATCCTCAATCTCCAATCTTTAATAACAAATGAACGCATTAAAAGAAACCCATTTTAATTTTCCCAACCAAACCAATTTTTATAAAGGTAAGGTTAGGGATGTTTATACGATAGCTAATAAATACCTGGTGATGGTAGTGAGCGACAGAATATCAGCCTTTGATGTGGTGTTGCCTGAGCCAATCCCGTATAAAGGACAGGTTTTAAACCAAATAGCAGCCAAGTTTTTAAAGGCTACTGCTGATATTGTGCCCAACTGGGTGTTGAGCGTACCCGACCCGAGTGTTACGATAGGCCGTATCTGCGAGCCGTTTAAAGTGGAGATGGTTATCCGTGGCTATTTGGCCGGCCATGCCGCGCGCGAATATGCTGCCGGCAAGCGCCAGGTTTGCGGAGTAATGCTGCCCGAAGGTTTAAAAGAGAATGATAAACTGCCCGAGCCCATCATCACCCCGACAACCAAAGCAGCAGTAGGGCACGACGAAGATATATCACGCGAAGATATCCTGAAACTGGGTATTGTAGCTGTTGAAGATTATGAGCAATTAGAAAAATATACCCGTGCGCTGTTTGCCCGCGGTACAGAAATTGCCGCCAAACAGGGCTTGATTTTGGTTGATACCAAATACGAGTTTGGCAAAGCAGATGGCCGGATTTTTTTAATAGACGAGATCCATACACCTGATTCGTCGCGCTATTTTTATAGCGAAGGCTACGAAAAAAGACAGGCCGCTAATGAACCGCAAAAGCAGCTGTCAAAAGAGTTTGTGCGCAAATGGTTAATTGAAAATAACTTCCAGGGAAAGGACGGGCAGGTAGTGCCGGCTATGACCCCTGAGAAGGTAGAATCAATATCAGAACGTTATATTGAACTGTACGAGCAAATAACCGGCGAGAGGTTTGTAAAGCCGGCGGGAGCAAACGTATTGGATAGGGTAGAAGGGGCAATTAAAAGCGCACTGGCATCAATGTGATTTTTATTTGTGAATAATACCTATATTAGCACTAAAATTACTGAAATAATAAAATGAAGTTCACAGTCGATAAACACGAGAAATATATTTTGCTGAAGCTCAATGAATCAAAATTGAACTCGTTGATCACGCCGCAACTAAAGTCAGAGTTAATATTGATTAATACCGAAGGTCAAAGAAATATTATTCTTGATCTGTCGCAGATAAAATTTGCTGACTCTTCCGGTTTAAGCAGTTTATTGGTTGGCCATCGGTTGTGTAAAAACGCCACAGGATCTTTCATTCTTACGGGCCTAAATGACGCCGTTTCGCGCTTGGTTACCATCTCTCAGTTAGAAAGTGTTTTAACTATTGTTCCTACGGTTGAAGAAGGCATTGACCTTATCTTTATGGAAGAAATAGAAAAAGAATTAAAAAAAGAAGCAAGATAGTACTTAAATTGTTTACCTGACATGAAATTTGAGGTAACAATTCTAGGCAGCAGCTCTGCAACCCCCATTTATAATCGAAATCCTACCTCGCAAGTACTTAATATCAATGAGCGCCTGTATTTAATTGACTGTGGCGAAGGTACACAGCAACAAATGCTTCGCTTTGATGTAAGGGCCAGCCGCATAGATCATATCTTTATCAGCCATTTACACGGCGATCACTATCTTGGCCTGATAGGCTTGCTATCTTCATTACACTTAAACGGCCGCAAAAAAACGCTTAAATTATTTGGCCCCATACACTTAAAAGAAATCATAGATCTGCAGTTTAAGTATTCTGAAACAACACTGCAATATGATATTGAGTTTATAGCCACTGATCCAAATAAAGCACAAACAATAGTTACCAATGATGATGTAACTATTGAAACCATCCCGCTTAATCACCGCATAGAGTGTACCGGATTTTTATTCAGGGAAAAGAAAAGGTTGCGCAAACTGATTAAGGACGAGCTGGAACGGATAGGCGTGCCGGTTGAACATTATACCGCCCTGAAAAAAGGCGCTAATTATGTCAACCCGGAAGGTAAGGTCTATAAAAATGATACCTTAACAATTGACTCGGAAACCCCGAAAACGTATGTTTATTGTTCTGATACCCTGTACAGCGAGTCGTACTTTGATCAGATCAATAATGTTGATCTGTTATATCACGAAGCTACTTTTTTGCATAATATGCTGGACAGGGCCAATGAAACCCATCATACCACAGCCTTACAAGCTGCCGAAATAGCTGTAAAAGTTCATGCAAAAAAATTGTTGATCGGCCATTTCTCGGCACGTTATAAAAGCCTGGACGAATTACTGGAAGAAGCGCAAAGTGTTTTCCCCAACACCGCATTGGCAATTGAGGGCAAGACGTTCGTTATTTAACGGACTAACCATATCATGCCGGCAATAAATCCGGCATGGCCCGATGACTACAAATATTAATCTTTTTTATTACCGCCGCCGAATACAGAGAAGTGTACATAACGCTTAGGGTTTGCTTTCAGGTCTAAAAACAATAAATTCAAATTATCAGACGCGGCCTGCAGATTTTTATAAAGCTTGTCGTCATTTAACATTAAGCCCAGCGAGCCTTTATTGCTGTTGATATTGGCCATAACACTCTGCAGGTCAGAGACAGCTTTGTTGGCATTAGCAAGTGTTTGTTTAATGTTTCCGTTAGCCAGGTCGCCGCTAAAGCGCTGAAAATTAGAGGTAACATTATTCAAGTTGGCGGTACTGACCTTTAAATTACCGGATACTGTTTCAGCATTTGTCAGGATGCCATTTATATGGCCGCTTTGTGCACCAACAAGGTCATCAATTTTTTTTGTGGTTCCCTCTAAGGTTTGTAGTGAGTTGGCAATACTGGCGAAACTGCGATCAACATTTTTTTGAAAATTTGGATTCATTATTTTATTGATTGACGCAAGCGACGAATCTAATTTTGTCATTAAATTTTCGGCCTTGGTTTGAATAGGCTGAAGGCTTTCTGCCAGGCTACCCTGGATATCGGCTTTTAACGTATCCTTGTTTTCGGCATATTGCTTGCTGTCTCCCAATAAAAATACAATGGCTTTGCTACCCAAAAGATCGGTACTTACCAGCTTGGCCAATGTATTAACCGGTACATTATATTCGTCTTTAATTTTAAACTCAACGGTGGTGCGCCCATCGGGTTTTAGTTCCATTTTCGATACGTGTCCAATCTGGAAGCCGTTTACCAATATCGGTTTTGATACGGTAAGCCCATCAACACTTTTATAAACAGCATAAAACTTATTGGAGCCGCCAAATACATCATTTCCTTTCAGAAAGCTGTAACCCAGGATAAGTACGGCTATAGCGATGGTGGTTAAAGCGCCTATTTTGGTCTCGTTTGATATTTTCATATAATAAATCGTGATAATGGCTTTTGGATGAGCCGTGGTTGCAACCGTGTTGATGTTTTATTACCTTCTCACTTCCCACGCTCAAAATATCACACCTCTACAACCAATTATTTTACTACTTGTTCTACTTCGTCTTTATAATTTTTTAAAGCCCGCACTATTGAACTTACAATTTCGTTCTGACCTTTTTCTGAATTCAGGTACTCTTCATCATCAGGATTGTTGATATATCCTGTTTCAACCAGCACTGCGGGCATTGCACTATGGCATAACACCAACACTCCCTGCTCACGGATGCCTTCGCTTTGGCGGCCATCGGTCTCGGTAAACTCGGTGTTAAGCAGGTTTGCCAGATGTATGCTTCGTTGCCTGAATTTGCTTTTATATTGATTGATCAGGATGATAGACTCCGGATCATTAGGATCCAGGCCCGCGTTCATCTCCGCCCCCTCACTTTCACCCTCTGCCAGCTGATTTTTGCTTATCGCTTTTTCTTCCTCCCGGGTGCGATGTAAACCATAAACCAATAGTAAAACGCCCTTTCCGGACCGATCCGGAACCCTTACTGATTTGTAAACAGTCCGGCCATGTTTGTGCCCCACAGCTTCGCGTACCACCCTGTCTGAAAGCGAATTACAGTGCAGTGATATAAAAAGGTCGCCGCGGTTTTCGTTTGCTATTTCTGATCGCCTTTCCCACGACACGTCGTCTTCGGTTGAGCGGGTAAGCACAACCTTAACAGAATTTAATTCTTTTTCTATCGCTTTCTGCAATTTTAGTGCGATTGCCAGCGTTACACCTCTTTCGGTAGAAAAAGAACCCGATGCACCATGCGAAAAATGGCCGGTGCCCGAAGGCGCGCCGCCATGCCCGGCATCAACGATAATGGTTTTAAGTTTAAAACCCTTGTTTACAACGGTATCTTTTTTTATTGTTGAGGGTAATGTGAAAGAAAATAGAGAAAAGCAAACCGGTAATGCCAATAATCCAAAAATCAATCTTTTCAATGCCTTATTTTTCATTATTTTTGAACGCTGTTAACTATATCTGCAAAAATACTATTCATAATCAATTTTGAAATTCGCCAACTTATTTTTTCTATTTGCAATTATTTTAATGGTAAACATAATAGCTTATGCTCATAAAGGCAGGGCTATAGTTAATAAAGGTATTGCCGACACAATCATAAAGATTGATTCAGCAAGATTCCCCAAACTCACTAAAGATAAAAAATCTAAAGGAACTTCCGCAGTTAAAAACGATACGACCAGAAAACTTATTGCCAGAGATACGACAAAAAAGAACTCCGACCTGGATACGGAAATAAAAGATATTGCGGACTCAAGCTATAATGATCTTAAAACAGGCATTAGTTACCGTATCGGTAATGCCCGGGTAACCTATGGCGATTTTGAGCTGGATGCCGAATATATCAGGATCGACAGGAAAAGACATTTAATCTATGCCAGCGGTCTTAAAGATAAAAAAACAGGCCGTTATATAGGCCGTCCAATCTCACGTCAGGGTAAGGATGAGCCGATAACTTCAGACTCGTTGCTGTTTAATTACGAAACCAAGAGAGGTAATACCTGGAATATTTTTACGCAGCAGGACGGCAACTACATCTCGCACGGGAAGGCAAAAAAATTGAATGAAGAAGAGATTGCACTCTCTGACGTGATTTTTAGCGCCTGCGATAAACCTATGCACGGCGAAGATCCTGATTACGGTATTGTAATTACACGCGGTATTGCCGAACAAAAAAGAATTATATCAGGTCCTGCTTACCTGGAGATTGAGGGCATCCCTATACCCATCGGTATACCTTTCGGCTTTTTCCCGAAGCAAAACACCCGTTCATCAGGTATCATGTTACCCACCTTTGGCGAGGACGCCACCTTGGGGTTTTTCCTGCGTGATTTCGGCTATTATCTGGGTTTAAGTGATTACGCTGATTTAACCAACCTGGGTACGTATTACTCAAACGGATCATACGAGGTGAGCAGCTCGCTCAATTATCAAAAAAGATATAAATACAACGGCGATTTAACGTTGAGCTATGGCTCGCATAACTACAATCTGCCCGGCGATCCGCCGCGCCGCGATTTTCATATCGCGTGGCAGCACGCCCAAAACCCCAATGCCAGCCCGGGCAGCACATTTAGCGCATCGGTGAATGCGGGTACGTCAAGTTTTTACCAAAATAATCCGGCATCAACCGGATATAATTTACAGCAGCTTACCCAAAATGCATTGCGTTCAAGTATCTCTTATTCAAAAACGTGGGCGGGTACGCCATTTAACTTAACTACCAGCCTTTCGCATAGCCAGGATCTGACCTTAAAGACCGTTTCGCTCGAGCTGCCCAACGTTAACTTCAGTATGTCCAGTATAAACCCTTTCGATTCAAAAGACCGGGTTGACGAGCAAAAATGGTATCAAAAAATAACGGTGGCTTATAACATGACCGCCACCAACCGTATTAATAATGTGCCCGAGTCTGAGCTGTTTAAAAGCGAAACACTTACCAAGCGGATGCAAAACGGTATTCAGCATCAAATTCCGGTTGGTTTAAATTTTAACATCCTTAGATATTTCCAGTTTAATGTTAACGCTAATTATACCGAGCGCTGGTACTTCCAGTCAATTAGTGAACATTACGCCAGGGCCGATTCGTTGGCTACTGATACCGTGCCCGGTTTTAAAAGGGTAGGTAATTATAACATGAGCGCCGGCCTGTCAACCAAAATATATGGTACGATAAACTTTAAAAACAGCAAGCTTAAAGCTATCCGCCACGTAATAACTCCAAACATTGGCTTTAGCTATTCGCCAGATTATTCCGGCCTTGACCGAAGCTATAACCGCTTAATTGTAAGTAACGCCACTGTGCCTTATCCAGTGGTTTATCAGCGGTATTCAATATTTAACAACTCCGTTTACGGTGGCCCAGGCGGTGGCCGGCAAGCCGGGATGAGCTTAAGCGTAGACAATAACATCGAGGCAAAGTTCAGGCCCAAAAGTACGGATACCGCGCAGGTAGACAAGAAGGTTCAGTTGCTGCAAAGTTTGTCGTTCTCAACATTTTATAATTTTGCTGCCGATTCATTTAAGCTAACGCCCATATCTGTTTCGGGCCATACCGGCTTGTTTAATGATAAAATAAATGTAACCTTCAGCGCCGGCTTTGATCCTTATATAAGCAAAGTTTATGATACGATAGCCAACGGGCAAATCGCTGCCTATTTAAGAAGATTTAACCGTTATACCTGGCAGGACGGTCAAATACCAAAGCTTACCAATTTTAGTTTCTCCGTAAGCGGCAGCTTAAATCCCGCGGTATTTCATCCCTCGCCCAATGGCAGTAATAACGTAATAGGAGGTTACGGAGCTAACAATCCAAATACACTTGCTACCGCCACGCCCGAGCAACGGCAAAGCTTGGCTCTGTTAAACAGCGATCCGAGTGCTTACGTTGATTTTAATATTCCCTGGAACCTGGTTATTAATTATAATTTTAGTTATGCAAATAACTATGTAAACAGCACGCGGGCCAATACAATAATGCTAAGCGGCGATTTAAGCCTGACACCCAAATGGAAAATACAATTTAATACGAATTATGATTTGGCAGCCAGGCAATTAAGCAGTGCCACGTCTTTCGCTATTTACCGCGATCTGCATTGCTGGGACCTGTCTATAAACTGGGTGCCATTTGGGTATTATAAATCCTATAATGTTACTTTAAAAGTAAAATCAGCAATTTTACAGGCGTTGAAGTTGAGTAAACGGAGCGACTATACAAATAATGCAAATTTCAATCAGTAAAAAAAGAATGCTTGCAGAAATAATAACCATAGGCGATGAGATCTTAATAGGGCAGGTTGTTGATACCAATTCTGCCTGGATGGCACAGCAGTTAAATAGCGCAGGTATCCGCGTAAAGCAGATCACATCAGTATCTGATGAGAAACAACACATCCTTACGGCATTAGCAGAGGCCGCTATAAGAGCAGATATTATTTTAATAACCGGCGGATTAGGTCCGACCAGGGATGATATTACCAAAAATACACTTGCCGAATATTTCGGCGTAAGCATGGTTGAAAATGAAGCGGCCCGGGATAATGTGCTGCAGATTTTTGAAAAATATAAAAGGCCAATGCTTGAAATTAACCGGCTGCAGGCGCAGGTGCCCGAAAATTGCGAGGTAATAGTTAATAAAAACGGTACGGCGCCGGGTATGTGGTTTAATGAGAGGGGGAAGATATACGTATCAATGCCGGGTGTACCGTTTGAGATGATGTACATGATGGAAGAACAGGTGATCCCCAAACTCAAAGCATCGTTTAAGTTGCCTGTAATTATTCATCAAACGATTTTAACGGTAGGCGAGGGCGAATCCTTTTTATCCCAAAGAATAGCCGATATTGAAGATTCATTGCCCGCGCATATCAAATTGGCTTATCTGCCAAAACCCGGCCAGGTACGTTTAAGACTAAGCGGTACAGGTGAGGATGAAGCCCTGCTGACCAGCGAGATAGCTGAATATGCCTCTGCAATTATTGAACGCGTGGGTAATTTTGTAGCCGCTGAAGAAGACATACCACTTGAGAAGGTAATATTAAATTTTATGACAGAAAAGGGGCTCACCCTTTCTGTTGCCGAAAGCTGCACCGGTGGTTATATATCGCATTTGTTTACCCAGCATGCAGGCTCGTCCAAAGTGTTTTTTGGCGGCGCTGTTTCTTATTCGTACGAATTGAAGGAGAGCATACTGGGCGTAAAAAATGAGACGCTATGGCAATACGGCGCGGTAAGCGAAGAAACAGCTGTGGAGATGGCAGAAGGCGCGCTGTTAAATTTCAAATCGGATTATGCTATAGCGGTTACCGGTATTGCCGGGCCGGATGGCGGCCTGCCTGATAAGCCAGTTGGGACGGTTTGGATCGCGGTGGCGTGTGCTCAAAAAACGGTCAGAAAGAAATTCACATTCGGCAGTAAAAGGCAGCAAAACATCGAAAGGAGCGCAACAAGTGCATTATTTATGTTGAATACTTTACTCAGGGATGTTGAAAAGTAACCAACGGATTTTCTAATTTTGACCAAAGAACTATATTTTATTGTATGGCTAAATATCAGCTGTTATTGCCGAAGATGGGTGAAAGTGTTGCAGAGGCAACTGTAATTAAATGGCTTAAAAAACCAGGTGATTATATTGAAGCCGACGACGCAGTGATGGAAATTGCAACTGATAAAGTTGACTCTGAAGTTCCGTCGCCGGTGGCAGGAAGGCTGGTGGAGCAGCGTTGCAAAGAAGATGAGGTAGTACAGGTTGGGTCTGTTATAGCCGTTATTGAAACCGATGAGCCTGAACAGGCCGCATCTGCACCGCAACCTGTTATTGCCTCACAACCGACGCCGGTTGCATCACCTGCCCCGCAGGCTTCCGCAGCACCGGCATCGCCACAGCCACAAAGCATACCGGGCACAGAACAGCTTGCGCAAAGAACCCAGGCACCTGCCCCTCAATCAAGCAATGGCGAATTTAAAAGCGGCTCGAGATTTTATTCGCCGTTAGTTAAACATATAGCACAACAGGAAAACATAAGTATAGCTGAGCTGGAGCACATCCCCGGAAGTGGCGCCGAAGGGCGTTTAACCAAGGACGATCTGCTAGGTTATATTCGTAATAAAGGTAATGCCCCTGCTGCCGCCCAGCAAGCCGCAGCGCCGCAGACCGCGCCCGCACAACAGCAATCTGCGCAAGCAAAACCAACGCCGCCTGAAGCACCTAAGGCCGGAACGCCGAGGTCAGAACCCGTTAAACCGGCCTTTTCGGCAACAGGTGTTGACGAGATCATAGAAATGGACCGGATGCGTCGCCTGATAGCCGACCATATGGTTATGAGCAAGCATACCTCGCCGCATGTAACTTCATTTGTAGAGGCCGATGTAACCGGCCTGGTATTGTGGCGCGAGAAAATAAAGAACAGCTTTGAAAAACGCGAAGGCGAAAAAATAACATTCACCCCTATATTTATTGAAGCCGTAGTTAAGGCGATAAAAGATTACCCCATGGTTAACGTATCCGTTAACGGTACCCAGATCATCAAAAAAGCCGCTATAAATATCAGTATGGCAACTGCTTTGCCCAATGGTAACCTGATTGTGCCGGTAATAAAAAAAGCCGAAGAACTGAATCTGCTTGGTATCACCAAAGCCGTAAACAGCCTGGCTAATAAGGCCCGTACCGGAAAACTACAACCAGATGATGTTAAGGACGGTACATTTACCATCACTAATGTGGGCACGTTTGGCAACGTAATGGGTACGCCTATTATTAACCAGCCACAGGTAGCTATATTGGCCGTAGGTGCGATAAAGAAGAAGCCTGCCGTTATTGAAACCCCGCAAGGTGATGTAATAGCCATAAGGCACATGATGTTTTTATCGTTATCGTATGATCACCGGGTGGTTGATGGTGCGCTGGGTGGCACGTTTTTAAGCCGCATAGCTTATTATCTTGAAAACTGGGACGCTGATAAAGAAGTGTAGATCAGACAAAAAATCTTTCCAAACAATCCAAACAACCATTGCTGTTTTTTAGTTTAAGCAGGTAGAGGCGGTATGTACTGCCGTTACTTAAACTACAAAGTACTATGGAAAATTATGAAACCTTAGTGGACGCCACTAATGATTTGATGAAAAGGGGATATACCGCTAACTTAAGCATGGAAGGCGATACCATTGATGATAAGTCAAAGGATATACATATGACTGCGGATGATTTTTCGATAGACGAATTTTATCGTTTTGAAGGCCAAAGCAACCCGGCTGATATGTCAATTGTATACGCGGTTAGTTCGCCCAAGTATAACTTAAAAGGCATCATTGTAAATGCTTACGGCACTTATGCGGATGATAGCTCATCTGCTATAGAAGCTAAGCTGCATCATTACCAGGTAAGCCAGAATTTACACGGCAGCGATAAGCCGTCGGCATAATCGTAATAAGCCACTCAATGAGACAATATCCATTGACATTTTAAATGCCCTAATCCGATCATCGGATTAGGGCATTTGTTTTTATCAACCTCCAAAAGGAAGCGGTTTGGTTTTGTAAAAAATGTTTATTCGTCATGCAATATTTAAATATTTTCGCCGTCTAATAACCAGTAAACCTTGAAATTAATGAGAAGACTTTTGTTTGCCATCCTGGCCTGCCTGAGTTCCTGGCCTGCACAAGCCCAAAAACAGCCATCCGGCGAAATAACCGGGTTTAAGAATTATACAACTTCGATCGAGTATCAACGACAGGCCGCCTTCAGGAACAAAAACTATCCTTCGGCTGAAAAAATAATAAAGGAATGGATTAATAAATACAATTCATTAACACCTGAGCAGCAAAAAAACTTTAGTAATAAACTACCGTCAATATATTATAATCTGGCATGTTGTATCAATTTACAAGGCAGGGGCGACGAGGCCTTATCTTACCTGGAAAAATCAGTAAAATTTGGTTTCGCAGAATACGCGCTGGCCAAAACAGATGCCGATCTTGAAAGCTTACACAACACCAAGCGTTTTAAAGCTGCGTTGCAAACTATCCGCGGACGCGGAGATCTGAATTACATCCTGCAGGTGTCAGGCCCTTATAATCATAAAATAGATAAAAATCTTCCGGTGTTTACTTATCAAAGTGCTAATGACCCGGCGCTCGTCACCCTAAAAAATAAATTCAACCTGGATTCGGTAAGCGGTAACGGCGACGAGATCAGCAGATTGAAAAATTTATTACTATGGGCGCATAATGCTGCTCCGCACAATGGCAGTGAAGCGGGCCCCGACTCAAAGAATGCGGCGGATATTATTGCGTTTTGTAAAAAAGAAAAACATGGCGTTAATTGCCGCATGATGGCAACTATATTACGAGATGTTTATCAGGCAGAAGGTTTTCCTGCCCGGGTAGTGTCATGTATGCCCAAAGATAGTTTAGATTCTGACTGCCATGTGATTAATGTTGTATGGTCAAAGACATTGAATAAATGGATCTGGATGGATCCCAGCTTTAATGCGTATGTGACTGATGCAAAAGGCAATTTGCTTAGCATTGAGGAAGTAAGGGAACGTTTGGTTAAGGGTAGTGATGACCTGGTGCTAAATAGTGATGCCAATCATAACAATGAAGAAAAGCAATCTAAAGAGGGCTACCTGGGTCATTATATGTCTAAAAACCTGTATTGGCTGCAATGCGCAACTGATAGCGAGTGGGGCATGGAAACCGACAAGGTGGATAAGTTTGCACGTACGTATGTCAATTTATATCCGGGCAGTTTTACTACAAAACATGTATCGAATGCGGTAAAAAACGCTAAGGTGATAGTTACCCATAACCCTGACTACTTTTGGCAAAAACCGGCGGGGATGTAAATGCTGCGCAAGTTAAATAAAG
Organism: Mucilaginibacter sp. UR6-11; assembly: GCF_020880695.1. GTDB lineage: Bacteria > Bacteroidota > Bacteroidia > Sphingobacteriales > Sphingobacteriaceae > Mucilaginibacter. Next base: position 40,838 of record NZ_JAJIWO010000010.1, read on the forward strand.
CCCCGGCGGCAAAACCTTGATTGTTATTCTTATTTTAGGATCTATCATCCAGTCGAAAAGCTGTTCTATCACATTGTTAAGTCAATGGTGTTTACTTAGTCTTTATATTTGCGGGGCCTTCGGATGGGTATATGCATTACAGTTTAGCTAATGCCACTTACTGACTGGGGCTTTAACGCCGGCCCTTTTTGCTAACAGGTAGGCCAGGTCCAATTATCTTGCCCAGCTCCAGCACTTTTAACTTGTCTATGGCAGCAGAAATTCGTTTGATGTTGATTTTTGTCCATAACTGCCTAATTTGCTGCGCAAAACGAAAATAAAAATATTAACCCTATTCACGTTCATACAAATTGTCTAAAATCATACATTTGTTCACTGTTTTTTATAACGAATAACTTATACATGGTTAAATTCAACCGATTTATATTGGACAATGGCCTCCGCGTTATTGTTCACGAAGATAACACCACCCCCATGGCCGTAGTAAACATTTTATATGATGTGGGCTCGCGCGATGAAAACCCCGAACAAACTGGTTTTGCGCATTTATTTGAACACCTGATGTTTGGCGGTTCGGTAAATATCCCTAACTACGACGGACCGCTGCAACAGGTAGGCGGCGAGAATAATGCCTTTACCAGCAATGATATTACCAACTATTATATTACCCTGCCATCGGCCAATTTAGAGACCGCCTTTTGGCTGGAGAGCGACCGCATGCTCAACCTCGCTTTCGGTGAAAAGAGCTTGGAGGTACAACGTGCCGTCGTGATCGAAGAGTTTAAACAACGTTACCTTAATCAGCCTTACGGCGATGTCTGGCTGCGTTTGCGGCCAATGGTTTACAAAAAGCACCCCTACCTTTGGGATACTATCGGTAAAAATATAGCGCATATTGAAAACGCCAAAATTGAAGATGTAAAAGCTTTCTTTAAAAAACATTACAACCCGCAAAATGCCATCATGGTGGTTGGCGGCGATGTTAAGCTGGAGCAGGTTAAGGAACTGGCGCAAAAATGGTTCGGCCCCATCCCGGCCGGTGAAAAATATAACCGCGACCTGCCGCAGGAACCCGAACAGCATGAAGTGCGCCGCGAAACGGTGACCGCGAAAGTACCTGTAAATGATGTTTATATAGCACTCCAAATGCCGGGCAGACGCGAGGAGGCCTTTTATGCTGTTGAGCTAATGGCTGATATCCTTTCGCGCGGAAATTCTTCGCGGATGTACCGTAACCTGGTAAAAGACCGGCAGTTATTTAGCGAGGTACATGCCTATGTTTTTGGCAGCCTTGATAAAGGCATGTTTGTATTGGAAGGCAAACCAACAGCAGGAGTGACGATTGAAGAAGCAGAGGCAGCGATCTGGAGCGAGGTTGAGTTATTAAAAACACAGGAAGTCCCGGCTGACGAGCTAACCAAAGTGCAGAATAAAACAGAGTCGACCATGATATTTTCAGAAATGTCATTATTAGATAAGGCGATGAACCTGGCTTATTTTGAATTGTTAGGCGATGCGGAACTGTTTAATAATGAAACCCGGAGGTTTTTGGCCGTAACCCCCGCGCAAATCAAAGAAGAAGCTAACAAGTTATTCAGAAAAGATAATTCCTCGACACTAATTTATTTAGCCGAGTAGTCATTAGTCATCAGCCACTGGTCATTAGTTTTTATTATTTGGTAAATGAGTAATAGAATAGAAGATTTGGAAATATATACCTTATCAGAAGCATTTGCTGATGAAATATGGTTCCTGGTGACTACCTGGGATTATTTTACAAAAGATACAATCGGTAAGCAGTTAACACGGTCGGCCGATTCAATTAGCGCAAATATTGCGGAAGGATTTGGACGATATCACTATAAAGAAAACAAAAATTTTTGTTATTTCAGTCGTGGCTCTTTAATCGAGACAAAAAGCTGGATTAAAAAGTCTTACACAAGAAGTTTAATAACGGGAGATCAATATAAAGCATTACTAAGTAAGCTTGAATTAGTTCATATAAAGCTGAACGCATACATAAAATTCATTGGAAAAATGACCAATGACTAATGATCAATGACAAACACCATGGTAGATAGAAAGACAGCGCCCGAATTTAAGGCGATAGAACATATAAATTTAATAAAACCCGAAAAGAAAACTTTGGCCAATGGCAGCGAGATTTTCTGCTTCAATTCGGGCGATCAGGAACTGGTGCGCATAGAATGGGTCTTTACCAATCTGCGTTTTGATCCGGTAAAGCCGTTGTTAAACATGGCAACTAACAGCATGCTTACCGACGGTACCGCTACCTTAACTGCTGCGGAGATTGCGGACAAAGTAGATTTTTATGGCGCATTTTTATCGGTCGATTATGGTTTTGAGCAATCGCTGGTTACCTTATATTCACTAACCAAACACCTGGGTAAGACCTTGCCGGTTGTAAAGGATATTTTGACCAACTCTGTTTTCCCGCAAAAAGAGCTGGAAACGTTTATCCGTAACCAACAGCAAAAGCTACAGGTTAGCCTGCAAAAAAATGACGTGGTTGCGCGCCGCACCTTTAACAAAGCCCTATATGGTAATACCATCTACGGGTTGACTGCCGAGCTGGATACCTTTAACACTTTGCAACGCGATGATCTGCTGGCCCATTTTAAGCAAATGTACCAGCCTTCAAACTGTTCCATAATTATCGCCGGGAAGGTTGACGCTGATACGCTTGATCTGCTGGCTGACGAGTTTGGCAGTGGCTGGGGAAACGCGGCCACCGCCGCTGATACAACACAACCCGTAATAGATCGTGCAGCCGAACACTTTTATTTTATTGAAAAGCCGGAGGCGCTGCAGTCGGCCATACGCATGGGGCTACCACTTATTAACCGGGAGCATCCTGATTTCCCGGCGGTGCAGGTGCTAAATACGGTGTTAGGCGGTTATTTTGGATCGAGGCTGATGAACAACATCCGCGAGGATAAAGGCTATACCTATGGGATAGGATCGGGCATAACGTCTCATAAACAAGGTGGGGCCTTATTTATTGCTACCGAAGTTGGCGCCGATGTTTGCAAAGCCGCCACTATTGAAATAGAGAAAGAAGTTAACCGGTTAAAAACTGACCTGGTACCTGATGAAGAACTGTCATTAGTGCGCAATTATATGCTGGGTTCGTTATTAGGTAGTTTAGAAAATGTTTTTTCGCACGCAGATAAATTTAAGAATCTGTATTTCTCGGGGATGGACTATGCGTATTATGACCGGTATGCCCAGGTCGTAAAAACTGTTACGGCCGATGAGCTATTGAAATTAGCTAACCGTTATTTGGATTTTGATCAGTTTTATAAAGTCATAGTAGGGAAGTATTAAAATAGCTGAACCATGATTTATGATTGCCACGATTTTGTAATTTTTAAATCAAGTTAATCGCTAAATCCTCTTAATCATGGTTCAGACAAACAATTCCGAAATCCCACTTCCGAAATCCGAAATATTTCATTAGCTTTGCCCGGCAAATAATACCTCCAAATAATTATTTGCTATGCAGTCAGACCCATCAAAATTTGTTGCCGAAGGTTTAACCTACGATGACGTATTACTACTCCCGGCTTATTCAGAAGTTTTACCGCGCGATGTTAACACAAGTACATTTTTAACCCGTAAGATCAGGCTAAATGTTCCGTTGGTTTCCGCAGCGATGGACACCGTTACCGAGGCCCAGTTGGCTATTGCCATGGCACAGGCCGGCGGTTTGGGTATGCTTCACAAAAATATGAGCATAGATCGCCAGGCAGACGAGGTACGTAAGGTAAAACGCTCAGAAAGCGGTATGATCCAGGACCCGGTTACCCTGCACGAAGCATCAACCGTGGGCGACGCAGTTAAAATAATGCGCGAGTTTAAAATAGGCGGCATCCCAATTGTTGATAAAGACAACAAACTAAAAGGCATTCTTACCAATCGCGATCTCCGCTTTCAGAAAGAAATGAGCAAGCCGGTGCAGGAAGTAATGACCAAAACAGATCTGATCACCGCCGCAGCAGGTACCACCTTATCGCAAGCCGAAGAAACGTTACAGCAGCATAAAATTGAAAAATTGCCGGTTGTGGATGCAAATGGCATATTGATCGGCCTGATCACTTTTAAAGACATCCAGAAATTTAAAAACTTCCCCAATGCCTGTAAAGATGAGCATGGCCGTTTACGTGTAGGCGCTGCCGTAGGCGTTACTGCCGATACCATGGATAGGGTAGACGCATTGGTTAAAGCCGGTGTCGACGTTATTGCTATTGATACAGCTCATGGCCACTCAAAAGGTGTTATCGATAAATTAAAGGAAGTAAAAGCAAAATATCCCGACTTGCAGGTTATTGCCGGAAACGTAGCAACCGGCGACGCAGCCATCGCTCTGGCAAATGCCGGTGCTGATGGGGTTAAGGTTGGTATCGGCCCGGGTTCTATTTGTACCACCCGTATCATTGCCGGTGTGGGCGTTCCGCAACTGTATGCCGTTTACGAGTGCGCTAAGGCATTAAAAGGTACCGGCGTTCCGGTTATTGCCGATGGTGGTATTAAACACACTGGTGACATTGCCAAGGCTATTGCAGCAGGTGCCGGTACGATCATGGCCGGTTCATTATTTGCCGGCGTTGAAGAATCGCCGGGTGAAAGTATTATCTATGAGGGCCGCCGCTTTAAATCATACCGCGGTATGGGCTCTATCGAAGCGATGGAGCAGGGATCAAAGGACCGATATTTCCAGGACGTGGAGGATGATATCAAAAAACTGGTTCCAGAAGGTATTGTCGGACGTGTACCTTATAAAGGAACGCTTTCAGAAGTGATCTACCAGTTTGTAGGAGGGCTTCGTGCCAGTATGGGCTATTGCGGTGCCAAAGATATTGAAGCCCTGCAGCAAGCTAAATTTGTGCGTATTACGGCATCTGGCATCCGTGAATCGCACCCGCATGACATTACGATAACTAAGGAAGCACCGAATTATACACGATAGTAATGAGTGATTGAGTGAATGATTAAAGTAAATTGTCATTCACTCAATCAAACTCACCTATTTTCCCCCCATGATAGCTTTAGGTAATAAAGCATCGGATGTAATTATTTTTATTGCCTGCTCATAGCTAAAGCCTTCTTTTACCAAAGCATCAAAATACTGTTTGGTTAATTTGGCTACTTCGGTTATTTTTCCCGGTTGTTTGTAATAATCCAATTGCGCATCCATGATTGACCTGGCCATGTTGCCAAATACCGGCCCCATAGCGCCCAACATACCCGCCATGTTGTTGTCAGAAAAACTCAGCCTGCCGCCCCCGTTTGGTACCGGTGGCACCATTACACTATCTACGATAACTCTTCCCGTCATAACGTCTCCCCGGGATTTTTCAAGGCTTACATTATAAAAATTGAAAAAGGTTGAACCGTTGTTGCTGCCACCCGCTCGTTCAATTATATTAATAGATTTTGCCGTGGCCGGTATCTTTTCAAAATAGATCCTGAACGTAAGTTTATCACCTTCTTTACTAAAAATATGTTTTGCAGGTGCCAGGGGGATATCTTCAGACTTAATGTAATTGTAATGCCTGTTATCCAGGTCGGTTTGAAGGTAAATTTCTTTATTTAGCTGCGCCCATGCATTTTCACCCGCGGCAGTGTATTCAAGCGTAACAATTGTAAACTGTTTATTGGTTTCTACACTGGAAACAGTGGTATAAGGGTCATCGCTATTTCCTACAAGCGGATTGGTTATAGTTTGTGCAAATGAGGTTAGTCCGGCTAATGATATCAAAGCCGATAATAAGATTTTTTTCATGTGATAGAGAAAGGTTAAATGTTTAATTTAAATATACCAACAAGCTTTATAATTAGCAAATGATATATGTAATTCATAAGATATCCTATATTTATCACCATGAAATCTATCTGCGTATTCTGCGGAGCCAACTTTAATGGCGATCCACTGTTAAAAGAAGCTGTTGAACTACTGGCCCAGGTAATGGTGAGTAAAAATATCACCGTGGTATTTGGCGGAGGCAAAGTAGGGGTAATGGGCTTGCTGGCCGACGCGGTTTTGCAGCGCGACGGTAAAGCCATTGGTGTTATTCCCGGTTTTTTGATGGATAAGGAAGTTGGCCACACCGGCTTGACAGAACTGCATATCGTTGAGAACATGCACCAGCGCAAGCAAATGATGAATGACCTTTGCGACGGCATTATAATGCTTCCCGGTGGTTTTGGCACTCTTGAAGAGTTTTTTGAGGTACTAACGTGGTTGCAACTGGGTTTACATCATCACCCGGTTGGTGTATTAAACGTTAACGGCTTTTATGATAACCTGTTAAAACAAATGGATGTAATGGTTGAGCAGCGTTTTCTTAAACCGCTGAACCGTCAGTTAGTGATAACATCGGCAGATGCTGTTGAATTAGTGAACCTGATGGAAAATGTAAAGATCGAACCCGACGAGGTTTGGTTCAGGGACAGAAACCTTTCCTGAGAAAGCCTGATAAGATTAATTTAGTGACTGACTGTTGTGCCCAAAATAAGCGGCCAGGGTTACCGGAGGTATTTGAGTAACCAGAACCATGCTGTAAACGCGGGGCAATAAATTGAAGCGTTTAAATAAGTAGGCTATTGTTAAAATAATCATTTATCAAGGGTTTAATCAACTAATCACTACAGATTATACGAAATAAAAGAATAAATGTTGCGTAAGCAAACTTTTTTGTAATGAAAAAGTTACAACGTGCTTTGTTTGCTGGAGTTAGCATAAAAAATGCTTTTGGTGAGGTTTTTTAGCTAAATTGTATTTTTCTGTTATAACCCGAATATGGATATCGATTTTAATAAAAACGAAGATATTAACAAGCAGCTGGTGTTTGATGTAAACACGCGGCTAAAAAAGATATACCAGGGCGGTGGTGAAAAAGCCGCCGCCAAACAAAAAGAAAAAGGTAAAATGCTGGCCCGCGAGCGGGTGGCTTACCTGATTGACAAGGATTCGCAATGGCTGGAAGTTGGCGCTTTTGTGGGCGATGGCCTGTATGCCGAGCATGGTGGTTGCCCATCGGGTGGGGTAATTACAGGCATTGGTTATGTATCAGGCCGGCAATGTGTTATTGTTGCAAATGATGCTACGGTAAAAGCGGGAGCATGGTTCCCGATAACCGCTAAGAAAAACCTGCGCGCGCAGGAGATCGCGATGGAAAATCGCCTGCCTGTGATTTATCTGGTAGATTCGGCCGGGGTGTATTTACCCTTGCAGGATGAAATATTTCCGGATAAGGAACATTTTGGACGTATATTCAGAAACAACGCTTTGATGAGTAGTATGGGGATCGTCCAGATCTCTGCAATTATGGGTTCGTGCGTTGCCGGCGGGGCTTATCTGCCCATTATGAGTGATGAGGCTATGATTGTTGAAGGCACCGGTTCTGTTTTCCTGGCGGGATCATTCCTGGTAAAATCTGCCATAGGCGAAGATATTGATAATGAAACTTTGGGTGGCGCAACAACGCATTGCGAAATATCGGGCGTTACTGATTATAAACAACCCGATGATAAGGCCGCGCTTGATTCTATCCGCAAGATAATGAGCATGACCGGCGATTTTACGAAGGCCGGGTTTGACCGTATCAAACCGCAAGCTCCAAAACTGGATATGAAAGATACATATGGCATCCTGCCCGATAACCGGGAGAAAGCCTATGATATGCGCGAGATCATCTTACGTTTGCTGGATAATTCAGAACTGGAGGAGTATAAAGAAGGTTACGGGCAGTCCATCATTTGCGGATTAGGACGCGTAGATGGCTGGGCGGTAGGTATTGTAGCAAACCAGCGCAAGGTCATCAAATCCAAAAAAGGCGAGATGCAGTTTGGCGGCGTGATCTACTCAGACTCGGCCGATAAGGCCACCCGGTTTATTATGAATTGTAATCAAAAAAAGATACCGTTGGTTTTTTTGCAGGATGTTACTGGCTTCATGGTAGGCAGTAGGTCTGAACAGGGCGGTATTATTAAAGACGGCGCTAAAATGGTGAATGCCGTTGCCAATTCGGTAGTGCCGAAATTTACGTTTATCATCGGCAATTCTTATGGTGCGGGCAACTATGCCATGTGTGGCAAGGCTTATGATCCGCGGTTGATCTATGCCTGGCCATCAGCTAAAATAGCAGTTATGGGCGCGTCTCAGGCTGCCAAAACGTTGGTACAAATGCAGGCTGCCGGCATGAAAGCAAGGGGTGAAGATGTTAATGAACAAAAAGAAGCCGAGTTGTTAAAACTAACCACTGATCGTTATAACGCACAAACCACACCGTATTATGCCGCAGCAAGGTTATGGGTTGACGGCATTATAGACCCGCTTGAAACCCGAAAGGTTATCTCAATGGGGATTGAGGCGGCAAACCATGCGCCTATCGAAAAACAGTTTAATGTTGGGATAATACAAACATAGTCGGCGCTTTCCCGTTAATAGAAAAAATTAACCTTTATCAATCCGACCATGAAAAAACTACTACTAACCTTAACAATCTGCCTGGCAGCTATATCATTTTCTAACGCACAGGTTCTTCCCAGCTTTCAGTTTGGAGTGAAGGGAGGCATAAATCTAACCAGTCTTTCAAAATCAGGCACTTTTAATACCAGTAACCAGGCGGGCTATTTAGGCGGCGTTTGGGCCAGATTTGGCGCATTGGGTTTTAATTTCCAGCCCGAAGCTTATATAACCAGCAAGAATGTAACTGTTGATGGTATAAAAGCAAAATTTACCAGTGTTGATGTTCCATTACTATTTGGTGGTAAAATTGGCGCGTTTGGCTTTGGCGGCCGGTTCTACACCGGGCCCGTAGTATCCTTTGCAATTAATAAAGATCAAAATTACAATGATGCAGCAAGCAAGGCAACATCACTGGATTATAAAGATCAAAATTACGCCTGGCAAATTGGCGCTGGCGCAGATATCCGCAGCTTATCTGTTGATCTGCGTTATGAAGCCGGATTGAGCAAGCAAAACTATGGTGCCGGATCAACCAGGATCAATCTGTTTAACCTGTCGTTAGCTTATAAATTATTTTAAACGCTAACGCGCTATATTGCAAGTGCGGTTAGTATAGAAACGATAGTTATACAGATTGTAAACATTAGCAGGTACATAAAACTTGCGCCTAACATTTTACTTATTGTGCGCCAGCGGCTACGGTTATAAAACACGCGTAGGGCGCGGTATATGTACCAGGTGATCCCTATAAAGGCTGCAAAGCTTAACCAGCCCTCCAACCCCCAGGGTTTAGGTATTACCATTTGCAGGATCATAATAATGGCCAGGTAAAGGAACATAAAGCAATGCAGGTGAAACGTAAATATCAAATGCTCTACATAAAACTTCTTATTGCGCCAAAAAGCAACTCTGAAAATCAGGGCGCACAATGGCAGCAATAAAAACATCATTTTGGGGATATTGTGTTTTATCTCCTCAACATAAACGTCCTTGGCGCGCTCGCCGTATTTCTCCTGGTAATAAAAGGCCTTTTTATTGTAGAGCCTTTCAAAAAAGCCGTCGCGTTCTGCAGCCGGTAATTTTTGCTGCTTGGCCAGGTAAACACTATACGAAGAATCGCGGCTTGCGCCGGGCAGGCGTGTAATTTTACCGTTTACGCCCAACTCATCAACGTCAATATCTTCATCTTTATCAGTATTTTTAATATCCCCTTTTCCGGAAGTATCTAGCTTCGCCTTCTCCTTCGCAATCATCTTCTTTGCAACCCCGGGTACATTAGGGTCGTTAAGTACTTTATCTAACTCTTTAGCATTTTTTGCAAGTTCTTTTTTAGTTGGTTTGCCATTATGTGTCTCATTAATTTTTACAGGCTCAAATCCGCTTTTAAAAAGTAATAAAAAGTATACCAGGCTAATAAAGATGTACATTTTAACAGGGTGAAGATATTGTACCCTTTTGCCGGCCATATACTCGTTGGTGAGTTTGCCGGGCTTAAATAATAACGGCCTTAAAGTATGAAAAAACTGGTGGTCAAAATGAAAATAGTCGCTGATGGCATGGTTCATCATATGGCCGAAGTTTTCTCTCAGCTCTAAATTTTCCTGACCGCAGGCATGACAAAATTTACCCTGCAGCTCAGTTCCGCAGTTGGCACAATCGTTTTCGTGGCGATAATGTTTTTTCATCGGTTAAAATAACTCTGTAAATTACCAGAGCAAGGTAATAGGTAAAAAATATTAATTAAGCGTGTTTAATAGCATGAGCCAATGCTGCGTTGTGCTTATATCTAAAAACAAACGGAAAAATAGTGGCTATAACCAATGCGTAAACCGCAAAGCTAAGCCAGATGCCATGCCAGTCTTTGCTTTGGTCTGACATCGTAAAAAACTTATCGATAATTACACCGCTGGCAAAGCTGCCAAGTAAAGCACCAAAGCCGTTTACCATCATCATAAATAACCCCTGCGCACTGCCCCGGATCTCGGGCGTAGTTTGGGTTTCAACAAATAACGATCCCGATATATTAAAGAAATCGAACGCCATACCGTAAACAATGCACGACAGGATAATCATCCACAGGCCGTCGGCCGGGTTGCCAAAAGCAAACAGGCCAAAGCGCAGCACCCAGGCCAGCATGCTGAATAGCATGACATACTTTATCCCGAACTTGCGCAGGAAGAAGGGGATAGCCAGGATAAAAAGCGTTTCTGAGATCTGCGATATCGACATGATAATTGCCGGATATTTTACCGCGATAGTGTCCCGGTAGGCTGGTATATTTTTAAAATCGTGGATATAAGTATCCCCGTAAGCATTGGTTAACTGCAGTGCCGCACCTAAAAGCAGCGAGAACGCAAAAAATATGGCAAATTTAGGTGTCTTAAATAAGGCGAACGCGTTAAGGCCCAATGAGCCGGCAAATGTTTTGGTGTTAACTTTATTTAAAAGCGGTGGGCATTTAGGCAGCGTGAATGAATAGATGCCTAGGGCCAGGGAAATGGCCGATGCGATATAAAACTGGTTAGCCGAGGTTTCATTGTGGGTTAAACTAACGGTCCACAAAGCTACAATAAAGCCAATGGTGCCCCATATCCGGATAGGAGGATACTCTTTTACGATATCAATATTGCTATTTTTAAGGGCCGAGTAGGCAACTGTGATAGATAAGGAGAGCGTTGGCATATAAAACATCATATTGAGCAACATTACCCAAAAAAATGTTGTGGGATTGGTTACCAGCGGCAAACTGAAAAGTACCAATGCGCCTAAAATGTGCATGGTGCCATAAAGTTTTTCTGCATTGATAAACCGGTCTGATATAATCCCGGTGATGGCAGGCATAAATATCGCCGAGATACCCATGGTTGAGAAAATAACACCAAACTGAGCGCCGGACCAATGCTTGTTTTGAAACCAATATGCACCAATGGTAAGCAGCCAGGCTCCCCATATAAAAAATTGCATAAAATTCATCAGTATCAAGCGGAACTTAATATTCATACAGCGGGGTTTAATCAATTATGATCAGTTAATATTAAAAAACTGAAAGTAATGAAATTTATGGGAAAATGGAAAAGAGAGATTAGTTAGTTGGAGGTTAGAGATTAGGCATGGATAATATAAGCCCGATCTCTAATCTCTAACCTCCAGCCTATAATCACTACTACGACTCTTTCCTGCGATTCAGTTCATCGCGGATCTTGGCCGCTTTTTCGTAGGATTCTTCGGTAAGGGCCTCCTGCAGCTTGGTTTTTAACTCATCAATGCTTAAGGCGCTAAAACCAGTTGCAGTGGTAGGGGATACCGGCGTAATTTCTTCCGGATTTTCTGTAATGTTTTCCAGGTAAACAAAGTCGTTGCCTTCTATAACAATGCCTGCGCTTGAAAGGATAAACTCGTAAGTAAAAATAGGGCAATCAAATCTAACTGCTATCGCGATCGCGTCAGATGTACGGGCATCTATCTCCATTACTTTTTTGCCATCGCTGCATATCAGTTTTGAATAAAATATGCCATCAACCAGGTTGTAAATAATTACCTCCTGAACCATAATATGGTATGCTTCGGCAAAACTTTTAAACAAATCATGTGTAAGCGGCCTGCTGGGGGTCATCTTCTCGATCTCGATAGCTATGGCCTGCGCTTCAAAACTCCCTATAATAATAGGCAGTCTGCGGCGGCCGCTAACTTCGCCCAACACCAATGCATACGCGCCCGATTGTGTTTGGCTGTAAGACAAGCCAACTATATCAAGCTTTATTTTTTTCATGTTATTACCCATCACAACAGATCCTCTTTATGCCAAGATTTTATGTTCTTTAACAGCTGCTATCAATTTTGGTACTACTTCAAAGGCATCACCAACTATGCCGTAATCGGCTACTTTAAAAAAGGGCGCCTCGGCATCCTTGTTTATAACCACAATTACTTTGGATGAGCTTATACCGGCCAAATGCTGGATAGCCCCCGAAATTCCTATTGCAATATACAAATTTGGACTGACAGCAATACCTGTTTGTCCAACATGTTCACTATGCGGCCGCCAGCCGGCATCTGATACCGGTTTTGAACAGGCCGTAGCCGCGCCTAAAAGATCAGCAAGTTCTTCTATCATCCCCCAGTTTTCAGGCCCTTTTAAACCACGGCCGGCTGATACAACGATCTCGGCGTCAGGCAATGAAATTTTATCTGTTGAGCGGACGATCTCTTTTAGCATCGCTTTAAAATCTGACGCTTTAGCTTCTGCGGCAAAATCTTCAACCTGCGCCAGTTTTGCAGCTTCAACTATTTTATAAGCGTTAGATGTAAGCGCAATTACTTTATTGGCCGATGTTAACTCAACCACTGCAAATGCCTTGCCCGAGAATGCTGTTTTTTTAACGGTGAATTTTCCGCCGCTTTGCTCAGGTAACGCTACTGCGCCATCAACTACACCGGCATCCAGCTTAACGCCAAGCCTTGGTGCAAGCCCCCTGCCCGAAAACGAGTTTGACAATACCACAATATCAGCACCTTCTTTTTTCGCAGCCTCAGCAATAACCGAGGCATAAGCCTGGTTCACGAAGTTTTTGAGCTGGGCATTTGATACATTCAATATCTTTTCGGCACCGTATTTAGCCAGTGAGTTTAATTCGTCGCTGCTTACCCCGCCTATGGAAATAGCGGTAAGCGTGGTGTTATGCTGGTCTGCAATTGCGCGGGCATAGCTTACGGCTTCAAAAGTCGACTTTTTGAATTTGCCATCAGCATTTTCCGCATATATTAAAACTGACATAGTTTAGTATCTTATTAATAATTATATAACCCTGGCCTCGGTATGCAATAACTCAATTAATTTAGCTGCATCATCGGCGGCAACCAGTTTTACCTGTCCGCGTGGTGCCGGTGTTTCATAACTGATGATCTCTGAATTTGTTTTCACTTCAACCGCTTCAACTACCGTTAAAGGTTTGGTACGTGCAGACATGATGCCGCGCATATTTGGTATTTTGGGTTCGGCAACTCCCTCGGCAGTACCGGCCACGAATGGGAAAGGGATGGTCAATATTTCTTTACCGCCTTCAATCTCACGTTCGACAGTTGCATTATCGCCCTCAACTTCCAGCTTTTTGATGATAGATACTGATGGCAGATCTAACAGTTCGCCCAGCATTCCGGCTACTTTTGAGCCGTTATAATCTATAGATTCGCGGCCGGTTAATATCAGGTCGAAAGGATTTGATTTAACGTATTGCGCTATCTGATAAGCCACAAACCAGGCATCATGTGGCCTGGCATTTATGCGTACCGCGGCGGCGGCGCCAATAGCCAGGGCTTTGCGTATGGTCGGCTCAGTACCGGCTTCGCCAACATTGATAACGGTTACGGTACCTTTATCACCATCAGTTAACTCAATGGCGCGCGCAAGAGCAATCTCGTCATAAGGGTTTAAAATGAATTGAACCCCGTTTGTATTAAATTGCGTGTTGTTATCAGTAAAAGTTATTTTTGTGGTGGTATCCGGAACATTACTTATACATACCAAAATATTCATAACATAGGTTTTTTACAAATTTAGTTAAAAAAGATAGCGTTTAAAAATGGAGAACAACAGATTAGATAAGTTGCTGGAGTTTATAAAAAATGAACCAAATGATGAGTTTTTAAAATATGCGCTGGCAACAGAGTATCTCCGTTTAAATCAGGTTGATAAGGCGTTGGAATATTATGAAGACCTGGTTAATAACCACCCGCAATATGTGGGTACCTATTACCACTTGGGCAAACTATATGAGGCGCTTGACCGTAAGCAGGACGCGATAGGTACCTACGAAAAAGGTATGGAAATAACCAAAGCAAAGCGCGATAATCATGCTTTTTCTGAGTTGCAGACGGTTTACCGGGAGGCTATCGGTTATGATGATGACGATGATTATTAAACCCCATCCAACCGCCGCTAACGGAAATGGCGGCCGGGTAAAGCAGGGACAGGGTGGATGTTGCCGCAAAAGTTGTTGATAGTATGAGAAAACGGCAGCTCCTTTTTTTGGCGGACGCTCTTTTGTACACCTTAAGCGCATTTGGCGGCCCGCAGGGCCATATTGCCGTTATGCTGCGCGAGTTTGTGCAGAAACGCAATTATATTACCGAAGAAGAGCTGATGGAACTAAATGCCCTGGCTCAGATTTTACCCGGGCCGTCATCAACGCAAACATTAATTGGCATAGCCTGGAAGGTTGGCGGGCTTTGGCTGGCTATAATAACGTTTTTATTGTGGATACTGCCATCAGCGGCCATCATGTGCCTGGCGGCCATCAGCTATAAAATGTTTGCCGACCGTGGCAAGGTCGCAGATGTGCTGAGATTTATACAACCCATGGCCGTGGGTATTGTTGCCTATGCTACGTATACGTTTGCCAATAAGTTTTTAAAAACAAAAGTGAGTACCATGCTGGCTATAGGCTCATTGATTGCCACGCTTATTCTGCAAAATCCTTATGCTTTTCCTATCCTTATTTTGTTGGGCGGTATTATGTCATCAGCATTAGAAACACCGCCGCAGGAAACCGAATTACGCGTAAAGTTATTTGCCAATGTTAACCCCAATAAAGTGGCTTATTTTATAGGGATATTGTTAACGTTTGCGGCGCTGGGCGCGCTTATTAACCGCACTTCGCCGTTTAGTTTGCCTATCCGTTTGTTTGAGAATTTTTACCGTAACGGCATCCTGATATTTGGCGGCGGGCAGGTGCTGGTGCCTTTAATGTACACCGAGTTTGTGGAGGTTAAGCATTACTTAAGCAGCTCAGAATTTCTTTCGGGCTATGCCCTGCAACAGGCCTTACCCGGGCCCACCTTTTCTTTTACTTCCTTTTTAGGGGGGATTACATTGGGCAATAAAGGTTACGGAATAGGAGGGCAGATACTGGGCAGCGTTATTGCAGTAATCGGTATAAATCTGCCGGGGATGATACTGATCCTGTTTATCGTTCCGTTTTGGGACGATCTGAAAAAAATCGCCCGGATAAAAAACTCGTTAAGCGGGATCAATGCAGTAGCAGTGGGTTTTATGGCGACAGCCTTCATTTTATTGGTGCAACCGTTTGCAGATAACTGGATGGCATACGGTTTAATGGCAGCTACTTTTTTACTGCTGCAATTCACCAAAATAAAAACCCCGATAGTTATCGTTATCGGGGTGGTGTTGGGGTTGATATTTTGATTCCGAATGTCGGATTTTCGATTTCGGATTTGATTTCTTTCAACTAAACAATTCGGCCTCTATGTCAGACTTTTATATTCCGAAATCCGACATTAAAACGGCGGCTCATCATCAATATCATCCATCCTTGACGGGCGGATAATAAAATTGCTAGGCTTATCAAAATCCTGCGACGGGTTAAGGCCGGCAAACGCGCCGCCCGGTGCCGGGAAGCCATCGCCGGCATCCAGGTCAACAAACTTCACATATTTACCTACAAATTTCAGCCTGACAATACCTGTTTCGCCATTACGGTGCTTGGCTATGATAACCTCGCCGACGCCTTTTGTCGGGTTGTTGTCTTCATCAACATCCAGTCCGTAGTATTCAGGGCGGTAAAGGAACAATACCATATCGGCATCCTGCTCAATAGAGCCCGACTCCCGTAAATCCGAAAGCATCGGGCGTTTTGCGGCGCCTGGCCGGCTTTCAACCGCGCGGCTTAACTGCGACAGGGCTATTACCGGTACGTTTAATTCTTTGGCTACCGACTTTAAGGCCCTTGATATACTGCCGATTTCCTGCTCGCGGTTGCCGCCGCCTTTGCCATCGGCTGATTTACCCTGCATTAATTGCAGGTAATCAATAATGATTAACTGGATATCATACTGAGATTTTAAACGGCGGCATTTGGCGCGGAACTCAAATATATTTAATGCCGGGGTATCATCAATAATCAACGGGGCCTGTTCAAGCCTGCCTATTTTTGAGTGGATCTGTTGCCATTCCCATTCTTCCAGCGTCCCTTTACGTATTTTTTCCTGTTCGATCTCGGTCTCGCCGGATATCAGACGATTAACCAGCTGAACAGACGACATCTCGAGCGAAAATACCACAACCGGCTTCGCAAAATCAACGGCGGCGTTGCGGGCGCAGGTCAATACAAACGCTGTTTTACCCATGGCGGGGCGGGCCGCTATAATTACCAGGTCTGATTTTTGCCAGCCCGAGGTCATCCGGTCCAGATCTGTAAACCCAGACGCTACACCGGTAAGGCCGTCTTTTTTATCTTTTAGCGCTTCAATTTCTTTTAAGGTTTCCTGCAGCAGGTCGTCCATCTTGCGCGAATCGCGGCGAAGATTGTTTTGCGCGATATCAAACAGGTTCTTTTCGGCCTTGTCCAGCAGGTCCAGCACATCGGTAGTATCCTCGTAAGCGCTGCTTATTATTTCTGTAGAGATCCGGATCAGCTCGCGCTGAATGAATTTTTGAATGATGATCCGCGAGTGAAACTCAATGTTAGCTGCTGATGCAACACGATTGGTCAACTCAGTAATATAATAGGCGCCGCCTATCATTTCCAGTTCGCCCTGGCTGCGCAGTTGCGAGGTAACGGTCAGGATATCAACCGGCGATGTTTTTTCAAACAGGTACTGTATCGCTTTAAATATCCGCTGATGGTTATCGCGGTAAAAAACTTCGGGTTTTAAAATATCAATAACTGACGAAAGCGCATCTTTCTCCAGCATTAAAGCACCCAGCACGGCTTCTTCAAGGTCGGTTGCCTGCGGGGGCAATTTGCCTAAACCGGTATAGGGAGTGGGGTTGGTTATCCGGCTACGTTTATCAGTAGTATTCGGTTTGTAATTCGGGTTATCGTTTTCAAAATTCATTTGTTCAAAAATATACTAAAAAACGGCGGATGTAGCCATCGTTGACATCTTTTTTTTGCAACGGTTAAAATGCCCAAATCGTTAAAATTTTAATGCTTGTTATTAACAGCCGATTGTTGGTAAAAATAAATTCCGACTGTAAAACGCTGTTTTGGTAGTGTTGTTGATAAAATATTTTGATTATTAAACCTAAAATTTATAATCGAAAATCCCCTAAATACCAGCCGGTACAAAGTTAATTAATATGGCTATTTTTACAGCCTTAATTTAATTATAAGATGTATAATAATAACAGAGAACCGCGCGAAAGTAACCAGGTAGTTTTTGGTATCCGCGCGGTTATTGAAGCTATCAGGGCAGGTAAGGAAATCGAATCATTATACATCCAGCGTGGTATAGGCGGCGAACTGCTAAACGAGCTTAGGGGGTTATTAGCCGAGTACAATATAACCGCCCAGCAGGTACCGGTTGAAAAGCTTAACCGCATTACGATGAAGAACCACCAGGGGGTCATCGCTTTTATATCGCCTATTACTTATCAGAAGATAGAAGATATCATCCCGCAAATATTTGAGAAAGGAGAGGTGCCGCTGATTTTGGTTTTAGATTCTATTACCGACGTACGCAATATGGGCGCTATAGCCCGTACGGCTGAGTGCAGCGGTGTGCATGCCATCGTTGTTCCGGCTAAGGGCTCGGCGCAGATCAATCCTGACGCTATTAAAACCTCGGCGGGGGCGTTGTATACCATCCCGGTTTGCAGGCATGACAATTTTATGCAAACCATCAAATTTTTACAGGAGTCGGGCCTGCAACTGGTTTGCTGTACCGAAAAGACCCAGGAATATATCTACAAGCCAGATTATACCGCGCCTACCGCGATCATCATGGGATCGGAAGAAGACGGTGTACGCAGCGAGATCATCCGCATTGCGGATCATTTAGCCAAGATCCCGATGTATGGCGAAATCGAATCACTGAACGTATCTGTTGCTACTGGAGTTATTTTGTATGAGGCGATAAGGCAGAGAATGGTGATTGGTTAATTGGAGATTGGTGATTAGGTTCATAGCATGTTAATAAAATGGCGGCAATAAGCGATCTCGACAACTTCTACCTCCAACACGCAGAGCCGGTAAACGAAACTTTACTGGCATTAAGAACCATCATCCTAAAACAAGACAAAAACATAACGGCTGCGTGGAAATACCGCATGCCGTTTTTTTGTTATAAAGGAAAAATGTTTTGTTATTTATGGGTGCATAAAATTACGCACCAGCCTTATATAGGCTTTGTGGAAGGTAAGCACCTGAACCATCCTGATCTGATTATTGAGAAAAGGGCAAGGATGAAGATAATGCTGTTGGATGCGGACGGGGATCTGCCTGTAAAAGTAATTGAAGACCTGCTTCAACAGGCTTTAAATTTATACCGGTCGGGCTTGGTAAAGATTTGACAACTTTTTAAAGTTGTCAAATCTCAACGTCGGGCGTTAAATATATTTGGTACCAAATTGCTGCTTAACATCAGCCACAACTTTTTTAACATTCTGTTCCTGGTCGCGCGGGCAGATCAGCAGGGTGTTGTTTGATTCAACGACGATATAATCATGTAACCCCTGTAAAATCACCAGCTTATCTTCAGGTACATTAACCATACAGTTGGATGAATCATACATGATCACCCTTTCTGACGGGATAACCGCGTTGCCTACGTAATCCTTGTCGGCCAATTCATAAATAGAGGCCCAGGTGCCCAAATCAGACCATCCAAATTCAGACGGCAGTACATAAACGTTATCGGCTTTTTCCATAATACCATAATCGATAGAGATGTTGGTACACTGCAGGTAGGCCTGGTTTACATGCGAACGCTCGCCGTCGGTATTATAATGCGGGCGCGCCTCGGCAAAAATATCATTCATCTCGGGCAGATATTGTTCAAACGCCCTAACAATGGCTTTAGCCGACCATACAAAGATCCCGGCATTCCATAAAAAGTCGCCGCTTTGTAAAAAGGTTTTGGCAATTTCAAGCGTTGGTTTTTCGGTAAAGGTTTTTACTTTATGAAAATCGCCGTCAATGGTATTTTCGGTGTATTGGATATAGCCATAGCCGGTATCAGGCCTTGACGGTTTAATGCCCAATGTTACCAGGCATTGGTGATCTGCAGCGGTTTTTAATGATTTTTCAATACTGGCCACAAACGCGGCCTCATCCAATATCAGGTGATCAGAAGGCGCCACAACAATAGCAGCGTCAGGATTCATGCTTTCTATTTTAAAGCTGCCGTATGCCACGCAGGGTGCGGTATTGCGCATTACCGGCTCTGTCAGTATCTGGTTATCCTCCATATCCGGCAATTGTTGTTTTACAAGGGAGGTATAGATCTCATTGGTAACTACAAAAATATTTTCTTTGGGGCATATTTTTAAAAACCGGTCGTACGTATTCTGTATTAAAGTTTTCCCGGTGCCTAATATGTCTATAAATTGTTTTGGATGTGATGTTCGGCTGATGGGCCAGAAACGGCTTCCAATGCCGCCCGCCATAATTATGGCATAATAGTTTTTATTCATGTCGAAATGTAGAAATTAGTTGGTGTTATCCGTAGCAAATGTGGGCATTTAGGTGTTAAATAATAGTTAAGCAATACTAATTAATTAACAGCTTAAACCGTCATAGCTATAAAAGAATAAATAAACAAATTGTTTTTCATCCGGCAAATTGTTTTTTAGGGCCGGCTGAGCTACTATGTCCGGGTCATTTTTAGGACATTAAATGATGGTTTTTTCCAATAATCATTTTTGTATAAAATTTTAAAGTAAATCTATCGTTTATTCATAAGTTTTTGTTACTTTAAACTTTTAAATCACGAATACCCTATAATGATAGAAACAAAGAAATCGCTTTTTGATAACCTCCAGAATTTTTTCGGGTTCGATAATTTTAAAGGTGAGCAGGAAGCGATTATAACCAACATTTTAGCCGGTAATGATACTTTTGTAATTATGCCTACAGGTGGTGGTAAGTCTATGTGTTACCAGTTGCCCGCGTTAATGAGTGAAGGTACTGCCATAGTAATTTCGCCGCTTATTGCTTTAATGAAAAACCAGGTGGACCAGTTAAGGGCCTTCGGCGGATCAGACAGCATTGCACATTTTTTAAATTCGTCTTTAACAAAGGCTGATATTGTGAGGGTTAAAGAGGATGTATTGAGCGGTAAGACCAAATTACTGTACGTAGCGCCCGAGTCTTTAACCAAGCAGGAAAATGTAGATTTTTTACGCCTCAACCAGGTATCATTTGTTGCGGTTGATGAGGCGCACTGTATATCAGAATGGGGGCACGATTTCAGGCCCGAATACCGCAAGATCCGCCAGGTGATCAGTAATATAGGCGATGATATCCCAATCATTGCATTAACGGCTACAGCTACACCAAAGGTTCAGCAGGATATACAGAAAAACCTGCAGATGAACAATGCCACTATCTACAAGTCATCTTTTAACAGGTCAAACCTTTTTTATGAGGTACGTGCAAAACGTAATGTCATAAAAGAGATCGTAAAATACGTTAAGCAGAACCAGGGCAAATCAGGCATTATCTATTGTTTGAGCCGCAAAAAGGTTGAAGAGGTAGCCGAAGCGCTTTCATTAAACGGCATCAAGGCATTACCTTACCACGCCGGGCTTGATCCGAAAGTAAGGGCCGATACGCAGGACAAGTTCCTGATGGAGGATGTCGATGTTATTGTTGCTACCATAGCCTTTGGCATGGGTATAGATAAACCCGATGTGCGTTACGTTATCCACCACGACGTGCCTAAAAGCATGGAAGGCTATTACCAGGAAACCGGCCGTGCCGGCCGTGATGGGGGCGAAGGAGTATGTGTGGCTTTTTACTCGCAGAAAGATATTGATAAGCTTCAGAAATTTATGAAGGATAAGCCGGTGGCCGAACGCGAAATCGGTACCCAGATCCTGAAAGAAGTTATTGACTATGCCGAATCATCGGTTTGCCGCCGTAAACAGTTATTACATTATTTTGGCGAGAATTTTAACGAAGCCGGCTGTAACAACATGTGCGATAACTGCTGTGCGCCGAAGACGCATTTTGATGCCGAGGAGCAGTTGCATAAAGCACTTAGTATCATTAAGCAGATAGGCGAGAAGTTTGACGATCATCACATCATCAATATTTTAATGGGCGTTGAAACCCAGCAGATCCATAACTACGAACATCATTTACTGGAGCTTTTTGGCACCGGGAAAAACGACGGCGAAATTTTATGGAACTCATTGCTGCGCCAGGCCTTGCTAAACAATTATCTGTCAAAAGATATCGACCAATATGGCTTGTTGCGTTTAACCAAACTGGGCCATTCGTTTTTAGATAATCCGCATAGTATCCGTTTTATACTGAACCGGGTTATTGAGCCTGCCGATGATGATGACTCGGAAGACGGGCCGAAGCAAAATGGCGGCGCATTGGATACCGAGTTGCTGCAGATGCTGAAAGACCTGCGCAAGAAGATAGCCAAGCAAAAAGGCTTACCTCCGTTTGTATTGTTCCAGGATCCGTCGTTAGAGGAGATGTGTACCCATTATCCGATAACGCAGGACGAGCTGAAACAGATTTCGGGCGTTGGCGCCGGCAAGGCCATGAAATTTGGCGCGCCATTTATTGATCTGATCAAAAAATATGTAGAGGATAATGATATCGACCGCCCTATTGATATGGTGATTAAAAGCGCCGCCAATAAATCGGCGCTTAAGGTGTTCATTATTCAGAATATCGACCGTCATTTAAATCTTGATGACATAGCAGCCTCAAAGGGGCTTACCTATGAAGAGGTTTTAAAAGAGGTAGAAACCATTGTAAACTCAGGCACCAAACTAAACCTTAACTATTATATTGACGAGGTTATAGACGAGGATAAGCAGGAAGAAGTATTTGATTATTTCCGTACGGCTGAAATTGACTCGATAGATGACGCGCTGGCCGAACTGGGCAGCGATGATTATACCCGCGAAGAAGTACAGCTGATGCGGATAAAGTTTATGTCTGAATTAGGAAACTAATAAAAAAGGGAGGATAATTATCCTCCCTTTTTTATTGACCTTATTTCCGCTGTTATTTAGCGGTGATCTTAAATTCTGTCCTCCGGTTTTTTGCCCGGTCCTCATCGGTTATATTGGGCGCAATGGGCTGCGTTTTGCCATAGCCCTTATAAACCAGCCTGGCCGGATCAACTTTGCCGCTCAGCAAATAATTATACACTGATTTTGCCCGGTTCTCTGACAGCTTTTGATTTAATTCGTCATTACCCACATTATCCGTATGGCCGGATATTTCAATATGTACGGTAGGGTTTAAAGCTAAAAATTCAATAAGCTTCTGCAACTCGGCCCGCGACTCGCGCTCAAGGTCATACTTATTGGTGTCAAAAAATATGTTCTTCAAGATTACTTTATTTCCTACTTCGATAGGTTCAAGCAGCACGGTAATGTTAAACGGATTGCCCGAAGTATGCCCTACTAACGAAAAGTTCTCGGAGTAAAACAGGTAGCCCGGTTTGGATATATTCAAGCCGTAATTTTTGCCGGCTGCTATAGTCGCCAGGAAGTCTCCCCGGTCTGCCGAGCTGTAATCCTGATAAACAGCCCGGTTGTCATCCAGCGCCAGTATTTCAACGGCTGATTCCAGCGGCTGCCGGGTTTTGGCGTCACTTACAAAGCCTTTTACATAGGTAACCATGCGCGGGCGCAATTCCAGCGGCAATTCAAAAGTATAAATGTCAAATCCGCCATAGCCATCCAGTTTGTTTGATGAAAAGAATGCGTAGCTGCCGTTAGCGGTAAGGCTCAGCCCGCTTTCATCGCCGTTGGTATTAATAGGGTAGCCCAGGTTTTTGGGTATCTGCCATTTACCGTCCTTGCTTAAACGGCTCACAAACAGGTCCTGGTTGCCCATGCCCGGCCATCCATTCGAGCAAAAATATAAGGTACTGTCGTCCGGGTGTATAAACGGCGACTGCTCGTTAAATGAAGTATTGATGTTTGGGCCAAGGTTTTCGGGCTCGCCCCAGCCTTTGGGGCCCAGGGTTGATTTCCAGATATCATAGCCGCCATACCCGCCTTTGCGGTTACTAACAAAGTAAAGCGTCCTGCCGTCGGCGCTTATAGAGGGCTGCGATTCCCAGCCGCCGGTATTAACGGGCGGACTCAAATCAAAGGGCCTGCCCCAGTCGTCGCCTTTTTTTTGCGCAACATAAATATCGCAGCGGCCACGGCCGTCTGGGCGGTTACAGCCCGTAAAAAAAAGGAACTTCCCGTCCTGTGATACCGATTCAGAGCCTTCATTATAATTAGGCGTATTGATCTTATCGCTTAAGTAAACCGCTTTCTGCCATTCGTTATTTACTTTGGTGCTCTGGTAAAAATCTTCATTTAAAGCAATCTGCCGGGTATAAATAATGGTTTTATCATCAGCGGTTGATACCGGCGAATATTCATCATTGGCCGTATTGATATTGGGCCCCATGTTAATGGGTTTAAAGGCGATAGGATGTTGCAAAGCCTCGGTAGCGAAGATGCAGTCTTTGATCAGTTTCTGCGCGTAAAACCTGTTCTGATCGGTTATGCCGACATAGGTTAAATATTTTTGCAAATGCTTAATCGCATCCTGGTAAAGCGCCTCTGATATTTCCATATCGCCGGCTTTAAGGTAAACCGCCCGGCTAAATTCGGGGTTGATGGCTATTACCTTTTTAAATTCTTCAACCGCGCCTTTATTGTTTTTTTGCAGGTGCATCATATCACCCAGCTGGGCATGGGCCTCAACAAAATTGGGGTCGGCATTAATGGCTTTTTGCAGTTGCTGAATAGCCTCGGCGTACAAATGCTCGTCAATGCTCTGGTTAGCCAGCGCGAAGTTTTTTATAGCCTCAGTATTGGTGGTTGAATATTGCTGCTGCGCATAGGCAAAAACAGTTAGAAAAAGCAATAAAGCCAGAAGTATTACATTTCTCATCCTTAGGATACAATAGTTTATACTCTAAGTTACAACTATTAAGGGATATTTAAATATTTGTGGGTCTGTAATGATATTTCCCATTTAGGGTTATTCATTACATAATCGACAATAAGCGGCGTCATCTCTTTTGATTTTGACCACTCCGGCTGCAAATAAAGTTTGCAACCCTGCGGCACCAGTTCGGCATGCTGCTCGGCAAATAAGAAGTCGGATTTATTGAAAATAATAACCTTTAACTCATTTGCGTGCCGGGCAACCTCCAGCGTCGGCCCTTTAAATTTTTTAGGTGATAAACAGATCCAGTCCCAGTGACCCGAAAGGGGGTAAGCGCCCGACGTTTCAATAAACGTTTTAATGCCCCTGCCCTGTAGTTGCGCGGTAAGGTAGTCCAGGTTGTAGATCAACGGCTCGCCGCCGGTTACCACAACCGCTTTGCCGGGATAACGCAGCGCGTTTTCAACTATCGTGTCGGCAGCGGTTAGCGGGTGGAGTTCGGCATCCCAGCTTTCTTTAACATCGCACCAGTGGCAGCCCACATCACAGCCGCCAAGGCGAATAAAATACGCGGCCTTGCCGGTATGATACCCTTCGCCCTGTATCGTATAAAACTCTTCCATTAAAGGAAGCAATGTGCCGTCGTCCGGAACCTGGTGTGCCATAATAGGGCGCAAAGGTAAGGTTTTAAGAGGAAAGGTAAAAGGTTAAAGGGGAAAGGTGAGATTGGGGTGATGCTTAATGGTAAAAAACCTTTTACCTTTTACCTTTCAGCTCAATTACCTACATTTGATTTAATGAAGAAACTTTACATGCTATTCATTTTGGTTATTATGCTCAGCTTCACCTCGTGTGTGGATATAGAGGAGCATTATGACTTTAAGCTGGATGGCTCATGTAACGTTGTCTACGGGTTTGATATGGGCCGGGCAATATCGGTGTTTAAAAATTTGCTGACAGACTCGGCAAAATCAACGCCCCAGTTTAACCTGGTAAAAGATACTACCATGAGCTTTCTGGCAGCCATGCCCGACAGCCTGGAGAAAAAGCTGACCAAAGACGAGCTGGCCATGGCACATAACAGCAATTTGTCGATAAAGATGGATCTTCAAAAAAACGTTATGAAGATGAGCATTACCCACTCGGCTAAGGATGCTGCTGATCTGCAATACTATCTGCAGCACCTTTCAAAAATACCGATGGATGGTAAATTAGGATCGGTGACAAAAAACAACCAGCAGGCGCGCGGGTTTGATGCCCAGCAACTGGTTGCCGGGCAGGACTATTACCAATATGAGGTTACGCCCCATAAATTTTACCGTATAGTTGATAAGACGAAGTTTAACGCGTTTTTAAAGAAAACACAAAGTACCCTGGTTATGGCAAAGGCTATGCTGATAGATATGCCCTACAAAGTGATCCTTAATTTTGCCAAACCGGTAAAGAAGGTCAATAACCCCAAAGCTATCGTGTCTGCCGACCGCAGGAGGGTTACGCTCATCACCACCATGGATGATGCGATTAAGGACCCGTCTGTCATGAATTTGAAGATCGATTTTTAGTACATTATGGATTGGTACAAAGCGCCTGATATCCGTTATACTACCCAGCCATTTATAAAAAAAGTAAAAATTAAAGGAAGGGGTATCTGCCTGATAGGTTATGAGGGAGAAGTATATGCGCTCTCATCAACCTGCCCGCATGCCGGCGGCGAACTGAGCGGCGGCTGGTGCAAAAACGGAAAAATCATCTGTCCCATTCATCGTTACGCCTATGATATCCATACCGGTAAGGGCGACCCCGGGCAGAATGACTATGTGGATACTTATCCCGTTGAAATACGCGAAGATGGCATTTACATAGGGATAACCTCTTTTTTTGAGAAGCTGAAGCAGGCGTTTAAATAAACCTGACGCAATCACCAATGATTTTAAAAAGGACTCCTT
Organism: Mucilaginibacter sp. UR6-11; assembly: GCF_020880695.1. GTDB lineage: Bacteria > Bacteroidota > Bacteroidia > Sphingobacteriales > Sphingobacteriaceae > Mucilaginibacter. Next base: position 67,162 of record NZ_JAJIWO010000010.1, read on the forward strand.
TATAAATTATACTTACAGTGATAAAATATGTTTGCTGTTTATTTTTGGAGATATTGTTTTATGAATCGCCAGGAGATTTTGGGCCGTAAATATTTCGTTTACCGGGTTATAGTCGCCCAGAAGTACAATATTATTTTTATTTAGCCTGTAGAAATTAAAGTCAGGCAGGATTTTATAAAAATCCCGCAAAAAAAATCTTGAATAAGCATTGTGGGTATTAAATTCAAACTGGATAATTTTAATATGATTTTGGGATATTGTTTTCCTGGCGCCTTCCAGTACCGGAAATTCATGACCCTCGACATCTATTTTTAAAAAATCTATATTAATGATGCGGTTTTTCTCACAAAAATTATCCAGCGTATCTATTTCAAAAGGAATAATTACGGTGTCGCCCTCAATTTGATGTATTTCATCAAACGCATCTTTATAAATCGAAGCTATTTCGGAGTTATCGCCGTTAACGGTATTATATAGCTCTCCGCTGCCGGTAGTGCTGCCAAATCCAATATTAAATAATTTGATATCTGTATTGTTGGTATTCCTTACTAAGGCATCAAAGGTTTGCTTAACAGGCTCAAACGAATAAATGACGGCATCTTGAAAGTATTTTTTTAATGATAAAGCATAATTGCCAACATTTGCACCGACATCAAAAAATGTATTATTATCTTTTTTATCCAGTAACTCCGGCAATATTTCTTCAAGAAAAAAATGTTCGCCATTCACCTCAGAGATAAAGCCGTTCACAGCACCTATCTGCACAAGACCGTGGATGTGTAAATTGACCTTGATTGCTTTCGCGCTATAAATCAATATTTTTTCCAGGTTTTTCCTGCCGATGATTTTAGCTGTAACATAAATAAAACCTGATAATATTCTTTTCATAATGCAAAGAATTGACTGGCAATGTTATATATATACCTCTTTCTTAGCCGAAGCTAACGTATTTTTTAATAATCCAATAATGGTCATTAAACCAACACCGCCCGGTACGGGAGTTATATAAGATGATTTTGGCGCCACGCCTTCAAAATCAACATCGCCATAAAGCTTGAAGCCAGATTTCGTTAGGGTTGATGTTTCGCGGTTCATACCTACGTCAATTACCACTACGCCATCTTTTACCATGTCGGCCGTAATAAAATTCTTTTTGCCGATGGCAACGATCAGGATGTCGGCATCCAGCGTAAACTTTTTGATATCTGGCGTGCGGCTATGGCAAATGGTTACGGTACAGTTGCCCGGAGTGGTGTTACGCGCCATCAAAATGCTCATGGGCGAACCAACAATATTGCTGCGGCCAACAACCACGCAATGCTTGCCAACGGTATCAATACCGTATTCTTTCAGCATCAAAGTAATACCATAAGGTGTAGCCGGGATAAATGATGGTAAATTACGCTGCATCCGGCCCAGGTTAACGGGGTGGAAACCGTCGACATCCTTGCGGTAATCAATCCGCTCGGTTACTTTCTCCGGGTCGATATGTTTGGGCAGGGGGAGTTGTACGATGATGCCGTCGATATCCGCATCGGCATTCAGCTCTTCTACTTTCTTCAGCAGTTCTTCTTCGGTAACGGTATCCTCATAACGCACCAGGCTCGATTTAAAGCCCACGTTCTCGCAGTTTTTGATCTTGCTGGCAACATAGGTTTCGCTGCCGCCGTCATGGCCAACTAATACGGCTACCAAATGCGGCTTGCGCCCGGTCTCCGCTAAAATTTGAGCTGCCTCGGCAGCTATTTCAACCTTTAATTTTTCTGATACGTATTTTCCGTCTAAAAGCTGCATAATACTAATAAAGCGTCATTGCGAGGAACGAAGCAATCTCTAATGAGATAGGTATCGTACCTGGCTATTTAAATAAGGCTTTCGCCATGAATGTAATTTTCCCAATTGATTAGCATGTGTAGAGATTGCTTCGTTCCTCGCAATGACGGCGGCGAAACAATCCTCAGGGGCCTAATCCAGTTTCAACACCGCCATAAACGCACTCTGCGGGATCTCCACATTACCAACCTGGCGCATGCGTTTCTTGCCTTTTTTCTGTTTCTCTAACAGTTTACGCTTACGCGATATATCACCACCATAACATTTGGCGGTAACGTCTTTACGCAGGGCCTTAACTGTTTCGCGCGCAATGATCTTGGCGCCGATAGATGCCTGGATAATGATCTCGAATTGTTGGCGCGGTAAAAGTTCTTTCAGCTTCTCGCAGATCTTTTTACCAAAATCGTATGAGTTACCACGGAAGATCAATGATGATAAGGCATCAACCGGCTCGGCGTTTAATTTGATATCCAAACGTACCAGGTCGCTGGTGCGGTAACCTATCTGGTGATAATCAAACGACGCGTAGCCTTTTGATATCGTTTTTAGCTTATCATAAAAATCAAATACGATCTCGCCCATTGGCATTTCGAAGACAAGCTCCACCCGGTCAGAGGTCAGGTACGACTGGTTCTTAATGAACCCGCGTTTCTGGATACAAAGCGACATTACCGGCCCTACAAATTCAGACTTGGTGATGATGGTAGCTTTGATATACGGTTCCTCAACCCGGTCAATTTTACTTGGATCGGGCAGGTCGGACGGATTGTTTACTACAATCTCTTCGCCTTTGGTAGAATAGGCCAGGTATGATACGTTGGGAACGGTTGTAATAACCGTCATATCAAACTCGCGCTCTAAACGTTCCTGGATGATCTCCATGTGCAGCATGCCCAGGAAACCGCAACGGAAACCAAAGCCTAAAGCGGCAGACGATTCCGGCTCGAAAACCAGTGAGGCATCGTTTAGCTGCAATTTAGCCATCGACTCGCGCAGCTCTTCGTAATCCTCGGTATCTACCGGGTAGATGCCCGCAAATACCATCGGCTTAACCTCTTCAAAACCCTGTATGCCGCTTTCGCAGGGGCGGTTAATGGTAGTTATGGTATCGCCAACTTTAACCTCGCGCGATTCCTTGATGCCTGATATAATATAACCTACGTCGCCGGTTTTAATGACGTCTTTGGGTAGTTGTTTTAGTTTAAGCGTGCCAACTTCCTCGGCGATGTATTGCTTTTCGGTAGCGAAGAATTTTACCCGGTCGCCTTTACGGATCTCGCCGTTAACCACCTTGAAATAAGCTACAATACCGCGGAACGAGTTGTAAACCGAATCAAAGATCAAGGCCTGTAAAGGCGCTTCAGGATCGCCGACAGGGGCAGGGACACGCTCGACAATGGCGCGTAAAATATCATGCACGCCTAAACCGGTTTTGCCGGATGCGGCTAAAATTTCTTCGCGTTTGCAGCCTATCAGCTCAACGATCTGATCCTTAACCTCCTCGGGCATAGCGCCGGGCAGGTCCATTTTATTGAGTACCGGGATGATCTCCAGGTCGTTCTCTAAAGCTAAATAAAGGTTGGATATGGTTTGCGCCTGGATGCCCTGCGCCGCATCAACGATCAGCAATGCTCCCTCGCAGGCAGCAATAGAGCGGGATACTTCGTACGAGAAATCCACGTGGCCGGGGGTATCAATCAGGTTCAGAACATATTTCTGCCCGTCAAGCTCATAGTCCATTTGTATGGCATGGCTCTTTATGGTGATCCCGCGCTCGCGCTCCAGGTCCATGTCATCCAGCAATTGTGCCTGGCTTTCGCGCTGGGTAATGGTGCCGGTATATTCTAATAACCTGTCGGCAAGGGTACTTTTACCGTGGTCAATATGGGCTATTATACAAAAATTACGTATGTGCTTCATTCAGCCGCAAAAATAGGTTTTTTGGGTGATAAATTAGTATGGTTTAATGGATTTAGCTATCTTGTTTGCATCAAAGACAAACCATGAAGAAATTGTTGTTTATTGCCGCGCTGCTCATTCCGATTTTGACCAAAGCGCAAGGCCTTTTCGGTGGTACCTCGGTTACCGAGTATAAAGCATCAAACGGCGTAACTTATCATGTAGGGGATACTGTAAGATTGGGGCGGGGCACTAAATCCGACGGTACATTCATGTATTTTGAAGATCATGGGTTAATACCTAACCCGCGCAGTACGCGTAACCTGCCTAAAGATTTTGCCAACGTGGGGGCCACGGTAAAAAGCATCCGCAAAATGAAGATAAATGGTGTGGATAAATATATGTTCAGTGTTAACCCGGGCGGACCGATGCGCTATACTGTTTTTATTGATGATGCCATTGAAGCTTGCGAAGTTAAACCCTGCAAAGCTGCCAATGACGCCAAACCCGCAGCTACAGGCTCCGTTGCCGATGAGATCAGGAAGTTAAAGTCGCTGCTGGACTCGGGAGCAATCACCAAAGAGGAGTATGACGCGCAAAAAAAGAAGGTATTGAACCAGTAATAATTTGCCCCGGGGGTGATTCGCTTCAGGTGATCCGCTCAGCAAAAAATGGTAAAAAATGTCCTGTTTTTAATAGATTGATTATCAATAAATTAATCAGCAAGTACGCTTAAAAGCCCTGACGAATAAGGCTGATCCGAAGTGATCCGCTCAAAAATATAAATATTTTATTTTCAGCTGGTTAACAAAAACAGGTGATCCGGGTGATCCATATTTTTAAGTGGATCACCAACAAATAAAATGCCCTTTCAAAACCAGTTGAAAGGGCATTTGCATTTAAGGGGCTGCGGTGTTAAAACAACATCTCACCCGGAGGGGTTACGCCTTTTAAACGCAGGTATACGGTGGTTTGGCCGCGGTGGTGGGTTTGATGCTCAAATGCCTTGGCTAATATCAGGCCTTTGGTGGCTTTCACGCCTTCGGCTGATGCCGGTTGAGACATGTCTGCATCGGTCATGCCTTCGATAGTGCTTATCGCAAAATCATAGCCATCCATAACTGCTTTGGTTGTGGCTTCCTTGGTTTGTGCCACGGTTTTCTCTACCGATACTTTGCCAATAGGGCTTGCCTTGCCGCTGGCCGCACTGATGAAGTAATAGGTTGCGTCGGTTAGGTGCAGCATTTGTTGCGCAAACGTACGTACCTCGGGCGTAGCTTTAAAGCTATAGCCATCAGCCGGCATGGCGTCCAGATACGCTTTGGTGTAAGCTTTGGCGCGTTTCCATTCGGCAACGCTTTGTTCGCGGGTTATTTGTGCGAACACCGATGTGCAGGTAATGGTAAACATTACCATTAATAAGGTTAATTTTTTCATGATGTGGTTTGATTACAGTTTAAATCAGGATACTAAATTAAACTATTGTTTTTTGATTATAACAAAAAAAAGGCTTCCGGAGTTTATTCAATTCCGGAAGCCTTTTTGTAAATCAGCGTTATGCGTTAAATTATTCTCCGCGCTTCAAGCTGTATTTCTCTATCTTGCTATACAGGTGGCTCCGCTGGATATCGATATCATCCGCGGTTTTTGAGACGTTCCAGTTGTTTTTCTCAAGCTTAAATTTAATGTACTCGCGCTCGGCAAAGTCCTTATAGTCCTGGAAGTTCTTAAACTGGTTGAAGTCGGTTTGCGGTGCGGCGGCCTGTGCCGTTGCAGCTACCGGAGCCGACGGGTTGGCAAATGCTTTCACGTCATCTTCGGTAATGGTCTTATCGCTTAAAATAATTAAACGTTCAACCATGTTGCGCAGCTCGCGGATGTTACCCGTCCAGGGAAGAGCCTTCAGGGCCTCCAGCGCGCCTTCCGAGATCTTTTTAGACGGCATGTTATAGTCGCTGCAGATCTCTTCTAAGAAGCTTTGGGTAAGCAGTGTGATATCATCCTTCCGCTCGGTTAACGGCGGCACGTGGATCAGGATAACGCTTAAGCGGTGGTAAAGGTCCATGCGGAAGTTGCCGGCTTCAATTTCTTTCAGCAGGTCTTTGTTGGTTGCCGCCACTACGCGCACATCAACATCGATCTCCTTTTCGCCGCCAACGCGGGTTATTTTGTTCTCTTGTAAGGCACGTAATACTTTTGCTTGCGCAGACAGGCTCATGTCACCAATCTCGTCCATAAAAAGTGTTCCGCCTGAGGCCGACTCAAACTTGCCGATGCGTTGTTTAATAGCCGAGGTAAACGAGCCCTTTTCATGCCCGAACAGTTCGCTTTCAATCAGTTCTGAGGGGATAGCCGCGCAGTTAACCTCGATCAACGGAGCGTTTGAGCGGTTTGATTTCTCATGCAGCCAGCGTGCCACCAGTTCCTTACCGCTACCGTTGGCGCCGGTTATCAATACCCGCGCATCGGTAGGGGCAACCCGTTCAATAGTTTCTTTGATCTTGGCAATGGGGGTCGAGTCGCCCAAAATAGGGCGGACCTTTGAAACCTTTCGTTTTAATACTTTGGTTTCAACAACCAGGCTGCCGCGGTCGAGCGCGTTGCGTACGGTAATCAGCAGGCGGTTAAGATCAGGCGGTTTTGAAATAAAGTCGAAGGCGCCTTTTTTACTGGCCTCGACAGCGGTCTCGACCGTGCCATGACCCGATATCATGATAAAAGGCAGATCGGGTTTAATGGCGAGGCCCTCGCTTAAAACCTCCATGCCATCCATGCGGCTCATTTTTATGTCGCAAAGTACAAGGTCGTAATCATTTTTGCGGATCAGCTCTAAACCGTCAATTCCGTTGTCTACGTCTTCTACTTCGTAATCTTCATATTCAAGTATCTCTCTCAGCGTACTGCGGATCGCCCGCTCATCGTCTATTATTAAAATTTTGGCCATGCTTTTGGTATAGAATTATTCTGTATAATAACGTTACTAATATAGGATTTGTATAGGAAACTAAACACTTTTAAAGAGTAGTTGTTTTGGATGGTGTTATTTTTTATTGATTGGGGACAAGTGGTTGGAGATTTGGGATAGCGGAGGTTGCAAATCTTAGCGTCGACGGTTAATGTTACCTGCCTTATAAGCTGCCGCGTAGCCTCTTAAACGCCTTTTTTCTATTTTTGAACGATAATGGTGGTGTCTTTTGGCGTTGTGTTTTTATTGGCTTGTTGTTGTATGTATTTGATGATGTCGTACTCTGACGCATGGGTGATAAACTCGTAGGTCGGACGGTTATCAATCATAAAATTATCTAATTGCTGCCCCTCATAGCCGGTATATTTGGTTACCAGGCTCCTGGTAAAGCGGGTGTCTATGATGTCATCATGATAATCCCTTACCAGTGTTTTTTGAAGCCGGCGCGCATTTTTGCCTTCTCTGCTGAAATGACTGTACAGCGCATCTATATTTATCGCTATCCCGGCAAAGGCAAAGCCGCCAAGCGCAGAGATGATATGGCTGTCATCGCCGATGCGGTATATTTGTTTGTAATCCTGCCGGTTCTTCCTGAATTTATCCAGCGCGCTGACCTGGTGATCTCTGATGGTTATTTCGCCTAAGGTGTTGGGTAAGGGTTTAAGGCTAATCAATAGCGGGCTTTGATTATGGAAGATCAGGGTATCCGTTTTAAGGCCGATATAACTGGTTAAAATTGTGTCCCCCCTGGTTAATGTTAGTACGAAGTTGCCCTCCATGCCGCTGACGGCAAGCCTCCCCGAACTTAAATTTTTAATTGTCGCTCCGCTTAAAGGTTTCAAATTACTGCTGACAATTCCATAGGTACTTTGCCCATACGTAAAAGTGCCGGTGATCGAAGCCAGCACCATCAGAAAACAGCGCAGGCACGCATACGGATTAAATGATAACAGAAACATCGGTCTTAATTCAAATAGGTTCATCTTCCCGTAATTGGTCTTTTTGTTTTTTTGGCTTTAAGGGGTACCTGTGGCAGAACATTAAATTATCTTGTTGTTTACCAGGTGCTGTTATCAACTATTTTATCATCAATTAATACCTGAAAATCATCAAACCAGGCTTTGCCCTTGCCGGTCATTATAAACGCAAAGCTTACTGATTTTACGTCGGCGGTTAAAGGCAGCTCCAGTTCATACTTTGACCAGTCGGTAGTTCCCGACGGGCTTTTATCATGGGTGTCTGCCTGAAATATGGGTCCTTTTTCCCCATTGAGCATAATCAGTATTCCCGCAGCACCCTCTCTTAAATTTTCCGTTTTAATAAAAGCAGAAACTTTGACCGTTCTTCTTAATTTAAAGGCCGACGATAAATACATGGTACCGGCGCCGCCCACCCCCCGGTCTTTTACCGTATCAGATTTCGCTTCGACAGAATATGCTCGTTTGCCGGTGTGGGCAACAGTGGTATCTGTATTGAGGGAGTATTGTTGCCTGGTATTAATAGGATCCCAGCTAATCACATTTCCTTTTGAATCATATTGTTCAAATCCGAAGTTTCTTACAATTAACTGCCCGTGAGCTTTGAGATTACAGATGAAGCAAACCGCTGCTGCGAAGATTAGTTTATACATGGTTACCTTGTTTAGGTTTATAAAAACTGTTAAAAGTGAACGTTCGTTTCAATTTTTGATAGCTGTGAAAACAAAAATAAAGCATCTGTGGCATAGCTATCCCGGTCAACAACGGTATTGGTAATTATTTCTTTTGATGTAGACAGTAATATCGGCTGATATCCTTTTAAAAGATCGCTGTCTTTTTTACGATCAAAATAGTCATTTTTTTTGTACAAGGTTTTGGCCTGCTCCGGGCCGGATAAAACCTCAACATTAATTTTTTTTGCCGAATAAGAAACCACCGGTATCCGGGCTATATCAGCGAAATCTGTGATAAAGACATAATAATTTTCTTTTAAATCCTCGCCGAGATATTTCCCTGTTGAAAAAAAAGGATGATTATCGAGAGAAAAACTCCACTTCAGATCAGCTTTGGCCACTTCGGTGTTTAACGCATAGAAAATGGTTTTTTTGCCGAGCTTTTTTAAGATTTGGTTGGCGACGTACCGTGACCTTTCGTTGAGGTATCTTGGCGGAATCCGTTGGTCAACAGACACAATTTGAACCACTAACGTGTTATGCAGCAAATCCTCATTACAGCTGCTAACCAGGTCCTGCTGCATCTTTGAAAGCTTTTTGTTTTTAAGACTTTCTACCCAAATTTTGATGTCCGAATAAGCTATGGAATCCGGTGCGATGCTTTCGCTCCATTTTTCACTCAATTTTTTACCGTAAGGTTGGTCGACTGCAAAAACATAGGTTGATAAAAAATACGATGGCGGAATTATTTTATTGGGAGCAACGCCAAAAATATTGACCATGTCTTGCGGGTGGGCTAAATTGTATTTTTTTATCCAGGTTAAGAGCGACATAAAATCGGTGTTCGCGAATTGTCCCCTGGCGGGAATGGCATTAATGAACAGGGGTATAAATACGGCACTATCCGCGGGTGCGGAAGAGGTTAGATAAGCATTTAATGGCTGAAGCAACCAATTGTCGGTTTGTAATACGATATTCCTGAATTTCTTTTTACTGATCAGGTAAGCCGAAAAGGCTGTATTTAACTTTTTTGATTCCTTTACATATTCGCCAACATCGCCTAAACCTACAAGTTTAACTTCGTCTGTATTTTTAAAGTCCGAAATTTGGTCAAACAACGGGATGGCCTGATCTATATTTTTTGATGCGATTTCCTGGATCTTTTGCGCGTTGACGTTGCCAAAACCAAATAACAGGACAGTTGAAATAAGCAGGTTTTTCATAAGGCATAGTTTGATTTTTATTTAGGAGTTGGGTAAATGATAGAAAATACCACTAGGGCATCAAAAAGATTGTGATATTCCGGAACAAAAACATGAAGCCCGCCTACGTCAATTACATTGACATTTTCTTTTATATTCATGTTGATCAAATCCTGACGAAAGAAAATCCCTTCTGAAATTCCATATTTATCCTGGATGTTATAAGCGGCAGTAGTAGGCCCGGATTTAAAGATCCTGGTTACATATTTTTTGCTGTTATTTTGCGTAGTGTCCTGATTGGTAACATCAACTGCTGCAAATTTTGAGAAATCGGTTGCAATCACGTAATACCGGCCTTTAAAATATTGATCCAGGTAATTTCCCATATACTTTTTTTCGGCCCTGATGATGTGGCCGTTGTGCGCCCAAATTATGCTTTTGGAGTTTGCGTTCAGGTATCTGACATTTTCTGACATTACGCTATCCCGGAATAAATTTGCAGCGTCAGATTTCTCCGACTTAGATTTTGAATTCCTGATAAGGTAATTTAAACTGTTAACCACATTATGGATATAGAAAGACAGCCAGTTAAAATCCTCCCCGGCAAGTTTGGCCCTGAGTGCCGGCTGGTTTGACGTGAACCATTTGTTAAGCAGCGCTATTTTATCAGCATCCGGGATCCCCGAATTTAACTGGTACACATATAGCTGGCTTTCTTTATAATTATCGGGAATGATATATTTATTGAGAACATAATTTATAACCAACTGCTCTGCGCGGATATCAAAGCCCATAATCTGCACCATATCTTTCGGGTGGTTATCGTTGTATTGTTTTATCCATTTAAGCAAGCCCGGCAAAACAGATGCAAATGCATTAATAAAAGTTCCGTTTTTAACCCACTTGTTGATATAAGAAGTGTCATTGGTATTTTGATGCGTTAAATAGTTTCTCATTGCTCTGATATCCCCTATATCAGAAAATTCAAAAAGGACTTTTCGATAGCCTTTGCTTTCGATCAGGTATCTGATCAGATTGGCTTTAAACGCCATGGGTTCATAGCCCCCATGGCTAACTTCGCCCAGGCCAACTATCTGAACAGTATCTGATATCTTTTTGTCGAAAATGGAAGCCAGGTAATTTTTTGAATAGGTTGATGTTAAAGCGCTTAAATTAAACCTGGGGAGTTGATTTTTAACCGCCTGGCCATAAGAAAATGGATTGAAAATAATAACCGCAGAAATATTTAAAATGATATGGACAATACGCCTTGATACACTAAGCTTAGTTACAGGCCATATTGAAGTATCTGCTGCCATATACAGGTTGATAGGTTGATTATCTAAAAGTAGATTTGAATATCCAAAAAAACAAACTAATATTTAAAAGAACCGGAGGGCGACGATAAGTTAAGTGCATAGGCACTAAATTTCTGATCGCTAACCTCCGGTCCGCAACTGTAAAAAACGTGTTGTATTTAAACAAACGGCTGATAACATTGTAACTTACATAGCATTAACCAAAATTGATTTTATGATAGCAAAATTTTATAAGCCTTTGGCATTAGGTGCCATCCTTATCTCGGTAACCGCCCTGACCTGTATGGCCCAAACCGGCGAACCGGTTGAAAAAAACAAAGCCAACAGCGACTACAAGCCCGCCTTCGCCGGCCAAACCCGCATTGGCAGCGTCAAAACACAAACGCCTTATAAGGACGAGGTGATTGCCACGGATCTTACACTGCCCTGGGGCCTGCACGTGCTGCCTGATGGCCGTTTACTGGTAAGCGGTAAATCGGGCACGATGCAGATTTTTACTACTGCCGGTAAACTGGATAAGACGATCACGGGTTTCCCGCCGGTGGTGTTTCAGGGGCAGGGTGGTTTGCTGGATGTGAACATTGACCCGGATTTCGTAAAAAACCGCATGGTATACTGGACCTTTTCTGAACCGACGGAAGAAGGCACCTCGACCCTGGCTGTAGCTAAAGGCAAGCTATCGGCCGATGAGACTAAACTGGAAAATGTAAAGGTAATTTGGGAGGCTACACCCCACTATAAAAAAAGCGGCGGCCAGTTTGGCTCGCGTATTGTGTTTGACAGGCAGGGCAACCTGTTTATCAGCAGCGGCGACCGCCAGGCCGGCGATATCCGCATGAAGGCGCAAGACCTGGGCGCCACCACCGGCAAGATCATCCATATCACCAGGGAAGGTAAGCCGGTTGCCGGCAACCCGTTCATCGGCACTGCCGGTGCTAAACCGGAAATCTATGCCCTTGGTTTCCGTAACCCGGATGGTTTCGCCATAAACCCCGTTACCGGTGACCTTTGGGAGGCCGAGTTTGGTCCCCGTGGCGGCGACGAGATCAACCTAATTAAACCGGGCGGCAACTATGGCTGGCCTGTGGTGACCTACGGTATCGAATACAGCGGCCAGAAGGTGGGCGAAGGCATCCAGCAAAAAGAGGGCACCATACAGCCCGTTTATTATTGGGACCCCGTTATATCGCCCGGCTGCATGATGTTTTATACCGGCAACATAGCTGAGTGGAAAAATAACCTTTTTGTAGGCGCGCTAAGCGGTTCGCACATCATCCGCCTGGTTATCAAAAACAATAAAGTAGTAGGCGAGGAGCGCCTGTTAGAGAACCGCCATGAACGCTGGCGCTGCATAGCTACCGGTAAAGACGGCGCCATTTATGCCGGCACAGACAGCGGGAAGTTGTACCGGATAGCTAAACAATAGTATTTTAATAAGCTAATATTTCGTGCCCCGGCCGGTTTTATAACCGCCGGGGCACGTTGCTATAAGGTATATCCCAACAGTAGGGGCGCCAGGCCAAACTCATTGCCCCCCTGGTTAAAGCGGGTAGGCGGTATCGCTTTTGGTTTGCGAAAGCACAAAGAAGCTTTCAACGGTTTTTATATTGGGCAGCTTTGCCAGTTTATGCCGGTAAAAATCATGGTAGGCATCCATGTCAGTGGTGGCTATGCGTAAAATAAAATCAAACGCGCCCGTCATCTGGAAACACTCCATCACTTCGGGAAACTTTGCCACTTCGCTTTCAAATCCTGCCAGGGTATCAGCGGCATGATCGTTAAGCAGCACCTGGCTAAAAGCAATCAAACTTCTGTCGATCTTTTTCCGGTCAAGTATAGCCACTATTCCTTTGATATAACCCTGTTCCTTTAATTTCCGGATCCGTTCGTGAACCGTTGCAATGGATTTTCGAAGTTTGAAAGCAATCTCTTTATTGGTTTGGGAGGCGTCGATCTGTAGCAATTTTAAGATCTCAATATCCGTACGGTCAAGTGAGCTGATAACTAGCATTTGAAAATAATATCAATTAATTAAAAATATGAAACTCTAAACTGTAAATATATACGTTTTTTGTTATCAAAACCATAAAATTTTCAGCTTTTTGATGAATTATTGTAATAACCGTTTAGGATATGGATTTTTACCGAAATTAAAATATATGGATTTGGTAGCGGAAACAGAGGTGAAATTTAGTAGCGAAGACACCTTTAAAAATTTATGGCACATGGTGGGTAATACCCCTATGATTGCTATAAACTATACCTATAAAGGTAACGCAGGTACAATCTATGCCAAGTGCGAGCATTACAATCTTACCGGCAGTGTTAAGGACAGGATGGCCCTTTATATCATGTACCAGGCTTATAAAAACAAAAACATAAAAAAGGGCGATACCATTGTAGAAACCACATCCGGAAATACAGGTATTGCTTTTGCCGCTATTGGTAAAGCCCTTGGTCACCCGGTAAAAATTATTATGCCCGACTGGCTGAGCCAGGAACGGGTAGATATCATCAAAAGCATGGGTGCCGAAGTTATTCCTGTAAGCAAAGCGGAGGGTGGTTTTTTAGGTAGCATCAGCCTGGCAGAGAAAATGGCCAAAGCTGATAAGAATGTTTTTTTGCCGCGCCAGTTTGAAAACGAGTTTAATGCGGAAGCACATCAAAAAACAACCGGCAGAGAAATTTGGCGCCAACTGGCATCAAATGGTTTAATGCCCGATGCTTTTGTGGCGGGTGTTGGTACCGGTGGTACGGTTATGGGAGTAGGCAGGGCGCTACGGATGCTCAATCCGAAGGTAAGGATCCACCCGCTTGAGCCTGCAGAATCGCCGACGCTAACTACGGGCCATAAAGTAGGCAGCCATCGTATCCAGGGCATTTCTGATGAATTTATTCCGGCTATCGTAAAGCTGGATGAGTTGGATAGCGTGATCCAGGCTAATGATGGCGACGCTATTATTATGGCGCAAAAATTAAGTAAACAGCTGGGACTGGCCGTTGGCATATCATCCGGTGCCAATGTAATAGGGGCGATAAAGCTTAAAGAAGAGCTGGGCGCGAAAGCGGTGGTTGTTACCCTGCTTTGCGACAGTAATAAAAAATACCTGAGCACTGACCTGATCCGCGAGGAACCTGTAAAAGAGGGCTATTACGCTACCGATACCGAGTTTACCGGTTATCAGCCAATACCCCGTTTAAATGAATCGTTTCAATAAAATAAATTCAAACACCAGATACTGACAAAAATGAAAAAGCTATTAATAATACCCCTGTTAATGATAACCGGTTTTGTTTTACAAACATCAGCCCAGATTTTAGCCCCTGTAAAATGGAGTTATGGTGCAAAAAAGATCAACGCAAAAGAAGCGGTGGTCTTTATGAAAGCGTCTATTGACGAAGGCTGGCACCTTTACTCGCAGTTTGTTAAAGATGGCGGCCCGGTTAAAACCACTTTTACGTTTGCTTCCGGCGCCTATAGTTTAGATGGCGCCACCAAAGAGCCGACGCCTATAACCCGCAACGAAAAAGTATTCAATATGGATGTCGGCTTTTTTGAGCATGAGGTGATCTTTCAGCAAAAAATAAAGCTTAAAGCCGGACAGGTTACCGTAAAGGGAAAACTAGAGTATATGACCTGTAACGACAAGCAATGCCTGCCGCCCGAAACGGTTGAATTTAGCATACCGGTAAAATAAGATGAAAAAGATAATCTTCCTTCTTTTCTTATTCATAACCCCGGTACTGTTTGCTGCCGCGCAAACCCCGGATACTGCCGGAGTGGCCTTTAGTTCGGATACTACTGCTACAGTAGTCAAACCGGCTGCAAAGCAAACCGCTGAGACAACTATTGCCAAAGCCGCCCGGCCGGAGAAACGATCGCTTTGGGCGATATTTCTTGCCGGCGTAGCAGGTGGTTTTGCCGCGCTGTTAATGCCCTGTATCTTCCCGATGCTACCATTAACGGTTAGCTTTTTTACCAAAGGCGGAGAGAAAAAGGGAGGTGCCGTAGGCAAAGCCTCTTTATATGGGTTATTTATTATCGTGATCTATGTAGTATTGGGACTGATTATCACGGTGATCTTTGGCGCAGACGCCCTAAATAGCCTGTCGACCAATGGCGTGTTTAACTTCTTTTTCTTTTTATTATTGGTTGCCTTTGCCGCATCCTTTTTAGGCGCGTTTGAAATAACGCTGCCCAGCTCATGGGTAAATAAAATGGACGCCAATGCGGACAGGGGTGGTTTTGCCGGTTTGTTTTTTATGGCCGCGACACTTGCCCTGGTATCCTTTAGCTGTACCGGCCCTATCATCGGGACTTTATTGGTTCAGGCAGCTACCACGGGTGCGCTGTTGGGGCCGGCTATTGGTATGTTCGGGTTTTCGGTAGCCTTAGCTATTCCGTTTGCCGTTTTTGCGATGTTCCCTTCATTAATGCAGTCTTTGCCAAAATCAGGCGGGTGGTTAAACAGTGTGAAAGTAGTTTTAGGGTTTTTAGAGCTGGCCTTATCGCTTAAATTTTTAAGCAATGTAGACCTGGCTTACCATTGGCATTTGTTTGACCGGGAGGTTTTCCTGGTGTTATGGATCGTGATAGCGGCATTAGGCGGATTTTACCTGTTGGGAAAATTAAAGTTCTCGCATGACAGCGAAATAAAATATGTGTCTGTTCCGCGCCTGTTTTTGGCCATAATAGTGTTTGCATTTACGGTTTATCTGGTTCCCGGTTTATGGGGAGCGCCGCTAAAGTCGGTTAGTGCATTTTTGCCGCCAATGTCTACCCAGGATTTTGATCTTTCATCAGGAAACGGCCAGGGTGCGGTTACCGGTTCAGTAAATACAGTTAAACATAAGTATGCCGACCTTTTTGATAAACCCAAAGGTTTTGATCCGTATTTTGATTATGATGAAGGTTTGGCCTATGCTAAAAAAGTTCATAAACCGGTGATGATTGATTTTACCGGCCATGCCTGTGTGAACTGTCGTAAAATGGAGGCAAATGTTTGGCCCGATCCGCAGGTATCGCAAACCATCAACCAGGATTATGTACTGATACAGCTCTACGTTGATGATAAAACCGACCTCGCCGCGGCCGAACAAATGACCACACCCGAGGGCCGGGCCATTAAAACTATCGGCAATAAATGGAGCTATTTACAAACCAGCAAGTTTGCAGCCAACTCACAGCCGTTTTATGTTTTGCTTGATCCGGAAAAACAAGAACCGTTGGTTACCCCCGAAGGCGCCAATTATGACGCTGCCGGTTATGCCGGGTTTTTACAGAGCGGCTTAAAGGCCTATCATCAATGACACACTGCAATGAATGAGCTTATATATGATACTATAGTAGAGCAAAAAGTCTTCAATCGTTCTTTAGTAAGTTAGTTACTAGTTAAAACTGAAAGCATCTTGTGAAGCGGATGCTTTTCTTAAAGTCTGCTAAGCGGCTTATAAAATCCGGCAGGCGAATATTCATTTACATTTGTTTTAAGATAAGCTGATAAAGTGCAAACTTTCCAAATGTTTTGAATCTGCAAGATTTTTTTTCAGGGTGCGCCTTCAATCGTTTGATGGGGTACTAAATTGTCGTTTATTTCTTATTTCTTTGCAGGGAGGGCCTATCCTCAAAAAAATAAAATGAAAAATTTTCCTTCGATCATACTGGCATCCAAATCGCCGCGCAGGCAGGAATTATTAACGCTGATGGACCTTGATTTTCGCATTGTGCTAAAAGAGGTTGACGAGTCTTATCCTGATCATTTAACGCCCGAAGAGATCGCCGTTTATATCGCCCAAAAAAAAGCTACCGCGTTTGATGAAACAGTTAGCGAAGAAGTTGTGCTGACTGCCGACACTATTGTGAGTATTGACGGCCACATATTAGGCAAGCCGGAGACCGAACAGCATGCCATTGAAATGCTGCAGATGCTATCTGGCAAAGTACACCAGGTTATAACCGGCGTGTGTTTGTTTTACAAGCAGCAGTATCATAGTTTTTATGATGTATCTGATGTAACGTTCCGCACGCTTACGGACGAGGAAATTATCAACTATGTAATCAAATACAAACCGATGGATAAAGCCGGGTCATACGGGATACAGGAATGGGTAGGGGTGACCGCCATTGTTAAAATTGACGGATCATACACCAATGTAGTAGGTTTACCTACCGAGAAGCTTTACCAGGCTTTAAAACAGTTGAGCCTATAAGCGACATGGGTTTTTAAGATCATACCTAATTTGCTTAGGTATGATCCACTTTTTAGTGATCCGCTTTATTTTTAAGTTAGCTTCAAAAATTGCATAAGTATCTGAATGTCAACCTTTTATTTAGGTTTTGCTGATGTTTTACTACTGATCCAAAGTGATCCGCTTGATTTGTTAAAGTGTTTATTTACAGCTTGTTATCCAAAAAAGGTGATCCGGGTGATCCACTTTTTTTGTGGATCACCCGGTAGTTTTATTACTTTACTTTCAAAACGTTGTTCTTCCGGTTCACGTCCGGCAACGCATTATCCGGGTCGATGGTAACCGACTCGGCCGGTGTAGTGGTGTTGATCGTAAAGGTGGTTGCTTTATTTTGCAGCCAGGTTTCAACCGGCAGATACAGGCGTTGTTTGCTGCCATTTTTCAGTTTCACTTCAACCGTAAAAGGCATAGCCATTGGCTCTTTGTTAACCACCGTTACCTGTATGCCGTTTTTGGGGTCGCCTTCAACATACCTGGCGGTCGCCAGGGCCAGGTCAAGGCTGTAATTATTATAGTACCAGCCTTTCCAGAACCAGGACAGGTCCTCGCCGGCGCCGTTCTCCATCGACCTGAAGAAATCGGCAGGCTGCGGGTGTTTAAAGGCCCACTTATGAATATAATTTCTGAAAGCATAGTCAAACCTGTCTTTGCCCAAAATTTGCTCGCGCAGCAAAATCATACCAAATGCCGGTTTGAAGTAGGTGATGGGGTGCCGGTACTTTTCTGAGATAGCATCAGGCGCAGTCATGATGGTAGGCGCTTCAGGATCAATGATGGTGGGGATGATCTCATCTGCGGGGTTACCGCCGCCCGGCGCATATTCGCCATCGCGTTTGGGTGCGTATTCGCCTTTATTAAATGCATCCGAAGCGTAAACGTCTATAAAGGTATTAAAGCCTTCGTCCATCCAGGCATAGCGCCGTTCGTTTGAGCCCACGATCATCGGGAACCAGTTGTGGCCAATTTCGTGCGCAGTGACCCAGAACAGCTCCTTGCCTTTATCCGTGATCCCGTCAAACAGGATACCCGGGTATTCCATGCCGCCTGCAATCCCGGCCTCATTAACCGCACAAGGGTAAGGGTATACAAACCACTTTGCCGAGAAATGCTCGATGGCGCCTTTCAGGTATTCGGTCGACCGTCCCCAGGCGTCATCGCCTGCGCTCTCTACCGGGTAAACAGACATGGACAGCGACTTTTTACCGCCGGGCAGGTTGATTCTTGCTGCATCCCATACAAACGCTTTGGAGGCTCCAAAAGCGACGTCACGGGTATTGAACATTTTAAAATGCCAGGTCAGGGTACCCTTGTTTACCGGGCGTGACGAAGCCTGCGTCACTTCGGCTGGCGTTCTTATCATAATGGTTTTGTCGCTATTGCGGGCCTGGTTATAACGGCTAACCTGAGTAGTGGTTAAAACCTCAGCGGGGTTAACCAGTTCGCCTGATCCGGCTACGATCATATCCCAGGGCACGGTTACGCTATAGTCGATATCGCCATACTCGCAATAAAACTCGCCGCTGCCCAAAAACGGCAGCGTATCCCAGCCCTGTGCATCATCATAAACACACATGCGGGGGAACCATTGGGCAATTTCATAGATCTTGCCGTTTTTGGTATCGGTGTAATCGGTACGGCCGCCAAAGGCGCCCGGGATAGTATAATGATATTTAATTAAAATGTTGATCCTGCCGCCATTTGCCGCAATTACCCTGGGCAAACGGATCTGCATACGGGTATCGGTAACCACATAGGGCACCTTTTCTATTTTACCGTTTTGGGATAAACTAACCGATTCTATCTGGTAACCGGTAGTATGTTGATCAGCTTTTGGTTGGTTGCCGGTTACAAAGTTTGAGCGTGCGTCTTTCTTGTAGGTATTCTGGTCCATCTGCAGCCATAGATATTGCAAAGCATCGGGGCTGTTATTGGTGTAGGTGATATTTTCATCGCCGGTTAAGGTTTTGGTAACCGTGTCAATAGCAGCTTTGAGGATATAATCCGCCCGGTTTTGCCAGTACTTCGGACCGGGATCGCCATTTACAGCATGAAACTCATTGCCTTTTTCGGTATGGAAAGACGGTGAAAACAGGCCTGACGGAATGTAGTTCGAGCTTATGGTATCATTTGAGGTATTGCGGGGCTTTCTTTGCGCTTGTGTGGTAATAGCAAATAAGGCAGCGGCGCCTAACAAGGTAAATTTTAGATTCATGCGTATCAGTTAAGGACAGCAATATACAAAGGGCAGTGCAATAGTTAAAATAAGTTACCAAGAAATGAGTTGTTAATCTGATTGCTTACCACACAAATGCTACCTATATTCGTACAAATGTTCCCTTTCAATTTACATATAGGCAGGGCAGTCGTGCCAATCCATTTTATTTGTGAAACCCTGTCCTATATAGTTGGTTATCAATTTTATGTTTATCTAAGAAGCAAGACTGTTGATAAAATAAGTGAAAGCAATAGGTTTATTATTTTTATCGGCGCGGCAACGGGCGCTTTAGTTGGATCACATCTTGTGGGCGTTTTAGAGAACCCACAGTTGCTGTCTGATCTGAATTTAATGTACTTGATGGGAAATAAAACCATCGTAGGAGGTATGTTGGGTGGGCTTATAGGCGTTGAGTTGGTAAAAAAGAAAATTGGTGTTACTGTTTCGTCAGGTGACCTGATGGTTTATCCTTTAATTTCAGCCATGATCATTGGCAGATTGGGGTGTTTCTTTGCAGGATTGGAAGATGGTACCTATGGCATAGCCACATCGTTACCATGGGCGATTAATTTTGGCGATGGCGTGCCCAGGCATCCCACCAATTTATATGAGATATTGTTCTGGTTGATTTTATGGGTTTCGTTAGCCGCGTTTGAAAAAAGACACGCCTTTTCTGACGGTGCCCGGTTCAAGGTATTTTTATCAAGCTATCTTCTCTTTAGATTTTTTATTGAGTTTATTAAACCGGATTATTTTTTTAGTTTCGGGATGTCAGTAATACAACTGGTTTGTTTATCTGGTATTGTATACTATTATAAAGTTTTTATTTATCCTAAACACTTATTGAAGAATGCCTGAACGCCCGTATATCTATTATGATTTTACCCTGAGCATCTGCTCAACCTGTTTAAGGCGCGTTGACGCTAAAATAGTATTCCAGGACAATAATGTATACATGCTTAAAAATTGTAAGCATCACGGTTTTGAAAAAGTGCTTATCGCCACTGATATTGAATATTATAAAAATTGTCGCAACTACGCCAAGCGAAGTGAGATACCGCTTAGGTTTAATACTAAGACGCATTTTGGTTGTCCGTATGATTGTGGTCTTTGCCAGGATCACGAGCAGCACTCATGCCTTACCGTTGTTGAAGTAACCGATAGATGTAACTTAAGCTGTCCAACATGTTATGCTATGTCATCTCCCAGTTATGGGCGTCATCGGTCGCTCGGGGAAATAGAGCAGATGTTTGATGTTATTGTTGCTAACGAAGGAGAGCCAGATGTGGTACAGATAAGTGGCGGAGAGCCAACCGTACACCCCCAATTTTTTGAGATCCTGGACATGGCCAAGACAAAGCCTATCAAACACCTGATGTTAAATACCAACGGTGTAAGAATAGCTAAAGACGAAAGCTTTGTAAAAAGACTGGCTGGCTACATGCCCGATTTTGAAATCTATCTGCAGTTTGATTCCTTTAAAAAAGAGGCGCTTGAGCAATTGCGCGGCGAAGATTTGCGCGATATAAGAATCAAAGCTTTAGAGAATTTAAACAAATATTCCTTATCAACGACACTGGTTGTAACTCTGCAAAAAGGATTAAATACTGACGAAATAGGTAAAATTATTGAATATGCGCTTAGGCAACCCTGTGTTCGCGGGGTAACGTTTCAACCCACACAACAAGCCGGAAGGCTTGAAAATTTTAACCCGGAAACAGACAGATACACGCTAACTGAGGTGCGCTCTGCCATATTAGAGCAAACGTCCATATTTAATGCCAATGATCTGATCCCGGTACCTTGTAATCCGGATGCGCTTGTAATGGGATACGCGTTAAAAATAGACGGGCGGGTTTTCCCGTTAACGCGAATGATAAATCCCGACGATCTGCTTGATAATTCAAAAAATACGATAGTTTATGAGCAGGATGAAAAACTGAAAGGGCATTTATTAAATATGTTTAGTACAGGTAATTCGGTAGATAAAGCAAACGATCATTTAAAATCATTAATGTGCTGCCTGCCTGATATTGATGCACCAAACCTGGGCTACGATAATTTGTTCAGGGTGATTATTATGCAATTTATCGATGCGCAAAATTTTGATGTACGGGCCATCAAAAAATCATGTGTGCATATTGTTAATAAGGATATGAGTATAATACCTTTTGAAACGATGAATATTTTTTACCGTGATGATAAAATTTCATATTTAAACCAGCTAAAAACAGAAATGGATGCCGTATGACCGAACAATTGAATAATAACGAGCCATCTCAAACTACCCGTGCAATGCACATCGTCGGTATCAATCTCGGTCTGTTGGTTGCTTATTTTTTATTGAGCAGGTTTACAGACGGAGGAATTTTACTATATGCCATGCTGATCTTTGTTCATGTAGTGACCTGCATATTCACCGCTTTGGTAAAGAGAAATTGGGCTTGGTTTTTTAGTTGTTTGCTGGTGCTGTTAATCGGTTTTTCAACTTGCGTGAATTTTCTGAAAATGTAAATCAATTCATTAACTCTGCCAGCACGCCTTCTTTTAAAGAATAGGTTGACATGCTGACATCGCTGATATCCAGCCGGTGAATAATAAAGCGGGTGATCAATGATGCCACCACGATCATATCTATCCGGATGGGGATAATGCCTTTTGTATTTTCCCTTTCGGCGTGTGATGAAGCTATCAGATTATTGGTTACTGCAATCAATTCGCCAAAATCAAAATCATAGTTTTTTATATCCAGGCTAAAGGTGTTTCCCTTTTGCAATTCTATCACCTCAGCAAAAGTTTCAAATGCGCCTGACGAACCGATAAGTTTGCTAACCGGATATTTTTTGGTTACTGCTATCAGGCTGATCAGCTGTTCTTCCAGGTAGCTGTTAAGCGCGCCAATTGCGTCGGCAGGGATAGGGTCAGTGCGGTGGAACTTGTCCATTAGCCTGGCTGCGCCAATTTCAAAACTTTGTTTCCAGAGCATGCTATGGTTATTGCCTACTATAAACTCAACACTCCCGCCACCGATATCCATGATCAGTGATGTTTGGTCTGACAGGCCGCCTGCCAGCTTTACGCCCTGGTAGATGTAAGCTGCTTCCTGTTCGCCATCTATCAGCTCAATGCAGATACCGGTTTTTTCTGCAATCTCGTCAATAAACTGCTGTCCGTTTGATGCGTTGCGTATGGCGGAGGTGGCTACGGCGATAACGGACTCTACGCCGTTTTTCGTAATATTATCTTTGAACTTTTGCATGGTAGCAATACCCCGTGCATAAGCGGCGGGCTGTATAACGCCTTTATTTATACCACCTTCGCCCAGCTTTACCGAATCGTGTTCATGGACAATGGCTTTATAGTCGGTGGCGTTGCCTTCGGCAATCAGTAAGTGAAAGGTATTGGTGCCGAGGTCCATCACGGCAATGCGTTTGCTCATAAATCTAAAATAAATAATTCCTTAAATTGTTTAGTAACAAGAAATTATTGTTCTAAAATTAATGAATAACAAATTAGCCGGTGTATGTTTAAGGTAATATTTCGGTTAGGTGATTGATAACTTTTGTTAATTTCTATTTTGTTGTCGATATACCTTAATAATTCATCGTCCCCTTAAAATTAAAAAAGCCCAAAATCGTTAAGATTCTGAGCTTTTTATTTCCTTTCGGACTTCCGGTTTCCGGGTTTTACTTATTCAAAATATTCCTTCATCCGTTCAAAGAAACTTTTCTCGTTTTTGCCCGGGTTAGGCTTAAAGTTTGGCGAGTTTTGTAATTTCTCCAACAGTGCACGCTCTTCGTTGCTTAACGCTTTTGGTGTCCAGATATTGATATGGATCAGCTGGTCGCCGCGGTGGTACGAATTAACCTCAGGTACGCCTTTGCCTTTTAAACGTAATATCTTACCACCCTGCGTTCCTGGATCTATTTTGATCTTGGCTTTGCCATCAATGGTAGGTACTTCAATACTTGTACCCAGGGCCGCATCAATAAAGGTGATGTGCAGATCGTAAATAACGTTATTGCCGTCGCGTTTTAAAGTTTCGTGTGGTATCTCTTCAATCAGGATGATCAAATCGCCCGGTACTCCGCCACGCGGGGCCGAATTACCTTTACCACTCATGCTTAACTGCATACCTTCGCTAACACCGGCCGGCACGTTCAGGCTGATAGTTTCTTCGCCGCGTACCACGCCGTCACCATGGCAAACACTACATTTTGAAGTAATTACTGAGCCTTCGCCATTACAGGTAGGGCAGGTGCTGGTAGTTTGCATCTGGCCCAATATGGTGTTGGTTACTCTTCTGACAGCGCCCTGGCCACCGCAGGTTTTACAGGTTTGGAAAGATGACTGATCTTTCGCCCCGGTACCATCGCAGGTTTTACAGATTATTTGCTTGTTTACTTTTATTTTCTTTTCGGTGCCGTTAGCAATTTCCTCTAAGGTCAGCCTTACTTTAATGCGCAGGTTGCTGCCACGGGCCACCCGACGGCCGCCACTTTGCCTGCCGCCGCCACCGCCAAAAAAGCCTTCGAAACCGCCGCCGCCGCCAAAAATATCACCAAACTGGCTAAATATGTCTTCCATATTCATTCCCTGGCCGCCGTAACCGCCGCCATTGGCAGATTGTGCGTTGGCAGCATGGCCAAATTGGTTATAGCGCTGGCGCTTTTCAGGATTGCTCAACACTTCGTAAGCTTCGGCAGCTTCCTTGAATTTCTCTTCGGCTTGTTTATCGCCTTCGTTTTTATCCGGGTGATATTTAATAGCCATTTTACGATAAGCTTTCTTTATCTCATCAGCGTCGGCACCTTTTGAAACGCCCAGTATATCGTAATAATCTCTTTTTGACATCTATTTTTTTAATGAGTGAATTAGTGAGTGGTTGAATTAGTGAATATTCCTGATCAAGCGCTTACTAATTGCGTTTATATATATGTAAAGAATGAGTGATAACAAATGCTTTTAACATTTACTAATTCACTCATTCCATAATTCAAATTATTATACTTACGCCCCAACTATTACTTTGGCAAAGCGTATAACTTTATCATTCAGATAATAACCTTTTTCCATTTCATCAATTACCTTACCCTTCAGGTCGTCAGAAGGAGCAGGAATATTGGTTATGGCTTCATGCAGATCGGCATCAAACGGTTGCCCCACTGATTCCATTGGTTTTAAGCCTTTTTGCGTAAGGATACTGTTTAATTTATTTTGAACCAGCACAACGCCGTCTTTAACAGCATTAATGTCAGTTGCATTTTCCATTGATTTTACTGCCCGTTCAAAATCATCAAGCACAGGTATCAATGATACTATTACCTCTTTTCCGGCTGTTTGCAATAACTCAACACGTTCCTTGGTAGTACGGCGCCTGAAATTGTCAAATTCTGCATACAGGCGCAGATATTTATCATTAGCCAATGACAATTCTTCTTTTAACAGATCTTCTGCCGATTTTTCGTCAATAGCAATATTCTCTGACGTTTCTGCATAATCATTGTCCATAGCGTCATTTAAAACCTCGGGTGTTTCTGGGTTATCAATCTTTTTTTTCTTCAACATATCGTTAAAATTCATAGCTTATAGTGCCAATCAAGTACCTTGCCATTAGTGTAAAACCGACAAGCTGACAGCGAAATTTATTTTTTAGGCAGGAATGACATAGCGATAGCAGCAGCACTGGCAGATGGTTAGTATGTGCCCGCACCTGCGCCTGCCGCCGTATTAGCTTTAAACTATTTGCGCGTCTTCCAAAACTTTACCGTTTTCACATTTAATAATCCGGGACGGGAAGGTGCGGATAATGTGGTAATCATGTGTAGCAATAACTACGGCCGTACCAGATTGGCTGATCTGTTTTAACAGTAAAACAATTTCTTCTGATGTGTCCGGGTCAAGGTTGCCGGTTGGCTCATCAGCTAAAATTATCTCGGGATCATTAAGCAGTGCACGGGCTATTACTACACGCTGCTGCTCGCCTCCTGACAGTTCATGCGGCATTTTTTTAAGTTTTGAGCGCAGGCCAACTTTTTCCAATACGTCAAGCGTACGATCGGCTATGAGCTGGGCGTCTTTCCAGCCGGTGGCGCGCATTACAAATTGCAGGTTTTGCTCAACGGTCCGGTCAGTTAATAATTGAAAATCCTGGAAAACTATACCCAGCTTGCGGCGCAAAAACGGAATATCTTTTTCGGTGATTTTATCAAGTTCATAACCGCAGGCGTGGCCGGTGCCGATATTAAGGGCAAGGTCGCCATAAATAACTTTAAGCAAACTACTTTTGCCCGAGCCGGTTTGGCCTATCAACCACACAAAATCACCCTTATCAATATGCAGGTTAACGTTTGATAATACCAGGTGCTTTTGTTGAAATATATCAACATTATTTAGCTTAATAATGGAGTTTCCTATCATTTTTTTATAGTTCTAATTTTAAGATCTGTCCAAACGGCAGGTCCTTAACAATGTTCATTATATATTCGGCCTTATCAGTAAGGCCAACTTTATCTAATGATTTATCGGGCCTGTCAACCCTGAAGTAAGCCAACAGGGTAAACTGGTCGTCCCTTAGCTGTACATAATCAGGTATTTTGGCAACGCCTTTAACTTTTATAATATACATTTTTTAAAAGGTTAAAGGTTTGAGGCGAAAGGTAAAACGTACTTGGATAGCCAATTTACTTTTACCTTTTACTTTTTACCTTACAACCTCAAATGTATGAAGATTTGCCAAGAAATCCATCGTATCAATGCGATCTGCATAATCCCATAACCGGGGTTGGTGGCTTTGGCCAAAATCAACCACCTGGCTTTTTACATTTAACGGTACCGTGCTAACAACACATTGCAGGTTTTCGTTTTCGGTTGTTATTAATTGTTCAGCCGCATTTAAGTCGTCATAATAACTGTAATACAGTACCGCCAGCGGCGACACCATGCTGTCGTCTTCTTTAAGGATGAGAAAATTATTATCCAGATGTTTTTCGCTGCCTACTAAAAATATAGAGCGGTTATAACCATAGTTATTATTGTATTTATTATGGTTAATGATGTCTTTATAAGGCTCAATAGCTTCAAAAAAGGTAGCCAGGTTATAATTTTTTGGTATTAATATTTTAGATATGTTACGGCAGCCCAAACCAAAATAATCAAAAATATCGTGCCCCAGGTTATATAACTGCTCTTTGGTTTCATTACCGGTTATCACGGCTAAACTGTTACGGTTTTTACGGATGATGTTTGGCACTTTACCAAAGTAATACTCAAAGTAACGCGATGAATTGTTGCTGCCGGTGGCAATTACGGCGTCAAAATCAATCAGTCTTTCTACAAAGCTAAATTGGTTTGCAAAGCGGGTGTCTATCGTTGTCAGCATCTCTAACACCTGTTTAATTAATCTTGCATCCTGCACCGATGCTTTTATTAAAGCATGGTTACCAGTTGCCAAAACACATAAAACATCATGAAAACCAACTAACGGGATATTGCCCGCTAATATCAGCCCGATTTTTTTAGGGGATGGGTTTTTTGACAGGTCGTATTTATTTAGCCAGGTAGCCAGATCGGCTTCATTTAACATTTTGCCGATGGTTTTTATGGCTTGTTCAACATTTTCTGGTGTGAACCAGGCATTATAAATATGTTCGGTATTGATTAGTTTTAGCAGTGGTTCGTCCGGGTTAGACAGTTGCCGGCCTAATTTAGAAAATGCGGTAATCAGCTCTGTTGTGGTGAATTTTGACATATATATGGTAAGTAATCAAACTCTCGATTTCTTTTTTTGTTATATTTGCAGACTTTGTTATTTGGACAAAGGTAATTGAGAATATAAGATTATTTTAAAAATATGGCGATTATAATCACCGATGAATGCATAAACTGCGGGGCTTGTGAACCTGAGTGCCCTAATAATGCTATTTATGATGCGGGTGCGGCCTGGCGTTTTTCGGACGGAACGGGTTTAAAAGGTGTTATTGATTTTGGCGACGGTGTTACTTTAAATGCTGAAGAAACACAGGCAGCCTTATCTGACGATATTTATTACATAGTGCCCGACAAGTGTACCGAATGTGTAGGTTTTCATGACGAGCCTCAATGCGCCGCAGTTTGCCCTGTTGATTGCTGCGTGGACGATGAAAATGTGCGCGAAACCCGCGAAGAATTACTGGCTAAAAAAGATTGGCTGCACATGAATGAGTAGTAAAAAAGATATTTAATAATATTAACGATATTTATCATAAACGGGGAATACATCATATGTATTCCCTTTTTTGTGATGAAACCTTTAAAAAATATTAACGTACAAGCAGGCTCATATTTTAAAAATGGAATACGGAATTTGCAATTTAGCGGTGATACCAATGCGTGCCGAACCTAACGAGCGCAGCGAACAGGTATCGCAGGTGTTATTTGGCGAAGCTTTTGAAATTTTAGAATGGAAAGAAGGTTGGGCGAAAATTATAACTGCTGCCGATAATTATGAAGGTTGGGTAAACCGTTTGCAATTTATCATGCTTGGGCACTTAAATTATCAGCAACTGCTGCTAAATCCGCCAAAATTAACCTACAAACCCGTTACCCAGGCCTGGAAAATAAAGGATAACAGCATTTTATATCTGCCAGCCGGCAGCTCCCTTGCTTTTTTAAACGGAACAACCTGCTATATAGAACGGGAGAAATTTGAAATTATAGGCCAGATAGGGCAGAAAGAAAGTATTGACCTTGTTGCCAAATCATTTATTAATGCCCCTTATTTATGGGGCGGCCGTACCCATTTTGGTATAGACTGCTCTGGTTTTACGCAATTGGTTTTTAAACTAAAAGGCATCCAGTTAAAACGCGACGCCAGTTTACAGGAAGAGCAGGGCAGAGCCGTTCCATCCCTGAATGACGCTTTAATTGGTGACCTGGCATTTTTTGAAAATAACGAGGGTATGATTACCCATGTCGGGATCTTACTTAACCGCGAACATATTATTCATGCGTCAGGCAAGGTTAAGATAAACGTGATTGATGAGAAGGGTATCTATTCTGAAGAGCAGGGGCGCTACACCCATAAACTGGCATCCATCAAACGGATTTTTTAATTTCCTGCTGATTTAAAATTTAGTCTGACCGGGCATCGTGCAGTTTTAGAAAGCTATGTTCCAGATGATCACCCGCTTATCATCGCCGGTGGATAGTAATTGCCCGTTATGCCAGGCCAGTTTATTTACCGACAGACGGTGCGTATCATAACCTTTTTCGCGGCTGATGATCTTGTAGAGTTTAAAATCGTCTGATCCCCAGATTTTAATGCTTTTGTCCATACTTGCCGTGGCAAAATAAGGCTGGACAGGATGGAAGGCGATATGATTTATGGCAAACAGATGCGCCGGGATATTTTCTGTTAATTCAAAGGTTGTTGTATTCCAAATTTTAAGCTGGGCATCCCGCGAACCTGATACAAGGTAACTGCCATCCGGCGAATATTGTAGCGAAAACACCGGCATGGTATGGCCCTGTAAGGTGTGGATCAAGGTATAGTCCTCCAGATCATAGATCTTTACCTCATTATTACGGCAGCCAAAAGCCACCTGCTTTTCATCCGGCGAAATACTGATGCAACGGATGGTATCACCCGAAACTTTTAAAGTATGGACTAACTGTAACGTATCCAGGCTCCAGATGGAAACTGTGCCGTCTTCTGACGCTACCAGTAACTCCTTTTTACCCGAAACTGATTTGATATCAAATACGGGTTTGTTATGATGTTTAAGCGCCGGGAGTAATTGCTGTTTGATAAAATCAAATATCAAAACATCGCCGGTACGAAGCCCGGTCATCATTAACGGATAACCTCCCGGGCAATGAATAGCGTAAACTGACGCCGCCACCGGAAACATTACTTTAATAAATTCATTGCTTTTTAAGCTCCACTCAACCACGCCTTTATCATTACCACCGGTAAACAAAATATCCGGTTTTTGCGATAGTGTTAACGCAAATATAGGATTGCTATGCCCGGTAAGTTCGGCGGCTTTTTCTACGTTGATCATGAGTGTAGCGATTAGTGATTGGTGATCAAAGATTAGCGAAGATTCAAATCAATCTCCAATCTCTAACCTTCAATCACTATTTATGTCTTTCTTCTAAATTTTTGGCGATTGTACCAATTGTCAATCCCTTTTCGCGTAATAGTACAATAAGGTGGAATACAAGATCAGAAGCTTCGTTTATCAGATCAGTTTCGGTTTCTGCCAGGGCGGCTATTACGGTCTCCACGGCTTCTTCGCCAACTTTTTGCGTTATCTTATTTAAGCCTTTTCTATGCAGCTTATTTACGTATGATCCTTCCTGCGGATTTTCATACCGG
The DNA here is from genome assembly GCF_020880695.1 of Mucilaginibacter sp. UR6-11. Classification (GTDB taxonomy): domain Bacteria; phylum Bacteroidota; class Bacteroidia; order Sphingobacteriales; family Sphingobacteriaceae; genus Mucilaginibacter. The sequence continues at coordinate 96,855 of NZ_JAJIWO010000010.1, forward strand.
TCGGCAATTATTTGCTCTAATTGCAATATAAAGTTTTGATTGTATTCGGTTTTAAAACAGGTTCGGTTGCCAGTATGGCAGGTTGGGCCGTCGGCTTTAACTTTTATTAGCAGCGTGTCATTGTCGCAATCCAAATGGATGCTTTTAACATGCAGAAAATTGTTACTGGTTTCGCCTTTTGTCCATAAACGCTGTTTTGAACGCGAATAGAAAGTGACGATATTATCCTGTACGGTTTTGTCATACGCTTCCTGGTTCATGTAACCCAGCATCAACACTTCGAGTGTTTGCTCGTCCTGAATAACCACCGGCACCAGTCCATCTGTTTTGTTAAAATCTATATTCATTTGTTATAATATACTATCATTTCGAACGAGGTACGAGGATTTCTCACTACGTTTCAAAATGACAACTGGTTATTTATTTATCTTACTTCAATATTCCTGCCCCTTAAAATATCTTTCAGGTCAGGGATTAATATCTCGCCGTAATGAAATACCGATGCAGCTAAAGCAGCGTCAACATTCGTCTGCTCAAATACGTCAATAAAATGCTGTACCGAACCGGCGCCTCCCGATGCTATCACCGGGATATTCACCGCGTCATTTACCTTTTTTAATAATCCGTTATCAAAGCCTGCTTTCGTGCCGTCATGATCCATGGAAGTAAGCAGGATCTCACCTGCGCCACGGCTCTCCGCCTCTAATATCCAGCTTAAAGTTTCTTTTTCTGTTGGGATGCGACCCCCGTTTAAATGAACAGTGTTAATGCCGTTATTTAAGCGGGTGTCTACAGCTATTACCACGAACTGGACACCAAATGCCTTGGCTAATTCATCAATTAAAGCCGGATTACGCACCGCCGCAGAATTGATGGAGATTTTGTCGGCACCTGCATTTAAAAGGGCGTCAGCATCAGCTATTTCGTTGATACCGCCACCAATGGTAAAAGGTATGTTTATTTGACGCGCGACGGATTTTACCAGCTCAACCATCGTTTTACGACGCTCGTGTGTGGCAGTGATATCTAAAAATACCAATTCATCCGCTCCCTGACGTGAATAGTTCCAGGCCAGTTCAACAGGGTCGCCGGCATCGCGTAAGTCGACGAAGTTTACGCCTTTAACAGTTCTTCCGTCTTTAACATCCAGACAGGGGATGATCCTTTTAGCAAGCATAGTTTAGTTTGTCATGCTGAGGAACGAAGCATCTTGTCAATCGTATAAGATCCTTCGCTATGCTCAGGATGACAAATAGCCAATAACAATGCTCGCTGCGCTCGCAATTTATATGGAGATGAGTGACTCTAAATTCCAGTTCTTAACTTCTTCGATGCTGATCTTACCCTCATAAATAGCTTTACCAACTACTACCGATTCTACTTTTAAGCGGTTTAATTGCTCAATATCGGCCATAGAGCTTACACCACCGGAAGCGATCAGTTTGATGAAAGGTGAATGGTCGAGGAGCTTTCCATAAAGCTCGACACCGGCACCGCCTAATTTACCATCCTTGCTAATATCGGTACATAAAAAACGAAAGAAGCCAAGCGATAAACACCTGTCAACATAATCCATCAGCTTAATAGGCGAGCTTTCCATCCAGCCTGAGTATTTAATAACCTCGTCTAAAACGTCTATAGCCACAACCACATTGTCCGAGCATTTATCACGGCCACAGATCGCTTTGCTTAATTCATCTAAAAACATGGGATTGGTTAAAGCCTGGGTACCTACAATAACGCGGTGCACGCCTGCGTCAACCAGTTCTTTAACTTTTTCAATACTGCGGATACCGCCGCCGTATTGTACCTGCATATCGGTTTTTTTAATTACATCAAATAAATATTGCTGATTAGAAAAATCGTTTTTTGCGCCGTTAAGGTCTATAATATGGATTAGATTGGTTCCGTTTGACTGGTACTTCTCTATCATTTCTTCTAAAGTAACATCGTAGCTGGTTACTTGCTCATAGTCGCCTTCGCGTAAACGGACAACTTTCTTATCTAGAATATCAATAGCGGGGATTATATACATGTCTTTAAAATTTTGAGAAGTTCGTTAATAATGTCTCACCATAAACGCCTGATTTTTCAGGGTGAAACTGCACCCCATAAAAATTATCACGCCAAATTGATGCCGAAAATTTTATACTGTAATCTGTAGCAGCCAATGTATAACTATTATCATACTCAATAAAGTATGAATGTACAAAGTAAAAATGTGATCCAAGGGGAATATCTTGAAAAAGTGGATTTTCCTTTTCAGGATAAACCCGGTTCCAGCCGGTGTGTGGTACTTTATGATCCGGACTGCCGGCAAACTTTAAGGTTTTTATAGGGAAGATATCAAGTAGGTCAGAGTCACCCTCTTCAGAATATGAAGTGAGCAATTGCATCCCCACACATATCCCTAAAGTAGGTTTCTGGAGTGCCTTGATAGCCGGCACCAAACCAGAGTTTTCCAATTTATCCATGGCTGCGCCTGCATGGCCTACACCGGGGATAATATAACGGTCATACTGCGCTAAATCCGCTTCGGTATTTACCATTCCGTAGGCGATGCCCAACCGCTCTAAAGCGGCTGTTAATGAGAATATATTGCCGGCGCCGTATCTTATTATGCCTATCATGTTTTTACGCTATAATAACCCTTTTGTTGATGGTAAAACCATATTGTTTATATCACGCTTTACGGCCATTTTTATTGCTTTGGCAAATGCTTTAAATATGGCCTCAATTTTATGGTGCTCATTTTGGCCCTCGGCCTTGATATTTAAGTTACATTTTGCCGCGTCGGTAAATGATTTAAAAAAGTGATAAAACATCTCGGTCGGTACATCACCTACTTTTTCCCTTTTAAAATCAGCTTCCCAAACCAGCCAGGCGCGTCCGCCAAAATCAATAGCGGCCTGTGCCAGGCAATCGTCCATCGGCAAGCAGAAGCCATAGCGCTCAATGCCTTTTTTATTGCCTAAAGCAGCAGCAAAAACCTCGCCTAAAGCAATGCCCGTATCTTCAATGGTATGGTGCTCATCAATATGTAAGTCGCCTTTGGCGATGATTTCCAAATCGATACTGCCATGACGTGCGATCTGATCCAGCATGTGGTCAAAGAAATGCAGGCCGGTAGATACTTTAGCCTCGCCGGTACCGTCAAGGTTTATTTTTACGTAGATATCGGTTTCCTTAGTGGTGCGCTTGTTTTCAAAGACGCGTTCGCCCAATTTTAAGAACTCGTAGATCTTTTTCCAGTGGGTTGTTTCTAAAGCCACCACGTCCTTTATATCGGCGTTGTTCTGCGCTTCGCTGCTGCCAAGGTTCGACTGGTTATTTAACCAGATAGCTTTAGCGCCTAAATTTTTACCCAGCAAAACATCGTTACGGCGGTCGCCGATGGTGAACGAGCTAGCCAGATCGTATTTAGTCGTATCAAAATATTGCGTCAGCAAAGCTGTACCGGGTTTGCGGGTAGGCGCATTGTCTGCGGGCCAGGTGCGGTCAATATAGACGGCCGAAAACTTTACGCCTTCGTTCTCAAACGTTTTTAAGATAAAGTTATGTACCGGCCAAAAGGTATCTTCCGGATAGGAAGCGGTACCCAAACCATCCTGGTTGGTGATCATCACCAGTTCATAATCCAGTTCGGTGGCAATTTTCGACAGGTATTCGATAGCCCCGGGATAAAACTCCAGTTTCTCAAACGAGTCTATCTGCTCATCAACCGGCTCTTTGATCATGGTGCCGTCGCGGTCAACAAAAAGTAGTTTCTGTAGCTTGCTCATTTAAAATTTTTTAAAGTGTCGATCAATGTTTCATTCTCGGCGGGTGTACCTACCGTGATACGCAGGCTGCCTTCGCAAAGATCAATTTTTGAACGGTCGCGCACAATAATTCCTTTTTGTACCAGGAAGTTATAAATATCTTTCGGGTCGGTTGTTTTAACAAGGATAAAGTTAGCGTCTGACGGGTAGATATCCAGCACAAAATCCAGCTCTTTTAAAGCCAGTACCAGTTTATCGCGTTGTAATAATGTTTCTTTGATCCAGCCGTTTACCTGGTCAACGTTAGCCAAAGCTTTTAAAGCCAATTGCTGTGATGATTCGTTAATATTATACGGCGGTTTAACCTTGTTCATCACTTCGATGATCTCTTCGCTGGCGAAGGCCATACCTACACGTAAACCGGCTAATCCCCAGGCTTTTGATAAGGTTTGGAGTACAACCAGGTTTGAATATTCAGTCAGCTCCTGGATAAAAGTTTTTTGGCGGCTGAAGTTGATATAAGCCTCGTCAACCACCACAATGCCGTCAAAGTTATTCAGCAAGGTTTCCACATCATCACGGTTGATGGAATTACCGGTAGGGTTATTTGGCGAGCAGATAAAGATCAGTTTGGTGTTTTGATCGATAGCTTCGGCTATGCCTTCCAGGTTTAACTGAAAATCTTCGGTAAGCGATACTTTTTTTGCTTGTACATCATTAATGTTGGCTGATACCTCGTACATGCCATAGGTTGGGGGCACTAATATCACATTATCAACACCCGGGTTGCAAAAGCTGCGGAACAGGATGTCTATAGCCTCATCGCTACCGTTACCCAAAAATATATTACGTACCGGTACGCCTTTGATCTCGCTTAAACGTTTTTTAACGTTGTATTGCAACGGATCAGGATAACGGTTATATGGCTCATCCAACGGCGAACCAAAAGCATTCTCGTTGGCATCTAAATATACACTTGCCTCACCCTGGAACTCATCACGCGCGGACGAGTAGGGGGTTAGGTTTTTTATATTTTCTCTTAATATATTGTTTAAATTAAACATGGTCTTAAATTGTTATTTCCGTTCGTCATTGCGAGGAACGAAGCAATCTCTACGTATGCAAATCAGCTTTGCGTTATTCTTTCATCCTCACACTTACCGCATTTTTATGCGCGTGCAAGCCTTCTAAATCTGCCAGTATCTCCACCGATGGCCCGATGTTTTTTATGCCATCTGGCGTGATATGCTGGAACGTAATTTTCTTCACAAACGAATCAACCGAGACACCCGAATAAGCTTTTGAATAAGAGCTGGTGGGCAGGGTATGATTGGTGCCCGATGCATAATCGCCCACACTCTCGGGTGTTAAATTACCCAGGAAAACTGAGCCTGCGTTGATGATTTTATCAGTAATCTGCTGCCAGTTATCGGTTGCTAAGATCAAATGCTCGGGCGCGTATTCATTACTGAACCGCATGGCTTCATCCAAAGTTTTTGTTATGATGATGTATGATTTATCCAGCGCTTGTTTAACAATCTCTGCACGTGGTAATACAGCGGTTTGTTTTTCAACTTCAACCAGGGTAGCTTCGGCTATTTGTGCCGATGTGGTCACTAAAATAGATTGGCTGTCAATACCGTGCTCGGCCTGCGCTAATAAATCCGCAGCAATAAACTCAGGGTTAGCTGTTTCATCAGCAATTACCAGTACTTCTGACGGGCCCGCGGGCATATCAATAGCAGTAGTAGTGGTAGACTGGATAATGGTTTTAGCCTTGGTTACAAACTGGTTGCCCGGCCCAAAGATCTTGTCAACTTTGCTAATAGTTTCGGTACCATAGGCCATGGCCGCGATAGCCTGCGAACCACCGGCCATGTAGATCTTATCAATGCCCAGCAACAAAGCCACATACGCAATAAATGCGTTAAGCCTGCCGTTTTTTTGCGGCGGCGAGCATACAATAATTTCATGGCACCCGGCTATGCGCGCAGGTATCCCCAGCATTAAAAAGGTGCTTGGTAAAACTGCCGTGCCCCCGGGGATATACAAGCCAACTTTTTCAATCGGCCTTAATTCGCGCCAGCACGTTACACCGGGCATGGTGGTTACTTTATCCTCGGTTTTAAGCTGGGTTTGATGAAACTTGTAAATATTATTATAGGCAATATCCAGGGCCGCTTTCTGCTCGGGCAATACAGCCGATGCGATCTCTTCCAGCTCGCCCTTATCAAGATAGAGCTTCGTTAAGGTTACCTTGTCAAACTTAGCCGCATAATCAATCAGAGCGCTGTCGCCGTTTTGCTGCACGGTGGCCAGTACTTCTTCAACTATTGTACGGATCTCATTAGCCGGATCAACATTGCGCTGAACCAGTTTGGTGATATCGTTTTTACTTAAGTCTGAATAATTATATATCTTCATAATCCCTCTAAATCTTCCCCGGTAGGGAAGACCCTTAGTTTGGTGTTACCAGCTCTTCTCAAATCCTCCCTACCGGGGAGGGTCGGGTGGGGCTTATAATATTATCTTCTCAATAGGCATTACTACAATGCCTTGCGCGCCTGCTTGTTTCAGCTGGCTTATGCGGTCCCAAAAATCACGCTCCGGGATCACCGTATGTACCGCTACCCAACCTTCTTCGGCCAATGGTAATACCGACGGGCTTTTAACCCCCGGCAACAGGTCCAGCACGCCTTTTAAGTTGTCCTTTTGAACATTTAGTACAACGTACTTGGTTTCTTTGGCACGTAATACCGATTGTATACGTTGCATCAACTCCTGTACCAAATCATTGCTTTCGCTGCCTTTTGAACCAATTAAAACCGCCTCTGACGACATGACATCAGCAAATGGTTTTAAGCCGTTACTTTTTAATGTGCCACCGGTTGATACTAAATCGCAAATGGCATCGCTTAATCCTAAACCCGGAGAAATCTCAACAGAACCTGAAATGGTGCGGATATCGGCGTGTATGTTTTGTTTTTGCAAAAACTTACCCAGTATAACAGGGTAGGTAGTTGCTATTGATTTACCTTCAATATCGCTAAGTTTGGTAATATCGCTATTGTTGGTTATAGCTATTTTTAATGAGCATTTACCAAAACCTAAACGCTGCAGGTAAGTTACACTTACTTCGGTTTCTTCAATTACGTTTTCGCCTACTATGCCCAGATCGGCAATGCCATCCTGTACATATTCGGGGATATCGTCATCGCGCAGAAAAAGAATTTCAAGCGGAAAATTAGAAACCGGGGAAATAAGCGAGCTTTTGTAATTTTCAAAATTTAAGCCGCAATTTTTTAATAATTCAACGGATTTTTCGTTGAGCCGACCCGATTTTTGGATCGCTATTTTAAGTGTTTTCACTGATTGAAATTAAGAGACTATAATAAAAATTATAAACGGGGGTTGTTATTTCGCGTAGAAACATACATTATCTAATCACCACAGCGTGGTGATGGTGCAGATGAAGATGATGTAGTTGTGTTAGTCCCATTTTTATATAGTAAAACTATAGATAAGCGCCGCAAATATAGGCAGTTGTTTTTAAAATCAAAATAAATAGTAATCAGCAGGCTATTTATTTGGCCTTTTCGCCGGTATATTCATAGATCGCCCCATCCTTTAAATCATATAACTTTTTTAGTTGATGTACTTTTTCAATGTCATGGATATTGATCAGTTCGCTATTATCTAAAGTTTTAAACCAAATGTAGTAGTATTGCTTTTTTTCATAAAACCTGTCTACATCAGTTTTATAATAACGATGCGGTACCAGGGTTGACGACATCCCGGTAAAAAAATAAACGGCCTCATCTGCATTTGTTACAACAGGTATGCCCGGTTTAAAAATATCCTTGTGCGCCCGCAAAAAAGCTATAAAGGGAGAGGTGTTCCAGCTATCGTCCGAGTAGCCCGGTACACCATAATCCATTTCGTCATCATAGCGTTTCAGGTCTATTTGCAAAGTAAAGTATTCAAAGGCCAGCATCATGATGATAGCCACGCCGGACAATACATATTTTGCTTTCGATTTCACCAAACCAATAACATCAGGCACCCAGCTGGTACACGATATTAATAAGGGTATAAACATGGGCGATAACAACCGGCTGTTTATGCGCTCAAAACGCGAGAAAGTTGCCAGTAAAATAATGAACAGGCCATAAACTATGGTAAAGGCTATCACTATATTTTCGTAGCTGTTTATTTTTCCTTTAAGGGTTTTAAACAATAAAATGCCGATGAGCGATAGTAACACAACTGCCGCTATCGGGATAGCATAATGATCTGCAAAACTACCCAGCGCACCCCAGTCGTTTATAACCGTGCCGGCATAGTACAGGTTTTGACTGAATGGGGTAACAGAGGGTAGCCGTTTCCCCGTGCTTAAACCCGTATTAAGGCTGTTAAGGAATAAGTTCCCGGCAAGCAATGATATCGATCCGAGGCCCAATATTAACAGGTGTTTTATTTTTCTGCGGATAGTAAGCTGATCATCCAGCAATAACATTAACCCGCCTGCGCCGGCTAATGTAATACCTGCATAGCGGGTAATACAGGCAACGGCTGCGATAACAACCACTATTAACAAAGAGAAGGTGCTATGCAGGCGCATATAATGGTGATAAGCCAATATAAATAACATTACCTCCAGAATAAACAGGGTCTCAGACCATAAAAAGCTGTAGATCTCCAGCAGGGCAGGGCTTAATATAATGGCGGCCAGGATCAGCAGTTTATAAATATTTGAATGCGCAATAAACCTTGACAGCATCCAACCGGTTACAAATATGACCGAAGCAAACAGGCATGAGTTAATAACGGATCCTGCTATAAACGGATTAACCCGGGTAATAAACTGTATCACCCCTAAAAAGAAAGGGTAAAAAATCGGGAAAAAGGTTAGCGGTGTTCCATTAAATGTCAGGAGCGACCAATGCGCCTGTATGCTGTTAGCTGTACTGGCATACATAATAGAATCAGGCGAGATACCAACACCGCTATAGCTGGTAAACAGATGGATAGCATAGAAACCTATTATGGCGGCTATGACCGTATCTATATGTTTCAAAAAACGTGTTGATTGCATATTGCTGGTCCGTTTACATTTAAACTATCAAATCCAACACCGTACTTATGGGCTGGTCGCTGTCAATTAATATACCCGTTACGCCGGCGGCAGTGCCCGCTTCAACGTCGCGTTCGCGGTCGCCGATAAAATAGGATCTGGCGGGGTCAAGATTATATTTAGTTATACCTTGTAATAACAGCCCCGGCTTTGGTTTGCGGCAATCGCAGTCGCCGGTAAAGTTTGGATGATGCGGGCAGTAAAAAAAGTCTGTCAGTTCAACACCGTGGCTCTGATAAGTTTCTTTTAACAGCTTGTGCATTTTAGCCAGCTCCTCTTCGGTATACCAGCCCTTGGCCAGTCCGCCCTGGTTGGTAGCCACCAAAAGCAGGTAGCCTTTATCCTGTAAAATTTTTAAGGCATCAAAATTATCAAGGATATGAAAATCCTCAACCCTTCGCACATAATCGCCCATTTCACGGTTCAAAACCCCGTCGCGATCTAAAAAAACAGCTTTATTTTTTGCAGACATTAATTATTAAATTTCGGCTAAAATACGAAATCAAATTTTAACGTTTTTTAGGAGGCGGGGCGCCGCCTGTCACATCTCATTTTTTAGCGGGAAAAATTAAATACGGTGATTCCTGATCTCGTCCTAATTACATTTTGCCCTTAAATTTAAAAGAAAATGCAATTTCGTCTATCAAACCAATAGGATTACATATTGCGGATATATATGATATAGGTCATCGATTTTGCGATAATTTAATTGATTTTGGCTTAATTTTATTAAATTCAAAATTAATATACAAATTATCTGCCAATAATTAAGATAATACCAAAAATTTATAATTATATCGCAAAAATGCTTTGGTTTCTGTATTTTCGTGGTTACGAACACTTATAAACCCGTTTGTACAGCGATGGATCAGAACGACAGCACAGAACAGGGTCTTTACAGGCCGGAATTTGAACACGACTCTTGCGGAACAGGATTTATAACCAATATTAATGGTCATAAATCTAACCAGATAATTGATGACGCGTTGACCATGTTAGAGAACATGGAACACCGCGGCGCCTGCGGATGCGATCCCGACTCGGGTGACGGCGCGGGTATACTGTTACAATTGCCCCATGAGTTTTTTATGGAAGAATGCTCTAACCTGGAGATCAGCCTGCCTGAGCCGGGAGAGTATGGCGTAGGTATGATCTTTTTACCTAAAGATTCTCCGCTTAAAAAAGCCTGCCGCACGGCAATTGATAATGCTATTGAAAAATTAGGGCTACATAAATTAGGCTATCGTAAATTAACCGTTAACTCATCTGTAATAGGCGAAACTGCCCGCAGTGCCGAGCCGGATATTGAGCAGCTGTTTATTTCAAGGCCGCACCATATCACCACTGATGAGGATTTTGAACGTAAGCTGTACGTTTTAAGAAGATACATCAACAAAACCGTTACAGAAACCATACCGGGCGCAAGGGGCGATTTTTATTTCCCTTCATTGTCTTGTAAAACCATTATTTATAAAGGACAGTTAACTACCTACCAGCTGCGCCAGTACTATGCAGATCTGACAGACCCGCGTATGGCGTCAGGTTTGGCCGTGGTTCACTCACGTTTTTCAACCAATACATTCCCGTCCTGGAAACTGGCCCAGCCGTTCAGGATGATAGCGCATAATGGCGAGATCAATACTTTAACCGGTAACTTAAACTGGTTCTATTCGGGCCTGAAATCATACGCGTCTGCTTATTTTACCAATGAGGAGATGGAGATGTTGTTACCGGTGGTGGATAATAATCAGTCAGACTCGGCTTGTTTGGATAACATCATCGAGATCCTGCAACATACCGGCCGCTCATTACCACATGTAATGATGATGCTGATCCCGGAAGCCTGGGATGGTAACGAACAGATGGACCCGGTAAAAAAAGCGTTTTACGAGTTCCATGCTACATTAATGGAACCATGGGACGGACCGGCCGCTATCAGCTTTACTGATGGTAAATTGGTAGGAGCAGTGCTGGACAGAAACGGATTAAGGCCATTACGTTACACCATTACCAGCGACGGACGTGTTATTGCAGCCTCTGAAACCGGTGTATTGAAGATCGATGAAAAAAACGTTTTACGCAAGGGCCGCCTGCAGCCGGGTAAAATGTTATTGATTGATACCGAGCAGGGGGTTATCATTACCGACGAAGAAATTAAACAACAAATAGCCTCGCGCCAGCCATACGGCCGCTGGTTAGAGAATTATAAGATAAAATTAGAGGATTTAACCGAGCCGCGTTTAGCATTTGCAAACCTGAGCGCCGATTCTGTCTTCCGTTATCAGCAGGTATTTGGTTATAGCCGTGAGGATATTGACACCATTATTAAACCAATGGCCCTTGATGGTAAAGAGCCGATAGGATCAATGGGTACTGATGTGCCTCTGGCTATCCTGTCAGACAAGCCGCAGCATTTATCAAGCTACTTTAAGCAGTTTTTTGCGCAGGTAACCAACCCGCCGATAGATCCGATCCGCGAGCGTTTGGTCATGAGCCTGGCCACCTTTATAGGTAACAACGGTAATTTGCTGGATGAAGATAAAATGCATTGCCATTGTGTAACGCTTAAACACCCGATATTAAAAAATCACCAGTTGGAGAAACTGCGGAGCATTGATACCGGCATGTTCCATGCTAAAACATTACAAACCTATTTTAATGCTGACGGGCTTCCTGGTTCGTTACAAAAAGGTATTGAAAGGGTTTGCCGCTACGCGGAGGACGCTGTTGCCGACGGCTTTGAAGTATTGATCCTGTCAGACCGTGCAGTGGACTCTGAGCACGCCCCCATACCTTCATTATTGGCGGTATCTGCGGTGCACCACCACCTGATCAAAAAAGGTTTGCGTGGCGCGGTAGGTATCGTTGTTGAAACCGGCGACGTTTGGGAAGTACATCACTTTGCCTGTTTACTGGCATTTGGTGCTACCGCAATTAACCCGTACCTGGCGCAGGCGACTATTGAGAATTTAAAAGAAAGCGGCGCTTTGGATACCAGCCTGGATACCAAATATCTGTTGAAGAACTATGTCAAATCTGTTAATGACGGCTTGTTGAAGATCTTCTCTAAAATGGGAATCTCGACCCTGCAGTCATACCACGGATCGCAGGTGTTTGAAATTTTAGGTTTAAATAAAGACGTTGTCAACAAATATTTCTGCGGTGCGGTTACCCGGATAGGTGGTTTAGGTCTGGACGAGATCGCACGCGAATCGCTGTGTAAACACCGCATAGGCTTTGGCGCTAAAAACGAGAGCCGTTTATTGCCCGAAGGTGGTATTTACCAGTGGAAACGCCGTGGCGAAGAGCACTTGTTTAACCCAACTACCGTGCACTTATTACAACATGCTACACGTAGTAATAACTACGATGTTTATAAAAACTACGCTAAAGCTATCAACGAGCAAAGCGAGAAACATTTTACCATCCGTGGATTGCTTGATTTTGCGCATCATCGCGAAGCCATATCCATAGATGAGGTTGAACCGGCCGAAAGCATCATGAAACGTTTTGCTACCGGTGCCATGTCATTTGGCTCTATCTCTCACGAGGCGCATAGCACCATGGCTATCGCCATGAACCGCATAGGCGGCAAAAGCAATACCGGCGAAGGTGGCGAGGACGAGATGCGCTACGAAGTTTTGCCTAACGGCGACTCAATGCGCTCGGCTATCAAGCAGGTGGCATCAGGCCGTTTTGGGGTTACCTCAAACTACCTGACCAATGCGGATGAGCTGCAAATTAAAATGGCGCAGGGTGCAAAACCTGGCGAAGGCGGCCAGTTACCGGGCCATAAGGTTGACGACTGGATCGCGAAAACCCGTCACTCAACTCCGGGTGTTGGCTTAATATCGCCACCGCCACACCATGATATTTATTCGATCGAAGATTTAGCGCAGCTGATATTTGACCTGAAAAATGCTAACCGCGCCGCACGTATCAACGTTAAGCTGGTATCAAAAGCGGGTGTAGGTACTATTGCAGCAGGTGTTGCCAAAGCACATGCTGATGTTATCCTGATCGCCGGCTACGATGGTGGTACAGGTGCATCGCCAATAAGCTCGGTAAAACACGCCGGCCTGCCTTGGGAACTGGGTTTAGCCGAAGCACACCAAACCCTGGTACGCAACAAACTGCGCAGCCGGGTGGTATTGCAAACAGATGGTCAGTTAAAAACCGGTCGTGATTTGGCCATTGCCGCCCTGATGGGTGCAGAGGAGTGGGGCGTTGCAACTGCCGCTCTTGTTGCCGGTGGCTGTATCATGATGCGTAAGTGTCACTTAAATACCTGCCCGGTAGGTGTTGCTACGCAGGACGAAGAATTAAGAAAATTATTCTCAGGTAAGCCTGAGCATATCGTTAACCTGTTCCGCTTTATGACTGAAGAGCTGCGCGAGATCATGGCCGAGTTAGGCTTCCGTACCATCAATGAAATGGTTGGCCGCGTTCAGTTCCTGAAAGTTAAAGATGGCCTGAAGAGCTGGAAAGCTAAAAAGGTCGATCTTTCAAGCATTCTGCACCCGGTTACCAATCCAAAAGATGTTACGTTGTATAACAGCGAGCAGCAGGATCATGGTATGGCCGAGATCATCGACTGGAAATTGTGGGAAGATGCTAAACCTGCTTTGGCGGACAAGACACCTGTTTTTGGAACGTATGATGTTAAAAATACTGACCGTACCATAGGCGCTTTATTATCAAACGAAATATCAAAAATATACGGCTCAGCCGGATTACCGGATAATACCATCAACTATAAATTCAAAGGATCTGCCGGGCAAAGTTTTGGTGCTTTTGCAACCAAAGGGGTATCCTTTGAGTTGGAAGGCGAGGCCAATGATTATGTTGGTAAAGGTTTATCAGGAGCTCAGTTGGCTGTTTATTCATCGCCGGAGGCAAGCTATCCGGCCGAAGAAAATATCATCATCGGCAATGTTGCCCTTTATGGCGCAACTGCCGGAGAGGCCTTTATAGGCGGTATGGCGGGCGAACGCTTCGCGGTACGTAACTCGGGCGCAACCACGGTGGTTGAAGGTATTGGCGATCACGGTTGCGAGTACATGACCGGTGGACGTGCTTTGATCCTTGGCAAAACGGGCCGCAACTTTGCGGCAGGTATGAGTGGCGGTATTGCCTGGGTTTATAATCCGGACGGTAGCTTTGCCGAAAACTGCAATACAGAGATGGTTGACCTGGATCCGCTGTCTGTTAAGGATGAGGAGCAAATACTGGCCCTGTTACGCAAGCACGTTAGCCTAACCGGCAGCAAACTGGCGCAGAGCATCATCAAAAACTGGGACAAAGCGTCGACAGATTTTGTGAAGGTTTATCCAAAAGAGTACAAAAAAGTAATTGAGAAACTAGAATATCAAACTATCAGCAAATAATTTAGATGGGAAAAGTAACAGGATTTCAGGAGTATGACAGGAAGATGCCTGAAAAATTATCGCCTGCAGAACGTGTAAAAAACTACAATGAATTTGAAAGTTTATATTCAGACGAAGAATTAAATAAACAATCAGCCCGCTGTATGGATTGCGGCATCCCTTTCTGTCATTCAGGCTGCCCGCTGGGTAACATCATCCCTGAGTTTAATGACGCGGTGTATCACCATAAATGGGAAGAAGCTTACCTGATATTGGCATCGACCAATAATTTTCCCGAGTTTACCGGCCGCATCTGCCCGGCTCCTTGCGAATCGGCCTGCGTATTGGGCATTCACAGGCCACCGGTAGCTATTGAAGAGATTGAGAAACATATTATCGAAATTGCTTATCAGAAAAACCTGGTTAAACCGGTCGCTCCATTAATTAAAACAGGTAAAACAGTTGCGGTAGTTGGTTCGGGCCCTGCGGGGTTAGCGGCCGCTGCGCAGTTAAGCAAAGCCGGCCATGAAGTAACGGTATATGAGCGTGATGATAAAATTGGTGGCTTGCTGCGTTACGGCATCCCCGATTTTAAGATGGAAAAATGGGTGATAGACCGCCGTTTGGAAGTAATGGAAAAAGACGGCGTTGTATTTAAAACCAATACCGAAATAGGTAAAGACATTGCTGCTGATGAGCTGACGCGTAATTTTGACGCGGTAGTTTTAACCGGTGGCTCTACCATTCCGCGCGACCTGCCTATTCCTGGTCGTGAGTTGAAGGGCATCTATTTCGCGATGGACTTTTTGAAACAACAAAATAAACGTGTTGGCAACTCGCCAATTACAGCCGAAGATATTTTAGCTACCGGGAAAGACGTAGTTGTAATAGGTGGTGGTGATACCGGCTCTGACTGCGTTGGTACCTCAAACCGCCAAAAAGCAAACTCTGTCAAGCAGTTTGAGGTGATGTTCCAGCCGCCAGAGAAACGTACACCGCACATGCCGTGGCCAACTTACCCGATGGTGCTGAAGACTACCACCTCGCACGAGGAAGGCGTTGAGCGTCATTGGGGTATTAATACCAAAGAGTTTTTAGGAGATGAGAATGGTAACCTGCGTGCTTTACGCATAGCTGATGTTAGCTGGGAGACTGATTTCCTTGGCCGGCCGGTTAAATTTAGTGAAGTGGAAGGCTCAGAGCGTGAGATCCCTTGTCAGCGGGTATTCCTGGCGATGGGATTCTTAAATCCGCAATACACAGGCATGTTAGAAAGCCTTGGCGTTGAGTTGGATGCACGTAAAAATGTAAACGCTAAAGAGGGAATTTACCGCACCAACGTAAGCAAAGTATTTGCAGCCGGCGACATGCGCCGCGGACAATCACTGGTTGTTTGGGCCATATCAGAAGGCCGCGAATGTGCCCGCAAGGTTGATGAGTTTTTAATGGGTCATTCTGTACTGGAAAGCAAAGATTCAGTAAATCAATTTGACCAGGTTTTTAATTAAGCAGCTTACTTAGCTCCGAACTAAATAACAAAGCTCTCTTTCAATTATGAAAGAGGGCTTTGTCGTGCTTCATATTTTATCTACCGACATTTTTATACGCGATATATTTACGGTCTACAGCAACTATGTCAACCCTTGTTCTGGGTTTTTCTTTTTCATTGATTGCTTTTAATTCATTGTATTTGGCTAATGTATAAAGATCAACCTGGTAGGCATACTTACGCCCCTTTTTTGCCGGGCCATTTAGCTTGCTATTGTAGTAAAGCACAAAGTCCTCTGCTTTGTACTTATTGATCTCTTTATTGTTAACATGTTTCTCATCAATCCAAATGCCGTAATTATCGGCATCTTTCCAGGAGTTTAATTGGCTGGCAGTCGGGTATTTTTTAGCAACTACGCGGGCTTTTGTATAAAGCATCGATTTAAATGAGTTTTGTAACTCTGGCGAAACTTCATTTAACGTTTTGGTGTATTTTGTGCCGTCCTGGCGGGTAAAATGTATAAATACACTATCGCGCGATACCTGCCCGGGTTCAGTAGCCGTCGTGGTTTTCAATTTTTCCAGATTTGTTTTATTCGATTTTCCAGCTTGCTCATCAGGCTGTAATTTTTGTGCTTCTGCCTGTAAGCAAAATATAAGTACTAAAGCTGTCATAACCGGCAACAAGGCAGTACCTTTTAATGTTGCTGTTAATTTGGAGGTGGTTTTTGTCATCATGATTAAACGTTTTTTGGTTATAGAATGATTGAAGTTACTGGTTAGGCTAAGCGACTGATATATACCAGCTTTCGACAATAGCAGGTATTGATAATCTTTTAAATTAAATGATGCAGACATGGCGCCTTCATCAGCTAAAAACTCGTGGTTAAGTTGTATCGCTTTTTTATAGATAATAAACAGTGGGTTGAACCAGAAAATGATTTTTAGCAACTCAATAAATACAATATCCAGCGTATGTCGCTGTTTAACGTGGGTTATCTCGTGTAATAAAAGTTGTTGATCAATTAAACCGCCGGTGTATTCGGTTGTGTTTAAAAAGATAAAGTTGAAAAAACTGTACGGAATGATTTTTTTGCTTAGTAAGACCAATGTGCCATCTTTGGTACTTATGTTCTCATTTTTCTTGATATTGTTATAAAGAGCCCAAAGATTCACGCCAAAACGTACCAGCAAAATGGTTACAATAATGTAGTAAGCCATTAAGAGGTAATCAGTTAAAATAAATTGCTTTACAATGGCTGCTTTTTCCAGGGTGGCAGATTCAATAGAGGGCGCTTCTTGAAGCTTAAGCTCGTTGATAACATAAACGGAAGGGATAATAGCGGGTACTCTTGCAGCAGGCAGTTTGATGGTTGTTGCCGGGATTATCAAACTAAACACAACGCTCGCTAACAGAAATATCCTGTTAAAACGGTGCATCTTTTCTTTTTCTAAAAACAGATGATAAACTACCAGCAGTATTATCATACAAATAGCGGATTTGACGAGATATGATATCATTTTTTCTTTTTTTGAATTTCCTGATCAATGATTTTCTTAAGATCTTCCAGCTCAGATTCAGAGAGATTGGTTTCGCGCGTAAAAAATGAAGCAAACTGCGAGGCCGAATTATTAAAAAAGTTCTTAATCAAGCCGTTTACATGGGTAGAAAAGTATTCGGCTTTAGCCTTAAGCGGATGATATTGTCTTGAATTTCCATAAGTAGTATAACTAACAAAACCTTTATCTGTCATACGCTTAAGTAAGGTCGCAACTGTGGTAGTGGCAGGTTTAGGATCAGGGTAACAGTCAAGAATATCTTTCATAAAGCCTTTTTCTATGGACCATAAATACTCCATCAACTCTTCTTCTTTCTTGGATAACTTCATTTGCTCTACAATTATATATTATATTCTACAAATGTAGAGTATAATATCAATAAAACAAGAGATGACTGAATTATTTTGAAAAAATTTGATATTACTTCTCCGACGGATTCTTTTTGCCGGTATTTAATTTCTCCACCATCTTAATCAGTCTATCGTGGCGCGTTTTGTCCTGTTTGGCAGTTAATATCCACAGCACATATTCTTTTTTGTTGGAGTAGGATAAGCTTTGATAAAAATCCATTGCCGCGGTTTCTTTTTCAAGGGTATCAGCGATGATGGCCGGTAATTTTACCTGTTTATTATCAACATCAATATAGGCGCTGTAATCGTTTTGCTTAATGTTATCGTTCCGGCTTTCTGATATTTTTACATCAGTCTGTGGCCTAAACCGCAAAGCTGTCCAGGTGTCGTCAATAGCTGCTGATGCTACTATCCTTAATCCATATTTCTCTACTTCGGTCCAGCCGCCCATCATTTCCAGGTCGCTTTTAACGCCCGAGCTTTTTTTGGGATAAATGATCCAGAATATGGTCTGGGGCTGTAAAACAGGCGTCACAATTTTTAGCGATGAGGCCAGTTCGGCCAGTTTTTTTACAAATAACTGTACGCCGTCAAATTGGCCCTCGGCCCGGTAGGTAATCAGCACGCCATCGGGCAGCGGTTCAAGCATACTGAAATAATTAGCGGGCGCATTGAAGAGTAACCAGTGCGCCCCCGGTTTGATCAATAATTTTTTTGCCAGCGGGCTCATGTTTATAATGAGCGTTACAAAGTTTGAAGAATTAGTAACGCTGTTGGTTTATCTAGCCAATTTAGCAAAGAAATCCCATAATACAATACCTGCCGACACTACAATATTGAATGAGTGCTTAGTGCCAAACTGTGGTATCTCAATACAGGTATCAATAATCTGCATTACCTCATCGCTAACGCCGTTTACTTCATTACCGAAGATCAGGGCATATTTAGCATTTTTATCAGGCGTAAATTCATTGAGCATAATGCTGTTCTCGGCCTGTTCAATAGCGATGATACGATAGCCATCTGCCCGCAGTTGGTTAACAGCATCAACCGCATCTTTATGATAACTCCAGTTTACAGACAGTGTGGCACCCAGCGCAGTTTTTTCAATCTCGCGATGCGGGGGCTGTGCCGTAATCCCGCATAAACAGATCTGGTTAACCGCAAAGCCGTCAGACGTGCGGAATATCGAGCCAATATTATGCATACTGCGTACGCTGTCCAACACCACTGCTACCGGCAGTTTTTCCTGCACCTTAAATTCGGTTATGCTGGCGCGGTTAAGCTCGTCTAATTTTAGTTTACGCAATTTTTAGAGATTGGTGATCAAAGAACAGGGATTAGTTTTAAACTTCGCTGGTTGCCAATAAGGTACCTACACCGTCACCAATCAAAGATTGATATACCGATGGAGCGTAACCTATTTTGTCAGTATAGTAAGCGGCCAGCTCTTTGCTGAAACTGTCAAATTCATCCTTTTTAACAAGGGCTATGGCACAGCCGCCAAATCCTGCCCCTGTCATACGCGCTCCGGCTACGTTAGGGTTAGTTTTAGCATATTCCACAACAGCGTCCAGTTCTTTACCGCTAACCTCGTACAGGTCGCGTAATGAGTCGTGCGAGGCATACATCAGTTCGCCAAATCCGGCCAGGTTGTTTGCTGCCAGCGCACCGGCGGCAAGTTTAACACGGTCATTCTCTTCCACAACATGCTGCGCGCGTTTGCGTATAGTATCGTCGGCTATTAAATTTTTATGTTGGTTAAACGTAGCGGTATCTATATCACACAGGTAATTAATACTTAACGCTTTGTTTAGCTCTTTTAAAGCGGCCTGGCATTCTTCAACACGTTCATTGTATTTTGATTCAACCAGCTTGCGCGATTTATTGGTGTTGATGATCGCCAGTACATAATTTCCTAAATTGCTGGGTACGATATCATATTTCAGGGTATCGCAGTTTAATACGATAGCTTTATCTTTTTCGCCAAAGGCAACGGCAAACTGATCCATGATCCCGCAATTCATGCCGATGAAATTATTTTCGACCGATTTGGCAATCTTTACCAGCTCCAGCTTGGTGTAGCCGGCGTCAAACAGATCGTTTAGTGCATAGGCCATAACCACCTCGATCGAGGCCGACGATGAAAGACCGGCGCCGATAGGAATATCGCCAAAAAAAAGCATATCCAAACCGGTTATTTGATGGCCGTCTTTGGTGAAATGTTCAATAACACCCAGCGGGAAATTATACCAGCCGTCGCCATCTTTCTTATAGCCGGCCTGTACCGCAACCTCTGGGTTCTCATCAAAATTTAAACTTCTGAAACGAAAAACATTATCCTCATTTGGGTTTATTAACAAATAAGTACCAAACGTAATAGCACAAGGCATAACAAGGCCGCCATTGTAATCAATATGTTCGCCGATAAGATTAACCCTGCCCGGCGAAAAGTAGGCGTGACGGGCTTCTTTACTATATATATCGTTAAATTTTTGTGTCAGCTGGTGTTTCATTTTCAGACTTTTTATTGATTTGGCAAATATTGTAAATATTACACTATTAGTCTTATTATTGGCATTAATAATTGTTAAATAATTAAACAGAATATAAACCTGCTTGTTCAGCATATATCAATTAAACTTTAAATCATGAATCAATACCTGGTAACCGCATACGACTATACTGATGAGGGCGCATTTGAAAAAAGAATGGGCGTAAGGCCGCACCATTTAGCCGGCGCAAAAGAACTAAAGGACAAGGGCAATTATATACTGGGCGGCGCTATGCTTAATGAAGAAGGTAAAATGATAGGTTCAACCATGATCCTTCAGTTTGAAAACGAAGAGGAGCTGGAAGCCTGGAAACAAGGCGAACCCTACATCACCCAAAAAATATGGGAATCGGTAGATATAAAACCCTTTAAGGTAGCTGTTGTATAAAGCTATTTCTTAGCGACCGATCCTGTTGAAAGATTAAGCGAATAGGTATCCTTGCCCAAAATTAAAATAGCCTCGTTAAAACCGGTAAATGTTATTGTGCCCTCAAACAAAAACGCACCCTTTGACGAATTGCCGGTAATGGTAGCAGTTCCGCTGCCGCCGGTGATCATTGCGCTTGTGCTTGCGGTGGTTTTAGATATGGTTAAATTTTTAATAGCGATATCAATGGCGATGGTGCCTGCACGGGTGGTGTCTGATTTTAATTTAAAACTGCCAATGCTCTTGATGGTGCCGTTTATTACGTAAGCAGTAGCTGTCGTTGTTAAACCGGCAACCGTGGTATTGGCTGTTCCGTTTTGTTTTGCTGATAGCCTGGGTCCGTTATAATTGCCGCTAAAAGTTAAATTAGTGGTAATGTTATCCGGTTGTTTGTTACTGTTGCAGTTAAGTTTGCAGGTGATTTTATGCTTGAAATTATAGGTGGTAGCTGCGTTGGGCATACTTTGATGCGCGGCAGAGTCAACATGAACAACGCCGCAGCCGTTACCAGCACTGAATAACGTTTGTGAGCTTGTTACGATATCGCCGGAGAAGGAAGCAAATCCATTTGAACCTGATGCCAGTGAACCCGCTATCATTGTAGCAGACTCTTCGTTGGTGATTGCCGAACTTTTTAGGGGGTCTTGCAGTTTTTGGCAGGCTGTAAAGCCAATCAATAAAACAGCAATTATGAATGTAAGGGGGTGCTTCATAAAAACTTGTCTATTACTTCTAACAGTTAATTTCCTAAAAATAGGTATAATATTGTTTTATCACGGCAATGTCATGAAATATTTTTTTTCTTTAATTAGTATGAACGGTAGGCAGATAAAAAGAGGGGATACGCTATACAGCATAACCCCTTTTTTAGTGTGATTTTTAACTACGCCGGCGAAATGCTGTCCAGTTCACTGATATCGTCAGCGGTTAATTTGAGGCCGGTTGTCTTCATGTTTTCTTCCAGGTGCTTAACACTTGATGTTCCCGGTATCAGCAAAATATTATCAGCGTGGTTTAACAGCCAGCTCAATGCTACCTGGTGTACCGTAACGCTGTATTTATCGGCGATAGATTTCAACTTATCCTGTGCAGCCACATTGCCCGCATTGAGTGGGAACCAGGGTATAAAAGCCATGTTTTGCTCTTTGCAGTAATTTAAAACGGTTTCCCATTTGCGGTTATCAACGCTGTACATGTTTTGTACAGATACCACTTTAAAAAATTGTTCTGCATTTTTAATATCGGCAACACTAACTTCTGATAAACCAATGTGTTTGATCTTGCCCTGTTGTTGTGCCTCCTGTAAAAATTTAAAGGTTAACTCTGCAGGCACGTTAGGGTCAATGCGGTGCAGCTGATACAGTTCTATCTGCTCCAGTTTCAGGCGCTTTAAGCTGCCATCCAGTGCTTCTTTTAAATGATCGGGATGCGCGTTAACCGGCCACTGGTCGGGCCCGGTGCGGGTTAAACCACCTTTGGTGGCAATAACCAGGCCTGCAGGATAGGGGTGCAGCGCCTCTGCTATCAGCTCTTCCGATACATAGGGCCCGTAACTGTCGGCGGTGTCAATAAAGTTTACGCCAAGCTCAACGGCCCGCTTTAACACACGGATGGCTTCGTCTTTATCCCTGGGCGGGCCCCAGATACCCTGCCCGGTGATCCGCATTGCGCCATATCCCAACCGGTTTACGGTAAGATCGCCACCTATGGTGAACGTCTTTTTATAAGAATTGATCAAATCAGTCATAATTGTTGATGTTTACGAGATAAAATAGGTAATTAAAACACCCGGTTTCGCCGGATTGTTCTTGATACTGCGCTATCAGTTTGTCATTTTTTTATAAAACAAAAGCCGGCTGTCGGGCCGGCTTTAAAGTATCAATGTACTGCAATGTTATTTTACCGTATACCGGTATACTGTACGGCCTATATTGCCATAAGCATCAATTCCCTCAATTATAGCGCGGTAGGTGCCGGTACCATCAGCATTAAAAAAATCGAAAGAGGCTGTGCCGTTTTTATCGGTCATCACCTTGGGGTTCCAGTAAATGGTAGTTCTGAAATCGCCTCCCAATACACCTGTTTTGGTAGCATCATATTTTGGCGAATAAAATGCGCGGGCCATATTATAACCCTTGGGAGTGAAGTTTACGGCGCTGTATTGTGGCGTCAGCAGTTCATTCAGCAACTCTTTATTAAGTGGTTTTTTCTCTACTTTCTTACTGCTTATAACCAAAACGCCATTAGTGTTATCCATTTTATTTAATCCGCTTAACCCATCGTTGTTATAAACTTCAATCTGGTCAATAGTCGAAGGGTCAACGCTTGCCATCCGGTCAAAATCAACTACAGATCCATCATAATAAATAGCCATTTCAACTTTTTTACCGGTGTTGTAATCCCTTGTGATATATAACTTATTATCATTATAGGTGACACCCGGAAGGATATACTTGATACAATCATAAACAGAAGGGCAGCCGGTAAGGCGGTTGCCGTCGACAACGTGATCAGGAATGCCACCCAGGCCAACCAAAAACGGGAAATCCTGATGACTTGCTTTTTTGGGCCCGCGGGTTTGCGTAATCACAACCTCTTTAATTACGTGCGAGTTAAGCGATACCTTTTTGTCGTTTTGCAAATAAGGGTTTAACGCGGTATCAATATTAGCCACTTCATCGGGGGCGTTGATGTTAGGCACGGGTAATTGCGGCGACACATTGTTCACCATGATCATCAAATTATTACCGTTGTAGTTACCCCGGGCATTAACAACTGCTTTTACAGAATCCGGGAAAAATAATTTGGGGATCTTAAACTCGCCTTCCTTGTTGGTATTAACGGTTGAAGAAACGCGCATGTTTTTGATGTAAAAATTCACTACCCCGTTTGGTACAGGCATACCGGATGCCGTCCGTAATGACCCCGAAACCTGGATGCCGTCCTCAGGCTCAAATTTTATTACCGGTTGTTTATTGGCTAAAATGTCTTTATAAATAACGCGCCGGTACCCCTGGGTAAGCATTAACAGGTCCAGATCGGCAGCGGTTTTGTCATTTACGCTGTTGAAATAGTAGTTTGGTTTTTCAATATATCCTTTTAACTCTGATGTAAGCAACAGGCTGGTGAGGATAGTGATTTCTGAATTTTCATTAAAGGGCACTTTGGTGTCATCTAAAACGGTGACAGATAAGCTGGCCAGGGCCGGTTGATTGTCGGCCGTTTTGGCCGTAACATTAAAGTTTACCTGGTCGCGCACACCATAGGTAGTTTTAGGCGTATTCAATCCAATTTTTAACTGGTCATTGCGCCTTACAAAGACTATACGTTCGGCCAGTGCATCGCCGGTTGATGAAAAGATGGTAAACTTAACAATGCCCGAAGGAAACTTCGACTTGGGTATTGTGGCCGAGTAGCTTTTGGTTGTAAGCGCGGTTTGACCGGCATAACAAACAACCTGGCCCGACTGGCCTATTATCGCTATCGGTTTATTTTTATTGATTGCCAGGAACGCATCGCTCGCAGAAAACGTTATTGCTATTTTTTCAGGATCTGTATTATTTACAGACAGGGTCATTCCGTCGTCTTTAACCGCCGGCAAATCATAGGTGGTTTGTGCGCCGTCGGCAAAAACTATAGCTGCTTTATAAGTTTTTCCGGTAGCCGGGGTTAATTCAAAAACGCCCATTCCTAAATGCTCGGTGGCAATGGTGGCAACTACGGCACCGCTGTTGTCGGTCACCGTTCCTTTTACTTCGGCACCCAGCCCGTCGGGCTTAACCGCCTTAAATGCCACCTTTGTTTTTATACCATTTATCAACTCGCCGCCTTCAGGAAAAAACTGGACATCCAGCGGGGCCACAATGTTTTTTAAGCTGTATGAATTGGTGATGGTATTGTTGTTAATATCAATACCGGCAACAAGCAGGGCACTGCTTAAAGTACTTATTTTACTGGTAGTGAAGCTAATGTTGATATTCCCTCTGCTGTCGGTGATACCTTTTCCCTTGCCCAGGGTTTCGTCATCGCTGTTTTGCGCGCGCCAGCTTACTTTCCGGCCGGCATAGTCGCGGCCGTCGGTAGTATAATAATGTATAATGGCGTCTACTTTTGCGGTATTGTTTTTTAACTGGCCGGATAAGGATATGGTATTAAAAACATTTTTGTCTACGATGGTGCCTACAGGTATTGTTTTAAAGAAGAAGTAGGCCGGGTCAAAATTGCGCATCCAGTTGGTGTAGGCCTGCACATGATAATTGCCTTCCCGGTAGTTTTCTTTTAGTAATTTAATATCACCGTAAGCCATCCCGTCTATTACGGGCAGCTTTAGCCGTTGTACTACCGAATCTTTACTGCTTAAAATATCTACATAAACAACCTTGCTCAAGGTAGAGGGCAGGTGTTTGTTCTTAGTCATATCATCATTGATGGTAACATCAGTGGTTAAATAGGCTTTAAACCAGATCGTGTCGCCAACTGCATAATAAGGTTTATCAAAATGCAGATAAACTTTTTCAAGCGGGTATTCATTGTTGTATTTTACGGTTTTGGTAACGATGGTCTTTATACTTACCGTATCGTTTTGTGAATAGGCCGACAAGCAAACCGCAAGCAGTGAAAATAGTATAGCAGTAAATTTCTTAAAATTCATCGGTATGGTTAAAGGTGCTAAAAAGATGGCTAAATATATCCATTTATGCTGTAGTATAACCAAGCATATTGTACTTTAACATTTTTTTACATTTTGTAGTATAACCGGTGTGCAATAATCTTCAACAAAGGCCGGTAAATACTGTTGCAATAATTAATAAGATGGCTTAACATGGGTATTGAAATTGAAAGAAAGTTTTTAGTAGATCACGATAAATGGCAGCTGTTACCAAAGCCGCAGGGCTGCATTATGCGACAGGGTTATATTGTAAATGAGCCGGACCGTACCATTAGGTTGCGCCTGGCCGGCGATAAGGCTTACCTTACTTTTAAAAGCGGTACATCAGGCATAAGCCGCAGGGAGTATGAATATGAGATCCCGGTTAATGAAGCCGCCGAACTGTTTGAGCAATTTGTAAAAGCAGGCTTACAGAAAACAAGGTATTGTATTACTTATATGGATAAGCTATGGGAGGTGGATGTTTTTGAAGGCGATAATTACGGCCTGATTATAGCCGAGATTGAACTGAAGCGTGAGGATGAGCCATTTGAGCTGCCGGAATGGGTAACTACCGAAGTAAGTGAGGACGCCCGGTATTATAATGCTAATTTATCATTAAAACCCTATAACACCTGGTAAAACAAATAAGGCAGCGCTTGTAGCCCTGCCTTATTTATTTACAATGGCCGTAGCCGATAGTATTATTTACCAGCCACTGCCTTTTTTTGCAGCGCCGCTTGCGATATGACCTTCAGCCGTAGCTTTGCTCATAATAGCAGCCATTTTGTTGCCTGCGCTGTCTTTACCTGTAGCAATGTACCTGCCCGATTTTACATCAATAGTAGGATCGATCATTGGTACATTCTTGGTTTTTGTTTTTACTGAATAAGCGGTAATGCCGCCACTTGTAGGTGTTGCCATGATAAGTTTTTAATTGTTTAAAAAAGTTAACCTTTGTTAGGTGTGAATTGTTTTCACAAACATAGTTTATTGTTATTAAGTAGTATATAATTGTGAATATTTTTTATCCCTGAAAATGTGGATAAATGGCCGTTTTTAAGCTGTTTTGTTGAATTGTGGAAAACTTATTAGGTTTGAAGGTGAACGGACAGAGTTTTTAACACATCAAAAAATGCGTAAAACCCGGCAGAAAGATAACCGCATTTTTTTAATTTAGTAACCAAAATAGATTACAACTTTAAACCGGATATGAAAAAAAGAGATTCCAGCATACTATACCTTCTGTTAGGTATATATGCGTTAATGATAAACTGGTATTATAACCACTCTATTATAATGCTTATACTATGCTATATATTCTGGCCGGTATACCTTATTTACGAATTGCTGACCGGAGGTTTATCGCATGGCATGTGGAAGCATATTCCCGAGAGCTATTTTAAATAACGGCTATCGTCAAACCTTCTCCACTACCACCGCGGTGCCATAGGCCAGTACCTCGGTAATGCCCTGCATCACCTCGTTGGCATCATACCGCATGCTGATAATAGCATTAGCGCCTATCGCCTGCGCATGCTGTATCAATAACTGGTAGGCTTCCTCGCGTGCGTTTTCGCAAAGTTCTACATAAATAGAGAGCCGGCCGCCAAAAAGCGACTGTAAGCCGCCGGCGATATTGCCGCCAATGCTCCGGCTGCGTACGGTAATGCCGCGTACTATGCCCAAATGTTTAACTATGCGGTAACCTTCAAGGCTAGTGCTGGTGGTTATGAGTGAATGATCCATATTTGATAAGTTAAAGTTTACTTATCAAATATAATACATTCAATACAGTGTATTACCTGTACTTACACAGGTAAGCGCTCTGGCCGGCAGTTTTAACTTTAAACGACGTGTTAGCCGGTACCTCAAAAGATTGACCGTTTGTAAAAGTTTTCCAATCCTGCGCGCCGGGCAGTAAAGCAACCAGTTCGCCTTCAATAACGGTCATGGTTTCATGGGTTGATGTGCCAAATTCATATTCACCGGTTTCAATAACGCCGATGGTTGATTTACCATCGGCAGTTGTATAGGCCAGTGATTTTACCGCGCCGTCAAAATATTCGTTTACGTTTATCATTTTTTTTATTTGTGGCCGAAGATGAGAAAAAAATAAAAAATATCGAATAAAGATGCCGGATAAATAAGCCGCATTACTTTATCCCGCCAAAAGCTGCGAAATAAGAATTTTTATGCAGGATCTCCACATTCGTAAAACCCACCTTTTTTAACAGGTCCATCTGGTAGTTTACTGATCGTGGGGTATCCTCATGGTCAACATAGTCCAGCACTTTTTGCCGGTATTCTGCACCGCCAAGCGTGTCCAGGTAATCGCTGTAGCGTTTTTGGAATAGCCGGTTCAATGGTTCCGAGTCATGCGCGATAAGATCTGAGATCCAGATGCTGCCACCCGGCTTTAAAGCTTTATAAAGTTTGCCGAAAACGTTTTCCCAATCGGCATCGCCGCGCAGGTGGTGAAATGTTGCCGCCGCCAATACAATATCAAAATGTTCGTCGGGCAGGTTCAGGTTACGCATATCATCCTGTATAATGGTTACGTCGCCCCTGGTTTGTGCTGATACCCGCTGCTTCGCCCGTTCAAGCATGGGCAAGCTCAAATCATTTAAGGTACAGTTAAGGTCACTGATCTTGCTCAACATCTTTAAAGTATAGTTACCGGCACCGCAGCCAATGTCTAACAGGTTTTTAGCATCGGGATTAATGTATTTAGCCGCTTCGGTGCAAAGCTCCATAGTTAAAGGCGCATCAATGGTGGTTGCCTGCCCGGTATCAAGGTTTGAAAAACGGTCGACATCATTATCAAACCGGTTCCTGATCTCTTCGTTGGTTGCCTTACCGGCATAATTTATATTCATAATTGCTATTTAGTTGATGATTTGTCAAACCTATCTATTTTTACAATATTTGAAAAATATCAATATTATCAATTATTGATATCTAATAGGTATCGTAAAAATGGAGATCAGGCACCTTTTATATTTTAAAGCCGTTGCGGCTCATTTACATTTCAGAAACGCGGCTGCCAGTTTGTTTATTTCGCAGCCGCCGCTAAGCCGGCAGATTAAAGAACTGGAGGAGGAGCTAGGCGTACGGCTGTTTTTACGGAACAACAAGCGCGTTGCGCTTACGGATGCCGGAAAATATTTTGCAGCTTCAGTTGATTCAATATTGAACCAGTTGGAAGAAAGTAAGAATGTGGCGAAGCAAATTCATTTGGCGGCCGACAGCGGCGAATTAAAAATAGGCTATATAAGCTCGGTTTATCAGCCACACCTGGCCGAAGTATTAAAGGCCCTGCGTAGCGTTTTCCCTTACATTAAAACAAGCCTGTATGAGCGGCCCACCATAAAACAAATTGAGGCGCTTGAACAAGGCAAGCTTGACGTTGGGATATTGCGGGCACCCGTCCAATCGGCCAAATTAACGGTACAGACACTTTTCTTTGACCCGTTTATGGTGGTTATGCCATCAGTCGGAAAAAAATTCAGCAGCAATCAGCAGCTTGCAGAATTTATAAAAAACAAGCCATTTATTTTTTTCAATAAGGAATATGCGCCCCAATACTTTGATAAACTGGTTGAAATATGCCACCGGCTGGGGTTTGAGCCTGACATTACCCATGAGGTAAATAACGTTCATTCTATAGTGCAACTGGTTGAGGCCGGACTGGGCGTAACCATATTACCATTATCATTAAAACAGCAATATGCTGGTTTGCAGTTGTCATTTGCCGAATTGCGGGATATCCCGGTTAATACCGAGGTGGTTTTAGCCTATAAAAAAGCTAATTTAAATGGCGCGTTAAAATGGTTTATTAAAAATTACAGCGATAAATAACATCTGCTCGGCGACCGGTATTGCTACCGTCGCAGGGTTCGCAAAAACATGATAGCAGCAATAAACAGCAAAGCAATATAAACTACTTTCATAAGCGGCTAAGTAAATAATAATTTACCGAAGCCGGAAATAAAAAAGCCCGGAGCTGTTAGCCGCGGGCTTTTTGAATGGGGTAGGCCGGTTTATTTTTGTAACAGTACCGTTGCCTTAAGGCTGGCCTGCACAGCGCCAGACAAGTAAATAGTATAAATATGGCCGGCTTGTATGCTGGTAGGAATGTTTAACAACTCGGTTGTAGAACCTGCTGTATAAAGCGAGAATGTAGTTCCGGGATTAACGTCTATGTAATTAGAGTTTAGCTTGCTGGTGAGGCCGTTAACCAGTTTAACGCCGCCTGCAATTCCAAAATCAACGTCTGATGTTAAGCCTACGTTAAGGTTGATAAAACGTACACGGGCCTTGCCTGATTGTGGTGCAGTTACATCGTCCTGGTAAGCTACGGTAAATCCGTTAAAGTAAAAAACACTATAGTATGCCCCGGGTTGCGGCGATATGTTAAACGAAGTAACATTAACCCCTGAAGCAGAGGTTTTAATAACTGCCGGATGGTCAACACTGGTTACCGAAAAATAATCGGTACTTTGATTATACGCCAGGGCGGAAGTATTTTCTTTGGTATTATCCACGTAAAAATCCATCGGCGATGCGGATTCATCAGCATTGGTGAATTGGATATAGGCCGTACCGCTAACCTCGGATTTTTTGCTGCAGGCGTTGAAGGTTAGGGCAATCGCCACAAGTGCAAACAAATAATAAATAGTTTTAAGATGTACTGTTTTTTTCATGGTTTAAAGATATAAAGCAATTATACAGATTATGGTAGAAAATTTAATAACATATATGGATCACGATGGATTGATTCATTTACACAACGTCAGGGTTTAGCAACAAAAAAATGCCCGTTACGGCTATAACGGGCATTTTAAACAGATATTATATTTTTTAGTCTTGAACCAGCACGTGATAGCTGATGGTTGCCTGTGTTGCACCCGAGATAAAAATGGTGTAAATATGCCCGGCCTGTATGGTTGCAGGGATATTTAACGCTACTGTGCTTGAACCGGCAGCATATAACGAAAACGTTGTAGCCGCATCAACATCATAATAAGCCGACGCTGCTTTATAGGCCAGGCCTGATGCTAATTTACTTCCGCTGCTTATGCCGAAGTCAACACTTGAATTTAAAGCCGAGCTAAGGTTGATAAAACGTACTCTCGCCTTGTTTGATTTGGGTGCAGAGTGGTCGTCTTTTGTAGTAACTGTCGACTTGTCATCAGTGTAAAACACGCTGTAATAGTTGCTTCCGGCAGCACTTAGTGTTGTTGAGCTGTTTACGGTAGCGCTTCCGCTTGTTTTAAATTGTAACTGATGATCGCCGGCTTTAACATCTGTATACGCGGTGGCTTGTGTATAGGCCATTCCGGATGTATTTATTTTATTGTTGTCTACGTAAAAATCCTGCGGAACAGAGGCCTCGGCGGTATTGGCAGCCATTACATAGGCAGATACACTAAGACCTGCACTATCATTTTTCGAGCAGGCGCTGATACATAGCGTCAATAAAAATAATGAAAAGAGTGAAATTAAGGCTTTAGGGGTCCAGTTGTTGTTTTTTGTTTTCATGTTTATTTTTTAAATAGATGTACCTATTTAGACAATTTTTGGAGCTAAAGGTTTTAAAAAATGAAATATCAGGGTGCGGTGCTATCGGTATTTACTGCGATTATTCATCAACAAATTCCAATATATCGCCGGGCTGACAGTTTAAAACACGGCATATCGCCTCAAGCGTTTCAAGCCTTACTGCTTTAGCTTTACCGGTTTTTAAAATGGATAAGTTAGCCATAGTTATACCTACCCGCTCACTTAATTCGGTTAATGACATTTTGCGCCTGGCCATCATGACATCTAAATTTACAATTATGGGCATGGCTATACGGTTAGGTCCTGTTCGTCTTTTAAAACTTTACCCTGCTTAAAGGCGCTAAATAACAGTAAAAATACAATACCGGTAGCAAATGGCTTCCACAAATCTATCCAGGCGGTATTATTCAAAATCACCTCCGGCGTAAAATATTGGTAAAATACCAGCTTCATTAAAAACACCAGCGACAGCATAACAAAAGGAAAGATCAGCAAACTGAAAGCGATGAGCCTAAGGGTGTTGATATTGCTTGTAGTAAATGCTTTTCCCCTTGAAAGGTCAACAATAAAGGCCAAAAAACAACTCAACAGATATCCGCAATAGAAGAGTAACGCCCCATCAAAGATAATTGTAATAACATTTACCGCGGTCCGGGTACCTTTATTAACCGGGATCATTATGCCCTCCACCGAAGTATCATAGCTATATTTAACCGGTACATCAACCTCGTACATGTGCTCAGCGTATCTCCCGCCGCCTGCCACTCTTTTTGTAAGCATTTTCCGGAGATATGACTGGTTATGCTCCCGGTAAAATTTGACCGAATCACCAAACAGATGATCACCGAATGCATTTTTCAATTTCCAGGCAGGCAAGGTAATGTAATATTGGACAGGATACGACTTTGACCGGGATTTGAAAAGATAATACAGATCGGTACAGGTATCGCAATACAAATATCCACCGGTAGTACCAATTACCGTATAAAAGTACATGCTGCTTGTACGGAAAACGTTCTGATTCTTTAGATTACGCCGCAGGCGGATGCTGTCACGTTTGGCTAAATCCTGGTAATAGGGCAAAGTGTCAGGCACTTCCGGGTCAATGGGCTTTAACTGGTCGATCGTGATGACGCTGGAGGTGCTATCTGTAAGAGTAAGAGTAGCTGGTTTTAAATAAACCTGCATCAGGATTATTGGGGCAATTGCAAACAGGCTGCCCACAACTATGCCTATCAGTGATTTTGTGGTGAGTTTAATTTTCATATAAGTGATAAGTTTGGGTTAATTGTACTGGTTTTTATAATATGATAAGGTTTAGGTGTTATTAAAATACATTGCAAATAAATAATTAATTATTGATATAAACAAACTATTTATTGATTTACGATAAAATTCTTAGGGCGTACCTTTGTCGGCTTCCTGTTGATAAAACATAATTGCCTTTTTTTCATTTATGATATACATGGCAGCAGCAAACAGATCAATATACGCGGCACTTTTAGCAAACCTGCTGATAGCGATTACAAAATTTATAGCCGGGGGTATCAGTAACAGCGCTTCCATGGTGGCCGAGGGTATACATTCAATCGTGGATACCATTAACCAGGTATTGTTATTGCTGGGCCTGCGGTTAAGCAAAAAAAAGCCCGACAAATATCATCCGCTGGGCTACGGCAAGGAATTATATTTTTGGTCGTTTGTGGTATCTATATTAATTTTCGGCCTTGGGGGCGGGATATCTGTTTACCAGGGCATTATACATATTATACACCCCGAAGAGCTGGGCAACCCGTTATGGAGCTACGTAGTGCTGGCGCTTTCTGTTGTATTTGAAGGTTCCTCACTTATTATAGCCGCTAAAGAATTTAACAAGCTGCGCGATGGCCAAACCTGGTGGGACGCCATTGTCCGCAGTAAAGATCCGTCCACGTTCCTGGTGTTGTTTGAAGACAGCGCCGCCGTAGTTGGCTTATTTATCGTAATGATATGCCTGTGGTTGAGCCATCATTTTAACAAACCGTTTATAGACGGTATTGCCTCATTGCTGGTTGGGCTTATCCTGGTCATTGTTTCGCTGATTCTGGCCCGCGAAAGCCGCAGCCTGCTCATGGGCGAGGGGATAAGAAAGAATACCAAACTACGGATAAAAGAAATTACCGAGCGTGATAAAGCGGTACTGAGTTTGATGCACCTGATGTCAACCTACCAGTCGCCTGATGAAATTTTGGTGATGATGATCGTAGCGTTTAAACCCGACCTGGATACCGCCGAAATTAATGAGGCGATAGACAGGATCCGCGAGGAAATAAAAGCCGAGTTTAGCCGGATCCGGTTCCTGATCATTCAGCCCGATGTTTTTGAGGGCAAGGTTGATCCGGACGTGCAGGCGTATATTTAAATTTGATATTTTTTGTGATTTGGCTGCCTTTGTTGCTGACAGCAATTGATTTTTGAGTTTGTATTAATTACAAATACCGGTACTTGTTGGTGACAACACCAACAAGGGCGAAGATTTTGGTGATAAACCGGGCGCTTTGTTGGTGTTGTCACCAACAAATTCAAGGCAGAATATCAGTCATCGTGACGAGATAATAAACTAAACTCGTCATATCCTGTTCGATAGAAATTCATAGACGGATAGTACCGCCTTTGTTGGTGTTGTCACTAATAAATTCAAGGCAGAATATCAGTCATCGTGACGAGATAATAAACTAAACTCGTCATATCCTGTTCGATAGAAATTCATAGACGGATAGTACCGCCTTTGTTGGTGTTGTCACCAACAAATTCAAGGCAGAATATCAGTCATCGTGACGAGATAATAAACCAAACTCGTCATATCCTGTTTGATAGAAATTCATAGACGAATAGTTATAATCTTCAGGAGCCTCCACTAATTGCCATTTATCTTGCAATGGATTGGTATGAATATAATCTAACTTTTGATTAAAAACTTCTGGCGTCCATAAATCGATAGCCAGCGAATTTCGTTCCCAAAATTGATACCGTCTATCCTTGGTATCAACCAAAAAGTCATTAAGCCGTTTGTCGTTTGTATCCATAAGCCGAAACTTGAATTGCTGTGCAGTAAATTTAAGAAAGCGCAGCTGTATATTTTCCTGCTTGTAACCATCTTGTATTTGCCAAATTAAATGAATATGATTTGGCATGATCACAAACGCATAAACTACAATACTTCCTTCGTTTTTTAAAAAAAGCAGGCTTTTGATGATTATATCTTTATAAATATCGTCTTTTAATAGATATTTCCATTCTAAAATAGTGGCGGTGAAAAACTGTGGGTGATAATCGAAATTGATTTTTGGCATTGTACTAAATTACAAAAATACCGGTACTTGTTAGTGACAACACCAACAAGGGCGGCGAAAGTGTAAACTTTTACTGTCTTGCGCTCGTTTGCAACGGGTACTTAATATTATTCAACGTCTGTGACGCGACCGCCGTTGCAATACGACTGCCGTTGTTGGTGTTGTCACCAACAACTATGCACCGGGGCGGGTTGCTGCTAATTAAACAGTACGGTACTTGTTGGTGACAACACCAACAAGGGCGGCGAAAGTGTAAACTTTTACTCTTGCGCTCGTTTGCAACTAGTGCTTAATATGATTCAGCGTCTTTGACGCGACCGCCGTTGCAATACGACTGCCGTTGTTGGTGTTGTCACCAACAACTATGCACCGGGGCGGGGTATCGCTAATTAAACAGTACTGCGCTTATTGGTGACAATACCAAAAGGGCGATTTTTTTCGGCAAAATCAAATCAACAGTTATAAGCTTTAGCTAAATTGCCTGCCTTCAATAACCATCATGATCTTAGAAGCAGCCATACTCAACGTTATCCCTGGCAACGAAACCCAATTTGAAAATGACTTTGCCACCGCCGGCCAATATATCAGCGTAATAAAGGGCTACATCAAACATTCGCTCCATAAATGCATAGAGCAACCTAACCAATATTTACTGTTGGTTGAGTGGGAGACATTGGAAGACCATACCATTGGCTTTAGGCAATCGCCGCAATACCTGGAATGGAAAAAGCTGCTGCACCTTTATTATGATCCGTTCCCGCTGGTAAAGCATTATGCGGAAGTATGAGAGAGAAAAGCCCGTTAAAAGAAGGGGCCCGAGCGGAACCCTTGCTTTAAAATTCGCTAACTAAACATCAGCCAGCTCCACCCAAACCGGCGCATGGTCGCTTGATTTTTCCCAGCCGCGTACGTGTTTGTCAACGCCGGCTGCCAGTAACCGGCGGTCAACTTCCGGACTAAGTAAAAAGTGGTCGATGCGTAAACCGGCGTTGCGGCCGTAGGCATTTCTAAAATAGTCCCAAAAAGTATAGATGGTTTCTGTGGGATAGAGCTTGCGCAAGGCATCCGTCCAGCCCTGGGCCACCAGGCGGTGAAAAGCCTCGCGTGTTTCGGGCCTAAACAGCGCATCATCCAGCCAGCGCTCGGGTTTATATACGTCCTGTTCGGTAGGCATTACGTTATAATCGCCGGTTAAAACAACCGGGATTCCCCGCGCCAATAATCCGGCAGCGTGGCTGATAAATCGCTCGAACCATTGCAGCTTATAATCAAACTTCGGCCCCGGCGCAGGGTTTCCGTTAGGTAAGTACAGGCAGCCTATTACAACGCCGTTAATAAAGGCTTCAATGTAGCGGCTGTGCAGGTCCTCCGGGTCGCCGGGCAATCCGCGTTTAAGTTCTTTGATCTCGCCCTTAGCTAAAATAGCTACGCCGTTCCAGCTTTTTTGACCATGCCAGATGGCGTTATAGCCGGCATCAATAATTGCCTGCTCGGGGAATTTTTCCTGGGGCGCTTTCAGTTCCTGCAGGCAAACCACATCAGGCCGGGTTTCTTCCAGCCAGCGCAGCAATACCGGCAGGCGGCCGTTAACACCGTTAACGTTGTAGGTAGCTATTTTCATGATTTAAACTTAAAAAATTAAAACGGTTTTTGTTTTCGGTTTGTCCTGTAACAGGTGTTTTAAACTAAAATCT
Organism: Mucilaginibacter sp. UR6-11; assembly: GCF_020880695.1. Taxonomy (GTDB): domain Bacteria; phylum Bacteroidota; class Bacteroidia; order Sphingobacteriales; family Sphingobacteriaceae; genus Mucilaginibacter. Next base: position 132,734 of record NZ_JAJIWO010000010.1, read on the forward strand.
AGACAAGATACGGTGTGATTTTTTTTTAGGGCGCGTCATAATAAATCAAAAAGTGTAAATTCATACCAGTATTAACAATCAATAGTATAAACTTTTTTCAGGACGGGTCAAGCTCCGGGGTGATCCACGTTTAATGATCCGCTCGTCGAAAAATGGTCTAAAATGGCCATTTTTTAATTATTTGATTATCAGTTATATAATTGGATATTACGCTTAAAAATACTAACTAATAAGACTGATCCAAAGTGATCCGCCTAAAATGTTAAACGATTTATTTTCAATAAGTTAATTAAAACAGGTGATCCGGGTGATCCATATTTTAAAGTGGATCACCCGAGCTTTAACGGATCTATCCACATTTTTGTAAATTTTCAACAATCCTGCTAAAGCCGGGCTAATGCATTAACTTTACCAGTCACTTAAAAAGTAATCATCCGCCTTGGCAAAAGACGCTACCAAAGAAACTCCCTTAATGCAGCAGTATAATACCATTAAGGCTAAGTACCCTGGTGCTTTGCTGCTGTTTCGCGTAGGCGACTTTTACGAAACCTTTGGTGAGGATGCCATCAAAGCCGCCGGTATTTTGGGCATTACGCTTACCCGGCGCGGCAACGGTGCCGCCACGTTTATTGAGCTGGCCGGTTTCCCGCACCATTCGCTCGACACTTATTTGCCAAAACTGGTACGTGCGGGTCAGCGGGTAGCAATATGCGATCAGCTGGAAGACCCGAAGGCCACCAAATCTATTGTGAAGCGCGGCGTTACCGAACTGGTAACCCCCGGGGTGGCAACCAATGATAACATCCTTAATCAAAAAAGTAATAATTACCTGGCATCGCTGTATTTTGAGAAAAACAGCCTGGGTATTGCGCTGATTGATATCTCAACCGGCGAGTTTCTGACCGCGCAGGGCAACAGCGACTATATCGATAAACTGTTGCAGGGTTTTAACCCGAGCGAGGTGATCTACCAAAAAAGCAAGCAAACCGAGTTTAAAGAAAGCTACTCCGATCGGTATTACACTTATACGCTTGATGAATGGCCCTATAGCGGCGACTATGCGCACGAAACCCTGTTGAAGCACTTTGGTGTAAAGTCGTTAAAAGGGTTCGGCATAGAGAAGCTGAACCTGGGTATTGTGGCTGCAGGCGTGGCGCTGCATTACTTAAATGAAACCGAGCACCGTAACCTGCAGCATATATCGGCCATAAGCCGGATTGAAGAGGACAGGTACTTATGGCTTGATAGGTACAGCGTCCGCAATTTAGAGCTGATAGGCTCGGCAAATGAAAATGCGCATACCCTGGTTGAGGTGCTTGATCATACCTGCTCGCCAATGGGGGCAAGATTATTGCGCCGCTGGATAGTAATGCCCCTAAAAGAGCTTAAACCTATTAACGACAGGCTGGGCGTAGTTGAATACCTGATAGGTGAGGAGGAGCTGCGCGAGGAACTGCAACAACATATCCGGCAAATTGGCGACCTGGAAAGGCTGATATCCAAGATAGGCCTGCAAAAAGCGAATCCGAGAGAGGTTTGCCAGCTTAAAAAAGCGTTATTGGCCATTGAGTCAATCAAGAAACTATGCGAGCATTCTATAAGCCCGCCACTAAAAGCTATAGGCGAACAGCTAAATCCATGCGCTACCATTTCTGAGAAGATAGCCAGGGAGCTCAATCCCGAGCCACCGATAATGCTGGTAAAAGGCTCGGTGATGAGCGACGGTGTAAACGAAGAACTTGACCGTCTGCGTAAAATAGCTTTCGGCGGCAAAGGCTATCTGCTGGAGATACAGAAACGCGAAGCCGAAAGCACCGGGATACCGTCTTTAAAAGTATCGTTTAATAATGTGTTTGGCTACTACCTGGAGGTGACCCACAGTCACCGCGAAAAGGTACCTGCGGATTGGATCCGTAAGCAAACACTGGTGAATGCCGAGCGCTACATTACCCCCGAGCTAAAAGAATATGAAGAACAAATATTAGGCGCCGAAGAGAAAATCCTGACGCTTGAAACCAAACTATACAATGACCTGCTCTATGCATTAGCCGAATATATAAAACCTATCCAGCTCAATGCCCAGCTGATTGCAAGACTGGATGTATTGTTAAATTTTGCCACCATAGCGATCAAAAACTATTACGTTAAACCCCAGATCAATGAGAGCAGGGTTATTGATATTAAAGGCGGCCGCCACCCGGTAATTGAAAAGACTTTGCCGCAGGGCGAAGAGTACATAACCAATGATGTTTTCCTGGATTCAGAAACCCAGCAGATCATTATCATCACCGGGCCAAACATGGCCGGTAAGTCGGCTTTGCTAAGGCAAACCGGACTTATCGTACTGATGGCGCAAATGGGGTGCTTTGTGCCCGCAAAATCAGCGTCGTTAGGCCTGGTAGATAAGATCTTTACCAGGGTAGGCGCATCTGATAATTTATCATCTGGCGAGTCGACTTTTATGGTCGAGATGAATGAGACGGCAAGTATCCTCAACAACTTATCAGACAGAAGCCTGATCCTGCTGGATGAGATTGGCCGGGGCACATCTACCTATGACGGTATCTCCATTGCCTGGTCAATAGCCGAGTATTTGCACAACCATCCGACGGCCAAAGCAAAAACTTTATTTGCTACGCATTACCATGAGTTAAATGAGCTGAGCAGTAGTTTTAGCCGCATTAAAAATTTCAATGTAACGGTTAAAGAGATCGGACACCAGATCATTTTCCTGCGTAAGCTGGTGCCGGGCGGCAGTGAGCATAGTTTTGGTATACACGTGGCTAAATTGGCGGGCATGCCGCAGAAAGTTCTGTCGCGCGCCAACGAGATCCTGAAGAAGCTTGAAAACGAGCGTACCGGCGGCGAACATATCAAAGAAAGTATCCGCAAAATACAAAAACAGGCTGTGCAAATGCAAATGTTCAGCATAGATGATCCGGTACTTGTAAAGATCCGCGACACGCTAAATAACCTCGATGTAAATACACTTACACCGGTTGAAGCCCTGATGAAACTGGACGAGATCCAGCGGGTAATAAAAGGGTAGTTATTTCGGATTCCGGATGTTCAATTTCGGATTTGGTTGATTTGTAGCGACGCAATGCGTTGCGTCTGCCGGTACAAGGTGTTGATATGTTTAAAACATCACCAATCGCCGACCGTCATTTCCAATTACTTTTATGGTATGAAATTGAATCGCCATATCTTATTGCTTTGCGCTGTAGTTATGCTATCGGCCTGCCATAGCAAAAAGGCCGTGCTAAAAGGCGAGCCCGGCGAAATTGTAACGCCGCAGGCAAGCATTGCTGATAAGTACGCCCAACTAATGGGTGTTGATAAAAACGCCATTACTAACGGCCGCCTGTATAATTTCATTGAGTTATGGGCCGGTACTCCTTATAAATTTGGAGGGTTGGATAAAGACGGGGTAGATTGCTCGGGCCTCGCTTTGTTGCTTGAACAGCAGGTTTACGGCATCAACCTGCCCCGCATCACCTATCAGCAGGTTGCCGTTATAAAACGTAAATATGAAGACGAACTGAAGGAAGGCGACCTGGTGTTTTTTGATTTTGACGGAAAACAGTTTAGCCACGTAGGGGTATACCTTCAAAATGGTTATATCGTACATGCAAGTTCAACCAAAGGGGTAGTGGTGGTTCCGTTGCATGGCGCTATGTATAAATATTTTTCGCGCGCGGGTTCAATTATCGATACCGCAGTTGTATCAGCGGCCCGTAATTAATTGATTTCTTTTTTGTAGATATTTCCGCGAAGTCCTTTTTTTCATTCTCCCCGTCATTTATAGTCTATAGCTAAATATAATTCATATTTTTGTAATATGTCAAAGCAAGACTATTCCTTCTGGACTAAATACAAAAAATTTGCGGGTACCGAAATACTGCTGTATGTAATAATGGTGCTTGGGATAATTTTAGGTATCTGGATTTTTAGTTAATCAATTTTTAACCAGCGTTACGCTATAATTGTCGGCATTTACTACCTTTTCATAAAAGTCCACAAAGTTCTGATAGCTATCTTTACCATAGGTACCATCTACCAGTTGCAATTTGCGGTTATAAGATAATTTATCATCCCTTAATTCCATTTTAGCTACGTAGCTGCCAAACGGATTAGTGATATTAACATTAAGCGGAATTTTCTCTAAATGGTAGCCTTTAGGAATAGTATAGGTTATATTGTCCTCATCAGTATAGCCTTCATTAATGTAAAAATCGGTTTGCCGGTTGCGTATTTCTTTAGGTATCCGGGTATTACGGTTTGCAGCATTGATCAGGAAATATATTTTATTAGCATTGTTTGATGCATAATCGCGGGCAGTTAATTTCAAATATTCGGTAGTTGCAGGTTGTATGCTTTTATCCTGTTTAAAATTAAATTTTTCAATATCCAGGTTGTTTATAGGATAAACATTATTCAATTCTTTGATCTGCTCGGTTTCCGAACTGTTGATTAATGATTCCCTGTTATTGTATTGTACGCCCTTAAAAACGGTTTCCATTTCGCCTGATAAAACACCTGCCTCAGTTATCAGAAAGTTAGCTTTACGGCTTTGAATGTTAGTTTGCGTGCTGTACTTTGGCGTATGCAATAAAATACCTCCGTTTGGGGTGCAGGCCAACACAACACGGTCATCCGTAAAATCGCCTAAAAAGCCAAAAGGTATTTTTTGATTGGTACACTCAAGCCAGGTGGTGTCATTTTTAAATGGCAGGCATAAAATAACGTGATTGCCCTGGTCCATACTGGCAAAGTCATCCAGCATGCTTACCTTATTACCGCCGGCTTCCACAATGCAATAGTATGAGTCTATATTTGCCACTTTAAGCAGGGCCTGCGTATAATTAACCAGCGCTTTACAATCGCCATAGCTTAATTTATCAACCTCAGCAGCTTTAAAAGGCTGGAAGCCACCAATACCTACCTGAACACTGATATAGTGCGTTTTTTGCTGCATGTACCCGTAAATCTTGCGGGCCTTTTCTTTCGGATCGGTAATGTCTTTTGTAAGCATTTTAACATAGGCTACCGTTTGCTCAGGCAATTGATCGCGGTTTACCAATAGATTGTCATACTCCCATTTACCCAAATCTCTCCAGTTCGTGAATGATCCGTTTATGCCCTCGTAGCTAAATTTTTCGGGCGCTATTTTAACAGAGCTGGTATAGCTGTATGGATTTGGACTGTAAGGTTCTTCTTTTACTGCTTTAACGTTATCGAGGTGCCAGGTATATGTTTTTGTTGAACCTGCATTTGCGATAACTGATTTTTCGGGCAGATTTGATTCTTTATAGCGGATATTAAAGTCCGGTTTACAAATAAACGTAAATGAGCTTTTTTCAATCGCCATGTTGTTATACCGGTTGGGCCGCCAATCCTGAAAATCGAGCGATTGTTTTGACCTGGTTTCATACTCATAGGCTATGGTATACGGGTAATCAGTAACAGAGGGGATATAATGCTCAATCCTCGAATCTTCAAATAACGAGAAATTATTGGCGGCGCTAACATCGGCAAAGTCCTTTTCAGAAAATTTGCTGATCTTTTTACCATAGGCATCGTAAACAACGCCCTTAACAGATTTTATGCTGATGTTTTTATTATGCCAGATGGCGATGTGTGCCAGGTCATTTCCATTTTTATTAAGAACGGTGATTGCCTTTTTAACAGTGGTAACAACGTTGTCCAAAGCCTTTACTTCAACGGTTTCTTCGCTATTGCGTACCACGGCACTGGCGTAGGGTAGCAGATTTTTAGGGATCAAACTGGCGTCGTAAGCTTCCTGGGCTATGGTTGCACCACCCGTTATCATCAGTAGTATTAAAGTTATAAATAATGATCTCATATTTTTTTCCTGAACACCATTTCGGTTTTCTCTGCCAAAATTATTTTATTGTAAAGCTCTTTCAGTGATGCATATTCTTCAGACTTATAAACTGATTTTTTTAACGACATTACATGCGAAAAAGTAAATGATTTTTCGCCCGGGATATACCTGGTTACAAAGTTTCCGCCCTCGTCCGGTAAACTCACAGCAATGTCTTCGGGTGGATTTTCAACCGTATATTTCTCGGGCAATTGTACTTGCAGGATGTATTTGGTTTCAGACGGCATCCCCCAGTCAACCGGGTAAATACGATCGGCCAGTTTAAAAGGGTTGGTAGTTATTTTATTAAACAGGTAAGGGCTAAAAGCAAACCGGTTATCATTTGAGTTTTCCAAACCATCAATTTCTACCTCGTAAGTTTCAGACAAAGGTAAATTCAGGCTATCCAAATTTGATATGTTTGATTTGATGATTTTAACATGGGTTAATACCTGGTCAAGATTTTCTACATACTCATCAACGGTGTTGAATTTTTTAATAACCTTGCGCATGCTGTAGGCGGCATACCCTTTAAAATAATTGGTAAACGTACCCTTTAGCTTCCCGTTATCCTGCAGCGTAAGATTAAGGGTATAGGTAGTGTTTTCATTTTGTGACGGGTTAATATCTATCCAGTAAGATGGTTTATCTAAACTAAAAACACGCCCCTGGTCATTAAGGCAACGTAAAGGCAACATGCCAAAACCAAGCTGAGGGTCCGTCGCATCCAATAAATAGGTTTTATCGCCGATATCGGCTTTAGCTATCACATAGTTAAAATCTGTTATTACAGGATAGACTTTATTAAGCACCCCATGATCACGGGTAGAAATTAATACAGCGTCTGCATTAACACCCGCCGCCTTTAAAGCCGCAACCAGGGCAAGGTTAATATCACCGGCACTGCCCACATGCTTATCCAGCGCCTTGCGTATATCGGCGCTGCCTGTTGCCGGGGCTTCATTCCACTTCATGTTTTTTTGAAGATAGACGTAAACAGCCCGGGCTTTATCCAAATCAGTTGTTTTACCGGCAATGGCGGCTGCAATCCTGTCTTTTAAATAGGATCTTGGTTTTAGCTGATCGGCAAAATAGTCGTCATTTTTAAGCCGTTTATCAATGTCGCTCCATTGGTCGGCTACCTTATGCACGCCGTCGGTATTAGGATTAATAAACTCGGCCAGGTCAAAATATAAAGCCGATGTAAAGTTTTTTGGGGCTGTCATATAATCTTCCCGCACAAATGCCGGAATATTGTCCATTGATACACCTGTAAACCTGCAGTCATAACGTTTGTCGCCCAGCGGAAAATATTTAGGCAAAACACTTGAAACACTTTTAGTTGGATTTAATGCCCCCCTTATCGAAATGTTATAGGTTAAAAAAACGGGTATGCGCGACTGGAACTCTGAATGTACCTTAGGTAAATCAGTTTCAAAGCGCCAGCTATGAAAGCTGTCAAAGTAAGGCGACGTTATGGTATAGGTATATTCAATTTCGCAACCCGGTTTTAAACTGGGCATTGCAAATTTAATAGTGCTTTGGTATTTGTTTTCCTGTACGCGAAAAATTTTATCCCCTGTCAGTTTTTCTCTTACCCATTTGCCATTATTGTCTTTATAATTAGTTGAACCGCTTAGGGCAAATATCGTTTCGGCTCCGTAAATGGGTATTTCTACGGTTCCGAATTTAAATCCTTCTTCGTCAAGGATCTTTATCGATGTGCGATAATAATAGTACATCCTGATGCCCCCGTCGCCGGTATACTGTACACTGGCGCTTCCATATTCGCCTATCATAAATGCGTGGGCAGAGGGATCTCCGGGATAATGGGTCATCTCCGTGTTAATGTGCACTTGCTTATTTTGGGCGGTATCCTGCGCTTTAGCGGCAAATAGGACAGCTAATGAACATAAACCTGCAAGTAAAAGTCTTCTCATATAGTAAAATTTAGGTGATGTAAATTAAACTTTTTTCACAGATATATAAAATTAGCAGTGCCACAATCAACAATTATTTTTTTGCAAACACCATCTCGGTTTTTTCGGACAAAATTATTTTGTTATATAACTCTTTCAGGTAAGAATATTCGCCTGAAGTGTATATTGATTTTTTAAATGAGATAACGTGCGAAAAAGTAAACGAGTTGTTGCCCGGTTCACAACTCACTACAAAACTACCCCCGCTATCAGGCAGGCCAATTAAAACTGGCTGGGGTGGGTTTTCAATAACCCAGCCATCCGGGAGCTGCATATTTAAAATAAACCTGGTTTCAGAAGGCATGCCCCAGTCAACCGGGAAAGACCGCTCATCAAGTTTAAAGGGGTTTTTTACTATCCTGTCAAACAAATAAGGATTAAAACTTAACTTACTGTGGTTAAGGTTGTCATAAAGGTCCATTTCAATTTCATAGTTCTCTGATACCCCAAGGTTTAGACTATCTAAATTGTATATGTTTGATTTAAGTATTTTTACTTTGGTTAATTTATCATCCAGGTTTTCTATATACTCATCAACAGAATTGAATTTTTTGATGGCCGTACGCAGCTGATAGGCTGCATATCCTTTTGAGTGTATAACCAGGCTGCCTTTAAGTTTGCCGTTTTCCTGTAAAGTAAGGTTCAATAAATACGTCCGGTTGTCGTTTTGCGCGGTCGTGATATCTGTCCAGTAAGATGGTTTAGTTAAGCTTATCACCCGCCCCTGGTCGTTAAGACAACGCAAGGGTAACATTCCGAATGCTAACAGTGGATCGGTAGCATCCAATAAATAACTTTTGCCGTCGATATTTACTTTAGCTATTACATAGTTAAACTCCGTAATAACCGGATATAGCTTATTGATCACCCCATTCTCGCGGGTTGATAATAGCACCACTTCGGTATTTAACCCGGCGGCATTGAGGGCAGATACCAGCGACAGGTTAACCTCGCCGACATTACCGGAATGAGTATCAAGCGCCTTGCGTAAACCGGTGTAACTTGTAAATGAATAATACCCGTTCCATTTTATTGTTTTCTGCAGATAAGTGTACACTGCCTTAGCTTTATCCAGATCATTTGTCAGGCCGGCAATTACCGGCAGTATCCGGTCTTTCAGCAGATCTTTTCTTTTTATCTGGCCGCCAAAATTATCATCATGCTTAAGCTGGTAATCCACATCGGCCCATTGCTTCGCGATTTTAGTGTGACCACCGGTGTAAGGATCTGTATAATCAGATAACTCAAAATACACAGCTGATAAAAAGTTTTTTGGCGCCGTCATAAAATCTTCCTCAATAAAAGCCGGGATACTGTCAATCCCAAAAGTTAAATGAGAACAATCACTTTTAGCCCCATGACTTGCAAAACATTCTTTTTCCAGTTCAGATTTATTGGTGGTTAATTTTAAAGCTCCCCTTAGGGAAACATTATAGTTCCAAAAGCCGGGTATGTAGGCCTCGTATTGGGAATGAATTTTAGGGATGTCGCTTTGAAACTGCCAGCTTTGAAAATCTTCAAAATAAGGGGTGACCTTGATATATGAATATTCAATAATGCAGCCCTTTCTTAAACCGGGCATGGCAAATTTTGTGGTGCGCCTGTTTTTATTTTCCCGTACTTCATACACCTTGGCAGGCTCCAACTGCTCGGTTTTATATATTCCATTATTATCTTTGTAAACGGTTTGACCTGTTACATCAGATATACTTTCACTGGTTTGATCATTATTATAAAGCGGTATTTCTATCGTCCCCTTATCAAAGGCAGTTTCGTCAAGTATTTTTATTTTAACATGATACTGATAAATTAATCTAACCCGTTCACCTTCGTCATTAACAATGTCCAGTTTCGAGCTGCCATGCTCATTTAAAACAACAGCGTGTGCCGATGGATCGCCGGCGTATTTAGTCATTTCACGTTCCTCTTGGGTGGTGCTGTTGGCTTTAAAATCCTGCGCGTTAACAGTTAAAAATACGCCCGAAACCAGTAAAAGGAATAGTAAAGCTTTCTTCATATAATGATAAAAATTTAGTGGCGTTAAGGTAATATATTTAATACGGATATTAAATATATTCAAATAGTTTACGGTGCTGATTTTTTTTAAGACTTTTGCAACCTGAATTGTACTGATTCCATAATATGAAATTAAATTTAAAACGCCCTTTGGCATTCTTTGATCTGGAGGCTACGGGTATTAATATTGGTGTTGACCGCATTGTTGAGATATCAGTGATTAAATTGCACCCGGATGGGAGCGAAGAGGTGAAAACATGGCGTGTTAATCCCGAAATGCCCATCCCAATCGAATCGTCATTGATACATGGTATTTATGATGAACATATTAAAGACGAGCTTACTTTTAAAGATCTGGCCCCGCTGATTGCCGAGTTTATGGATAATAGCGACCTTGCCGGTTTTAACTCCAATAAATTTGATATCCCGATGTTGATGGAGGAGTTTTTAAGAGTAGGGGTTTTATTTGATCTGGATAACCGCCATTTTGTGGACGTGCAGAATATATTCCACCAAATGGAGCAGCGCACATTGAAGGCGGCATACCAGTTTTATTGCCAAAAAGATATTATTAACGCGCATTCGGCCGAAGCAGATACCCGGGCAACTATGGAGGTATTGCTTGCGCAGCTTGAACGTTATGAAAACCAGGAGTGGGAAGATAAAAAAGGGAACCGCAGCATACCTGTTGTAAATCATGTTGAGGGATTGCATAAGTTTACCAATTTAAACCGCCCGGTTGATTTTGCCGGCAGAATGGCCTTTAATGAAAACGGCGAAGAAGTGTTTAATTTTGGTAAACACAAAGGCAAGAGGGTAGAAGACGTATTTAACATGGAGCCCAGCTATTATTCATGGATGATGCAGGGCGATTTTCCGCTATATACAAAGCGTAAGCTGGAAGAAATATATAAGCGCTGGAATGATAAAAGGCAAGCTGAGCGCCAGCAAAAGGCTTCCCAACCCCGGCCTGAAAATGCAGCCAAAAAGGATATTACAACTCCAAATATTCAAAAAGAACTATTTCAAAAAACCGATCCGCCAAAAACATACAGTAAACCTTACGAGAATAAACCATTTAAAAAGAAAGAAGAGCCGGCAGCACCAGTTAACGAGGATATGTTGAAACTGCTTGCAGATAAGTTTAAGAAGGGATTGTAGCAAGGTTTGTCATTGTCAGCAATGGCAGGAGAAGTAGTAATTCAACAAAAAAACGCCCGACCCGGGGGCCAGGCGTTTTTAATCAGCAGCAAATCTGTAAGCCGGGTTCTGTTTTGCCGAATGGCAATTTCTATCATTAATCTGGCCCTGCCATTGCTGACAGGTTCAATCAACCTACCCATCCCGACGGCCCTGATTGCTCAGGACAGGAAGCGAGCCGCTTCACTTTCGGAACCTATTTGGTTTTTCAACTCCTGAGGTTTACCGCAATCCCGGTCGCCCGGAAAAGCCGTGAGCTCTTACCTCACGTTTTCACCCTTACCCTGTAAACAGGGCGGTATATTTTCTGTGGCACTTGCTGTCGCCGGCTGCCGGCGCCTTCCCGTTAGGAAGCAGGATGCTCTGTGTTGCCCGGACTTTCCTCCGCTTTAACCGTAGGCTATAAGCAGCGATAGAACGTTTTGCGCTATAAAGGTAAGCATTTGAACTGATTTTTATGACCCTTTATAGTCAGTAGGCGTTAAAGCACGATGCACATTGGTCTTACGCTTCTTCTTTAAAAAATACTTTATAATAGTTCATCGCCTTGTCGTCATCAAAGCCCTTTTCTATCAACTTATTATCACCATGGATATAGATGTGGAAGTTCTTATCCAGTTTCAATACGCTTTTATAAATGCGGGCTTGTTTTTTAACTGCGTTGTTTGAGATTTCGAAGGTATCGCCAATTTTGGTGTCAAACTCGTCTTCGTATTGGTTCTTAAAAGTTTTAAATGACTCTATGGCTTTAGGGTTGGCAATAACCTCGCCGGCAAACTCATCCATGTCAAAGGTTTCTTTTTCCTTAAAATACTTCATGGAGCGGTTAAGCAGATCTATCTTATCTGTCTTGCTCATATCAAACTCCTCATCGATTTTATTGGTGACGAAGTTCTTGTAGATACCGAGAGCGTTGCTGGTTTGATTATAACTATCATTGCGGATCTTGAGCTGTAGAAAATCATCTTTCCAGTAAACAGCGGCATCCTGCCCGCTGCTTGCTTTATCAACTACCACTACTTTATAGCCGTTTTCTTTTTCAATATTAAATATTAGGCAGCCTTTATCCAGTTTATTGATGTTGATGGCGTTTTCTTCGTAATCAACCGCGAAACCACCTTTTTCGGGATAAACTTTTAGGTAAGTCTCTTTGTTTTCTGATTTGAAAATGCCAATTGCGTCCAGCAAATTACCCTCAATCTGCACATCTTTAAAATAAGCTACATATAACTCGCCCGATTTTATTTTAGGGTGATTAGCTACCTTATACAGGTATTTGGCTATTTGTTCTGACGCTTCATGAAACTTCTCCTTATCCTCGAAAATCTGCGAAGCAAAATGGTGAATTTCGTTCAGGGCCAGGTCGCCGCTGCTATGCATCAGGTGATAAACCTCGACAGATTTCTCAAACGGGCTTAAAAAATATTGTTTTAATAAGCTTGAAATCAGCTCGTCTTTTAAAACAAGTGGATGATCAGACAGGGCATACATTTCACTTAATGACTGATTGCCAACATGATGTACAGAAATTGTTTTTAGCGAAGCTTCAAAAGAGGTTACCATAATTGAGGCGCAATTTAGTTTTTTTACTTTAGGGTTATGGCTATTGTTGATAGTAATTTGCGACCTTTGCCCTCGATGACTAATACCGAAGAAACCATTGTTGCTTTAGCCACGCCCGCGGGTATAGGGGCCATCGGCGTTATCCGATTATCGGGCCCGGATGCAATTAAAATAGCTAACAGCGTATTTAAAGGCAGGGACCTGACTAAACAACAATCGCATACCATCCACTTTGGTAATATTGTTGATGGGGATGTGATATTGGACGAGGTATTGGCTTCTTTATTCATCGCCCCGAGATCATACACGCGCGAAAACGTGGTCGAAATCTCATGTCACGGTTCTAATTATATCATCGAATCTATTATAAAGCTGCTGATTAGGAACGGTGCACGATCTGCAAAAGCCGGCGAATTCACATTAAGGGCATTTCTGAACGGGCAGATGGACCTTTCGCAGGCAGAAGCAGTTGCTGATCTGATTGCGTCAAATTCAAAAGCCTCACAGCAGGTTGCCTTACAGCAGCTAAGGGGGGGATTTAGCAATCAACTGCAGAACCTGCGCGAACAGCTAGTTCAATTTGCCTCGCTAATTGAACTGGAACTGGACTTTGCCGAGGAGGATGTTGAGTTTGCTAACCGCGATCAGCTAAAAAAACTGATCTATGAAATTGCGCGCGTAATCAGCGCGCTGGTACAGTCGTTTGAGTTGGGGAACGTAATAAAACAAGGTGTTAACACAGTTATTGCCGGTCGCCCCAATGCCGGTAAATCCACCCTGTTAAATGCATTACTGAATGAGGAACGGGCCATTGTAAGTCATATCCCCGGTACCACACGCGATACCATTGAAGAGATTTTAAATATCAATGGCATAAATTTCAGGCTGATAGATACCGCCGGCATCCGTGAGGCTACCGATGCCATTGAAAAAATAGGGGTAGAGCGTACCATGGAAAAGATTAGACAATCAGCCCTGCTGGTATATGTTTATGACGCCGCCCAAATAACTCTGGCCGAGCTAAATACTGACCTCGAAAGCCTGCAGCGGCCGGGTATAACCTTATTGGTGGTAGCCAATAAAGCAGACTTGCTCACCCCGAAACAATTAGCGGCCTTACCTGCCAATGCAAATGTCATCTCGGCAAAAGAAAAAACGCATATTGACGAATTAAAATCAAAGATATACCATTCGGCTATAAAGAACCAGCTGGATGGAAATGAAACCCTGGTAACCAACATACGCCACCTGGAAGCACTGCAAAAAACAGAACAAGCTTTAGTCAGGGTACTCGCTGGTATAGACACAGTTACCTCTGACTTTTTATCAATGGATATTAAACAGGCCCTGCATTATCTGGGCGAAATTACTGGCGCTGTAACGACAGACGATTTGCTCGAGAATATATTTAGTAAGTTCTGTATCGGCAAGTAGTCGACACAACTACTTGATAATCAATTATTTATGAAATAAAAACAGAAAGTAAAATTCTTCATTTTCATTTCTTAAATACCATGTTATCAGGCGTTTACAAATAAAACCAATCGGTATATTTTTGCTTTTTGTTACTATTAGAAAGTAATTTTGTTGCTTTTTTGGTTCCCAAATCATCTTTTGTTCCTCATTTTTAGAGTATTTATTAATCGTTGTAACTATCGGTAACTAAATAGCACTAAACGATACTAAACGCCACAGAACATTACAATTAGGGAGAAACAACGACCGATATCGTTGTGATGATTTTCTTGGAGTAAGTGTTAGTATGGATAATTAGATTGTGGAAATTTAAAATATATGAGTTCAAATTTCACGATCCAAAGAAAATGTGTGCATTGTAAACAAATATTCAATGCCAAAACCACTGTCACTCGATTTTGTGGCAAGCTGTGTAATAAACGTTTTAATGCTACAAGACAGCGAAATGATAAGATTGAAACGGAAAACCTACATCCTATTATTTTGTCCGCTCAAGCAATGCAACCTCTTAAGAGTGTAGAGTTTTTAGATACTCAAAAAGCTGCAATACTGCTTGGCGTATCGCGCAGCTTTATTTATTATTTAATAAATACCGGTAAACTCGCCGCCTACAATCTTTCCGTTCGTCGAACGATCATTCTAAAAAGAGACATCGAGCAGTTATTTCAGTCGAGGACTCTTATAGCGCCTCTTCCCAAAAAGCAGGTATCCAAAATGCCCGTAATGGATGACTGTTATAATATGAGCGAGTTACACGAGAAGTTTAAAATCTCAGACGCAGCGATATATAATTTAATCAAAAGAAATAATATAGATAAGTTTCAGGTAGGTCGTTTCACCTATGTTGCCAAGAAAAATATTGATTCAATTTTACTTAATCAAATATGATGGCAAACGTAACTATAAGAAGAAAATCGCTATCAAAGAACCGCCAGTCACTTTATTTAGACTATTCACCACCCTTATTCAACTCATCTAAAAATAAGCTTCAGAGATATGAATATCTAAAGCTGTTTATTTATAATAAGCCTAATAGTAATATTGAGCGGAAACATAATAAGGAAACAATTAAGTTAGCTGAGTGGGTTAGGCTCAAACGACATCTTGACGTACAGAGTAACAGGTTTGGATTTTTATCTGAATCTAATAGAGGAGGTAATTTTATCAATTACTTTAAAAAGTATACTGCAAAGCGCCAGAAAACGGATTCCGATAACATGGCTATGGCTTTTCGGTATTTTGAAGATTTTATAACCAGCAATAATCTTAAAACTTGTGATCTGAATGACTCAATATGTGAGGGTTTTAGATCCTATCTTTTGAATAATCCTGGAATCAGCGTTAGAGAAAAGCCAATTTCGAGAAACACGGCCGTTAGCTATTTTGCGAAATTTAGATCCGCTTTAAAAGAAGCGTTTAGCAAGGGATTGCTGGCGGAAGATTTCTATTCGTTAGTCAAGCCTATAAAAGCAAACGAAACACATCGCGAACGTTTGGAATTGACGGAACTCCAAATACTAATATCGACGCCAATGGAACCTGCTGTAGTTAAACGCGCAGCAATATTTTCTGCTTTAACAGGTCTTAGGTTTTCAGATGTTAAAGCTTTAAAATGGTCTGAGCTACGAGGTCAGCCTGGCAAGTACTACTTACAGTATTGCCAACAAAAAACGTTGGTTGCTGAATACATGCCAATTTCTGACGATGCTGTTAAGTTAATGGGAAGCAAAAAGAAGCTACACGAGGCGGTTTTCCAAAACTTGAAATACTCTTCGATCAGAGTTTTCTTAATAAGGTGGCTTGCAAAAGCTGGTATTAAAAAGAATATAACGTTCCATTGTTTTAGACATACTTATGCAACCCTGCAACTTGAATTTGGAACTGACCTTTATACTGTTTCTAAGATGCTTGGTCATAAGCATATTAAAACAACGCAGGTTTATGCAAAGGTAGTGGATAGACAGAAAAATCAAACTGTAAATAAAATAAAGGTAAACATAGGTAAGTTAAATATGGTTAATTCGTTTTAAAGCTATAAACAATAGGCCGGTTTATTCCGGCCTTTTCATTTTAACACGTTAAAAATTTATTTGTTGAATGGGATTCTTTTGGTTCTTGGTTCGAGCCCAGCTTTACCTCACCATGTGAAAAACGATCCAGAACCCAGTTACGCGTAGCGCTATACAATGTCTTAGTAATTTATTTACAAAAAAGTTTCCATATGTGGAAACTTTTTTGTAGCTTTGTAGTTCATTATAATTAACAGAGTATGAAACAAACAACAACGGGGAATGAAAAAATATGAGGTAGAAATCACAGAGGAGGCGGAAGCCTTTCTTGAGGGACTCCAGGAGTCAACAAGAAAAAAATTTATCAAGGTGTTCACTAAAGTCGAATTGGGATTTATTACCAAGGATGATTTTAAAAAACTGGCAGGTGCGGATGACTTATGGGAGTTCAGGGTCCAGGATAGTAACAGTTGGTATAGGGTGTTTGCCTTCATCCTAAAGGAAAATGGTAAGGAAATTGCTACAATTTTCGCCATCAATGGCTTTCAAAAAAAGGGGAACAAAACCCCTGCTAACGAAATTGAGAGAGCAAAGCGGTTGAAGAAAAGTATAACCGCCAGTATTAAATCGTAAATTACACGTAGCCTACTACGCTTCCTGCCCTTCGGGGTGGGAAGATTGTAGTAAATTCGTACAACATATTAGATAAAATAGCAAAAATGAAAGAACAAAAATCGACCGGTCAAGACATGCCATTATCAGACGGTACGATTGTTAACCTTTCCGACAATCGAAAAAGAGGGAAATCATTAGACCAATACAAAGATGAACAACTGGGAAAGGAAGGAACAACAGAACGGGATCTCTTTGAGTTGGAACTGAGAATGGAAATGATTCAGGAACTTATTCGAGACACCAGAAAGAAAAGGAATTTATCCCAGCAGGATCTGGGAGATCTTATTGGAGTTAATAAAGCGCAAATTTCCAAGTTGGAAAAAGGCTACACGAATGCAACTATTTCATTGGTGTCAAAAGTATTCAAGGCATTGAATGCAAAAGTCAAATTATCCGTCCAGTTAGATCAGGAAGAATTCGAATTAGTATAATCTATTATTCTTAAAACAAAAAAGGTCAGAGATTTCTGACCTTTTTTGTTTCCATTTTAAATCATTGTCTTTAATCTGTACTCAACTTGATTAAAGTTAATGATATGAGGATTATCTACCATTAACGGAAAGCGAGATCAGTACCCAATAAATCAATAGAACAATTACCGAATAGTAATATTAAAATCTTTTCTAATAAATAGCTATCTTAGGAAGATAAACCTTATAATTTTTTCATGACTGACTATGTACATGACCCTTTAAGGGAACTTACGGAAATTAGAAATCAACTTTCTTATACCAAACGACTAGGTTTTCTATTCGGCGCTGGAACATCCAAAGCTATGGGTATATCAGATATAACTGCCTTAACTAAAAAGATCGAAGACAGTTTAAAGGCCCCTCACAAAGATTTTTTTTTGACAATAAAAGGTAGTCTCGATAAAGACCAGCAACATATCGAAGCGATACTGAATCAGATTCGTTTAATAAGGCAAATCACCCATGACAAAAAAGCCAAACTTTATGATCGCATTACAGGGGAAGATGCTAAAAATTTGGACAAAGCTATATGCGATTCGATTTATCAGATAATCAGCACTGAAGAACTCTCTGCGGAAGTGAGTATTTCTAAAAAATTCATTAGTTGGTTGAACTGGATGTCAAGAGATTTTGTCAAAGAAATATTCACCACCAATTATGATATGATTTTCGAAAAATCTTTCGAGAGTCTGCTAATTCCATTTTACGATGGCTTTATAGGGTCCTTTGAACCATTTTTCGCGCATGAAACTTTAGATAGTAAATCAAGATATGATAAACCGCCGGTTTCCTGGATTCGGATTTGGAAGCTGCATGGCTCATTAGGCTGGTTTTGGAAACTTAATGAGGATAAGAAAACGTATCGTGTTATCAGGTTGAGCGCTGGTTCGAAAGACAAATATCCCGATTCCGAATTGGTAATTTATCCATCGCGTGATAAATATGAATCATCTCGCAAGCAACCGTTTACCAGTTATTTTGACAGGTTGAAGGAGTCACTAATTTCAGGTGAAGGAATCTTCATTATAAGTGGTTATTCATTTTCTGATGAGCATGTCAACGAATTGATTTTCAATGGACTAAACCAGAATAACAGATTACATATAATTGCTTTTTTCTATAGCGATGATCCAATTGATGCAATAGTGAAACAGGCTAAAAATGTCCCGAATTTCACACTTATTGGTCCAACTAAGGCTTCAATATCCGGAATTTATGGAAAGTGGACTTTAAATAAAACTGGAGAATTAATTGATCCGTTTTGGAATACTGCCGATAGCAAATTGAAACTGGGGGACTTTAAAGAGCTGGTGAATTTTCTAATATTATCGTCTGGTTTAAAGGATCGATTAGATGGCCACGTGAAATGAATAGTGATATAACATATTTAGGAAGGGTCATTAATGTCAATAGCGGTAGCGTTGAAGTTGAAATTTGCAAAGAAATACCTTCCGCAGCGCCGATTATAAACGGAAGGTTATATAAAATAGGCCAAATCGGAACTTTTGTTAAATTTCCTGTTGGGAACTTAACGCTATTTGGTTTAGTATCCTCTGTGAGCAATACTCCTGCTTCTATTGAAAATGTAGAATATGAACCTAACTACGGTTCCCGGTTCTTGCAAGTGCAACTCATCGGCGAAAAGCTGGGCAATGATTCGTTTGAAAAAGGTATTGGCACTTTTCCTACAATAAACGATGAAGTTCATTTGGTTACGGAAGATGATCTGCGACAAATTTATGGTGTAAAATCAAACGGATTTATTGAGGTTGGCAAACATGCGTCTTCCGAAAATTTACCTGTTTTTTTGAGCTTGCATAATTTAGTATTAAGGCATTCCGCCATACTCGGTTCCACAGGCAGCGGCAAGTCTAACGCCACGGCCAATATCATTAAACGAATACTTGAAGACAATACTGGATCGCGTATAGTGTTGGTAGACACCCACGGGGAATATCCTTCCGCATTTGACAAAAAAGCAAAAGTGTTCAAGATCAATGATCCGGAAAGTCCTTTATGTGTTCCTTACTGGATGATGAGTTTTGACGAATTATCTTTCTTTTTAGTAGGCCGAACTGAAGGGCAGGAAAAACCAGAGGACAAACAACTTCGGGAAAAAATTTTGGAGTTAAAGAAAGCAAATTGCACCATTTTAAAAGCCGGTGCTGTAAACGAGGATTACGTGACGGCGGATTCACCAATTCCATTTGATATTAAAAAGATGTGGTATGATTTTGATCGAGAATTAAATGCGACCTATAATCATAATAGTGAACATACAACGGCAAATGAATGCCTCGAAGAAGAAGGCGATCCGGCAACTTTAAGACCAGCAAAATTCACACCCTATTCTTCGAATAATACAGCGCCTTTCAGGTCAAAAAAGCAGACAATGTACCCTTATGTGGGCAAAATATATTCCAGGATAAAGGATAGCCGCTATAGTTTTATGTTTAACCCTCCGGACTATTCAGATGCTACTAGTAAACATGATCTAGACGAATTATTAAGGAACTGGATAGGCAATGAGGAAAGACTTACAATCTTAGATTTAAGCGGGATTCCTTTTGAATTGATTGATATTTCTGTTGGTTTGATAAGCCGATTTTTGTATGATTCAATGTATTGGGGAAGATTTGATGAATATACAGGTAGGGGCAGGCCTTTGCTAATGGTTTATGAGGAAGCGCATTCATATTTACCGCGATCTGAAAGAACCTTAAATGTTTATGGTTATGCAAGGAAAGCAGTTGAAAAAATCTTCAAAGAAGGCAGGAAATTTGGAATTGGTGCTATGGTAGTTACTCAGCGGCCTTCTGAAATATCAGAAACCATTTTAGCCCAGATTGGGACATTTATTGCACTAAGATTGACGAACAGCGGCGATAAAAATACGGTTCAGTCCTCAGCTCCAAATAACATGAACAGCTTAATAGAATTGTTGCCTTCTTTAAGGATCGGCGAAGCAATTGTTGTAGGAGAAGCAATAAATATACCGTCTAGGGTAAGGATAAATTTGGTAGATCCGAGGCCTTCAAGTAATGATCCGGATTTATCTACCGCATGGCACAAGACTTTTATTGGTCATAAAGACGATTATAAATCCGTCGTTTTATCGATAAGGGAACAAAAAATAGTCACTAAAACAAAAAAATAAATATTATGGAAATGATTTCAGTTGATTCGTCCAATATCTCACAAATTGGATATGACGCAGATAATGCTATTCTAAGGATCGAATTTAAAAAAGACAATTCTGCTTACGAATATTATGACGTCCCCCAGTACGAATTTGATGCTTTAATGAGTGCTGAATCCTTAGGGAGTCATGCGAATAAAAATATATATAAAGTATACAGACAACAAAAAGTAGGGTAACTTTAAATAATGATCAAGTTAAATCAACAATTAGAGCGTCTTGAAATTCAATCGTTTGAAATAGAAAATGCGGTTGTATTTAATTATTTCGATAATCAACCAGCTGATCAGCGCGAGGAAAAACTGCTTCGCGCTATCTATATTGGTGTGCTGGCATTAATGGAAGACCGCATTTCTGCCTTTCTTTCCAAAACTTCAAACGAATTAGGAACAGAGCTGGAAAGTTTAAAACTCATCTTTGAAATGAAAAAGGAGCTGTTTTTCAAGTCGTCAGTCAAAGGGATATTAGCTGAGGAAGAGATAGCGGATTACCTGAATACATATTTCGATCAAAGGCATCTAAAAGATAGGGCTATATTGGTTAGGAATACTCCAGGGCTATTAAAAGGCAACAAGACAGGAGACATTATCTGCGAGCTAGATGGTAAAAACGATGAAACAATTGTTATTGAGTGTAAGTTTGATAAAAATATTCGTTTGGGCGATATCAGCAAGCAAGATATTTTTACAAAAAGAACAGATACGGCTTGGAGTCAGCTAATAGAATCACAAGCCAATCGCGGCTCAAAAATCAGTCTGATTGTTTTCGATGTTTCTATAGTAGATCATACGATTTTAACAAAAATTGAAAATGTCGGCTACATTCCCGGAATTGGTTTTGTTGTTATTGTTAATTCGCAAAAAGGTGATTTTTCAAATTTAGCTATTGCTTATATGCTTGCTAGAGACATAGCCGTTAACTCACAAAAACTGGAATTTGATAAAGATTTACTTGCAATAATTGTAAACAGAGTCATTAAAGACCTTAATGAAATATTCACTATAAAAACACTAGTCGAATCTAATATTGAGAACAATAAATCCATCTTAAAGCAATTAGAAAAGAGTATTCTACTTATGGAATTCAACCAACATTATCTAAAAAAATTCCTCAATGACGGAACGTTGACGAAAACGGACCTATTAAATTATTATCAAGGGGAGGACATAAAAGACAAATACAAAGTGATAGAGCGAGAGATTAATAACTCAATTTAATTGAGATAGTCACAATTTAATCTGACAGTTACGATAATTTAAAACACGTAACAGAGATTAGTATTATGACAACCCAAGCAAAGATCATCAAAAACAAGATGGGCATATTGGAGCTTGCCCAAC
>NZ_JAJIWO010000011.1 GCF_020880695.1 Mucilaginibacter sp. UR6-11
TAACGAAGCATCACTGCGCGGGCCAAAAGATAATTCACCTACAAAAGCAGCTTTGCCTACTTTCTTCTTAAAACCAAAATCGATCATACCTATTGAAAATGAATTCTGGTCATTGCCATAATAACTACCTCCCGCCGGAAGTGCAATGTTGTTATGACCTGAAAAATCATATTTGTAATAAGCATCCGCCGAACCGAAAATAACTAACGGAGCATCACTGGTCGTTTTAACAGTATCCTGGGCTTTAACCGTAAAAGCTGTAACGGCAAGCACACATATCATTATTATTTTTTTCATGTATTTTTAGTAAGTTACGTAAACCATCACCAGCGGCTGCCCGTGATGGCGAATTTATTGTTATAGTATCCCGACGATTATTTTAACCCGTCAAGCGCCACATTTAACTTAAGCACATTGATTTTTGACGGACCGAACATCCCCAACAGCGGACCTTCGGTATGGTCGGCAACCAGTTTGGCCACTTTGGTTTCATCGAGCTTGCGATAGGCCGCAACCCGTTTTATCTGTATCTGTGCAGCCTCGGGCGATATGTCGGGGTCAAGCCCGCTGCCCGATGCGGTAACCATTTCGGCCGGGATATTACTGCGTTTTAAATACGGATGATATTTTAAAAGCGTATCAATACGTTTAGCCACATCCTTTAAATAATCCGGGTTGCTTGGGCCTTTGTTTGAGCCGGCAGAACCGGCGGCATTGTAAGCTACGGCGGATGGCCTGCCCCAGAAATACTGCGGCTTGGTAAAGCTCTGACCTACGGCGGCATAGCCAACTACCTTCCCGTTTACAACGATGGTTTCGCCGTTGCCGGCGCCTTTTGATAATTTGCCCGCGAAGGCGATAAATACCGGGTAAATAACACATAATAACACGGTAAGCACTACGGTAAGCCTGATGGCTTGTATGAGGTAAGTTTTCATAGTTTTATATCATTAAAGAAATAACCATATCAATTAATTTGATGCCGATGAAGGGCGCTATAATACCGCCAACCCCATAGATCAATAAGTTACGGCGCAGCAATGCGCTGGCACCGATGGGTATATATTCAACCCCTTTCAGCGCCAATGGGATCAGCATGGGGATAATGATGGCGTTGAATATCACAGCCGACAGGATAGCGCTCTCCGGACTGTGCAGCCCCATAATATTAATGCTTGCCAGCGCCGGGATACTTGCCATAAACAAAGCCGGCACAATGGCAAAGTATTTAGCCACATCGTTAGCTATGGAGAAAGTGGTTAACGTACCCCGGGTAATGAGCAATTGTTTACCGATCTCAACAATCTCAATAAGCTTGGTCGGGTCATTATCCAGGTCAACCATATTGCCGGCTTCTTTGGCGGCCTGGGTACCGCTGTTCATGGCTACACCTACGTCGGCCTGGGCTAACGCGGGAGCATCGTTGGTACCGTCGCCCATCATCGCTACCAGTTTACCGGCGGCTTGTTCCTGTTTAATGTAGCGCATTTTATCTTCAGGCTTGGCTTCGGCAATAAAATCATCAACACCTGCTTTCTCGGCAATAAATTTGGCGGTAAGCGGGTTATCGCCCGTAACCATAACCGTTTTTATCCCCATTTTCCGCAGGCGTTCAAAGCGTTCGGCAATACCCGGCTTGATAATATCCTGTAATTCAATCACCCCCAGTATCTCGTTATTCTGCGAAACCACCAGCGGAGTAGCGCCATTAGAGGCGATCGCTTTTACGCGTTCTTCCACATCTGCCGGAATTTCTTTTTTTGCTTTATAAGCCAGATTGCGGATAGAATCAAAAGCACCCTTGCGGATTGATTTTCCGTCCGGCGTATCGATACCGCTCGACCGGGTTTCGGCCGAGAATTTAATAAATGTTGATCCGTCCGGGGCTTGCACCGAGAATCCGGGTTTGCCTGTTTGTGCCAGCTCAACAATAGATTTCCCTTCGGGTGTCTCATCAGCTATTGACGATAATACCGCGGCCCTCACCAGGTCATCCGGCAGGATATTTAAAGCCGGCCAGAAATGGGTTGCTTTGCGGTTACCAATGGTGATGGTACCGGTTTTATCCAGCAACAAAACATCAATATCCCCGGCTGTTTCTACTGCTTTGCCAGATTTGGTGATCACGTTGGCACGAAGCGCCCGGTCCATGCCCGCAATACCAATGGCCGATAACAGGCCGCCAATGGTAGTAGGGATCAGGCAAACAAACAGCGAAATCAGGGCCGCAATAGTTATCGGTGTATTGGCATAATCAGCAAATGGCTTTAACGTTACACATACGATGATAAAGATCAGCGTAAAACTTGCCAGCAGAATAGTTAGGGCAATTTCGTTAGGTGTTTTTTGCCTTGACGCGCCTTCAACCAGGGCTATCATCTTATCCAGGAAGCTTTCGCCGGGTTGGGTGGTCACCTGTACCCTGATCTGGTCGGACAATACCTTGGTACCGCCGGTAACCGATGATTTATCACCTCCCGCTTCGCGGATAACCGGTGCAGATTCTCCGGTTATGGCTGACTCATCAATGGTAGCCAAGCCCTCGATGATCTCGCCGTCGGTAGGGATAATATCGCCTGTCTCGCAGGTAAACACATCGCCTTTAACCAGCTGGTTAGATGAGCGGATAACTACGGCGCCATTGTCAAGCACCACTTTGGCAGGCGTGTCTTCGCGGGTTTTACGCAAGCTGTCGGCCTGTGCCTTGCCGCGTGCTTCGGCAATAGCCTCGGCAAAATTGGCAAACAATACGGTAAGCAACAGGATGATAAAAATGGACAGGTTATATACAAAAGATCCCTGGCTATGGTTGCTGTAACTGTAAACGCTTACATACAGCATAATAGCGGTGCCTATTTCCACGGTAAACATCACCGGGTTACGCATCATGACCTTTGGATTTAATTTTACGAACGACTGTACCAGCGCGGTTTGCACTAAAGCCGGTTCAAATAATTTATTAGATTGATTCTTCATTTTGAGCAATTATTTAAGCATTGAAAAATGTTCGGCTATAGGGCCTAAAGCCAATGCCGGGAAATACGACAGCGCGTTAAGTACCAGTATTACCGCGAATGTCATTAAGCCGAAAGTCATGGTATCAACTTTTAGGGTACCGGCAGACTCAGGCACAAATTTCTTTTGAGCCAGCAGGCCGGCTATGGCAACCGGGCCGATTATAGGCAGGAAGCGGCCCAGGATCAATACAAACCCGGTAGATACGTTCCACCAGATATTGTTATCGCCCAAACCTTCAAAGCCCGAGCCGTTATTGGCATTTGCCGAGGTATATTCATAGAGCATTTCTGAAAAACCATGATACCCCGGGTTGTTTAACCAGGCCGAAGGTTTTACGGCCCAGTCGATATTTTGATGGGCCACAAATACATAGCTGGCTAAAGCGGTGCCGGTCATGATCAGGAAAGGGCTAAGCAGGGTTATCAGCGCGGCTATTTTTACCTCGCGGGCCTCAACCTTGTGTCCCAGAAACTCCGGCGTACGGCCAACCATCAGGCCTGATATAAATACGGCTATAATGAGATAGATGAAATAATTTAATAAACCTACTCCGCAGCCACCAAAGAAGCCGTTGATCATCATGGCCAATAATTGCCATAAACCGGTTAATGCCATGGTGCTGTCATGCATCCCGTTTACAGAACCGGTGGAGGTTACGGTTGTTAAGGTACTCCAATAGGCAGTAGCAGCAGGGCCGAACCTTACTTCTTTACCTTCCATTGCGCCGGTATGCTGGGTTATGCCCATTTTGGCAATCAGCGGGTTGCCGCCAAGCTCACTGCTTATTGTTGGCAGCATCAGCATCAATACGCCGGCCATCATCACCCCAAACATTACCCAGCCCAGTTTTTTGCGGCGGATAAAATATCCAAAAGCCAGGATCATGGCAACCGGGATAATGAATTGTGAAATGATCTCGGTCATGTTGGTTAAATAGTTGGGGTTTTCAAGCGGATGCGCCGAGTTTGCGCCAAACCAGCCGCCGCCATTTGTACCTAAGTGTTTAATCGCGATCATTTGTGCTGCCGGGCCGCGCGACAGGTTTACCGTATCGCCCTGTAAAGAAATAAATTTGTCTTTACCGGCATAGCTGCTGGGTGTGCCGTTAAAGGTTAAAATGATTGCTATAATTATAGATAGGGGCAAAAGCAAACGGGTGATGGATTTTACAAAGAAATTCCAGAAGTTTCCAAGATCTGCTGTGGTTTTGTCCCTGAAAGCTTTAAACACCGCAACGGCTGAGGCTATACCGGTAGCTGCGCTCACAAAATGCAGAAACATAAAGATGAAGTGCTGCGTAAGGTATGTGGCGCCTGATTCGCCCGAGTAATGCTGCAGGTTACAGTTTACAACAAAGCTTATGATGGTATTAAAAGCCAGGTCGGCCGTTTGGCCGGGATTGCCATCAGGATTTAATGGCAGCTTATCCTGGTAAATTAAAGCGAAAAAGCCGTATACCAACCAAAACAAGTTGATGGTCATCATGGCTTTCAGGAACTGTTTCCAGTTCATCGGCGTGTTGGGGTTTATGCCCGATAGTTTAAAAATGCCTCTTTCAAGTGGTTTCAGAAAGTCTGTCCATACTTTTTCGCCTGCAAACATCTTAGCCAGGTATTTAGCTAAGGGTATCGCAATTAAAAGCGTGATGGCGAATGAGGCAATGATTCCGGTTAATTCTGTGTTCATTGTGTTTCAGTTAAAAATTTTCGGGTTTAAGCAGTACATATACCATGTATATAAAAACCGCAATAGAAATGATGAATAGTGCTAACATAGTTTTCAGATTTTTTCGAACCAGTCGATTGATTTAAAAATGAACCACCAGCATATCAGGATGGCCAGGAAAAGGATTATTGTGTTCATGTTTTATTATTTATTGTTATTGAGCGTTTTGCTTTATAAAGTTTTGAAAATCATTTAGTTAATAAAATGTCGTGCGTCATTTAAAAACCTGATGGCACTTCTAGCCCAAATGCTTTCTTATAATGAAAAGACGGATGCCAAACCAATGCCATGATTTTTGCTTTACTTTTAATTATCTCATTATCAATGGCTTATTTGCATGACAGGCAATGTTTGCGACCCGGAAACAAAAAAACCCTACCAAAATGGAAGGGTTTTTTATCAAATAGGTAGGTTATTATTGTAGTGTATAATGCTCCAGCTTTCGGTAGAGGGTGGTGAGGCCGATGTTTAACAAACGGGCAGCTTCTGTTTTATTACCATGGGTATGGTTCAATACCTTATAGATATGTTGTTTTTCTATGGATTCCAGGTCAAGCGCTTCCGCATCCACATGGGCGGTTCTAAACTCAATAGGTAACAGGTCTGCACCAATGGTCTTATCCTCCGCCAGTATAACTACCCGCTCAATAACGTTTTTAAGCTCGCGTACGTTCCCTTTCCAATGGTGCTGGGTTAGCACCTGTAAAAATTCATCGCTCATGCGCTCAATCCTGATGTTTACTTTATCAGCAAACTGTTTAAGGTAATGTCTGGCAAGGATTTCGATATCCGCCTTACGCTCATTTAACGACGGGAGGTTGATTGTGAAAACAGATAGCCGGTAAAACAGGTCAAGTCTGAAATGGCCGGCCATGGCTTCTTTTTGCAGGTCGCGGTTGGTAGCAGCCAGTATGCGGATGTTCACGCTGGTGGTTTGCGTATCGCCAATTTTAATAAAGGTGCGGCTCTCTATTACCCGTAATAATTTAGCCTGCAGCTCAAGGCTCATTTCGCCTATCTCATCTAAAAATATGGTGCCGTTATTAGCCTCTTCAAACAGCCCTTTTTTATCTTTTAATGCCCCGGTAAATGAGCCGGCTTTGTAGCCAAACAGTTCGCTCTCCAATAATTCAGACGGAAATGAGCTGCAGTTAACCGCAACGAAGGGTTGCAGCCGGCGCTTGCTTTCATAATGGATCGATTCGGCAAAAACTTCCTTGCCGGTGCCCGTTTCGCCCAGCAACAACACGGTGGTATCTGTGGGCGCTACTTTTTTGGCCGCCTCAATAGATTCTTTTATCGCTTTTGATTTGCCCAGGATATGGTCAAAATCATACTTGCCGGTTAGGCGCGCCTCCAGGTTAAACACCCTTAATTGAAATTGGGCCTTTTCGGCGGCTTTGTAAACCAGGGGAATGATCTTGTCATTATCATCACCTTTGGTAATATAGTCGAAGCCGCCGTTTTTTATGGCCTGTACGCCATCGGCAATGGTGCCGTGCGCGGTAAGGTTTATAATTTCAACATAGGGCTTTTTCTCCTTAATTAGCTTAACCAGCTCAATGCCGTTTATATCGGGTAGTTTAACGTCGCTTATTACTACGTGTATATCTTCCAGCATCAGGGTTTTGAGGCCCTCTTTAGCGGTAAACGTTTTAAACAGATGAAAGCCCTCCAATTCTAATATCCGGGCAATTAATGCCGCCAGCCCCTGTTCGTCATCAATGATCAGAACATTGGCTGACGAGGTTATTTTAGTTTCCATGCAAACAGACCAGCCAAAAATATGCCCGTTATGGAGCCGGAAAAATAAAGCCTTTAATTAGCTGTAAATGAGCGCTTATTTATTTTGCGCCGTTTTTATTAAAATGATAAGCATTTCAAAATGATAGGGTTTATTATCAATATGGAATGACGAAAAAAGACCAGGATTGGGTACCTGATCTTTAACGGGCCATGTGTCTTTGAGCGGTTTAATTCAGTTCTATCTGCAGGCCCAATACTGTCCAGCCTGGCAGGTTTGCAGGTTTGGTGATCACCAGCGCATCCTCCTCCTGTTTCCAGCTGATTTTTTGGTTGCTGCCCAAAAGTGATACGTTAATAATTTTCTTATCATTAACCGTTGAGTTTTTCCCAAGGGATTTGATACGGATATCCTTTTCGGGCTTCTCCATACAAAAAGCGTACAGGTTGTTGCCCCTGGTTGTAAACCGGATATCGCCTGCCTGGTAAGCGCGGGTATCGGTCAGCCCCGAAAATTGTCCTTTTTTTTGATTCTCTTTAATGGTTGAGGGCCCCTCGCCATAAATTTTCCAGGGGCGGGTACCGTAAATACCTTTGCCATTGGCAGGCATCCAGGCAGCAATTTCTTCAACTATATTTAGTACGTCGGGTTCAAGATCACCCTCGGGGGTTTGCACAATGTTAATAAGCAGGTTGCCGTTCTTGCTCACAATATCAACCAGCATTTGTATAACCTGGGTGCCGGTTTTATATTTTTGGCCGGTTTGATAAAACCAGTCGCCTATAGAAGTATCTGTTTGCCAGGGGTAGGGATTAATGTTATCCTGTACGCCACGTTCCAGGTCCTGCACCCATTTGCCGTTTGAAGTTTCTTTGCAATTATAAACCGCTGTTGGGCCGCCGTTATGATAAGCGAAATTGCCGTTGTAAAAATTAGCCAGCATGCTGCGGCCAACTTCGCCAAAAGGCAACTGGCTGTCAGAGTAAAGCAGGTCGGGATGATAAGTGTCCACAAGTTCTTTTACATCAGTATACCATTCTTTCATCCATTCGGGATTGGTGGTTAACCAACCGTTATCGCCGGGTGCCGCTTTGGTGTGATACAGGTCTGCGTATTGCGGGTCAGCGCCATCATAGGGAACGTCCTTAAACTCACCATCCTTATCAGCGCCGTGCGATGTCTGGAACCAGGTATAGCTGGCCGCCAAATGTTCGGACACGCCAAATTTAAGCCCTTGTTTTTGAGCCGCTTTTTGCCAGGTACCCACCACATCTTTGTGCGGGCCCATATTAAAAGCGTTCCATTTATGGATCTTCGATTTCCATAAAAAGAAATTATCATGGTGGCTGCCCATGCTTACAAAGTATTTGGCGCCTGCCCTTTTATACAGGGCCATTAATTTTTCGGGGTTCCATTTTTCGGCTTTCCATAAGGGTACGAGATCTTTATAACCAAATTTTGACGGCGTACCATAATGGGCGACATGATATTTGTTTTGCCGGCTGCCCTGCTCATACATATTGCGGGCATACCAATCGCCCTGGCGCGGTACAGCTTGCGGGCCCCAGTGCGCCCAGATACCAAATTTGGCATCCCTGAACCACTCCGGGTATTGATATTGTTTTAACGACTCCTCGGTAGGTTTGAACGGGCCGGCATTTACCGGCAGATCCTGCGCTTTGACCGCCGACAGGCAAGTAAGCAGCGTCCCGGTTAACAGGTATTTAAGATTACTGTTCATAATTGGCTTGTATTGGTGATTAAAGTTATGACAAAAGCGGGTAAAACCGATAATGTTGAGCTCTTATTATCGCCTGAAAAATTTGCATCGGGGTGATCCATCCGGGGTGATCCACTCCGGATTATGCAAAACAACAAAAACACACAAGCGGCTTATTTGCAGCGACTTAGCAATGCTGCTAACGTATGGCGACTGATCCAAAGTGATCCATCATTTTTTATAAACAGCTCATTGTCAATTTATTATTCTGTTTTGGTGATCCGGCTGATCCACATTTTCGGTGGATCAGTCAATCGTATCTCCACCTATTATTGGCTGCATTTACAAAGCATGCCATTGCCCTTTTTAAATTAAGAATACCGACCTTAGCAAAAAACATCATCAGCCATAAATGAGCATCGAAGAGCCAAAGAAACCTGCCGAAAAAGAGAATATGCATCACCGTAACGGGCACCGCCAGGGTTATGATTTTAAGCAGCTCTGCAAAGCTGTGCCTGAGCTTAAGGCGTTTGTTGGTATCAATAAATATGGCAGCGAGTCGGTTGATTTTACTAACCCTGACGCTGTCAAGACTTTAAATAAGGCTTTGCTAAAAAGTGTTTATGGCGTTGATGGCTGGGACATCCCAGAAGGGTATCTTTGCCCGCCCATACCCGGACGTGCCGATTATATTCATTACGTGGCCGATCTGTTAAGAGAAAACAATAACGGTAATATCCCTAAAGGAAACAAGATCCATGTTTTAGATATTGGCATGGGCGCAAACTGTGTTTACCCGCTAATTGGCAACAGCGTTTACAAATGGCAGTTTACCGGTACGGATATTGATCCGGTGGCGGTCCGCTCGGCAAAGAATATCGTTGCCTTAAATAAAGAGCTGGAAAGCAGTATGGATTTTAGGCTGCAAACCGGCAACGATCATATTTTTACGGGAATGATCAGGCCCGGCGAACGTTTTGACCTGACGATTTGTAACCCAC
This sequence comes from Mucilaginibacter sp. UR6-11, assembly GCF_020880695.1. Lineage (GTDB taxonomy): Bacteria > Bacteroidota > Bacteroidia > Sphingobacteriales > Sphingobacteriaceae > Mucilaginibacter. The sequence goes on from NZ_JAJIWO010000011.1 coordinate 9,209, forward strand.
CCTTTCATGGTTCATTTAAAGAAGCACAGGATGCTACCGCCACCAAATGGAAAAAGCTGGGTGTAATGAAAAAGCCGACGTTATTAAACTTTGGCGGTCAAAAGAATGAGCTATGGTGCAAAGGTGGCGAAGCCGGATTTATCCGCCGCATGGTAGATGAGAGCGCACAGTTTGCTCAACAGTGTCTTTGGTTTACCACGCTGGTATCAAAGAAAGACAGCCTGCCCACTGTTTATAACGCCTTAAAATGGAATAAAGCAGTAGAGGTTAAAACCGTTAACATGGCGCATGGCCAAAAAACCAGCCGCTTTGTTGCCTGGACCTATTTAACGCCCGACGAGCAATTGGAATGGAGACAGAAATTTTGGAAATAGCCCAACCGCTGATTTAATGAAACGATATGGTTAAGCAGTGACGAGGCTAAAGTCGGTCATTGGGGCTTCACAAACCGGACAGGCATAGTCTTTAAGGGTTTCAAACGGTATGCCTTTTTCAATATTATTTTCGGGGTCACCATATGATTGATCATAGCGGCTCAGGCAACAGTTGCATTGGTAAATTATCGCATGGTCTTGTTGCGAAGGCGCTTCATCCGGCGGCGGGGCAGTCTGCAGGCGGTTGCTTTGCGCATCGTAAAACGCATGGCACAATACTATTAGATGGCTGCTCAGATCCCGGGGCTTAATCTGTTGCTTATAAATTACTTCGTCCCTTAAATTTGGATTAAAATCACGGGTATGCAAAATGTCATATAGCCCGGCATAGTCTTTTTTTAGGATGATTGAACCCTGCAATCCGGTTTTAGGTTGGGTTTTAACAGCAAAGCAAAGCTGGTAAGTGCGCAGGTCGGCCTCTTCAAATTGCCGTACCAACTGCTGTTTTAACTCCAGCCCTTCGGTACAGATGTCCTCAATTTGCCAGTTAAGTTCGTTTGCCGCATGGCGTATGTTGAGGTGGTACTTGCTTAATATCAAACCCCATTGATTACGGTCGGCCTGTTCAATCCCCTTAATGATGATAGATTTCCAGGGCGTGGTATAAATTTGGCCTATCCTTGATTTTAAGCATAGTAAACAAACCGCCTTTAAAAATTCCAGCGGAAACAGCTCATGACGACGGTAAATCCCCAGCCAATACTTATTACTGTATTTGTTGAATCCTTCGTAATAAGGTAGTTGAAAATCCGGCAGCTTCAATGGTTCCGTTACAGGCTGAAAAGCCACATTTAATTTTTTTGCCAGTGTTTTATAAAATAGTTCTTCGTCAATATCAGTCCGGCTATAAAACAGTTCTTTTTTTTGCAGGATGATGTCTTCGGCAGTTTTGGCAAGAGCGGGGATGTCTTCAGAATAAACCAACGTTGGGAAACAATACAATTTATCGGTTTTTGGGAACCGGACGTAGGTATACCAATAATTGCTGACGCCCGACGCGATAAAATTTATGTTGCCGCTAAAAAAAGGCACAAAGGTTTGATGGCTGTCAACCAGGTTAACCTTTAATTGCGGCTGATGATCAAACCGGTCAAAAATATCTTTGTAAACCCCTTCACGCACCCATCCCTCCTGGTAGTTAAAAATAGTGTCGGCAACATATGAACTTATGATATTGGCATGTTGATCCTCATCTACCTCATAATTGATCTCTGATTTTAGCATATCCAGCTCAAGGTCTTCCAGCCGGTCGCCGGTTATGGAAAAATACAATTGCTGCCGGTTGCCAAACCTTAGGTTTACGGCGCCGGCGCTCTCTGCAATCAGCAGGATCTCATAAAGGTCACCCGCTGATATAAAGCCACCGGGCAGGTTTATTTTTATCAAATGTTCCATAGTTAAACCGCTTTAGCCATTGTCAGGTTTTCTAATGCTTCGTCAAGTAAACGTTTAACTTCCGGCCGGCATGATCCGCAGCCGGTACCCGCCCCCGTTGTGGCGCACAGATCGTTCATGTTTTGACAGCCGTCTTCTATCTTCCTGCGGATATTTTCTGTGCCGACATTGTTGCAGCTGCAAACCAGTTTGCCCAATACAGGGTCGGCTTTGTTACCGCTACGCAGCAGTTGCAGGCGTTTTTCGCTCAGCTCAGTTTGGTTGGCAATCAGGTCGCGAAACTCCAGGAATTCACTTTTGTCGCCAATCAGTATTGCGCCCACCAATCTGTCCTGGTGGATGATGCATTTTTTATAGTAGCGCTTGGCCTTGTCTGTAAATACCACTTCTTCATAATTGGCGTCATCCGGGCACTCGGGTAAGCCTATGCTGCATAAATCAAACCCGTGAATCTTAATGATATTCATAAACAGGCTGCCTTTATAATAACTGGCTATATCCCCATTCATATAAGCGGCAACTACCTGTGCCTGCTGCTCGGCGGCGGCGGTAATACCGTAAAGGGTGCCGTTAAACTCGGCTATTTCGCCAATGGCGTAAATGTTTGGGTCGCTGGTCTGCAGGCGCTCGTTTACAATCACCCCCCGACGGCATTCCAGCCCGCATTCTTTGGCTATTTCAAAATTAGGGCTGGTGCCAATAGCCAGTATCATGGCATCGCAGTTAATTTTGCGCCCGCTTTTTAAGCCGATACCGGTTAGTTTTGAGCGGCCGTAAAAAAGCTGAATTTCGTCGTCATAATAAATATCACAACCCTGGTCGGCCATTTCTTCGTGTAGAAGCTGGCTGCCCAATGCATCCAGCTGGCGGTTTAAAAATCTGGAAGTACGCTGTATAATGGTGATCCTGATCCCAATTTCGCGTAATGAAGCCGCCATTTCCAGGCCCAGCAGGCCGCCTCCCACAATAACCACATGCCCGTTTGCAGGCACATGCTTTTTAAAACTATCGGCATCATTCCGGTTACGCATGGTAAAGATACCCGGGAGCGTGGGGACGTTCCGCGGAACGGCCGCCCTGCTGCCCGTGGCAATCAACAAAACATCATAGCTGGTTTTCACACCCCGCGAATCAACTACGATTTTATTAGCGCGGTCAATCCGCTCAATACTGATACCCCGTAACAGGTTAATTTTATATTCGGGTTCTTCTTCATCCTTCATTTTAACCAGTTGCTCCCACTGCTGTTCGCCACTGATATAGTCGGGCAGCATAACCCGGTTGTAGAACGGGTAATTCTCTTTACTGAAGATGGTGATCTCGTCTTCGCCATTTAATTCGCGGTATGACTTTACAAAGCCGTATGCCCCGGCACCTGCGCCGATAACCACAATACGCTGAAAAGGCTTTTTAAATTTAGCCACCTGCACGGCGCAAAACTTAAAGTCGGGCTCTTTCGATATAGGGTCCACCTTGTCGCTGGTGAGGTTGTTTGCGCGGTTAAGATCGCTGCCCAGTATTTTGCCCCAATGCATCGGTAAAAATACCACACCTTGTTTTATCCGGGCTGATATTTTGGCTTTTACCTGTACCGATCCCCGTTTTGAAGTTATTACGGTAACGTCGCCCTCGTTTATGCGCAGCGTTTCGGCGTCCGCCGGATGAATCTCTAAAAATGATTGGGGGTAATGCTGATTAAGCTTATTTACCTTCCCGGTTTTGCTCATGGTATGCCATTGATCGCGGATGCGGCCGGTAGTCAGGATAAAAGGAAAATCCTGATCAGGCATTTCGCTGGTCAGGCTATCTGCCACCGGGTGGATAATGGCCTTTTGCGACGGTGTATGGAACTTCTTATCGGTAAACAGGCGCGCTGTGCCCGCGCCTGATGTTTTCTTTTTATAGGGCCATTGTACTGTTTTGCGCTCTTTTAAGATCTCATAGCTTAAGCCGCTGATATCAATATTGGTTTTAGTCGTGAGGCGTACGTGCTCATTATAAATGGCGGCAGCATTTTCAAAATCAAAGCCTTTATAGCCCATTTTTTGCGCAAAGCGACAAATGATCTCGGCATCAGGCAAAGCTTCGCCCGGTGCGTCAAGTACTTTGTTGAGATAACTTATGCGCCGTTCTGAGTTGGTCATCGTTCCTTCCTTCTCTGCCCAGGCTGCGGCGGGTAATATCACATCAGCAAAAGCTAAACTTTCTGATTTATTGGTGATCTCCTGCACCACCACAAATTTGGCTTTTTTTAGGGCCTCTTCAACCAAACGTACATTAGGCATGCTGGTTAAAGGATTGGTACACAATATCCAAATCGCTTTTAAGCGGCCATCGTTCAATGCCTCAAACATTTCTGTTGCCGAAAGGCCGGGCTTAGGATTGATATGGGTGCCGCCCCAAAATTTCTCCACCTCTTCACGGTGCAGGGCATTACCCAGATCCCGGTGAGCGGGAAGCAGGTTTGCCAATCCACCAACTTCGCGCCCGCCCATGGCGTTTGGCTGACCGGTTAATGATAATGGACCTGAACCAGGCTTACCGATATGCCCGGTTATCAGGTTCAAATTTATGAGGCTTAAATTTTTATTTACGCCGATGGCACTTTGGTTAAGGCCCATGGTCCACATTGAAATATAGCCTTTTGCTTCGCCGATATATTTTGCCGCAAGGCGGATATCAGCTTCACTGACACCACAGATCAAAGCCGATTCGCAGACAGTTCTTTCAAAAACCAGTTTGCTGTATGCCTCAAAACCTTCGGCATGGTTGGTTACAAAATCAAGGTCTATATCGCCATTCTCTATCAGCACCCGCCCGATGGCATGGTTGAGCGTGACGTCTGTACCGGGATTGAGCTGCAAATGCAGATCGGCAATGCTACAGGTATCAGTAGCGCGGGGATCAACAACAATTATTTTTACCTGCGGATTGGCGGCCTTGTGCGCCTCTACCCGGCGCCATAAGATGGGGTGGCACCAGGCCGGGTTTGCACCGGTTACGTAAAAGCAATCAGCCAGTTCAATATCGTCATAGCAAAGCGGGACACTGTCTTCGCCAAGTGCCAGCTTATAGGCGGCAACAGCGCTGCTCATACATAGCCTCGAATTGGTATCAATATTATTGCTGCCAATAAACCCTTTCATGAGTTTATTGATAACGTAATACTCTTCGGTAAGGCATTGGCCCGAAGCATAAAAAGCGACAGAATCAGGCCCGTATTTGTTAATAAAAGTTTTAAACACCGCGGCGGCACGGTCTAAGGCGCTATCCCAGCTAACCCGCTGCATGGGCATGCTTTTACTGTATCGCATCTGAGGGTATAGCAGGCGATCAGTTTTATCATTTACGGTATGATGCAGATTCATGCCTTTGCTGCACAGTGCGCCCTTATTTACCGGGTGGTCTTTGTCGCCGGCTAAACTAACCGAGCCATTCTTTTCTTTATTTAAAAGCACACCGCAACCAACCCCGCAATAACAGCAGGTAGTACTTAGTTGGTTGGTGGTGTGCCTTGATTTTGACATGCTAAAACTTATGCGGCGCCTGCCAGTTTGCTTTCCGCTAATTGCTCCTCAGTAACGGTTTGATTTTGAAACCGGGTTATTAACACAATAACAGATACCACAATTACCGTATAACCTATATAGGTAAACGCCTGTACATAGGTAACCGAGGTTGACTTAAACAGGAAACCAAACAACATACCGCCCAGGTTGCCACCCGCGCCTACAATGCCGCTTACCAGGCCCACATTTTTTGCGTTAACAAAAGGCACAATGCCATAAGTGGCGCCATTAGACATTTTAAGGAACAAGGCAAACGTCAGCATGGACATAATGGCGATCATTAAAGAGCCTGATTGCGCAAAAAGTATTAATCCAAAGCCCTCTAACAGCAGTACACCGGCAAGCAATAAGCCTTTGCCGCGCATACCAAATTTCTTGCCCACTTTATCAGATGCTATACCGCCCAATGCGCGGGCAAATAGGTTCATAAAGCCAAATATGCCGGCCCAAAAACCTGCCGCGCTTTGGCTTAAATGAAAAGTATCTACAAAGTGCAAGGATGCCACGTTGTCAAAAGTCAGTTCCATCCCAAAACACATGGCATAAGCCAGGGTTAGCGCCCAGATGCGCCAGTCGGCCAAAATACTCCAGTCTGTTTTCGTGCGTTTTTGTTTATGACCTGTCTCATCGTAGTTGCCTTCAGGAGTGTCTTTTGTATATTTAGAATACAAAAAAGCAATGATCAGCATCATCACACCCGGAACGATCATGGCGTAACGCCAGGCTTCCGCTTTGGTGTAGCCGAAGCTAACTATAGCGGCGAATATTAACGGCATAACCATATTGGTTACCCCACCACCCAGGTTGCCCCAGCCGCCTGTTACCGCATTCGCGGTGCCTTTTATATTAGGGGCAAACATCATTGAGGTATGGAACTGGGTAATAACAAATGATGCGCCTATAACACCAATAGCCAGCCTGAATAACAGGAACGAAGTATAATCATGTGCCAATCCCACAAAAAACACCGGCAATGACCCCATCAACAATAACCTAACCGCGGTTTTCCGGGGTCCCCAGGTATCACAGAGCTTGCCTATTAAAAGGCGTGCAATTATGGTAGCGGCTACAGATGCAATAATGGTATTGCCAACCTGCGCTTTGGTTAAATGCAGTTCGGCGCGGATAGTAGGCATTAACGGCGCCAGGCCAAACCAGCCAAAGAAACATACAAAGAACATTAGCCAGGTGGTATGGAACGTGCGCATTTGCACCCCTTTTAAAGATAATATGTTGAGTTTAGTAAGTTGATGTTTCATGTCCGGTGAATAATTATTTGTTTAAGAATTCTGGTTTGATATTGATCTGCAAAAAGGCCCAAACAGGTTTCAGGCGGGCAGTTAACGGGGTGATGTTTTTGGCATATTCCATGCTGGCTGTAGCGGCCATATAAGATAAGCCGACGTCAACACCGGTAAACTTATTAAGTTTATAGCCCGCGGTAAAGTCAAGCTCGGTGCCGAGGTGTTTGCCGACAGCAGCGCCGTTTATATCTTTTTGATTATCGGCCAAAGAAAAATAATGGCCGGCAAGTTCTGTTGTCAGTCTGTTGTTAGCTGATGTATATTTTAATTTGAGGTAAGGGTCGATCAGCCCTCCCAGCGGTGAGCCGCTTGAAGCATAGAAATAATCCATATATCCCCAGAACTTATGTGGGCTGCCATATAACGGATCAAAACGATGATTTTCTGCCGATGTTGAAAAGGCGTCATTGCCTGATAGTACATCCAGTCCGCCGGTGTAAGCAAGCCGGCTTGATTTGTAAGATAGCGCCAGGGTATAAGTATAAGCGTTTAACTTAAGTCCGTCTTTATCGTGCCCGCCCTGGTAGTAATAGCCGCCATTAAAGGCCCATTGATTTTTATCGCCAAAAACCGGGTTAACCAGCAGGCCGGTAGTATAGCGGGTGTTTACCCCGGCCTGGTTAAACCGCTTGCCATATACATAGCCAACGTCGGTGCCTGAGGTGTTTTTTACAGAATCTAGTATATATTTACCAAACTGGTCAGCCAGGAACAGTCCTGATACTTTGGTTTTGCCAAACTTTTTTGCGGCATATAAATATTGAAGTGCTTTATAATTTTGATTGAGTGCATTGCTGCCCGGGGGGTTAAGGAATGCCGGCGATCCGTTCTTTGCGCTAATGCCTGATGAATTGATCAGCGGGATGAAACCTGCAGGGGTATTCACTAAATTCCCCTTACTGTCTTTTACGGTCGCAGGTACATTGGCAGGGGTATAATAGGTGCCGTTATAGTTTATGGCGTCGGTGTTTTGATTAAAGGCCACACCCAGGTCTATCTGCCAGCCCTTTTGCAGCAACTTAAATACGATGGCATCGTGACGTCTCGCCTGGCTCAGCCAGTCTGATGCGCCTAACAGACGTTCATCATCATATACCAATTCCTGTCGACCGACTTTTACAGCAAAATAATCAAACGGCGATACTTTAAAAGCAGTATCTTTTTTATTAGATAAAATAATTTCGGCCCATGCCTCATGAATAGCAAGTTTAGACCCATCGGCTGGTGTTATAGTAGAGGCATCCTGGCCCCATAGTCTAACATCCTGAATAGAGGTTTGAAAAATCAGATGGCTCGACTTATAGTTAAAAGTAAGCCTTGTGCGCTGCGCAATAAAGGCGGCATCTTTACTGCCAATTGCTTCGAGGGTGCCGTATCCGTCGCGCAATTCTCCGCGGGTACGCAGTTGACCTGTCAGCGAGAGCTGTGCTTTGGCGCTAAAGCACAGACAGACAAATAAAATTACAATTGTTGTAAATAGCCGGAGCTTTTTAAGTACATTTTTATACATTTGATTAGTTTTTGGTTTGTTAAAGCTATAAAAACTATTTGGCCTTGTTTGGGAATGCGACCTCCCTGCAAGGCTTTTTTGTTATTTTTTTAGTTGTTTTTTTTCATGTATTGTCTTTTTATAAATATTTGCTGATTTATTATGCTAAATATATTCAATTTCATGTAGTTTTTGATAAAATGGATATATTTTGAGTGATTTTTATGATATATATAATCGAATATTTATTTTTTTGTGAAATGCTTAAATATATAGCCGCATAAAATCCCTTTAATATGATTTTTATAAAAATAAATTGTAAAATTTTGACAAAAAATTCAATAATAGATAAATAAATATGGCAAATACAATCAAAAAACGGCGTGAATTTAAAAAACGATTGAAAATGTATGATGTAAATCACCCTTAAATTGACTAATATTGTATTATTAACTGATTTTATTTGTTAAAATGAAGAAAGTGACCATAATTGAGGATGAAAAAAACTGTTTTTTATGCCAAAACTGTTTAAAGGAGTGGATCCCGGCGATTTTAGCTCATAAAAAAAACTACAAAGTAAAAAAAGGCGAGGTTATTTTTAGAGAAGGCGACCCGGTAAAGGGTATTTTTTTTGTAAAAAGCGGAATTGTGAAAGTTCACAAACGCTGGGGTGCAGACAAAGAGCTGATTTTAAGATTTGCCAGCGAGGGATTAATATTTGGACACAGGGCCTTAGGTGGTGACGGTATTTATTCAATATCGGCAACAGCTGTGCAGGCGGGGGTGGTGAGTTATGTTGATATGGAGTTTTTTGATGCTACCTTAAAAGTAAATACCAATTTTACTTATGACCTGTTGATGTTCATGGCGCAGGATTTACGTATATCTGAAAGAAAGATGCGCAACCTGGCACATATGCCGGTAAAAGGGCGCGTTGCCGAAGCATTAATTATATTGAAAGATCAGTTCGGCTTGACGCCCGAAGGCTTTATTAATATTGAACTAAGTCGTCAGGACCTGGCATCCTTCTCTGGCGCTACCTATGAGACGGTGTTCAGGGTGATCAACGAATTGATACAGGACGGCCTGCTGGTGCTCTCGGGTAAAAGTATTTCCATCGCAAACTACAATAAACTTTTAAAGCTGACGGAAGATATAGCTTAAAGGCTTATAAATACTTTTCCGTCCTCAATTCTTACCCCGTACGTTTTAATTGAAAGTTCTTCGTTGGTTAAGCACTGCCCGCTTAACAGCGAAAAAGTGTTTTTATGAAAAGGGCAGGCAACTTTGGGCTCACAGCTTTCGCCGGTACTGCCGATCATCCCTCTTGATAATACCATCTGTTGTTTGTGAGGACATAAATTTTGGGTTGCAAACCACTCGCCCCGGCGGGTGAAGTTAAAAACCGCAATTTGTTCGTCGCCTAATTTTACGCAGGCACCCCCATTTTCAGGTACGTCGTCAACAAGACAAGCCAATACCCAGTTATCTATTAATGTTTCCATTTGTTGTCTTATTAATTAGTAATTACCATTTTGCCTTTACCTGCTCTCGCATTGGCTCAAATTGTACTGTAGGGTCTTTTTCACGGGGCGCGTTTACAAAGTGGGTAAAGCGTTTACGTAATGCGGGGTCTTCAATAACCTCTTTCCATTCGCAATGGTAGGTGTTTACCAGCGCCTGCATTTCTTCCTCCAGTTGTGCACATATGCCCAGGCTGTCATTGATCACCACATTTTTCAGATAAGCCAGTCCTCCATCCATCTTGTTAAGCCAGGTTGCGGTGCGCGATAAGGGCTCGGCTGTCTTAATGTAAAACATCAGGAATCTGTCGAGGTATTTAACCAGGGTTTCCTTGTCTATATCTGTCGCGAACAATTCGGCATGCTGGGGCTTTGATCCGCCATTTCCGCATACATATAAGTTCCATCCCTTTTCTGTTGCAATCACACCGAAGTCTTTTGATTTTGCTTCCGCGCATTCGCGGATACAGCCGCTTACGCCGCCTTTCAATTTATGTGGGGCGCGTATGCCCTTATATCTGTCTTCAATTTCAATAGCAAAAGATACGCTGTCATGCAATCCAAAACGACACCAGGTGCTGCCAACGCAGCTTTTTACGGTACGCAGGGCTTTGCCATAGGCATGGCCGCTTTCAAAGCCAGCATCTATTAATTCCTCCCAGATTGCCGGCAGATCATTTAAATGTGCGCCAAACAGATCAATCCGTTGGCCACCGGTAATTTTGGTATATAACCCATATTGTTTGGCAACCTGGCCCAGTACAATTAATTTATCCGGTGTAATCTCCCCGCCGGGTATACGCGGAACTACTGAATACGTCCCGCCTTTTTGGATGTTCGCCAAAAAGCGGTCGTTGCTGTCCTGTATGGTATCTTGTTTAACAATAACGTCGTTCCATAAACTTGACAATATGCTGGCTACGGCGGGCTTGCAGGTTTCGCAACCATCGCCCTTGCCGAAATGATCAAGCACCAGGTCGTAGTTTTTTAGGTTATTGATCTTCACCAGGTCAAATAATTCCTGGCGAGAATAATCAAAATGCTCGCATAGTACGTTTTTAACATATTGGCCATTGGCCTTCATGGTGCCGGCTATTAAATCCTTAACCAACGGAACGCAGCCTCCGCAGCCGGTACCGGCCCTGGTGCATTTTTTCATCCCGTCAATATCAGTAATCCCCAGATTTGTTACCGATGAGCAGATAGCCGCTTTGTCAACAGCTTCGCATGAACAGATCAGCGCATCATCAGGCAAATTCATTATACCGGCGCCTTCGGTTTCCAGGCCGCCTCTTGAGCCCAGTATCAAATCTTCCGGGTTGGGCGGAAGCACAAGTTTATTGTTGACGGTTTGCAGTAATATATTATAAGCATCGGCATCGCCAATTAAAATACCCCCTAACAGGTACTTGCCATCGGTAGTTATATTAATGCGTTTGTATATACCTTTGTGGGTATCTTCAAAAACAATGGTCCGGCAATCGGGCTCGGTAACAAAGGCATCGCCAAAACTGGCCACATCAACACCAATCAGCTTAAGTTTGGTGCTCATGTCATAACTGTAAAACAACTTACTGCCACCCGTTAGTTGCGATACCGCGATATCTGCCATTTCATAACCCGGAGCAACCAGGCCGTAGATCATACCATCATATAGGGCACATTCGCCAATGGCAAAAATGCATTCATCACTGGTTTGCATTTTATCGTTAACTACAATGCCGCCCCGGGTTCCAACCTGCAGCCCTGCAAGTTTCGCCACCTCATCGCGGGGGCGGATGCCTGCAGAGATAACCAGCATATCAATAGGTAAAACGCTTTCATCATTAAAGTGCAGAGCTTCTGCCTTATGATTGCCGCCGATGTATGATGTGCTTTTATTTAAATGGATATTTAACCCAAGCTCTTTCAATTTAGATTGCAGCATGGCGCTACCCGCAGAATCTATCTGCCGCGGCATTAACCTTGGTGCAAATTCAATTACATGGGTGTCTTCAATGCCCAGGTCAATTAGCGCCTTGGCGGCTTCCAGGCCCAGCAGGCCGCCGCCCATTACCGCGCCGGTTTTTGCGTTGGTAGCGTAGGCTTTTATTAGTTCAAGATCTTCGATAGTCCGGTAAACAAAAACGCCGTCTTTTTCAATACCAGGGATATCCGGAACAAAGGCCGATGAGCCAGTGGCTAAAACCAAGTAATCATATTGTATGGTAATGCCTAATAGGGAGTGTACGGTTTTAGTGGTACGGTTTATCTCTTGTATCGGATCGCCGAGATGCAGCATGATGCCCTGCTTGTCATACCATGATCGGGTTGACATCGAGAGATCGGCTGCTGTTTTGCCATTAAAATACTCACTCAAATGTACACGGTCATAAGCCTGGCGTGGCTCTTCGCCAAATACGATGATGTTGAACCCTGACGATTTGGATACAAGTTTTTCACAAAACTTGTATCCAACCATGCCATTGCCAACTACTATAATGGTAGGTTTTATCATGACGTTTTTGTTTGTTAAAGCGTTTTTATTAAGTAAATTCAATTAAAGTGCGACCTATATTGCATTTACAATAGCAAGTTTAAACAAAAAAATAATAAAATCAAATAATTATTGTTATTTTAGTCATGTAATTTATGTTGTTGATATAAAAATAATGCCGATTTACATGATTTATATCAGAATTAATTAAATATTTTAATAATAAAGTTAATTCTAATTGAAAAATTTGCCATTTATGGCTTTTATAACGAGTGTTTTTTAACAAATCACTAAAAATTATAAAAAATATGCCTTCACAACCAGAATTATATGTTTTAGGAGCGGGTCCCGGCGATCCGGAGTTAATTACGGTTAAAGGGTATAAACTTTTGCAGCAAGCTAAAGTGGTTCTTTATGATAATTTAGCAAACAGGGCGTTGTTAGATTTAACACCACCCGATTGTGAACAGATATATGTTGGTAAACAACCCTATGGTAAATATACCCCGCAGGAGGAGATACACTCTTTAATAAAACACTTTGCTTTTAGTAAGGGCAGCGTAGTTAGGTTAAAAGGAGGTGATCCGTTTATATTTGGGCGCGGTTTTGAGGAGATCATGTTTGCACGTGAACAAGGCATTAAAACATTCTTTATACCCGGGATTACCAGTATGCAAGCGTCTGGATTAGAAGATATCCCGCTCACCCATCGCGCTATAAGCGAAGGTATATGGGTGGTTACCGGTACTAAAAAAGACGGCACACTTTCAGGCGATCTGCGCTTGGCGATGCAAAGCAACGCTACGGTTGTAATATATATGGGGATGAAACAACTGGCGTCAATAGCTGCTGCGTATACCGATGCCGGACATGGCGATATACCGGCGGCAATTATACAGCATGCGTCAACACCAAATCAAAAATCAGTAAGAGGTGCGGTAAAAGATCTGGTAGCCTTGGCCGATAGCAAGCAGCTAACTTACCCGGCAATTATTATTATAGGTGCAGTAACCAACCTGGCTATTTAAAAATCGTTATGAAAATTAGAATAAAAGGCAATTCGTTACGGTACCGGCTAACTAAACGGGACGTGGAACAATTTAGCAAAGAGGGCTATCTGGAAGAGATCACCAATTTTGGCGGCCCATGTTTAATTTATGCTTTACAGCGCGGCGGTGACGATGGTTTGAAGGCATCATTTAACAATAATAAAATCCTGTTGACTATACCTGTTGCAATGGCTATTGAATGGGCGCAAACCGAACGCGTAGGTTTTGAAGGGCAGGACAATGACCTGTTCCTGTTAATAGAAAAAGATTTTAAGTGCCTGGATAATGTTGCCGAGGATCAAAGCGACAATTATCCCAATCCGCAGGCGTTTCGCTAAACTGCAATAAGTTTTATAACTTGTATTAATAGTGACTGCCATTATCTTTATATTATAAGTAATAAAATGAAAGCACATTTAAAGATCTGGTGGACCTCATCGGTTATACTAATAATCGCATTTTTTTTTATTTCATGGAGCGCGGAAGCCATGCCCGTGCAATCAGCAGTGCTGAATTATATTTATAAACCCGGCGATAACGGCTATAGTTGTTTCCGGATCCCGGCGTTAATCACTACTAAAAACGGCACGTTGCTGGCTTTTGCTGAAGGGCGAAAACAGGATTGCGGCGACTCGGGCGATATCGACCTGGTATTAAAAAGATCAGCCGATGGTGGCAAAACCTGGAGCAACCTGCAGGTTGTATGGAGCGACTCAACCAATACTTGTGGTAATCCCGTGCCTGTGCAGGACGTGACCACCGGGACTATTTGGCTTTTAAGTACCTGGAACCTGGGCACAGACCATGAAAAACAAATCCAGGCACAAACCGGGAAAGATACCCGCCGGGTTTTTGTATTATCGTCAGATAATGACGGCCGGTCATGGTCGGCCGCTAAAGAGATTACCAACGATGTTAAGTTGCCTGACTGGACCTGGTATGCAACAGGCCCGTGCCATGGCCTGCAGCTAAGTAACGGTAAATTTAAAGGGCGACTGGTAGTGCCCGTAAACCACGTTGAGGCGGCCACGCATAAAAATTTTGTACATATTATTTATTCGGACGATCACGGCGCAAGCTGGAAGCTGGGTAACAATACTCCGCAGGATAAAACCAACGAAGTAACAGTTGCCGAACTTAATAACGGAAACCTGATGCTTAATATCCGCAATGCGGACAGGCGGCATAGAACAAGGCTCACCGCTATAAGTGCCGATGGCGGCCAAAATTGGGGTGATGTGCAGACAGACACTACCCTGATTGAGCCAGTATGCCAGGGGAGTTTATTGAACTATGCACTCTCCCGGAAAAAGTCGATATTATTGTTTATAAACCCGGCAAGTACCACGTCACGGGCCAATATAACTTTGCGCGCCAGCTTTGACGACGGGCATACCTGGCCAAAAAAACAGGTGATTTATCCCGGTCCGTCAGCTTATAGTGATATCGCAATCTATAAAAAGCAAGTTGCCTGCCTTTATGAGGCAGGCAAACTTAAAGCCAATGAAGGTATTGCCTTTCAAATGATCAGTCTGAAAGAGCTGATCAGATAACGGTTGTTAATAGCTTTTAGATTTTACGGTCGAGTAATATTTAAGATTGATCAGGTCATTTGGTATTGGCCTGGTGTTCCAGCATTTATGGATCGCAAGTGCGGTACCCATAGCCGTTGCCTGCGCCATTGACGCGGCATAAACCTCTAACTGCGGGAAGGCCGCTGCCAGCAAATGCATAAATACCGAGTTTTTACTAAAGCCCCCATCTACAAAAATGCGTTTTACCGGCGTGTCTTTTAAAACATATTGGGTTGATATCTTCTGTTTGTCTATCAGCTCATGAACCAGCTTATAGTAAGCAACCACATCAGGTTCTGATACATTAGTGTCATAAGGGATATTGCGGTATTTGATAACATCGTGCCCAAACTCTTCTGCAATTTTCTTAATCCCCTGGTCATACTCATGGCCGCTAAATAACCTAGAGGCTTTAACCGGTTTGCCTTTATATTGAATGTAATTCAAACAATCATGTTGTAACTCCTCGGTCGTTAACGGTGATTGATCGAAGGGATTTAAGCTGATTGACCAGGTGCCGGTGGAGAGCAAAATAAAAGGTTCATGAAAACTGGCCAGATAAGGGATCAGCGCCGCTGAGCTATCATGTAATCCAATGCCTACTTTATAATTGCTGTTACTAATTGCCGGCGCAACAACCTTATCCGCGGCAGCTATTGGAGCCAGGATATCCGCAATGCCTTCCTTTTTAACCCAATCGTGATAATCGTTCTTTTCAAAATCCCATAAAGCGGTATGGCAGCCTATGCTGGTGAGGTCAGAAAACGGTTGACCGCTTACCAGATAGCTTAAATATTGTGGCAAATGCAGCGCATATTTTATCCGTTTAAATAATTCGGGCTGCTGGTATTTAATGCGGTATAACTGTAACCCCGAATTTAAACTGCCCAAAGCCGGCGATGCTGTTTTAAAGGCGATATCGGCCTCGTCGCCATAAGTGTCATAAAATTGCTTTTTGATATCTTCGGGATAGGGCTTAAGGTAATTATATAGCGGCGCCATTGCTTTACCGTCGTTATCCAGACATACGAAGCTTGCGCCGTAGGCAGAGAAGTTGACCGCTTTCAGATCAAACTGTTTCAGGCGGCCACCTTCAGTTAGCGAATCAAATACGGAAAGCCTCAGCGCCTCCAGGTTTTCGCAGGGAAAGCCGTCTTCATCGGTAATTTCATTAAACCTGGCCGAACGTTCAAAAACAATATTATAGCTTTCATCAAAAAGAAAAAGCTTTTTGTTGGTCTTGCCTACATCAAAAACTGCAATAACTGGTACAGGTTTCATATTATAACCCGGTTGCTACGGTTTTCGCACCACGCTGTTTAATCAAACTGTCGCGTACGCCCTGTTCGCGATATAACGTTATTGGGCTAAGCGCACCGCCTGCGCGTAAACGCGCTTCGGAAAGCAGCGGCCTTACATCGGTGCGGTAAGCAGCTTGTAATATCTCTTGCGCTTTGGCCACATCATTGTTTTGCTGAGCATCAACCAAAGCTTTGGTATCCACCAATAAAGCCTGCGCATAAGCCATTTTAATAGCCTCTACCGATTGGATCAGGTCCTCGATAGGATCTTTTACGTTGTGCGATGCATCGATCATCCAGCCTATGCCAGTAGCGTGATTTAAGCCACGCGCATCCATACCTTCAACCAGCTCATTAAATATCAGAAACAGTTGGTATGGATTAATGCTGCCCACAGTAAGGTCGTCATCACCGTATTTTGAATCATTAAAGTGGAAACCGGCCAGCTTTTGTTCCATCAGCAATAAAGAAACTATTTGTTCTATGTTGGTATTTGGCAGATGGTGGCCTAAATCAACCAGCGTCAAGGCTTTTTTACCCAATTTAGAAGCTAACAGGTACGATTGGCCCCAATCAGCAATAGTAGTCGAGTAAAAGTTTGGCTCAAATGGTTTGTACTCTATCCATACTTTCCAATCATCAGGCAGCGCGGCATAAATTTGTTGCAGGCTGTCTAAAGTATTTTGGAACGCCTTGCGGAAATTTAACTGTCCGGGAAAGTTTGACCCATCTGACAACCAAACCGACAACGCGTTTGAACCCAGCTCAACCCCGTATTTTATCACTTCAATATTGTGAGCAATAGCCTGATCGCGTACCGCTTTATCGGTATGATGTAGAGAGCCAAATTTATAGCTCAGCTTAGCATCTTTTTGATCCTGAAAGGTATTTGAGTTTACCGCGTCAAAATGCAAGCCGTATTGTGCCGCGTGGGCTTTTATAGCTGTAGCATTTTCCGGGATATCCCAGGGAATGTGCAGGGAGATAGAATTACTTGAACGGTTTAGGGCATGGATCATACCCACATCACTGATCTTTTCTTCCAGGTTACGCGGCTCGCCACCGCCAGAGAAACGGCCAAAACGTGTGCCGCCGGTGCCTAAGGCCCAGCTTGGTATGGCAATATTAAATGCCTGCAGTTTTTGCAGCACATCATCCAGTTTGTTTACATCCTCGGCAACAAAATTAAATTTGCGCTGATGATCTTTTATATGCTGATGATTAAACTCATCAATTTTATGTTGTTCCATAATGGGCTTTATCTTACAAAGGCAGCGGCAACACCGCCGTCAACATTTAAAACGTTTCCTGTTGACTTGCTCAATAAACCGCCGGCAAAAGCAAAGCAGGCATTAGCAATATCATCAGGCAGAATAACTTCATTTAATAAAGTGCGCTTAGCGTAATATGCAGGTAATTCAGCAACGGTTACACCGTATGCTTTAGCACGGCCTTCGGCCCAGCCACCGGCCCAGATATTACTGTCGCTAATTACAGCGTCGGGATTTACCACATTAACACGGATCTTGTCGGGCCCTAATTCTGCAGCATTTAGCCTGCTTAGGTGTAACTGAGCGGCTTTGGCGCTACCATAACCGGCATTATTTGGCCCGCTTACCAAAGCGTTTTTACTTACGATATTAATGATATCGCCGCCGATATCTTGTTTTTGCATAACTGTGCTGGCGGCTTGTGTTACCAGGAACTGGCCCTTTACCAATACATCATATAACAGGTCCCAGTCTTTTTCGGTATGGTCGCCAATAGTTTTTGAAATAGACAAGCCAGCATTATTAACGACCAGATCAACCCCGCCAAAAGCCAGAATAGCTTCTGCCACGGCGTCGGAAATTTGATCTGCCCTGGTAACGTCAAGGACAGCTGTGGTATAGGCGTCTTTACCGAATAATTTTTTAAACTCTTCACCGGCTCCTTCCAGGCGTTCGGCATTCATATCATTTAGTATTACGCAGGCACCTTCATCAGCGAATTTCTTGGCGATAGCCTTGCCGATACCGCCCGCACTACCGGTAACCAAAGCCACACGGCCGGTTAAAGCTTTAGGCTTAGGCATCCGCTGTAATTTAGCTTCTTCTAACAACCAGTACTCAATATTGAATGCTTCCTGGCGCGGTAATGAGGTATACTCAGAAATAGCTTCTGAGCCCTTCATTACGTTGATGGCATTGATATAAAATTCGGCCGCAACGCGTGCTGTTTGTTTGTCCTTAGCGAATGTGAACATCCCCACACCCGGATATAAAATAACAACCGGGTTAGCATCACGAATAGCCGGGCTGTTTGAATGCTTGCAGGTGTTGTAATAATCGGTATACATGGCGCGGTAAGCATCAAACGCAGGGGCAAGGCGGGCCTTAAGCTCCTTAACATCGCTCAGGTCTTCACCTTTATCCAGCGCTAATACCAGCGGGCTGATCTTGGTGCGTAAAAAATGGTCAGGGCAGCTGGTACCTAGTGGTGCCAATCTGTCCAGATCATTTGAGTTGGTAAACTCTAACACACGGGCATCATCAGTAAAGTGGCCAATCATGTTTTGTTTGGATGAGCAAAAGCCGCGCAGGATAGGGGCCAAAGCAACAGCTTGCTTTTTACGGCCTGCTTCATCAAGGCTTTGTATTTTGGCACCGCCAAATATTGGCCCTTTTTTTCCATAGTTCTGCTCCAGGTATTCGGCGCATTGCTCAATTACCTCCAGGGTATTAACATAGCTTTCATAAGCGGTATCACCCCAGGTAAATAAACCGTGTGAGCCCAGCATAATACCCCGGATACCGGGGTTAGCATCCAGACATGCCTTTAATTGCAGGCCCAGATCAAAGCCCGGTTTTTGCCATTCAACCCAGCCAATTTTGCCTTTAAATAAGTCGGCCGTAATTTGTTTGCCGTCTTTTGCTGCCGCGATAGCAATAGCCGCATCGGGGTGCAGGTGGTCAATATGTTTAAATGGTAAAAATCCGTGCAGCGGAGTATCGATTGATGGCGCCTTTGAAGCCAGATCATAAATGGTGTGGTTAAACAACTCCACCATTTCGTCCTCGTGCTCTAAACCGCGGTATACATTTTTAAGGCTTCTCAGTTTTTCAACATATAACGCGGCCAGGCCGCTTTTTTTCAATGTGCCGATATCGCCACCTGAGCCTTTGATCCACATCACTTCAACCTCCTGCCCGGTTAACGGATCTTTTGCCATTGCTTTACATGACGTATTGCCGCCGCCGTAATTGGTTAACCGCAGATCGGCGCCCAATAAATTTGAACGATATATCAGTAAGGCTACTTCGTCACCGGCTAACTTTGCCGCTTCGGCATCGTCCCATAAATAGCTTACGTTTTTAAAATTTGTTTCTTTGATAGACATTGTAATTGTGTTGATCGTACTATTGTTTAATTGTTTGAATTGCTGCTGTTTTCGGTGTTTCTTTATCTTTTAAGTTATTGCCGTAGCCTACTATAATAACCGAAATAATAATGGTGGCAATACCCACAACAAGGGTACCAAACGCTTTTTTACTAACGGTTTTCCACTCTTTTAAAACGATGCCCCACATGTTGGCTACTAAAATAATAAAGGCCATGTGCAGAATCCATGAGCTTGCGCCGTTACCCAGCTTACTTTCGCCCATGCCGTAAAAGAAGAACTGCAGGAACCAGGTTGTACCGGCCAATGCCGAAAAGATATAGTTTTTTAATAACGGTGTTTTGCTGTCTGTATAGTTCCCAAACGTTTTGTTGCGTGCGTTTAATATCATACACCAGATAAAGTTGGTAGTTAAGCCGCCCCATAGGATAACGATATAAGTAACGTTGTTTTTATACAGGAAATTTGCGCTGTCTGTAATGTGGTTAGCCTCCCGCCAGGCTGCGTTCGCGGCATTTGCCATACCTGCACCGGCATCAATACCGAAAGCGAAACAAGCGCTCAATACCCCCGATACGATCGCAACAAAAATACCCATGCCAAAACGGTAATCTTTATTTTCATTGGCTAAAGCTCCTTCTTTGTTCAGGTCGCGCTCTTTTAAGGTGCCTGCACGGCCACAGATCACGATACCGATAACGCAGATCAGGATACCTATCAATACCAGCTGTCCCCAGTGGCTTGATGCCAACATACCTATGCTGTCTTTACCGGCTTTTGGTGCAAATTCGTAATAAACCGCCGGTACTAAGGCGCCGAATACCGAGCATAAGCCCAATATAATGGTGCTGCCTAATGAAACACCTAAATAACGCACACCCAGGCCGTAAGTTAAACCGCCAATTCCCCATAATAAACCGAAGAAGTAAGTTAACCCCAGGATACCGCCATTGGTAGCTTTAATAATATCAACAAAATGCGGAACAGTTAAGTAAGCCGCTAACGGCGGAACGATAAGCCACGAAAAAATACCGCCAACAATCCAGAAACTCTCCCAGGCCCAGCCCTTAACTTTTTTGTACGGGATATAAAAACTACCCGAGGCAAAACCCCCGATAAAGTGAAAAATTACGCCGAAAATTACTTCCATGTCTTAATTTATTACAATGATGTACTAAAATGATAATTACCTGAACCAACGTTTACAGCAGTGTACCCTTCTATTTGGGTTGCCGCTTTTGTAACCGGTTTACCGCCTTCGGTAACTGTGTTGTCGCCTTTTGTAGGGACATAAATGGTAGCGGTTGTATTGGGTGGAATTACCACGTCAAGCGTAAGTTGGCCATTGTCAGCTTTCCAGTGTGAGCTGGCTTTGCCATAAGGTGTTTCATAATCAGCTGCAACGGTAGTTAAATTACCGCCGATAGTTGGTTTGATGATGATGCCTTTGTAACCAGGTTGGTCGCCCTTAGTATCAATGCCGGCAACGGTACGATACATCCAGTCGCCAATGGCGCCGTAAGCGTAATGGTTGAACGAGTTCATCCCCGCATCCTCAAAAGTGCCGTCGGTTTTTTGGCCATCCCACCGTTCCCATATGGTAGTTGCGCCCATTTTTACAGGGTATAACCATGATGGATAGCTGTCTTGCAATAAAAGTTTAAAGGCAACGTCCGAATAACCAAAGCGGCTAAGCGCGCTGCATAAATATGGTGTGCCCAGGAAACCCGTGGTTAGGTGATTGCCATAACGGCCAATGTTTGCCGCTAATCTTGCAGCCGCTTGCTGGCGCAGGTTCTCAGGCAGCATATCAAACTGTAATGCTAACGCATAAGCTGTTTGGGTGTCTGATGAGATCAAACCGTTAGGCGTAACGTACTCTCTTAAATAAGCTGATTTAACATCAGCAAGTAGCTTGGTATAAGTAGCTACATCATCTGATTTGCCTAGCACTTTTGCTGTATTGATCACCAACTGTGTTGAATAAGCGTAAAAACACTGCGCTATTAAATATTTGCTTGTGATTGCCGATGTACCGTCAACGTCATTATTACGGGTATAAAATAACCAATCGCCAAAGTGGTCGCCGGCGTTCCATAAATTGTTATGGCTGCGGCTTTTCATAAAACCAATCCAGGCCTTCATGCTGTTATATTGGTTAGCCAAAATCTCTTTATCGCCGTAGGCCAAATACATGTTCCATGGAACAATGGTAGCTACGTCCGACCACCCGGCACTGCCACCACCACCTGTGGGATGACCATTATCAAAAGCATCCGGAATAACATGGGGTACACTGCCGTCACTAAATTGATCCAGCGCAACATCTTTCAGCCACTTGGCAAAAAAATTATGCGCGTTCATGTTATAAGTGGCTGTACGCGAGAATACCTGCGCGTCGCCTGTCCAGCCTAAACGCTCATCGCGTTGCGGGCAATCCGTAGGGATATCCAGAAAGTTGCCTTTCTGTCCCCATTGTATATTATGTTGTAATTGATTGATCATTGGATTTGAGCACGTAAAACTGCCTGTAGCCGGCATATCCGAGTATAAAGCTATCGCTGTAAAATCTTCCGGCTTAATATCGCCCGGATAACCTTCAATCCTGATAAATCTAAATCCCTGCCAGGTAAACTGCGGTTCGAAAGTTTCTTCGCCATCGCCTTTTAAAATAAAAGTATTTTGCGAAGTTGCGGAACGCAGATTCTCAGTGTAAAAATTACCTGCTTTATCTATCACCTCGGCGTGTGAGATCACAATCTTATCGCCAGCCTTACCATGTACTTTAAACTTCACCCAGCCTACCAGGTTTTGTCCAAAGTCAATTACCTTTTCGCCTTTAGGCGTAGTGAATATTTTTAATGCTTTAAAAGTTTCATGTTTTTTTACCGGCTCATTAATGGTAGCTATCAGGTTGTTTTTTGGATAATTCTGTACGGTCACGCCGGTCCAGTTTTTATCATCAAAACCTGGTGATGACCAGCCTTTTTGCTGCAGGCGGTTATCTGTAACCGACCCCAAGTAGATCTCTGCCGAACGGATCTCGCCGGTTGATGTCTTCCAGCTATCGTCTGTGCCAATTATGGTTTTTGTGCCATCGGTATAAGTAATCTCCAACTGTAATAGTAAAGCAATGTCTTTACCGTAAATTTCATGTCTGTCGCCAATGCCGTAAAAGCCACGGTACCAGCCGCTGCCTAATGACGCGCCTACCGCATTTGTTCCCGGCTGCAGTAAACCAGTAACATCATAAGCCTGGTACTGAAGGCGTTTGTTATAGCTGGTATAGCCCGGCGTAAGGTATTCGTCGCCAACACGGTGACCGTTAATATGCGCCTCGTACAAACCGTGCGAGGTGATATAAGCCATTGCCGATTTAATTTTTTTGTTTACTGAAAAGCCTTTTCTAAATAAAGGACTTGGTCTGGTTGGTTCTTCTGTACCACTGGCTGCAATCCACTGTGCTTTCCAGTCGGCAGGCGATAACAAGCCCATTTGGAAAGTGGCTGTGCTCCATTGGGATGTTTTGCCTTTGTTGTCCCAAACACGTACCTGCCAGGTATATTTTTGGCCGGATGTTAAGGAGGTCCCTTTGTAAGTGACGTACATTGACTGATCAGTCAAGACCTTTCCAGTGCTCCAAACAACACCTTTCGCAGTGTTGGTGACCTTTATCTCGTAGGCGGTTTGCATTACGTTACGGGCATCGCCTGCAATCAGCTGCCAGCTAAAACGCGGCGCGGTTGCGTCTACACTTATGGGGTTTGGTAAATTTTCAGTTTGTAAATGCTGCACTTTGGTTTGTGCCATACAAATCTCGCCCGCCAGCAGGGCAATAAATAAAAAGAAGACTTTTTTCATCGTTTATTAAAAAAGGACGTATAATTGGATAGGGCAAGTTAACAAAAATGATTTTAGTTAACTATCCCCTACTGTCCTGTAAACGGAATGAAAAATTATCTAAAAATTATTCAGATTGATGAGCACTCCATCACCCCGAAATACCTGCAGATCTGCAACTCCATATTGCGTGGAATAGAGGACGGCAAAGTTGAAAAAGATGATATTTTACCATCTATAAATGATTTGAGCATTGCCCTGGAAGTTGCCCGCAATACCATTGAGCGGGCTTACAAAGAGTTGAAAAAGTACAATGTAATTAACTCGGTAGCGGGTAAAGGATATTTTATAAGCAACACGCAATTTAATCAGCCTATTAAAGTACTGCTGTTGTTTAACAAGCTAAGCAGCCATAAAAAGATCATTTATGACGCTTTTGCCGAGGTGTTGGGCAGTAACGCGGCTATCGATTTTTACATTTATAACAACAATTTCAATTTTTTTAAAAAACTACTGACCGGCAATATCGATCATTATTCAAAACTGATCATCATCCCACATTTTATTGAGAACGCCGGCAGCGCCAAAGCGGTAATAAACGAATTGCCCAAGGATAAACTGATATTGATGGACAAGCTGCTTGAAAACATAAGCGGCGATTTTGGCGCCGTTTATGAAAACTTTGAACAGGATATTTATGATGCTCTGAGCCAGCTGTTGCCGCAGTTAAGCAAATATAATACGCTTAAGATCATCTTTCCGGAAAACAGTTATTACTCTAAAGAGATCCTGACAGGGTTTGTTAATTTTTGCCGGCAGTATGCTTTTGAATATGCCACTATCCATGAACTGCATAAGGAAACCTTACTGCCGGGTACCGTGTATATTAATTTAATGGAAGATGATCTGGTGGAACTGGTAGAAAAGATCATCAGCAATAAACTAAAGGTAGGGCAGGACATAGGGGTGATATCCTATAATGAAACACCACTAAAAAAAATCATCCTTAACGGCATCACCACCATATCAACAGACTTTAAAATGATGGGCGAAAAGGCCGCGGAAATGGCTTTGAACAATACGAAGGCCCATTTGGCAATACCATTTAAGGTTACCTATCGGGATTCGCTGTAAGCAACTGTTTTGAATGGTTTCTTAATCAGGTAGCAGAAATTAAAAGCTTATAAAGCTTTACTCAACCCTTCCCATTTAACTACCCACGATCCGTCTTTTGGCCAGCCGGGCTGCTGTACATTTTTATCGCCGTTCCAGCCGGCAGTCATCATGGCGACAGCATATAGCAGGCCTCCATTTGATGGGAAGTACGGATATGGATTACCGCCGCCAACGAAGCCATGTTCATCAAAACCAAATTTACGCGATGGGTGTAAAAGCATTTTGACCGCGTCTTCGGGGTGGCCCAACCTGGCGGCGCCCATCGCCATCATCGGGAAATCCCAACCCCAGCATTTATCCCAGATCCAGACTTCCTGTACTTTTCTATAAGTTTTTTCCATGATAGCTAAATTGACACCATTGCCCGGCAAAACCCCATAAACTCCTATCAGCGCCGGATGCTCGTAGTTAAACCTGGTCCAGGGTTCCTCTATGTTTTCCCATTGCTCATACAAGCTGTCTTTTACCGGGATGGGCGAGAGGTTTTTTAATACTTTATCCCAGGCTGTGTTTGGTTTTAGCTTTAGTCGTTTGCGCCACTGTTGTGCAGTTTGTAGTCCAAACCGCCAGTATGAAAGATCAAATGCCGGGTTCTCAGTCGTAAAAATATCATTGTTTTCAGAAACTACACGTATAGGCGGGCCCAGCACATATTGGTTGCGTGTCTTGTCAAAAAACGCATAGGTAGCTAAAAAATTCGCGGTTTGCTCAACAACATTATCCCATTTCTTTAAAGTAGCCAGCGTTGGATGTGCCTGGTAATCCAGCTCGGCAAAGAAGATAGGATGCGGCTGTTGCCATACCAGGAATGCATGGTTTTTGTCGTCGGGCCATTCTTCGCCGTTAAAAACGTTGGGGCATTTGGGCCAGCGCGCCCCAAGATAGCCCTGCAGGTGTGCCCGCTTCATGGCGCTTTTTAAATTATCGTCATAAACATGCAGGCTATTATTCAACTCGGGCCACCTGTTCCATAAAGCGTAATGGGCGGCGTGCCACCAATACATTTCATAATGCGCCCGCCCATACCAGCTGTTGCTAACCAGCCCGGTTTCCTGCGGGGGATATTTACCCGAGGCATTAATAGCCATATCATATTGTGACAACACAATTCTTCTTTCCAACTCAAACCAACGTGGGTCTTTACTTGCTGACAGATCAATAGCACCGCCGCTTTTCCAAAATTTTTCCCAGTGGGTGATACTGCCTTTGGTTATTTGGTGAAGCGAGGGTATAGGGTGGTTTATCTTGGTTTGCGAAAAATCAAACTCATATTCAACCGCGGCGCCGCTATTATCCGGCGATAGGATGTAGCGATGTTCTTTTTCCTTTTCAATTTTAATGTTTCCCGTACACTGTACGGCAACGTGGTAAGCTATGCTATCCAATTGCCTGTCAAACAGAATGTTGTTTTTTCCGGTAGTTCTTAGTTTGGTTTGGTGTGCTGACGGTTTATTAAAATCGGCGCCATTATTAACATTGGTTAAAACGCCATATGGAAAATCAATAAATAAGCTTAAGCGGTTTTGCTTTATCAGGTTTGATTCTATTTTAAATCCAATAATGTCTTTATTGCCATCGCAGGCGGTGGTGACTTTTACTTCTTCGCCCTCAATAGTGAATTTGCTTTCGGCGATGCCGGTCCACAGGTTTAAGTGTTGGGTAGCGTTCTCAAAATCTTTTGCTTGTGCGATGCTGCCATCAGCCTTTTTTATTTGCATCCCTATCCTGCCCAGATTAATACGATGCGGATTTGCAGACAACCAGGCCATCATTGGCGCCTGGTTTTGATCGGCCATATCATAAGGTACCATACGGCCATGTGTATCGAGCATGGTTTTTTTGAACGAGTTTGCATTAAAGCCGTCGGGTGTTTTTACGCTGTTCCAGCCCCAGTGTGAAAGCGTGGCGTATTTGTCGCTAAAGGTCTGCATCCCCGTGGCATCAAATCCGTAGGCAATGCTGCCGTTGCCCACTTGCGTTGGGCCAGACATGTTTGTGCCTGTTATAAAGATATCATGACGGTTAACCAATGCTTTACGGTTTATGGTACCGCGTTTAACTTGTTGGGCAACGGCCGTGGTTAAAACCAAGCATCCGGCAAAAATCAGCACAGCAAGATTATGCAGGTAGCAGCTAAAACGTTTCATGAATTGATGGATTGAATTGGTTTACAATAATACGCTTATCCAAAGGTGTAAATAATCAAAGTGATAACCTTCCCTGTCTATCTGATTTTAGTTTTTGTATTTAATTTGATACGAAATATACAAACCGCTGTATCTTGTATATCTTAGATTTCAAAGACCAATACCAGTTTTATATCTCTGTATGAATTTTCAAAAAAGCAATTTCCTGCCTTCGTTTTTTAGTTGGGTGATAGTGGCCGCGGGCTTATTGTCAAATGTTAGCACCTATGCCCAGAAAAGCGTAAAAACCTATTCGGCCGATAAACAGGTTATTGATAAAGGTGATGCGTTATTTCAGAAAAACTGTGCCGAATGCCACAACTTCAGGCAGCGCGGTATAGGGCCCGGCCTGGCTGGTATAACTGCCGGTGCGACTTATGCCTACCTGAGCAAATTTATTATCAATTCGCAGGCCGTCATCAAAAGCGGAAATAAACGGGCAACTGCGTTGTTTGCCGAATATAAAGTATCGATGCCCGCCCATCCACAGTTTACACCTGCGGATCTCAATGCACTGCTATCTTTCATCAACACCCATAAAAAAGTAGCTGAGGCAGCGCAGAGCATCGCCAACCTCGGTCAAAAGGTTACCGACCCCATACCAACCAAAATTGCCAAAGGCGGCCTGATCCTGAAACTGGAAGAATGGGCAACCGCCCCGGCAACATCGGCCAAAAACCCGCTGACGCGAATTAACCAGACATTTGTTTTAAAAACAGATAAGGGCAACCGCATGTTTATGCTCGACCTGCGCGGCAAACTGTATGAAGTAAAAAACAAGCAGTTTAACGTAGTAATGGATATGGCTAAAGAAAAGCCGAACTTTATTAATGAGCCGGGGCTTGGCACGGGCTGGGGTGCTTTTGCTTTTCACCCCGATTTTTTAAAGAACGGATTACTGTATACTACGCATACTGAAAAGAAAAATTCAGCCCCGGCTGATTTTGCCTATGCAGACTCGATACCCGTTGCCTT
Source organism: Mucilaginibacter sp. UR6-11 (assembly GCF_020880695.1). GTDB lineage: Bacteria > Bacteroidota > Bacteroidia > Sphingobacteriales > Sphingobacteriaceae > Mucilaginibacter. The sequence goes on from NZ_JAJIWO010000011.1 coordinate 36,879, forward strand.
GCAATGGATAGTGAGTGAGTGGAAAGTTAAGGACCCCACAGCGGCGGTTTTTGAAGCTGTGCCACGCGAACTTTTACGATTGGATAACCCATCGGTTATGCATGGGATGCAGCAAATAATATTTGACCCTACACTTAAGCCGGGCACACCCGGCTACGGATTATTGTATATTGATTTGGGTGACGGGGGCTCGGCAGAGACAGGATACCCGTGGCTTTGCAATGGCTCCACCGAGCCGAGAGGTTCAATTCTGCGGATCGACCCGATAGGCAGAAACAGCCGCAACGGCAAATATGGCATACCTGCCGGTAATCCCTGGGCCAAAACCGGCGACCCTAACATTTTAGGCGAAGTGTACGCTCGCGGCTTCCGTAATCCTAATAAAATTACGTGGGCGCCCGATGGCAAAGTATTGATTGCCGAAATTGGATTTAATAGTGTAGAGGAAATTAACATCCTTAAACCGGGCTTTAATTATGGCTGGCCGGCTCGCGAAGGCACGTTTCTGCTAAACTTTAACGGAAAAAAAAGCGGTATCTATAATCTGCCCGCGAATGACGATCCACGATACACCTACCCGGTTGCGGAGTATGATCATGACGAAGGCAACTCTATTTCGGGCGGATTTGTTTATATGGGTGACATCCCAACTTTAAAAGGCAAATACATTTTTGGCGATATAGTAAAGGGCCGTGTTTTTTATGTAGAGAACAGCGATTTGAAATTAGGCAGGCAATCCGTTATTAAAGAATTCGACCTGCAGTTTGGCAATCAGAAATCAACCTTCGTTGGTATGGTAAAAAATAAAAAAGCCGATCTTCGTTTTGGATTGGGTGAGAATGATGTACTTTATATCTGGGCGAAAACCGATGGCAGGATATGGGAGGTGAAAGATTGTGTTCACAACTAGCTACACGTCAATGAGCGCATACTTTGAGTGATGCCGGTTGATGCCTGGTATTATTGATGTTGTGTGGCCCAAAGCTTTAAACGCCTGATTGCGTCATAAAGCACACCAGCTTCGCCCCTGAAATTACCTGACCCTTTTGGTTCGCCGGTTTGCACATTATACCACTCATAAAAACCTTTATGGGCGATTACCCGGTTGGTCATTGGCGTTAGGTCGTTATAAGCCTCATTAACCAGATTGTAATTCAATAAGGCCTCGGTCATACGGCCGCCGAACCATGTCCAGTCGCCGCCATTTTGGTAATTAAACGGTGCCATATTTGGGTATTGTTCTTTAGGATATGGCGGGTATACGGTGATCCCTATCGTAGCATACTTTTCTTTTGATGCGGCGGCGAGTATTTGCCGGTTAATTTCCAGTACCTCCACACGGGTATTAAAACCGGCTAAAATCGCACAAATTGAGCCGCCTGTGTATAAGATCTGGTTTTCATCGAAATCTTTGGTAAAAGGGCTGCCATCCAGATAAAGATGTGGAAGGTATTTGTTTGTTTGTGGCTGCCATAAATACTTGCGCACATTGATTTTGAGGTTAGCGGCAACGATATTCCAGTTTTTGCTTGTCTTATAGCTTTTTGGCTTAAAGCTCATGAAATCCTTAATCGCGATGGCAAACATGGCATTATCATAAATATCAATTGCCCACTTGGTTTTTTGATTGATGGCTACACCCCAACCTGCTTCAGGCTGTACATCGCCCCAATCAATAGTGGTAGCGCCGATAACCAATCCATATTTAGCCGACCAACGGTCTTTCATGATATAATTTAATGCGTATTCAATCCTCTCGATAACAGATTTGCCACCTATCTCCTCATGGAGGATGGACACATCGCCTGTAACATCAATATATTTTTTTACGGCTTGTACCAATGACGATTCCTGGTCGGTTTCGACCGTATTTTTATGAGCCTCCCAACCGGGTAATAAATCAGAGTGCCGGTAGTTATAGCCAACATTTGCCTTTGTTGTTTCAACAACCCCGTCTACAATATTGCCGTCATCGCCCTGGATCTTAAAAAACATCAGCAACATTTTCTTTACTTCTTCTTTGGGGTGCGCCTTAAGCGAACCAATAATAAAGGTATTGAAATCGCGTATCCAAACTTCATTATAGGAGTTACCTGCCGAGAACCCTGATAGTAATTTTATAGCTTTTACCTGTACAGAGTCAAAGTTTTTGTTGGTTAAAATAAGTTGTTGAATCCCTTGGGCATTGCCTTTAAAATTTAGCAGACAAGCAATACAAAAACAAAACAGAAAAGGTCTTTTCATAACGATAATCAGAAACTTGGCAGGTTAAATTGGCGAGATTTACGATCACAGGCTTATTTGCCACGATTGATATCCCTGCACTAAGGTAGAAAAGTTTTGATAAAGAGCCTTATTTTGATAGTTACCCGATAAATCGGTGCTGTAATATAGCAATAACATGAGGAGAGGTTAACACAACATTGTGCTCCGTATTTAACGGAATTTCTAAAAATCGCCCGGATTTAAAGTATAGTCATCTTCGCCGACGGTAAAAATGCCTTCCAGGATAAAAAAGCTTTCTATAACATCGGTACGCAACTCATTGGTCACGTTAAGTTTTGTTACTATTAAAGTTTGTTCAATTTTATCATCATTACGCAAAGTATATGCAGAGAAATCTTCAAAAGGCTTAGCGGGTATTAAATCTTCAACCGCTTTTAGCCAGGATTGATAGTCTGAATAATTGTTAATTTCCGGCTGAACGAGCGTATTAATTATTTTTTGTTTAATGCCTCATCAGGAGTAATGGTGTTGGCCAATGCCAGGCGGTCAGGTTTTTTTTACTTCGGGATATATAGCACTCGTAACCAACATTTCTGTAGATGCATTTTTAATTAGATGATAATAGAAATAGTGCTCCAAAATCAGAGGTTTGTTTAAAGGCACGTAAATTTTATCACTGCAAAAGCTGCAGAAAGAATAGCATATATATAAATATACCAAATGTTTTGAACTTGAGTGTCATCCCTGTTGCTCTACTATTGTTGCCGAACAATTAAATTATTAGATATATTTAAACGATAATTAAATCCGTATGTATTTCATCTTGTCAAAAATCCTTTTGTTTATGTTGTTGCCTGTTTATTGGGTAGTAGCCCTATTGATTATAGCAGCAATCAGCAAAGATACCAGGACAAAAAAAAGGTTCTTGACAGCCGCACTTATTATGCTTTATTTTTTTTCCACTCCTTTATTTCTTAAAACTATGGAGCGGATCTGGGATATAAAGGCATATCCCGTTAACAATAATAGAAAGTACAGTTGTGTCATTGTATTAGGAGGATTTTCATCCGGCGGAGGTGCAGACGGGGGCCATTTTAACAATTCTGCAGACCGGTTTATTCAGGGGGTTAAATTATTACAAACGAACCAGGCATCGCATATATTAATAAGCGGTGGCAATGGACAATTGGTGCCCGGAGAATTTAAGGAAGCTGCCTGGGTTAAAACACAATTATTGAAATTAAATATTCCCGACAGCTTGATACTGGTTGAAAGCAATTCAAAAAACACCATCGAGAATGCCCGCTTTTCTAAAGTATTGTTAAAGAAGGTTAAACTGCCGCCGCCCTATCTGTTAGTCACGTCTGCATTTCATATGCGAAGAGCGTCTATGATCTTCAGAAAAGCAGGCGTGGATATTGTACCTTATCCATGCAATTATTTCCATACGTGGAACGGATTAGGCCTGATGGATTTTCTGCCGGATGCCGGCACCTTGTCTAACTGGGAGTTTTACACCAAAGAGTTAGTTGGTTATATGGTTAATTATTTGAAATAATAACTTAAGCATGGGCCAATTCAGGGATGGGTTCGCCACTAAAGGGGTCGATCCGTTTTAGTTTAAAGCTGGTAACTGGGTTAACTACCAACGGTATTTTTTCGATATGCGTTTCGCTTGTATCTAAACCAAATGTTTTGGCATCAGACTGAGCGAGTTTTTTAATGCTGAAATAACTGTTTAATATAAAACTCTCCGCCACGCTGAAAACATTATTATAAGACAAGAACTTTTCTAATATCACGAACCTGAAATCAGAAACAATTTTAAACTTGTTTAATGATTCGTATTTGCTGATGATGTCCAGCTCTTTACGGCTCAACATATCCTCAATCACTTTCCGGAAGAGCACATTCACCCGCGGCTGTATCCTGAAACCCAAACGGAAGTCTACCCGGATGATCTTCCCTTTTTCGATCTGGTCAACACTGTATTCCATTGTAAAGGGCTCGTCAGTAGTGTCTATATGGATAAACCAATAAGTATCAGCACGCTTGGGGCTGCGACTCATGATCGAGTACAATATTTTTTCTTCAAGTTGCCTGCCGTTATTGGCTTTGGTTAAATAGATAAGCTGGCCAGCGTATTTAGGGATAGACTGATCTGCGCTTAATGCGTTAAGTAACGGGATATGTTCTTTAAGATCGACAAAATTTAAGAAGCGGTTATTTATTTTGCGGGCCTTATACCAGATATACATGGTAAATATCAGTCCAACTTCAAATACCAGAAAGAACAGCCTTTTTAATATTTTAACCGCGTTCACTACAAAGAAGCTAAACTCGACGGTTAAAAACACGCATAGTATTATGGTAACCAACCATACCGGCCAGTGCTTTACGTAACGCATAAAATAATACATTAAAATGGTGGTCATCAGCATAGCTATAGTGATAGAGAAACCATAAGCGGCTGTCATATGCTCAACCGTGCGGAAATACAGGGTAACGGCGATGCATCCAAAACATAAGATCCAGTTTATGCTGGGGATATATATCTGACCGCGAATGTTTGATGGGTATTTGATAGTGATACGCGGCCAAAAATTCATACTTACTGCCTCGCTAATTAGCGTAAATGAGCCGCTGATCAGCGCCTGGCTGGCAATTATGGTGGCCAATGTTGCCAGTGCCACGCACGGTATCATTAATAATTGCGGATAAGGTACAATTTGATAAAAAGGATTTAACAAGCTAAAGTTAGTGTTAGCCGGCTGCATTAATACCCAGGCACCCTGGCCAAAATAGTTTAACAGCAAGGCGGTTTTAACAAAGATCCAGCTGGCCTGTATATTTTTACGACCGCAATGACCCAGATCAGAGTATAAGGCCTCGGCACCGGTTGTACATAAAAATACGGCGCCTAATAACCAAAACCCTTTTGGATGATCCATTAATAAACGCGCACCGTAGTATGGATTAATAGCTTTAAATATTCCGGGGTTATGTACTATTTGTAGCGAGCCTAAAACGCCGATCATTAAAAACCAAAACAGCATAACCGGGCCAAATGAAGTGCCTACCACTTTGGTGCCAAACTGCTGAAAGAAAAAAAGCAGCAATATGATACCGGTAACAATGCCCATTATAAGCCAGCTGCCGGGTATAAACGAAGATGCCAGCGCAGGTACATTGCTTAATCCCTCGATTGCTGAAGTTACTGAAACGGGCGGGGTGATAATGCCGTCGGCCAGTAAGGTGCCTGCACCAATTATAGCCGGTATAGCCAGCCATTTACCGTAGCGGCGCACCAGCGCATATAAAGAAAATATGCCGCCTTCGCCTTTATTGTCAGCTTGCAGGGTTATAAAAATGTATTTAAAGGTAGTTTGCAGCGTAAGCGTCCAAAATATACAAGACAACGAACCAAGTACCAAAGCCTGGTTTACCTTGCCGCCCTCAATTAAAAGGGTTTGAAAAACATATAAAGGCGAAGTGCCTATATCGCCAAAAATTATTCCGAGTGTTACTAATAAACCTGCTGCTGAGATTGTTTTTAAATGGGGCGTCATTATAGTTTAGAGGGGATGATGAATGATAGGATTTTAGAAAGCATAAAATCATCATTGCCAAGAAAATGCCACTTAAGCGTTGTTTTTGTAAACGGTTGAAAAATAACATATTAAATATATATAGCAGCATTTTTTAATGCGCCAATCATATCATTTTGATAGGGTATTATCAAAATGGGAGTGTGGGTTTGTTATAATGAGATCCTCTCTGGAACCGGACAAGATTATTCCAGTCCGTACTCTTTTAATTTGCGGTATAACGTAGCGATGCCAATATTTAACAGCCGGGCGGCTTCTGCACGATTGCCCTGGGTGTGTGCAAGAACACGTTGGATATGTTGTTGCTCTATCACTGCCAGATCAAAGGTTGAGGCTTGATTTGCCGTTTTGCCTGAAGTAAATTCGAACTCGTAAGGCAATAACGACACGTCTAATTCATTACTATCGCATAATATTACAGCACGCTCAATAACATTTTTGAGTTCACGGATATTACCGGGCCAGTTATAAGCTTCCAGCTTTGCTAAAAAGCCGGCTGTATAGCCAGTTATATGTTTGTTTACTTTTGTTGCATAGGTTTGTATAAAGCTGGTGGCTAACAGGGATATATCCTTCCTGCGATCGCGCATTGGCGGTAAAATAATCTGAAACACAGATAAGCGATAAAACAGATCAGACCTAAAATTTCCCTTTGCCGATTCATCCTGAAGATCGCGGTTGGTGGCAGCCAATATGCGCACATTTACCTGAGTGGTTTTGGTATCGCCGATCTTAATAAATTGCTGTGATTCTAATACACGCAACAATTTGGCTTGCAGATCATGGTCAAGCTCGCCTATTTCATCCAAAAATATAGTGCCACCATTAGCTTCTTCAAACAGTCCCTTCTTGTCTTTGATGGCCCCGGTAAATGAGCCGGCTTTATGGCCAAACAACTCACTCTCTAACAGTTCCCTGCTAAATGCGCTGCAGTTTATAGCCACAAATGGCTTGGCGTTTCGTGGGCTGGCCTGGTGTATTGCTTCTGCAAAAACCTCTTTGCCGGTACCTGTTTCGCCCAATAGTAAAACCGTTGTATCTGTAGGTGCAACACGCTGAGCCAATTTTATAGCTGCGGTAATACCTGCCGAGGTGCCTATGATCCGCTCAAAACCAAATTTTAAGTTCAGTTTATTTTCCAGTTCTGAAACCCGCCGCTGCAACAGCGCCTTATCCATAGCCTTGCTAACCAGGGGGATTATTTTTTCATTATCATCGCCCTTGGTTATATAATCAAAGGCGCCGTTTTTTATAGCCGTTACGCCATCGTTTATAGTGCCGTAGGCTGTAAGCACAATGATCTCGACAGCGGGGTGGGCGGCTTTAATCGTGGTAGTAAGTTCAATTCCGTTAGCATCGGGCAATTTTACATCACATATCACTACATCAATGGTGCCGGTGTCTAAATAGCGCAGACCCTGTTTTGCAGTTGCGGCTTCCAGCAGATCATAGCCTTCTAATTGCAAAATGCGTGCAAGCAGTTGTCTTAACCTATCCTCGTCGTCAATAATTAAAAGTTTACCCTTTGATGCCATACTTGCGTGTTACAAATCTGCCTAATTTAATTGTTATTATAAAACAACAAAGCCCCGTTAATGAAATGCATCAACGGGGCTTTATAATTGAAGCTAAAAGTTAATTAATCTTTTAACTCGCGGATCTTGATGTTTTTCCAACCGCTTGATCCCGGGTGTTTTTGAACAGCAATGTGACCTTTAGTGATTTTCATGAAGTCAGCAAAATATTTCTCTTTAAATTTGCTGCTTGCAATTGCCGCGTCCCATTCAGGGCTGCCTATTTTCACGTCAACGGTTTTAATGCCGTTTAAGTAAAATGTTAACTGGCCTTTATTTTGGATCAATCTAACCTGATTCCACTCGCCAACAGGTACCGGTTTTGAAACAGAAGCGTCGCCAATCATATCATATAAGCAACCAGCTAAGTGGTTTTGTTTTTTGTTGTCGCTTGCATCAATGTTATCCAATACCTGCATCTCTGCACCGGTTTGGTAGGTAGCGCTGTATTTAGGGGCCTCCTGGATATCAAAAATAATACCGCTGTTACCACCTTTGGTAATTCTCCATTGTAATTGTAACTCGTAGTTTTCGTAAACACCATCAGTCAACAAGTCATCGCCATCATTGTCATGCGTACGATCATATTGTATCTGGCCGTCCTTTACTATCCAGTTTGCCGCTGCAAAGTCCTTATGCCATGAGTGCCAGCCTTTAAGATCGGTGCCATCAAATAATAGTTTCCAGCCTTCTTTTTTCTCTTTACTGGTTAACGTGTTGTCTGCCGCAGGTGTCATAGCTGCTTTGTGCGCAGTACAGCCGGTTAGCATAACAGATAGCATAGCTGTAAATGCTATGGAACTTAGTACAAGTATTTTTTTCATGTTTAATTTTAAAATGGTTAGGGTAAATCTACAATAATTTTTAAAGCTGCGACATTATTTACCAGTTTGTCAGGTAAATAATGAGTTACAATTGAACTGTTACCGGGCTACGTATCTATTAGAGCTGCCTCATCATCGTGGCATTAAGTTGCTGACTTCTCCGGCAAGCCTTGAAAAAGAGCCATTTAGCCGTTTGAGTTAAGCTGGTTTACAGAACGGTTACCCTTAATTAAAGGCTGGTAAAATCTTCACCGCTGTAATTCTGTATTTTAAACCTCAAAAACCATTTAAAAAAAACCTTTTTCTGTATTAGTATTTTTCCCTACATTTGCAGGCTAATTGTTGCTCATTGAAATCGCTAAGAAATTATTCGATTCCTTTTACTGGTTTGGCACTGGGAAAGCATCATTTTGAATTTGATGTTGACGATGCTTTTTTTAGTGAGTTCGATTACTCACTGGTTAAAAAAGCTGATCTGAAATGTCAGGTGGAAATTGAAAAACAGGAAACTATGCTTATCCTGGATTTTCATATAACCGGTAAAATTGATGCTACCTGTGATAAATGTTTGTCGCAATATCCGCAGATGCTGGATGTACGCGAACAACAGATAGCTAAGTTTAGCGACGAGGAGATAGATGAAGATGATGAGATTATAGCCCTGGGCAAAAACGAGCATGAGATTATGCTTGCAGGGCTGATCTATGAATACATAAACGTAGCAGTGCCGTTTATATCGGTTTGTGACGACGAGGGTAACACCCCGTATTGTGATAAAGAAATGCTTGCCAAGTTAAACAACCTGGCAGCTGGTAGTAATGAACAAGATGAGAATCCGGACCCACGGTGGGACGCGCTCAAAAAAATTAAATAATAATAACATTAAGTTATGCCACATCCAAAACGTAAAATATCCAAATCAAGAAGAGACAAGCGTAGAACTCATGATAAAGCTATCGCTCCAACTTTAACTACTTGCAAAGTTACCGGTGCTGTACATTTGCCACACAGAGCTTATACGGTAGATGGTAACGTATACTACAACGGTAAATTACTGATAGAAAAAGCAGTAGCCTAATACTAATTTTCTAAAATGAAGATTGGCTTAGATATTATGGGCGGAGATTACGCCCCCAAAGCAACTGTTTTAGGGGCTATCGAAGCGTATAAAGTTTTATCGGGCCATACCCTGGTGCTTATAGGCGATAAAGACGCGGCTGTAGGCATTCTTCGTGAAAATAACTTTGACCCTGATAATTTCGAGTTTGTACACACAACCGAAGTTATAGGCATGGGCGAGCACCCAACTAAAGCGGTTGTTCAAAAACCTGATTCAAGTATCAGCGTAGGTTTTAAGCTGCTTAAAGAAGGCTACATACAGGCTTTTTCTTCGGCAGGTAATACTGGCGCCATGCTGGTTGGTTCCATGTTTAGCGTTAAAACAATCCCGGGCATTCTTCGCCCTGCTATTACCACTATTGTCCCAAGGTTAAAAGGCGGCATCAGCATTTTGCTTGATGTAGGCGCTAATGCCGATTGCAAACCCGAAGTATTAGTACAGTTTGGTGTGTTGGGCAGTTTGATGGCGCAACATGTTTATGGCATTGATAATCCGCGTGTAGCGCTGATGAACATTGGCGAAGAAGAAGAAAAAGGAAACCTGCTTTGCCAGGCCACTTATCCTTTAATGAAAGAAACAGATCTTTTTAACTTTATTGGTAATGCCGAAGGGCGCGACCTGTTTGGCGATCATGCTGATGTTTTTGTGTGCGATGGTTTTACCGGGAATATTATTTTAAAGCTTGCCGAGTCTTTTTACGTGATAACCCTTAAAAAAGGGTTGAAGGACGAGTTTTTCGATAGATTTAATTATGAACAATATGGCGGCAGCCCGATTTTAGGGGTAAACGCACCTGTTGTTGTTGGCCACGGTATTTCAAACCCCGAGGCTATAAAGAATATGGTTCTGTTGTCTAAAGATATGGTTGAGAGTGAATTGGTTAGTAAAATAACCAGGGCCTTTCAATAAAAAATTATAACTATGAGTAAAATTACTGCAGCTATTACCGCTGTTAATGGTTACGTGCCTGATTATGTACTCACTAACGCCGAGCTATCTACAATGGTTGATACCAATGACGAGTGGATAACCACCCGCACCGGGATCAAAGAACGCAGAATATTAAAAGGCGAAGGCCTTGCTACATCAGACCTGGCCGTACCTGCGGTTTTAGGATTGCTGAAAAAACGCGGCATTGGCGCCGAGGAAATCGACCTTATTGTTTTTTGTACCACCACACCTGATATGCCTTTCCCGGCTACTGCAAATTTATTTGCACATAAAATTGGCGCAGTCAATGCCTGGGGATTTGATTTGCAGGCAGCCTGTTCAGGCTTTTTATTTGGCCTGGCTACCGGCGCACAGTTTATTGAAACCGGCAGGCACAAAAAAGTATTGGTTGTTGGGGCTGATAAAATGTCATCAATTGTTGATTACCAGGACAGGGCAACCTGTATTATATTTGGCGATGGTGCCGGCGCTGCTTTATTGGAGCCTAACTACGATGGCTACGGCGTTATCGATTCTGTATTGAAAAGTGACGGTTCAGGCATCCCGTTCCTGCATATGAAAGCTGGTGGTTCTTTAAAACCGGCAAGCCACGAGACTATTGATGCCCGCGAGCATTATGCCTACCAGGAAGGTAAAGCAGTGTTTAAATTTGCCGTTACCAATATGGCTGATGTTGCGGCCGAGGTAATGGAACGCAATAGCCTTACCGCTGATGATATTGCATGGCTGGTACCTCACCAGGCCAACAAACGTATCATTGATGCAACCGCTGCCCGCACAGGCGTAAGCGAAGGTAAAGTTATAGTAAATATTGAGCGTTACGGTAATACCACAAACGCAACTATTCCTTTATGTTTATGGGAATGGGAAGATAAATTCAAAAAGGGCGATAACTTAATTTTAGCCGCTTTTGGCGGTGGATTTACCTGGGGATCACTTTATATTAAATGGGCTTATTAATTATATAATAAGTGCAGATGTATGGAAATGCTCAAACAAATACGCCTGAATTTAAATTGGAACATTATAAAACCAAACTTGTTATATAGCTTATAATTAACCTAATAAAAAATATTGCATATCTGCATAGCTGTCTGTTCGCACACCGAATAATGCACCTTGTACATTTGCGTATTATAACTAACTTAGATAAAAACACATTATCCAAAAACCCTATAATCTGCAACAATGGATATTAAACAAATACAAGATCTTATACGCTTTGTCTCCAAATCAGGAGTAAATGAAGTAGCTATCGAACAAAAAGATTTTAAGATCACTATTAAAACTACCGGCGAACAAACTATTGTTCATCACGCAACTGCAAGTGTGCCGTTACAGGCACCCGCACTTCCTGCCGCTGCTCCGGCTCCTGCTGCCGAACCGGCAGCTGCTGTTGTCGATGCCACAAACTATATTACAATTAAGTCGCCAATGATTGGTACTTTTTACCGTTCTGCATCGCCGGATAAACCATTGTTTGTAAACGTTGGCGATGAAATAAAAAGTGGTACGGTAGTTTGTATTATTGAAGCGATGAAATTATTCAACGAGATAGAATCAGAAGTATCAGGCCGTATTGTAAAGATACTGGTGGATAATGCTTCACCAGTTGAATATGACCAGCCATTATTTTTAGTAGAACCTATATAGATGTGCAAATATGCTGATGCGTGGATGTGCAGATAATATGCGTATTAAAACCATCAGTACATCAGCATATTCGCACATCTGCACATTTAAAAACTATGTTTAAAAAAATATTAATAGCTAATCGTGGTGAAATTGCCCTGCGGATAATCCGTACCTGTAAGGAAATGGGGATTAAAACGGTAGCTGTATATTCTACTGCCGATCGTGACAGCCTTCACGTACGCTTTGCTGATGAGGCTGTTTGTATTGGCCCTCCACCAAGTAAAGACTCTTATTTAAATATCCCCAATATTATATCAGCTGCCGAGTTAACCAATGCCGATGCGATCCATCCGGGTTATGGTTTCTTGTCAGAGAATGCTAAATTTTCGGCCATTTGTGCAGAATACGGCATTAAATTTATTGGTGCAACTGCTGATCAGATCAACGCCATGGGCGATAAAGCATCAGCCAAAGAAACCATGAAAAAAGCAGGTGTACCAACTATTCCCGGCTCTGAAGGTTTGTTGGCCGATGTTAAATCCGGTATCGCGATTGCAAAAAAAATTGGCTACCCCGTTATATTAAAAGCTACTGCCGGTGGTGGTGGCCGCGGTATGCGTGTAGTTTGGAAAGATGAAGAGTTTGAAGCGGCCTGGGATTCGGCACGTGCAGAATCGGGTGCAGCCTTCGGTAACGACGGCATGTACCTGGAGAAATATGTACAGGACCCGCGTCACATTGAAATACAGGTAGTGGGCGACCAATATGGTAAAGTTTGCCACCTGTCTGAACGTGATTGTTCTATCCAGCGCCGGCATCAAAAACTGGTAGAAGAAGCGCCATCGCCTTTTATGACAGAAAAGCTGCGTAAAAAAATGGGCGAAGCTGCTATAAAAGGCGCCAAAGCTGTAAAATACGAAGGTGCCGGTACGGTAGAGTTTTTGGTTGATAAGGACCGCAATTTCTATTTTATGGAGATGAACACCCGGATCCAGGTAGAGCACCCGGTTACCGAAGAGGTGATCAACTTTGACCTGATAAAAGAACAAATTAAAGTTGCTGCCGGCATCCCCATCTCGGGTAAAAATTACGAGCCAACGATGCATGCCATTGAGTGCCGTATCAATGCTGAGGATCCGTTTAACAACTTCCGCCCGTCACCGGGTAAGATAACCAACTTCCATTCGCCGGGTGGCCATGGTGTACGTATTGATACCCATGTTTATACCGGCTATGTTATTCCGCCTAACTACGACTCGATGATAGCCAAGGTGATATGTGTGGCACAAACCCGCGAGGAAGCCTTAAGCACTATGGAGCGCGCATTAAGCGAGTTTGTTATTGAAGGTGTAAAAACAACTATACCATTTCACTTAAAATTATTACATGATCCAAACTTCCGTGCCGGTAATTTTACCACTAAGTTTATGGAAACGTTTGACTATTCTGAATAATTAAAACTAACAACCCACGTTAACACGTAATTAGCATTCTGGCACACATACCGGGAACTAAAAAAATGAGCGATAATAAACTAGTAAAAGCAATACAGGATAAGGGTAAAACTATAGAGTCGGAAATGTCTTTCTTTGAGCATTTGGAGGCTTTAAGGTGGCATTTGATTAGGGCTGCTATATCTGTTGTTGTATTAGCAATTGTTGCATTTTTTAATTTCGACTTTATTTTTAATACCATTATAATGGGGCCGTTCCGCGGCGATTTCTGGACATACAGAATGTTGTGCAAGTTTGGCCACGGCATGTGTATCACAAAAATAAACGGGGAAATTATCAATACTGAAATGGCCGGCCAGTTTATGTTGCAGATCAATCAGTCGTTGTTAATAGGCATGATCCTGTCTATCCCTTATATATTATGGGAGTTGTGGCGCTTTATTAAACCTGCGCTGCTTGAAAAAGAAAGAAAAGCTGCCAGTGGGTTCGTTTTTTATGCTTCTCTTCTATTTGTGGTGGGTATTTTGTTTGGCTATTATATTATAGCTCCCGAGTCGATCTCTTTCCTGGCTGCATATACGGTTAGCCCTAACATTAAGAATCAATTTATGATAAGCTCCTACGTATCAATGGTGGCTACCATAACATTGATACTCGGTATTGTATTCGAGTTGCCTATGATCATTTATATCCTGGCTTCGTTAGGCATATTAACCGGCACCTTCATGAAAAAAACGCGAAGGTATTCGGTTGTTATCCTGTTGATACTTGGGGCCGTCATCTCTCCGTCGCCAGATTTTTTAACTACCATGATATCAACTATACCATTATTTGCTTTGTATGAAGTGGGTATTGTTGTTGCTTCAATGGTTGAGAAAAGACGTGCAAAAGCGCATAACGATTTAATGAATTCGTAATCAGTTTATATATATCATGATAGAAGGATTGAAAATTGCCATTGGCGCAGATCACGCCGGGTTTGAAATGAAAAACGCGCTGTTAACTATATTGGGCGAAAACGTAAAAGATTTCGGCACGTTCTCCAAAGACTCATGCGATTATACAGACTTTGCTCACCCGGTTGCTTCGGCGGTTGAAAGTGGCGAGTTTGATTATGGGATATTACTTTGTGGCAGTGCCAATGGCGTAGCCATCGCTGCAAACAAACACCAGGGTATCCGTGCTGCATTATGTTATAACGAGGCGGTAACCGAGCCTGCCCGCAGCCATACCGATGCCAATGTACTTTGCATTCCGTCGAACTTTGTGACGTTAGATCAGGCAAAAAATATTGTAGAGATATTTTTTAGTACCGAATTTGAAGGTGGCCGCCATGCCCGGCGGGTTGGCAAGATAGCTTGCTCATAATCATACATACAGCAAATTAAAAAAAAGCGATGGGTTTTAAACCCATCGCTTTTTTGTTAATGTAAATTCATAAATTAGCCGCATGACAAGTATAGCTGAAGAGTTTTTAGTCGACTCAGAAAATAAAGCATTTGATACCGGGCACCGCACCATTATCAACTACAATATTGCTAAATATGATACTGCTGTCGACAGAGGTTTATCAAGGATCGTCAATTTAGAGAATGCCAAACGTAAAGGGCACGTTCTGAAATGGAAGATGATGGAAACCCTGGATAAAGTACTGCCCGAGTTTGAAGCTAACTTTCAAAAACGCGGTGGCAAGGTAATCTGGGCTAACGATGCAGCTGAAGCGAATCGTGAGATACTTAATATTATACAAAAAGCCGGTGCTAAAACAGTTGTAAAGTCAAAGTCAATGGTTACCGAGGAGATCGAATTAAACGAATTCCTCGAGCATAATCATATTGAATCAATTGAAACCGACCTTGGCGAATACATTATACAGTTGCTGGGCCAAAAGCCTTATCATATTGTAACGCCGGCCATGCACCTGTCAAAAGAAGATATTGCCAAACTTTTTCATGAGCGCTTTGGTACGCCGATAGATTTCACGCCCGAGCAGCTTACTCAAAAAGCCCGCGAGCTGCTACGTGAAAAATATGTGCAGGCCGACGTTGGTATAACCGGCGGCAACTTTTTAATTGCGGATACCGGCAGCATTGCGCTGTCTGAAAACGAAGGTAACGCAAGGTTAAGCACATCATTTCCTAAAATACATATTGCTGTTGTCGGTATTGAAAAGGTCATCCCTTCAATGATGGACCTTGATCTGTACTGGCCAATGTTAGCGACACATGGTACCGGGCAAAACTTAACCGTTTATAATACCATACTAAGCGGACCGCGCCAGGCTGAAGAAACAGATGGCCCCGAAGAAATGTATGTGGTTTTGCTGGATAACGGGCGCACCAACCTGCTGGCACAAAAGGACCAGCGCCAGGGATTATATTGCATCCGTTGCGGCGCCTGTTTAAATGCCTGCCCGGTTTATAAAAACATAGGCGGGCATACTTATAACACGCCTTATAGCGGCCCAATAGGTTCAATCATTACCCCGCATTTGCAGGGCATGGAAAACTTTAAGCATTTAAGTTATGCATCAAGCTTGTGTGGTAAATGTACCGAGGTTTGTCCTGTTAAAATCGATATTCATAAAATCCTGCTGCTTAACCGCAGGGATGCTGTAAATGAAGGCCTGGCCCCAACCGCAGAAAAAATTGGCTGGAAAATGTGGAAACAAGGCATGCTTAGCCGCCGGTTGGAAGACTTCTTTAGCGGCAAAACCAAAAACCTGCTAATGAAGACCTTTTTCAAAAAAACCTGGGGTCATTATAAAGAAATGCCAAACGTTGCCGGCAAATCATTTGCCGAGCAATGGCGCGAAAAACATCAGCCTGAAAAATAAATAGGCCATGCGGAAAATAATTTTGAACCTGGCAGTTAGTTTGGATGGTTTTATTGAAGGACCCAACGGAGAAACCGACTGGTGCCTGACAGATCAGGATTACGGCATGGAAGCTTTTTTTGCCAGTACCGATGCGATATTTATGGGCCGCAAGAGTTATGATCTGATAGATGGGTTGCCCAGCCCGTTTGCTGACAAGCAGCTCTATGTTTTTACCGATTCCCCGTTCATTATACCCAACAGGAAGATTGTCGTTGTAAGCAGCAAGCGTTTTCTTAAAGACGTACAAGGCATTCGAGAACAGCCCGGCGACAATATCTGGCTTTTTGGCGGCGCTACCTTGCTGTCCAGTTTTATCAAACATAAATTGATCAGTGAGTTTATTATTTCGGTACACCCGGTAGTTTTGGGTGGCGGTACACCCCTGTTTCATGATATATCCGAAAAGCTGGATTTGCTGCTATTGGCCAGCGAAACCTTTTCAAGCGGATTGATCCAGTTAAAATATGCTATCAAGCCTAAGTTTGATTTCAGTATTTTAGATCAGCAGTTATCCTCATTAAATTAGATTCCTCTGTCAGGCTATTCGTTAAGGCCCCCAAATTTGAGTAAATTGCCTCTATGATTTTTGACCGGAAAAACCTGGACGATAATACGTTGATCGCAATTTATAAAAAGCTGCTGTTCCCGCGTGTTATTGAAGAAAAAATGCTCATCCTGCTACGGCAGGGGCGCATTGGCAAGTGGTTTTCAGGGATAGGTCAGGAAGCCATAGCTGTAGGCGCTGCAATGGCTATGCAACCTGATGAATATATACTGCCCATGCACCGCAACCTGGGTGTGTTTACCACTCGTGGTGTGCCTTTTAGCCGCCTGTTGGGCCAGTGGCAAGGCAAGGCATCGGGCTTTACAAAAGGTCGCGATCGGTCATTCCATTTTGGTACGCAAGAGCATAAGATCATCGGGATGATCTCACATCTCGGCCCGCAAATGGCCCTGGCTGATGGTATCGCGTTAGCTGATGTTTTGGCCGGTAACAAAAAAGCAACCCTGGTTTTCACCGGCGAAGGAGGTACCAGTGAAGGTGATTTTCATGAAGCCTTAAATATTGCCGCGGTATGGAACCTGCCGGTTATTTTTCTGGTAGAGAACAATGGGTATGCATTGTCAACCCCTACAAATGAGCAGTACCGGGCAAAGAGATTGATTGATAAAGCAATAGGGTATGGGATAGAAGGGCGCCAACTAAATGGCAACAATATATTAGAAGTTTATTATGCTATAAGTGATATAGCCAGCAATATCCGGCAGAGGCCACGGCCCGTATTGGTGGAATGTACCACCTTTAGGATACGGGGGCACGAAGAGGCATCGGGCACCAAATACGTGCCGCAGGACTTAATTAATGAGTGGCAGGATCAGGACCCAATTGCCAGGTTCGAGAATTTTCTGATTGCCGAAGGTGCGCTGAGACCCGAGTGGATACCTTTTTTACGTAATGAATTTTTAAAAGAAATAGACCCGGTTGTTGATTCGGTTTTAAAAGAACCAGCTATCCACCCTAATATATTTACAGAGATAGGTGATGTATATCAATCCTCGGCCCGGCCTGCATTTAAGCTTTCGGGTAAATCATCCGTGATCCGTTATATAGATGCTATCCGCGATGGTTTAATGCAGGCGATGCATAAATACGATAACCTGGTTATTATGGGCCAGGATATTGCCGAATATGGCGGTGTTTTCAAGGTAACCAAAGATTTTGTCGGGCTTTTTGGTAAAGAGCGTGTACGCAATACGCCGCTTTGCGAATCGGGTGTGATCGGCACTGCTATGGGCCTGGCGCTTAACGGTTACAAAGCGGTAGTTGAAATGCAATTTGCCGATTTTGTAAGCAGCGGCTTCACCCAAATAGTGAATAATCTGGCTAAAACGCATTACCGCTGGGGTCAAAATGTTGATGTGGTGATCCGCATGCCCACGGGCGCGGGTACGGCAGGCGGGCCGTTTCACTCGCAAAGTAACGAAGCCTGGTTTACCAAAACCCCGGGCTTAAAAGTGGTATATCCTGCCTTTCCTGCCGACGCCAAGGGGCTGTTAATGGCTGCTATTGCCGATCCGAATCCGGTAATGTATTTTGAGCATAAATATTTATACAGAAACCTAACCGGCGAGGTGCCCGGGGACGATCTTTTTATAGAAATCGGCAAGGCCCGCGTGGTAAAGAAAGGCACCATGGCCACTATAGTGGCCTACGGCTATGCGGTGCATTGGGCGCTTGAATATCTAAGTAACCACCCTGAGCTTTCGATAGAAATTATTGATCTGCGTAGTTTGCAACCCTGGGACAGTGCAACAGTGATAACAAGCGTAAAAAAAACCAACAGGGCAATGGTGCTGCACGAGGATACCCTGACCGGGGGCTTTGGCGCCGACGTTGCCGCAGTAATTACCGAACAATGCTTTAAGGATCTGGCCGCGCCGGTTTTGCGTTGCGCCAGCCTGGATACGCCTGTGCCGATGGACAAAGGATTAGAGAACCAATTCTTAGCCAAATCGCGACTGGAAAAGGCGATGCAGCAGTTGCTTAATTATTAATTATTATATTATGGCTGAGGACCTGCAACAACTATACGGCAATATCGATATCTACCTGTTTGACCAATTGTTAAAAGGCACCTATCAGCGTTGCCAAAAGGTTTTGGATATTGGTTGCGGCGGTGGCAGAAATCTCTTTTATTTCCTGAAGAATAACTACGAGGTGTTTGGTGTTGACCAAAATCCCGGGGCCATTAATTCGGTCCGCTTGTTATCAGGCGCTTTAGCACCGGTTAACCCAGCTACGAATTTTAGTGTAGCAAATGCCGATGAGCTTCCTTTTGAGGACGCAATATTTGATTTGGTGATTAGCAGTGCTGTGCTTCATTTTGCCAGGGACAAGTCTCATTTTGATGCGATGGTTAACGCTGCTTTCAGCGTTTTAAAGCCCAAAGGATATTTCTTTGCCCGTTTGGCTTCTGATATAGGTATAGAATCAATAGTTAAAGATATAGGCGACGGCCGCTATTTATTACCTGATGGTTCAGTAAGGTTTTTAGTTAATGAAAAGATTTTGCTTGCTTCTACTCATCGTTTCGGCAAGCTTCACGAACCAATAAAAACCACTAACGTGCAAAATTTACGCTGTATGACTACCTGGTGCGTGCAAAAAACATAAGTGTATTAATCTATCAAATCCGTATACTTTTTACATCCAGACAACAAATTTTTGCATAAACTTGCAATGCAGAGGGTAGCAAACCATTGTAATATTATGAACGACGAATTTTACCGGCAGATATTAAATAAACAGCAACTGGCTGAAGCCGTACCTTCTAATAAGGAAATTACGATCTGGGCTATGCAGGTAATACGTTTGTTGTTTCCTGAGCAATCAAAAAAGGTATTTATTTCTATAGGCCAGCTGCAGGACGAATTTGCAAAGCTACAGGAAGAGCTATTGCATATTATGAATGCCACCAAAGCTTGCGGTAATTGTGATAATAAAGACAGGGCCAAAAGTTTCTTTGACCAATTACCCGAATTATACCGCATACTGAATACCGATATCCAGGCTATTTTTAATGGCGACCCGGCAGCGCGCAGCGAGTTTGAGGTGATACGAACCTACCCGGGATTTTTTGCCATATCATTTTATCGTTTGGCGCATAGTTTATATAAGCACGACGTGCCGCTGATCCCGCGGATATTAACCGAATACGCGCACACCAAAACCGGTATAGATATACACCCGGCGGCTGATATAGACGAGTATTTTTATATAGATCACGGCACCGGCATTGTTATTGGCGAAACCAGCCGTATAGGCAAAAATGTAAAACTTTACCAGGGCGTAACTTTGGGCGCACTAAGTGTGGCCAAATATATGGCCGATACCAAGCGTCATCCAACAGTTGAGGATAATGTGGTGATCTACTCGGGTGCCACTATTTTAGGTGGCGAGACCATCGTTGGTCATGACAGTGTTATAGGGGGTAACGTTTGGTTAACCAAGAGTGTAGAACCATACTCAAGGGTTTATCATGCGCCTGTGGTAAAGGTTTTAAAAAAGGAGAAAAAATAGCATGGCAACATTGATTGACCTGATAGGCAATACACCGCTGGTTGAAATTAAACGGCTTAATCCTAACCCAAATGTTAAAATATTTGGCAAGCTGGAGGGCAATAACCCGGGTGGCAGTGTAAAAGACCGGGCAGCGTTAAACATGATCAGAAGCGCTTTGGAGCGTGGCGATATTAAACCAGGCAGTAAATTGATTGAGGCTACCAGTGGCAATACCGGCATTGCCCTGGCGATGATTGCGTGTTTGTTTGGCCTGGAGATAGAGCTGGCCCTGCCATCAAACTCCACCAAAGAACGAACGCTTACCATGGAGGCCTTTGGAGCCAAAGTAACTCTGCTGGACGGCATTGAGGCCTGCCGCGACTACGCCGAAAATAAAGCAGTTAATGAAGGCTATTTTATACTGAACCAGTTTGCCAATCATGATAATTATATGGCCCATTATAAAACAACCGGCCCCGAAATCTGGCGAGACACAGACCAAAAAATTACCCATTTTGTAAGTGCTATGGGCACCACCGGTACCATTATGGGTTGTTCAAAATATCTGAAAGAGGTTAGTCCGGAAATTCAAATAATAGGTTGCCAACCCACCGAAGGCTCATCCATCCCCGGTATACGCCGCTGGCCGGAGGCTTATCTGCCGAAAATATTTGATCCGTCAAGGGTAGACAGGACAATGGATATTTCTGAAACAGATGCCATAGCCATGAGCCGCAGATTCGCGCGCGAAGAAGGTGTTTTTGCGGGCATGAGCAGCGGTGGTGCGTTATCAGCGGCTATCAAACTGGCCGAAGAGGTTAAGGAAGGCGTTATTGTATTTATATGCTGTGACAGAGGCGACAGATACCTGAGCAGCAATTTATTTGGATAAAGTCATCAGGTATAATGCTCAACCTAATTGTTATGGTTCCGTTTAGCGTTGAGATCTTTTTTAATAAAGTGAGACTTTAGTTTCAAAAAAGGTTTTTCATACAGATAATAAGAGACATTGGCCACAATTAAAAGACTCAATAATTGAACTGGAATTGAGCTTGACGGGATAATTAGATTTTGGGAATTTGTAAATAATTGTTGCCAGATATATAAGCTATAAGAGAGCAATCCGAGGTATACCAATAGCTTACTATTTAAAATCGTTACAAGGATGTTGGTAGTACTTAAATTTAATATTATTACCAATCCAATCAATACCGGAAAAAGTACAATATCTAAGTAAGGAACGAAAAATAAAAAGCGATGGCTGCTTATTAAGATGGCAATCACCAACAAAATTAAACTTAAATAATTTGTTATCCAGCGCTTTTTTATTTCAAAAAAACCTTTAAACATCAACATAGAAAATAAAGAACCTATTAAAATATTTAAAGTGCTTCCAAACAGGTTTATTATTCCGTAAGTAAAAAGGTGAACTATACGATTTGAATAAAATATACCTATGTTGTGGTACCCCAACCACATAATTACCGGAATAAAAACAACCAATAGCAATAAAACTTTAAAATATTTATTTGAACTGAAGGCTAGCAGAAATGGAAAACTTATGTAAAACTGCTCTTCCACAGATAAACTCCAAAAGTGACTTGTATACCAATTATAGACATTTTTAATTGGTAGATTTTGAAAAAAACATAAGGCTGAGAGGAACGATAATCGTTGGATATTTAGGTGCAAATAACCGTTTAAAACAAAAAGAGTCAGCAGATATAAAAAAGCTACCGGTAGTATCCGCAAAAAGCGCCTGGCATAAAATAATTTTAACGAAATATTGCCTGTTTGTATTTTTTCTTTTAATAGTAGCGTTGTTATTAAAAAACCACTTATTACAAAAAAAATCTTTACACCAATTTCTCCATTAAAAAACTATGTGTAAGGCTTGCCCAAAAACAAATGGCTTAGTATGACAATTATTATAGAAAGTCCTCTTAGCCCGTCTAAACCAACAAGTTTTGTAGGTTGTAATACCTCAGGAATTACTTGTATATCGCTTAGTAACTTGGTCTTTAACGTTACCAAATTTTGTTTTAATCTGGCGCCCATGATAAAACATTATTTTACCACCCTTGCCGCAACACCCTCGTTGGTGATTTTCACCGGCAGGATGTGCCCATCAGCATCAAAATACATTTTATCAATACAGGTTACCCGGTGGTTGCCGTCATGCTCACCTAAAGGACGACGGTGATATATAATATACCATTCATCTGTTTTAGGGATATTGATAACCGAGTGGTGTCCTGCGCCAGTAGCAACGCTCATGTCTTGCTTCAATATTACGTCAATGCGGTTAAACGGGCCTGTAGGAGAGTCGCCAATAGCATACGCTACGCGATAGTTAGGGCCAGTCCAGCCACCTTCGCTCCACATTAAATAATATTTGCCTTTGCGTTTAAACATCACCGGGCCCTCTACGTAATCTTTAGGGGTGATAGATTTAAAAGTTTCGCCATTAGCAAACGGAACGACGTCCGTAAAATCGTTTTTTAGCTTCGCGATATTGCAATGTCCCCAGCCGCCATAAACAATGTAATACTGGCCGTCGTCATCTTTAAACACAAACTGGTCAATAGGTTGCGCCCCGTTAATGATCTTACCGATCAAAGGTTTGCCCAGGTAATCTTTAAATGGTCCGCCCGGTTTGTTGGATACTGCCACGCCGATACCGCCAATCTCGTGGTCATTTTGTATATCATTGGCACCGAAAAATAAATAGTACTTGCCGCCCTTTTCGGTGACAGCAGGTGCCCACATGGCACGTCTGGCCCATTTAACGGCAGATGTGTCTACAATACGATCATGTTTGGTCCAATGCACCAGATCGGTTGATGAGAAGGCGTCCATCAAAACCTGTTGGTTATATGGTGCGGAGTAAGTTGGATAAACCCAATACGTTTTCCCGAAGATCTTAGCCTCAGGATCGGCATACCAGCCCTGTACTATCGGATTCCCTGAAGTTGGTTTTGGCGCTTCCTGCGCAAAAGTAATCCCTGCAGATACTGCAAGGATGGTAATGGTTAGCTTTAATGATTGATAAAGTCTCATAAGGTATTACTTACTTTTTCCAGACGCGTTTTTTGCCCCTGTTATTGCGATTTTGATTTGGTTTCGCTTCCTGCCTAACCTCGGCAATACTGTTTAAATGCTCGGGTAGCGGGTGTTGCGTGATTTTTCTGTCAATTAGTTCTTCAATACTTTTCAGCCTGCGCTCGTCACGGTGATTTACAAAAGTAATGGCGGTGCCCGTAGTGGCGGCCCTTGCGGTACGGCCAATACGGTGAACATAATCCTCCGCATCGCCGGGTACGTCATAGTTAACTACCAGGTCAATGCCCTCCACATCAATGCCGCGCGATAAGGCGTCGGTACCAATGATAATTGGCAATTGTTTATTTTTAAACCGCAGCAAAATTTCCTCCCGTTCCTTTTGCTCCAAATCAGAGTGGAACGCTTCCGCTTTAAGGTGTATGCCCTTTAATTCTTTGTATAATGCTTTTACAATTTCTTTCCGCGAAGCGAAAATAATGGTGCTTAAGTAGTTTCCATCCTTTAGCAAATGTTGTAATAACGGCGTTTTTTGCTGATCGTGTAAACGATAGATCTGCTGATCGATACCGGCCGCAGGCTGCGAGATAGCAATATTGATCTGTTCCGGATTGTTCAATACCGATTTAGCCAGGTTGCGGATACGCCCCGGCATCGTTGCCGAAAATAACAGTGTTTGCCGCTCTTTAGGCAGGTAACTTATTATACGCATAATATCGTCAGAAAAACCCATGTCCAGCATACGGTCAGCTTCATCCAAAATCAGATGGTTGATTTGGTCCAGCTTTAATATGCCTGATGTAAGGTGGGCTATCAGCCGGCCGGGTGTGGCAATAATAATATTTACATTATTTTGTATGCCACGGCGCTGCTGTTCATATACATGTCCGTCGCCACCACCAAACACGGCGATAGAGCTTATGCCGGTAAAATAGGCTAGCCCTTCAACCTGCTGATCTATTTGTTGTGCGAGTTCGCGCGTTGGAGTTAGTATAAGGGTACTGGTATGGTTTTTAGCCGTACGGCCTATTTGTTCAAGTACGGGTAATAGAAAGGCCGCTGTTTTGCCGGTGCCTGTTTGGGCGCAAGCTATTAAATCCTTACCCGCTAAAATCAGCGGAATTGCCATTCCCTGTATAGGGGTTGGGGTAATGTACCCCATGCTCGTAACGCCCTCTGTTAGTTCGTTGTTAAAATTAAAATCCTGAAAAGTCACTATATTTTTTTGTGTGGTACAAGATAAGCAAAAATTGTGGTGCCAACAGTATTTTTAGCTTATTACTGAATGTCAATTAAGACGTAAGCGCAAGCCAATGCAACCGCTTTAACGAATCTACTTCCAAGGGTTAGCGGTATTAAATCCAAACTTAACAAGCTACATTTGGAAAATATTACAGAGAATGGTTGTCCCGGATAAGACCGGAACATTCTTAAGATTGTATATAATTCTTCAATTGCTCTATCGTATCCTCATGCGACAGGATGGTTTCATTAACCACATCGCTCATAGATATAATGCCGCATAACTTATTGAAGTTAAATACCGGCAGGTAACGCACATTGCTTTCACTCATGATATGCATACAGGTGTCTATTGAATTATCAGGCAGTAGCCTTGGCAGGTCTGTACTCATAATTTCACGTACGGTGGTGTGATCTGATGATCGGCCCTCTAAAATAACTTTACGCGCATAATCTCTTTCTGTAAGTATGCCCGAATATTCTCCATGCTCAGTCACTACTACAGAGCCAATGTTCTTGTCGGCCATCAGTCTTAATGCATTTAACACTAAAGTATCGGCATCAATGGCAATAACATCCCCACCCTTGCGGGCAAGTATATCTGAAATTTTTCGCATAACGTTAAGTAATTTAGTTGAACAATGGGTTATTTCAAATATAACGAAATAGAAAATAAAAAAAAGCCTCTGAATGAGGCTTTTATATTAACATTTGTGGAGTTCTGTTGTTGAATAGTTAATCCCTATCGCGTTGCAGCTTAGTAAATTGCAGCGGGTTTTCATTCAGCTCCAGGCCTTCCTTGCGGTGTTTTGCAATATGTAACGCTGTAAATATCGCCTCGCGGAAAGATACTTCAGATGCTTCGTTTTTACCGGCAATATCATAAGCTGTGCCATGATCGGGCGATGTACGGACGAATTTCAGCCCGGCCGTGAAGTTAACGCCCGATTCAAAGGCAATTTGTTTAAAAGGAATCAGGCCCTGGTCGTGGTACATAGCCAGCACTGCATCAAATTGCATATAGGTAGCGTTTGCAAAAAAACCGTCGGCCGCGTATGGGCCAAAAGCCAGTATGTCATTTGCCCTTGCCTCTTCAATAGCCGGGATAATAGTTGTTTGCTCTTCATCACCAATCAACCCATTGTCGCTGGCATGAGGGTTAAGCCCCAATACTGCAATTTTAGGTTTACGTATCCAGAAATCATCCCGCAGACTGGCATTCATCAACTTTAACTTAGCCAGGATCTTTTCGGTAGTAATACTTTCTGGTATCCTTGAAACCGGAATGTGGCCGGTAACAATACCAACACGCAGTGTATCGCTTACCAAAAACATTAATGATTCGGCGGCGCCGTCACGGTCCTGTAAATATTCTGTATGACCAGGGAAATTAAAGCTTTCGCTTTGTATAGTGTCTTTATTAATTGGGGCGGTAACCAGGGCATCAATTTCGCCGCTTAGTAAATCAGCGGTTGCACGCTCCAAAGACGCAAACGCAAATTTGCCAACCTCCTTGTTAGGCACACCCGGCTCAATTTTTACATCTTCATCCCAGCAATTGATCATATTGGCACGCTTAGGTTGCGCTTTTGACGGATGATCTATCACATTAAAGTTAAGCTCATTGGCTTCGGTTACACGGCGGTAAAACGATGCTACCTTAGTATGCCCGTAAACAATCGGTGTGCAATAGTTAAATATCATACTGTCAGACAATGTCTTGATGATGATTTCTAAGCCGATGCCGTTTACGTCGCCTATACTGATGCCTATTTTAAGTTTATTCATTTTTTTATGATGATAGCCGGTGGGTTTATAATTACACCGGTTGCGGCTTTTACCTTTAACCTTTGGCTCTTTGCTGCAAATTTATACTGCAAAGAAAAGATTTTAGGCTAAGAGTTCCTGATTAAAGCACAAATATGACGTAATTTGCTCAAATATTTGATTAATAATGACATTAGTACGGGCAAAAAAACATTTGGGCCAACATTTTCTTACCGATAAAAACATCGCTGCCAAGATAGTGGATAGCCTGCGCCCCGAAAACAGGTATACGCAGGTGCTGGAGGTTGGCCCGGGTATGGGTATCCTGTCTGATATATTATTGGAACGCGCCGGGTATGAGGTGTCATTAATCGATATCGATACGGAGTCGTATGAGTTTCTGCAAAAAAAATACCCCAAGCTTGGTGAAAAACTGATAAATGCTGATTTTTTAGCGATGGATTTCGCCGCCACATTTAATGGACCGTTGGGTATAATTGGCAATTTCCCCTATAATATATCATCTCAAATACTTTTTAAGGTGCTGGATAACCGCAGTCAGGTGGTAGAGGTAGTAGGCATGTTTCAAAAAGAGGTTGCCGAACGCTGTGCCGCCAAAGCCGGCAGTAAAGAATACGGTATACTAAGCGTATTTTTGCAGGCTTATTACAAGGTTGAATATTTGTTTACCGTTAAGGCCGGAGTTTTTAATCCCCCGCCCAAGGTGCTGTCGGCAGTGATCAGGTTAACCCGCAACGAAGTGGCGAATTTGGATTGCGACGAGAAGCTTTTTTGGCAGGTAGTAAAGGCGGGTTTTAATCAGCGCAGAAAAACGTTACGCAACGCATTGTCATCTATCATCAACAAAGAAAAAATGACCGGTGAACCACTGCTTGATTTGCGTGCCGAGCGCCTGACGGTCGCCGACTTTGTTAAAATAACCCAACAGGTAACGGCTAACCGGTAATTCCTTAATTTACAATAGCGATAGCATTTGGTGTAGTTGCCGAAAAATAGCCCATCAACTTGCCATTTTCATCCGTAAGTTTCCAGACATGTGATATAAAGGTTTTTTGTATTGCCCTGTTATAGGGTGAAATTATACCATACGGGCGGGCCTTACCGGTAAAGTCTATAAAAAACAGCTTTATTTTATGAGGCGTATTATTCACAAACATTAAGGCTGCCTTTTTACTGTCTGAGCCGGATAAGGTGCCGGGTTGTACCTGCTTAGCGGTGCTAATATTAATAATTGGGGGCTGCAATTTGCCCGAATAAATAGCTTTTAATAAAGCATAGCCTTCAACATCATACTTCATTAAACCATCAGGCCCCGGCGCCGGGATTTGGGCTCCCTTTAAAAATTCGCCATGGCCGCCAAAGTACCACATGGATAGTTCGGCCCAGTACTCGCCTGCGTCAACTGCGGCGCAAGCCCCTTTCCATAGACCTTTATTTAAAGCAAAACGGTATTGATTTTGAATTCTTTTCTGCAAACTATCATTGAGCCCGTAATACATAATGTTGTGGGCAAATTCATGTATGCAAATATCTGATCCGGCATAGCGATCGCCGGGCAGATTCAATAAGCTTTCTTCGCCGCACGAGGTATAAATGCCGCCCATGCCGCGGGTTCGGGTATCAATATTTGAGGTAACACCACTCTTGTCAACATCGGATACGACTTTTTGACCCCTAAACTCGGGCAAATCAGATGTTGGCTGATCTTTACCAATGATATGGATCTCAACCCCCCATTGCGCAAGGTTATGCCGGGTAGCCGGGATATTAGCCAGCATCATATTTATTTTTTGACCGGCTGCAATCAGCGCCCTGTCATCAACCACGCTTGAAGAACGTATGGCTACGCCCCCGCAATCAAGGTGTTTGGTATAAAAGCCAAATACCGGCGGACTAACCTGAACAACGGGGTCTGCAGTGGTTGCCTGTGCCATGGCATATTGCATAGTACAAATTATCCCCGTAAATAATACCAATGTCTTTTTGAGGAATAGGGTAATCATATTCAAAAGTAGTTAATCTTTCGTTATGTATATTTGGCTTTTTAGTGATATGGAGATCAACAACAGAATACTTATAGCAGACGATATACACCCCATCTTTATTGAACAAGCTGAAGAAATGGGCTATACCTGCGATTATCAGCCAACCATAAAATTAGATGGCGCGCTGCAAATTATTGGCGATTATGCCGGGCTGGTTATCCGCTCAAAATTTAATGTGGACAAGCAGATAATTGACGCCGCCGCGAACCTGCGTTTTGTTTGCCGTGCAGGTGCGGGGATGGATAATATTGATGTGCCTTATGCCGAAGAAAAGAATATAGCTCTAATCAATGCCTCGGAGGGTAATATGGATGCCGTAGGTGAGCATGCCGTAGGCCTGCTCCTGGCCTTAATGAACCACTTTAATACTGCCGATGCCGAGATCCGTAATGGCCAATGGAGACGCGAAGCTAACCGCGGGTTTGAGTTAAAAGGTAAAACAGTGGGGATAATAGGCTATGGTTTTATGGGTAAAAGTTTTGCTAAAAAGCTATCGGGTTTTGAAGTTGAAGTAATTGCCTATGATAAATATAAAACAGGTTTCTCTGACCGGTACGCCCGCGAAGTTAGCATGGAAGAAATTGTAAAACACAGCGATGTATTAAGCGTACATGTCCCGTTAACTGCTGAAACAAACGGCATGATCAATGACGAACTGCTGTTTCATTTTAAAAAGCCTATTTTTTTTATCAATACGTCTCGTGGTAAGGTGGCTAAAGTTAGGGCGGTGTTAAATGCAGTTAAAGCCGGTAAAATACTGGGCGCTGGACTTGATGTGCTGGAGACAGAGAAATTCCCGGCGCTGGCAGAGCAGGAATGGTTTGACGATCTTAAAAAATCAAACAAAATAATATTAACGCCGCACGTTGCCGGCTGGACGTTTGAATCATATCGCAAAATAAGTGAAGTAATGGCGGCGAAGCTCGGAGAGCTTCGGTAGATCAGTGAATAGTTGAGCAGTGATTAGTTGCCTGCTGCTTAAACTAATCTCTGACCTCTAATTACGAATCATCAATTTTTTGTGCCCCGCACAAAAAATTTGCATTTTAAAACTTAAATAACTTATCTTCGTTTTACATAAAACAAGACTATATGGGCGCGCCTTTATAGTCTTGTTTGTTTTTAAAGTCATTGCGTCCTTCTATAAAAAAAGGGAGGGCGGTTTTTTTTGGCAACCAATTAGATAAAAAGAATTTTAAATAGAGCGTTATGGCAGAGGTAGCATATTTTACCAAAGAGGGTTTAGAGAAGTTAAAACAAGAGTTACAAGAGCTAAAAACAACGGGCCGTTCTAACATATCAAAGGCGATTGCCGAAGCACGTGATAAGGGCGACCTTTCTGAGAACGCCGAGTATGACGCGGCGAAAGAAGCACAGGGACTGCATGAGGCTAAAATATCCCAGATGCAGGAAACACTGGCTAATGCCCGTTTGCTGGATGAGTCGAAATTAGACGCAACAAAAGTATTAGCTTTGTCTATCGTTAAAATAAAGAACGTTAAAAACGGCGCCACCATGAGTTACCAGCTGGTAGCCGAAAGCGAAGCTGATATGAAAACCGGCAAAATATCGGTAAGCTCGCCAATTGCCAAAGGGCTGTTAGGAAAAAAAGTAGGCGAAATAGCCGAAATAACCGTACCGGCCGGAAAAATGGAATTTGAGATATTGGAAGTAAGCAGGTAATTGTTGTTATATGTTTGACGTTTTGGGCATGATTTAACTTACGACGTCAAACCGTTAACTTAAAACATCATATCATGTCAAGCATATTCACCAAGATCATAGCCGGCAATATCCCCGCCTATAAAGTTGCTGAAAACGATGAGTTTTTAGCCTTTTTGGATATTGCCCCGCTGGCAGAAGGCCACTTATTGGTTGTCCCTAAAAAAGAGGTTGACAAACTGTTTGATCTGGATGATAAAACCTATACAGGGCTCATGCAGTTTGCAAAAACGGTTGCCATAGCTATGGAAAAAGCGATCCCCTGTAACCGTATCGGGGTTACGGTGATAGGTTTGGAAGTGCCCCATGCCCATGTACATTTAATACCAATTAATGGCGTTAATGACATGAATTTTACCCGCCCCAAATTGAAATTTACGCCGGAAGAGTTTCAGGCCACTGCCGACAAAATCAAAGCAGCTTTTTATCCCCTGAAAAAATAAAGAAAGAGAAGAAGAACGCATAAAAGATTACCCCCTTATCTACATCAAGCAGATTTTCTGAAAACGATACAAAGGTTATCAGCAGCATAAAAGTAAAAAACAGCAGGTCCTTATGTTTTAAAGCCTGCGTAAAGCCAAACCACAAGGTAGCCAGGTAAACCAGCAAACCTATTATCCCCGACTTTAGCCAAAAACTTAAATACTGATTATGTGCGTTAAGATGGTTAAGAAACGAATTATAATATTTCTTTGCAAAAAAGCTTTCATGTAACAGGCTCAGTTCTGAGCCGGCTCCATAACCAATAACCGGCGATTTTTTTATCAGTTCCGCGGCGGTGCGCCAACGGTCAAGACGCGAATCAAACTGCTGATCTTTTGAAGTTAGGGCCAGGTCATATTTTAAGTTGGTGACATAACGATTTTTTAAAATGCCGAAGCTAAATATACCTGCAATGAGCAGCACCGATAAGGAGCCGGTAACCGCTATAAATGTAAGGCGTTTTTTTCCTTCTAAAAGAAATAACGGAATGGCCAGGTTGATAATAAAGAACAGTGGTACAATCACCGATTTTGAAGAGAGCTGCACCAGCCCGGCTAAAAGCAGACAGGCACAACAAACATAAAAAAACCGCCAGTTTTTTAAGGGCTCTTTAAGCAAAGCCGACAACAGGTAAATCAACGCAACAGCCAGTTGCATAGAAAAAAATGTAGCATGGATATCAATAGGTTCTGCAAAATTATGGTTGGTGAATGCTGAGGTGAAGATGGCCCGGTAAGGCAGTCCGTAAAACCGGATGGTGCGTAGGGCATCCAGATACAAATAAGCAACAACTGCAGTACAGATCGATGAAAACCCCAATAGTAATTGG
Organism: Mucilaginibacter sp. UR6-11; assembly: GCF_020880695.1. GTDB lineage: Bacteria > Bacteroidota > Bacteroidia > Sphingobacteriales > Sphingobacteriaceae > Mucilaginibacter. Next base: position 68,381 of record NZ_JAJIWO010000011.1, read on the forward strand.
TCGCGATATTTTTTCAGGTCAAAAGATGTTAAAGAAAATATTACCGGGAACAGTAAGATGGTAACATGCCTGCCCCACTGATTGAAAGCTCCCGGGAGGTTAATAGTGTAAATTGTGCTTAATACGGTAACAAAAAATACGGATTGCAGCACTAGATTTCTGCGCGTTAAAACTGGTCTTATCGCTTGTTTATTAAGCTGTATTAAAGTGTGTAAGCAGAAACTTATCAGGATAATATGGCTATAAAACATATTAAAAGGCAAACTGGCCATAAAAAGCATAATATGATAATAGCTTATTTTGGCAGCTGTGGTGCTTTCTTTAAGTAATAATCCGTTCATTGTTATAGTTCAGGTAGCATTCAATCGCATATTGCTCATAACCATCAACTACGCTCTCCCAGTTAAACAGGTGTTTTATTTTTTGCAGGTTATTGCTAACCATTACCTTTTCAGTTTCTTGTCTTTGTACGTTTTCAACCAAATGCTTTACATCTTTTGGGTTTGAAAAATAAAAGGCATCGGTACTCAACACGGCTTGGTTAAAGGGGTTGTTATGTGCAGCAATTAGGGCTTCGCTGGCCATGGCTTCTAATAATGATGGGTTGGTGCCGCCAACGCTGTGGCCGTGAAAATAGAGGTATGAGTTGTTTTGAAGGGCACGTACTTTGGCGGTATCAAAAATGGCCCCCTTAAACTCAATGCGGCTATCATTTTGAAATTTATGCGTTATGAATTTGCCGAACCGGTTGCCGGTATCCCCTAAAACTTTAAATGGTTTGCCCGAGTTGCTTTGATTATAACCTTCCAGGATAGTTTCAATATTATTCTCTGGCTCCATCCGCGCCATTAATAAAAAGTAATCTTCTTTTGCCGCTTCGGCCGGGGTTATTTGCTCCCGCTCAAGTGGGGTTATCATATCCGCACCATAGGGTATATAACGACTGTCGATATCATATTTCCGGGCCAGGTATTGTTTAATAACCATTGAGTCGGACACGTAATACCGGCTATGTTTTACCGCCAGTTTTTCGGCATATTTTAAAAAGCTTTGTACCGGTTTTGAGTATTTTGATCGTTTCCATTCCAGGCCATCCATATTGGTAATGATGGCGCTGTTTTGCGGATACCAGCTGCCCCAAACCGAGCTGCTGGTGTAACCCATGATAATGATCACATCAAATGCCCTTTTACGGGCGTCGCGGATACAATTCAAATCATACACAAACTGCCCCGCCGAACCAATTAGATACTCCGGATCATAACAATGGATTATGTTTACGCCATTCCAGTTGTCTTTGGTGTAGGGATGGTTATGCGAGTTATAAACGCATACATTGTGCCCGCGTTTAGCCAATCCGGCTGATACATATTCTGATATATGCTCAAACCCACCGTAGTGGTTGGGGATGCCCCGGGTTCCTAATATGGCTATTTTTAGTTTCATGCGCTGGGTAGTACTAGTTGATACGCGTTAAGTGTACAATAGGCTGCCTGCGCCCAGGTATATTTTTTTAATATTTTTTTGCGGAGCTGTTGATTTATTTTCGCAGTACTTGCCTGCTCAACAGCGGCTAGTATGCTTTCAGGCCGGGCAGGATCACAATAGAAGGCATCGTTCTCGAAATATTCGCGGGTATCGCCTTTGTCGGTAATAACCAGATTGCAGCCCATTGCCGCAGCCTCAACCGAGCTCAGGCCAGTTGTTTCAAACCAGCTGGGTAAAACGTGTACGCCGGCCTTTTGATAATAAGCCACCAGTTCGTCCTGTGGTAAATGAGCGATAAATCGGATGTTTGCTGCCGCGATATTATGGCACTCCTGATAATAAGCTTGCTGATTAGGACTGTGATTACCTATCAGTAATAGTTTAAACTGGGTGTTATTTAAAGCTTTTATTAAATTAAGCTGATTTTTTATTCCCTCGATGCGGGCAACGCACAGCACCAGCAACGGATCTTTTTCAACGGTTCCATCATATTGAAACAGCCTGGGGTCAATACCATTTGGGATGATACCATATTTTACATTGGATGGATAGGCTTTTAAAACGCGCAGGTATTCTGATTCAGAATTAGGTAAGATCATTTTAGCAGACCGCAATATTTGTTGTATGCTTTTCCGCTGCCCCTTCCAGATGTAAGACAGGCTTGATAAATGATCGCGCCCAAGCAGCCAGCGGGCTACGGTTTTCAGGTATTCAATACTGTCGGGCGGCAAATAGCTAAACAATGATCCCAGCCCCTTACGGTAATGTTTATCATACTCGCTATAATCAACCAGTATGGTTGATACTACGTAAGGTTTATGCGCCTTTTGGCTATGATATACTATGTCCGCGGGACGTATAATATTGAAAAAATGTAATAGGTCATATTGGCTGTAATCAATAACTTCATTGCTTAGTTTGATAGTTGCGCAAACACCCAGATCAGCCAGGTGCGACGCGGTTTGCACCGCCTGCACGGTATCGCCGCCCGGGACGGTATATAAGGTAGATCGTGCTATAATGGCCACCCTCATCATTACAAACGGTTTGGACTGAGTTTATGCAGCCAGGTTATTATGCTTTCGGGGAAATAACTTAGCAGGTACAGGAGGTAATTTTCAAAGCGCAGCGGATATATTTTTATGGCTTTATTAAAGTAATTTCTGGCTCTTTCTGGCTGATGGTTAGCTGTAAGGAATTTTTTTCCGCATAGTGAATTATAGGCCCCTTCTTTTATTTTTCGTACATCCTGATCCCTGATAATAGCCAATAATTCGTTACCCTCGGCAGCAGTTATCGAACCACGTAAAACTATCCCGCGCTTTAACTCGCGGAACCTGCGGCCGCGCCATTTCTCGTCAATCGTAACTGAGCTTGAGTTAAGGCGATATTTAATCAACGGCTCGGTAAGGTTACAAAACAGGCCCTGGTTTACCAGGTTGGTCCACAGTAAATAATCTTCAAAGTTATGGGCGTGGGTGGGATAGCCACCGGCATTTAGCACCGCAGCTTTTTTATACATCACTGCAGGGTGCACAAACGGGCAGTAGAAATAAAGCTTAGCCATGATCTGCTCATGCGAGTAGGCAATGCAGTGAAAGTCGAATAAAAAATCGCCGTTCTCTAAAATATACTTCGCCTCACTGCCCACTAAAATGTATTCAGGGTTATCCTGTAAAAAACGTATTTGTTTTTCAAGGCGGTAAGGATAGCAAATATCATCAGCGTCAAACCGGGCAATATACGGCGCCCTGGCGTACTTAAGGCCGGTATTCAACGCGTCGGCCACGCCCCTGTTGGATTGGTTAATTAATACTATCCGCTCATCATTAAAACTGTTAATGATAGCCACTGTTCCGTCGGTCGATCCATCATTAACAATAACCAGTTCAAAATCAGTATAGGTTTGCTGCAAAACAGAAGTAATGGCTTCGCCTATATATTTTTCAGCATTATAAGCGGGCATTAAAACGGTTATGTTTGGCGTGATTTTCATTTGGAATATGCTTTGGCGCTAATTGATTCTTTGCCTTCTTTAATATTTAAAAAGAGGAGCAATTCAAAAAATACAATAACTGATAACTGCTCGAACCAGTAATCAATAAAAAAAATAAACAGCACCAACAGCAATATGGGGACACCATAGGTAAGCGTAGCATAGTTCCCCGTAAAAAAGCCCAGATAAAAAACAAAGAGGGCCACTAAACCAAGCAGGCCATATTCGGCCAATAACTGGTCATATACTGAAAATGGACTGTTGGTTAATGAATGGGTAGCTGCCGACTGGGTAAAAAAGCTCAGGTAAACATCAAGATGATTGCTTAAAAAATCAGGATTGATATAAATATACTTTTTAGGATATCCGCCCGTAAAAGCCAGGCCGGTTGCTCTGAATGTCAGCTTTGATGAAAAATTGCCTACGCCGGCACCGGTCAATATTTTTACAGGATGATATTTTAAAAAATTAACAGTTTGCAGCAACCCGATAACTTTTCCCGGGGTGAGGCTTAATTGATGGGAGCGTGAAATAGGGAGCGCCGCCTGGTTCGTATTGACAAAATCAACCAGTTGCTTTTGTTCCGGCGGTGTTGTTTTAAGCCATTGGTAAGCCGGTGCGTTAACATCCGGCCCGGGTATTATTATTTTTCCTTCCGGCGTTGCCAATACCCCAGGGGGGAGCTTGCTGTGCTTTATTTGGTTAATAGGTAACGCTGCGATACTATCTAGATAAAGCGTGGCAATTTTTTCTCTTTTTTCATCCGGGTTTAGGGTGCTGTCGGGCCGTCGGGTAATTGGTATATGGTTGTTTTGGGGCCACGGCGATATGATTTGTTTTTGGTAGAAAGCAGTTTTAAGGGTATTCACCACGTAATTATTGTTCTGCGGCGATATCCTGGCCATAAAAACCACTAAGAAGGAAACACAGACAATGATCACACTTTTTTGGTCGCGGTTGCTGTTAAAAGCAAACAGAAATGCCAGTATGGCCAGCGTAAATACATTGGTAAAGTTGCTACCGGTAAGCAGTAAAATGATCATGCAAACCAGCGTCATCCCCATGTTTTTTTTGGTAAGGAAATAGATAACGCCAAAGGCGTTCAACACGGCGTTGGTTGTCGAGGTATCAAAGGTAATGCCTTTAACAAAGTCGCCGGTGCTGATAAAATATTTTTGGTATTGGCCCTGGTAAGTGTAGGGATTAACGGCGTGCGTCTCTATTACAATGAAGGCCAGGTTTAATAATGAAGCTATGGTATTAATAATAAAAAAAAGGACGATTGTGCGGTGTATGGTTTCAGTATCATTTTTTTCCACCGATAATTTAACCTGATGGATAGCAAGGATGCAGATTAGCCAAAAACCGATCCCGGTAATAAAAACCAGATTATAATTGAAATTAGAATAGTGGCCATTGAGTATAAAGCCGGCCAGCGCCACTAAAATTATTAAAGGATAAAACAAGGGTAACCTTGAGTTTTTAAGTTTAAAGCCAAACTTAAAATCAAACTGTAGTAAGTAGATCAGGGCAATTGCCGGAATCTTTACCGCCAGTTTTACATTTAAAAGCAGCAGCAAAAACAGCAGTAGTTTCCAATCGGCATAGCCTCTTAGTTTTTTTAAATTTAAAGCTGATTGCAATTGCGTCATCCGTGTTTTCGGCCCCTGTAAAACCGGTTAATCCCGATAGAGGGATTACGGCCGAAAATTGGGTTTGGTTGCCTGTAGCGGCGGCACCTGGCCAAAAATAGTTTTAAATCTTTGCGTGTCTTTTACCTGGATTTGCCCGGTAAGAAACAGTAAAATCCAATAATTTATTATTGAGCATGGTATCACCGGCCAGCCGGCGGCAAAAAGAGCTTTGGCGGCAAAGCAGCTGCCCAGGGCGCAAGCCATACAAATAATTAGCGGCTGCCATATTTTATTCAGATCAGGCAAAGTGTTTTTACAACTGTAAAATATAGCCTGGGCAATACAGGCCAGCAAAAATGCAATTGCGGCGCCTTCGTTTTTATAAATAGGGATAAGCATGATATCGCCGGCCATATTAACCGCCAGCGTTACTATAAACGCGTTCAGGATCATTTTTAAACGGCCCTGTGCAAAAAACATCGTCCACAAAAAATTCTCGATATACAGCAATGGTAAGCAGAGCGATAATATGAAAATGGTATTAATATTTACCGCACCGTATTTGCCGCCGGTGAGCCAGTCAATGACAGGTGCCCAGTATATATTTAATACCAGTACCGTAAACGCTGCGATGGTAATTTCTATCCTGATCAGAAATTTCAGGCTTTCGGTATTAATATCGCCCTGCTTAAACATTTTGGTAAAACGGGGGATAAGCAGCGGTGCAATGGCGAGCAGGGGCAGCGTGGCCAGTTCAAATAATTTATAGGCAAAACTATATTCGGCCAATTTAACGGCCGACAACATGAAGCCGATAAATATCCAGTCAAACCGCGCCAGCGATGAGGTAATTAATACTACCCCCATTTGGGGCAAAGCTTCGCGCAACAGGTTAAAATAGTTGGCCCTGTCCCATTTTACCACAATACGTATTTGGGTAGATCTTTTAAATAAGAGCAATCCTGTTACAAATTCTAAAGCATCGCCCGCTATAAAAATGGCGATGATTGTTGTCAGGCCGAGTTTATGAAGTATTAAAAAGATCAACAAACAAACAGCCCGGACCAAATTGGAGATAACGGACAGGCGGGCCAATAAATTAAACATTTCCAGTCCGTTTGCAGCTTGCTTATAGGGGGTCGAAAAATAGATCATCAACTTTCCAATACCTATCAGCAGCAATAAATTATATACCGCGGGCAGGTTAGGCAGCCATATGTAGCCGGTAAACAGTAAACCGTAAAACACCAATCCGGTAATTAAAGTGTGGGTAATGTAAAGTGACAGTGCTGATTCCTTATCATCCCCCGAGGCAATTTTCCGGACGATGAGCTGATCCATCCCGCAGGAAAGAATATTAAAGACGGCTAATAAAATGGCCAGCGCCAGGTTGATCTGCCCAAAACTGTCTTTGCCAAGGCTGGTTGACAGCACGTAGAATATTACCAACCCCAGCAGCTGATTAAAAATCAGCTGCAAAGCATTTGCCGAGAGATTTTTTAAGTGGGGCCTTTTCACTATACAGCTAAATAATTAATACTCAACCGCTAATTTAGGTTTTAGGTATTGTTTTTTCTTAGCGTTATTTTCGAGGCGAAGGAGGTAGTGGTATTTAAGCCATTTGTTTTTGTAGGTAATGCGTGCAATAGCCAATCCTTCTTTTCCATCCAGGAAACCGCCAAAAAAAATGTAGTTTTTTATAAAGCTAAAAATTGGCGATAAATACAAATTAACAGTATTGGCCTTTTTGCCAATGCTCAAATATTTCTCGGCGCTAAGGCGCGCGTAATAAAGCGCTTTGGCATTACACTCCCTGGTGTTTTTTACCGAGTAATGATGTATAAAGCCATCTAAGCGCTGCATTTTGGTATGATCGGGCAGTACCAATGTTTCATGCACGTTTGATTGCGACCATTTAACCCGGGTACGGTTAAATAACCGAATATGATGATCCCTGCCCCAGCTGCCATAACGTATCAGCTTTTTTCCGAAATAAGATTTAAACCTAACGTCATACACCATGGCCGGGTCGTCAAGTTTCAGGCTATGCAGTGATAGTGCCAGTTCAAGGTCGGCAATTTCATCGGCATCGATGCTTAAAATCCAGTCATATTTAGCCAGGGCAATCCCTTTGTTCTTGTTAGTGCCATAGCCATCCCAGTTCCGCTGATAAACCCGGCAGCCCCCGGCCACCGCAATGCTATACGTTTCATCGATACTGTAATTGTCAATTATAAGTATATCATCTGTTATCATTTTTGCCGCGGTAATACAGTCACCTATAACTTCAGCTTCATTTTTGGTAATAATTACTACGGAAACGGGTATCATGCCAATGTTATTTATACGTGTTTTAACAGGTTGATTACTATGAACACGGGCACGGATTATAAAAGGTTGCCTATCCGTATAAAAATTACAATTGAAATTCGTAAGTGCCTGTGTTTAAACATTAATTGTTTTAATGGGCCTTGTTTTCAATTATTTTAAACTAAATTTAAATTGCGGGGCAACCTTTAGGCTGCAATCAACGTGATGCATATAAACACGGGATAATATCACTTTAGCAACTATTTTATAACCCATATGGGCGAAGAAGAGTTACATCAATTGATCGACGGCTGTATGAAACAGGACAGGAAATGCCAGAAAATGCTGTATAAAGCATTTTACGGTTTTTCTATGGCCATATGTTTGCGTTATGCCGGCGACCGTGATGAAGCTGCTGAAGTGATGAACCAGGGCTTTTTTAAGGTTTTTACCAAGATAGAATCGTACGACACTACCCGCCCGTTTAAGGCCTGGCTGGGCAGAATAATGATGAATGTATCAATTGATTATTACCGTGCCAATCTTAAAATGGCATATGCCGAAGATCTTGACCAGGCCGAGCACCTGTATGATGCCAGCATAGCTACAGACAATAATTTAAATTATAATGATCTGTTGGCTATGGTGCAAAAGCTGCCACAGGGGTACAGAACCGTTTTTAACCTGTTTGCTATTGACGGCTACTCGCACGAAGAAATTGCCGAGATGCTGAACATTAACATAGGCACGTCAAAATCAAATCTGTTTAAGGCCAGGCAAAAATTAAAGCAAATGATACAGGATGCTGACTCATCCGGTAATTATATAAATGGAGTGAGTTTTACACCGGTAGTTGCCATGAACGCATCTGTTATTACGCCGGTGTTCTATAACGATAAAGGTATTAGAGAATGAAAAAGGAAAAGGGCATAGATGACATCTTTAAGCACGGCCTCGGGGACCCGGTTGATGAAACCGCATTCAGGGAAAGTGATTGGGATGGACTGGAAAATATGCTCGATGAGCGTAAGGGGAAAGGGAAGATTTTTTGGCTGCCCATTTTAGGCAGCGTCGCCGCAGTGTTGTTGGCGTTTTTTGGCTTGTGGATGTTTAGGCCACAGGCAACACCAACAAAACACAATACAGAAATGGTTGCCACTAAAACTATAAAAAGCAAATCATCTGTTGCTTATGTTCCACAGTCACGGCAGCATCCGGCAGTTAACCAGCCGTCGCAAAATGGTAATGCACCAGTTTCTAAATCAATAAGTACAACGGATGATGGGAAAATAGTTACACAACCGGGTAGATCATCGTATTTAGCCGGAAATTTAAATAAAAGGAAACGCGGTGTGGCAGATACGGCTCCACAAACCGCAGGGAATTACGGGATATCGGCTGCCGCCAAAAAAGGCCGTGATGCAGCAGGGCCTAACACCACTCTGGCCGCCATAAGTACAGGGGTTGTTACAATAGATAATGGTTTGCAGGTGCCGGCCATTACCACAACTGATATTTTACCGAAAAGGGGTTTTGATGCATTAGCAGCCTCGAAGCCCGTAAGCAAAAAAATAGGTACTTCGGCATTTCGTCCGCAATTTGCTTTAAGTGTACTGGCCGCTTCTGAGTTAAATGGGGTCGGTTCATTCCAATCCACAAGCAGCGGCACTAATTTAGGGCTGATGTTTTCAGTGGGGGTAAAGAAGTTTACCCTAAGCACCGGCGCAAATTACTCTACCAAACCATATACATTACCGTTTGATCAGTATCATACTTCTTACCAGTTTAAAAATACCCCCCAGTATGTAACCGCCGATTGTCGGGTTTTGGATATCCCGATAAATATCGGCTACCAGTTATACAACAAATCGCGCAACAAGATAACCGTCGGCACCGGCATTTCATCATACATCATGATGCATGAAAGTTATACTTATGATTATGGCAATACATCAACGTTATACGGGCCGTCGTATTACGCAGTAAAAAACAAGGGTAAATATATATTCAGTATTATGAACCTGCAGGCAAGTTATGAGCGCCAGATAAATTCAAAAGTGGGGATAAGTTTACAGCCTTATCTTAAAGTGCCATTATCAAATATAGGCTACAGCCAGGTTAAGGTACAAACCTTTGGGGTAGCTGTAGGGCTTAACTGGAACATAAATTCGTTAATAAAACCTAAGTAAAACATGAAACATATCAGTATTATTTTACTCGCCTGGCTAAGCATCATGAACCAGACGGGGCAGGGACTTTATGCTTGTAAAAACGCTCAGATCAGTCTTTTTTCGAGCGCACCCATAGAGGATATCGCCGCTAAAACATCCTCAGGCACATCGGTTTATAATTCCGCCACCGGAGATTTGATTTTTAGCGTGGCGATAAACACTTTTAAGTTCCCCAAGGCGCTTATGCAGGAACATTTTAACAGTGATTACCTGGAAAGCGACAAATACCCACGGGCTACTTTTAAAGGTAAAATACAGGAACATCCAGATCTGACCAATGATGGGAACTATCCCATAACCGTAACCGGCGAGCTGGATGTACATAATGTAAAGCAAACCCGCACCATACCTGCTACGCTTACGGTAGCGGGTGGAATTATCACCATGAAAGCAGAGTTTACGGTAAAATGCGTCGACCATCATATTGATATACCGAGGTTGGTATTTCACAACATTGCAGAGAGTATTAAAATTAATGTCACTGCCACTTATACGGCAGCCAAATAAATAATAAACACAACACAATTATCACAACAATGAAAAAACACATCGCACTATTAGCCTTGCTGGCAGTAACAATGGGAGCAAGAGCGCAGCAAAAATCAGCGGCAGATTCTTTAATGAACGCTATGAATGCAAACGAAAAACCGGTACCGGTCACTATATTTAAATCAAGCCGGTTAGTATTGGCCCAAACTACCGAGACGGTTAAAAAGAACGAGCTAAACTTCCAGATCATTCACCGCTTTGGCGACATCGCCGGCAGCAACGGCGGCGGCCAAACCGCATTTGGTATTGACCGGGTTAACGATGTTTTCTTTGGATTTGAATACGGGGTTAGCGATAATTTTAACATTGATCTGGGCCGCAGCACTATTGGCCAATTGGTGCAGTTAGAGGCAAAATGGGCAGTGATGCATCAAACATCTGATAATGCTTCGCCATTTGCAGTAACCCTGGTTGGCGAAGCCGGGGCAAAGCCTTATCAAACAGCAACCTTTCCTACATTTAGCAGCCGGTTGTCTTATTTAGGGCAGGTTATCATTGCGCGTAAGTTTTCGTCTGATATTTCTTTGCAGGTATCGCCAACTTATGTGCGTGATAATACACCGTTCCCGCTATTGCCGGGCAACGAGCAATCTTTTTTTGCGATGCAGGCTTCGGCACGCATTAAATTAACCAATCACTCCGGTTTGATATTTGATTACGCCCATCCCTTTTCAAATTTCAGGAAAAACACCGACACTTTTGAAGACCCGATAGGCTTTGGCTACGAGGTTGAAACAGGTGGTCACGTTTTTACAGTAAATATCACCAATACTAACTCGGTATCTGAAATGAATATGCTAAGCAACTCGCAGCAGCGTTTTTCAAAAGGTCAATACCGCATAGGTTTTACTATATCCAGAATGTTTGATTTTAACCCAAAGGTTAAAAAAGAGAAATACTAATAGTTATCCAACAAAAGAGCGAAAAGATTATGGAACGTGACGAATTTTTATCGAAACTGGGCATAGGCGCCCTTGCCGCCTGTATGGGCTGCAGCCTGATAGCCTGCAGCAAAAGTGGTGATGCAAATCCTTCAGGCGGCAATAATACCACAACCCCGCCTGTGGGTACAACATTTTCTATCGACCTGAATTCGACACTTACTTCGGTGGGCGACTCGAAAGTAAGCAATGGAATTATACTGGTAAGAATTGCCGCCGGTAATGCCGCTAGCTCATTTACAGCCGTACAGGTAGCTTGTACCCATGAAGGCACCGCTATTAATTATAACAATAACCAGGGCCTGTTTATTTGCCCGCTGCATGGCAGTGAGTTTAGCAAGAGCGGCGCGTTGATACAGGGCCCGGCAACCACATCATTAAAGCAATATACGGTTGCAGTTACCGGCAGTACTTTAACGGTGACCGTATAACAACTGAACCATGATATTCCGGATTAATAGATTAGCTGATTGTGGTATAATCATAAAAATCCTAGAACCCTGAAGTCATGGTTCAGACAATAACCCCTTTATAACCGGCCAAACATTTTCGGCTATAACTTTGTAGCCTTCGGCAGATGGGTGCAAGCCGTCTGCCAGATTTAAATGTTGTTTATCCGCTACACCATCTAAAAAGAAGGGTACAAAGGCCAGGTTGTTTTTGTCTGCTATGGCGCCAAACAGGTTTCTAAATTCAACGGCCCTGTTGCCGGGTATAAAAACCGGCAGTTGCATACCCATAAGGGCAATCTTTACGTTTGGGAACTTAGTCTTTACTTTGTCAATGATCTGCTGCAAATTTTGCTGTATGGTAGTAACGGGCACATTACGTATAGCATCATTAATGCCAAGCTCCAGCACAAGCACGGCAACGGGCCTGCTTAGCCAATAGTCAAGCCGGCTTAAACCCCCGCGTGTGGTGTCGCCGCTTAGCCCGGCGTTTATTACTTTGTAATTTAATTCCAGTTCATCTATTTTATGCTGGATCAGCGCCGGGAACGAATCAACATCCGCATTGGCAAGGCCATAGCCGGCAGTAAGGCTGTCTCCAAAAAATAATATGTTTTTCATAAAGCTACAATAGCTTAAGGGCGCTATTTGTTTATTAGTGAGGATATTTTTAACGCTATCAAAAGAATTGGTACCTTTGCAAAAATTATTTTCTTGAACGATAAGTGCTTATTACTAATGCTTTCTGCTTCAATTACAAAATTATAATTTATAAGATGAAAAAAATTGTTGATTACAGAAAGCTTTTGGGCGTTGCAGAAAATGCTGAACTACAGGAATTAAAATCAGTTTACCGCGGATTGATGAAAACATGGCACCCTGACAAATTCCAGGACAGCGAAGAGCATAAGCTTCATGCCGAAGAAAAGAGCAAAACCATTATTGAAGCCTACCATTTTTTAGTGAGCATTGCGCCAGAGACGCGCGATCAGTCATTAACCGAATATACGGCCACTACCACCACCGCCAGCATTACCGATTTTGAGTTTAAACAACAGGTGCTTAAAGTTGATTTTTCGGATGGTAACAGTTATGAATACTTTGATGTTCCGAGAGCGGTATATGTAAAACTGGTTAATGCCGACTCGCCCGGGCGGTTTGCGCGCCGGCACATTTATAACGAATTTGTGTACAGGAGTTTAAACAGGCTGGTTGCCACCACGTAGATTTTATAGTGTATTATTTACAATAACCGGCCGTAAAATCCGTTTTCTGAAGATACCATTAATCGCAATTATGAAATTTCTAAGAACCCTTAACTTCTCTATTTTTATTTTATCGGCCGTTATAGCGCTGGATGCCTGTAAGGCAAAAAAACCGGTACAAACGCCGGTCGCACCCGTTGAAGAAACTACACCGCCGCCTGCCGCAGCTAAACCCGCACCTGCTGAAGAAGCTGCAAGGCCTGCACCTGCGCCTGTGGTGCAAGCGCCCGATTATAACTTCAGCAACATCCAGTTTGAGTTTAACTCCGGGATATTAAAGACAGCTTCATATCCAATTATGGACAGGGCCGCTGCCGAAATGAAAAAGGAGCCGTCTGTAAAATTTATACTTAATGGCCATGCATCGGCAGAAGGTACTGACGCGCATAATATGTCATTATCTGTTGAAAGGGCAACCGCCGTAAAAGCATATCTGGTAAACTCTGGCATTAGCGCTGATAACCTGGAGGTTAAAGGTTATGGCGATAAAAAACCTGTTGCTGATAACAGCAGCGAAGCCGGCCGCGCCAAAAACCGCCGTGTTGAGATAAAGAAACTTTAACCATTTACAAGATTGGTGCCGTTAACCTGTTGATATATAGGTGACTGTTAACAAATAAATCATAATAAGGTAACGTTTTTATAGTTGCATATGTGCTATCTTTAGGATATGCATTAACCACTACTATAAAAACGCACTTTATGACCTGGAGAAAGTTTAGCGGGGAGATTATCCAATCGCCCATTATCGAAGAAGTAGAATTAGCAATTGAACGGGAAACGCTGCTTGGAAACAAGCTCAAAGTTTGCATCGGGACCGACTCGCAGGTAAAAGGCGCCATTACTGATTTTGCGACGGTCATTGTTTTTTTGCGCGAAGGGCGGGGCGGTTTTATGTTTATCCACCAGGAACGTACCTCTCAAAAAATGAGCATTAAGGAACGCATGCTTACCGAAGTGCAAAAATCAATAGATATTTCCTATAAACTATGCGATTTGCTTGATCTGTATGACGTGGATCTGGAAGTGCACGCGGATATCAATACCAACCCTATGTTTAAATCAAACCAGGCCCTGCACGAAGCTATGGGCTATATATTGAGCATGGGCTTTGTATTTAAAGCCAAACCAGAGGCTTTTGCCAGTTCATGCTGTGCCAATAAAATGGTGCAATAAACGCAGAATTAATTAAGCTGCCCCAAGCCGGGTACTTGGCTGAGTTTTTGCGCTGCTAAAAACGTGAAAACATATCTATTTAAATTTGAACAGGACCTGCCCATCCCCCTGGCAGAAACCTGGGATTTTTTTACTTCGCCTTTAAATCTTGCTAAAATAACCCCGCCGCAAATGCGGTTTGAGGTTACCTCGCCTTATAACGCAAAAACCAAAGTGTATGAGGGGATGATCATTACCTACAAAATAACGCCGTTGCTGGGCATAAAGATGAACTGGATGACCGAAATTACGCATGTAAAGGAATATGAATATTTTGTAGATGAACAGCGCTTTGGCCCTTACGCGCTGTGGCACCACGAGCACCATTTTAAAGAAATAAAAGGCGGTGTGCATATGACGGATATTCTTAACTATGCCGTCCCTTACGGTGTGCTGGGCCGCTTAAGTAATAAACTATTAGTTGGCAAAGAGATAAAGAAAATATTTAAGCACCGCGAGAAAGCAATCAACGAGCTATTTGGCGTGTACAAAAAACCGGCGTAGGCCTTATCTGCAATACCTCGCAACTGCCGCCTTACCCTCTTTCGAGCCGAGTGCTGCCGCGGTATTAAAATCCATACAGGCACCGGCTTTATCTATCTGGCTGATCTTTAACATTCCCCGTTTAATAAAAGAAACTGGATTTTTAGGATTCAGGCTTATAGCCAGGTTATAGTCTTTCATGGCGCCGGCAGGGTTCCTTAAATTTAGTTCGGCATCGCCCCAAAGGTTATAATTATCCTCGTTTTTTGGGTCGAGCATTATAGCATAATCAAAATCTTCCTTTATGCGCTCGGCATCAGGTAAAAAACTTTTGGCATACCCGCGATAAGCAAACGCCTTAATATTATCCAGGTTTATAAATAGGGTACTGTTATAGTCGTCAACGGCGCCCTGGTAGTCTTTAAGGGCTAGTTTAACGCCGGCCCGTAAAAAATAAGCTTCATCATCATTGTCATTTATTTTGATGGCCCGGTTAATGTCTTCCAATGCCCCGTCGTAATCCCCAAGTGTAGTTTTGGCGTGACCACGGTTTTGATACGCTTTAAATGATGCAGTATCCAGTTTTAGGGCTGCATTATAGTCATCCATGGCTGCTTGTACATCATTCAGGTTCTCGCGCGCTATGCCGCGTTCTACGCGCAGGCCGGCATTGTTAGGGTTTTGGGTAACCATGCCGTTAAATAACATAACTGCCTCGTTAAAAAACTTACCCCGCACCATTGACTGCCCAAGCCTTATGAACAGATAATTGTCTTTCGGGTTAAGATCACCTATCTTTTTGAAATCCTGCAGTGCCCCGGTTCTGTCTCCTAATTTAAGGCGGATATCGCCGCGCTTTAAGTAATTTTCCGTACTGCGGGGGTTATTCGCTATGGCGTTGCTGTAGTCGGCCAGTGCGCCACTATAGTCTTTCGTCAAGGTCTTTATATCGCCGCGTATGGAATAGGCGTAATCATTTTGCGAATTAATTTCAATAGCGATATTGATATCTTTAAGGGCGCCCGGGGTATCATTAAGCGTTAATTTTATTCGGGAGCGGGTTATAAAAGCATAGCTGTTTTTCGGGTCAAGTTCAATAGCCTGATCTGCATCGTCACCGGCCTCATCATATAGTTTGCTGTTGAGTTTAGCGTCTGCGCGGGCCTGGTAAGCTTCACTATTGTTGGGGGCCAGTTGTATAGCCTTGTCAAAATCAGCAATGGCCCCTTCCTTGTCATTCAGGTTGTTTTTAACAATGCCGTCATATAAGTACAGGTCGGCATTATTGGGTTCGGCCTTAATCCTGTCGCCAAAATAATCGAGCGCGGCTTTTTCATCGCCATTTTTTGCCAGTGCATTAGCCAGGTATTTATAAATGTTAGGTATTTTAGAGTTAATGGATATCGCCTTTTTATAATCCGCAATGGCGGTTGTATAGTCACCGATATTACCGTAGGTGTTTGCGCGGTAAAAAATTGCGTCAACATTCTTAGGATCCATGGCAATTGTCCGGGTATAGTCAGCAATGGCACCTTTAAAATCAGGGATATTGCCTTTGGCATTTGCACGGTAAAATATAATGTCCGGATTTCCGGGGTCAAGTTTAGCGGCGATATCGTAATCAGTAACGGCGCCTTTATTGTCGCCCAGGTTGGCTTTGGCAACGCCCCGGTACTCATATAAAGAGGGGTCATTGGGTGAGAGCTGCAAAGCCCTGCCGAAATCCTCTATAGCCCCTTTAAAATCTTTAAGGTTTGATTTTGCATCGGCGCGATAATGATAAAGGATGGCATTCCTGGGGCTTATACTTAGCGCCTTTGTATAATCCGCGACTGCCTCTGCATAGTTTTTATTGGCATTATAGCTGTTGCCACGATAGTAGTAGGCAAACATATTATTGGGGGAAGGATCCAGCTGGATAGACTTTGTAAAATCTTTTATGGCTGAATCATAGTCCTTCAGATTATTGTAAGCATTGGCCCGATAAAAATAGATTTTGGCATTGGTGCCATCCTGCGTTAGGGCTTTGGTAAAATCGGCAATGGCACCTTTATCATCTTTTGCCCCGGCTTTAGCATTGCCCTGCTGTATAAATGTTTCTGCAGATTGCGCCAGGCAGTAAAAAGGGAAGAGAAGGAAAATAAGCAATGATTTTACCATGTTCTTACACACTAAAAAGGCCTTATAATTAATGATGCTGAAGCGCTTGATCCGTCGCCGGTATTGCGCCCGTTAATAAATGTACCTGCCGATAAAAACAACGACAGGCGCTTGCTGAAGGCATAGCCATAGCTTAATGAAACCTGGTTAAAAGCAAAGTTTTTATTGCTGGCGATATGCGCCGGATCATAAGTGCTGCTAAGGCTGCTGGTGGAGTAAAAACCACCCGCCGAAAAGGACAGCTGGTGTTTGAACTTCTTGTCCAGCGTTAAGCCGAACGTGGCAGTGTACCTGTCCTGTAATGGCCCCGCTGTGCCAAAATATTGTCTTAAACCATTCTCTATCGTGAAATAATAATTTTTGCCCAAAACATGGCCGCTGCCGCCAAATGATGCTTTTAATTCTGCGCCTTTTTCGCCATAACCTAAATTAACGTTGTTGGTATATAACGGCATAATAAAGGTACCCTGTACAGAAAAATAATAGATATAGTTAATATTGGCCACATAACATTTAAGGCCCACTTCAAGGTCTGTCAGTCCGTTGGTCTGGCTGTTATAGCCGCTGTTGTCGCGATAATTGTTCATTACAAACGGAAGGGTACCCACCACTGCGAAACGCTTGCTGATGCCATACTCTGTATATAATGAGTAGCTGACAGATTGAAACCGCCCGCCCGCAGCAAACGGATTACGTTTACGCAAAGAATCCCATCCTTTGTTGGCAAAGAAATAATTTACAGACGGCGATAAAACTAAACTGCCCGGCCGCACCGGAAAAGCGCCGCCGTAACTATCAGGCTGCATTGTAAAAAAAAGTATTGTTGCCGTTACAAGAAATCTTAGCCGGCTTTTAGTAAATTTCATATCATTCTTTAAAATAATGCAAAGGTGTCGCGCATCCAGCGGCCTTCCAATTCTTTGTAGGCAATAGATATTTCGTGGCCAAGGTCTTTAAATACCATTATGCGTTTACTGGGTTTAATGTTATTATAAGCCGCATATTCATTATTTGGCGGGGCAAACGGATCCAGCAAACCTATACCCATTATGGTAGGGCAGGTTAAATTGGTGGCAAAGTTTTTAACATCAAAATAGTCCAGGTTGTCTAATACTTTATTCATGGTTAAACCGGGCTGTGTCGCAACATATTTGGTAATGTCGCTAATGGGCCATTTTACTTCGCCAACCAGGTTACGTATGTCGCATAGGATAGGATTTTGCGCCGAGCAAAGCCGTACCCTTTTATCTAAACTGGCGGTTGCCACGGCCAAGAACCCGCCCATGCTGCCACCTGATACCAGTATCTGGTCATGCCGAAGGTCTGGTTGCGCACAAATAAAATCAACGGCACGTAAACAGTCAGCAATTACACCACGCATAACGTACTTGTTTTTATCTTCGATGTGATAAAAAATAAACTCGTCCCTGCGGGTATCAACCGGCCCGCGGCTGTTTCCCTGGCCCCTTACATTTAAGGTTATAATTACCAGGTCATCATCCAAACCCATTAACGGATTTAAAGCAACCTGGTATCCCGGAAGGCCAAGCAGGACAGAAAACTTGCGGTTTTTGTTGTGTGTTTTTGGCATGGTCATCCAGCCCCTGATCATCATATTGCCTAACGACTGCATTTCAATCGCGTATACGCGCCGGTTATCTTCATCCATTTTAGGGATGCCAACTACCTTGAACTTGGGCGGCACTTTAGCCAGCTCGTCTTTTACAGTTTGCCAGAATACTTCAAAATCAGCCGGTTTTTGGTATTGCGATACAATTTGCTCGGGCCTTATACCAAATACCTTTTTTATCGTATCATCATAGTCGCTTACATTGATGATGAAACTGAGTTTGTAAAAGCCAACGCCATTGGCGGGGATCTCAAAATTATATTTTTCAGCGCTTTTTTTGCCGATCCTCACTTTGATGGAATCCTCACGTAAAAACTTGCCGGTTTCTGTAGTAACCCGGTATGATACCTTTCCAATCTGGTCATTAGGTGTGGTGTTTTTCACCTCAAAGGTATATTGGGCCTTGTTATCAAAAAAAGCATTTTTATTGGCCGGGGTTAAAATAGTTGATATTTCACCGTCATCGCCGGTTTCGTCTTTTGCCGGGACGGATGCCGGCGTGCCGTCATGCGTTTGTGCATCGGCGCTCCCGGGCAATTGTACACCCAGAATAACCACCGACAGTGAAATTATTTTTATCAGGCCCTTAAATATATTAGTTGTCCTTTTCAGCATAGGGTCGGGTTTATTTTATCGCTACCGAATTATTATCAGGATTACGCGCTCTATTCCTGATCAGGAAATCTGATTTACGGATATAATGATTGAGCGGTTCCTCTATCGTTTTAAAAAGTAAAACTGACAGTGCGTTCAGCAAAATAAAGGCATAAAGTAAATTCAATTTATCATACTCAAATGGTGAGTGCCAGTTTACGCCCCACTTATCATACAGTTCAAATACATAGTTGTTTAACCATTCGGTAGCTTTATGGATAAGGTTATAGAGCCAGCCTAAATGGATCAGGTAAAATATATAGGAGCTTTTACCCAATAGTTCGACAAATGGCATAGCCAGCAATCTTTTTAAGGCAGTAGTTTCCGTTAATATGCCATAAAAAAACAAAGCCACTGCCAGACATAAAAAATAATTATTGACGATGATACCAGTCGGGCTTTCAACCCCGGCTGCCCAGCCTTTGGGTATGGGCTGCAGGGCCATAACCAGCACACATAAAAATATCAGCAGGAAACCTAAATAGGTGTATACTATTTTATTGGTACGCTCAAAACCCTTGTTTAATACAATGCGGGCCAGTTGTATGCCAACAAAAAACTCAAAACAGCGCCCAAAAAAAGTAAACAGCATTACAAACGGAAAATTGCTGAAAAAGCCATACCAGTTAACTTGGCTAAATATTAGTACCAATACAACAGCAATGGCAGTTAATACCAATGGCTGTATATAAAATTTGCCATATTTTTTGGCGATAAGAAAGATGATTGGCGCCGAAAAATAAAAGCATTCCTCGACAGTGAGGCTCCATCCCTGTGCAATGCCGGTATCCCAAAAACGGTAAAAGAAACCGCGGATAAACGTGATGTTCATTACCATTAACCAAACCGGGTTTTGATAGCCCCGGGTTATGCTTTCGTCTTTGGTAAAAAAGTAATAAATAAAAGCGCAAAGGGTAAGCAGGGCATACATGGGGTATATCCGCGCCACCCTGTTTTTAAGATATTGCTTAAACCAGTCGGCTGTTAAATGAAAATTATTGTAATACCTGAAAGTGATTAAAAAGCCGGATAGCACAAAGAAGATAGATACCCCGATATGGAACTCACCAAGAAAACGTTGCACAATATGAGGAAAAGAATCATCAAATACATAATAGTAATGTGATACAAAAACCAGGTATGCGGCCAATGCACGCACGCCGGTTAAAGCCGGAAAGTAGTTTTGTACAGGTTTTTGTGCCAAACGACCTATTATTTAATTGTATTTAAAATACTTGTTCGTGCTTTTAGTGCAAAAGTGATGCCGCCGCCTGGCAGTTTGCAATTCCCGGTTTACAGGTGACTGATTTATTGGGTGTTGTCCTCTGAAAACTGCCTGGCGTTAACTGCACTGCCCTGTACAACGCCGCTGTTTAGTATCTTTTGGTCGATATAATATTGTATTTCTGATTTCTTTAATCCCCAGTTTGGGGCGATGAGTAATTCGCGGTCGCTCAAACCAAACAGGCGCTGTATCACTACGTCCGGCCTTACCAGCGGCAACAGCTCGCAAAGAAACCCGGCATATTCGTCAAGGCCGAATAGTTTAAAAGGCTCGCGTTTGTATTTCACCCCCATAACTGATCCTTCAACGATATGCAGGTGGTGAAACTTTACAAATTTTATTTGCGGATGGCGGTTTATCTCGTCAGCGTATTTTAGCATCATTTCCCGGGTTTCCCACGGGAAGCCAAAAATAGTATGGACGCAAATATCGAGTTTGCTGTTTTCAACCAGTTTCAGGGCAGTTAATAAATCGTCGTGGCTGCAACCGCGGTTTATCTGGTCAAGCGTTTCGTTATAGATGCTCTCCATGCCCATTTCCAGGTCGACATCAAAGCGGTCGGTATAGCTTTCCAGCAGGGCTATCTTTTCAGCGTCGATACAATCGGGGCGGGTACCTACACTCAGGCCCACAATATCCTCGGGGCAATAGCTCAGCGCCTCGTCATACAGGGCTTTTAAATAATGTACGGGAGCATAGGTATTGGTATTGGGCTGGAAGTAGATGATAAACTTATCGGCCTTATTGCCTTTACGGGCACGCTCCATACCCTCCATCACCTGTTGCTTAATGGTGCTGGCATTACGGCTTACTGATGGGGTAAATGAATCGACATTACAATAGGTACAGCCGCCAAAACCTTTGCTGCCGTCGCGGTTGGGGCAGGTAAAGTTGCCGTCGACAATAACCTTAAATACGCGGTGCCCGGGGTACTTCTCTTTAAGCCATGGCCCATAGTTATTGTAACCCTTTTCCCAAATACTTGCCGGTGTGTCTGTTAGCTGCATTGCCGCAAAGATACGGATTGCTGTGCAAATGCCATGTCACAAAAAAAGCATAACCGGCAGCGGCCGGTTATGCTTTTTTAGATTTAGGTTGAATGCACTATTGAATTTTTACCGATGTAACCAAATCATTGGCCGTCGGCGTAAGATTCGGAAAATGTGGCGTATCACCAGCAGGCAGCGTCCATGCCTGGCCGGTGAAATTGTCATCGGCGTACATGGTTACTGTCCATCCCGCAGGTACTTTTGCTGATGATGCCCAATCGTTCACGAAGCCGTAGGGCGTTAGCTGCGACAGGGTATAATTTCCTTTTGGGATAGTGCCGGTTACGGTACCGCCATATAAAGTATTCTGGTAAAAAGTAACCCCCGGATACAGCTGCATAAAAGCTACCAGGCTGCAAGCCTCATAAGTTTGTATATAGCCCGTTGGGCAGGCAACGGCGTAATTACGGTAAGTTAAATTACGGGACGGATCGCGGTTTGCCCAGCCAGTATCAACATTGGTTTGAACCCAGCTTAGGTATTGGGTTTGTCCACCCTCGTTTATCAGCTGCATCAGGTAATCAGCAAAGATGGCTTTCATCACGCCCTGCTCATTAAAATCGCCCTCGGCAGGTAAAATGCCCTGCGCGTTGCACATGTTGTTTTTTACATAGTCGGCATAGCGGGTAGCGTCAGAAAGGTAGGCGCTGTTGCCGCTTTGTTTGTAAAGTGCAAAGGCAGCGCCAATGGCTGTGCCCGAGTTATAGGTATAATCAGTACCGCCCGGAGGGTTGGTGCCGATTTTATTGTCATAAACCTGGCCCGTTGAAGTATTGGTTAGATTAGCTTTTGCCCAGGTATAAATAGATTGTGCTTTTGTTAGATACGCACTGTTGCCGGTTAGGTTATACAAACGCATGGCAGCAATAACGGTTGGAAAGTTAATGCACGAGTTTTTGCCCGAGTGGTTAAAATCCCAAAACATGCCGCCATTTGTCGGGTCATATGATCCGGCCCACACACGGTCAAAACCGGCCTGGGCGGTGGTTAAATAAGTGGCGTTGCCGGTAATTTGATTGGCGCGCGCCAAAGCCATCACCCACCACATCATGTCGTCATAAATAAACCATACCGTGGTGTTGTTCCAGTCGTATTGAGCGTACTGGTTATACCCTCCGGTATACATATCGTTTACCCGGGTAAGTGCTGCTGATGTACGCGTGCGGATATAATTATCCATTGCCATATCCCAAAAGATGGCGTTGGTCCAGATAGCCGCTATGTTATCTTTTAACGTGGTACTGTAATACAGCTTGGTAGCAGGGTTATAACACGCCGTATTAAATGCGTTATAAGCAGTAGTAGCATCGGCGGGGTCCCACGAGTTAAATGAACCTGTAATAGCGGCTGACGGGACTGAACCCAAAGTTGTTTTGCCCGGAGGGACCTGATTTTGAGCCCCCTCTTTTTTACTGCAACTTAAAAACGCAACACATGCGCCCAACATTAAGATACTTGCTTTCTTCATAATTGTAAGAATTAGTGTTTATTAATTGTTTAGTAGTATTAATAACAATAATTGTAGGTCCAACTACCACAAGCTATACCTAAACGAAGACGCTGGTTGCCCAAAGGCAAGCCCGTTCAATAATAACCATTCAACAACTTTTCGATCTTTATGGGGGGGACAGATCGGTTTATAATTAATTTACTTATACGTTAAGTATCTTATAAAAGGTTTCGTATAACTTAATTTTTCGCGTTATTTTTTTAACTGAGATATTATAATGTCAGCCTCTACAAACGTTGCCGGATACTAAGAGTAATGGCAAAAAGGAAACATCGTTGTTAGATGCTTCCCTTTTAAATAATGTGGCTTATGTTAATTATATCCCTACCAATGTATAGGTTTTACCTGCTACCGTTGCAAAATCATATAATAAAGTAGGCCTGGCTCCGGTTGGCTTTAGCTGCGCTTTGTCTGATATGATGGGCTTGGCGGTTTCCTCGTTCCGGTAAAAGAAGTTGGTATTTGCTCCTTTTGCAATTTTTAATGTGCCGCCCTGTAATTTTATGTTGTTTGGCACACGTAACCGGCAATTGCCACCAACCGTCGAGCGGATCTTTACTTCGGCCAGGTTGCCGTCTTTCCATTTCATGCTTACAATTTCAAAACCACCGCGTGCCCGCAGGCCGCTTACTGTTCCGCTTGGCCAGGCATCCGGCAGGGCAGGTAATAAATTTAAAGAGCCGTCTGCGCTTTGCATCAGCATTTCGGTAATGCCTGCAGCGCAGCCAAAGTTGCCATCAATCTGGAACGGCGGGTGGGCATCAAACATATTTGGATAGGTTCCGCCGCCATTATTTGAGCTGCCGCGATTTTTACCTGTAGGCGTAAGCTGGTTTTGTATCAGCTTAAACGCATGGTTCCCATCCAACAGGCGGGCCCATAAGTTAACTTTCCAGCCCATACTCCACCCGGTTGATACATCAGTACGGTAGATCAAAGAGGTACGTGCGGCATCAAACAGCTCGGGCGTACGGTAAGGCGAGATCTGGTTTCCTGGATATAAGCCATACAGGTGCGATACGTGACGGTTATGGTCATGGGGGCTATCCAAATCATGCAGCCATTCCTGCAATTGGCCGTATTGACCTATTTGCATCGGGGGTAAACGGTCGCGGGCGGCTTTTATTTTGGCAGCGAAATCTTGATCTACATTTAAAACCTTAGCGGCGGCAATAACCTCACTAAAAATATCAAAAACCAATTGGTTATCCATGGTAACTCCCGCGTCAATAGCTATCCCGTTGCCATAGGCTTCAGGGTTGTTCTCCGGCGATACGGAAGGCGATATAACCAGCCATTTGTGCTCAGGCTCCTCAATCAAAAACTCCAGGTAAAATTGGGCCGCACCGCGCAACGTATTATATACGGATTTCAAATAAGTTTTATCCGCATTGTACAGGTACCTGTCCCAAAGCTGGGTGCTTAACCAGGCGCCGCCCGACGGCCACAGGCCCGAATAGATACCGTCTACAGGACCGGTAATGCGCCACAGGTCGGTATTATGGTGCGCCATCCAACCGCCCACGCCGTACATGTCTTTAGCGGTTTCTTTGCCGGTTTCACTTAGCTCTTTAACCATTTGTATCAGCGGCTCGTGCATTTCGGCCAGGTTGGTCTCTTCTGCCGGCCAGTAGTTCATCTCGGTATTAATGTTGATGGTATATTTACTGCCCCAGGGCGGGCTCATTTCCTTGTTCCAGATGCCCTGCAGGTTGGCAGGCTGTCCGCCCGGTTGTGAGGACGAGATCAACAGGTACCGCCCAAACTGAAAATATAGCTCAACCAACTGCGGGTCATTGCCGCCGGCAAAATCATTGATCCGTTTATCGGTTGGGTTTTTAACAGAATCAGTCGAGCCCAGGTTAAGTTTTACCCTGTTGAAGTACTTTTGATAGGCAGCGACATGATTGCTCACCAGTATTGAATACGGGATTGACCAGGCTTTATTCAGATAAGCGTTGGCCCGCGCCGACTCGTCAGCACTTACATCGTCGTATTTTACAAAGTTGGTAGCTATGGAAATAAATAAGGTTGCCGATGTTGCTTTGGTTATATTAACCGAGGTGTCAGATGCGGAAACCTCGCCGCCGTCTAATTTAACTTTTACCAATGCCTGGAATTTATCCCTCCCTTTCACGCCGTCCCGGCTGCCCGAAACGCCTGACAGCATTACCTCATTCCTGCCCCTGGTTACCACAGCTGACTTTTGCGGGCTGGACATAGCCGCCGAAAAAGTAAGGCTGGCAGGTTTGCTTGCGGATAGATGCACCACAATTACCTGGTCGGCATTGGATGCAAATACTTCGCGTTTATAGGTTACGCCATCAACTGTATAAATTGTGGTTGTTATGGCTTTGGAGATATCCAGGTCGCGGGAATAATTTTCATACAGCTTATGGCCCGGAAAGTTAAGATACACATTACCCACCGGCTGATAGCACATGCCATTATCAGGGTTTGAGCGCATAGCCTTACTGGCTATAGCAGCGGCTTCTTTACGTTTATTCTCAAATATCAGGCGTTGTACTTCTTTTAACACGGCTAAAGAGCCCTTGCTATCGTTGCGACTCGGGCCGCCGCTCCACAGTGTGGCTTCGTTTAATTGGATGGTTTCGCGTGCGGGATTGCCGTATACCATCCCGGCCAGGCGGCCATTGCCAACGGGCATAGCTTTTTCCCATACGCTACCCGACGGTTTATCGTACCATAGCTTTAAATCGTTTTTTTGTGCAAATAGGTTAGCGGTTGTACTTAACAGCACAAGCGTCAACAAGGTTCTTCTAAAAGGCATAATCTTGGTTTACAGCTATAAAGCTATTTAAAAAACTAATACTGTGTAACCAAATAATAACAGGTGTAAGGAAAATATTACAGTTGAAAGCCAATCTTATATTATATTTCCACGGTATGCTTAATTAGTAAGCTATTTTGTCCGTTCTTGAATTTTTAGATTGTTTTATTTCACTTTTTGGCGGGGTTGAGTTTAATCTTCATTCGAATGACACCTATTATATTTGCGAAGATCCAGGAGAAATGCTTTATAAGATTGCGCGTGAAGGAGATAAGAATAATTATGCCGGCATAACCTAAGTTATACCGGCAAATTAACCAACTCAAACTAAATAACGGTATGCCAACCCCCTAATTGGCATGCGCTAATACAGTTGTTCTTACACGTGATATGGTTTAGGTTCTTTGAAGATAGAAAATATAAAATAATAATTTGTTGTTCATTTTGTTCACAATTTAATTTCCTGATTGTCAGTATGTTTGTAATTGTCAGCCTTCTTTTATAAGGGTAATTATATTTTATAAAAATAAATTGTGAACAACCTTAGCCTATATAGTTTTTAATTGTTTTATTTAAAGATTTGCTACTTTGCAAATAATAACACCAATTTTAAAATAACGGATATTTTATAAGATCGATGCAGTTGTCTGGTATGGACAAGGTGCCGCATATTCCGGGAATTAAATTCACTATAAGAATTATGTCTACATTTCGCAGCGCCGACTGGTTTGGCAAGAAAGATAAAATGGGTTTCATCTATCGCAGCTGGATGAAAAATCAGGGAATGCCCGAGGATATGTTTGACGGCCGTCCGGTAATCGGCATCTGCAATACCTGGTCTGAACTTACCCCGTGTAATGCCCATTTGCGTGATCTGGCCGAAAGTGTAAAACGCGGCGTGCTGGAGGCCGGTGGTTTCCCGCTGGAGTTCCCCATCATGTCATTAGGCGAAACCCTGCTAAAACCAACCGCCATGTTGTTCAGAAACCTGGCCAGCATGGATACCGAGGAATCAATCAGGGGCAATCCTATTGATGGCGTGGTGCTGCTTACCGGCTGCGATAAAACTACGCCATCCACTTTAATGGGCGCCGCCAGTGTCGATCTGCCAACCATTGTGGTACAGGGCGGGCCGATGCTGAATGGTAAATACAAAGGGCACGATATCGGATCGGGCACTAACGTGTGGACTTTTACGGATGACCTGAAAACGGGCAAAATGAGCCCTGCTGAATTTGCTGAGGCCGAAAGCTGCATGTCGCGCAGCCCCGGCCACTGCATGACGATGGGCACCGCGTCAACTATGGCCTGTATGGTTGAGTCATTAGGGATGTCATTAAGCGGTGGCGCGGCTATCCCGGCTGTTGATTCAAGACGTAAAAGAATAGCCCAGTTATCCGGCAGGCGCATAGTAGAGATGGTTAAGGAGGACCTTAAAATGTCAAAGATCTTAACCCGTTCTGCTTTTGAGAATGCGATCAAGGTTAACGCAGCCATCGGCGGTTCGTCAAACTTCGTGATCCACTTAACAGCCATAGCGGGCCGTGTTGGGGTTGAATTAAACCTGGAGGATTTTGACCATATCGGCAGTAAAATGCCTTTGTTGCTTGACCTCATGCCGTCGGGCAAATTCCTGATGGAAGATTTTTATTATGCAGGCGGGTTGCCGGCCATTATTAAACAAATGAGTTCGGTGTTAGATCTTGATGCCCTAACCGTAACAGGAAAATCGCATAAAGAAAACATTGAAACCGCCGGCACCATATATAATGAACAGGTGATACACCAATTTGAAAGTCCTGTTATACCCGAGGCCGGCATTGTGGTACTGAAAGGTAACCTTGCTATAAACGGGGCGGTAATTAAACCATCGGCGGCAACACCTGCGCTGATGCAGCACCGGGGCCGGGCCGTGGTATTTGAAAACATTGAAGATTACCACGACCGGGTTGATGACCCTAACCTGGATATAAACGAAACCTGCGTTATGGTTTTAAAAAGCGTGGGCCCGGTTGGCTATCCCGGCATGCCCGAGGTGGGCAACATGACACTGCCCAAAAAGCTATTGGATAAAGGCGTAACTGATATGGTGCGCATCTCTGACGGCCGGATGAGCGGTACGGCTTTTGGTACCGTGATATTGCATGTATCGCCCGAGTCGGCCATTGGCGGTAATCTGGGGTTGGTTGAAAACGGCGATATGATTAAGCTGGATGTCGCCGGCAAGTCAATTCATTTAGAAGTATCTGACGAAGAACTGGCGGCACGCCGTAGCAAGTGGATAGCACCGCCGTTGGCATCAGGGCGCGGGTATGTTAACCTTTATGTTAACACCGTACAACAGGCAGACAAAGGTGCCGACCTGGATTTCCTGGTAGGCGGATCGGGATCAGAAGTGTTAAGGGATTCGCATTAATTATAGAAAACTTAAACAACATGTCATTTCGAAACGGAGTGAGAAATCTTATACGAGCGACCTCTAATACGGTTAAGATTTCTCACTCGTTCCTCGTATCGCAATGACAAAAACACTTATAGCTGTATGGTCATACTAACCCTCGTCCTCTGCATTGTAACGCTGATATTGCTGGTAACCTGGGCCAGGCTAAACGTGTTCCTTACCTTTTTGGTTATATCATTAATGGCTGCCCTGTTATTGGGTATGCCGTTAACGCATATCGTCCAGTCAGTAAATAAAGGGCTTGGTGATATGCTGGGGTCGCTGGTTATTATTATTGTCCTGGGCTCAATGCTGGGCAAGCTGGTTGGAGTGAGCGGCGCGGCACAAAAAATTGCCACTTCAATGCGCAATGCTTTTGGCGAAAAATATATTACCTGGGCCATGTGCGCCACCGGTTTTATAGTGGGCATACCCTTATATTATAATGTTGGTTTTTTCTTGTTGATCCCCATTATCTTTTCGGTTGCCAACCGGTATAAATTGCCGCTGGTTTATGTGGGGATTCCGATGCTGGCGTCCCTGTCCGTTATGCACGGATTTTTGCCGCCGCACCCATCGCCTATGGCGCTGACAACGCAGTTCCATGCAGACATTACCAAAGTTTTCATCTATGGGTTCGCGGTGGCTATACCAACCATTATCATCGCCGGGCCGTTGTTTGCCAGGCTTTTGCGTAATATGCCGTCGCAGTCAGTAATAGCCATGTCTGTGCAGGAAATGCCCGCGGACAAGCTTCCCGGATTAACCAACAGTATTCTTTCATCACTTTTGCCGGTTATTATTATCGGATTGAGCACGCTGGTAATTCGTTTTGCAGGAAATAACGCGCCGTTAAAAAATGTTGCCGCCTTTTTAGGCGATCCGAGTATAGCTATGATGGAGACCATCGCCATTGCTACCTGGACCTTAGGGATGCGCCAGGGCATGAAATTAAACGAGGTAATGAATGTGTATGCCGATGCGGTAAAAGAAGTAGCCATGATATTACTGATAATTGGCAGCGCCGGGATATTAAAACAGATATTTTTAGATAGCGGTGCAAGCGGTCAAATAGCCATGACGTTACAGGGCCTCAGCCTGCCGCCGTTGTTATTAGGTTGGATCATAGCCGCCGTTTTAAGATTATGCCTGGGTTCGGCAACGGTTGCCGGACTAACAGCCGCCGGGATTATTTATCCCTTAATGCAACATGTTCCGGTTGATGCTAACTTAATGGTGCTGTCAATAGGTGCGGGAAGTTTGTTTTGTTCGCATGTTAACGATACCTCGTTTTGGGTCACTAAAGAATACTTCGGCCTCAGCATGAAAAATACTTTTTTGTCCTGGTCGTTAATGGAAACGCTGGTATCTGTAATAGGATTGATTGGCATACTGATACTGAATGCCCTGTTGCGATAAATTTTAATTATTTTTGACTTACACCAATAAGAACCATGAAGAAATTATTTTTAACCCTGCTGATGGGCGTTGTTATAACCTCGGCCTTCAGCCAAAAGGCGAAAGACAATACCTTAACCAAAAAAGAAGCTGCCGCACATTGGAAACTATTGTTTGATGGCACAAGCGCAAACGGCTGGGTAAACGGAGATGGATCGCCGGTTACGGCTGCCCCGGGTGCCTGGGAAGTTGTAAATGGCGCTTTAACGCTAAAAAAAGACGCTAAAGGCGGCGATATTTATACTACGGATGAATATGGTGATTTTGAATTCAGCGCCGATTTTAACATTGAGCCCGGCACCAACACTGGTATTAAATACTTTTGTCATAAATATGAAAAAGGTGGCAACCTGGGCTGCGAGTTCCAGATCATAGATGATGTTTTGGGCGAGGATAATAAATTGCCTAACCACCTGCTGGGTTCATTATATGATGTATTGCCACCCATTGAGGCTAATAAAAAAGTAAACCCGCCGGGCCAGTGGAACACCATACGTATTGTGGCCAAAGGTAAAAAGGTACAGCACTGGGTAAATGGCCTTAAAGTATTAGAATACACCCGCGGCAGCGACGAATACCTGGCCGGGGTAGCAAAAAGCAAATTCAGCAAAGTTGAGCCGGTATTTGGTACCGTTGAAAAAGGACGTATCCAGTTACAGGATCATCATGGGCCGGTAGCGTTTAAGAATATTAAAGTAAGAGTGTTGTAAGTTTATTGCTATCGCTTTTTAAACGGCATGGTAAAAAAATCATCAACTATTTTGTTAAACTCATCCCTGTGCTCATTAAGCGTAGCATGCCCCGAGTTGGGTACTATCCATAACGAAGCATTGGGGATGTTTAAATAGATATCAACGGTATGATGCACCGGGATAAGGTCATGGTCGCCGCCGATGATGAGCGACGGCGCTTTAATGGCCCGCAGCGCACTAAACGGGATATTGGGTTGCAGCCAGTCCAGCAGGAAAATCTTATAGGTGTTTTTCGTTTTGGCATCCTTTAACGGCATTTTGGTTTGCCATTCTTTATAGTCCCTTTCCTCGCTTTTCCAGTAAGACGGGATCAGGCCGGTAGAATCAGGCACCAAATTGGCCCCGGTTGATGCAAGCCTGATCACTTTACCCGGATGCCGCATTGCCAGAACCAAGGCATTAATACCTCCATCGCTCCAGCCCAAAACATAAGCCGAATCAATATGCATGGCGGTAAGCAGCGCGTCAAAATCATCAGCCATCATTTCAAAGCTTAATGAGTCACGGTCGTCTTTGGTACGGCCATGCGCCCGGCTGTCGGCAGCAATTACCTGATACTTTTTAGCGAAATAGGGTATGATGCCGCTAAACGATGCCATATTGCCACCATTGCCGTGGATCAATAATAACGGTTTGCCGCTGCCGTAAACTTCGATATACATTTTAATGCCCCGAACGTCATAAAACCGGCCAACGCTATCGTTATGCCCGTAGTTTATTTTAGACTGACTAAAAGCGGTTACGCTGAGTAGTAATAACAATAAGAGAAGGGCTTTTTTCATCAGGACAATTAATTACTTTCTAAAAATATTTTGTTCGATCAGCCTAACGGCTGTGCTTTGGTATTCGATTTTTAAATATAATCAATTACTGTAAGGCAACGCATAGTAATTTTTATCCGTAATGCTTAAAGCGCGTTGAATAATAAACAGGGACCTGATTTGCGACAAATATTAACCGATATTTTAAACATCCTTGAACGACGGGAAAAGTTAAAGCTGGCCCGGCTGGTTTTATTTGACCTGGCGATGGGTGTGCTGGATGTGGCCTTTTTAGGGATGACATTGGTGGTGATTAATTTTTATACCAAAAGCCAGCCCGCAGCCGTCATCTCTTTCCTTCCCGACAGGTTGTTAAACCGGGACTCGCTTTTACTGATCTCGATATTCCTGGTACTGTTTGGGTTAAAAAATTATCTGGGGTATTTAAATACCAAATGGCAACAGCATTTTTTTTACGGGGTATCTTCCAGGTTGTCAAAACGGAATATACAGGGTTATCTGAAAGATGATTACCTGCGCTTTGTAAATATTGATTCGTCTGTACTGATCCGCAGGATAAGTCAGCAGCCTATTGAGTTTAGTAATTACGTACTCACTAACCTGCAGCAAATTATATCGCAAAGCATACTTATTACTGCTACCATCACGGGTATCCTGTTTTGGCAACCCGGTTTATTTTTTATGCTGTTTTTGTTGCTGACACCGCCGGTGATATTGCTGGGCAATTTTATCCGCAACAAGCTAAAAGCTATCCGTTACAGTACACAACTGGTCAGCCAAAAAACTATCCAGCATTTAAATGAATCATTAGCCGGTTATATAGAGAGTAATGTTTATCGTAAGGATGATTTTTTTGTAAAACGATACTATGATCAGCAATTGCAGCTAAACAACAACATTGCCACCCAGCAAACTTTGCAGGGACTTAGCTCAAGGCTGATAGAGGTTTTTGCCATACTCGGTTTTTTTATTTTGATAGCTATAAACAAGCTATCGGCGGGCCAACCTGCGGTTAGTTTATTAACCATCGGTGTTTTTTTGGCAGCCAGCTATAAGATTATCCCCGGTATTGTAAAAATATTAAACAGCGCCAGCCAGATAAAGACTTACCGGTTTAGCATAACTGATTTGCAGCCTGCAGGTAAAGCAATACCTATTGTTGATGAAAAGACGCCTGTTAAATCAATATTATTTGAGCAGGTTAAATTCAGATACGATGGCCGGTATATACTCAACAGCCTTAATTTTGATCTGCGGGCCGGCGATTTTGCAGGTATTTCGGCCCCGTCGGGGAAGGGTAAAACTACCATTATACACCTGATGCTGGGCTTTTTAAAACACCATAAAGGCAATATTTATTTTAACGGCGAAAAAACTAACTGGATAAAGCGGCAGGGTTATTTAAACCGGGTGTCGTATGTAAAACAGCAATCATTTATTATTAATGACACCTTGCTTAAAAACATTACACTTAGCGACGGCGCTTACGATAAAACCAGGCTTGATGAAGTTTTATCATTTTGCGGCTTGCAGCCCCTGGTCAACCATTATCCCGGCGGGATAAATGAATTTATAAAAGAGAACGGCAAAAATATAAGCGGCGGGCAGCGCCAGCGGTTGATGCTGGCCAGGGCTTTATACCATGATTTTGATTTGCTGGTTTTAGATGAGGCTTTTTCTGAAATGGACGAGGAATCAGAAAATACTATCCTTCTAAAATTAAAACAGCTGGCACGGCAGGGAAAAATGGTGATACTGATAACCCATAACAACGCCAGTCTTAATTTTTGCGACAAGATAATAGCGTTAGATACCACTTATGCGTAAAACATTGATCATAGTTACCCCCGGTTTCCCTGAAAATGAGCAGGACACTGCCTGCCTGCCAGACCGTCAAATATTTGTGCGGGTTTTAAAAGAAACTTATCCCGAACTGAATATTGTGGTGCTGAGCTTCCAGTATCCCGACCAGCCGCGCCAGTACAGCTGGAACGGCGTACAGGTTATTGCACTCGGCGGAAAAAATAAAAGCGGGCTATACCGCAGGATAACCTGGATAAGTGCCTGGCAGAAACTTAAAAAGCTAAACGAAACCCATAAAGTAATTGGCCTGCTAAGCTTTTGGCTGGATGAATGCGCCTTTATAGGTGATAAGTTTTCAAGAAGCTATAAGCTAAAACATTACAGCTGGTTGCTTGGGCAGGACGCCCGCCCGGGTAATAAATATGTTTACCGGATGATGCCCAGCGGCGAAAGCCTGATTGCTTTGTCTGACTTTATTGTAACGGAGTTTAAGCGAAATTATGGCGTGACGCCTAAGTACCTGGTGCCGGGCGCGGTAGACCCCGCCGTGTTTAAAACCTATACCGGCGACCGGGATATTGATATTATAGGTGCAGGCTCACTCATCAACTTAAAACAGTATGCTGTTTTTGTGGATATGATTTTTGAGTTAAAAAAAGATTTCCCGGCAATAAAGGCGGTAATATGTGGGAAGGGGCCCGAGATGAGAAGGCTGCAAGATAAAATCAGACAGTTGGGTCTTGAAAATAATCTCGAATTAAAAGGCGAGCTACCCCATGCCGAAGTATTGACCCTGATGCAACGGGCAAAGGTGTTTCTGCATACTTCAAAATATGAGGGATTTGGCATTGTTTGTTTAGAGGCATTAGGCGCCGGCGCAAAAGTGGTAAGTTTTGTACAACCCATGAACACCGGTATACCCAACTGGCATATTGCAAAAAATGCCCGGGATATGCAACACATAACCACCGGCCTGTTAAGAGCCGACGAAGATTACCAACCGGTTTTACCATACCGGGCCGATGATGCCGCGCGGGCCATTATGCAGTTGTTTGATCAGCAGGAACTGGCGATGTCCTGAATGCGGTTGGCTATGGCCTCAAAAGACAGGGTTGATTTAAAATAAGCAAGCGCTTTTTCTTTTTCTGCGGATTTGTCCAGGCCGGTTGCCTGGTGCAGGGCGGTTAACAATCCGGCCTCGTTCCCGGCTTCATACAGCAGGCCGATATTGCCGTTGTTCGTCATCATCCTGAAAGAAAAGATATCTGTAACCAGGGGTATGCAGCCGCATGACAATGCTTCACAGACAGCCGTCCCGCTGCCTTCGTAATGCGATCCGGATAGCACGAAATCTACACTGTTATACCAGTACAGCATATCCTCATTAGGTATTTTGCCGATTAGTTTTATCGCAGCGGCACGGGGGGCATTGTTTATCAGCCGGGTTATTTCGGGCAGTAATTCTTCGGTATGGTAAAGCATATATAAACAAGCCGACGGTGTGTCAGCCGCAAATTTCAGGAAGGCATTTACTACGGTTAACGGGTCCTTATTTTGATCTAATCGCCCCACCCATAAAAAAGCGTTGGTTTCTGTAACCCCGGTTTTTGCCTGTGCCAGTCGTTTATCTATCGGGTAAAATACGGAGGACAGCTCCATTACCTCATGGATTTTATCCGCCGAGGCCAGGTTACCTTTTCTTACCCAGTCCAGCCCCATCGCTTTCGAAGCGAATAAATAAGCATTTACATAGCGGCTGGCTAGTTTTTGTGCCGCCTTTTTTAGCCCTTTGGCGGGCTTTTCTGCATGGTTTTGAACAATGATCTTTGTTTTGCCGGCTAAGTAAAAGCGTAATTGCATGGTTTGTAAAGGCTTGTGCAATCCATGTACGATTACTACATCCGGCTTCATACTACCTATAAGCCGGTGCATTTTATGCGGAAACCATAATCGCGCGTCATTATAATTTACAAATCTAAAATGTGCGCCGTTAAAGGTGTGTTCGCCCTCATAACTGATCTGTTTGATGCGGGTGACATTATTGTTTTTGCTTAAAGCAGTAAGCACCCCCAGGTATGCCTTTACCCGGGTAATCCAGGTACCGGGCGAACTATATTCGGGGTTGTAGTTATAGCTTACAAAAACAAATTTCATATATCCTGTAGTTTAATAGGATTGTAAATACGCTTCCTTCTGAAATAGCGTCACCATCATAAAGCAACCCGCAACAAACAATCCCCGTATTTTAAATAAACATACATAACATATACTTATAACTGGCCAATGGGGTTGTCTGTAAAAAACATATTTTTTAAGCATACGGATATTAAGACCTTTTTTATAACCCGCCTTACCGAAAGCCAGATAAAAGAAAAAATATGGCTAAAAAAAGGTGGGCTGATTATTGACATAACCCACCGGCAAAGCATGATCTGTTTAGATCCGTTTTGTATAGCCGTATGGTTGCCTTTAGCACAGGGTGTTGGTGATAAGGCTGATGCCCCAGTAATTTTTTTCACAAAAGATGGTAAAACTACCGCCTCAATTAATGTTAGCCTGATAGAAAATGTACCCACCGATAACGGCACATTGCTGTTGTATAAAATTGAAAGTGTTAAAAATTACCAGCTAACGTTAATGCACCGGCTGGCCGTTTTGGGTTATCTGTTACGCTCAAAAAAAAATACCTTCCAAAGCCGCAGGATAATCAGCGCTTTGTATTCATACCCGCGGAAGATCATCATCGTATCTTACCAGGATGATGAATATTACAACATCTTCCCGATGGATATCCAGGGTTATATCCTCGAGCAAGGCATTTACCTGTTGGGTTTACGGACCACCAATGTCACGCTTGATAAAATACTGGCTGCAAAAAAAGTGGTGATTTGCGAGAGCGATGAAATGGATATCGAAATTATCTATCAGCTGGGGAAACATCCCAGTACGTCTCCTACGAAAAAAGAAGAAATGCCGTTTGCCATAACTGAGAGTGAGTTATTTGGCTTCCCGGTACCGGCAACTATTGGCGGATACAAGGAGCTTGAGATTTTTTATAATCGAAAAATGGGCTATCATATGTTGCTGGTGGGTAAGGTTGCCAATTCAAAAGTTATTAAAGAAAGCCCGGCTTCACTTTACCATGTCGGGTTTTTGCAATTTCAAAAGGGAGACTATAAAAGCATAGACGCTATCTATTAATATTGCCGCTAAAAAATATCAATATCCGCAAAAGTAAACTTGATATTTGAAGTTGGCAAACCCTCCTCCAAATTTTTAAAGCCGGTTGTATAGGATGCGGTGGGCTGGTAATATTGGGCAAACAAAGTGTGCAGGCCCGTTTGGGGGCTTGCCTGGAAATGGATTTGGCTAATCCCTAATTTACGGGCAAATGCCCGGAGTTTTTTCAGGGTTGGTCCAAAACCGTCCGTCATATCCTCTATGTCGCCTATATGCAGCCCGTTTTTCAATTTTATCCAGAATAAAGATCCGTTTATCTGAACCACATAGGTGGGCGAATAGCTTTTATACCTGAGGTAATCGTCATCACGAAAAACCCCGTTAAATCCATCGGCTAAAACAGAGTTTGCAATACCGCGCCGCGGTTGCAGGCAGGGTTTTAATACCCACCTCTGGTAACGGCGGTATCCCGGCCGCAGGAAGGGGAACCTGCGGGCAATCCTTTCTAAATTAATAACACGCCCCACCGGGATCATGAAGCGGTCCATAGTCCCGGTGGTATGCCAGTTTAATTTATTCATCAAACCCGGTAGCGAATTTTGATTGGGGAACCCAAAAACCAGGCGGATCCCCGCGTCTTTACACAATGCGTAGGTTTGATTGGCCAGTTCTGTAAACAGGCCCATGTTTCTATAGTCGGGATGCGTCATCGTATCGGCCGATTGGGCCGCTAAAATGGTGTGGCCATCATACCAGAGCAGCGTAGGGATTACCCCGTAGTAGGCTATTGGCCGGTATAGTTGGTTATAGGCGATAAAGCCGATATATTGTGCGCCGGTATAAGCAGTATCGTATTTTTTTTGAAAGAAATCCGCCGCCTGGCTGCGTTTATATACTGCCTGGTATAACGAAGCCAGGTGGGTTATATTAAATACGCTTAACCGCTTAATTGTGTATGCTTTTTGCGTGCTAGTCATATTTACAGGTTATGGTTGCGTAAAGCTGATTAACGGGCGATATAAACGGATTAACAGTAAAACGTTCGCGCATAGTATTATCCAAAGCATCTGTTGCCGCATAAAAATCCATCGCCAGTAATTGGTTATATCCCGCTTCTTTGGCCAGGCTTATTACCTGCGGGTTATAGCTGCCGTACGGAAAGGCGAGGCTGGTTACCGGTTTTGCTGTCAGCTTTTCCAAATATTGCTTTACCTGCAACAGCTCACTAAAAGCATCGCCGGGGCTTATTTTAGCCAGGTCATTATGGTAATAGCCATGCGCGCCTATCCGCGCAAACGGCGAGGCCGCCAGCTCTTTGATTTGGCCCGCCGTCATTTGCAGCCAATAGTCTTTAAGCTGCTCCTCATTTTTAAAAGGTACCAGCGGATATAGCTGTTCCATCAGCTCTGCCTTTTCTGTAAATCCCGTATTGCGCAGTTTTTCTTTAAGTGCGGCTTGATCTTTAGCCGACAGATAGTGATCGTACCGGCCCTTGGTATAGCGCTCGTTTTTAAAGGTTATTTGCCGCGGGCCGTATTTACTAACGACGCCTAAAAAGTCGTTCCATAAAATGTCGTAATTTTCATTGGTTATGCCGGTGATAAAAAATGTGGCGGGTATTTGATATTGCTCCAGTAACGGCAAAACATAGTGATGATTATTGGCAAAGCCATCGTCAAAAGTGAGGCAGATATTAAACTGGTCATTGCTAAAATTACCGGCATAAAAATCATCCAGCGGGATAACGTTGCAATGCTTTTTATAAAGCTGCAAATGCCGCTCAAACATTCGGGCGGTTAAAAAAATAGGGTTAAAACGGGTATGGTCTTCTTTACAAATACCATGATAGATGAGGATGCGGCTACCCCGTGCATTTTTATAAAAAGACTTATCCAGGCCGGTAAAATACTTGGCATCACGCATCAACCCGCGAAAACCGCGGGCTACTTTGGAGCGTATTTTTGAATAGATGTCCATAGGTGGTTAGCTGGCTGTTACCGGGAAAACCGCTTCGGGATAATATTCTTTTATATTGGCCATTAAGCCAGGCAGATCGCCCTGCACATATTTGCAGGCGCCGTTGATATAGATCTTACTGAACCGGCTCAGATCAAGCTGGCCCAGCTGATCCAATAAACTGTCATCAAATAACCTGATCTGCTCTTCATGCACCACCAGCAAGATGTCTGCCGGGTCGGTGGCAAAAAAAACATCGAGGGACGATCCTTCACTCTTCCTTTTAGCTACTACGATGGCTGGCCGGTTGCCGCCGCTGGTGTACCGCCAGGCTGCCCCTTCGGGATGAAGCGAGCGGTACAATTCCGGGTCGGTTAACATTTTTGTTTTGCGCGCCAGCCTGATATGGTTCCAGATGTTCCAGCTGCCGGTGAGGGTGGAGTCTGTGCCGAATAAAATGGTAGTATGTTTCTTTAAATCATCAGCCGGCGCTGTTTTATCCAGCAAAAAATAATTTGACTCCGGGCACCATACCAATGCTTCAAACTTTTTGGCCTGTGCGCCGGTCATGGCAACCCCATGTACGCCTATCAGTTTTTTTTTAAGCAGGTTCCAGTTAATGAGCCGGTCTATCTCGGTACCCGAAACTTCGTCGCTGCCTTCACCTACGTGTATCACTACCGGCAGCTTTCTTTTAAGTGGATTGTTGAGCCTGACCTTCCACAGTTTTTCAAACCCTACGGAGTGGATGCTGTGGCATTGGGCTATATTAATAGGCGCGTTATTTATAGCCAGCGGCTCGCCATGATTAACTACCGTAGTAACGCCGCAAAGCAAATTTTTAAATATGCCCCAGCTAACGCGCAGGGCCAGCGGTATTTTTAACACCGCCGCTATTTCGTTTTGATAATTGGCATGCAGATGATTGCCCCATTCGGTATAGTTATTATAAATTTTGTCGCCCAATTGCGGAAACAGGTTAAAATCAAGATGATCATGTGAATTAACGAGGCCCGGAAAAGCCAGGGCATTATCAAAAGTTAATTGAAGGGCGTCTGCCGGGGCATTGCTGCCCGGGGCAACAATCTGCCCGTTTTTAAGCTGGATGTTAACAGGTCCGGTGCCGGTAATCGTATTAACATTATTTAATATCATGGCTTCGTTTTAAATGAATGCCGTAGATAATGCGGGCATCTTTAAATCTCTCATAAACCGGCAACGCGTTTTTTGCCTCATAATAATGCTTTACCGATTCATCTATTTTTCGCTCCAGCTTATTAACTATCCTGAAACCGTGCTTAAAAAGGATGCTTTCAATATCATATACATAATGCACAAAGTTTTGTATGGCTATGCTGCTGTGTTTATGCTCAAACGTGCGCCTGCCGCCAAATGCCAGGGCGTTTGGGTGGAAATCGGTAATAATGATATCACCGTTATACTTCAATATCCGGCTCCAGGCGTGCAGTGCCTCGTCAATATTTTCAATATGCGCAACCGTAAGGGTTGACACAATAACATCATACGTGGCTGTGCCGGTATCTTTAAAAAGGTTATCGGTTATCTGGTTAGTTTTTGCATTGGGGAACTTTTGCTCCAGACGCCTTAACATCCCCGCCGAGACATCAAAGCCGGTTAGGCCTGCCGGCTTGTTATTAAAAAGTTTGGGCCAGTGCCTGCCGGTACCGCAGCCTATATCAGCAACCTGTTTGCCGGTAATGTCAGTTTCGGCCAATAGTTGGGTAAACACTTCTTCGTCCAGGTCCAGCATCAGGTTGCCGGGTTGTACATCATAACTTTTTGCCCACAGGTCGTACGCCTCAACCGATTTTTTTTCTTTCACGGTGTTAAAAAACAGGGCGTGCTGCACAGTTTTTTTTAAAGCTGATAACAAGCTGTTAACCGGGCTGACAGTTGCTGTAACCGTATTCATTTTTAATGTTTTTTAAAGGCGTCTATAATCAATTACGGCAGGCTATTTATAAAGGTTGCCCCGGCATTTTATTTCATTTAGCGGGCAACCTTTGGTTTGCGGGGGGCGTAACTCTTTTGATAATTGTGTAATATATTTAGTTTTTAGTTTGATAGTGATGGGCGCCACCTGTCACTATCTGTTTACCTGCGAAAAACATCAGATGAATAAGATCTTACTGTTTAACCCCAAAAGCGCCATTGCCAAGTATAGGATCCCGAATTCTATTTTAAACATAGCGGCGTCTGTTGAAGGGAAGTACGAGTGGGTGATTGTCGACGGAAATTGCGAGGCTGATCCGCAGAAAAAAATAGAAGCCTATTTAAATACCGGCGAATTTAAATACCTGGGGTTTACCGTGATGCCGGGCCCGCAGTTAAGGCAGGCCATTACCGCCGCTAAAGCTATCAAACAAAAATATCCGTTTACAAAAATGATCTGGGGCGGCTATTTCCCGTCTAACCAGCCCGAGTCGGTATTATATTCAAGTTATGTTGATTTTATTATCAACGGACCCGGCGATCATGCTTTCCCGGCATTAATAACCGCATTGGAAAACGGCGAGCCTTATGAGTTTATCAAAAACCTGATTTACCGGGGCGCTAACGGGCAGATAGTTAAAACCGCCAAGGAGGATCTGATAGACCAGGACTCATTACCCCCGTTGCCTTATAATAAGCTGAACGAATTTTACCCGATCCCTAAATTTTTAGGCAAAACTTACCTGGGCGAGAAAACGCTGGCCTATCATTCAAGCATCGGCTGCCCGTTTACCTGTTCGTTTTGCGCGGTGGTGCCTATTTATGAGGCGCGCTGGAAAGCTAAATCGGCACAAACAGTTTATAATGACGTTAAATATATTAAGGATAAATGGGGCGCTACCGCGATAGAGTTTCATGACAATAATTTCTTTGTATCAGAAAAACGCGCGGTTGAGTTTTCCAGGCTGATAGAGCCCGAGAACATGACCTGGTGGGGCATGGCCCGCATTGATACCATGAGCAAGTTTAAAGATTCATCGTTGGAGGCTATTCGCCGCGGCGGCTGTAAAATTATATTTTTTGGCGCCGAAAGCGGTAACAATGCCATCCTTGAACAAATGGATAAAGGCGGCACCCAAACCGGCGACCAGATACTGGAATTTGCCGAACGTTTAAAGAAGTTTGACATCATCCCCGAATATTCATTTGTGCTGGGCACGCCTGCGCCCACACCGGAGCAGGTAATGGCGCAGATTGATTTTGAGATAGACTTTATTAAGAAGGTAAAAGCTGTCAATCCGCAAACAGAGATCATTATTTATACCTACAGCCCGGTGCCTACCGAAGGGTCAGAGATGTATAAGCAGGTACTGGCAAGCGGCTTTAAATTTCCGCAGACTTTAGAGGACTGGATAAGCCCGGCCTGGGAGAATTTCGACCTGCGCAAAAATCCGCTCACGCCCTGGCTAACTGCCGGGATGATTGATAAGATCAGGGATTTTGAAACGGTACTGAACGGGGTATATCCAACTACAACCGATATCAGGCTGAGCGCTTTAAAACGCGCGGCCATAAAAGCGGTATCAACCCTTCGGTACAAAATAAATGTATATCAATACCCGTACGAGATCAAACTATTGCAAAAGGTCTGGAAATATCGCCAGCCCGAGATACAAGGATTTTAAATAACTTGGACGTTGGATATAAGTATTCAAAATAGAGCAATAAGGCGTTCAAAACCCCGCAAGCCGGATTTTGAAGAGCTTTATGTTGCCGTGCGCGACTACGAAAAAAAAGTCTACACCGATGCAGAGCTCCAGGTATTGCCCGATTTTAGTATCCACTCTGAAGAATGGGAAATAAGAAAACGCTCAAGCGGCAGGTTGCTGTCTTACCTGGGTAAAAAGCAAAGGTTTTTAAGGATTCTTGAAGTAGGCTGCGGCAATGGCTGGCTCTCGGCAAAAATGGCTGGTCTGCCGCAAACTTATGTGGCCGGCCTGGATATTAATCTTGCCGAAATTAACCAGGCAAACCGCGTGTTTAAAAAACCGAACCTCGAATTTATATACGACAGCTTTACCGACAATACTTTTGATACCGACAAATTTGATATAGTTGTGTTTGCGGCGTCACTGCAATATTTTCCGTCGGTTGTGGCGGTGTTGCAGCAGGTCGAACGGATTTTAAGCCCCCACGGCGAGATCCATGTTATTGACACCCCTTTTTATGCCCCGGAGGATGCCGCGCGAGCGGCCGACCGCTGTCGCAGCTATTATAAAGATATGGGTATCCCCGAAATGGCTGATCATTATTTTCATCACTCGGTAAGCGAATTTTGGGGTTTTAATTACCGGGTGCTATTTAACCCAACCAGCCTGTTTAACCGGTTGTTTAAAAAAGATCCGTTTTACTGGATCGTTATTAAAAAATAAACAATGCAATCCCTCATACATACCTACAAACGCTACCGCACGTTACAAACGCACCGGATATCAGCCCTGCCCGTAGTT
Source organism: Mucilaginibacter sp. UR6-11 (assembly GCF_020880695.1). GTDB lineage: Bacteria > Bacteroidota > Bacteroidia > Sphingobacteriales > Sphingobacteriaceae > Mucilaginibacter. The sequence continues at coordinate 110,855 of NZ_JAJIWO010000011.1, forward strand.
ATCCTGATGCCGCACAGCGCCTGCAACTGCCGTTGCGTGATGTGCGATATCTGGAAAGACAATAAAAACCTGAAGCAGCTAACTACAGAGGACGTTACCGGTTTGTTGATCTCTCTGAAAAAATTGGGAACCGGGCAGGTCGTGATGTCGGGCGGAGAGGCGTTATTGAACAATAATTTTTTTGAGCTTTGTAAGATCCTTAAAAACGAGGGTATAAAAGTTAGTTTGTTAACAACCGGCCTATCCATAAAAAATAATGCCATACAGCTGTTAAGATGGGTTGATGACCTGGTGGTATCACTGGACGGCGACGAGCCTACGCATGATGCGATACGTAATATCCCCAGTGCTTTTGCCAAATTAAAAGAGGGTGTAGCACATCTAAAATTATTAAACCCAAACTATCGTATAACCGCGCGTACGGTTATCCACCGGCTTAATTTTAGAAATTGGCCAGCTATAATTGCAGCTGCCAAAGCGATGGGGATTGACCAGGTAAGTTTTTTGCCTGCGGATATCAGCAGTCATGCTTTTAACCGCCAAACCGCCTGGAGCGAACCCCGGCAACATGAAATACTGCTAAGCGAACAGGAACTGCCCGAGCTACAGGAGGTGGTTAATACCGTACTTAGCCAAACTGCCGATTTTACCGATAAATTTATTGCAGAGTCTGCCGCTAAAATTCAGGATATCTATCATTATTATACAGCGTTTTATGGTTTAAATCCGTTTCCTTATAAAAAATGCAACGCGCCCTGGGTGTCAGCCGTAATTGAGGCTGACGGGACCGTAAGACCCTGTTTTTTTCACGACAGCATTGGTAATATCCGCGATAGCCCGCTGGCCGATCTGTTAAATACCGAAGCGGCCATAGCTTTTAGAAGAACGATGGATATGAGCACCAATGCTACCTGCGTAAAGTGCGTGTGCAGCTTAAATCTGTCGCCACTGGCAACATTATAACAGGATATGAATACGATACTTTTTTCACATTCCTACTTTTTAAGGTTCGACCCTAAACAATGGTCGATAGGCCAGCCCTATGCGCCATTGGGCACGCTTTATGCCGCGGCGTTAATGCGTGAAAACGGGTACAATGTCAGCTTGTTCGATACCATGTTTGTTGCCGGCCCGTCCGAAGTTGAGCCGGCCCTTGATCAGGCTAATCCTGATTTTTTTGTGATCTATGACGACGGGTTCAATTATCTCACTAAAATGTGCCTTACCAATATGCGCGAGGCGGCTTTCAGTATGTGCAAAATGGCGAAGGCAAGGGGGTGCACTGTAATAGTATCCAGTTCAGACTCCACCGACCGATACGAAGAATACCTGAAAGAAGGGGCCGATTTTGTATTGATAGGCGAAGCCGAACAAACCCTGCTGGAGCTGGTAGATCATATCCGGGCGGGCGAAAGTAATACAGATCTTATCCCCGGATTAGCTTATATGAAAGACGGCCTGGCATTGAAGACCCGGCCACGCCCGGTGTTAAAGGACCTGGACAGTCTGCCCCTGCCGGCATGGGACCTGGTGGACCTGGAACCCTATCGCGACAGCTGGTTAAAAAATGCGGGCTATTTTTCAATAAACATGGGTACTACCCGCGGTTGCCCGTTTAAGTGTAACTGGTGCGCCAAGCCTATTTATGGCAACCGCTACAACTCGCGCAGCCCGCAAAATGTGATAAAGGAACTGAAACTTTTAAAGGAGCGTTACCCTATTGATCATATCTGGTTCTGCGATGATATTTTTGGTTTAAAACCGGGGTGGGTGCTGGAGTTTGCGCAACTGGTTCAGCAGGAAAACCTGCGTACCCGGTTTAAAATACAATCGCGGGCAGACTTGCTGGTTGACGAAGAGCTGGTTAACGCGCTGGCCGCCGCAGGCTGTGAAAATGTCTGGATAGGCGCCGAAAGCGGATCGCAGAAGATATTAGATGCTATGGATAAAGGCACCACCGTGGGGCAGATTCATATCGCTACAAAAGCTATGAAAAAGGCAGGTATTAAGCCGTCGTTTTTTATCCAGTTTGGTTACCCGGGCGAGGATAAGACAGACATTGCCAAAACCATAAAAATGATCAATGAACTGTTGCCGTTTGAGATTGGCATCTCGGTGTCGTATCCGTTACCGGGCACGGTTTTTTATGACCGGGTAAAGGCTGATCTGAAGAAAAAAACCAACTGGACAGACTCGGACGAGATGGCCCTGATGTTTAACAACACCTTTGCGCCAACTTACTACAAGCAGCTGCACAGGTATGTACATCAAAACTACCATATGCACCTGGCAAAAAACAGCCTGCTTAAGCTGATTAAAAACCCGTTGGGCGCAAACGCCCAGAGTTTAAAAAAGGCGCTGTCGGTAATTTATTATAGCCCGGCAACCTATATAGAGCGGTTAAGACTAAATCAGCTGGAAAAAGCGTGATGGAGGCTGTTGTAAAAAATATCAACGAGCGATATGCGGCAAAAGCGTTTTCTGCACAGTCGGGTATATTTGATGAAATTTATGCCGCCAATACCATCGTCAATTATAAACGCGACCGGGTGCGGGCGCATGTATTACATTACCTGAAACCCAACGCTACTATATTGGAACTAAACAGCGGCACCGGCGAAGACGCCGCCTTTTTTGCCAGCCTTGGCCACCGGGTACATGCTACGGACATTGCCAAAGGCATGCAAAAAAAGCTGCGCGAAAAAGCGGCGAAGCACGGGCTTAATAACCTGATCTCGACCGAACTGCGTTCATTCACAGAACTTGCGCAGTTAAAAAACAAGGGCCCTTTTGATTGTGTTTTCTCCAACTTTGCGGGCCTTAACTGCACCGGCGAGCTGAACAGGGTTTTATTGTCATTACCCCCGCTGTTAAATGACGGCGGTATAGCCACCCTGGTTATTTTGCCGCGGTTTTGCTTATGGGAGTCGCTGTTGTTGTTTAAGGGGATGTTTAAAACCGCAACCCGCCGGTGGTTCAGCAAAAACGGGGTGAAGGCACATATAGAGGGCACGTATTTTACCTGCTGGTATTACAATCCGTCTGATGTGATCAACACGTTAAAAGACTCGTTTGATGTACTGAGCGTGGAGGGGTTATGCACCGTAGTGCCACCGTCTTATATTGAGCATTTTGCCGAGAAGTATCCCGCTGCCTATCGCCGGTTAAAAAAAATAGAGGAACGGGTTAGGTTTAGCTGGCCGTGGCGCTTTATCGGTGATTACTATATTATTTCTTTGCGGAAGAAATAATGATCCGGCCTAATTGGCCAGTAAATTTTCGGGCACTACCAATATCTGCGACATCTTGTTTTTATACTGCTCCAGCAGCCGCGCCTGGAAATTCCCCGGATCGGGTTTGGCGTAATGTTTGTCAGCATCCATGGCCATTATGGCGCCCTTCGAGTTTAGCTTTTTCTGCGCCGTTTTCTTGTTCCATCTGCCGGCGGTAATTTTCATCAGCCGGCTATCAATAGCATTACCAACCGGGTTGTTTAACAGCTTTTCAAACAATACCTTAAACAGCGTGGGCCTTAACGGCTTGGCAGATGATAAGCGCATGATTTTGTTGGGCAGGTATTCGCGGGTCCAGCTGTTGGCTGCGTAAAATTGCTCAATCACCGTATCGCCCTGCAGGGGGATAAGGGTAACCACCTCAATAGCGGTATAAATAGTTTTCTCTTTAATCTCCAGCTGTTCTTCATCAATATAATAATTCATGCAGAAATAGTCCTGCTTGCCTACCAAAAAAGTTAGCTTTTTAAAGGTATGCATTAAGGTGCGCGCTATCCATAAGCGGTTTTTCGCGGTGATGATAAACAGATCGATATCCGAGTTCTCATCCGCAAAATTTTTTGATAACGAGCCGGATATGGCAATGCCGCGTACATATGGGAACCGGATAAGCATATCCCCAACCCTGACGGCAATTTTAATCAGCTCGGCAGCTTTTTTATTACCGTTGTAGCGGCGGGCTATTAAAGAATAATCATTTTTAAGCGTATAGAAATTACTGAACTGGTAAACCGACCGGCTGGCAACCAGGCATTTCAGCGCCAACTCAAAGTCCGGCTGATCATACCTGTTTTTCAGGAACAGGTAAATTTCACCGCTGGTTAGCGGATATTTGAAAATATCAAAATAGGCCAGTGTAGCTAATATGTTTTCTTTTGCCTCGTTCACTTTGGTAGGTTCTGCATCTTGATTATACTGATGACGGAACAATACCGCAATAGGTTGCCCCCCGCTCTAAATAAACAGCGTATTTGGTTGATTTACTGTTTAAAAGCCGGTTTGCCGCCTCACTCCACGGCGTAAGTATATACCTGCCTGCCCAGTTCGCCGGCGGCGTTAATACCCTCTACCACTACGCGGTAAGTCCCCGGGCCATGGGCATTATAAAAGTCGAGGGTGGCTTTTCCGGTTTCGTCTGTGTTCACATAAGGGTTCCAGTAGATGGTGGTACGGCGGTCCGGTTGTTTATAGTCAACATCCGGCCGGTCATAACGCGGCGAATAGAACCGGCGCACTTTATTAAACCCTTTAGGGGTTATGTTGGCTATAGCGGGGTTGTATTGCTTGCGGGCAGACGGCGGCTTGGTTAAAATTAACACATAGCCCACATACCTGTCACCACCCTGCAAAAGCTGAACCATCGCCCGGTTTTTTCTTACCACCTCTATTTTTGCAACATCTTCAGGCAAGATACTGCCTTCCAATACGTCGTCAATTTCTCCTTTCTCCAGCAGCTTCCTTCCATTAACAATGAGCCCAATCGTTTTACCGTAATATGGGTCATACGGGTCCCGCGGATCCGGAGGTAAACGCACCGGCTCGGGTTGCCCCATAATTACCAGCTGCTTAAAACCATCTTTGTCTGTTTCAATACTGATACCCTGCAGTCGGCCTCGTAAGAACATTTCCAGGTTAGTATAACTGTCAGGTTCGGTAACCGTAATCACTTTATCCGCAGACGCCTCATCGGGCAAACTAAACATTTCCTGCAGGGCAATCCCTTTGTGACTGTTTTCTTCTTTTGCTTTCCGGGTGTTAATATCTACCTGCTTCAAAGTATGCAGCTTGTTTAGAGACGTTTTTTTGTCGTCCTGTATGGCTTTGGTATTTTCTTCTTTGGATGCGGTGGAAGCAATTTGGTGCGCAATTTTATCGTTTTGCGCCGCAGCCTGCAGTCTGGTTTTGTTGGTGTCAGTAATCATCATGTTTTTATTTCGGGTGATACTTACCCGCGGGACGCTGTCTACAACGATAATGACATTATCGCTGTTTTTCGTATCCCGTGCCTGTACCGCGAATTTGATACTATCCGAAAGGAACATTTTATCGAATTTGAACCTGCCATTGGCGTCCGTAATGGTGTCTTTGGCAACCCTTGCTTTTATGGACATCAGGGACACGCTGGCATTGGGCAAAGGTTTATGGTTAAGCGTTGTCACCAGGCCGGAGATTGTGGTGCCCAGCCCCTCAACCGCAAATGCCGGTTTGGTATTTAGGGTGCTATCCAGCAATTTCCATTCAAACCTGCGGTAGCCCTGGGTCAGCATCAGGTTATCCAGGGCCCTGTTTATTTCGCCGGTATCTGCAGTAAAGTAGTAATTAGGTTTCTCTATATAGCCTTTAAGGTCCGAGGTTAACAGGATGTTAGAGAAAATCGTACTCTCAACGCTTTCATCAACAGGTACTTTGCTTTCATCGGTCACCGCTACCGAAAAAAAGCCGGCGGCCGGCACGTGGTCGCCATTGTTTGCGCTTAAGTTCAGTTGCACCTGTTCCCTGCTTTTATAAATCGTTTTTGCCGTGCTGACGGCCAACTGCATTCGGTCATCGCCTTTAATAAACGCGATACGCTCATTCAACGGCTCGTTGTTGCTATTGAAAATAGTGAACTGCGCTATCCCGCTTGAGAAGGATTTTTTGTAGAGCCAGATAGAAGTAATAGGGCTGGTGATCTTGACGGCCGAAGCAAAGATCGTTTCCCCGCTGCTTTGGGATATGAGGTTAACTGTTGATGGCTGTAAACTGGCTGTGGTATTGAGCCGCACCAGGATACTGTCTTTATTTGGCTGATAAACACTGAGCACATAACCGTCATCCAAAGCCTTTGGTAGGGCGATACTTTTGGTGGTTCCGTCTGCAAAGCTGATTTGGGCGGTATAGCTCCTGCCTGATAAAGGCCTCAGCGAAAAACTACCCATGCCGGCATGCAGTGTCGCAAATTCGGTTATCTCGTTATGCTCATTGTCGGTTATCCTGCCACTGATGGCAGTCCCCAGTCCGTCGCCGCCTACCGCCTTAAAAGCCACCCTCGAAGTAATGCCGTTTACCAGGTTCCCGCTTTCCGGAAAAAACTGGATATCCGCACGTTGGAAGTTGTTTTTAAACTCCTTGCCCTTTTTTAGCTCTGCGGGGTTACCTACCGTAAAGATATGGTCAAAGAAATAATCCTCACCGGCGTTGCGCATCCATTGGGTATAGGCGCGGATGCGGTAGGCGCCCTCCTTCAAATCATCGCCTAAAACAAAATCGCCCTGCACCATGCCCGAGGTTGCCGGTAGTTTCAACGATTTTATCAATAAGCCCTGTTCGTCGGCCAGATCGACATAAACCGCCCCGCTTAGGGCTGATAGCTGGTGCCGGCTGCCGGTGGTTAAGTAACCTTTAAACCAAATAGTATCGCCAGGCGCATAATAAGGCTTATCGAGGTGCAGATAAGCTTTTTCCTGTGGGATGCTGACCGTCCATTTTTGCAGGATGTTTGTCAACTGATTAAGAGCTTCGTCCCTGCGGGGGCTGACAGCAAAAGGCGGCTGGTATTCAACCGGCAACTGATCGCCCACCCGCGCTTTTGCCCAATAGCCATGAATATAAAAGTCGCGGTAATCAGTATAGCTGCCTTTTTTATCGATAATGGCCTGGTCGGTAGCGAGCCTTAGCAACGATCCTTTTTTGTCGATAGAAGTACTTTGTTTCAGATCTGATTTGGTTATCTTAAAACGTGCCGCTATTTTGGGATTATAAATAACATATAATTGCCGCCTGAATTTAAACGAGGTGAAATTGGTATCGAGCGCTGTAATCAGGGAGTCGAACATAACCGGGGAGTCCTTGATGATGATTCTGTCTGATAGTTGGACAGTAGTATCATTGTATTTTAATGTTGCAAAACCGTACAGCGGTTTTGTAATAAAACCATTCTCCAAAGTATTGTCGGCATGTACCGATCTCAGGAAATGCATAAATGATCCTTGGTAAGTTGCCAACCGGTTTTTTGCCCATTTCTTTTTTTCGCTGCTTGTTCCGTCCATTTGTTCAAAGCTGCATTCGCCGTGGTATAGGGCGATGTCGGCTTTAGAATTATATCCAAAATCTTTAAGCTGATAATGAATACGGTAACCCAGACGCTTATTTTCTATGATCAAAAAATCATCCGCGTCAGCCAACAATAATCCTTTTTTGGTGCTGAAGCTGATAGCCTTGGGGTTAAGGATAACACATTGCTTAGCATTGTCTGATTGGCCTAAAAAATTCTCCTTAAATAATTTGAAGTTTTTATCCCACGCGTTTTTCTTGCCAATTACTACCTCATCAAGGCGAATAGCTTTAGTAGCTAGTTGCAGCTCGAGGTTAAGCGGCCCGTCTTTTACAATAATATTGCGGGCTAACGGCGCATAACCCAACATCTGTACCGAAAGCTGAAAAGTACCGGTAGGGACGTTGTTGAAATTGAACCGGCCGTTTTCATCCGTAGGCATTATGCGTTCCGTCCCGCCGATAAAAACGGTGGCGCTTTTAAGCGGTTCGCCTTTTTCGTTGGTAACAACCCCGGTTACGTTGTATTGCGCCTGTGCCGTTAGCTTAACGGACGCGAGCAATAAAACGCTAAATAACAGCAGTTTATAAATGGTTTTCATACGACAGGTATTAGGTATGATCAAATATAACCATTTACTTTAATGGGTCATAATCACACCCGTATGAAACAGAATCTCATCAATTCATTCGCGTAGCCAGGCAGCCGCGCACCTATTTCACCACCCGTTTCACATTATCCTTAACAAAGGTATCCCAGCCCGAGTACGACTTTTTGCTGCCGCTTTTGCCCGCAGGCATGCGTTGGAAGGCATGGCAAACGGCTACGGCCAGGCCGTCGGTAGCATCTAAAAAATCGGGGGTTTCTTTAAAGCTCAGCAGGCTTTGCAGCATGGCGGCAACCTGCTCTTTGGCGGCGTTACCGTTGCCGGTTATGGATTGTTTTATTTTACGCGGCGAGTATTCTGTAACCTCAATATTGCGCGACAATGCGGCGGCCATGGCTACGCCCTGCGCCCGGCCCAGCTTTAGCATCACCTGGATATTTTTGCCGTAAAAAGGCGCTTCAATGGCCAGGCAATCGGGTTTGTAGTTATCAATAAGGGCAACGGTTTTTTCAAAGATGCGCTGCAGCTTTAGCATGTGGTCGTCAATTTTATCCATCTTCACCACGCCGAGGGCGATGAGTTCTATTTTAGGCCCGGTCTCTTTAACCAGCCCGTAGCCCATTACGGCCGTGCCGGGGTCAATGCCTAAAATTATTCGTTCCTTGGTGCTTATTATTTGCTGCATGTTATATTAAAGTGTTCCGAAGTGTTCCGCTTCGTTCCGGGGTGTTCCGGAGTGTTCCGGGGTGTTCCGAAGTGTTCCGCTTCGTTCCGGGGTGTTCCGGGTGTTCCGCTTCGTTCCGCTCACGCAAAGTGGAACACCCTAAAGTTAGCTATCCTGCCCAACTATTTCTTAAGCATTGCCATATATTCTTTTCTGCTGATCATCCGGGCGCCCATGCTTTCCAGGTGTTGGCTGTGTACCTGGCAGTCAAGCAATTTATACCCGCCGGTTTTCATCAGGCTGATCAACGCTGTTTTTGAGGCGTTGCTAACTTTGCTGAACATACTTTCGCCGCAAAATACCTCACCAACCACTACGCCGTACATGCCGCCAACCAGCTTACCGTCCTGCCAAACCTCTACCGACCGGGCATAGCCTTCTTCATGCAGCCGGATATAGGCCTGTTGCATATCGCCGGTTATCCAGGTGCCGTCCTGGTCCTTGCGTTCGGCCAGGGCGCAGGCGGTTATCACGTCAGTAAAGCTGGCATCAAAAGTTACCTTAAAACGGTTTGAGTTTAATACCCTTCTCATGCTTGATGAGATGTTCAGCTCGTCGGGGAAAAGCACAAACCGCTCATGCGGCGAATACCATAGGATAGGTGTATCATCGCTATACCACGGGAAGATACCGTTCTGATAGGCAAGCATCAACCGTTCTGCCGAAAGGTCGCCGCCAACAGCCAGCAGGCCGTCTGCTTCAGCCAGTTCAGGGTCGGGGAATACCAGATGTTTATTGAGCCTGAATATCATTGTCACAAATCTATGTCTTATCGTATAAAAATGACATTGCAATTAAACTATTTGTTAAATTAGCATTCATACTGTTTTAAAGCTTTAAAACATGGCCAATCTTAAGCAAATCAAACACTTAGTATCACGTGCGGGCTTCGGCCTGGGTTTCGACGAGTTTAAGGCTGCCGCGAATACGGGTATTAAACAAGCCGTTAATGACCTGTTTAAAGCATCGGCAAATTATGAGCCCCTTACGGCCGTAAAAAGCAATGTGGATTATAGTATGGTTATAAAAGGCGACCCGGCCAGCCGTAAAATGTTTCAGCAGCAACAACGGCAACAGGACCGCGAACTTAACATAGCCTGGGTAACTTATATGGGTACCACTAAAGGCCAGCTGCGCGAAAAAATGGCGTTGTTTTGGCATAACCATTTTGCCTGCCGCGCCAAGCAGAGTTTGTATGCCCAGCAGTTGGCAAATATACAGCGCGTTAATGCCCTGGGTAACTTTAAAACCATGACTCTGGAGGTTGCAAAATCGCCGGCCATGCTACAGTTTTTAAACAATCAACAAAATTTAAAGGGGCACCCGAACGAGAATTTCGCGCGCGAGCTGATGGAGCTTTTTACGCTTGGGCGGGGCAACTATACCGAACAGGATGTTAAAGAATCGGCCCGTGCATTTACGGGCTGGGGGTATGACGCCGCAGGCGAGTTTAGGTTTCGGCCCTTCGTCCACGACACCGGTCAGAAAACCTTCCTGGGTAAAACCGGAAATTTTAAGGGCGAAGATATTATTAATATCCTGTTTGAGAACAAGCAAACGGCCCGTTTTTTAAGCACAAAATTGTATAAATATTTGGTAAACGAAACACCCGACCCGGCGCACATAGAAGCAATGGCTGATATTTTTTACAAAAATAATTATGAAATAAGCCCCTGGCTGGAGCATGTGTTTACCGCCGATTGGTTTTATGATGACAAGAACGTGGGCAACCTGGTAAAATCGCCGTTGGAACTGCTGGTTGGATTAAACCGCCAGTTTAACATCACTTATGAAAAACCTGGCGTGCTGATGCAGTTTCAAAAAATATTGGGCCAGACATTATTCCGTCCGCCAAATGTTGCCGGCTGGCCGGGTGGGCGCAACTGGATAGACAGCTCGTCATTAATGTATCGGATAAAAATACCGTCAACCATATTAAACGGCGGGGTTATCGACTTTGAAGGGAAAGCCGACCCGGAAGACGAAGCCTTTTTAGCCACGATGCGCACCCAACAGCAAGCGGTGAATATCCGCGTACAGGCACAGCCCGACTGGAATAAATTTTTAGGCAGTATACCTAAAGGCCTGGGTAAAACAAGTATAGCACAGTTTATGTTAGAACCTAAGTTGAGTAGTGCATTAATGAATAACATTAGTCAGTCAACCGACACAAAGGCGCTGGTTATCGAGCTGGTGTCATCGCCGGAGTATCAGTTAGCCTAACAGGGAGGTATTATGAATAACTCGAAAAATATAAAACATCTATACGCCAGGGCCGGTTTCGGTATCAGGTTTGAAGATCTGCATGACCACCAAAACTGGTCTATCAGGAAAAGTGTAAAAAAACTTTTCCAGGCGTCCGAAAAAATAGAACCGCTAAAAGCTGTAACAGAAAATATCGATCTGAGGCCAAAGCCGGCTGCCGAGCTAACCGAAGATCAAAAGAGGGCGCTTAACCAGGAGCGCAATCAGCAGGAAAAGGCGCTTAACGATGCCTGGGTAAAACAATTAAGTACTACCGGGGCGCAGTTGCGCGAGAAAATGACGCTTTTTTGGCATAATCACTTCTCATGCAATGTGGGTAATTTTTATTACCAGCAGGAGCTAAACAATATAGAACGGGCCAACGCGCTGGGCAACTTTAAAACGCTGCTGATGCAGGTGTCGCAAACGCCTGCTATGCTGCAGTTTTTAAATAACCAGCAAAATCAAAAAAATCATCCCAACGAAAATTTCGCGCGCGAACTGATGGAGCTTTTCACCCTTGGCCGCGGACATTATACCGAACAGGATGTAAAAGAATCGGCACGTTCATTTACCGGCTGGGCCTACAATGGCAAGGACGGCACCTATAAGTTTAACAACGGAACACATGATACCGGCGTTAAAACATTTTTGGGCCAGACCGCCAATTTTTGCGGCGAGGATATCATGAATATCATTACCAGCAACAAGCAAACTGCTGTATTTATATGCACTAAGCTGTATAAATATTTTGTTAATGAGGTGCCTGATGATATCCACATTGGGCAGATGGCCGATGTTTTCTATAAAGAAAATTATGAGATAACGCCGTTGCTGAAGTTTGTGTTCCTGTCTGATTGGTTTTATGATGAAAAGAATATAGGTAACCTGGTAAAATCGCCGGTTGAGTTTTTAGTGGGATTGAACCGTCAGTTTTATATTAACTATCAAAATCCCGATGTGCTGATGCAGTTTCAGCGTACTTTAGGCCAGGTATTATTCAGGCCGCCAAATGTTGCCGGGTGGCCGGGCGGTAGATCATGGATAGACAGTTCGTCGCTCATGTACCGGATGAAGATACCTTCAACCATACTTAACGCGGGTGTTATTGACTTTACCGGCAAGGCGACACCCGAGGATGAAGCCTACCTGGCATCGCAACGCAAGCAACAGTTAAATGTAATTAAACGCGTACAGGCGACACCCGATTGGGATAAGTTTTTAAAAGATATCCCCAAAGATACCACACACGAAGACATAGCCCGTTTTATGTTGGAGCCTGATTTAAATAAAACAGTAATTGACGAGGTTAACAGGCCCGGCGATATAAAATCAGTAATAATAGAAATAGTATCAACGCCGGAGTATCAACTATGCTGAGTTTAACGGGCGAATGAGTGATTTGGAATGATTAAATAAGGTAATGAAATTTGGGCAGATAAGTAAAGGAGCTAACCACTCGTTCACTGATTTGCCCAGGCAAAATTAAATAGTTATGGAACGCAGAGACTTTTTAAAAAACACCGCATTAATATCAGGGGCCTTTATGGTGCCGGCTTTTTTAAAGCCTTTAGAGGCAATTGCAAAAGGCGATTTAACGGGGCATAAAAATCTGGTTATTATCCAGCTTTCGGGCGGTAATGATGGTTTAAATACCGTCATCCCTTATGGTAATGATATTTACTATCAAAAGCGTAAAACCATAGCTATTAATAAGCCGGATATAGTTACCCTGAATGATATGCAGGGATTAAATCCAAACCTGTCAGCATTGAAAGAGATTTATGATCAGGGCTGGATGAGCATTATTAATTCGGTAGGTTATCCAAACCCCGACCGGTCGCATTTCCGGTCGATGGATATCTGGCAAACCGGCAGTGACGCTAACCAGTTTTTAAGCACCGGCTGGATCGGCCGTTACCTGGATTCGAACTGCCAGACCTGCAAAAATCCGTATACAGCTATTGAAGTTGATGACACCCTGTCGCTGGCTATGAAAGGGGCTAAAATGAAGGGCATTGCCGTGCAGGACCCTAACAAGCTGTTCCAAACTACGCGCGAGCCGTTCTTTAAGGATCTGGTGCATGACCATGGCGACGCTAATTTAAATGAGGACAACCTGGGTTATCTGTATAAAACCATGATCGAAACCTATTCGTCGGCTGATTATATACAGAAAACATCAAAAACTTATAATGTAACCGCGCAATATCCTAACACCGGTTTAGGCTACCAGTTAAAGAATGTATCTAAATTTATTAATTCGGGATTAGATACCCGGGTTTATTATGTTTCGCTAAGCGGATTTGACACCCACGTTGGCCAGCAGGGGCAGCAGGGCCGCCAGTTAAAAATTTATGGCGATGCCGTGGCCGCGTTTATAAAAGATCTTAAGGCAACCGGTAAACTGGATGATACGCTTGTAATGACCTTCTCTGAGTTTGGCCGCCGTGTTGAGCAGAATGCCAGCAACGGCACCGACCATGGTACAGCAAACAACGTATTTATGTTTGGCGGTAAGTTGAAGAAACAAGGGATATTTAATGATTCGCCCGACTTATCCACCCTGGACAACGGGGATTTAAAATACCAGGTGGATTTCAGGGATATTTACGCAACGCTGCTGGATAAATGGCTTGATGTAAGCAATAGCCAGGTGCTGAATAAGAATTTTGCAGGATTGGATTTGATATAGGTCTTGTTTGTCGTTCTGAGCGAAGCGAAGAATGGCAAACAAAACTTTATAAACCCGGCGTCAACTTCTCTAAAATCTCTTTTACCGTCAACTTCTCCTGCAGGCCCGATGCCATATCTTTAAAAGTAAGTTGGCCGCTTTGCATTTCATCGCTGCCAATAACTACGGTGTAAGGGATGTTTTTATTATTGGCGTAATCTAACTGCTTTTTGATCTTAGCGCCGGCAGGGTAGAGCTCGGTATTAATGTCGTTTTCGCGCAGGCGTTGTAACAGCGGTAGGGCATACAGCTCACCATCTTTATCAAAGCAGCATATTAAAACCAGGGTGCTTTGGTTGGTGTCGGCCGGGAAAAGGTTTAGCTCTTCCATCACATCATAAATACGGTCAGCGCCAAAAGATATGCCTGCGCCGGTTAATCCTTTCAGGCCGAACATGCCGGTCAAATCATCATACCTGCCGCCGCCGCCGATACTGCCCATGGCAACCTCATTGGTTTTAACCTCAAATATGGCGCCGGTATAATAGTTTAACCCGCGTGCCAGGGTAATGTCTAATTCAATCGTTGCGTTTTGAAGTTTAAAGTTATCTATATAACTCAGTACCTCTTCTATTTCGTCGCAGCCGGTTTGGCCAATTGCAGACCCGGCGAGCGCCGCGCGCAAACTTTGCAGTTTTACCGAATTGGTGCCGTCCAGCAAAATTACCGGTTTAAGCCGCTCAATATCTTCAATGGTAAAGCTCTTTTCAAGCAGTTCTTTTATAACACCGTCGAGGCCGATTTTATCCAGTTTATCAATGGCAACAGTCAGGTCAATTATGTTATCAATTTTTCCTATAACTTCGGCTATGCCGGATAGAATTTTTCTATTATTAATTTTTATGCTAAAATCCTTTAATCCCAAGCTGCTTAAAGCCTCGTCATAAATCAGGATAAATTCGGCTTCATTTAATAAAGAATCAGAACCCACCACATCCGCGTCGCATTGAAAAAACTCGCGGTAGCGGCCCTTCTGCGGTCTGTCTGCACGCCAAACCGGCTGCACCTGGAAACGCTTGAAAGGGAAGGTGATTTCGTTTTGGTGTTGTACCACGTAACGGGCAAAGGGTACGGTCAGATCATAACGTAAGGCTTTTTCAGAAATGTCTGAAACAAGCTGGTTTGAATTTGCGCCTGCTAATTTTTGAGGGTCGACTTTTGAAAGGTAATCGCCGCTATTCAATATCTTAAACATCAACTTATCGCCTTCATCGCCATACTTCCCGGTTAGCGTGGAGAGATTCTCCATTGCCGGTGTTTCAATTTGCTGATAGCCAAACTTGCGGAATACGTCTTTAATGGTATCAAAAATAAAATTTCGTTTTACCATTTCGGCGGGCGAAAAGTCACGGGTTCCTTTGGGTAAAGATGGTTTTATAGCGGCCATGGGGCAAATGTACAAAAAAGAGTGTATTACGGCCTATTTAAACGGTCCGGGGCTTTCTGTTGACCCTGCCCAATGGGTCGACAGGCAGCTAACAGAAGCAGGTTAAGCAAGATACTCGAGCAACTCCATCCTATTCCCAAACGGATCCAAAAATGTAAACCGGTTGCGCCCTTCAATAACCGGCTCTTCGTCTATCCTGATGCTATTCGCTTCTAAATGCCTGCGTGCGGCGGCCAGGCTGGTAACCTCAAAAGCAGTATGTCTGAACGTACGGCCAACAGGCGGCTCAACGCCTATATGTAATTGGATATCACTTATAATAAACCAATAGCCGGGTGTAATAAAGATATGGTCAGGGCGCGAGATCTGTTGCAGCCCCAAAACGTCAGCATAAAATTTACGGGCCGCTTCCAGCTCTGCCGGCGCCACGCAAATATTGATATGATCTGTACGCTTAAAGTTAACCATGTTTATTCGTGCTCTGCAAAAGTTAATACGTAGCCGTTATTGTCTTTTATAGAAAACTCGGTCGCGCCATAAAAGGTGGTTTCCAATCCTTTTAATACCGGTACCTTATCTTTAACCTGCTCAAAAAAGTTGCGGATGTTTTTTAAATTGATGTATAATAACAACGATCCGCCAGCTGTGCGCGAAATCTCGGGCAATTCATTTGCAAGGCTCTCAAAAGTTTGAAACATCATGGTTACGGGGCCGTTTGCCATCATAGCCCAAACTAAGTCGTCGCCCTCTTCAGGTACAGACATCGTAATTTTAAAGCCAAGTAATTGATAAAAAGCAATAGTTGCTTTCATATCATACGTAAAAATATTGGGCGATAAGGTTTCCATTTTTATGTGGTTTGTTACGTGTTAATGACGAGATAAAGATAATGGATTTCCTAACTTTATCCCTTCAAAAAAAGTACTCATTCAATAATTCACTTATCATTCCTCATAAAACCATGGGAAAATTAACAGAAGATTTTGAAAGCTATCGCACCAGGATGAACGATAGGATCATGGAATCGGCCAATACCAATATCAAACGCTTTTTTGCTTTGGACGCCACCACTTATGCCGATGGTGCGCTGGATGTAAAAACGAAGGAAATGCTTGGCCTGGTAGCGTCAACGGTATTGCGTTGTGATGATTGCATAAAATACCACCTGGGTAAATGTTATGAGGCGGGTGTAGGGCACGACGAAATGAACGAGGTGTTTATGATAGCCAATTTGGTAGGAGGATCAATCGTTATCCCGCATTATAGAAGAGCGGTAGAATATTGGGATGAATTAAACGAGGCATAATTAATTGCCGTAGAGTATACCCTGTAATAAAATAAATAACTTGCATAGCCGAGACGCAAGCATTGCGTCTCTACAAAACAGAACGATATGACCCAACAACTAAAACGCTGCGCCTGGTGTGGCACCGATGCGCTATACATGGAATATCATGATAACGAATGGGGCAAAACCACCCATGATGATAAAGTTCTGTTTGAATTTTTGATACTGGAGGCCGCGCAGGCGGGATTGAGCTGGATAACCATTTTACGCAGACGCGATAACTATCGCAGAGCGTTTGCCAATTTTGATGTGCATAAGGTGGCGGCCTTTGATGACGGGGATGTGGAACGTCTGATGCAGGATGGCGGTATAATCCGTAACCGGCTGAAAATTATAGCGGCTATAAAAAATGCCCAACTATTCCTGGAAGTGCAGAAAGAGTTTGGAACATTTGATCAATACCTGTACAGTTTTATGCCGGATGGTAAGCCTGTTAATAATACCTCGGGCAGCACGCCTGTCACTACCCCTGTATCTGATGCCATAAGCAGGGATATGAAAAAACGGGGCTTTAAATTTTTTGGCAGTACTATTTGTTATGCGCATATGCAGGCCACAGGCATGGTGAATGATCATGTGCAGGGCTGCTCGTTTAAATAGCTTGACCCGCTGATTTATTTTGATTAGGGGATTACCTGATTACTTAAAATTGTATTTTTGAAAACATCGGTGTAATCAAAACCCACCGTTGCAATTACAGTAAATAATGAAAAAGCTTTTCCTTTTAGATGGTATGGCCCTGATATACCGGGCACATTTTGCTTTAAGCAAAAACCCGCGTTTCACGTCGGGCGGATTAAATACGTCGGCAGTAATGGGTTTTACCAATACCTTGCTTGATGTATTAAAAAAGGAAAAACCAACCCACATGGCCGTTGTGTTTGATACCGATGCGCCAACCGAGCGCCATACTGATTTTGCGGCCTACAAGGCACACCGCGAGACCATGCCCGAAGATTTGTCTGCAGCACTGCCTTATATTTATAAACTGGTACTGGGTTTTAATATCCCGGTTATCACGTCTGATGGTTTTGAAGCCGATGATATCATAGGCACCCTGGCCAAAAAAGCCGAGCAGAAAGGGTACCAGGTTTATTGTATGACACCAGACAAGGATTTTGCCCAGCTGGTATCTGATAATATCTTCATTTACAAACCTGCCCGCATGGGTAATGATATGGAGATACTGGGTGTGCCGGAAGTATTAGCCAAATGGGAAATTGAACGGCCCGAGCAGGTAATTGATATCCTGGGGTTATGGGGTGATGCGGTGGATGGCATCCCCGGCATCCCCGGCATTGGTGAGAAAACAGCCAAACTATTAATTAAACAATACGGATCAGTTGAAGAGATAATAAGCCATAGCTATGAGCTTAAAGGTAAACTTCGTGAAAACGTTGAAGCCTTCGCCGAGCAGGGTTTACTATCGAAGAAACTGGCGACCATTAACCTGAATTCGCCGGTTGAGCTGGATGAGGCCGGGCTGGAAATGTGCGACCCAAGCAAGGAACTGTTAGAGCCGCTTTTTGCCGAGCTGGAGTTTAGAACCCTGGGCCGCCGCGTTTTTGGTGACGATTTTAGTATAACCGAAATAAAAGCAACATCGGCAGGTACGCAAATAGATATGTTTGGCGCACCAGTTGCCGAGGGCCGCACAACCATGACGGTAGATATCCAGGATATTGGGTCACCGTCTGAAACTGTAGCCGCCTCAAAAAATATAAATAATGTTGAGCATACTTATTACCTGGCAGATACCAAAGAAAAACGCGCCGAACTGATCGCCTTATTAAAACAACAAAAAAGCTTTTGCTTTGATACCGAAACTACCGGTACCGATGCGAATAACTGCGAGTTGGTTGGGCTGTCATTCGCCATAAAAGCCAATGAGGCCTGGTATGTACCCGTGCCCATTGATCAGGCCGAAGTACAGGTTATTGTGAATGAGTTTAAGGAAGTAATGGAGGACCCGACCATTAGTAAAACAGGGCAAAATATTAAGTTTGATATCCTGATGCTGAAGTGGTACGGCGTGCAGCTATGCGGCGACCTGTTTGATACCATGATGGCCCATTATATTATTGACCCGGATACCCGCCATGGTATGGATGTGCTGAGCGAGAACTACCTGGGTTATAAACCGGTATCCATAACCGAACTGATCGGTCCTAAAGGCAAGAACCAGGGCAGCATGCGTGATGTTGAGATAGAAAAGATAAAAGAATATGCCGCCGAGGATGCCGACATCACCCTGCAATTGAAAGAGGTTTTTGAGCCTAAAATAAAGGCGGTAGGTGCCGAGGATCTGCTGCATAAAATTGAGAACCCGCTGATTTACGTGCTGGCGGATATTGAGCACGAAGGCGTAAAGATTGACCACGATACGCTGCGCGAATTCTCAAAGGACCTGGAAACAGATATTGGCGTACTGGAGAAAACAGTTTACGAAAAAGCCGGCGTCCGTTTTAATATCGCATCGCCAAAACAACTGGGCGAAGTGTTGTTTGAAAAGCTGATGCTCGACCCCAAAGCTAAGAAAACCAAAACCGGGCAATACCAAACCGGCGAGGATGTGCTGTTGTCGTTAGCTAATAAAAGTGATATCGTTCGTGATATTTTAGATTACCGCCAGCTGCAAAAGTTAAAATCAACCTACGTTGATGCTTTGCCGACAATGGTTAATCAAAAAACGGGCCGGGTACATACCAGCTATAACCAGGCAGTAGCAGCAACGGGTAGGTTAAGTTCTACCAACCCTAACCTGCAAAATATCCCTATCCGTACCGAGCGGGGGCGCGAGGTGCGCAAAGCCTTTATTCCGCGCGACAGCGGGCACAGTATTGTATCTGCGGATTATTCGCAGATTGAGCTGCGTATTATTGCCGAAATAAGCAAAGACGCTGCCATGATGGATGCCTTTGTTAAAGGGCTGGATATCCATACCGCAACCGCAGCAAATGTTTATGGTGTAGCGGTTGAGGACGTGGACGGCACCCAGCGCCGAAATGCCAAGGCGGTAAATTTTGGGATAATTTACGGGCAGTCGGCTTTTGGTTTGTCGCAGAGCCTCGGCATCCCGCGTAAGGAGGCTGCCGAGATCATTGAAAATTATTTTACACAGTTCCCCGGCATTAAACAATATATGAGCGACACTATGAACTTCGCCCGCGAAAACGGTTATGTAACCACGCTGATGGGCCGCAGGCGTTACCTGCGCGATATTAACTCGGCCAACCAAACCGTACGGGGCTTTGCCGAGCGAAATGCCATTAACGCACCTATACAAGGGTCGGCAGCGGATATGATCAAGATAGCCATGATCAATATCCACCGTGAGCTAAAAGAAAAAAAACTGGATACCCGGATGACCATGCAGGTACATGATGAGCTGGTGTTTGATGTGCCCAATCATGAGATTGAAATTGTGAAGCCCATCATCATGCATAATATGAAAACCGCTATTAAAACTACCGTGCCAATTGTGGTCGAGATTGGTACGGGGTTAAATTGGCTGGAGGCGCATTAATAAATAACGTAGCAGCGTAATATTGTGCGTCTCTGCGTTATTTAATGCTGTGGTAGCATCCTGCCCCGCCCGGAGCACCTGCGCCATTAAATTATTGTTAATATTAATACGATTTAAATTTATAATAATCTCAATTTTATATATCGTTTAAATAGATAAAATATCATAATCATAATTATAGCTGCATTTAGGTTGAATTTTTGCATCTATAAAAACAGATTTTTCCAATTATGTGTTTGTTTATTTGCGGGAATGTTTAGTACCTTAATCGCAGTATATAAACCGATGAGAATTTTTCACCTGAGTGCCGAATGTTACCCTGTCGCCAAGGTTGGCGGGCTTGCTGATGTGGTTGGCGCTTTGCCTAAATATCAAACGCTGGCAGGGCATAACGCTGCTGTTGTAATGCCTTATTACGACCGGAAATTTGTACGCGAAAACGAATTTGATACCGTTTTTCAAAGTGCCACTTTACTGGGTACCCGCAGGCTGTATTTTGAGATACTGAAAGAAAAAACTAACAAGCTGGGCTTTGAGCTTTATCTGGTTAAAATACCCGGCTTAATAGACCGTGAAAATATTTACAGCTACCCGGATGAGACCGAACAATTCATTGCTTTCCAGATTGCGTTTTTGGATTGGATAAGCTATTCGCAGCAATCGCCGGATATCATCCATTGCCATGACCACCACTCGGGGCTGGTGCCGTTTCTGTTACAATACTCTAAGCTATATATCCGGCTGGCAAAAACGCCAACGGTATTCACCATACACAACGGCCAGTACCATGGCGCTTTTGGATGGGATAAACTTTCTTATCTGCCGGAGATCGACCTCACCAAAACGGGCTTGCTCGACTGGAGCGGTGGCATAAACCCGTTGGCATCGGCAGTGCGTTGTGCAAGCAGGTATACCACGGTTTCGCCCAGCTATCTGGAAGAACTGATCATAAGCTCGAACGGGTTAGAGTTTTTATTCTTTTTAGAGCGGGCCAGAGGTGTGGGTATTATTAACGGTATTGATACCGGCGTATGGAACCCGGCTACCGACCCAATGATCGCGGAGAAATTTACCGTGGCTAAAGTCGCTGCGGGCAAACAAAAAAATAAAGAAGCGTTATGCACACGCTTTAACCTTGATCCGGCTAAGCCTTTAATAACTTTTATTGGCCGTTTGGTTTTTGAAAAAGGCGCCGACCTGCTGGCCGAAGCAATTGAAACCAGTCTGGAAGAATTTGCCGGAAAAGTGAACTTCCTGGTACTGGGCGCCGGCGATCCGCAGACAGAAATGGATCTGCAGGAACTTAAAGAGAAATTTCCAGCTGATTGCAACGTTTACATCGGCTATAATGAGGAGCTGGCCCACCTGTTTTATGCCGGGTCGGATTTCTTGCTGATGCCAAGCCGCGTTGAACCATGCGGATTGAACCAGTTATATTCATTACGCTATGGCACCATGCCCCTGGTGCGCAGTACCGGCGGATTAAAGGACACCGTAATTGATTTTGGCGATACCGGCGGATACGGCATCCGTTACAATAATACCAGCGTTGAGGATATATGCTATGCGGTTAGCCGGGCGGTGGTGCTTTTTAATGACAATAAAACATTGCAAACTTTACGTAAGCGGATGATGGCCCTTGACTTTTCATGGGATGTATCCGCAAAAAAATATATGGAACTTTACCAAAGCTTAAATACCACAACAACATGACCTCAAAAGTAATTTGCATTGTACTTGGCGGCGGCCAGGGCAGCCGATTGTATCCCCTTACTGCAACACGCTCAAAACCGGCTGTGCCTATCGCGGGCAAATACCGTTTGGTTGATATTCCTATTTCTAATTGTCTGCATTCTGGTATCACACGTATTTATGTTTTAACACAGTTTAACTCGGCGTCATTAAATAAACACATTAAAAACACCTATCACTTTAGCAGTTTTAGCGAAGCGTTTGTTGATATTTTAGCTGCCGAGCAAACCCCTACCAGCGGTGCCTGGTTCCAGGGTACTGCTGATGCAGTGCGTCAAAGCCTGCACCATTTGGCGGTACATGAGTTTGACTATGTGTTGATCCTGTCAGGCGACCAGTTGTACCAGATGGATTTTGAGGACATGATCAATAAGCATGTTGAAGCTAAAGCCGATATTTCAATCGCTACCATACCGGTACATGTTAATGATGTACCCGGCTTCGGGATATTACAAACCGACGAAAACAGTATGGTTACCGCTTTTGTTGAAAAACCCAAAACCGGTTTTGATAAGCTGGTATCAGAAGTTAGCCCCGAGATGAAGGCGCAGGAACGCGTTTACCTGGCATCAATGGGGATCTATATATTTAACCGGAAGCTGTTATATGAATTGTTGCAGGGCAACGAAAGTACTGATTTTGGTAAAGAGATCATCCCGCAATCTATAGACGAGCACAGGGTGCTGAGTTATCAGTATGAAGGTTACTGGACCGATATTGGTACCATACCTTCTTTCTTTGATGCTAACTTAGGTTTAACAGATGATATACCGCAGTTTAACCTGTTTGATAAGAATTACATTTTTACGCGTGCGCGGATGTTGCCGCCGTCAAAGGTATCAGGCACACATATGGAGAAAGCAATAATTGCCGATGGCTGTATCATCAACGCCAGCCATGTGATACGTTCTGTAATTGGTATACGTACCCGTATTGGCTTTGATACAACTATCGAAAACTGCTATATAATGGGCAGTGACAACTATCAAACACTGGAGCAAATTGAAGAGTGCCAGGAGCATGACCAACCTATAATGGGTATTGGCGACCGTTGCCAGATCAAAAATGCCATTATAGATAAAAACACCTATATCGGTAATGATGTATCTATCAACTGCGGAGATCTTTTACCTAATGGCGATTTTGGTACCTATACAGTGCAGGATGGAATTGTGGTAGTTAAAAAGCGTGCGGTTATACCTAACGGCACAAAAATTTAATTTATTTAGTTTCCACAAAATTTTTACCGCGTTTGGTGCGTTTTTTGATTTAGTAAATGTCTAAACTAAATAAAAAGCTATGAAAAATGTATTATGCATGATCGCTTTAGCAGCGATCTCTTTCGGGAGCGTTTATGCGGTTCCGGTTCAACAGAAAACAGACACTGTTAAGGTGAAGAAAAAATGGAAAGACGGTAAGATGAAGATGAAAAAGAAAATGAAGAGGGATACCATGATGAAAAAAGACACCATGAAAATGTAGTCTTCACCCTTTCAAACAAAGAACGCCCCCGAATATTCGGGGGCGTTCTTTGTTTGGGTTAATTCTAATGGCTAAACCACCGCCTTTGGCGGTAGGTCATGGGTGGAGGCTATGCCAGAAACCACTATCTTAGTATTTGTGACGAAATACAGGAAATTATCTCATAGCTTTTACTATTGTGTGTA
>NZ_JAJIWO010000012.1 GCF_020880695.1 Mucilaginibacter sp. UR6-11
CCTACAAAAAGGGCTCAGAAGAATCTGAGTCGATGCATTTAGACGAGAAAAAGCTATATTCACAAATCACATCTGACAACTTTTAAAACCAAATAACTGTCAGATCAAGTAGTGGCTATTACATTTAATATAACCTTGCTCTTTCAATTTTCGGATCCGCTCATGAACTGTTGCGATGCATTTTCTTAGCTTAAAGCTACCTCTTTATGTTTTACCAGGACAAAAAACCCCTGTCAGTGTTTGACTTATAGGGGGGATGGTGATTTTCAGTGATCTAGCTGGGATTATTTTTTGAAGGCTTATGTCTCTATCTATCAATTAGTTAAGATTAATTCATTGTAATAGGTCACCGAAAAGGTCACCGATTTACTTTATACTTATTTGTATTTGTTTGAAATTGTTTAAGAACAAAATTAACGACCACAAAGTTAAAATTATCTTTTTAACTATCAATCAACTTGTTGTTACAATTTGTTTTGATTACCAATTATCAAATTTTGAAGCTGTGTTGCCCCTTTACACACGTCGTTATAACTTAAAATTTTGGCGTATTTGACCTCATAATTGCGCAATGACTTTTTTCAACTTAGCCTTCACTTCAAATGCGATTTTGTGTAGATCTTTGTTTAGGATTGCTTCCATGGATGCTACCGGATTTACAGCTGATACTTCTATTTTACCAGGCTTTTTTTCCTGTACGATGATATTACAGGGCAGCATGGTGCCGATTTTATCTTCGGCTAATAATGCCTTGTAAGCAAATGATGGATTACATGCACCCAGTATTCTATAGTTGTAAAAGTCTTCACCCAGCTTTTTCTTTAATGTCGCTTTGATGTCTATTTCATTTAAGACGCCAAACCCCTCTTTGTTTAATGCGTTCGTAACTCGTTGAATGACTTCTTCGAATCCTCCGGTTGTTTTTTTGTTGAAGTAGTATTTCATCTTGTTTGATTAAATGTGTTAGCATTTTCGAGAAACTACTGATCGCTATCAGGGCTAATTCAAGGTTAATACAACTGCTCTGTATGGCACTGGCAATTAATCGTTTTCCTCGCCGTTTCCAGCTTTATTAATTGGTGATACGGTATTTTTACCAATTTCTGTGTGTCTTATTTGTCCACCCAAATAACCTGTTCTTGCAATAATTCCAAATGCCGCCAGGGAGAGGAATAGCGTGATTAATGCGAATAACTTTGTTAAAGCGGAATTCCTGAACGTAACAAAAAGGCCTACCAATGAAACTAACCCCACAATGATCAGAGAAATTAAAGAAAATAATGCTGACTCGGCATGTTCCTCAATCAGGCTTTTAGATATTCCCTGGATGTGTTCCACAGTTTCTTCAGCCCCCTCACCCGTACCATAGGCTATTCCGGCTCCAAGCGCCGAAATGATTAAAACATTGTAAGCTGCAATTAAGGTCATATTGTTTTTCGTCCAAATCCCATGGATTAAAACAAAAGCACCCAAAACCGATCCAAAAATTGGCAGATGGGTTATTATTAAGTGAATGTGCGTCTGGTTCATAATCTTTTTCTGCTAAAGATTGGGTTATGCGAAGAGAGTTTAAATGATTGCAGTCAAATCGGAACTTGATTAATGTCACTATTAAATAACAACCTAAATATCAAATTCAATTCTTAACTGAATAAAGGTCTATTATGACCAATGTTATGTATGAATATGACGCGTATCATAGGAGTTTTTCAGATAAACAACAAGATTTGCCAGGTCCACCCTTAAAACTTGAGAACTATGAAAACGCTAATTTGGGGGGTTTTCTTGTTGACATTTATGTTTTCATGCAAGCCATCCATTAAAAAACAGGCTTCCGAATCGGCAGCTAAAACAGACGATTCGATTATGCAAATTGCCCGGAGGGCCTTTAAAATCTTGCCATCAGTTGCCGAAAGCAAGGATAATCCATTAACCCCGGCAAAAGTTAAACTGGGTAAGTTGTTATACTTCGATACCCGACTTTCGATGACGGGACAGAACAGTTGTAATTCATGCCATAACCTGGCAGCTTATGGTAACGATAATAAAATAACATCAACAGGGGATGCAGGTCAACAGGGAAGCCGCAATTCCCCTACCGTATTCAATGCAGCATTGCACAATATGCAGTTTTGGGACGGGCGGGCAAAGGATGTTGAAGAGCAGGCCGGTATGCCAATTCTTAATCCGGTTGAAATGGCGATTCCACACTCGGGCTTTTTGGTTAAAAGGTTAAGTTCAATTAAGCTATACCAGGATATGTTTACACAGGCTTTCCCAAACCAAAAAAAACCAGTAAACTATGCAAACCTGCAAAAGGCAATAGGTGCGTTCGAACGTACACTGCTTACGCCATCCAGGTTTGACAAATATATGGCTGGCGATAAGACCGCCATTAATGCTGAAGAGAAAGCGGGGCTTAAAGTTTTTGTTGAATCAGGCTGTGGCAACTGTCATTTTGGGGTTGGTATTGGCGGAGGAACCTTACAGAAGTTTGGATTGGTAACCGATTACCGCACTCTTACAGGGAGCAAAATGAACGACGAAGGACGGAAAAAGGTAACCAAGAACGAGGCAGACAAAGATGTGTTCAAGGTGCCTGGGCTGCGCAATAGTGCAGGCACTTATCCCTATTTTCATGATGGTAGTATAGCTAAATTGGACACGGCGGTAAAAATTATGGGTAAGGCGCAGTTAAATAAAAACTTAACCGATATAGAGATTAAAAAAATTGTCGCTTTTTTAAATTCTTTATCGGGAACTATAAACCCGGCAGATAAAACTATTCCCCAAGAACTCGTGAAAAACAGGAATTGAGATAGTCTTAATTCGGAAAGAGCCGTCAACTTTAAATAGTTAACGGCTCTTTTTTTAATTAAGCTTCTTAGATTATTAGGCCGGAATCACTTATCAATAAGGCCGTCCAGGTATTTATAAAAAGCTTTGTCAGTATAATCGGCACCGCCCTCGTGTCTGGCAACGACAACCCCTGTTTTATCTATAATCACGGTTGTAGGGATCGCTTCCGAAAGAAAGCCTTCGGGTGGCTCGCTTACCATATTATATACCGGCAGCTGGTAATTGTTTTTTTTCATAAAGGGTTCCGATTTGCTAAAATTACCATCCACATCAACCTCCAGTATCATCACTTTGCGGTTGCGTTTGTAACGGGCATACATTTCGTTTATGGATGGCATCTCTGCTATACACGGCGGGCACCAGGTAGCCCAAAAATTGATAAACAGCACTTTTCCTTTCTGGTCTTTAATATCGAAGCTTTTACCGTCAGCGGTTCTTAAAACCAAACCCGGCGCAAGGTTCGTACTGCCGTTTGCCCTTTGCTTCGGTTCAGTATTTTTAACCGGAGGCTTAAAAAAACCTATTTTCATCAGGCCCTGAAGCATGATCGCTTTTGCCTGTGGGCTTATAACTATTACAATCATTAATAAGGCCAGCGCGACAGTTGTCGCGTTTGACCAGGTGATTAGTTTCTTTTTCATGAATTTGATCTATTTAATTAGTGATGTTAACTTTTGTTCCTTCAGCCAGCTCTTCCGTGCCTGTTTTTAAAACTTTTAATTGTGTGGACACGTGGCCAAAGACTTCCTGAAGTGAATTCTGTTAAATTCTGGGCATGAAATAAAGACAAAAAATGAGAGATTTTAACGGCGAAGATCGTTAAGACAATTACTTAATCAGAAGCTTATCAAAAGATAAAGCGGAAAGATAATCAGATCAGGAAAATCCGGTTCCGGAGAAAGATCGGCGTAGATGCCATATAATAATTAGCAACGACCGGCACCGGATCAACACGAAAACTAAAGGCCCGGAATAGCAGCGTAAATAGCAGTGTAAACAGCGCCAGTGCGATAAAATCCGTGTTAACTGCCGGCTTATGCGTAATCGACTGCTTGAAAGTGATATACGAAATACCACAAAGCCCGCTGCTCACTGACCCAATTTGCTGAAGGCCTGCATATTGCTTTTCAGCGACGATTTTTACGTTCTGTTTTTGAAGCAGGTGCGTATTGGCAGTACTAAAAAAAAATCTTTTAACGGGACATAAGGCGGTAAACAGCACAAACAATACCAGTAACGCCAATGCGATACCTGGCCTTTTTTGATGAAACTTATTTTTCCCTCTTTGCATAATTTATTGCAAAAATAGCATTTTAACTGCGAATTCAATTTAAACTAAAGTTGTTATCCGTCATATACGCATATCACCTGACGATAAAGATCAACTCAACGCTTGACAATGGACATTTATTTAAAGTTCAGATTCTCTGAACTTTATTCCCTGATTAATTAAATCATTGATTTTTTGTGGGGTACCTGGCTGCAAATGAATAACCAGGTTAAACGCAATTACCAAACTTGCTTTTTTGTTCAGCATTCTGGCAAACGACATCGGCTTCTATCAGCCCTAAATATCTACTGCTATTAGCGTAGGTAACAAATGTTACCGTTTAGCTTTTTTGCTGAAAGTACTTTTGTTAAAAAATAAATTAATGAAGAAGATACAGCCTTTGATAAAATGGATAGGGTTCTTTTTGATAGGGATTGCCGGATTCCTTTCAATAGCGCAAGCACAGGACCTCCACCAAAAGCTAAGCCTTAATGAGGCCATTTCGGCAGCTTTGGCCAACAACAAAACTATTCGTCTGGCTGGTTTGGATGAGCGTATTGCACAGGCAAATTTCAACCAAACCCAGGCGGTCTTCCTGCCGCAGGTTGATCTCTCCTATACCGCGATGAGTACGAACAGCCCGCTCAATGCTTTTGGTTTTAAACTGCAGCAGCGCAGCATTACCCAAAATGATTTTAATCCTGCTTTATTAAATCATCCAGGTGCAACCCCGGACTACATGGCGCAACTGGAGGTTAAGCAGCCATTGCTCAATATCGACATGCTGTACATGAGGAAGGGCGCCGAAAAGCAAACCGAAGTTTACCGGTTTAAAACCCAGCGTACAAAGGAGTATATCACTTTCGAAACCACTAAAGCATTTTTGCAACTGCAGCTGGCTTATCAGGCAGAGAAAGTTTTGGCGGAAGCCGGGCAAACTGCGAGAGCAGTTTTTAAATATACCGATGACCATTTTAAGCAGGTACTGATCCAAAAATCGGACGTGTTGAACGCCCGGGTGCATGTTACTACGGTTGAAAGAAATCTGGCGAAAGCAAGAAGTGGTATCCTTAACGCTTCGGATTACCTAAGCCTGTTAATGGGCCGGCCGGCCGGGATAATTTACAACCTAAACGATGAACCTCAACCTGCGTTGCCGATTGCAGACAGCACGCAAAAAGTATTTGCTGCCCGTTCCGATTTTATGGCCATGCAAAAAGCCATTGAAGCATCCGGGCTAATGATCAAATCCGGCCAGATGAGTTATCTGCCTAAGTTGAATGCCTTCGGCAATTTTCAGTATAATGACAGCCGTTTAGCCGGTTTCGGTGCCAATGCTTACCTGGTTGGCATACAGCTATCATGGAACATTTTTAACGGGAATAAGACTAAACACGTAATCGCCACACAAAAGCTGGAGCGCGATAAACTTACCATGCAGTTAGCCCAGCAAACAGACCAAAGCCAGCTGGAACTGGATAAAGCGTACCGCGACCTTTCCGATGCACGGTTTGAAATGGCCCAGGATCGGGCAGCTATAGAACAGGCAGGTGAAGCTTTAAGGATACTGCAGAACCGGTACCAGCAAGGGCTGATCAATACCACCGACGTGCTGACCGCCGATACCCAATTATCCCAATTGAAATTTTCGCTTGCACAGGCACAGTTTACTGCAAATGTGACCAGCGCCTATATTAAATTATTAACAGCAACCACCACTAAATAACCGGTCAAGATATGAACTTACCTATCCATAAAAACAGCGCTTTACAATTATTTACCGGTATCGGTTTACTGATCCTTAGTGCCTGTTCCTCCAATGAAAAAAAAGCAATGCCAACCGGTGCAGATACCGCGATCCTGGTTACGGTAAGCCAGCCTTCTGCAGATGCCAAACAGGGATTAACGGTAAGCGGACAAGTAGAAGCCAGTCAAGCAGCCAATATCAGCACCAGGGTTATGGGCTATATCACGAAGATCAATGTCAAAGTGGGCGACCGCGTAAATAAAGGCCAGCTACTGGCTACGATCAGCAATGATGATATCCTGGCGAAACGGGCCCAGGCTGATGCGATGATTGCAGAAGCTAATGCCGCCGCGCAAAACGCGCAAAAGGACTATGACCGTTTTACCGCTTTGTATAAACAGCAAAGCGCCTCAGCCAAAGAACTGGACAATATTACACTGCAATACAGCTCGGCCAAAGCAAGATTGGAAGCCACGAAACAACAGCGGCGGGAAGTTAACGCGATGCTCAGCTATACTAACCTGACCGCTCCATTTGCCGGCACAGTTACCCAGAAAATGATGGATGCCGGCAGTATGGCTAATCCCGGTATGCCGCTGCTCACCATTGAACAAAGCGCCAGTTACCAGGTAAGTGCGTCGGTGCCGGAAAGTGAGATCAGTTTGATAAAGGAAAATGCACCGGCCACGATAAATATCGACGCTATTCATAAAGTAATTAATGGGAAAATAGCACAGATCGCCCAGTCTTCTCAAAGCAGCGGCGGCCAGTATATGATCAAAGTAAATATCCCCGATAATGAAAAGCAAGGCTTGTTCGCCGGGATGTATGCCAATGTAACTATCGCTGTAACACAAGGAGTAAAAACGGCTAATACCGGTGAACAAATCATGGTTCCGGTATCAGCTATTGAATATAAAGATCAGCTAACGGGTTTGTACACCATTGGTAGTAACCATACTGCCCTGCTGCGCTGGGTAAGGCTGGGCAGAACACAGGGTAATCAAGTCGAAATTTTAAGCGGACTGGCAGCAAACGAACAATTCATTGTAAGCGCAGATGGCAGATTGTATGACGGTGCAGCTGTTAAAATAAAATAAGGATATGAAAGACGGATTTGCAGGAAATATAGCTAAGACATTTATACAGTCAAAATTAACGATATTGTTAATGATCGCCTTTTTACTGATCGGCGGATACAGCACGTTCTTGATCCCGCGGGAGGAAGAACCCCAGATACAGGTGCCCATGGCTGATATTTTTATCGGCTACCCCGGCGCTTCGCCAAAAGACGTAGAAACCAAAGTCGCGGCGCCGATTGAAAAAATGATTTCGAATATCAAGGGCGTAGAATATGTCTATTCTACTTCCATGCAGGGACAGGCCATGGTAATTGCACAGTTTAATGTGGGCGAAGACGTGGAACGTTCATTAGTAAAGCTGTACAGCGAACTGATGAAAAACATGGACAAAATGCCGCAGGGTGTTACACTGCCATTGATCAAAACCAGGGCTATTGATGACGTTCCGGTGTTGGGCTTAACCCTTTGGAGCGATAAATACGACGATTACCAGTTGAAACAAATGGGCCAGGAGCTGGCTAATGAAATTAAGAAAATAAACGATGTGTCCGATGTCAATATCATCGGTGGCCGTAACCGCGAGGTAAAAGTGCTGCTGGATAAAAATAAGATGGCGGAAAGCCAGGTGGACTTTTTATCGCTGAGCAAGCAGATACAGGGCAGTAATATGCAATTGCCGGGCGGTACGCTGCTGCAAAAAGACACTGCCTTCTCCGTGGAGACCGGAAACTTCCTCACTTCATCAGATGATGTAGGCAATTTAGTGGTAGGCATTAACCAGCAGCAGCCGGTTTACCTGAAACAGATAGCCAAAGTTGCAGAAGGCGCTGAAACGCCGAATCAATATGTGCTTTTTGGCTACGGAAAAGCAGATGCTAAAAACCTCCAAACCTTTAAATCGAATTATCCGGCTATAACACTTTCTATCGCCAAGAAGAAAGGCGCTGACGCGATGAAACTGTCGGAACAGATCCTGGGTAAAGTGGAACATCTGAAAGCAAGCCTTTTGCCTAATGACGTTCACTTGACTGTCACCCGTAACTATGGCGAAAGCGCCTCAGACAAGGTTGGTGAATTGTTGTTCCACCTTTTTATTGCCATTGTGGTT
Source organism: Mucilaginibacter sp. UR6-11 (assembly GCF_020880695.1). Classification (GTDB taxonomy): domain Bacteria; phylum Bacteroidota; class Bacteroidia; order Sphingobacteriales; family Sphingobacteriaceae; genus Mucilaginibacter. The sequence goes on from NZ_JAJIWO010000012.1 coordinate 8,067, forward strand.
GTAACGGTGTTTGTAATGCTGGCCATGGGTTGGCGCGGTGGTTTGGTCGTATTTCTTTCTGTACCGGTCACCTTTGCGCTTACGTTGTTTGCCTATTACTTTATGCATTACACGCTTAACCGGATTACGCTGTTTGCGTTGGTGTTTATTACGGGTATTGTGGTCGATGATTCTATCATTATTGCTGAGAATATGCACCGGCACTTTAAGATGAAAAAACTGCCGCCACTGCAAGCCGCCATCTATGCCATTAACGAGGTAGGTAACCCTACGATCCTGGCAACTTTCACTGTTATCGCCGCCGTATTACCAATGGCCTTCGTGTCCGGCATGATGGGGCCTTATATGAGCCCGATGCCGATCGGTGCTTCTATCGCCATGATCCTGTCGCTTATCGTTGCACTCACTTTAACACCATACCTGGGTTACATTTTTCTGCGCGAAAAAGAAAATCATGGTATTGCACACGGGGAAAACAAAACGAAATCACTGGAAGAAACCCGCATTTATAAAATATACCGCTCTTTCATCCAGCCTTTACTGGAAACCCGCTGGAAACGCTGGACGTTTATTCTCAGTACTGTAGTAATACTGTTCGCATCATTGTCCATGTTTTACACCAAAGCGGTCGCCGTTAAAATGCTGCCTTTTGATAACAAGAATGAGTTCCAGGTAGTGATCGATATGCCGGAGGGCACTACGCTCGAAAAGACACAAGCGGTTGCAAAAGACATTGGTTCCTATGTTTCCGGCCAGGCACTCGTGCGAAATTATGAAACATATATCGGTACTTCAGCTCCCATCAGCTTCAACGGGCTGGTGCGCCATTACGACCTTAGAAGAGGCGATAATGTAGCGGATATACAGGTTAACCTGGTAGATAAGGGCGACCGGAGCATTCAAAGCCACGGGATCGCTAAAGAAATGCGCGCCCCTATACAGGCTATTGCCCGAAAATATAACGCAAATGCGAAGATTGTGGAAGTGCCCCCGGGTCCGCCGGTACTGTCAACTTTAGTGGCCGAAATTTACGGCCCCGACTACCAGGAGCAGATAAAAGTGGCCCGCCAGGTAAAGGATTTGATGGTAAAAACCTCCAATGTGGTGGATATGGACTGGATGGTCGAAGATGACCAGCCGGAATATCATATCGAAGTAAACAAGGAAAAGGCCATGCGTTATGGCATAGCCACGGCACAAATAGCAGCCACTGTTAACGCAGGCTTGTCTGATATGCCGGTTGGCAACATTGCACAGCCCGCCGCTTATAATCAAACCGCGATTAAGCTGCAATTAAGCGATGCCGATAAAAGCAGCATAGATGATGTGCTGAATTTGAAAGTGATAGGTATGCAGGGTAATGCCATACCTGTAAAGGACCTGGTTACCGTGACCCGGCAGATCAAGCCGAAGAGTATCTACCGAAAAAACCAAAAGGAAGTGGTTTATGTACTGGGCGATATGGCTGGTGACCTGGAAAGCCCATCCTATGCGATCTCTTACGTTTCCGATCATTTAAAAACGGTTACCGTTCCCAAAGGGTTCACATTGAAAGAGGAATATACCCATCAGCCGGAACTGGAGGATAATTACAGCCTGAAATGGGATGGCGAATGGCAGATCACTTTCGAGGTATTCAGGGATCTGGGTATTGCGTTCGCGGTTGTGATCATTATGATCTATATCCTGATCGTAGGCTGGTTCCAGAATTTTATCGTGCCTTTGGTGATGTTAGCTGCAATACCGCTTTCATTGATAGGTATAGTACTTGGGCATTGGATGCTGCATGCGTATTTTACCGCGACCTCCATGATCGGGTTTATCGCCCTTGCAGGAGTAATGGTACGCAATTCCATACTCCTGATCGACTTTATAAACATCCGGCTGGATGAAGGCATCCCGTTAAAACAAGCCATTATTGAAGCAGGTGCGGTACGTACTACTCCGATATTATTGACTGCCGGTGCCGTTGCTTTAGGGGCGGTGATCATTTTGTTTGACCCGATCTTCCAGGGGCTGGCGATTTCGTTGATGGGCGGTACGGTTACTTCTACCTTCCTTACCCTGATCGTAGTACCGCTGTTATACTTTAAGATGATGCGTAAAAAAACATTAACCCCTAAAAAATCTGAGTCATGAAACTATTGGTAGTAACCTGCTTAAAAGAGTACCTGAAAGATGTATCAAAGCTATTCAAACAGTCAAATATTGATGTGTTCAGCACCAGTGAGATCACCGGGCACCGGGATAGCGCACCGTCCAGCCTTTTGGAAGACTGGTTTGCCAGCGGTGGTGAAGATGTTAACGCGATGATGATCTTCACCGTTATCAGTGAACAGAATGCTGAACAGGGGATTAAACTGATCGAAAATTATAATAAAACTATTGAGGGAAACTTCCCGATCAGGGCATTTATCATGCCCGTAGAAAAATTTATATAATCTTAAAGAACATGAAAGAACGAATCGTCCGTGCCGTTGCCGGCACCATGGTGTTAATCAGTGCAACGCTGGCTTATTCCGTAAATATTAGCTGGCTTTGGCTGGGGGTGTTTGTGGGGTTCAACCTCCTGCAATCCGCCTTTACAAGGTTCTGCCCGCTGGAGTTGATCTTAAAGGCAGCAGGCGTTAAAGATTAAAGATTGTATTGCCGGTCGTTTAGCAAATGCCCGGTGACTCCAATGAAAATTTTGCCTGTTAACGGTCATTTATCTTTCCTCAAAACCAGTATAAATTCGTCATTTACGCATCATATGGAACCGCACTATTATAATGTAGAAGTAAACTGGAATACCGAACGCAAAGGCGTTATGTGTTCTCCGGAATTAAGTAAAGAATCAGGGAATTGTATTGAAGTCGCAACACCTCCCGAGTTCCCAAAAGGCATGCCCGGGATATGGTCGCCCGAACATTTGTTAACCGCTGCGGTAAGCAGCTGTTTAATGACCACATTTTTAGCTGTCGCTGAAAATTCAAAATTGGCCTTCGTCAGTTTCCATTGTAAATCAGCAGGGAAACTGGAACAGGTGGACGGAAAATTCATGATGAGCGAAATTGTCCTTGAGCCGACGGTCACGATTGCCGATGAAAAAGACAGGGAAAGAGCGGAAAGGGTGCTGCAGAAATCAGAAACGGCCTGCCTGATCTCCAATTCCGTAAAATCCAAAATCACGATGGTCCCTACTATAATAGTTCAATAAAAGCGCATGAACTCATTGGTTGGCCGGAATGGTAACAGCGTGAGCCGGAACGAACCCGTTTGCTGCTGATTGATATTTCGCAGACCTTGGGCATGTGTAACCTTTGTTACCAACTCCCGGAATATCAGGCTTTATCTTTGCCTGCATGAACATATTCAAACAACTATTCGGTGGCGGGACAGCGCCCGACCTGGCCGGACTTATTAAAGAGAGAGCCTTTGTAGTAGACGTGCGCACCCCCGGGGAGTTTGCCGGCGGCCATGCCAAAGGCTCCGTCAACATTCCGCTGGATCAGGTAGTGGCTCAACTGTCTAAGTTTAGAAATAAAAACAATATTATCGTGTGCTGCCTGAGCGGCGGCAGAAGCGGGCAAGCAAAAACTATTTTGGAAAAGAACGGCATTACGAATGTTATCAACGGCGGGAGCTGGAATAATGTGGCTCAATACTGCTAACTTAGCTGCATGGATGAATCCGCAAACTTTGCTTTTCAATTTGAACCGGCCCTGATCCAGGAAATAGAGGAGTTTGGTGAATTACGGTCATTCAAAGACGGTGAACTCGTTATGGACTACGGAAAGTATATCCGTATGATGCCGCTTGTGGTAAAGGGCACTTTGAAGGTGTTAAAAAAGGACGATAACGGTAACGAGATTTTGTTGTACTACCTTTCCAGCAGTGAAACTTGTTCTATGGCCTATAGCTGTTGCCTGGAAGAAAAAAAGAGCGAGGTTAAAGCTATTGCCGAAGGTGACCTTCAAATTATTGCCATCCCTCATAATAAGCTGGATGAGTGGCTATGCAAATACCCGAGCTGGAAGAATTATATTATGCGGAGCTTTAATGAACGTTTCTCTGAAATGTTAAAGTCTATAGAAAGCATTGCCTTTCATAAACTGGACGACCGGCTCATCGCTTATCTGAAAGAAAGGAAAAGGCTATCTGGCTCCAGCGTGATCAAAGCTTCCCATTACCAGATCGCTGATGAGCTGGCCACCTCCCGTGTTGTTATTTCCCGGTTACTTAAGATCCTGGAAAATAATGGTAAGATCTTATTATACCGCAATGAGATCAAGTTGCTGCAGGACTTCGATTCTTAATTATTGTTTCTGATAAATAACCGGGACAATTGATCAAATAAGACCGGGATCATTTTTTATGTAACATTTGTTACCGATCAGGGCTTTCTTAACTGCTAATTTTAATAAAAAATACAGTTATGAAAAAGAACATGGGAGGTCTTGACCGTACGTTGCGGGTCCTGGCTGCAATAGCGATAATTGTTTTATATTACACTGGAATACTATCCGGCACGGTCGCAATAATTCTATTGGTGCTTGCTGCCGTTTTTATTTTAACCAGCTTCATCAGTTTTTGTCCCTTGTATTATCCTTTTGGGTTTACTACTAAAAAGCCCGGGAGGAATTAATTTCCTGATAAATTTGAAAGCTAGACGCAAAAAATTAACGATTGCTAATATCCTGAACGGTCTGTTGATCGTAGGCGTTTTAGCTTTGATTTTTAATCCAACTGCTAAGGCGATATTCATTCGCGGCTTAATGAAAATTGGTTTATTCCAACCCCAGTTATCGCGGCCTGCAAACGATAAAAAAGGCAATACCCTGCCTGATATCAGTTTTCAGGATGCTGACGGACGAATCTTAAATCTGTCAGATCAAAAAGGTAAGGTAATATTTATCAGTTTTTGGGCAACCTGGTGCCCTCCCTGTATTGCTGAGATGCCATCGATCAATCAATTATATATTCAATTCCGTGCCAATCCGAATATGATGATCATATCCGTGGATGGGGATAGCGATTTTAGAAAATCACTGCCTTTCATAAAAAAGAACGACTTCATTTTACCTGTTTACAAGGTCTTGGGACAAATAACTGAAAGCCTGCAGTCAAATACGATTCCGACTACGCTCATTATTGATAAGTCCGGCAGGATCGTCTTTCGGCACCAAGGCGCTGCCGACTATACGAATAAAGAATTCATCAAATATTTATCAGGCCTCAGTTTTGCTAAGCAGTAGCCGAAATAGGGTTGATTAAAATGACTTCCCGTAACTACAACAATTAGCTGCAAAAATGTTTAATATTTTCCAAAGTGATAAGCCAGACCTAAAGTGAATTACGCACCAAAAGTGTAGGGCAGTTCTTAGCGCCCTATTATTTATAATCATTGTTTTAATATATTTATATATAATTGTTTTGGTGCATTTATATATAATTGTTTTATTACATTTGTTTATAATTGTTTTATTACATTAAGTTAGAATGGCAACACCGAGAGAAAGACTGGTAGAAGCGCTAACGGTGCTAAAAGACCTACAGGACAAAGGCGTGAACGCGGTCCATACCTCCGAGATCCCGAAAAGCTCAATTCGTACACTGCTGGTAAAAAAAGGGTTTCTTAAAGAGATCATAAAAGGGTGGTATATACCGGTAGATCCTACAGAACGGCCGGGCGACAGTACTTCCTGGTATACTTCCTATTGGGAATTTTGCGTCAAATTCCTGGAGTATAAATATGGGGCGCAATGGTGCATCTCTGCCGAACAATCTTTACAGTTACATGCGGGTAACTATACAGTTCCCCTCCAACTGATCATAAAATCACCCCAAGCCAACAATACGCTGACCAATTTACCTTTTAACACAACTTTATTCAATCTTAAAGCAGAACTTCCTCAAGCAGGATTAAGAATGGAACAAAACGGGATTAGGATGTATACCCTTGCTGGAGCACTAATTTACGCCTCGGCCAATACCTATGCACGAAACCCGATCGATGCGCGAACGGCAGCTTCATTGATCCGGGATGCTTCTGAATTATTGCCGGTGCTTTTGGATAATGGTCATACCTCTATAGCAGGTAGACTAGCAGGCGCTTTCAGAAATATGGGACGCGACCGTATTGCTGACAATATTCTTGGGGCCATGCGTTCTGCAGATTATAATGTGCGCGAGTCCGATCCTTTTGTAGAGAAGATCGAAGTAAAATTGTCAAGCAGGGAAAGATCGCCCTATGCTAACCGCCTTCGGTTAATGTGGCAAATGATGCGTCCATCGGTAATCCGGCTGTTCCCCCCAGCCCCCGGGATACCTAAAGATAAAGAAGCTTACCTGAAACATATCGATGACGTTTTCATTACGGACGCTTACCATTCTTTGTCAATTGAACGTTACCGCGTAACACCCGAACTCATCGAAAGGGTGAGCAGCGGTACATGGGATAAAGATTCAAACCCGGAAGATCAAAAACAAAAAGATGCCATGGCGGCAAGGGGTTACTGGCAGGCCTTTCAAAAAGTGAAAGACACGGTCAGTTTGATCCTGAGTGGGAAAAACCCGGGTAAACAAACTGATACGGACCAACCTGGATGGTATCGTGAGCTTTTTTCGCCTAACGTTGCCGCGGGTATTCTGAAAGCCTCGGATCTGGCAGGTTACCGTAATAATCAGGTCTATATTACCAGCTCAAAACACATACCGTTGAACGTAGATGCCGTGCGGGACGTTATGCCGGTATTTTTTGAATTATTAGAAGAAGAACAAGAGGCTTCAGTACGCGCAGTACTGGGCCATTTCCTATTCGGTTTCATCCACCCTTATATGGACGGCAACGGACGCGTCGCGCGTTTTTTAATGAACGCAATGTTGGCATCGGGCGGTTATCCATGGACGGTTATCCCGGTAGAGCAAAGAAACGCCTATATGGCCGCGCTTGAAAAAGCAAGTACAGAACGGGATATTGAACCTTTTGCTAAATTTCTGGCCCATTTGGTGGAGCAGGAAATGAAGGGGAAACCCGAGGCTCGTCTTCCTAAAGAGGAATAAATCAATGTTGATCTGATAAAGGTCAGAAGCAAGTTCGTCATTATTAGTCCTCCAGATAAGCTCCGGTTATTATGACAAGCCCAACAATTTATAATTTATAATTTTTAAAAAATTATAAATTAGACGTAAAAATTTGCCTTTTCAATCGAAAAAGCTTATTTAGAGTTAACAATTTGCATAAAGGAGATTCGTTTAGCAGAAACTTCCAAAATTCCCTGTTGATCAAATATTTTTTCTTCCAAAGCCTTCATGTTATTGCTAGTTTATCGCTTAGTAATTTTGGCATATTTTTGAGTTGAGCGAAGATCTTATGCGCCGGCATCTTTTAAAGTTAAACTTGATATCACAATTTGTGATATCAGGTTAGATTAAGATACTTTTAATAGACCTTGCTCGCTAAATATCCTGCTTTCAAGCGCCTTCATGTTATTACTAATCTTTCGCTTGGTAATCTTAGCATATATTTGGGTTGATCGCATATCTCTGTGACCTAATAACTTTGCCACTGTTTCCATTGGTACGTCATTTTCCAGAAGAACGGTGGTTGCAAATGTATGTCTTGCCGTATGTGTAGTAAGTTCTTTATTAATTCCGCAAATCGTTGCAACCTCTTTGATATAGGCATTATATCTCACATTACTATTCACAGGAAGCAATTTGTTTTCGCTTACACAGTAAGGATGGTTTTTGTATTTTTCAATAATTGCTAACGCGATAGGCAACAATGGAACGGTTTCTTCTGCGCCTGTCTTTTGCCGGTCTTTAGTAATCCAAAGCTTGCCGTCAAGGCCCTTAAAGACATTTGATGGTTCAAGATTATAAACCGTTTCATAGGCATAACCCGTAAAGCAACAAAACACATAAACATCGCGCACCTCTTCAAGCCTTACAAGGCTTATTGGCTTCTCATACATATTAATGAGTTCGTGCATTTCAAGCGTTTCTCTTTCCGGGTCAACATAAGTACATTTAAAACCGGATATAGTATTGTGTTTAATCCAACCTTCAGCAATAGCGCGGTCAATAATTTGTTTTAATGTTTTGACATACTTCATTGCTGTATTATCTCCGATATCTTCCATGGTCAGATAATGAAAGAAATTTACCGCTAAAGCCATTTCAATATCTCCTAATGGGATATCCATCAGCTTGTATTTCTTTTGTAAGAATGATTCGACCTTTTCTTTAAGCCGTTCATACCTCGCCAAAGTGCCTTTGCTGGCCTTTTTTTTGTTTACACGTTCCTCGAATTCGTCATTGTGGAGCTTGAAGGCCTGCATTAGTGTCTTCTGTGGCACTTCCTTTGGCATATAAGCCTCTTTGATCATTGTGGCTGTGATTTTGTCATGGACGGCAGCAAGCTGGTTATAATGCCGTTCCAGCTCTGCTCTTGTCTTGGCAATATAACTGTTGATTAATTTACCGTCCGGGCATGCCCAGGTTGCGCTTGCTGTTTCTTCATCCCAGTAATCAGGATGAATCTTCTTACCGGAAGAAAAACCATCACGGTCACCCTTCACCGTAATGCGTACATAGATAGGGGCCATACCATCCTTACTTGTTTTCTGGCGCCACAGCCAGAATAAAATCGAAAGATCTTCATTTACTTTCATAATCTTTTTTTTAGCGTTAAATCATGGTCCTTCAAGCTGAAAATCAATGAGATATAACTAAAACTGACTAAAATTCGGTAACCTAATTTCGGCAAAAGGAATAGGTTACCGAATAGGTTACCGATTACTTTGCGTTGTTTTGATCCGTATTGAGTATGAAAAGTGCCTTTAAACGAAAAAAAGCCACTATTTCTAGTGGCTTTAGTTACTTTAAGACGGTTTGATGTACTTTCAGTGATCCCGCTGGGATTCGAACCCAGGACCCCAACATTAAAAGTGTTATGCTCTACCAGCTGAGCTACGGAATCATTTACCGTTTCCGGTTAAAGTGGTGCAAATATAGGACTATTTAGCTATGCGCACAAGCCTTATTTAAATTTATTTTTAAGATTTATTAAGCGCTTCATTTACAGTATACTAAAATTTAAGAATTCCTATTTTTCCGTCATCTCCAGCTAACAATGTCAGTTTTCCATGTTTTGCTTTACTACAAACATTATAGCTTTCATTGTTAATTTTGATCCAGTTTTTGCCACCATTTATCGTAATATTTGTACCCGGAGTGCCGGTTGACAGAAAGATATTGTTTTTTATAAATGTTACACATGACTGGTAACCAGAAGGAAAGGTATTTGATAAGTGCCAGGTTAAGCCTTTATTTGTCGAATAACACGCGGTTGAATCTTGTCGTTTATCTTTTTGGTAATCGCCGCCAACAACAATTAGCTGATTTTTCCCCACTGCTATAGAAAATGCGCCCTGTGTGTTTTTACCGTGGATAATAGGCAGGCGGTGGCGAGTCCACCTGCTACCTTTTTTTTGAAGTGTAACTAGGTCTGCTAAACTTCCACCTGTCACAACAGCAAATAATTTATTAATTACTAAACAAGTTCCGCTTGCAGCGAAGGCAGCCTGATTCTGGATTGCCTTAGCGCTGTTATATATGCGCCAGTTATTACCGCCATCTGTGGTTTCCATTAAAAAAAACTTGCCGTTAATAGGGTCGCCCATAACAAAACCGTGTTTCGGACTATCAAAATCCATCGCATCTAAAAAATACGTGCTGTCCGTATTATGATAATTAACTTTCCAGTGCGCTCCACCATCAATAGTCTTTAATATTAACGCGGGTGTCCCCGAGCTAATTATAATTGCTTCTTTATCCGAAAAAGCTTCGATGTCTCTGAAGTCCGATTTTTCAAAACCCGTAACTTGCTGCCAGTTCCATGTTTTGCCGCCGTCAACCGTGTTCGCAATATGACCCTTACTACCGCTGATCCAGGCTGTGTTATCATCAACAACAGATAGTCCGCGTATGCTGGTTGGCTTATTTTGCTGTAAAACTTCGATGTGTTGAGCCCTTGCAGTAGAGGCAAATAATACTGTACTTAATATTGTAAGAAGTAGTATTTTATTTGTGATTTTATGCATGTTTATTATAAGCTAATAGTGCTAAATTAACGGGTAGCACTATTTTCTGCAAAGTAGGTACACTTTTATATTTATTTTAACAGGATTAAATTATATTTGTGCCCTGTTAATAAGCCCGGATGGCGAAATTGGTAAACGTTGCGGTCTCAGAAGCCGTTGAGAATTGTCTCTTGAGAGTTCGAGTCTCTCTCCGGGCACATTCATTTGACAAGAAAAAGTAAGATTCTATCTTACTTTTTCTTTGTTTTTAAGCAAGCCCGGGTGGCGAAATTGGTAGACGCACCATCTTGAGGGGGTGGCATTCGTAAGGATGTACGAGTTCGAATCTCGTTCCGGGCACTTATCAGGCAGTTACTTTATATTGATGTTGATAATACCATTCTAATAAATATACGCCATCACTCCAGCTTAATTGTCCATCTGCCGCGACTTGTGCAACAATTATGGATAGATTATGCAAAAATGCGCTTTTCATATCGCCATCCAAGCTTTGCAAAACATCAACGGCACATAATGTTAACTGTGAAGGATCTGTTATATCCCGACAGCTGTCGGCCAGTTTTAGTTCGCTTAAAATAAAGGGAATTTTGGTGGATAAGGCTCCTTTAATTTATCAGGGTTGGTTAATTTTAATTTATAACCACCTTCAACTGTTTCGTCGGCAGCATTACGTTCAGCGTCAGTTAAAATCAAGCCATTCACTGCTCCAAACAATTCAATTGATGAATCGCCTGATTTATAATTGTTTATCGCTATTGCTTTAACCCGGCCATAACCCATAGCCATTAACTGCGTTTTTACATCAGTTGATAAGCCGGCGATATTGAAGTCTATCTCCTCAGTGTAACGCGGACCTACCTGTGTTTTGGTAAGTTTTGATGTGGTATTAAAACTATTGTTTGTGCCCTCAAACTTGTAGATCTTGGCTGATGTTACTGCTGCGATACCTGTTACAATTAAAGGGTTTATGGTATCATAGGTGAGTGTAACATCGCTTTCATTAAACAGGTAGATAATATCTTCTATCCCCGAAGTTATAGGCTGATCTGTACCCAAGCTAAAGCCTGCATTTATTTTATTGTAAATTGACATGTGTGGATTTTAATAATTAGTGAATAAATGATTGAATGGATTAGGCCGATAAGTAAAATAATTCGTTAGCGAATTTGAAGTTTACCGCTGCTTTCATACGGGCTTTCATGCGCACCACGTTGTCATTGGTATATGGTTTCATATAAACTGTTGATAGTTCTGAAGCATCGCCCAATAAATCAACTCCTAAAAACAAGTTTGAAGAACGTGCACCAAGGATGGTGTTTGCCTGCCAGTGGTTCATCAATTGCAGGGGCACGCCCAGGTAATCCATTTTCTTGCTATCAGTAAATGCATTTAGTACATTAACTGCTTTGTTGGCCTGAGCCTGTGCATAAGCGTAACCTACGTGGAAAGGGATCTGCAGGTTAAAATCATCCTGGCTTCTGTCTGCCGGGTCAAGCTGCGCATAAACGCCGGTTAATACATCAAGTACATTGCTGGCATTAATATAGCTTACTGTAGCCGCGCTTGCGGTGCCTGTAAACGTTGCCGGCTTGCGGGTGTTTACTTCATTATAATTACGCACCAATTTAAAGGTAGTGGCGCCGGCAACCTGGATAAAATAAGACTGACCCTGTACATCAATACCGCTGCCGCCGTTAGTAGTGTCTTTGAGAGTGCCGGTTACCCCGGTAATGGTAACTACATCACCATCTGATAAAGTAGCGGTACTTGATACCGTTACCACACCACTGACATTTATAGCAGTAGCGGCCATTGATGTTGCCGGTTTACTCAAACCAACTTTATAAACGCCGGATGCGGTGGCAATTGACGGTAGTAAGCCTGTAAAGTCTGAGGTAAATGTTGCCTCTTTAGTTGACGCTTTTCCCAGCCAATACAAACGCTCGTTTGCTATTTGGATTTTGGTTAAATAGCGCTGAACCATAAAGTCAGACAGGTCAACCACGCCTTCATAATCCATAAAGGCGCCGGGCTTAAGGCTTTGGGCTTCCCATGATTGGGCCAGTTTGTCCCATTGTTCCTGTTTCATAAACTCGTATACTACCGGGTCCAGGTAGCTTTCAGTTTGTTTGGCGGTTGTGCCCTGGTCATTAAACAGGCCTGATGGGTCTTGCAGTATAACGTCGTCATCAACGTCAAGAATGATCTTGCGCGATTTTACGTCGTTAATTACGGTTAGTAAGCCACGCTTTACCGAGTCGGCCTCTAAAAGCGTGCTGGCCATAAATCCTGCCAGCGCTTCGCCGGCATAAGTGTTGTTTGTAAATGTAAATTGAGCCATTGTTTGTATAAGAGTTTGTTTTTATTTAATGAGTATCAGGTCGCAAGTATCAGGTATCAAGTATTTTAAGGATGTCTTAATACTTAATACTAACTACTTCCTACTATTTTGCTATTGCTTTTTTTACTGCGTTTTGAGCCAGCGTAGTTTGTGGTGCAAAAAACGGAGAGGTTTCGCTTTTTGCTTTGTTGCTGCGTTTTGATCCTTCGGGACTGAAGTCTGATTTTATTTCATTTCTAACCTCTTCATTTGTTTTTTTAAGGCGATCATTAGCAGTTTCAAGCGCGGCCCTGGCTTCGGAAAGTAGTTGGTTTTGTGCATGCAATTTGGCTTTGATCTCTAAAACCTTGTTTTGTACATCGCCAGCTTTTGCACCTTTAAATTTGCCGGGTAGTTGATCATCCACTTCGGTATCATCGTCATCAGTTCCCGGTATTATTTTTTCAACCTGGCCACCTTTTACATCAATTTTTTCGCCTGTTGATGTAGTGTAAGTGTCGGCAGGTGCGGGGTTGGTCATATCCTCATCCTGGTAAACCTCTGTACCTTCTTCCATTTCGCCGGCATGATGCAGTGTACCCTTGTCTGTAACCGTTTGTTTGTTAATCACTTTCTTAAAGAAGTTCATAATCTTATCTAAAACCGAAGTTGTTTTTTCGATAAGGTCCTTGTTTTCGATGTTCATATTGCTGTTTTTGTTTAAGATTTTATTGATATAGCGTTGATAAAATACAGGTGCGGTGCTGGTATAATTTTTAATGATAGTGCTGTTAGTGATAGTGGCGTTATAGTCTTCTATCTCGTCAACAAAACCCAGGTCAAGTGCCTGGTCTGCAGATAACCAGGTGACGGCGTTAATTAAACTATTAACGGTAACGCCGTCCAACCCGGTCTTGTCCATGTAGATCTGCGCCAGGCGCGATTGCACTACATTTAACATCTGCACATCCTTCAACAGTTCGTCGGCATTACCACCGCTGCCAACCATAGGTTTGTGGATCATGAGCAGGGCGTATTTGCTCATCACTACTTTTTTACCGCCCATTGCCACTATTGAAGCAGCCGAAGCGGCCAGCGCATCAATGTAGGTTGTTACATTGCCGGTATATTTCTTTAACAGATCATAAATGGCGATGGCATCAAACGCGCTGCCGCCTACCGAGCTAATGTGAACTTCTACATCCTGCCCGGCCGCTGCTTCCAGCTGACATTGAAGATAAGAGGATGATAAACTACCGGAACCTATGCAGTCGGTATCCGTGTCATATAAATAGATTTTGTAACTCATGTTTAGCTGTGAAATATTAGATTTGAGTATAGAGATTACTTTGGCTTCTGAACCGCCGGTTAAGCTAGTCCATGTATTTCGCTGATTGAATTTCTGCGAGGGTTGATATAAATTATGTCCGGATGATTGAACAATACAAATATCGGGGTTATTCTTTTTGGTAATGGTGACGTTGGTTTGTCAGTACTTCTTTTCTTATTCTGAACGTAGTGAAGACCTTGTCTGATTTGCAGGGGCTACAACTGGTGTAGCAGAGATATGGCTTTAAGATTCCTTGCTCGCGCTTAGAATGATAAACTAACAATACAAATATCGGGACAATCCCTTTAGTAAATGGTGACGCTACTTTGTCAGTGCCAGGCAAATGATTTTTATGCTGATTGGCATATATCAAAGGTAGAAAAACTATTTTGTTGTGATGGTGACACTGGTTTGTCAGTATCGGTAAAACAGTTTAAAGCACGCCAGATGGTGCGTTCATCTTTTTCAAATTTAACTTCTGCCTCCAGTACCGCCTGGTTCTTACTGATACCACGCGTTTTAACCTGCGCCTGTACCCATAGATAGATCTCGCGGTAGATAAAAACCTTGGTGGTAATGAATCCAGCCTTGTACATGGCCGAAAATATGCCCTCGTCAAAGAGCGCGTTTGCAATTTTTATATTCATTTTTAGTTTCAAGTATTTAGTATCAGGTATCAAGTATTTTTGGGGTAGTATCAAAGTCTTGCTACTTGATACTAAATACTTGCGACTATAAATTAACCCTGTTAACCGTTTGCGCCAATATGTTTTGCTGATTGTTAATATCCTTCACATCCACATAAACAGGAGGGAAGTTATTGATCATCTGGTAGGCTATGGTATTGGCCAAATCCTTTTGGTCATTCATGGGTTGGTTGTAGTAACGGTTTGAGTTACCGCCATCGGTAAAGATCCCGCCAATCGCATAACCCCTGCCCGGGTTGGTTATCGAGAAATCACGGCCGCCATGTGCCACGTTGATAGCGCTTACCAGGTTACGTGCCCAAGGGTTGCGCATAGCTTCTGACACCACCACCGCCTCGCCGGAGCGAAGGTAGGCATTGGTATTATCCGTACGGCTATAACCCGATAATAACGCGCCCTTGCCGTCCGACTGGTAATGTAAACCACCCTTAGCATATTGTGGTGTTTTTTGCGCGGCAATAGTAGCCACTTGTATAGCTGTTTCTGCAATTATAGCAGGGATGGCAAATGCCGAAAGTACCCCTGTTTGCGCTGTTACCTTGGTAACCGCCAATGCACCATTTATTACTGCCTGTAGTATGGAGGCCCGTTGTTCTGCTTTAAAGGCTTTTGTTTTTTCTTCGGCTTCCTTTTTCTGGTATTTAGCTTCAATAGCTTGTTTTTGCGACGATGTTAGGCTGGTATTGCTTAATTCGGCCTGCTTTTGTATATCCAGCTGTTTTAACCTGGTCTGGCTCTGCGATTTAATATCATTTTGCAAGATAGAGAACGCAGCGTTCGATACTTGTTGCGCCGCCTGTAGCTCAAACTCTTTGCGTTCCAACACGCGCTGTTTATGCTCTTCAGCCTCTTTTTCTTCACGCTTTTTGTTTTGCACGTAATAGTTTTGGAGCGCTTCGTAAGCTTTGTCTAAACCGCTATCCGCAAATTCCTTAATGCTGCCGCCAATGTTTTGGTGATATTTTTCCTTTAATTTTTTGCTTTGTTCCTCGTATTGTTCTTGCGAAATTAATTTTTCGCTTAGCATACCATTTAAAGATGTAAGTTCGGCATCGTACTTCTTTTTTTCCAACTCGATGGTTTGTGCAAAATCTATGGCATGGCCATCTATCAATTGTCGGGATTTATCCGGCAGTTCGGTCGTATTAGGATTGGGTTGTGGAGATTTTTTTCCGGATAAATGATTTTTGTTTAATGAGTGTCCGGCAACGCCGATACCAAACAGTTTAATCCTTTTCTCAATATTTTCATTATAGAAGTCATTTTCTTTGTTTAGTAATTTCGTGTCCGTAGTTAGGTCATAAATATATTTATCACTTGCTTCTCTTAATTTTGTTTGTTTATTATAAGCGTCTGTTTGTCTTTTAATAACAAAATCATACTGATCATTATTTTTCCTTATTCTGTCTGAAACTGAGTCTGTCACTTTTCTGGAACCTTTACTCATCTCTTCTCCTGCTTTATCTTGTGCTAAGATAATTTTTAAATTTTTTGCTCTTTCTTCGGCTATCTTTTGCTCATTTTCCAAAATGCGCTCAGTATTATTTGTTATTTTATTTTTCGCAGCTTCGGCAAAGGCAGCTGCTAATATCTGATCTTTTAAATTTTTATATGCCGTAGCAGCGTTGCCAGACAAAATAGTTTCATCATTAATATTTTTAAACGTGTCGGGCCATTCATCTCTCAGTACCTTAATGGCATCTTTCTTCTGAGATAAGGATAGTGTGTGACTTTGAGTAGCCTTATATAGTAAGTTTAAGTCCGTTATTTCACGCTGGGCGGCCTGAGCACCTTGAAGTTTGGTTTGTATTAGGGAATTAGCAATGATATTATTATTTTTCATAGCCTGCCCTAAGGCAGTAAGGGTTGTGGTGCCCTTCATTAAATCATTGGCCCATTTTAATATTCCATCTCCGTATACAGTAACAAAGGTAAGCCCCGCAGACAATGCCGCGCCCCAACCACCAAGCGTTTTTGTTGCCAGAGTCACAATACCTGACCAAGTGGAAAATGATGACGATATATCGGTCAAATTAGTTTTTAACTTACCACCAGAAGCGGCTAAAACATCATTTTGTGTATTGAGTTTAGTTATTGTATCAGTCAACTTCGACAAGTCCCTATCCAAGGAGTTTATACTATTGGATATGGCGAGTAGCGGTTTGTTTAAATTGTTTACCGAAGCTCGTAAATTATCAAAAGCAACTTTATTAATTTCTATTTGTTGCCGGGTTTTAGAATTAAATTCTGAAGAATCATTTTCAGCCATATTAATTGGATTAAGGGTGTTTTTTATGTTAAGTCTTGTTATTTTAGCTTTAGAATTATTTAGTCTATACTATATATGAAAACGCTAAAAGTTGAAACATTTTTTTGGAGTTCGTTTCCTCATAACGCTCTGGTTGAGTTTGTAAATGAAAATAAAATAAGGCAGGAGGATATCCTGAAAATTGTACTTATGGATGGCGGGGGTTACACCTTATTTTACTATTCAGAAACTATTTAACGATCAAAGCAAGTAGGGTTGCCACTCTGTATGATCTTTCTTGAATTACAAGTCGCAAAATTTTACCTGCTTTTCTGCAAGATGGGTTCACTGACCGTCAGATTATAGCTGTCCTATGTACGGATAATTAGTTCACAGATATTGACAGCCATGAATAGCAATCTGCTGAAATTGTTGAATTAATAAAGATGGCGGGTAACAATTAATTTGCCGCTATTTGGATATTGTTTCATTTTTCCTATTCAGCTATAATATGTACACTAACACCTGGTGTCGGTTTTATTTTATTTCTCTAAAATTTTTGCTGTCTTGACGTTGTACATCACTTGCGTCCACGTAAAATGGAAGATTATCATCGAAGACATATCCACTTGGCGCAGTTGAATTACTTTCACGAATTAATGCTTTTTGAACAGGATGGACTATGAAAAAAATCATAGGAAGATATTTGTTGTCGCCAAAATAAGCATTGTCAATTCTTGATTCGGTATAATTACTTATAAAAGCGCTTCTGTATTTACACAAGCTATCTGTACTGATAGCCCATCCACATTCTACCATATAAGGTTTTTTTGACGACATGTCTTTTTTGATTAGTATTTTGTCGGCCAGGCTAATACTCATTTTATCTACTTCATCGTCATTCATAGGCCTGACTGATCTATACAATGGTAAATTATACCTCGAAAAATCTTTAGTTGATGTTTTATTAACCAAAAAGTCGGTTATATATAATTTGTCTCCGGGTTTGAACGGATTGTTAAATGTATCTGTATAATAGGCGTAAAACAAAGGCTTGTTAAACCAATACCATGCAAATGATCCGCCACCTAACACAATCAAACAGATAAGTGCGATGATCCATGTTTTTGATTTTTTTTTTGAGATTTTTTGATTAGTGCTCATAAGGTAAGGTTTTGCTAATTTTTTTGGTAAATATAAAAAGTGAAATGATTAAATGCAATAGGTAATCAATCAATTTAGGGAGCACGATGATCCTGATGTGAAGCAAAAGCTACCTGGCTTTTTGGATTAATTATCCCAGCTTTACCAGTTCTACCTTAGTAGGTTGCCCTTTGCGCCAGGCATCTATTTTATTGATATAATAATAAGCCCCATCCTGCTCTAAATAAACGGGTATCAGTAAGTCAAGCTCCAATATGTCGCGTGGCGTTAATAAAAAATAGCGCACTATTTTTTTTGTTTGCTTTAATATCTTCTCCAGCTCGGGGTAGTATTTTGTTTTTAAACCGGGCAGTGGTTTAGTGGCGACTGTGCCTGGCATATCGCCAAAGCATAAACTATAATCACCATCGGGCTTATAAAAATAAGGGGTACTTATAATATCATTTACGGTTATATGGTTACTGCCGCCATCGGTAAATATTACCGATTTATTCAATTGGGTAAGGTTAAGTTTATGATCGATCAAAATCCGTGGCGATACACCTATACTAAAATCAGTACCGCCATTATCAGTATCAATCATTTTAATTTGGGCAACGGTGCCGCCAATGTAAGGCCGGTTTAAGGTAGAGGCAAACTGACTCTCCAGCAAGTCTGTCGTAGCAGGCAAAGTTGTATCGGCCACATTTATTACCGCATCTGCAAAACCGGCGGGCAGTACGGCGTCATCCTGTTTATATTTCATAGTATTAGCCTGTGCGTAGCCGCCTAACTGAAAGCTGATGGTTTTACCCTGGTCCAAACATTTTTTGGTCCAGTTTTTAGCCAGCGGTATATTGTTGACTATATCATGAAATGAATTAAACGATATGGTTTTTGTGGCGTTATCCGTTTGGCAAATAATACCAAACCGCTGCAGGGTATCTTTAAGCAGATCTTTTTGTGAAATATCCGGAAAGATGCGCTCGCACTGTACAGGCTGACTGTATTTTACAACTCTGTTTTGCGCCTGTACTGTAAAGGTTGCGCCTGTACCAACTGTAAAGTATGACGGATTATCGCCCAGCCAGGTGTAATTAACTTCAACACTTTGTCCCGCGGCAAGTTCTGTTTGGCATGAAAGAGCTTGCTTACCAATGTCTACATACCCGGTAATGCTGCCGCCACTTGTTCCGGCATCACGTACCCAGTTCCCCATATCCCAGGTAAAATTCAGTTCGGCCGGGTATATATCCGGCAGTCCGGGAGTATGTACTGTAATGGTGACGTGTAAATAAGTGGGGTGTTTGCCCGTTATTCTGCCATACATTTTAGTTTTCGGAAAATTGACCGTAATTGTAAAATCGCTGCGTTGCGCGGCTGTAAATACGCCATTGCTAAGCTGTCCGGATGGATCAGCCAGCTTATTGTCAAACACGAACCTGCCTGTTGGGTTGCTGTTGTTTGGATGATTCAATTGTATAACTGAGCCGGTAGCTGCCGAGCAACTCAGCAAATCAGGCTGGGTTTGATACGCTGTGCCATGTTCCCATGAGCTATTGCTAAACTGTGCTATGAGCTTTGGATAAAGAGGATCAGAAAGTAAAGATCCGGTAGCTTTATAGCCCGCGCTTTTTACCAACAAGTCAATAGCCGTTTTTATAAAGAAGCCCGGCCGCATAGTGGTTACATTTATGGGCGCCGAATAATCTTCAGTAAAGTTACCGTAGTCAACAACCGGGTATATCCAGCCGTCAGTCCTGGTTTGCGAATACGCTACTGTATTAAGCGTCCACTCATGGTCATATTGTTTCCATAACAACTCTTTTCCCCACTGGCTTGTACCGTCGCCCATTTCATAAAGTGAGCCATCAATAGCATCAAAAAAATCAACATTGCCTGACAGGATGGTAATGCTGGCCGTATCCTGATCAATGCCATTTAGTTCGCCAACGCCATATGGTATTATCTCCAGGCCGTCCTGTACCAGCTTTGCGGGATATTGCGTGTAAGGCAGGTTGGTGCAAAATGCTAAATCATCCGGGAAACCCAATATTTGCCGGTTACGTTGCGTTAGCGGTAATTTAAACTGATTTGAGGTATTGCCCTGCTGGTTTTTCACCTCGGCCAGATTATTGATCTGGAAGGTTAAGGCAATAGGGCTGTCGTCGCTCAAGTCAACCAGTTGATCATTTATATATAATTGGATATCGTTCATATCTCTTTTTATTGTGTTTGGATGTTAATACCCGGCATGTTGAACGTCACACTAAAAGGAGCCTGCCCATTTAGTGTTTCGTATTCGCTAAAGGTGGCGGTATTGATAATTATTGTTTGCCATTTGACCGAATTTTTGTTAACCAGCATTTGCACTTTTGGTGAGTATTTGATGGATTGTAACCCCTTGATATCTGCTACCGAAAGATCCTCGGCCATAACCTTCATTTTCTGGCCGGCAGTTTTGCTTATTACATCCTCAATTGTATCCTGGTTCTCCCAATCAGACACAAAGTTTTTAATGATGGTGGCGTTTTGTACATCCAAAGTTACTTCCTGGTTGTAAACAAAGCGA
The DNA here is from genome assembly GCF_020880695.1 of Mucilaginibacter sp. UR6-11. Taxonomy (GTDB): domain Bacteria; phylum Bacteroidota; class Bacteroidia; order Sphingobacteriales; family Sphingobacteriaceae; genus Mucilaginibacter. The sequence continues at coordinate 28,475 of NZ_JAJIWO010000012.1, forward strand.
TAGTAGTTCCACGAGCCGCTGAGGCCTATCCAGCGCAGATAAACAGACCGCTCATCAACCGCGTCATCTATGCGGATAGTTTGCGTTTGGGTAACTGCATGGATATTACTGCCATCGCTGTATTTTAAAGTAATGGTAAAGTAATAGGCATCCGCCGGAAAATCATTATTGATCAATAACCGGTTTAAACCCAGTTGTGCTGCCAGTGGGGCGTTTGCCGTGGTTTGCCGGGATATCACCAGCTTACTTCCATCCTGGTTAAGTAACCAGGAGTTGTCATCATTTAACAAATAGCTGTTTTGGGGGCCGCCCGGCAATAATTTTCTGTTAATGTCCAATAGGGTTAATTCACAATATATATCCAGGCCCAGCAAATGCTCGCTGTAAATAAACCCGATGTCAAAAGGATAACCATTTGAGTAAGCCGGCTCCGCAAAATCAGTAATCCATTTAGCTGGCGGCTGGCCATTTGCAAAAGGTACATAAGCGGCCAGGTTACCGCCGTAACGCTCGCCTAGTTGTTTGGCTGCATACACCACGTAATATGGGTCAGTAATATAAATCCAATCTGATATTTTTTCGTCTCCGTTGTTATCATCCCATTGTTCTGAATAAGCAATCTGATAACTGGCGCTTAAATTGTTGTCTCTGAAATTAGTTCTGGTGAAATCACTTTCGTCCTTAACACGCACTAACGATTGGAGAAAGTTTGATATGTCCGCTTTTATAAGCCCCGTCTTATCAGGTCTGTTGGTTGATATGATTGTATCGGTAACACCATCAGTATCCTGGTAAGTGATTTTTGTTAAAAGCTTATAATAAGGCTTTAATCGGTTGATATTGATAAACCCAGTTGCATTGCCGGCGTAAGAGGTATCAATTATGAATGAATTACCTGTGCGGGTTAGCGCATTAAATTTATAAATGCCTTTATAGGGGGCGGCATTGATGTAAACAAGGTCATCAGCAATAAGTGCTGTTAAGTCGGTATTCACCAGTACTTTGGCCTTGCCCGATGCGGAATCCTGTGAGACAGATATGATTTCAAAATCTTTACGCTGATAAGTAAATACAATGGGGTTAAAGGCCGCGTTCCACCTGCTTGTATTGCCGTTAATTATTACTGAAGGATCATTAACCAACAACCTGCTTTGAACGGGAACGGTGATGGTGATATTTTCAACGCAGCCAAAGTTGTTTGCGTCAATAACCGTAACAGTCTTAAGGCCACCGCTTAGGCCGGTAAAGATGTTTGAGGCCTGGAAATTTATGTTATCAAGGCTGTACGATAATGGTAAGTAGCTTGAAGATGCCTGTACTGATATTTGGCCATCCCCCGCACCCGGCGAAGACTCGGGCTTATCTATGTTTATTCCATTGATAACCAAATCACAATAATTTATTGGTGGCGGCGCATCAAGTAGGGCATGTATCGTTGCAAAACCAAACGTTTTTGAGTAATAAGATACAAAATTTCCGAAGCCATCGTCGTGCGACTTGTCTATGATCCCGTCAAACAATAATACCGATTGGCCGGAAGCGGCTTTTTCTTCCTGGGTTATTAAACCATCATCGTTAACACTGTATTTTATTATCGCGCCATTGCCATTGGCTGGCAATCCGTTTTCGTCAACAATAACTGCATAAATTTTGGCTTTTGTAATTTTGTCCAGCCCCTCAAAATAGCTGAATGGCCGGTCGGCTATTATATTGCAATTTAATCCCATTGTGTTTAATTTAAGTTGATTTTATAAATAGGCAGATTATTGGTATTGATCAAAATACATGGTAGCCAGCGTTATGGTTAAACCAACTCCGGTAGTGTTAACATCGTATTTGTTGTAAATCGGGGTGCATTTGGCTTTGTCGCCAGCCTTGATTTTAAAGTAACGGCCATCGCCCTCACGGTATTTGGCGGCTTTGGTAATAAACTCATTAGCCATATGCAAGGCCTGGCTCACATAAGTTTCGTTTTCGGCCGTGTATTGGTCAAAATCTGTTTTAAACAAAAATTCAATGGTTATGGCAAATGTATTATCTACTGATCCGTTTATTTGTGGCGATAGGTTAATGAGCTGTGGCGGATACAAAAAGACACACGGAAAGGTTGCATCATCGGCGAGTGTATTTAATTCGTTTGCAGTGCCATATACAAATGCCGGCGTGTTGGTTATGGTTTGTACTATAGCTTCAATTTGGTTACGTATTGGCATAGAATAAAGATTGATTTAGTGACTAGTATTTAAAGTTATCGCTGTGTTTGTAACAGTTCGGTGTATCTGCGCTGGTATTCTGCCTCGGTTTTGTTAAGTAGCAGTTTGGTAAGAACCCTGTCATAAGGCATGTTCAGGATCTCGTCCCATTTGGTGATATCACCGCCTGATAAAGAATTTATAGTGTTGATGTATTTAAATTTTTCAAACGATTGTATTCCCGCTTTTTTCTCCAAAACTGACGGAACCGCGGCCAATAATTTGTTTTCGGTTTCGATAAGTCCGGATAACTCATAAAAAAATGTTTGGCTACGGGCAGCGCCTCCGTTACCCCAAGTTTTTTTACGGTTTCGGCAAAGGCCTCGGCTTTATATTCATTGTATTTGTCGCCGGTGGCCCGGCAATAAAAGTAGTGTGCCAAAACAAGGCAGCAGGCTTTTAATGATGGGTTAAAAAGTGTTTTCCAGTCATCCTCGCCATGTAAAGTAATGTGTTTATTTATTTCTTCGGCAATAATATAACGGGCGGCCATAAAGGCGCCGGCCGGCTCGACAGACAGGTTGCGAATAATATTAACGCTCGTCTTTTTGCCATCAAGATTGAGCGTTACTTTCGCCGGGATCTCATCGGTATTATACAGGTATTTAATTTGGTTGGATAATGATAGTACAGTTTCACCAAATACATCAAATCCGCGAATGTCAATTACATTCTTTAATTCGCTTACCGGTATTGCTGAAAGTATGCTTATTGCGTCCATATCGGTCAAATCTTCTTTGTCCTGCATTTGCATCATTTGACCCAACGTAACTTCTTTTAGTTGCGATGGAATCCTGATAAGGAGTTGTCCCGTGATTGTTTTGAGCGTTTTTTCTATCATATATTAATAAAATCTGTAAGGTTATTTAAGCTGTGGTTATCCAGGTAGGGCAGGCGTGACCTGCGAGTTGTGGCCGGTTTTATTTTTAATTTATTTAAAGCGATGTAACGCAATGGGTCAATTAAATGATTCCAGGTATCAACGGGTTCGTTCATCGGTTTGCCCGACCGGTCAACTTTCCATTTATAACGCCCCAGTTCGGTACGCAGATTAATGCTACGGCGGGTAATGTTAAGCTTATAGCGTTTAAGTATATCTATTGAGTTGTTTATGCTATCGGCACCTTTTTTTGCGCCGGTAACATACCAGCCTAACCGTTTAAGCTCCTCAATTGATTTGGGTTCGGCGCTGTCGGCAACAATCTCTGTTTTTTTGCTGACGCCATTGGTGGTAAGTTTCACAGCAATATCTTTATTGGTTAGGCCGGTTTCATAAAATAATTCGTCAATCCACAGTTCGCCGTTTTGCTGGTAAACTTCTATACAGCCGGTTTGATCATTGGTAAAGCCAAAATCAAGTCCGGCAGCCACTAATTTTGCGTCTGCGGGGATACTATCGCAAACATACCAGTTGGTAAAAATCAGGCCGCTTATTTTGCCTGTAAGGCCACGGGCATAAACCTTCCATAATTCTGGATTGGTTGCTTTAATGCTTTCAATTTTATGGCCCATAGCTTTATCCAGAAATGGATTATGCCGATAGTCTGATATAATAAGTTCTACACCGGGTTTTCCAATCAGATTGTCATGTACCCAAAATTCTGTATTGGGGTTATAATCAATAAATATCCGGGCCTTTGTACGCAGCGCCAGTTCGGTATAAATATTCCATTCAATACCATTAGCCTCGTTAATAAAAAGATAATCTCTTTTCCCTGATTTTGCATCCTGCCCGTTAGCGTAGCTTTTAAACTCAATGATTGATTCATTATAAAACTCAAATATTCTGTCGGTTTTGTTAAAGTTTTTTACCAGTTTTTTTAGCTGCGATGATTTATTGTATAAGCTTAATGCATCACGCAGAGCCCCGGCTTTAAGGTTTGGTATATCCTGGCCAACTACGGTAATTACTTGTTTTTCTTTTTCGCAGGCCAGGCAAAATAATACCTGTTCTATGGCATAAGTTTTCCCCGAGCTGGTGCCACCCTGGTTAATTACTACCTGGGCGGCCGAGGCGTAATTGCGCCTAAACAGAACAGATGCTTCGTAATCATTTACATTCATAATTGATAATTAAGTGGGCCGTGTGAGTTATAGTGCGACGTCTTTTTCGTTAGCTGCAGGCTGCGGGCCCGACTCAATCAATTTTACTTTTATCGAGCTTATTTTTTTATCAGCCTTTTTGGTTTTGCTTTTCTCATTCCATCCCATGCTTTTAAGCGCAAACATGGCGCCGGTGGGGGCAGGGTAGTGTAACCTGTTTTCATAATAGGCTATCACCCTAAACCGTGCTCGCTTTATTAGGGGGGCCAGCTTGCCCTTGCTTTCATATTGGTCAAAATCGTCCTTGCTGTTAAATCCTAAAAAAAGGGCTAGGCCTGCAATTGTCGGCGGCTCATTTTTTTTAGCCTTCGAAGCCGGATTGTCAGCGGTACGTTCGAAATAAAGCTCAATCAAGGCAAGAAGTGACTCGCGATCGGTGAAAAAGTACTTTGTTTTTTTCATTATAATTTAAATACCAATCAGCAGAAGACCCTATCAAAATGAGAAAGTCTATGATTTTAATAGTGGTTAGCTGATATATGTTGGATAGTTTGCTTATGCCGGTAAACGTGGCACCATTTTTAGCGTTAAAATTTGTTAAATATTAATTAACACAACCGTTTGTGTTTTATATTCGTATAATAACTAAATTTGAGTTTACCCGGTCGATATGAATTTTTTTCGGTTTATCTTCATCGTGTTGTTTTTTTCTGCAGTGATTATATCCTGTCAAAAAGATCAGTCTGTGGATGTAAGCGCCTCAAAAACCACCATAAAAGCCGACACAAGCGATAACTCACGCAATTTTTTTGCTTCCAAGGGCACCCTTAATATTACCGTGGGTGATTCAACCTATACTTTTGATGCTGCTAAAGACTCTGTAGCCTTTATTAATGTAAATATTGATAGTAATAAATACTTTGGTATAACAGCTATTAACAAGGCGCATACGGTGAGTTTTGGCATTAGTTCGCCGGGCTTTGCCTCGCCCGATCTAACCAACACTATCGCCGGCGGCCAGTTGTTATTAAACGCCGATGGCAAACATGTAAAGCAGTATGTATTGTCTAATAGTCTGGGCATCAATGAATCTAACCAAATAAGCCTCGAGAAATACATGCAGGACAGTATCCTTACCAAAGGTACTTTTACTACTGTAATGACTAATAAAGACGGCGAAAGAATCTCATCTTCCAGTGTGGTTCATGGTAGTTTTAACCTCCAGATAAAATAGTTTTATAGGAAAAGTAACCGTTTGTTTAACGTACTATACAAAGATAAACAATAATTATGAATTATATGCTATTTGGCATAAAATTTACCAAATTTTTTCATCGGCAACTTCATTCTCCACCAATTGTGTAAGCAACATTTTCACAACTGCTTCACGTGTCCACTGCTGTTCTGTAAGTGAGGCGTCTTCCTGATACCAGCGTACCGGCTCGTTTATTTCTATACGTGTTTTGTAAATAAAGTTTTTTGTTGGGTGCATTTTGGTGCCTTCATAGCTGTTCAGATTTTCGGCTCTTATTATTTTGGCAAATTGCCTGGTGGTTATATCAACCTGCAAACATTCCTCAAGCGAATTTTTAAAATCGTGCTTGTCTTCCAGCCATAGGGTCAGGATGTCGCCATTCAGTTCATGATCGGCTACGCTGATCCGGCTGTAATCATAATCTACAGATATAATCATCCACCATAGTTTGTCTTTTAATTTTTGACTGATCTTTATCATCTCAATAAGGTTTTAGGCTGTCAGGTTGTTTTGACAGCAGGTTTAATTATTATTATGTTCTGTTAAATAACGGGGTAGGCGGGCACCCACCCGGGTATGTATTTCTGTATTGCTGCAATTTCTTTACTGTATTTATTACAGGCCGATTGATAGGCTTTAAAGCGGATGCTTAACTGGTCGCTGGCAGTAATAGTTGTACCAGAAGGGTTTGGGCGACGAGTGTTTTGTAATGCGGAGTAAGCGATATGCATTGGTTTGGTTTTTAAAAGTGTTAATGTGTGATTAGTATCGATATGTATTTCGCTTCAACCTTTACGTATAGGTGTGTAACTGCCATTTAAACATTATTTTCCATATTTCTTTATTCATATCTGTATATTCTTTACTTTTTATTTGGTTTGTGTATAAATATATAGTAGATTCGTTGCGAATTGGATTACAAATATAAAGAAAAATCTTTATTTTAATCAAGAAAAATTTAGAAATAATTTTTAGAATTATGGAATTTCCTGAGAAAGTTAACAAGATTAAAACGGTTCGTCCTGAGACACTGGAGTTTATAATTTTATATAATCAACTTAAAGGAAGGGCATTTACAGGCAACGCTCAATTGGCCGAGGTGCTGGGCTTTAATTCTCCAAGCTCTATTACAGAAATTATTAAGAGCCGGCAAAACATTGATCCTGAGAAGTTCAGGATTTTTAAAGAAAAATATAAAGATTTTATTTCAGGCAATGTTTATGTGCCTGTGACCCAGGCATCAAAAATAGCTGAAGGTATCCCTATGTATGAAATTACGGCTACAGCATCTGGTGTGGAGGTTTATAATGATATTAATGATACCACGCCGGTGGGCCGCATGAATTTTCCGGGTATTGAGGATTGTGATTTTGCCTTGCCAGTATGGGGCCATTCTATGTACCCTTACCTGGAAAATGGCTGCTGGGTAGCGCTGAAAGTTATTCATGATAAAAAGATCCTGCCCGGCGAGGTGTATTATATTGAATGGGGCGATTATCGTATGTACAAACGGCTGTTATTAGGCAATACTGAAGATGAAGTTGTTGCGCACTCTGATAATACTACAGAAATGATTGGTAATCAGCTTAAATATGCACCTTTTATTATTAAGATTGCCGACATCAAAAAGCTTTGCCTGGTTAAGGATATTCATAAAAAACATAATCATTAATGGACGTTAATATTTATCGCTACAGTAAAAAAAACAGCGTCATAACCGTTATAATGATGATTGTATTGGGCGGTCTTTTTATATCCAATATTTACCAAGCTTATAACAGTTGTCTGTAAGAAAAGCCGACAAGCTGTCTGTCGTCACGTAATAAATAAAGGTAATTCACTTTTATATCCTAATTGTTTATAATTGCATTAAATGGCAGACGAGGGTATAGTAAAACGTATAAAAGTAATTGTGAAGGATCATGGCGGCCAGCTGGCGTTGGCTAACGCTATTGGTGTTGACCAGGGCTTTATAAGTAAAGTAATTAACCGCAAGCAGGAAGTAAGCTATTATTTGATCAGTAAACTATGTTTCCAGTTAAAATATTCGCCTGAATGGCTGATATTGGGTACGGGGGAAAAGAAGATAAATAAGACTGAATCACCAAAACTTATTACCGAAATACAAATGATGCGTACCGAACTGGATATATTACATGCCCGGATGCGCGCTTTTGAGATGGAGATAAAAGAATTGAAAGCGCAGGGCAATATTCAGCAGGCGGGATAAAAATCTTCTATAAAATCTATAAAATAAAAAGGCCCCCGATTTATCGGGGGCCTTTTTGGTATTAGGTTTGGTTATGATTAGAAGCCATAACGAATACCAAATTGCATTTGCCATCTTGAAGTGAACAAATCAACAGAGTAAGGCACTCCGGGATCCTGGAATGTATACTTTGGATAAGTTGTTCCTACTGCGGAGAATGCTGGTGTACCAGCTTTAACCGGTGTTAAACCAATGCTTGATGTTGAGTTAAACGTGTTTGGAGAGAAATAGTATTGTCCCCATTTTTTGTTTAACAGGTTGGTAAGGTTAACAATATCGTAAGTAAAAGTGATCATTTGTTTGTGCTTACTGCCGAATTTAAAATCTTGTGTAAAGCGGAAATCCAGATCGTTATTCCATGGGGTGAAAGCGGCATTACGCTCTGTAAACTGACCACGACGGGTGCTCAGGTATTTATCTTTATTAATAAACTGATCAAAAGCGGCTGCTTGGGCTACTGCAGTGGCACCACCGGCAATATCGCTGAAGAAGTTTACGGTTTCGCCAACTTTAGGGATATAGGCTAAACTAACTTGCTGACCAGTTCCGTCGATAGCGTTTGGATAAAATCCGTAAGTGTATGGATTGCCAGATTGCGCGCTAAAGAAGAAGGTAAAGTTTGCAGTATAAGCGCCTGCATTATCCCAGTTATGACGGAAGTTGATATTTGATACGATACGATGACGGATGTCAAAGTTTGAGTTAGCTAAACCCGGATTGTTAGGATTTAAAGCCTGATTTAACTGCCAGTTTGATTCCATTGAGTTACGGATACCGTTTGTAACGTCTTTTGAATGACCATAAGTATAAGCTACGTTAGCACTTAAACCAAAAGGAAATACTTTACCAATTTGACCGGTTAAGCTGTAACGGTAACCCAAACTGGTGTTTGATAACTCATAGGCATTAGTGTATAACGCGTTAGGCTTGGTATTTATAAATATAGGCTGTGCGTGTTGTGTATCATATGGATAATAAGCTACATTATCTGTAGTGTTAACCTGTTGGAATTTAAGGTCATGGATAACTTTAGTATAAATCCCCTCTAAAGTAAATTTCCATTGATCTTCGGTCGAGTAGTCAACAGCAAGGCTGTTTCTCCATACCTGTGGCATTTTAAAGTTGTTGTCAACCAAATCAGCCTGTGTTGCACCAGCAGCATCGTTTATATTAACACCACGGGCAGCTACATAAGCTGCACCGCCATTAGCTGGCGCTTGTATTGGGCTAATACCGGCAGGAGGAGTCTTGTTATCATAAGCGCCATAAGTGGCACCATTGTTATAAAATGCATAACCTAACCATGCAAAAGGGATACGGCCGGTAAAAAATCCGCTGCCACCACGCACTATCACGCTTTGATCACCATTAACATCATAGTTAAATGATACACGGGGATTGATCTCGATATTGTTTAAGTACTTATTGGTGATATCTTTTGGTTTGGTGTAAGTAAAGGTATTACCATAATTAGGATCAACCGGGGCACCACTTGTTTTTGTGCTTAAAGGCTGTTTATTTGGCAAACCTGCATAATCTAAGCGGATGCCTGCGGTTAATTTAAAGTTGTCGGTTACCTGGATCTCATCCTGGCCATAAAGGCTCAACAGGTTAACCTTAAATTTAGCCGAGGGGTTAGCTAAAATATAATCTCTTGTATTATTAGTGTAGTTAAAGTTAGCGCGTATACGTGATGGTGCATCGGCTACAAAGTTAGCTACGCTGCTATAAGCGTCGCGACCGTTCCATGCATTAACAAAGTTGTAAGTGATATCATAAAACTCGTTGTGGGTACCAAATGTAAACGTGTTTTTGTTTTTGGTCCAGGTTAAGTTATCAGTAAACTCAGTAGTTTTTTGATGCATGTCAAAGATGGCAGCCTCGCGGTCTGTACCAACAAATATAGTTGTACCCGGTGTTCTGCCGGTAATTTCAAATTGCGGCAAAGCCGGGTTTGAATTAGGATCACGGAAATCATGAACACTTGAGTATCCAAATAATAAGCTGTTGCTTACACTATTTGAAAATTTAGATTTTAACTCTGCCACGGTTGAGCTTGAGTTGTTATGTGATGTATAGTCAATACTACCGAAACGGAAGTTTTGCTGATCACGCTCTAAGTTGGTGGCTGTTGATGAAATAGTGTTGTTACGGATAGTTAACTGGTTGTTATCATTAATATTCCAGTCTAAACGGTTAAAGTATTTATTTGAGTTTGAGAAGATGGTAGTGTTATTGTAAGTACCGGCATCAAAACCCGCGGCCGCAAATTTTGCAGTTATTGCCTGTGCGTCAGCAAGGGTTAAAATGTTTTGTGAACCTGCAGTACCTGCACCGGCAATAACCGGGTCAACACGGCGGGCAAACTCTTCGCTGCTAAAGAAAAATAATTTGTTTTTTATGATTGGGAAACCTACGCGGAAACCTGTGTTTAGATCATGGAAAGCTGACGGCAGTTTTGAACCGTCGCCACCTGAAGCCGCTGCAGCATTATTTGGGCCTACCATAAATGCACCACGACCATAACCGTATACAGAGCCGGTAACCTCGTTGGTACCGCTACGGGTTACTGCGTTAATACTTCCACCCAGTACGTTGCCGATTTTGATATCGTAAGGAGCAACATACACCTGGATATCCTGTATAGCGTCTAACGATACCGGGCTTGTACGTGTACTGCTGCCAACCTGGCCTGAAGCATTATTTTGTCCACCTAATGACGGACTAAAACCAATTGCGTCATTATTAATAGCACCATCAAGCGTTACGTTGTTGTAACGGTAGTTAGTACCTTGAAAAGAGTTATTATTGCTTTGCGGCGTGTTGCGGGTTAAATCCTGCAAACTGCGGTTTAAGCTGGGTTGTGTACGTATTTGATTAGCATTGATACGGGTGCTTGCACCTGTTTTTGACGGGCCTGTTCTGGCTTTAACTTTAACTTCGCTAAGTGAAGTTGAGCTTTCTATCAATACAAAATTAAATGTGGCGTTGCCTAATTGTAAGGTAATATCATTACGCTCGTCTTTAGTATACCCAATGTAGGTAGCCGTTAAGGTGTAAGGGCCACCCGGGCTGATGTTTTGGACATTGTAACGTCCATCAGCATTGGTTTGTGAGGCGTATTTCGTGCCTGTGCTGGTGTTTAGTATAGAGATACTAACGCCGGGCATAGCCGCGCCTTTTTGATCAGTAACCTTCCCGGTTAAAACCGAGGTGGTGATCTGGGCGTTTGCAGTACCTGCAACCACCAGTAACATAAACGATAATAGGATTAAGTAAATCTTTTTCATGTGTGAATTTTTATGCCACAAAGGTCAATTTGCAATGTTAAGAGTATGTTAACTAGGTATTATCTTTAGTTCATTATGTTAACAGTAAGTAATTACGTGTCAAAAATTAAATTTTAATTTAATTGCTATTTAATTCTAATGGCTAAACCACCGCCTTTGGCGGTAGGTCATGGGTGGAGGCTATGCCAGAAACCACTATCTTAGTATTTGTGACGAAATACAGGAAATTATCTCATAGCTTTTACTATTGTG
>NZ_JAJIWO010000013.1 GCF_020880695.1 Mucilaginibacter sp. UR6-11
CCTACAAAAAGGGCTCAGAAGAATCTGAGTCGATGCATTTAGACGAGAAAAAGCTATATTCACAAATCACATCTGACAACTTTTAAAACCAAATAACTGTCAGATCAAGTAGTGGCTATTACAGATAAGCCAACCTTACTTTACCCTCTTTTGTTGCTTAGAGCGGGTAAGGTAAAGTTTGCTTATGCCCACAACCCCTCGCACTGGGCCTTTCACACACAAGGAAAAGGTGTACTAACACTTCCAATGCTCACCAAAACAAACGCCAGGTGTCGTTACGTGCGATAAGGTTATCACCATATCTTACTCCACTTGCTGCCCATCCACACAATCCCACCTCGGCGCAACCTGTCATGTGTTTTCTTAGAGAAAAGTCGTTGCAGTACGGATGCGGTTAACGATTTAAGAGTTTTGTTTCACTTCAAAACATAATCGTTAACCGCATCCGTGTTAGGCTCTTCTACGCCAACCAAAAGGCTTCGAAACAATTATATCTTTCCAAACCACAACCCATACAAAATATATAAATGTTTCTCGGGTAAACCTTCTTTACACCACTCTAATGAGCTTCTTGTAAACACCTTTTGGTTACTCGCAGACGCCTCGCGGAAAAAGCTATCGTTTTATAACGAATGTAACTATATTCGACAAAAACCATCCTAATCCTATATCATGATAGAGGTAAAATTAGAAGTTGCTAAAGATCATTTACAAAAGCTTACCTCGTTATAATCGTCCTGTCAACAGTAGACGATAAGGGATTAACAAACCCGTGCGGCTGGTTGTTTTACTGACTATATAAAGAAAGAGTATCCCGAAAGGATTAGTCCTCTCGGTTGTTTTTATCCGTATATCCATTTAGCTGATGAAACTGTAGAAAATAGCTAGAAGTGGCACTATCGCTGTTTATTTAGCAATTTCAAGATATACCTCAGCTATAAGTTTTTTATCACCAAAGTTTCCTCTGCCCCGGGTAAGCTTATATGATGTTGATCTTATTAAACCGATGCCTGTTGTTGATTGCAGAGTGTTCAATGTTTTAGTTAATGAGAAATAATCACCTTCTAAATAGAATTTCTGTATAATCAATTTATCAGTACTAAAAACGGGGTCCTGTAAGGGCACCTCGCTTAGTTTAACATTTTCCTTTTCTGCTATGATAGATATTTTGTTGATGCTGTTACTTCTAAAAGAAGCTGTATCGGCTTTATACAGGTCAATAATTTTATCCAGGTTGAGGTTTTTCCTTTGCAGATAGTCAGGCTGGATGCCTAGGTTGGTTGCCTGTTTAAGTTGATTGTTCAATTGCACATGAGTTTGCCAGGCGTCAATGGTGGTTTTAAAAGCGAATTCATAACATACAAGCAACAACACTATTGCTGCGAGAATTAACAAATAATCTTTCTTGACAGGTATTTTATTAAACATATTAATAATCTATTAGTACAATAAACTGTCCGGTGTTCAACTCACTGTTATAGGTATAGCTGTCCAGTTGGATGTTCTTTACCCATTTTTTTGTTTTCACTCTTGCTATCCACTCATTGACAGGTATAATTCGCTCTGCGGTTCCAACCACCCTGATCTTACCGTCTACAAATTGAAGTGCTTTTTGAACCCGTACGGCTGACTGATCGATTGGATTGATGGTAAGCTCGGTCCAGGATACATCTGTAGGCAATAATGCTGCCAGTTGATCGATCAGGGCACTTTTATTTACCCCGCTATCCCAACCCAAATCTTTTAACAAAGCTTCCTTTTCTTTTACCTGGTCCTTGATGCCCTGAATATCATTAGTGCTTTGGGCGGAAAGATTTACCCTATTTGCCAGCTTAGCGTTTGATAAATTTAACCATGAAAACACAAAGAAGTTGATTAACAGCAAAATAAAAACTATCAGCAACATTAAAATGCTTCTTGCCTGTAGCTTCTTGGTTGCTATTATATTTTGGAAAGTTATTTCCAATGAGCTGACGTTTGCTTGAACCAGGTTAAATTTAGCCGCCAACACGGTCTGGAAAGCAACTGCATAAGGGATAATGAGCTTTTCATCAATCGGTTCCGATTCAATCTTTAACGGAAATGACGCTGATACAGATGGATCGTATCTATAACTCACCCATTCTGAATGCTCACCACGTTGAATGATATGACCATCAATTATTATCTCATTATCATAAACATTTAATTGCGGTAAAATAGTTTGAATGGAAAACGGCCCTAAACTTAATATTAAAGGGGTGAAGCCTTGCTTTTTTATAAGATTGATCCATTTATCAGCATCGGCTTTACGAATAACTGATATGAAAGAAGTGGTGCCAGAGATAAAATTCTGAATATAAAAATCATCAAAATTAGCGTTAGGCAATAGTTGGGTAAAATTGCCCTGGTCAACCTGATCAACCTTTTCTATGCGTTTTTGCAAGACACTTTTCCCAAAAAGGTTAAGGGCGATAAAGGTTTTTGCCGGGAAATGTTTATTTAATTCTTCAATGGATTTTAAGCCGACGAGTTTTTTTTCTATATCGAGTTTATTGTCCCTAATTATAATTTCGCAGGCGCTGAGCGTAGCTTCCCCATTCGGCAATATGCCAATGTTTAAACCTACCGCTTGATTGATCCTGTAATATGGTTCCAGCATGCTTGAATGTATTAGCGCATTATCGTTGGTTTTATAAATACCAGCGTGACAATTTTACCATTGCTCTTCTTCTTACTGCTGAATATCCATTTTAAGATGGGTATCCGTGATAGGAGAGGTATACCCGATGCACTATCACTTCGCTCGGTTCTTTCTATGCCGCCCAATACAATCATATCCTCGTTATTTACCCGGATACTACTTTGAAACTTACTGGTAGCCGTTGGTGGTGGCGAGCCATCTGTCGGAAGCGACGTGAAATCGGAGATGTCTATATTAATTCCTAAAGTCACCTGGTCATCACCCGAGATCAATGGCTTGATCGCAATTTTAAGATTCGCTTCACTTTCGCCATAGGTGTTTGAAAGCGTGGTTACAGTGGTTGCTGATGACGGGATAACATTTTGAGTTGTGTTTTTATAATACACTTTATTGCCAATGCTTAGAGTAGCCGTGTGCCCGTTTAACGCTGTTAACTTTGGCACCGACCTTACATCGACGTTGCTGTTATTTTCAAGCGCTTTTAGATTAACATAAAAATTAGGAACCACATGTCCCAGGTTAACCGATGTCAGACTTCCAACCTTGTCCAGCAATCCATTAATTGACCGGGCGCTGAAAGTAAAGTCCATCCCCGATAACAAGGTGCCTCCGGTTTTAACGCTATCGGAGACGCCTGCAGAGATGCCCGTCGCTATTGTCCGGCTTTTGTGAACATCTATTAAAGTGACTTCAATCAATACTACCGGTACCAATATATCAAGTTGTTTAATAAGCGATTCTATCTCAGCAATGCGTGAACTTGCACCTGATAGTAACAGTGTGTTTTGCTCCCGGAACTCTTTAATTTCGATTCCTTTCTTCCATTCAGTAGGGATCATCATCACGATGGTGTCGATGGCCCGGTGTTGTAGTTGAATGGCTTTAGACACCCGTAACCCTTCCAGTTTACTATCGCCAATCATGTAAATATTGTTCTCTAAATGAAAGGTGTAGTCGGTTCCCTTAAACATTAATGCCAGGAAGTTATCAAAACTAACGTCATTTAGGTGTAGCGTTATGTTGCCTTTTATATCAGAATAAGTTACCGTTGCCTTGCCCGATTCTTGCGATGCCTGTTTAACCAGGTCGGCAATAGGTACGTTTGTAGCATCAACTGATATTAACTTTTCACCATTTAATGTTTTAACGAATAGCCCGATAGCACTGCTGTTACCGGTTGTGCTGTTACCCATTCCCCCGTTATTTGGCATACCGTTAGCAGGCTTGTACGTTCTTTTTGAGGACGTATTCTTATCTCCGTTGATATATAATTGCTCGTCAGGGTCAAGTGGTTGAAACAGGTAGAAATTATCGCTGGTTTTTACCATTTTAATCTCATTAACGAAAGCCAGTTTTTCCAGTGCGGCATCAAATGGTGCAGTCGCAAAAAAGCCGGTAACCTTTTTGCTTTGCATAGCAATAGGAACTTGCACGTTTTTACCTGAAACAATGGATATTTTTTTTGCGACTGCGTCAAGGCTGTCATTATCCAGATCAAGCGATAACGTGTTCTCTAATTGGCTGTACTTAACCTTTATATCTTTAGCTAGAGCTGGCACTATTTGAACCGGCGTTATGTATGGCGTGATATAAATAATTGATCCCACTGTGTTTATATCAAGGTTGTATTTTTTAGCCAGAAATGCCAGAACATTGGCTGCAGGAACATTGTTCAATGTTTCGGACACCACAAAGGTTAGTTGAGGGTCAATACTTATGCTAAGCTTATTTGCCTTATTTAGCGCATTAATATAGTCACGAAAAGGTACGTTATTTAATTGCAGATTTACGTTTTGCGTTATGCCGGGTACTGACACAGAAATATCTTCCAGCCGTTGCTGTATGATTTGTATGCGGTCGACTTTTTGGGCCAGCATCTTTACCGGACATAAAAACAACGAAATAATAAATATGGTCCAGGTTAATTTTTTATACATAAGGTTTAGTAGTTAAACAAAAGAGGATAAATTTCATCAATGGATGTTAAGCCTTCGTTAAATAAATTGAAAGCATTCTCTGCCAGTGTTTGAATTCCTCTTTCTTTCAAAAGCTCTTGAATATACATGTTTTCATTCTTAATTTCAAAAGCTAATTCCTGGTCGATAGGGATAACTTCATAAACTGCTTTCCGGCCCTTATAACCAGTGTAATAACATTCCTCGCAACCGTGTGCAATAAAGTGGGTAGTTACTTTGGCATAAGGTTTAAATTGCTTAGGATAAAGGCTGTTATTAAATCCAGCCTCCTTTTTACAGTGCGGGCATAGTAACCTCACAAGCCGCTGTGCGGCCGTTGTGTTTAAAGTATTGGCAACCAAAAAAGGAGGGATGCCCATATCTATTAACCGGGACACGGTGCCCCAGGCCGAATTGGTATGAATAGTCGACAGTACCAAATGCCCTGTTAAAGCGGCTCTGATGGCCATATTTGCAGTCTCCGTATCTCTTATTTCCCCAACCATAATCACATCTGGATCTTGTCGTAGAAATGTCCGTAAAGCCGCCGCGAATGTCAAACCAATTGATTCTTTTAACGGAACTTGATTTATCCCCTCCAAAGTATATTCCACCGGATCTTCAATGGTTAATATATTTCTGGTTTCTTTATTTAAAAGTTTAAGGGTAGCATATAGTGTGGTAGTTTTACCCGACCCGGTAGGACCGCTGATCAGCAAAATGCCGTTTGGCTTTTTAGCGGCCTGCAAATAGTTTTCTAAATCAAATGCGGAAAATCCCAGCTTATTCAGATCTATATCCGTTGCATCGTTATTTAAAAGGCGTAAAACAACTTTTTCTCCATGCAAGGTCGGCAAGACAGACGCCCTAATATCAAATTGCTGATCATTATATTTAAAATTGATCCGTCCATCCTGCGGCAAACGCTTTTCGGCTATATCAAGATTAGCTATAATTTTTACCTTATTAATAAGGGCCGGATAGTCATCACGTTTTAACAGATAACGCTCAACCATCATCCCATCAATGCGGATACGCACCCGGCATTTATTTTCATAGCTTTCTATATGGATATCGCTACTTTTTAGGTTCTTGGCTTCCTGTATCAAGTTAATCAGGAAGTCATCCGCGTTATTTCCCTGTAATTGGGCCGAGCCTTGTATCGCGTTATCTTTTATATAGTATTTGGAGAGTAGCCGGGCTATCAACTCGACGGCTATCGGCTCAAGCCTAACAGTTATCCCAAGTAGTATTTCTAATTCGGCTGACAATGCTTCCGCATCTGCCGAGTTTTCGCAATAAAGAATAAATTGGTCAGCCGATTTATCTTTAGGTAAAACCCGATAATGCCATGCCTGGTCTTTTGTGAGCAAGTGGACATTGTCTGTAGATAATACAATTTCTTCGGTCAGGTTCATTTCACTATAAGGTGAAGCAGCCAGTCATCATTCATGATATTTAAATGCATTAGCCACCAATCATTTGTTAAAAATGCCATAAAAAATACCGCCTGAAAACCGGCCATAGGTATATGTTTGTTTTTTTTACGGCCAATGCCCTTCCATAAAAACCATAATACGATGACGGCGATTAAGCTGGTGATATAAAAAAATAAAAAGTTAAGAACGGATAAATAAAACGTGGTAGCTAACAAAAATAAGACATCTCCCCAACCCAATAGATCAGTCATAATGTTGATCTGTTTACCATGTTTAAATGAAAACCACGCGGACACCAATAGTAATTGCAGGGCTAAAAAAGCAACATTAATTAAGATTGCTTGCCAGGTGTCAAATCCAAATTGGTGCAACAATAAACGTATTGCAATGAACAAAGCAGTTAATATCGGGAACAGGATCCAATAAACAGATCTGCTTAGTATATCCTGCAAAAAAATTAACAACAGTACCGTTAGTGTAAGAATTTTTATCAATAACACATTAATCCGGGGTTACTTCTTTTAAGGTTTTGTCCTGGTCAATTTCCCAAACATTAAAGGTCCCATTGCCATTAAAATCCACCACTGCGGTCGCACGGGCCGTAAACGTATTAATAGTGACGTTTGAAATCGAGATCTGGTAATTAGCCCTGCCGTCTTTGCTGGTTGTACTTAAAGGCTCTTGAATAAAACCTATTTCAGTAAGATCTTTGGAGTATTTGGAATGCTCGTAAAAATAGTTTTTCTCAAGTGTTTGGACATGTTCCAACTGGACTTTGGCTTCGGTGCTTTTGGCTTTGGTAATTAAGGGCAACAGATTGGGCAGAGCCAATAAAACCAAGATACCAATAATAACAAGCACTACCAATATCTCGGTAAGTGTATAAGCTTTAAGACGTTTTGTTAATAAGGTGTTATAGGTTTTCATGTAAAAATATTATCACTAAAGCTAACAGTTATTTAAGCGATATCAAATCGAAATTTATAAAATTATTAAGTATCAGTTATTGGAAGCTATTGCTCATTTGAAATAAAGGCAAATACATGGATACTAAAATAACGCCAACAATTAAACCAAGGAATATTATGATCAGTGGCTCCATCATACTACTTATAGTAGCTGTTTTAAATTCAACCTCTTCAAGGTACTGCTCAGATATTTTTCCAAAAAAGTAGTCAAGCTGATTGGTTTCTTCGCCCACTTTAACCAGCTGGATCATTTTAGAAGGATAGATATTAAACTGCTGCATACTTTGATAAAGTGACTTACCGTTCATGATATCATCTTCAATCTTTTGAAGCGACGATTCAATGGGATAATACGCTATCATTTGCTTAATAAGCGCAATGGCACGCAATAATGGAAGACGGGCGTTGATCAACAGCCGCATAGAATTACAAAATCGCGCCAGGTATATTTTTTGTACAAGATTACCCACTAAAGGCGTCCGCAATAATAGTTTGGAGGATATTCTTCTAAATGGTTCTGTTTTCCTGGCGCTTATAATAAATGCGGCGAGCAATATCAGTAAGCTGACAAATCGAAAAAAATTATTCTCCAGTGCCTGCGAGACACCCATTATCTTTTCCGTTATCCAGGGTAACTTTCCGCCAAAACGTCTAAATACGTCGCCAAACATCGGTACCACAAATTTTAGCATAAAAAAAACAGCACCCAGCGAAGTAGTCATTACTACACAAGGATAAGTTAATGCAGCTACGATTTTGCGACGTTGTTTAATCTTGTTCTGATAAAATTTAGCAAGGTCCTGCAATACCTCTATAAGCTTACCGGTTTCTTCACCAATCTGAAGGCTATATACTTCATAAAGAGAAAATTTGCTCGTTTGTTGTAGCGCTACAGAGAATGTCGTCCCGTTTAAAACGGCTTGCTGAATCGTAATAAAAAGTTCTTTGTCTTTTACTTTTTGTTGATCCGCTGTAATTAGTTCAAAGCTGCTTTTTAAATTGATGCCGGCTTGTAATAAAGAGCTTAGTTCAAGGTATAAGTATTCCTTCTTTTTATCGTCCAGCTCTTTTTTGCCAAAACTCAGGTCGCGACTTAATAAAGCAAGCAGGCCATCGCTTTTTGCTTGCTTGACAGGTCTACTCACCTTCTTGGCTTCAAATCTATTTAGATCAATTGACGGCATTTGTATTTCGCTGCATAAGGTTGGTGGAAGAGTATTGCTTGAAGTAATGATAGGGAATTTTTTTGTCTTCAAACAACACCATCATTTGTAATTCGTCTATCCGGTTTTGTTCTTCGTCGCTGTTAATTTCAGTTAACGGTGCATTTTCAAAGCTTGTATTAATTTCCTGAGTTTTAACTTTAAAAGTATCTGTTATCCCGGCTGTTCTAACTATAAAATCTGACTCAATTTCGTAATTGACCAATTTGCCCGGACCTTTTAATGTGATGCCGTTTTGCGTTTTTAGGATTCTGTCAGCATGTTCAAAATCATTTTTTAATAGTTCATCTAGACGTATCAAAACGGCCGTATTGTTGCTCCTGACATTATAAACACTATATGATTTGGCGACTATTGTATAAATCGTATAGGTAATGCCTATCGCTATCGAAGCTATTAACATAGCAACGGTCACCTCCATAATTGTAAAAGCTTTTACCTTGTGCTTATTCATTTTTATTAATGATAATCTTTTGCAGTTCGGCAAGTTTTTCCTGGTTTGTATCATAGGCTGTGAGATGGACATCCAGTAAGTTTTGGAAATTAGCATCAGGTTTTATTTCTTGCTCAATTCTAAATTCGTCAACAGTATAGATTTGGGACGCAGGTTCTTTAACTTGCTCAACTTTAATAAGTATTTCATGTAATACTGCCTGAGCTGCGACCTTCTTTACGGATAGGGACGACCGCATTACATTGGCAGATATCATCATTGCAATGGTAAACACCAAAAGTATAATGATCATAGAAATGATCACCTCAAGTATAGTGGAGGCTTTAATACTTTTATGATATGTTAATTTGTTTCCAGCCACTGTAATATTTTTTTTTCGCCAGCTGATACCGGTATCAGGTCACTGCCCAG
The DNA here is from genome assembly GCF_020880695.1 of Mucilaginibacter sp. UR6-11. Taxonomy (GTDB): domain Bacteria; phylum Bacteroidota; class Bacteroidia; order Sphingobacteriales; family Sphingobacteriaceae; genus Mucilaginibacter. The sequence continues at coordinate 9,134 of NZ_JAJIWO010000013.1, forward strand.
ATAATAAGGAGATAAAGCTGTTGAATTTATAGTTGTATTAATAATATAGTTTTCGTAACGGGTGAAACTACTTTGGTAAAGAAATCTGTTGGTGAAAACAGATCCTTTTATTACAATGCCGTCTTTAAGACCAAGCATTCCCTGTGAATATACCTGTCCTGTAATAGCCGCATTTTTTCCAAGATCAATTAGAGCTTGTTTTTCCCGGTCATAATATTTGTCATAAGTAAATAGCACGCCTGATATGCTGGTGTTTTCGCCAACATTTAATAACATTGGCGAACGTGTTTTGGATTGCTGAAACCGGCTAACGCTTATGCTGGACGGATAGTTAAAGACACAATCACGTCCAATGGAAACAGAATCAGTAGCAAAAAGCTGGCATGTACCCTTAAAACCACTCTTTACTACTATCGCCTTGGCAAAAATCATTATGTTATCTAAATGCGCGGTGTTTTCAATAGTTAAAGTTGTGTCTGAAAATAAAATGATATTGCCGTTAAGATTTATATTTTGAAGTGTCTCCACCTTCTTTCCGAACCGCGCAGTATAAGTTTCTGTTAAAAAGGAATTGTTCAAAGTATCTTTTCTTAAGATATCGTTATTTATGCTTCCAGATTGACTAAAGTATTGTTCGATCCGTTTTAACCGCCCCGCATTTAGCGAAGGAAGCTCTTTATTACTATTCAGTATTTTGCCTTGAACTAGTCGTTTATCGCCTTGATAGCCTTTGTTATCCACATAAGCCCCTTTGACGCCAGCCTTGGCAATATATACATCACCTTTCAGTATTGTCTTCCCACTGACTGAAAGTGGCCTGTCCTCATCAATAATATATAATGCCGCCCATTTGGTTGAGTCAATGGCATTGGCAATTAAAAAGGCTTTATATAGACTGTCTTTTTGAATAAATGACTTGGAAAGGCCGACATCATACAATCCCCAGGCTGTTTTTTTTAGCGAGACCGAATCAGCCTCTCCGCCAAACAGACTAAATGTCTTTTCATTAGTAAGATCATCACCCGGCGCAGCAATCAATATGTTAATGCCCGAGTTTAAATTATTCTGTAACCGGTCCTGTCTGAAGGTTCGCTGATATTGTAACCGATAAAAATAGGCCACAACAATTAATGAAGAACAAAGTAGCCCTATGACCAGCGCGATAACAATTACAATGTATAGGGCTGAGGCTTTTAGCATTATTGTTTAGCGTTTTTTTTAGCCTTCTTTTTAAAAAAGTTAAGCTTCTCCCAGAATTTGGAAGGCTTATTAACAACTAAAGTCCCCTTATGATAAGTTGTGATAGTTTCGGTCCCGGATTCATTATAGGATTTCACCTTTCCGTCTAATAAATTATTATTATAGTTACCGGTCTGTTTTAAATTACCATTAGGGTAAAATAAGCTAAATTCGCCGGTTTTGATACCATTCTTCCAGGTATAAATCTGAGTGAGTACGCCGCTTTCATCCCAGTTTTTCCAGATATTGTCTTTTAGGCCCTTTTTAAAAACACCTTCTTCTTGTATGTTTTTATTTAGATAATATTCCGTGTATTTGCCGTTTAGCAGTTTTCCACTAAAGCCGCCTTGTGTGCTATGAATAATATTACTGCTATACCAGTAATAAAACCGGTCCGTTTCTACAGAAGGGGTTGAAGCAACAGGTTTTAGTTCTGCCTGTATCACTTTATCACCTGCCGAGATCCGCACTTTATTAAACCCGTAATCCGGTATTTTCTGTGCGGTAACAGAAAAGGTAGTACCAAGCAGGAATAATAGTAATATGTTTTTCATAACGTTTAAAGCATTTTTATAAAGGCAGTTTTTCCATTAAAGGATACCTTTATTGAGTCTTGTAAATTTTTGATCAATTTTACTTGTTCGGCTGTTTCACCTTCTAACATCATTATGGCTTTGCCGTTAATATTAACTACCGCAACCAGCTTTTTAGATCCCGGGTTGCGAATGTAGCCCGAGTATTTAATAAAACTCCAATTAAGGAGCGGCTTCGCAATATTTGACGCTATCTTAGGTGCGAAGGACTTTTTACCAATGGTTCGGATCGTATCCTTTTGTTTTTTCAAGCCAAACGGATCTTTATAATTTAACAAAAGGTGCGTGGTGTCCTTAGAAATAGTATAGTCATTAAACGGTTCCTTAGTTATCTTGCTTTCAATAACAGACGTACCGGTTTCACTACCGGTCGCTGAGTCAATAATACGGTAAATAATAATTCCCCAAACTATTAAAACCAGAAAACCCAATAAATAGGTAAACTTTTTATTTTTCATAATTATGAAACTATTTTAGAACGAAGCTTTTTAAAACGCTAGCCTGACCCTCATTACCCGCCGCATCAATGGCTGTAACTTTCCAGTATACCCGTTCGCCGATAGCGCCCCAATTAAAGCTGTAACTGGTAGTACTTAATAAAATCGGGAAGTTCGAATTATAAGTAGTTGTTGAATCGCTTTTGTAGGCGTACAATTTATATTTTGAAGCTGATGGAACTGAATTCCATTGTAAAGCTGCCGGCAAACTTATTTGCTGGTTATTTCCAGGTCCAATAGACACAACTTGAGTCGGCGGTGTGTGGTCAGAAGTAATGCTGTTGATTGAAGACCATTGTGCTTTTGCGGTATCATTTTCTGCACGAACACGCCACTGATAAATTTGATCTTTTGGGAAGTTGAAATTTACCTGTTGACCCGGAATAGATTGATCGTAAACAAGGGCATTTTCATTAATAAAATTATTGGTATCAATTTCTAAATGATATTTAGTTGCTCCGTAAAGGTTACCCCATTGTAAAATAATGGCGGGCTGGTTGGTTAAAAAATTATTTGCCGGTGAGGTTAATTGAACAGACTGGCTAGTAATAGACGTTGTTAATACTGTAAAGCCTTTAGGAAAACTATATGGTGTTTGCGAGCTTCCATTTTGTGCCAGCACATGCCATTCGTAATTGCCCGGTTTAAGGTTAAAGGTAAATTTGTTGCTCTTAACTATAGTGTCGAGGACTAAACCAGCAATGTTATTAAAGTTGGGTGTTACTACCTGTAGTCGGTATGTTAACGCATCTTCCAGCTCATCCCACCAAAAGTTAACGGTGTAACTAGGACTTTGATATTGATTTCCGGGTGCTTTTGCAACAATGATTCGTTTACTAAGAGAGGGTTCCATAATATCCTTACAAGCGGATACCAATGTGGCAATGGTAAATAAAATTACCGGTGTAAGGTAGGCAGGCTTTATTTTCATGTTTAGATTTAACGTTAAATCTAAGAACTTTTATTTTTAATTGATATGGAATATTAATAAATATTCCAGTTAAATTAAACCGACTTGTTAGAATTGCCATTGCTGCACCTAGGTTAAATAGCAATAAGCATAAATTATATAATGTCTTTCGCAGCTTTTGCCCCTGAGGCAGCATAGGCATAAGTTAAACTAAAGCATTTGCCAATACTGTTTGCGACAGGTTAAGCTGGTTATAAGCAAATGCCTTACTGTTGCGAGCACCATATTTGGTGTTGCCATTAGCATCATAAGTATAAGCACTACTGGTTAAACCGGTTACCGGATTAGTTGGTTGCCGCTGTAGTTGTAGGTATATAGGCGTTAAATTAAATTTATCCGGCTTTGTATTATAACTTGTAGCCAATCTTACATCTTGAACGTCAACCCTAACCCCATTAGTTGAATATTTTAAATTGATCGCTAGCTTAAAATCACGATCCTTCAAATCAAATAATAGATGGAAAGCCGAAGCGTGCCCTGTGCTTAAGCCAATTTGAGGCGAGTTATATTGTATCAAGCGTTTGACTGCGGCGAGGGTGGCAAAACAGTAGGTAAGCTTATATTTTGACCCAGGCAAACCAATTGACGCTGCTAATAATGACAATGATTTTTAACGCTTTCATAATTATTGGATATGATTTTTACTAAGAATTACGTTTATGTTTTCGAGACTTTGTTTCAGTTTTGCATTTTGGCTCTTTAATTCATCACTCTCTTTTTTTGCTTCTATGGCATATAAAGTCAGTTCCTCCACCTTCTTCAACAACTTCAAATTCATCTCACTCAAATTTATCCCGTTCTTTTCTATGTCAGACGCGGAAGGAATTTCCGGTAAATGGTGATTATCATCCAAATAGGTTTTAAGTTCACTTAATTTAGGCAGTTTATAGGCTGGGTCAAAAACGTAGTCAGGTGGTGGTACAGTGGCGGTTACTTTTACTTCGGTTGAATGAATGGTGCCGTTGACGGTTAACTTAGCGTCTGGTTGCGTCGTGCCGATACCGACATTGCCGGTACTGAAAAGTGTCATGATCGGATTTCCGGAAGTGCCCTGAAACTGATGAAAGGCATTGGCTTGGTAAAAGGACTGCCCGGAACCTACATTGTCGATTAATAAATAGCCATTGGCCCCTACAGCTGCCAGCGGCGTGACACCGGCACTGGCTAAAATATCTAATTTCCTTCCAGGGTTAGTCGTCCCGATACCCACATTGCCCGTTGCATCGATTCTCATTTTTTCGGTCAGGCTGCTGCCTGTCACGGTTGAAAAACGCATACTCGCATTGATATTGAAATATTCATTGAACACATCGATCGTTCCGAGCTTCTGCGCAGGGTTGTTGTTATTGCCTATGGCAAAAGCGAGACCCACAGCACTACCGTTGGCAGGTGATAAGCTGGCTCCGTTCACCAGCGCCAAGGGGCGTTGCAAATCGGTGGTTCCGTTCCCGTTATCGTTACCGACGGTTAGTAAAACGGTAGGTGCGTTTTTCCCCACGCCCACATTGCCGGTATTGGTGTTGTTAATATTAGTGAGGTTCGTCCATTGTGCAGAAGCAGGAAGGGTCAATGCCAGGGCAATGACGCCCAGAATAATTTTTTTCATGATGATAAGGAATAAGTTTGTCAGCTAATATAAACATATTATCAACAATAGCTTCGCATTTGGGGCTGTCTGTTTGATTAACATAACGTTTTGACAATGCATAGGTAGGAGAGAAGCATATATACTATTGCCCTGATACTACAACATATATCCGGATAGCCTGTCGACATCCATAATTACCGGACGTTTGGTCTTCGATTTTAAGTATTGGCGGGGTACAGAAAACGCCGGTAGATCAATATATTTGGTCATTTTGTTTTTTGAGCATCGTTGATTACCTTTGAAGGGTACATCGTATAACCTTATCATGAAAAAAATCTACACAACTCTAGTTGCAATATTTGCATTAATTCAGTTTTCTTATGCGCAATGGGCTTTCAGCGGCGCGGACATTTATAATAACAATACGGGACAAGTAAATGTCGGAACAGTTCTAACCGCCGCATCAGGGCTGTATTCACATACATGGACAGCCGTGATTGCGCCAGGGAGTTACGTCAACGTGATGAGTATACCAGCGGGACATTATGGTGTAGCTGTAAGAGGTATTTTAAGTATATACTCGACTTTTGCGGGTTCGGTAACGCAAGCAACTTATTCTGTCAGTATAATGGGCGAGGGTCTCTCCAGTTCTATTTCGCTGAGCTCTTTTGGTCAATACTATGGTGGTACAGCACCATTCAATTTAATAGAATCAGGTAGTACAGCCCTAGGCGGAGGAAGCAATATGGTCAACCTATATAATGGTTCAGGATCGACTGAAACCGTATTTTATACGCTCACGCTAGATGGCAATTCGTCTATACCGACATACTACAATAACCCAACAGCGATATCTGGTATTCCTGTTGGTCATACTGTCGTTTTTGGCAGCATTAATGCCGCTATCGAAGCCGCAGGTATTTATTCCAGCGGTAACGTCGGAATTGGTACAAAAACCCCAGATGCCAAACTAGCCGTAAAAGGCACCATCCATACCCAGGAAGTAAAAGTAGACATGACCGGGTGGAGTGACTTTGTATTTGATAAAACCTATGCTCTCCCAACACTTTCCTATGTGAAATCTTATATCGGTCAAAATCATCATTTACCTGAAATGCCTGCTGAAGCTGACGTTATGAAGAACGGTATTAATTTGGGTGAAATGGTTAAGCTACAAATGAAGAAAATCGAAGAGTTAACCTTATACGCAATAGACCAAAAAGAGGAAATTCAAATGCTGGCCAAAGAAAACAAGCAATTAAAAGAACAACAGAAGCAACAAAACAAGCAACAAGAAGACCGCATAACGGCTTTGGAAGCAGCGATAACTAAACTTACAATCGATAAATAAGGCCAGCCTGAAAGTAAATCGTACCTTAAATCTGATTTATCTGGTCAGCAATTAATTTGTCACGAAATTTAAAACTGCTATTTATTGCCTCTTCCATTATTATAACTACCTTTAAGCTAACACAACACTACAACCTTATCATGAAAAAAATCTATATAATTCTTGTTGCGACATTCGCAATTCCCCATTTTTCATACGCACAATGGAATCCGGTAACCGGCGGAATAGCCTACAATGCTGGCTACGTTGGCATTGGAACTACTAATCCAAGTGTTACTTTGGACGTAGTTGGGAGACAATCTAACTTTGGAGTAATACCTGTAAACATTGGAGGATCAGGATCGGGGTACCCGGGGATATCATATAACGTCAACTACCAAAGTGCGGCGAATACTTACAACTACAAAGCAAATGATGTAGCTTATTTCATCGGTCTTGGCGGGCTTATCGGAAACCGTATAGCTTTCAACGTCAATACAGGTGGCACAGCAGGCAATCCAATTACTTTTAATGAGGCGATGTCTATTTTAAATACAGGCAATGTCGGTATCGGAACTATAAGCCCATCGTTCAAGCTAGATGTCGGAAATACTATAAACGTAACCGCAAGTAGTAGTTCCGGTATTGCTTACCAATTTGATGGAACCGCATATGGAGGGAAGAAATGGGCAATGGGTGACGGTACAACGGTAAACGGCACATTTGCCATCAGGGATATTACAGACTCCAAAGACTTTCTAAGCATTGTAGGCTCCAGTGGTAACATCGGTATTGGTACGACTAACCCGGGAAGGAAATTAGATATTTTAGCCGGTGCCGGTGTCACGCCGCTGGCAGCTGTAGGGGCCAATGGCTATCTATTAGTCGACAATGTAGGTTCCGGGCAGTCTTTTTACCAGGCCAATGCCTTTCATCAGTTTCAGGGCACTTCCGGAAATCCGATCATGACACTTTTCAGTAACGGCAACGTCGGGATCGGCACGACGCAACCAGACGCTAAGTTAACCGTTAATGGCACCATTCACTCAACGGAAGTAAAAGTTACAGCCACCGTACCACCGCCTGACTACGTTTTTGAACCAGCCTATAAACTGCCTAAATTAACTGAACTTAAAACCTATTTAGATGATAATCACCATTTACCGGAAATTCCATCAGCTGCTGACATAGAAAAGAACGGGATAAATTTGAGTGAGATGAATTTGAAGCTACTTAAAAAGGTGGAGGAATTAACCTTGTACCTTATAGAACAAAGTAAACAATTAGCCAACCAACAAAAAATTAACCAATCATTACAGGAACAGATCAATAAATTGACCAACAAAAAATAAGATTATAGAACACCCATTGCCTTATCATGAAAAAAATCTACACCGCACTCGTCGCAGTATTTGCAATAGCTCGGTTTTCTTACGCGCAAACTACTTGGACTCCTAGCGGCAATAATATTTACAACCCAAACTCCGGCAATGTTGGTATTGGTACAACCAGTCCCTCCGCACTGTTAGATGTTGAATCTTCTACAGCACCCGTTACATCGCTGGTCAAAACAGGATCAATTAATGGCTTTGCTCAACTACAAGCCCAAAACGATAATGGAGCAAACAGTGCCTTTCACCATGCAGTATTTGGCTCATCTTATCCGGGAACCCTATTTGGAGCTCCTTTGGCTAATAGCGCAGTACTTTACGCAGATGGAACTACGGTGTCGGGAATGCTGATAGGAACAAAGACTGCAACTCCGGTAACTATTTGTACTAACAATACTTCCGCAATCACGATTCTACCGGACGGAAAAATAGGAATTGGCACAACTACTCCACATGAAGAACTTTCTGTAAACGGCAATATACGCTCAAAACAAGTAAAGGTCGAAATAAACAACTGGCCGGATTACGTATTTAAACCCAATTATAATATACCCTCACTAACAGCAGTGAAAATCTACATTGATAAATACCATCATTTGCCTGATATGCCTTCAGCGGCGGAGGTTGCTAAAGACGGCTTAGACCTGGGCGAGACGAATCGTTTGCTATTGAAGAAGGTAGAAGAGTTAACTTTATACCTTCTAGAGAAAGATAAACAAGCAACTGATCAACAGAAACTGTTAACTGAACAACAACAGATAAATCAATCTTTACAACAACAGATTAATCAATTGGCTAAGAAAATAAAAAATTAACACAAACCCCTTGGTTCCTTAATAAGAAAAACATTACTTGCTTTAATTTATTAGACGATCTAATAACCTAACCTTATCATGAAAAAAATCTACACAACTCTCGTTGCGATATTCGCAATTTTTCATTTTTCATACGCACAATGGAACTCGGTAACTGTCGGAATAGCCTACAATGCTGGTGGCTACGTTGGTATTGGAACGACAAATCCGGGCTCTAGTTTGGAAATTTTAGAGGCATCCGATAGCAAGCCAAATAATATTGCCGCCCCTACAAAATCCGTTTTGAAATTTTCCAGAGCAGGAACACCTAATTATTCTTACCCTGAAAGCGCCGAATTTAGAATTGGTCATGGAGGGCCAAATGTATGGGGTTCCAAATTAGATCTATTTTTAAATGGTGCAGCTAACATAACCAATGTGCCAGATCAAAACGTTATGACGTGGCTTTATAATGGTAACGTTGGCATCGGCACAACAAGTCCAAATGCTAAACTAGCCGTAAAAGGAACAATTCACTCCCAGGAGGTAATTGTAGATATGAAGGTTTTGCCCGATTACGTTTTCAAACCTACCTATCATCTGTCTACCCTACTCGAAGTAAAAACTTACGTCGATCAAAACCATCACCTGCCCGAAATGCCATCAGCCGAACAGGTTGCAAAAGACGGCCTTAGCCTGGGCGATATGAATGCCAAGCTGCTAAAGAAAGTGGAGGAGTTGACGTTGTATTTGATAGAAGAAAACAAGAAAAACGAAAACCAACAAGCGCAGATAAATGAACTAAAGCAACAGGTAATAGCTTTAACCAACCTTAAAAACTAATCTTACCATGAAAAAATCTTTACAACGTTTGCTGTGGTATTTGCTACAGTCCTGTTTTTTTAAGCCCAGTGGTGCCTGTTACCCACCAACGGGCTCTTATTATATTACAGGCGGCAACGTTGGCATAGCCATCATGGCTCTTTTAGCACACTGGTTTGAAGAAACTACCTTAATCTAATTTAGCATAATAAATATTCCAAGACCTGAAGGATTTGCGGCAGAAGCCGTCTAATATAACTATCACAAAAAACTAAACCTGTAAATAATTATGAAAGTAAAGTTTCACCTGTTTTCTATTCTCCTGCTATGTGGGATAAGTTTAGAAGGATCAGCACAAGTATCTTACAACAAACGTGCTATGGGATTAATAGGCAATGCACCAAAAGCCAACGACTTTTTAAATGGCGCCAGTCTTGATAATGTAGATATGTCTACCGGCACGCTTAAAATAGGGATTCCTCTATATGAAATCAAGGTAAACGATATTTCAGTGCCTATTACCTTAAATTATTCAGCCACCGGTTTAAAGGTGGGCCAGGAAGCCGGGCCTGCCGGGATGGGTTGGGAACTTAGCGCTGGGGGCAAAATTATAACCAATGTTCAGGGCATGAATGATCATTTAGATTATGGTATTCGACAAGGGTCTATTCCGGAGCCGTTTAATTATGGGCCGACTGGAAATACACACGATCAGAATCTACTGCATTCTATTATAGACGGGAAGGTTGATAATGCCTGGGATACCTATACTTATATTTTGCCGCATGGCGGAGGAACTTACGCTCAGAACGGACTCACCTTCCCTTATGATCCGCTTATTAAAATTAAAGGTCAAGATACTATAATTACTACAGATGGCCTAAAATATACGTTTACTACTGGTGACACCAAAAAAACAACAAAAAAAATTAACTATGACGGAAGTGCTACGAATTCACTACAATATGATTATTTATTGATAGACCATTACCCAATAACCTGGTCGGATTATGATTTACATAGCATAATATCTACCAGATTTAAAGACGTTGTTAACTTTAAATACCAGCATTTAGCTAATTATAATTACATAGCAAGGCGCACGGCAAAAACCCGAACAAATGTCAGCGAATCTCTTCCACTATATAGAAAAGTAGGTGAAAACAGCCTAGGTCATGGGGGATATTACCCTGTTGAAAATGATAAGTATTACAACGTAATGGAGCCAATGGTCTCTAAATCGGTAACTGAGTATGTAGATCATTCTATATTGGATACCATTGATTTTTCTACCGGTATGGTAGTGTTTGATTATGGAGACGACATATTGGGACGAGATGTATTGAACAATATTAGAATTTTCAAAAAAGAAAACAACACGTTATCCTTAATAAAGAGATATGAATTTTTGTATAATCCCGATGTTAGGTACGGACATTACCTATACGCTATAAAAATTTATAACGATAAAAATATATTTCAGAATTTTTGGGAGTTTACTTACGCCTATTCCAACTTACCCATAGTACCTAACTCAGGGAGCTGTGCCCAGGATCGATGGGGTTTTTATAATGGAAAAGACACTAACAAAACCCTTCTGGAGCGCCCGGATTCAGTTTTGGCAGTAAAGTTATTTCCACACTATCCAATAATCGGAAACGAAATAAAGTATACCCGCCCGGAAGCTATTGATTATTATGGTGGTATAAACTCTGACCCCGATCCAGTACACCCTAATATTTTTAGATATAAGTTAAATTTTGCCGATAGGAGTTATAATTTTTTCGCGGCTGAGAGTGGCACACTATCAAGTATTAAGACACCGGCCGGTGCCCTTTTTCAATATGAATACGAATCCCATACTTTCAGTTATATAGAAAATTCCGGTTTGCCTGGTAATAGCGTCGCCGGGACCAGGTTTGTTGCAGGGGGAGGGATTAGAGTTAAGTCTATAACTGAAAAAAGGGGACATGAAAGTTTGTATTATGGAGTAAATACCGCGGAAGCTACAATTAAGAAAATTTACAAATATGGAAATGCTCTTCCCAACGGTTCAAATGCTGTGGGAGAAAGTAATGGCTATGGCCAGGCCACGGTGCCGTATGTCATATTAAGTAATCTGTCCGCTTATTATTATGACTCTCCCTTAAATCTTAGTACTTATACTTACGTAAAGAATATGATAGAGCTTTCGCATCCTATTAATGACTTGGTGCAATACAACAGCAGTTATGTGATGTACCCTTCCGTTACAGAAATACTGCTTAAGGATATAACAAATGGCGTTTCTACCAATACTCATGGTAAAACAGTATATTATAATAATCTGCCCTTATTTGATCCATATGAATCCGCGGGCTATGTCAGCCCCTACGTAGCCGCGGGGAGTTTTTTTAATCCATATAAAAACAGCCAGATGGCAGAGCCCTCTTACAACAGCGCCAGCTACCCCGGCCCCCCAATTTTTGCGCCTTATTTTTCTAATAATATGGGGTTTTCGCCAGAAACGGGGGCGGGCATTTACAGTATTTGCAAATTTGATAATAATGATATGGAGGTGCAAAGTACAGATTATCAGTTTCAATTCTTTCAATCACCTCAAACTGCCGAGCATCATTTGATAAATGTGTACGCAGCTCTAATGGGACAGGCCTCTGGCCCGGCGCCCACAACTACAGGATACCTCGGGCTTTATGACGCACCGGTCCTCATAGGCAGCGGTGCAGGCGGACCGCAGGTTAATGGGATTGATGCGGCCTTTAATTCTGAATTTCAAACAAGTGAACATGGAGCAATGGATTTTTTAACCAGAAGCTATTATTTTGATCAGGGATTAGGACAGACAGTTGATTATCCCTTCAAATATGCTGTTAGAATGTTGGACCTTAACAACTTCTCTTATAACATGAAAAAAATAAAAGAGACCACCCATGACTTTGTCAATAACACGACTACGTTCACTAATTATTTCTATGGTAACAAAGATCATATGCTGCCAACACGCATTGCCACAACGTCGAAACCTAAGCTAGTTGGGCAGCCCGGGGCTGATTCTGTCATAACTACCCGGATATATGTGTACGATTATTTAAAAATGGGTCTTCCTAATGTTGAATTGGCAAGAGTAATGGATCGTACAAGAATGGGTTTAGATGAGCCGCTGATGGAAATCACCAGTTTGAAGTCTGGTGTTTCCGGAAGTACCAAACCAATAGATGGGATTGCAAATACCTTTCAAATTGTAGATGACGCCATTGTGCCCGAAAAAACTTATAAAGTTAACCCGCCTGATGTCTGGGGAACCGCTCTTCCCAGTTTGGATGTTATGCATTATACTGGTGTACCTATAGATACCACTATTTACAAGGAACAGGTAAGTTATGACACCTATTTTAAGGGCCAGGTACACCAATACGCCGAAAACGGTGGTAGATCAAATATCGTTTTGTGGGGTTACAACAATCAGTTTCCTATAGCTAAAATCACCAATGCCGGCAATGTAACCAATACAAATATTGGCGGTAAATATAATTTTATAAGTGCCGACGTAGCTTATACCAGTTTTGAAACCAAGGATACTTGCAACTGGATATATGCAGGCAATCCCATTATAGATACAACAGCTGTATCAGGTAAAAAAGCTTACGCGTTAACGTCGGGTGCAATTACCAAAGTAAATGCAACGCCAAGCGGAAAATATATAGTTTCTTATTGGTATAAATCCGGTTCGGTGGTAATTGTTACCGGCGGTGCCATTAGCGCGCCAGTGGTTAAAAGTACGTTAGGCAACTGGGTGCTTGCCGAACAAGAAGTAAGCAATGTTACCGGTTCTTTAACTGTTTCAGGCACGGGATATATAGATGAATTACGTTTCTATCCCAAAGAGGCGCAGATGAACACCTATTTATATGATCCGTTAATTGGAGTAACCTGTACTATTGACGCCAATGGCAGGCCATTGTATTATGAATATGATGAGTCACAGCGTTTAAAACAGATAAGGGACCATAATGGCAATATTATCAAGGCATATCAATACGTAATTGGCAATCAAAACTAATCATATGAGCAACCTGAAAAAAATAAAGCTGGTTATACTAATGGTGTTGCTGGTTAGTTTTGATGCATTGGCGCAACAGGATATCGAAGTGTCTAAGTATCAAAATCAGAAAGAATTAACAACTAATCGCAGCATCACGCTAAAGCCGGGCTTTTACGTGCCGACAGGTGCCGCTGTTCATATTTATGTAAGCATGGCACCGGGCATCAACGTGGGTACTAAGATAAAACCCGAGATGAATGCTGTGATAACCTATACGCCGCGCGTACCAGGTATAATTAACCCTGTTGATAGCGCAAACGGTGCCAATCAGGAAAACGTAGAGATCCAGACCATCGATCAGTTTGGCCGTGTAAAAGAGATTCAGCAGTTAAAGATAACATCCGGCTATAATGATATTATACAACAAAAAGAATATATTGCAACGGGGGCTGAAGTACGCAAGTTTCTGCCCTATGTACAGGCCCGTGGCAGTTTTAACTTTACGTCAATGGGTTATAATGCGGCAACTATCGGTTTTTACAGCGGCCTTGACGCCAATTATGCGGTGCCGGTAAACAGTACGCCTTATACAGCTTTTAGGTATGATGACAGCCCGTTGCAAACACTACGTGAAACCAGCGCGCCCGGAGAAGACTTTAAGATGGCTTTGGGGCATACGCAACGCAGCAGCCCGATAGGAGGCGATGATAATATTGTTTATTATCGGGTAACGGGCAACACAATTATCAGGGATACGGTTTTTAATACTTATCCTCATGAATTACTAACCGGCATAAGGACTGAGGACGAAAATGTACCACAGCATGACGAGATAACTCCGCCTTATTTAACCAGCGGCGCTGTGTTTACCTATAGCGATTTTAAGGGCCATATAATATTAAAGCGTACAACTACTTATAATCAAAGTACCCATAGCTTGCTTGAATCCTTATCCACTTATTATATCTATGATGATGTGGGCAATCTGCGTTTTGTACTGCCGCCCAATGAAAATCCTGATGTCGCCGGCATCCCCAATCAAAACGTATTAGACAACCTGTGCTATCAGTACCAGTATGATAATCATCATCATCTTATTGGTAAAAAGCTACCGGGTAAAGGCTGGGAATATATGGTGTATAACTGGCAGGACCAGCTAGTTATGACGCAGGACGCCGTGCAACGAGGCAAGTCTGGCCAGGAATGGAATATTATTAAATATGATGCGCAGGGCCGCCCGGTAATAACAGGTATTTATACCCACGCCGGCAGCACCGCCGGTATTGATTACCGTACCACTATGCAAGCTGGTGTAACCCAACAATTAGGCACAAGTTGGGAAAGCCGCATAAGCACGGGTAACGGATATACCACACATACCTTTCCTTCAACGGGCTACACTACGTTAAGCGTTAATTATTATGATGATTATGATTTCCCGGGCGGAAATCCCTACCCCTACAGCGGGGCTGGAGCAAGCAGTATGACCAGGGGCCTGGCCACCGCCAGCCTTACCAATGTGCTGGGCACCACCGACCTGCTCTGGACAGTAAATTATTATGATGATGAGGGCAGAAGCATAAAAGTCTTTAAACAACACTATAAAGGCGGTACCCCAAACGCGGGTAATTATGATGAGATTACCAATACCTACGATTTTACCGGTGCCGTACTCACCAGTACCCGCAGCCATAAAGTGGGAGGGGCAGAACAGTTAAAGGTGTTGAATGAGTATACTTATGACCAGGCTGGCCGAAAGATAAACACCTGGGAAACCATAAATATGGGCACCCGCACGCTGATAGCACAAAACCAGTATGACGAATTGGGCAACCTGTTTAAAAAGAAACTTCACAGTACCAATGGAGGTGCCAGTTTCCTGCAAACCATTACGTACAATTATAACGAACGTGGCTGGTTAACCCGGGCGCAGGCCGACAAATTTGACCTTATGCTGCGCTATAGCCAGCCGCTTCGGGGCGGCCTGCCGCAATATAACGGCAATATCAGTGAACAGGAGTACACGGGCGGCTATGGAGGAAATAAATGGTTTAAATATACTTACGATGGTTTTAACCGGCTCAATCAGTCGGCTTACATTATAGGCACTACCGGCACCACCGGGAGTACAGCCAACCTGAATGAGGCAATCATCTATGATAAGGCAGGTAACATTACGTCTTTAACGCGTGCCAACGGCACCGCCAGTACCTATACGTACGCTAACGGCGGAATCAGTAATCAACTGGCGGGTATCACGGGAGGCCTGACCGGGAGCTATAGTTATGATGTCAACGGCAATGCTTTAACGGATAGCCGCAGGGGAGTAATGTTAACGTATAACCAGCTAAACCTGCCCTTAACCGTTACAGGCACCACCGCGGCGGTGTATTTGTATGATGCAGCCGGCACCAAGCTTAAATCGGTACAAACCGTTGGGAGCGCAACCGTCACGCGCGAGTACATCAGCGGAATACAATACACCAACGGAGCTATTGACTTTATACCAACCGACGAAGGTATTGCCGTCAGGAACGCTGCTGACGGTACCTATAAATATCAATACAACCTTAAAGACCATTTGGGCAATACCAGGGTTACCCTGGATGAGTATGGTGGTGTGGCCAGGGTGCTGCAGGAGGACGAATATTACGCTTTTGGTTTAGATGTACCGCGATACCGATATACAACCGAAAATAAATATCTTTACAATGGTAAAGAGAAACAGGAGGCTTTAGCGGATGAGTATGATTACGGCGCGAGGTTCTATGATCCGGTGATTGGTAGGTGGAATGTAATAGATCCACTGGCCGAGATAAGCAGACGGTGGAGTCCGTATAACTACGGGGAGAATAATCCAATTAAGAACATTGATCCGGATGGGATGGAGGTGCTGACAGGTTCAGCCATGAACGGCGCATATCAACAATATGCTAACACTGTTAATGGTTATAATAAAAAATGTTGTGTTGTCAAACGAGATCATTCCGCAGCTGTCATGCCTAAAATAGGGAATAATTACAAGGCTAATAGAGACCAAATAAAGGAATATCCGTTCTCAAAAGATGAACGGGCAGACTTTACCAAACGGAGTTATGAAGCAACAAGTTGGGCAGCTATACTTATGGGGCTTGGGGGAAGTCCTGAGGAAATTCCTTCAGAACCAAACTCAGAGCCTATTACTAATCTTAAAAGTGATGCTGAAAAGCTAGTTATTAACGCAGGTAAACAAGGCAAGCATATTGAAGGTCACAACAATTATACCCTTGGTAAGAGTATCTTAACGAGTGAAGCGCAATCCTTGTTGGATAACTATAGCTCTGGTAATGTAAAATCAATACAAAAGATTGATGCTGTGAAAACAAGAGTAGACTTTGGACAAAATATAGGATACTACATAGATCCTACTACAAACGTTGCGATGCCAACAACAAAAGGAATTGTGATAACAAGCAATACAGGTGCACACATCGTACCTGCAAGACCATAAAAAACTTATGAAAAAAAATGATTTGAAAAAGATGTTAGAGATATCAGGCAAGCGTGCCGTTTTAGGTAACATATTGCCGACGTTTAGGGCCATCGCTGTAGGTATAAAGGAGCCTCATACTTTGTTTATTAAATGTTACCTTGATACCCCACCTAGAAATAAAGAATATGAAACCTTAAGCGATATTAGTGCTGAAATTATAGCTGATATTGATTTTGACCAAGTAGAGGAGGTTTGTGAGTACACGACAAAACCATTATCGAAGTTGGATTCTTTTGATGGTTTCATTTATGTAAAAAGCTAGTATCTCAAATCATTTAGTTTATAAAACTTTGACAATGAACAAAAGTTGATACTATGTGAGCCCAGCCATTAGGTTGGGCTTTACTATTTCTATAGGAGTACATTATTATAGTGGTTAATATACTCACGATCAGTAGAGCTTGGCATAAAGCCGGGCTTTGTTGTTTCTATACCATCCATAACCACTAGTACTTCTTACTGTGTACCACACCCCACAGGCTAATTTATCTGTATGAATTACTCAGCTATTGAACTTACTCCAGGTGTTAGCACATCCTGCATCCATTTTTTTACCAAACCCACAGTTATAAAACCAAATAAACTCATTACGGATAGCCCTGAACTATTGCATTTTATCACAGATACCCTACACATCACGGTCTTGGGTGGAATAAAGTTTACTGGATTAGATAGACTTAAATGAGATAGTCACAATTTAATCTGACAGTTACGATAATTTAAAACACGTAACAGAGATTAGTATTATGACAACCCAAGCAAAGATCATCAAAAACAAGATGGGCATATTGGAGCTTGCCCAAC
>NZ_JAJIWO010000014.1 GCF_020880695.1 Mucilaginibacter sp. UR6-11
TCTGTTTTTGTTGGTTACTTGTTAAAGTAACACTTTTTAACTTTCTAACCGAAATTCGCTTCCGGTGACCCTTTCTTTTGGGACTGCAAAGGTAAGAACCTTTTTCGTTATTCCAAAAATTATTTGATAATAATTTCGAGAGGGTTTTTAATGTGTTTTAGAACAATCCGCTACTTCGTTTGCGGGTTGCAAAGGTACATTTTAAATTGATATCTGCAAAGTGTTATTTCACTTTTTTAATATTTATTTTAAACCCTTACTTTTCAAAAAACAACCGCCCTTTTTGATTGAGCGGGTTGCAAATGTAAGGAGAAAACTGCATCCCGCCAAAAGATATTTTCAAATAATTAAAACAATTTGATAACCTGCTGTAAATTAACGGCTATCAACATCGCTTTTATTTAAGAGCGGGGCAAATATTGATTTTGTATCTTTGAAATCACATGCAAAACCATCAATTTCCGGCAAATTTCCTTGATTCATTAAAAGACGAGCCCGGCTTTAACAGCGAAAATTTCATCAACGCACACCAAAATAGTGAGTCGCCAACTTCAATCAGGATAAATCCTTTTAAAAACACGGCGTTAAAAACCGACAGCGGGGTGCCCTGGTGTGCTGAAGGTTTTTACCTGGATACCCGTCCGTCCTTTACTTTCGACCCGCTTTTTCATGCCGGTAGTTATTATGTGCAGGAGGCGTCGTCTATGTTTATCGGTCATATTTTAAATTATATTAAGCCCGACGAACCTGTAAACATACTTGACCTCTGCGCAGCGCCCGGCGGCAAAAGCACATTATTAAACTCGGCCATGACGGCCGACGACCTGCTGGTGGCCAACGAAATCATTAAAACCCGTGTACCTGTCCTTGCGGACAACCTTAGCCGCTGGGGTACCGCTAATACAATAGTAACCAATAACGACCCGAAAGATTTTAACCGCCTTACCGGATTTTTTAATGTAATACTGGTTGATGCGCCCTGTTCCGGCTCGGGCATGTTCCGTAAAGACCCGGCTGCTATGGATGAATGGAGCGAAAACAACGTCAGCCTTTGTCACCAACGGCAAGAAAGGATACTGGCTGATATTTATCCGGCGCTGGCAGAGGATGGGTACCTTATCTATAGTACCTGCTCCTACTCGCACCAGGAAAATGAAGATATACTGGATTGGCTTTGCACAGAATTTGAATTAGAAACCGTGCGCATCCCTATTAATAAGGACTGGGGTATTGTTGAAACACAATCGACAGAAAAAAAAGCCTGGGGATATCGTTTTTATCCGGGCCAGCTTAAAGGCGAAGGGCTGTTTGCATCATGCCTGCGGAAGAAAGAAAGCAGCGGCACACTATTATCCTTTAAAAACAACCGTAACCAAAAGGTGGATAATAATGAGTTTGAATTAATAAAAGCTTATATCAATGACCCCGCCGCTTATTATTTTTTTAAAGTGAATGACGATTGGCTGGCGATAAATAACCAGCATAAAGAAAGCCTTAACTTACTGCAACATCATTTATATCTTAAAAAATCGGGCGTAAGGATAGGCAAGCTCGCCGGGCGCGACTTGATACCCGACCATGAACTGGCTTTAAGTACCATAATTAATAAAGATACTGTATTGCAAACGGAGCTTGATCATAACCAGGCGATCCTTTATTTGCGGCGCGAGAATTTAACTATCGATACTGCTAAAAAAGGCTGGAGCCTGATGACAGTTAACGGACAGGCTATAGGATGGGCGAAGCTATTGCCCAACCGGATTAATAATTATTATCCAAAAGAGTTGAGAATACTGGCGCAATCGCCTAAATAGGCACGCCGGGGTCAGAGGATATCTACTTAATTAACGGCCCGGCGCCGGTTAGATCCCTTCATGTCTATCCCATTAACCCGGGAAATGCCCAACAGTTATGCCCTGCCTGTAACATTTTTCCGTTTAAAACGACTTATATATAGTTGCTTAACTAATTATTTAAAAAATAATTTGCATATACGAAAACGATCGTACATCTTTGTACGAAGATATTCGTAGAATAAGATTTATATGGAACTAAAACCAACAGAAAGCGAGCTGGAGATATTACAGGTGATCTGGAAAAAAGGCCAGTGCACCGTACGCGACGTACATGAAGAGCTTGCTAAAAGCAAAGATGCCGGTTACACCACTACCCTTAAACTGATGCAGATAATGGCAGACAAGGGGTTGGTTAAACGCGATACCAACGCCAAAACACATTTATATACTGCGGTAATTAGTCGCGAACAGGCACAAAACACCGCGCTTGATAAAATTTTAGATACCGTATTTAAAGGATCAACTGCCGATTTGGTGATACAGGCCCTGGGCCAGCACCGTGCATCGTCTGACGAGATTGACGCTATAAAGAAGTATCTGCAACAATTTGAGGGTAAAGATTAGTGGTTGAAGATTAGAGATTAGTTAATAAAGATTAGGCTTAACAAAACTTAAAAATCAAACATTATGCAAAATCTGTTATATAATATCAGCCAGGTTTTAGGTATAACCATTATCCACTCGTTGTGGCAGGGGCTGATTATTTTTATAGTGCTGCGTTTATTTATGCTGGTTTTCCCGGCCCGGTCGGCCGCCTTAAAGTATTGGGTTAGTTACGGTGCACTGACTTTTATGCTGGGATGGTTTGTGGTAACCCTGTTTAAAGAACTTAACTATTATAACTGGCTATCAACAACGGCCCTGCAACTACCGCCGTTAACGCTGCCCGCAATTATTCATGCCGCGGATGCACCGACCAATCGCCTTTACTTTACCATATCGGGCTACATGCCTTATTTAACTATGCTGTATGTTGTGGGCCTAGTATTTAATACTTTAAAGCTGACACTGGCCTGGAACAGCATTTACCGCATCCGCCAGAATATAAATGATGCCGGTTTTGACAATACGGTTAAACGGTTGTCGGCGTCACTCGCTATCAGGCAAGAGATACAAGCCGCTTTTAGTGAGTGGGTAGATGTGCCGTGCGTTACCGGCTTTATTAAGCCTATCGTATTGCTGCCTATAAGCATAACCTGCCATTTATCAACAGAAGAAATTGAAGCGGTACTGCTTCATGAACTGGCACATATAAAACGTAACGATTATCTGTTAAACTTTGTACAGCAGGTTATTGGGATACTTTTATTTTTTAACCCTTTTGCCCGGTTAGTTTCCGGAATAATCAGCAAAGAAAGAGAAAACTGCTGCGACGATATCGTTGTGCGCGTTACCGGCAGTCCGTTTATATATGCACAGGCGCTTTTAAAACTTGAAGAAAACAAACAACAACAATGGCAACTGGCCCTTGCCGCTACCGGAAAAAAGTATGAATTATTAACCCGAATTGAACGTATCATGAAAACTAAAACGCAAACCGTAAATATACGGCCGGTACTGATAACCTTACTGGCGCTTACCTGCAGCCTGAGCAGCATTGCCTGGCTAAATCCTGAAATTAAGGATGGCAGGGTAATCATTAAAAATGCCCCTGCTATAAAAATGGTAACCGCGGCTATTACCGGCCCGGCAGAAATACCAGCGCCGGCAGAACGGCCAACTGTTAAACATCAAAAACATTTAACGTTTAAACTCGTGGCTGATACTACAAAACCGGCCGCGCTGATGGACACGATCATCAAAAACAAGAAATACAAAATTGTAATAGAGGATGGTAACGGTAACAAAAAAGAATATAACTCGGTAAATGACCTGCCTGCCGAGGACAGGGAAAACTTTTTAGGTAAAGGTGCCGATATAAATTTCGGGATGAGTATGGCTGACTCCGCGCGGATGTTAAAAATACGCAAGTTCTACGAAAGCGATGAATGGAAAAAACAAGCCGAACTGATGGCCGTGCAAGGCAAAAAAATGGCCGAGCACTTTAACAGCCCCGAATGGAAGAAGCAGCAGAAAGCATTGGTTGAAAAATCGCTGGCTATGGCAAAAATGGTTACCGACAAGAAATGGCAAAAGCAAAGCGAGCTTATAGCCAGGGAAAGTAAAAAAATGACCGAACAGTTTAACAGCCCCGAATGGAAAAAGCAAATGAAAGAATTGGCCGAGTCAGGCACCGGCGTAGCTAAATATTTTGAATCGCCCGCGTGGAAGAAGCAGATTAAGGAAATCGCCAAAGCCGGCGAGGACATGGGTAAATACTATGACAGCCCCGAAGGAAAAAAATACCTGCAGGATTTACAAAAATTTGGCGAAGACATGGGCAAATACTATGATAGCCCTGAAGGAAAAAAATACCTGCAGGATTTACAAAAAAGAGCCGGGGAGATAAGCGGATACTACAATAGCCCGGAAGAGAAAGAGAAACTGGATGAGATGGAGAAAGATACCACGCGCAAAGCTAAGGGGTATGGAATGCGCAAGACAATACCGGCCAAAGCGCCCCGACCGCCAAAAACGTCAAAAAGCGAACAGTTACCCCCGCCGCCACGACCGGCTAAAGAATTAAAAGGCAAACAAGTGCCGCCGCCACCGCCTGCCAAACCAGAGCCTGCTAAACCGGCTACCGAAAGCACACAACAAATCCAACCTTTATAAGGCCCATTAGTTTTAGATCAGTTTATAGTTAGTTAAATAGAGAGGGGCAACCCTCTTTATTTTATTCAACATTACCTAAACTATTTAACGTAAATTGTAATTTAGTATCCTCCAAACAAGGATACTTTTTTTATGCTTCAAAAACTCAGTATAAGTAACTACGCCTTAATTGACACCCTTGAAATCAGCTTTGATAAAGGTTTAAACATCTTAACCGGCGAAACCGGCGCGGGTAAATCTATTATCCTGGGCGCGTTGTCGCTGATACTGGGTCAGCGGGCAGAGAGCCGGTATTTTTTTAACCAGCAAAAAAAATGCGTTATTGAAGGTACTTTTAAAATTGCCGGTTTTCACCTTAAAACATTTTTTGAAGATAACGACCTGGACTACGAAGCAGAAACCGTTTTAAGGCGCGAGATCTCTGCTGATGGTAAATCGCGGTCGTTTGTAAATGATACGCCGGTAAATTTAAATTCGCTTAAGTTATTGGGCGAAAAGCTGATCGACATCCACTCGCAGCATGCTACCATGGAGATCAACGACCCGGAGTTTCAGTTACTGGTGGTTGATTCGGTAGCCAAACATCCTGATCTGCTGAATGAATATCAAACAAAATTCCGGGCCTATAAAAAATCGACTGCCAAATTGCAGCAATTGATCGGCGAAAGCGACAAGGCCAAAGCCGACCTGGACTATTACCAGTTTCAATATGACGAGCTGGAGAAAGCCGGCCTGTCAGCCGATGAGCAGGAGCAACTGGAGCAGGAGCTGTACGCCTTAACCAATGCCGAAGAAATTAAGCGGAATTTGATTGGAGCAAATTATTTAATGCAGGAGGGCGAGGTGTCGGCATTATTGCAGTTACGCGAGGCGGATCAACAGCTAATCTCATTGAGCAAGTTTAACCCTGCCATTGATGAACTGCACGAGCGTTTAAACAGCGCCATTATTGAATTGAAAGACATCGCTGCCGAAATTGAAAACCTTGAACAACGCACCCATACGGATGAACCGCGCGCAGCGGAGGTGAATACCCGACTGAGCATTATTTATAATCTCCAGAAAAAACACCGCGTAAATACCAATGCCGAGCTGCTGGCTTTACAGGATGAGCTATCCGAAAAGATCCGGCAAGTTGTTTTTGGTGATGAAATGATCGAAAAATTACAGCAGCAATTAAATGCCGATAAAAAGGAGCTGGAGGACCTGGCCGGACAATTATCCGCCAACAGATCAAAAGCTATCCCGGTTATTGAAGCACAGGTATTACAAACGCTGGCTGAAATGGGAATGAACAATTCGGCCCTGAAAGTCGAAGCAATGCCGGCAACTGAACTTACCAGGACTGGCACAGATCTGGTGCGATTCCTTTTCAGCGCCAATAAGGGCCATGCCCTGGCCGAAATGAGTAAGGTAGCATCCGGCGGCGAGCTATCGCGGTTAATGCTGAGCATTAAATCGCTTATTGCCAAAAACACCGCTTTGCCAACCATTATTTTTGACGAGATAGATACCGGTGTATCCGGCGAGGTGGCCAATAAAGTGGGGCAAATTATGGAGCAGCTGGCTGATAATTTACAGGTGATCACCATCACCCACCTGCCGCAAATTGCCAGCAAGGGCCAGAGCCATTATTTTGTTTATAAAGATGACGAGGCAGACACCACCCGCACCCGTATTAAACAATTGGATAATAACGAACGGATCTTGGAAATAGCCAAAATGCTGAGCGGCGACAAACCGGGCGAAAGCGCGTTGCAGAATGCGCGGGAACTGTTAGCCCCCTAACCCCCCTGAAGGGGAACAAATAAGTCGCTCGTTATTGCAAGCGTAGCGTGGCAATCGCAAGTAGAAAAGCGTGGCAATCGCGGAGCACGCAATGACATATAAACTTATCATCATGAAAATAAACGAAGCGTATAAGATCTCTCGCTACGCTTCGGGATGACAGGCGGGGTTTAGGTTTTTATATTTAATTGTAATTCAATAAAATCATACCTTTGTCGGCATTATAAACAAAAATCAAAACATGGCTTATAATTTATTAAAAGGTAAAAAAGGAATAATTTTTGGCGCATTGGATGAAAACTCTATCGCCTGGAAAACCGCTCAGCATTGTTATGCAGAAGGCGCCCAAATTGTATTAACCAATGCTCCTATTGCATTACGCATGGGAACCATAAATAAACTGGCCGACGAAATTAAGGCCCCGGTTATCCCTGCCGACGTTACCGTTGCTGCTGATATCGAAGCTTTATTTACCCAGGCCATGGAACATTTTGGCGGGCCGGTTGATTTTGTTCTGCACTCCATAGGCATGAGCATCAACGTGCGCAAAGGCATTCCTTATTATGAAAACAATTATGAGTTTACCCACAAGGGTTTTGATATATCAGCATTGAGCCTTCACCGTGTATTGCAAACTGCCATGAAAATGGATGCCATCAGCGAATGGGGATCGGTTGTGGCGTTAACCTACATTGCTTCACAACGCGTGTTCCCTGATTATAATGACATGAGCGATAACAAAGCTGTATTGGAAAGCATTGCCCGTAACTTTGGTTACTATTATGGTACCAAAAAGAAAGTACGGATCAATACCGTATCGCAATCGCCAACCCGCACCACTGCCGGATCAGGCGTGAAGGGCTTTGACGGTTTTATCAATTACGCCGAAAAAATGAGCCCGCTGGGTAATGCCAGCGCAGATGAATGTGCTGATTATTGTGTAACCTTATTCTCTGACTTAACCAAAATGGTTACCATGCAAAATCTTTTCCATGACGGCGGTTTCTCTTTCACCGGGGTAACTGCTGCCGTTATTGAGCAGATGGAGAAATAATATAGATTTCGGATTATGATAGTTAAAGGCTGACCTGATGGTTGGCCTTTTTTATTGACGAACGCGTAATGCCGTCATGGGTTAAAAGCGTCAAGCTATTCTATTGAATTACAAACAGAAAAGGCTAACCTCACGGTTAGCCTTTTCTGTTTGTATAATTTCAATTTTCCAATTATTGAACTATAGATGGTATCAAAACCAGTTTAACAATAACCGGATCTACGGGTTTACTCGCGGCACCGCTGCCAGCCAGTTGCGAATATATTATGATATGCGGAAAGCCGTCGGTACCTATATAATGAGTATAGCTAAAAGATACGCTATTATAAACATAAGGCATTGGTTCATATGTTCTGTTTGTTCCTGTATCGAAAGACAATTCAGCTATAGTAGCGTCGTCATCATTAAAAAAGTCATGTGTCGGAATTTTTAGATCATATGCATATGCTTTACCATCAGTGGTTAAAGCCCAGTCTGTTACCTGAACCGGACTGGAAATCCACGTTTGATTAGGTACTACGTTAGTTACGTATGTTTTTTTACATGATGCTAATGCCACCACTATAAGGGCCAGGCATGCAATAGATAAGATTTTTTTCATATTAATGTTGTTTTTCGACTAGTAAGATGTTTATAAAACGCAAAGGTTTAACGTTTAGTTTGTTTTTTTATTTTTTTAATAAGATCAGGCTCATTTTATATATAAAAAGAACGTCCGCCATTTCTGGCGGACGTCTTTTTTATCTTGATTTTAATTCTGCTCTTCCTGCTTTGGCTTTTTAACCGCGGCTTTTTTTGCAGATATTTTTATCTCGTCGGCTTCTTTATCAAAATCAACCAGCATAATATCGCCTTCATTCAATTCGCCTTTTAATATTTCTTCGGCAATTGGATCCTCCAGGTATTTCTGGATAGCCCGTTTTAACGGGCGGGCGCCAAATTGCGAATCATAACCTTTATCGGCAATGAATTTTTTAGCGGCATCGGTTAATTCAATTTTATAACCTAAGCTATTAACGCGGCCAAATAAAGCGGCCAGTTCAATGTCAATGATCTTGAATATTTCTTCTTCGCCCAATGAGTTAAATACAATCACATCATCAATACGGTTCAAAAACTCCGGAGCGAAAGCACGTTTTAAAGCGTTCTCGATCACTCCTCTTGAATGCGATTCGGCTTGTGTTGTTTTTGCATTGGTGCTAAAGCCTACGCCCTGTCCAAAATCTTTCAATTGGCGTGCACCGATATTTGAGGTCATGATGATGATCGCATTTCTGAAATCAACCTTACGGCCCAGCGAATCAGTTAACTGGCCCTCGTCCAACACCTGTAGCAGGATGTTAAACACGTCCGGGTGAGCTTTTTCAATTTCATCCAGTAAAACTACGGCGTATGGTTTACGGCGTACTTTTTCAGTAAGCTGTCCGCCTTCTTCATAACCTACGTAGCCCGGAGGCGCTCCTACCAAACGTGATACCGCGAATTTCTCCATATACTCGCTCATATCAATTTGTATCAGCGCGTCTTCGGTATCAAACATAAAACGGGCAAGTTCTTTGGCCAGCTCTGTTTTACCAACACCTGTAGGACCAAGGAAAATAAATGAACCTATCGGCTTTTTGGGATCTTTCAATCCGGCACGGGTACGCTGTATGGCACGCGCTAATTTCTTAACCGCATCATCCTGGCCAATAATTTTCTGACCGATCTTTTCAGACATGTTCAGCAATTTCTGGCTATCAGCCTGGCCTACCTTTTGTACCGGTATGCCGGTCATCATTGATACTACCTCGGCAACATTATCTTCAGTTACGGTATAACGTTTTGATTTTGTTTCAGCTTCCCAGGCAGATTTTGCTGTCTCCAGTTCTTCCAGTAAATGCTTTTCGGTATCGCGCAATTTAGCGGCCTCTTCATATTTCTGGCTGCGGACTACTTTATTCTTTTCAACTTTTATCAGCTCAATTTTATTCTCGATATCCAAAATTTCCTGCGGAACGTGGATATTGGTTAAGTGAACACGTGAACCTGATTCGTCCAAAGCATCAATAGCTTTGTCGGGTAAAAAGCGGTCGGTAATGTAACGGGTAGTTAAAGTAACACAAGCTTGTATTGCTTCATCGGTATAAGTTACACCGTGATGCTCTTCGTATTTCTCTTTGATCCGGTTTAATATCTCAACAGTTTCTTCAGGCGTAGCCGGCTCAACCATTACTTTCTGGAAACGACGGTCTAAAGCGCCATCTTTCTCTATGTACTGGCGATATTCATCTAAAGTAGTTGCGCCAATGCACTGAATCTCGCCCCTTGCCAAAGCCGGTTTAAACATGTTTGATGCATCCAATGACCCCGAAGCGCCGCCGGCGCCAACGATGGTATGGATCTCATCAATAAATAAAATAACGTCCGGCGATTTTTCAAGCTCGTTCATTACGGCTTTCATGCGCTCTTCAAACTGACCGCGGTATTTGGTACCTGCAACCAGCGAGGCCAGATCTAAAGTAACCACGCGTTTGTTAAACAATACACGCGATACTTTACGCTGCACAATACGCAATGCCAAACCTTCGGCTATGGCAGATTTACCTACGCCTGGCTCACCAATTAATATCGGGTTGTTCTTTTTACGACGTGACAGGATCTGCGATACACGCTCGATCTCTTTTTCACGGCCAACAATCGGATCCAGCTTACCGTCTTCGGCGGCGCGGGTTAAATCGCGGCCAAAATTGTCAAGCACCGGTGTTTTTGATTTAATGTCTGATACCTTTTTAGGCTGATTAAATGCTTCTTCCTCTTTAAAATCATCATCCCCTCCGGTTGGCGAACCGGGCATCTCGTCAGTTATATTGTTCTTGTGCGATTCAACCTCGCTCTTAAACACTTCATAATTAACATTAAACTGCATCAGTATCTGTGATGCTATATTATCTTCATCGCGCAAAATAGATAGCAATAAATGCTCGGTACCTATTACATCGCTTTTAAATATTTTAGCTTCAAGGTAAGTTATCTTCAATACTTTTTCGGCTTGTTTGGTTAATGGTATGCTGCCAATATGTACGTTAGTTCCTATAGTTCCTTTTACGGCGTCCTCGACAGAACGACGCAGTCTTGCTGTATCAACCGCTAATTCTCTTAGCAGTTTTATAGCTACGCCGTCTCCATCACGGATAAGGCCAAGTAAAAGATGTTCTGTCCCAATATAGTCGTGTCCAAGGCGCAATGCCTCTTCCCTGCTGTATTGTATCACATCTTTAACCCGTGGCGAAAATTTTGCTTCCATATATACTCCTATTATACGTCCTAATATATTAATTAGTTTTTACAGTTAAGACGCGTTGTTTTCTTAAATTATTAACAATATTGTTGCCAAGTTTTTCGCTTAACAATAAACAGACACTATTATGATGTGCAATCTATAAAAAGTTAAACTTTAAGCAATAATTATCGCCTAAAAAATTAGCTTCAGCAACTCTATTTAACATTATAACGGTGTTACTTACCTGTTTGATACACTTACGCCGCAATAGTTTAGTCAAAACAGGAATGTATTTCACTACTGTGGAAAAAAAGGCAGTTTAGACATATATTAATGACATAACGGCATTAAACCGGCATAGCTATTGCAATTCAGGCTGTCCACAATTTGGAATAGTGCTACGCCGGTGCTGATTTACGGAAAACCGCGCCCTAAGTTAAGCACGCCTCTTCGGCTGCTGATCCGGACAAACTAAATAGTGATTGCCGCCTTGACCAGATAAGGCAGGATTTCTTTCTGGAAAGATACAAAGTTTTTGCGCACGTCGCTGTCGGAAACCGAGGTGAAGGCAAAGCTAAACACGATGCTTTTGCTGCATTTGATCAAAAAACGCATACGCTGCTGGTAATTATCTGTTTTACGGATAGCGGTGATGCGGCTAAACGAGGCCATAAGCAGGTCCTCCAGCTCGTTACTCAGGTTCTTCAAAAAATCCTGCGAGTTGGCGCTTTCGCGGATGAAGTCCCAGCCGATAAACTCGTTACAAACGGTATAGCTTAGCCGGCAGGTTTTCATGATGAGGTTACCCAGGTGTGCTTCTTCGTCCATTTCGGGCGTGTTTGACAGGATCAGGTCGTCCACACTCACGCGGATATAGTCCATCAGCAGGGTATGCAGCACATGTTCCTTGCTGTCAAAATATTTATATATAGTAGCCTTGGCAATTTTGGCCCGCTTGGCAATTTCGTTTACACTGGTTTTATGGTACCCAAATTTGCGAAACAGATCTTGCGCGGCACGTTTAATACTATCTTTTATTTTATCGGCTTCCATTGATCAGTTCTGTACAAATATCTCAAAACCATTGGTATTTACAGCATAAGGCTTTAATGATTTTATAGCGGGTGCCTTAACCGGCGACCCATCCTCTAACGACCATTTGGAGCCGCTGCAGGGATCGGTAACGGTAAAGCTTGGATTATCCAGCGTTACCGCGCATTTGTTTTGCGGCAGGTAGGCGCTGCACCTGTCATAAGCGGCGTAGCTGCCATTAGCCTGGCGGTACAATATTAGCCCGGCAACGCCGTAGCCGTTTATAATAACCGCACCGTTGGTATTGTGCAGGGCATTAAGGCGCGGATCGGCCAGGGCCATCTGGAAGTTGACGGAGACATTAGGGACATAGTCGGTTGCCTTGCCACAGGCAAAACAACTTAATATAAGCACCGCAATAAACCCTAATTTCTTATTCATATTATATAATCTCTGTTTGAAACTGTTTCAGGAAACGTTCGTCATTCTCACTAAATAAACGCAGATCGCGGATAACATATTTAAGGTTGGCGATACGCTCCATGCCCATGCCAAAGGCAAAGCCGGTATATTTTTTACTGTCGATGCCGCAATTTTCCAGCACATTAGGGTCAACCATTCCGCAGCCTAGTATTTCAACCCAGCCGCTGTATTTACACATATTACAGCCCGCACCCTTACAAATGGTACAGGATATATCCATCTCGGCAGACGGCTCGGTAAACGGGAAATACGACGGGCGGAAACGCACCTGCGTACCCTCGCCATACAACTCCTGAACGAAATGGTAGAGCGTTTGTTTCAGATCAGCAAAAGATACGTTCTCGTCGATATACAAACCTTCAACCTGGTGAAAGAAACAATGCGCACGTGCAGAGATAGCTTCGTTACGGTAAACGCGGCCCGGCATTATAGCACGGAAAGGCGGCTTACCGTTCTCCATCATCCTTACCTGCACCGATGAGGTATGGGTACGCAAAGCGATATCATCCTTACCGGCATTTTTTTTGATAAAAAAGGTGTCCTGCATATCACGGGCAGGATGTTCCTCGGGAAAGTTTAGCGCGCTGAAGTTATGCCAGTCGTCCTCTATCTCCGGGCCTTCGGCCACCACAAACCCCAGGCGCTTAAATATATCAATGATCTCATTACGCACTAAGGACAACGGATGGCGCGAGCCAACCTGGAAACCGTCGCCGGGCAGCGTCAGGTCGATATCTGATTTTTGATCGATATCGGTCGAAGTAAGGCTTTCTTTTAAATCGTTATACTTTGCCTCGGCCAGTTGTTTAAACTGGTTCAATACTTTACCAAACGTACGTTTCTCTTCAGGGCCGACGGTTTTAAAGTCTTCGAAAAGGTCTTTTATTAATCCTTTAGTACCTAAAAATTTTATACGGAACGTTTCCAGCTCATCCGCATTAGCAGGCGAAAAGGCATTGATCTCGGCAGTGTATTGATCTATTTGGTCTTGCATGTCATTCAGCTTTACGGGCGCAAATATAAATTGTATTATTTTATTACCGCTAACTCTTTACCCACTTTGGTAAACGCGGCAATGGCTTTGTCTAGATGTCCTTTATCATGCGCGGCAGAGATCTGCACACGGATACGTGCCTTACCCTGTGGCACCACCGGGTAATAAAACCCGATAACATATATACCTTCTTCCAGCATTTTGGCGGCAAACTGTTGCGCCAGCTTGGCGTCATACAGCATAACCGGCACTATAGGGTGCACGCCCGGTTTAATATCAAATCCCGCTTCGGTCATCGCTTTGCGGAAGTATTGGGTATTGTTTTCCAGCTTATCACGCAGCTGCGTAGTTTCGCTCAGCATATCCAGTACCGCTATTGAGGCACCGGTTATTGCGGGGGCCAGTGTGTTCGAGAACAAATAGGGCCTTGAGCGCTGGCGCAGCATATCAATAATTTCTTTCCTGCCGGATGTAAATCCGCCTGATGCGCCGCCTAAAGCTTTACCCAGCGTACCGGTAATGATATCTATTTTACCCATTACGTTATGATGCTCATGCGTGCCACGGCCAGTTTTACCCATAAAGCCAGAGCAATGGCTCTCGTCAATCATTACCAAAGCATTATATTGTTCGGCCAGTGCACAGATCTTATCCAGCTGGGCAATGGTGCCATCCATTGAGAATGCGCCGTCAGTAACTATAATACGGTGGCGGCATGAAGCCGTTTCCTGCAGTTTGGCCTCCAGGTCGGCCATATCATCATGTTTGTAACGCTGGCGCTGGGCCTTGCATAAACGCACGCCGTCAATGATCGAGGCATGGTTCAGCTCGTCAGATATAATGGCGTCCTGGGCGTCAAACAACGGCTCAAACACGCCGCCGTTAGCGTCAAATGCCGCGGCGTAAAGGATGGTATCTTCGGTGCCTAAAAATTCGGCTATCTTTTTTTCAAGTTCTTTGTGGATATCCTGCGTACCGCAAATAAAGCGCACAGATGATAAACCATAACCATGGGTATCCATCGCTTTTTTAGCGGCTTCAATAACCCTTGCATCGCCAGATAGTCCCAAATAATTGTTAGCGCAAAAATTGATCACTTTCTGTCCGCCCTGTACCGTGATGTCGGCACCCTGCGGTGAGGTTATGATGCGTTCTTTTTTATATAAACCTGCTTCTTCAATAGCCGCAAGTTCCTGTTGCAAAACCGGTTGTAGTGTGTTATACATGTTTCAGTTAATTTTTTGCAAAATTAAACAATAAGTATCATTTAGCTTCAAAACAGCGCGTTTTAAATAATAATAGGTGCCGGCGCAAACATTTACGCCCGTAAATCATTATTTGTGAACGATATGAAGAATTTTTTACTCACGATAATGCTGCTGACGGGTGGTTTTGTTTTTAATGCATCGGCACAGCAATTTACTTTATCGGGTCGGATAACCGACTCGAAGAACGTACCTATATCCTATGTTTCGGTATATATCCGCAACTCAACCTATGGCACCACCACTAACGAGGACGGGATTTACAAGTTTAATTTAAGCCCCGGCAGTTATGATGTCATTTATCGTTATGTGGGTTATAAAGAGCGTATTGAACACATCAACATAACCGACCGCGACGTACGCAATAGTATACAGCTGGAAGATGAGATCTTTCAGCTAAAAACGGTACAGATCAATAATCAGGTAAACCGCGATACTGCCGCTGAAGCCATTATGCGTAAAGTGATCGGGAAACGCGAATATTACCTGAAGGAAATCAAATCCTACTCGTGCGCCATTTACGTAAAGGGGGTGCAGAGATTAACCAAGGCCCCTAAAAATTTATTAAAAGGCGGCGTAGCCAAAGTACTTGATCTTGACAGTTTGGGCCGGGGGATCTTATACCAGTCAGAATCTATATCCAGCTTTGATTACGAGCGGCCAAATAAGGTAAAAGAGGTTACCATATCATCGCGCATGGCGGGTATTACACCCACTTTTAGCTATAACAAGGCATCAGACCTGCAAGCCAATTTTTATAATAATATTTTTACGGTTGATGGTTTAAGCAGTCATGGCTTCGTATCGCCCGTTGCCGAAAACGCTTTTTCTTATTATCGTTATAAATTAATTGGCTCTACCGTTGAGAACGGGAGGACAATAGCTAAAATTGAATTGTCAGCGCGCCGGCAGTCAGAATATTTGTTTGACGGCTACCTGTATATCGTTGAAGGCGACTGGCGCATTTATAGCGTTGACCTGCGGCTAACCAATAAAATTAACCGGCTTAACCTGGTTGATACCATGCAGATAAGCCAGCAATATATCCCGGTGGCAGATAGCACCTGGATGCCGGCATCAATACAATATGATTACAATGGCGATGTTTTCGGCTTTAAATTCACGGGATATTATATCAGCATTTATAATAATTACAAGTTTAATGTTGAACACCCTAAAGGCTTCTTTAACGGCGAGGTGTTAAAAATTGATACCGCTGCCAATTTAAAAAATGCCGGCTATTGGTTTAAAAACCGCCCGGTACCGTTAACCGCCCAGGAAACGCGCGACTATCAGAAAAAAGACAGCGTTGCGGCTTTATTAAAAACCAGGCCCTACCTGGATTCCTTACAGAAAAGCAAAAACCGGTTCCTGATCATACCTTATACCGTGTTTGGATATACCGCTACCAGCCGGGACAACAAAGATTCATTATATGTTTACCCGTTTAATCAAACCTTGTTTTATAACACGGTTGAAGGGATGGGCCTGAATTTAAAGGTGCGTTACTCTAACACGTCAGACGATTTTAAAACGTTCAGCATTTCTCCCGCGGTTCGGTATGGGTTTGCCAATAAGCTGTTAAGCGCCAATATCCATTCATCCTATACTTATGATCCGTTTGATGCCGGCGAGTTATTTTTAAATTTTGGAAATGACATTCTTGATCTCAATAATGTAGGCACCCGTTCTTTATATTTCAACACGTTAAGTACGTTGTTGAGTAATAACAACTATGTAAAATATTACCGGTCAGAATATGCTGATCTTGGCTTTAAGCGAGAACTATCCAACGGGATATTGTGGACGGCCTACCTGTCTTATGCCAACCGGACACAGCTGTTCAACACATCCTACAATCATATCTTTACATCAAAAACAAGGCGTTATACCTCTAACAATCCTTTGGCGCCCGATACGGCACCTGCCGAGGACCGGTCGGTTTTGTTCCCGCAAAACCAGGCGCTTACCTTAAGCACCTCGGTTAGGTTCACTTTCGACCAGCATTATATAACACGGCCAACGGGTAAGGTTTATTTACCATCGGCATACCCAGTCCTTACGGTAAATTACCGTAAAGCTATACCGGGGATATTTGGCGCAGATGCGAATTATGATTTTGGCTCGGTTGACGTTTCGCAGAGTAAAATACGCCTGGGGCTGATGGGTTATTCATCATTCAAACTAACTGCGGGCGATTTCTTTACCAAAAAGGCGCTGTATTTCATGGATTATAACCACTTTTTAGGTAACCAGGGTACCACGTTTGACCCGACCTATGTGGGTAGTTTCCATTTTTTACCTTTTTACCAGTTTAGTGCCAACGGCGCTTTTTTAGAAGCGCATTACCAGCATAATTTTTCAGGTTCATTACTGGGCAAGATTGGCTTTATGCGCAACCTGAAACTGGAAGAAATTATAGGTGCCAACTACCTGACGGAAAAAAACAACCCCAACTACTCGGAGTTTTATGTGGGCGTTCAACGCTTCATCTTCAGGATTGATTATGGTGTATCCTACACAGGCAACAAAAAGTATATACAGGGGATAAGGATATTTTACGGTATAAGGTAGGTTGCATGATTGGAGATTGGAGCTTAGTTATGTCTGTTGTCTGACGTAAAAAATAAGCCCGATCTCCAGTCGCTGATCTTTAAACTCTGATATTTAATTCCTAATCCTTAAATTTGCATTTCATTTAACGCCGTTTGCAGCGGCATCAATGATTTATGGAACAATACAATACACTACTTTACTATTGTTATTCAACAATAGCTGATGCGGAGCAATTTGCCGCCGATCATTTAAAATTTTGCAAAGAGCTTAACCTAACCGGCCGTATTATTGTAGCCGAAGAGGGTTTGAACGGAACTGTTTCGGGCTCGGTTGGATCGTGCAAAATTTATATGGATACCTTGCACGCCGACCCGCGTTTCGCCAACATCGATTTTAAAGTGGACGAGGTGGATACGCCCTCATTTGTAAAAATGCATGTGCGCTATAAAGACGAGATCGTACACTCGGGCCTGCGCGATCCGAACATTATCAATCCGCAGCAAAAAACCGGCAAACATTTAGAGCCCAAAGAGTTTCTGGAACTGAAAAACAGCGAGGACGTAATAATTCTTGACGTACGCTCAAACTACGAACATAACCTGGGCAAATTTAAAAATGCCATAACATTGGATATCGAGAATTTCCGCGATTTCCCGGATAAGATTAATGAGCTTGCCCAATACAAAGACAAGAAAATAATTACCTACTGCACCGGCGGCATTAAGTGCGAAAAAGCATCAGCCTTGTTATTACACGAAGGCTTTACGGATGTTTACCAGCTGCACGGCGGCATCATTAAATACGGCAAAGAAGCCGGCGGCGAGGATTTTGAAGGCAAATGCTATGTGTTTGATAACCGCTTATCTGTAGAAGTTAATACCGTTAACCCGGTGGTAATATCCACCTGCTACAACTGCGGTAAAACCACCGAAAAGATGATTAACTGTGCCAACCCCGAGTGCAACGAACACTTTACTCAATGCGACGAATGCGGCACCGCCATGGAAGGCTGCTGCAGCGACGCCTGTAAAGAGCATCCGCGCAAGCGTGTTTATGATGGCACCGGGTATTATGTAAAAGTGCCGCAGCCGGTTAATGTGAAGAAGCCGGAATCAAGAGGTAAAAATCAGGATTTGGTTAGCTAGTTACAACTCTCCTTCAGTTTTTCACTCTTAATACGGCGAAGAAGTAATCTCACAAATTCTTCGCTATGTTTAGTATGCCAGGGTCTTTTTAAATTGATAAAGCGTTTGATCACTCAATCACTACACTCACAACCGCTATTCTGCAGGTACCGCCTGTTAATTAAATAAGCACCATCAGCCAAAACCGCACATTACCTGCATCGAAAACGAACACCTGAACCAGGAACAACCTTCCTAATAAACACATTTTCAATGCATTATCTCAATGGCATTAATTTTGAAAATAATAGGGTAACTTTCATAAGTACCTGATCACTTAAAACCTGGGGCAATGTTAAAAAACTACTTCAAAACAGCCATAAGAAACTTGTCAAGGCATAAAAGCAACGCTACTATTAATATAGCCGGACTGGCGGTGGGCTTTGCCGCTTTTTTAATCATATTTTTAGTAGTGCAGTATGAACAAAGCTTTGATAGCTTTCACGCTAAAAAAAACAGGATCTACCGGGTAGTGAGGGTGGGCACAGACCCGGTTAGCAAAGGGTATTACACCGGCGTACCCATACCGGTAACGCCGGCTTTAAGGACAGAACTATCGCAAGTGGCCAATGCGGCCGCTATATCCGGCAATGGCGACGGACAGGTAATTA
Source organism: Mucilaginibacter sp. UR6-11 (assembly GCF_020880695.1). Classification (GTDB taxonomy): domain Bacteria; phylum Bacteroidota; class Bacteroidia; order Sphingobacteriales; family Sphingobacteriaceae; genus Mucilaginibacter. Next base: position 18,801 of record NZ_JAJIWO010000014.1, read on the forward strand.
TCCCCGGCAAAGATGGCACCGGATTGAAAAAGTTTAAAGAGGCCAATGGTGTATTTTTTGCCGAACCTCAATTTTTTCAAATGTTTGATTTCGGATTAATTGATGGTGATATAAAAACCGCGCTTAACGAGCCTAATACTATACTACTAACTAAAGCTACCGCTATAAAATATTTTGGCGACTGGAGAGGCATCATAGGCAAAACGCTTAAAATGAATGGTGCTTTTCTTAAGGTTACCGGTGTGCTTGATAATCCGCCATCTAATACAGATTTCCCAATAAAGGCTGTACTATCTTATGCCAGCCTGTCAACAGACCGAAACTTTAACAACTGGAATAGCATAAACGATGGCAATTATTGTTTTGTGGAGCTTCCTGATGGTGTTACGCCAACCCGGTTAAGCCAATCACTTGCAGGGTTCAATGCGCGGCATATCAAGTCTATAAATGCCGGTTATTCACTTTCGCTCCAGCCGCTTAACCAAATGCACTATGACGAGCGTTACGGCAATTTTTCAGGGCGTACTTTTAGTAAAGATCTTATACTGGCACTTAGCCTTATCGGTTTGTTCCTGCTTGTGGTGGCCTGTGTAAATTTTATTAATCTTACCGTAGCGCAGGCCATCAACCGCGGCCGCGAAGTGGGGGTTAGAAAAGTGCTGGGCGGGAGCCGCTTGCAGCTGATGAGCCAGTTTTTAGGGGAGACGGCAATAACCTGTATTTTTGCTTTTGTCATCTCCTTACTTATCGTTTTATTTTGTCTGCCGGCGATCAATAACCTGTTAGATATCCAGTTATCTGCATCATCGCTTTATAGCCCGCAGTTGATCTTATATATGTGCTGCACATTAGTAATGGTTTCGCTGCTCTCCGGATTTTACCCGGCCCTGGTACTATCAGGATTTAAGCCTGTCACCGTTTTAAAAAGCGGCAGCATGGGTGCTGATCAAAAAAGCGGGATTTTATTTAAGCGTGGGCTGGTTGTTTTTCAATTTGTGATAGCGCAGGTGCTTATCATTGGCACGCTGGTAGTAACGTCGCAAATGAATTACTTCCGCAATGCCGACATGGGGTTTAGAAAAAATGCTGTTATTTACGCCAGCTTTCCGGCCGATAGCCTTGGCCATACAAAAATTGATTACCTGCGCAATGAGCTATCAAAAATACCCGGAGTTGAAAAAGTTGGCATGAGTATGTTTTCTCCATCCGGGGATGGCACCTGGGCGGTTGACCTGCGCAAAGAAGGCAATACCGGCCCTAACGCGGATATGATTGTGAGCATGAAAATTGCTGACCCGGATTTCTTCAATGTATATAACATCCATCTTGTCGCCGGCAGGATCTATTTCCCATCTGACACCCTGCGCGAGTTCGTGGTAAATGAAGCCGTAGTGAGGAAACTGGGCATCCGCAACGCCGGCGATGCCATTGGCCGCCGCATAACGATAAACAGAAGGACCCTGCCTATAGTTGGTGTGGTGAAAGATTTTCATGCCAATTCGCTCCGTGACCCTATTGATCTTGTCGTAATGTCGACCGCTAAAAATGGGTATCACCTGGCCAGTATGCAAATCAATCTCAGCAAAACAAACTCGATATCAGCCGCGATGGAGAAAATATGGGGTAAGGCTTTCCATGAGTACTCGTTTGAATATCATTTTATGGACCAAACCATTGAAAGTTTTTATAAACAAGAAAACCAGTTGTCGCAACTGTACAAGATTTTTTCTGCTATAGCCATTTTTATCTCCTGCTTAGGGCTATACGGATTGATTTCTTTTATGGCTGTTCAGCGCAAAAAAGAGATCGGTATCCGCAAGGTACTTGGCGCGCCGGTAAAAGATATCGTTGTGCTTTTATCTAAAGAGTTTACGATGTTGGTAATCATGGCATTTTTGATAGCATCGCCTGTTGCTTGGTACCTTATGCACCAATGGCTGCAAGGCTATACGTTTCATATAACCCTGGGTGCCTGGTTTTTTGTAGTCACCATCTTATCTTCAATAAGTATAGCGTGGTTAACTGTGGGGTATACCGCTATTAAGGCGGCGCTGGCTAACTCGGCGACAAGCCTGCGAACAGAATAGCGAAATAATCAGGTAGAAGATGTGCCAGAAAGACTTACGAAGTTTTTTAAACTTCGTAAGTCTAACCTGTATCCTATCTCTTGATCCCTATCTCTAAAAACTATTTCTCCTTCGGTACAAAATCATTCATCACCGCTTCGCGCAATAACGCCGGCGGCAGTATGCCCTGTGCCAATACAAAGTCATGGAATTTTTGCTGGTTAAATTTGGCTCCTAATGCGGCCTCGGTATCTTTCCGCAGCGCTATCATTTTGGTATAACCATAAAAATAGCTGTTGGCCTGTCCGGGCATGTTTAACGTATAACGCTCCACTTCTTCCTGCGCAAAGGCATGCGATTGTACCACGTCATTCATTAACACCGCGTAAGCCTGTTTGGGGGTGGTTATTCCGGCTTGAAGTTCAGGGTCTAAAAACGCGCGTGCGCAACGCAGCAGGCGATAGTCCAAAGAGATTAACTGGCCCTCCACCGGCATATAAGGCAAGGTTATTGATTCCGAATACAATCCCCAACCTTCCACATTCGTCGAGTTAAAAGCATATAAGGCACGGGCCTGCGACACCCCTTCTTCCACCATCTTATCAAACTGCAATTCGTGTCCGGGGCGGGCCTCATGGGCAATAAGGGTCCACGAGGCGGCATCAAAGGTAAAATCATCATACCGGTCTTCTTTGGCCCCCGGCGCAGCCGGCATATTTAACGGCAATACAAAAACACCCCGCTGGCCGGTATTATTTAAAAATGGTGGCGGCACCATGTGCGGTGCGGGCTGCTGCGCAGTTTCGGCAGCCGATGCCAGCCTGATTATTGCCGGCCTGTTAGGCAAGGTAACCAAATGGTGCTCGCGGATGATGGCCTCGATATCTGCCAGGTGGCGGTGATAAAGCGGCATGATCGAGTCGCCCACGATCTGGTCTTTTTTTAGGTATTTGATCACGTCGCGGTAATCGGTTGAGGGTAGTTTATATTTTTCGGCAATTTGCGTGGCTAAACCGCCCATTTGTTTCTGCAGGTCGTTAAACATGGCATGCGCCATTTTAGCTACCTGTGCAGGCGGAATGTCTATGCCATAATTCTCTAAAGCCAGTTGATATTCTTCGGCAGGCAGCCTGAAATCTGTGCGGGACCTGGGAAGTATCGTAGTACGGATCCAATTATCATAGCCGCTTAACTGCTGTTTTAGAATAGCATAAGTTTGCTCCCAGCCGGTTAGCTTATATTTTTTAAACAATTCGCCAATACCATCCAGCATACTCACATCGTGCTGTAATGATACTTCCACGTCCTGTTTTGACGGATAGATCACACCCGGCTTGGCCATTTGTTGTTGTATGCGCTGCTTCATGATAGCAGCGATAGGCCTATACCCTTTTTCTAAACCGGCGTATTTGCGCAGGCGCACCAATGCGGCATTTCGGCGTTCGGGCGCGGTCTGGTCGTCAAGCAGGGTTTGCAAACCGCCAAAAACACTACCGGTAGCATTTAAAAACGGAACGGTTTTTTGCAGCCCGTATAACTCGCCTTTTATGGCCAGTTCTGATTTGCTGATCAGGATATTTAAATCCTGTTTAACAAATTCATCGGTCTCGGTTTGGCGGGCGGCTTTGAGTTTAACAATTGCGGCCAAACGCTCCTTGCGGGCGGCGGTAGTATTGGCAAGTGTGGGCACCGAGATCTGGTCGTCATAAACGGCCAGCCCCTGCCGCGAGCCAAACTCGGGCGAATATTTTTTATCAATATCCAGTAAGATCTTGGTGTAGTTATTTGATTTGGCAACCCAGGCTTTGGTCTCGGGCGATTGTGCGTTAACTGCAAATGGCAGCATTGCAAGCGCCACAATGGTTAGGCGGCTGATTGTATTCATACAGGCTAGCGGTTTTATATTTTGTAAAAAAGGAAAGGTACACAGAATGTGCAGGAATAAAAAATCGCCATAAAACCCGGCCGATGTGATTCCCCGGCTCCTGATTTTAAACAGACCCGCTTACAATCTTAGCCGACAATAAACACAGCGGTATCCCGCCGCCCGGGTGCACGCTGCCTCCGCAGAAATAAAGGTTCTTTATTTTAGCCGACAGGTTGGCGTGGCGCATAAACGCAGCGTATTTACTGTTTGAACTGGTGCCGTAAATTGATCCCTGGTAGGATGAGGTTTTATGTTCAATGTCGCGCGGATCAAGTATGGTTTCACTGATGATCAACTTGCCTATATTTTCATTTAGTAAGCCCGATATTTTAGTGAGGATATGCTTGCGGGCTTCGGCAATCATGGTGTCCCAGTCCTGCCCGGTATTTGCCGGAACGTTGATCATTACAAACCAATTTTCGCAGCCCGGCGGGGCATCCTTTGCATTTAGTTTTGAGGTGATATTGAGGTAAACAGTTGGGTCGTGGTATATATTTTTTTCCTTCCAGATATGATCAAACTCGGCCTCATAATCTGCACTAAAAAATATATTATGCAAATCAAGCTTGATAAACTTCTTATTGATCCCCCAGTAAAACACCAGCGCCGAACTGCTGCGCTCCTGCTGCAATACTTTTTGGGGATGTAGTTTGGGATGATTTTTTAGCAGCTTATGATAGGTGAACCAAATATCCATGTTGGATACGATGAGATCAGCATTGATTACCTCGTCCTTAATTTTTATGCCAGTTGCCGATTTACCGTTCAGGACGATTTCATCAACAGCGCAATTGTAATGAAACTTAACACCCAGCATTACGGCCAGGTTAACCAAGCTTGTAACGATGGCATACATTCCTCCCTGGGGAAAATAAGCGCCGTAATACTGCTCCAGGTGCGGGATTACGTTTAACGTTGCCGGCGCCGCGTATGGGTTTGAGCCATTGTAGGTAGCATAACGGTCATAAAACTGTACCAGGCGCGCGTCCCTGAAAAAGCGCTGATTGGCCTGGTGCATGGTGCGGCCGGTATCCAGCTTTTTTAAATTCAGCAATGCCTTAAAACCTGCTTTGGTGAACAGCGCCCTAAAGCCATTAAACGCCCGCTGCAAAAAAACCGGATTGGTTAATTCATACAGCCGCGCGCTGTTGGCTGTTTGTTTTTTTACCGAGGCAACAGGTTCGCCGATATGATTAACTATTTCTGCTGCAAATTTATCCTCAGCTGCATAAGCGGTGAGCCTGGTGCCGTCCTCATAAAAATACTTGCAGATAATATCCAGCTTTTGATATTGAAAATATTGCGGAGCCTCTTTGCCGGCCAGCGCAAAAAGCTCATCGATATATTGCGGCATGGTAAGCAGGCTGGGCCCGGCATCAAACCTAAAATTGTCTTTTTTAACCTCGGCCAGCTTGCCGCCCGGGGTAGCGTTAGCTTCAAATACTTCAACCGTGTAGCCTTTAACGGCCAAACGGACAGCCGTTGCTATACCGGCTATACCCGCACCAATAATGACAGCTTTTTTTGAGGACATGATGCAAATTTAATAAAGCAAGTCGTCATTTCTGATTAACCGTTTGTCATTTCGAATCGTAGGGAGAAATCTTAAACGCTGATAAGTCGCCCGTTTAAGATTTCTCACTCGTTACTCGTTTCAAAATGACAAATATTGTTGATGGATGTGTAAACAAAAAAGGGATAACCACGCAGCTATCCCTTTTTAATATTAATATTTATTTCTTTCCCTTCCGGGTGGCCAGGGGCCTACGCGCCCTCATGTACACCCTCGGCAATCTCCTCTATCATTTTTTTATTAAATGCAGGCAGATCAGCGGGGCGGCGGCTGGTTACCAGGCCTCTGTCAACCACAACTTCTTCATCAACCCAATGGGCACCGGCATTTTTTAAGTCGGTTTGCAGGGATGGGTATGAGGTGAGCTTACGGCCCTTGATCATGCCGGTCTCAATCAGCATTTGCGGTCCGTGGCAGATGGCAGCCAGCGGCTTGCCTTCTGCCAGAAACGCTGCTACAAAAGCTACTGCATCTTTATTCTGCCGCAATTTATCGGGGTTAAGCACGCCGCCGGGCAGTAATAACGCATCATAATCGGCCGGGCTAACTTCGCCCAGTTCCTTGTCTACATCAACCGTAATTCCCCAGCCCGTTTTATCCCATGCTTTTATGCGGCCGCTCTGGGGCGATATCACATGTACTGTCGCGCCTTCATATCTCAATGCTTCTAAAGGGCTTGTTAACTCCACCTGCTCAAATCCTTCCTCGGTAAGGATAGCTATTTTTTTATTCTTTAAGCTTGCCATAATCGTATAAATTTTAGATTTAACGCTATAAATATTACAGGCGGAATGAAGGATGGTTTTGGGAAAGTTGAAAAATCAATAACTCTCATTTCGAAGCGGAGCAAGAACTTCTTTATCGAGCGACAGCGAAAAAATCTTAAGCACTTGGCAGGCGGATCGCGCGTTTAAGATTTCTCACTCGTTCCTCGTTTCGAAATGACAACTGGGGTGGATAGGCAGAGTCCACAAAAAAGGGATAACCAACCGGCTATCCCTTTTTAATTCTAATGGCTAAACCACCGCCTTTGGCGGTAGGTCATGGGTGGAGGCTATGCCAGAAACCACTATCTTAGTATTTGTGACGAAATACAGGAAATTATCTCATAGCTTTTACTATTGT
>NZ_JAJIWO010000015.1 GCF_020880695.1 Mucilaginibacter sp. UR6-11
CAATAGTAAAAGCTATGAGATAATTTCCTGTATTTCGTCACAAATACTAAGATAGTGGTTTCTGGCATAGCCTCCACCCATGACCTACCGCCAAAGGCGGTGGTTTAGCCATTAGAACAAAAAGCCCCCTTACCAGTAGGTAAGGGGGCTTCAACGTTATAATATGGTATAGCTGCAAATGCACTTGCCGGTTACTTTTGGGCAATTTGCTTTGCTTGTACATTTATCTTTATGACATGAAGTGCAAGTGGCTTGTTTTGCCTTTTTAACCGGAACGGTTGGTGTTGCAAATACAGATGCGCTTCTTAATACGATAATTGCTGCGCTTAAAATTATTTTTTTTCATGATGTTTTTTAAATTAATGTTTAATAAATAATGTGTTGGCCATTATGGCTTAAATGGAATTATTATTAAACTTTTGGTGGTTACCTCAGCCATTGCCGTCCTGAGTAAGCAGACAAAAACAGGATACATACAATTTGTAAAACCGCTAATTTCATTAATCAAAAATACAGATTATTGGAGCATTCACCGAATCTTATTAGCTACTTCCTGTGCCCGTTGATTAAGATCGAAACAATATTGTAATAGCTATGTTACAGTGAATGTGATAATCAACACACATAAATTATGAAAAAGATCAGTTTAATGTTAATGATGGCCGGTGGTGTATTAACCGCTCAATTTGCAAACGCCCAAACTTCAGATACTTCAAAAAACAAGATTGAGGTTAAAAAGAAGGTAAAAACCGGCGTGCATGGTCGCCAGGTAACAAAAATAAAAATTGAAGGTAAAGGCACACCAAGCGCTATAAGCGACGCTGCTGCCAGCGCTGTAACCGGCAGGACCCGTGTAGTTGTAGCCCCTGCTCCGGCACCTGCTGCCCCACAGGTAGTTGTTGTAACACCCCGCGCGGAAGCCAGACCTGCGACTACTCCAACTACTGTAACAACAACTACTGTAACCAAACCGTCAGTAACAACCAGAACATCAACAAGTGCCACCAGGACAACAACTGCTCATGTTGTGGCAAAAAAACCGGCAATACGTGTATACCATCGGGTTTATAGAAGACCTGCGGCCGGTACAAAAACTGTTACAACTACAACAATAAAGAAAAGCGACAATAACTAATTTAAGGTTAAGCTTTATTGAAGTTATATTAATAAGTGACAAATCTCAGTTACGAAAAACGGGCCTTAACAATATTGTTAGGGCCCGTTCTGTATAACAGCAATTTCTATTTATTATAATCAATTAATTATAGCGGGACTCATCGGGATGAAACTTTGTGATGGCATTATTAAAAAAATCAGGGCAAAAATAAATGCCCCTTCGAACTTGCTTCTTGGGGGCATTCAACCTAAACCTTATCACAATTAAGCCGGCAAGTTTGCCAGCTTATATATCCTAACGCAATTACTATACCAATATTATTGTAAGTAGCTATTGAACTTAAAAAAGTTATTTTTTTTTGTTATCCAGGGCTGCCAATAGTAATATTGTCATTAATAGACAACAAAGTGTACATAAAATATTACGCTTGTTTAGACAACTTGGCTCTTCGCAACACACGGTCAAGTAAAAACAACACCAGCACCGTATCAAAAAATAAAAATCCTTTAAAAACGTCGCCGGTCATCAGGTTTTTAATATCTGGCACATTAACGGCTGGTTTGCTAACCTGATGGATCGAATGCCAATTCATATTCACCAACGTAAAAATCAATATTGCCGCTATCGTCAGTATAGTGAATCCGCCTATTACTTTTATAACCGTATTGTTAATACGCGCCTTTAAAGGCTGCCTGGCATAGTCAGCGCGGATGGTCTCCATTACATTATATGTAAATGCCATTGGTGGTTCATCCAGTTCCATGGCAGCTATCTCACGGTTAAGTGCCAATAGTTCCAGGTATTTTTGCTGGTAAGCTTCATCATGGATAAGCAACAGATCGATAGCTTCGCGCTCTGCAGTTGTGCAGGTGCCATCAATATAATCCCAAAGTTTTTCTTCTATGCTGTTCATATCAGTTCTTTAACTTCGTGTTTTAAATTACGCTCCAGCTTTTCTTTTAAACGCTGGCGCGCCCTAAATAATTTAACCTTTACACTATTGGCCTCAATACCCAGGGTTCGGGCAATTTCTTCTAGGGATTGCCCGCCCTGATAAAATAATGTAATTATGGCAGCATCATCGGCGGTTAACTGCCCTATGGCCTGGTTAAGGTAAAACGATCTTGATTTGTTTTCGATATTATCAGTATCATATCCTGACGGAACGTTTGCTACCTGTATAAGTGTGTCCTCATCGTCAATTGATGCGGTATCTAATCTTGTTTTTCTTAGCGACGTCATGGCGGTTGTATAAACTATACTATACAGCCAGGTGCTAAATTTTGATTCCTGTTTAAAGGATACCAACGATCTGAATGCTTTAATAAAGCAATCCTGCGCAACTTCTTCGGCATCTTCACGGTTTTTTGTAAAGCGCATAGCCAGTGTAAATACAAACCGCTGGTGCCGCTTAACCAACTCAGCGTATGCCGATTGATTGCCCGCGAGGGATTGCTCAATTAATTCTGTATCTGAAAGCCTGCTCTGCATCTTTATATGCCCTCTGACTACCTAACGCCCGGTTAGGTTACACTCTTATGTAAATATAATGGTTAAGCAATAGTACGGCTGAGGTAAGCGTGTATTTTAGTGAATTGATTTTATATTTACTTAAACTTAACCTTTTTTTGCAAACTGTGTAACCTCATTAAAAATCATGTAGTCATAGCCTTCAAATACACCATGGTGGTGTAATAAAATAAAATTAACACCTTAAATTTAAATAAAATGGATTCAAACCAAATAGCCTTAATAATTCCGATGGTTGTATCGACTGCTATGTTTGCAATGATATTTGGTATTTTTTACCTGCGTAACCGTGAAAAGATGGCCATGATAGAGCGCGGCATGGACCCACGGCTTAAAACCGAGAAAACGATAAACCGCAATTATGTACTTACCTGGGGATTATTATTGATAGGCTCTGGCCTGGGTTTGTTCCTGGCCTACATATTAGATTGTACCTTGCTTTTTTCAAAAGGAGAAGATAACCCGGCACCATACTTTGCATTAATTGCGATATTTGGCGGTGCTGGTTTATTTACATCATACCTCATCGAAAAGAAAGACAATAATAAGGAAGCAGGGGAGTGATTTCAGGAGGTAAAAGGCTAAAGGTGAAAGGAAGATCATAGACCTTTTACCTTTAGCCTTTCAGCCCCAAATCAAATACCGTTCTTTCAAAATATTTAGATGGTGCAGCTCATGGCCGGCCATAATATAAATAATAGCGTTTACTGATATTTTGCTGCCATTAGCTATGCCGGTTGCGGCCAACTGCTCTTCGGTAAGTGCGCGCAACATATATAAGTTAGCTTCTCTGGTCGTTTTAAACTCTGCAGCCAGGTCTGGTAAAGACCGGTTGTTAAAGTTTGACCTTTCTACATAAATATTTTCATCAAACCCGGGCAGCTCGGCCTGGCCACGCGAGAACGCCAGCACCCGGTAAGCGAATGTGCGCTCGGCATCGATTAAGTGGCCGGCCACCTCTTTGACGGTCCACTTACCTTTATCATAGGCGTAATCTGCCTGTTCATCGGTTAAGCTGCAAAAAAGCTTATAGGTGCTGGTTTTTAAGCTGTCAAGCATTTTTAAAACGGGCCCGTCATTAACCAGGGCAATGTAGTTACCATAAAATGGGGCATAATCCCCGGGTGTAGGTCTAGCCATCATATCTGATATTTTTTAAGATGATCCTAAAGGTTGTGCCCTTTCCCAGTTCAGAATCGCGCACTGCTATTTGTCCGTTATGATAGTTCTCCACCATACGTTTGGTTAGTGATAAACCCAGGCCCCAACCACGCTTGCGCGTAGTATATCCGGGTTGGAAAACGGTAATGAATTTAGATCGTGGTATGCCCTTGCCGGTATCAATCACATCAATTAAAATCTGGTCCTTTGTTTTATTGGTGTGTATATCAACTTTAATACTACCCTTACCTTCAATAGCATTCACGGCATTTTTCAGCAGGTTTTCTATCACCCAATCAAACAGCGGGATATTTAACTCGGCCACCAGGTCCTTATTGCCGGTTACCTCAAAGCTGATGTTTTTACTAACCCGTACTTTAAAATAGTTTACAAAGTCATCTATCGCGTCGTAAACAGAATGCTCCTCCAATTTTGGTTTTGAACCTATTTTTGAAAAACGGTCGGCTACAATTTCCAGTCGCTTTACATCATTTTCCATCTCGGCAACCAATGGGTCATCTTCAGCATTAAACTTGTCTTTTATCAATTCAATCCACGCCATTAACGACGATATAGGTGTACCCAATTGGTGCGCGGTCTCTTTAGCCAAACCAACCCAAACCTGGTTCTGTTCTGATTTTCGCGACGAGTTAAACGCCGTATAAGCCAGTAACAAAAAAACTGCGATAACGCTAAGCTGCACATAAGGGAACAACTTTAACTGGCTCAGTAATGCCGAGTCTTTATAATAGATAAGCCAGTATCCCCGGGGCAAATTTATTTTAATGGGCTCGCGCTGTGATTTCATGGTCTCCAGCTCGGCCTGGAAGTAGCTAGGGTCATAAGTTGGTGTATTTTTAGTTTTTACCGCGTCAGGCACAGGGGGGATAAAAGTTTTGGTGCTGTCAAGTCCCCGCGCGTATTGAAACTCGCCTTTTTCATTAGTTACGATAGCGGGTATGGCAGAACTGTCACGTACCGCAAAAACATATGGTAAAAAATCATTATCATCAGCCGATATCACCTGTTTTATACTTAATGCCCAGATTTGCGCGCGGGTACGCTCAGATTTTGCAATGTTGCGCGCCAGGTAATTAGTGTAAAATAATGATCCACTGGCAATAATCAACGCAAAGGCAAGCAGTATATATTTCCAGAGCTTTTTATTTTGGTAGGCATTTATCATATCAGCTTCAAATAACGTAAAATAGGTTTGTATGTTATAATTTATTTGACCCACCCAACCCCGACGCAATAGCGTCACCTAAATCTTCTCCAAAAGAGAGAGGACTGGGGGGCGGCTAATAACTTTACATCATCCCGACTTTACAACATCCCTACTTCCCGACTAAAAAATTATCTTTGCGGCATAATGTCAGATAAAAGAGTTAGAGTAAGATTTGCACCCAGCCCTACGGGTGGTTTACATTTGGGTGGCGTACGTACCGCTTTGTTTAATTACCTTTTTGCAAGGAAAAATAATGGCGACTTTGTTTTGCGGATAGAGGATACTGATCAAAATCGCTACGTTGAAGGTGCAGAAAAATATATTATTGATTGTTTAAACTGGTGCGGCATTACGCCAGACGAAAGCCCGGTTAACCCCGGCCAATATGCGCCATACCGCCAAAGTGAGCGCAAAACGCTATACCGCGAATATGCCGAGCGTTTAGTAATGCAGGGCCATGCGTACTATGCTTTTGATAGCGCCGAGGAGCTTGACAAGAACCGCAAGGAAATACCTAACTTTCAATACGGTCAGGTTTATCGTGATACATTGCGTAATTCATTATCATTACCACAGCCTGAAGTTGACCAGCTACTGGCCGATCATACCCCGCATGTTATCCGCATAAAAATACCGGCCGACCAAACCGTTAGCTTTACTGATATGATACGTGGCCGCGTTAGTTTTGAAACTAACCAGCTGGATGATAAAGTTTTGTTGAAGGCCGATGGTATGCCAACTTATCATTTAGCTGTAGTGGTTGATGATTATTTAATGAAGATCTCGCATGCCTTCAGGGGTGAGGAGTGGCTACCATCAGCACCCATACATTTATTATTATGGGATTATTTAGGATGGAAAGCCGATATGCCGCAATGGGCGCACTTACCGCTAATATTAAAACCCGATGGCAACGGCAAACTAAGTAAGCGTGATGGCGCACGCCTGGGCTTCCCGGTATTTGCGTTGGATTGGGAGGGCGCTGCCGGGTTTGACGGCATGGGATTTTTACCCGAAGCGTTTGTTAACTTTTTGGCAACACTGGGGTGGAACGATGGCTCGGGACAGGAAATATTTACCATGGATGAACTGGTTAGCAAATTTTCTATCGACCGTATAAGTAAAGCAGGTGCTAAATTTGATTTCGAAAAAGCCAAATGGTTCAACGCCGAGTGGATCAAACGATCAACTGCCGAAACCCTACACCCAAAAGTTAAAGCGGTTTTAGAAAGTAAGGGTGTTACCATAAAAAATGATGCTTACCTGGCTACGGTTATTGATTTGATAAAAGACCGCTGTACTTTATTAACAGATTTTTATCCGCAGGCTGCTTACTTTTTCCAAACTCCTGCCGAATATGACCTGGCCGCAGTTAAACCAAAATGGACAGACGAAAAAACGGCGTTCTTTAAAGCCATTATAGAACAAGTAAAATCAACCCCAACCATAGTAGCTGCCGATTTTGAAGCAACCTTTAAAGCATTAGCCGAAGAAAAAGGTTTGAAAACCGGCGATGTGATGCTGCCTTTCCGCATTATGCTGGTAGGCGGAAAGTTTGGCCCCCACGTTTTTGATATAGCCGCTTTGTTGGGCAGGGATGAAACTGTCAGCAGGATAGAGCAGGCGTTGGCAGCATTTGCCTGAACCATATAATCGCTTGAATACTTATAAAAACGTATAGGTTAAAAATCAAAATTCATAAAAAAGGCCAGTTATAAAAACAACAGGCCTCCATTATAATAAGTATTAAGTAAGGGTTACTCCAAGGTTATCTGTCTCCTGATGCTTTCTTCCAATGATATAAATGTTTCTGTACGTTGTATGCCTTTTACACCTTGTATCTGCTCATTCAATACCTCGCGCAGGTGGGTGGTATCATGGCAAATAATCTTGGCAAAAATACTATAGCTGCCGGTGGTATAATGCAGTTCGACAATCTCTTTAACAGTTTTTAGCTGTTTTACGGCGTCATTATACTGCGAGCCTTTTTCCAGGAATATCCCTAAAAATGCGGTGATATCATAGCCAAGTTTTTGCGGATCAACCTCTAAACTGGCACCTTTAATTACACCCATTTCCTCCAACTTTTTCATCCGCACATGGATAGTTCCGCCTGAAACGATCAACTCTTTAGCAATTTCGGTGTAAGGAGTTGTGGCGTTTTTCATCAATATTGATAAAATTTGAATATCAAGATTATCAATTTCTAAATTTTGAGCTTTTCTGTGGGACATAAATTTTAATATCTTTATTGAAATACAAGTATAATTATAATTTGAATAAAAATAAAATATTTTTGTTGAAATATTTGCAAGGAATTGCTAAGTCTATTATGTTTGTAACAAGCAATCAGACCTAAAAGCTTAACCGTTCTTTAAAATAAAATAACAACACATTGTTGGGTGGTGAAATTTTTGGCAGACACACCTCCTTGTCCCGGTGGTAGAGATCATAGGAAACCCGAAGCGGGCTAACTACTCTGTGGAGGTTCGAATCCTTCCCCAACAGCAATTCACTGGCGTGAATTAATAATAACAATCCTGTAGGATGGTGAAATTTTGGCAGACACACCTCCTCGTCGCGGTGGCGGAGATCATGGGAAACTCTTAGCAATAAGAATAACCACTCTGTGGAGGTTCGACTCCTTCTCCTACAGCTCTTCTCATAATTTAGGTTTATAATTGGTTAGTACCGGCCCCTGCCCATCAGAGGGCCGTACTTGTTTTATAGCCTTTTGTAAAACCCGGAATAATCATACATTTACAGCATCAATGGCTAAAAGAATCATTACCTATATCCTTTGTCTTTACTTTTTGGCAGGAAGCGCAATTTTGCCCATGGGCGATTTTTGCTTGCTGCAGGATCTGCCGGCCATGTACCATTCGTATGAGCAACTGGTATCGGCAGATGAAAAGGGTGTCCTGGATTTTGTGGGTGATTACTTATTAGGCGGTCGCGATATTTTTGGACATAACAAACATGATGTGCCCGAAAACGGAAAATCTGCCGTGCAATTTCAACACGCAAGCGATTGTTGCAGCATTGTGTTGGTTGCTGCACATAAAAATAACATTTCAATAAAAGAACACTGCGAAGTAGCGCATTCGCAGCTTTCGGTTCCGGCTAATCTCCCCGGTTTTTTTGATGAACCGTTACGCCCCCCTCATGCTTAAACAGGCTTCAACTCTGTTTTAAAAGTCCGGTTTCCCCGGATCATCCTGCAACTCGCTGTGCTTTGGCATGGTGTTAACTTATTTTAATGAAATATTATTTATTACTGTTAGCCGTATTCGGCTACCATATATCCCGTGCTCAAAATCAATATAAAGTTGTTATTAAAGACGATAAGACCAGGCAGGTCTTACCGGGCGCTACGGCGGCAATAGTTACCTTAAACATAGCCGCAGTTGCCGATACCGCCGGTAACGTAGTGTTATCAGGTATCCCAAATGGCAAGTTCGAGATAAAGTTTACCTCGGTAGGATATCTTCAGCAAAGTAAAATAGTGATGTTCCCGGTTAGCGAAACCGACCAGCCTTTGGAGGTATTTCTCGAACCGCATTCAGGCGAATTGGCCGAGGTAACCATACAAACCACCCGTACCAATCAAAACCTGCGCGATATACCCACACGCGTAGAAGCATTACCACAAGAAGAACTGGATGAAAAGGGAACAATGCGCCCCGGCGATATTAAAATGCTACTGGGCGAATCGACAGGTATAAACGTACAGCAAACATCTGCTGTTAGCGGTACGGCCAATTTCAGGATCCAGGGACTTGATAGCCGCTATACACAACTTTTGCAGGATGGTATGCCATTGTACCAGGGATTTTCGGGCGGGTTAAGCCTGATGCAGGTATCGCCGCTTAATTTAAAACAGGTAGAGTTTATTAAAGGCTCGGCATCTACCCTGTACGGTGGCGGCGCCATAGCAGGCCTGGTTAATTTGATTAGTAAAACCCCACAAGAAGATCCCGAGTTTACTTTCTTACTTAACCAAAATACAGCAAAAGGCCTTGACGTTAGCAATTACTATGCGCAAAAATGGCAGCATGTTGGCACTACAATATTTACAACTTATAACCATAGCGGTGCCTACGCTCCGGGTAATACAACATTTACAGCTGTGCCAAAAACAAACCGTTTCGGTATTAACCCGAAGCTGTTTTTATATATTGATGATAAAAATAAAGGCTGGTTTGGAGTAAATACTGGTTACGAGAGCCGCCGCGGTGGTGATATCCAGGTGTTGAATGGAAATGCCGATGCCACCCATCAATATTTCGAGCAAAACACCACCTATCGTTTTTCTACTCAATTCTCGTTTACGCATATTATTGATCCGGCCAGCCAGGTAAATATCAAGAACACCGTTGGATATTTTGACAGGCGTTATGCCGAGCCGGCTTATAGCTTTAACGCCAGGCAAACATCATCTTATACCGAGGTTAATTATGTGTACAACGGTAAAAAAGTCAATTGGGTGGCTGGTGTTGATGCCTGGACAGACTACTTAGCCGTTCAACCGTATCAGCAACTTGGCTATACCTTAAATACTTTTGGGGGCTTTGCGCAAAATACTTACAAAGCCAATAATTGGTTTTCCGTTGAGAGCGGACTCAGGCTGGATTACAATACGCCTTCACCCGCTGATAATACTAATGGTTTATTGTTACTGCCACGTATCAATGCTTTAATCAAAATAACTAACCAACTAACCAGCCGGGTCGGCGGTGGTTTAGGTTATAAAATGCCAACCATATTTAACGACCAAACAGAGCAGCAGGGTTATCAATACCTGCAACCCCTGATAATCGGCCAAATCAAAGCCGAAAAATCAATAGGGCTTAACGGCGATATTAATTACCACGCCATATTGGACGGCGCGGTTGTAAACGTTAATCAATTGTTTTTTTATACCCGGGTAAATAACCCACTGGTATTGGTCAACAACAACTTTATAAATGCCAATGGCTACTTAAAAACCCAAGGCGTAGAAACTAATGTTAAGGTGATTATGGATGAGTTAGGTATTTACTTAGGCTACACCCATACCGATACCCGGCAATATTTTAACAGCATGGTGAACGCACAAACCCTCACCCCCAAAAACAAAATAAGCGCCGATGTTACTTATGAGATAGAAAATAGTTTTAGGGCAGGTGTAGAAGGTTTTTATACAGGATCGCAGTTATTATACGATGGTACAACCGGCCGTGGCTACTATACATTTGGGTTACTGTTACAAAAAATGTGGAAGCACTTTGATGTATTTATAAATGGCGAAAATATCACCAACCAGCGCCAAACCCGGTGGGGCAGTATCTATATCGGTCCGGTAAGTTCGCCGTTGTTTAAAGATATTTATGCGCCTTTGGATGGGGCGGTGTTTAATTTGGGAGTTAAGATAAAGTTGATGTAGTTAAAATGATTAATGGCTGTAGAATTTACGCTCATCATCTAATAGACTAAGGCTTTACCCACTTCAACCCAACCGTACTCTGTGCCAAATTAACCAACACATCCTTTTTCCCATCCAGCGGTGCATACAGCTCCATACTTGATTTTAGCAGCACATTATTAGTAAGTGCTGCAATTTCGGTAACATTCATGCCTGATCGGTAAAAAAACCAATTTTTGGCTGAAATGGCGTTGCCGGTTTTATTACCTAACTGCAGGTGTTTTATAGACAGACGCTCGGCTACCTGCCCTTGGAGGGCGCTGTCGCAATAGAGCTGTGTCTCGTTGCGGGCATAGTAGTGAGTCAGCGTGATTTTATGCCATTGGCCATCGGTTACTTTAGTGGTGCCTGTAATTTGCTGGTACTGCGGCGAGGTATATTCAACAGTACCCTTATCCGTAATAACTATCGAGCCGGCATGCGCGGTGCTATCCAGCAATTGCATGATCTGCCCTTTGCCATCAGCCTTAATAGTAATGGTAGTAGTGAAAGGATGTACTATATTATCAGGCTTAAAATCAATCAGGTTAGCTTTCCCGAGTGTTATTGATGATCCTTCCACCATTTTTGGTTGCGCCTTGCCATTGCTTAACGCATCAAATAATGACGGTACAATAGCGTAGGCCATTTCCTGGTGCCCGGCATCATTAGGGTGCCCTGGATTATACCAGCTGCCTGGCGCCCATTTTCCGGTACCGTCATCAACGGCGCCCAATAAATTTACAGAAGGTACGTCAAGCGTATGTATCCACAGGTTCATCTGCTTGGTGTAGTCGTAATCTTTCGCATTAAAATCATTTCGCGTGTAGCAATTGGTAACCACCGGTACAAAACCGCTGTCGCGGGCCAGGGCTATAAGTTTTACCATGTTGCTTTTAAACTGGTCAAACTTACTTTTGCCCGATTCATGAATACCCTCGTTACCTAAAGAAAGGGCCAGCAAAACATATTTTGCTTTTTGCGATACAAAATCCCTTTTCCAGCGGCCCAATAACCGTATGGTATTATCACCGCCAATTGATTTATTTACCGTCTTCCAGGCATTGCCGGTGCCATCAGCGTTGCGTTGGTTTAATATTTTGGTAAACATATAGGTATATCCTAAATTATTTGTCGCGCCAAAGCCGTAGGGTACTGATGATCCAAAGTAAACTATCTTTAAAGTGTCGACTGGCTTTACTGTGTAACGCCCGGTATCAATTATATTGCCTTTGGCATAATTTACCAAAGCTAAACAGCTAATAAAACAGGTTAAAACAGCACGATTGCTTTTAAACATCATAACATTAAGTTGAATTGGTATTGCAAGATATATAAAATGCCACATACGCCTACCGCCATAAACGCAAAAAAGCCGTTACATCTGATTGGATGTAACGGCTTTCAGCCTTCAGCCTTTTGCTATCGACTAATTAAAAGAATTTAAAACCAACGCTTAAAGCCCATAGGTGCTGGCGCTGACCATAGTTTTTATCAATATCGGTCAAATCGCCTTCATAACGTAAATCGGCGGTAATTGGGCCAATATCAACGCCGGCACCAGCCTGGTAACCCAGAGTGCTGTTTTTGTAATTGCCAAAATCGGCATAAGCGGCACCGAAATTAGCCGAATAGCTTTGTTTTTTGTCCAATACCGAAGTATAAATAGGGCCACCCATTACACGGAAGTTTAAATTTTTCTCGCCAAATTTAAAACCTAATAATAACGGCACATTTAAGTTAGTAAATTTAACATCGGCACTGTAGTTGCCGTTTGTTGAATTGATTTTACCACCGGTACTGCTTAAATAAAGTTCGGGTTGTAAATAAACGCCGCCGCCTATACGGGCAAATGCGCCCACCTGGTAACCTGTTTTAGTGCTTTGGTCAAAATTGTCGGTGTTAATTTTCGAGAAGTTAACCCCACCTTTTACACCAAGGCTAAACTGTGCGCTGGCACTAATGCTTGCTGCTATTAGTAACATTGCGCTTAATACGTACTTTTTCATAGTGTTAGAAATTTAGTTTTAAAAGTTTGATGGGTTTGATTATAACCATCGCCAATGGTTTAACAATACCTGTACCAATTTTTTAGCACGCCCGTTACCCGATATTTTTATATTTTTGCCGGAAAGATTTTATTTATGGCAGAAATAAGCATGACCAGTAAAGAGTGGGAACGCGTAAAAATTAAAGTTCAACGTAAGTACAACCACTTAACAGATGCGCAGTTAAACTATACCGAAGGCCAGGAAGATGCTTTAATAAGCAACTTAATGCACCTGGTTAACCGCAACCGCGAATATGTGGTATTCACCCTGAAAAAAGCTTTAGTGAATATTGACAATAATAGGTTGTAAAATGAGTTAACTATTTTAAAGGCGGTTTTTTGTAGCTTTATATTTTAAGATCTTTATGTGATGAAAAAGGGTGTGATTGTTCAATATAAAAGGTTCTTTATATCTGCAGGTATAGTTGCGCTGGCTCTGGGTATATGGAGCTTTAGTGACGATCTGTTCCAGATCTCAAAAAACCTGGAAGTGTTTGCATCTTTATATAAAGAGGTAAATATTAACTATGTAGATGACATTAATTCGGCCAAATTTTTAAAGACGGGTGCCGATGCAATGTTGGATGGTTTGGACCCTTACACAGAGTTTGTGCCCGAGTCTGAAATTGAAGATTATAAACTACACTATGTAAGCACCCAATATGGTGGCATTGGTGCAAGTGTTTTTTCAAGAAACAACAAAGTATATGTATCAAGTGTGTTTGAGGGTTTCCCCGCCCAAAAAGCTGATATACGCCCCGGAGACCAGGTGCTTAAAATAAATGATATCACCCTTGATGGTAAAAACAGCGACCAGGTAAGTCAGTTATTAAAAGGATCAAAAGGCGCCGTTGTAAAACTGGTTCTTAAACGCGATAATGAAGATAAGCCGGTTGAAAAGGACCTGGCCCGTGATGAAATCAAGCAACCCAACGTATCCTATTACGGTATGGTTGATGGTAACATGGGTTACATAAAACTTGACAGATTTTTAGAAAACTCTGCGCAGGAAGTGACCGACGCATTAATCGCAGTTAAAAAAAATAATCCCAACGGTATTATATTGGATCTTCGGTCAAACGGCGGAGGTATATTACAGGAGGCTGTAAAAATTGTTAACCTTTTTGTACAAAAGGATATTGAGGTTGTATCGCAAAAAGGAAAAGTAAAAGAAAAAAATTATACCTATAAAACAGTTGCCGCCCCACTTGCTGCCGATATACCTTTAGTTGTATTGGTAAATTCGCGCTCGGCTTCCGCATCAGAAATCGTTGCCGGGGCGTTGCAGGATCTTGATCGCGCCATAATCATTGGTCAGCGCAGTTATGGTAAGGGATTGGTGCAACAAACGTTCCCGTTACCTTATAATAGCCTGGTTAAGATCACCATCGCTAAATATTATGTACCGTCTGGCAGATGCATACAGGAAATTGACTACGCTCATCGTAAAGAGGACGGCACAGTGGTAAAAGTGGCCGATTCATTACTGCATGAATTTAAAACCAGGAACGGCCGCTCGGTTTATGACGGAAGCGGCATATATCCGGACATTTTTGTGAAACCTGAAACTTATGCCAATATCACCCAGGCACTGGTGGGTAAACTCTTTCTGTTTGATTATGCTACCAAATATCGTTTAAGCCACCCTAAAATTGCCGATGCACGCAGCTTTGTTTTAACAGATGCGGAGTATGAGGATTTTGTAAAATACCTGGCCGACAAAAATTATACTTATAATACTACGTCGGAAAAAGTACTTACGGCGCTTAAAACAGAAGCCACCAAAGAAAAACAGTTTGACCAGATACAGACCGAATACGAGGCTTTAAAAGCCAGGATGGCTAACAGCAAGAAAAATGACCTGCAGTTGCATAAAGCCGAGATAAAACAAACGCTTGAGAATGAAATTGTTGGCCGCTATTATTTTGATAAAGGGCGTTATGAGACCAATTTTAAATATGATAATGTATTAGCACAAGCTGTTAAAACCATGCAGGACAAAAATCAGCTTTCAGCTATTTTAAAAGGAGATGGCGCTTATAAAGTAATTGGCAAACCCGTGCTGGCTGCAGTTGCTGATAAAGAAAAAAAAGCAGATGCTAAGGAAAAAAATGACCAATAGTCTTTAGATCTAGGAAACAGATATCAGGCTAATATTAAAAAGCGAGGGGAGAGATTCCTTTCGCTTTTTTAGTTTACGCCATTTTATCGCTATACTGAACGATGGCAAGAGGATTATCAGACCTTGCGGGTTGCATTATACTCATCTGCTAAAAAATAAACTAAACTATTGGCCGCAAGGTTTGTCTTACTATCAAAACAACACAATTATGAAAAAGATATTATTAACAGCAGTACTATTAGTTAGCTGCTTAATGTTTAAAGCCGATGCACAATTACGTATTAGTCTTGGATTGAATATTGGCAGTCAGCCAGATTGGGGACCGGTTGGTTATGACCATGCAAGTTATTACTATATGCCTGATGTTGACGCATATTATGACGTGCCAAACCATCAATATGTTTATTTTGAAAACAACAGGTGGGTACGCGGGGCAGGTTTACCCGGCAGATATAATTTTGATCCGTACAATAGCTATAAAGTAGTAGTTAACGAGCGTAATCCATGGGAACGCGCTTCGGTTTACAGAACTAAATATAAAGTATATAAAGGGCGCAGGGATCAGCAGATTATCCGCAATAGCCGCGATACAAAATATCGTAACCACTGGCAGGACCATAATGACTATGGTCGTGGGCCGGGTAACAGCGACAATGGCCACGATCGTGGAAACCATGGTAACGGTAACCAGGGAAATGGTTATGGTAATCAGGGAAATGGACGTGGCAACGATCACGGAAATGGACATGGCGACGATCATGGAAATGGACGTGGTAACGATCACGGAAATGGAGGTGGCAACGATCAAGGACATGGAAATGGCCACGGTCGTGGTCATGGTGATAATTAATTGTTAATTTTATTATGTCAAACAATACAGGCCCGTCAGTAATGATGGGCCTGTATTGTTTATTGATATTTAGAATAGCTGTTTTGTTTTATAGGTAATGACCTATTTATTTTATAAAATCGAAACTTATTGATTACCTGTAGCTTGTAGAAGTATGAGTAATTTACTGATAGCTACAGATTTAGAATTAATGGAAGCTTTTGTCCGTTTTGCAAGCCATAAAGGTTATGATGCATCGATATTTGAAGACTCGGTTGTAATTAAAGATGTTTCTAATAAAAATAACAACTTTAAGATCATCAGGCGGGACGAATATTTTGCCGTTTATACAATATGCATTTCTAAAGACGATTATGAATATTCGGCTAAGTGTATGATTTATATATTATTGGCCGAGTTTAACAAATCAAACGGCACGTCTACCCATCTGCATATGAATTTTAAGGTTGATCTGTAGACTGGGGTAACTAAACCTTATTGTGTCTTTAAAGCTTTCACCATTCGCCTTTTACCTTTCACCGCTAAAAGTGTACTTTTGATGGCACATGTCCATAGGTAATAAACTTTATTTCGCATCTGATTTTCATTTAGGCACCGGCAACTATGCAGCTGGTCGTGAGCGGGAGGATCGCTTGGTACGCTGGCTGGATATGATCAAAGCCGATGCCGCCGAAGTGTTTTTAATGGGCGATATATTTGATTTTTGGTTTGAGTATAAAACGGTAGTGCCTAAAGGCTACATTAGGTTTTTAGGTAAACTGGCCGAGCTTGCCGACGCCGGGATAAAAATCACCTTGTTTAAAGGCAATCATGACATGTGGATGTTTGACTACTTTGAGCGGGAGCTTGGTGCAACTATTATTAGTAATGAACTGGTGATTGAGCGAGGCGGAAAGAAATTTTACCTGCACCATGGCGATGGCCTGGGCCCTGGCGACGCTTTGTATAAAGTGCTTAAAAAAATATTTCGTAGCAGGCTGTGCCAGTGGTTATTTGCCCGCATACATCCAAATTTAGGCGTTGGTATAGCCAACTATTGGTCAAGGCACAGCCGCATAGCCGGTGAAAGTAACGAACAGCGCAAAAGCCTTGAGCAAGAGTGGCTGGTAGTTTATAGCCGTGAATTGTTAAAGCAAACACATTATGATTACCTGGTGTTCGGGCATCGTCATTTGCCACTGGATATTAAGCTGGATGAAAAGAGCCGGTACATTAATTTAGGCGAATGGGTAAATTATAATTCTTACGCAGTATTTGACGGCCGTGAGCTAACCCTGCAATACTTTGAACAGGCGGTAGGCGGGAAAAGATAATAAAGTTTCTTGCTTAACTTTAAAGTCATTTTATGCTAATGGATTGTCTTTTAGCTTTTACATTTAACCTTTATGCTTAAAATTCTGTATTTTTGTAGGCTTTTTAAAGCCGGGCATATACAGGCCCGATTGATCAATTAGAATATGTTAGAGAAATTAGAATTAATATATCAACGCTGGAAAGCAGTGGAAGTAGAGTTAAGCAGCCCGGATGTAATGGCTGATATGAAACGCTTTGCCCAGTTGAATAAAGAATACAAAGACCTGGCTAAGATTGTTGACGAGTATAATATATATCGCAACATTATGAGCAATATTGATACGAATAAAGAAATATTAGCTACTGAAAAGGACGACGAGTTTCGCGAAATGGCGAAAAGTGAGTTGGACGAATTGCTGGGACAACAGGAAGAGAAAGAAGAGCAGATTCGTTTGATGCTGATCCCTAAAGATCCGGAAGACTCCAAGAATGCTATCATGGAGATACGCGGTGGCACCGGTGGCGACGAGGCATCTATTTTTGCCGGCGACCTTTACCGCATGTATATGCGCTTCTGCGAAAAACGCGGCTGGAAGACCGAACTGGTTGATTATACTGAAGGCACTGCCGGTGGTTATAAAGAAATTGTATTTAACGTAAATGGGGAAGATGCTTATGGTACGTTGAAATATGAGTCGGGTGTGCACCGGGTGCAACGCGTACCTGATACAGAAACCCAGGGCCGTGTACATACATCAGCAGCATCCATAGTGGTATTGCCCGAGGTTGATGAGTTTGATATTGTATTGAATGCCGCGGATATTCGTAAGGATTTATTCTGCGCGTCTGGTCCGGGTGGTCAATCAGTAAATACAACGTATTCCGCTGTAAGGTTAACGCACATACCAACAGGTGTTGTAGCACAGTGCCAGGATCAAAAATCACAATTAAAGAATTTTGATAAAGCTTTATCAGTATTACGTTCAAGGGTTTATGAGCTGGAGCTGCAAAAACACCTGGAGGAAGCGTCTAAAAAACGTAAAACCATGGTTGCCACCGGCGATAGGTCTGCCAAAGTGCGTACTTATAACTACCCTCAGGGTCGTTTAACCGAGCACCGCATAGGCTTAACCATTTACAACCTTACCGAGGTTATGAATGGTGGCATACAAGAAATAATGGAGGCATTGCAGTTTGCAGAGAATGCCGAGAAACTAAAAGAAGGAACTGTAGTATAATTGCTATGGTAATTTAAATGTAAAAAGCCGCAAAAAGCGGCTTTTTACATTTATTATATTTCGCTTTTCATCTTGTTTTCATAAAGTGCCGCTAATTTAGTTTTTAGTAATTAAAAGACTGGATTATGTTGGCTCTAAAAAAGGTATTGGCGAACAACTTAAGCATCCACAGACGCGAAGTACGCCTGATGGGAAATAAGTTTGAAATTAGTGTGGTAGGAAATGATCCTGTTTGGGCCGGTGAGCGTATCAACAGTGCAATAGCCGAAATTAACAGGGTTGAAAAATTGTTAAGCACCTTTAGCGAGGACAGCGAAATAAATACCATTAACCGAAATGCAGGTATAAAACCGGTAAAAGTTAGCGCTGAGATTTTTAAGCTTATTGATCGTTCGCTGCAAATATCTGAACTTACTTACGGTGCTTTTGATATCACCTACTATACCACAGAGAAAACTGAAGGCGATACAGATTTGGCAGTTGCAACCTATACAACAGTGAATTACAAAGATGTTGTACTTGACACAAAAGCCACTACCGTTTTTTTAAAAGAAAAAGGCATGCGTATAGGCTTTGGTGCCAACAGCAAAGGCTACGCTGCCGACAGAGCAAAATATATATTACAGTTTGAAGGTGTAAGTAACGGCGTTATTAATGCCGGTGGCGACCTATTAACCTGGGGTTTACAGCCGGACATGGAGCCCTGGACTGTTGCCACAGCTGATCCCCGCCAAAAGGGGCAACCATTGGCTAACCTGGATATAACTAATATGGCTATAGCCACATCGGTTAATACTGAAAAATACGCTACCATAAGCGATAAAAAATTAAGTACCAGCAAGCCAGCGAACGGATTTGCAATAAGTGAGATCAAAAGCGTAAGCATCATTAGCCCTACTGCTGAATTCGCCGATGCTATGGCTACGCCGGTAATGACCATTGGTATTAATGCCGGCATCTATCTTATAAATCAATTAAACCAGCTGGGTTGTGTAATTATAGACGATCACAGCCGCGTCTATCCATCAAAGGGCATTAACTTACAATAACTACCAGCGTTTGTTATTGTAAACTACTTATCCTGCTATATGTGGGGATTGTTATCTGTGCTTTAAAAAATCCGGTTAAAAATTATAAATTTTAAGCACATAACTATAAATTAGAACTCTGGCCTCACGGTGACCTTAATTAACTGATCTTTGGGAAAACTTTTACAAATTTCTTTTTTTCAATGACAAAGCGCCTTGCGTATATTGTAATGTTGTTGATATTTGTAGCAGGCTTATCATCCGCCAAAACAAAAACCGGGCATGATGATCTTGTTAAGGGCGACGCTATGCGGTTTTGTGTAATTATTCCGTTGCAAAAAGATACGACCAAAAGGCACCAGCCGGATGACGAGCCAAAAAAAATTAAGGAGATATCAAAGGCAAAAAGACAAGCAAAGCCCGAAAAGATAATAGTTGGGGGTGATAACGTGCAGGACTCAAAAGTTAAGCCTAAACCAAAAAGGGAACGCCGCCCTGAGGGTTTGGACAGACCGCCTGAAATACCAAGGAGAAATGGCAATTAACCTAACCAGCCGAAACTAATGAAATACCTGCGTATTCTGCTTTTAATTATGATCTGTAATGCTGCCAGTGGGGCAGGGTTAATAAGGAATGCTACTGCCTGCAATAAGGCATACTATACGGCAAAAGATACCGATACCATAATCCGGAAGAGATCGCTTTCAGTAGGAATAAATTATGGTAGTGATGCCATGTTTTTCGGCCGGGTAGGGCCTATTACTTATCCATACTTTTCAACCGATGTGGTGTACAATACCAAGGGCGGTTTTTTCATTTACGGGTCGGCCCTGCGGCTTATAGGCTACCGCACATCGGTAGATGAGATTGATTTTGGCGGAGGTTATTTATACCATCCTGCAAAGAAATTCTCAGGATCGATATCTTATAACCGGTTTATATTTAATAAAGAAGAACGGATAATTGAGTCGGCAACTTCAAATGATGTTAACTGGAAGAATTCTTATAACTGGAAACCATTTAAATCAACCGTCATACTGGATTACCTTTTTGGTAAATCTAGCGATTTTTTTATGACCATAACACAGTCAAAATATTTTGAAACCAAAGGCAATATCTTTGATGATAAGGATTACCTGTCATTTAATCCTTCAATAAGCGCCATCGTAGGTACGCAAAACTTTGTTGAACGTTACTCGGCAGAGCATCAGGAAAGGTTAAATGTGGATGATATATACAAGTTTGGTTCGGGAGCTTCCTCTGGTTTTGATAACGGCCGCTTAAATGTGCTTAACTATAGTTTTAAAATTCCGATAGCCTATAATCGACCGCATTATACGTTTGAGGTGTCCTACAAATATTCTATACCGGTTAATGTGGAAGGGGCTTTGCAAAACAGGCACGAATCGTTTATTAACGCATCATTTTTCTACGTTTTTTATTAATACAAAGCATGAATGTTTTAATTATTGAAGATGAAGAAGCGCTGGCCCATGAAATGGAGATATTTCTTACCAACCATAATTATATAACCGACGTTTGTTATAACGGACGCTCGGCGTCCGAGAAAATAGCAACCAGTCTTTATGATTTTATATTGATTGACCTTGGCCTGCCCGACTATGATGGCCTTGATTTGCTTAAAGAATCAAAAAAGGATAATCCGGATGCCGCCTGTATAATATTAACCGCACGTGCCGAGGTTTATGATCGCGTAAGAGGGCTTGATCTGGGTGCTGATGATTACCTGGCTAAACCTTTTTCTTTGTTAGAGTTACAAAGCCGTATGCAGGCTATAATGCGCCGTAAATTTGGCTTAAAGCAAAGTATTGTTGAACTTGGCGATTTCCTGATCAATCTTACCGACCGGGTAATTACCTGCGGGGATAATTCAGTAAGCACCATCACTAAAAAAGAGTTTGATTTAATAGCGTATTTAATTTTGCATAAAAACCGCACCTTAACCCGTACCCAATTAAGTGAGCATATCTGGGGCAGTGTTATTAATGATGATTATGACTCGAATTATATAGACGCGCATATTAAAAATATCCGCAAAAAATTAAATGTACATGCACCGCCCGATTGGCTGGAAACGGTGCGTGGCCTGGGTTATAAAATAAAAATGAACGCTTAGCATTGAAACTTAAAACCAAACTTACACTGTTTAATGCCATATCAAAATTGGTAATAGCGGTGTTGTTTGTGTTGCTGGTGCCTTTTTTAATAAAAAATATAAGCCGAAACTACGTTGATAACAAGCTTATTAAACAAAAAAGCAAATTCCTGCAAATTGTAAAAACGCAGGGTATAAAAAATTATATTCCAGACGGCGAAACTTATGGTAGCTATTACCTGCCGCTTAAAGAGGAATATCTTACTATTGAAATTGATACCGTCCTAGGGCATTTTATAGACACCATCCGGAACGAAAAGCGCCTGGTTGAGCGCGATACTATTGAGTACCGCATACTTAGCCATACCTTTAAAGTAGGCGATGCCAAATATTTGCTGGAGATTGGTAAAAGCGTTGCGACCCTTGATGAAACAAGTACCCCGTTGCAAAATATTGCTTTTGTAGTATTGATAGGGATGATATTACTGACCATCCTTGCCGATCAGTTTTACACTAACCGCGTTTTAAGGCCATTGGGCTTAATCATTAAATCTAAACTAATAGGCCACAAGTTTCCAAATTTTGGTTCGTATAAGGAAGTTAAAACCAGTACCTCTGATTTTAAACACCTTGATATTAGTATACATCAAATGATAGAGACCATTGAGGCTGCTTTTCAAAAAGAGCGCGAGTTTATATCAAATGCTTCGCACGAGCTGATGACCCCGATATCTATCCTGCAATCAAAGATCGAAAACATGTTTGAGCGCGAAGATATTATTGATGAACTCAAAGTGCGGTTACTGGAAATGCAGAAAATACTAAACCGTCTTAAAAGTATTACCAAAACGCTGCTGCTGATATCACAAATAGAGAATGAGCAGTTTTTAAAAGAAGATAAAATTTCAATAACTGAACTGCTGCAGGAAGTGTATGACGAAATATCCGTGCGCTTGCCCGAAAAGAACCTTACGTTTGACATCCTGATCCCACAGGACGTTATTATAATAAACGTTAACAGGTTTTTGATATTTAACCTGTTTTTTAATCTGGTTAACAATGCCATAAAATATAACAAGCCGGACGGCGAGATAGTGATCACCACCGAAACCGAGAACGATAACTTAATTGTGAATATAACGGATAGCGGTATAGGCATCAGCACAGAAGACATGCCGTTTATATTTAACCGGTTTAAAAAATTCAGGCAGTCAATGCAACAGGATAGCTTTGGCCTTGGGCTGCCTATTGTAAAATCAATTGCTGCATTTCACGATATTAAAATCGAGGTTGACTCAGTAAAGGATCTGGGCAGTAATTTCAGACTGATATTTCCTTCGGACATGATAGAAACGTCGGGATAGTGAGGGTATAAATAACCTTGATTACCTGAAACCGGGAATAAGTAACTTTTCTCAATTTTTTATACCATCAATTAAACCCTTTCAACTTGAAATTGTCTAACAATTGTTATGTTTAGTAAAAGTTTGCAAAACGTATACTATTCAGGCCCAAAATATGTTAATGTTTTTTTACGCGATATGAAAAAGTTATATAAATATGCTTCCGCGGTATTATTTACCGGAGCACTTTCTTTGATGGTGGTTTTAAATGCCGACGCCCAACGTGGTGGCTCGCATGCCAGTGGTAGTGGCAGCTTTAGCCGGGGCGGAGGCGGCACTTTTAGCGGCGGTGCAAGGTTCGGCGGCCGTAGCAGCTTAGGCATTGGTTTAGGTTTAGGCTATCACAGTGCATTAGGCTATCGCGGTGGTTATGGATTGTTCGGCTATCCGTCACTGGGATTTTATTTTAATACCCTGCCTTACGGATATTATCCGTTTTATATGGGCTCATCATTGTTTTATTATTACGACGGTATTTTTTACCGCCCGTATGATGATGGCTATGTGGTAACAGCTCCGCCGGTGGGCGCTGCGGTACCAGGATTACCTAAAGGATCAAAAGCTATCATGATCGATAATCAGCAGTTTTTTGAATACAATGGTGTATATTATAAAATAGTAATTAATGATAAAGGTGATAAGGTATATGTTGTAGCCGGTAAAGACGGTATTTTAAATACCGATGCCGATGGCAGTGATGATAATGTTACTGCTGCCCCGGTGCCGCATGTTGGTGATGTGGTAAACCAGTTGCCTGACGGTTCACGCAGAGTCACTTTAAACGGCAAAAAATACTACGTATCTGCTGATGATATCTATTTTGAAGTAATTGTAGACAAAGACGGCCATAACGCTTACCGTATTGTTAGCGTGCCTGATAGTCAATAATTTTTTAGTACCTGTGTAAACAAGTTAAGCTGCCCGTTGGGTGGCTTTTTTTGTTCTAATGGCTAAACCACCGCCTTTGGCGGTAGGTCATGGGTGGAGGCTATGCCAGAAACCACTATCTTAGTATTTGTGACGAAATACAGGAAATTATCTCATAGCTTTTACTATTG
>NZ_JAJIWO010000016.1 GCF_020880695.1 Mucilaginibacter sp. UR6-11
TGTTGGGCAAGCTCCAATATGCCCATCTTGTTTTTGATGATCTTTGCTTGGGTTGTCATAATACTAATCTCTGTTACGTGTTTTAAATTATCGTAACTGTCAGATTAAATTGTGACTATCTCAGCTTATCATTCACAAAAGTATTTTCAATGAGATTATTCACTGATTACTTTATTCCGAAATCATAGACTTTAGTATCATTTTGAATAACTTGGCCCGTCATACTTGCGCCTACTCCACCAGAAGCTGCGGACGTAGCATACATAAAACAATACTCACCAGCCGGTAATCCTGTAGGAAAGTAAACTTTGTAAAGGTTTGACGAGATTTCAGTATACTTAAAACCAGTAACGTTTTTACTAACTCCGTTTGATACTCCACCTAACAATGAGATTTTACCAGTTTCGAAAGTTCTGCTATTCCTGTTCTTGTCTAACTTAATAAGTTTAAAATCATTTGGACTAAATGCCTGGTTGCTTTTTGAAGTTGGAGCATAAGATTGCATCAGCGCCATAAATTCATCAGTAGATGTATTATTAGTCGCACTGGTATTATTTAGTTTGCTTTCTGTATTGTGTTCGAAGTAAAAATAAAACACCGGTGTTTTACTTACTTGTAGATTAGATTCACCACCATCTAAAGTTGATTTACTTTTCATTGTACCAGTTAAGATATTTGAACCCATCTTGTTTCCCGTTACTAAAGTGGGATCAACTCTTGTATAAACATCGCTTTCTCCTGCATAATAGTAAATACCCGATTGGGCAAATTTATTGGTAATCTTGTCAGCAGCAGTGTTGCTAACATTAATAGATGCCGGTTGCTTGTCAAGCATCGTATTAATTACCTCATCGGAAACCTTTGTCTCTTTTAGAACTATCAGTGCATCAGTTGACAAGTCAAATGAACATTTTGAAGTTTTGATTTTGTTAATAATAATGCTCGATGAAAGTCCAGCTTTGGTTAGCCCGATAACGGACTTGTTTGTTAAAACGTCTTGCGCATAACAGAATGTTGTGTGTATAACGATTGTTAATAAAAGAATAATCTTGTTCATAAGTGATTTATTTAAGTGAGTTGATAAGCGTTTAAAGTCGGCTATGAAGTTATCAATAAATATTAGCAAACATGAAATGTATTTCATGGTATAATTTCATTCGGTATCGCATTTTAGCGAGTGTGATTAATGTCCGAAACGATGAACTGATTATAGCTTTTGGAATCCGCGTAAGAGAATTACGAAAGGAGAAAGGTTATACTATGGAAAAGTTAGCGGAATTAGCGGGTATAGATGCTCGACAGCTATCCTATGTTGAACTTGGTAAAAACAACACTAGTATTAGTATGATGTACGCTATCGCAAAAGCTTTGAATGTCAGTTTATCAATGTTGACACAACTTGATGATTTCTAAATAAATATCTAATATTGCGTCAGCATAAGACCGGGGGGACACATACTTCCATATGTTAGTATGGGGGTATTAACAGAAGTACTCTACAGAACCCTGCACACCATTTTTTATAAATTAAAATCTATAGCTATTTATTGATCTAAAACCCGTACGGGTTTTGATATTTATAGAATACTAAATAACGATGGATGTACTCCCCTGAATCCTTTCATAATTTTTTAACCTGTAAACATCATTAACATCTTTTGTTCATAGTTTAAATATAAATTATAAAGGGGTTTAGTTATATTTGAATGTACCCCTTTTGTTAAGGATCAACCCGTGGGTCGAAAGATGAGCAGGTTTAGACATTGGATAGTATTCTGCAGACTTGCAATAACAGTCATAAATAGCGGGAAAGGTTTCTCCGGTAGGTACAAAAAGGTTAACTTATAAATTGAGGGTGGAACATGACACATGGCATACTGTGTTCTGAATTAACAGAGAGGTTAGTTTCCACATAGGTGTAGACGATTAAAAATCGTTGACGTACGGCTCACAGGAAATAGTTAATTAATTTATTCTTCTACAATAGATGAATTATTGAATCAGATAAAACGGGTAAGGGGTATTTTGTGTCGTTTTTACTAGGTTTATTATTATTTATGAATTTAGGTAACAAGCCCGTAAAGGATTCTATCCTTATCTAAATGATATCGTTAAAATTATTAAAATGGCACAAACTAAAGCTTATGTCATAGGATTTTTTAAGTATTTATCAGAGTTCTTGGATATTGCTACAGATAAAGTTAACCAGGTCGTCACCGAATTAACCACGGCATTGGAAAACTATAGAGCAGAGCATTTGAAAAGTCTGAAACCGGAAAAGAAAATATCACAAAAGATATGAAAGAGGTGAGGCTATTCCCTCGATTGAGGTTGCAGCAAAGCTTGCTAAGGCCTTAGATATATCTTTAGATTATCTTTCTGAACTTACAGATATAGAATTGGATAGTAACGTCCTTGCTCGTATAAATGAAATCACCACACTGTCTGATGATGATAAAAAACAAATATACAGGGTTGTTGATGCTTTAATTAAAGATTATGCGGCCAAAAATGAGATGTAGACTAATAATAGTAATGATGATTATAACTTCATGTAATTCTCATCTTGAAGAAACAAGAGGAGTTGACGAAGTTATTTCATACTATGGTGGCAACTGTAAATATTCCGTAGGCACTTCGATATCAACGAACAACAGCACTAATCATTATTTAGAGTTAGAATTGAGTAATTCACAGTCCTTAGAACCGTTTATAGATATTGCTGACCTCCCTGCTTCAAATATAGCATACTTATGTTATCATCATTTGGATAATAACAAGACCACATATAATCAAATTAACACTATACTAGTTTTCAAAGGTGGAAAACGAGTTTCTTTCAGTTATGCAACATCTCAACTGGATATGGTCGAGAAGAAGATGCTTGTATTGGACAAGGTTATATCATTGCTAAAAATGCATAATTATCGAGATATAAAAGCTTTATTGGATGATAAAGCACAATTCAAATATAATAAAGACACATTAGTTTCCAGTATAATAAAAGCAGAACCAGTACTGGGTGACATCAAAGGTTTTAAGACTTTAGGATTTCAAATTATAACAATTGATGGTATTGATCTGCTGCATTTATCAGGAGTAATAGAAAGAAAAAAGACCAGCCATCAATTTAGTATCGACATTGATACTGACCTTAATAAAAATCAAATTATAAATCTTCAATATAAACTTTAGCCTTTTATCAAATCTGAGCTTTAATCTCTTTTGTAATATCATCAGCATTAGTAAATATAGATTTAAAATCACCAAGATAATAGAACTTACTTCCAGTAAATCTTATAACAAAGACATTAAATATTAACCGCTCAACCTGTATAAAGTCGTTAGCTGGTATTTTTTTCTTGCTTAAGAACTTTTCAATAATGAATTCTTCTTTAGACCATTTAACATCACTAAAAGAATACCAGATAAGGTTAATAATAGACAATATTATTAGAATAAAAATCCAAAAATATAGTGAGGCGCCAATTATAAAATTGACTCCTATTAGTATCAATGAGAATATGAACAAGAGTATTTGATAATATCTCGACATACCCATTCCAAGGGATTTGTAATCAATTATCTCCATTTTTACGAGTTACTTTAACACCCACGTTCACTGAACCACTATAATTAAAAATAAGTCCTATTGTTGGAGAAAAACCTGCTGAAAGTGTTCCTACAGGTGTTAAATTCCCATTTGTTTGATTTAACTGTCCTCTAGCTTGTATAGGTCCAACATCCACTCCTCCGTCATTAGAAGTACTTACAACTTTATGGTTTTTATCAATTGTTTGAGAAGTACTGCCATTTAAACCACCAACAAAATCTCCACCTCCACCAAAACTTCGTTCATATTTTCCATCTTTCTTTATGTAATCAAAACTTCCTGAAGTTCCTGCTTTGGAGTCGACTTCAGCTTTCCCGGACAACAGCGTAATAGAACCAGCATTTATATCGCCATTAATTAAGCCTTTTTCCCCACCACTAGCACGAGCACCAATAGTCACTTTCCCCTCCACGCTTCCATAGACAGAAACATCCAACTTTCTAATTTCTGATTTTATATCGTCTTTGACTGCCCTGACAGTATTTACAACTGCATTCGTAGCAATTTCTTTGACCTTATTTACCGCATAATTTTTAGCTGTTTCCAGTAAACTTGGCAAACCACAACATCCCTGGGTGGACATCCCGTCGGGATCAATGAATCTGATTGAATTATCATCCCCATAAACGTAGGGACTAAACCGTCTCGACTTCTCTGCCAACGGATCCACACTCGTCCACCTTCCAATTACCGGATCATAGAACCTTGCGCTGTAATCATATTGGTTCAATCCTACCTGTTCCTGTGATTCTTTCTTGTTATAAAGATATTCATTTTTTACACCACTTGCAGCGCTGTTAATATCTAAGCCAAACGGATAGTAATCGTCCAACTGCTTTGGTGTATTACCACCTGTGCTGCTATCAAATGTCACACGGGTATCACCCAAATGATCAGTTAAGCTATACTCAAAGTTTGGTGTACCGGTTAAATTAAGTACACGACCCTCTTCTGTCTGAATAAAGTCTATTCCATTGCTGCCATATTGGATACCGTCAATATATTCCGTTACACTTCCATTAGCTATTCTGCGTAGCTTATTGCCAGCGGCGTCGTAGGTGTATGTTAACCCTTTTGCTGGTATGCTTGCCGGAAGATTAAATAGGTTATAGTTAATGGCATTTCCCTGCCCGTCAGAAGGCGCATTGCCGTTACCGTCATAGCTGCCATAAGTTCTATACGGGGTACCATTGTTCTTTACCAACAATAGTTGATTACCATTATAGCTATCGTACGATAATGATCCGCTATAAGCGCCACCGCTTCTATTCAAAGTTTTTAGATTGCCAGCCAGGTCGTACGTGATGCCGATTTCATTATTGCCTGTCGTGGAGATTCCAGATGTTAATCGGTTCAATGCGTCATAAGTGTAGGCATAGTTTTGCTGGCTTTGCCCGTTAGCTAACCAAAATTGGTTCGCTATGTTACCATTAAACTGGGGTGTGGTGGTAGTTTGATCATTATACCGAAGGTCCAAGTTAAATAAATTACCATTTGTAGTACTGGTACGTAACCAGCCCCGTTCGTTATAGGTATAATTGATTTTCTGCAAAAAGCTTCCGCCGTTATCTGTACTATGTAGGTGCTTCGTTTGAAGTTGCCCAATTTCATTATAGTCTGTTTGACTTAACAGCACAATAGCGGTATTGTTGATCTGATCCAAGGTTTTTATCTTTCGATCTGCATGATCATAAACATAAGTATTAGCTATGGTTATGGCTAAACCTGCCGCGGTATAGTGTTGTCGGGTACTGGCGGTCAATTGATTGGTGAAACTATAAGTATTGGTAATAACATCATAATTGGCTGAATTTGCCGCACCACCCAGGTAATGTTGCTTAAAGGTCTTGGTAATCCGCCCCAGATCATCGTAGTAGTGCACAGTCCATAATTTGTCGTTACTTCCCAATATACCAATTTGAGTAGCCGTAAGGAGGCCTTTTGTCATCGTACTTGCACCGGAAGGTGGTGTGTTATAAAGCATGCCGGGATAAGAATAATCGTCATAAACATTGGTGCTTAATGTAGTGGTCCAACTGGTTGGCCAGCTAGTAGTGGTATAGTAATTACCGGGAGCTCGGGTTTCCCATAGGTTAGCCGTTTGCGCATTTACCTGTGCTTGCAGGTCAACTTGGGAAATAGTGGTATTATTATTATCCCATATACCGGTTTGAATTACCCTTCCTATTGCATCGTATTTTGTAAATAACCATTGCTTATTTAAACGTTGATTGGCATCCTGAGTAGCTACTAATTGATCTGCTTTGTTATAGACTAAGTATTCCCAATCTTTACCAGGTATTCTTTTTTGTGACAATCGGTTACGCCCATCATACCTGTACTGATAGCAAAAATTAGTAATCGTGGTCGAGTTACTGCTGCTTAATCCATTGTCAGCATTGGCTCCGGGAGGCAATACAAAAACTAGATTACCTAAATCATCATAAACATAATAAGTACTTAGTATTTGTATTCCGTTATTAAAGTTATAAGTACGTTTTAATACAATATGTTCTTCCTTATCTTTGTAGGTTTCGGTAGTATTTAAGCGGGCATCGGTTTGGCTGCTCGCCCAGTTTTCATCCTGAGCGACGGTAACATATAATTGATTTGCGCCATAAGTTCCCTGATCTGTTAAAGTTGGATTGCCATTTGCGTCTACACCCACACCAAATAGTTTGGCCCAATAAGTGGTGCCGTCGTTACTTACATAAATGGTTTTGACCGTATGCCCTGCTGTTACCCCACTTTGATTGACAGTCCCTGTTAATTGCCAGGCATCGCCCGGCGCACCTTGTTCTACTATGCGGTCTAACGGCAATGCTTCATATTTAATGCCCGATACTGGGCTAACTGTATTGGCTACGTTACTAGCCCATGTTGCCGACTGGTTATAAAAATGAGCCTGTTGGGTTATTGCGTCTACCTTGTAACTTCCATCGCTGGCAACAGCAGGGTTATTGGCGTAAGGCAAATATTTAGTGACTTCACGACCAAAAGGATCGTAGGCAATGGGTTGAACTAGGTCATTGCCATTGGGCGAGGCCTTTACCTGTATGGTTTGCATAGGACGACCAAGTCCGTCAATATATTGTATGGTTTGCATCACATCACAACTGGTATAACCCATTCCTGCAGGGTTGTAGCTGGGTATACGGGGGACAGATGTTAAAATATAATTTTGATTGGAACTTGGCGTGGTTGACAAGAGGCTACAATCAGGTTGCGTAATATGTAATAGTAAGCTACTGCCTGGGGATGCTGTAAAGCTAAAACCGGGATTGGCACTTAACACTATCTGCGTGGGGCTATAATATATGCCTGCTGCGGGAGTGCCTGTCATTGGCGCAGTTACTAGTGTACCCTGCGCAAACCCGTTCCAAGTAAATAACAATCCGGTTAAAACCAATACGGTTCTTATCCGTGGTTTTATATTGTTTACTAATGTTTGCATAATTTAGTGATTAAGGGCGGTCGAGATTTAATGGTGGTAATTATAATCGATGTGCTTGATAATATTGAGGTCTTTATCCCTAATGTTCATTAGTCGTTGGAAGCTATCGTATTCATAAAAGGTGGTCATGCCCTTCGGATCGGTACTGCTAGTCATACCGATCAGTGGATTATATGTATAGGTAGTTACCTCGGCGCTTGGTAGCGCAGTTCTGAGCGTGTTAATTATCCCCCGTAGCGTGGAATCATTCCCAGGATTTGTATTAAGTTGATCTATAGTAGTTTGACCCAACGCATTTAGTACTTGCTGGTAGCTGGCGTTCTTTATCTCCGCCACTGGATAACTTCCATTGTATCCCCATAATATTGCAACTGGACTACCATTTGTTTTTAACATTTGTTTGACTTTATTATAACTGTTATAGCTTAAATTGTTTCTTAAGGTAAAATTGGGCAGATAATAATTATTAGGATCGTGTAAAGGTTTCGGCTGCGATCCAACACCTTCATAATTATATGATTCAGTGATATTTCCGAAGTCGTCCGCAGTTATAATTTGACCGGAAACAATGTTCCCATTTTTACTAGTGATTGCTTTTAGTGACTCACCTATTATATGATTGGCTTTCAACGTTGCAACATTGGCTCCGCTATTAAAGTCATTGGCATACCAAAACGATTTTTCTAGCAAACTGCCATCAGACCCTGTAGATGTGCTTTTTGAAAGTAGAAAATCTTGGTCTGAATAGCTATGGGTTGTTTGGGTTACAATTAATGCACCATTATCATTAAATAAGGTGTCAGATACTGCGACTTGAGCATGACGATCTGTAGGAAGAAAAATACTTCCGCTATTGAAATAATCGTTGTAATTCTGCGGATCTTCATTTCCTAAAACGACTTTTCCGGCAATGCCAAATTTCAATCCTTTCAGAACTTCAGGAGTATAGGTAGATGGGAGAGGAACAGGACTATAAACAAACCCGGTTGATTGCTGTTTTATGAATGCTGAACCTGTATTTTTATAAATTTCCTTTCTTAGTAAATCATTATCTCGCCACGAAAGATCCGTAGTTGGTGGAAACGGTGATTGTAAATAATTTCCCGTAACAAGTTGCTTACTGTCATAATAATAAACATTTTTTCCGTTTTCGCCATTCTCTCCCAAATCTTCTATTACCTGACGGTAGGTGATATGAAAGCCTGTTTGGTCGGCTAAATTATGTTCTCCAATACTATAAACCGGTCCGCATATCATATGCGGCCAAGGCGACTGGACATATGACTCACTAATGACATTATAGTTGTCAATATAACTCGGTGCTTGATTTAGCTCCGGTTGAGCGTAAGATAGCTTTCGGATAAGACTAAGATTTCCTGTATTGTCAAAATCTTTAACTCGTAATATCCGGTTACCACCAACGTTTACTGGTAAAGGATTTAGCAACACAAATGACCTAACATTAAATTCAGCCCTGTTTGGAGCATTTGCTTCAGCAAATGCACATCCTGAATGAAGATGGTACTGATAGGTGCCGCTTGATAACAAAAGATGTTTAGAGCCACTTACCGTATATCCAAAGGTTTCAAAAGTATTTTGACTATCCCCATTTTTTTTAATCTCCAGCGTGCATAAATCACTGTTATCTAATGTTGTGAAGTTCCATTGAATTTCAATATTTGGTGAATCCTGATTAATCACAAAGTATCCAACCCCATCTCCATTGTTATCGTTACAGGTGATTCCACGGTCAAATATATTCGTATATATAGGAACCGCATCTGTTCGCAAAAATGGAGGCATGCCGACCCCATTCGGATATAACATTTGATTACTTTCATATTCATATTCACTATAACCGCCAGTTGGGTAAGTAATTCTCTTCAGCATACCGATCATCGAAAAACTATTATCTGAATAATGGGTGTTGTGGCCGAACCTTGAAGTTAGGCCAGGGAACATCTGGCTGTAATCAATATCTGTAACACTTAACGGTGAATTAGCATTTTGGCCATTATAATACCCCCAGTAATCGAGTCCATAAACTCTGTTTGGGCTGGTGATTAGCGGTACTGTACTTACATCTGCAGGGGAATTATAATATGCAAAAGCATAATTTTTGACAGGTTCCGATGTTAAAGGGTTTAGCATAGCCACCTTATCAAGTCTTAAACGTAAATTATTATTATATGTAAACTGTATATTGTTAATTAGCTCGTTATTTTCATTAAAAACTTTAATAGCTGATAAGGCATGTGCAACGGAGCCGCTGACCGTTTGAATATCATTCCTAACAATGGTTTCAAAATTAATTTTTCTGTTTTTATAACTAATACTCTGTAAAATACTTTGAGCTATTGTGGAGGTTGATTCGGAGTTATTTGGTCCTGTAAAACCTGGAATGCACTGGTAATCTGAATTTCCTGAATAGGCTCCGATACCCGGCCCCCAAGTGTACGTGGTACTGGAATTAGTTGTTGTATAAATTGCATCTCCTGAATATTGGAACAATACCTCTTCATTATTTGGTGTGACAATTTTGTCGAGATTCCAAGTTCTGGTTCCTCCAAGACTGGCTAATTCAAAAATGTCATCATTATGTGAACCACTATTGGCAATCGAGTTGACAAAATAGTATTTGTACCCCATTTCATCAGTAACGATAAATCCTATAGGGCTTTGCAGTTCAACCTTAAAAGGCATGTAGTTAATAAATTTAACAGTAGTGCCGTCAAAATAGAAACGCGTGCTACGCCCTAATATATTTAACGAAAATATGTCTGGTTGTGAATCCCCATTGCCATTTAACACATCTTTTATAAAGTGATATTTATCTGTTGGATTTGTTGTTACACCATTAATGTAATTGGAAAGTTTTGTCCTCACACTTTCGTCATGCACTAACCCACCGGGTAACAAATCATCTATTCCTCTAATTTCTTGAGTAATGTAGCCGCCTGGCATAAGATCCCAACCATTTCCAACCCAAGAGGGAATTGCGTCTGGTTTCAAACCGGAATTACCATAAATTAAATCAATTGGAATTTTTATATGGGAATCTATTTCAAATGTGTATAGGTTAATGCTGTTTGAAATTTGACCAGAGCTATAATTTACAGGTGTGTTTCCATATTTTTCAAAAGAGGCAATATTTGGCGGAACTGTATTGACATAGTTCTTCAAATCCAATTGAGCAAAAGCATGAAAACTAATTAAAATTATATTTATTATAAAGATTGATTTTTTCATTTTTCAATAAATTAAAAATTTAATGGGCTTAATGTGTATAACAACAGCCTGCTTTAAATCACGTTAAAAGGACTGGCTAATTTTTTTAATAGATATTTGGTTTTGCGATACTTTTTAATCGGTCTTTGAGTTCATCAATTTGTTTTTGCTGGGCCTGTGTTGTTTTTTGTTGTTCTTCTTTTATCTGAATTACATACAATGTCAATTCCTCCACCTTTTTAAGTAGCTTCAAATTCATCTCACTCAAATTTATCCCGTTCTTTTCCATGTCAGCAGCTGATGGAATTTCCGGTAAATGGTGATTATCATCCAAATAGGTTTTAAGTTCAGTTAATTTAGGCAGTTTATAGGCTGGTTCAAAAACGTAGTCAGGTGCGGGTACGGCCGCTGTAACCTTTACTTCCGTTGAGTGAATGGTGCCATTAACGGTCAGTTTGGCATCTGGCTGCATCGTTCCAATGCCTATGTTACCACCAAAGTATGAGTTTCCTGCAGCAACGTACAACGCTGTCGGGTTGGTAATCGTCACGTTGGGTCCGGCGGTTGGGGCACCTGCAATGTACATTGTTGCCGCATTACTATAGGTAACGCCAGCATTTGTCGCGGCAAGTGTCGGAGCGGCAATACTATTTGCCGCAACTGTACTTACCGTTCCTGATGCTGCAGTACCGGTATCATTAATGGTATTAGCAAGTACACTTAGAATGTTTCCTGTGGTCCCAATAGTGCTAGTACTAAAGTTAGAAGATCCAAGCTGTAATCTTGATGCCTGAGTTAAACCAGGACCTAAAAATGTATTTCCATTTGCAATATACAATGAGTATGGATTTGTTATGGCAGTGTTTACACCGGCCACTGCAGGGCCAACTACATAGATAGTTGAAGCATTCGCATAGGTTACGGGACTACCAATGGTCGCATTTAACGCAGTAATTGTAGACTGGTTGAAACTTGCATCTGTTGCTGTCATTCCAGCAACAGTTCCTCCTGCTGCTGTGGAATTATCTATCAACGCTACTCCCCCAATAAGGAACTGTGGGCTATTTACGCCCCAGGCGGAAGAAGCGACATTTCCTGCAATATGCAGCTTAGCAACTGGCGCTGTGGTACCGATACCGACATTGCCATTTGCTAAAAGTGTGAATTGATTCCCTCCGGCCTCATAAGCATAAATTTGAAGTCGCCTATTGGTTGCCGCAGTACTATGATCATATTGAAAGACAAAAGAATTGTTGCTAGTTATTGATTGCCCTAAAGTAAAGAATGTGTTTTGGCCGCTTGATAATTGACTGTTGAAAAAGTGAGCGACAGGGAATCCTGTTGACGAGGTATTTAAATCAACGGCAAGTTTAGCATATGGAACGGTCACACCTATTCCAACATTTCCTGAATTGGTATTTATAATATTGGTTGTTCCGGTCCATTGTCCATAAGATAGTTGGACTGTTGCAATAACTGCAACGAGTGTTGTGTAGAGTTGTTTCATGATAAGGTAAGGTTATTAGATCTTCTAATAATTTTTTAAGCAAATTATATATTTCTTATTAAGAAACCAATAGGCTTGTGTTAATTATTTATCCCCGACCACTAGTTAGATGCGTGAACTAATGTCTGTAGTATTTAACAACCAAGATCATTGTTAGACAAGAATTGGATTTAAATTATTGTCAGGAGGCGCTATAAAAAAGAGATTTAGCAAACTATTCACCTCGTTATACAACAAACGTTTGATAGAAACATATTTTATCACCATAAGGGGCATTTAACAGATAGCGCCACTAATTAAGCCAATTTTTTATTGAGAGTAAACAGATATGAAGGCAGATCGTACGTTAAGTAGTGAAATGTACGACAGGGGTGGCAGATATTCGTTTACGACGTTCAATGCATATATGCTTGGTCTACAATAATAAAGGCCCATATTCCAAAAAAGCTAATCAATATTGGCTTTAGTTGATATTAAACCCAATTTATAAAAAACAGACATAATAGTCTTATGTCTGTTTAGGTTAGCCGTTCATATCCTCAGCATCGGGAATAAACTGTTCCCAATCCTTTAAATTTCGAGGTTTAAAAACATTTAAAACTTTACGATTGGCTTCATCAATATGCCTCCAGTCTTTCTGTAGATAAATATCCGTTGTTTTGTGCACGGCATCAGCATGATTAATTGCCATAGCAACATCATCTTTAGACACTCTGCAATGGTTACGGGCAATATTAGCCCATGAATATCTCGCATAATAAAATGTTAAGTCAGGTCCTAGGTTTAAATGTTTTGCAACAGTTTTTAACCCCGTATTTATAGCGGCAGTTAAACCATCAAAGTGTGTATACATTTGATAAAAGCAAAAAACACGTTTTCCTGTTGGGTCCCTATATTTTTCAATTAGTGGTATGGCTTCGGGTTCGACTTTTATAGAAATTAACGCATTATCTTTACGTCTACTCTTGGTTTTTGCTCGGCTATAGGTTATCCTGCCATTATCGTATTCATCTACATTATATAAATCAACAGCATTCATCCCAATTAGATAAAAAGATAACAGAAAAGCATCACGACTAAGTATTGAACGGGTAACTTTATTACGAGTAATAATTTCTAATCCACTACAATCAATGATTGACTCCATCTCACTTATACTAAGAATTTTATTTTCTGTTTCACCTATATATGGCGGCTCATAATTATCAAATGGATTATAGGGTATTAATATATGTTGGCGCTCATTATATACTTTCATAGCCGTTGTATAATAAAACTTTAACTTTGCCATATAATCCCTTATGCCTGTATCTGTTAATGGCTTTAATAATAAAGTAACCGTTTTACCAGGATTATTACTTCGAATTGCAGAGCGGGATGATCTTAAAAAATCTTCATATTTCTTTATCAAAGACAAAGAGATATCATTTATATCAATACTAGGTCCTACAAAATCAATGAAACTATTTAAAGTTGTGAAACCATTT
This sequence comes from Mucilaginibacter sp. UR6-11, assembly GCF_020880695.1. Classification (GTDB taxonomy): domain Bacteria; phylum Bacteroidota; class Bacteroidia; order Sphingobacteriales; family Sphingobacteriaceae; genus Mucilaginibacter. The sequence continues at coordinate 13,290 of NZ_JAJIWO010000016.1, forward strand.
TCCCTGGTACCCTTTACTTTTATCTTACTGATAAAAAGGTTTGAAAACACTATGTAATCAATTTTTGTCTCTACATCACTATTGGCTTCGATATTGTTAAGTAAATATTCCTTTAGCTTTTCACATGTGTAACTGTTAATGTTGGTGGACAACTTGGCAATTTTTTCACGATAACCAATTAATGTAGTGTCGATGATATCTAACAGCTCGCGGTCTTTGATTTTAAAGTCTTTGTTAAGTTGTTTTTTTGTTACAAAATACTCAGTTGAAATATATTTTATAACTCTTAGGTGGGTAACACGAATTCTGACACGCCATGTGCCGTCCTGTTTACCCGCCTCTTTGTTGATAACAGCTTTAAATGTTGCCATATAATGATGAAACAATTGTGAAACATTTGGTTGATTTAGCACAAAAAGCGCGATACACGGAAGTAAACAACCCCCACCTAAGGTGGGGGCTTTATTCTAACCTCTGAAAGAGGTATTCGTCAAAACAACTTCAAATCAGTCGAGCCATCTTCTTTTCGTTCTTCCTGCTCCTGATACTTCACA
>NZ_JAJIWO010000017.1 GCF_020880695.1 Mucilaginibacter sp. UR6-11
ACACACAATAGTAAAAGCTATGAGATAATTTCCTGTATTTCGTCACAAATACTAAGATAGTGGTTTCTGGCATAGCCTCCACCCATGACCTACCGCCAAAGGCGGTGGTTTAGCCATTAGAATAAAAAAGCACTTACAATGTAATGTAAGTGCTTTTTTGAATGCTAGCGTGCTGAATTTTCTCCAGGTGCGTTTCACCTTTTACCGAATGCACAGTACCTATTGTGATGTTTAAAGTTTTATGCACTAAATTGTTGGGTGACTTATTCGGCGCACAATCGGGTTGCACCAATATTTTGCTTTGCCAAAAATCAATAGCTGGCGCAGACAACTGGTGAGTAAACACACTGTAAATAAATTCAGGTATAAAATCGCACAATTCTTTCATCATAAATTATATATTTGCATGAAAGTCTAATAGACTGATTTGCCAGCAGAGGAGGAAATAATCACATATCTGCTTCGCTTAACAATTATAAACCCAATCTCTGTTTAATACGTGCCATTGCTCAAAATTAGCTTCAGGAAGTTAAATTCATGGCCTTATCTCCTGCTTGTTATTATTGTCTATTTGATCGTAGCCGTAAACAGCGTAGGATTTCACCAATATGATGAGCATTTTCAAATTGTAGAATTTGCGAATTATAAGATGGGTTGGATCAATTCGAGCAAACTGACCTGGGAATTTAGAGAAAAAATCAGGCCAGGATTACAGCCGTTTATATGCTATATCGTCTTTAAAGTCTGCCGGTTACTCGGCGAAACTGACGGCTATAACCTGACATTGATATTAAGAATCATCACTTGTGGTGTTTCGATAGCGGTACTGAGACTTTTTTTTAATAGTTACAAGTCTAAAATTACCAAAGATTTACATCTGAGTTTTTTTTTCCTGGTCTTTTTTCTTTGGTTTTTGCCCTATATAAATGTTCGCTTTTCGTCTGAGACATGGTCGGGGCTATTTTTAGTCTGGACGCTGGCCGTTATACAAACAGATAAAAACCGCGGCGAGGTAAAAAGATTTTCTTTTATAGGCATCCTATTGGGCATATCGGTTTTGTTGAGATACCAATCTTGTCTCTTTGTATTCGGGATTACACTTTGGCTAATTTTGATCAACAAAGTCAAGATTAAAGACATTTTTAAATTCGGTATTTCAATAATATTGGTTTTGACAATTGGAGTTATAATTGACCGCTGGTTATACGGTCAATTCACCAATACTTTTTACAGCTATTTTCACGTCAACATTGTTAAAAACGTCGCTTCCTCATTTGGAACACTGCCATGGTATTGGTTCTTGCTTTATATTATAAAGGCACCAGGACCCATCGGCGTTCTGATCCTTATCTCATTTTTTATAGTGCTGGCGGTTGATCCCAGGAATATTTTATTGTGGGCAGTTACTCCTTTTTTGCTCGTTCATTCCGCCATACCACACAAAGAATTAAGGTTTCTTTTTCCCTTAGCAAGTTTGTGTCCGCTATTCTTGATCACGGCTTATCAATACGTAAAAGAAAAATATGGTTTTTGGTTGAAATATATGTCAACTATTATGGTTGTGATTTTAATACTGTTTAACACTGCCGGGCTGATAGCAATTGCTTCTACCGGTGCATCTGGCCAGGTAGCAGTGACAAATTTCATTCATCGTCATTATAAAAACAGGCATGTAAATTTGATTGTAAACGATAGAACAGACCCCTATATAGAAGGCCCTCCACTCTGCAATACATTTTACGACGGACGAACTGTTACCAGACATTACATTACAACGTTTTGGAAGGAAAATTTATTTAAATACAAACAGCCTGGCGATGCAAACCTTTTGGTTTTAGCTCAAGATGATTTTACCGGTCCAAGAAATTTAAAACTATTTGAGAATTACCATTTAGTAAAAGCGTATCAAAACATTCCGCCTCTGGTAGAATTCATTTATCGGTATTACGATAATTCATTAAATAATGCCAGTATTTGGTTATACGAGTTGAAATAACTGTGAAATGCCTATTTTGATTTAATCAGTAAAAAACCGCTTCCATATTTTAAATAATCATAATCTATCAACGCGCTATCATTTTTTGATTCGGACCATGGCGAAACTAATTTGTAAAATTTGATTGGCTGCTCAACAAAATATGGATAACACATATAGTTAATTTTTGAAATATGATTATTTTTAAGGAAATCCAGTATCGGCTTTTTTGGCAAAAACGCTGACGACGTTTCTTCCTGGCCATTGCCGATTCTGAAGTCAACTGCCCTGACAGCTATTGGGTCATGAGTAAATACGTCGAGAAGCGCGGCATTTATCAAAATAATCGTCAACAGCTGCGAACCGATAAATATTTTTAATGTCCGCGATTTTCTATCCAATTTAAATGCCATGTAAAAACACAAAATGGCGTAAATGACCAAGTAATATCTTAGTGAGTTTTTAGTAGTGTATAGCGCTAACAATGCCAGATAACAAACAACGATATATGCAAATATGGTGTTCTCTGTTGGACTTGCTCTTAGATCATTAACTAAAAGCCTGGCTCCAAAAAAAGCAAACAACCCCGCCCCTATTGCAAAGATCGTTTGGAAGACCAACGAACACTCATAAGAGTAAGCTTCGAGTATAAATTTATACTGGCTTAGAACGTCAAAAAAGCCTACACCGTGGTAAAAGACGAAGGTAAGCCCCAAAATCGACGTAAAGAAATAATTAAACTTTAGCGGTAAAAATCCAATAGTTACAGAAGTATCGGAAAATCTATAATAAATTAAAACCTCCAGAAACATAAGTACAACAAGATATATTGGTAAATAGCTAAGATGCAGGTAAATAAAATTTAAATTATATCGCTGTAGCAGGAATATTGCTGCCACATTAAAAACGTTTACGCCCGATAACACCAGCAGCTTGCTATTTAATATAGCTCCGCGCTGAACTGCCCATAATAACAATCCCAAGAAGCCGGCTACACCAATACAGGAGTAAATGATGTGATTATAGGAGCCAAAAATATTTGCCAGCCAAAATAAACAAACCCATAACAGCCTTTTTTTGTTGACCGCAGTATATATAGCTATTAATGACGAAAATGAAATAGCTAAAAAGAACAGCGTAAAAGTATTTACTTCCCAGGCTATCCTGGCGGAAATGACATATAAAGATGACGCTGCTAACATTGACAAAAACAACACAGCTTCTTTGTAAAACTTATAGTATAAAAAAGTTGAAACAATAACAATTAGCGATAGGAAGTTGACGATAGCACCCGGGACACGCAGTTGATAAACCCCGATACCAAAAAGTTTGAACGATAATTGAGCAACCAAGCTTTGTAAAATCCCGGTGTAATAAGTCATACCCGAAAGCCGGTCGATTGGTTGGGTTTGATAATCATGAGCCTTTAGGCCCACCCAGGCTTCGTCACCATGTAATCCCGGAAGCACATTCAATTTGTAAAACCACCAACATGTAAAATACAATAACAGGATAAAAATTAACCCCAGATTACTTATTCGATTTGAGAAGATACGGTCAAGCATGCAGCATTGATAGATTTTTATTCGAAAGGTTTTTAAAAATGTCAAAAAAATAATAATTTCAGGCTCTCATTCCTAGACCACTATTTTATGAAAAAAAAGCAAATTCGTTATATTTTTTTAATTATGATTTGCCTTTTGTCTTTTTCTGCTTGTAAAAAAAGCAGAAAAGACCTGGTAACTTTTGCGTCAATAGATACCCTAGCTATTAATACCTCAACATTTGAGCATCCTTTTGAAATACCTGTAAACAAAAGTTCCTTAAGATATGTGAGGTTGGCAACAAACAGGCCGTTCGTCATTACTCATATAGACGAGTTAAGGATTGTTAACAGCACAATCTTCATTCTTGATAGAAAAAGAAAATCAATCATTCTTTTCGATATAGCCGGAAAATTCAAAAAGAGTGTAACGATTAAAAATACCCAATTTCAATATTTTGACATTTTCGGGGATGCCATTTATGTGTTGGATAAAAATCAAAGTAAGATCTTCAAATTTGATTTCGAAGGAAATTTGTTAAAAACATTTAATCAGAACTTCCACGGAGTGCAATTCGCGGTATTGCCTGGCGAAAGATTCATTTACTACACAAGCGGCCTAAGTACTAGAGATGGAAATAGCGAAAATTATCAACTATCAATAAGCGGACCACAAAAAACCGACATGCAGCTACCTTATAAACGGATATATAGTGGCATTAAATACTTTTTTGAAGATCAATTTTCAAGAAATGGAGACCATCTGTTTTTTATCTCGGCGTTTGAAAACGTCTTCTATAAAGTGGATACGTTAAAGATAGTTGCATTAACTAAATTTGACTTTGGGAAATATAATATGCCCGATAGTGTTTTTTTGAAAGGTAAAGATTTCGACAACTTTAATGCTTTTCCCTATGTTTCAGACTTAGTTAATGTGGCAAATACCGTTCATTTTTCTTTTTTTAAGTTTTCTTACCATAACAGGCAAGGGTACATAGTATGTGACTATAACAGAAAAAAGATAATAGCAGGTGGCATAGATGTGGCCACAGACGCCGCATCTGACTTTAATAACATAGTCCCAGTCTGTAGCTATGGCGATAAATTTATTGCAATTATTTCACCTAGAACATGGTTGAGGATGTCCTCAGAGATGGACTTATCAAAAACCTTGCTGAACAAAAAATATCCTAAAAAGACGATTTGTCTGGATGATTCACCAATCCTGTTATTCTATACCTTGCTATGATGACCTTCACCAAAAGGCTTGCATATACGTATACGCGTTTTCCTGACGCTATTAATTTAGCAAGCATTTATTTATGTGTGGTCATTGTATACTGGCCAGTTTATCAATTCAAATTTCTGCACGGCTGGGACGACCAGTGGGCAGTATTGAACTCTTACACCGAGGGGGGGGGCAGCTCGACAAATATATGTGCAATTCTCAGCACATTCTATGGTGGCCAGTACGCGCCTGTCAATCAGTTCTATTACACCGGCATGTATTGCCTTTTCGGGTATGATCCGATGTATTATCATATCGGCTGCCTGCTTATACACCTAATAAATGTCACATTGGTGTATTATCTCCTTAAAATTTTAGCCGCTAAGCTTTTATCTAGCACAAATATAAAAAACCAGCAGGCTGCCATAATAGCAACCTTATTATTTGCGATATCACCCTTTAATCTGGAGCCTGTAGTTTGGGTTTCTGCTGCTAAAGTTATTATCTACGCATTGTTTTACTTATTGGCGGTACATAGCTATTGTAAATATCTTGAAGCCAAAAAGACGTTATACTTCTATTTGACACTATTATTCTTTATCATATCTTTTGGCGCAAAAGAACAAGCCGTAACGCTGCCGCTTTGTTTGTTACTTTTAGATTTTTTTTATGCCCGCACCCTGAAAGATAAATTAGTTTGGCTTGAAAAATTGCCCTTTTTTATCGCTTCCTTATTGTTTGGATATATTTCGATTCAATCTCAAGGAAAAGAATTGTTTGAGTCGACAAATTTCTATCCGCTTTATCAACGCGTTATTTTGTCATTTTATACCTTCAGCGAATATTTCGTTAAAACCGTTATTCCGATAAACCTCTCTTATTTATATCCGTTTCCTTTCCAGATAGGCGATGCCGTGCCGCTTTACCTATGGATCTATCCTATAGCCGTGATGACATTTTTAGTCGCCTACTTCCGAACGTGGTTAAAAATCAAATGGTTAACTTTTGGTACGCTATTTTTCGCGATTCATTTGTTATTGGTTATTAATTTGCTTTCTTTAGCTCGCTTCTCTGTCGTCGCAGACAGATACGCCTACATGGCTACCATAGGTTTGTATTTTGTATTGGCGATATTATTTCTTAAGGCGTTAAAATGTAATTATTTAAAGAAATGGGTAGTAGGCAGCGGTTTACTTTACATGTTGTACTTTATGACATATGCACATTACTATTCCTACACTTGGGTTAACAACTTAACCCTTAAGAGCCATCTTAGAAAAGAGGTCAGATCTAGATCTGATTTTGAAAAATGGAAAATAAAAAACATAGATAAATGACCTTAAAGAACTTCAAAATATTGGCAATGGCTTCAGTAGTTGTAGTTTTCATTTTGAATATCTACCTGGCAGCCAACTTTTATAATATTTCGAGCATACATCTTTCCAATGAATTTTACTGGCAAAGTATCAATGACGTATTGGTTGATAATAAGGTAGAAAAAGTACAATTATATGGCGAAGGCATTGACATTGGTTTCACCCAGAAAAAAGACACGCTGGGTGGCCGGATCAGAGTTATTTATCAAATAAAAAGGGATTCTTATCGCAGGAATTGGTGATTTTGCTTCGTCAGCGCCAATATTGAATTATCCTTGCGACGATTAGTTAAAAGATTGATAAAAAGACCCGTATGTCTCGTTGATTTTTTTTAAACAGTCCACTATTACTTTTTGGCTAACAACATTGTTCACTACCAAATTTATTTACCCAAAAATTTGGAAGTGAGTTTTTTGTTTTTTACCTTTAAAACAACATCGCATATTACCCTACAGTACGCGTAATTTATTAACCTAAACTACCTTATCTATGAAAAAGAGACATTTAACGTATCTCAGCATTCTATTTTTATTCTTTTTGATCCTTTATTCCTGCAGGAGGGATGTTAAAAATTTTGTAAACGGACAGTCTGTACCATCATCAACCGTTGAGTCTGCCCAGATCTGGCATGATACTCATATCAGCACTACAGCGATCAGGCTCAAAGCCAAATGGAACCAAGCTTACACGTTGACAGCCAACGGAGGGCAGTTATTGGTGGTGCCGGCGCCAGAGCGCACCTTGGCTAACATTAATTTCAATATCCGACGTGTGTTTGTATTCACGCTATCGGGCGGCCAGGTTACTAATGGCGAAATCATTGAATTTTTAGGCAACAAATACAACGTAACCGACAACCTGGATGCTTTAATTGCAAATTATTTTACAAAACAGTCCACTAGTGGTTTTAGCGGTAGTATTTTTGAGTATGATATCAATTATATGCGCATATCCAACGCCAAGTTCGAGAATGGCAAAAGGGTGAGTACTCAGACTGCATTGGTCAACGTAAAAGGCGTTCAAATGAACGCACAAATCGCTTTATCAAAATTAAAATTGAAAGTTAATGACATTGTACCGGTAACTTATGTAGGCTGGCCAGATGGTGATATTGGCGCGGACTGCACTGTTACATACGAGGAGGCGGATGGTTATACAAACGGCAGGCTTACCGACATAACTTATACTTTTATTAGTATGAGTTGTCCTTCTGCTTCCTCGAGCTCAAGCAGTAGCGCTGCTAGTAATGAAGATCCGAACAATCCACCTTACGGCGGTGGCGGTGGCGGTGGTGGTGGCGGTGGCGGTGGCGGTGGCGCGCCTGACCCAAAAGATCCATGTACGGAGAAGGGTGCCATAAATGGGTTAAGCACAACTAATTTCCCTACGACTAATGCCTCAATTCTTTCCAGTACCTCCAGCAGTGGAAATGAATATGGAGCAAACTTGCAATACAATTCATTAACTGGAAACACATTGAAGACAGCGTCAATTACAACTCAAAACTCAAATTCAACATGGACTCCCAGTGCATTTACCTGGGATGCTACCAACGGATACACCATGGGATACACGCACGGACATCCGGCTGGTGGTGCTGAGTCGCCTGATGATGTTTTTGCAATTGTAAGAAATGTAAATAATCCTTTGATTGCCGCCGGACCTCCCGGATCTGTCGATGCATATAAGCAAAATGCTTCGGTAACCGTGGTTACCAGTACAGCCACATATGTTGTAACAATAAAGGACTGGCCTACCATACAAAATATGCAGACCACTTTTGATGCCCTTCCAATAAATCCAACTACTCATTTAAATTCTTTTGATCAGGATTATGCTGACAAAGGATCAACTTATCTAAGTTCGACTGCTGGATCTACGGTTGGAGACGCAACTTTGTCCGCATTATTCCAAAAATTTGGAAATACCATCAACGTTTATAAAAAAGCAAATGGGGCTGCAACTTTCAGTCCTATACAAGGCGCTGTTGATGCTAATGGAAAAGCTATTATTTTACCCTATAATTGCCCTTGATCAACGATTTAATATTTAAAAGAATGAAAAAATTGCTATTATTAATTACCTGTATACTGACCGGTATGGCCAGTTTTGGGCAACAAATTGACTTGAATAAACAAGTACTGATAACACCGTCAAGTAAGTTAGTCAGGCTCTCAAAAGATGAAATAGTGGCGTTTGAAAGCGAGAAATTTCATGACAACAAGCACGATCGGATGAAATCAAGCGGCGCTATACCAACTTTTAAAGTTGACGATATTTTGATTACTCTGAATTCTGAAAAAACAACTTTAGAGCCTAATCACTTAATAAACTTAAAAAAAGGATTTGATGCAATGTCGGCTAAAAACATCTCTTACTCTTCCTATATGGAAACTGTAAATAATCAACAAGTTTTAGTGATGTCTGCTTTTTCCGGTAATACAAATACGAAACACTATCAATTTGTTTGTATAAATAAAGCAAACACTACTGCATTTGTTGGTTTTATAGAATTCAAACCAAGTGACGAGGCGGAAGCTAAACATGTTTTAGATGATCTTATAAAGCATATAACTTTTAAAGACTGATAATTTTAAGACGTAACAGACTCCGAAATTATTGTTAATAAATTTGCTCTTTTAAGGCGATTATAGAAGCTGCATATCTATGTTTTGAAAAAAGTAACAATATCATAAATGAGTAAATATTCAAACAGCTCATTAAATACCAGATTTACTTCGTTTTTTGAAGTAAGAGCCTCTTGAAAAGAGGCTCTTTTTTTTGTTTAAACGCGTTTTGAGTTCAAAACTATAAATGTGTAGAATATCTGAGTCGATCCGATGACATCTTGCATGCCAAGCAATGGGTCGTATAATTTTCATTTCACTTTAAATCCTTAGTAAGTATGCCCTAGCTGGGACTTCAAAAGGCTCATCCTTCCAACGCATGATGTGCTTCATTTGTTACACCTTTTGGAACTTATAGTTCTTCCGACTCTCACTGACTTCATAGAGCGCCATAACCGAACACCCATCCCATTTTCAACGCTTAAGCAACCAAAAGCGGAAACAACGGAAGCTGTCAAGGGTGAGTGCCTACCTTAATAAACAAATACAACGGCACTCATTTATATACCCTTTACTGCTTTTGTTGTGCAGGCTATCTTTGCGTCTTGCGGTGAGAATATGATGAAATAATTAATCAAGTCTTTGCAGGTATGCCGAGGTACGAGGTATTTCTGTGCAGTTCAGCGAGGCTGGTGACGAAATGGAACCCGGCGCAATAGCGCGTGGTGCAATGTAGAAACTTGCTGCAGCGATTATGGCAGTACTTTATTGTTCGCTATAATGTTTTAAATTAATGTTTAGCTGCGTGAATTTGCTTAGAAGTATTTATCAAGCCTGGATTAGCGTAAGTATCAGCAGTAGGTACCAACTTATAATGCCTGTTAAAAGCCTCCTGTCTAACTTTGAAATAATCAGCCAGTTTTCTAATAACTTCTTTAGACAGTCCCTTTTTATAGTTTAATATATCAGATACATAACCTTTACTAATGCTCAGTATATCAACTAAATGCTGCGGTTTCAAATGATGATCCTGCATAAAGGAACGCAGTAAAGTAATGGGATCGCTTTCTTTGAAAGTGTTATTTTCTTCATCGAATTTTTCGATCAATAACGTTAACAGATCAACTTCATCCTGTATTTCATTGTTATCTCCACCGGAGAACAAGCCTTCCAATTGGTTACAATACTCTTCATATTGGCTTTTGTTTTTTATGACGGTATATTTTAAAACTGTTGTTTTCATCTTTAATAAAGGTTAATTGTATACTGTTCACCCTGTTTGCAAACTTTATCATATTCCGCATGGGTTCCTAGCCAGCAAACAAAAAGATGTGCCTGCTTTGTTCGGAATACGTATTTGCAAATCATCCGGTAATTATTGCCGCCAATATCAAATACAACCCTGTTACTGCTTTTCCCTAACAGATCAGCAGTGTTATAAGTGAATTTCATATCGCCGGGCTGTTGCCAGTCGGCAAGCTTTAACTTTTCAGTCCAGTCTTCCAAAGAAGATTTACTACGAGGTTGAAGCTTCGCAAACTCTTCAAGCGTTTGTTTTTTTATCAGATGAATTTTCATCTTATGCAAATTTAAATAAAAGTTCACAAAAAGAGAACTTTTAAAATGAAATATTTATTCTTTTTTCTGCTATGGATTATTGATTGGCTTTTTCCCAAGCTTCATCCATTCGCTTTCTTACTAACTTACTATCTGCATGGTTATTCATATAATTCCATGCTTTGATGTATCGGTCAGCCTGTTGATTGTATTCTTGCATCCTCCAAACGTCTAATCCTTTTTGCGCTAGAGCAAATAAGAAGACTAATCCCGTTAACAGTATTCCCCAAGGAATAAGGCGACCAAACACAATTTTATAATATTGGCCCTGGTTGGTTTCCGGAAATAATAGGAAACGATATTGCTTTACAGGCTGATTTGTTAAATCCAATTGCTTGATCTGTTGTGATAGCTTATCAATCAGTACATTGTCTCTGTTCTGCTTGAGTTCATGAAGTTGAACGCTTATATCACACAACTCCTTTTTATAGTCAGGTATCGTTATTTCAGGAATTTTAACTTCTTTCTTTTCATAACCGTTAATGGTCACGATCACCTGTTGCAATACTTCCTCTATTGCTTCAAGCTTTTCAAGTGTATCATTCATATCCTTCTTCCTTTCTTAAGTTTACGTTTAGTTCTTAATAATTCAAATGGTGTTGGGGTGTCCTGGTCGTAGTCGGGTTCTAACAGTTTGCCTAATAAAGACGCTCCGTGAGTATCAATAAATGAGTTGCGGTTAGGAAGTGTTATGTCGTTTACTGAAGCAATATGTTGCCGCTGCGCATGTTGTTTATTAAACTCAATAAGCTGCTTTAATTTGCCGTAGCTTAAACTCCGGTCTATTTCAGAACCTTTAAATTTAGTGATGCCCTTACTAAAGCTAATCCCCTGCACATTGTCAGTTCCGCTTAAATACTTGTAATGAGTTTGTATTCCTTGCTTAAGAAGTGCTGCTTCCAATTGCTGCCAGTTTTGCGCAACTTTAGCTACTGTTTTGATGGCATCATACATTTCATATTTTATTTGATCTGAACCTTTAAGGCGCTGCCTGTTCACTTGCGCTTTACCCTCCGCTAAATGGTAAACCAAAACGACTTTGTGCGAATGATAGGTTAATGTCAGTTCAAGGTCTAAAAATTTCGAGCCAGATTGATCGATTCTTAAATTGTAAGAGTTAAAAGTAAGCATGTGTAAATAATTTAAAGATTAATAAATTCCGTTATTGCATACTACCTACCGATCTGCTAATTGCCTAAACACCTCTCAAATAACGTTTTTTGATTGAAAATATAGAGATTATAGAATAAATTAGTCGGGGGGGTAAGAGTACGGCAGCAACAAGGGGGGGATGGTGATAGAAGTACCATTCAGATATTAATCCATAATTTTTGTAGATAATTATACAGCGTCAACACTTTTTTTTGGTTCTTTATAGAGAGCAAAAAAAAGTAAGACCCCAAGGCCTAATACAACCAAAACAATTATTTCAATGTCAAAAATATTTTTATTTTCTTTGGTTGCTTCGCAATCAGAATACACTTTTTCTTGCTGTATAATATCGCCCTGCGGATCAAAACCCAATTCATGGTAACACGGTGAATTAATAAATCGATCTGTATGTGATGCTTTATAATCAAAACTAGTATTACTATTTTGAATATTGATAGCTGCTGGTGTGGTAATCAAATCGTCGATATTTTTTTTATCTTCTTCTTCTTTTTTTATAGTCCTATCGCCCTTTATCATTACATTCCCATATGGGTTTTTGAAAATAGCAGGTGTTTTTATATCTGGGTCGTCAAATTTATATTCAACAGGTTCGGGTAAATTGCCTCCGCTATAATATGTTGTAACAGGTGTGGCGTTAACGACTGTATCCAAAACCCGATAACTTGTGTCCTGGATTATAATAAAATAGATTAATAATAGCTTAAACATCTTTATTGGGTAATTGCGAATTACTGGTAAATGAACTAACGAGGAAGATAATTATTATTGGACCAACTACATAAATCAGCCATTCTGAAATGTCATAGCTATCATCATAAGATAATTTTGTTAATGGCCAAAACTCTGATTTTCGAAATTCGGTACTTGAGAAAAGAAAAAAGGTATGCAGCAGAACCCACAAAGAGTAAACTGATAAGAATCGTTTGTTTTTAAATAAAGAATTCATGAACAATTAATACTAAGCTTTTTTTACCAGATTGAATTTTACTAAGATAGGCTAATTAGCCTATAGTCAATAAAAAAATATCTGCAAAATTTGAGGTGTGCCATCGCAACTCCGAGATCCATACGCAATGAATCTACTTGCAGAAAATGTGAAGAGACATCGTATTAGAAAAAATTTATCTCAAGAGTCTTTGGCAAACCAGGCCGGTATAGGCCTTAGTACTATCAGCAGAATTGAAAGAGGGGTATTAAATTCCAGTGTTTCGATCATAATCGTTTTGGCTAAAGTCTTAGAAATAGAGCCGGGAGAACTTCTTCGGAGAGACTTAATATGAGATAGTCACAATTTAATCTGACAGTTACGATAATTTAAAACACGTAACAGAGATTAGTATTATGACAACCCAAGCAAAGATCATCAAAAACAAGATGGGCATATTGGAGCTTGC
>NZ_JAJIWO010000018.1 GCF_020880695.1 Mucilaginibacter sp. UR6-11
GAAGTATCAGGAGCAGGAAGAACGAAAAGAAGATGGCTCGACTGATTTGAAGTTGTTTTGACGAATACCTCTTTCAGAGGTTAGAATAAAGCCCCCACCTTAGGTGGGGGTTGTTTACTTTAGCTGTAGGCAGAATTTTCTTGTTAAATTGGTTTTCGCTACTGACATAGGGCTGTCATAGTACCATGGTTTCTTTGTATCAATAAGTACATTAAAACCATAAAAGCTATGTCAATCATCAAATTATTATTAAAGGAAATTGAGCAGGAAGCTCAAATAACCCGTAACATGTTAAGCATTGTGCCAAACGACAAGTACAACTGGCAACCACATCCAAAAAGCATGAGCATTATGAAACTTACAAATCATATTGCTGAGCTTCCAGGCTGGTTAACTATGGCTGTTACTACTGATGGGCTGGATTTTGCCGCCAACCCGTATGAACCAACTTTTTTTAACAATACAGCCGATGTATTGGAAGTATTTGAAAATCAACTGACGGATGGCCGGGCAAACCTGGAAGGCATGAGCGAGGCGGAGCTGGAAAAACCCTGGATCTTACGTAATGGCGACCATGTGCTGTCTTCAATGACTAAATACGAAACCATCCGCCTGACAATAGCACAAACCATCCATCACCGTGCGCAGCTGGGTGTTTACCTGCGTTTATTAAACATCCCTATACCTGGAAGCTACGGCCCAAGTGCAGACGACCTGGAGAAGATGCAGCAATATGCATAACCTTAACTAGGTTCACCTCTAACGACAGAAGAAATCTAATACCTATTATAATGCCGTATTAGATTTCTTCATACCTGTTTGAATAAAAAAGAATTGTATACTTTCTATATCCCCAAAACCTGCTTTAATTTAACATACCCGGTTTTACTTACCGGTATTTTAGCGCCTGATTTCAGGATGGCCAGGTGGCTGTCCTTTTCATAAGGATCAATTCGGGTTATTTCCTGTACACTTACGATGTAGCTGCGGTGCACGCGGACGAACTGGCGGGCATCCAGGGTTTGTTCAAAAAAGCTCATGGTCTTATTTTTAAGGTAGGAGCCCTCTTGCGTAAATATGCTTACATAGTCGTCATCTGCTTGCAGGTATTGTACATCAGCCACCGGGATTATTTTTACTTTGGTACCGGTTTTTACCACAATACGCTCATGTTGGGCCGGCGAGTGCGAAGCTGTCTCTAACAGCTGTTCTTGTCTGGGCGCGCCTGCGGCAGGCGCTTGCGCTAAAAATTTCTCTATAGCTTTATTAAAACGCTCTTTGCTAAACGGTTTAAGCAGGTAATCGGTGGCATGTGCCTCAAAGGCTTTTATGGCATATTCGTCAAACGCAGTGGTAAATATCACCGCGGGCTGTTCATCAACCAGTTCCAGCATCTCAAAGCCGTTGATCTTAGGCATTTGCACGTCAAGAAAAATCAAATCAGGTTGATATTGCTGTATGGCTTTAAGGCCCTCAAAACCGTCGCCGCATTCCTGCAGCACTTCAATCTGCGGAAATGCCTGCAAATATTCTTTTACAACCATACGGGCCAAAGGCTCGTCGTCAATTAATAAGGCACGTATCATTACTGCGGTATTTTAATAATAGTTGTAAATATATTATCATTTGCGTGAGTTTCCATCAAATCATTACGTGCAAAAAGTAAATATAATCTGCGTTGTACACCACTAAGGCCAAAACCGGTTCCCTGGCGCGGGCGGGAGGTTTTAGGGTCGTACGGGTTTTGTACAATAAGTTCAAGGTAGTTGCCTTCCAGTTCGCCGCGAATGCTCACCACTACATCTTCGGTGGTATCATACAAACCAAATTTTATGGCATTTTCAACCAATGGCTGCAATAGCATGGCGGGCATAACACTTTCGCCGCACTTTTCATCGCAGCTGATCTCTGTTTTAAGGCGATGGCCAAAACGCACCTTTTCAATCTCCAGGTACAGGTTAAGGTGCTGCAATTCCTCATTTAAGGTCACCTGTAACTGGTCATCTTTTTTAAGCGTGCCACGTAAAAAGTCTGAAAGCTGGTGTATCATCTTCCGCGCCTCATCAGGTTTAAAACCAATCAGCGCGTTAATGGAGTTTAAGCTGTTAAATAAGAAATGGGGCTGCAATTGCTGCCTCAGATTATAAAGTTCGGCGTCGCGCGCCAGTTGCTCGGCCTCGGCTTTGCGTTTCTCGTTCTCTTTCTGATCAATCTGGGAGTACCATATCATGCTGATCATGGCCATCCAGCCTATCGCTAAAAAATTGGTAAAAAACCTAATTACCAATGATAGCCCCATAAAATTAGCATATACCAAGCCCGAGTTAATAAATGGCAGGATATAACGACAGCCGGCGGTACAGGCCACCGCCAGTGCCACGCACCAAATTAATATATTAATATAACTGCCTTTACCAGGTTGGTAGTAACGCAGATTGTTGTTGATGAGCCAGCAAGCGGCAGTAAGCAGTATTGAACTTACTACACCATCCGTAAGGGCGGTATACCACTCAAATCCAAAACTGTATATAATGTAGGTTTGCAGGCCTGTCCATGCAAGCCCGCAAGCCACAAAAGCCCAGCGTAATTTTTGAAATGTTAATGTGTTTGAAACCGCCAAAACGTTATAATTTGTTAAGGTTGATTAATAACTGCGGATATCTATCCCTGCAAATATTGATACCCCTTTTAATACTAATACTTTATTGCTGTCCAAAGGCGCGGTGGTTCTTATTCTTTTATCGTCAACACCGGCAAATACCGCCGCCATGTCTGATATCACCATCCAGTGCGACGGTACAATTATTTTGGTGCCACCAAATACCTGGGTTACATCAATATAAACACGGCCGTTAATATTGGCCTGGGTAAAGTCAAGCTCAGCGCCGCCCATCACGTTTACAATTTCGCCACCCTGGAAATTTTTTGAAAAAATGGTTTTTTTTACGCTGCCGAAAATCGATATGGCCTCCAGGTGTTCATCGCCGGTATAATCTGCACCGGGGGTCGATGCTGCTTGCGGGTCGTTAGGCGCATTGGGATTAACCGTGTAATCAACTGTAGGTTCGTTTGGGTTAACATAGGCGTTAGGATTTTTAAAGTTGTATTTGCCTGACTCCCATTTCTTTTTCCAGTCTTTTTTATCCCAATAATCTGCGTGATGATGATTGCGCCTTAATATTAAAAATATACCAAAACCGATGATCACTATCGGCCAAAAGAAAGCGCTTACGTCCACATTGGGCATAATGTCATCCAGCAAAAAAGCCAGACCTATAATTACCATTATCAGCCATGACAACTTACGGAAATTAGTTTTGGCGCCTATATAAAGGCCAATGCCGATTAACCACATTGGGAAGCTAAATAGCCAATGCGGGAAACCTATATAATCAAATTGTTTGAGTAACAGTGATGCTCCTAAGGCCAGCAAAATAATGCCGATAAAAACCTTTCCTTTGCCGGGGTTGGTTGGGTGTTCTATATTGTTGATATCGTTGTCCATGATCTTAATTTTAAATTCTTACTCAAAAGTAAGGCACTAATATAGCCAGCCAAAACTAAAACTGGCCATTTACTTAGAAGAACTCGGTAAAAGCGGGGATTTTTTCGGTGAAAAGTTAGGCGTGCCAAATGTTTGAGATTACCAGCATTTAAAGCACGTGGATATTGACTGTCTCTGCGTTAAAAGTTAACCTCAATAGCCCGATCCGGATCGGGAATTCATGCCTTAAATAACCTATTGGGGCCGGTGAAATAAGCCTGCGTAAGCAGCTTTGCCAATGATATGACCCTGCATTAATTTAAAAATATTGGTCTTGGTGTCAAGCGGTGTGGCGCCTGCCTTTTCATCCAGTTTAATATCTAAAGCAAATAATTCAAACACATAATGGTGCAGCGGACCAGAGGCTGCTGCGCCGGGGCCGCGATACCTGACAACAGCGTTGCTAACCTGGTAGCTGCCATCAGCCAATTGGGCTCCGGCCGGTACATCTTCTGGTAACGAGGTTGCTGTTCCCGGGATGTTCCATATCAGCCAGTGAAGGTTATCTTCGCTGGTTTTCTTTAATGCCAGGTCAACATCATGCATCCACAACACAAAACTCTGGGTACCGGCGGGTACGCTGCTCCAAAGCAATGCAGGCGATACAGCCGCGCCCGCCGGCGAAGCCTGTGTGTATTTCAATGGAATGATGCCGCCATCGGGAAAAGCCGGGGTGGTTAACCGCATTGGCAAATTAGCTTGTTGCGCAAAGGTTATTGAGGCTGTATTTACCAGTAAAACAAAAACAAGAACTAGTTTCTTCATGGCGTTTAATTTGTATAAAATTAAAGTATTACTTTAGACATTTATAATTAAAAAATGGACAAGGAGTTTACCGTATCTACGACGATGAAAATAGTTTACGGCTTGTTAGCTGCCGGACTATTTATATTTTCAATATTTTTTTTTGACGCTTATAATTCATCAAAAGGAGTGGAGATGTTATTATTCCCGCTACTTATGCTGCTATGCGCTATTTTGATTGTTGTAAGCTTTGTGCGGAGGCGAATAACAATAGCTGGCGACAGCCTGTCATCCGTAAATCTGCTTTCAAAAAGAGAGATGCCTTTTACTGATATAAAAGGATACAGGATAGGTAGAAAAGAGATTCGTATTGAGTCAATTTCAGCGGCGAATTCAACAATGGTTATTCGGAATTATATAGATTTTGGCGATAGTGCCGATTTGGTAAGCTGGATTAAAGGCAGCTTTGCAGACCTGGACGGAACTGATTATGAAGCCGAAAAAAACAATATAGCCCATGATCTCAATTTGGGATTTACAGCCGAAGAAAGACAGCAAAAATTAGCCAGAGCTAAAACAGTTGCCCTACTTTATAACGTTATCGGTGTATTTGTTGGTATCGCACTGTTTTTACCCGATCAGCCGATAATTACTATAGTGGCTATTATTTATCCCTTATTGGGTATCCTGATAATCATGACCAGTAATGGCCTGATAAAATTTACATCCAACATAAAGCAGAGCGTATTACCTTTTGTAGTGATAGGATTTGTTGTGCCGGCAATGGTATTATTGGGTAAAGGCGCCGGCGGGCATCATTTATTAAACACAGATAACTTGTGGCTGCCGGCTTTGGGTTTTGCTTTAGTTATTCTTGTATTGTTGTTAAGGACGGGACTTAATAAAACCATGGGTAATTTAACAGGGCAAACAGCTATTTTAGCTATCGTGTGCCTGATTTACGCTTTTGCAAGCATTGTTGAAATTAACTGCGAGTTTGACCAATCGCCAGTAAAAGTATATCACGCCACTGTGCTTGGGCACCATATTAGCCATGGTAAAAATACCAGCTATTATTTGTATTTGACTGCCTGGGGCCCCTGTACTAAGCAGGAACAGGTAAGCGTAGGCAGCAAAACGTACAATAATACTAATGTAGGCGACACCGTAACCCTAAATTATAAACCGGGGCTGTTAAATATATCCTGGTTTTTCTTGGCTAAGCAATGAGTAGTTATACCGCCGGCTCCTGCTGGCTCAGGCAATGAAAGCTGCCCAATCCCCAGATAATATCTGTCGAATCAATGCCGATAACTTTCCTGTCAGGGAAACAACTTTGTAAAATATCCAATGCCTTGTCATCCTTATCGCAGCGATAAGTAGGCACTACAACAGCTGCGTTGCCAATATAAAAATTAGCGTATGACGCCGGCAGGCGTTGGTCGTCATAAATAACGGCGTCAGGCATTGGCAGTTCAACAATGTTTAGTTGCTTACCGTTTAACAGTCGCATGGTTTTAAGCGTGCTCAGGTTTTCCTGCAAAATTTGGTAGTTGTCGTCTTTTTTATTTTCTTCAACAACGGTAACCACCGTGTCTTCATTTACAAAGCGGGTTATGTCATCAATATGGCCGTCGGTATCGTCGCCAACTATACCATCGCCCAGCCATAAAATTTGCTCTGCTCCGTAAAAATTATACAGGTATTCTTCTATTTGCTGCTGATTTAACTGCGGGTTGCGGTTCTGGTTCAACAGGCAGGCTGTGGTAGTTAAAATAGTGCCTTTACCATTAAAATCAACCGACCCGCCTTCCATAACAATACCGGGATGATAAACCGGTAAACCAAAGTGTTCGCCAATTTTTGAAGGGATAACATCATCCAGATCAAACGGCGGATACTTACCACCCCAGGCATTATAGCCCCAGTCAACAATAGCTCTTTCTTTAGTAGCAGGATTGATCAAAAAAGCCGGCCCGTGATCACGGCACCAGGCATCGTTAGTGCCAAATTCAAAAAATTCAATTTTGGTCAGATCAGCATCAACCAGCATTAACTGCTGTTTGGCAAATGCCGCCATCTGCTCATCCTTAACGTTAATGCGCACCAGTTCGCCTGCGGTTAAAGTTTTTATAAACTCGCAATATTGCGGGTATATGGTCATGATCTTACCCGGCCATGATTCTTCCTTATGCGGCCAGCTTAGCCAGGTAGCAGTATGGGGGTGCCACTCGGCCGGAAACGAAAATCCTTTTTGTTTTGGGTAGTTCATGGTAATATTTTATATCATTGCGAGTATAGTGTGCAATCTCCGCAACAAATAGTCATCATGTTGATAGATTAGCGAGTGTAAAGATTGCTCCGTTCCACACAATAACGCCTGGTTATTAATCCTCGTCTAAAAGACGTTTGGTTATCGGTTGGTATGAATCAATTCTTCTGTCGCGTAAAAATGGCCAGTGGGTGCGGTAGTAATCCGTTTTGTCCAGGTCAAGTTCCTTAACTATCACTTCTTCGTTATCATGTGAAGTTTGATGGATCAGCGTACCAAACGGGTTAGCAAAGAATGATCCGCCCCAAAACTTAACACCGGCCTCTTCGCCTACGCGGTTTACGCTAACCACATGTACGCCGTTTGCTACCGCGTGCGAGCGTTGGATAGTTTGCCAGGCATTGTATTGCTCTACATTGGTGGCTTCGTCCTGTGTTGTTGCCCAGCCGATGGCTGTGGGGTAAAACAGGATTTCGGCACCCATTAAAGCGGTAATCCGAGCGGCTTCAGGGTACCATTGGTCCCAGCAAATCAATACACCTATAGTCGCGAATTTAGTTTTGAAAACCTTGTAACCTAAATCGCCCGGGGTAAAGTAAAACTTCTCATAAAAACCCGGATCATCGGGGATATGCATCTTGCGGTATTTGCCCAGGTAAGTGCCGTCAGCATCAATAACAGCGGTGGTGTTATGATACAGGCCCTGCGCACGTTTTTCAAATAATGAAGCAATGATAACTACGCCCAACCCGGCGGCAACTTTTGATAGTTCATCGGTTGACGGGCCCGGAATAGCCTCGGCCAGTAAAAAGTTATCATGGTCCTCCACATCGCAAAAATAAAGCGATGTAAACAACTCTTGCAGGCAAACTATCTGCGCGCCTTTAGCGGCAGCTTCCTTTACTTTTGCAATCGCTTTTTGCAAATTTTCGTGCTTATTGGCTGTGCAGCTCATTTGCACTATACCTACCTGTACTTTGCTCATTCCCTAAAATTTGTGCAAATGTAATAATTAGAGATTAGAGATTGGTGATTAGCGGCTAGTTAATTAGGAAGGGCGACGGTTGCTGAAGGCCGCAGTTTTTCTAATAATAATTGTAACAATATATTGGGGATACCGATAATTTAACATTTCTTAGCAAATCACTAATCTCAAATCACTAACCTCTAATTAACTAAATCATTACCTTTGCAGCCAATGACAGAACTAGACAAAAGCATCATAGACGAGGTAGAGGAAGAAATTCACCCCAAAACCTGGAAAGGCACTCTTTGGAATATCACCAAAACACTTTTAAAATTTGCGGTAACTGCGGTGCTGCTTTACTTTGTTTTCAGGCACGTTCCGTTTAAAGACGTTAAATACAGGTTGTTACATGCTAATTATTGGTGGATGTTTGCAGCGCTGATCTGTTTTTTCCTGTCAATAATCGTGTCGTCGTGGCGGTTAATGAGTTTTTTTAATTCCATTAATTTAAAGCTCGATGCCAGGTTTAATTTCAGGCTGTATATGCTGGGTCTTTTTTATAATTTCCTGCTGCCGGGCGGTATAGGGGGTGATGGCTATAAGATATGGCTGCTCAATAAAAACTATAAACTACCCGGTAAAAAAGTTTTCTGGGCTATTATGTTCGACCGCCTCAGCGGTTTATGGGCAATAGGCCTGATAACTGTTGGGCTGATATTTTTAATACCGCAAATTGATATTCATATCGGTATCCCTTTAGGGATTTTTGCTGCCGGGTCGTTAGTTTATTATTTTGTTGCTTACAAATTTTTCAGGGAATATACCCGGTACTTTTTTGCAGGGCATGCAAAGGCCGTAGTGGTGCAGTGCCTGCAGGTTTTAGCCATTGTGTTTATACTGATAGGACAGGATTTTAGCGGTAAATTTTCACCCTACCTGTTATCATTTTTAATATCGGCATTGGCCACCATCATCCCCATAAGCGTTGGGGGCGCAGGGATACGTGAAACCGTTTTTACGCAGTTGACAAAGGTTTTCCCTATGGATAATACTTTGGCTGTTTTCCTGCCGGGATCTTTTTATATTATATCATTGCTGGTTGCCTTGCTGGGCATCTATTATGTATTAAGGCCAAGCCGTTTAGAAGAAGGCCTGCCCAAAGGTGAGGTAGCGGCCGAAGACGAAAATAAGGAGCAGCCTGAAATCGTTTAAGAATTAGCAACTATGAATATTGTTATAACAGGAGCCAGCAGCGGGGTAGGCTTTGAAGCCGTAATTGAACTTATTTTATCCGGCAGACATAAAGTGATCGCGCTGGCCCGGTCGCAGGATAAACTGGAGCGGTTAGCCGAGATTTGCGCGGGCCTAAATCCCGACGGCGTGCTTTACCCCATCGCTTTCGATATTGTGCATGATGATTATGACGGCTTGCAACAGTTCATCACCGGTAATTTTGACGGGCAGATAGATGTGTTGATTAACAACGCCGGAGTATTAATAAATAAACCTTTTAACGAGTTATTAGAAGCCGACTTTGTGGAAATGCTGCAAAGTAATTTTATCGGTCACGTGCGCATTATCCAAAGCTTGCAAAAGTTTATGCCTCCTGATTCACATATTGTAAATATTGGTAGCATGGGTGGTTACCAGGGTAGCGCCAAGTTTCCGGGATTAGCGGCTTACTCAGCAAGTAAGGCAGCTTTACATACCTTAACCGAGTGCCTGGCACAGGAATTTACTGAGTTAGGGATAAAGGTTAATTGCCTCGCCTTAGGCTCGGCGCAAACCGAGATGCTTGACAAGGCTTTCCCCGGCTACCAATCGCCGGTGATGGCCTTTGAGATGGGTAAGTACATTGCCGATTTTGCGCTCACGGGACATAAGTTTTATAACGGAAAGATATTGCCGGTAGCGGCTACAACACCATAAAACAGTAAAGCCCGGTATACCCGGGCTTTACTGTTTTAATTCTAATGGCTAAACCACCGCCTTTGGCGGTAGGTCATGGGTGGAGGCTATGCCAGAAACCACTATCTTAGTATTTGTGACGAAATACAGGAAATTATCTCATAGCTTTTACTATTG
>NZ_JAJIWO010000019.1 GCF_020880695.1 Mucilaginibacter sp. UR6-11
CTACCGGCTTAAGGGGCATTACCGGTGTGGCTGAGATGATTATTTCTGCCTGGTTCAGGCCTGGGTTATAAACAAAGAAACCCCGTGAACGTGAGTTCACAGGGTTCTTATAAAATTGGGCACCGACCTACTCTCCCACGTTTTACCGCAGTACCATCGGCTCTGGCGGGCTTGACTTCTCTGTTCGGAATGGGAAGAGGTAGACACCGCCGATATAGGCACCTGAAGATTTTTTGTTAGTATTTAGTAGCTGGTATCAAGTAACAAGACCTGATAAGCTTAACCAACAATTTTTTATTTGTTTCTTTTTAGAAGTACGGGTATCTTGATACTTGATACTACATACTTGCTACTAAAGCAAACAATGACATATTATTGAAAGAAGTAAGTTTAAGAGAAAACAACAATACTTAGTGTTCAGTGGTGAGTTTTGGGTCTTGAGTTATCAGTTATTGCTAACTCACGACTCATCACTTTACACTCACCACCTTAATTACCTGCTTATGAGAAAGCTTCGGGCGATTAGTATTACTCGACTATGATGTCACCACCTTTATATCTGTAACCTATCAACGTAGTAGTCTGCTACGACCCTCAATGGAAGTCTCATCTTGTGGCTAGTTTCGCACTTAGATGCTTTCAGCGCTTATCTATTCCCAACGTAGCTACTCTGCAATACAGCTGGCGCCATAACAGATTCACCAGAGGTTAGTCCAACCCGGTCCTCTCGTACTAAGGTCAGCCCCACTCAAACTTCCAACGCCCACAACAGATAGGGACCGAACTGTCTCGCGACGTTCTGAACCCAGCTCGCGTGCCACTTTAATGAGCGAACAGCTCAACCCTTGGGACCTTCTCCAGCCCCAGGATGTGACGAGCCGACATCGAGGTGCCAAACCTCCCCGTCGATATGAGCTCTTGGGGGAGATCAGCCTGTTATCCCCAGCGTACCTTTTATCCTTTGAGCGATGGCCCTTCCATGCAGAACCACCGGATCACTATATCCGTCTTTCGACCCTGCTCGGCTTGTCTGCCTCACAGTCAAGCAAGCTTATGCTATTGCACTCCGCGTACGGTTACCAAGCGTACTGAGCTTACCTTTGAAAGCCTCCGTTACCTTTTTGGAGGCGACCACCCCAGTCAAACTACCCGCCAAACAATGTCCCCCTCAATGAAGGGTTAGACACCAAATACAGAAAGGGTGGTATTTCAACGTTGACTAACCGACTCCTAGCGAAGCCGGATCACAGTCTCCCACCTATCCTACACATCCTGTATCCGATATCAATGTTAAGTTGTAGTGAAGGTGCATGGGGTCTTTCCGTCCCGTTGCGGGTAACCGGCGTCTTCACCGATACCACAATTTCACCGAGCTCATGGCTGAGACAGCGCCCAGATCGTTACACCATTCGTGCAGGTCGGAACTTACCCGACAAGGAATTTCGCTACCTTAGGACCGTTATAGTTACGGCCGCCGTTTACCGGGGCTTCGATTCAATGCTTCGGTTTAACCCTAACATCCCCTCTTAACCTTCCGGCACCGGGCAGGTGTCAGGCCATATACGTCATCTTTCGATTTTGCATAGCCATGTGTTTTTGTTAAACAGTCGCCTGGGCCTTTTCACTGCGGCTGACATTGCTGCCAGCGCCCCTTCTCCCGAAGTTACAGGGCCATTTTGCCGAGTTCCTTAGCCATGATTCACTCGAGCACCTTAGGATTCTCTCCTCGACTACCTGTGTCGGTTTACGGTACGGGGTTTTATAACCTGAAGCTTAGCAGGTTTTCTTGGAAGTCTGATTACCTGAACTATCTCCTTACCCGAAGGCTCAGAGTACTATCAGCTTTCAGCAAATCTGGCGTACTTAACTACCAAACCTATACCTACGGCCTTTAACGAACTATTCCGTCAGTTCGCGTCAGTTTCACTACTCCGTCACTGCATCGCAGTTATAAAACGTACTGGAATATTAACCAGTTATCCATCGGCTACGCCCTTCGGCTTCACCTTAGGCCCCGACTAACCCTGATCCGATTAGCGTTGATCAGGAAACCTTAGTCTTTCGGTGGGCGGGTTTCTCTCCCGCCTTATCGTTACTTATGCCTACATTTGCTTTTCTATCCCCTCCACAGTCGGTTATCCTCCTGCTTCACCGCGAATAGAATGCTCCCCTACCAGATCAATAAATTGAAATCCATAGCTTCGGTATACTGCTTAATGCCCGTTTATTATCCATGCCCGATCGCTCGACTAGTGAGCTGTTACGCACTCTTTAAATGAATGGCTGCTTCCAAGCCAACATCCTAGCTGTCTGTGCAATCGGACCTCGTTAGTTCAACTTAGCAGTAATTTGGGGACCTTAGCTGATGGTCTGGGTTCTTTCCCTCTCGGCCATGGACCTTAGCACCCATAGCCTCACTCCAGCGTATATTATAAAGCATTCGGAGTTTATCTGGATTTGGTAGGATTTGACTCCCCCGCACCCAATTAGTAGCTCTACCTCTTTATAACTCAACCGCCAGGCTGTTCCTAAAAACATTTCGGGGAGTACGAGCTATTTCCCAGTTTGATTAGCCTTTCACCCCTACCCACAGATCATCCGGAAACTTTTCAACGTTTATCGGTTCGGTCCTCCAGTACCTGTTACGGCACCTTCAACCTGTCCATGGGTAGATCACAAGGTTTCGCGTCTACCCCCTCTGACTATACGCCCTATTCAGACTCGCTTTCGCTTCGGATCCGTGTCTTAAACACTTAACCTTGCCAGAGAGGAGTAACTCGTAGGCTCATTATGCAAAAGGCACGCCGTCACGGAACAAGTCCGCTCCGACCGCTTGTAAGTACACGGTTTCAGGTTCTATTTCACTCCCCTGTTCGGGGTTCTTTTCACCTTTCCCTCACGGTACTGGTTCACTATCGGTCTCTCAGGAGTATTTAGCCTTACCAGATGGTGCTGGCAGATTCCCACAAGGCGTCTCCGACCTCGCGGTACTCAGGATACCACTATCCTATCATTACTTACTTATACGCAGCTCTCATGCTCTATGGCCAGGTTTCCCACCCTGTTCTAATTCATTTTGATATTCATGTTGTGGTCCTACAACCCCCATTATGCCGTAACATAATGGGTTTGGGCTTTTTCCCTTTCGCTCGCCACTACTCAGGAAATCATTATTATTTTCTCTTCCTCTGCTTACTTAGATGTTTCAGTTCAGCAGGTTCGCGCATTTATGCAACTAGTCTTCAACTAGTTAGGTTTCCCCATTCAGAAATCTACGGATCAATTCATATTTGCTGATCCCCGTAGCTTATCGCAGCTTATCACGTCTTTCATCGCCTCTGAGAGCCAAGGCATCCCCCGTGTACCCTTTCTTACTTTCTTCTACTATATCGCCTTTTGCTCGATATGTATGCTTTTTGATTCTTGTTGTGTCCGATTGATTTAAGTACTTAGTATCAAGTATCAAGACCGAGGTCTTTCCGCTTTATTTTCAGTAAATATCTCTTTCAGAGCCCCAACAGTCCTCTATACTGTTGTCTTCTCTTTTATTTACTTCTTCCAATATGTCAAAGAACGTTTACCCCGGTCATCTCCTAAAAAATGATCCTTTGTCAATATCCATCCCTGGGTAGGGTTATGGTGGGTATGGTGGAGAATAACGGATTCGAACCGTTGACCCCCTGCGTGCAAGGCAGGTGCTCTAGCCAGCTGAGCTAATCCCCCGAAAATGAGTTTCTATTGTAGTCCCGAGCAGATTTGAACTGCTGACCCCTACATTATCAGTGTAGTGCTCTAACCAAGCTGAGCTACAGGACTATTTGATTTCGGATTTCGGACCTACGATTTTAGATTTCGTAAATCGTCATCGTAATCTCTTACAATCTTGTCTCCCAGATGTTCGCTACTATACCAGTGAATTCATCTTTGGGTTTACGTTTAATTAGTATTACCATACTTCCGTCTGGTAACTAATTTTAAGAAATAATCATGTAGAAAGCAGTTCTGCTTTACTTTAGTGGAATGGGAGATATTGCTCCAGAAAGGAGGTATTCCAGCCACACCTTCCGGTACGGCTACCTTGTTACGACTTAGCCCCAGTTACCGACTTTACCCTAGGACGCTCCTTACGGTTACGCACTTCAGGCACTTCCAGCTTCCATGGCTTGACGGGCGGTGTGTACAAGGCCCGGGAACGTATTCACCGCAGCATTGCTGATCTGCGATTACTAGCGAATCCAACTTCACGGGGTCGAGTTGCAGACCCCGATCCGAACTGTGAATGGCTTTGTGAGATTGGCATCCTGTTGCCAGGTAGCTGCCCTCTGTACCATCCATTGTAGCACGTGTGTAGCCCCGGACGTAAGGGCCATGATGACTTGACGTCGTCCCCTCCTTCCTCTCTATTTGCATAGGCAGTCTGTTTAGAGTCCCCACCTTAACGTGCTGGCAACTAAACATAGGGGTTGCGCTCGTTGCGGGACTTAACCCAACACCTCACGGCACGAGCTGACGACAGCCATGCAGCACCTAGTTTCGTGTCCCGAAGGACTAAAGCGTCTCTGCTTTATTCACTAACTTTCAAGCCCGGGTAAGGTTCCTCGCGTATCATCGAATTAAACCACATGCTCCTCCGCTTGTGCGGGCCCCCGTCAATTCCTTTGAGTTTCACCCTTGCGGGCGTACTCCCCAGGTGGAATACTTAACGCTTTCGCTTAGACGCTGACCGTATATCGCCAACATCGAGTATTCATCGTTTAGGGCGTGGACTACCAGGGTATCTAATCCTGTTTGATCCCCACGCTTTCGTGCCTCAGTGTCAATAAAACCATAGTAAGCTGCCTTCGCAATTGGTGTTCTGTGACATATCTATGCATTTCACCGCTACTTGTCACATTCCGCCTACCTCTAGTTTATTCAAGCCCATCAGTATCAAGGGCACTGCGATAGTTAAGCTACCGTCTTTCACCCCTGACTTAACAGGCCACCTACGCACCCTTTAAACCCAATAAATCCGGATAACGCTTGGATCCTCCGTATTACCGCGGCTGCTGGCACGGAGTTAGCCGATCCTTATTCTCAGAGTACATTCAGCTCATTACACGTAATGAGGTTTATTCCCCTGCAAAAGCAGTTTACAACCCGTAGGGCCGTCTTCCTGCACGCGGCATGGCTGGTTCAGGCTTCCGCCCATTGACCAATATTCCTTACTGCTGCCTCCCGTAGGAGTCTGGTCCGTGTCTCAGTACCAGTGTGGGGGGTCATCCTCTCAGATCCCCTAAACATCGTAGCCTTGGTAAGCCGTTACCTTACCAACTAGCTAATGTTCCGCATGCCCATCTTCGTCCTATAAATATTTGATTATTAAATAATGCTATCCAATAATGTTATGCGGTCTTAATCTCTCTTTCGAGAGGCTATCCCCCTGACGAAGGTAGGTTACATACGTGTTACGCACCCGTGCGCCACTCTCATGAAGAGCAAGCTCCTCAATCCCGTCCGACTTGCATGTATTAGGCCTGCCGCTAGCGTTCATCCTGAGCCAGGATCAAACTCTCCATTGTAAAATGTGTGTTTGATTGCTCTGACCCTATTATCAATAATAGAATCTGTTAATCATTTGTATATATATCTTTATACAATATCTCTCCAGTATTCCTCTTTTCTTGCAAACCGTCTCTTTGTGATTAGTCATCGGTCATTAGTGATTAGTTATTGCTAACTCCTCCTTCTTAACCTTCAAACCGCCTACTTCCTTCCGGCCCGCTTTACTACATGATTTTCTATTTCCTAAAAGAACTTTATCGGTAGCACTGTCGCAGTGAACCTGTTATTATGTTAACATCCGAAGATGTTTACTTTTTCTGTTTTTGTTGGTTACTTGTTAAAGTAACACTTTTTAACTTTCTAACCGAAATTCGCTTCCGGTGACCCTTTCTTTTGGGACTGCAAAGGTAAGAACCTTTTTCGTTATTCCAAAAATTAT
>NZ_JAJIWO010000002.1:0-434333 GCF_020880695.1 Mucilaginibacter sp. UR6-11
CCCGTTAACTTTTATGCCCGAAGTAAGATTTGATAACGGTAAAAATGAAATCTTTACAGATAAAAATGGTGCGCCAACAAAATCAGCTTCTCAATTCCTGGTTGCTGCCGTTTACGCATTCTAATTAATTGAAGATAAGCATGCGCTTTATTACTAATTTGTTTGTTGATTAGTTAGTTAAACCGGCGCATGCAAAAGGGGATGTTTTGGCATCCCCTTTTATAGGTTAAAATTATGGCTGAGGAAAATAAAGAGCAATCGGTAGCGCATTTTTTGGAGCTGATAAAAAGCTCAAGGCGCGGTAAGTTCAAGATCTATATTGGCATGAGCGCCGGTGTAGGTAAAAGCTACCGTATGCTGCAGGAAGCCCATTCGCTGTTGCGCAACGGTATTGATATACAAATTGGATACATTGAAACCCATAACCGGGCAGAGACGCAGGCGCTGGTAAATGGCATACCTTTGATTCCGCGCCGTAAGATATTTTACAAGGGTAAAGAGCTGGAAGAAATGGATCTGAAAGCCATTCTTAACAGGCACCCCGAGGTTGTTATTGTTGATGAGCTGGCCCATAGTAATATTGAAGGCAGCAAAAACAGCAAGCGCTGGCAGGATGTGATGGATATTTTAGATGCCGGTATTAACGTAATATCAGCCGTAAACATACAACACCTGGAAAGCCTGAATGAAGAAATAGAAAAGATAACCGGCGTTGGCATTACCGAGCGCATACCCGATAAGGTGTTGGAGATGGCAGATGAAATCGTGAATATTGACCTTACTGCCGATGAGCTGATCGGCCGGCTTAAAGAAGGCAGGATTTATGACGAGTCGAAGATTGAAAGGGCTTTGCAAAATTTCTTCCGCAGCGAAAAGATCCTGCAATTAAGAGAGATCGCCCTAAAAGAAGTAGCACACCATTTGGAGCGTAAAATTGATACTGAAATACCTAAACAGGTTAAATTAAGGCCGGAAAAATTTCTGGCTTGCATATCATCAAATGCTGAAACTTCGAAGATCGTGATCAGGAAAACGGCAAGATTGGCCTCCTATTACCGGTCGCCGTGGATAGTATTATATGTACAAAGCAGCAGCGAAAGCCTGGACCGCATTAAACTGGATAAACAACGGCACCTTATCAATAACTTTAAGCTGGCTACCGAGCTGGGCGCCGAAGTACTAAAAGTGAAAAGCGACGAGATAACGAAGACTATTATGCAGGTAGCCACAGAACGCGAGATAACCACCATTTGCATCGGCAAACCACATTTAAACCTATTTCAGGTAATTTTAAAAACGCCCGTATTTAACGGCCTGCTTAAAAATATAGCAGCCGCAGAAATTGACTTAGTAATACTATCATGAAAGTAAAAAATAAACTCCGCTTAGGATTTGGCTTCTTATTTGTCATTGTCCTTTTTTTTGGTTTGATATCATTGTTTTATATCAATGAGATTTCAAACAGCGCCAAAGTAATTTTAAAAGATAATTATGAATCTTTAAATTTTACCAGGGATATGCGTACGATACTTGATAACGAGGACCTGCCGCTTAGACCTGAAGCGGCTAAACAGTTTAATATCCAGCTGGTAAAAGAAGAAAACAACATTACCGAAGCTGGTGAGCTGACGCAGGTAAAGGGTTTAAGAAATGCCTTTAACCAACTCCAAAATAAAGCCGCCGCAGTGCCCCAACTTAAATTAGCTGAACGTGATGCCCGGAAATATCTTCGCGCCATTGATATGGTTAATATGCGGGCCATTGTTATCAAGAATGACAAAGCGCATGAGTCGGTAAAAAATGCCAGTATCTTTTTGGGCCTTGCCGGTACATTTACCTTTTTGGTTTTATTCAGCTTCAGTATAAATTTCCCGGGCATTATTTCTGACCCGCTAAATTCTTTGCTGGACGGTATCCGCGAGATCGCCAGGAAAAATTACAGCCAGCGAATCCATTTTGATAAACATGATGAGTTTGCCGAGGTTGCCAACGCTTTTAACGACATGGCCGCCCGGCTGGACGACTGGGAAAATAGTAATCTCTCCAAGATCATGTCAGAAAAACTGCGTATTGAAACTATTATTGAGCAGATGCATGATGCCATCATCGGTATAAATGAAACCCGCGAAATTCTTTTCATAAACACCGCGGCTAAAAACATCCTCGGCTTAAAAGAAAACAAACCCGAGGGCAAATCTGTAAACGCAATTATTAAAGGTAATGATTTGCTTAAATCCATTGTCGAAGACGAAAAAACCGGGACACCCTTTAAAATATTTGCTGACGGAAAAGATTCTTATTTCCAACTGGAGACCCGCGAAATATCCATCCCCGACCTCTCGGCCGACCAGACAGCACCGGTTGTAAAAGCGCAAAAATCTGCCGGCAAAGTTTATATTCTTAAAAACATAACCGAATTTAAAGAACGCGATGAGGCTAAAAGTAACTTTATAGCAACTATATCCCACGAGTTAAAGACACCTATATCAGCCATAAAAATGAGCGCCAAATTACTGGCCGATAACCGGGTTGGTAATTTAAACCCCGAACAAAGTCAGTTGGTTGAACATATAAGCGGCGATGCCGAGCGCTTACTTAAAATAACGTATGAATTGCTTGACCTTTCGCAGGTTGAAACTGGCAACATCCAGCTTAATTTTGTGCCGGCCCGGCCCGAGAAAATTATTGAATACGCCGTTAAAGCAGTAAAGTTTGAGGCAGATCAAAAAGGGCTGATCATTGAGCAAAATATAGCGGGCAATATCCCCGAAATTAACGCTGATGTTGAAAAGACTGCCTGGGTAATGATAAACTTTTTATCGAACGCGTTACGTTACAGCCATAGCAAATCAAAGATCGTGGTTGATGTAAGTCTAAAAGGAAATAAGGTAGAGTTTTCTGTAAAAGATTTTGGTAAAGGTATTGATGCCCAATACCGCGAGCGGTTGTTTGACCGTTATTTCCAGGTACCGACTGACGGGCAGAACAAATCCGGATCGGGGTTGGGGCTGGCAATATCAAAAGAGTTTATTACGGCACAAGGGGGTGATATTGGCGTGGAAAGTGAAGTTGGGGTAGGTAGCAGATTTTACTTTCAGTTACCTACGCTGGCTGTCTAGTTTACAAATAAATTGAAATTTATGTTACTAACTGTTTTAGAGATTGCATTGCTGGTGGGGGCAATTATATTGCCCCTACGACCACGGAAAAGCAAGCAACGGGCGGGGGCGAAGCTAAAAATAGATACCGGCACGCATGATTCGACCTATGCCGTTAACAAAAACGGCAAGCTTGAAAAAATTGACAAGCATAGTTTGACTGATCATCGTTAATAGAAAGTAAACATACGCCATTGAAATTATCTATGGTCGCAACGGAAAACGATAATGATTTCATTTGCAATAGTTTTTGATCTTCTGTACACAACGATTCAGGTGGCCTGCAAAATTTTCGGACATATTGATATCATTATATCCCCAAAAACTCCTTTTTATATTCAGACGGCCGTTTTTGCATAATATCTCTAAACTGTTTGTTAAAGTTTGATAACGTTTTAAACCCCGACCTTTCAGATACAACCAGGATACTGAGGTCAGTTTCGGTGAGTAGTTTACAGGCGTGTTTAACTCTTAATTCACTGATGAATTTGGCAAATCCTTTATTGTTGGTTATGGTAAAATAACGGCTAAACGAGGTGGGAGTCATGCAAACTAACTCCGCCAGCTCGTTCAGATGTATCTTTTGGCGATAATTCTTCAATATATACTCGTACACGGCGCTCATCCGGTCAGTCTCATTCTTTTTAAAGGGTTCAATATATTCATTATGCGATATAAAGTGATACTCCCTGGTTGCGCTTAGCAACTGCAATATCATGAGTAAATGTATCACCGCCTCTAATCCGTTTAAATGCAATAATTCATGCATCAATTTAATTACTTTCAACTTTACACCGCCATAAAACTCTAACCCCCGTTGCGATTTTTTGAAAAGTTTATGCAATTGCACCAGTTCATCTTTACCCATCAGGTGTTCGCCCAACAGGCTCTCTTGCATATAGATCACTATACCCCTGACCTTTAACATATTGCTTTTTTCAAAATAAGCTTCATCGCTCCTCCACAAATGCGGCAGGTTTGAGCCTGTTAATATCAATTCATTTGGCTTAAAAGATTTGATGCTATCGCCGATAAACCGGGTACCCGTACCCTCTAACGGAACAAACAATTGATATTCTGAATGCGAATGCCAAACAGGGTCAAAATATTGATCCTCGAGGTACTTAATCATAAATATTTGTGAATCAGGAATAGAAGACTTATGTATGGCCGCTTTCATAGTTGATTATTTGCATCAAAAAATATAAAACTAAATATATTATGATAAAATACAGTCGGATTTAGACAAAAAAGAAAAGGGTTTGATTGCCATATTTGTTTTATACTAATTTCTGATTACGTATAAACCTATTTAGTCCCATTTTCATGAAGAAGTACTTAGTCCTGGCTGCGATTTGTTTGGCGGCTGTAATCAATTTTAAAGGCACCTTTATTAAAGGCGCCCCTCCGCACAGGTTAGAGATTTTGTTTCTAGGTCATACGGCTACGCACCACCTGTCTGATAAACTGGCAGAGATCGTCCAGCAATCCTTTTTTAAGGACGGCATCAATATTACCTACACAACCAACCCGGACGACCTGAATGAGGCCACGCTGTCAAAATATGACGGACTGATGCTTTATGCTAATTATGATACCATATCTAAATCGCAGGAGCAAGCTTTACTGCAATTTGTAAAAAGCGGAAAAGGTTTTATCCCGGTGCATTGCGCGTCATACTGTTTTCGCAACTCGGACGAGGTTGTTAAAATGATAGGCGGCCAGTTCAGTACCCATAAAACGGATACCTTTAAAATGGTCATCATAGACAAAAATCACCCGGTCATGAAAGGTGTAAATGCATTCACCACCTGGGACGAAACTTACGTACATACCAAGATTAATAAGAATATTCATGTTATAACCCAGCGGGTTGAAGGCGATCATCATGAGCCATATACCTGGACAAATACTTACGGCAAGGGCCGTGTTTTTTATACAGCCTATGGTCACGATGAGCATACCTGGAAAAACCCCGATTTTTTAAAAATGTTAGAAAATGGTGTTATTTGGGCAGTAGGCAAAAAAGCTGAAAAGCAATTGGATAAATTACCAAAGCCAGATCCGGCTTATACCGTTGCTGATATTCCAAATTATGAAAACCGCAACCCGGCACCTAAACTACAGGCACCGTTATCGCCTGCCGAATCGCAATTGTTAACGCAAATACCTGTTGGCTTTAAAATGCAGCTATTTGCCGCCGAGCCTGATATTGAAAAACCAATTGCCATGGCCTGGGACGAACGCGGCCGTTTATGGATCTTAGAAACTATTGATTACCCCAACACCGTCAGAGAAACCACCGGCGAGGGCAATGACAGGATAAAGATCTGCGAGGATACCGACGGTGACGGCAAGGCTGATAAGTTCACCATCTTTGCCGATAAACTAAATATCCCTACCAGTATAGTTTTTGCCCGTGGCGGTGTAATTGTAGCCCAGGCGCCCGACTTTTTATTTTTAAAGGATACCGATGGCGATGACAAAGCGGATATAAGAGAAAAACTGGTTTCGGGCTGGGGTAAGAGCGATACCCACGCAGGGCCATCAAATTTAAAATATGGCCTGGATAACAAGATTTGGGGAACAGTTGGCTATTCTGGTTTTGTGGGAACGGTTGGCGGCCGGAAATTTAATTTTAACCAGGCAGTTTACCGGTTTACGCCAGATGGTAAAAAACTTGAACATTTAGGATCAACCAGTAACAACACCTGGGGGCTTGGTTTTTCTGAGAATTTTGATGTGTTTATATCTACGGCAAATAACTCGCACAGTGATTACCTGGGGATACCGCTGCCTTACCTGCAAAGGCTGGCAATGCCGGGCATGGAGTCGGTTATGAAGATAGACGGGCATTACGGCATGCACGTGGTGACCAAAAATTTGCGACAGGTTGATGTGCACAATGGATTTACCGCCGCCGCAGGACATAATTTATATACCGCCCGTAATTTCCCTGAGGAATACTGGAACAAAATTGGCTTTGTAAACGAACCCACGGGCCGGGTTATACATCGCGCTGTATTAGAGTCCGATGGTTCAGGGTTTAAAGAAAAAGATGGCTGGAATTTTTTGGCCAGTGCTGACGAATGGATGGCGCCCGTACAATCAGAAGTTGGGCCGGATGGTGCACTTTGGGTAAGTGATTGGTATAACTTTATCATTCAGCATAACCCTACGCCAAAAGGCTTTCAAAACGGGAAAGGGAATGCTTATATCAATCCGCTTCGCGATCGTACGCATGGCCGTATCTATCGCATAATTTATGATGGCGCCAGGCCATCGCCAATAACCAAACTGGACAAAAACAATCCGGAACAGCTATTAGCCGGTTTGCAAAGCGATAATATGTTTTGGCGTACAACTGCCCAACGCCTGATAGTAGAAGGTGGCTATAAACAACTTGCTCCGCAACTTTTCGGATTGATTCGGAATCGGTCTGTTGATGCCGTTGGTATTAACGCTCCGGCTATACACGCTTTATGGACTTTAAATGGGTTAGGCCTATTAAACGGATCTGACGCGGAAGCATTAGCCGTTGCAGAAGACGCACTAACCCATCCATCTGCCGGGGTGCGCAAAGCCGCATTACAGGTTTTGCCGTTAACAGCAAGATCAATGGCGGCAATACAGAAAGCCGGGACATTAAATGACGTTAACTTAAATACAAGGTTAGCCGCATTTTTAACTATTGCAGACATGCCAGCGTCTGAACAAATGGGCGAGGTTTTGGCAGCAGCCCAAAAAATCCCGCAAAATGCTAACGATTACTGGCTAAGCCGCGCCATACCGATTGCTATGGCTGCACACGTAAAGGGTTTTGGCGATGAAACCAAAGCCGCCAACCTGGCTGCTATAGAAAATGCCAATTTATCACGGGCAAAAATTGACCAGGTGGTAAAGGTAAGTGTGGTGCAAAACGCCATGAAATATGATACCAAAACATTTACTGTAAAAGCAGGCAGCATGGTTGAAGTTGATTTTTATAACCCCGATTTTATGCAGCATAATTTCCTGATACTGCAAAAAGGCAGTTTAGAAAAAGTAGGCGCAGCGGCTGATAAACTGGCACAGGATCCAAAAGGTATTGAACAAAATTATGTCCCCAAAATATCGGAGGTCTTGTTTTCAACCAAACTGATTAACCCGCAGGAAACATTTAAGCTGAAGTTTAGGGTACCTGCCGATGCCGGCGATTATCCATTCATCTGTTCATTTCCAGGACATTGGCGCATTATGAATGGTATAATGAAAGTTGTTAAATAACCTTTAAATACAAATCAAACTATGGCCGCTCAACAAAAAAGCAGGAGTATTGATAACGCATCAGTGCCTGACATGAAGTTGTTTTATGCATGCTTTATAGCATTGGTTACCACCGCCTTTGGCTTTATTTTACGGGCATTAATATTACCGCAATGGGGCCATGATTTTAATTTAACCCAAACCCAGCTTGGCGAAATTGCCGGCGTGGGCTTATGGCCCTTCGCAATTAGCATCGTGCTTTTTAGCCTGGTTATTGATAAAATAGGTTATAAAACAGCCATGATATTTGCGGTGATATGCCATATTTCGTCGGCTATACTTACCATTTTTGCCAGCGGCTACTGGATGCTTTATATAGGCTCTTTTATCTGTGCAATTGGTAATGGCACCGTAGAGGCGGTGGCAAACCCGGTTGTTGCTACCATGTTCCCCAAGCAAAAAACCAAATGGTTAAGTATGCTGCATGCCGGTTGGGCAGGTGGCTTGGTTTTGGGCGGCATTATGGCATTACTGTTAGGCGTTAATACCCGTTGGGAATATAAAATCGCTTTAATACTGATACCCACCCTGACCTATGCAATCATGATGATCTCCAGAAAGTTTCCGCTGAACGAGCGGGTGCAGGCCGGTGTATCCTATAAAGAAATGCTGCAGGAGGTTGGCGCGGGCGGCGCGCTTATTATTGTGGCGCTAATTATATTCCAGTTAGGTGCGGTATTTGGCTGGTCAACCACAACCAATGTCATTATCACTTTGCTGATAACCGCAGGCTTTGGCTACTACACCCGGAGTTTCGGCCAACCGTTATTTATTGTTTTACTGTTGATCATGATCCCGCTGGCGACTACCGAGCTGGGTACCGACAGCTGGATAACCGACCTGATGACCCCCGAAATGAATAAAATAGGTTTCCAGGCCGGTTGGGTATTGGTTTATACATCGGCTATAATGTTCATTCTGCGCTTTTTCGCCGGACCCATATCACATAAATTTTCATCGCCGGGGTTATTAGCTATATGTTCGGCTATTGCCGGTGTCGGCTTGTATATCATGTCATTTTCTGCCGGTACAATGATCTTGGTCGCTGCCACTATTTATGGTTTAGGCAAGTCGTTTTTTTGGCCCACCATGCTTGCTATGGTGTCAGAACGTTTTCCAAAAGGCGGCGCTTTAACCTTAAACATCACGGGTGGTTTGGGCATGATAGCTGCCGGGGTTATCGGCGCAGGCATACTAGGTTTTATACAGGATAAGTCAGTAGATAAAAAGATAAGCTATTATGATACCGCCAATCATACCAATATCCACAACACTTATATAACCGAACAAAAGACCAGCTTTTTTGGTGACTATAAAGCCCTGGACCAAACCAGGCTGGCCAAAGCCGACGCTAACCAACAATTAACCGTTACCACTATCCGCGACGCGGCAAAAAAAGAAGCCTTGCGTTATATTGTTATTTTCCCATTGATCATGCTTATTAGTTTTTTACTGCTGATAGTCTATTTCAGATCAAAGGGCGGTTACAAAGTTGTGTTATTGCACAAACCCAACGAGCCGGAATCTACACCTTATTAACAGAAAGATATGCCATTACAAATAAAATTCGGTGTAAGTACCTGGCTGTTTACTTCGCCATTTCAAACATCATCAATAGAAGAGCTGTTTCCCAAAATCGCCGAGATGGGTTTTGATACGGTTGAAATCGCTATAGAAGATCCCGCGCTGATAGATGGTAATGCAGTTAAAAATGCGTTGAATAAATACAACCTTAAAGCTGTCGTATGCGGCGCGTTTGGCCCTACCCGCGATCTGACCAATGAGGATTCCGCCATACATGAGATCTGCTTTAAATACATTGCAGATTGCCTTGATTTATGTGCTTTATGGGATACCAAATTTTTTGCCGGGCCAATGTATTCGGCGGTAGGTAAGGCGCGGATGCTACCGCCGGAGCAACGCAAAGCCGAATGGGACCTTGCCGTTAAAAACCTGCGCAAGGTTTGCGACATGGCACAGGTCCGGGGATTAGAAATAGCTCTTGAGCCCCTGAACCGTTTTGAATCTGACCTGGTAAATACCGCCTGGGATGTAATGCGTTTGGTGGATGAAATTGATCATCCGGCTGCTAAGGTGATCCTTGATAGCTTCCACATGAATATCGAAGAACCCAATATTGAAGAAGCCATAAAACTTGTGGGCCATAAACTGATACATATACAGGTGGCCGAAAATTATAGAGGAACGCCTGGTAGCGGCCAAACCAACTGGGCCGCTTACCGCCGCGGATTGGAAACTATTAACTATAAAGGAACAGTATCAATAGAGAGCTTTACACCCGATAACAAGGAACTGGCACAGGCGGTTTGTATTTGGCATCCGCTGGCGCTAAGCCAGGATAAATTCGCATCAGAAGGGTTGGCATTTTTAAAACAATGGGCACAGTAGCCCGCAAAATATCTAACAAAGCTATTACGAATATGGAAAATAAAAAAATTAACGTAGCCATTGTTGGCTTAGGTTTCGGGGCAGAATTCATCCCCATTTATCAACATCATCCAAATGCCAATATGTACGCCATCTGTCAGCGGGATCATACCAAGCTGCACCAGGTGGGCGATGCCTTTGGAGTTGAAAAGCGTTATACCGATTATGAAGAGTTATTGCGCGACCCGGAGGTTGACGCCGTACATATTAATACACCTATTCAAAACCATGCCGAGCAATCAATAAAAGCATTACGCGCAGGTAAACATGTAGCTTGTACTGTACCAATGGCCACAACAGTGGAAGAATGCCGCATGATAGTTGAAGCTGTACAAGAAACCGGCCTCACTTATATGATGATGGAAACGGTAATTTATAGCCGCGAGTTTTTATTTGTAAAAGAGCTTTATGAAAATGGCGATTTGGGCAGGTTGCAATTCCTTCGTGCATCGCATCAGCAGGAAATGGCCGGCTGGCCGGGCTATTGGGAAGGCTTACCCCCCATGCATTACGCTACTCATTGCGTGGGGCCTGTTTTGGCTTTGGCTAAAGCTGATGCCGAATATGTTTCGTGCTTTGGTTCTGGTCGTATTGATGAAAATCTGATCAGCAAATACGGCTCGCCTTTCGCAATAGAAAGCTGCCATATTAAGTTTAAAGATTCTGACCTGGCTGCCGAAGTTACGCGATCATTATTCAACACCGCCAGGCAATACCGCGAAAGTTTTGATGTATATGGTTCAAAGAAAACATTTGAGTGGACTTTGGTAGAGCATGAGCCTTCTGTTATTCATACCGGCGAAACCCCTGAAAAAGTAACCATACCTGATTATGCACACCTGCTGCCTAAAGAAATACAAGCCTTTACTACCGGCGGGGTTTACGACGCTAACAGCAACCAACACTTATCCTTTATACAGGGATCGGGTCATGGGGGCTCGCATCCGCACCTGGTAAATGAATTTGTATCGGCACTGGTTAGTGGCCGCCAGCCATTCCCCAATGCACGGCAATCGGCCAATATCACCTGTGTGGGTATCTTGGCGCATGAATCTGCAATGGATGGCGGCAAAAAAATAAATCTGCCTGATTTTACGTTGGCAGATTAGCATCATGAAAAGAAGAACTTTAATAAAAGGACTGGCAACCGGATTGTCATCCTTGTATTTTTCAAAAAGTTATGCTGGCAGGTTATTAAAAGCGCCCTACGCCCCTGGGCCGTTCAAACCTACCTGGGATTCATTAACCCAATACCAGGTGCCTGAGTGGTTTCGCGACGCCAAGTTTGGCATGTGGGCCCATTGGGGGCCACAATGCCAGCCTGAATATGGCGACTGGTACGCGCGCGGCATGTATCAGGAAGGCAGCCCGCAATATAAATATCATGTTCAAAAATATGGGCACCCGTCAAAGTTTGGGTTTAAGGACATCATTCATGAGTGGAAGGCAGAGAATTGGGACCCCGAAGAATTGATTGGTCTTTATAAAAAAGCCGGTGCCAAATATTTTATGGCGCTGGCAAATCACCATGATAATTTCGACCTGTATAACAGCAAGTACCAGCAATGGAACTCAACACGCATTGGCCCCGGAAAGGACCTGGTTGGCGGTTGGGCAAAAGCAGCCCGGCATCTTAATTTGCGATTTGGCGTAAGCGTACATGCGGCCCATGCCTGGAGTTGGATGGAGACAGCCCAGCGTTCAGATAAAAACGGCCCTTTGGCAGGAATTCCATACGATGGTAAAATCACAAAAGCCGATGGAGCCGGTAAATGGTGGAATGGCGAGGATCCACAGGAATTATACGCGCAAAACCATCCGCTTAGCGAAGGGAGCTTAAATGATGGTATGATCCATCGCCAATGGAACTGGGGTAATGGTGTAACACCACCATCAAAAGCCTATTGCGAAAAGTTTTATAACCGCACCATCGATTTGATTGATAAGTATGGGCCGGATGTGGTTTACTTTGATGATACCGCCTTACCGCTTTGGCCTGCAAGCGATGCGGGCTTACGCATAGCCGCCCACCTGTACAACGCCAGTATTAAAAAGCACGGTAAGCTGGATGCTGTTATTTTTGGTAAGATACTGGATGAGCAACAGCGTAAATGTATGGTATGGGATATTGAGCGCGGTCAAAGCAATCAAATTGAGGCACAGCCCTGGCAAACTGATACCTGCATTGGGGGCTGGCATTATGATCGCCGTATTTATGACCGTAACGAATATAAAAGCGCCAAAACAGTTATACATACATTGAT
Source organism: Mucilaginibacter sp. UR6-11 (assembly GCF_020880695.1). Classification (GTDB taxonomy): domain Bacteria; phylum Bacteroidota; class Bacteroidia; order Sphingobacteriales; family Sphingobacteriaceae; genus Mucilaginibacter. The sequence goes on from NZ_JAJIWO010000002.1 coordinate 12,176, forward strand.
AGATGTGGTAAGTAAAAACGGCAACCTGATGCTGAATATCCCCGTACGCGGTGACGGGACGATTGATGATAAAGAACGAGCCGTAGTTGAAGAAATTACTGCATGGATGCAGGTTAACAGTGAAAGCATTTATGGTACCCGTCCATGGAAAACATTTGGCGAAGGGCCGGCGATAGAATCTGCCGCCCCATTAAGTGCACAGGGATTCAACGAGGGCAAGGGCAGACCGTTTGGTGCAGAAGATATCCGCTTCGTTGCCAAAGGCAAAACACTTTACGCCACCCTACTGGGCTGGCCCTCAACCGGAAACGTATTAATCAAAACAATTAAAGACAAGATAAAAAAAGTTGACTTGTTGGGACATCCGGAAAATTTGACATTTGAGCAAACCACCGCCGGATTAAAAGTAAATTTACCGGAACAGGCAACCGGCAAAAACGCTTTTGTTTTGAAAATAGAATGACCACAAGAGGTAAAATTGGGCATGATAAGGTTGAGATGAAAGCACACAATCTAATTGATAACAGGTAATGAAAATGGGCACCATGAAAGTCTTGGTTTGTGATAAACCGGGCGAACTGCTTTATACAACCAGGCCAATCCCGCAACCTGAGAAAGGTTATACCTTACTTAAAATAAAACGCATAGGTATTTGCGGCACCGACCTCCATGCTTTTGAAGGCTCACAACCTTATTTTAATTACCCCCGGGTATTAGGGCATGAGTTAGCTGCCGAGGTGGTAAGCAGTGCTGAAGGCGAATTTAAGCCGGGGGATTTAGTAACCCTTATCCCTTATGTTAATTGCCAAACGTGTTTTGCCTGCCGTTTGGGCAAAACAAACTGTTGTACCGGTATACAGGTATTAGGTGTTCATGCGGATGGCGGTATGGCAGAATATATGCAAGTACCCACCCGGCTGGTGTTAGCCGCCGATGGTTTAAGCCCGGACGAACTGGCATTGGTTGAGCCACTGGCTATTGGTGCACATGGCGTTCGCCGTGCTGCTGTAGTAAAGGGCGAGTATGTATTAGTAATAGGCGCCGGTCCGATTGGGTTAGGCACAATGGAGTTTGCAAAGATTGCAGGAGGCAAAGTAATAGCCCTTGATATTAACCCCCAACGCTTGGTTTTCTGTAAAGAAAAATTAAAGGTTGACCATATTATCAACGCCCTGACAGAGGACGTAACAGCACGTTTGTATGAAATTACCGGCGGAGATATGCCTGCCGTTATTATAGATGCCACAGGCAGTCAAAAGGCTATTAATAACGCGTTTCACTATATGACACATGGAGCAAGGTTTATTTTGATCGGCCTGCAAAAAGGCGAGATCAGTTTCAGTCACCCCGAGTTTCATAAGAGGGAAGCTACGTTAATGAGTAGCCGTAACGCCACCCGGGAAGATTTCGACCAGGTAATATCGGCAATAAAAAACAAATTGATCGAACCGGCCAACTACATTACACATCGTGTAAAATTTGATAATGTAGCCCACAATTTTTCAAGCTGGTTAGATCCTGACAACGGCGTTATTAAAGCTATGGTTGAGGTTGACTAAGATCAATTCGATATCTTTATATGGACTAAGGAAATCGATAATTCGATCTGATATATAATTATTTGATTAATATACTTCAAGCCTTGAGCAATGGGTTTTAGTTGTAGTTTAAACGGCGACACCCTGCTGAAGGTTGGCACTTTTCCTCACTACTTACGAAGCGGATAGGCTGTTTCGTGCTTAGCTTCCGACATCACAAAAAAACTCTGCATCATACCTACATCCGGCAGTTTGGACAGCTTGTTCATCACCAGCTGGTTATATTCGTCCATGTCCGAAATCGCGATCCGCAGCAAAAAGTCAAAGGCTCCCGTCATATGGTAACATTCCATAACTTCGGGAAGTTTGACCACCTCGTCCTGGAAAGCCAGCAAACTTTGCTGTGAATGCTGCTTCAATTGCACCTGTGTATAGGCAATCAGCCCACGGCCGATCATTTTCGGATCGAGGATGGCAGCGTAACGTTTGATATAGCCCTCTTCTTGCAGCCGCTTGACACGGGCATGTATAGGAGTAATCGTTTTGTGCAGCCGTTCGCCGATCTCTTTATGGCTCAGGCGCGCATCTTCCTGCAACAGGCGCAGGATACCGATATCAGTCGGGTCAAGTTCGTGCAGATTCATAAGCTATAATCATTAAAAGTAAGTTCGCCGGCTGCCGCCATAAAAGCCTCGGCACGCCGGACCATAGCATCAGAGCCGATAAAAACCGGCGAGCGCTGATGCAGTTCGGTGACCTCCAGGTCCAGGATCCGGTCGCTTCCGTTAGTCGCCCGCCCGCCCGCCTGTTCAATCACAAAGGCCATCGGGTTACATTCGTAAACCAGCCGTAGTTTACCATTAGGCGCCGAAGCCGTTACCGGATAAATAAAGATCCCGCCCTTGATCAGGTTGCGGTGCAGGTCCGCCACCATCGAGCCGATATAACGCGAAGTATAGGGCCGGCCGGTAGCCTGGTCCTCTACCTGGCAATACTTAATATACTGCTTTACGCCGGTAGGGAAATGCACATAATTGCCCTCGTTGACCGAATAGATCGTGCCGGTCCGTGGCATTTGCAGGTTAGGGTGCGAGAGACAGAACTCGCCGATCGACGGGTCCAGCGTAAAACCGTTTACGCCTTTACCCGTTGTATAAACCAGCATTGTCGATGAACCATAGATCACATAACCCGCTGCCACCTGTTCGCTGCCTTTTTGCAGCACATCACTCAACCCACAATCGCTGGCCGAAACCCGCCGGTAGATCGAAAAGATCGTTCCCACAGCCACATTAACATCAATATTGGATGAGCCGTCCAGTGGGTCGATGGCAACGATATATTTTGCCTGGTCAGACAGCGGCACAATGTCCTCGTTTTCTTCCGAGGCCACGATGCAGCATTCCCCGCCGCAGCGCAGCGCGGCTATAAACTGCTCGTTGGCATAAACATCCAGTTTTTGCTGGCTTTCGCCCTGGATATTGGTGCTGCCCGCCTGGCCGAGAATATCCATCAAGCCAGCTTTGTTGACCTCGCGGTTAACGATCTTGGCCGCGATGCCGATATCGCGCAGCAGCCGCGAAAGCTCGCCTTTGGCAAAAGGAAAATCCGCCTGTTTTTCAATAATAAACTGCCCCAAGGTCTTAAATTTCAGCATAGCTTAGTGTAAAAAATACATGACCGGCATGTTCCGACTAATGGCACGAAAGTAAAAATAAATTGCTGATAACCACAAATAAAGCCATTAATCTAACTAAAATTCAACCCTAAAATCAGACACTTAGTGTATTGAACTTTAAAAATAACGCGCCTAAATTTAAAAAAAAGACCAAAATGAGCCCTCAAAAAGTCATCACGACCAAAAAAAACCACTTTTTTAGGCATTGTTTCCAAAGTTCAGGCAGGTTGTGGTACATATGACCAAAACCCTCAAACTTTACGCTGAAATAAATCGCTAATGATGACGTCAACCGGCACCACTTTCCCGGCCACTATGGTCGACCTGTCCTACCTGAATTTCAGTAGTAACCAGGCCTGTTTTTATCAATTATCACCGGAAGACTTAATGGCCTATGCCCTGGAAAATGGGGAAGGCGTACCGACCGCTGACGGTGCCCTCGCCGTCGATACAGGCGCTTTCCATGGCCGCTCGCCGAAGGACCGTTTTATAGTTCAAGATGAACTGACCAGAGACCATGTTTGGTGGGGGGACATCAATATCCCGCTCAGCGAAGCATCGTTCGACCGAATCCTCACCAAAATGGTGGCCTACCTGGGCGAACGTCCGTTCTTTTTGCGGGACGCCTACGCCGGCTCCGAACCCGGCAGCCGCTTATCCCTGCAGGTACTCACGGAAACAGCTTATCAGCAATTATTTGCCTATAACCTGTTCATCCGGCCGGCCGCGCCGATAGAAGCCTTCCCTGAATGGACGGTCATAGCTGCGCCGGGCTTTAAAGCCGACCCAAAAATTGATGGTACCCGGCAGGAGAATTTTTCGATCATCAACTTTTCAAGAAAAATGATTTTGATCGGCGGGACAGGTTATACGGGCGAGATCAAAAAAGCAGTCTTCTCGGTATTGAACTTTTTATTACCCCAGCAGGGCACTTTGCCTATGCACTGCGCGGCCAATACTGGTAAAAACGGCGACACGGCCATTTTTTTCGGTCTATCCGGCACGGGCAAAACTACCCTGTCGGCCGATGCGGAAAGACGTTTAATCGGTGATGACGAGCATGGCTGGGCAATTAAGGGCATCTTCAATTTTGAAGGTGGCTGCTATGCCAAGACCATTAACCTCAGTCCGCAAAAAGAACCGCAGATCTACTCGGCGATCAAAGCCGGCGCCTTGCTGGAAAACACCTGTTTTTATGATGGTACCCGCCTGGTCGACTACGACAACGGCAGTAAAACCGAGAATACGCGAGTTTCTTACCCTATCCATTTTATTCCAAACGCGGTCATCCCTTCGCTGGGCGGGGCGCCAAAAAATATTTTTTTCCTGACCTGTGACGCCTTCGGCCTCCTGCCGCCCGTCGCCAAATTGGATATGGACCAGGCCCTGTATTATTTTCTGTCTGGTTACACCGCCAAGGTTGCCGGTACTGAGCAGGGCGTAGCCGAGCCGCAGGCGACCTTTTCGGCCTGTTTCGGTCAGGCTTTCCTGCCACTACACCCGCAAACTTACGCCGCCTTACTCAAAGAAAGGCTGGCCGCTCAACAGCCCAACATCTGGCTGGTCAATACCGGCTGGACCGGAGGCGCCTATGGCACCGGCCGGCGGATCAGCCTGAACTATACCCGCGCCATCATCAAAGCGGCGCTGAACGGCGAATTGAATCATCCGGCCTATGAAGTATTGCCCGTATTTAACCTGGCCATACCCCAGCGCTGTCCCGGCGTACCCAACGAACTGCTAAATCCGGTAAAAAGCTGGGCGGACCAGGCCACCTATTGGGCCAAAGCCGCGGAGCTTAAACAATTATTTACCCAAAACTACGAACGGCTGTTTAACAACGCATAATAATGAAAAAACATAATTTTGGAGCGTGACCTTACATCCTCCCGCCAGCCGTATTGGATCAGGCAGCGGCGGCCGTTAAACGCTGGGACGAACCGTAGCCGGGCTGCCGGGCTTTCAAAAGCTGCATGGACAAGAAAGCCGGCTAGTGACTAGCCGGCTTTAGTTTCTACGGGTTCGTATATTTTATAACACCCTTGTTCAATAAACAAAGTTTGCAGGCATCGTCATGCTATAAACCATATGCACTTATTTCGCCCAATACCATATAACTCTGTGGGCCGCTTATACCAACAAACTTAAAATACCTTGCCCTTGGATTATTGGGGGTTAAATACCGCTGTTCGCCATTAATTAAGCGATTAAAATTAAAAGTACCCTGATCTACCCAGTTTGTATTGTCGATACTGGTAAAAAACTGGAATTTATCAGGTCCGCGGTCATCTCCGCCAGTTTCAAAAGTAGTGCGCCAAACGCCAAATTGGGTAATTATCCGCTCTACGCCCATATCTATCGTTGCAAAATGCGGGTAGCTGGAGCATCCGGCACAGGTGTGCCAGCGTGTTGCATCGGTACCATCAATGAAATTGGTTACAGCGTTATCACCAGCAGAATGTTGCGTTGAATAAGCTATGATCTTCCAGTCTTTCTTGTCAAATGAAAACAGGCCGCCATCTGAATAGCTTGTGTAGAAATTATCAATACTTAAGGAATCCGGTCTAAATATAGTTCTGAATTGATAACTTGTGTTGGGTTTAAGATCAGTTATTTCTGACGTTTTCAAGTCCACTGAAAATATTTTAGACTTAATATTTCCCGACACGTCTGTATATTTAACTTCTGATGCAAAAGCTCCGTTTGATATATCGGCTCCGCCCCAATTTATGGTAAGGACTCCCTTAGCATTAATTACAGTTGAATTTACCGGCCTGGTTAATAACTGAGCCTGGTACTTTACTCCATAAGATCCGCCTACCACTTCCACAGGGATGGACGAATTTCCCTTTCCGTCATAGGTGCGGATTACAAATGTGTAATTTTTTTCCTCCAAATTTTCAATCATTGCGCTTATGGTATCCCCGGCAGGCGGAATATCAATGGCTAAGGAATCTGCAAAATTGTTCCAGAAAATTTTTGCTTTTATTACAGAGGGGTCTGCACCCCTTAGCCATGCTATCTTTATTCTGTTAAGGCCCGAATAAGCCTTTGGTGAAGTGGCTTTTTGTGTATAGGTTAATCCACCCGGAACTACGTATTGTTTGTAAGTTGCATCCATTTTGGTGCAAGCCGAATAAAGGCCGATTGTAACGAGTAATATTAGCCCTGTTTGCAATATTTTTTTCATAATATGATTTTATGATTAAGTAAGTAAAACACCTATTGTACTATCTGGCCAAAAAAGGTCATCTCCATGATCACAACCTGGCCCGGACTACTATATGTTTCTAATGATTTCAAACGCAGGTAACGTACTGCAGGCGGTTGAACGTCGAAATTAAAATCGGCACCCAGGTTGGTAGCGTAATTGATATCTTCATTAGTTTTTTGGCCCAAAGGCAAACCCGATGGTTTAAATGTTGTAAAATTTCCCAATAAGGTCCACTGCGTCCACCCACCGTCCGGATCTGGAGAATTTGATCCCCATAGCTCAAAGTTTTTCAAGCCCGATCCTGTATAACAATGATCATTGGGTTCCATCCACTGTTTAAACCTGCTTAGTAATACCTTTTTGCCCAGATCAATGGTGATCCATTGCGGAAGCGATGAGGCATTTGATGAAGCATAAATTCTCCTGTCTGCCAACCCGTTCCATATATTTTCAATGTTAAAACCCGGATCGGCAAGTTCAGTCTGATCAGTAGGAAGCACCAATTTACTAAAGGTGTTTTTGGGGATTTCGATCTCAAATTTCGGGGTCAGTGTTTTAACCAGTGTATCTGATTTATTATTCCAGCGGTCACGAATAAATACCGCGAATTTTTGGGGTTTGGAGTCAAATCCACGGGCAGCAAAGTTACCGGCAGTGGCAGCTGTATAAAAAGTTCTTACCGTTACCCAATTGTTGTTACCCGTTGTATCCCTTAATACCACTATGGCCAAATCTGCCTTATCGGGATTTTTAAATGATACGTTTACACCACCAAATGTTTCAGTAAAATTCGATGTTTTAAATACCGACCTAACCGGGGGCGTTTTTGGTGTTACATTAACTAAAATGGGCTCAGATATTTTTTCATTGTTACCCACGCTATATATCTTCACAGCATGCTTTAAAGTGTCACCAAAACCCACCAAACGGAGGGTATCTGTATATCTTGATGATTTTGCTTCTCTGAAAACACCCGGCTGTATTTCATATACGGCCTTTATGTAGGCTAAGTTCCGATCTGCCGGAAGTGTATAGGTTAGTATACCTCCCCCCGGGGTTGGATCAACCTTTACCGCACTGATTTGTGCCGGAGCAGGTAAATTGGAATCTACGAAGTCTAACCTTCCTTCTTTTGAACAACCGCACCATAGAAGGGCGATGAACAATCCTCCGATAAAATATATTTTTTTCATTTTTTTGTTTAATTAGTAATTAACCTGTAATGATGTGCGTTACCAGCCTAAGTTTTGAACTAAATTTCTGTTGGCTGTCATATTGCCCTCGGCAATGGGCCAGAAGTAATCTTTTGCCCCAAAGGTTTGGTTATAAAGCACCGTAATGCGGTAATAGGATATTGCTGTTGTTTGTGAAAGATCCCAACCTTTTATCGGATTATTTAATTCTTTGGCAGATTCTTTCCAACGGCGAAGGTCCCATAATCGTTGTGACTCGAAAGCCAGTTCGATCAGACGTTCCCGGTGAATAATGTCACGCATACCATCCTTGCTCTGAAATTTTACAGGATTGGTAGAGAAATTGGTCCATGATGATGCCACTGTACCTAAACCGGCCCGTTTCCTGACAAGATCAATGTATTTGTTTACCTCTGGTGATGGTCCTTCTGCTTCGTTCAACGCTTCTGAATACAATAAGTACAGATCAGATAAGCGCATTATAGGATAAGGGTAGTCAACAACCGAGTAATCGTTTGATGAATTGATGGTATTCTGAAAATTTATTAGTTTTTTAAGGTTATAGCCCGTTATGGTATTGTAGCCATATTTTCCTTTGCCATCCCGTTGTTTAAATTTACCTTCCAGGTAAAACAGGTCGGCGGACTTTTTATCGTCATAACGCCCCTGGCCATAATAAACGCCCCCGTCAAAGCCCAGATCTGCATAAAACCTTGGTTCTCTGTCAAAATGTAACCCGGCGGTAGTGTAACCTTTGCGTATGTATAACTTATCAGCGTCCTGGGCAGTACGTAATGCATAACGCCCGCTGTAATCCCATGTTTTATCTTCATCGATAGGTACGCCGTTACCGGTGTAAAACATTTCGGCAATTTTTAATGGCGGCGATAGTTCGCCCCTGGTAATAACCCCGTCAAGGTATAAAGGGTCCCACCAGCTGGATATCAGCCGCTGCAGGTCGCCGGTATTGGACTGGGTATTGGCCCAAATGATCTCGCTGTTCCATTTTTCTGTAACGGCATTTCTTATACTTAACTGCGTTTTAATGGTATCAGTAAGCGTAAATTGTTGAAAGGCCGGATTATAAACGTACAATTTTATGCCAGCAGATTCGCACACATCTATAGCTCTTTTACAGGCAGTAGCCGCAGAATCCCATTTAGCTTTAGAAAATGTAGTATTAAACAGCGGCGTTCCGTTCGGATTTTTTAAACTACTCTGATCTGTATTACCATTAAATAAAGGACTGGCTGCCGTAACCAATACCTTGGCTTTTAAAGATAGCGCTATTGGCCGGGTAATGCGCCCTGCCTCGGTAGTTGGGCTAATGATTGTTAAAGGCAGCGCCGGCGCTGCCTCGTCAAGAAGCTGTGAAATATAATGGAAACAGGAATCTACAGGATCACGGAGAACTTTTACCTGGTTTACATCTGCCGAAATAGGTAAATTGGTTTTAATCAGCGGGATAGCTCCGTACATTCTAACTAAGTTGAAATGATAATAGGCTTTAAGAAATTTTACTTCAGAAATCCAGCGTCGCCGCTCTGTTTCCTGCATATCTGGTACCTTTCCAATATTTTCAAGGAAAATATTACAATCTCTGATTGCCTGGTACATAGATTGCCATCTGTCGCCCAGCGGCCCTACTTTACTCTGAAAGCCTTTAGCCATATCCAAATAAGCCCCTCTTTCAGGAATCTCCCATAGCTCATCCCCCCCAACCATTGCCGGGTCATCACCCAATTGGCCATTTCTTGGCATAAACGAGTAGCAGGTAAATAAAAACTTCATGGCCTGTGTGCGCATGGTAAATGCATTATCTATAGTGGCCACGTTATCAGGAACTACATCTAAAAACTTTTTGCAGGACGTAATTGCTGCTAAAAAGAGCAAGATGCAGATTCCGGCTGTAATATATTTTCTCATAATTATGTGTGTTTATGAATTTAACAGGTGTAATAATTGTGCTTAAATGGTGTTTACCTAATTGACATGTTTAAACCAAGATTAAACACGCGTTGAATGGGATAACCAAGGCCATCACCACCCATTTCTACGTCCCACAATTTAAACTTGCTGAAATTGAGCAGGTTACTTGCATTTACATAAATTCTGAAGTTTGAAAGATGCAGGCTTTTTTGTATGCTTTGCGGAAGCTTATAGCCCAGTTCAACTTGCTTCAGGCGTAAAAACGAGCCATCGCGCATGAACCAGGTACTTGTCTGGTTATTGTTGTTGTTAATGTCTGGACTTAACCTTGGCCAAAGCGCATAGACATCACGCGAATCCTCAGACCAGTGGCTATCAGCGTAGGCTTTTAATAACTGGGTTTGATTATTAAAAGGTGATGTGCCATTGGCGTCAATCCAAAACGATTCATTTGCCAGTCCCTGGAAGAAAGCTGAAAAATCAAAGTTTTTGTAACCGGTTGAAAAACCAAAGCCATAAACTATTTCCGGTAACCTTGGATTACCAATAGGCACACGATCCGCGTCGGTAATTTGACCATCGCGGTTTACATCGGTGTATTTAATATCTCCACCGCCGTAGGGTCCAAAATTTTGCTTTGGAGAGTTTAGTGCTTCTGCATCATCAACAAAAAGCCGCTCGGCAATATATCCGTATTCCTGAAAAATAGGATGCCCTATACGGCTGCGGTATTTTTCGTCATAAACCGGTTCTTCATAAACGGTGTATTTGCTCCTTGCATAGGTAAAATTTCCCGTTGCCGAAAACCAAAAGTCCTTGCCTATATTTTGTTGATAATCTATAGAAATATCTGTTCCTTTTCCGGAAGCTTCACCCACATTTGACCTTACGTCGGCCGTTAAACCCATGGTAACCGGGATGGACGCGCGCGACATGAGGATGTTCTTACGTTTTTCGGAATAAACCTCAGCATTTATCTTTAACTTATTAAAAAGCCCAATTTCAAGCGCAAGATTTGTTTTTGTTGATCGTTCCCATGTAATTTCGTCATTGGCATACCGGGAAATGTTTACACCATTTAAATAAGTATTTGCACCCTGACCGTTTCCAAAAGTAGCACCTCTGTAATTTGCGTTCATATCAACATTAGAGAGGTAAAAGAAGCGATCTGAAGGCGATCCGATCGCATCGTTTCCGATAAACCCGTAAGTAGCCCTCAGCCTGAGGTTGTTGACAACCGGTTTGATGTTTTCAAAGAATTTTTCGTTAAATATGCTCCAGGCGATACCGGCAGATGGAAAATAACCAAACCGGTGCTTTTGAGAAAACCTTTCTGAACCGTTGTAACCAAAGTTATATTCTAAATAATAGCGGCTATCATAGTTATAAGTTGCCCTGCCTGATAATCCTATGTTTCTGAATGGAAGGGATTGTTGAAGATCCGGGGCATTTGCACTGATATTATTTTGTATCATATATACCAGCAAACCACTAAATCCGTGTTTTTGAAATTGATGGTTATAGCTTAACATTGTTTGCGCGTAGAAGGTGGAGTTAAGTTCTTTGCTTCCCTGATTATAATCCAGGTATTCCGTCGCGGTGGGTTCGTTAATATTTGTTATGTTATAAGTATTTTCAACCGGATCGTATCCGGTTAGCGTATAAAAGTATGGGTTATAGGATCTTCTTACGTCAAAAAATGAGGTGCGGTTTATATTCATCATAGCGCTTAAAGTAAGACCATCTGTTATAGCTGTCAGGTCCTGTTTGGCTTCTAATTGTGCCAGCATTAGCGATCTTGATGAATTCATGTAACCCTTGGTCATATCGGCATAAGGGTTTGTATAGCCGCCCTGGTCATAATTTCCATACATGATGTGCTTTACAAATGCATGATTGGCATCCACAGGATAATATTGAGGGAATAGTACAGGGTTAGAGCGCATTACTTTTCTGTACGTTTCTGCGCCCCCGTCTAAAGGGCCGGTATAATCGTCGAAGTTGCCACTTAAGCGGACGATCATTTCGGTTGTTTTAGTAAGGTTAACCGTAATGTTAGACCGAAGAGAGTAACTTGTTAAATCAATATTATTATTAAAGTTGTTCCGGTGATCTACCTTTAACATGCCATTGTCCTTATTTATAGACCCGGAAATAAAGTATTTTGCGACATCTCCGCCCCCGCTTATATTTAAGTTTGCACGCTGGTTCATAGTGTAATCTTTAAAAACCTGCTTTTTCCAATCGTTTGCCGGATATATAATAGGATTTAGGCCCGCAGCGGTATTTGCAATTTTCTCGTCGCTATACAGGGTTATGCCCAAAGGGTTACGCGTTAATATAGCTTCATTGGATAGTTTCATGTAAGTAACAGGATCGGCCAATTCAATGTCTCTCACGGAAGTTGATATGGAATTTTCTAACCGAAACGTGATTTGGGCTTTACCAACCTTGCCTTGTTTAGTAGTTACCAAAATTACCCCGTTGGCACCGCGCGCGCCATATACGGCGGTTGAAGTAGCATCTTTTAAAATAGAAAAGCTGGCAATATCGTCCGGCTGTAAACGGGCAAGGTCTGTCGTACTCAACTCCATTCCATCAATAAGTATTAAGGGATTGTTTTTATAACCGAATGTTGTAACTCCGCGAATAAAGAAGTCTGCGTTGTCTTTGCCGGGCTCTCCGCTACGTTGAAAAGCAATAAGGCCCGCTGCACGCCCCGCCAAAGCAGTTGTTAGATTACTTGAAGGGATCTTAAGGTCAGAAACCTTAATGGAAGTTACCGAACCAACTAAATCAGTTTTTTTTTGTGTTCCGAAAGCTACAACCACTACCTCACCTAATGCGTTTTTGGCAGATTTTAGCAGTACATTGATCACAGTTTTCCCATCTACAGGCACTTCTTGCGTAATATAACTAACAAAGGAAAATACAAGTACTGCGTTATCATTTGGCACATCCAAAACAAATTTTCCGTTCTCGTCGGTTTTCGTTCCTAAGTTGGTACCCTTAACTTTTATGGTTACACCAGCTAAAGTACCCGTCGAATCCCTCACTGTTCCCGTTACCGTAATCTTTTGGCTCTCTGCTGCAGCTTCCTTAAAAACTGTCATCGTGGGCTTCTTTTTAACAATAATGGTTTGTCGTTCAATAAGGTAGGTAACCGGCTGACCTTCAAAGCTTTTTTGCAGGGCGTAATCAACAGGTACGTTTTTAAGATCCAGGTTAATCAATTTGGTTTCTTTAAGCGAATTGGGATTGTAAAGGATTTTAAAGCCGGTTTGGGCCTTTATGTCTTTCAAAATATTTTCGAGTGTTGCTTCTTTTACCGTCAGGCTAACTTTTTGCCCGTAACTGGCTGCATTGACGTGTAAAAGCGTAGCAATTAATAAAATAATGGTAAGCTTCATTATCTTGATGAATTTGAGCATTAGGCGAGAGTGTATGCCGCGACAAAATGCCGTATAAGTTTTATACATTTGAGATTAGGTTTATGAAATGAAAGTTGTTCTTTAACGGGAATGATTTCAATAGGCCAACGTAGCCAGGGGTGTTGCAAGCACTCCTGGTTTGTTTTTCCTTAGAGCTAAGTAAGGTTAATTCATAGTTCTTCTCCTTTCATTGTTTAGGTTCGGTTGTTGTTTTCTTTAAATAAAAATTCGCTTAGCTTCCTTTACCCCACTTATTTTTTCAAAAACAGGATACCAGGCAGCTCATTTTGTAATTGGTTGCTATAAAGACGGACGAAGTAAAAAAAGGGGGGGATTAATTTTTTATTAATTGAGTGTTAATACTATAATTAAGCCTTGCTGGCATTTAAGGGGTTGCCGCAATAGATAGAAGCGGATGAAAAAGCAATACCCGCCGGTATAATGTCATTTTATTAGTGCCCATTAATAGTTGCCCAGCTACAATAAATTAACCTGGGTATTGCTAAATGAAAGGATTAGTGACCGGATATTACGAAACTGTAATCATCCGGCCCTTTATAGTAAAATTAACACTGCCGGTTAATTGCAACATCCTCAGCACTTCAGTTACATTGGTATATTTTGATATTACACCAGAGAAAACTTTGCCGCGCATATCGCCCTGATAATTCACTTCAACATTATACCACCTGCCAATCTTTCGCATTACGACATAAATATCTTCACTATCGAATTGAAAAAAACCGTTTTTCCATGCGGTGGCTGCTGCTGTATCAGCCGCGCTGACCTTAAAATTACGGCGATCAAGATCCGACTGCTGGCCCGGCCTGAGCATCATTGCGGGAAAGGGTGTATGCTGGTCACTGCTCAATGCATTGATTTTTACGGATCCATCAAGCAAAGTTGTCTTCGCGCTATTCTCTTCGTGGTAATCGTTTACGTTAAACCTGGTACCCAATACTTCTATTCTTTGCCGGCTACTTAAAACAACAAAGGGGAGTTTCCCGGTTTGATTTGCTTTTTCTTTTGGATATAAAACTTTAACCACCTCAAAATAAGCCTCGCCGGTTAACTCAACCAAGCGTTCATTTGATGCAAATCGGGTTGGGAATTTTATTGAAGATGCAGCATTTAGCCAAACCCTTGAACCATCAGGAAGCACAACCTGGTATTGGCCCCCATTGGGCGTTGTAATGGTGTTAAATAAGGGTTGCCCCATGGCAGAACCGGTGGGTTCAGAAGCGGCATTTGCCTGATAAACAATCATCCCTTCGCGTGTTTTTTTGATGGTGAAGTTTGACTGGGCGGCAATAGTTCCGTTTGCGGCATCGGCTAAATTAATTTTTTTACCATCACTCAATATCAAAACCGCCTTATTACCGCCAACAGAAATTTTATGCTGATAGTTATCACTTAGCTGTTGGCTTGGTATATTTTTTTTAAAAATATAAGCGCCGATAGCAACGAACAATAGAATAGTGGCAGCGACAGACCATTTATACAGTTGCCAAACATTTCTTTTATTGGATTTTTTTAATGGCACATCAGAATTTAAAATGGCCTCCAATTGGCGGTTAAGCGCCTCAGCAGATATTTGATCTGCGGTTGGGTCATACCCGGTTTGTTTTAATTGTTCTTCTGTCAGCTGGCGGAAGACTCCATCATAGGATCTGTCTGACAGCAATTTCAATAGCTGCTCTGCTTCCTTTTCGGTGCATTCATTTTTTACCAGTTTTTCAAACAGAAGTGATAATTCCCTGTAGTTCATCTTTCAGCAGTTATACTATTGTACTAAAGACGTAATTCAATAAATATGGGGGGCTCAAACAATCGAATTTAAAAATCGTGCACCAATTGATAGTTCAAAACTATGCAAAAACCAAACATCAAAATGTAACAATTTCCATGTTTTTAACCATATATGATTTTACTATATTTTTTGCTTTACAAAGATATTCTTTTACAGTATAGGGAGATATGCCGAGTTTGGTTGCAGTTTCTTTATAGCTAAATCCATCAAGTTTACATAGCTGATAAACCTGGCGTTGTTGGGGTGAAAGCTCGGCCAGTGCTTGTTCCAGGAGGTTTTCGCTTTCTTTGAAAAATATTTGTTCCTCTATATGAGAGTAATGCTCCATGATTGTTGACTTAAATTGAGTTCTCATTTTGCGATCGCTTTCCAGTTTTCTATAGAAATCACACACCAGGTGTGATCCGGCCCGGTATAAATAACCCGAAAAGTCGCGCTCATAAGTTATTGTCTCGCGCTGTTGCCAAATGCGCGAAAATAAAACCTGGACCATCTCTTCCACAACCTCCTTATCCTTCACCATCTTAAACATGTTGGCGTACATTTTAGGACTATATTTATAATACAACTGGGTAAATGCAAGAACATTTCCATTTTTCATCAATGCAGTAAGCTCTTTATCCGGGTTGTTAAGAGAAGAACTCATAGTATCTTTTTTCATTTGAAATTGTAAAGCAACATTTAATGACACCATCAATCGGTTTCAGATAGCTACTAATAATAGTACTTGAAATAAAATGCATCGTATAATATTCTTGTATCGCCTGTAAGGCGCTGCAACTCAACAGGTATAAATGGTTACTCAAAACTAAATTAACGGAACAAAACAACTGTCCCCCTCTGTCTGATAAAAGCTACCATTAACTGACATTGCTTTAACTAATTGTTTTACAACATCTTACCCTCTGTTTTATTTAAAACCGGCCAGCGTAAACAACTCGCCCGACCGACACTAAGCCTTTCCATTGATCAAAACACATGGTGCCAGATCCGACGGATAGTAACTTCCGGTGGGTTAAAGGCTATTGAATATATTTAAACGTATAACAGCAGACGTGCATGAAGTATGAGCTGTAAGTAAAATAGGGAGAGAAATTTTTGAGGCAAAAAAGCCCCCAGATTTAATCCAAAGGCTTTTCAATAATCTTCCCATGCCATTCCCGTGGATGGGTGTAAATGTGATCCTTGGACTACAAAACCCGAACTCTTTTGAGGCCGATTGCGGAAAGCGTCCGAATTGGATATTGACTGGGAAAACCCGCTTTAATATCTTCAGGGGTAGGTTTTCCTTGAAAACCGTTTAACATGAGCCGATACGAACCAATACGCACCGATGATGAGCCGACAACCCATTGAACCATCACCTTTTATTTATTCATACGCTGGACAAAACGCCGGGGAATGCGGACTATCCAAAGACCTTTGAGGCGTTGAAAGCAAAAAATTGGGATTCAATAAGTTTGACGCAATAGCTTCGTTCTTTATTTAGTTGCGTCCCGTTCAAGCGCCGGATGCTTTGAAAAAAATAAGGCTGCTCCATTAGCAACCTTATTTAAATTTTACCACTCAATGCTTAGAAAGCATTCTTGGAAAAAGGATGAGCTTTATTCCAATAATAAAGCATAAGATCAAGAAATACTTGAAAGCAACGATCAAAAGATGGTGCCGTGTCAAGTGTAGCAAGTTATGCGGCATTTTAACGCATTCTTGTGAAAGTATTATTGCAACTTTATCACCGTGAACCGGTCTAATTTATCAAAGTGGATCATCATTTGGAAAATCATGCAGCAGATAGAGAACTGGTTGATGAAGTATTGGCCGGTGATCGCTATGCTTTCGGCAAGATCATCAAAAATACGGAAGCGCTGGTGGCGATGATCGTTTTTAAAATGATCGCTAACAGTGGTGACCGCAAGGACCTGGTGCAGGATATTTATTTGAAAACATTTCATGGGTTGCCTAACTTCCGGTTCAAGTCAAAACTTTCCACCTGGATCGGGCAGATCGCTTACCACACCTGTCTGCATTACCTGGAGAAAAGAAAGCTGCTGTTGCTGGACCAAACGGATAACGGGGAGGAGACTTCTGAGCTGACTTTAGAAGCACTCAGCAACCAAAAGTTAAGCGCTTCCGAAAATGATATTGAAAAACAACTGAACAGGAAGGAACTGAATAGCATCCTGGAGAAGGAGATCGATAAGCTCCCGCCGGTTTACCGCACACTGCTGATCTTATACCGCGAAGAACTGAGCAACGAGGAAATGATGCAGATCACGGGCCTGCCGGAAGGCACGATAAAAAGTTATCTCTTTCGTGCGCGGAAAACATTAAAAGAAAATATATTGAGTAATTACAAAAAGGAGGACTTATGAATAAGCTTCATTTGAGCGAAGAGGAAATTCAGCAATACGCGCTGGGAAGAGCAGATTTAAGTACCAAAGAACATATCCGTTCCTGCGCATTCTGTGAGGCCAGGGCTGCTGATTACCGGTTGATCTTTTCAGAACTGGATCAGTTGCCCAAGCCGGCTTTTGACTTTAATGTGGCCAGCCTTGTACTGGCGCAGCTGCCCCAGCCGGAAACCTCCCTGGACAGGAGAGAACGCTGGATCTACCTGCTCGTTTTCGCGGCACTGGCTTCGATCGGCATCCCGGTTTATCTGTTCCGGATATACTTTTTTAAAATGTTCACCGATATTTTACCGGAGGCCATGTACCTGGTCATCCTCGTTACCCTGTTTTTACTCGTTTTCCAGGGCGTCGAAATGTTCCGTAAGTACCAAAAACAGATCAATACGTTAAATTATAAATAATTGCAACTTTGACCGGCGCTGCCGTTCTAATACCTTATAAACAGCATTAAAAAACAACATGAAAAAAATCATCATCACTATAGGCGCTGTGGCGGGCACATGGACTGCCGCCGCAGCGCAAAATTCAAACGCTGCTGGAGATAACTTCAGATATGATTTGCTTCACACGTCCAGTGTGATACTAACCATCGTGGTATTTTCCGTAGTCGCCCTCACCTTTATCAAATGGCTGCTGGACTACCGGCTTAAAAACAAGCTGATCGAAAAGGGAGCGCCGGATCATATCGTATCGCAGCTTTTACAACCCATTACCAGTGACGATAAAAATATAACCATTAAATGGTTTGCCCTGTTAATGGGCCTGGGTATTGGATTATCCTTTGTAGATTATTTCCAGCCGCTCGGCATCCATTCCCTGGCGATTATGTCCTTCAGCCTTGCAGTCAGTTTCCTGGGTTATTATTTTTATATCAACCGCAGGGAAAAATCATAAACAGCACCTTAAATTATTGAAATCATCTTGTTAAAAAACACCGCCCTGAAATCGGGCCCGGATAAATACTGCCTTATTTTAATTAAAAATAGATATGAAAACTTTTTTCCTGACACTCTCCCTATGTTCCCTGGTCTTCCTGAAAGGCTTAGCCCAGGACCTTAAATCTGCTTTTCCCGTAAAAGGTTACCGGGAAACCGCCCCCAAAATCAATGACCTGGTGCATACCAAACTCAGTGTGCGTTTTGACTATAAAAAACGTTATTTATATGGCAAGGAATGGCTGACCCTGCATCCTCATTTTTATCCGACCGACACTCTCCGGCTCGATGCCAAAGGCATGGATATTCATACTATCGCGATCCTGAAAAATGGTAAGAACATACCCCTGCAGTTTTCTTATGACAGTCTGAGTTTAAATATCAGATTGGACAAAATTTACCAACCTGCTGAAAACTATACCCTCTATATCACCTATACGGCAAAGCCCGAAGAATTGAAGGGAAGACGTAACAACGAACATGGCTTGTATTTTGTCAACCCGGACGGTACCGAAAAGGATAAGCCTACACAGGTCTGGACGCTTGGCGAACCGGAAAATAATTCTTGCTGGTTCCCTACGATCGACAAGCCGGATCAGAAAACCACCCAAGAGATCAGTATGACCGTTCCCGGCAAATATGTGACTTTATCCAACGGCCGACTGGCTGCACAGAAAAATAATCCCGACGGTACCCGTACCGATATCTGGAAGATGGAGTTGCCGCATTCGCCCTACCTGTTTATGATGGCCGTAGGTGACTTTAAAATCATTAAGGACAGCTGGCACGGAAAGGAAGTTAGCTATTACCTTGAGCCGAAATACGTCCCATATGCGAAAGACAATTTCGGCGTTGTACCAGAAGCCATTGATTTTTTCTCTAAAACTTTAGGGGTTGACTTCCCCTGGAACAAATATGCGGAGGTATCCGTTCGCGATTATGTAGGCGGGGCAATGGAAAATACGACCGCAGCTATATTTGGTAACGTTTCCACGCGAAGGGAACTGGCAGATAGTTATTACAATCCGGGTATGGAACATGAGCTGTTTCACCAGTGGTTTGGCGACTATGTGACCTGTGAGAGCTGGAGCAATATCACCCTGAATGAATCCTTCGCAGATTTTGGAGAACTGATCTGGCTGGAGCACAAATACGGAAAGGATGCGGCGGATGCACATCTCCAGTACGGATTGCAGAATTACCTGGAAAGCCGGGATGCCCGTACCAAAAACCTGGTGACTTTTTACTATAACAATCCTAAGGACCCCTTTGGCATTACTTATTCCAAAGGGGGGCGCATTTTAAATATGCTGCGAAACTACCTGGGCGATGCGGCATTTTATAAGGGCCTGCATCTTTACCTGACCACCTACGCCTTTAAGAATGCGGAAGTACCGCAATTAAGGATGGCGCTGGAAGAAGCCAGCGGCCTCGACCTGAACTGGTTCTTTAACCAATGGTATTATGGCGCGGGCCACCCGGTACTAGATATTCGCTACCAGTGGGACGAGGTAACAAAAACGCAAATGGTTTTTTTACAGCAAACACAGGATGGGGCCGCTTTTACCTTACCGGTCGCGGTAGATCTGTATGTTAACGGCGCGAAAGAACGCCATAAGATCTGGCTGCGCAATAAGGCGGATACGTTAACTTTCAAAACATCCACAAAACCCGAGCTGGTTAACGTGGATGCAGATAAAATATTAGTTGCTGAGAAGACCGATCATAAGACCCTGGCAGAGTTGGTTTACCAGTATTTCCATGCGCCGCTTTACCTCGACCGTTATGAAGCCATGGACTTTGCGGAAAAGAACACGGATGACACGGAGGCGCAAAGAGTGCTGATCGCTGCGTTAAAAGACCCCTTCTCCGGCCTGCGCCGGAAGGCGATCTGGGCACTTAACCAGAACAAAGAAGATATTCATAATATCAATGCTACTTTGCGAAATGCTTCGCTCCCTTTGCTGGCGAATCTTGCCCGTACGGACCCGAATACTTTGGTGCAGGCAGATGCGATCAATACCCTTTCGGTATTGAAAGACCCGGTCTACCTTGACCTGTTCCGACAAAGGCTCAATAGTCCATCATATTCGGTATCAGGCGCGGCACTGAATGGTATTATCCGCATAGACCCAGCATTGGGCTTAAGCTTGGCCAAACGCTTTGAAAACGACAATGAGGGACAGTTGACGCAGGCCATCATCAACGTTTATGCTGAGCAGGGCGCCGATACCCAGTGGCCCTTTGTTTACCAACGTTATCAAGCGGCCGAAATACAGGACCAGATCCACTTGGTTAAAGCATTTTCGGATATGATAGGGCGCTTAACCCGGCAGGAGGCGGTTTTACAAGGTATAGATGAGCTAAAGCGAGTGGCTATCAGGCACAAGGGCGACGGTGTGGCGCCTTACATGATCAAATTCTTAAACAGTATAAAAGACCAGCGTACCGGGTTGAACGATTCTTCCGGTGCGAAAGCATCGGCAGATGCCATTCAGCAAATCAATGATGCCAAATAATGATAATCCCAAAAGCGAATGCAATGAAAATACTATATAGACAATTAACGATAGCGCTTTTTCTTTTCTTTTTCCTTTTTGAGGCAGCTTTTGCGCAATCTGCAAATGATATTTCAAAACAGATTTCACCCGAATTGCTGCAACAGGATTTCACTTCGTTGCGCGACACACTGCAAAAAATACACGCCGGGCTATACCGCTATAAAAGCAAATCTGAAATGGACAGGCTGTTTGACCGCTATTTCAAAGAGCTGGACTATCCGATGAGCAAGGTAGCTTATTTCGCGATCATCAGCCAACTGATCAGCGGGATCGAAGACGGGCATACCGAGTGCTTCCTGCCAAAGGACCTGATCAGCCAATTCAAAACAGAAGTCAAACTATTCCCTGTTCAGCTTAGGTTCATCGGCAACAACGCTTACGTGCCCTGCGATACCCGGGAGTTTCCCGCAGGGACAGAGATCCTGGCCATTGATCATCGAAGCATTGGTACAATCAGGAAGCGGCTATTTGAACACTTATCATCCGATGGCCGTATCCAAACCGAAAAATATGTCAAAGTAAATGACGGCCATGATCCTTTTGCCTACCTGTATGACGTGGTTTACGGAACTCAGGAAAATTTCGAAGTAAAATATAAAACAAGAGATGGGGCTACGGCGGTAAAAACCATTGCCGCGGATTACTTCAAAAACATGGAATGTCCTCCTCCTGTGCGGGTTATGCCCAGCCGGTACCTGGAGCTGTCGTATCAGCCGGGTAACGTCGCCGTGATGACCATCCGCACCTTTGCCAATGAATACCTGGTCCAAACCAAAGAAAACCTGGCTGACTATTTAGCGGCATCTTTTAAGGAGCTGGAAGATAAAAATGTAAACAGCCTGATCATTGACCTGCGGGAGAATGGCGGTGGTGACGACAGTAATGGAGCTCTGCTTTATAGTTACCTTACTGATCGCCCTTTCGCCTATTATACCTCACTAAGCTCAACAACCGGTGCTATAAAAGATCATCCCGACCTGGTGGAATTACAACAACCGCAAAAGATTAATTACAAGGGAAAGGTCGTTTTCCTCACCAGCGGTAAAAGCTTTTCCGGTGCAGCTGAGTTTTCATCCATTGCCAAAACAAACAGCCGGGGTATATTTGTCGGCGAGGAAACCGGGGGCGGCTATGACGGAAATACCTCTGGAAATAGAATAACTTTCTTTCTGCCAAATACCAAAATCAAGGTAAATATCCCCTTGTTTAAATATGTCATGGCAGTAAAGAAAGTTAAATACAAAGATAGGGGCACTATTCCGGATTATTTGATCGTACCGTCGATGAACGATATACTTCAACACCAGGATGTACAGATGGTATTCGCGCTGAAACTTGCGGCTAAATAATAAGGTATAGTTTATTATAAGTTCCAACTGCTTAAATACTCGCCAGGCGATTTGTATTTCATGGAGATGGGCAAACCCAGGCTGCATGCCTATAACGTCAACAAAAAGCCTTCAGAAAAATCTGAAGGCTTTCGATAAAAACTTTTTTTAATGATCTCCCATGCTTATCACATGGATGGGAGATTTTGTGGTCCCGACGAGAATCGAACTCATATCTAGAGTTTAGGAAACTCCTATTCTATCCGTTGAACTACGGGACCGTGTTTGCAAATCTGCAGACGTGCAAATGTGCAAATTATCAATGAGTATCTAAAGGCTAAATTAAAAATCCTTTGGATCTCCCTGACATATTATCTAATGACAGACCCGTCATGAAATTCGTCAACCGGGGTTACAAAGGTTAGCTTGCCTTCTGCATTCTCTGCCATCAGTATCATCCCCTGCGATACAATCCCTTTTATTTCGCGCGGTTCCAAATTAACCAGGATACTCACTTTTTTTCCTATTACCGCCTCGGGCTCATAATATTCAGCAATGCCTGATACCACGGTGCGTTGATCAATCCCGGTATCAATTGTCAATTTTAACAACTTTTTCGTCTTAGCAACCTTTTCGGCTGTTAAGATGGTCCCGGTGCGGATATCCATTGCGGCAAAGGTTTCGTAATTAATATTATCCTTTGCAGGCATAATCTTTACCTCTTCCACAAGCGCAGGTTCCTGTTTCTTATTATGCAGTTTTTCTATTTGTCTTTCAATTACTTCGTCTTCAACTTTTTCAAACAGTAGCGCTGCGTGATTAAGCTGATGTCCGTTAGCAAATGTCAGTTCCTGATCAAAGGTAAATTCGACAGGTAAATTAAGCATTTCAAATATCTTCCTGGCGGTAGCGGGTAAAAATGGCTGTAAACAAGTTGCCAGATGCCCGATTATAAATAGGCTGTTATGCAAGGCGTCCTTTGCTGCGGCCGGATCTGTTTTAATAGTTTTCCAGGGCTCTTTCTCTGTAAGATATTTATTGCCTAACCGCGCTATATCCATTACGCTTTGCAGGCCCTGCCTAAAACGGTAGCTTTCAATACCGCTTTCCAACGCATCATAAAATATGCCTATTTCATCGTTTAGGTAGCCGTCAGTAAGCGTGATTTTGCCTGTTTCGCTTTCAACTTTACCGTCAAAAAACTTATGCATCAGGATCATCACGCGATTTACAAAATTACCCAATATGGCTACCAGTTCATTGTTTACACGGGCCTGGTAATCTTTCCAGGTAAATTCGCTGTCGCTGGTCTCGGGCAGTATAGACGTTAATACGTAACGTAATTCATCCTGCTTGCCCGGAAACTCCTCCAGATATTCATGCAACCATACGGCATGGTTACGTGAGGTTGAAAGCTTATCGCCCTCCAGGTTTAAAAACTCATTGGCAGGTACATTTTCAGGTAAAATATACTCGCCATGCGCATGTAATATTGACGGGAAAATAATACAATGAAATACGATGTTATCCTTACCAATAAAATGGATCAGGCAAGCATTGTCGGCTTCATCTTCCTGCTGTTTCCAATATAATTTCCAGTCCCTGCCCTTATCAATAGCCCATTGCTTGGTTGCTGATATATAACCTATCGGCGCATCCATCCAGACATATAATTTCTTTCCTTTTGCTTCCTCTAACGGAACGTCAATCCCCCAATCCAGATCGCGGGTCATAGAGCGTGGCTGCAAGCCTGATTTTAGCCATGATTTACATTGGCCAAATACATTTACTTTCCAGCTTCCCTCTTTCTGGTCAATCCATTGTTCAAGCCAGGGCTGATATTTATCTAACGGCAAAAACCAGTGTTTGGTAGGCTTTAACACAGGGGTTTTACCACTAAGGGTTGATACCGGGTTGATGAGGTCAGTAGGATTTAAAGAGGTGCCGCACCTTTCGCACTGATCGCCGTAAGCGTTCTCGTTATGACAATTTGGGCAGGTGCCGGTTATATACCTGTCTGCTAAAAATTGATTATAATCCTCATCATAGTATTGCTCAGAGAATTTTTCAATAAACTCATCTTTTTCATATAAGTTCAGAAAAAATTCCTGCGACAGATCATGATGGATCTGTGATGAAGTGCGATGATAAATATCAAAGGCGATACCAAATTCTTCAAAACTATTTTTTATTTGATGGTGATATTTATCAATAATAGCCTGTGGCGTAGTGCTTTCTTTTTTCGCTTTTATGGTGATAGCCGCCCCATGCTCATCTGATCCGCAGATGTAAACCACATCCCGTTTTTTAAGGCGCAAATAACGCACAAATATGTCGGCAGGTAAATAGGCGCCTGCTAAATGGCCTATGTGTAACGGGCCGTTGGCATAGGGTAACGCCGATGTAATTGTAAATCTTTTATATTTATTAAGTTGTGACATAATGGATTTGGCAAAGATAAGCTATTTGGTTGGGAAGTGGGAAAGGCGGAAAGTCAGAAACTTTTTTTAATATTGACTATGCATACAGCAACCCCATTACCCACAATACAACCGCCACATCTAAAAAAAGGCGATAAAATTGCCATAACCTGTCCGGCAAAAAAACTACCCGGGCCAATGGATGACGCCATTTCATTATTACAGTCGTGGGGTTTAGAGGTTGTTTTGGGCGCAACCGTTGATGCCAGCTATCATCAGTTTGCCGGCGATGACAATCTTCGCGCAGCTGATTTGCAACGGTTTATTGACGACGACAGCGTCAAAGCGATAATAGCCGCACGCGGCGGTTATGGCACCATAAGGATGATGGATAAGGTAAATTTTGACAGACTTGCACAGCAACCCAAATGGCTGGTAGGGTTTAGCGATATAACCTTATTACACGCCCATATATACAGCAATTATGGCTTACAAAGCATTCACGGGCAAATGCCGGTAAATATACCGGATGCTTCGGCCGGTTCGTTACAGACGCTTAAAAAAGCTTTGTTTGGATCTGAGATTTCCTATTCTTTTCAATCGCATTCAATAAACAGGCCGGGGCAAAGTACGGGTGTTTTAATCGGCGGAAATTTGAGTCTGCTTATTGCATCCCTCAGTTCGGTATCAGACTTTAGCTATGATGGTAAAATACTATTTATTGAAGATGTTGGTGAATACCTGTATGCTATTGACCGCATGATCCGCACATTGGACAGGGCCGGTAAGTTAAAAAATCTGGCAGGTTTAATTGTGGGTGGATTTAGCGAGGTTAAAGACAATGACATCCCTTTTGGACAAACCGTACCTGAAATAATTATCGACGTGGTAAAAAATTATGGATATCCGGTTTGTTTTGATTTCCCGGCGGGGCATGTGCCGGATAATCAGGCGCTGATACTAGGCAAAAAATTGATACTGTCTGTTCATTCACAACAAGTTCAAATCCATTATTAACAAAAATGGTCCGGAAAACGATGTTTTCCAGACCATTAAAACAACTTTAAAATATTTTATAGTTGTGTAATCTTTATAGACGCTTTTTGATTAGCAGCCACATTGTCTTGCCCAATGGTAAATACTGTTCCATCTGCCGCAACGGCCTTGTTAAGGACGATAGTTGCAGTACCCGGAGCAGTACCTGCTGGTACCGGTACACTGATAGCAACGGTTGTTGCATCTCTTGGTATAACCGCTGTTTGATTAGTCAATGTTATGGCGCCGCTTACCGAATAGGTAACCGTAACTGTTTGTTGTAAAGCGGTACGTATTAAAAATGTAAACGCAGCCGCGCCAGGCGTAACATGGTCTGCATTCAATTTCACATTTACAGTAGCCAGGCTTTTAAATGCCGCATAAGGCGGTAATACGTTAACAATGGGATAATTATCTCCCGGCGAATATGCTTTTTTGCATGATTGAAACACTAACGGCATCAACAGGCATATATATATTATTTTTTTCATGTCTTTATGTGTTATAAATCAAACCACTGTTTTTCGTAATAATGTACAACTGCTTTTGGAGCGTTTGGATTTTGGTTAATTTCGTTGGTTATCGGATACTCGTATCTTCTAAACAAACCATTTGCCGGCGCACCAATAGGGATTGTTAAAGCAGGTATTTCGCTACCCTCTGGCCCTGATCTTCTCCATTGTGTGAAGGCATCAATACCCCTGTCTGTCAAGTCAACCCAATGCTGATATTGAATGTTATATATTAAGTCAGTTGCAATATAGGTTGGCAAACTGGCAGAAAAAGCAGTAGCTGTTGCAGTTGCAACACCATAAAATTTACACGACTCAAGCACAGCTTGTTTGTATAACAGGTTAGCCTTAACTATATCTACAGCAACACCAATACCTCTTGCATAAATCTCAGCTTCATAGAAAAGCTCATCCTGATAGTCAAATATGGTTTCAGGCTCTGTGGCTGTTTGTAAAGATGTAGAAACACGTGGATTAATAGCGTCGTCACCGTCAGCACCTTGTTCAATGCCTATATAATGAGTCTGGCCGGCAGGAAGATCAAACAATTTCGGTAAACGCGGATCATTAACCGGATCAAGGTAATTGGTTACCCATTTTGAAGCAAAAAAGAAGTTTTGCTTACCGTTAAATTGTTCACTAATAAAATATTTAGGGTTTTTCTTATTCTGGATATCCTGAAAAGGTACCTGGAAATTGTCAGCAGCTGAAGCTACCAGACCACCGGCGTTTATCATTGCGCCTATTTTGGCAGCTTGGGTCGGATCTTTATCAACCATTGTCATCAAAGTACGCAATTTAAGAGAGGTAGCAAGTCTTTTCCATTTTGCGATATCACCTTTATAAAACAAGTCATAATCTGATATTTTTACAGTGCTTGCAGGATCAAATTGAGCCAAAGCTTCGTCAAGGGTGGCTACTACACCAAGCAATACTTTTTGCTGAGGATCAAAGTGTGGATACGCGATATCAGAATTAAAGGCCTCTGTATAAGGAACATCCCCGTACAGGGTTGTTAACTCATAATATACTAATGCTAATATAACTTTACATTGAGCAGCAGCATTATTATTTTTCGGAGTCGCGCTTTCAGCAATCTTAATGGCTTGCTTTAAGTTATTGCCGATTGAAGTATAGTATGCTCTCCAAGGGTTACCGTAAATTAGCGGGTCTATTTTGTATTCGCCTTCATCAAGACCACCACCAGACCAGCCTGTCGGGTTAGAAAAACCATCCATAACTGCCTGGCCTGCAAGAGATGTAGGTATCCATAAATCCCCGCTCGCTCTAAGGTCAACATACGATGTAACCGCATATGAGAATAGCAGTTTAGGATCAACTGTTACCGCCGCATTTGGATTTGTATTGATATCCAAATATTTTTTGCAGGAAGGCAACGCTAAAATTAGTGTTAAAACACTAAACGTTAATATAAATTTCTTTTTCATTTTCTTTTTAATTAAAGTGTTAGACGCACATTAAATCCAATACTTCTGGTTGATGGCATAGAGTTAAATTCTACCCCTGACCCAGCGCTTCCAGAGCCGAAGAAGTTAACTTCCGGATCAATATATGGAACGTTTGAGTGGATAAGCCATAAGTTTCTTCCTTCAACACCAATACTTAAGCCTTTGATAAAGTTGGCATATCTTTTATAAATACTGCTAGGGAAAGTGTACGAAAGCGCAGCTTCCCTTAATTTTACATAAGAAGCGTCAAATGTATTGGCTTCGGTGTTACCGGCACTGTATTGTCCCCAGTAATCCTGCATACTTTGTACTGGTACCGTGTTGGGTATAAAAGTAGTACCGGAAGCAACAACACCAGGATCAACAAATATTTTACCTCTGTTAAGTGCTGTTTCTTCAGACAAACCATTTGTACGCAATGTAGATACGGTATTTGAGAACAGAACACCACCCTTACGGATATCAACCGTGAAAGCCAATGTTAAACCTTTATAGTTGAAGGTATTGGTTATACCACCTGTATAGTCCGGAGAAATCCCGCCCAACCGTTGATCGGTGATTGTTTTACGAAGACCTGTAGCAGGGTCAATAACAATATGTCCATTACCATCACGTACCCAGGCTACACCATATAGCCCTATTGATTTACCATTTTCTGCTTTAACTGTCAAACCACTATAGCCACTTTGAACAGTTACTTGTTTAATTTCAGCAGGTAAACTCACCGTGTTAATATTTCCGCTATATCTAAATTGGATATTCCAGTTAAAGCTTGGTATTTTTACAGGAACAAAACCCAATGTAACCTCTAAACCCTTGTTAGTTAATGAGCCGGCATTAATCACCTTAGCCGCATAACCGGTTGATTGAGGCAACGGTAAACTTAAAATTTGGTTTTTAGTAGTGTTTTTGTATAGATCCGCATCTAACGTAATCCTATCGTTTAAGAATCTTAAATCAACTCCAAACTCTGTTGAATTTTGATTTTGAGACACCAATTTATCAAGCCCCGGAATTGTTGACGGGCCGGTAAAGCCTAACAAACCGTTAAACGGAAAAGTAGAACCCGCACCATATTGAGCAAAAACAGAGCTTGCCGGTGTATAAACAAAATCTAAAGCATAAGGGTTGGTATCACCACCTACGTCAGCATAACTGGCTCTTAATTTACCATAGTTTAGCCAGGTGCTTTTTGGTAACACATCAGTAAACACAAAGCCTGCGCTAACTGAAGGGTAAAAGTAAGAGTTGTGGCTTTTTGGAAGTGTTGAGCTCCAGTCATTACGACCTGTTGCTTCCAAGTATAAGAAGTCCTTGTATGACAACGTTAAATCGCCATACACACCTTGAATTCTCTTTTTATTTGATGTATTTGTTGTAGTTACAGCTGCTGCGTTAGCAAAGTTATATAACTTGTCAACTGTTAAGGTTTGAGCATCTTCCTGATCTCTTTGATAATAGGTTTCATAAACAGACGTTCCTGCAATAAATTTCATATCTAAATCCGAAGTGATTTTATGATTAAAAGTAGCAAGGAAATCATCGTTAATGATTCGCTCATAAATATTAGCTGTAAAGAAGTTACCTGTTAACGCACCAATTGTTCCTGGTCTGGTAACAGCTTTGCGATATTCATTATAAATATCTGTTCCAATATTGTTTGATAAGGTTAACCAAGGTGCCACTTTGTAGCTTAATATAGCGTTTCCGTATATACGGTTATTAACAGCGCCAGATTTATTATTGTAAAGCAACCAATAAGGGTTATTACCATTTCTGGCCGGTGTTAATGTATTTTGCTGGCCGGTTGCATCCACATAGTTATCTTTCAACAAACCAATATCCACCGTTCTTGGGATGGCGTAGACAGCAGTGGATAATACGTTTGGAAAATTTGAGCTTTGTGTAGGCAAACCATCAGTAACGGTTCTTACATAATTAACAGTTGTCCTGACATCAAAACCAGGCAAAATAGTTTTGCCTGAATTAAACGATACTGCATTTTTATTTAACTTTTCCTGCTCAATTATACCAGTCTGTATGGTATTGGTATAACCAAAACGATAATCACCAGATTCACCGCCACCAGAAAAAGCAACCGAGTTGATATCGGTATGTCCGGTTTTGAAGAAATTCTTGATGTTATCAGGGTAAGCCTGAAGCTTAACATTTTGTCCTAAAAAGTTAGGGAATGTTTTATCTTGAACTTCACTAATCTTAGGACCCCAACCATTGGTATTTGCAATGTTGTAAGTACCCTGATTACCTTGCGCATATTCATTTTGGAATTTAGGTAATAATAACACATTATCAAACCTGGTTGTTGAATTAAACTCAATTGTTCCGGGGCCGTTCTTTTTACCTCTTTTTGTTGTGATGATGATTGCGCCGTTTTTTGCCAGCGTACCATATAAGGCTGCAGCTGCTGCACCTTTCAATACACTTATAGATTCAACATCGTCAGAGTTAATATCACCTGCGCGGTTACCAAAATCAATTGAAGCGACGCCCTGTGGGACAGCACTGTTTGATGTGGCCAACTGCTGAGCCGAGTTATCAATAATTAATCCGTCGATAACAAAAATTGGCTGTACGTCAGAGCTCAATGAAGTAGCACCACGAATAACAATTTTTGAACCGCCACCTAGTGTACCTGAAGATTGAGTAATGTTTACACCAGCAATCTTACCTGCAAGTGCCTGTACAACGTTGGTCTCTCTTGATTTAGTAATCTCACTACCTTTAACAACAGCAACAGAATAACCCAATGACTTGGTTTCTCTGGAAATACCCAAAGCTGTTACAACAACTTCGGTTAATTGCTTATTGTCTTGTGCTAATGTTACATTGATAACGCTTCTGCCCGAAACAGAGACTTCTTGCGTTACATAAGAAATGAATGAAAATACAAGTGTGGCGTTTTCTGGCGCACTTATGGAAAATTTACCATTCACGTCTGTTGGAACCCCAACACTTGCCCCTTTGATTTTTACTGTTACTCCCGGGATGGGTAGGCCATCATCTTTGGCTGTAACCGTACCAGTAACAGTACGGTTTTGTGCAAATACTTGTGTTACGCATAACACCAGAAAACACAAACTTACTAGTAGAAGTTTTTTCATGTTTGTTAATAATAAGATCAGTTAATAGTTAATTAATTATAAAAGTAATGTTCCGTTATTAAAAACACAAATTAAATCGTTAAAAAACCAAACTTTTTTTTTAAAAAAAGATGTTTTATTCGAGAAAATAAATATTTTTAGTACTATGTATTGCATAATACAATATAAAACATATATCTTTGTGATATGATAGCTGAAAACACACAAACACAAATGCGTAAGGGTATACTTGAGTACTGTATACTCTCTATCATCGCCCGCGATGAAACATACGCGTCTGATATAATTGCCGAGCTTAAAAAGGCTCAACTACTTGTGGTTGAGGGCACTTTATATCCATTATTAACCCGGTTAAAAAACAACGGCCTGCTAACTTATAACTGGGTCGAGTCAACCTCAGGCCCGCCGCGTAAATACTACGCGTTGTCTGACGATGGCCGAAAGATGCTTGAACAGCTGGACAAAACCTGGCACGAGCTTTCGTTTGCCGTACAAACCGCAACCGGAAAAAAGAAATAAAACTCACTCACTAAAAATCACATCATGAACAAAACAATTATCATAAATATAAATGGCACCGTTTTTCATATTGAAGAGGATGCCTACGAGATATTAAAAAACTATATGACGGATGTAAAACGTCATTTTTTAAACTCGGCCGATAGCCATGAGATCACTACGGATATTGAGAACCGCATTGCCGAAATGCTTTCTGAAATATTAGCGAATGAGAACAAGCAGGTTATTGTTGAGCAGGACGTTAGGCAGGTTGTTGAACTAATGGGCACCGTGCAGGATTTTGAAAATGCCGAACAGGACAACGACGCATCAGCGCCACATAACGGCTACGTTTATAACAGCGGTGCACGCATCCTGTTCCGCGATCCGGACGACCACCTGCTGGGCGGTGTTTGCGCCGGCTTAGGTAATTACTTTGATATAAAGCCTACATGGGTAAGGTTGTTGTTCCTGCTGACTCTGGTGTTTTTTGGCACGGGCTTCTTTCTGTATATCATACTTTGGATCGTGATCCCCCGCGCCGTTACCCGCGCCGACCGTATGGCCATGAAAGGCGAAAAGTTAAACCTGCAGGGTTTTAAGAATAATTTTGAAGAGGAGTTAAGCGCGGTCCGTAACCACCTAACCGATTTAAAGGACGAAGCTAAACCCATGATATATAAGCTCAGAGATTTTATAAGCGAGTTCTTTTATCATTTAGGCAGGTTTTTTAATGGCGTCGGCAAGGTATTAGTTAAAGTCTTTGGTATTGTTGTACTCTTGGCTTGCCTGGGTTTCGCTATTGTTTTAATAGTGTGCCTGGCAATGGTAACCCTATGGCCCGATTCACACAATCATATGTTTCCATTTAGCGTAATGGCCAATCAATATGCTAATCACATATATTTCTCTGGCTTTGTGGTGGCGGTGATACCACTGTTAGCTGTTTTCTTAATAACCTTAAAGGCGATCTTCAATACCGGTACCATTGATAAATCTATGGGCTCGGTAATATTTGTAATCTGGTTATTCGCAGTCGGTGTGTTGGTATTTTATGGATCGCGGGTTGCGGCCGGCTTTAGGTCATCCGCCAGCTTTAATCAAACTATCAGCCTGGCTACGCCCTCAAAAAACACCTACTACTTAAAGCTGAACGATGTAAAATACTTTACCCATGACGATAGTGTGCGGCTTAACCTGCAATCAGACAAAAATATAGTGGTTACTAATAGTAATGATTTTGAGGACTATGAACAAGACAACCTGTCAATCAGGATTGAAAAGAGCGACGTAAGCAAACCGGTGCTGGTTGAAACCTTCCGCGCCAAAGGCAGCCATTATGAGGATGCCTTATTAAATGCGCGCAATACCAAGTATATCTTTGTTCAACAGGATTCTGTTTTAAAATTTGACCGCTACCTGCAACGGTTACCGGGTAACCCATGGCACTCCCAGGAAATAGAGGTTACCTTAAAAGTGCCCATGAACTCGATTATTGTAATTGAAGACCGGCTAAGCGATTTTTTAAGAGACGGCATTGACGTATACCGGTGTAAAGAAAAAAACAAAAAGACAGAAGCTTCATCTGCGTCATTTGTGATGACAGACAATGGCTTGGAATGCAAGGTAGACACCCTGGTCACCACCATCCCAAAACCGGATAGCTTAAAAATTTTAAAGGTAAAATAGTAAAGGCGTTTGCTATTAATATAAGGTATATAGGTCTGCTGCCGTGCGGCGGGCTTATATAACCTTATATATTATTAAGATCTGCACACCATGCCTGTTTGAGCAGAATTTGAAGGCTAAGTGATCCATCTAAAAAAGTGGATCACCCGGATCACCATTTTTTGCTAAGTATCTGTAAATTAATATTTTGGCTTTTTGAGCGGATCGCTTTGGATCATCCTTATTCGTCAGGATCTTTAAGTATATTTTTTAATTAGGGTATTGATAATCAACAAACTGAAAAACGACCATTTTTTGCTGATTTTTCGGCGGTGGATCACTAAAAGTGGATCACCTGATTTAAGTGACTCGTCCTGAAAAAGTTTATCCTTTTAGTTGTTATATAGTTAAACGAGTTCACTTATCCTCAATCAAAACAATCAGAAAAAGAGGATTGAATAAATCCCCGGCGTTAAAAAGTTAAATTTCCCTGTAACCTTCTTCCGGGTTTCTGCATCTTATATAAAAACATTGCCACAGCCCTGATGCTATTGCTATGATAAACAACCGGTAACAAGCCGGATAATTAACATCAACGTTTACACTAACTATAAAAAAGAAGGAAAATTCTTTTACAGGAGTTTTATTGCCTAAGCTTTACCTGATATGAAAAAAACAGTTACTAAAATATACTATACCTTATTGCTGGCGGGTATTGGCTTAACCACTTTTGCGCAAACGGCCAGGGTAACCGGCAAGCTGGTAAACGACCAGGGTGTTAAATTAGATTATGCTACCGTGAGCATATTAAAAGCCACCGACTCGACCGTTATTAAAGGAGCGCTGACCAATAATGCAGGCGTTTATATTTTTGATAATATTAAACCCGGCGATTACATTGTAAAAGCAACCAATGTAGGTTATACCAAAGCCGCCAGCGCCACTTTTACGGTCACTGCCGATAAAGGCGATCTTACCGTGCCTGATTTAAAAATGAGCGCCAATGTAAAGACACTTAATACCGTTAATATTACCTCAACCAAACCTTTAATAGAGCGTAAGATAGACCGCACTGTTATGAATGTTGAAAACAGCGTGCTGGCTGCCGGTAACACCGCAATGGAAATTTTGGAGCGCGCCCCCGGCGTTACTATTGACAAGGACGACAACATCAGCCTTAAAGGCAAGCAGGGTGTAACCGTTATGATTAATGATAAGTTAACTTATTTATCCCCGGCACAACTGGCCACGCTTTTACGCTCGACCGATGGTACGACTATTCAGTCTATCGAGATTATTTCAAATCCGTCAGCAAAATATGATGCGGCGGGTAATTCGGGTATCATCAATATCAAATTAAAAAAGAACAAACAAAACGGCACCAATGGCAGCCTTACCGCCGCCGTGGCCAGCGCAAGCCGCCTGCGCGAAAGCCAGAACCTGAATATCAACCATAAAGAAGGTAACTTAAATATATTTGGTTTGCTTAGCCACGGTGATATCCCCAATTACCAGCGGATGGACCTTAACCGTAAAACCGTCGATGCAGGTAACAACACCTATTTTAGGCAAGAAGCCAGTTCGCCGCAGGTGTATCATTATAACAACTTTAAACTAGGCGCCGACCTGGATGTGACCAAAAACAATACTGTCGGGGTTGTAATAAGCGGCAACAGCAACAAAGAAAAAGATCTTAATAATAACTTTACCAAAATCGGCCAGTCAATGAATACCGTCGACTCTGCGTTAAATACCAGCTCTGAGATCCGGCAAACTTTTAGCAACCTGGCCGTTAATTTTAATGATCGTTTGCAATTAGATACCCTGGGGCAGACGTTAAGCGCGGACCTTGATTATTCAAAATTTAAAAACAACAGCAAAGCCAGTTATAATACCGATTATTATTTACCCGACGGTACTATCCAGCACGCCCCGGAGTTACTGCGTAATGAGACCCCCTCCGACATCGAAATATATTCGGCAAAGGCTGATTATGCCAAACCGCTAAGTAAGACCGTAAAAATAGAAACAGGTGCAAAATTTTCGAGTGTTAAAACGGACAATGACCTGAGGGCCGGGAAATTTAACGGCGCTGACTTTGTAAACGACACCACCCGCTCAAATCGGTTTATCTATACCGAAAAAATAACTGCCGGCTATTTTAATATTAACAAGCAATACAAAAACGGTTCGGTACAATTGGGCCTTCGTGCAGAGTACACGCAGTCGAACGGGAACCTGCTTGGCAGCACCCCGGTTGACCGGAGCTATCTTAACTTTTTTCCCAGCCTGTTTATCAATCAGACGCTAAATAGCAAAAACGAATTTAATTTTTCATTCAGCCGCCGTATTGACCGCCCTAATTACAGCGAATTAAATCCTTTTGTTTACTATCTTGATCCGTACACATTTTCAAAAGGAAACGCGTTTTTAAAACCGCAATACACCAATAACTTTGAATTGGGTTATGTATATAATAAAACCATTGACGTGAATTTTGGCTATAGCCATACTACGGATGCAAATATTGAGATCATATTAACACAGGGCAAAA
This sequence comes from Mucilaginibacter sp. UR6-11, assembly GCF_020880695.1. Classification (GTDB taxonomy): domain Bacteria; phylum Bacteroidota; class Bacteroidia; order Sphingobacteriales; family Sphingobacteriaceae; genus Mucilaginibacter. The sequence continues at coordinate 47,482 of NZ_JAJIWO010000002.1, forward strand.
AAAGCTTTCAAACCAACCTCAACCTGGCTACACAAACTAATTATAATGTAAATATATTTTCTCCTTATACTATTGCGAAATGGTGGACAGGGAACGCGAACCTTAACGGTTTTTACACCAAATTTAAAGCTGATAGCATTAATGGCCACAACATTGACAACGGCACCGCCGCTTTTGTTTTTAAAACCACGCAGACTTTCCTGTTCGGTACCTTTAAAGGCGAAGTTTCACTTAACTATTCATCGCGGATGACGTATGGTATTTATGAGATGCACGACCGGAAATCCATAGACGCAGCGGTAAGCCAAACCTTTGCTGATAAGAAATTCAATGTTAAGTTTGGGGTAGATGATGTCTTTAATCTGCGTCGTAATGATCTTGACAGCCATGAACTGGGCAATGATTTCAGTATCCGACAAAAAAGAGACAGCCGGGTATACAGATTGACAGTGACCTACAACTTTGGCAATGCTAAGATCAAACAACGCGAGCACCGCACCGGCGCCGAAGAAGAAGCTGGCAGAGCCGGCGGGGGTAATTAAACGTAGCTATAATAACATCGAACACCGAAAATCAACATTCGGTGTTCGGTTTAGCTTACTGCACCATAAAAACTGCGTTACCAAACAGCAGCTTACCATTCTCCCAAAAACTACGGAACAATGGGTCGTCAACCAGGTATACTACCGAGCCGCGGCCCATAGGTTGTATACCCAACAGTAAACCATCCCTAATTTTTTCTTTGCCTTTTTGGCCAACAAAACCGGCAACGTAGCCATCCTTTTTTACGGTGCCCACATTCCAGTCGCCGTCATCTAAAAGTGCATAGATATCATCGGTTAATTTAAGCGTATAGTAATAGTTTGGGTAGCCAAAACCCAATGGATGGGTGTTATCCAGGTTAATTTTATAAATAGCGCCAGGCACTGTGCTTTTAATGTTATCGCGGTTGCGGTTTCCAAATATTTTTAATGAGGGTTTGTTTTTTAAGGTGTCGGCGTCCCTCCGTTTAATGTCAAATCCTTTTTTACCGGCCAGTTGCGATACCGCACCCTGTAACGCAATTAACTTACCACCTGCTTTTACCCAGTTTTGCAAATCATCTGACGGAAAATCCTGATAATTACCATCGGGAAAGATAATCACGTCAAAATCGCCCAGTTTGGCCCGGCCCAAATTGTTATAGTTGATCAGGGTAACCGGGTAACCTATCTGCTGTTCAAAATATTCCCAGATCTCGCCCATCGCTTCTGACGATACACCTTCACCGCTCATCAGCATTACCTTAGGCGGGTGTATAAAATGCACCGATGCCGAGCCCAGGTCTACGCCCTTGTCAACAAATCCGGTGGTTAAAGGCGTCAGCTCAATGCCGGCATTGTCGGCGGCGCCGCGTACAACAGCGTCAAAGCCGGCATCAGCATTACCCGCTTTGGTTATAATTAATGAGCCGGCGCCAAATTTTTTACCGGCCGCTTCAAACGGCGCTTCGGCATACCTAACTTTAACGTTTTTTTGTAACAGCCCGCTTAAAAACTGAACGCTGGTTACTGATTGCCAGGCCGCAACATAGGCATAAGCGTGGGCGGTGGGTTGCGTTGCCAGCGGTGGGGTTAATACAACATCAACGATAGGTACAGCAGCCGGTTTTATGGCTTCCTTAAGGCCGTATGCCCGCAAGCCGTAAACATAAGGCAATGACCAGGCGGTAATGTCGTAGGTATTTGAGTCGGCAACAAAGGTTTTGGGCTCTAACAATACATTTAACAATACGGATTTAGGCTGATATGCACTAATGGTGATGTCCCTGGTATCAATATCAAACCGCTCGGTTTTCCCCGAAAAATAATTATATCCTGTTGCGCTGGTTTTTATACCGAATTTATATTGGATCCCATTTCTGCGCAGCAATTCGGTAAGGCTTTGCATCTTATCATCATTATCATTTTTAATAACATAACCCTTATACTCGCCGGTTGGGTTGGTGCGGCTGTTGTCAAAATACTTTTTAAACTCTGTAACCGCTTTTGCAGCGTTAGCCGATGCGGTTTCAATCGTACTTAAACTGTTAGAATGATGGTGTGCAATACGATCTTTCAAGGTCAGCACATCGCCGGTGCGGGTGGTAATGGCCAATCCTGCACCTATGCCCCCCTGCTCATACGTCATGCCGATAGAACCGTTATAAATGGGATAGGTATCGCCATACGAAGGATAAAGCAGATCAAATTCTTCCTTGGTAAAATATAACCACCCGTTCTGATCGAAATATTTAGCATTGTTTTTGCCGATAGTAGTTTGAAACTCTTTTTGCCATGGCGTAATGTCTCTATGAAAAGGCTCGGCAGCCGGCGCGAAATAATAGGGCGCATTATAACCCTGCTCATGAAAATCAACATGCACCTGCGGCAGCCATGAATTGTATAAGCCAACCCGGGCCTTTGATTCCTTTTGAGTTTGCCAGGCCCAATCGCGGTTTAAATCAAAGTAATAATGGTTAACCCGGCCACCCGGCCAGGGTTCGGCGTGTTCGCGCGCTGCCGGATCGGGATCAGGCACGGCGCCCTTTACCGAATTATAAAAGTTAACATAACGCTCATGTCCATCGGGGTTTAAACAGGGGTCGATCACCACAACCGTATTAGCCAGCCAGGTTTTAGTTTTGGCGTTGTCCGGATCAACCATATCAAACAAAGTAAGCATAGCAGCCTCGCTTGACGAAGGTTCGTTTCCGTGTACATTATAACTCAACCACACGATAACCGGGGTATTGGCCGTAACCGTTGCCGGGTTTGTTGCGGTCTGCATAAAGCCGTTTCCCAAGGCCTTGTTTTCTGCTAAACCAGCCAGGCCTATATTGTTTTTGCGGATTTCTTCCAGGCGGTCAATATTAGCATCCGAAGCTATAAACGCGGCAACCAGCGGGCGGTCCTCATTGGTTGTACCGTATTGCACCAGTTTTACATTTTTTGATACCGAGGCCACATACTTAAAATACTCGGTCACGCGGTATTGGTAGGTAAACCGGGTGCCCAACTCATAACCCAGGAATACTGACGGAGACTGGATTTTTTGCCCGAATGCCGAAACCAAACAGCCCAGGCAAACAGCTAATAGCGGGATCTTTTTTATCATACAGTTAATAAAGCTAAATATAATAGTTAAAATCACAAAAATCCGCACATTTGCATATCTTCATTTGCACATCAAAAACAATGACACCTAAACAGGCCCTCCAACAATATTTCGGATACAGTGAGTTCAGGCATGAGCAGGAAGCGGTTATAGAGCATGTTTTAAGCGGCGGGGATGTAATGGCGCTGATGCCTACCGGCGGCGGTAAATCATTATGTTACCAACTGCCCGCGGTATTACTAAATGGGTTAACCATAGTGATATCGCCCCTGATAGCATTAATGAAGGACCAGGTGGACAGCCTGAATGTGGCTGGCATACCGGCCGCTTTTTTAAACTCTTCGCAAAGCCCCGACGAACAGAGCCGCATTATTACCAAACTAAACAGCAACCATATCAAGCTGTTGTACCTGGCGCCCGAGCGGCTTTTTGGTTCAGGAAACAAGCTGGTTGATTTTTTGAGATCACTACCCGTACCCGTTGCACAGATAGCGATTGACGAAGCGCACTGTATATCGCACTGGGGCCATGATTTCCGCCCGGAGTATTTGATGCTGGCGGGATTGAAGGACCACTTCCCCAATATCCCGGTTATAGCGCTCACCGCCACGGCGGATAAGCTGACGCAAAAGGATATTCTTGAAAAATTAAATTTAAAGAACCCGGCCATATTTATCTCGTCCTTTAACCGGGCCAATATCACCTACCGGGTTAATCCCAAAAGAAACAGCTTTGACCAGCTGCTTGATTTTTTGGAGGATAGAAAAGATGAATCGGGGATCATTTATTGCCTGTCGCGTAAATCGGTTGAAAGCTTAGCCACTGATTTGAAAGCGCATGGTTTTTCGGCCGAAGCCTATCATGCCGGTTTGGACAACGCCTTGAAGGCCCGCAACCAGGAAACCTTTTTGCGGGATGATACCAAGATCATTGTGGCTACCATTGCCTTTGGCATGGGTATCAATAAATCCAATGTGCGTTACGTGGTGCATATGGATATGCCCAAAAACATTGAAGGCTATTACCAGGAAACCGGCCGCGCGGGGCGCGATGGCCTGGCCTCATCGGCGTTGCTGTTTTATTCGCCGGGCGATGCCATTAAGCTAAAAAGCTTCGTAAGTATTGATGGCGACCCTGAACAAACACAGGTAATGCTGAGCAAGCTGAACGATATGGCCAGGTATTGCCAGTTGCCCACCTGCCGCCGTAAGTTTTTGTTAAACTATTTTGATGAGCCGGCTCCCGACCATTGCGGCGCCTGCGATGTATGCCTGAGCGAGATCACCCGGTTTGACGGAACGCTCATTGCTCAAAAAGCATTGTCAGCGGTATTCAGGTTAAAGGAGCGCTTTGGTACCACTTACGTAATCGACTTTTTACGCGGATCAAAAAACGAAAAGATCCGTGAGGAACATAAAGAATTAAAAACCTACGGTGTGGGTAAAGACATCAGTAAGGCCGACTGGCAACGTTACCTGCGCGAACTGGTTGCCCTGGGTTACCTGCAATTTACCGAAACCGAATACCCTGTTTTAAAGCTCACCCCGGCAAGCGATGCCGTATTAAAAGGCTTGCAAAAGGTTGAGCTGATTGCCACACAAACCGTTGAAGAGCGCCAGACAGAAGATCTGCCATTTGAAAACGATTTGCTAAGCATCCTGAAAAATACCCGGCGGGATATTGCAACACACGAAAACGTCCCGGCTTATATTATTGTGTCAGACGCTACGTTGATGGAGATTGCCACCTATCTGCCGCAAAGTTTAGACGAGCTGCGGTTTATATCCGGCTTTGGTGATGTTAAGCTGGCGCGATACGGGCGCGAGTTTTTAGAACCGGTTAAAACCTACGCCCGCGAGCGGGGCCTTGACTCCAAGATCATCCATAAAAGTAAAAAGCGCGAGCGCAAAGCAAGGCCCGAAAGGGCAGCCACGCCCCGCAGCAGCGACACCCGGCGCGCAAGTTTAGAACTTTACCAGAAAGACAGGACCATTGCAGAAATTGCCGCCGAGCGCGGGCTATCGGTATCTACGGTTGAGAGCCACCTGAGCCATTTTGTGCAATCGGGCGAGCTGGATCTGCTCGAGATGGTGCCGTCAGAAAAAATACCGGCTATTAAAGATGCCGTGGAAAGCTACGGCGCCGAAAGGTTATCGCCATTAAAAGAAATACTGGGGCCTGATTTTACCTATGGCGAGATTAAAGCCGTGTTGGGCTGGATGAACAGAAATCAATAACTTTGGGCGTTCCACTTTGCGTGAGCGGAACGGAGCGGAACACCCGGAACGAAGCGGAACACTCCGGAACAGAGCGGAACACCCCGGAACACTCCGGAACAGAGCGGAACACCCCGGAACACTCCGGAACAGAGCGGAACACCCCGGAACACTCCGGAACAGAGCGGAACACCCGAAACAAAAAACCAGCAAGGTTCTTAAGTAAGATATGACTACTACCGAACAACTATACCAACACTACCTGCAACACCCGGTTATTACTACCGATACCCGTAAAATAACGGCTGGCAGTTTGTTTTTTGCCCTAAAGGGCGATAAGTTTGACGCCAACACTTTCGCCGGGCAGGCAATAGCAGCGGGGGCGGCGTACGCGGTAATTGATAATCCCGAATATCAACTTAATGAGCAATGCTTACTGGTTGACAATGTCTTGACCGCTTTGCAGGACCTGGCCCGCCATCATCGCCGGCAATTAACCATCCCGGTTATAGGGCTTACCGGCACCAACGGCAAAACCACCACGAAAGAGTTGATAAACGCCGTGCTGTCACAACATTTTATAACCTTAGCTACCCAGGGTAACCTGAATAATCATATCGGCGTACCCTTAACCATTTTAGGGATCAACGCGTCGCACCAAATGGCGGTGATTGAGATGGGCGCCAATCATATTAAAGAAATTGAATTGCTTTGCAGCATAGCCCGGCCAACGCACGGTCTGATAACCAACGTAGGCAAAGCGCATTTAGAAGGCTTTGGCAGTGTCGAAGGCGTGAAAATTGCAAAGGGCGAACTCTACGATTTCCTGAGCGGCCACGGTGGTGTAGCTTTTATCAACAGCAATAACCCGATATTAATGGAGATGCAGGCAGCCCGTAAGTTTACTACCCCGCCTATATTTTATGGCGATGCCATTGACGATTTGGTTAGCGGCGGGATTACAGAAAATGCCCCGTTGCTTTCCCTGGAATGGACCAACAACGGATCGGGAGAAACCTACGCTGTTAAAACACATTTAACCGGCGCTTATAACCTGGATAATATATTGGCGGCTATTAGCATGGGCGTTTACTTTAAAATGCCGGTTACCGAAATTAATGCCGGCATTGAAGGCTATCAGCCTAAAAACAACCGCTCGCAAGTTGTGCGGACAGCTACCAATACGCTGATCTGCGATTATTACAATGCTAATCCAAGCAGCATGATGGTAGCTATTGATAACATCGGCAAAATAACTGCCGGCCGCAAAGTTTTGATCCTGGGCGATATGTTTGAAATGGGTGCCGAAGCCGCTGCCGAACATGCCGCAGTTATTGAAAAGGCCCTGGCTACCGAAGTTGATGAGCGGATCTTTATCGGTACAGAATTTTTGAGGCAAAAGGCAAAAGGGGAAGGGCAAAAGGCTGTTTTTTATGAAACCGCCGAAGATGCCATTGCCGGACTGAAAGCTCAGCCTATAAAAAATTCGACGATATTGATCAAGGGGTCGAGGGGGATGGCGTTGGAGCGGTTGGTGGAGCTGTTTTAATAGTTCTTACCGGTTGCATTTTTTAATATCAGCATCAGGACTTACATTTTTTCCTCTTCCAACGGACTGTATCCCAAACGTGGAAATCCACCGCTCAATCGCCGCGGGGGCTATTACTTTGTCTTGATACAAAGTAATCAAAAATCAAGTCAGACGATAGGCCTCTTTGCCGCACAGGGCCTTTGCCCGGCAAATCAGGTAAAATCGGGGGCCCGGTCCTTTTGCCGCTTGTTGTCGCGCAAGGCTACCGCTTCAGGCAAAATTACCAATGCCCTTGCCAGCGCACAGCCCAACTTGTTTTACCTGATTTCACCCGAAGCTTTTCGTCTGACGGCTCGGTGCCAGCCAAAATTTAGTACTGGTAAGGATCAAAAAAGAAGGGCTTGTCTGTAAAGTGTCAATACTCGGGCTGACTTAATTTTGGTTACGCTAACGTCATCGCAATAAAAACCAACCTGTTATTTTGTCAGTCCCGCCCCTTTTTTAAACATCGGAATACTTTTTGAAATACGTATTTTAAAATACAAAGTATGAATCATTTAACATTCATTTTAGGATATATAAGTATGGGATCAGCATGGTTATTAATGATTGTAATTGCTGTTGTAAGCTTAATTGTGCAATGGCGCTTTAAAAGTAAATTTAAGCAGTACTCAGAGATAGGGTTAATGTCGGGCATGTCCGGGCAAGAGGTGGCCGAGCGCATGCTGAAGGATAACGGGATTTACGATGTACAGGTGATCTCTGTTGAAGGGCAGCTGACGGATCATTATAACCCCGAAACCAAAACGGTAAATTTAAGTCCGGATGTATTTAACAGCCGCAGCGTGGCTTCGGCGGCGGTAGCGGCACATGAGTGTGGGCACGCGGTACAGCATGCCGCCGGCTATAGCTGGCTAAGCCTGCGTACCATCCTGGTGCCGGTTACCAATGCGGCATCAACCTTAGTACAAATTACGCTGTTCATTGGTGTAATGCTGTTGTTTTTTGCACATAACCCGTTGGTATTAGCTATAGGGGTGGCCGCTTTGGCCGTAGTGACCTTGTTTAGCTTTATTACCCTGCCGGTTGAGTTTGACGCCAGCAGCCGCGCTTTAGCCTGGTTAAACAATAACTACACGGTAATGCAAACCGCCGAAGAGCATGAGCAGGCCAAAGATGCTCTTTGGTGGGCCGCTATGACCTATGTGGTTGCCGCGCTGGGATCGTTAGCTACGTTGTTGTATTATGCTTCAATGCTGAATAATAACAGGCGATAAGCCCCGGCCTCCTAAAGGGGGAGTAATAAAGCGCAAACAAAATATAAACGCCTCATTGTTTACACAATGAGGCGTTCTTTTTAATAAAACAGTTCTTTAAAAACTCCCCCTTCAGGCGGGCGAGGATGATTAGTTCATCCTGTATGGCGCAATCAAATAAAACTCGGGGATTTGGACATCAAACATCGCATTGTCCATCAGGCGCATCATTTGATACTCGCCTTTCATGCTTCCCATATCAGTTTTTAAATTACAGCCCGATACATACTCGTGCGAGCTCCCGGGTTCAATTACCGGTTGCAGGCCCACCACACCTTCGCCTTCCACTTCGCGCTTTGCGCCATTCGAATCAAATATATACCAGTGGCGGCTCATTAAACGCACGGCGTAGCTGCCCATATTTTCAATATTAACCTTGTAGGCAAACATAAAGTGGTCATTTGCCGGGTTAGAATATTCCGGCTGATAAATGGTTTCTACCGAAACCTTAACTCCTTCAGTTATAAATGTAACCATGTTGATAACTATCCTTTAATTCAAATATAAACCAGTTAATCAAAAACCAAGCCATCTTAATGGCATAATTTTCAGCAATATATATTTTTAAATGAAAAAGAAAAAAAACTAAAATGTTAAATCGTTAAAGCAGATACGGAATTTTCAAACCTTGGGTTGTGTTCAATCTCCTGTAAAATATCCTCCAACTCATCAAAAGTGCCGGCGGTCACCAGTTTCATGCGGTACTCTTTAAAGTTATCAATCCCCTTAAAATAGTTGGCATAATGCCTGCGCATTTCAAAAACGCCGGTTTTGGGGCCTTTCCATTCTATTGATTTTACCAGGTGGGTACGGCAGGCGTCAATCCGCTCGGCAAAGGTTGGTTTCTGCAGATGATTTCCGGTTTCAAAGTAGTGTTTTATCTCTCTGAAAATCCAGGGATAACCAATTGCCGCCCTGCCAATCATCATGCCATCTACGCCATATTCCATGCGCCAGGCTGCCGCTTTTTCAGGCGAGTCGATATCGCCATTGCCAAAAATGGGGATTTCTATCTGCGGGTTCTTTTTAATTTCGCGTATCAAACTCCAGTCGGCCGATCCTTTATACATCTGCGCGCGGGTGCGGCCGTGTATGGTTAGGGCCTTTATGCCCACATCCTGCAAACGCATGGCAACTTCCTGCACGTTTTTGGTATTATCATCCCAGCCCAGGCGGGTTTTTACGGTAACGGGTAAATGGGTGGCTTCAACAACCGCTTTGGTCATGGCTACCATTTTATCAATATCCTGCAGCAAGCTTGCGCCTGCGCCACGGCAGGCCACGTTTTTAACCGGGCAGCCGTAATTAATATCAATCAGGTCGGGCCCTGCCTGCGATGAGATAGCGGAAGCTTCGCGCATATGCTCGATATCACTGCCGAAGATCTGGATCCCGATGGGGCGCTCGTACTCAAAAATATCCAGTTTCTTGCGGCTTTTGGCCGCGTCACGGATCAGGCCCTCAGACGAGATAAACTCGGTGTACATCATATCCGCGCCATGCTGTTTGCATACGTAACGGAAAGGCGGATCGCTCACGTCTTCCATCGGTGCCAGCAGCAGCGGGAATTCTCCTAAATCAATATTTCCTATTTGTACAGACATGGCTTATCTTTAACCGCTGCAAAAATACGCATTTTAACGCAAATGACAGAAAACACTAATAAACAACTACATCCGGCTTTACAATTTATAATATTTATCAGCCTGACCATAGCCGTTATAGGCGGTGGTTATTTAATTGGCGCGGCTATGGTTGTTGGCCTGTATGGGGTAAACATTTTAATGGATATAGCCCGGCTTAACCTTAATAACCCCAATGCAGTAAATGGCCTTTGGGTGGTGCAAATTGTAAGTACCACCATCCCTATTTTGGCGGCATCGATCATCTTTGCCAGGCTGGTGGTAAAAAATCAGCGCGAATATTTAAAAACGTCTTTTAATTTCCCCGGGTTATTGCTGGTTATTGTTTTTTTTGTGATGCTGATATCATCGCCATTAATTGAATACCTGAGTAACATTAATCAGCAATTACAGCTGCCCCATTTTTTGGATGGCGTACAAAGATGGATGCGTGAAACTGAGGACGAGGCGCAAAGGCTCACCGCCGTATTGCTGCAAATGAAAACCATCCAGAGCATGATATTTAAATTATTGGTTGTTGGTTTACTTACCGCCATTGTTGAAGAATTTATGTTTAGGGGCTGTATGCAAACCATATTTATAAAATGGACCGGCAACCTGCATGCCGCTATATGGATAACCGCTGTACTGTTCAGCACGTTCCATATGGAGTTTTTTGGCTTTTTGCCCAGACTGCTGTTAGGGGTGTTGTTTGGTTATTTTGTGGCCTGGAGCGGCAGCATCTGGACGTCCGTTTGGGCACATTTTTTGAATAACGGCACTGCCGTTGTGGTAAGCTATCTTTATCAAAATAAAATGATAAAGTTTAACCCGGACGATCAGCATGTATTTAATTATGCCGGCTATCTGTTTAGCCTGATAATTGTTTTATTTTTGCTGTATCTGTACCGCTATACCGTAATGGCCAAAGAAAAAGCGCCTGTACTATAAATGGAAAAAAACTGGATCAAAATTTTTACTTCGGCTGATTTTTACCGGTCAGAAATTGTAAAACAGGTGCTATGCGAGCACCAGATTGATGCCGTATTATTAAACAAGCAAGCTTCATCACACCGCGATTTTGGCGACGTTGAGGTTTATATACACCAACAGGATTTTAGTCAGGCCATTGAGCTGATGATCCTGAACCAACTTTAAACCCATGAAAATTCGCGCCATTACGGGCTTCTTTTTTATTATTGTGATGCTCGCCTCCGTTTTACTGGATCATTATGTATTCGGGGTGTTTTATTTACTGTTAAGCGGCTTTGCTTTATGGGAGTTTTACGGTCTGGTTAAAACAGCAGGCATAAAGCCCGATGTCACTACGGGCATTTTAAACGGCATTTGTATTTACGCAGTATTTGCACTGGTAAGTTACGATAGCAGTTATCATAAATTATTATTCCTGCTGCCGCTTACGTTAAGCGCCGTATTTATACAGGAACTGTTTAAAAAAAGCAGCGCGCCGTTTACCAATATCGGCTATACTTATTTGGGCCTGCTGTTTACGATCGTACCTTTCACGTTCTTCCACGCGCTGGCTTATGTTGGCGGCGCGTTTAACTTTCATTTCCCGTTGGGGTTTTTGCTGATGCTTTGGGCCAATGATACCGGCGCTTATTTAGTGGGCAGCAAACTGGGGCGCACCAAGCTGTTTGAGCGCCACTCGCCCAAAAAAACCTGGGAAGGATTAATTGGCGGCATACTGATCACTGCGGTTGCCGCCTATTTTATCAGCACTTATTTTACCGAGATTGCGCTTGAACACTGGATCTGGATGGGCATCCTGATCAGTTGCTTTGGCACTACCGGCGATTTGATAGAATCTATGTTTAAACGCAGCATTGATGTCAAAGACTCGGGCGGCATCTTACCCGGCCATGGTGGATTGCTGGACAGGTTCGACGGATTATTAATTGCCGCACCAATTGTATATGCCTATCTATACTTCATTGTAAATTCGTAATTTTGTTTCTATGAAAAAAATGACTTTCCACAAAGAGGGATATACTTCGCTTGCGCTATGTATCTTATTTATCTTTGTTTTGAACGCAGCCATACAATTTTACTGGCCGCAGGCAACTGCCATAAAATGGGTAGTTTACATCCTGTCGTTTGTGCTGTTTGTAATAATTGTACAGTTTTTCCGCAACCCGCATTTTGAAATTGCACAGGATGATAAAGCGGTGCTTTGCCCGGCAGATGGCAAAGTGGTTGTAATTGAAGAAACCACAGAAACCGAGTTTTTAAAAGATAAACGCATACAGATATCCGTTTTTATGTCGCCGGTAAATGTGCATGTTAACCGAAACCCCATCAGCGGGGTTATTAAATATTTTAAATATCACCCCGGAAAATACCTGGTAGCGTGGCATCCCAAATCATCAACAGAGAATGAGCGCACCACCATCGTTATTGAAAATAAAGCCGGTACACCGGTATTGTTCAGGCAGATAGCCGGTGCGTTGGCCCGCCGTATTGTATGGTATGTTAAAGAAGGCGACAAGGTGGAGCAAGGCGATCAGTTTGGGTTCATCAAATTTGGCTCAAGGGTTGATTTGTTTTTACCACTCAACTCCAAGATAAATGTTGAAATAGGCGAGGTTGTAAAAGGCGGCCGCACTGTTATAGCAGAGTTGCCGGCTTAGCCAGCATTATATAATATCAAACAAAAGGGCCGGTAGAAAATAATTCTACCGGCCCTTTTTTATATTCTTTTATCCAGCTACCACCAACGCGAGTTATTAATCTCTTCGTCTTTTTTAGGCGGTGCGGCAGCGGTTACGGTTGATTTGGCAACAGGCGCCTGCTCTTCAGTTTCTTCTTTCGGCGAGGTGGCGGCTATAAGCGACTTTGGCCCGGCTGTAGCTGCAACAGGCTCCGGTTTTGCATTAGTTTCTTGTTTGGTAACTGCGGCAGGTGCCGGTTCAATTTTTTGTTCTATAACAGGCCTTGCAGCACTTATTTGGGTAAGGGTTGAAAGTTCCTGATGTAATTTTGTGGTCAGGTAATCGTCGGTGCTGAATTTGGTTTTGTTCCACTGTTCGGTTAGTGCTTCTATATCTTCGCCAACCGTAATGTAACCATTGATAACTGCACCCGGCTCAATATTTACCTTAGCCGATTGAATGTTGCCTCTAACTACCGCGGTTGCCTTTATATCCAGCAGATCAAGCGATAAAATATCGCCATTTACCGTACCGGTAACCAGGCATGTTTTTGAAGTAATGTTACCCTTTAATATGCCACGCAATTCAACAACAACCTTTTCGGCACAAAATAAGTTGCCGGTGAGTTTCTCATCCAATATAATAAACTCATCCGAAAAGTAATCATTACCATCATGTACCAGGTCCCTGATGTTACTTATAGGTTCAACTAATACTGGTATTTCTTTTTTAAAGATGTTTAACATGGATATTTAACTACTGGTATTATTATTGATCGCTGCTGAAACGGGTTACAACTGTTGTTGCATTACCAATATCAATGCCGATTGATGACTTTTCTAAGCCACCTGACACACGTAACGAGTTTAGGGCATAACCTTTGCTGGCTAATGCAGCAGGGTCGCTTACAACCTCTAATTGGGCTATCTCGCCAAACTCGTTTTTAAAGCAATCTACCAGGTCCTGGTAATACATACCACCACCACACAGGTAAATCTTATTGGTTTTCATTAAGTTTTTATCGGTAATAACGTTCCTTAAGTTAGGCGATATTACTTCATTATAGTATGATCTCAAAGCGGCCTTGCGGTGCTCTCTGACATCGATATTCTTTCTGTTAATAAACAGATACCCTTTCTGGAAGGCATCATCTAACGCATTAATGGTGCGCATCTCCAGGTAATGGCTCTTTTGCAACTCGTTGGCCATGTAGTTAATAGCATAGCGTAAGCCGTGTGTGCTTATCATACTTTGCTCAACCACGCCCGAGTCCATGCTTAACACAGATTCAAACGTTCCAAATCCGCAGCTCAGTATAAAGAAATTGCCTTTTGCCGCTTCTTCGCCTTTTCGCAAAGCTATAGAGCAGGCAACGATCTCGGGGATTACATCAACATTTTTTACATCAAGTATTGATGTTCTTTTACCATTACCACCAAAGGTTGACGCATCATACTCAACGATATGTGTCTTTTTTAATTGCTCAATTGCCACATCTTTATAAATGCGGTAAGTAGCATAAGGAAAACCGGTAGTAATTGTTACCGGTTGCTCAACATCATCAGTAACCAATAACATGGCCGCTTTGATTAATAATTGATAATCGAGGTCTTCCGGCGATGAATTGAGCAGTTTATGCGGGGAAAGGCCTTCGTTTAAAGCTAAATTACCGCAAATGTACCATTGGCCATTGTGGAAAACCTTCAAGCCGTTTAACAGGTCTGAAGATGTATTATTTAACGCAGAGTTATTGTTTTCAATTAAACTGGAAAAAGATTGAGATAGTAACATGCTGTTGTTTTAGGTTAAGGGTGCTGTATGATATATCAAATACTAAGTTAAATTTTCAGTTACCGGATTTACTCAATTGCAGTGAAAATCAATCTTTTATAAAACCCAGGGTTACCAAATTTATTAAATTAAGCTATAAAAAAAAATAATATACGGTTTTTACCACTCGCTTGTTACAATGATACCTAATTCTTTTCTCAACAGGGCAAAAAAAAACCCTTCCGGTGTCCGGAAAGGCTTTTTATAAATATTGTTATAATTACACTCTTTTTGACTTAATACGAGCTGCTTTACCGGTAAGGGCACGCAGATAGTAAAGTTTAGAGCGACGTACTTTACCGTGACTGTTCACTTCTACTTTATCAATATTTGGTGAGTTAGCAGGGAAAATACGCTCAACACCAATTCCGTTTGAAACTTTACGTACGGTAAATGTTTCGGACACACCAACACTGTTACGCTGGATAACAACACCCTGATAAACCTGGATACGCTCCTTGGTTCCTTCTTTAATTTTATAATGTACGCTTACAGTATCACCCGCTTTGAATGACGGAAACTTGTTAACAGTTACTGTTTGCTCTTCTACAAATTTTACTAAATCCATGATTTTAAGCTCTAAACGCGATTTTTAACCCGTAAAAATCGGATTGCAATTATAGGGATTATTTTTGATAATAAAAAGTCCATTTTAAAAATTTCCACATTTTGTTTTTTGTTAACAAAAATAGCGGTAACAACCCGACTGTTAATTATGCCGGACATTACTAAACGGATCAAAAAATTAATACATTTAACAGCAAATCAGGCAACAATTCATTCCCTTGGTAAACACGGATCTAAGATACTACAAAGAATTAGACGGTTTACGTGGTGTAGCCGCGTTAATGGTTATATTTTTTCATTTTATGCCGGACGGCAGTAATCTGATAATTCATTATCTCCGAAAAGTTTCCATATTCGGCCAAACAGGGGTGACCCTGTTTTTTGTATTATCCGGATTTTTAATTACCCGCATATTACTTCATGTTAAAACCAACAAACATTACTTCAGTAATTTCTATATTAAACGGGCGTTAAGGATATTCCCGCTTTATTACCTGGCGCTGGTTATTTTTTATTTTATCATTCCGCCTATCCTGAAGTCGCCCCCATCGGCCCAAAAATCATGGATGTATTGGATCTACCTGCAAAACATTCCCGATACATTTAACATTACCGCAAACGGCCCACAGCATTTCTGGAGCCTGGCTGTTGAAGAGCATTTTTATTTATTTTGGCCGCTGCTTATTTATTATACATCAGCAAAAAACACACCATGGTTAATTTTTACGGTGGTTATTATTGCTCTTTTTTGCCGGTGTATATTGATATACCTCAATTATGGTACGTTCTATTTCACTTTTTCAATAATGGATGCGCTGGCTATAGGCGCTTATTTAGCGTGGTACGAGCACCGGAGCGGACCGCCTGCCTTAGATTTTAACCTCATCATTATAATCAGCCTTGCCCTGATGCTTCCGGCGTGGCTGTTTACCGGTGGTAAGGGGTACAATTGGGTGCAAATAATTAAGTTCCCGGTAATAGCTATGTTTTATATGGGCATTGTGGGTAAACTGGTGTTCGGCCAATCATGGCTCAATACGGTAATGCGCTCAGCATTTCTAAAATTTACCGGAAAAATAAGTTATGGGCTGTATGTATTTCACCCTTTATGCGCAATGGTGTTCCGTAACATTTTTCCGAATGAAAGCATGTGGGTATATGCCGCGTCATATTTGGGTTTGAGCTATGCGGTGGCCACGTTAAGTTTTTATGCTTTTGAGAGACATTTTCTTAAACTGAAACGCTATTTTGAACCCGCCAAATGGGACAAAAAACAAGAGCTGCAGTTTAAATAAAGTATTTGCCGCCTAACGGATCTTACATAATATCCGGCCTGCGCTGCTTTGTCCGCTCTATAGCCTGTTCAAAGCGCCATTTTTCAATTTCGGGCGTGTTGCCGCTTAGCAGGATATCCGGAACCTTGTGGCCGTTCCAGTCGGCGGGCCGGGTATAAACAGGCGCATCCAATAAACCATCCTGGAAAGAATCAGACAAGGCCGAGGTTTCATCAGACAGCACACCGGGAATTAACCGCACCACGGCATCAACCACAATAGCTGCCGGCAGTTCGCCGCCCGAGAGCACATAATCGCCCACAGATATTTCGCGGGTAACAAATATATCGCGGATGCGCTGGTCAATCCCTTTATAATGGCCGCAAAGTATAATAATGTTTGTTTTGGTTGATAGCTGATTGGCCATGGCCTGATTGAGCGTTTCCCCATCCGGCGACATGAAGATCACTTCATCATATTCACGCTCGGCCTTTAACGCTTCAATACATTTGGCAAAAGGCTCAATGGTCATTACCATGCCGCTGCCACCGCCATAGGGATAATCATCAACGCTTTTTTGTTTGCCGCTGGCGTATTCGCGCAGGTTATGCACTACAATTTCGGCAATGCCTTTTTTTTGCGCACGTTGTAAAATAGAGTGGGCAAAAGGGCTTTCTAACAGGCCGGGCAATACTGTGATGATATCAAAACGCATGAAGCAAAGGTAGAGATTAGAGATTAAAGATTAGTGATTAGTTGGTGCAGGGTTCACAGCTATTCGAAAGAAAGACCTAATCTTCAACCTCTAATCTCTGCCCGCAGGGCTTAATCTTCCTCCTCCAAAATAAATATTTCTTCAACGGGTTTTCCAAATACCCGCGCAATTTTTAGCGCCAGCACCGTGGATGGCACATACCGGTTACTCTCGATAGTATTAATTGTTTGGCGCGATACACCGATAAGACCGGCCAGCCCTGCCTGGGTTATGTTTTTTATGGCGCGCGCAACGCGGATGTTGTTTTTCATAGTGCGTCTTCTTTTATCAACTTATTATCGCGTACAATTTCCACCTGAATAGCAGGATAAAAAATAACAATAGTGCCCCCTACTAAAAACCTGCACCAACACGGTAAAAGAAATACGCGTCGTCATACCAGGCTGTTCTTAAGTTCGCGATTAAGAGAATATATCTTCCATCTAAAGCGGATGATAAAGAAGATTAAGGGTGTTATAGTATTGTAGGCAATTATACTTATAAAACTAAACCCATGAACAAAAACCGCACACAGAATAAAAATTGCGTAGTTTATATAAACAGCCCATTGCAATGAGTCTAATCTTAATTGGGCTATTTGTTCATCTTCTATTTTTTCTTTGGAAAACCCAAACAACATCAGGCCTAAAATAAAGCATATAATAAATGATGCAGCCGCCGCGTCGCTTGCAAAAACAGCCACATTCTGACCATAGATCAATGGGTGTGTATTCTGCCACGAAATCAGCGCGTCAGTACAATAACTATCTAAAAGTCGAATTAAAACTCCCAGGAACAACAGAACAAGTCCGGCATAGCGCCATTTGTGCGGAAATAAAAATCTTGTTTTCATGATTTGTAAAGTTTGATTTACCAAAAGTAAAATAAACTTTACAAAAAGTCAAATTTTTCATCTATTATTATTAATCCAATGTAACAATTGAATTACCTTTTCTCAGCATAATTTATATATTTGATATACCCTATTAAAATAATTATGGCTATTGAACCTTGCCCTTACTGTGGCGCCCGACATTCACAGCGTCTTTCGAGGGGACGCTTTTTCAAGTTTTTTTTTTGGTGGCTGCCTGTAAGGCGATTCCTTTGCTTAAAATGCCTGCACAAATTTTATAGAAGGATTAAGGTCACCCGTTAATCATTATTAATATGGACCAGTTTATTAAACCTTGCCGTCACTAAGGGGACTAAAAGGAAGTAAAAGGCAATTATTAATCGAGGTAAATGTCCAGTAGCCCCTCAGGTAAATCAACCGTCAGTATCTCTTTCACCACATCGATCCCCACAATAATTTCTTCATTGAGCGGGAACAGTACTTCGCAGCCTTTATAAGTGACTGCGGCTATTAATTGCTGCGGATATTCATGTATGGCGGTGATCCTGCCCAGTTCGCCTTCGTTTTCATCAACCGCAGTAAAATCAATCAGGTCTTTGAGTGTAAACTCGGCTTTTCTTTTTTTGGGTTTAAGTTTATTGGGCAGGTAAACATCTTTTTTTACCAGTGCTGATGCTTTTTCAATCGTATCAACATCTTCCAGATACAGGTAGGCCAGGTTGTTTTGGTTGTATTTAACCGACTCAACAAAAAAAGGAGCCAGCTTACCGGCTATTTCTACAAAAATAGCGTCAAAGCTTATGGCATCAAGCCCGTCAAAATCAACATAAAACTGCACCTCGCCTTTAAGGCCTTTGGTTTTTAATATGCTGCCTATCCTGAAACAATCTTCAATTTTCATTACGCAATGCTTTTATAACACATGGTTAGCCTTACCTAATCCGCTTCAAAGCAGAGATCTGCCTGTGTTTAAATTTACAGCCCACTTCTCTTTTTTTGAAGAGCGCGGGGTAGGGCCTTAAATAACGATGGCGAAGAACCTGTAGGTGCTTCGCCATTGCATAAATGTTGTTCAGTTAAATTATTCAGCGCTGTCAGCTTCTGCAGCCGGAGCTTCTGCTTCTGCAGCAGGGGCTTCTTCAGTAGCAGCTTCAGCAACTGGTGCTTCTTCTGCTTCCTCAGCAACTGGCGCTTCTTCTTCAACTTCTTCAGCAGGAGGAGTGTATTTTGCAGCAATTGCGGCAGCCTTATCTTCCTTCTTCTTAGCTTCAGCAACCAAGGCAGCCTTGCGGGCTGTATCTTTAGCTGTATTTAAATCAGATTTTTTACCGGTGATTTTGCTGTCTTTTTGATCTAACCATTCAGCAAATTTAGTTTCTGCCTGCTCTTCGGTTAAAGCGCCTTTTTTAACACCACCTTGTAAGTGTTTTTTGTACATTACACCTTTGTAAGCAAGGATAGCACGACAGGTATCTGTTGGTTGTGCACCATCATTAACCCAGTTAAGGGTTTTGTCGAAGTTAATGTCAATAGTTGCAGGGTTTGTGTTTGGGTTATATGAACCCAAACGCTCAATAAAGCGTCCGTCACGCGGAGCACGAGCGTCTGCTACTACAATGTAATAAAAAGGTTTTCCCTTTTTACCATGTCTTTGCAATCTGATTTTAGTTGCCATGTTTTGTTTTAAGTTATGTGTTCAACATTCCCCCGGAGTTTATTTCAGCGGGGACGCAAAGGTAGCAATATAATTCGAAATAAAAAATTCAAAATTCAAAAGGCATTCTAACTTAAAACCCTGAAATTTGCCGGCATGAATAAACTAAGCATCGCTATAGATATGGATGAGGTTATCGCCGATCCGATTGACAAGTTCATCAACATCTATCAACAGGAACATGGCTATAACTATACGCTTGAACAAATGCATGGTAAAGAGTTTAGGGAACTGCTGCCGCCTGAACTGGACCACACCCTGCGCGAGTATATTAACCGT
This sequence comes from Mucilaginibacter sp. UR6-11, assembly GCF_020880695.1. Classification (GTDB taxonomy): domain Bacteria; phylum Bacteroidota; class Bacteroidia; order Sphingobacteriales; family Sphingobacteriaceae; genus Mucilaginibacter. The sequence goes on from NZ_JAJIWO010000002.1 coordinate 67,245, forward strand.
AAGGGCTTCTTCAGAGATTTAAAACTGATACCTGACAGCCGCGAAGTGGTTGAAGCGCTGCACGAAAAATACGAGGTCTTTATTGTATCGGCGGCTACCGAGTTCCCAAATTCACTGGAAGATAAGCAGGCGTGGCTGGGCGATCATTTCCCGTTTATATCCTGGACCAACATTATGTTTTGCGGCTATAAAATTGTTAATACAGATATAATGATTGACGACCGCACCAAAAACTTTACCCGCTTTAATGGCCGCAAACTCTTATTTACATCGCCGCATAATGTATCACTTACAGAATATGAGCGTGTAAATAACTGGAAAGAAGTTGCAGAAAAGCTTTTGTAAGCGGATTGGTGGACAGATCATAGTTCACAGCCAATACGCTATGAACTATGATCCACCCTTATTGAACTATAAAGAAAGCATCTCTACAATTCTGATATACTCGGCGTTTACTTCGTGATGATGCTTAACCGACTGGCCAAAGGGGGTAAAGGCGATATCGTTATGTATCAAACCCACCATTTCGCCGGAGTGGCCGTTTTTTAACGCTTCAACAGCTGCAACACCCAGCTGGCTTGCCAACACCCTGTCCATACAAGTAGGCTTGCCACCGCGCTGTATGTGGCCCAGGATAGACACCCGGGTATCGTAATGCGGGAACCTTTTCATTATTGCCTTTCCGATTTCAAAGGCGCCGCCCGGCTCATCGCCTTCGGCAACCATTACAATTTTAGATGTTTTATCCTTACGGCCCCGCTCTAATCTATCAAACAAAGCATTAATGTCCGATTTGGTTTCGGGCACCATAATGGCTTCGGCGCCTACGCCCATACCGGTGCGCAAGGCAATCATTCCCGAGTCGCGCCCCATTACTTCAACAATAAATAACCGGTCGTGCGACTCAGCGGTTTCTCTTATTTTATCTACCGCTTCAATAACGGTATTAATGGCAGTATCATAGCCAATGGTAAAGTCAGATCCGCGCAGGTCATTATCAATCGTACAGGGTACGCCTATAATAGCAATATCAGGATATTCGTCGCCAAACTCTTTTACGCCTTTAAGGGTGCCGTTACCGCCCAGGGCAATTAATGCGTTAATGCCATTCTTTTTAAGCTGCTGGTAAGCCAGGTTACGTCCCTCGGCGGTTTTAAACTGCTCGCTGCGGCCGGTTTTAAGCATTGTGCCCCCGCGCTGGATAATGTTTGATACAGATTTGGTATCCATGGTGTAGATATCGCCATTGATCATTCCTTCAAAACCGCGGCGGATACCCGCAATCTCAATCTCATAAAATATAGCGGTACGTACAACTGCCCTGATAGCAGCGTTCATTCCCGGAGAGTCACTACCGGACGTAAAAAGTCCTATTTTTTTTACTGAGGTCATTTGGCAGATATTATTAGTATTTGCGGCGGTGCAGCTTTTAGGCAGACCACCTTTTGCGCCGCAAATTTACATTATTTTTTGCCTTGTTGCGCACTTTGATAAGCTGCAATACCACTATCTAAAAATTTCAGGTAGCTATCTACATCATAATCAGCAGGCGAGGGCGGGATTGGTTTGCCATCTTTGCCGGTAAGTATATTACCGTCACTATCCATTAAAACATATAAAGGCTGCGAATTGGCATTAAATCGCGACGCTTCCAGATCGCTCCACTTACCGCCCAGGGTAGTAATCCTTTTGCCACTATAAGTTGAAGTAAATTGCGCCGATGGTTCAAGCGCAGTCTTATCATCAACTACCAGCTGCAATAAAACATAATCGTTTTTTAAGCGGTTAAACACCCGCGGGTCAGACCATACGTTAGCCTCCATTTTACGGCAGTTTACACAGTTAAACCCGGTAAAATCTATCATTATCGGTTTATGCAATTCTTTTGACACCTGCAGGGCCTGGTCATAATCATACCAGGCATCTAATCCGCGGGTTTTTATGCGCGTATAGTTGGCTTCGTATTTTTTTACGAGAATTGACTGTTTAGTCGGCCCGGTTTCTGCACTTCCACCTGCCGGCAGTTGTGACAGGTCAAAATCCTGCGTAGCCATTGGCGGTAAAAACGCGCTGATAGATTTTAACGGCGCTCCCCATAAACCGGGAACCATATAAATTACAAAGGCGAAAACGACCACCGAGAAAAAGAAACGCGGGATAGATACGTGCGGAACGTCGCTATCATGCGAAAATTTGAGCTTACCCAACAGATACATGCCAAGCAATATGCCCAGGGCTATCCATATAGACAGGAAGATCTCGCGGTCAAACCAGTTCCAGTGATAGGCAAGGTCTACGTTCGACAGGAATTTTAAAGCGAAAGCGATCTCCAGGAAACCCAAAACCACCTTAACGGTGTTTAACCACCCGCCTGATTTTGGCAATGATTTTAAAGCCGACGGAAACAGCGCAAACGCCGTAAACGGCAACGCCAATGCTGATGAAAAACCAAGCATGCCAACTGCAGGTGCCAGCCTGTCGCCTTTTGAGGCAGCTTCAACCAATAACGTGCCTATAATTGGCCCGGTACATGAAAATGAGACCACAACCAGCGTTGCCGCCATAAAGAATATGCCGGCCATGCCGCCCTTATCAGCATTTGCATCCAGCTTGTTGCCTAACGAGCTGGGCAGCGTGATCTCAAATGCACCCAAAAAGGAGATACCAAACACCACCAGCAACAGGAAGAAGAATATATTAAATATGCCGTTTGTTGCTAATGCATTAAGCGCATCTGATCCAAACACCGCCGATATCATTACCCCCAAAGCAACATAAATCACAATTATAGACAAGCCGTACAGTAAGGATTGCCCGATACCCCGGGCCCTTGAGCCCGCCTTCTTTGTAAAAAAACTAACCGTTAGCGGCAACAGCGGATAGATACACGGCATAATTACCGCGGCAAATCCGCCTAAAAAACCTTCGATAAATATCTGCCAAAGGGTTTTGGGTTTTTCTGTAACCGGCGCGGCCACAGTAGTTGCTGCCTTTGCTACAGTTGCCTGGTGCGCTTTTTTTTGCGTGGCTATGCTATCAGCAGCGGTGGGAATGCTGGTAAACGTTACCCCGCCTGTATCGGCAGATTGCGCTCTTACCGGCTTTACGCCAACCAAAAAAAACATCGCCGTAAGGCATATAAAAAAAACGGTCCTGCCAAATAGGTTTTTAGTAATTGCCATATTATTTACCTAACGGGATAACAAAATTCACATCCTCTGGCGGCAGGCACTTAGAGTCGTTACAGGTCATATACTCCAACTGGCCCTTTATTACCTTTACTTTAGGCGATTTTAATTTTATTTTTTGCTGAAAAACAACCTCATGCTCAAAAAAGCTCACATCCATATTAAATGCTTTTTCAAATCTTGTTACGGGTTTTGGTTCGGCAGGTTTACCTGCCAGTGTATAATCTTTTGATTTGGCAAAAGTAAACGCCGTTTTTATAGGCCCGCCATCTTTTACATTTTGCGAATAAATATGCCAGCCATCGGCTATTGATGCTTTCAAAAAAACCGTTACGGTTGTAGGGCCCGTCTTTTTAGCGGCGTATGACCATTTTACCGGCGTTAAAATCTGCGCGTACGCGCCCGCTGTTAAAAACAACGCGGCTATTATTGCAAATACTTTTTTCATTGGATGTTAGTTGTTTAAAAATTTTATCTCTTTTAAGTTATACGTGCTTTCCTTATTGTTTTGGTTTATTACCAACAACCCGTTTTCTTTTACACCGATAATTTTACCCTCAAATTCGACTTCGGATACCTTAAAACGTTTAATTTCATTAAATCCATATAGCCGGGTTAAATAAGTATTTCTGATCAGATCTGTTTTCCCTGCCTTTAAATTAAGGTAATAAGCCTCAATGTTGTTGCAAATGTCTGCTAATATAGCCTGTAAATCGTAATCCTTCTGCAATATCTGTTTTATAGACGTGGCGTTGCCTGCTCCGTCAGGGAAATTCTCCTGGTTAATATTCAGTCCTATGCCAATTATGGCGCTTTTTAGCTGGTTACCCTGCAATAAGTTCTCAATGAGCATGCCGCCTAATTTTTTATCGCCATAATAAATATCGTTGGGCCATTTTATTTTAAGCTGGTCGCCCAGCAATGGGTACAGCGCGTCGTAAACCCCTAAGCTTATGGCCCGGGTAAGATCAAACTGATCTGCAATAGCCAAAAAAGAGGGTTTAAGCAAAACACTAAAAGTTAAGTTTTTGCCGGGCTCTGCATGCCATTTATTGTTTTGCTGGCCCCGGCCGGCAAATTGTGTTTCTGCCATAATGACCGTTCCTTCAGGCAATGGCTTGGAATTTGACAATAAGTTTTTAAGGAAATTATTAGTCGAGTCAACTTCTTTTAATGTCAGTAAATTTTGTCCGACGAATAATCCTGAAAATATGTTATTTTGCAATGTTATAATAATGCTAGACTCAAAAACGTTCAAAACTAATTCTTTTTGATGGTAAAAAATAAAGCTACCCATGAATCCGCCTATATTTCTGAATTAGCCATTCATGGCATACAGGAAAAAAAGGGAAATGATATTGTCAGGTTAGACCTTCGCAACTTACACAGTTCAGTGACAGACTACTTTGTAATATGTCATGCAGACTCGACCACACAGGTTAAAGCAATTGCAAACAGTATTGAGGAAGAGATATACAAAGCGCTAAAGCAGGACCCCTGGCGTAAAGAGGGCCTTGAATACGGCGAGTGGATATTATTAGATTATATAAATGTAGTGATACACGTTTTCCGTACGGATAAGCGTGAATATTATGGCGTAGAAGATTTGTGGGGAGACGCCGAGATAAAAAGTTATAAAAGCGCCTAACACGCTGCATAACTTATAAATGTTATATTATAAGTGAGATTTAAACAGGAAATGGAAGACAAAAAATTGGAAAAACCAAAACCGATACGCAAAATACCCAATAAACGAATAGCCCCCAAGCCACCGAAATTTAACTTTATGTGGTTATATGCCGTTGCTATAGCCGGTATATTAGCCGTTGCGCTTTATTCAAATAACGGTACTGCTTCACAAATTGATTTTAAGCGTTTTGAAACCGAAATGCTTAAACCGGGTGATGTTGATTATGTAGAGGCTTATAAAAATGGCGATTATCTGGTTGCTGATGTACACATTAAAAAGGACAGCTTAAAAAAACCGCAATATGCCGAGGTGGCAAAAGCGCAACAGCGGTTTGGCGCTACCGGCAATGATCCGCAGTTTACTTTTACTGACGCCTCGTTCGAGAGTTTGAAGCAGTCAATAAACAACGCGCAAAAAGATGTGCCGGACAATCAAAAGGTAAGTATTAAATATGTACCCCATGACAGCCTTTTATCCAACGGCTTGGTGCAGAGCGTAATCATGATTGTATTATTCGCAGCGGTGCTGATGTTTATTATGCGCCGCATGAGTGGTGGCGCAGGTGGCGGACCGGGCGGACAGATCTTTAATATCGGCAAATCAAAAGCTACGCTGTTTGATAAAGAAGCGCAGGTATCTGTAACCTTTAATGATGTTGCCGGACTTGAAGAAGCCAAGCAGGAGGTTATGGAGATTGTTGATTTCCTGAAGAACCCTAAAAAATATACCAACCTGGGTGGTAAAATACCTAAGGGCGCCTTATTAGTAGGCTCGCCGGGTACCGGTAAAACATTGCTTGCAAAAGCCGTTGCCGGCGAAGCGCAGGTGCCTTTCTTCTCTTTATCAGGATCTGATTTTGTGGAGATGTTTGTTGGTGTTGGTGCATCACGGGTACGTGATTTATTCCGTCAGGCAAAAGACAAAGCGCCCTGTATCATTTTTATTGACGAGATCGATGCCATTGGCCGTGCCCGTGGTAAAAACAATATCGTTGGCGGTAATGATGAGCGCGAAAACACCCTGAACCAGCTATTGGTTGAGATGGATGGTTTTGGTACCGACTCGGGCATCATTATCCTTGCCGCAACAAACCGCCCGGATGTACTGGACTCGGCTTTATTGCGCCCGGGACGTTTTGACCGCCAGGTATCAATAGATAAACCGGATTTGATAGGCCGCGAGCAGATCTTCAAAGTGCATTTAAAACCGGTTAAACTGGCCGAAGGTGTTGACGCTAAAAAACTGTCGGCACAAACCCCTGGTTTTGCCGGCGCAGAAATTGCCAACGTTTGTAATGAAGCAGCGCTTATTGCTGCCCGCAAAAACAAAGAGGCCGTTGATATGCAGGATTTCCAGGATGCTATTGACCGTGTTATCGGTGGCCTGGAGAAAAAGAACAAGATCATATCTCCCGAAGAAAAACGCATTGTGGCTTACCACGAAGCAGGTCACGCTATTGCAGGCTGGTTCCTGGAGCATGCTGATCCGTTGGTTAAGGTGTCTATCGTTCCGCGTGGCGTTGCCGCGCTGGGTTATGCGCAATACCTGCCTAAAGAACAGTTTTTATACACCATTGAGCAGTTGGAAGACGGTATGTGTATGACGATGGGTGGCCGCGTTGCAGAAGATATCACCTTTGGTAAAATATCAACCGGCGCACAGAATGATTTGGAGCGTATCACCAAACTATCTTACGCCATGGTTACTATCTATGGTATGAATGAAAAGGTTGGTAATGTGTCCTTTAATGATACCCAGGGCGAGTACCAGTTTAACAAACCATACTCAGAAAAAACATCAGAATTAATTGATAACGAAGTGCGCAACCAGATTAACCAGGTTTACGCACGTACCAAGCAATTGCTGTTAGATAAACGCGAGGGCCTGATCAAACTGGCTGACAAGCTGTTGGAAAAAGAAATTCTGTTCCAGTCGGATCTTGAAGAGATCTTAGGCAAGCGTCCGTTTGAACACCGTACCACTTATGATGAATTTGTAAACGGTGTGGCAGAATCTAACCAGGAGCCCGCCGCGCAGGGAATAGCCCACGAGGGTGTGGTTGACCACTCCGGAACTTTTGAAAGAAACCCGGAAGAAAAAGAAGCCAGCGGCGAATAAATTATAATCACCGAAAGTCCTTAGCTAAAAGTTTTTTAACCCAACGCTAAGGACTTTTTTATTTTATGCTATTTTTGACGCAAAGCTCAAAAACCAATAATGAGAGACATCACTACATCAAAAGAGAAACTGCTTAAAAAGATACGCCAGGCATTGTTAGAGAAAAGGGACAATCCCTACCCTAATTTAGAGAACCTGCCGATGTATCCGCCTGCGCCCGACAATCTGGATGTAATGTTTGCCGAAGAATTTATGGCCGTACAGGGCCAGTTTGCCTTTTGCGAAGACGAGGTACAGTTTATTGAAACGCTTTTAGAACTGGCCGAAAAACGTAACTGGCGCAAAATATACTGTTGGGAACCGGCCCTGCAGGAAATACTGTCGCGCTACGAATATCCGTTTTTTGAGACGGATAAAGATTTTGAACAGGCCGAAGTTGGCTTTACCCTTTGTGAAGCGCTGATTGCCCGCAATGGCAGTATCATGCTGTCAAACGCTAATGCGGCGGGCCGCAGGCTAAGTATATACCCTGGGGTACACATCGTGCTGGCTTACACCTCGCAACTGGTGCCTGACCTTAAAGACGGCTTTGCGCTGATCAAAAAGAAATATGGCGCCCACATGCCATCCATGATCTCAAACGTTACCGGCCCAAGCCGTACCGCCGATATTGAAAAAACCCTGGTGTTAGGCGCACATGGCCCTAAAGAGCTGTTTGTATTTTTACTGGAGGGATAAAGGTATCTCCGCCGGGCGCGCCATGCTAATTAGTCAACCGAAGGATACATACTCGTGATCAAAGTGCGTAATGACAATTCAACCAATACGCCAAGGCCAATGCCGATGGTGTAGCTGGCCAGGTCACCAATAAAAAAAGTTTCTCCCAGCAGTACTTTGCCTAAAAATGTCTGGCGTAAATTATCAATCCAGGGGGCGCTGTAAAGCTGGCTAAACTCGGTGGCGTAAGCGTAAATTAAGCTTACTATTATGGTAAATGTTAGTGGCTTTTGTATAAATATAAACCGCATTAATAAAAAAACGGCTAATCCCCATAAAATATCACCAACAAATAAAGGGACAACGGTGGACGATAATTCGCGCGAGACCAGGCCGGCAACCACCGTCATTAAAATAAGGATCAAGTAAATTAAGCGCGCTTTTAGCATCGGTTAAATATATATATTTTAACACAGATGTAACCCTAATATATACAAAAAGCGTCCGTCAAAATTAATGACGGACGCTTTTTGATATAGCTGTATTGCCTTATTATACGGTTGCAGTTTCTGCTTCAAGCGCCATTTGCTCATCAATCAGGATACGGCCGCAATGCTCGCAAACAATAACTTTTTTGCGTTGACGGATATCAGACTGACGCTGAGGCGGGATCTGGTTAAAGCATCCTGAGCATGAATCGCGCTGGATGGTAACTACGGCCAGGCCGTTTTTAGCATTTTGACGTAAACGGTTATAAGCAACCAGTAAACGCTCGTCGATATTTTTAACGGCTTTATCTGCTTGTGTTGTTAACTCGTTTTCATCTTTTTCAGTTTCGGCGGTAATGGTGCCTAACTCATCTTTCTTAGCCTGAAGGTCACTTTTGCGGGCTTCCAGATCAGCAAGCGCTTTTTCATAAACCTGGGTTTTTGAAGCGATCTCAAAACCAAATTCACGTATTTTTTTCTCACTTACCTGTATATCTAACCCTTGTATTTCAATCTCTTTCGAGATCGCATCATACTCGCGGTTGTTTTTTACTTCGTTAAGCTGGGCTTCATATTTCTTGGTATTGGCCAGCGCATCTTTGATCAGGTTTTTACGGGTAACAATATCATCCTCCAGATCATCCAGTTCGGCCTTGATTTTTTGTATACGGGTTTCCAAACCTGCAACATCATCTTCAAGGTCGGCAACTTCCATAGGTAATTCACCTCTTATCTGGCGAATTTTATCAATTTTAGTGTGGATGGTTTGTAATTCGTATAACGCTTTAAGCTTTTGTTCTACGGTTTGTTCCATTATTTTGACGGGATTTATACTTATTTCTTTTTATAAACGGATGGCAAAGATACAACTTTTTTAAAATATTTTATAATTCAATTGTAAATTGCTGTTTTTCACCCTTCTAAACGGCGATATGCTCATGAACGCCTTATTTTACCAAGGGAAAAACGGGGCAGGATCCTACATAAAATACTTAACCGGATTAGTATTAACACTGGTTAGCCGCAATGGCAGTTCGGCAAATTTTTCATGGATCAGTTCATGCAGCAGTTGTTGGGTAAACTGCTCGCTTTCAAAATGGCCGATATCGGCAATGATAATTTTGCCGTCTGCGTCAAAAAACTCGTGGTATTTATAGTCGGCGGTGATAAAAATATCGGCGCCGGCAGCCATAGCCTGCTTTAACAAAAACCCGCCTGAACCGCCGCAAACGGCAACCTTTTTAATTGACTTACCGGTAAAAGCCGTGTGGCGTATTACATGCGCGTGCATTTTTTCTTTAAGGTGATATAAAAACTCTTCGGCGTCCATGGCCTGGTCCAGCTCGCCCACCATGCCGGCCCCTACCTGCTGGTGCTGATTGGTTAAGGCGTAAAGATCATAAGCAACCTCTTCATACGGATGCGCCAAAATCAGCGCCATTAATATTTTACTCTCCAGGTTGGCCGGATAGACGGTTTCTATGCGCGTTTCCTCTTCGGTATGGCGTATGCCTGGCTGGCCCACATACGGGTCGCTGTCTTCGTTGCCCTTAAATGTGCCCGTGCCCTCGGCATTAAAGCTGCATTCGCTATAATTGCCAATGTTGCCGGCCCCGGCATGGAACAGCGCATTGCGCACCTGGTCGACATGGCTGGTGGGTACATAGGTAACCAGCTTTTTAAGTAAACCCTGTTTGGGCGATAAAATATGCGTATTCTCCAATCCCAGCGTTTCGCAAATTTTGGCGTTTACGCCGGTCATTACACTGTCTAAATTGGTATGGATGGCGTAAAGCGCAATATTATTACGGATAGCTTTCTCGACTACCCGCTCTACATAGGTTTTGCCGTTAAATTTCTTTAATCCTTTAAACACAATGGGATGATGCGATACAATTACCTGGCAATTGGTGGCAATTGCCTCATCAACTACGGCCTCAATACAATCCAGCGATATTAAAACCTGGTGGATCTCCTGGTCGGGGTTACCAACAATAAGGCCGGCATTGTCATAATCTTCCTGGTAAGCCAGCGGGGCAATGCTTTCAAGATAGGTGGTAAGTTGGGATAGTTTCATTTTGAAAAAGGATTGCACGGGTGTTTGTTTGATTACACCGATGTTGGATAAAAGTACCAAAAATCCTATTAAACAAGTAAAGACGCAAATGTCTTTTGCGTCTTCACAGTTTCCAAAATATATAATAGATCGGGGTTTGGCCCCTACGGATGATTAGTTACCCATTTTAGCAAGGTTAAAACTTTCGAAAGCCATTTTCTGGTTGTATTCATAGGCTAAAGTTTTGTGATTAACTAAGTCCATAATTGAACCTATAAAACACAAACCCACGGTAAACAGATACAATATACCCATACCTATTTGCCCGGTAATAAAACGTTGCAGGCCAGGTAACAAAAACAAACCGATTAAAGAAAATATCAACATGTCCTGCGGGCTTTTACGTTTGCCCGAGTAGATCATAAAGAAATATTTTTTTTGGTCGTCATTAAGCCCGGCGGTAGCTTGTTGTAAAACGGCTAATTCTTCTGTTGTAATGCCCGAAAGGTTCATATACGGATTTTGTTGCATATTCATGATGTTGGTTTTTAGTAATTGTTTTTATTTATACCCCAAAACTAATATAGAACTAAATATCGGCCTACGCAAAATGGGCAGGGCGGGTAAACAACTCGGTAAGCGCGGTAATTTGGGCGGTGAAAATGTATGGAGAAAGTGTGGGTATCGGTGAATCCTTCTGTATTAATTAAACCGAAATTCTTTTTTAAGCCTAAACAGGTTGCGGCCGAGAGTAAAAATCCGGTAAGTGATAATCAGCAAAGCCGGAACCCCCAGCCAATGGGCGCGCCACGATCTAATCAAATCACCATGCAGCAGCCAGGACATGGCGTGGCCGATGCCGCAGCCCGGGCACCAGGTTATACCCACAGCCTTAAGCGGGCATAACGAATATTGCGACCCGATAGCAGGGTTAGTTATGCCCAACGCTATCAAAGCCGCAATCCAAAAAATAAGTTCGAAGTTTGTTTTTAAAAACTTAATCAACCTTGTTTGATTTTGTTGCCAAAACCAAAGATACAGCTAATGAAGACAATAATCCAACCAACAGTGCGCCAAACATACGGCCCGAAAAAGCGGTAAAGTTATTGCCCGCCTGTATATAATTGATATAAACTATACCGGCAAAAACGGCCAGGATACCACCAAATAATAAGATCTTGAAGCTTTGGATCAGCGCTTCTAAAAAGCCCATGTTGCCGCCAAGCTCATGATCGCGATAACCTTTTACACCAAAAAACAGGCCCGCTACAGGTATAAGGATAGACAGATACTCGAAAGGTGCCGTTTTATCGTCATAAGTATCATAACCCATTGCATGTGTAATAAATAACCAGGCAGCGCTTAGTACCCCTATAACGGCGCCCCATATTAATGCATTTTTCATTTTATTTGAGTATTAGGTTAAAAGTTGTGAGTTGTAATTTAATACGGGTCATAAATGCCATACGTTGTTAAACTATCATAAAAAGGATTTTTAAGGGGAGATTGTTTTGTTTAATTAAATTTTAAACGGCATAAGCCCCTTTTTAAAAGCGGCCGGCCAGCCGAAAAAATCAGCGTAATCCGTAAATCAACATTAATCGGCAATCCTTTTTACCTATCTTTGCACCGTTTTGAACATCCGTGATATATTAGAAAGATATAAAGCTGATGACCGGATTACGGCACTTGCAAAAGCCTTAAACGCGTCAAAAAATCCAAGGATACAGCTTCGTGGTTTGGTCGGATCGGGTGATGCGACCATGGCGGTAGCATTGTATTTTTTGCAGCATAAGCACATGGTGTTTGTACTACCCGAGCGCGAAGAAGCTGGCTATTTCCAGGCCGACCTGGAAAATTTGACCGGTAAAGAAGTTTTACTTTTCCCGTCATCATACCGCAAACCGTTTGAGTTTACCCAGCCCGATAGCAGCAATGTTTTAGCACGCGCCGAGGTGTTGAACGAGCTAAACCACTCGTCTGAATTTGGGCAGCTGATCGTAACCTACCCCGAGGCCCTGGCCGAAAAGGTGATCGACCGTGCATCATTAGAAAAAAACACCCTTGAGATCGCCGTTACCAATAAGCTGAGCATTGATTTTATCAACGAGTTTTTGGTGGAGTACGATTTTGACCGCGTTGATTTTGTATACGAGCCGGGGCAGTTCTCTATCCGCGGCGGTATTGTTGATATCTTCTCTTTCTCGCACGAGCTACCCTACCGGGTTGAGTTTTGGGGCGATATGATCGAGTCGATCCGGACGTTTGAGATCGAGAGCCAATTATCTGTTGAGCAGGTAAAGAGCATTACCATTGTGCCTAATGTACAATCAAAATTCTTAACAGAAAGTAATATATCCCTATTAGAATATATTGACGATGATACCCAGATCTGGATCAAAGACGTACAGTTTACGTTTGATATTATCCAGTCGGGCTATAAAAAAGCCACCCAGCTATGGAAGGCTTTATCGGCCGATGAAAAAAACCAAAACCCGGATTGGATAGACCCCAAGTTTGGTTTTACGGATGAGAAGCTAATTGCCGATCAGTTGCATGACTACCCTGTAATTGAATTTGGCAAGCAGTTCTTCTATCAGCCTACCGAAACTATCAGCTTTGATCTTCGGCCGCAGCCATCGTTCAATAAAGACTTTAGCCTGCTCATCCATAACTTTAAAAACAATGAAACCGAAAAGATAGAGAATTTTATCCTTACGGATTCGGCGCGACAGGTAGAGCGGCTTTACGCCATTTTAGAGGACCTGGATAAAACCGTAAAGTTTACACCGATAAGCGTTTCTATCCGCGAAGGGTTTGTGGACCGCGAACAGCACCTGGCTGCTTATACCGATCAACAGATCTTTGATCGTTACTATAAATACAAGCTTAAAAAAGGTTACCAGCGGTCGCAGGCTATCACGCTGAAAGAACTGCGCGAGCTAAAGCCCGGCGATTATGTTACCCATATTGACCATGGCATTGGTAAATATGCCGGTTTGGAAAAAGTAGAAGTTGCCGGCAAGCAGCAGGAGATGATCCGCTTAATTTATGCGGATAACGACCTGTTGTATGTAAACATCAACTCGCTTAACCGCATTTCAAAATATAGCGGCAAAGAAGGCACCGTACCCCGGATGAACAAGCTGGGTACTGATACGTGGGAAAAGCTGAAGAAAACAACAAAAAAAAAAGTTAAAGATATAGCCCGCGATCTGATCAGGCTTTATGCCCTGCGTAAATCGCAGGTGGGCAACTCGTTTTCGCCCGACAGCTATCTGCAAACCGAGCTGGAAGCATCCTTTATTTACGAGGATACCCCCGACCAGGAAAAAGCTACCACCGATTTTAAAAAGGATATGGAGGCCCCGCACCCGATGGACCGCCTGATCTGCGGCGATGTGGGCTTTGGTAAAACAGAGGTTGCCATCCGCGCGGCGTTTAAAGCCGTTGCCGACAGCAAGCAGGTTGCCATATTGGTACCGACGACCATTTTAGCCGCCCAGCATTATAAAACGTTTAGCGAGCGCCTGAAAGGCTTCCCTTGTAATATCGATTACGTTAACCGCTTTAAATCGAGCAAGCAGATCAAGGAAACTTTAGAGAAGCTAAAAGAGGGTAAGGTTGATATTATTATCGGCACGCACCGCCTGGTAAGTAAGGATGTAAAGTTTAAGGACCTTGGCCTGATGATCATTGATGAGGAACAAAAATTTGGCGTAAGCACCAAAGAGAAACTCAAACAAATGCGCGCCAATGTAGATACGTTGACATTGACAGCGACACCTATTCCGCGTACCCTGCATTTCTCGCTGATGGGCGCGCGCGATCTTTCTATTATATCAACCCCGCCGCCAAACCGCCAGCCGGTTGTTACCGAGCTGCATGTGTTTAATGATAAGCTGATAAAAGAAGCCGTTGAATTTGAACTTGAACGTGGCGGCCAGGTGTTCTTTATCCATAACCGGGTAAGTGATCTGCCGCAGTTGGGCGGCATGATCCATAAACTGGTGCCGGGCGCACGCGTCGGCATAGCCCACGGCCAGCTGGAGGGCGACGCGCTGGAAGATGTGATGCTGAAATTTGTGAACAACGAGTATGATGTATTGGTAGCCACCACCATTATTGAGGCCGGACTGGATATCCCCAATGCCAATACCATTATTATTAACCACGCGCACATGTTTGGGCTGAGCGACCTGCACCAGATGCGCGGCCGGGTGGGCCGGAGCAATAAAAAGGCCTATTGCTATTTGCTGAGCCCGCCATTGTCAACCCTGACCAACGAGGCCCGTAAACGCCTGAGCGCCATTGAAGAATTTTCAGACCTCGGCAGCGGCTTTAATGTTGCTATGCGCGACCTGGATATCCGCGGCAGCGGAAATTTGTTAGGCGCCGAACAAAGCGGCTTTATTGCCGAAATAGGGTTTGAGATGTATCATAAAATACTGGACGAAGCCATACACGAGTTAAAGGACGACGAATTTAAAGGTTTGTTTCCTGATGATAAACCGCGCCCGTTTGTAGCCTATACACAGGTTGATACCGACCTGGAGATCCTGATCCCTAACGAATACGTAACCAGCTTATCAGAGCGGTATAACTTATATTCTGACCTGTCAAAACTGGAAAACGAGGCCGAACTGCAAGCATTTCAACAACAGCTGCATGATCGCTTCGGCCCGATACCTCCGCAGGTAAACGACCTGCTCAATACCATGCGCCTGCAATGGACCGGCAAAGCCATAGGTTTTGAAAAAATATCACTAAAAAAAGGCGTGTTACGCGGCTATTTCATTACCAACCAGCAATCGCCTTACTTTGAAACCGCGGCTTTTCGCAATGTGCTCAACTTTGTGCAGGCCAACCCGCGCCGCACCAATTTAAAAGAAGTAAAAAACACCCTACGTTTAAGTATTGAAGGGGTAATGGGGATTACCGAAGCGGTTGAGTTATTGAGTGGAATGCTGGAAGTTCAGGAAGCGTAAATAACTTTTAATATCCTCTGCACTGACTGCTTGCTGTCTGTTAGGACACGAAGCACGAAATAGGACCACCCCGTTGTCTGTGCCCCCACAGACAACTACACGCTTGCCAGAACGGACAGTGTGCCCAATCAAGTATATTATCGATTGGCGTTATAAACAGATAGCTCCGGCTCGTTAACAGGGCGGTAATAGGTTAACCCTAACCCAAATAACCGTTTGCAAAACTCAAACGTGCCGCCAAAGCCGCGCCCTTTTACATACTTAAACCTAATGGACGATTGTTTGGCCAGATCAGTACCTACCTGGCAGGCATAGGCCCGGCAATAGGCACCATCAGGTATCTCACTAAAAACATCCAGGTCAAAAGAAGCCATATCGCCCGGGCTTAATTTTATAGAGGGGGTTTTGTGCCCTTCGTTTCCCCACCTCAGTTCAAACCTGGCTTCTGGTATGTTGTTGTTAAAAAAATGTACGGTCATAATCTTTAGTTGCCGGTTCCCGTGGGCGTTTACGGTTAACGTATCCCCGCCTGTTAAGGAACGCCGGCGCTGTTTAAAGTTAAAATGATGTGGGTTAATTTTTGATGGAGTGCTGCTTTTGCTTCAAGATTCGGGTCAGCCTGCGGCGTTTTTCGTTTATTAAACGCGATGACCAGAAGTCAAATTTTCCGCCTGTTATTAACGCTCCGCCAACTCCTAACACCATTATCATCGTTATAATAAACACGTGTAAACTATCATTCAATATTATCATCCTCGTTTTTCCTTAGTTGCAACCCCATAGGCAACGACCGTGCCAGTAAATAACATATTTAACCAACACGATAATATTCAAGCAATTATAAATTAATTATATAAAATATTATTTATTTAGAAATAGCCCCTTGTCGGTTATAACAGATTTAAGCCAGAAAAGAGTGGAGTCTTTCTTACAGCAATAGCCTGGTAAAGGATTGGTAAGGAGTAATGTTGGGCATACCAACGGTTATCTGTTAGGTGCGGTATGGTTTCGGCGAAAGGGCTATGCCGGTTATCGCACAGCGTGTTGTAATCAGTTTAAAAATAACGCTTTAATAAAAATATGCGCGAGGGGTGTTTATCTTTATTCTCAATTATTTCATGAAAATCTTCTCTTAAAAACATAAACTCTTTCAACCGTTCCTTATAACCCTGCATTTCATTCTGAAGCTCGCTCATGGCTATTTCAAGGCAATGAATTTTGTAGTTTCTGTTTGTTTCTTCGTCGTCTACCAGCATACTTTATTGAAATTAATATACTAATATAACAGTAGTTGTTAGTTAACCAATTTTAAGCAGCAGTAATTTTTTGTAAGGAAAGATAGAAAGAGCGGCGTGCACGGTTGATAGCTATAAAGCGTACCCGGTATTCATTTCAAGGTATGGCTACAAGCCCGAGTAATAATCATACCCCAATTCGGCCCAGTAATCACGCGGCCGGGCATTGCTAAAGCTTATGGTGCCAATGCGTTTCAGGTTTTTTATGCCATACTTAACCGGGATGATGAGCCTTAGCGGTGCGCCATGGTCAAGCGGCAATGGTTTGGCGTTAACCTCATAGGCCAGCAGGGTTTGCGGGTGTATGGCACTGGGCATATCAATGCCAACATAATAGGTCTTATCGGGCGTTTCCATACCCACGTATTGCAGCCGCGTTTGGTCGTGAAGGTTATAATGCATTATAAAGTCAATCAGCCTTACGCCACCCCAGTAAGAGATCTGGTCCCATCCCTCCACGCATTTAAAATCAAAAACGATCTCAGTTTTGGGCAGGGCCTTTAAATCGGCCAGGGTAACATTTAATGTTTCGCCATTTTGTTTTTTAACTTCCAGTTTCCAGGCGGCTATATCAAACGGCTTATTGTCTTCAATGCCGATGTCGCTGTTATAGCGCACGTTTTTGGCCGCCATTGATTTTGGATAGGTTTTAACCAGGTGGTTTTCATTATAAAACAGGCGGCGAACGGCGATCTCTGTTTTATTGAGCGCACGGCGCAACGGCACCCGCTGGCCGCCGGTAATCCCTTTTACCTCATCCGGCGAGTTGTACAGCCACTTCCACCCAAATACGCCGCCGGCAACTGCCGCCCCAAAAACACCAAACGATATAAAGGTGCGCCGGTTTATTTTTTGGTCGATGGTGAGCGATTGTTTAACTTTTTTCTTCGTCATGGGCTTTTTCAATAATGGGTTTGGTGTTAATAACCTCAAACCCGGTAACTGCCGAACTAAAGTTTTTCCATCCCGCCAGGAAAACCTGCACCACATGGATCACAAAAAAGAAAACATAGCCCAGCGTTAGCACAAAATGGATAATGCGCGCAAAATGATAGCCGCCGCATAACCAGGTTAAATAATAAAACTGCACGGGTTTGTATATGGCTAAACCGGTAACCACCGAGCCGATACCCATTACAATTATGGCGGTATAGGCTATCCGCTGGGCGGCATTATATTTTTTTTGCGGGGGCGCCATTTTGCGGATATGCAGATCATGCAGCAATACCTGCCAGGCCTCTTTAAATGACTTTTTTTGAGGGACAAGCTCGCGCCACTCGCCCGATACGAGGGTGTAAGCCACATAAAACACCCCGTTAAGGATAAAGAACCACATAAATAAAAAGTGGAACGCCATGCCTTCTGACAACCGGTGTACCAGGTGAAATTTAGTGTAGAACCAATCAGGGAAGAACTTAAAAAAGGTATGACCAAACAGGGTGACTTTATATTCGTCGTTGGCCCAGTAGATCAGCATCCCGCTCCATATCATGACAGACAGCATCGGGAAGTTTACCCAATGGCACCAGCGCATGGCTAATGAATGTTTTTCTTTGATCTGTTTCACGGATTGAATTTAATGATAATATTTTAATGCTGTCCCGAGATTAACCCGCCGATGCAAGTGCTTGTCTGGCAGCGCCGATAATTTCGCCGGTTGTTGTGTTTTGCAGCAAGCCAATGATCTCCCAGTTTTGCGGGTTAAAGTCTTTGGGCAGGACCAGGCTTTCGTCGCCGCTTTTGCCGTTGCTTAAAAGACTGCCCTGCAGCTGGCGGACAACCTGAACATGTGCCAGGTTACGCCCCTTATTTTCGCCGGCTTTTACGCTGGTTTGCGCCGATTTTTGTACCAGGGCCAGCAGCAACCGGCTGTTGTCGCCGTTACCCGCTGCCTGGTAATGCAGCGTTAATTTTTGTGCGCCGGCCTTAACATTGCTTAGCGTTATTTGTGCCGTTGACGGCTTTTGCAGGCCCGCCTTAATAGCATTGCGCAATGTGCCTTCTTCTGAGCCTACAAATTCTTTTTTGCCGTTAACCACTATTTGCGGCGTATAAACCTGCGGCAGGTGCAGGTATTGCGCATAAGCGCCTTGTCTTTTAGTGTAGTCAGCACTGCTGAATATGTCGCGCCAGCCAAGTCGGTTCCAGTAGTCTACATGAAATGCCAGGATGTAAACAGGCTGGTCATTATATTCCTTTTGGATCCTGGCTACCAGTTCATCAGCCGGCGGGCAGCTTGAGCAGCCCTCGGAGGTAAACAGCTCGATCACTGCGAAGCCTTTCCCCGCAGTTGCATAGTTAGTTGGCTTTGCGGCACTAAATACCGGGGTAACAATTGCAAGCAACATAACGGCAACTGCTATAATAAATATTTTTAGCTTTTTCATTTTAATGAAAGTTAATAAATGTATATACGCAATTGGTCGGCCCGGCATTGTAAACCTTACAATAAATTTAATAATTTTATTTAACCTGACATTTATTGTAAGGTTTACAGCTTATTTACGACTGATATAATATTTACCGGATAAAATAGAGATGTTAGCCACCACCACGTCCTCCTTACTTAACCCGCATAAATGGGTTGACAATTATGCCGATTACCTATATGCCTATGCATTAGCCCGCCTTAATGACGAAGAACAGGCGCGCGACCTGGTGCAGGAAGTTTTTTTGGCTGCATTGGAACGGGCCGATATGTTTGAGGGTAAAAGTACCGAACGAACCTGGTTAACAGCCATCTTAAAAAACAAAATCATTGATACCTATCGCAGGCGGTCCTCTGGACTTAATAACGTTACGATAAGGGCTGCCGAGCAAGAGCAGGAAGATTTTTTTTATCCGGCAGATGGCCATTGGCGCGAAGAACACCGGCCAAAAGAATTTGGCATTGAGGATCATGACCCCCTGCACAACAAAGAATTTAACCTGGTGCTGCAACAATGTTTGAAAAAATTACCCGCATTATGGCTGGCGGTTTTTACCATGAAGCACATGGAGGATGAGTCGACCGAAAATATTTGTACGGAACTAAAGGTCACGTCAGCTAACTTTTGGGTAATTATTCATCGTACGAAACTTAACCTGAGGGCATGCCTTCAAAAAACATGGATTTAAAATGGGGCCGATAAAAAAAATACAATATAACTGTAAACAGGCTACTTTTTTAATAGAGAAAAAGCTGATTGACAAGCTTACGCTTCGTGAAAAGATAGAACTGCATATCCATTTGGCGGGCTGCTCTGTTTGCCGTGTATTTGACAAACAAAGCCAATTGATAAACAAAATGGTGCAACAGTTTTTAAAAAGCTCAAACAATAGCGATGTACATTTAAACGCCGGCTTTAAACAAGATCTGCAGCAGCGTATTGAAGAAGAATTAAATAAAAAATAATTTTATTGTAAGGTTGTGGTTTTACTTGCGACTAAGCCGGAAAAACACATAAAAACCACAACAACATGAAATCAATTATTTCAAAAATCCTGATCACAGGTGCAATCGTAACAACTTTTGGCTTAAATCTGCAGGCGCGTTCTGTCCGCCCGATGTTAGCTGATACCGGCAAGATGGGTAAAATGTCCAGGATGTCTAAAATGGATAAGAAAGCGGACAAAAAAATGGATAAGAAAATGGCGCGCGGAAAGATGGTTAAGGATACCGGCAAGATGGACAAAATGTAAAATTACGGAGCGGGGAGATATCCCCGCTTTTTTTAACCGCTGCATTGTTTACAACTATCAAAATACAGGCAATTTTTATATTATTATATTAGGGCCTTTAAAACCCATCCATGAAAAAGCTTTTGGTATTGCTTGCCTTTTTTACCACTGCGGCATCTGCGCAGCAAACCTTCAAATTCAGCATTATAGGCAAGGTAAAAAAAGAGTCGGTTATCACCATAGACTCCTTAAAGCAATATATTATACAAACTATTGGCGATATTAAAGTTACCGACCATACCGGCGCGTTCAAACACCAGGATGATAAATTAAAAGGCATTTTAATAAAGGATGTGCTGAGCCATACGGTTTTTGATGTAAGCAGCCCTAAGCTTTTAAGTACGGTATACTTTCAGTTTGTCGGTGCCGATGGCTATAAGGTGGTTTACTCGTGGAACGAACTGTACAATACCGAGGTTGGTAACCATGTATACATCCTGACGGAAAAGAACGGCGTAAAAGCCGCCGATATGAAAGAAAGCCTGCAAATGACCTCTATGATGGATTTTAAAACAGGCAGGCGTTATTTGCATAACCTGGATAAGATCATTGTGTCGGTGGCGCAGTAAGCGTCGTCGCTAATCTTCCCGTGTAGTTTAAGAAGTCTCCTTATCTGGAGATTTATAATGGTTGAATATACAGCTCCCCGTCAGCCAGCCCCTCCAGCTCAACCGGGTTATGGCTCACAATTAAAACCGTGGCTTGCAGCTCTGCAAACAAAGGCTTTAAACCGGTTATTAATTCGGCTTTCATCGCCGGGTCAAGGGCCGAAAACGGCTCATCTATTAACAATAACCTGGGTTTTATAGCCAGCGCCCTTAATATGGCCAGCCGTTGCTGCTGCCCGCCCGAAAGGTGTATGGGTTTATGATCTGCCAAAGTATCCAGTTGGCCTAAAAGTAAAAGGCGGTTTATCCAGTCGCGGTTGTTGGTTGCATATTCCAGGTGTTGCAAAACCGTCATGTTGGGAAAGAGGGCGTAATCCTGGAAAACAAAGCCCGGCATTCTTTTTTGCGGCGACAGGCTAATGTTCGCCCCGGTATCCAGCCAGGGAACATTGTTAACCCTGATGGTTCCTTTTTCAGGATCAATCAAACCGGCGATAATTTTCAGCAACGTGGTTTTACCGGCGCCCGACGGCCCGTAGATCCTGGTGATGCTGCCGGTCTTAAACTGATGATTTATTTTAAGCACGTGTTTACCCCGGTAAACCTTTAAGTTTTTCTCTATCGCTACAGCTATCATTCTAACGGGGATTTAGCCTGGTATTTATTAAAAACAAAAACACTTATTACCATTATAAACGTAATGGTAAACAGAATGACCGAATAGGTATTTGCCGCGGCATAGTCCATGCGCTCAACCGAGTCATAAACGGCAATGGATGCAACGCGGGTAACACCAGGGATATTGCCGCCAATCATCAGCACCACACCAAACTCGCCCAGGGTATGTGCAAAGGTTAGCACCACGGCTGTTAGCAGTGATGGCTTAATATTGGGCAACAAAACGCTTTTAAAGGTTTGCCAGCGGGTTTTCCCCAGCGTATATGAGGCTTGTGCGAGCGAGGCCGGTAATTGCTGCAGGGCCGACTTAACGGGCCCGATCATAAAGGGCATACTGTAGATAAATGACGCCAGCACCAGCCCCTTAAATGAAAAAACAAATTGCACATCAAAAGCATCCTGCAGCCACCTGCCCAAACCATGCTGCGGACTAAAGGCAAGCAATAAGTAAAAGCCCAATACCGATGGCGGCAATACCAGCGGCATCGTAATAACAGCTTCGATAATAGTTTTTAAAAATGACCGGCCCTTTGACAGCCACCGTGCTACCGGCAGCCCAACTATCAGTAATAACAGGGTGGTAATTGATGCCAGTTTTAACGTGAGCCAGATTGGTGACAGGTCCATTATTGTTAGTTAACTATTTTACGCGGTAACCGTATTTTTCAAATATACGTTTGGCGCCGGCGCTTAAAATATAGCGGTAAAATTTAGCGGCATCCGGGTTGGTTTCGCCGTGTTTTAAAACAACCATGCCCTGTTTTATGGGTGCGTATTCCGCAGGGTTGATCAGCTTCCAGTAAAGGGTAGTTTTATTGGCCCGGTCTTTTACCAAAGCCTGCGTCGTAAAACCAACACTAACCACTCCTGTGGTTATATAGGTGTTCACCTGCGCTATGCTTTCGCCATAAACCATTTTACTTTTAACATTATCCAGGATGCCTTTTTTCTTTAACAGCTCTTCAGCTGCCAAGCCATAAGGCGCAACGGATGGATTAGCTATTGCGATTTTTTTGATCCGCGGGGTTAGCATGGTGCGCTCCCAGTTTTCAAAGCCGATGTTGCGGGTGCTGCAAATAATCAGGTTGCCATAGGCATAAACAACGGGCTCGGCAGCCGAAAATCCATCCTGAAGTAACGATTGAGCGAAACTCATATCGGCCGATAAAAAAACGTCAAACGGCGCACCGTTCCTTATTTGCGCAACCAGCTTGCCCGATGAACCAACTATAGGGTCGATATCAATATTGGTTTTTTGCTTAAAATCTTTCTGCAGAACCGTAATGACAGATTGCAAATTGGCAGCTACCGCTACTTTTAAACCCTGCGCAAATGACGGCGCGCCAAACAAACAAAAAATCAGCAATAAATAAAAGCGTTTGGTTTGGCCGGCAAGATGGTTTCTGGTATTCATAGCTATAAACTTAAAGTGTAAAGATAAAACGAATTATCAGAAACAATAGTGCTTACCGCAGTACGCCGGGCCGCGGCCTGCTCAACGGAAATCAAATAACTATTTAGGGGGAGGCGGTATCGGGGTTTCCTTTAAAGCTTTTGCTACCGCGATAACATTTGCGGCTACCAGCTTACCGGTGGCTATCGACCAATCTTTTCTGAAATTTGATTCGAGGTATTTATCGCCCGGGCCGGGGCCGTTGTTCCAGTAGGTATAGCTTTGCGGGGCAATGGTAAAGCCAACGTCCATCAGCCCATGTGCCATTTCGGCAACTACATGGCGTGCGCCGTCTTCTTCGCCGGTTACTACAAAACCGGCTACCTTGTTGTAAGTTACCGGGCGGCCCTCTTTGTCGCGGGCAGGGTAGAGCCCGTTAATCCGCTCCATAACCCGCATAGCCATGCTTGATAAAGTGCCCATCCAGGTTGGTGTAGCCATAATTAAGATGTCGCTTGCCAGAAGATCTTTTAATATCGCGGGCCAGGCGTCGCCTTCGCCCATGTCTGATTTGCTGCCGGTAATGACATTATAATCTGCGACACGGATCATCTTAACCTTTGCGCCTAGTTTTTCGAGCTCTTTGATTACTTCGGCCGCCAGGGCCTCGGTATTTGAGGCCTCCGGCGAGGGCTTTAATGTGCAGTTTAATACCAGTACTTTCATGTAGGTTTAACCTTTAAGGCGCGTTAATGTTTACAAACAAAAAAGGGCGAAAGCCTAAGCCCTCACCCTTTTTAAATTTTAGCCGGCGTTATTTAATTGCCCGGGCCGTCTGTAGGGGTACCCACAATTTTAAATACTTTATCGCCATTAGTGTCAATCGCGTCCTGAAAGTAATAGCCTTCCTGCGAAACATAATATTTTTGGTTATTAAGCCTTATGGCTTTACAACCTTCGGGTAAATTATCAACCAGGTCTCCAACCTGTGGCAGGTCGTCAGGCGAGGTCGCGTTTACGTCGTCAGTAGTCAATTCACCATCTTTACCGGCAATTTGATAAACCAATGTGCCGTCGTCGCGGGTTATTGGTTGGTAATAAACGCCGTTCAATTCATAATACTGCATGCCGTTTATGGCAATAGGCTGTGCCTTTGATGGCAACCTATCAATAGTTGCGCCTATAGGCGGCTCAACCACGGTATATTCATTATCCTGCTGGCGGTAGTACAGGCCATCGTTATAAAAATACTGGTCGGGGCCAAAATAGAACGGATAATAACCATACGGCAAAACACTTAATCTAAAACCCAGTTGCGGGCTGTAGTACGTTGAATAATAGCCGCGGTTACGATAGAAGAATCCGCTTGGCCTTGGCGAAGTATAATTTCTGCCAAAACGCAGCCCGGGATAGCTACGATAGCCATTGCCGTGGTTATAATTAAAGCTATAAGCCCGTGGGTTATAATTATAAGCTGCACCTCTCTGGCCAAAAGTTGGATAATGGCGTGAAAAGCTGCCACTATTGCGCGGATTTGTCGGTGTAAATGACGGACTTTCGCGGTGCTGCTCACCACGCGGCTGCATGGTCACAGATCCTGAACCACCGGCATTAGGCAATCTTTGGCCATAACCGTTGTTTTGCTGCTGCGAATTGCCTCGCTGCATTTGAGGTTGCTGCTGTGGCGCAGGGCGTTGTTGTTGCACCTGCTGCTGTTGTTGCTGCGGCGCAGGGCGCTGTTGTTGCACTTGTTGTTGTTGCTGCTGCTGCTGTGGCGCCGGGCGTTGCTGCTGCACCTGCGGTTGCGGGGCAGGACGCGACGGAGCTGCCGGAGGCGGAGTTGAGCCCCCACCACTCCTTTTGTCATCAGAATGCTCGCCGCCTCTTTGTGCACTCGCGGGGATTGCAATGCTAAAACACAGCAAACCGGTAAAAGCAAACCCTATTAAATTACTATATATCTTTTTCATGTTTTGGTTATTATATATCACGGCTTAAAGTTGCCGTTTATTATTTTTTTAGACTAACAAAGGTGCAAACGGTTTAATCGTTACCGCAATAACGTATTATACGGATGCTCAAGTATAATATAATATATCAAAAGGTTATAATGTTTCGGCAATAAATAATAATAGCGGTGCATCAAATTTAAGGGTGAAAAAGCCGTCAGCAATAGTGTGGAAGGTGTTGTTGGCTGTTTTTTCAAGCCCGTCTGTTTTTAAATTGGTTGCAGCCGACAATAGCGAAATGCTTTCGTTAGCCGGCTTCCATTTATTAAAACCGGTATTTACGGCATATATTTTTTGCCGGTTATAAAACAGTACCAGGTTTATTTTATTGGCAAAGGGCAGGTAGTTTTCCAGGTCCAGCTCATCCGTAACAATATTTACAGCCGGATAGCCCTGACCAGTCAGCCAGTTTAAAGCCGCGCTGATGAGGGTATCATCACCGGGGGCCAAATGTTTAATGTCTGATTGCAGGTAGTCGCTGTTTAACTCGCCGGTTATTATCCAATCAATTTTAATCCCGAAAGCATTAAGCCGTTCGGCAACAGGCGGGGTGGTTATTAACGTTGGGCTCCACTCTAAAAGTTGCCCCAGCTGCTCGTCATCAAAATTATCCAGCCCAAGCACCAATAAGGCAGGCTCCTGTTTTTCGCGGACAATGTGGTGTGATGACATAGTATTTAAATTTGACGTTGGTTCTTCAATATATTTTCCGGTAAATTTCCTTGATGGCCTGTGCCGGGTTAACGGCCAAATTAACCGCTGCTGATACAGCGATGCCATACACCCCGGTTTTTAATAACAGGTCGACGTCAGCCACCCGGATACCGCCGACAGCGATGACCGGTAGCGTTATTAATTGCCTTTCTAACCGGCGATAACCCTCAAAACCTAATAAAGGCAGGTCATTCGGTTTGGTATCAGTAAGTGCAAAAGGCCCATAGCCGCAATAATCAATTACCCCGGTTGCCTGTGCGGCCAATAATTGGTTTAAATTAGTGGCCGAAGCGCCCAAGGTTTTATCATCGCCTATTTCATTCCGGATGGCGATAAAATCAGCGTCAAAGTCTTCTATATGCACACCCTGCGCATCCACTTTATCCAGCAGGTGATAGTGGTTGGTCAGGATCAGCGTGGCGCCCCATTCATCGCATATACCGGCAATTTGGTTAATCTCATCAATCAGTTCATCATCTGTTTTAGTAAGGCAGCGATATTGCAGCCAGTTAACGCCCGCTTCGCAGGCTACTTGCGCCTGTTCTGTATGCGACCGGATAGGCAGGTCCTGTGTCAGGTAATGAAATTTAGAAATATATTTTTTCATGGATGATGCCGGTTATTCAGCGAAATTAAACATTGTAAATTCTAATCGGATCATTGCAGCTTTAAATTCTCCAACCGAGCTTCTTCCAGTACAATGCGAAGGCTTTCTTTACCTTTATATTCCCACTTAATTAACCGGATACAGCTGTCAGCTATTTCAATGCCGGTTATATCACCATCATTAAAGCAGCAACAGCCGCTGTTAAAATAAGTATCCAGGTAACCCTTAAAATCGGGCGAATGCGAATTCTTTAAATGCAGCTTATCAATTTTGGCCTGTAGCTGTAAGGCTTCTTCTCCGTTGGCGTAAGCCCGTTTTTCGTACAGCACCTCCAGCTCTGTTAGGGAGCGAAAAACCGGCTGATGGGTGTGACCGGTAATTAATAAAGTGTTTTTTCGTTTTGAACTCCATTCATACATCAGCCGGTTATGGTGGGTTTTAAGCTGATCATTATTTGCCGGCGTGTTGGGGTTGATCCGCAGGTAAGCCTGAAAGGGCGCCCATATATCAGACACAAACCATTTGCTGAACCAGTTACCATCGCTTTGCAGGTCGCCCTGATGGCCGTGTGTCATAAAAACAGAAAGCTTTTGATTGTTTATGGTAGTTTCAAGTATCGCGCCTTCATATATTTTTACGGGCTGCCCATAAATTTGCATCAGGCTTATCGGCGCCAGCGGATCATTGTCCCAATACAGGTCATGATTACCGAATATTTTGATGAAGGCGTTACGCGCCAGGAAATTTTTCTCGGCCTCAAAGGTTAATTTGTTATGCCGTTTAATTGTCAGGAACCGGTTTTCCCACAGCTCCTCACTGTCGCCCAGGTTAATGTAACAGAAATTTTCTTTGTTATAATGATCCAGCGCCGCCAGGTAATTTTTTGCTGATTTAGCGAAGATGTCAGAGCCATCACGGGCACCTTTGTGCTGATCTGACAGAATAATAAATTTATCAGTCGCGGCGTCAAACGGAATAGCGGGGCCCCGTTTACCCGGCCTGATGGTGATGTTTTGAAACAGGTCGCTCAGCGCCTTATCAACTCTTTTTTTATCGGGCCTTGACGAAAGCCTGTTAGCCAAATCAATTACAGATTTGGTTAACAGGCGTTGAAGTAGTCTGCGCATGGATTAAAAACCATAGTTGCGCCCAATTGTGTTTAACAAACGATTTTAAAACCGCACAAAAAGCATCGATGCCCAAATTCGGGAATGGTTTTTCGCTATAAACTGAACGAAAATACCCCCGGGAAAGTTGACTGCTTTAAACTGTTTGGTTAATTACTTATATTTAATGATATAATACACATATGCATTTTTGGGCCGGGTTTCATTACCGCCATATAAGGCAGTAGATATCCCCATGGGTCCATAATTAACATTGCCGTCACCTTCTACAGAGTTTGGCCCTATAGAATTATCCATAAAATTATGCTGCGGGTTGACAGTGTGATTATGGCTGATTACCTGGTCTGGTTGTTTTGCGCCCACGGCATCGCCCCCATTGCCTGAGCTGTTTAAATCAGGCCTTGATTTATCTCTTGAACCTGCATCCGGGTCAACACCGGTTCCGTCTGATACACCTCTTAAAAACAGCCCTTGTAAAGCCGGCAGCGCAAATTTGTTGGCGCCGTCGCCGCCCCATGAGTTCCCGATAGTATTAAACAACGCGCCATATTTAAGCTGGCCCGTTGCAGGATCAGTTTCAGTTCGGTCACAAAGGGTTCCGTCGCAATACAGCCAGTTAGCCGGGATTTTGTTTTTAGGGCCCGCAAATGCTACTATAGCACCTACAGGGCAATCAAATAAAACGTCCATTTTTAACCGCATATTTGTTTTGATACTGCATCGCCGGCGGCTATTACAAGGCCAACGGCGCCCTTTGCTACCGGGTTTTTAAGAAGGTTTTGTAAAACCTCGAGGCCGCTTTTTACATTTGGCCAAATGCTGCAAAATTCGGTTTTTGCCGTGTCGACACCTACTAATGAGATGTTTCCGCGATTGTCAATAATTTCTTTAGTGTTCATGATAAGTTGTGCCTACTCTATGCCGTTTTCGGCGTAACCGGTTGCCATCACTATTGATAGCACAACCCAAAATTGAATAAAGCGCATAGCCGGCACAACGGGCGTTAAACGGTAAATACACAGGCTTTTAACATTAAAAATACCGTGAAAACACGGGGTCAGGCCTTAATATTGTATTGTAATTTAGCCGCATTAAATTATTAACCAAACCCTTACGTCATGAAAAAAACAGTATTATTTATTATTGTTGCGGTAATAACCGCATGCAACAACCCGGACAAAACTGTCAGAAAAGCGCACTTTAGAGCTGCCATGGTGGTAAATACAGACACCCTAATAACCTTAAATGGAATTGGCAAAAGCACCGCGGAAGCGATGATTGCTCATTTTGACAGTTGTAAAGGAAGGGACACAAGGCCGACGAGACAAAGCGTATGGTTTGACAGCGCAACAATCCACCGCATGGTTAGGCTGCTTGATAAAGAAATTGTTGAACAAAGGGCCGCACGAAATCCCCAGGAGCCCGATACATTAATGGGGGTTGCCGATGGCATACGTATATATTATATCAGTGATTTACGGGTAAAAACAGGCCGCCTTGTTAACTCGGTCGCGTTAATCTCAACGCAACATAACGGGCATGACTGTCAGGTGACTTCATGTGCTAAACACAAAGATTATTATAACCACGCTAAAAACGATGATTTGTTTAAGGACACAATTGCCATACGGGGAAGGGTATCAAAAAAGCCGGCAGTGATAGTAGCCAATGGCGAAATAACTTATAATATATGCGTTAGAAATTGCAATGTACCTTCATGTGACCCGCGGTCTATTCATTACATTACCCGCAGACAAGCACATATGATGCTTAATCAGTTTAGGGGACGGTCAATAACGACAAAAAGCGAGTGGTTTGACCTGAATTTGTTCAGGGATTTTGTAAATGATAAAACCGTAGACGGCCTGCGGATTTATTTTGCGAGGCATCCGATAGAAAGAGATACGACAACGTCAGGGAAAGATGCATTTATCCTGGTTCCTACCAGATCTGCAACATTTTTAGGTAAACAGATTCATGAGGATTATCTTAATTGTGAGACAACCAACAATTTCTTTAAAAATTTCACAAGAAAAAATCAATTTAGAAGAGGGAGCCGTGACTTAAGGCCAGTTGGTGGCGGGCAGGATAACGGAGAGCTTTGTCCAAGCAACTGTGATCAGGGAGCCAGCACCAAACCCAGGATAAAACAAAACCAGGGACTTTGTTAATTAAGAACAATAGATTATGCCAAACTTCTTCACCGTAAGTATTATTGCCGAAGTTATTTGTTTCCTGGTAGCCGTGACCTGTTTATTAAAAACGCCAAATCTGGTTTGGCGCAGCATGATAATCTATCTTTTTTTAACCTGTATTACCGAAATATGGGGGCTTTACATAGCCAAACACACTCAAAATAATCATTGGCTTTACAACATCTTTTTGTTTTTTGAGGCCGGATTTACCTTTATGATGCTGGGAAACCTGCTTGGTAAGTATATCAATTGCAAACCCATTATTGTACCTGGGTTTGCAATTTTTCTAGTGATATATATATTCGGGATTACAGATCGGGGCTTTTTCTTTTACAACTATGCCGCGTATACAATTATGTCTGTCATGTTTGTTTTATATAGCTTATACTATTATTACCTGTTGCTGAAAGATGATCTGTATGTTGATTTAAAACACTCGCCCGAATTTTGGTGGGTCGCCGGTACTTTGCTTTTTTATTTTGCCAACACGGGATGCAATATTTTTTATGATAAGCTATATACCATAATGATAAGTCCGAAACATCATTTAACTTATTTTATATTTAAGGCACTTAATGTTATTTTGTATGGCTGCTGGAGCTATGCTTTTATCTGCAAAAAATGGCTAACAACATCGGAAGCTTAATTATATTAACTACGCTCGTTTTTTTGCTGGCACCTACCTTCATTATCATCTACATCAGTGTTTATAACCGGCGTAAAAAAAAGCATATTGAAGAAAAGGCGCAGATGAAGTTAACCTTTGAGTCTGAATTGCTTAAAACCCGGATAGAAATACAAGAACAGACACTAACGCATATAAGCCAGGAAATACATGATAATATAACGCAGGTGTTATCATTTGTAAAGCTTGATCTGGCGTTGACCGACAATATGCCCGAACGGACAAAACAGGCAAAAATAAAGCAAAGCCGTGAGCTGATAGCCCAGGCAATTTACGACCTGCGGGACCTGTCAAAAAGCCTGAGCTTTGAATATATCCGCACTTTAGGTTTGGTTAAAACTATCGGGCAGGAGATTGAACGGATCAATAAAAGCAATATAATTACCACTGATTTTATGGTTAACGGGACTGTTTATAGCCTGGGAGAACAACGTGAACTCTTACTGTTCAGGATATTTCAGGAAGCTGTTAATAATACGTTAAAACATGCAGGCGCTAAGTGTTTGAAAATCAGCTTGCAATATTCGGGGCAATTATTTAATTTAACCGTCGAAGACGACGGTGCAGGTTTTTCAACCGCTGATTTGCCGGAACAAGTGGGACTGGGGTTAAAAAACATGCACAATAGGGCAACTTTAATTGGTGGCACGGTGGCCGTTGTCAGCTCGCCGGGTAAAGGTTGCTTTGTAAAAATTAGCCTGAATACCTTAATAAATTTACGCGCAGATGGAACCCGTCCTGATAGCATTGGTTGATGACCACCGGCTTTTTAGAAGCGGAATAGCATCGCTCATTAATAAATCCACAAGGTATAAAATACTTTTTGAAGCCGCCGATGGTGATGAGCTGATGCAAAAACTAACCCCCAAAATAAAGCCCCATATTGTACTGCTGGATA
This sequence comes from Mucilaginibacter sp. UR6-11, assembly GCF_020880695.1. Classification (GTDB taxonomy): domain Bacteria; phylum Bacteroidota; class Bacteroidia; order Sphingobacteriales; family Sphingobacteriaceae; genus Mucilaginibacter. The sequence continues at coordinate 98,419 of NZ_JAJIWO010000002.1, forward strand.
TTAATATGCCTAAAGTGGATGGCCTTGAAACTGCACGGTGGATACGCAACCATTACCCGGATGTGCATATTATTATATTGTCAATGTTTGAGGATGCCGAGAAGGTATTAACGATGGTTAAAATTGGCGTGAAAGGCTACCTGCTTAAAGATGCCGAACCCGAAGAGTTTGAAGAAGCTTTAACCAAAGTATCAAAAAACGAAGACTATTATCCTTCCTTTGTAACCAAACACCTGATCAGTAATTTTAATAAACAAACGCAACAGGTTAAGCTTAACAGCCGCGAACTGGAGTTCTTAAAACTGTCGGGCACCGAACTTACTTACAAAGAAATAGCTGACCAGATGTGTATCAGTGTACGGACCGTTGACGGCTACCGCGATCAGTTATTTGAAAAACTACAGATAAAAAGCCGGGTGGGGCTGGTGCTGTATGCCATAAAAAACAATTTGATAGAGTTGTAATTTGCTAAAAATATTAGCAAATTTGCCTTATGGCACACCAGGAAAATCCGGAGTTTTTTAAGGGGCGCGGGGCGCAGGTTAACACTGACAATAAGTTTTTAAAACGAAAATATGTGCTTGACCATATTGAGGGCCTTGACGAGCCATTATTAGAGAACACGGCCACGCAGCTGTTTGAAGAAAGCCCTAAAAAGATAGTCAGCGAATCAAACAGCCCCGACCTGAGCCACATGTACTCTATTAACCCGTATCAGGGCTGCGAGCATGGCTGTATTTATTGCTATGCCCGTAATACGCATGAGTATTATGGCTTTAGCGCCGGGCTTGATTTTGAGCGCAAAATAATTGTTAAACGCAATGCCCCCGAGCTATTGGAGCGTTATTTTAACAAAAAGAATTATGAACCTGTGGCTATCCTGTTATCAGGGAATACCGATTGTTACCAGCCTGTTGAACGACGATTAAAAATAACCCGCCGGCTGCTTGAGGTGTTTTTGAAATATAAAAACCCGGTAAGTATCATCACCAAAAACAATGTCATCATCCGCGATCTGGACATTATCCGCGAGCTGGCCAAACTAAATCTGGTACACGTTAATATATCTATCACCTCGTTAAATGAACAACTAAGGCAAAAACTGGAGCCACGCACCGTGACGGCAAGCGGACGGCTGGCGGTGATTGAAAAAATGGCTCAAAATGGTGTGCCGGTAAGGGTGATGGCGGCGCCGATAATCCCCGGGTTAAACAGCAATGAGATCCCCGATATTATAAAGGCCGCTGCAGACCGGGGCGCGTTATCCGCCGGGTTTACCATTGTGCGTTTAAACGGAAGCATCGGCGAAATTTTTACCGACTGGATACACAAGGCTTACCCCGACCGGGCCGAAAAAGTGTTAAATATGATAAAATCATGCCATGGCGGCAATTTAAACGATAGTGAGTTTGGCCGCCGCATGAGCGGCGAAGGGCCGGTGGCGCAGTCTATAAGCCAGTTATATAAAATGGCCTGCTCCAGATTTTTATCCGGCAGGCAAATGCCACAACATGACTATACCTTGTTTACGCCGAAAGCCGGGAAACAGGGAAGTTTGTTTTGAAACACCCCTTGTTTCCCGGCTTTCAAGTGCCATTATTTTCTCTCTTAACGCGGACTGCCGCCGGGTTATTTTATAACCTCATTTACCACATGGCCGATAGAGCCGTTTGGCGCCTGTATATGCAGCAATGCCGCTATGGTTGGCGCAATATCTGTCATATGTGTGGCGTTCGCTGTAGCGCCGTGGTTAATGCCCCAACCCATAAATACCATCGGGATATGTGCGTCGTACGGGTTCCAGGTGCCGTGGGTGGTACCGGTTGGGCCACCATCGCCTGATCCGTGACCGGTATAATAGGCGGGTTTTAAAATTATCTGGATGGTGCCGCTGTTAGCGATATTGTAGCCGTTAATGATCCGCATCCGTAATTCGTCAGGGATGTTAGCCGTGGCCGCCTTCTGCATGTCAATGGCAAAAGCAATTTCCGGTTGTTTTTGCAGGTATTTTATGCAATCATCTTTTAATACTTCGGCATCTAATTTAGCTTTCCTGATGGCGGCGTAATTAAAGTTAACCTGGTAGTTATCCAGGTTGATGATCAGTTTGTCGGTATTATATTTATCCGCCAGCAGTTTATTTAAGTTTTTTAAGGTGGCTGCATCATCCCAGTTTCCTGCCGGTATGTTATGATCTTTTAAAAAAGTTGAGTTATGCGCGGCTCCGTGGTCGGCGGTTAAAAATACAGTATAGTTGCCTTTGCCCAGTTTGGCATCCAGCATGGTAAGAAACGCGGTAATGTCCTGGTCAAGGCGCAGGTAGGTATCTTCGGTTTCAATGGCATTAACACCGTACTGGTGCCCAACATAATCGGTTGATGATAAGCTCACCGCTAAAAAGTCAGTCACACCGCGCGCGCCCAAACGCTCATTGTTAACCGCAGCCGTAGCCAGGTCGAGCGTCAGTGTATTGCCATAGGGCGTACTGCGGATCATCCCCAGATTGCCTTTGTATAATACCGAAGTTTTTACCGGCATTGTAGGCGCGTCGGCGCCCTTAAATTTCCCTTCGTATTTGTTATTATCTTCTGTACTTTGCTGATAAGTGTTAAGCGGATACAAACTGTTCCAGTCTTTTTTCAAATAAGTTTCGGGCAGTTTTTTACTGTTAAAATCTTTTACCCATTGCGGCAGATCGGTCATATAATAGGTACTGGTTATCCAGTTACCGCTTTTGTCATCAAACCAGTAAGCGGCGTTAGCCGTATGCCCTGCGGGCAAAATGCCGCCGCGATCTTTTAAAGCGATACCAATAACCTTAGAGCGAAAATTTGTTGCCAGCCTTAACTCATCCGTAACCGTAGTCACCAACATATTGCGCGGCGACATTTGCCCGGCTGATGAGGTACTGCCTACCGTCTGCACCGTACTGTCGGCGGCGCAATACATGGATTTACCGGTTGCCTGAATGACATAATCATTACCGGCTATACCATGGATGGCCGGTACAGAACCGGTATAAATAGCGGTATGGCCCGCGGCGGTTACGGTTGGTATATAGTCAATAGTAGCATTCTCGCAGCTAAACCCTTCATTCAGCATCCTTTTAAACCCGCCGCTGCTGTAGCGGTCATAAAAACGGTACAGGTAATCCCAGCGCATTTGGTCAACTACAATCCCCACCACCAGTTTAGGGCGGGACAAGGTTGTGGCCATAGCCGGGGCCGTTTTCTTTTTAGTTTGTGCATTGGCGTTAACCGCAGCAAATCCGCATAACAGAAGTATAAGGTATTTAATTTTCATAGTGTACATTAAGAACCCAAATATCAATAATACAATTATAATTGTACATGAACTTTTTATTAAATTAACACATCTTTTGGCTAACTGTAAAAAGTTAATAATGCGTGCTGACTGGCCGTATGCAGATCGCGCCAGGCGCGGTTGATCTCCGTTTCGGTACTGGCCGCCACCAATCCGCAAAGCGGATAAAGTTTGTCTACCAGCTCACGGGCAGTTATGGCCAGGCGGCGACTGGTTACGCTTACTTTATGCAACAACTCATCAGGTACCAGGCGTTCTGCCGCTATCGCGTCCCAGGAGGCATCAACCGCTTCAAAAAAAAGCTTTCGCAAACCGGTCATTTCTTTGTTTGCCATAGCCAGCGTGTCAATTAAATAGCGTTTCTGCGGGGCGGTGAGCCGCGGGTGACTCATCCGGTCGCCAAACACATCGGCGCATAGATCCATAAAATGAATAGCGATGCCCGATATATTAACTGCCAGGGTAGCTTCTGCCAGTTGTAAAAACGGATAGTGGTATAACGCCCCGTCAACTTTAACTGCCGACGGATCAATTTTAAACTGACGGTTGTTTGGTACCGTCAAATCTCTAACTTCAAAAGCGTCGCTGCCGGTAGCTACCATACCTATGTATTTCCAGGCGGGCAGGATGGTTACATCTTTTTTATCGAAGATAAACGGCAGTATCAGTTGCCCCCCATCATCATCTAATACCGGCACTCCGTCCTTTTTTATAGCACAATTGGCGGTGATATGGGTGGCGTGATGGGCGCCGCTGGCGTATTTCCAGCTGCCGTTAATGAGGTATCCGTTTTCGGTGATCTGGGCGGTGCCGCCTACCGCGCCGCTGCCGGCCAGGCAAACTGCATTACTATCAAACACCCGTTTTGCAACTTCCGGATCAATAAACCCGCCGAACCAGCCCGCGCCGCTGCAAAGGGTAACTACCCAGCCGGCGCTGCCGTCGGTCCAGCTGATGGCTTCCTGCAACCGCACCAATTCGGGTAATGTTATTTGCCGGCCCGTATAAACATCGGGCACCAACAGTTTAAACCAGCGCTGCCGGTAAATTACGACCAGTTGATCCGGGTGCAACATACCCAGTTCTTCGGCCTGCGCAGCTGTATTTCTTATGATATCTTTATCATCCGCAGTAATAAAAGCGGATGGGTGTGGTATGGTGTTTTCCATTAGCTAAGCGGTTAAAAGAGATTCGCCCGGCTGATCTTTTTTCAAGATGTCGCGCCATTCAAAAAAGCCAAAAATGGCTACAATAAATAAAATCGATGTAAGCATTGCAAACATGATGAGGTGTTTATAGCAAAGTAATGGTATAGCAAACAGGTTGGATAAGTTTAGCATGATCCAGTTCTCCAGCTTGCGCCTGGCCAGCAGCCACATGCCCGCCCACGCGGTTGACGATACCCAGGCATCCCATACCGGTACATTTGAAGTGGTAAATTTGGTGAGCAGCACATAAAATATAACCCAGCCAATCATTACTATTAACAGAGTAATCAGCCATTCTTTTTTTGTGGCCCGGGTAATTTTTACGGGTGGCTCATTGCGTCTTCTTATCCAGTACACCCAGCCGTAAACGCTCATTACGATATAATAAACGCTGAGAGCGGATTCTGCATACAGCCCTGCCAGCATTAAAATGTAGATGCCAATCACGGTACCGGCTATCCCAGTAGGATAAAGCCAGATGTTATTGATTTTGGCCAGCAGCACCTCGGCTATGCCCAGTATTACGGCCAGCCATTCCCATAAAGTGGTTTGGTTTACCTGGTCAATAAACAGCTGCAGCCATTGATGTATGTTTATCATTTTGGCTTATGATTTAGTGTGAAGGATATAAACAACAATGGCAGGTATTTTCCTGCCATTGTGTTATGATTTAGAATTTGATATTTACTGATGCCAGGAAATTAACCGGTGCCTGCGCAAACCAGTAATTATAATTTACGGTTTTACCTCCTTCAACATCCGGATAGGTGGCCCCGTCCGACTGGTATTTGGCGCTGAATACATTGTTGACCAATAACCCGATACCGATGTTTTTTACACCCCTGATATTGAAGTTATAGTTCAATCTTACATCGTTCACAAAATAATGCGGTAACGAGCGGCCGGCAGTTGAGGTGTTATCCAAAAACTGCTGGCTAACATATTTGCTGATAAAAGCGATCCCTACATTTTTTACCGGGTGATAACTGATGGTGCTTGAACCCACAAAATTTGGCGAGTAAGCAATATCTGTTTTGGTGTATTGAAACGGTACCGGGTTATAGTTTTCGTCAAATAGCACCTGGTTAAAGTTTTTAACCTTATTGGTACTTAAGGTAGCGGTTGCTGCCCAGCTTAACTGCGGGGCTATTTTAACCATGCCGTTGGCTTCAACGCCCGCGCGGTAACTGTCGGCTATGTTGGTACGGATAGCTTCGCCAACATCATTTAACGCGCCGGTTAATACCAGCTGGTTTTTATACAGCATATAAAAGCCATTGATACCGGCACTAAAGTTGCTTTGGCTGGTACGATAGCCCAGTTCCAGGTCTTTCAGGTTTTCGGCTTTAGGGCGGCTTGATGGTGACGAGTTAGTAAAATCGCTCCGGTTGGGCTCATGGTTACCTATAGCTATTGACGCGTAGACGTTGCTGTTGTCTGTTACCTGGTAGGTTATGCCTGCTTTAGGATTATAAAAGTTTAATCCTACCTGCTGCTGTACATTCTTCAAATTTTGATCATACCCTAAAAACGAGTAACCAATGTGGCGGTATTGCATATCGCCATATAATAAAACATCACCCAAATGATATTCGGCACGGGCAAACAGGTTAAAATCTGTTTTTTTGGCAAAGTTGCGCGAGTATTCATAATCTGGCGGGATATTGGTGCTTTGCTGGGTCCACTCAATATTGTCATAATGGCGCCCCTTATATTCATTATAAGCGCCGCCTAAAGTAATAGTCAGTTTGTTGTCGGGCTTATAGTTGAAATTATAGGTTGCACCATAAAAATCATTATTGAGCCACAGGCGGCGTACCAGGTCTGTTGAGGTAACCGGCACTCCGCCAACTACAACCGGCGTAATACCATAGCCGGCCAAATCATCATCGTTTTTATATTCTTCATAATAACCATAACCGTGCGTATAATGCAGCGCGCCGCTAAATGACAACTGCGGATTAAGCTGCTGATCATACAGTAACTGGTAATAGTTTTGGTTATAGTTATCGGTTTGGTTACCGTAGTACTGGCCGGTGGCGTTAATATAGCCCAGCTCATTATACTTCCGGTTGCCAAATTTCACGCTGTCCTCGGGCACGCCGTCCCAGGCCTGGTGGGTTTGCTCATAACCGCCAAAAACATTAAGGCGCAATACGCTGCTTTTGCCATAATAGGCCCCGCTTAAAAAGTAAGAGCGCAGGGTTGAGGCCGAACGGTCTATATACCCGTCAGACCGCATATTTGATAGCCTGCCGTCAAACGTATAGTGCCCGCCCAGTAAACCCGTGCCCAGGTTAAGTGTGTTCTTTAAGGTCCCGTATGAGCCGGCCGAGCTGCTTAGTTCGGCATAGGCGCTGTCACGGCGGGTGGTGGTTTGGATATTGATGCTGGCACCAAAGGCGCCCGCGCCATTGGTTGAGGTGCCTACGCCGCGTTGTACCTGTATATTATCTACCGACGAGGCCAGGTCAGGCAGGTCGACGAAGTAAACGCCCTGGTCTTCGGCATCATTCATCGGGATACCATTCAGGGTTACGTTAATACGGGTTGGATCCGATCCGCGGATGCGGATACTGGTATAACCTATGCCGGCGCCCGCGTTTGATGTTACTACGGTTGACGGGGTTTGTTCCAGCAGGTACTCAAACCCACGGCCCGAGTTGTTTTTCTCGATATCCTTTTTATTGAGATTGGTAAATGCAGTCGGTGAGTTGGCCGATGCGCGGGTTGCGTTTACGGTAACCTCTTCGGTTACCATATTGCTTTGCGCCAATGCAAAATCAAGTTGCTGATTTGCAGAAAGCGTTATCGTTTTTTGAGCGGCATGATAGCCCAGATAACTTACCGTTAAGGTATAACTGCCGCCTTTAACATTTTTAAAAGCATACTTGCCGCCAGCGTTACTGGTAGTGCTTACGGCTAGGTTTTGCAGGGTAATGGTTGCGCCGGGCAATGCTTCGCCGGTTTGCTGGTCAGTAATCTTCCCTGATACAGAGAATTGGGCCGATGCCAGGACAGGCAGCAGCAGGGCAAATAATGCCGTAAATAAATTTTTCAATGTTGTTAAATAAAAACTGTTAAACCATCTGCACACCAGGGTTGAATGCGCAGTACACTTAACTTATTACCTCTCCCTACGCCGGCATTACCCGGATCAGGTGCAGTTAAGTTGCAGGTTTTGAGTTTTGTGTTGTATGCTTTTACTTACAACCTTCAACATATAACTTACAACTCAACATGGGTTTGATCTCAGCCTGTCTTTCAGTTTGGTTAAATATGCTGCAGCAATATTTATCTTTCCAAAGCAAGGCACCCCTTGAGAATTATACGGCAAAGGTATTTTTTTATTTGGATATCGGATGGTTGATTTTTGATTTGTTGATTTATGAAGGATCAACCTGCAGTGGTGATCCATTTAAAAATATGGATCACCCGGATCACCGTTTTTTGATAACGTATTGTAAATAAATATTTTACATTTTTGAGCGGATCACTTTGGATCAGTCCTATTCGTCAGGGCTTTTAAGCGTAAATATTAAATAGATAGCTGATAATCAAATTATTGAGAAAGGGCCGTTTTTCACCCTTTTTTCAGGAGCGGATCACCAAAAGCGGATCACCTGACTACAACTCATCATTACAACATCCTCTTCAACGCGGCCTTTACCTCTTCTTTATTTTGACGGGATATCGGTATTTTGGTGCCGTCGTTCATCAGCAATATGCCGCCATCTTCTTTGAGCAGGCTTTTAACAAAATTGATATTAACCAAATGCGATTGATGGGTGCGAATAAACCCATGCAATTGCAACAGTTCTGAAAACTCTTTTAGGGTTTTGCATACCAATAGGTGCTCGCCGGCCGTAGTGTAAAAAGTTGTGTAATTGTCTGATGCCTCGCAGCGGATAATCTCGTCAATTTTTATATACCTGATCTCTTTCAGCGTAGGCAGGGCTATTTTCGGAACGTCCTTTTGCCCGCGCATCATGTACTCAATCAGGTTCTCCAGTTTATGATCCTTGTTTTTTACGCTGATCTTTTTACCGGCCTTTTCTATGGCGTTTTTTAACTCGCTTATATTAATGGGCTTCAGCAAATAATCAAGTGCCGAAAATTTGATAGCCTGTATGCCATACTGATCATAAGCGGTAATGAATATTACTTCAAAATTTGGTTCGGCAAATGCTTTTAAAACCTCAAAGCCCGATTTTTCAGGCATCTGGATATCCAGCAATACCAACGCCGGCAGGTGTTGTTTAATGGCCGCAATTCCGTCATCCGCATTTTGGGCTATGGCAACAATGGTTACATCCGGGCAATGATCCCCCAAAATATTTTGCAGGTTTTGGATATTGTTGGGCTCGTCGTCAATAATAACACAGGTAATTTCCATTGCGTAATTGTATATTAAAACCAGGCGGTTAAAGTTATTATTATTGTTGTACCTGTGTGGCCACTATTAATTTGCAATTCAATTGGTTGGTTTTTATAGATCTGGTTAAGCAGGGCTATCCGTTCGCGGCCAAGTTTTAACCCAAAGCCTGAAGTACCGGCCGACTGCGAATCAAACCCTTTGCCATTATCGGCAATAGTAAATACCAGGTTATTTTGCTTTTTTTCTATGGTGATATTGATCTTTCCTTTAGTCAGCATCCCGCTTATGCCATGCTTGGCGGCGTTTTCAATAAACGGCTGCATCAGCATTCCAGGTATTTCCGTATTGGCTATGTTAATGCCTTTATGTACCTCAACCGTGTATTGAAATCCAAAGCGAAGTTGTTCTATCTCCAGGTAATCCCTGACGATCTTTAGCTCGTCTTCAAGGCTGATCAGTTCAGTACCGGTAGCACCCAGCACCTGCCGCGTAAGGTCGGCAAACTTGGCCAGGTAATGGTTTGCGCCGGCGCTGTCCTGCTGGTTCATCAGGTTTTGAATGGAGGTTAGCGCGTTAAACATAAAGTGCGGGTTAAGCTGTGCCCTTACAGACCCTAATTTTAGGTTAGCCATCTCTTTTTGCTGATCCAGTTTTCTCAATCTGCGCCTGTTGTATATATAGTAGATGATAAAGAGTATGAAAGCACCTATAACATAAGGTAATAGCTGTTCGATACTAAACTTCTCCGGCGAATAATCAGGATACACGTGATACTCAATGCGCGTTTCCTGGTTTTTATTCGTAGTACCCGTTGGATATATCAGTAACACCCGTTTACCCCCATCGGGAAAATATTGCGGGGTTACACCATAAACACTGTCTCTTAAATTAGAAACTATGAGATTTTTATACTCTTGCGGGCCATCATTAAAAACCCAGTATATATCATACCCCATTGTCGGGTGGCTTTTAAACCCAATGTTAAAACTAACCACACTGTCTGCCCAGAAATGAAAATCTAAAGGAGCACCGGTTATCTTATCAAATTTGCTGGCATATTTAGTTATGTTAGTCGGGCTAACAATAAACATTTCGGTTTTTTTCCAGGGTTTATCAAAAACCTGTATCCTGCTTATTATCGGTTTTAAATTATTGCGCCAGTTAAACACTGCCCCATCCCTTATGCTGTAATTTTTTACGTTTACAACTTCAACGGTAATTTCTTTGCCGGGCGCATTAAATTTACCCAAAAAGCCATAGGCTTTTTTAGCGCCATATTGTTGCTGTAACGCCGGCACCCTCCATGTTACCAACTCTGTACTGTCATTTTCTACTACGTGATAGCGGTAATTATTTACATTATCCGCATTTATGCCCATTGCGATGGCGGTGACCGAGTCTTTATCAGCAAGCTTGTAGGCAATAAAATCTTTAGAGAGTGAGCTGGTATGATAGATAGAAACATTCGCGCTGGCACTACGTTTAACACCAAGTATTATTGACGTTTTGGGTATAAATTTATGAATAAAGCTTTCGGGATGGGCCTTATTCCAGGCATTCAAATTGGGAGGGCCTTCAATTTGAGTAAAAATCTCATATACACGGGTATCCATCACCCCCATAAGGGTTGTTTCCATATCAAATGCACTACTATTTTGGTAGCCATCAAAATAAATCAATCTATTGGCTACTTTTGGTGGCTCGGGTGCACCTTTGTCTGTTGTAGTAACTGTTACTGTCGAGTTTTGCGCATAACCAACCGCCACCGCCGATATAAAACCCAATAAAAGTAAAAACGCTTTTTTCATGTGACCTAAGTTTTGAAGGTAATAATTAATGCCCAAAACTCATTTAATTTAAACAGCCCCACAACTGACAATGAGTAAACGACATGGTTAGCCGAGAATTATACCAATTTGATCCCGATCGGCTTATAGCAACGGTTTTAAACTAATCACTACAGGCCAATTCAACCCTTTAACCTTTTACCTTTCACCTTTCACCTCAAAAATGTACTTTTGCAAACTTTACAAAATACGTTACCATGTTAAGAACACATACCTGCGGCGAACTAACTATCAATAATTTAGGCCAGACAGTAACTTTATGCGGCTGGGTACAGAAATCGCGCGATTTAGGCGGTACCACATTTATCGATGTGCGCGACCGCTATGGTTTAACCCAACTGGTATTAAATACAGACAGCGACGATACTTTGCGCGAAACCAGCCGCGGGCTGGGCCGTGAATTTGTTATACAGGTTACCGGTACTGTGATAGAGCGTACCAATAAAAACACCAAAATATCAACCGGCGATATCGAGATCACCGTACAATCAATAGAAGTCCTTAACTCCTCAAAAGTCCCTCCGTTTATGATAGAGGACGAAACCGACGGCGGGGAAGAACTAAGAGCAAAATACCGGTACCTTGATCTGCGCCGCAACCCGATCCGCAACAACCTGGTACTGCGCCATAAAATGGCACAGGAGATCCGCAAATACCTTGACGGGCTTGATTTTATCGAGGTGGAAACCCCGGTACTGATCAAATCAACCCCCGAAGGCGCACGCGATTTTGTGGTGCCAAGCCGCATGAACCCGGGCGAGTTTTACGCCCTGCCGCAATCGCCGCAAACCTTCAAGCAATTGCTGATGGTAAGTGGTTTTGACCGCTATTTCCAGATCGTTAAATGTTTCAGGGATGAGGATTTAAGGGCCGACCGCCAGCCTGAGTTTACGCAGATTGACTGCGAGATGGCTTTCATTAACCAGGAAGATATCCTGAATATTTTTGAAGGATTAACCCGCCACCTGTTTAAGGCGGTAAAGGGTATTGAATTTAATGATTTCCCACGGATGCAATATGCCGACGCCATGCGTTTATATGGGTCAGACAAACCGGATATTCGTTTTGGGATGGAGTTTGTTGAGCTGAATGATATTGTAAAAGGCAAGGGCCTGGGCATATTTGATAATGCCGAGCTGGTTGTGGGCATCAATGCCAAAGGCTGCGCCGATTATACCCGTAAACAAATTGATGAGCTGACCGAATGGTTAAAGCGCCCGCAAATTGGCGCTACCGGCATGATTTATTGCCGGTATACTGCCGATGGTACGTTAAAATCATCTGTAGATAAATTTTATAGCGAAGACGACCTGACCAACTGGGCTGCTGCATTTGAGGCCGAGCCGGGCGACCTGATCCTGATCCTGGCCGGTAATGCCGATAAGGCCCGCAAGCAGTTAAATGAGTTGCGTTTAGAAATGGGGAACCGTTTGGGTTTACGTGATAAAAACGAGTTCGCGCCGTTATGGGTGCTGGATTTCCCGCTGTTGGAGTGGGATGAAGAAACTGAACGCTACCACGCTATGCACCACCCGTTCACCTCGCCAAAGCCCGAAGATATCGCTATGTTAGATACCAACCCGGGCGATGTACGTGCCAATGCCTATGATTTAGTAATAAACGGCACAGAAATAGGTGGTGGATCTATCCGGATCCATGACCGGGCCTTACAGGCTTTAATGTTTAAGCATTTGGGCTTTAGCACAGAAGAGGCACAAAAACAATTTGGCTTTTTGATGGACGCGTTTGAATATGGCGCGCCGCCGCATGGTGGTATTGCTTTCGGCTTTGACAGGCTGTGCTCAATTTTTGCCGGATTAGATTCTATCCGCGATGTGATAGCGTTCCCTAAAAACAACTCGGGCCGCGATGTGATGATCGATTCGCCGTCAACCATTGCCGATGCACAGTTAAACGAATTAAAAATTAAAACAGCGCTATAGCACGCCTGCACATAATAGTTTTTGCCGTTTGCCGTTAAAGGCTACAATAACGGCGAATAATATTTTGTAGTTTTGCGCAAATGCTAAAAAATGTTAAATTTTTAAGCCCTCGTATTTTTTTAAGTATAGTTGCAAAGAAAAACCCGCATGAAAAAACATCTTATACTATTTAGCCTGTTAGTTATTGGTTTATCGGCTTGCCAAAAAATTGATTCAAAAACCCAGGCTGTTACACAGGCATCGGTTGATGATGCAAAAATACAGGCTTATATCAAGGCCAACAAGATTACGGCCACCAAAGATGCATCCGGCATTTATTACAATATCATTTCACCGGGGACAGATCCAAAACCAACTTTGCAATCTACCGTAAAGCTTACTTACAGCGATTATTATTTAAATGGCATTTTGGTAGGTAAAGTTAGCGGCGTACAGGCCAAATTAAGCGCCTTTATAGCCGGCTTACAAACCGGAGTTGCCAAAATTGGTACCGGCGGCCGGATATACCTGATCATACCTTCGGGCCAGGCTTACGGCACTGGCGACCAAAACGGCATCCCGGGAAACTCTGTACTTACTTACACGGTCGACCTGGATGGTGTAACTGCTAATTAAGCGGCTAACCCGCGTATTGATTTAAAACGAACTCATTAACATGAAAAAATATTTATTACTAATCTGCGTTTTTGCCATCGCTTTCTCCTCATGCAGAAAAACGGTTGAAAGCCCTTTTGACCCTACCGAGCAGGCAAAGCTTGATGATAAAGCTATACAGGATTATTTTTTGTCAAACGGTATAACCAACGCAATTAAAGACCCTTCGGGATTGTATTATACGATAAATAATGCCGGAACCGGGGCTCATCCCACTACTTCGTCAAATATCACCGTTAACTATACCGGCTTTCTTCTTGACGGCACACAGTTCGACTCGCAATCAAGTTATTTTTTCCATTTGACGGATTTAATCGAAGCCTGGAAAATTGGCCTGCCGCTTATTGGTAAGGGTGGTACCATTACCATGTATGTACCTTCTGGTTTGGCTTATGGTTCTGCCGGAAGTTCAAAGGTTCCGTCAAACACTTGCCTTATATTTACTATTACATTGCAAGGCTTTACCAACTAGGCTAGTTTACCTTCTTAAATTCATAAGGGTCAGCTTCAACAAAGTCGGCCACCTTGACTTTTATGCCCGTAATTTTACCGTTTTGAACCGTGAACGGGAAAACCGTTTTACCATATATCGCATCAGAGAAAGTGGCGAAGAAGCGGTTACCGCCAATGGGCTGCAGCTTCACAAACATTTTAGGGTGATGCTCAAACCGTGCTTCCAGGTCATTGTTTTCGCCCGGGGTGATGGTCATGTTACCATATAGTTCGTTGTAATACCTGCCGGTATAGTTTGAGGCCGGCTGGGCGGTCGGCAAGTTCAGCAGGACAGAATCACGCAGCTTTTTGATCACCTTTTGCGCTGACGCCGCGTTTGTCTTATAAGCACCCAGGTAAGTGTCGCTATAGTTGCGGTAGGGCTGTTTAAAATAAGCATCCATGATCTCCCAGCGCAGCGCATCATAAAATTCATTTTCGTCGGTATTTGTTAAAACGATAATCCCCAGATGGTCCTGCGGCACTAACGTTACCGATGATACATATCCGGTTACGCCGCCGTCATGCATAACAATGCGGTGCCCGGCATAATCCTGCAAAAACCACCCCAGCCCATAAAGCTCATAATTGATTTCGCCGTTAAGGTGCCGTACGCTGCCCACATAATCCTGCGGCTGGCGGGTTGCCATTATAGCGGCTTCGGGTATTACCTGCCTTGCGCCCACCTTACCGTTATTAAGCAGGGCCATTACCCATTTGCTCATATCATTTACAGACGACGAAATACTGGCCGCCGGGGCCAGGCCGTCCAGTTGCGCGTATGGGACCGCACTCAGGCGTTCATCAACCAGCGTATGCGGCACGGTTTTGTTAAATGATTTAGGCAGATCGGCTGTAAGGGCCAGGGTATTGGTCATGCCCAGCGGTGCAAAAATATTTTCTTTCAGGTATGCCTCCCAGGTCTTGCCGCTTACGCGCGGGATAATTTCGCCTGCAGTTAAAAAAGCGGCGTTGGTATATCCCCACTTCGTCCTGAACGGGTAGGTGGCTTTCATATGCCCCAGCTTGTCGATAATTTGCTGGCGGGTTAAATTGCTGTTATAAAAAGCAAAGTCGCCCTGGAAGGTCTTAAAACCAAGCCTGTGGCAAAGCAGGTCGCGGATAATGGTTTGATCGCCGGCCGCCTTGTTCTCCAGTTTAAAGTACGGCAGGTATTTAGTTACATAGTCATCTAACGATAGCTTTTTACTCTCCTGCAACATCGCTAATGCCGTAGCTGTAAATGCCTTGGTGTTGCTGCCTATCATAAACAGGGTATTCTCGTCAACCCGTTCAGGCAGGCCCAGTTCTTTAATGCCGTAGCCTTTCATCAGCACTATCTTATTGTCCTTTATGATACAAACCGCAACGCCGGGTATGCGCCAGTTGGTTAGCGCCCGGTTTACATAAACATCAATACTATCTTTAATAAATGATGTCCTGTCGGTCCCCTGGGCATGGATTAAACTAACAGACGCAACAAAGCTCAGCAATAAAACAAGGCATTTTTTCATCAGTAAAATTATTGTATTGGGTAAATATCAGCAGAAATTTAACTTGCCTTAAAAGTACTAATTTAACGCAAATACAGCGGCTCATTATTTATTTGGCCCCCAATAAAAAAAGCCACCCGCAACTGCTGGATGGCCCTGTCTTTAATATTTAATGACCTGCGGTTAAAAACCCATATTGTCCAGGCCGTTGTTTTCAAGCTCGTCGCCGTTTTTTATTCCCTGGCGGGGAAATGAATCCTGCTCAAAATCTGTTTTGCGGCCCAGCATGGTAAAGTTTTCAGCCACCACCTCGGTAGTATATTTTTTAATACCCTCTTTGTCTTCGAAAGACCGGGTGCGCAATTTGCCCTCGATATAAACCAATTTGCCTTTTTGCAAAAACTTGGCAGCTACTTCTGCCAAACTGCGCCACAATACAATATTGTGCCATTCGGTTTGTTCAATCTTTTTGCCATCTTTATTGAAGGTCTCTGATGTAGCCAGGGGAAAGCTCGCAACTGACACCCCCCCTTCTAACTGGCGGACTTCAGGATCTTTGCCTAAATGGCCAACCAGTATTACTTTATTTATTCCAGACATAGTTAAAATGTACGGTAAATGTACAAGGTTTATTTCTAATTTAAAAAATTATCTAAAAATATAAAAATTACTTTGGAAAGGGGCAGTTTTTTTAAATTTTCTACTTTTATGAAAACCCAATTTGGCTTTATTCTTACAGGTTGTTTAACTATTGTGATAAATCTGATATGCAAATGCTGATGGGTGAGTACATGCTTTTTGATGGCTGTAACGGCCGTTATTTCCGGCTCCCGGCCAAAATATGCAACCGTTTCGGGCAGCGTCAGTACCTCATTTAATGGCAGTAAAGAATCGGTTTCAATCAACGGCAAATCGTACATATTGGCCCATATATCGCTCTCAGAACGTTTATTCATCAAAATACTGTCATGGTTTGTAAACAGGAAGTAATTGAAGAAACGCTGTTTTATTTTAACGTTATTAATTTTTACCGGCAAAAAAGTGGTCGCATTGTTTTTAAATGCATAGCACCCCAATCTCACCGGGCAAATCCCGCAGGCGGGGTTTTTAGGCTTGCAAAGCATGGCCCCAAACTCCATCATGGCCTGGTTATGTAACCCCGGATTTTTCTTATTAAGCAAATCGTTTGCGGTGGCTTGAAACAATTTTTTACCGGTTGTGCTGTTAATGGGCTCGCTGATGCCGAAGTACCTGGCGATGACACGGGACACATTTCCGTCAACCACTGCCCTTGCTTCATCGGCCGAAAATGAGGCTATCGCCGCCGCCGTATATTCGCCTATTCCTTTTAATTTGATCAGTTCGTTATATTTATCCGGAAATTTCCCGCCATAACCGTCGCGCACCATCTGGGCCGTCTTTAACATATTGCGCCCGCGCGAATAATAGCCCAGGCCCTGCCATAGCTTTAAAATATCGGTTTCGGTGGCGGCCGCAAAACTGTTTACATCAGGGTAAGCCCCGGCAAACTGATAAAAGTAGGGCAGGCCCTGTTCTACGCGTGTTTGCTGTAAAATAACCTCAGACAGCCAAATGATATAAGCATCTGTTGTATGCCGCCAGGGCAGATCGCGCTTGTTTTCGTGGTACCATTTAACAAGCTCATCAGAAAAATTCATGCAGTGCAAAAATAGCGGATTAAGTGCTTAATTGAATGGCGTTTGTAAATATAATGTAGTACTTTTTGCCCGATCAAAAAAAAATGCGTTAAATATTTCAATCTTTAGTAATAAAGCAATACTTTTGCAACCCCAAATAAGTTAAGTAATTACAAATTAAATAAAGGAAAATCAGATATGACTAAAGCAGAAATTATAACTGAAATCTCATCTAAAACTGGAATTGAGAAGGTTGATGTACAGGAGACAGTTGAGGCGTTTTTTAAAGTTATTAAAAATTCAATGGTTGGCGGCGAAAACGTATACGTGAGAGGATTTGGAAGTTTTGTTGTAAAGAAAAGAGCTAAAAAAACCGCCCGTAATATCTCAAAAAACACTGCTATAATTATACCTGAGCATTTTGTACCCAGCTTTAAACCAGCTAAAACTTTTGTTGAAAAAGTAAAAACAGGTAACAAAACAGCTAACACCAAGTAAGCAAAGATGAATAGAAAACAAATAGTTATTGCGGTAGCCATAGTGGCAGTAATGGGCTATTTGTATTCATTGCCGGTTAAGGGCTTAATAAAAGCGAGCCAAACACATGAAGCCGCCCAACCTGCACAGTCAACCAGGGCGGCTTCAACTGTAACTGTCCAGATGGTATCAGAACCGGCTAAGACCGCCATAGGCGAAGGATTAGCCGCCAAGATCAATGATCTGGAGAGCCGTTTACAAAAAGCATCAGGCGATGCCGACAAGCTATCGCTTCAAAAACAATTAGCTGCCGCCTGGGACGATGTCAATCAACCCGCGCCGGCTGCATTTTATTATCAGGCTGTTGCCCGTAAAGAAAATAATTTTGATACCTGGTTAACCGCGGGCAGCCGCTTTAACGATGCATTTAAAATAACACAGGACACCGCGGTAACGCCGGCATTTATTACCGGTGCGGTTGAAGCCTTTACCAACGCACTTAAACTTAAGCCGCAAAGTCTTGAAGGCAAAACCGGCTTAGGCGTTGCTTACGTAAACGGCGGAGCGAGCCCTATGCAGGGCATAGCGCTGTTACGCGAAGTTGTGGCGCAGGACCCTGATAACATTAACGCAAACCTTAATTTGGGTTTGTTCTCCATGAAATCAGGGCAGTTTGATAAGGCGGTGCAACGTTTTAAAACGGTTATTGCACACAAACCTGATTTTGAGTCTTACTTTTATCTGGCAGAAACGTATAAGCAGCTGGGCCAAAAACCAGAAGCAATTGCAGCTTATGAAAAATGCAAGCAAATGATGCCTAACCCGGTTTTTGGGCAACGCATCGACCAATATATTAAGGAATTAAAAAATTAACACATTAAAAAATTATTATTATGCCGAGCGGTAAAAAACGTAAAAGACACAAAATGGCTACCCACAAACGCAAAAAGCGTTTAAGAAAGAACAGACATAAAAAGAAATAAGCCCTGCTTTTTAGCACCTTATTTTCTTCGCTGTTAAGGCGGGTACAGTATTGTTTTTACCCCTATAGTGAAAAATTCGGTCCCGGTATTTTACCGGGTTACCGTTAAAGAAATGGAGTAGCAGTTGATAAAAGAATTAATTATCGATTCATCCCCTAACGGGGCTACCATTGCATTATTACAGGATAAACAACTTGTAGAACTACATAAAGAGCAAATCAGCAACAATTATACAGTTGGTGATATATACCTGGGCCGTATTAAAAAAATAATGCCCGGGTTAAATGCCGCTTTTGTTGATGTAGGTTATGAGAAGGATGCATTTTTGCATTATCTTGATCTTGGTCCGCAGGTGCAAACGCTCCTGAAACTGGCTAAGCAAGTGCGTGGTGGAAGTTACCAATCTAAGCTTTTAGATAATTTTAAGCTGGAGGAAGATATTAGTAAGGGAGGAAAAATCTCTGACATATTAACCAAGAACCAGCTTATTCCTGTGCAGATAGCTAAGGAGCCCATATCAACAAAGGGCCCCCGCTTAAGCTCAGATTTATCTATAGCCGGGAGGTATGTAGTATTAGTGCCTTTTTCTGAGGTTATATCGATATCTAAAAAGATAAAGAGTAACACGGAACGCAATCGCTTGCGCAAAATCGTAGAAAGCATTAAGCCTAAAAACTTTGGTGTAATTATCCGTACCGTATCAGAAGGTAAGGGCGTTGCAGAAATGCAAAAGGACCTGCTTGACCTGATATCAAAATGGGAAGCCTTCATGACCCGCCTGCCATCGGTAGAGCCGGCCAAGAAAGTTTTAGGCGAAATTGGCCGTACCTCAACTATCCTGAGGGATATCCTTAACCCTGATTTTCAAAACATCTACTTAAACGATGCGACATTGTTTGAGGAGGTTAAACAGTATGTTAAAGACATCTCGCCTGATCTGGAAAGTATTGTTAAGCTGCATAAGCACAAAGAGCCCCTGTTTGAACACTTTGGTGTTGACAAGCAGATAAAAGGCGCTTTTGGCAAAACGGTTAATTTAGCCGGTGGCGCTTACCTGGTAATTGAGCATACAGAGGCCCTGCACGTTATTGACGTAAACAGCGGCAACCGCACGGCAAATAAAGAAAACCAGGAAGAGAACGCCTACCAGGTAAACCGCGAGGCGGCAAAAGAAATTGCCCGCCAGCTGCGCCTGCGTGATATGGGCGGTATTGTGGTGATTGATTTTATTGATATGCACAAGCCAACCAACCGTAAAGATCTGTTTGATTATTTACGTGCGGAGATGCAGCTTGACCGTGCCAAACATACCATTTTGCCTCCGAGCAAATTTGGACTGGTGCAAATTACCCGCCAGCGGGTGAGGCCCGAAATGAACATTGTCACTACCGAGGTTTGCCCTGCCTGCCACGGCACCGGCACCATAAGGCCGACTATTTTATTGCTGGACGATATTGAAAACAACTTTAACTTTGTTTTAACCGAACAAAACGAAAAAGGCATAACCCTTTGTGTGCACCCGTATATCGAGGCCTACATCCGGCAGGGATTATATACCCGCCAGATGCAATGGTTCTTTAAATATGGCCAGTGGATAAAAGTGAAAAGCAACCCGGCTTACCAGATAACCGAGTTTCACTTTTTCTCATCCAAAGACGAAGAGATCAAGTTATAAGTATTCGCTAACGCGATTCAGAAAGAGCAGTTGTTTTAATTAACAGCTGCTCTTTTTGTTTTAATCCGGTTATTGTCTCACACCAGTAAAAACGCCGTAGCCGGTAGTAAAAAACGCCATTTATCGGGTATCAGTCCTGATACCGGTAGTAAAAAACGCCGTTCTCCAGGTATCGGGGCTTATACCGGTAGTAAAAAACAGCATTTATCGGGTATTCAGCCTTATACCAGTAGTAATATTTTTGTTTAATTTACTGATAATCAATCAAATAAATAAACCCATTGCAAAAATTTGTCAAAAAAAATTTTAAAAAATACTCTTGTCAGGAAGATTATGGTAGGGCTGGGAGCTGATCAAATATACAAAAACTTGATGATGATGTTAATAGCCCGCTTATCAAATTTGTCCGCCACGGAGTTTTAGGTTTAGATAATTAAGCCTTTGTCATTCCCAATTTAACCAGGCAAGCGTTACACGCCGCAAAGGACGACTGTCAATATGAACCGGTCGTGTTTAAATTCTTTCTACAATCAAATTTGTATATTTGATTTGTGGACAGGTCAGAAATATATAAAACCATACGTCAAATAGTGGAATCTAACCTGCCGGGTTCAAGGGTCCTGCTGTTTGGCTCTCATGCGCGTGGCGATTATGACCGCTTCAGTGATTATGATTTACTGATCATCACACCATTAACTTTTACTTCTAAAGAGAAAGTATACTGGAGCACCTTGCTCGACAGAGCAATTGTGACAGCGATTAATGCCCCTATAGATTTATTGCTTAACAGCGAAGAAGAGGTCGTTGAAAAACAACAATTACCTGGTCATATCATTCGGTCCGCCATAAGGGAAGGAATTGCTTTATGACCCCTGCATTATTGGCATATGTTAAGTCATGGATAGATAAGCGGAAAATGATTTGATAACAGCGCAAAGATTATTAGAAATTGAACCCATGATCTTAGACAATGCCTGTTTTCATTGCCAGCAGGCCGTTGAAAAATATCTTAAGGCTTTTTTAATTTACCATGGTATTGATATAGAAAAAACGCATAACATTGTTTTTCTATTGAATCAATGCGCCAATTTTGACCCGGCTTTTTCAACAATTGATCCGCTAAATATAAACGCATACGCCGTACAGGGCCGATATCCTGACACTAACCTGATGCCGGAAAAAGAAGAAGCGGAAAGCTATTATCAGTTGGCACAACAAATCAAATCCCTGGTTAACGATAAGATCAATTTATAATAATTCATGGCTTGCTGCCGACTTTCTTTCATAGTATAATCTTGTTTATCTTCTGATGGGTTGATCTCTTCGGATTTAGCACACTATACATTTAACATCCTCGTTAACCTTTTATCTCTTAATGTTTTATAGATTTGGTAATGCTTGCCTACTAATCTGCTTGAAACACTATACCCTTCATATCACGCTTTATGATGCCGCGTTCTTCGGGATGCTGTGTATTGGCCTCAGTTTTATTTTGTTGCTATGGTTTGGCGGGAAAGCTAACCGGCTGGCCAACCGGTACCTGGCCCTGGCATTAGCGGCTGCTGTTTTATGGATAAGCCGCATATTGGCGATTGATATCGGGCTGACCGCTTATTTTCCTCTCTGGAGCCGCCTGCCGTTTCAGTTCTCGCTGGCATTTGGTCCGTTTATTTACTTTTATGTACTTCAAACAACCCGGCCCGGTGATCAATTCAGGCGCAGGGACCTGTTGAATTTCAGCCCTTTACTCCTGGAACTGGGCGTTTACATCCTTGCGACTGCGGAAAGTATACGAACAGGCACCGCAACCTACGATACACCGGTGGCCCGGTTATTAAACCCACTATTATACCTGCTGGCATTTATTTCGGTTACGTATTACCTGTACCGCTGCTACAGGCTGATAGCAGGATTTCACCAACAGGTAAAATTTACCGGGGGAGACCGTTACCGGCACGGGTTGCGCGGGATAAAGAATTTACTGTCAGGTTTCGGACTTGTATGGCTGCTGTGGATCCCTTTTGCAGTCGCAGCTTATTTTTATTACCCTACTCAATCAGGCGCACAGGTTTACTACCCCTTATATCTCCTGTTGCTGTCATTCATTATTGGGATAGCTGCAAGGGCTTTATTGAGGCCCGAATTGGATGCAGAAACAGGAGACCTGGCTATATTAAAACCATTACTACCGAATGGCCTACGGGAAAAAGGCACCTGGCTAAAAAAGGTTGTTAAAGAGAACCACTATTACCAGGACCCTGAACTAACCCTGAGCCTGCTCGCCGCGAAGCTTGGCCTGCATACGCATGAATTATCGCGCATCATGAATATGGTGCTTAAAAAAAGCTTCAATGATTTTATTAATGAATACCGTGTACAGGCGGCGGCCCGCAAGATGCAGGACCCCGCTTATGACCATATCACGCTGCTGGGGATTGCGTTCGAATCGGGGTTCAATTCACAAAGCAGCTTTAACCGCATTTTTAAACAGATAACCGGGAAAAGCCCCGTGGAATATAAAAATGAGCTGAAAAAACAGCACCCATCTTATAATCTGGGCAGCCCGGCTCCATTTGCACTGGTAAGTTTGAACCGTGAAACCGCACCAAAGTGGTCGCACGCCAAATCAAACCGTACTAATATGTTTAAGAATTATTTCAAAATAGCAAGGCGCAGTCTGGCGCGTAATAAAGGCTATGCTGCCATTAATATTACCGGCCTGGCGGTGGGTATTGCTGTTTGTATGGTGATCTTTATCATTATACAATATCAAACAAGTTTTGATACTTTTCATGCAAAGAAAGACCGCACCTATCGGGTGCTGACCGAGTTTCATTATGCAGAATCAGGAGAAATTGCCTACAAGACAGGTGTTCCTTTCCCGATGCCCGTTGGGTTAAAAACTTCTTTTCCGCAAATAGAACAGGTAGCGCCCATCTTTGCCAGCCACGATGATCAGTTGCTGATAATTGATCATAAAGGGAAAACAGAAAAAGCATTTAAAGAGCAGCGGGGGGTGTTTTATATGGACCCCTCTTTCTTTAAAATATTTGATTTCCCCTTGCTTGCAGGTTCGTATGCTTCGTTAAAAGAACCGAACAACGTATTGCTGACCAAAGAGACCGCTGAAAAATATTTTGGCAACTGGCAAACAGCCATGGGCAAAACCCTGAAACTGGAAATGGGCGGCTATATGTTTGAGCACGGCACCGATGTATTGAAAGTTTCGGGCATCCTGGCAACCATACCGGCAAATACAGATTTCCAGCTAAAAGTTGTGGTATCTTACGGAACAGGATTTACCGGTGATTACTTGTCAAAATCAACCGATTGGGACGGAAATGTTGCCGGGTTTGGCTGTTATATTTTGTTGCCTCCAAATATTTCGGCGGCTAACTTTAACCAGCAACTGCGGGCGTACTGCCGAAAGGTGGAATCGCCCGGCAATACCGATAATCATTTTATACAGCCCTTAAATGCGGTACATTATGATACCCGGGTAAGTAATTACAGCAATAAAACCATCAGCCACCAGCTGCTCAATGTATTGTGGCTCATTGCCGCATTCATCCTGTTGATAGCCTGCGTAAACTTTGTCAACCTCTCCACCGCGCAGGCTGTTAACCGCGCAAAGGAGGTTGGCGTCAGGAAAGTTTTGGGGAGCAATAAAGCTCAATTACAACTTCAGTTCATCGTCGAAACATTTTTGATAGTTGCCGGGGCCATCGTATTTGCAGCAATTATTACCCCACTTGCTTTGCCCTATATAAACCAGCTTTTGGAGCTATCGCTTTCATTTAACCCGTTTACCGATCCGGCCCTTATTTTATTTTTACTCGCCGTAACCATTGGGGTGACCGCGCTGGCCGGTTTGTACCCAGCTATTATTTTATCGCGTTTTAACCCGGTTAATGCTTTAAAGAGCAAGCTCACCGCAACTACCGGGGGCATCTCCCTGCGCAGGGGCCTGGTGGTCTTTCAGTTTATCATTGCGCAGGCGCTCATCATTGGTACGCTTATCATCGTCAGGCAAATGGATTATTTTATGAACCAGCCGCTGGGCTTTGATAAAGACGCCATTATCAATGTTCCTTTCCGGGTAGATAGTGTCCGCATCAGTAAAATAGGTTATTTAAAGAAACAATTATTGTCGGTACCCGGCGTTCAGGCCGTTTCCTGCAGCTCTAACACTCCTATTGAAAACGGTACCGATCTATGGAGCATTATTAAATATAACAACGCTATCAAACAAACCGATTTCCAGGTTATTACCAAATTTGCCGATCCCGGGTACCTGTCCGTTTACAAATTGCAGTTGATTGCCGGCAGAAATCTGAACCCGTCTGATACCTCGGGCGAGTTCCTGGTAAACGAATCGCTGGTGAAAACGTTGGGGATAAAAAACCCTGAAGACATTTTGAACAAACCCATGACCACCTGGCACGACCAGATCAAAGGACCTGTTGTCGGCGTAATAAAAGATTTCCACGACCGCTCCTTCCGCAGCGAACTTGCACCATTGCTCGTCACCACCAACAATACCATGTACAACCAGGTTGGCATAAAATTGGCAACCACACACCTGTCATCTACCATGCAATCGGTTAAAAAAATATTTGATCAAACGTTCCCCGATTTTGTTTACGAGTATAAGTTCCTGGACGAAAAAATTGCAAGCTTTTATAAGCAGGAAAACCAATTATCAGCGCTGTATAAAATTTTTGCTACCATCGCTATATTCCTGAGCTGCCTGGGCCTGTACGGGCTAGCCTCGTTCATGGCAGTTCAGCGGGTAAAAGAGGTAGGTATCCGCAAGGTACTTGGCGCCAGCACGGCCAATATTGTTTACCTGTTTTCAAAAGAGTTTATGGCGCTTATTGCCATAGCCTTTGCAATTGCTGCGCCAATTGCCTGGTATTACATGCACCAGTGGCTGCAGGCTTACGTTTACCGCATCAATATTAGTGTGTGGTTGTTTGCTGCCGGCGGTATGGCTTCAATCATCATTGCGCTGGCAACAATAAGTTTTAAGGCGATAAAAGCTGCAATAGCCAACCCGGTGAAGAGTTTGAGGAGTGAATAAGGCTATCGTTAATGCTGGTCAATATACGTCAGCACCTGTTCTAACCAGTCTTTATCATTATTCAGATAAATATCCGGCTTAACACCAATTTCTTCATATCGCAGGTAGTTTGCCGGGTCTTTCATATCAGTTGTATAAATTTTGTAGCGCTTGCTTGGCAAAGTAAGTGTATTGTCTATGTTGGCTCCATAAGCTATCTTGCCATTAGTGTCTTCTCCAAATAGTTTGGTGTTTTTAAGTGATTTAAGCCGCAAGGCAAACCGCTCGCCCATACTATAAACAAATGCATTTATTAATACATAAACTTTGTGCTGTTTGCTATAACTTTTTATCAGCGAGTAAAATTGATCGGCACATTTATTTGCGCCGCCGTAGTTTGTTCTTAAATCAACAATAAGCCGCGGCGCTTTCAATGTGTCCTTAATAGTATTATAAAACGCCTTGGCAACTACCATGTTTTGATTAGAAGCTTGAAAGGATCCCAGATACAGGTATTGTACCTCAGGCTTTATTTGTTTAAAGATATACGGCTTATCACTATGGTAATCTGCATAGGAATTCACACCTTCCTTTTTCAGATCATAATACTGCATCCTGCCGGCGATGAACCGGCTACTTTCAGAAAAAACGAATCCCTTCACAAGGAAATTGCAGAAAACTGTTCGGTAAAAATTGGGCTTAGTTTCAATCATTACAGAAAAGATTTGACTTCTATCCCAGGTCTTTAGATATGATGACATTACCACCCCTAATAAGCTATCTTTTCTTGCAGTACGATAGATCCCAATCTTGCCAAGATCGCCAAGTAAATATATTCCTTCAACGTTCTCTTTGGGCTTATTAGATAGCTCCTTTTCTAAGGAATCAAGATTAACATTAACGCGGGGATAATTCTTAAATTCTGATGACGCGGCATAAGTTTTCAAAAATTCAGGATTATTTAACGCCTTTAAATTATTAGTCAAATAGGTATCCTGATAAAAAGCCAGATGCCGGTCTTTTATTGGCCAAAATAGTTTGGATAATGAATAAAAAGTGTCGAGTGCTGTAGTCGGCACGGGTTCACGCTCAAGTCTTTCAAAAAGTTGCCGGTAGCGCGTTTTTTTATCACCTGTAATTTGATCTTTATAGGATGGCGTTTGCTGTAATGTGTGGTACAAAAACTCCAAATCTTCTTGATAGCTGCTTTGTTGCGCGTTTAAATGAGTACCAAGCACTATTAATAGAACAGTAAGGAATAAGGCAGGTCTTTTCATTGATAAGTGGTTTATGGTAAAAGTAATGATATAAACACTGCAAAGAAAGTTGAGTTTAACATACGAACTAAATTTAATACCACTTTTGCTAATTTTTTTAGCAAAACCCTTTGCCAATCCCAATATAATCCGCACATTTGCTTAATCGTAAATCGTAATTCTAAAATCGTAAATCAAATTGGCTAAATCTAAGATCGCGTATTTCTGTCAAAGCTGTGGCTTCGAGTCGGCAAAGTGGCTGGGCAAATGCCCGTCGTGCCAGCAATGGAACACTTTTGTGGAAGAGGTTATTGAAAAGGATAACAAAGCTGTACCCACCTGGAAGGTAAGCAACAGCACTACGCAGCAACGCGCCAATAAACCGGTGGAGGTTAGCGAGATCACTTTCCGTGAAGAGGACCGCCTGTTAACCCCCGATAAAGAATTTAACCGCGTACTGGGCGGCGGGATCGTAGCCGGATCGTTGGTACTTATAGGCGGCGAGCCCGGCATCGGCAAATCAACCCTGATGCTGCAACTGGCGCTGAACATGCCAAATCTGAAAGTGCTTTACATATCAGGCGAGGAAAGCGAAAAACAGATTAAAATGCGTGCCGAACGTTTAAGTGAGGTGCAAACGCTTAATAAATCCGAAATCGAACGTCCGAAATCCGAAATCAACAAGGGCTGTTACATCCTCACCGAGACATCAACCCAAAATATATTTAAGCAGATAGAGGAGCTGGAGCCTGACCTGGTGGTGGTCGACTCGATCCAGACCCTGCATTCATCCCACATAGAATCAACGCCCGGCAGTGTATCGCAGGTACGTGAATGTACAGCCGAACTTTTACGTTTTGCCAAAGAAAGCGCTACGCCGGTATTTTTGATTGGCCATATCACTAAGGACGGCATGATAGCCGGGCCCAAAATACTGGAGCATATGGTTGATACCGTTTTACAGTTTGAGGGCGACAGGCACCATGTTTACCGCATCTTACGTACGGTGAAGAACCGGTTTGGCTCGGCATCCGAGCTGGGTATTTATGAAATGCTGGGCGAGGGTTTGCGCGAAGTGTCTAATCCGTCAGAGATCTTACTATCGCAACGCGATGAACCTTTGAGCGGCATCACCATTTCGGCCACTTTAGAGGGCATGAGACCGATGTTGATAGAAACCCAGGCATTGGTGAGCACATCTGTCTACGGAACGCCCCAGCGTAACGCAAATGGCTTTGACGCCAAGCGCATGAGTATGTTGCTTGCCGTGTTAGAGAAACGCTGCGGCTTTAAGCTGGGCGCGCAGGATGTTTTCCTGAACATAACCGGCGGCATAAAGGTGGAGGACCCGGCTATCGACCTGGGGCTGGCCGCTGCCATTATCTCATCGTACCAAAACATTCCTATCCCGTTTAAAACCTGCTTTGCAGGCGAGATCGGCCTGTC
The DNA here is from genome assembly GCF_020880695.1 of Mucilaginibacter sp. UR6-11. Lineage (GTDB taxonomy): Bacteria > Bacteroidota > Bacteroidia > Sphingobacteriales > Sphingobacteriaceae > Mucilaginibacter. Next base: position 126,315 of record NZ_JAJIWO010000002.1, read on the forward strand.
AGGCGAGATCCGCGCGGTTAACCGGGTAGAGCAGCGTATAGCCGAGGCACAGAAATTAGGCTTCGAGCAGATCTATATTTCCAAATACAATATGCCATCGGCCGCCCAGGATAAAAAACGCATGGACCTGTCGCGCTATACCATCGATATCAAAATGGTGGCCAATATTGAAGAAGTGTTTGAGTTGTTATTTGGCTAAAGATATCCGGGTTAACGCTTATCCCTTAAAAAAAAATGCGCTTATAAAAAAGCCCCGCTGCGAATCGCAGCGGGGCTTTTTGTAGTGATATCGTTGATGTTTATTGTACTGCCACCGTAATTTTGCGGATAGCGTTGTTATTGGAGTCTGCTACGTACAAATTGCCCTGCGAATCAATAGCTATAGATTGCGGACTGCTAAAGCGGGCCGCAGCGCCAACACCGTCTTTGTACCCTACGCTTTTTGCGGCGCCGGCCAGTACGTATAATATTTTATTACTGGTAATTTCAAGAACACGGCCATCAGCGTCAGTTATAAACATATTGTTATTGGCATCAAACACAAGCCCGGTAGGGTGTCCTACCAAAGTCGTGAAGTTTAGCCCACCTGCAAATGTTGAAACCACCCCGGCTGGTGTGATCTTCCTGATGGCGCTGTTTTTATAATCGGCAACATAAAGGTTCCCTGATTTGTCAAAGGTTAAAGCTACCGGGTAATTAAACAGCGATGCCCCCGGTTCGCCATCAAGGTACCCCGGAACAGTTGATTGTGCATATCCGTTAAGCGCCTGGAAACCTGCAAAGGTGCTTACCACACCGGCCGGCGTAATTTTCCGGATAAGGTTGTTGGTGCGGTCGGCAACAAAAACGTTTCCGGCTGCATCAACAGCGGTAGCTGTCGGGTTATAAAACTCGGCCTTGGTTGCCGTGCCGTCTATAAAACCGGCTATGGTATTGCCTGCTATCGTGCTGACAACGCCGGCGGTAATTTTTCGGATAACACTATTACCCAGATCAGCAATATAAGTATTGCCCTGCGCGTCGAACGAAAAGCCCCTTGGCCCGTAAAAACGGGCATCGGCCAATGCACCGTTGGTATAACCCAATTCGGCATGCGAGCCGGTAGTGGTTGTGCCTGCGGTTGTAACATACCGGATAGAGTTGTTAAAGGCTTCGCCAACATAAAGCAGGTTATTGGCGGCATTATAAGTTATATATTGCGGGCCATCAAATAAAGCACCGTTACCTGTCCCTTCAGCGTAGCCGCCCTCACCCAGCTGGCTGCCGGCTAATGTAGTTACCGTACCGGTTGGTACAGCATTGTTGGCTGGCGTGGTAAAGGTAAATACATCGCTGTAGCCCGTACCTACGTCATTTATGGCATAGGCCCTCATGTAATAGGTAGTATTAGGCGTTAAACCGGCAATTTTGTGTTTCCAGCTAAAAGCTATCGTATCCGAAACAAAAATATCGCCGGTAGTTGGCGTTTTATTGGTTGAGCTATAGCAAAAACCATTTTCTGTAACAATGTTTGCGTTTCCCTCTTGTGCGCCAACGGTTATGGTGGTTGACGTAAATCCGCTGATTACAGCGTTCATTACCGGCGCCGGTAACGGCAATATGGCGCCGCTTTTTTTACTACACCCGGCAATGGATGTAACAACAGCTATAAAAAGTATAATTAAAAAAGAGCCTTGTAGCGATTTCTTCATGTTGTGTAATGGTCTATTTCAAGTTCATTTGTTCGTCCCCGGCCTTTTGCCCACAGTTTGCATTTTGTTTTAATGCGGATGCAAAGATAGTTGTTTATTACGGCTTTAAAACTAAACTGTTTTTAATACCCGGTATGGTTTACCAAATAATTTTTAAATATAATTTATTAGCGGGTAATTAGATACAGGCCCGTGTTATCTGCCACATTTTTAACAAATATTAACATAATTAACGCCCTTAAAACGGCGCAGCGGCCTGATTAGTGTACGTCATTAAAACTATGCGCTCTAATTAATGTTCTGTAAGCATATCGTTGTGCCATGAAATACTTGCTCCTGTTATTTTTTATTTACGCCGCCGGGCCCGCGTTTGCGCAGCATACGCCATTGCCGCATGGCATGGTTTTCGGCATAAAGCCCGGTACGGCAGAGATGATACCGGCCTGGCGGGTTGAAGCTTTCATGGATAAAAAAACACGCATCAGCACCACCATCCGCGGGCGTATTATCAAAGTAACCAAACCCAAAGGCGGCTGGTTTGAAATCGATGCCGGCAAGGGCAAGATCATTGCCGCCCATTTTAAAAATTATGGCATCAATATCCCAACGGGCCTGAAAGGCAAAATCGTGATCGCAGAAGGCGTGGCCGAAAAACAATTTATAGCAGATGACCTGCAACATTTCGCCGGCGATACGGCGCGGGGAAAGAAGCAACACTCGGTAAAAACCAACCCGCTGAGAAGATTAACTTTTGAGGTGAAGGGGTTGATGGTGGATTGACCCCCCAGCCCCCTGAAGGGGGAGCCGATTGCATTCAGTATAAATAAAAAGAGCGATAGGTAAACCTTATCGCTCTTTTATAATTGCCTTTTTACTCTCCCTTCAGGGGGCTGGGGGGTTATTTACTCAAATACATTGATTTCTCTTTGTACAAATGCCTGAAGTAAGGGTCATCCAGATCAGGGATGAAACGGATGGCCTCGCCGGTTGATTTCATTTCGGGGCCCAGTTGTTTTTCAACTTCAGGGAACTTATCAAAAGAAAATACCGGTTCTTTTATAGCGTAGCCTTTAAGTTTACGCACAATATCAAAGTCTTTTAATTTGTTTACACCGAGCATAACTTTAGCGGCGATGTTGATATAAGGCACATCATAAGCTTTGGCGATGAAAGGTACCGTACGTGAAGCGCGCGGGTTTGCTTCTATTACATACACCTCTTCGTTTTTGATGGCAAACTGGATGTTCAACAAACCGCACACGTTCAAGGCCCGCGCTATTTTAGCGGTATACTCTTCCATTTTGGCAATCACGTTGTCCGACAGATCAAACGGCGGCAGTACCGCGAATGAATCGCCCGAGTGGATCCCCGCAGGTTCAATATGCTCCATTAAACCAACGATATGCACATCGTCGCCATCGCTGATCGAATCAGATTCGGCTTCAGATGCGCGATCAAGGAAGTGATCGATCAATACCCGGTTGCCCGGTAAGTTTTTTAACAGGCTTACAACCGCTTTCTCCAGGTCCTCATCATTAATAACAATGCTCATGCCCTGGCCGCCCAATACATAACTTGGGCGAACCAATACCGGGTAACCTACGTGGTGGGCAACCTCAATTGCCTCCTCGGCGCTTTCGGCAACGCCGTATTTCGGGTAAGGGATATCCAGTTCTTTCAACAGGTCAGAGAAACGGCCGCGGTCTTCGGCGATGTCCATGTTATCAAACGAGGTACCGATGATCTTGATGCCGTGCTCATGCATTTTCTCGGCCATCTTCAGGGCCGTCTGGCCACCCAGCTGAACGATTACCCCTACAGGTTTTTCCAGCTCAATGATCTCGCGCACATGCTCCCAGAACACCGGCTCGAAATATAGCTTATCGGCCATATTAAAGTCGGTTGATACCGTCTCAGGGTTACAGTTAACCATAATAGCTTCAAAACCGGCCTCTTTGGCGGCTAGTAAACCGTGTACACAGCTATAATCAAACTCAATACCCTGGCCAATACGGTTAGGGCCCGAGCCTAATACAATTATCTTTTTCTTATTAGATGAGATGGATTCGTTCTCGCCCTCGTAAGTTGAGTAGTAGTAAGGTGTTTTTGCAGGGAACTCGGCAGCGCAGGTATCAACCATTTTGTAAACGCGCTTAATGCCCAGTTCTTTGCGGCGCTGGTAAACATCCTCTTCGGTAGTATTGTTATGAAGGATGTAAGCGATCTGCGCGTCTGAGAATCCTTTTTGCTTCAGGGTATACAGGAAATCTTCGGGAATGTTACCGATAGAATAACGGCGCAGCTCGGTTTCCATGTTTACGATATCCTGGATCTGGTTCAGGAACCAGCGGTCTATCTTGGTAGCCTTACGGATCGATTCCATTGGTACGCCCAAACTCATGGCATCATAAATATGGAACAACCTGTCCCAGCTTGGATGCTCCAGGCTATGCATGATCTCGTCAAGGTTGCGGCTTTGTTTGCCATCGGCACCCAATCCGGCGCGGCCTATCTCTAAACTCTGACAGGCTTTTTGCAGGGCCTCAATAAAGCTGCGGCCAATGCCCATCACTTCGCCTACTGATTTCATGGTAAGGCCCAGCTCGCGGTTGGCGCCTTTAAATTTATCAAAGTTCCAGCGGGGGATCTTTACGATCACATAATCCAGCGTCGGCTCAAAATAAGCTGATGTGGTTTTGGTGATCTGGTTTTCTATTTCATCCAGGTTATAACCGATGGCCAGTTTGGCAGCGATCTTGGCAATAGGGTACCCTGTTGCTTTTGATGCCAGTGCTGATGAACGTGATACCCGCGGGTTAATCTCGATAGCGATAATCGCTTCATCAGCCGGGTTAACAGAGAACTGTACGTTACAGCCCCCTGCGAAATTGCCAATGGCGCGCATCATTTTGATGGCCTGGTTACGCATTTCCTGGTAGCAGCGGTCGCTCAGCGTCATGGCCGGGGCCACGGTTATCGAGTCGCCGGTATGGATGCCCATCGGGTCAAAGTTCTCGATAGAGCAGATGATGATCACATTATCGTTACTGTCGCGTAACAACTCCAGCTCATATTCTTTCCAGCCTAATACCGCTTGCTCAACCAATACCTCGTGGGTTGGCGATGCCTGCAGGCCGCGGCTCAGGGCAGCGTCAAAATCTTCTTTTTTATGTACAAAGCCTGCGCCTTTACCGCCAAGGGTATAGCTTGGGCGGATAACCAGCGGGAAACCAATTTCCTGCGCGGCTTCTTTACCTTCTAAAAACGAGTTGGCAATTTTTGAAGTTGCCACACCCACGCCGATATCAACCATTAACTGGCGGAAGGCCTCGCGGTTCTCGGTCTTTTCTATCGCGGCAATATCAACCCCGATAATTTTTACCCCGTATTTTTTCCATAAGCCCTGCTCATCAGCCTCGATACAAAGGTTTAACGCAGTTTGGCCGCCCATGGTAGGCAGCACAGCGTCAATTTTTTGTTCGAGTAAGATCTTTTCAAGGCTTTCAACGGTTAGCGGCAGCAGGTATACGTGGTCGCCAATAACCTTATCCGTCATGATGGTGGCGGGGTTACTGTTGATGATTGATACGATGATGCCTTCGTCTTTAAGGGATAGTGCAGCTTGCGATCCGGCGTAATCAAACTCGCAGGCCTGGCCAATAATAATAGGGCCTGAGCCGATGATCAGTACAGATTTAATGGAGGTGTCTTTGGGCATAGTCTTTTTAAGTCTAGAGTCTCAAGTCCTGAGTCTTAAGTCTTGCCCAAGTCTGAAACAACTGTGAACTATTGACTGCGGACTAGGGACTAAATACTATGCGCTGATAGCAGGTTTTCCGACCTCAGCGTCGGGGTGCAAAGATAGAATTTTTGCGGCTAGGTTGTGCGCTTTTTTTAAAAAATTACGTTTGGCTTTTCCAACCCGGTTTTAGGCGCGGCGGGTGCGGGGTAAAACCCCGGTTTGATATGGGCTTTAAACAACAAAGCCCCTAACGGGGCTTTGTTTATTTTTAGAAATAATTTTGAATAAATGGATAAGCATTGAGCTCGGTTGATGATGCACCGTTTATCCAGATCGTATAAATTTTACCGGCCTGCGGGTTAAAGCTAATTACCGTTGGGTTAGTTACGGTTGCTGCTGTAGCCGTAAAAGAAGTACCCGGGTCGACATCAAAATAGGGCGATGCGTTAGAAAACACCAGGTCGTTAAACAAAGTTGCCCCGCCGGTGATCGTCATTTTAAAAGAATCGTTTAAATAGTTATGCAGGTTTACAAACCTTACGCGCGCTTTACCTGCAGGCGGCGCGGTCATGTTATCAACTATCCCGCCCGAAATTAATTCGCCGGTAAAACTCCTGAAAAAAAACACGGTAGCATAGTCGCCGATGTTTGAACCGTAGTTATAAGTCAGATTTGATATAGTGGTACCTACATTTGTTATTGACAGGGCATTGATCCCTGCAGTATAAGTTATATATGAGCTTTGCACGCCGAACGCCAGGTTGGTTACCACTTTGGTTGTATTAATATAGGCGTCCTGGTTAATAGAGCCGGGTATAGCATTTACAAAACGGATGTGCGCATCGCCGGTAGGCGGTACATTTTTCTTTACGCATGACGAGAGCAATGCAACAGCGCCTAAACACAAAAACAATATTTTTTTCATGGTTGTTTAATTAACAGTTCTTTTTTAGTGAATAATTGGTCAGCAGCCAAAACGCTAAATTATTGATTAAATTATTCAATTGAAATTATTTAACATTAGCGGTTATTTAAATCAGGCTGCCGATACCTGCCCGGTCAACATTTAAATGTAATTTTTCGTTTAATATCCCGATATTTATAAATGAAATAATTACTTATTTTACAATAACTCCATGATAAAGAAAGCGTTATTTATTTCATTGCTGTTGCCGTTAGTACTCAGTTCATGCGGTATGTTGCAATCAATAGTTAAATCGTCGTTTCCGTATACGGCTACCCTGGTTATACCCGCATCAGCAGAAACCGGCAAGAGCTATGCTGCCGTGAGCCTTGCTACCAGTTTTGATCAAAACTTCTCAAAAAGCGGTAATAACGGGGATAATGTAAGTGAAGTAAGCATTATTTCGGCCCGGCTGGAGTCGATGGACCCGGCTACTTTTAACCTGGGTAATATTAAAAAGCTAAAGGTCTATATGTCGCGCGAGGATGGTAAGGACGAGATTTTAGTGGCTTCGCGCACCGAGATCACCCCGGACGTTGGTAATACCCTGGTGCTGGATATAGATAATTCAACCTTTTTAGACAAGCTGGTGCGCCAGCCGGATATCAAGATAAAAATGGTTTATGAGCTGCGCCGTAAAATTGATACCGACGCCAGCCTGCGTTTAATACTGGGGCTGAATGCTTACCCGGCTAAATAATTAATCGTCGATAGTAAAGTTTATGGGCACGCTAAAACCAACCTTTACCGGTATCCCGTAGGCGGTACCTGCCCGCCAGTTAACCGCCGATGCTTTTAAAACCCTTATGGCTTCCTTATCCATTATAAGGTCCACACCATGCAACACTTTTATGTCATTGAGCACGCCATCTTTTTCTATTGTAAAGGACAGCAGCACCATGCCCTCATAAGATCTGTTTTGGGCATCAATTGGATAAACTATTCTTTTACTTAAAAAATTTCTAAATGCTTTGTAGCCGCCTTTATATTGGGGCCACGCCCTTCTTTGCTGATAGCTATGCTTAACGCCTGCTGAGTCAACAGACAAACCCGTCATGAGCTTACCATTGTCATAACGCTCGGTAAAACTTAGTTTCAGTTGCTCATCTTTACCTGTCCACAGGCTGTCGCGTTTTCCGTCTTTTATTTTCCCGTACTCCTGCAGGTATTCAAAATCATCATCAAACCCTGCAAAATATCCGTTACCGTCGGTAACCAGTGCTTTACCGGCCGAGTCAAGGCATGCTATAATATTATACCGGGTTGCCGAATCATCTGCCGTAACTAAATAATCCTTTACGGTATAGGGCTTACCATTGGGATAAAAGTCATAAACCAGGCCTACCGGCTTATTGTCTTTATACGTACAAAAGCGCATCTTTTTACCATTATGAAAATAACTCATGGCCGGCCCCTCCAGGTTAAGCGGAACAATTTTGGTAGATTGGCCTATAAACTTTTTTGCACTATCGGGATAATATTCAAAAACGTTATAAATGTTGGTTTGGTAACCGGTTTCCTGTATCAGCTGCATGTAGTCGCAACCTTCCCTGGTTGGTAGATACCGGCCGTCATTTTTTCTGAAATATATTTTTTGTTGTTTTTGAGCGGCGCAGTTAGCAGCCATAACAACCAATATCAAAATCCAGGAAAGTTTCATGCGGGCTAATTATTTTAACAGCTTATTATCGGTATCCGGGAAAACTAGGATAGGCTCATAAGCGCGCGCCTCGTCCATCTCCATGTACGCGTATGACATGATGATCACGATATCGCCCACCTGCGCCAGCCTGGCGGTAGCGCCGTTAAGGCATATGGTACCGCTGCCGCGTTCGCCTTTTATCACATAAGTTTCAAAACGGGCACCGTTATTATTGTTTACAATCTGCACCTTCTCATTGGCAATGATATTTGCCGCGTCCATCAAATCTTCATCAATAGTAATACTACCAACGTAGTTTAACTCGGCCTGGGTTACCCGGGCCCGGTGAAGCTTTGATTTTAATACCTCAATAATCATGGTGCAAAGTTAGTGTTTTAGTTATTAAAGAATAAAGATTGAAGATTAGTTGACTTTATTATGGAAATCAATGATGCTAATTTGACAGGCGCAATCTTCAACCACCGATCTCTAATCTTTCAAAACCACATTATCAATCAGCCTTGTTTTACCTACGGTGGCGGCTACCAGGGCGATAAACTTTTTAGTGCTTTTACTGGCCGGATGCAGGGTTTCGGCGTCGGCTATTTCAAAATAACCCAATGTTACGCCCGGCTCCTTATTAATAGCGGTAACGGCCTGCTGCTGCAGCTGATCAATATGATCGGGGCTAAACTGTTGTTTTATGCTGTTTAATGTTTTTGATAAAATAAGCGCGTGCTGCCTGTCGGCAGGGGTTAAGTGTATGTTTCTGGAGCTTAGGGCCAGGCCGTCGGCGTCGCGCGCAATAGGGCACATTACCAGCTTAACGGGCAGGTTCAACAGGCTTACCATGCGGCTGATTACCAAAAACTGCTGGTAATCTTTTTGACCGAATAAAGCAATGTCGGGCTTAACAATGGTAAACAGCTTATATACCACCTGGGTAACCCCCTGGTAATGCCCGGGCCTGAACTTTCCTTCAAGCAGGCCCTCCAGTTCGCCTATATCCAAATGCCAGCTTTCATTGCCGGCATACATTTCATCAACATCCGGATTAAAAAGGATGTCGCAGTTAACCTGCTCCAGCTTTTTGATATCCTCCAGGATGGGGCGCGGATAGATCTCCAGGTCCTTTGTGTCGTTAAACTGCGTTGGGTTAACAAAAATGCTGCAAACCACCACATTGCCCAGTTGCTGCGCCTGCTTTATTAGTGACAGGTGCCCCGGGTGCAGGGCGCCCATGGTGGGTACAAACGTAACAATGGCCCCCCCGGCCCTTAATGTGGCCAGATATTGTTGCAATTCGGCCTTTTTAGTGAAGTTTTTCAATGTTATATATTACAAAAGAGGGCGAAGTTGCATAAATGATACAAAATAACCAAAAACTACTTGCATAATTGATTGATACTTCATATATAATGCTTATATTTGCACACTCAAATTTTTTGAGTTGTTACATAATTTAAATTCTGATTTGGAGATGGGTAAATCTAAGCTTTTGTTTATAACTCATGAAATGTCACCTTTCCTTGAACTCTCTAAAATTTCTGAAATTACACGCCAGCTTCCGCAGGCCATGCAGGAAAAAGGTTACGAAATTCGTATCCTGATGCCTCGTTTCGGAAATATCAATGAGAGAAGGAACAGACTTCATGAAGTGATCAGGTTATCGGGTATGAATATCATAATTAACGATAACGATAATCCGTTGATCATAAAAGTGGCATCTATCCCGGCGGCGCGTATGCAGGTATATTTTTTAGACAATGAAGAATATTTCCAGCGTAAGCATGTGTTTGAGGATAAGGATGGCAAATTTTACGCTGATAACGATGAGCGTATGATCTTCTTTTGCAAAGGAGCATTAGAAACTGTTAAAAAACTGGGCTGGGCGCCTGATGTTATTCACTGCCATGGCTGGATGAGTGCATTGGTTCCTGCTTATTTAAAAACTACTTATAAAGACGATCCTACTTTTAAACATTCAAAAGTGGTTTATTCAATTTATGAGAATGATTTTACGGGCCGCTTAAGTGATGATTTTGCACGTAAAGCCGTTATGGGCGACATGACCGATAAACATACGGACGTTTACAAGGCCGGCACTAACACTGCCTTATACGAAGGCGCTATCCAGTATAGCGACGCTATTGTATTGGCGGGCGAGAATATTAACGAGGATGTGTTAAATAATGTTAAAAACAGCCAAAAATCAGTTTTAGAATTCAATTCTACCGCAGATTTCGAAAATTATTACAATTTTTACGACGAAATTACCAATGAGGAATTGGTGAATGTTGTATAAGCTTTGAGAGATCGATATATGAAATTTATAAGACTAGACTTATTAACCCTGTTGATAAGTCTTTTTATTTTGGGCGGTTGTAAGAACCAGGATACTATTGGTTTGGGTGTAATATCATCAAACCAGATAAGTGGCAATTTAATAGATTCGTCAACCATTGTAGTTAATACAGTGCGTGAAGATAGTTTGATAACCAACGGCTTGTCGCGCACACCGCTGTCTTTTTTTAAAGACCCGGTGTTTGGTACTACAGAAGCAAATTTGGCTATTGATCTTAATTTACCGGGCAGCTCTGCGTTTACATTACCTGTCGGAACAGTTGTTATTGATTCGGCCATGCTGGTTTTAAGATATGCGCCCAATAGTTTCTATGGCGACTCTATCGCATCAAGATATAAAGCAAATGTATACCAGCTAAAAGAGCGGATACTTAGCGGCCATACCTATTACAGCAATAAAACCTGGAGCGCTGATAAAGGCACGTTACTGGGTTCAAAATCCTTTATATCAAGAACCGGCGACAGCATCAAAATTATTACGCCTATTGCCGGCGCGCCTGATACCCTTATAAAGGTACCGCCGCAATTAAGGATACCGATAAGCACCAGCTTTGTAAACAGCATACTATACGCTGCACCCGCTGCACAACTTAGCTCAAACCTTATTTTTAAAAATAACGTTAACGGGCTATATGTAACGCTTGATCAAAATCAATCGGGGCCGGGTGGTACGTTTATGTTCGCTTTGGATTCGGCTGCCGCCGTTCAGATTTATTACCGCAACACCAATGGCAGCGTTATTGATACCGGTGTATTGGTATTACCGAGCAGATTACATGCCGCAGAAATAAAACACACGCATTCAAATACCATCAAGGCTGAGTTGGCTAACAGTACCACCAATCGCAAAACTTTTTATTTGCAAAGTATGGGTGGCTTAAAAAGCCGGATAAGTTTCCCTTATCTTAAAAACATCCTTAAAACTATTGGCGGCGATGTTATTGTAAACCATGCCGAGCTGGTAGTTACCGCCGCGCCGGGATCTACGATACCGTTTGCACCGCTGCCGAAGCTGGCCATGTACCGTTATGACCTGGCTAACCAGGTACAATTGATACAGGACGCTGCCAGCAGCGACCCAAGGTACTTCGCTGAAGCAACAACGGCCGGCTTTTATGATCTGCAGCATCAAAATTATCATTTTTTGATAACAGCTTATATACAGGACCTGATGCGTGGTAAAACCACCGATTACGGAACCTTTATAGGCCCGGTAATCCCTACCAGTTCGGTTTCTGTGGCGCCAACCGCCCAGGTTGACGGCCGTACCATTGCTGTCGGTTTTGATACCGCATCGCCCTACCGTATAAAACTTAATCTTTTTTATACCAAAGTAGTTAAATAACAACAGCTGCCGCAATAGCAATTTATTAATTTTAATATTAGTAAATTGCTATTGTTGTTGTTATTGTCATATCGCTGCTTATTTTTGCTAAATCACTAACTATTTATTTTATGTGTGGAATTGTAGGCTACATAGGCTATAGAGAAGCTTATCCAATAATTATTAAAGGGCTGCACCGGCTGGAATACAGGGGCTATGACAGCGCCGGAATTGCGCTGTATGATAAAGAGCTGAAAGTCTATAAAAAAGCCGGAAAGGTAAGTGATCTGGAGAACTTTGTAAAAGGAGTAAACCTTGGCGGCACTGTTGGCATGGGCCATACCCGCTGGGCAACGCATGGCGCCCCAAGCGACCGCAACTCGCACCCGCACTCATCAGGCGACCGTAGACTAACCATCATACATAACGGCATTATTGAAAACTATGGCGTTATCAAAGAGACGTTATTAGCCAAGGGCCATGTTTTTAAAAGCGATACCGATACCGAGGTTTTAATACACCTGGTTGAAGATATCCAAAAAGAAACCGGCCTTGACCTGGCTGAAGCCGTCAGGATAACCTTAAACAAAGTTATCGGCGCCTATGCTATTGTGATTATGAGCGCCGATGAGCCCGACATCCTGATAGCCGCCCGCAAAGGCAGCCCGATGGTGATCGGCGTGGGCAAAGGCGAATATTTTGTAGCCTCAGATGCAACACCTATTGTAGAGTATACTAAAAACGTTATCTACTTAAACGATAATGAAATTGCTTACATCCACCGCGATGAGCTGCTGATCAAGAATATTGATAATACCATACAAACCCCCTACATACACGAGCTGGACATGAAGCTGGAAGCCCTTGAAAAAGGCGGCTATGACCACTTTATGTTAAAAGAGATTTATGAGCAGGCGCGTTCTATCCGTGATTGCTTACGCGGGCGTATCTACCCGGCACAGGGCAAAGTACAACTGGGCGGCATTAAAGAGTATGCCGAAAAACTTAAAAACGTAGACCGGATAATTATAGTGGCCTGTGGTACCTCATGGCACGCCGGCCTGGTGGGCGAGTACCTGATTGAAGAATATGCGCGCGTACCGGTTGAGGTTGAATATGCATCTGAATTTAGGTACCGTAACCCCATCATCACCCAAAAAGATTTGGTGATAGCCATATCACAATCCGGCGAAACTGCCGATACCATGGCTGCTTTAGAGATTGCCAAAGAACGCGGTGCCACCATCTTCGGTATTTGCAACGTGGTTGGCGCGTCTATCCCGCGGATCACTGACGCCGGGGTTTATACCCATGCCGGCCCCGAGATCGGTGTGGCATCAACCAAGGCATTTACCGCGCAGGTTACTGTTTTAACGCTCATCGCGTTTTACATCGCGCAGCAAAGGGGTACCATTACCCAAAGCAAGCTGGTGGAGTATTTAACCGAACTGGACGAGATACCCGCACTGGTTGAACGCACCCTGTTATGCAATGACCGCGTTGAAGAAATTGCCGCCCGGTTTAAAGATGCCAACAACTGTTTGTTCCTGGGCAGGGGCAGCTCGTTCCCGGTGGCGCTTGAGGGCGCTTTAAAGCTTAAGGAGATCTCTTACGTGCATGCCGAGGGCTATCCGGCTGCCGAAATGAAACACGGCCCTATCGCCTTAATTGATGCCGATTTGCCGGTGATCTTTATCGCCACCAAAAACTCATCGTATGAGAAAGTGGTGAGCAACATACAGGAAGTAAAGGCCCGCGGCGGCCACGTTATTGCCATTGTAACCGAAGGCGATACCCAGGTACGCGACATGGCCGAATACGTAATAGAAATACCACAAACCGACGACGCCTTTGTGCCGTTGTTAGCCACCATCCCGTTACAGCTACTGGCTTACCACATAGCGGTAATGCGCGGTTGCAACGTAGACCAGCCACGTAACCTGGCAAAATCGGTGACGGTGGAGTAGTTAGTCTGAAGTCTTTAGTCTAAAGTCATAAACAGAAGGGCCTTTGCAAATAGTAAAGGCCTTTTCCGTTTATAAGCATAGCTTTTTTTTTGACCAAAGACTTTAGACTCCCGACTAAAGACTATCTATAAGATTACTATCTTTACATAGATTATATCTATATCATGACTATCACACAGTTAGAATACATCGTCGCCGTTGATACTTATCGCAGCTTTGTGGCAGCCGCCGACAAATGTTTTGTTACCCAGCCCACCCTGAGCATGCAGATCCAGAAGCTGGAAGATACCCTGGGGGTAAAACTGTTCGACCGCTCCAAACAACCCGTAACGCCTACCGAAATTGGTATTGATATTGTTGCCCAGGCCCGCGTGCTGCTGGCCGAGAGCGAGAAGATCAAAGAGATCATATCCGACCGCCAGAAAGAGCTGTCGGGCGAGCTGAAGGTGGGCATCATCCCCACCGTATCGCCTTATATCCTGCCTAAAATATTGCATGGCTTCATCCAGAAATATCCGCAGGTAAAACTCATCGTGTGGGAACAAACTACCGAGCAGATCATCCAGCAATTAAAACTGGGCACACTGGATTGCGGCATCCTGAGCACCCCGCTGCACGAAAGCAGCCTCATCGAGATCCCCGTATTTTACGAAAACTTTGTGGCCTACGCCAGCAAGCACAGCAAGCTGTATAAAAAGAAAAGCATTAACCCCGACGATATCGACATGGAAGAGATCTGGGTGCTTAATGAGGGCCATTGCATGCGCGAGCAGGTGCTCAACATCTGCCAGCGGCGCAAATCAACCCAGGGCTTCCAGCATTTCGAGTACAACACGGGCAGCGTCGAAACCCTGAAACGCATGGTCGACCAAAACAATGGCGCCACCATACTGCCCGAACTGGCCCTGGCCGACCTCACCGAAAAACAGCTGGACCGCGTACGCTACTTCAAATCGCCCGAGCCGGCGCGCGAAGTAAGCATCGTCATCCAGCGCAACTTCCTGAAACGCCGCATGATAGAGGCTCTGAAAAACGAGATACTCGAGTTCGTCCCCAAACGCATGAAGAATAAGAAGAAGAAAGAGGTGATGGAGTTTTGATGTGAGTGATGAGCTTTGAGTGGTGAGTTATGAGTGCTTATCGCTTTATTAAACAGTTTAAACTTACAACTCAAAACTCACAACTTTAGTTACGGAAAACCTGCGTAATCATCAACCCATAAACCCCTGCATCAAGGATACCGATACCCAGCCGACCGAAAGCCGGGTTAAGGATATTGGCCCTGTGGCCCGGCGAGTTCATCAGCCCGGTATGCGCCATGGGCAGGGTTTGGGTTATGGCAATATTTTCGCCGCCGGTTAAAAAGCGTACGCCGCCGTTCTTCATCCGGTCGAACGGGTCGAGGCCCTCGGGGGTATAGTGCGAAAAGTAGCCCCGCTGCAGCATATCTTCCGAATGATCGCGCGCCACCCGGGTTAATTGCGGGTCGGGTTTTAGTATTTGCAGGCCGCGTTGTTGGCGCTCCATGTTCACCAGTTGCAGCATTCTGGCTTCCAGGTCGGGCCGCTCATGGGCGGCGCTTACCTTAAAGGGCAGCGTTATCATCCGGTCATGGCTCACGGTAGCCTCGCCGGCACCTTTTAGTTGCAACAGCGCATCGGTAAATATGGGCGAGAGGCGCTCATTAATCAGCCCTACATCGTCGGCCAGTTGTTTGGCCAGCGGGCTTTTACGGGCCTGGCGCATAAACACGTTATCAAGCGGGTACACCACCAGGAAGGTAGCAATCAGTATCGCCCAGATATAGCCGTTTATCAGCCCCGGCAAGGTGCCCGCAAGGCGGTTAAGGGGGCTATCGGTAACGCGGTCGGGCAGCCGATCCAACAGCCAGGCTATTAACCCGTCAATAACCGCCTGTGCCACTATAATGGTAATAATAAAAGCCAGCGCCGGCGACCATACCCCCGTTTGCGGCAGCACCTTTAACAGCATCCCGCTAATAGGCTTGTACAACAGCAAGGCCAGCACCAGCGTAGTAACCCACGACAACAGGATCAGCCCCGACACAATAAACCCGCGCCGGTAGCCCGTCCAGATGCTAACCAGCACCACCATAATTATCAGGATGTCTACAATGTTCATCAGGCTGCTACCTCCAAAAGAGTCCCAGGGATAAATATAAAAGATTTTTGTTTTGGTATTTAAAGAGATAGTAACTAATCTCTAATCAACCAATCACCAATTAACTAATAATGGCGTTCCCGCTGGTAGAAGCGGGGCCGGGCTGTCCATTCATACGCCTGCAGGCCTTAAGCGCGAAGGCCGGTATCCATTGCCATCCCTTACGCGGGAGCGCGCGCTGGGCCTGTGCGATCCGATAGCTATCGGATCCCTCCCTTGGGAGGGTGTAGGGAGGGGTTTACGCGCTATGCAAATCAAATCTGTAACTTTACCGTTATTACATTTATGGCAGATGTGCACAGCAAAGAAACCCGCAGTTATAACATGTCGCGGATTAAGAGTAAGAACACCAAACCCGAAATGCTGGTGCGGCAGTTCCTGCATAAAAATGGTTTACGATACCGACTGCACGTAAAAGACCTGCCCGGCAAACCCGACATAGTATTACCCAAATACAAAACCGCAATTTTTATACACGGCTGCTTTTGGCATGGGCATGAGGGATGTAAATACTACGTTGTGCCTAAGACCAGAACAGAGTGGTGGTTAAATAAAATACAGGGAAACGCTACTAATGATGCAAAAGCCGAAGCACTGTTAAAAGAGGGTGGCTGGAAAATTATTACGATTTGGGAATGTGAATTAAAGAGGCTTTTATCTGAAAAAACTTTAGCCCAACTCTTGCTAAATTTAGCTCCGGAATAATTCTCCACAATCGCAAAAGTTCACTTATATCCGATTGACTTATAGTCGAATAGGCGATAGCTTGCAGCTATGGATATTCGCAAGAAAATCGGCCTTCGTATAAAGGAATACCGGATAAATTTAAAACTCACTCAGGAAGCTTTAGCCTTTAAAGCTGAGATAGATAAGACTTATGTAAACGAGGTTGAAAACGGAAAAAGAAACATTTCTGTAATCAATCTTGAAAAATTGATTGGTGCACTTGATGTAACTGTTAAAGATTTTTTTGACAGCAAGTCTTTTGAAGGAGGCGTTGAATAATGGCTCTTAAATCTTCAAAGGCTAATTCGCCTCTTGTACCAAATGAATTAGATTCGGCAGTACTTACACATTATGTTGTAACAAAAAACAAAGTTTATAAAGACAAAGCTTATGAAATCGCTGAAAATAACCCAAGCGAAATCCATGAGCCGGAAGCATTATATCAAGCTGTACAAAAAAGTTTATTTGATGTTACTGACATTCCTTTTCCCGGACCACCAAAAGGAAAAGAAAAATTTACCTTTATTGATCTATTTGCCGGCATAGGCGGCTTTCGTTTGGCATTGCAAAATCTTGGCGGACTTTGTGTGTATAGCTCGGAGTATGACAAGTATGCACAAAAAACGTATTTCGCAAATTTTGGAGAAACACCATTCGGAGATATCACTAAAGAAGAAACCAAGTCTTTTATCCCGCCTAAGTTCGATATCCTTTGTGGAGGATTTCCCTGCCAGCCATTTTCAATCGCCGGCGTTTCAAAAAAGAATAGCCTTGGAAGGAAACATGGATTTGAGGATGAGAAACAGGGCAATTTGTTTTTTCATGTTGCAGAAATCATTGAGAAACACAGGCCTAAAGCATTCTTCCTGGAAAACGTAAAAAATCTGGTATCCCATGATAAGGGTAATACTTTCAGAGTGATTAAAGCAACACTTGAAGAGTTGGGATACTCATTTAACCATCGTGTATTAAATGGAAAACATTTTGTTCCGCAGCATCGAGACAGAACAATCATGGTAGGTTTTGATAAGCAGGTATTTGGGGAGGATATAACGTTTGACTTCGATTTAGTCAAGCTACCTGAAGCGGATAAGCAAATAAAATCTATACTTAAATCAGATGTAGATCCAAAATACACCTTGTCGGAACATTTGTGGAATTACCTGCAAGGATATGCTAAAAAACATAAAGAGAAAGGAAACGGCTTTGGCTTTGGTTTGGTGAATTTAGATGGCATTAGCAGGACTATGAGTGCTCGTTATTACAAGGATGGCGCTGAAATTCTAATACCACAAAATGGTTCAGTCCCCCGAAGATTGACCCCAGATGAATGCGCAGCATTACAAGGGTATCCTGTGAACGCGGGACATAAAAGCTTTAGAATACCAGTATCAGATAACCAAGCTTATAAGCAGTTTGGAAATTCTGTTGTAACACCACTTATTGAGGCAGTAGGGAAAGAAATAGTTAAACACATTAAATCCTAAACAAATGGCTAACTCCTTATCCAGTTATTTTAAAAGCATTGGTGCTAAAAGATTAAGTCGGGTAGAAATTGACCCTAAGACATCTCATCAACATGAGCTTAATGGAATCGCTGGGTTCAAGGAGATATTTGGTTTAGATCCAATTGAATTTAAGACGAAGTTCATCTACTTAGCTGACGACGAAGATGGAATCTTTGAAAACGACGGTTTTTTAAAATGGTACGATGCCCGGGAAAAGCACGCGACCAGAACTGAACACAGGCTGTATTATTCAGACAATCAAGTTATTCCGATTTCTGCCGAAGGCGATCTAATTATTGTTGGCGTAACACAAAAGAATGACGCCGTTGTCCTTGTTGCACCTAGTGGCTCCACTTCAGAGAAGCAATTACTATGGTTGTTTAATCTGTCCGAAGTTCAAAATAAATTTATCGTCAAGGATTTATCCGCGGATAAAACTGACATAGGATTTGCAGGGAAATATATAATCGCCTCGCTTGGAATTGAAATCGAAGAATCAGAAACAGACGATCTTGAAAAACTAATCACCTTATTCGGTAAGAAGTTTCCTCCCACCTATATTTTCTCGGAATATGCACGCTCAACCGTTAAAGACATTTCAATAATAGAAGCTCCAGATGAGACACTTATAAAATGGCTTGAAAGAGAAGAGCTATTATTTCGAACATTAGAAAACATTATCGTTAAGGAGAAATTAACTACCGGTTTTGGCAAAGACAATAACGATGTTGATGAGTTTATCAGTTTTTCGTTAAGCGTTCAAAACAGAAGAAAATCGAGAGCCGGACATTCATTCGAAAATCATTTAGCCGTAATATTTGAGGGCAATAAACTATCTTTTGATAAAGGAAAAACAACCGAAAGAAATAACAAACCGGATTTTCTATTTCCGAAAAATGGTTATACTGATCCTTCTTTCGATATTGAGCTTTTAACAATGTTGGGCGTAAAAACTACTGCGAAAGACAGATGGCGGCAGGTTTTATCGGAAGCTGATAAAATACCCTACAAACATTTAATAACTCTTGAACCTGCAATTAGCAGAAATCAGACGGATGAAATGTTGGCCAAAAACCTACAGCTTGTGATACCTAAATCAATTATACCGACATATCAAAAGGACCAACAATTACAATTGATTTGCCTTTCGGACTTTATCACATATGTGGCAAAAAAACAAGCCTTTATTTAACATTTTTGTGCTAACAGGCTTACCATATAAGCCTCACTGACGCAACTATCCACCCGTTATCTTGTTTCATCCCTGTTCGGACGGACACCTGCCGAATAGCTTATGCTGATACACCAACAAAGGCAAGGCATTAATGAAATATATCTGACGAAATATAACTATGTTTATATTATGAAGAAGAACTTATTAATAGTTGTACTGGCGTTGCTAGTTTGCATCAGCAGTTCGTTTATTACCGTTAGTCCTGCTGTAAAAGCTAATTGTGCCGCTTTGCCGCAAAGCAAGGTGCAGCCATTTTGTAAAGTTACCTATGTTGATCATCGTGGCCATAGTATAAAGCTGACCACAAATATTCTTCATGCTTCATCAAGGAGCCTGACGTTTATTTTTGACGGTGGTGAAAAATTGATCATCAGCTTTACAATGATCAGGCCGGGCCACTTTATAGCCGAGTCTGCACGGTCCAGAGATCCTCAAATTATATTTTACCCCTCACATTCAAGTATGCCAATACCTATGGTTGGGGCAGTTATGATAACAGCCGCCAAACCGGTATCCGGCAATTTTAGCCATTTGATAAGCGATGATGATGACGAACATCTTACTTTAGTGGCCGGGACATTTAGTTTTTAGCGGCCAGCTCTTAAGCCGGCGCAGGTATAGCAGAGCCAAAAGCGCGTGTCCATTCTGTCTTACTCCCTGTGCGGACGGACAAACCCCGCGTTAGTGATTGAAACGGATACCGGCCTGTGGCTAATGCCTTGTGCAGTATGAGTGGAAAGCACGGGCCGCAGGCAACGCCATTATTAGTGATTAGAAATTAGTTCCTGTCGCTTAATTAACCCCATCCTGCCTAAATAATTATTTCTTACTTTAATGGTTTTAAACTTTACCTTTAGTTATAGTCTTTGATAAAAAAAACAACTTTATCGGGGACCCCTAACCTTAAACCTATAAACATGAATTTATTTTTACGGGCAAAGCATTGGCAGTTATTCATCCTGGTTTTCGGGGTGCCGTTTTTATTACAAATTGTAATGATGCTTAACATGGTTGCTGCCATTAACCATAACCGCGACCAGGCGGTATTTATTACCTGTTTAAAACTATTCCCGTTATTGATGGCGCTTTTTATGGTGACCTTGTTTGGCTGGCAATGGTCTGTTGCCACCCGGTTACAGAAAGCCCTGCCTGCCCGGCTAAAAATGAAGTTATCCAGGTTTAAAACTTTTTTCATCATTCCGATGGTTTATTTGGTGTTGATGATGGTTGGCATAACCTGGTTATTTTGGCACGGCTGGGGGTTTGTTGGCTCTCCGCATCTATTTCTTTTGTTTTTTACAGTGATTTTTCCGCTGCATTTATTTTGCGTGTTCAGCCTTTTTTATTGCCTGTATTTTATTGCCAAAACATTAAAAACAGCGGAGCTGCAACGCGCAGTAACCTTTAATGATTTTGCCGGCGAGTTTTTTCTGATCTGGTTTTTCCCTATCGGCGTTTGGTTCGTTCAACCACGGATCAATAAAATCGCAGCCGATTTAGCTAATGGCGACCCGGTGATTAAAGATTGAAGATTAGTGATTAAAGATTAGTTCATGTCGCTCTGTTAAACCAGCATATAGAGATTAGTTCATGTCGCTTAAACCCCATCCTGCAAGGTACCACGGGCAAACGTACAACGCCCTTACAACATACAACGCCCTTACAACATACAACCTGCAACATACAACGCCCTTACAACAAACAACCGGCAACGTACAACACCCTTACAACACCCTTACAACACACAACCTGCAACATACAACGCCCTTACAACAAACGTTCTCACATTAGCATGACACTACTTCGGGCGGTTTTTGGTAGTTTTGTTACCAGATAATTACCCATGACTATTACTAAAGAACAAGTACTGCAGGCCCTGAGCAATGTTGAGGAACCCGATCTTAAAAAGGACCTGGTTACCCTGAACATGATCCAGGACGTTGAGATTGACGGCAACCGCCTTAGCTTCTCGGTTATCCTGACCACGCCGGCCTGCCCGCTAAAGGCACTGATAGAGAATGCCTGCCGCAACGCGATAGGCCACTTCATCAGCAAGGATATTGAGGTTACGGTTAACATGACGTCGCGCGTTACCACGCAGAAGAACACGGGTGTGCCGGGGGTTAAAAACATCATTGCGGTTGCCAGTGGCAAGGGCGGGGTGGGTAAAAGCACCGTCGCGGTAAACCTGGCGCTGGGGCTGGCCAAAAGCGGCGCCAAAGTGGGGCTGATTGATGCGGATATTTACGGACCAAGCATCCCGATCATGTTCGGCCTGGAAGGCGCCAAACCAAGGGCGAGTAACGAGAACGGCAAAACGCGCATCGAGCCGATAGAGAAATACGGCATCAAGCTGCTGTCGATAGGCTTTTTTACCGACCCTAACCAACCCGTGCCCTGGCGCGGACCAATGGTGTCAACCGCCGTTAAACAGTTGTTTAATGATGCTGATTGGGGCGAGCTTGACTACCTGGTAGTCGACCTGCCACCCGGTACGGGCGATATCCATATCACCATTACGCAGACGTTCCCGGTTACGGGTGCGGTTATTGTAACTACGCCGCAGGCCGTTGCGCTGGCGGATGCTAAAAAGGGCATAGGCATGTTTTTAATGGAGAGCATCAACGTGCCGCTACTGGGTATTGTGGAGAACATGGCCTACTTTACCCCTGCCGAGCTGCCGGAGAACAAGTATTACATTTTTGGCCAGGGTGGCGGCAAAAAGCTGGCCGAACAGCTGGAGGTTCCGTTTTTGGGCGAGATCCCGCTGATTAAAGGCATAAGCGATAGCGGCGACGCCGGTAAACCCATTGTGTTAAGCGACGAGCACCCGCTGATGGTTAACGCCTTTACCGAAATGGCAAACCGCGTAGCGCAGCAGGTATCCATCAACAATGCGATGGCTGCAGGCAGGACCATCGCGGGCTAAAACAAAACAAATACCGCTTGCGATAGCTTTATTGCCAATGAAAAGCAATCAAAAGCAATGAAAATATTGTAATTAATTATAACTTTACTTATAAATTAGTAAAAATGAGTTTATTAGAGAGGGTTGAAGCAGCGTTGGATTCGATAAGGCCATATCTGGAAACAGATGGTGGCAATGTATCGGTTGAGGAGATTACGCCCGATAATGTGGTTAGACTGAAGTTACTGGGATCATGCGGGTCATGTCCCATGAGCATCATGACGCTTAAAGCCGGCATTGAAGGTGCCATACAAAAAGCGGTACCAGAAATTACCGGTGTTGAAGCCATTAACCTAACCGATATTGACGACCCGGACGCTGTGCTTCCTGAAAATTTAAGGTAGTTAATGTTAACTAATGTTAAAAAACTACCCGCCCACAGGCAATACCAATTAGTTTTGAAACTAAAACCTATTTTTACCCGTTGATAGTAACTACACAACGGCACAATAGCAACAATGAAATACCTTTTTGCTCTATTATTTTTATCTTTCGCAATAGCGGCCTCGGCACAGGTTACCGAGAAACCGCTGGTGCAGTTTAGCGGCGTTACCCATAATGCCGATAGCGCCCGGGTAATTGTGCCTTACGTAAACGTTACCAATCTTACCACACACCGGCAGGTTTATATTACTAATTATGAGGGCTATTTCTCATTTGTAGTGCATGAACAGGATACCCTGCGTTTTAGCAGCGTGGGCTATAATCCCATTACGGTGGTTATCCCCGCCAACGTAACCAGCCACAGCGTGGTGATGAATTTATTGCTAAAGCCCCAGATCATCAACCTGCCCGCCTTCAGGGTTTTTCCGTGGGCCACTACGGATGAGTTCAGGAAAGATTTTCTGGCGCTTAAAGTTGCTGATGACGACCTTGAAATTGCGCGTAAAAACCTGAGCGGGGCTTCTATCCGTGCTATGGAGGCTTCAATGCCGCGCAGCGGTTATGAAAGCTTTAGCGTGCAGGATATGCATAACAGCATTGTTAATTCGCACTCAATCACCAATCCGCTGCTTAACCCGTTTGCCTGGGGCAGCCTGATCAAAGATATTGCGGCAGGCGATAAATCGTCGTCCAAATAATACTAGCGGCCTTTTTTAGCAGCCGGGAATTTCATTTTATATTCCACGTCCACAATTCCTTTTGAGATATCGGTCAGCCTTTTCTCCAGCATACGCTTGCGTAGCGGGCTTAATCTGTCGGTAAATAATTTACCTTCAATATGGTCGTACTCGTGCTGGATAATGCGGGCCGCCATGCCAGAGAAGGTTTCGTCATGGTGTTTCCAGTTCTCGTCATAGTAGGACATCCTGATGGTCGACTTGCGGGTGACGTCTTCCCTGATATCAGGAATACTCAAACAGCCTTCATTAAACGACCATTCTTCGCCGCTTTCTTCTTCTATACAGGCGTTAATGAAAACCTTTTTAAAGTCTTTTAACCCGGGCTCTTCATCATCAAAAACAGAAGCATCTATTACAAACAGGCGCATAGACAGGCCAATCTGCGGGGCAGCCAAACCAACGCCGCGGGCGGCATACATCGTCTCAAACATATCCCCACATAATTGTTTGATATGCGGATACTCTGCAGGCTCAATAGCGGTTGCTTTTCTCTTTAAAACCGGATCGCCGTAGGCTATAATAGGAAGTTTCATAGTTACAAAATTACGGGTTTATTGCTTAGGCTCAAATAGCAAGGTCATCATTTTACTTTCATCAAATATTTCGTTGCTTATTTCAAGCAGCTGGCTGGCTGTTACGTTGTTTATTTTCTCAAATAATTGCGGCAGGGTATCCACATAATTAAAATCAACCAGGCTTTTAGCCATCGATATGATCAGGCTCATGCGGTTCTCTTCGGCCAGCGCTATCTGCCCTATAAACTTTTGCTTGTTTTGATGCAGCTGCAGGGTACCCAGCTTTTGCCCGCGCAGCTTCTTTAATTCTTTATGTACCAGCCTGGCGGCTTTTTCGGCCTTTTCGGTATCGGTACCAAAATAAATGGAGAAGATGCCGGTATCGGTTAGCGCGGTATAGTTTGATTCGATGGTGTAGGCGATGCCGTACTTCTCACGGATCTCCAAATTAAGGCGGTTGCTCATGCCCATACCGCCCAGCAGGTTGTTTAGCAGCAGCAGCCCCGTTTTATTTTTGTGGGACGATGAGTAAGCCTGGTTACCAATAATGCAGTGCGTTTGCGAGATAGGCTTATGGATGATGTGCTTGCCGCCAATGTTAAAGCCGGGGGTTAGCCTGTTCTTGGTATTATAGTTTGGCGCAATACCACCAAAATATTTATCGCCCAGGCGGCTTACCTTCTTAAAGTCGTAATCGCCTATAACGGCGAAGATAATTTCATTGGTATTATAGTTAGCAGCTATAAACTGCTTCATATCCCCGCGGTTTAGGCGGCCCACGGTTTCTGTGGTGCCCAGTATGTTTTTTCCTATCGGATGGTCTTTAAACAACAGCTCCTCAAAATCATCCTGGATGGCTTCTTCGGGCTGATCAAGGTAAGATGCGATCTCATCCTGGATCACGCCGCGTTCTTTTTCAACCTCTTCTTCAGGAAAAGTTGAATGGAACAGAATATCCTCAAACAAATCAAGCGTACGCTCTAAATAAGGGTTTAAAAACGAGGCATGGATACAAGTATACTCTTTAGTAGTATAGGCATTCAGATCGGCCCCAACCAGTTCTAAACGGTTAAGGATTTGGTTGGTACTGCGGCGTTCGGTTTCTTTAAATAACAGGTGCTCTATAAAATGCGCCAGGCCTTCCTGCCCCGGCAATTCATCGCGCGAACCGGCATTAACCAGCACGCAGCAATGCGTAACCGACGAAGGCGCATATTTATACATTATCCGGATGCCGTTTGACAAGGTGTAGAGCTGGTATTCCATCATGTGGATGGCAAAGATAGGGAATTAAGCACATACTCGTTTAGCAAAGCCGTCCTGCTATTCCGAAGCTGCCCGGGTTACCGGCGGACGGACACTTTGAGTTAACGACGGCCAAAATATTTCACAATAAATTACGGGTTAGCACAAATCGTTTTATATTCGTTCTATGAACATCAAAATAGCCGATCTTGAATTTGAGCCGCTAATATCGGCAGAGACCATACTAGCCCGTACCAAAGAAATTGCCGCGCAGTTAAATATTGACTATGCCGATAAGGCGCCCATATTTGTCGGTGTATTAAACGGCTGCTTTATGTTTATGGCCGACCTGCTACGCCAGATTAACATCCCCTGCGAGGTTGCTTTTACCAAGCTTTCATCCTACCACGGCGGCATAACCACTACGCGCCGCATCCGTGACGATTTTGATTTGCTGGTTGATATTACCAACCGGCATGTAGTACTGGTTGAGGATATTGTGGATACCGGCAACACGCTCGACTATTTAGTCGCCAAGCTAAGCCACCGCAAACCGGCATCCATAACCGTATGCGCCCTGCTGCTCAAACCCGATGCTATTGAATATCCCGTTGAAGAATTAAAGCATGTGGCTTTTAACATTCCCAATGAATTTGTAATAGGCTATGGGCTGGATTACCTGGAGATGGGCAGAAATTTGGATGGGATTTATAAAAGGGTAGTATAGACCACGCGTCCTTACAAACATGCGCCGGTGTCAAACCTAACCGGTGCCGCAACGCTTTTCATCTTAAATTCATTATCTTATTTTAATATTAGCATATTGTAATAAGATGCCTGCGGTAAAATTTCCTTTTAGAAAACAGCTGGCTTATACCGCAGGGATGATAGGCTGGAGCATGATGACCAATACCATCATTGTGATGCTGCCGTACTTTTATTTACCGCCCAAAGGGTCGGGCCTTACGCCGTTTGTGCCGCAGCTGCTGTTGTTTGGGGTGCTTAACCTGTTATCTGTTATTGCCGCCTCGGGGCGCTTTGTTGATGCGGTTTATGACCCGCTGATAGCTTCGCTGAGTGATAAAAGCAGGAATGCCAAAGGCCGGCGCATCCCGTTTATGAAATGGGCCATAATACCTGCTGTGCTGTTTTTTTGCCTCACGTTTGCCCCGCTGGTTAAAGGCGAAAGCATGTACAACGCGGTTTGGCTGACGGTTAACATGATCTGTTTTTTTATGGGGGCAACCACCTATATCATCCCTTACAACGCATTATTGCCCGAGCTTACCAATACCGCTGCCGAAAAGGTTAAGCTATCCTCGTTTCAGCAGGTGGGATTTATTATCGGTATCGTATTTTCGGCCTGTATCAACAACTTTGCCGACTTGGTGCAGCATTATTTTGTGGTTGCCAACCGCGACGCAGCCGTACAGTACACCATCTGGGGCATGAGCATCCTTGCCGGCCTTTTTATGCTGGTACCGGTGTCATTTATTAACGAGAAAAAATACTCAAGCGGCAAGCCATCGCATCTGCCGCTGCTGCCCGCCATCCGCAAAACATTCAGCAACCGTAATTTTAAGTATTACCTGGTATCTGATTTTTCGTACTATATGGCGCTCAGCATTATATCAAGCGGGCTGTTGTATTTTGTTACCGTACTGCTGCACCTGCCCCAGTCGAAAAGCGGCGTACTGATGGGCACCATGGTGCTGTTCTCCCTGGTGTTTTATCCGCTGATCAATTACCTCTCAAAAAAGATCGGCAAGAAACCCATTGTGCTTTTTTCGTTCGCGCTGCTAAGCCTCATTTTTGTGGCTATATTTTTCCTGGGGAAGTTCCCGCTATCGGCCAATGTGCAGATCTATACGCTGGTGCTTTGCGCGGCTTTCCCGCTGGCATCCCTGGGGATATTACCCAACGCCATCCTGGCCGAAATAGCCCAGCGCGACGCCAACCAAACCGGCGAAAACCGCGAAGGGATGTTTTTTGCTGTTAAATACCTGTTTGTAAAACTGGGGCAAACCCTGGGGATAGCGCTGTTTGCTTTCCTGACGGTTTATGGCAAGGACCCCGGTAATGATTACGGGCTGCGCCTTAACGGCATTTGCGGCTGCGTGCTATGCCTGATGGCCTTTGCGGTATTTAGCCGTTTTAAGGAGGTTAGGACGCGATAATGCGTCAAATTTGCTGTTCCTTCGCCTTCAGGGGGCTGGGGGCTAACCGCTTGTAAAAAGCGTTCAACCGCACAGGTCGATAACTGACCGCCCGGGCCATTTAGGTTAAAATCAAATCCGTGGGTTGCCCAGGGCAGTTTAAGCCAGTAATGTTTAACACCATTCTGCTCCAGCTTTTGGCTTAACCGGCGGCTATGTTCGTAAGCAACCAATACATCATTATGCCCATGGATAATGAGCGTTGGCGGCGAATCTTTGTCCACAAATTCAATAGGCGAACTTGCCGCATAATTCTGCGGAACTTTAGCATACGACCCGCCCAGGTAAGCCTCCATCACCCCGCGCGAGTCCATGATCCAGGGGTTAGCCGGGAGGGAGTATCCCCAAACCATATCGGCAGGGCCGTAAAAATCTATTACGCCTTTTATGCTTTTGTCGTGCAGGGTATAGGCTGCCAGCAGGGCTATTTGCGCACCGGCCGACCGGCCCAGCAAAACAAAGTTATTGGTGTCAATATTCAGCTTGTCGCTTTCCTTCCGCAGGTATTTTAAGGCTTCCTTAAGATCCATAACCGGCGCCGGGTTTTTATATTTTGGCGCCATCCGGTAATCTATCGAAACTACATTATATCCCTTACGGGCAAGGTAGCTGTTTAACTCAGGCAGCTGCGCTTTATCGCCCTTGGCCCATGAGCCGCCATGCACCACAATAACACAGGGCCTTTTACCGGCAACCTGGCTTGGGTAATAATTTAAGGTTAAAGCGGTATCAGCGTAATTAATATAAGTTAAGGTTTTGCAGGCGATGTCTTTAGTGGGGATGAACAGTTTACTAAAGCTAAACGGCTGCCCGGCATCACCCCCGGTTAGGCTAAATGCCGTGTTAAGCTCATCTTTTAAAGTGCCGCCAACTGCGTAGGCCCGTACAATAGGCGACAGGTAGAGGATGACAGACACAACGCCGATAACAGTCCCCGCCAGTTGATGCTTTTGTAACCAAAACCCGGAGGCAACCAGCACGGCGCTTATCGTCACAAAAACTAAGGGGAACTCGGCTACTACAATTGCCAGTAGCCAGAGATAATAAGCGGGCGCTTCAAATACAGCCAGTAACGAGATAAGGAAAAAAAGGATGATCAATAATAAACGCGTCATCCTATTAATCATCTATAAGCTCAACCTCGGCAACCGGGCTGAATAAATATACCCGTTTGGTTTTGATCTCGGTGCATTTATAGCGCTTACGCAGTTTTTCTTCCTTGCGGAAAATACGGCCATCCTTCAGCTTGAAAACAGCGTGCAAGGGTAGTTTTTCAACCGTGTGGATATCTTCCTTAGGCGGGTCGTATTTACGTAACGAGCGGTACAGGATCAGGTCAGAGCAGCTGGATGCTGCCGGGTTATTCAGATAACTAACAATGGCGTGCTTAACGTCAGGGGGGAAAACATCTTTTTCAAAAAAAGGCTGCATCATTTTTTTGAAGTTGTTTTTCCACTCGGTGCCATGCGGCTTGGCTTTTTGCTTATGCTCGTTCCAGGTATGCAGGTGTGCAAACTCATGTACGGTGGTTACCAAAAAAGCGTAGGGGTTAAGGTCGTAATTGACAGAGATGCGGTGCCCCTTGCCATCAAATGGCGCGCGGTAATCGCCAAACTTGCTGCCGCGATTGCGTGAAATTTTAAACTCGCATTTAAAGTAATCTATCCAGCGGCCAATTAATGGTGCCGCGTCAGGCGGAAGATATTTTTCTAAAACTTTTACTTTATCCAATTCTTACCTCTGAATCAAAGATAGTTGTTTTTGAGGTGAAAGGCAAAAGCTTCTTAACAGCTAATTTCAAGCTTATATCCTTTGCTGCGGATAACAACAAGTTTGATATTCGGGTCAACTTCCAGTTTTTTTCTAAGTTTTGATATGAACATATCCAGGCTACGCCCCACAATAACACCTTCATCTTCCCATATCTCTTTTTGCAGCCGGCTGCGCGCTATAACCTGGTTAGGAGTCACCGCGAAAATACGCAGCAGGCGGGTTTCAGTTCCCGTCAGCTCTATTGTATTTCCATTTATTATAAGTTTCCTGTTTTTCGCATCAAACAACACTGAGCCCAAACTGATCATGCCCGTATCCCGACCATCATCAGTTAAAGCCTTTCGTGGCTTAACAGACCTGAAAAAAATAAAACCAACGAAAGCTAAAAAGGGCAAACCGCCCAGCAGAAGTCCATTCTTTGCAACATTTATGCCCTTCGGTTTAAATTTAATGTTGATCAGGTAAGGTCCGATGGGTTGCTTTCTTCCCCTGCATGAAACAATATCATCTTTTTTATTTTTGGAGATAGCGTATCCATAGGTTACACCGGCGTTACCATTCATTAAAACGTTAACAACATAGTCACTTCCCAGCGGGTCGCCCGCCAACAAACGGGTGGTCGTATTCACCAGGGAGTCCGGTTGAAAAGTAAGATTCTTTTCAAAACTGATCTGGTATTCATTTTTTGCGATCTTTTTAACGGGGAGAACTCTTGATGTGCTGTCGCCCGATTGCAATAGTACCTCATGTCCGATCCTGCGGAGCAAAACTTCCCTTCTGGCGATAGCGAAATCGTCATTATCCCCCATACTGTAAGCCACGCAGACTACAGCGGTAAATAAGAGTAGTAACAATCCGAACAGGTATTTGCCTTTTCCGGAGAGCAGGTTTTGGCTAGCTAACATAGTGTCAAGATTTTATTTACAAAGTTTACATTTTTATTTACAATCCTGATTCCCAGGACAGAAAAATATCAAAGTAATTTTGATGGATCAAATTTAAAGGACATGAAAAATCAAAAAATGAAAAGGTTACTTGTATTTATTCCGGCCATCGCGCTGGTATTATTTCTACTCAATTCTTTTGTAATGAAAGAAAAGGAAGCAAAAAATAAACCAATAAAAGAAGGCAAATCACCGGCGGTTGTCAACATCATTTTTAAATCTGCTGATGGCGGACAAACATGGCAGGACATTAGCGAAGGACTGCCTGCGAATTTGCAGAAATCAGGTGTGGGGGGTGGTGGTTTATTGGTAAATGATCGCGGAATCTATTTACGTGCCGGCAATGGGATTTATCACAGTGAACCAAACTCCACAACGTCTTTCTGGACAAAAGAGCTTTTTCCTGGTAGACAACGTAACATCGCCCCCGGCAAGAATGGGATATTTGCCTATGATTTCAGGGGACAGTTTTTACAAAAAATAAACGGAAGGAGTGATTGGTCGCCCATGTACACCGATTTTCAGAAGCAAGCGGTACGCATAGACAAAACGATAGATTGGATGTACAAGACTTATAAAGAAAGAGAAGTACGCCGCGTTTTTGAAACTGCCGGAGGCACCGTTTTCATTAGTTCAAACAACATGCTTTTTAGATCCACTAACAGTGGAAAAACCTGGAAACAAGTGCATGTTGGCGACGGTAGCATGAAATTGGCAGAGTCAAACGGTGTACTCCTGTCTACCAGCAAAGATGGAATACTAAGATCAACCGATGATGGTCAAACCTGGGATCGTGTGATTAGTGAAGGGGGTGCCGGCGTCGCTGTGGAACGTATAGATGGAGGATTTGCTGCTATAGTCTACAACACAATAGCCCAAACAAACACCCTGCACCTATCACTGGATAGTGGGAAAACCTGGAAAGCCATAGGCGAAGACCTCCAACCTTCCTGGATTAGTTTATTGATGACAAAAACAGGCTTACTTAAATCGTCGGATATTTTATCAATTAAACAAATGGGTAAATATTTAATCTGTTGCCGCGCTGATGGTATTTTCAAGTCAGCTGATATGGGTAAAACATGGAAAAAACTGTTACTTCCTGCTATAGAAAATTATGGCTTCAATCTATCTGTTTCGGGCAACCTGATCTATGTCATACCAAATAAAGGCTGTTGAAAATTGCAAAGGCGCCCCGCAATTTTCGCGGCTGAATGGTTAATTAATTCTAATCATTCAAAATACACCTTTTACCTCAATAGGTGGTATGCTACAAAGCTGGCAACATAAGCCAGCACGGTCATGTAAGCAAATTGTATGGCCGGCCAGCGCCAGCTTTTGGTTTCGCGGTAAACAACGGCTACGGTGCTGGCGCACTGCATAGCAAAGGCATAAAACATCATTAACGAAAACGCTACCGCGAAGGTAAACACCGGCTGACCGGTTTGCGTATTCTTAGCCTGGTGCATTTTTTGCTGCACCGACTGGATATCATCGGCGCTGCCGTTTACACTGTAAATGGTGGCCATGGTACCCACAAATACTTCGCGAGCGGCAAAGGAGGTGATTAGGGCGATGCCTATTTTCCAGTCAAACCCAAGCGGGCGGATAGCCGGCTCAATAACATGCCCCAACACACCCGCGTATGAATTTTCAAGTTTTTCTGACGCGATATTTTTATTTAGCTGATCGGCGCTGATGTTTTGCGTGTATTGCGGCTGTTTGTATTTAGCATCTATCTTTTCAAAGCGGTCGCCGGGCCCGTAGGATGCCATCACCCATAAAATTATAGACACGGCTATAATAACCTTACCCGCCTGCAAAACAAAGGATTTGGAGCGCTCATACATGGAGTAAGCCACGTTGTTCCACCTCGGCATGCGGTAAACCGGCAACTCCATAATAAAATAACCGCGCTCACGGCTTTTTAAAATAAACTTAAACACCCAGGCCACTACCACTGCCGATACCAGGCTAAATACATACATGCCCGTTAACGCCAATCCCTGCAGGTTAAACAACCACCAAACATTTTTATTAGGTACAACCAAGGCTATTAATAACGTGTAAACCGGTAGCCGGGCAGAGCAGGTTACCAATGGCGTAACCATAATGGTGATCATGCGGTCCTTCCAGTTCTCAATGGTACGGGTGCTCATAATAGAGGGTACCGCGCAGGCAAAACCGCCGATTAGCGGCACTACTGATTTGCCGTTAAGCCCCACCTTGCGCATCAGCTTATCCATCATAAACGTAACCCGAGACATATAGCCGGTATCTTCAAGGATAGATATAAAGGCAAACAGTATAGCTATCTGTGGTATAAATACCATAACACCGCTAAGCCCTGCAATTACGCCATCAACCAACAGGCTAACCAGCGGGCCGGCAGGCAAAACATGGTGTAAGGTATTTTGCACCCATACAAAAGCGTCGGCAATCAGTTCCATTGGATAGGCGGCCCATGAAAATATCGCCTGGAACATAAACATCAGGATGGCAAAAAACAGGATAAAGCCAAATACCTTATGGGTAAGCACCTTATCAATTTTATTGCTCAGCGTTTCGTCCTGGGCTGTATCAGGCACTTTAACCGAGTCATACAACAAATCATTGATGAAACTATAACGGGCGATGGTTTCGCGGCCCTGTGCTTTCTGCGAGTGGAAGCCGTACTCTTTTTCCAGTTCTTCAATACGGTCTGATTGTTCAGCCGACAGAAACTTAAGGGTTTCATGCTGATGTGCCAGTTGTAAAGCAAAATATGGATTATCGATATTCAGTTCCCTGCTGATACTATCTATCAGTTCCGGAGCGATGGACCTTACATCGATACTATCCTCCTGCAGGGCAAACTTGTTAGCATAAGAAATAGCAGTTTTAAGCTGATCTATCCCTTCCAGCTTGCGTGCCGATATGGGTACAACCTGCACGCCAAGGCTTTTTGCAAACTGGTCAACATCTATGATAATGCCTGATTTTTTGGCAAGATCCATCATGTTAAGCGCCACAATTACCGGGATCTTCAGATCGGCAACCTGGCTGTACAGTAATAAATTTCTTTTAAGGTTTGATGCGTCAAGAATAACAACCACCAGATCGGGCGTTAAGGGATTATGCCTGTCGGCCAGTACTGAAAATACGATGGATTCGTCCTGGCTCTTGGGATAAAGGCTGTAAGTGCCCGGCAAGTCAATAATTTCGGCTACGCGGCCATCGCGCAGTTTTGAATAACCTACTTTTTTATCAACCGTAACCCCCGGAAAATTTCCTATTTTTTGATTTAACCCGGTTAATACATTAAAGAGTGTTGATTTACCGGTGTTTGGATTTCCAACAAGTGCAACTCTTATATCAGCTTTCAATTACGTAATAACTACTGCAAAATTATGGTTGAGGCTTCGCGTTTACGCAAGCTCAACTGGTATCCGGATACGTTAATGGCTATCGGATCGCCAAGCGGGGCAATCCGATCAACTCTGATCTCTTCGCCTGGCAAACAACCCATTTCCATCAATTTAACTGACATTTCAAGATCAGTAAACTCCTTTACGATACCCTTTTCTCCTACTTCAAGTTGTGAAAGCCTCATATAAAAACGTTAACTGAAACAAATGTAGAGCTTATTTAAATTAAATCCAAATAAGCATAACTATTTTGTAAAAAGTATTAACATATTGTAACAATAACACTGTCTGAAAAAAAAATTTCATGTATATACATCTGTTTTATAAAAAATGACGTTCTTTGTAATATTATCTGTAAGCTCACGCTTACAATGTGATAAGGTTTAGGTTGAAAGCCCCCAAACAGCGAGTGTACGGGGGCTTTTATTTTGCCTTATATTTTTACATTTACAAAGTGAGTAACTTAAAAGAACTTTTATACCAACAATGCCTTGACTATGTGCAGAAGCGCATGGATGCCGCCCAACAGGGTATTGATGAGGCACAACAGGCATCAAAAGACGACACCAAAAGCAGCGCCGGCGATAAATATGAAACTGGCCGGGCCATGATGCAGCAGGAAACCGACAGGAACATGGCCCAGTTAAACGAGGCCAACAAACTAAAGGTTGCACTAAACTCAATAGCAACATCAGCTATCAATAAAAACGCCGATACCGGCAGCGTGGTTATTACCAATAACGGCAGTTTTTATATTGCCATAAGCGCCGGCACCTTACTGGTTAACGGCCAAACGTATATCGCTATTTCGCCGGCATCACCCATTGCTTTAAAAATGAAAGGCCTTAAAGCTGATGATGAATTTAATTTGAATGGCAAGGCTTATAAAGTAGAAAGTATTTTATAAGTTCACCTTACCAAATAACCAATAAACTTAATCCATGGATACTCCCCAAACCCTGCCGATACTTGATGCTGCCGAACTGCGCGTTTTAGGCGCATTAATAGAGAAAAGTAAAGCTACGCCCGACTACTACCCAATGACGCTTAACGGACTAGCCGCCGCATGCAATCAAAAAACGTCGCGTAAGCCTGTAGTTCAATATGATGATGAAACCATTGTACAGGCCTTAAATACGCTAAAAAGGCGCGGATTAATCTCGACTGCCACTGGCGGCTCCATCCGGTCGGTAAAATACAAGCATAACTTTGCTATTGTATTCCCGCTTATTCCGTCCGAACTTGCAATTATGTGCCTGCTGATGCTGCGTGGCCCGCAAACGCCTGGCGAGTTAAACACCAACTCGGGCAGGTTATATGAGTTTGAATCTATTGAAGAGGTACAGGAAATGCTGGATAAGCTAGCCGGCGGCGATATGCCTTACCTGGTACAGTTGCCCAAACGCCCGGGCCAAAAAGAAGCCCGCTACGCGCACTTACTGGCCGGCGTGCCCGAAGTTAATGACGATGATTTCGACGATCAGCCTGCGGGCCGTGCTGACAGCGGTTTGGAAACCCGCCTAGCAAAGGTTGAACAGGATCTTGCCGAGCTTAAAGAAGCTTTTGATAAGCTGATGAAAGAATTAACCTAACCCGCAAATCGCATATTCATTCAGAACGTTTTCTTCTTATCCGGCGGCAGTTTAATTATAAATAAAACTACCGTCGCCGCGGCGCTGCATTCTTTGGCCGTTACGCATTGGCGTACCACTCCATTTTTGCAGGTTAAGGCGCAGGCCCACCATAAAGTAACGGCTTAGCGTGTTTGACAGGGTATTGGTTACGCCGGTTGCCGTTACCGATTGTTGTATATAATTGTTTTGATGCAACAAGTCATAAACATTAAACGTAAATACCAGGTTTCTTTTCTCCAAAAATTCTTTTTCAAACCCGGCATTTATAATAAACGGGGTTGTATTACCACCGCTTATCCCCGTGATATATTTTTTTGTGGCATCGTAATTAATTTGCCAGGTTTTAAAGAAATAAAGGCGGCCGCTAAGCCCCAGTGATGTTGTATTTAATGATGTTGCTTTTGCGTTAAGCAATGTTGTAAAATACCTTGATATGTCATAACCTACAAAAGGGTTGATCTCGATATTTTCGTTTGGACTTATCCGCGGGCCAAAACGTTCATCAAACCGCCAGTTGGTTTGGTGATATAGTTGATTATTACTCATTCCGGGTGTATAGCTATAGGTTACATTTCCGTTTAACGAAAGATTTATGGTTCGCTCGTTTGATTGTTTAGAAATGGAATAACGGCCTACAATTGTTTTTGCGCCATCAAGATTGAGGTAATAGGTTTGCGAAATATTTTTATAGGTGGTTAAAGACGGGTCCGTTGTATTGATTGTCAGCGGTACGCGCAATAGCACTGTATTTTGCGCTATGGAGTTCTCAATACTACTTGCGTTTACACCTAGTGAAACATTAAATTTAGCGTTTGCCAGGTAATTGTTGTACTGGGCCGTAAGGGTATGTGTAAACGAGGGTCGCAAATCCGGGTTGCCGATAATAATGTTGTTGGGGTTTGACCTGTCTGTAAAAGGTTGAATTTGAGTAAAGCTTGGCTCCTGATTTCGGCCATTATAATTTAGCGTAAACCGCTCTGTTCTTGACCACGAGTAGGCAAACCTGAAAGCCGGTATCACCCTGAAATCAGAACGCGACGTTGATGCGTTGGCACCTACCGCGGTATTTAGTTTTTCGCCCGTTAAAAGAAATGGCACCGCTGACGCCCCGACGGACAAATTAACCCTGGTACCGCTGTACCGGTAATCAAGCGTTGCGCGGGTATCGGTTATGTTGTAGTCGTAGATACTGTTATAACGCGCAACAGGAATTATCTCGCCGGTTGACAACACCGTATCCTGTATGGAAACGGAGCTGTTGTTTCTCTGGCTCAGATTTCCGCTAAACTCAAGTAAAGAAAGGGCGCTTAAAGGCTCAACATAGGTTATTGATGCCTGGTACGTTGTTGTCGCATTTGTCCGGTTACTTAACAGGTGTACTACCGAGTCTCTTAAAAAAGCGTTTTGCGTAGTATCGGCAAAATAACGGTAGGTGGTGTTTTGTTCGCCATTGGCTTTGGCGCTTGAGTGTGTTATGCCTAATTGTAATGAAAAGTTTCTTTTGGGTTTTTTAAATACATGCAAATAAAAAGCCGTTATGCCAAAATTGTTGCTGGTATTTAAGGTTGAGTTTACGCCATTATTGGTAACGTGTTCAAACCCGGTTGTATAATGGTTGATGTTATCGGCATAAGAATCATTTAAATTAGATGAGTTGGTAGCGCTAAAGGTGGGGTTTATTTGCAGGTAATTGGCGCTGTCCAGGTTAATATCCATTTCGTAATTCAGATTATGCGATTTGCTCTTATTTTCTGTATTACTGTTGCTCACAAAATCACTTGGCCCAAAACTCGTATAGCGTTGGCCATAGGTATCATTTAAGGAGTTGTTATTGTTAAACGAGTAGGTATAGCTGCCTACTACCTGCACATTTTTGCTCCACTGATCGCGATAGTTAAATGACGGAGACCCCGACCGGGTTGTACCGCCGCTGGCGCCGTTTCCTCCGCCGCCGCTGCTGCCTCCACTGCTTCTGGCATTATTGCCAACTCCTATACCTCCTCCGCCATCATTGGTTGCGCCACCCTGTAAGCCGGTAGATGCAACTCCTAATACCGTATTGCGAAGGTTGCCTATAATACCGAGCTGCTGGTTAGCATTTATCCGCTGGATAAAAAGCTGTGCGTTATACCTGTCCTGGCTACCATATTGCCCGGTAATACGGCCGGTAGTACCAACGGACCGGTCGGCCTTTGTAGTAACGTTCAACACTTTTTGAGGGTCGCCGCTTTTAACGCCGGTACGGGCAGCCATGTCGCCATAATCATCAACAATCTGCACTTTTTCAATAATATCTGCCGGTAAATTTTGGATGGCCTGGGCAATGCTACCGCCTGCATATTCTTTACCATTTAATTTGGCTCGGGTTACCTGCTGCCCCTGGTGGGTTAATGATCCGTCTGTGCCAACTTCCATTCCTTCCATCTTCTTTAGCAATTCATCCAGCGTTGCATTTTGGCGCACTTTATAATCGCTTGCGCGATATTCAACCGTATCCTCTTTATAGGTTACGCTTGGCGTGCCGTTAATATTTACTGTAGCTAACTGGTTTGATTCGGTTTTTAGGGTAATGGGGTCAAGAACCAGATTTTTTTTTGTATCGCTGAAAGCGTATTTCTGCACAAAAGTTTTGGAGCCGATGCTGGTAACGGTGATATTAAAGGTGTTTTGTTTAACGCTTTTAAATATAAATATCCCGTCTTCGTTGGTTGATCCGCGCAACGTGTCTGATTTTGATTTAAGCGTTACCAGGGCCCCTATTACTGTTTGTCCGCTTTCATCTTTAACAATTCCGCTAACCTGTCGCGATGCCAAAGGCGGCGCGACAGGTGTTGCCGGTTGCTGGCCGCGGCTAAACTGCCCTTGTCCCTGCCCGCCGCGGTCAGCCCTTTGTGCAAATAGCTGCCCCGCCAGCAGGACCAAAACAACTATAGTAAATACTTTTTTCATCTTGTGAATTATAGGTAGTTTTATTGTTTTTTCGCGATCGTATATTTTCCCCAAAAATAGCTTGGGCTTACCAGGTCCATAAAATCAAGCGCATTCCTGCCTCCGCCGCCCCCCGGCGGGCCGCCACCGCCCTGAGGCCCCCGGCCGTCATTGATCTGCAAACCGTTTAACATGATCTGGTAGGCAACTTCTTTGGGGGTGTCGGCAAACAGATCAAGTGATTTAAGTGGTATGGCCAGTTCAAATGTCAGGCTGCCATCGGCATCAAAATTTATAGCCGCCTTTATGCTGTACTCGTTATAAATAGAAATAAGTGTGTCCGTAATATTTTTAAAGCCTAAAACTTTGATCTGCTTGGCCGCTATGATGGTGCGTTCATGTACCGCCTTCATCAGTTCGGTATCTGCTCCCGCGTTTCGGTTACCAAAGCGGTTACCCAAACCACCCGCCAGCCTCTCGGGATGTTCAATTATCGGGAACGTTACGTTATAGGCGTCCTTCTCTTTCTTTTTGCCTTCGGTATTTATGGTTAAGGAAATCCCGCCGGCAATGATCTTTGCGGTAGTGGTAAAGTCTGTTGATTTGGCAACCAGGTAAATGTTCCTGTCATCATTTGCCAGCAGATAAAGTAAGCGCGTGTTTTTATTATAAGCCTGGAAATTGTTGTTCCAGTCGCCCAGTTTACCGTCAATTTTTATTGGCGAAGGAGCCCGCAGGTTGGTAGCCTGCACCGTTCCTAATTTTTTTGTTGTCGTTTCCTGGGCAAATAAAACAATATTGGTTGCCAGGCATAAAACAATTAAAAGGATAAGGTTTTTCATTTTCAAATCTAATTACTTGCCCGCGTTTTAGTTCAGCCTAGACAAGATTGGTAATTGACCGTTAATGTAAGAAATAAAGTACACCACCCGCGTTATTGTAGCGACAAATTTACGCATCGCGAAAACTACACATTTTGCTTTTAACAGCCCGTTGGACAGCTAAATACGTAAATAGATTAATGACGCTATTGATATATTGAGAGACCGCGCAACTTGTGGGGTTGCAGGTATAATTACTGCAGTACCGGGCGGCTATTCAACACTATGCTTGTATAGCAATTACTTAATAAGCAGGATAACTAAATGGCAGCGCATGAAAAAGCTACCTGCA
Organism: Mucilaginibacter sp. UR6-11; assembly: GCF_020880695.1. Taxonomy (GTDB): domain Bacteria; phylum Bacteroidota; class Bacteroidia; order Sphingobacteriales; family Sphingobacteriaceae; genus Mucilaginibacter. Next base: position 165,585 of record NZ_JAJIWO010000002.1, read on the forward strand.
AGGGGCAGAGAAAATTGACCAAACCAGAAATTTCCTTTAGCGTTCAGCAAGGATTAACTATCTGACAAACAGCTTATCTGGTTACTCAGGCGGCTAACTGATAGGCCACCATATCAACTAAAGAGTCTACATTAAATGGTTTGTAAAGAATATCGTCCGGCGATCCGGGTTGGTTCATACTTAGCTTCACGTCATTACTACCAGTACAGATAATCACAGGCAAATCCCTGGTATCTGTATTATGTTTTATTTCATGGCATATTTCGCGGCCGTCAGCATCAGGTAACATCATGTCTAAAATAACCAGGTCAGGACTGGCTGTTTTAATACGATCTAATACCTGGTCGCCATTGTTTAAAGCGATAACGTCATAGCCCTTATTGTTTAATATATAGGTCATCACCTCTATCATAAACTCGTTATCATCGACAATTAATATCTTTTTAGACATGACCTTTTATTTATTGACTCTCTGCAATAGCCATGCCGAATTAACAATAGGTTAACTTTTTTACAAAAATGGCGCCTAATCTTTCACCCGGCTGTCTATGAAAGTTAACCAATATTAAACAGGTATAAATTATATTATTTAGTTTTCGCTTTTTACAGACGGACCAAAGGCGTCATCAGCAGCATCGGAACGTATGGCCACCATTGATTTGTTAACCTCAATTGTTTAGTTATCAGAGCGCCCGTGTCTGACCAACGCTTGTATAGTTATAGCTTTCCCTGGTCTTTTAACGCCTGCCGTTTTTCTTTTTCCTGCTGCTTGATAGCTCTTTTTTCCTGGCGGATCTGTTTTTTTGTTTTACCGGTTGGGTCTATCGCATTTATGCGCTGCTGCTCTTCATCCTTAAGCATTTGTTCGGTTTTTTGGACAACCGTATCCTTTTTGCCAAACAAGCGCTGAAAGAAATTGGGTTTCTTAGCGGGTTGTGGCTCTTCGATGATTGGAATGTCAATATCGTCATCGCCGGGAGCGTTCAATATTTTGCTGGCAGCCGCCGAATCAACCGGTGTTATCTTGCGGCGCAAACTTGCTTTTAACTGTACCGTATAAAAGCCGTACGAACTGCTGTCTGCCTGCGTAAAACCCTTACCCATCATCATGCGGCCCAATGAATTAAAGTAGTTCTCTAACCCGGGTCTTAAACTTCCGTCAGGTAAAAAGGCATAGAGTCCCGCTCTCGGACGCGGCACGATACTGGCCAGGAAAATACTTTCGCCTAACGTTAACTCAGACGGAGCCTTGCCAAAATAATAATGCGAAGCTTCGCTGATGCCATAGATCCCGGGGCCCCATTCAATAATATTAAAATAAACCTCCAGCATCCTGTCCTTGGTCATGATATTGTTATTCTCAATCAGCCAGACAATAAGTATCTCTTCGATCTTACGGTTCAGGGTTTTCTTCTGGTTTAAAAATGAATTCTTAACCAGTTGCATCGATATGGTACTGCCGCCGCGTTTAAACTTATGATCCTTAATATCGGTTACGATAGATTGCCTTATGGCCTTCTCTACAAACCCGTGGTTCTTATAAAACGTCGGGTCCTCGGCTGTCATCACCGCGTTACGCAGGTATGGCGACATCTCTTCCAGCGGCGTATAATCCGGGTTTTGCGGGCCGATAAGGTGCGGCGGCATTGGTTTATCCTTAACGTAAGGTGTATAAACAAAGGGACGGTTCAGCTTGCCCAGATCGGTTTTCCCGTATTTCAATATGCGGAATGCCGGATCTTTATCCATTCGCGAATCAAATTTTAAGCTGTCCGGCTGTTTGGTATTAAGGTAAAAGTTTAGCGAATAATTAAGTTTACCCGCAACCTTAATACCATCTAACGACTCAAACATCCCGGTAGGGAACGAGTCAAAAATATCCTGCGCATTTTGCCAGCCGGTACTTAGCTTAAGCTCATAAATTTTTACCGGCTTTAGCGTGTATTTAATAAACGGATGCGCGCTCATTTTCTTTAAATGAATAACTGACGAACTATCCAGTGATATATAATTTGATCCTACAAAAACATTGGCCGCAATTGACCCGTCCTGCACTATGATATCATTGGCTGCCAATCCGGGCTGGTTTACCAGCAGGTTATGGGCGCTGCAATAGGTTTCTATCCGGGTTTCACCGTCGCTGTGCTTAACATTGGTCAGCTTAACAGTTATATTATCAAAATTAACCCGCGCATGAAAACGCTTTTCAATAAAAGGGATCTCGACCTTGCCATTATCAGCATAAAGCCTGATGTCAATCAGTTTATCGCTGGGGTGCATTGTGCCGGCAAAGTGCCAGGTTGCAACCGTATCATTAATTTTTAGGGTTGATGTCAGGTCGCCATCATCAATTTTGGCTGTTTGGGTAAGTAACTTCAGTTTTGTGCTGTCATTGGTGAATGATACCAGGAAATTATTGACGATTAAATTGTCAGGTATTTTATATAGCACCTGTTTGATCAGGTTATTTGAAAGTTCGCTCAAATCAACCTTAGCGCGGGCCTGGGTGGAGTCTGCTTTCTTTTTAAATAAAAAATCAAAGTTTCTGATTCCCTTAAGATCCGTTAAGTTTAAATGCCCGTTAAGCAGATCAACATTAGCCAGTTTTATGTTGCCAAATAACAATGGCCATAGTTTTATACTTACATCAAAATGTTTAACGGTAAGCAGGCTGTCCCGGTTTTCGGGTACGATGGTGATGTCGGTGCAGGTAATGGTGGTTAGCCCCGTAAAATGTGCCGAACCGATCTGAAGGTTTAAATGATAAAGGCTTTTGGCTTTAGCCTTTGCCTTAGTTATTTCGTGTTGTAAGATGCCTTCGCGTTTGGTGTAGGCAATATATCCGCCAATAAGCAGGATAACCAGTAAGGAAGCAGCAACAATACCCGCCAGGCGGATGTATTTAGGATTAAGGCGATGCATCAAAGAATTTTTGTCCAAAACTAAACTAAATTGTATGGATACAAACGTTATGATTGCTAAAATGTTTCCTTATCAGCAATGCATCGCCTTAATTTTAACCTGTTTGGGCTTACATCTTCATTGCAGGTTTCATCTTTATTAAAGCCGGGCTTATACGCAGGTAGGCCTGGAAACCTACCGGCGCCGCGCCGTAATAACTTTTCAATGCCGATGGCGACCTGTTTAGCGTGCCTTGTACACCTAACGTTAAGCTGGTGCTTTTTACGGTAGCTAAAATATAATTCGTCCCTAATGTTAACGCGTGTATGTTGAAGTTTGGATTGGCCGGAAACATGGCATGCATGTCCATTTCTTCTGCATCCTTTTGCACAAACTCATAGCGGCCATAAACTGCGGCGCGGGCAAACTGCAGGCTGTTTTCAAGCAGGATGGAGGGCTGTGTTTTACCATTGTCCGAATAATGATTTTGCCCGTATACCAAAGTGGTGGCCACGTAACTATCCTCGCTTAACATTTTGGTATGAATTGCAGAAGCCGTAAACCGGTTAACATTTTGCGCCGGCTCAGCTTCTTCCGGGCTATGGATCATCCCATCTGACAACTGCAGCGCCCACTCTTTTGATGGATTATAGGAAACCCGAACCGAATAGGAATCAAATTTCATTTCATCAAAATTATACCTGAACTCGTCCGGCTCGCGGCCCGTAAATGCAGACCCTTCAATCTTTACATCCTTGTACCTGAAGCCAAGCGTCGCAACGCCAAATGTTATGTGCGTGGCATCCTGGTAGTGGTGGCCCAACGGCGCGTTGGGGTTATTAATGGCCGACAAGCGGTGCATGAATACCGGTGGCCCCAATGCAGGTTCGCCGGGATAGCCGAAAGACAACGAAAGATCGGCGTCTTTAGCTACACGCTGGGTATAGGCAACGCTCAGTTCGGCAAACAAATCATGCGGATGCTGGCGGTCAACCAGCTTTTTGCCCTGGTATGATTCGCCTGTTTGAAACAATAACGGATATCCACCCGCGCCAATCAGAAACGGATCAAGCGAAAACATTGTATTGATGGCAAACAGGCCGTTGCTGCCAACCCTGGTTTGTGTCATAGCCATCACCATATTGGGCACGTCGAATTTTTGGCCCCCGCGGTTGCCTGATTTAAAAAGATCCTGGTTATTGTACCGGGCAAAAAAACTGCCGTGGATCATGGACATCCATTTTTTGCCCTGGATCATATAGGCGTACATCGGCGATTCGTCGGGCACCCATGATGAACCGGAACCATCGCGGTTCATCGGCAGGTCTAACGAGAACTGGCTGTTCATTTTCATAGACCCCATGTCCATATCCATCATATCCATATCGTCCATTTCAACACCATTCATATGGTGGGTATGACGCTTAGGGGCCTTCGTAGTGTCCTTAGCCTTATCCATTTGCGCTAAAGCGGATAATGATCCGGCCAGCATTATTGCAATAATTATATAATACGTTTTCATTGGTTAGTATTTTAAATAAAATTTAATCGTAAAAAATAAATACACGGTAAACCTTACGGGTTACCTAACGATAAATTAAATTCAAATACGAAGGCTGCAGTTTTTGATATACTGCGCCGTTTTACCGGAGGGTGGTGGCGGAGGTGGTGGCGCCGGCTTTGAAAGCTTGTCTAAAAGTGCCTGTTGGGCCGACAAAATAAAATCGCCGAACGGGATCTTCGATAGCTCAAAACCAAATAGTTTAGTCATTAAAGACGGCGACTCAGCCTGGTGAGCATCCCTGATCTTTACGTCAACCTGTTTTTCCTTGCAGCATTTCATTTTCATCACCGCAACAGGTTTGCAGGATTTTGCCGGTGAGTTAACGGTTACGGCAGCAAGGACACTGCCACAATAATGAAGATTAAGCGCAAAACCAAATGCGGTAATGAGATATACCTTGGTTAAAAAAAGCGTTGTTAATCTTTTTATCATCATACAAAGCTAATCTTTAACCGGTTAAAAAACAAGGCCCCGGCAAAACTGCCGGGGCCCGTAAAACTATATAGGTATTTGTATCTTAATTGCCTTGCTGTGCCTGCTTTTTCATTTCATCGTTAGCAACAATTGTTATTTCAACTCTGCGGTTCTGCGCGCGGCCTGAAACGGTAGTGTTATCAGCTATCGGCTCAGAAGCACCTTTACCTAAAGTGGTTAAGCGCGAATTGCTAACATTGTCGGCAACGATAAAAGATCTTACAGCTTCCGCTCTTCTGATAGACAGATCCATGTTATGATCAGCAGATCCCGTATTATCCGTATGGCCAATTATGGTAATATTTGTCTGCGGGTTATTTTGTAATGATGCAGACAGGTTATGCAGGTTTGTTTTGGCTACCGGCTTTAAATCGGCCCGGTCAACATCAAATAATATCCCTGAGTCAAATTTTACAACAATACCCTCGCCCTGTCTTATTACAGTGGCTCCGGGCACGGTTTGTTTAATCTCAGCCGCCTGCTTATCCATCCTGTGCCCAATCAATGCGCCCGCAGTACCGCCAACCGCACCGCCGATTATAGCGCCCAGGGCTGTATTACCGGCACTGTGCCCAATTAATGCACCTATTGTTCCGCCGGCGCCGGCGCCAATGGCTGCACCTTTTTGTGTTTTGTTAAATGAACTGCATCCTGCGCCTAAAACGCTCACGGCAAGGGCCACGGCTACTATACTATTTCTAACTGCTTTCATGTTGTTTCTGGAATTTATTATAATTAACAATAAAGTTGCAAACGCAATGCCAATAAGTTAATAATGAGGCAGAGGGCGCCATTAACAACTTTAAAAACATTTTTTTACCATTTACGAAATTTTGAGGAAGTTGCTGCCAACTGCGTTGACTTGTTTTTAGTACAGATTTAGTTTTAAAATGCCTTACGCCAAACCAATAGCCGCCAAAAAATCTCGGCGCTTAACAGCGCACAAATTGCAAACAGTGCCGGCTTGATAGTTTCTGCGGATGAAGAGAATGCTCCTCCCAGAGCGATAAAATAAACCAGTGCCGGAAGCACGAGCATTAAACAAAGCCCGGTAATGCCCAGCGGAATTTTAAACGGCCGGGCAGTACCGGGTTCTTTTATGCGGAGTTTTATCAATGCAATGTACTCCAGAGACAGGCCTGCGCCGTACACCGTAACATCAATAATCAGCAGATCGGCAAACGTCCACAATATCATCAGGCTGACGATGGCGGAGCAAATCAGGATAGAAACGTAAGGAGTCTGAAAACGCGTATGTAACTTATTAAGCCTCGCCGGTAACAAACTATCCTCAGACATCACCTGTGGCACACGCGATACCGACAATAAAACTGCGGCGTATATGCCCAACGTACTGGCCATGCCGCCTAACGCCAATAACGCTCCCAACCACCGGCCCCCTATCAATGTACCCAAAGCAGGAAATCCTTCATTGGTTAAAACAGCCGGACTGATACCGGATAACTGCGCCACCCATATCACCAGGAAATAAATAACAATTACCAAGGCAAAGGCGATGAGCGTGGATACGAGATATGATCTTACAGGTTTTTCAACTTCTTCTGCATAGGTTGTGGTATTGTCCCAGCCCAAACAATTCCACATTACCGTATACAGCGCCATCCCTAATGAAGGAAATGAAATGCCGTTTAAGGACGGCGGCGGGACAGTTAAGTGCCCGGTATGATGATAAATTGCCAAACCAAAGAGTATGATAAAAGGGGTCAAAACCGCAGCGCCCAAAAACAGCGACACCCTACCAACCGGTACTATGCCCAGTATATTTAAACCGGCCGAAACCCATATAATAACCAGACATACCGGGACTTTGTAAGCTTCAAGGCCCGGGAAAAAGAACGAAGCATAAGCTACAAACAATACCGGATAAATGGCCAGGTCGACAAAAGTATAAAGCCAGGTCCACCAGCCTTCATAAAAACCCCACCGGGTGCCCAGCGCATATTTTACCCACTTATAATAACCCCCGGTAACCGGCATCATACTATTTAACTCGAGCACCGTAAAAATTGCGGGAACATCCCACAGCAAAGGAGTGACCAGCAAAACTAATAACGCAGCATGCTGTCCGGCATAATCAAGTAATGGCTCAAGGCCATACGGCCCTCCGGATACGGTAAAGAAAATGACAGCCACCAGCTGTACCGGTCTTATCTTTTTTAAATATTCTTTTACGGCCATCGGCCATAAAAATATTGTTTTATACCGAATTTTTAATGCCCCCGTAATACGACAAATTTTAATGTTTTTCAGGCAGCAAATTAACTGTAGGTTAAATGTGCGGTTAAAATCGGGCTACAATAGCTTGTTTTATTAGGCAATGCCGAAGTAGTTATTAACAAATATTAACAATATATGTTAGTTTCTTGGTCGCTTATAACAAACTGATAATAAGGGTATTATATATAACGTAATCCGCCTGGATAGTTACCGGCGGCAGAGGGTATCGGTTTGATCCGTTAAAAGATGAAAACTTTATTGAGAAAAAAGAAATTTTTGGGAGCTATTTTTTAACTGTTTGTAACACTAACAGAGTTATTTACGTAAAAATGCCTTGCCTGTTAATTAAAACATGGTTGATTATGTGCGCTTTAATGTTACCCCGAAAACTGACTTTTTTGTTTTGCTTTATCCTGGTTGGGATAATTGGGTTTTCTTTCACAGAGATAAAAGGAGCGTATACATCTATATTGGCCGTTATTACCGACAACGTAACTGTCTGCGGTACAAGCACAACGTTAACTACAAGCACGATACCTGGCTATTCAAACCCTATCTGGAACGACGGGACAACGGGCACATCCTTAACAGTAAATGCTTCAGGCGATTACTGGTGGCAGGTTACCGGCGCCAACGTTGTAACCAATGGCGACTTCACCAGCGGTAATACCGGATTTACAAGTTCTTATACCTATAAGGCCAAGAACGGTAATCAAAGCGCATTATTTTTGGAAGCGACCTATGGTGTTTATACTGATCCCAACGCACTTCATAGTGGCTTTAGCTCTTATAGCGACCACACTGGTAACAGCCCCGCGAACCAAAGAAATATGCTGATAGTTAACGGGGCACAAACCGCTAATACTATCGTGTGGACACAAAATATTACCGTATCGGCTAATACAGATTATGTTTTTTCGGTATGGGTTTCTTCGGCCAACGCGCAAAATCCGGCGCAGCTGCAGTTTTCTATAAATGGCAGCCCGCTGGGCACCATCATCACACCGCCAACTACCACGGGCGTCTGGCAATACTTTACCACTACCTGGACCTCGGGCGCTGCGGGAACCTTTCCCATAGCGTTGGTTAATCAAAATACTGCTGCCAGCGGTAATGATTTCGCGGTTGATGATATTGTATTTGCGCCTGTTTACCGCCGAAACGTGCATGTGGTGCTTAACCCGATCCCGGTATTGACGCTAACCGGACCACACACCGCCTGCGGTAGTTATAACTTAACCCAGACAATTGTCGGGTACGACACCAATACCTACGATTATTTTTTTAAAGACAGTAACGGCAATACCATAACAACAGCAAATGCAACAGCAATAAGCCTGAGTGGCACCTATACCATCACCGAACAAAATAAAACTACCGGCTGCACGTCGCAACCGGTGCAAACAACAGTTACCATTAATCCAAACCCGCAAAAGCCGGGGATTTCACCACTATAAAACAACCCATTAATTAACAAACGCAAATGATCATCATGAAAAAATGTCTCCTAACCATCACAACAGTCCTGTTATTGTTAATGACAGCTGCTGTTAACCGGGCATCTGCACAGGTTGCTTCCGGGCCCAGCGATGCTACTACTGCGCCACCAACAGCGGCGACCGACGTGGCTAAAGTATTATGTTCCGGATCTGTAATTTCTATGTCGGGTCCGAAAGATCCGGGCGGTGCCGATTACACCAAATATCACTGGTATAAAATTGACGTGAACGGCAACAAGCAGGAAGCTACCACCATAACCGGCAGAACTTATACAGAAACCTCTACTACTGCAGGTTATTATAACTATCAGGTTGTTACCGAAAACGCCAATGGTTGTACATCGCCACTGTCTGACGTATTTAAGGTGTTTGTGTTGCCGCCGTTAAGTGTAAACATAACCACGCCGACAACTTCTATGTGTGCCGAAGCAGCCAATTCAACCCTGTTAACAGCTAATGTTACCCCGGCAACAGGATATACAATCAATTATCAATGGACCAGGAATGGCACCCCAATATCTGGCGCCACCTCAAGCACTTATAATGTAACCGGCGAAACAACCGCGGCAACCGTAACTTTTGGAGTGAATGTAACTTATGCACTTAATTCAACCTGCTCTGCTACAAACACCAAAGATATTACGCTAACACCGCTGCCAACCAAACCAACAATTACAGCTAATTAATAATAAAGACGATGGATCTTAACAAATAAAATAACGTGCAGTCACATCAATGAAGCATCTGTGTAGAATAATAGTTATATGCGCATTGTTGATTATTAAAAGTACGGCTTACTCGCAAACTTCGGCAAGCCAGGGAGGGTATCTTACTTTTACGATCGACGAAGGGGCATCTATTGTTCTACACGGAAATGCTGATCATGCGGCCGCATACCAATGGTATAAGAATGGGGTGAAGATAAGTGGTTCAATATCAAAAGATTACGTGGCAAACACGGAAGGTGTTTATTCTGTTGTGGCCTATAATGCCGAAGGCTGTCCGTCAGTAACGGCTGATGGGGTGCGGATTATAATTAATCCAAAACAGGTGACCACTCCGGACACCGTTGTGGACCTTGCCATCACTATCTCATCATCAAACATACATGCTTCGCCCGGAGACAGCTTTACCTATGTGTTAACAGCGAATAACAACAGCCCCATATCCGGAACCAATGTACAGGTGAGTTATATCCTGCCACAAAACCTGGTTTACTTGCCTCAACCAAATAACGGGGAAATAACGTATGACATCGCAACCCGTAAATTAACCTGGAGCATCAGCAAACTGAATGAAAATGACCCTACCAGAACAGTGATAACCGTTAAGGTTTTAGCCCCCGGGATTGTGCAGAGCGTGGTTAATATAAAGGGAAAACAGATTGACCCGATAATGGCAAACAACGTTGCCCAAACAGTACAGCAGGTTTATCCGTTAGTAATTACAAACGTATTTACCCCAAATGGCGACGGCGTTAACGATACGTTTGTGATACCTGGCCTTGATACTTACCCTGATAACGAATTAACTATAATTAACAGATGGGGTAACACAGTTTATAAAAAAACAAATTATAAAAATGACTGGGATGGAAATGGAATGGTAGAAGGAACCTATTTCTATGTACTAAGAGCGAAGAACAAAGCTGGTGTATGGGATACGTACAAAGGCTATTTAACCTTATTAAGAACTAGGATATAATGAAAAAAGGGCTGTTTATTTTTGTTTTATTAACCTCGTTTATCACAGCAAGCGCCCAGCAGGACGCGCAGTTTAGTCAATATATTTTTAACGGTTTATATATTAACCCGGCCTATGCCGGTTATAAAAGCGATTTTTATGTTAACAGCTTTTACCGTTCGCAATGGACGGGCTTAAACGGAGCACCGCAAACCACCTCGATAGCAGCGGATGGCTCGGTGGCCAATGATAAGGTTGGCCTGGGCCTTTTATTGCAACGGGACCAGATAGGCGCCCAGAATAACATAGCAGCCTATACCAGCTACGCATACCGGTTACAGATCGGAGAAAACGAAAACTCCAGGCTGGCGTTTGGCCTTGGGGTTGGGCTTATCCAATCAGGGCTTGACGGTAACAAACTAAACCCGGTGCAATCCGGCGATAATTATATCCCGACGGGTTATCATAGCTTTTTGTCTCCCGATGCGCGCCTGGGAGTTTTATATACCAATGATGATTATTTTATCGGGGCCTCGGTTGATAACCTGCTTCCCCAGTACATGCACAGCGCTCAAAACGTTAGTTCGCTGGGTGTCCCTGTTCCTAAACCGCATGAGTATTTTACAACAGGAGCGCTATTTAACCTGAGCGATCAAAACAAATTTAAACCTTCTATATTGATAAAAGACAGCCCAACTGTGCCGACCAGCATGGATGTTAACGCATTTTTGCTGCTTAATGACCGGTTATGGCTGGGAGCAACTTATCGTACAGCCATAACGCTTTATAACAAACCTAATTTACAAAAGGATTTACCTACATCAAGTGCCCTGGTTGGTATAGTAGAGTTTTTTGTTACTGAAAACGTGCGCATAGGTTATGCTTTTGATTACTCATTGAACAAAATCGGAGCCTTGGGTTATGGCTCACATGAAATATCTATAGGGTTTTTATTAAAGAACAGCAATAGCTCACGTTCAAGATTTAATGACCCGACCAGGAAATGTTATTTTTAAGATCAAACTTTAAACAACGCGAATATCAGGGCCGCTTTTTGAGTCCTTGTGTAACTGATAAATTTTAATTCTGATTTGAAAGTAAAATCACCCTATGTCATGAAACATTCGCTTAAATACACGTTGATACTTCTGATAGCTGTAGCCTGCTTTTATATCACTTGTAAAAAAGATGCAACCTTATCAGATAACACCATAAATGCAGGCGATTTAAGTAAGCAAATCGCGATTAGCCTTTATAAGTCGTTGTCGGGCCAATATGGCGGCGCCAATATTAATGACGGAATAAAGGCCCCGTTAAACATTGCGCCCGGACATAAAGGGCCGCGAATTAACAATGTAAACCCATATTGTGGCCTGGTGATAGATACCTCCTACCAGTTTCAAGATGTTATAGCCGATACGGTTAAAAGATACTTTGGTCATTATAAATTTACCTACGTTTGTACTGGTGATGTCCTGGATAGCTACCGGCTTGACGATAGCATTGCCAATACGGTAACCTATCCTCTTTATACAGCAAACTACAAACTCACTCAAAAGTATTTTGTAAAAGCCATTGATCAAACCCATAAAATATCATCTGTTGAAGGAACCATCGGCTTTTCGTCGCATGCCTCTTTAGCCAGCGCAACGCATGGCACCACCCAATATCATAACAACGATAGCCATTACGTTTTACAGGGAGTTAAGGTAGACATCAGCAGCGGCACTGCCGATGTTGTGGAAGGGACAGCAGCCTTCACCGCCCAAATTGCCAACCTGGATGGTAATACAGCTGTTAATAATAATTTTAACGGCACCATTACATTTAGCGGCCATCTTATAGCGCGGGTATTAATACACCTGGGTAATGAAACCAAATTATACGTCGTAAACATGATCACCGGGGAAGTAACCACGGGCTAAGACCGGGCTGATCTATCTTCGTTATAGCTGACAATCCCCATTCTGGGGATAAAAACACCCATCAAACCGCTTGTTTAACCGGTCAGGGTTGTTTTTTACCTGTATTATTTGTTGGTATTGCTTTTGTTAGGTTGTCGCGGATAATGCTCCGATCAATTAAAACGTATATGAAAGCATCCTTTAAAATTACTTTAACTACCCTTGCTGCTGTATTATTAGTTTATACCGGCTGTAAAAAAGTTACCGAGGCGCCGGGCGGCTCAAACAATTCGCCTGCTAATACAATGGCAGCAGGCAAACAAATTGCTGCTAATCTTTACAAATCAATCACCGGCCGTTACGGCGGCGTAAACATTGGCGATGGCATTAAAGCTCCTTCGGGCGTTGTGTCAACCCCAAGAGGCCCCCGGGTAAATGGCATCGAGCCATACTGCGGCTTTACAATCGATACCACCTTAAACCTTGAAAACCAGGTTGGTGATACCCTGAAAAATGTTGACAGCAAATACAAGTTTATTTATACCTGCAGCTCGTCGGCACTTGACGGATATTTTTTGTCAGACAGCATTACCTATACTGATAAAGGAGCATTGTTTTTAAACAAATGGATAACCGGTCAAAATTATATCGTAAACAAATCAGGTTCTGATTTTAGCACGATATCAATGCGCGGTTATATCGGCACCGATTTTTATTTATCAACGCTTAATAATTCCAAAGCAATAATCGCTTATAACCGGTCAGTTACGCAATATGTTTTAAACGGTCTTACAATAAATGTTGCGGCCGGTTCTCCTGATATAATCGCCGGAACCGTTAATTTTAATGCTAATATTTCTTATCTTGAGGATGGTAATACAGTAACCGGGGGTTTCACCGGTTCAATAGCTTTCCTGGGAAACCACCAGGCTCATATAACCGTAATTTACAATGGCGAAACTACGGTATATGCTTATAATTTATTAACCAATGAAATTAACCCTATTTAAGTTTATCTTAGAAATGACGGGGTTGCCAAAGGATTTACGGCCGGCTTTATACAATTAGCCCGACGGCTGCCCTTTTACTTTAGAAAAATATAGACAGCCGATTATTAGCAAACTAAAAGTTCGGCGACGCAGATCGCCAGTCTTACTAAAGATTTTATTCGTTTAAACCTGGCAGATGAAATAAGACAATCTATTCTGCCAGTTATTTTAGGCGACGGGGTGCCGTTTTTTTGATCAAATAGGACAAGAACAAACATTACATCTAAAAATGTGACAGCCTACAAAAGCGGCATGGTCGAACTCTGTTACCAATTTAAAAAATAACCGCATTATAAAATTGATGGTCACGGCTTGTTATCAGGCTCACCTTTAATTTTCAAGCAGAATATAGTAGGCATCCGCAGGTAACTTTAGCGAAACGCTGCCTGCTAATAACTGCAGATCCAGGCTTCTGACGGGATATCCTGCCGCATCCAGCTGTACTGCTTTTTTGATCGATTTACTTTTTAGTATGATGCTGCCAACCGCAGACATTCCCAGCCAGGGCATTTTGCCGGTATTGGTTATCCTGAAACCGGGTTGTTGTTTTTTGCCTTCGGTTAATACGGTTGGTTCTTCGCCCCAGCCGGTTGGCCTGAAAATGGTACCCACCTGAAGCAAAAGTTTTTTTGATCGGTCTATGCTCAACCCATCCATGCTTACCAGTTCAATGGTAGCATATTCATTGGTTGATTGTATGGTCACACCGTTTAAGCTAAATAAACGCCTTGTATTTAAAAAGCCGGCTACTGCTTTTGCCCTGGGTGTATTTAATATAAAAATGCCTTTTTTGTAATCAAGCTGTTCCTCATTAGTAACCGATGTTACGGTTGATTCTTTTAGATTGATTAATTGCTTAAGGTTAGCGGCCAGCTTAACGGCGTCGGATTTACCCGCATAGCCGGCAGTTACACCACCGGTTAAAAAGGTCAATGGCGAGAGTTGCCCCCGATCTTTATTGTTAGTGGTTATAAAATCCCTGTTGGGATCAAAAGATTGCTCTTCAAAAATTGCCGGCACGTCACGGTTAAGCATACTTTTCATTGTCCGTTGTTCCTGTACGGCGTTGGCCTCTTTTACATAACCCAGTCTTTGTATCAGTGCATTTGCCGGGAACATCCCTATCTCACCGGGCGTCGAGGTGCTCCATCTGTTTAAAGGATGCTGGCCCTGTATATTCAAAAATGTAAAATAAGGCTGTTGTGAAAAGTCGGTGGCCGTTGGTGTAAACCAAAAGAATGCATCAAGGCCTGTCAGCCCTCCGTAAGCCGCCACCAATAAAGCCCCTTCGGTTTGATACTTATTAGGCAAATTCCACCCGCTTTCTGTCACCATCATCGGGTGGCCGGCAACGTGCTTTATATTTGTCGGCAAATCCGCCGGGTTTTTTAGTGCCGATGGCGCGCCGTAAAAATCGCCGGGATCAACCCGCCAACCCGCGTTTGGGCCTTTATGCTGCGGGTCAAAATATTTGTTTACCGCAATCACTTCGGCGCCACTGTTCGTCCACCGTTCCAGATCAAGCAAACGGCTTTGTGATGCGGTGTGCCAGTTGTTACCGTTTATTAACTGCCTGCACCCTAAAGTATCCCGATAGTAACGCACCATCTCGTCATAAAAAGAGCGCTGCCTTACGGCGTAAAACTCCACCTGGTCATGCAGCCTGCTTTTATCATCCCCGCGTGGTGGCAGCGTCATATTATATATTGGCTGCAAAGTCATGGTATCTTTAATATCGGGCTGCGGGCCATATTTATCTTTTAACCATTTTGAAAACTGCGCTCCTATGGTTTTGGCTAACGCTGGCTTAATATTATTCATGGTCCAGAAAAAAGGAGAGTCTTCGTTCTCAACCTGTATAACCGCCACCGCCGGTTCGTCTTTTAAGGCTACTTTGGTATATGGATTTGCTGTGGTGTAGAGGTATTTTACCCAGGCCTTATATCCTTCTTTTAACCTGTCGCTAAAAAACAGCACTGCCCACAAATCGTCCTTGCCCGAGTAACCGTCAATACCCCACTCTTTTGGTATCCACCCGCCCATGTGGCCATTAGCCGGCCAAAACGGCGAGATGACGGTATAGATTCCCTGCTTTTTCATTGCCGCTACGCACCGCCAGATATTCCGCGCTTCGGTTATATCCACGTCTGTAACTTTGGTGTTTTTACCGTGTGGGTTAATAGCAGCGTGGTAACGGATAATATTAACGCCCATTTTAGCCAGGAAACGTGCGAGGCTGTCCAACTTTTTATCGTCAAACCCGCCGGCCAGGCTACCGCCATTGCAGCCCCAAAACCGGATTGCTTTACCCGTGCCGTTCACAAATGAATTACCATCCCTGCTTAATTGTATAAATCCGTTTTGGCCGGCAAAATGCTCATTCAGGTATCTAAGGTCGATCAGGCTTTTACCGGCTGATTTGCTAGAGGGATAAGAGAATGTCCACCAGCTTTTATCCGGGACCTGCGCTTTCGCGCCCAAAAGTGTAAAAAATAACACAGCAAAACAGGCAGCTTTCTTCATCGGTTTCTGAACTTCAACAGGCTCATTCTATTTTTGAAATTACTATTAATTTTTTTGAAGTACGGGCGATAGCGATATTGTTACTTAAGCCGCCGCCTGATTTTAAAAACAAAGCGTATACTTGTTAGTAATGAGGCTATTATCATCATTCATGAAAGCGGTAATTATTGGTGGGCTCCCGCTTTTGGCGGCCCGGCCGGCAGCTGCCCAAACCGCTGTCTTTAAACGGGTGATAATTGACAGTACCGTTCAATTTAATTCACATAAACCAAAAGTAATTGGCAAGTTTTCCGGCGATCCTTATAATGACCTGGGAAGTTTGGATAACAACGGGTTTAAATTATACCGCTATTCTGAAGGATGGAAGCCCTACGTAATTTTTAAACCGGGAAATGCTCAGGGGTTTGAGGACGCACAGGTAGCTGACATAAACAACGATGGTTGGAATGATATTATAATAGGCGGCTGGAGCAACAAAACCATCTGGGCAGAAAACCCGATGGCACAGGGAGCAAACCCCTATAGAACCCCGTGGATATTACATGTTATTGATGCCTCGCGTTTCTCGCACGAGGTTTGCGTTGCCGATCTTAACAACGACGGCATGCCTGACGTGATAACCACCAGCGGCGTTTATATACAAAATGGCCCGAAATGGACATTTGTTGACATCGGCCGGAGCGGGCAGGGGACGTATGCCGTCAATGTATTGAACCACAAAGACGGGTATACCGATGTGATAGCACTTTACAAATCCGGCGATAAAAATCAAATTGCCTGGTTTGAAAATCCGGGGCATAGTGGGGGTAACCCCCTTGCCGGTAAATGGCTGCCGCATATCATCGACGCAAACCCCGGCGGCGACCTGTGTAATTTTGAAATGGCCACCATGGCGTTTACTGCCGGGGATATTAATGGCGATGGGCGTGTAGACCTGGTTTGCGCCAGCCAGGGTGAAGGCCCGGGCAATGGCGACGATAACCGGCAAATAGGGGACGGATTGGTTTGGTATGAGGCGCCAAAAGATCCGCGCAGCGGCAAATGGATCAAACATGTTGTGGACGCCAAAGTGGGTTGGGTACATGCCTCGTCCATTAAACTGGCTGATTTTAACGGCGATGGTTACCTTGATATTAGCTACGCGCAGCAGGATCAAAGTAAAGACCGGAAAGATGGCAGTAACACCAAACAACACCTGGGTATTTTTTATAACGGAAACGGCAAAGGCACATCCTGGCGCAGACAACTATTAAGCCAATACCCTGATTATGGCGCCGGCGGCTTTAATTCAAAAGTCGGCACCATTGGTAACGACAAGCTCCCCGGTATTTTTACCTCATTACACGGCTATTTTCATGATGCCAATCCGCTGATCCTGTGGCGGCAAAAATAATTTTAGCGCGTGGTTTCTTTCAATTTTACCGGTCCAATTAATCCTGATGGATAAAGCGGTGTATCTTTATTAAACTTATGCATATTGGTTAAAGTAAAACGCTTATCCGCAGGTAAAGCCTCATCACCTATTAAACGGTTGGGCCATAGGTTTACTACGGTAATCTCCAGTTTGTTTTCGCCGGCACGGGCGGCGCGGGTAATATCTATTTGTGCAGGCTTGGTCCAAACCACCCCCAGATCAATGCCATTAACTTTAACCGATGCTTCCTCATGAACTTCGCCCAGATCAAGCAACAGCTTTTTGCCGGCCGGATTTTTATTTATGGTAAATGTCTTGCGATAGATGGCTGTGCCCGAATAATGTTTAATATTATAATCTGCAAATTTGGTCCAATCCATAAGCGAATCGATCGTTATTTTAGCTGGGCCGCCCCATTTAGGGTCAAACTGCAATTGCCAGCTACCGGTTAGCGTTGCTTTGGTGCTGATGATTGGATAATTGGATTTTGCCCTGCCGTTAACTGCGAGACCTATCGGCTTACGAAAAACAATAAACACAGACTCCCGCGGTTCAAATTGAAGCGGAATAATGGTGCGGCCACTTATTTGTGTAAAAGCAGCAACGGGGCGGGTTGCGCCGGTTACGGGGTCCCATATTTCAGGTTGTTTGCCGCTCACCCTGAATGTGCAGTTCAGCTTCTCTTTCGCATCCCAGCGGCTAGCTATAAAATAAATATCATCCCCGCCAGCCCGGCGGTGTATCCAGTCAATGGTGCCATTACTGCTTAAGCCACTATATTCAAAATCAGGGGCAACATTTAAGTCGCGCAGTACGTCGGCGGGCGTTTTACCTGATATTACATGCGCCGCCTGGCTTGCCGTTGGTGGCCAAAGTTTTGCCAGCAATATATCCGCCCGTGCTTTTTCAATGGTATTGCCGGTTAGCCCTGCAATACCTGCCGGCCGCCAGCCAACAACAATGGCCCCTGCATTAACCAGCGCAGCAAGCTTTTCAAGCGCCGGCAACGCAATTTGTGTCTGATCTGCCACGATCAGGATCCTGTAGCTCATGCCGTCCGGCAATACAATACGGCCATTTTTTGTGCTTACGCGATTTAACAGCACATCTAAATTACAATTATCGTGGTCATAGCCCTGTGCCGGCAAGCCCGGGTCTGATTTCATTTGTTCATTATGGCCTATACCGTCGCCCCTAAAATAAAGCGCATCGGCCACAAATAAACCCTGTTGCAGCATGTAGGAGCAGCGGGCCATATAATTGTTAAATGCAGGGGTTTGCTCCCACCAGGTAACATTGCGGCTATAATGTGTCCCCGCAAAGTAAACAAAGTTGGGCCTGGCGGTAACACTTAACGACTGGCTGAAATTATGAAACACGTTGAGATTCATACCATCACAAAAGGCCTGATCGGCGACGTTTTTCATATCAAAAAAGCTCTCTTCCCAATGTGGCCCAACGGAGGTAAATCCTTCGCAGGCAGTTATTAATTTGCCGTTAACATGATTGGCCGTGGCCGTGTTGCGCAGTAAAAACCGGCGCTCGGGCGAAGGCCTGTGCACAGACGGCACCCAAAACTCGCCCATGGCCACATCAACACCTTTCGAATTTAGTATAGGGTCTAATTGCGCAGAATTTGGCCCCGCCGCTTCCGAATAAAGCAACAGGCCATTCTTATTGGCCAACTCCCGTAAATGGGCATAATGGTTGGTGGCTATAAGGTCGGCAATGGTGCGGTAATAATCGCGCCTTACGCCGTCCGCTTCTGTTGTATCGCCAATGTTTATCCCTGCTATGGCAGGCAGCCAGGGTATCAAATCATAGCCATGTTGTTGTTTAAACCTAGCGGCAAAAAGCCTGGTCCACGTTGTTTCGCCACCCTCCCAGCTATCATCTTCAACACCGGTTAAACCCTTTTTTTCGTCGGGGGTCATTTCTTTAAGCACCTTACCTATGGTTATGTTCCAGGTTGTGTCAAGCGCTTCGCTGCTCATGCCGTCTGTAAAAATGCCCCAAACATCATGTTTCCCCGTTGGCCGATACACAAATCTTAAGATCTTCCATTTCCCGGCAGGCGCAGTCCAATGCAACCGGCCTTCATTATCGATTTTATCTGAAAGATTAATTACCTGAGAAACATGGGCCGGTGCGCCGTCCGGAACTGCCAGCACAGCTATTTCGTGCCCGGCAAAAGCAGACTTCGCCTTTTGCGACATCCGCGATAGTTTATTTTTGTAATCGCGGTTAGCGGCTAAAGGTGTTAAATGGGTTGCCGGTACCGTTTGCGATGCATCAGGCAGTTGCTCATTAACCGTTAACGGGCCCTGCACATCCTTTTCGGACCAAATCAGCTCCTGCTGCCCGTATTCGGCAGCTATTGGCCCCGAGGTGCCGGCCAGTCCCACGCTCAAAACAAATTTAATGCCCAGCCGCCCCGCTTCTTTTGACGCATATCTAAACAGCTCGCGGGTGCGTTTATCCCAAGGCTTTAAGGGCGCGCCCGGTAAGGTTGTCATGTAGGCTCCTTTAAAATCCTCCGTTGGCTTAACTATATATTGCTTTCCCTGCAAAACCATAGTTGCGGTAGTCGAGCTCAGTTCTGAGCCGGTGCCGCTTTCATATAAAATAGTGCCTTCAATGCCTTTTTTGTGCATCTCTTCCAAATCCGCGGTAATTGCAGCTTCATCAGCATTAACGTTCAGCCACATCCAGAACACCCAGGGGCGGGCACCGGCGGGCGGGGTTACAAAATGGTTTTGCATATTCACGTCAGGTATAGCTGAGGTGGTGTTGAAGGCCCGGCGTGTTTGGGCAAAAACTGGGGCTGCAAATAAAAATGCAATTACGGTTATCAGTGCTTTTGGTGATTTCATTGGCCTGGTTTATGAAAAAAGGTTGAGCGTGTTTTTTTGTTACCGGCCTTAAAGCCGGTATCGTCTCCAATTATAAAAACAGATTTAACAGCGTCTAAATTCAGTTTTACGCGCGTATAAAAAACCCCGTTAGTTTTTAGGTACCCCACGTTCTTTATAGCCGCTTTTTCACCGGTATTGGGGTCCCATGTAGCAACGTTTTGTTTACCCCGCAGGCTGATGTAAGTATTTACAGGGTTGGCAGTAGAGTTAGCTATATAATAGATATCCCGGCCGCCTTTTATTTTATGCAGACAGGATAATTTGCCCTCGCCGCTATTTGCTGCTGATGTGTTTTCAAAGATGACATCGGGCGTCGGCGCCACTTTGTTTAACGCGCGGGCCAGGCTGAGCGAATCGGCCAGCGGGATAAACAGCGCAACGCCGCCCCTTGCATTTTTATTTGTTGTTGCATTCCCCGGCATTTGCCCGCCGGCATTAAGATTAAAAATTTGCTTAACCGTTGTCTGCACCAGGGCATCCATTCCAAACTCAGCAGATTTTGAGGGTAATAACCGGGTGGCGATTATCTTACCGCCCTGTTGATAAAATGCCTGCAGCTTTTTTAAAGCGCGGTAAGATATAACCTTGCCGGCAGGCAGTATGATAACATTGTAGTTTTGCCTGTTAATTTTATTGTTTAACGTGATCTGGTTATTGCTAACGCGATACTTATCGCCGGCAAATAATTCGGGATGGATGAAAGTGAAATCCCGGTGGATATTATTGGTTAACAAGTCGCTTATCGCCAGGTAGTCTGTTCCCCGGGGTGTAAATTGCCCGTATACATGGCCCTTTGCTTCAAAATGGTAGTAACTCTCTAAAGCAGCTATCGGGTAGATAACGCCGATCTCGGCCACCTGGCTGCCACCGGTTAGCACCATTGCAGTGCGGGCGGCAAAGTCATTAAACTGCTTTAGGGATGGGGCGATCTTGGCGCTGTAGGCTGAAATTAATGGCGGAATGCGCACCGATTGTGGCCTGGAATCATACCACATGCCATGCGGCACCAAAAAATTTATACCCCGCACAAAAACCTCCATGGCAGCCTGGTACATGGTGTTGGGTGTAAATTTATCTTCTAAAAACGCACCAAATATCTCAGCGGCAACAATCGGCCGATCATAAAATGCCGCGGCCGAGCTTACCAGTTTATAGCCCTCACGGCCATGCCCGTGATAGAAAATGGCGTCCATAGTGGGGATATCCTGGTGGCGGTTGAATTTAAAAATATCAAAATTCATATCTACCGGCTGTACTTCATAATTGCCAGGCGGATGGCCCGAGCTTTTTAATCCGTGGCGGTTGTCCCAATCTGTAACTACTTTGGGGAACCCTTCAGCAAGCAACTCGGCCCGAGTGTCAAAAAAAGCAACCCGCGCCGCTTCGGTTTCAGGGCCAATATCCTCCCATAAAGCGGGGTAATATACCGCCGGGTCTTTTCCGTAACGTTGTTTAAACTTTTCGTTGAATGCGGTTGTCCACCCGCGTTCGGCATCATAATAGCCAACATCGTCAAAAAAGGTTTGCCTGATGGTAGTGCCGAAATAAGCGCTAAATCTTTGGTAATACCCTTCATAAGTAAGGCTGATAAATTTCTTTACCGCGTCCGGGTCCATATAGTCAACCAGCGCCTCACCATTGGGCTGGCAGGTAAACGCGCTTACCTTCCACTTTCCTTCGGGAGCCAGCCAGCTAAACTTACCGTTGTTTGCAAATGCAGTTATGTTGGCCCGTTGCCGGTTTGAAAGATCGGTGGCAACAACAGCCATCGGGCTTCCGCCGGGCAGCGTTAGCTTTATTTGCTGATTGCCTGCCACTATGGTATCTGTCTTAACCAATACCTTCCGGATTGCTTCGGGATAAAGTTCTTTTAGCCTGCCGCCGGCTGTACCACTGGGGAAATCAATATCATCATATAAAATAACCTGGCCGCCGCCGGCTTTGGTGGCTTTTAAAATATCCGCGTAGCGCGCAAAATAGTCTTCGCTTAAATACGCCGGGCTCATTCCCGGCGATGGCAAACCTGTTGGGTGTTGCCTGCCGGCCGTTACCGGCAAAACCGTTACTCCGCCAAAGCCTATTTTTATCGCATCGGCAACCTGTTTGTTTAACTCGCCCGTACTCAGTTCTCCATTTAAATGCCAAAACGGGACGGGCCTGAACTGCACCGGCGGATTTTTAAAATCATTGTTCGCGGCTAATACCTGCGCATCCGCCTTAAGGCCTGGCAATAGCAAAAGCAACGGCAATAAAAAGCTTTTTTTTAGGTTAACCATTTGGTTTATTTAACTGGTTTAACAAGGCGTTTCCAAACTTATATCAAAAATCTTTTAAATCATATTCCTAAATCAAGCAAAAAGCATTAATATTGAGCATTAAACCCCAATAACATCCTATTTATTACCCGTTTCCACTAAGCATATTATGCGTAAACAATTTATTTTATCAGGCTTAATAACGGCCGCGATTTTTTTTAACGCCAAAGCACAAAACGCGGTTAAGCCCGACGAAAACCGCTTTACCAAGGTAGTACTGGCACAACGGATTGAAGAACCCATGCAATTCCAGATATTAAAAGATGGTAAGGTTATTTATGCCGAACGCAAGGGCAAGTTAAAACTATATGACCCGGCAACCCAACAGATAACCGTTATACATGAGTTTGCCGTAAGTACCAAATATGTAAGCCAAACCGGCGAAGTAAGCGAGGCAGAGGATGGTCTGCAGGGCGTTATACTCGACCCTGATTTTTACAAGAACCACTGGATCTATGTTTATTACTCGCCGGCCGGTAATGATCCTAAAAACAGTTTGGAGCGTTATACATGGGATGGTAAGGGGCCGTTGGATGTAAGTTCCCGCAAAAAGGTTATGGATGTTGTGGTTCAACGCTTTGAGTGCTGCCACGTAGGCGGGGGTATGGTTTTTGACAAAAACAAAAACCTGTACCTGAGCACCGGCGATAATACCTTCTCGCGTGCGTCTGACGGGTTTTCGCCATTAGATGAGCGCCCGGGTATGTTCACCCAGGATTCACAAAAAGGATCATCCAATACCAATGATCTGCGCGGAAAGATCCTGCGCATACATCCCGAAGCCGATGGCAGCTACACCGTCCCGCAGGGGAACCTGTTCCCAAAAGGCACACCAAAAACACGCCCCGAAATTTATACCATGGGTAACCGCAACCCGTGGAGGTTAACCATTGACAGCAAAACCGGCTGGCTATACTGGGGCGAAGTGGGCCCGGATGGCAGCACCGATGATTTTGAACACCGCGGACCACAATCATACGACGAGTTTAACCAGGCAAAAAAACCGGGTAATTATGGCTGGCCTTATTTTGTGGGCAATAACTTTGCCTATCATCATTATAACTTTGCGACTAAAGAGTCGGGGCCATTATTTGATCCGGCGCATCCGGTCAATACCTCGCCGAATAACACCGGCCTGACTGACCTGCCACCGGCTACTCCGGCATTCATTTATTATTCAAAACAAAAAAGCGAAAGATTTCCGCTGTTAGAGAGCGGGGGCAACAGCGCTGTGGGCGGGCCGATATTTCACGCTGCTGATTTTGCGGGCGCACCGCGCACCTTCCCCTCTTATTATGAAGGCAAATGGTTCATTACCGATTGGGTGCGTGGCTGGATAAACGTGGTAAGCATTGATAATAACGGCAATTATACAGGCATGGAACGTTTCCTGCCCGAACTTAAACTGCGCGGACCAATTGATATGAAGTTTGGCCCTAACGGCGATCTTTATGTATTAGAATATGGCAACGGCTATTTTAAAGACAACCCGGAAGCCGAGTTAATCCGTATTGAATATAATGGGGGTAATCGCAAGCCACAGGTACATGCATCAGTAAATAAAACAGCCGGCGCTGTGCCCCTTAGAGTTAAGCTGTCAGCAGCCGGAACTACTGACGCAGATACCAGCGACAGATTAAGTTTTTTATGGAAGATAACCCGCAATGGCGTTCCGTTTAAAACCCAGGCACAGGCTAACCCATCTGTGACATTTACTTTGCCGGGCACATATAGGGCGTTACTAACCGTTACCGATTCAAAAGGAGCCAAAAACAGCCAGTCGGTAGAGGTTAAAGCAGGAAACGAGCCGCCGGTTGTTAAGTTTAACATCACGGCCGGTAATTCAAGTTTCTTCTTCCCGGGCAAAACCATTAATTACAATGTAAGCGTAGTTGATAAGGAGGACGGCAGTTTAGCCAACAGGCGCATTGCACCATCCCACATTTCGGTTAGTGCCGATTACCTGTCTGAAGGTTATAACATGACCGCCATTGCTTCAAAACAAGGCGCGGTTGACGCTAACGCGCAATCTGCCGGTGGCTGGGCCGTCATCGCTAAAAACGATTGCCGCGCCTGCCACTCGGTTACCGAGAAGGTATTGGGGCCATCATTTACACAGGTAGCTTTAAAATATAAGGATGATGCGGGGGCACCAGATCGTTTGGCTAAAAAGATCCTGGCTGGCGGCTCAGGCAACTGGGGCGATGCGATGATGCCGGCACACCCGGGGCTTTCTGATGGTGATGTTAAATCTATCGTGAAATACGTACTGGGTTTGGCTTACGCGCCGCCAAAAGCAAAACCGTTGCCGGTTAGCGGCACTTTTACTACAACGGTTCCTGAAGGAAAAAACCCAGAGGGCAGCTTTATTCTGCGTGCTGCTTATACCGACCGGGGCGCAAAAGGCATTGCGGCACAAACTGGCGAACAAACGGTGGTTTTAAACGCGCCGACTTTGCCGGTATCAAAAGCCACTGAATCGCACAATATTTATTTTGGAGATGATGGCAACCGGGCACAGATCAAAAATGCCGGATGGTTGAGATTTAACAGGATTGATTTAAACGGCATTAAGCAAATATCGCTTATTACCACAGGGGCTGCCGGTAACGGCACCGTTGAAATTCACGCTAATTTTCCGCAAGGGAAATTAATAGCAAGTGGTAGTTACGGTAACAGCCTAACTATACCTGAGGGGCAGGGCGTCGCAGACCTGTATTTTCTGTTTAACGGATCGCCGGTTGCTGTGCGTGCCATTAAATTTAGCGACGGTAATTAATAAATAATCATACTAACAAAATATAGCAATGACTAAACGCAGAGATTTTTTAAAAAGCATGGGTGCATTGGCCGCGGGGTCGGTGCTGTTGTCCTCTTATAAATTGGCCCCTAAAAAAGTTACCAATGCCGGGATCCAATTATATACATTCCGTGGCGAGATGACCGCCGACCCTAAAGGTACGCTAAAAATAATTGCCGACCTGGGTATTAAACAGGTTGAGTCTGCAGCTAGCAATAAAGGTTTATATTATGGTTTAACACCCAAAGAAATGCAGCAAACCTGCAAGGACCTGGGTATGACCTTGCGGAGCGGGCATTGTGGAATAGATGCCAACTGGCAAAAAACGGTTGACCAGGCGGCCGAATCAGGACAGGAATATTTAGTTTGTTCGTCATTACCGTTTTGGGGTGATACCGTGGCTAACTATCAAAAAGTAGCCGAGCGTTTTAACAGGGCGGGTGAAGAGTGTAAAAAAGCGGGCTTAAAGTTTGGTTACCACAACCACGATTTTGAGTTTAAGCAAGAAAACGGACAGGTGCTTTATGATATCCTGCTTAAAAACACCGACCCGGCTTTGGTAAACATGGAGATGGATCTGGGTTGGGTAGTTGCGTCAGGTAATGATCCGTTTGCTTACTTTAAAAATTATCCGGGGCGTTTCTCGCTTTGGCACTTAAAAGATATGAAAGGCAAAAGCAGCGTTGAATTTGGCAATGGCGGCTTAGATATTGTGGGATTGCTAAAACATGGAAAAGATGCCGGCATGAAGTATTTCTTTATCGAGCAGGAAGATTATCCTGCAGGATCGCCTTTGGCCAGTATGAAGTTAAATATGGATTACCTTAAAAAGGTAAATTATTAATTACATCGCCACACTATGCCCGGGGCGTGGGTCCTCGGGCAATATTTCCATATTCGGGAATTCAATATAATCAGCATACCATTGTATAGCGCCCACTACATCCAGCGCATCTTCTGCAGATATATCAATAGTTTCAAATGCATATAGTTTACGGTTTGCATAACCAAAAAGCTGTATCTCATTTGTATTGGGCTCAAATCTGTCATTATCCAAACAATATACCCTTATCTTCAAGCTGGTGTCTCTTGAATGTATGACGTCTCTGCACGGGTTAGTTGGATCGGTTGCTAATAGATATACATTGTACTCCATGCTTTTTAAACAACACATATCGCGGATAGTTTCAGGTTTTATTTTTTGGTTATAAATAAATTTTATTTATGTTCCTGTGATTCTGTATAATACCTGTCCTAAAAATACAACAACCTCCTGCAACTTAACAACCGGAACAAGTTGTGTAAAAATACACCCCAAATGGGGAACAATTTCTTCATAACAAGTTCCCCAATTCTTTTTTAGAGTGCAAATGCCAATTGTAACACATGTGTTACAATTGGCATTTTATTTGCCTTGGTAATCTATACAATCCTCCCAAAAGGATTTTTTCATAGGTAGATGTAGGGTCGAAATACTGCGAGAGTTTTCGGCCCTTTTTCAACCGGATAACGCTGCTTAAAACAAAGTGCCCCTATTCATAATAACATATACTATAACAGGCCGTACGATAGTTGCGGCCTTGTTGTTTTAGGCAGGGCTGCATTAAACCGCGTGCACCACCAGCGGCTCGATAATTTGTTTTTTGCGCCGGGCCTTTAATTTTTCGCGGTGCAGGTAGCGCCAGTGTAAAAGGCCGATCAACAGCGCAGCAACGCCTTCGCCCATTAAGGTATCCGTTGTTCCTACCCATTTGGATATAGCACCAACCAGCAAACCGCCCAATGGCTGCATGCCGAAAAACGCCATGGCATAAAAACTGATAACCCGGCCCCGCATATTAGGGTCTACGGTGGTTTGTATTAACGTATTACTTACCGTTATTTGCGACATCATCCCAAATCCGGCGATGGTAACAAACAATAAGGCCAGCGGGTAGTTCTGTTCGTGCGAGAAAAGTACCAGTCCCGCGCCAAACACTAATGTATTTATAAATAATATCTTTTTAAGGTTAGCACCGGGCTTTAACGAAGCCAGAAATATCGCCCCCGAAAACGCGCCCAGGCCAATAAAGCTGTCAATAACACCAAAAGTGGTTGCGGTGCCTTTAAAAACATCCCGCGCATAGTACGGTATCAGCGTACTAAACGGCAGCACCATCAGGCTGATCAATGCCAGCATAACCAATACAAACATAATTGACGGGGTGCGCCTGATGTATGAAAACCCTTCGCGCAACTCGCCAAGACCATTCTTGGGGTGGGGCTTGCTTTCATATTTGGGCAGGCGCATCATCAGCAGTGATCCGATAACGGCAATAAAGCTTAAGGCATTGCCGACAAAGCATGCGCCGTCGCCCAAACCCTCCAGTATTATACCGGCAATGGCAGGGCCAATCAGCCTGGATAAATTTACCATGGACGAGTTAAGCGCCAATGCATTTGGCAGATCATTTTTATCCTCAACCATTTCATAAACCAGTGATTGCCGCGCCGGCACGTCAAACGCGTTAATAACCCCCAGCAGTACGCTTAATGCCAATATTTCCCAAACTTCATAATGATTTAACAGGATCAATACCGCCAATAAAAAGGCCTGTATCATGGAGGCAACCTGCGTAACCAATAAAACACGGTAGCGGTTATACCTGTCGGACACCACGCCACCTATCAGCGAAAATAAAAATGACGGAAACTGGCTGGCGAATAAAGTTAGGCCCAGCATAAATGTAGAATGGGTAAGCGTATAAATAACCCAGCTTACCGCGGTTTTTTGCATCCATGTACCAATTAATGAAACCGACTGCCCTGTAAAATATAACCGGTAGTTCCGGCTTTTAAATGCTCTGAATGTGCTAATGTTCATGTATTTCTCTTCTTCCTTCCTGCTATTGGCCTTTATTCAAATTCAACGATTTTGGTAAGAATGGCTATGGCCTGTTTTAATAATTCCTGTTCTTTTGGGGTACACGTACCGGCTATCGCTTTAGCCAGCCACCGGTCGCGCTCATTACGCATTTGTAATAATGTTTTTTCGCCTGCGGCCGAGAGGCTGATGTTTACTTTTCTTTTATCCGTTTCGGATGCTGTGCGAATAATATAGCCCAGCTCGAGCAAATGCCGCAAGATTTCGGACATAGACTGATTGGTTATTTTTTCCATTGCGGCAAGCTCGCTGGGTAGCATGACCTGATATTGATTTAGCAATGAAAGCGTAGATCGTTCGGTCATTGACAGCTGTTGTGCAGTTGATGACTCTTTACGTAATTTTTTGATCAGGCGCCCGACCACGGTGCGCAGGTCTGAAACAAATTCAAGATTGTTATCCATTATAGTAAGACAAACTAATAAGTTTACCTTACAAATATAAAGCGGTTTTATGATATGATTATCATGGGTGAGTAAATTTGGTCAGGAAAGGAGTTCAAGTATACCACCGGGGCAATTCGAAGAGATCGTTTAGGATTACCGGCGCGCTTTCAAGCGATCAGTCCGGTTTATCGTTGTTTGGTAGCCTTTTAGGGAGCGGGGTTGTACAGCAGATTGCAAAAACTGAGGGTGTTTTGTGTTCAATCGTTTGTATTATACAAGTAAAAACGCCCGGTTAATTTGCTCTTTATTGCCTTTTTATTTTTACTTATATTAGTTTCACATAATAATATTTTACCAGATATAATTTTCGCCGCTTTTTGCAGTTTAAACATTTAATAGCGGTATTTTAGAGCCAATATGCAATCAACTGATAACTACACTGTTCTGATCGAAAAGATCAATACTTTCATCCGGAAGTATTACCTGAACAACCTGTTAAGGGGGTTGATATTTTTGGGCGCAGGCTTATTTTCGGCTTACGCGGTTATTACATTAAGCGAGTATTTCGGCAATTTTAATTCCTTTTTCCGCGGTGTACTTTTCTACGGGTTTATTCTGCTTAACCTGGGGCTGATCGGCTGGCTGGTTATTCCGCCGTTAATGCATTGGCTTAAACTGGGTACCACCCTAACCCATGACGAAGCTGCCGACATTATTGGTAAACATTTTAGCGATGTAAATGACAAACTGCTCAACACCCTGCAACTTAAGAAATTAGCCGGCAGAGATGAGCGCCACCGCGAGTTAATAGAAGCCAGCATAGACCAAAAAATTGAGAATTTAAAGCCCGTACGCTTTCCGTCGGCCATCAACATAAAAGACAACTCCAAATATCTAAAGTGGATATTGACCCCGGCGGCTATAATTATTATTATCGGCCTGGCGGCGCCTTCTGTTTTAACAGAGAGCACCAAAAAGATCATCAGGCATAATGAATATTTTGCGCCGGTGGCGCCTTTTCAATTTGTGGTGCTTAACAGCACGCTATCGGCCGTACAGGGAGAAGACTTGAAACTCGACCTCAAGCTTCAGGGCAACCAGCTTCCGGCCGATGTATATGTTGAAACTGCCAATAATACTTTTAAGCTGGATAAAGACAACTTAACTAAATTTCATTACCTGTTCACCAACTTACAGCAAAACACGTCCTTCAGACTGACCGGGAATGGTTTTACTTCAAAGCCTTATGAAATCAAAGTAAATCTACGCCCGTCGTTACTGCACTTTGATATAGAATTGAAATACCCGGCTTATCTGCATAAAAAAAATGAGGCATTGGCTAACGCTGGCGACCTGACCATACCGGCTGGTACAACCGTTAAATGGCTGTTCCATACCCAGAATGCAACCGGCCTGTCCTTCCGGATGAACGGACAATTACATCATCTTGCCCCGGCCGGTAATGACCTATTTGAGCACAGCGAGCAGGTTAACAAGCCCTCTGTTTATAAACTTCAGCCGCAAAATGCGGTAGTGATGCAAAGTGACTCGGCGTTATACCGCATCAATACCATTGCCGACGAACCACCTACAATTAATGTAGCCGAAAAGCCCGATTCGGTTAGCCGGCAGGCCTTTTATTTTAATGGCAGGATACAGGACGATCATGGGTTCTCCTCGTTAACTTTTCATTATAGAATCGGCGCCCCCGGCAACAAAAGCAACGGGCATGATATCGTTAAATCTGTCAAGACAGACCTGGGTCAGTCGTTATCTGATTTCTTTTATTTCTGGAACCTGAAAGAGCTGGGGATAAAACCCGGCGACGAGGTGACATACTTTTTTGAGGTAGCCGATAATGATGCTGTAAATGGCCCCAAAAAAGCCCGCACCACCGAACGAAACCTGCACATGCCCGACGCTAACGAACTGCGTGAAGAATTGAATGCCGGGACAACCGGGGTTAAGCAAAAAATGCAATCAGCTATTAAGCTCGCCGACCAGATAGAACGCGATTCAAAAAAACTTGACCAGACGCTCTTAAATAAAAACAGCTTGTCTTTTGACGAAAAGAAACAGGTTGAAGATCTGCTGCAGAAAAGGCAAGAATTGGACGAGCTGGTGAAACAAATACAGGCCGATAACCAAAAAAACCTGTATAACCGCCGCGAAAACGAGCAGCAAAGCAAAGAATTATTAGAGGAGCAAAAGCAAATTGAGAACCTGCTTAACAATGTGCTCGATCCAAAAACCAGGGAGTTGCTGCAAAAACTACAGCAGTTAATGCAACAGGACCAAAAAGACGGCACCCGTAATGAATTGTCTAAAATGCAGCTGGACAATAAATCCTTAAAAAAAGAACTTGACCGCATGCTGGAGCTTTACAAAAAGCTGGAGTTTGATCAAAAACTGAATCAGAATATTAACCAGTTAAAAAAACTGGCAGAGAAACAACAGCAACTGGCAGAAGACAGCCGAAAAGCCGGCGATGATAAACAGGCCGACAAGCCAAACACGGACAGGCTGCAACAGCAACAGCAGAATTTAAACAAAGAGTTTAACGATATTAAGAAAGCGCTGAAAGACCTGGATAATGCTGAAAATAAGCAAGACTTTAAAGATCCGCAGCAGGAAGAAAAAGATATTGAAAACCAGATGAAGGAAAGCGCTGATCAACTGGCTAAAAACAACAAGCCTAAAGCATCTCAGTCACAACAACAGGCCGCACGGAAAATGCAGCAGATGGCTCAAAAAATGGAGCAGGAACAACAGGAGGAGGACGAAAAACAAACCGAAGTTGACGCCAGGCAATTGCGCGAGTTATTGAAAAGTTTGGTTAACAGCTCATTTAACCAGGAAAAAGTAATGGAATCGTTAAAAACGATCAGCATGGCCGATCCTAATTATGTAACCCTGGCGCAATCACAAAAAAACATAAAGGATAATTTAAAAACTGCCGAGGATAGTTTATTTTCGTTGAGTAAACGTATTCCGCAAATACAATCAACTGTAAATCGCGAAATAGCTGCAATTAACACACAAATTGATAACGCGCTTGAGAGTTTAGGCGACCGGCGGACGGCGGAGGCAAACCGCAGTCAGCAATATGCAATGACATCCATGAATAACTTGGCATTGATGTTGAGTGATGCGCTGTCACAATTGCAAAATAAAATGAGTTCAAAAAGCGGTAAGGGCAAATCCAAACAAATGTCTGTTTCGCAATTAAGACAAATGCAGGAGAAATTATCGCAAAACATGCAGAAGATGCGGGACCAAATGCAAAAGCAGGGCGCTCAAATGGGGCAAAGCCAGCACGGGCAGATGAGCGAACAGCTGGCAAAAATGGCGAGAGAGCAGCAAATGATAAGGCAATCTTTACAGCAAATAAATAAAGAACAAAGCAAAGAAAATGGCGTTGGAGTTAAAGATGCTGATAAAATATCCCAGGAAATGGAACAAACTGAGAAGGATATCGTAAACAGGAATATAACAGACGACGCAATAAACAGGCAGAAAGAAATTCATACCCGTTTATTGGAGGCCGAAAAAGCAGAACAGGAAAGGGAACAGGATAAACAAAGAGAGAGCAATGCGGGAAAGGATATGCCTCCGGGTTATATTAAAGCACTCCAGGACTACCAACAGATAAAAGGAAAGCAGACTGAGCAAATTAAAACCGTCTCCCCGGCTCTTAATTTGTATTATAAGCAAAAAATTAAATCGTATTTTGATCAACTTAATGCAAAATAATATGGACCAAGCACCTATTCAAACCACCGACCTCTATACTTTACAACTACCTTCAAACCGGGAGAGCATATCGTTATTGGAAAACTTGATAGAAGAAATAGCTGATAAATACCAGGTGGCTGATGATATTTTTGCAAATATGATGACATGCCTCAACGAAGTAGTTACCAACGCTATCGTACACGGCAATAAATTAGATCCTGATAAAAAAGTTATCGTAAACGTTGAGGTTGACCCAAAGCGCGCTACCTGGACCATTACCGACGAAGGTGAGGGTTTTGACTATAACAGCCTGCCCGACCCCACAGCCGAAGAAAACCTGGAAAACTTAACCGGTCGGGGTGTTTTCATTGTTAAACACCTGGCAGACCAGTGCGTATTCAGCACCAAAGGCAATGAGGTTGAACTGCTATTTAAGTTATAATGCCGGCTATTCACTTTTTTGAGGAGGATATAAGATACCGGCTTAAGGATAAAATAAAGGTGCGACAATGGATAACCGGCGCCATTGTTGCCGAAGGCTTTAAGTTGCAGGAGCTTACTTATATTTTTTGTTCGGACGCTTACTTACTGCAGATAAACCAGCAATATCTTGATCACGATACGTATACAGACATTATTACCTTCGACAATTCTGAACACGAAGGTGAGATAACCGGCGATATATTCATATCGATCCCCCGCATACAGGAAAACGCCTCCAAATTCAATGTCTCAGAAACCGACGAACTGCACCGGGTTATAATCCATGGCGCATTGCATCTGCTTGGCTATAAAGACAAAACGCCGGCTGATAACAAAAATATGACACAAAAAGAGGACTACTATTTAGCTAAAAGAAGTTTTATTAGTTAATTTTACTTCAATGCAATAGTAAGCTGTAACCAATTTTTTAAAACATGAAAATATTAGCAATTTTTTTCGCACTGCTGTTTGTAAGTGCGCCGGGTTCAGTTTATGATTTTAAACTGAAAACCATTGAAGGCAAAGACTTTTCTTTAGCTAAGTACAAAGGCAAAAAGATTTTAATAGTTAACACGGCTTCAAAATGCGGGTTCACGCCGCAGTACAAAGAGCTTGAGCAACTTGCAGAAACTTATAAAGATAAGTTGGTTATTGTGGGTTTCCCTGCAAATAATTTTGGCGGACAAGAGCCTGGCAGCGATGCCGAAATTAAGACTTTTTGCTCAGACCTTTACAAGGTTACGTTCCCGATGAGCACCAAGGTAAGTGTTAAAGGCGATGATATTGCCCCGCTGTTTAAGTACCTGACCTCTGCCGAAAATCCTGATTTTACCGGCGAGATAAAATGGAACTTTGAAAAGTTTTTACTGGACGAAAATGGTAAACTAATCCACCGTTTCCGTTCAAAAGTAACCCCAATGGATCCGGCCATTACAAGCAATTTGTAAACCGGCCAAAAGCTTAAAAAGCCATCCGTTACTTAACGGATGGCTTTTTTGTTTGAGCCTATGCTGTAGCCTTCCTATCCCGCCCAGCCTTCCCTGTCCAGGCTTCTAAATTGTATCGCCTCGGCCAGGTGTTCTATTTTGATGTCTTCACTTCCGGCCAGGTCGGCAATAGTGCGTGATACCTTGAGTATACGGTCATAAGCCCTGGCCGATAGTCCCAGCTTCTCCATCGCTTTTTTAAGCAGGGTTTGTCCCGCTTCGCTGATCTTACATACATCACGAACCATTTGCGGGCTCATCTGTGCATTGGCATGCAGATCCGGCCTGGCGCCAAAACGATCTAGCTGTACTGTTCTTGCTTTTATTACGCGCTCGCGGATGTCTTCACTTTTTTCTGCCAGGCGGTCTGAAGCCAGTTCGCTGAAATTAACAGGAGTTACTTCAACATGCAGATCAATACGATCCAACAAGGGGCCGGATATTTTACTTAAATATTTTTGCACCATTCCGGGCGGGCAGATACATTCTTTTTCGGGATGGTTGTAATAACCGCAGGGGCAGGGGTTCATGCTTGCCACCAGCATAAAGCTGCTGGGATAATCAACCGTAAACTTAGCGCGCGAGATAGTGACACGGCGCTCCTCTAACGGCTGGCGCATAACCTCTAACGCGCTACGTTTAAACTCCGGCAATTCATCTAAAAATAAAACACCATTATGAGCCAGTGAGATCTCGCCGGGTTGCGGATTGCCCCCGCCGCCTACAAGGGCGACATCTGATATCGTATGGTGCGGTGATCGGAACGGCCGGATAGTAACCAACGCATCGGCGGCAGAAAGCTTGCCGGCCACCGAGTGTATCTTGGTCGTTTCTAATGATTCGTATAAACTTAACGGCGGCAATATAGATGGCAGCCTGCGCGCCAGCATTGTTTTGCCGGCTCCGGGCGGGCCTATCAATATTACATTATGGCCGCCTGCCGCCGCTATTTCCAGGGCCCGTTTAATATTTTCCTGTCCTTTTACTTCGCTAAAATCGCTGTCATAGTTGCACAGGCTGTTATAGAACTCTTCGCGCGTGTTAACTTCCTCCCGCAACAGGTCAATGTCACCGTTAAAGAAGCTTGCCACCTCTTTAATGCTTTCTGCGCCGTATACTTCCAGGTCATTCACGATAGCCGCTTCGCGGGCATTTTGTTTGGGCAGGATAAATCCTTTAAACCCGTCCTTGCGCGCCTGTATGGCTATTGGCAAGGCCCCTTTTATGGGTTGCAAGCCGCCATCAAGCGAAAGCTCGCCCATGATTAAATATTTATCCAGGTTCTCTGCTTCAATTTGTCCGGATGCGGCAAGCACAGCCGTAGCTATGGTGAGATCGTAAGATGAGCCTTCTTTTTTAATATCGGCAGGGGCCATATTTACCACTACCTGCTGGCGCGGCATCCGGAAGCCGCAGTTTTTTAAGGCCGATTCTATCCGGAAATAACTCTCTTTAACCGCAATATCCGGCAGGCCGACGATAAAATACTTAGTGCCGGCTGCAATATTAACCTCAACGGTAATGGTAATAGCCTCGATGCCATAAACGGCGCTGCCAAAGGTTTTAACTAACACTTATGATAAAGTTTTATGATAGCGTAAGATATAGAATTTATTTTGAGCCTAAAAATCAAAGGCGGCAAGTAAATTCATATTAATCGAAATCTTATTAACCAGGAAACAAAATGTAACAAACCCGCTAACAATATAACGCCAACAGCAATCAATCACTCATTCCTTTTTAGTCAGCGGTTACGGTAAAGCTGGCCATCAGGTTTACATTTGGATCAACCTCAATAACTGGCAGCTTTTTATCTGCGGCAATATGCACCACGGTCAATTTTTCGGTAATGTTGATTGTGTTGACCTGGCCGTCAATAGCAACCTCTAGCGGGAAAGTATACAGGTTATTTTGCTGTTGATCAACTGTTAGGTCGATTATGTGGGTTTTGTTATCGTAACTCCACTTTATAGCCAGATCGGGATGACCGGCTGTATTTAGCCACTGCTTAAAAAACAGATCAAGGTTTTGTCCGCTTATTTGCGACATAACGTCTTTAAAGTCGGTCGTGTTGGCATTGCTGCCGCCGTATTTTAAATAATAAGTATTAATCCCTTTCCAAAAAGCGCCGTCACCTAATTTACGGCGCAGCATATGCAGCACCCAGCTCCCTTTTTCATAGCTATTGGCATTTAGCAGTGGCATGTAGTCTGTTTTTATGGTAGTATCAACAACCGGGGTAAACCTGTATTTTTCAAACTTCAGGACCTTTGCGCGTTGTGTAGCTAAGCACTTTTTCAGCGTATCTTCACCATATTTGTTTTCAAGATAATAATTGGTCAGGTAAGTGGCAAACCCCTCGCTCAGCCATAAATGATGAAAATCCTTTTCGCTTACCGCATCGCCAAACCATTGGTGGGCAATTTCATGTGCCATTAACTCTTCAATCCCTTTATCGTCAACCGAGTTTTCAAAATAGAATATCGCGCTGGCATTTTCCATGCCGCCAAATATGGTTTTTGATTGCACATTAGCCAGCTTTTTATAGGCATAGGGGCCTATTTTAGCAATGAAAAATGGCAGTATTTCGCCGGCAACGGCATAACTCCTAAACCCGGCCTGCGCGTTTTCTGGAAACACGTAGGTATAAACCGGTATATCATTAACATCTTTGGGATGGTCCACCGCGAAATCGGCAACACCAATTACCATAACTTTTGTGGGTAGCTGTGCCGTTTCTACCCAACGGGTTACTTTAAGATGGCCGGGAAGGAACGCTTCGCTGGTTTTTAACCCGTTAGCCACCACCTGGTAATGATCGGGTGCGGTAACCTTAAAGTCGAGGGAAGCCTTATCAGCGGGATTATCAACGCAGGGTATCCAGTTATGTGCCCGGTTCGGCCAGTTATCGCCAAAAAAAGTTCGGTGACCAAATTTATTAGTTGATATGATCAATCCATCCGCCGGGATGCCCCCATAAATTATCGTATAGGTTTTTGTTGCATGTTGAACGGCTCTTGTTAAAATATTAACCGCATCGCTATCCTGATGGAAGCGAACCTGTTTGCCGTTCTCTAAAACCCGGGTTACCACCATGCCCAGGCCTTTGGCGTTCTTCTTTACCAGATTTATTTTAATTGAGCCGGGAGTTTTTAAAAACTTAACTGTTATATCTGCTCTGCCTCTAATATCATTTGTTACGTCGTTAAGCCGGATGTTAAATCCATAATGCAGGACGTCTATGGCTGCATCAGGAGCCTGCGCCCTGGCCGACAGTGTAGCCAATGCATATCCTATAACAAAATATATTTTAAGCTTATTCATAGCGTTACTATCTTACGTAATAATAAGCTATTTTGTTTACAAATAAAAAAAGCGGCCGGGCCGCTTTAAATATTATAATTTCCGGGTTATTACCTCGGCATTCGTTTCATCATATTAGCCATGGCGGCAGGGTTGCTCATTTGCTTCATTACCTTGCGCATATCCTCAAACTGCTTTATCAGGCGGTTTACTTCGGCCAGATCAGTGCCTGATCCTTTGGCTATCCGGTTACGGCGGCTTTGGTTAATGGTGTCCGGGTTTTCTTTTTCGCCGGGCGTCATGGATTGTATTATGGCCTCAATATTTTTAAAGGCGTCATCCTGGATCTCCACATCCTTCATCATCTTACCTACGCCCGGTATCATCCCCATCAGATCCTTCATGTTGCCCATTTTTTTAATCTGCTGGATCTGGCTGTAAAAATCGTTAAAGTCGAATTTATTTTTGCGGATCTTCTTTTGCAGTTCGGCGGCTTCCTTCTCGTCAAACTGCATTTGCGCACGTTCAACTAACGATACAACGTCGCCCATTCCCAAAATACGTGATGCCATCCTGTCCGGGTGGAAAACGTCAATGGCTTCCATTTTCTCGCCGGTACCAATAAACTTAATCGGTTTATTTACGACTGACTTTATGGAAAGCGCAGCGCCACCCCGGGTATCGCCATCCAGTTTGGTTAAAACAACGCCAGTAAAATCCAGGCGCTCATTAAATACTTTGGCCGTATTCACCGCATCCTGGCCAGTCATGGAGTCAACTACAAACAGGATCTCCTGCGGATTAACCGCGGCTTTTACCTGCTCAATCTCCACCATCATGGCTTCATCAATAGCCAGGCGGCCGGCGGTATCAATAATAATTACGTTATGCCCGTTCTGTTTGGCAAAGGCAATCCCTTCTTTTGCTATCGCGATAGGATCTTTTGATTCGCGGTTAACATAAACCGGCACACCTATCTGTTCGCCCAAAACCATCAGCTGGTCAATGGCTGCAGGGCGATAGATATCGTCAGCAACCAATAACGGCTTCTTGTTTTTTTGTGTTTTTAAAAAGTTAGCCAGCTTACCAGTAAAGGTGGTTTTACCGGCACCGTTAAGCCCCGCTATTAATATAATGGTTGGCGACGCCGTTAGATTTAACTCGGCTGTAGTGCCGCCCATTAGCTCAGCCAGCTCATCATTCATGAGTTTGGTAAGCAACTGACCCGGCGAAACCGCGGTTAGCACGTTTGCACCTATGGCTTTCTGCCTTACATCGTCTGTAAAGGCTTTGGCTGTTTTATAGTTAACGTCGGCATCCAGAAGGGCTTTTCTAATTTCCTTCATGGTTTCGGCCACGTTTATTTCTGTAATGGTTCCCTGTCCCTTCAGGACCTTAAATGCCCTGTCGAGTTTATCCGAAAGATTTTCAAACATGCTTTCTGTATACTTTAATTAATCTTTTTTGAGGTTACAAAGGTATGATTTTGCAGCAATTAAGCATTCATTGCCATCGCAGATTATCACAATATTAAAAAGAAAATTGAGGGCTGTTATTATCCTGAATTAATAAGGGAACCGGTATAATATACCCAAGGCCATGCTTTCTGTACCCTGTGGTTTAGGATTTGCCGTTTTATCGTAGGTAAATGTCCCGTTTATCGTAACGCTTATCAGCCGGTTTACCCTGGCAGCCAATACGGCGTCAACCCGGTGGGTTATAAATGTTATTCGTTTTTCGTAAGGGATGAATAACGCATAACGCGCATTCAGGTGCATATTTCTAGCAATATCTTTATCAAACACCGCAACGACCTGGAAGGCAAGGTCATTATGGAACTTTTTACCAATAGGCACGCCGTAGTTACCTCCCTGATTATGGTAAAGTGTTGTGTCTACAACAAACGTCTGCCGCGCTGTACCGGTACCTATACGCAGATCAAAGTATGGCTTCGGCTTAAACTCAAAACCAACTGATTCAGTTAAATAACCCGGGGCCATAAAGTTTGATATCAGGCGCGATGGCCCATTGTCATCATAAATGTATCCTTTATCAAACTGAGATTCGAAGGTTAAGGACCCAAAGAAAAACCAGCTTTTTGACAGCTGCGTAGCTATTTTATTGTCTAAAAACAGCCTGTCATTTGATTTACGCGAGCCCTGGCCCTTGTTTTTTGATTTACCATAGATGAAATTCAGCTCGCCCACGTAATCAAGGGCGCCTTTTCGGTATTCTGTTCTGTAGTCAAAATTTGCTCCCAGCGCTATGGCATTTGTACCGCCTGAACTATAATGATTACTAAATGCAGCCTGATTAAAATTTATCCCCAGTGATATCCATTTACGCCAGTAGCTTACTCTATAATCAAGCATAGAAACGGGTATTATCTCCTGCTTTATCTGGATAGAACGTGTGCGTACCGGCAGTGAGTTTTTACGCGGATCAATATGGTATTTATTAATAACCGCGGTGTCTAGCTTAACGCTGTCTTTTTTTAACGAGTCGGCATTCTGCGCGGCTGCGGGTAAGACGGCCGTCAATAATCCAATAACAACTATATATCCTGGTAGATTTTTTAGCATAGACAGACAAAGAAAAGAATTTTTCTTTGTCCATTTAGATTTATTCTTCATCCGAAGGTTTAATTTCCGGTAATTTTTTTGTTGCACCTTTGTTTTCTTCAAGAGGTAAGACCGTATGAGCCGACGGATTTCGTAAATATCTTTTTAAATTGGTGCGGATAGAGGTAATAAATTCATACTCACTGGCATTTGACAGGAAATAATACCCCGGCCGGTATTTAGCCATAAAGTCAACCAGTGCGGCTCCTTTTAAACCTGTAATCCGCCCTACAAGGGCCTTGTTAAACCGGTAATCTACAACATCCTGCATATAGTCTCCGGCTATTGTTTCGCGCAAATGCGCCGCATTACGGCCGCTGCGGCTCAGCATGTTATAAATTGCATCAATACCAAGCCCAACACCTAATCCGGGGGTGAATGTTAAAAAATCATTGTCTGCCAGCGGGCCATAAGCTTTGCTGTAATCACGTTTTTTGGCCGCCATACGTTTTTCGGGGTCATTGAGCGCGTCAAAAATATTAACCTGCTTTAACTGGATAGAAACGCGTTTCATATAAACGGCCAATGGCACATAATCTTTTACCATAATGGTATCAGCAAGATGCTCTGTTTGCGAAAAAACCAGCTTATCCCCGGTTTTTGCTTCAATAGTAAACACTCCGTTAAGGTTGTTATAAACGTATTGGCCGGTAGTTAAATTTAATACATTAACCCTGGCTAGCCTGTCTTTACTATGTTCATCAAAAATAATACCCGCAACAGAGGTTTCCTGACCGAGCGCTTTGACAAATAAAATACAAAAGAATAAAATTAATACGGATTTCATTAAAAGCTAAAACTAACCGTTTGCTTACGTTGCGCGCAGTATTTAACAATAATTAACAAGCGCTTACTTAGCAATCACCAACGTTTGGCCAATTTTAATACTATTGTCGGCCATATTGTTCAGGGCCTTAAGCTCATCAACGGTCAATCCAAAACGTTTGGAAATGTTGTATAGTGTGTCGCCCGTTTTTATAGTATACAATTTAGTGGCGGGGGTGTTTTGCACCAATGAGTCTTTTATGGCTTTGCCGATATTCTGGTTTATTTGCGCGAGCACCCGGTCTTCGCGCTTTATTTTTTGCAGATCGCCTTCCGGCCGGTCGTATGCATCCAGGTGATATTTCTCAATAACGTTAATTAGCAGCTGCGGGTATTTGGGGTTAGTGGCATAGCCCGCTTGTTTAAGGCCGTTTGCCCAGCCCTGGTAGTCGTTTTTATCCAGCTCAAACAAAGGCGCATAGCGTTTTCTCTTTAAAAATTCAGAATGATCCCGGAATGAATCCTCCGGCTTGTCATAAACCCTGAAACAGTCATTAACCTGATCGTCGTCTTTATAATAGCTTTTGCCTTTCCAATCGCTGGTGCATTTTATGCCGAAGTGGTTATTCGCGATCCTGGCCAGATCGCCATTACCAAACCCCGATTCAAAAAGCCCCTGCGCCAACGTTATACTGGCAGGTATGCCATATAAATTCATCTCCCTCACTGCAATAGCCTTAAAGCGTTCAATATAACTGGCAACTGTAAAAGGCACATAGGCTGCAATGGCTTCGCTGCGCTCTTTCTGAATAATTGTATTATTTCTGCGTGCCTCGTTATTTGAAATAACGGGGACTGATGAAGTATGGGAAACCGCCTTTTTATGAGCGGTGCATGAGGCAAAAAGCATTGCCGCGGTAAATAAAAAGCATAAATTTCGCTTTACTACAAAAGCGCAGGGCCTGGCATAGATCATTCTGCCAAAAATAAGTTTATTACTTTAAATAAATACTGGAGGGATCGTTTTGTGCTGTCTGGGGCAATTGTGCCTCGTCTTCCGGGGTTTGATCCAGCTCATTCAGTTGGTATTTGCGTATGATAGCTATCACTTGCGACGCCCATTTTTTGCTGCTGGCATAACCGCTGCGCTGGATGCTTTTAACCCATTTTTCGTAGTCATACAAGCTTAACTGGTCTGACAGGCGGCCCAATTGCTGGCGATGGGTAATGATACGGGCAAAGTCGTCAAAAGACTCCAGAATTGAATCGTACTTTTTATAGGCCGATGTTATCCTCTTATTGTTTTTATAGTATACAGTAGTACTGCCCCCTTTAAAACCAAACTGGTTGTTAAGACTTTTGGCTACGTTGCTGTTTCCGTTGCCCGACTCATGCATGGCTATGCCTAAAATTATGCTGGCCGGGATCCCGGTTTCGTGCATAATTTGTATGGCATTATCTTTGAACTGTTCGATGTAAGATTTTGAAGTGTTCTTTTGGGCAAACGCGGTAATGGATGATATTAGCAGCGTTGTAATCAGTAAGGTTTTCTTCATAATTATTTTTTTCTGATGAGCAATACACCGTCGCGCACAGGCAGGATGAGTTTTTCAACCCTTGTGTCAACAGCGATCCTGTCATTTAGTTTGCGGAAGCTTTCGGTATCGGCGTCTTTTTCGGTGCCATATACTTTCCCTTTCCACAAAACATTGTCAATTATTATTAATCCTCCGGACCTGACTTTGTCAAATATTAACTCAAAATAAAGTAAATTATTCTTTTTATCCGCATCAATAAACACGATATCGAATACTTCGGTGCTTAAAGTGCCTATTACATGCTCTGCAGGGCCAAAATGCAGCTTTATTTTTTTTTCCACATCTGTTAGTGAAAAATGCTTTTTAAGCATTTCTTCTAATTCGTGGTTAACTTCTATGGTGTGGATTATGCCGTCTTCGGCAAGCCCTTCGGCCAGGCAAATGGTAGCGTAGCCGGTAAATGTGCCTATTTCCAAAATACGTTTTGGCTGCATCATTTTGCTGAGCATGCTCAGCAACCTTCCCTGATAATGGCCCGACAGCATATTGGGCTTTAGCACCTTTAAATAGGTTTCTCTGTTTATAAATTGCAGGGCCTCCGGTTCCGGCTCGCAATGGTCATCAAGATAGGATTGTAAGTCGCCTGGCAAAATTTCCATGAGGCAAAGGTAAGCATTTTGAAATTAATGGGTTTTCTC
The DNA here is from genome assembly GCF_020880695.1 of Mucilaginibacter sp. UR6-11. Taxonomy (GTDB): domain Bacteria; phylum Bacteroidota; class Bacteroidia; order Sphingobacteriales; family Sphingobacteriaceae; genus Mucilaginibacter. The sequence goes on from NZ_JAJIWO010000002.1 coordinate 208,302, forward strand.
CATCCAGCTCTGCAAGAGTATCACCGCCGAAATATTATCAACCAGCTCTTTATTCTGGCGTGCTTTTTTCCCCATACCGCTTTGCGCAATCGTTGCCGAGGCCATTTTTGAAGTGAAGCGCTCGTCCATCATCTCAACCGGGATCTGCGGGAAATTTTTTTTAAGCAAGCCGGCAAAGCCCTTTACGTGCGGGGCCGATTGTGAAGGCGTATTATTCATTTGCTTGGGCTCGCCAAGGATAAAGCGCTCAACGGGTTCGGCAGCCAGGTATTTTTTTAAAAACTCAATGATCTGGGTTGGGTGTATGGTATCCAATCCGGTCGCTATAATCTGTAACGGATCGGTCACCGCTATGCCAATGCGTTTGGTGCCGTAATCAAAGGCCATAATTCTCATGGCTTCGCTGTGATTGGTGATCGGTGATTAGAGATTAGACCTGTCATGCAGCAAATATAGCTTATTGCGTTATTTGTTGGTCAAAAACAACCAATCTCTAATCACCAATCTTTAATCTCTTAAATCTAATTATTACCTTGCACCAATGCAGTTTAAACAAATAGTGGGGCAGGCAGCCATAAAGCAACGGTTGATCAACTCGGTAAATGAGAACCGGGTTAGTCACGCGCAGCTTTTTTTGGGCCCTGAGGGATCAGGAAACCTGGCGCTGGCTGTCGCTTATGCGCAGTACCTGTCTTGCTTGGATAAACAGGCTGATGATTCGTGCGGCGAATGTTCATCGTGCCGCAAGTATCAAAAACTGATGCATCCCGATCTGCATTTTTCTTATCCTTTTTTCGCCAAGCATAAAGATGATACCGCTATTACCTTTATTGAACAATGGCGCGATGCTTTTTTGGCCTGGCCTTACCTTAATTTAGATATCTGGCGCGGATACCTTGATGCCGAAAACAAACAGGCTAATATTAATATTGCCGAGTGCCACCAGATCATCAAAAAATTAAGCTTTAAACCGTTTGAGTCTGATTATAAAATACTGATCCTTTGGCTACCCGAATACCTGGACAAAGAGGGTAACGCCCTGCTTAAAATTATTGAGGAGCCACAGCCAAACACTTTGTTTTTGTTGGTAGCTCAAAACCAGGATCAAATTTTAAATACCATCTTATCACGTACACAACTGATAAAAATACCGGCGCTGGGGTACGAAGAAATTAAGGAAAACTTAATCAGCCATCATCACCAAACAGAAAATGCCGCTGCTGAGATTGCCTATTTAAGTAACGGCAATTTAACTGACGCGCTGATTATGCTGCAACAGGATAATAAAAGCTATCATGCTTTATTTGTACAATGGTTGCGCCTATGCTTCGCCAATAAAGGGATAGAACTTGTTGCCTTTGTTGATCAGCTTTCAAAGATGGGTCGCGAAAATCAAAAAAACTTTTTACGCTACGGCATAAGTTTTATAAGAGAGTGTTGCCTGCTGATAGCCGGAGCGGGCGAATTGGTGCATTTGCCGGCTGCCGAGCTTGAAACGGCACAAAAACTAACTGCCATAATGAATATTTCCATGAACCAGGCCATTATTGCCGAATTGGAAAAGGCACATTATCACGTAGAAAGAAATGCAAACCCTAAAATTTTATTTTTAGATGTATCTTTACAAATTATGAGTTTTTTAAAACTTAAGTCAAGCCCGCAAGGGAATCAATATATAGCGAATTAATTATGGGATGTGGAAGTTGCTCAACGGGGGGTGGATGCTCGCCGGCAGGCTGCAAAAGTAATGGCTCATGCCTTACAAACGGATGCAGTAAATTAGATGTTTACGACTGGCTGTCACATATGGATATGCCTGTTAATTATAAGCCTTTTCCAATTGTTGAGATAAAATTTAAAGGTTCACGTAAAGAGTTCTTTTTAAATAACGATAATATTTACCTGGAAAACGGCGACCTGGTGGTGGTTGAGGCTACTACCGGCGGCTATGATATTGGCCACGTATCCATAACCGGCGAACTGGTGCGCATGCAAATGGTTAAGCGCCGGGTAAAAGAGGAAGATGTTTTAAAGAAGATCTATCGCCGGGCAACGCCTGCCGATGTGGATAAGTGGAAGGCGGCTAAGGATATGGAATGGGAAACCATGCACAGCGCGCGCAAGCTGGCGCTAAGCCTTAATCTGTCGATGAAGTTAAGCGACGTGGATTACCAGGCAGATAAAAGCAAAGCCACCTTTTACTATACGGCCGAGGGCCGCGTGGATTTCAGGGAACTGATCAAAAAAATGGCAGAGACCTTCCGCATTCGTATCGAGATGCGCCAGATCGGGATGCGCCAGGAAGCCAGCCGCTTGGGCGGTATTGGTTCATGCGGGCGCGAATTGTGCTGCTCTACCTGGTTAACCGACTTTAAAACCGTTTCAACCTCCGCTGCGCGTTATCAAAATCTGTCTCTTAATACCTTAAAGCTTGCCGGCCAATGCGGTAAATTAAAGTGTTGCTTAAATTATGAGCTGGACACTTATATGGATGCATTAAAACATATCCCTGAAAATGTAAATTACCTTAAAACCCTTAAAGGCGAGGCCCGCCTGCAAAAAACAGATATCTTTAAAAAGCAGATGTGGTTTAGCTATCCTCGCGAAGAATCATGGATAGCCGTGCCCTTGGCCCGGGTTAAAGAGATACAGCAAATGAACCGGGACGGAGTATTGCCCGACGATTTACTGGTATTTGTTGAGATTGAAAACGAACCGGTAAAAGCGCCTGACTACGAAAATGTTGTCGGCCAGGACAGCCTTACCCGTTTGGATGAGCGCAACCGCAATACCAATAAAAAGAAAAACAAAAATCGTAATAAAAACAAGCCGAACCCTAATGGCAGCCCTAACAGCAGCCAACCGCGGGCGGCGAATGTTGCGGCGCAGCCAAACACTGCCGGGCAACAAAATACAGGCGGGCAGCCAAGACCACAGGGCCAGCGGCCCGAAGGGGGAAATAATAATCCGAATCGTAACAGAAACCGAAATAGGAACAGGCCGAACCGACCGGATGGAAATCGCGGCGAGGGCGGGGGCGACAAACCAACACCGTAAGCAATGAAAAGCGCGTTAAAATATTTACTGCCCGTTATGGCAGCCTTTGTAGGGCTGGGCTGGGCTGGCTGTACAGACCCCGCCGCGGTTATCGATCAAAACACGGAGATTGTTAACAATAACTGGGCCTATACCAATAAAATAAACCATACCGTTAAAATTGACAATGAGCAAATTGCTTATAACTTATATTTTAACCTGCGGGTAACCGGCGATTATAAGTATTCAAACCTGTTTGTACTGGTTCATCAAACCAACCCGGATAAAAAAACAACTACTACCCGGTACGAACTTAAACTGGCCAATGCCGACGGGGAGTGGCTGGGACAGGGTTCGGGTAACCTGTATAGTTTCCAGATTCCTTTTAAACTGGATTATAAATTCCCGGCCAAAGGCACTTATATATTCCAGATAGAACAAAATATGCGTGATAATCCACTGCGTGAGATCAGCGACGTGGGCCTGCGGGTTGAAAAGGCAGAAAAGGCCAATTAATTATATCAAAACCGCGGCATATCCCGTTTGTTAAATAAAACTTACGGCTATGAAAAAGATATTTGCTATCCTGATTATACCTGTTCTCTCCTTATTTATTGCTTGTAACGGCGCCCGGCACAAAACCGGCGATGATAAACCCGATACCGGCTCAAATCATGGTTCCTCCGGGGCTTCTGATACCATAAACGGATCAGCCGCCCCATTTGCCGAGTCAACCAACGGAACAGATACCAGCAGCGACGGACATGGCGTTGATGATCCTTTGGTTGATACCGCAAAACCTAAAAAGCATAAGTAAATGTGCAGATGCATATATATGCAGATGTGCGGATAAACTAATTTGCAGACGCATGGTTATTGCTTTGTTCTCTTGCTTATAATCCTTTCTTGCGCATCTCGCTATTTGCACATTCGCACATTTTATCTACCTTCGTTTTGCTAATATTTTTATCAAAATGATTGTTGCCGTTTTAGTTGCCTGTGTTATAATTCTGCTGATTTCTGTACTGCTTTTTTTAAAAAAGCCCGCTGCTGCCGATGGAATTTCGGCGGATGAGTTTGCGCGCCTAAAAAATGATAATGCCGCGCTAAACATCGCCTTAGCTAAAGCCGAAGAACGCGCCCTGGGTTTAGGTTTAGAACGCGATAAGGCCGATAAACAATTGCAGGATGAGCGCGAACGCTATGATACCGCGGTTGCTGTTTTAAACCAGGAGCTGGTTATTGAAAAAAGCCGGATGGCAAAAGCCGAAGAATCATTTAAAGCACAGCGCGAACGCCTGGGCGAACAGGAAAAAAGTATCCAGGACATTCAGCAAAAATTTCAGAAAGAGTTTGAAAACGTTGCCGAAAAGCTTCTGAAAGAAAAATCGAAAGAGTTTATTGATGTTAACCGCACCAATTTAGATATCATCCTTAATCCGCTTAAAGAAAATTTAAAAGCTTTTGAGGATAAGGTGGACAAGGTATACAACATGGAAGCTGCCGAGCGCAATACCATGAAGGGCGTAATTACGCAATTAATGGAACTTAACCGCCAGATAAGCGATGAAGCCCAAAACTTAACCAAGGCTTTAAAGGGCGATAATAAAAAGCAGGGTAACTGGGGCGAAGTCATATTAGAAAAAGTATTGGAGCGTTCCGGCCTGGTTAAAGATCGCGAGTACCGTTTGCAGGCCAGCATAACCAGCCTTGACGGGGTCAGGATGCAGCCCGATGCCATTATTGACCTTCCGGATGAAAAACATTTAATCATCGACTCAAAGGTATCGCTGATAGCTTATGAGCGCCTGGTTAACTGCGAGACGGATGACGAGCGCAAACTATTCTCAAAGGCGCATGTAGAGTCGATACGCAGCCACGTAAATGGGCTGTCCTCAAAAAATTACCATGATCTTTACCAGATCAACTCGCCTGATTTTGTGTTGCTGTTTATTCCGATAGAATCATCATTTAGCTTTGCGGTGCAGATAGACTCTGAATTGTTTAGCGATGCCTGGGATAAAAGGGTAGTCATTGTTAGCCCGTCAACATTATTGGCCACACTGCGCACCATTGCCAGTATATGGAAACAGGAGCGCCAAAACCGCAACGTATTGGAAATTGCCCGTTTAAGCGGTGCCATGTATGATAAATTTGTAGGATTTGTTAACGATATGGAAGGTATCGGCAAAAACATCAAGCTAAGCCAAACTGCTTATGACAATGCCATTAACAAACTAACCGAAGGCAACGGCAACCTAATCAAAACTGCCGAAAAAATTAAGGGGCTGGGTGCCAAAGCCAATAAGCAATTAGACCAGAAATATATTGAGATTGGCGACGACGAGGTGACAGAATAGAAAGAGCTAATGCTGATTCATTAGCTCTCGTGTGTTTGACTCAAGCGCCGGCGGCGGCCAAATTTTTTTTAAGACTTATTACTTTTCACTATTAGGAAACGCGTTCCAACCCTGCGCTTTTAGAGGATGTACATTGCCGGCCTTGGTTATTAAATTACAGCCTGATGCCGGCTCGGTAATATGGCCAATGATGGTGATATCCATTTTAAACTTTATTTTTTCGTAGTCCGCTTGTTTTACGGTGAAAAGTAACTCATAATCTTCTCCGCCGCTTAAAGCGCAAACGGTGGGATCCAGGTTAAATTCACGGGCCGTTTCAAACGTCATGGGGTCAAGCGGTATTTTCTCTTCATAAATACTGCAGCCTTTACCGCTTTGCTTACAGATATGCATAATTTCTGACGCTAAACCGTCCGATACATCAATCATCGCCGTAGGCTTAACTTCAATTTCTTTTAACAGATCAATAATATCCCGGCGGGCCTCCGGTTTTAACTGGCGCTCTACAATATAATCTTTACCTTCCAGGTCAGGCTGGATATTTGGATTTTCAAGATAAATTAGTTTTTCACGTTCCAACAATTGCAAGCCAACATAAGCGCCGCCTAAATCACCGGATACACAGATCAGGTCACCCTCTTGCGCCCCACCACGATAAACTACATCCTCAGCATTGGCGTAACCAATTGAAGTAACACTCAGCACCAATCCTTGCTTTGACGAGGAGGTATCGCCGCCAACCAGGTCCACGCCATATTTTTCACAGGCGATATAAATCCCTTCATATATTTCCTCAACAGCCTCTATCGGGAATTTGCTTGACATACCGATTGAAACCGTTACTTGTGTAGCAGTACCATTCATAGCATAAATATCACTCAGGTTTACCTGTATGGCTTTATAGCCCAAATGTTTTAGGGGCGTATACGCCAAATCAAAATGGATTCCCTCTAACAGCATATCGGTTGATACCAGCATCCTTTTACCTTCAAAATCAAGTACGGCCGCATCATCTCCCACGCCTTTTATGGTACTTTTTTGTACCAGCTCTATATTTTTTGTCAGATGATTGATCAGGCCAAACTCGCCTAACGCCTCTATATTGGTTTTCTCTTTATTATCAAACATTGCCATACAACACCGTATTTTTTTTGAAGTGCAAAAATACGAAAGCTTCCATCAAATCAGGCTAATTAGTAGTAAAACAACTTTTTAAGCATTCGTTTCGTTAAAATCAGAAGTAATATTTTAATAACAGTTTAAAAAATTAATATACAATTAACATTTGATCACGATATTTACCACAAAAACATTTATCCATGAAATTTAGAAAATTACTCATTTACACGGGCCTGGCATCAGTAGTGATGATTACGGCCTGTAAAAAAAACGATTCTGCCACTAATCCGGGTACTACCGGAACTACAGGCACAACCGGTACTACCGGAACCACAGCTACTCCTTATACCATTACTGAAGATTTTGAAAACGGATCAAAAAGTAGCTATGGCGCCGCGGATATTAGCTTGGTCACCGGTTCATGGAACTTTAATGATGCATTGATAGGTAATTTAGCCGCTGACGCAAAAAACGGATCAAAATCTGTGCGGTTACGTACCGGTGATCTGCATATGAATTTTGATATCAACGGTTTAAAAACCCTGTTTATTAAACATGCTAAATATGGTACCGATGCAAATTCAACCTGGCAACTATTAATGTCAACAGATGGCGGAGCAACTTATTCGCAGGTAGGTACAGATATCAGCGAAACCAGTACAACATTGGTAACAGATTCATTTAAAGTTAGTGTTACAGGCAAAGTAAGGTTTGAGATTAAAAAAACCAGCGCAACTATCCGTGTAAATATTGATGATATTACTTTCAGAGGTACAGGTGATCCCGGGATTGTAGTTGGTACTCCTGACACACCCGGATCTGATACTACAAAAACTACCGCAGCCTCAACGCCACGCGGAGTTACTATTGGTAGCGATGCACCACCTGCATCTGGAGATAACAGCAACATACTTTTAGGTAATCCATCAAATGCACAAGCTTCTTTTGTTTTTAATACCAATTATTTAATAGATCAGGGATATTATGTTGAATCATATAGTAGTGTAAGGGGCGAACCTAACTGGGTTAGCTGGCATTTAGATGCTACAAACATTACAAATGCAACTGGTCGTTTAGATAATTTTGCAGGTTTTACAGGCTTAGATCCGGGCTGGTTCGCGGTACAAAGTAACAGTTATAGTGGCTCGGGTTTTGACAGAGGGCACAATTGTCCTTCTGCAGATCGTACAAGTTCTGTTAACGCAAACTCGGCCACCTTCCTGATGACTAATATGATTCCGCAAGCCCCTCAAAATAATCAGCAAACCTGGAGTAATTTAGAAAGCTACTTACGTGAACAAGTGGTTGCCGGCAATGAGGTTTATATCATCATGGGTAGCTATGGTACGGGCGGTATAGGCTCTATAAGTAGTGCCAAAATAAATACCATTGCTAATGGCAATATAACCGTACCCAGTAATGTTTGGAAGGTAGCCGTTATTTTACCTGCGGGCAGTGGCGATATCAGCCGTATAACTTCATCAACAAGAGTTATTGCGGTTAATACACCTAATGTAAATTCTATTAATGCCGATTGGAAAACATATATCGTAACCGTACGTGATATTGAAACCGCTACCGGTTATAATTTACTTTCAAATCTTCCACAAAATGTACAGGACGCACTTGAAGTAAAGAAAGATTCAGGTTTATAATACCAATCTACAGAATATAATAACCAAATAAAAAAGCGATAGGCAAATACCTATCGCTTTTAATTTTATAATTCTAATAAGCAAACTTATAAACCCAATTGTGCCGAGATCTCCAGCATCCTTTCGATAGGTTTTACGGCTCTAACAATAATATCAGCCGGAACTTCAATTTCCGGTAATTCATTCTTAAGACATAAATAAAGCTTCTCCAGCGTGTTTCTTTTCATGTGGGGGCAATCATTGCAGGCGCAATTATTATTCGGTGGCGCGGGTATAAACACCTTATCAGGGTTATCTTTCTGCATCTGGTGGATAATACCAGGCTCAGTGGCTACAATGAACTCTTTTTCGGGTCTGCCGGTAGCGTATTTTAAAATTCCTGTGGTTGATCCTATATAATCTGCCATTTGCAGTATTACCTCTTCACATTCAGGATGCGCTAATAATTTAGCATTGGGGTATCTTTCTTTTAGCCTGGTAATCTTCTCCCTTGAAAATATTTCATGTACCATGCAGGCACCGTTCCAAAGCACCAGGTCACGCCCGGTTTTTTTAGCAACATAAGCACCTAAATTTTTATCAGGTCCAAATATTATCTTTTGATCTGCAGGCAGACTTTCCACAATTTGGACGGCGTTGCTTGAGGTACAAACAATATCGCTTAAGGCTTTTAACTCGGCAGTACAATTTACATAGGTTATCACCAGGTGATCCGGATACTGCTCTTTAAATTTTTTAAACAGATGCGGCGGGCAACTGTCTGCTAATGAGCATCCCGCTTTTATGTCTGGCAATAATACCTTTTTTGTTGGTGATAAGATCTTGGCTGTTTCGGCCATGAAGTGTACGCCGGCAAATACAATAATATCGGCGTCAGTTTTTGCAGCTTGTTGCGATAGTCCCAAACTATCTCCAATATAATCTGCAATGTCTTGTATATCAGCATCCTGATAGTAGTGAGCAAGTATAACTGCATTTTTTTCTTTTTTAAGTTTTTCTATTTCATCAAAAAGGTCAAGCGTTGGGTCTATAAATTCCTCGGCGTAGCCTTTCAGTTTTATTTCTTCGAAGATATCCATTTCAACAATTCAATTAATAACAATGATTTTTTTATATAAAAAGAAACTATTGTTATTGGTGTGTTAGTTATGTTTAAAAGTTAGCAGTTGTTTTTATTAAAATGTTGTTTTTAACTAGTTACTAACAGCCGGCTAATAATTTTTAGTATTTATTTTATTGATTATTAGATTGCTGTGATAATCAACTTTTATTTTAAAAACTTATTTGTTAATATTTTATTGATGTTTGTAATGTTAGTTAAGTGGTAAAACAGACGCAAAAGTCGCTTAAAAATTGTTATCATTATCAGTAATTAGTAAGGTTATCCACTATTTAATTACTTGTTAGGTTTTTGCTTACACAAAATTAACATCTTTGAACCCTATTGTTAACATACTTTATAATTTTACACACCTAACACATATTATATGTCCAAATCTGTGGATTTTCTGGTAGTTGGTTCCGGCATAGCCGGATTAAGTTTTGCATTAAAAGCTGCTAAACATGGTAAGGTATTGATAGTTACAAAATCAAACGAGGATGAATCAAACACCAAATATGCCCAGGGCGGTGTGGCGGTTGTTGTTGATAAAAAGGAAGATTCTTTTGAAAAACATATAAATGACACGTTAATTGCCGGTGATGGGCTATGTGATAAGGAAGTTGTGGAAATTGTAGTAAAAGAGGGCCCCGACCGAATTAATGAAATTATAGATTACGGAACCAGTTTTGACAAGACAAACGAAGGTATTTATGACCTGGCAAAAGAGGGAGGACACTCTGAATTCAGGGTGTTGCATTATAAAGATATAACGGGTTTTGAAATAGAACGTTCGTTGCTTGAGCAGATCCATCAAAATCCTAATATTGAAATATTAACGCATTATTTTGCGGTTGATTTAATTACCCAGCACCATTTAGGCGAGTTTGTAGATAAATCATCTGATGATATTACCTGTTATGGTATTTATGCTTTAAATACCGTAACTAACGAGGTTGAGAAATTCTTATCCAGGGTTACGGTAATGGCATCGGGCGGTGCCGGCCATATCTATTCGGTAACTACTAACCCTACCATCGCCACCGGCGATGGCGTGGCTATGGTTTATCGTGCAAAGGGAAAGGTTAGAAATATGGAATTTATCCAGTTCCATCCTACAGCTTTATACAATCCCGGAGATTATCCGTCATTTTTGATATCTGAAGCGGTACGTGGTTTTGGGGGGATATTAAAACGTACCAACGGAGAAGAGTTTATGCAGGAATATGATGAACGCAGGTCATTAGCGCCGCGCGATATCGTTGCCCGGGCCATTGATGCCGAGATAAAGAAATCAGGCGAAGACTACGTTTACCTGGATATTCGTCATCGCAGTAAAAAAGATATTTTAAAGCATTTCCCAAATATATATGCCAAATGTTTAGAGATAGGTATTGACATGACCAAGGACATGATCCCGGTTTCGCCGGCTTGTCATTATATGTGTGGCGGGGTAATGGTAGATCATTATGGCCAGTCGTCTATCAGGCGTCTGTATGCCTGCGGAGAGTGCTCATCAACCGGCTTACATGGGGCTAACCGGTTGGCATCTAATTCGTTATTGGAGGCGTTGGTATTTGCGCACCGGATTTATAAAAATGCTATTGATCAATTTGAAAGTATTTCCATACCTGAAAATATACCCGATTGGGATGAAAAGGGCGTAAAGCTGTCTAACGAAGATATACTGGTTACGCATAACGTGCGCGAGATGCAAAAGCTAATGAATGACTATGTAGGTATAGTTCGTTCTGATTTTAGATTAGAAAGGGCCATGCGCCGGCTAGGGTTACTATATGAAGAAACAGAATCATTTTATAAGCAAACCAAGCTATCCGTTAAACTTTGCGAGCTGCGTAACCTGATCCAGGTATCTTATATAGTTGTAAAATCAGCCATGATGCGTAAAGAAAGCAGGGGATTGCATTATACAACTGATTATCCTGAGCACCAGGATGTTTTGGAGGATACGGTGTTTTGAAATTTATGATCACTTCAAAGTTCAAATACTGGATAGTTTTATCAGCGCTAATAGCAATTGTCATTATTAGCATTGGTGTTACCATTATTTATCATTTAAATGATATCATCGAAAAGGAGTCTCCTGTTTTTTTAAAATATTCTTCATAACGTGGTATTTATTATTTGCTTCTATAATAATATTAGGTGAAGTAAGGACAAAATGTATTAAGCTTACATTATATGCTGAATATTTTGAGAGAGCGGGGTTTTTCGGTTTAGGAATAAAACGAAGATATCAGTATTTCCGAATTAGAAGGGTATAATTTATCGGAACTTTATTCTAAAGGAAGAATGTACGAATACCTCTATCTTATTAAAGATGGAAAGAAAATTGTAAAAATATCTGAATATTACCATGCAAATTACTGCGAATTAAAAAACATGATAATTGGAAGGGACTTAAGAAGTCTTGGAAAAACTCATTGGGGTTTCTTTATTGAAATAAAAGATACTTTTACTTTTTAAAGAGCGGAAAACGGGATTCGAACCCGCGGCCTTCAGTTTGGGAAACTGATGCTCTACCAACTGAGCTATTTCCGCTTATAGTACATCAAAAATAACAAAAATTAGATTTCTTGGTGTAAATTCACTCCTACAATAATTCACTCAATCACTATTAGCACCATGCCCGTTATCCTACCCGTAAAAGACAAATCCCCAAGCTGGGGGCAAGAATGTTTCATTGCCGAAAATGCTACTATAGTTGGCGATGTTGTGATGGGCGATAAATGTTCGGTATGGTTCAACGCGGTTATCAGGGGCGATGTTAATTATATAACAATTGGCAATAACTCCAATATCCAGGACGGTGCGGTTATCCACTGTACTTATAATGGCGCCGCTACGCATATCGGTAATTATGTATCTATCGGTCATAATGCGCTGGTACATGGCTGTACCCTTAAAGATCATTCGCTGGTAGGCATGGGGGCCATTGTAATGGATCACGCAGTGGTTGAAGAATATGTAATAATAGGTGCGGGTTCGGTTGTGCTTGAAAAGACAATTTGCGAATCGGGCTATTTATACGCCGGAACACCTGCAAAAAAAATCAAACCAATAACCGACGAACAACGCGCCCTGCTTGATAAACTTCCCGATAATTACGTAATGTACGCCGGTTGGTTTAAGGCGTAATAACCTCCCTGGGTATAGTTACGGCTTCTTCCGAATCCCAGTTGGGCCGTAACGTAAATATCTTATCGTAAACCCAGATATTCTCCGGCTGGCGGCCTTCTTTTACACTGCCCGAGTCCCATTTGCCGTTTCGGTTATTATCATATATAACCCGGAGTGAAAACTTGCCGATATAATAATTACGGTAGGTCAGCTTTGTTTTTTTGGTGACGACATCACTTCGTAAAGGATTGCCTTGGTCGTTTAACAATTCAACCACGTACATTTTTGAGCTATCCGGAACAGTGATATCCAGCGTAAGGTTACTATAGTTTTCAGGCTTATTCTGGAAGAATTTTTTGACCTGCCGTTTATTTTTGTCGCCGTAAATGCTGGTGAAAGCTGCTTCATCAATAATCAATTGATAATTAACTTTTTGGCGCCAACGATATTTTAAGGTAAAATTTTTGGTGCTGCCGGTATCCCTCGTTAAGGTATATCTAACTTGCGTGGAGTCTTCCTTTAAAGTGATCAAAGTCGGGTCGAACGAATCTATAGGTAAATTAGAATACAGATGGAGGTCGTCACCGGGTTTAAGCTCACCACCGATGCTTATGCCAAATCTGAAAGCAACGTTTTTAGTAAAAGATTCTTTACGGCCCTTACGCAGGTAGGTGGTATCTACCGGTTTGTTATTATCATAAAAGGCGAAACGCACCGAGTCAAAATCCATATTCTTCGAATAGATCAGCACGCTGTCTCCGGTTTTGTTAAAATCAACTATCTTTTGCTCATCCAGGCCGGGGGGGTAAATTATTTTAACCGACGGCCGGGCAAGCGGCTTATTAAATGAGAATGACATTCCGCCATCAGGCAGGAACTTGTGGTCGGTAAAACGAAATTTGGTTGGCGACTGTTTAAATAATTTTAAGCTGATAGCCGAGGTATCATGGGTAAAATTTATGGGCCTGGTTGAGAACCCGATCAATTCATTATCGTTGTTGTATATTTTATCACCGCCTTGTTCCTTCAGGGCGTATATTTTATAGACACCTTCTTTTAAGTTACTCAATTTAAAATTTCCGGACGAGTCGGTGGTGGTATAGATACTTGGCTTCTTTTTTCCAAATAACAGCGAATCCTGTTTTAGCGTAAACAGCATTACCGTGATATCTTTTTCTTTAAGCCCGGTTTGCGTATTAGTTACCGATCCTGCCATCGTCAAAGAGTCGATGTGGTTGCCGGTTGAAAAAACGTAGGTGAAATTTTTGAGGATATTGTTTTCATTAACGTCGCCAATAGCTTTGCCAAAATTAATTACATAGGTTGTATTTTTCTGCAAGGTATCGCGAAGCTCAATGATCAAACTTTTTTGGCGGATTTTAAAGTTGGGTGTTTTATCCGGGGCAGGAAAAACTGTGACTTCCTGAAACTGGTTATTCAATTTAAAGTACTCGTCAAAATCCAGCCGGATTTCTTTGGCGGAAAAGTTGTGCATTAAATTTGGTGGATTTGCCTTGATTAACTTTGGCGGGTCGTGATCTTTTGGCCCTCCCTGTGGGCGTTGTTGTACAGCGCAGCCCAAAGCGACGATCGCGACCAAAAAACCCAGGAAAATCTGCTGCAAAAACAGCCCTTTTTTATTTAACGTCATTTTTAAGCGAAATAAGCGATTTTTTTAGTTTGATGAGTAATACTATTCGGATTTAAAAAAAACGGCTTAAATTTAATATTTTATAAATGGTTGATTTACAGTTTGTTATAAGCTATCTGGACATATGAACCATCAAAACGGATATGTCGGATGGTGACACGCCGGAAATTCGGGATGCCTGGCCTAGAGTACGCGGTTTTATCTTCATTAATTTTTCGCGGGCTTCTTTTGACAGGGATTGCATTTGCTGATAATTAAAATCCGGATTGATCTCTTTATGTTCCATTTTTTTCATTCGTTCAACAATATCCATTTCCTTTTCAAAATAACTCTCATATTTAATTTTTATTTCAGCCTGCTCAATAGTTTCTTTATCGTAGGCTGATAGATAATTTGCGAGGACCGGGTCGACGGTTAGCAGATCATTAATTGCCACTTGCGGCCGGCTTAGTAAATTAAACAATTTTGTTGTTTGAGATACAGGTGATGTATTCAGGTTTTCCAGTAAGGTATTTACGCTGGCCTGGTCTATTGCCCGGGTGCGGGTGTAGGCGACGATGTCGTCCGAGTTTTTTATTTTCTCTTTTACTTTCTCCAACCGTTCATCGCTGATCAATCCCAGCTCATGGCCAATAGGACTCAGGCGGATATCGGCATTATCCTGGCGAAGCAATAAGCGATGCTCTGCACGGGAGGTAAACATTCTATATGGTTCTTCGGTTCCTTTAGTCACCAGGTCGTCTATCAAAACGCCGATATATGATTCTGATCTTTTCATGATCAGTTCGTGTTTGTCCTTTAATTTTTGGTGAGCGTTTATGCCGGCTATGAATCCCTGGGAGGCGGCTTCTTCATAACCGGTTGTGCCGTTTATCTGGCCGGCGAAATAAAGATTGCTTATCAATTTGGTTTCTAAAGTCAGGCCCAGTTGGGTTGGCGGGAAGTAGTCATATTCGATAGCATAGCCCGGACGGAACATTTTAGCATTTTCAAAGCCGGGTATTTGAGTCAGTGCCTTGTATTGCACATCCTCCGGTAACGAGGTTGAGAAACCGTTAACATAAATCTCTACAGTATTTAATCCTTCAGGTTCAACAAAGATCTGGTGGCGTTCGCGTTCCGCAAAACGGTTGATCTTGTCTTCGATCGAAGGGCAATAGCGCGGGCCCAGTCCTTTGATTCGTCCAGTAAACATCGGTGATTTTTCAAAACCCTCTTTTAGTGTTTCGTGTACTTTAGTATTGGTATAAGTTATCCAGCAACAGCGTTGTTCCTGTATTCGCTCAACAGCTGTATACGAAAAACGGCCCCGGACATCATCGCCCCATTGCTCTTCCATTACGGAGTAATTTAAACTGCGGCCATCAATACGTGGTGGCGTGCCTGTTTTCATCCGGCCTGATTCAAATCCCAGTGTTATTAATTGTTCCGTTATCCCGGTAGTTGCTTTCTCGGCCGCACGGCCTCCACCAAATTTCTTTTCGCCGATATGGATTACTCCATTCATAAAGGTGCCATTTGTTAATACCACCGCATCGGCTGCTATTTCTATCCCTAAAGATGTGCGAACGCCTTTAATCGTATTATTGGTTACGAGCAATGAATTAACGGTGTCCTGCCAAAAATCAACATTGGGTATTCTTTCCAGAGCCAGGCGCCATTCCTCAGCGAAACGCATGCGGTCGCTTTGAGCACGAGGGCTCCACATGGCAGGCCCCTTTGATAAGTTAAGCATCCTGAACTGAATAGAGGTTTTATCAGTAACAATGCCCGAATAACCGCCCATTGCATCAATTTCGCGAACGATCTGTCCCTTGGCTACGCCACCCATAGCCGGGTTGCAACTCATCTGCGCTATAGTGCCCATATTCATAGTAATTAACAGAACAGATGATCCCAGGTTAGCCGCCGCTGCTGCTGCCTCACAGCCGGCATGTCCGGCACCCACTACAATTACGTCGTATTTCTTAAACATTTCCAACCTCCATGTTCCACGTGGAACATTAAATGTATGCTATTTTAAAATGTTCCACGTGGAACATTTGGTTATTTATTTACGTCCCGTGTTCCACGTGGAACATTAAAAAATGAAACCAGTGCAAAGCCCGCCCATATACTTTCTAAAACCACAAAAGGGTAGAAGCTGATCATATACGACGAAATACCGCACATGGCTGCGCCGACAAAATTCAATGCGGTATAGCCGCGACTGTTTGCAGACATCTTCTTGTATAAATTTAACAAAAAGGCGATTAAAAGAATAATAACGCCTAATGAGGCTATAACATCTGATAGTTTCATTTGGCTTCTTTTAAATCTGATAGTTCCAGCCAGCGCAGGCTTTTTTCATCCAGGTCGGTTGTCAGGTCGCTTATCTTCTTCGCCGTTTCTACAATTGTCGTATTATCGGCTCCCGAATTTAGCTTAGTATTAAGTTCTTTTATTTGATTCTCAAGAAGGATTATGTCTTTTTCTAACGTATCCATTTCTTTTTGTTGCTTAAAGCTCAGTTTGTTTTTCGGCGCTGACGCGGTGGCTGGTGTTGCTCCGGCAGCTTTATCCGCCCGGTCCTGTTGTTTTTGATCCTCCTGCTCCAGGCGATAAGATGAATAATTTCCATTGTATATTCTTACTTTACCTTTTTCTTCGACAATAAAAAGCTGCTCTGTTAGCTTATCCAGCAAGTACCTATCGTGTGATACGATCATTAAAACACCGCCGTAGTTGGTCAGAAATTCTTCTAAAACATTCAGAGTATCTATATCCAGATCATTGGTGGGCTCATCCAGAATAAGGAAATTCGGGTTTTTCATCAGGATGCTCATTAATTGCAGCCGTTTCTTTTCGCCACCACTCAGCTTAGAAATAAACCCATATTGTTTTGCCGGAGGGAAAAGAAATAAGGTAAGCAGGGCCGATGCCGATATCATCTTTCCGTCCGCCATCGTTATAAACTCAGCAACGTTTTTTACAATATCAATTACCCGTTCGTCCTCTTTAAAGGTTATGCCCGACTGGTGAAAATATCCTAAAACCGTTGTTTCTCCTTTTTCAATATGCCCGCCATCTGGTTGCAAGCTACCGGTAATCATATTTAAAAGGGTTGATTTTCCGCTGCCGTTCTTGCCGGCTAAACCAATCCGGTCTCCTTTTTTAAATACATAATTAAAGTGATCTACATACGTATTGCCATTAAACGCTTTACTAATGTTATGTATTTCCATGATCTTGTTGCCCTGGCGCGCGGTTTTCACACTTAGTTCTACCGTTTGTTTCGGCCCGCCGTTTTGTGTTTTAGCCTCCAGGTCATAAAAAGCGTCAATCCTCGCTTTTGATTTGGTTCCCCGGGCTTTGGGTTGCCTGCGCATCCACTCCAGCTCTTTACGTAAAAGATTCGCGTTTTTATGGAAGGTTGCTTCGTCTGAAGCTTCCCGCTCAGCCTTTCTTTCTAAATAATAGCCGTAATTTCCAACATAAGGGATGATCTTGCCCCGGTCAATTTCCAAAATCTCATTGCAAACATTATCCAGGAAATATCTGTCGTGCGTCACCATTAGTATGGTTTTAGAGCCATCGGTCAGTAATTTCTCCAACCATTCAATCGTATCAATATCCAGGTGATTGGTAGGCTCATCCAGAATATAAAGGTCCGGATCTTCTATCAGCAATTTGGCTAAGGCCAGGCGCTTTTTCTGACCGCCGGATAATGTAGTTATACTTTGATTAAGGTGGTGGATATCCAATCGCCCTAAAATTGTTTTAATCTTATATTCATACTCCCAGGCATCAACCTCGCTCAACTCTTCCATTACCGCGTCAAGCGCTTTAACATTGTCCGGGTCATTCTCTAAAAGCTCCTCATATTTGCGGATGGCTTGTTGCTGCACATTGTCGGCATGGAAGATATAATCACTTATCGTAACTGCGTCTTTAAAGCCAGGGTCCTGTTCAAGGTATCCCATCCGGAGATCTTTTGTTTGTACAACCTTGCCTTCTGTCGGCAAAAACTGGCCGGCCAGCAGCTTTAATAATGTTGACTTACCGGCACCGTTTATCCCAACTAAGGCCACGCGCCGCCCCCGGTTTATACCAAGCGTTATGTTTTTAAAGAGCCAGTTGTCATGAAATGAGTGGCCAAGATTTTCTACAGAGATATACGTACTCACGCTTGTTGTTTTATTTTATCAGATGTATAAATAAATACACCCTTTTTGTTTTTTAAAGATTGTTTAAACATTGCCCGGGCAACATCGCCGGCCCGTATGGCCCGGTATTTTTTTAGTCTGCCAAATAAAAGCGGACCAATTAATGTCATTAGACAAACCGCCATTTGTTCCACCAACCTGGGTTTTTTACGGCGGCCAATTAATACAGAGGGCTCATAAATATGAAGGCTTTTTAAGCCGATCTTTTTAATATCTTTTTCTGTATCGCCCTTTACCCTTGTGTAAAAGTTAGACGATTTTGAACTTGCACCAATTGCCGAAACCAGGTGATATTGCAAAACACCGTTTTTTAAGGCTATCCGTGCTAATTCAAGCGGATAATCATGATCCACTTTTATATATTCTGTTAAATTGGGTGTTTGCTTTTTTGTTGTACCTAAACAACAAAATAAAACATCGCCATTAACAGCATCCGTAAATTGCTCAAGGCAGTCAAAATCCGCAATAAGCTGTGTTAATTTGGTGTTGGTTGATTTTACCTTTTTACGGGATATGCTTAAAACTTCACTATATTCCGGTTGAGCTAAAAGAATATCCAACAAATTACTGCCAATTAGTCCGCTTGCCCCTACAATTATTGCTTTCTTTGTCATTAAAAGACTTTGGATTCGGCAAAAATACACATTATTAATGATTGGAATAAATATTGTATGTTTAAACATGTAAATTTAGCAATATGAAAAGTACATTTTATCCTGCCAATGGGCGGGGAACAAGCGATCACGGATGGTTAAAAGCCAATTTCTCTTTTAGTTTTGCGGGTTATCATAATCCGGACAAAGTACATTTTGGTGCCTTAAGAGTACTTAATGATGATATTATAGCTGGCGGAACCGGCTTTGGCACTCATCCGCATGATAATATGGAAATTATTACAATTCCGTTACAGGGCGCCCTTGAACATAAAGACAGTATGGGCAATATTGGCGTTATACACGCCGGCGAAGTGCAGGTAATGTCTGCCGGTACCGGTGTTGAACACTCAGAATATAATCATTCTAAAACAGAGCCGGCCAATACTTTGCAGATCTGGTTGTTACCTAAATTCAGGAACATTGCCCCGCGTTATGATCAAAGGGATTTTAAAAACGCGTTTAAAAAAAATGAGTTTACCACACTGGTAACCGGCGATAAAAACGTGGATGCCCTTTGGATAAACCAGGACGCCACTTTTTCAATAGGCGAATTTGACGCAGGCCAAACGATTATTTATGATATAAAAAACCAAGGAAATGGTGCGTATATATTTGTTTTAGAGGGTGTTGTAAAAATAAACGACCAGCTTTTAAACAAAAAAGATGCTTTGGGTGTTATTGATACCAGTTCAATAACTATTGATTCCCAGGCAAATACCCGATTACTTATCATTGAGGTGCCGATGCTACAATAATTTAACGCCGGGGGGGCGCTGTTCATTGAATGTAAAAAACAATTAAGCAAAACTTTGTTGTTAGTACATTAATAGCATAACCATGGCAGAAGAAATTACTATACCCGGCTGGAAAAAATGGCTGGAAGACATTGGCGAGCAGGTATCATTTTTTATCCGTTTTATCAAAAATATTTTTGTTGGCGGGTTTGAGTGGTCAGAATTTATTCGCCAATGTTATGAAATAGGATACCGATCTATGATGCTGGTTGGTATTACCTCATTTATAATGGGGGTGGTTTTAATTTTACAATTAAGGCCCACCCTTGTTGATTTTGGTGCGGCAAGTATGTTACCCAAAACCCTGTCAGTATCGTTCGTCCGTGAAATTGGCCCGGTGATTATCGCTATTATATGCGCCGGCAAAATAGCTTCAAGTATTGGTGCAGAGCTGGGTAGTATGAAAGTAACCGAGCAGCTGGATGCCATGGATGTCTCCGGTGCAAACCCGCTGCAGTACCTGGTTGTTACACGTATACTGGCAACAACCATTATGGTGCCTATACTCTCTGTAATAGGCGACGCGATAGGTCTATTCGGTGGTTTTTTGGCCCTTAACCTTCGCGATCATATCAGCCTTTCGCTATATGCTACCAAAGTAATAGCCTCTTTAGATTATACCGACTTTTTACCGGCTTTTATCAAAACCATATTTTTTGGCCTGGCTATTGGTTTTGTGGGCTGCTATAAAGGCTTCCACTCGAGCAAAGGTACGGAGAGTGTTGGTTTGGCGGCAAATTCGGCTGTGGTGACTGCTTCGCTCTGGATATTTGTTATTGATGCCATTGCGGTACAGATCACCAGTTTATTATTTTATAAATAAATCATGGAAGAAAAAGAAATAACAGCCGAGCCAAAAGAAAAGAAAACCCATGATAAGCACGAGGTGGTAATTGAGATTAAACATCTCAAAAAATCATTCGGCAGCAAAGATGTATTAACGGATATTAATTTGGTTGTACACCGGGGCGAAAACGTAGTTGTGCTGGGCCGGTCCGGCCAGGGAAAATCGGTTACTATACAATGTATCGTGGGGATGCTCACCCCCGATGAAGGCAGCCTGAAAGTATTTGGCGAAGAAGTGGCCGAGCTAAACGAAAAAGAATTGAAAGAGCTGCGGATGAAAATAGGGTTCCTGTTTCAAAGCGGGGCGCTCTATGATTCGATGACCGTTAGAGAAAACCTTGAATTCCCGCTTACCAGGGTGTTAAAACTAAAAGAACAGGCAGAGATAGACCAACGCGTTGAAGAAGTGTTGAATGCCGTAGGATTAAGCGAGGCGGTTGATAAAGTGCCGTCTGATTTGTCCGGAGGGATGCGTAAAAGAGCCGGCCTGGCACGTACATTGATCATCAAGCCGGAGATTATGCTTTATGATGAACCAACTACCGGGCTTGATCCGATAACCTCGCGTGAGATAAGCGAGCTGATCCTGGATATGCAGAAGAAATATAAAACAACCTCAATCATCATTACCCATGATATGGAATGCGCGCGCATAACTGCCGATCGTGTAGTAATTATGGACGAAGGCGAATACATAGAAGAAGGCACGTTTGAGAGCCTGCAAAAATCAAAGAACAAAATTGTACAATCATTTTTTAAAGATATATCATGAAAACTACCTCATCACAAAAAATAAAAATCGGGCTTTTTACATTTATTGGCCTGTTGGTACTTATTGCTGCCATATTCTTTATAGGCAATCAAAAAAGCCTGTTTAGCTCGACGGTTAAAATCAACGGGATATTTAACAATGTAAATGGCCTTCAGGTGGGTAATAACGTGCGCCTGGCCGGTATTAACGTTGGTGTGGTTGACGATATCCAGATTTTAAATGATACCTCAGTAAAAGTTACCTTAATGGTAGATGACGACGTAAAGAAATTTATAAAGAAAGATTCAAAAATGAACATTGGCAGCGACGGGCTTATGGGCGATAAACTGGTTGTGCTGATGCCGGGTGGTGCCAATACCTCCGAAACTATAAAAGATGGCGACCGCATTGGTGCCGTTAATCCGGTTGATGTGGATAAGATCATTGGTAAATTTACCAAGATGGCCGACAATGCGGGGACGCTTATTGATAACCTGTCGCAGATAGTAGCAAAAGTAAATACTGGTAAAGGCAGCCTGGGCCGTTTATTAAATAATGATAAAATGGCGCGCGAAATGGAAAGCACGGTTGCGCAGGCAAAAACAACGATGCAAAACGTACATAAAACAACCAGTACATTAAATGAGGATCTGAAAGCCGCTCAAGGCAATTTCTTATTAAAAGGATTTTTTAATAAGAAAAAGAAAGCAGCTAAGGCAAAACAGGATTCTATAAAAAAGGTGCAGGAAAAAGCAACTAAAGACGCCGGAAAACAATAAAATATTTTAGAAAATATTTAAAGAATGAGTTAATACCGCCTATATTTATAGACTAATTAGTCTATATGGAGGTGAATAAGCAAGAAAAAATCCAGGCAACTGCTTTGCGTTTGTTTGTGGCCGACGGCTTTCACGGTACGCCTACGGCCAAAATCGCATCCGAAGCCGGCGTTGCGAACGGTACGCTGTTTTATCATTATAAAACCAAAGAAGACCTGGTAGTGGCTCTGTACAATAAAATTAAAGATGAGCACGCCGAAAATTTGCAGGCAATTATTAACCGGGAAGATTTTATAACCACCAAGTTTAAAAACGTTTTCCTCCATTCTGTTAACTGGGCCCTGGCCAATCCCGACAAATTTTACTACATACAGCAGTTTAATTTTTCGCCACATTTTGCTAAGGTCTCCCACGAGACCTTAGCGCGGCATACCCGGGGTTACGCTGGTTTTATTGAAGAAGGGATACGAAAAAAACTGCTTAAACAGCAACCGGTAAGCTTAATCGTCTCTATGTTTAACGGCCATGTTTATGGCATCTATCAATATTTAATAGCCAGCGATGCCGACCCCACCGAAAAAGAAAAAATAATTAATGAGGCATATTATATGCTGTGGGACATGATGAAGTATATGTAATCCGCTTACCGTGTTTTATGTTAAATGGTTGGCTCACGGAAGACGCCTTTATCCGTAGTGAAATAAGAGAACAGGCTTGTTTTGATCCAGTGGGTCCAGCCCGGCGCACAGTCTTTGTAGCACTCAACATCCGGGGTAAGGCCCTCATGTGTAAAGGCCAGATCTGTTATGCCATTGTTTTCAATCACGTCAAAAATTAATTTGGTGTCGGCCCATTCCTTTTTATCAGAATACCAGGGCATATTGCAATCGGTAACCAACCAGACCACTCTTTTACCAGGGACTAACTCTGCTACAGTAAAGTTAAAGAAAGAATCTCCTCCCATCTTTACTATAAAATGATCCTTTTGCTTTTCGGCGCTTCCGCTAAAAGTTATTCCCCACCATTCTGGCACCTTGCTAATTTTTTTGATTGCCTCATCCGCGCTGATCTTTGCCGATATGCTGCTGTTAAAATCGTTCTTTTTCATTGTGTTTAATTTTTTAAATAAAGGTCGCGGGACGGCAGCTTTAAGTATTGTACAAATCGGAACTAGGTGGTGAAATTCTTAGTGCTAAGTTCGTTCATGCTATTTTGAAGGTCGGTCAGGGTGGATCCGGTGAACCGCTTAAATGCCCGGATAAAATGGGACTGGTCGTGATAATGGTGGTAAATTTGTTCCTTTAGGGTTTGATAATTGGCCCCGGCCGAGAATGCCTGGTAAAACTGTTTAAACCTGACTATTTCAGAAAGGTTTTTTGGGCCTGTACCCAGATGCTCTGAAAATTTTGCATGGAGCCAGCGGGAGCTATAGCCGGTCTCCTTTTCAAGTTGCGCCACGCTGACCAGGCCCCGCGAGTCTGAGATGCGATTGATGCAATAATCATATATCGGGTCGGGGGCTATTTTTTCCAGCTGTTTGATCAGGAAGTTTTGCAGGAGCTCCAATTTCGAGGATAAAGCGCTAGCCTCGGCAAGTTGTGATCGAAGTTCTACCGCACTATGTCCAACCAGGTCGGCCAGCTCTATTATTTGATTTTTGACCTCGGCGTACGATAAATAAAAAAAGCGATAAGCGCCGAGCGGGTTAAATTCAATGATAATTGTGCCGGTCTGCGCGTCTTCATGAGGATCAAGAATGACGGGTAAATCGATCAGCCCCGTTAAACTAAGTTTATTTTCTGCCTGAATATAGGTCTTGCCGCCTATGCAGGCCACAATCCCGTTGCGGTAGGTAAGCGTTAATTTAAAATTTGCATTTGGGACGATGAGTTTCCTTTCTGTGGCAGGAAGCCGGCCGCCGCTTTCAAACACATTTATTTTAGCAATATATGGGCGTAGTAAAGGATGCGGGGCGATAGGAATAAATCTAAAATCTGTCATTTGTCTCTCCTCTTTAAAAAGATCAATGTTGCTTAAAGATAGTGGTAAGGATGGCTTTCTCCAATTTTTATAGTTGACGGGAAACGGGAAATTAGTTTTTTATACTTTCGATGGTATACAATGTTTAATGTGCGTTAGACTTATTTAAACAATCAGAAATAAATTCACTATTTCGTAATCCTGACTTATCATAAAATTGACATTGTTAGCTGACTTTTGAAGCAGGGATATACAGGCACTATTTAAATATTATTAAATAAATTTTCAATTGATTACTTAATATTTAAATTGCTTAATTATTCCAGGATATCAGCGTTATCAAATTGGAACTACAAAAAACTGATTTTAAGTTAATGGAAGAAAAAGAACTTGTTTCCCTTTTAAAAAAAGGAGACAGGCTGGCTTTTGAACATTTGTACCATAACTATAAACACCGGTTATATGGTAACTTGCGAAAAATACTAAAATCAGATTCTGCAGCCCAAGAGCTGTTGCAGCAGTTGTTTGTGAAAATTTGGGAAAACCGGCTTTCGTTAGATCCGGACAAGGTGTTTAAAGCCTATCTGTTCTCTATAGCAGAAAACCTGGCCTATGATTTTTTCAGAAAAGCCGCCCGCGATAAAAACCTGGAAGCGCGGTTAATGACCGTCGCTACTGAAGGTTATTCATATATTGAAGAAGCTTTATATCGTAAGGAAAGCGTTGCCATATTAAATCGCGCAGTAGCATCATTGCCGCCCCAGCGCCGTCATGTTTTTACCCTCTGTAAATTAGAAGGCAAAACTTATGAAGAGGTTAGTGTTGAATTAGGTATATCTACCTCAACCATTAACGATCATATTGTTAAAGGTACCCGCTCTGTTAAAGAATATCTTTTTCTGTCTAAAGACTTCGCGCTGCTCTTACTTTCAGCGGCAATTGCCTTTTTGTAATGTATTTGTTACAAGCAACGATTGGTGGTCTTATTTTAAGGACCTATAGCTAAAACCTGTCTGAAAGCCACTCAAAGAGGTAAAAAAAAGGACGTAGAAGATCTCCTCCGCAATCCACTAAAATATTTATTTGTTTTCCGAGCAGATGATAAGTCCCGGTACTGCGTATAGGCAGTAAAAATAAAATTTGGAAAACCACGACCATCTTATACCCATATTTAAGAAGTATTTAGATAACCAATGCTCGCCGGCAGAGGTGGCGGAGTTGTTAGACTTTTTCAGGCTACGCAGCGACAATGATACGCTTAGGGCTCTTATTCTTGAACAATTAGACAAATCGGTTGATATAGCCGCAGGCGAAGGCCCTGTTGACGACGCGGTATTTGACAGGGTGTTTACGGCTATTTCTAAAGAAATAGACCAGCAGGAACACGCTGTGCCGGTTGTCAATATGCGCCGGTATTATTGGGCCGGTGTAGCTGCAAGCTTGTTAATTGCATCGATAATAGGCTTATATGTTTACAAAAACAAACAGGCCGGATATTACACAGCCAAAGTTAAACCTTATCACTACGATGCCTTACCTGGCGGTAATAAAGCCCGGTTAACACTTGCCGACGGTGAGGTAATAGCTTTGGACAATGCAAAAAATGGCTGGGCTGCAAAGCAAAAAAACGGAACAGTAACGAAAGCTAAAGATGGTGAATTGACGTACGAGTCAGGCACCGGCCGGCCGACAGAGATTCCTGAATTTAACACCATTACCACTCCGCGGGGCGGACAGTATATGGTGATACTTCCTGATGGCAGTAAGGTGTGGCTTAATGCCGCATCGTCACTAAAATTTCCGGTAGCCTTTACCGGCGCCGAACGTAAGGTGGAACTTACCGGTGAAGCCTACTTCGAAATCTTCAAAAACAAACAAAAACCATTTAAGCTGACGGTAAACGGGGCCGTAGTAGAAGTACTGGGTACCCACTTTAATGTAATGGCCTATAACGACGAGTCAGCGCTTAGAACTACGCTATTGGAAGGTTCGGTAAAAATATCTAAAAATGACCGGAACGGGTTACTGAAACCCGGGCAGCAGGCCGAAATTGATAAACAAAACGTGATTAGAATAACGGAGGCTGATACAGAGCAGGCTATGGCCTGGAAAAAAGGTTACTTTAAGTTTAATCGTGATAATATTCAAACCATTATGCGCCAGTTATCCAGGTGGTATGATATAGACGTAGTATACGAGGGAAAAATCCCCGACGATGAATTTGTAGGTAAAATCAGGCGAAGTGTAAACGTATCGGAAGTTTTGCGGGTGTTGGAATTAAACAATATTCATTTTAAAATAACGGATAAAAAGATAATTGTAACCAATATTAATTAAATCTTAAAAAGCTTAATATGGATAGATAAAGACACACCTACATCAACCTGCTCATAAAAAAGGAGGGTGTTTGCGGCACCCTCCAAATAATGGGCAATAAAAAGATCTTTCTGACAGAATTTATTATTTAACCCAATTCTACAAAAGTATGCAATTAAACTTTAGTGGTAAAGCCCTGCTATGCAGTAAAATATCACTTACAAAACATCGGGGAGTGCTTCCGGCATCATTTCGGACTTCCCCGGCTACCAAGAGCCTGATTATGCGAGTTAACATTATCGTATTATTATTAACGCTATCGTTTTTGGAGATCAGTGCCAAAAGCTATTCTCAAACCATAAGCTTATCCGGAAAAAATGTAACGCTCGAAAAAGCTTTTGCCGGTATTGAACAACAAAGCGGTTACTTCTTTTTTTACAAATACAACGATTTAAAAGACGCCAAACCGGTAACGTTCGAGCTTAAAAATGAAACGCTGACAGGCGCACTTAAAAAGCTATTTAGCGGGCAACCCTATACTTATACGATATCGCCCGGGAATAAATCAATAGTGGTAAACAAAGCGCCATCGGCGGTGCCTATGGTCCAGCCGGCGGCGGCAGTAATCCTGCAGGGAACCGTTATTGACGAAAAAGGGCTCCCCCTGCCTGGCGTTACCGTGAAATTGAAAGGGGCAGCAATCATTGTTTCAACAGACAAGGACGGTAAATTTAGTATAAAAATACCGGAAGCTACAGGTACACTGGTATTCACTTCGGTAGGATATGCACCCTTCGAGTATGAAATTACCGGCACAACACCCATAAACATAAGGATGAAAGAACAGGTATCAGACCTGCAACAGGTGGTGGTTATTGGCTACGGCTCGGTTAAAAAAAGCGACCTTACCGGAGCGGTATCTGTAATTAAGATGAAGGACCTGGAAAACATACCCGTTGTAAGGGTTGACCAGATGCTGCAGGGGCGTATAGCGGGCGCTGAAGTAGTAAGCACTACGGGCGAGCCCGGGGCGGGCACGTCTATACGGATCCGCGGTACGCGCTCTATCTCTGCTACTAACGAACCGTTGTTTGTAGTTGATGGTGTATTGGATGCCATTAACAGCTTAAATGATATCAATCCAAGCGATATTGCTTCTATACAAGTGTTGAAGGATGCCTCATCTACCGCTATCTATGGGTCGCGTGGCAGCAACGGTGTAATTGTGATCACCACTAAAATGGGTGTTAGCGGCAAAAACACGTTTACTTATCATGCAGATATCGGTGCGTCACAGTTACCCCGCTTTTTGGATTTAATGAATGCTGAGGAATTTGCGAATTTGCAAAACGACCGCTTTTATTTTACCAGCGGGGCCAACCAAAGCAAGCCGCTTGAAGAATATCCTTATCCAAATCCTGTCGCTTTAGGCGAGGGTACCAACTGGACAAAGGAAATTAC
The DNA here is from genome assembly GCF_020880695.1 of Mucilaginibacter sp. UR6-11. GTDB lineage: Bacteria > Bacteroidota > Bacteroidia > Sphingobacteriales > Sphingobacteriaceae > Mucilaginibacter. The sequence continues at coordinate 236,151 of NZ_JAJIWO010000002.1, forward strand.
GCATTCGGCACCTTACCAAAACCATACTTTTTCTGCTTCAGGAGGAGATAAAACAAGCAGTTATTATTTTTCAGGCAATTATAATAATACCGAAGGGATTGTAATTAACAGCGGATTGAAGCGTTACCAGGCTCGATTTAATTTTGATAAAACGGTTAGTAAATATGTGAAAGCGGGTTTACGCTTAAACTATGCTTACCTGGATCAGAATGTGAATAAGGCCGATATCGGCAGCAGTACATTATGGTATAAATCAACCATGTTTTTAGCGCCGACTATAGGGGCTTATAAACCAAATGGCACTTTAAATGATTTTAATACGCAATGGTATACAGGTACCTTATTTGATTCGCCGCTGGCCAACGTGTTAATGCAGCAAAAGTACCAGGAGCGTAAAACACTGTCATCAAATTTATTTTTAGAAATATCCCCGGTAAAAGGCTTAAAGATTAGAAGCGCGGTGTCTTTTTATGATTTTAATCGTTTTGATGATACTTTTTATCCTTCTACGCTGCCTACCCGCATGAGCAAAAACTCGGGCGCTTATGCCGCAAAAGCCAGCTATAAAGACAATAATATCTTGAATGAGAACACTGTAAATTACAATAAAACCTGGGGTAAAAACAATATCGACCTATTATATGGTATTACCTTCCAGTCGTTCTGGACATCTAACCAGACAGTAAGCGGGGATGGGTATTTTATTGATGACATAGGGGATAACGACCTCGGCGCGGTACCGTCAAAAGAGACGTTGAATGTAGGTTCGGGGCTTTCAAACCAAAAAAAGGTATCAAATCTGGCCCGGGTTAATTATAATTACGATAGTAAATACTTTTTAACCGTTACCGGCCGGGCAGACGCTTCCTCAAACTTCGCTGCCGATCATAAATGGGGGTATTTCCCATCGGCTGCATTTAAATGGAATATCCTTAAGGAAGATTTCATGAAGCGGCATGCTGATAAGTTTGATGAATTGGCTATTCGGTTAAGCGCAGGTATTTCCGGTAACGATGCCATATCAAGGTATCAGTCATTATCACAATTAAACTCAAGTTCAAACGGATATATATTCAGCGGGGTTACCCCGGCATCTTATTATCCGGTGAGAATAGCCAATGATGGTTTAACCTGGGAAAAAACCACGTCGTATGATGCAGGTCTTGATTTTTCCATATTAAACAACAGGCTGAATATCACTTTTGATGCCTATAGCAGCAAAACCTCCGATTTATTGCTGACAGTTCAGCTACCTACACAAGTGGGTTATAGCAGCCGTTTAACCAATATCGGCAAAACATCTAACAAGGGCGTTGAGTTGGCTATTGATACCAAAAATATAAGCAATAAAAACTTCTCATGGTCAAGTACATTTACTATTGCGCACAACTCGCAAATGGTTGATGATATTGGTGGCCTGGACCGGATCATTGCTTATGCTAATCCGTTTGGCGCGCAGTATATGATGTACGGCTATGAAAAGGGGCGCCCGCTTAATGCCGTTTGGGGTATGCAATATGCCGGTGTCTGGAAAACACAAGCCGAGATCACCCAAAACCTCACGGATAAAAAATATGCGTCATCCGCTGTTAACTTTTATTCGCCCGGTCGCCAGCGTTATATCGATCAAAACCACGATGGTGTATTGGATAACAAGGACCTGATTTATCTGGGTAATTCTGATCCTGACTTTTATGGCGGAATTCAAAATAGTTTCAGGATATACAGATTTACCCTGGGTGTCTATTTAAGCTATTCGGTAGGTGGCAAAATATATAATCCAACCGAGTTGTTTATGGGTACCGGCACTTATTTAAGTAACCAGTATAAGTACATGGTAAATGCCTGGAATCCGATACGTAATCCCAACTCCGACTATCCACGGGCCGATTCAAAGGACGATATCCCTAACGACCGCTTTTTGCATAGTGCATCTTTCCTGAGGTTGAAAAATGTTTCGCTTGGATATAATTTCAATTTAGCAAAAGCAACAAAGAATGCGGTACAATCGCTGTCATTAACCGCTACCGGGAATAACCTTTACCTGCTTAAATATTATAACGGTTATGATCCTGAAGTTTCAACCGCTAGTGACGGATCTACTATCCGAAGAATGGACAACGGCGCTTATCCTGCCAGCCGCACCATAACCTTCAGTGCTGAAATTAAATTTTAAACACGAACCACTAATACATAAAAGTGATGAAAATAAAAAATACCAGGTTATTGCTGATGTTTTTAGCGCTCATGGCAGTGTCTGCAAGTTCCTGTAAAAAGTCGCTGACAGAGAAAGCTCAGGACTTTGTTACACCCGCTCAGTTCTTTAAAAACGAGAACCAGTGTGTCGCCGCATTAAACGGCTGCTACAACCCTTTTAACTCGATCTTTACTTCGGGTTTGATGCTGGCTAATGAAGGCGCTACCGATTTAGCGTTTCTTAATTCTACCTATATTGATGCCCGTTTTGAGATCTCTCCGGCTAATCCGGGTATGGGAAAAGCATTATGGACCAATTGCTACCAGGGGATAATGTATTGCAACTCAACCATTGCCGGGATTAATACCGCCCCTATTGCTGATGCGCGCAAACAGGCTTTAATAGCCGAGGGGGCCACGCTGAGGGCGATGTATTACTATATCCTTACTTCAACCTTTGGCGACGTGCCATTTTACGAAGATGATGTATCATCCCTCGAGGTATTGGATAAAGTTGCGCAGCTGGGCCGTATGAGCGCGGTAGATACCCGGAAAGCATTAATAACAGAGCTGCAAAAGTACGCCCCTGATTTACCTGCCAAACGAACCTCGGATATCGCCGGCAATCGTGTTTCTGGCGCAATGGCTTATATGCTCATTGCTAAAATGGCGATATGGAACAAAGATTACCCGACGGTAATCTCGGCCGTTAAGGAAATTCAGAAAGTTTATGGCGCGTTATCCCAGTATCCGCTAACCGATACTTATTTCAGGAATAAGAATACCCCCGAATCTATATTCGAAGTGCAATTTACCTGGTCAGTAACCGGCCTTAAAAAAGTAACCAATATCGCCTGCTTTTTTACCCCAAGCAAAACGGCATCCCAGGCGGTGTACGACGGGGTAACCATACCCGAACTTGGCTCGACGGCAAACCCTTACACCTCAATTACACCAACGGCTTATTTCATGTCTCTTTATGATGTTTATGATCCGCGCCGCAACATTATTTTAGGATACACTTACAACGGCACTTACTTTAAAAGACCGCAAAGCGCTAATGGTACAGGTAAACCCTGGATGGGCCCTAAATTTTGGTGCCCCGGTATGGATAATGCATCCGACGGCAACAACCAAAAAGTATTTCGCTATGCCGATGCCTTATTGTTGATGGCTGAGGCCGCTAATGAAACCGGCGATCAGGCATTGGCCATGGCCAGTATTAATGAGGTAAAAACCAGGGCTTCTGCCAGCTATGCATTAACAGCTTACCCAGGTAAAGACGCCTTTTTCGACGAGATTAAAAAAGAACGCGCGCGCGAGTTAATGGGCGAATATACCCGTAAATGGGACCTGGTGCGCTGGGGGATATTTTATGACGCGGTAAAGACTACGGCAGCTACCGAGTTTTCGGTGTTAAACGATAACCTGCGTCCATACCATCAATATTATCCTATTTCAGATAGTGAGGTATCCAGGACAGCTGGCAGGTTAACCAACCCCACCTACGTGGGCCAATAGTTATTAACCCATAAAGAAATTAAAATGAAAAGCAGATATCATCAGCAAATACGGCAATCATTAAAATGGTTGTTGGCATTTATAACCATCTTTTTATTAACCTGCGGCAAGCAATTGCTGGGTCAGCAAAAGATGAGAATAATTAGCTATAATATAGAGGAAGGGATGAAAGCCGATACTTCTAAAGGCAAAAAAGATTTTGTTGCCTGGATCAAATCGCTCGACCCGGATATTATGGCACTGGAAGAGTGCAACAAGTTTACCCAGGCATCGCTTGAAGAACTTGCGCATAGCTACGGGCACCCTTATGCCATTATCGTAAAAGAGAAAGGCTATCCTACAGCAATCACTTCCAAATATCCCATCGTCAATGTTCAAAAAATAACTGATAACATGACCCATGGGTTCATCACTTGTAAAATAAAAGATTTGAATGTTGTGGTGTTACATCTGAATCCGCATCAATACCAAAAACGCAGGGAAGAAATAGCCGTGATATTAAATACGATCGCGGCTTCGCCTGAAAAGAAAAAGTGGCTGATGATGGGTGATTTTAATTCAATATCGCCCCTGGATAAAGACAAATATGCTGATGGGAAACTACTGGCTTATCTGATAGATCAAAAACAAAAGCACAGTTTCCACGCCAACCTGGTTGATGACAGGGAGCTGGATTACCAGGTACAGCAGCAAATACTTGATTTTGGATTAAAAGATACCGGTAAAGCCTTTGAAGCGGTAAGTAAAAATCCGCCCACGCGAAGCAGGATAGATTACATTTATGTAAGCAGGGACCTGATGCCTAAAGTAACTGCCTCGCATTTTATAGTGGATGAGTTTACGGCCCATCACTCAGATCATAAGCCCATGATGATGGAATTTGAAAACACGAAATAATAAGACCATGAAAACATATTTTTTTTCTAAAGCACAAAAAAAACACCGGTATTTACTGTTTTTCAGCTTGTTGTTGAGTGTTGTTATAAGCTGTAAAAAAGAACCGACCAGCTTCAGTACTGACCTTGCTGTGGACAGGCGCATTGTACGTGTAGCCGATAGCGCCGCCAACACCCATATTTTAGTTTACGCAGACGGTAACTGGACAGCAAGTCTGCAAAATAGCCCGGACTGGGTTAAGCTTGACAAAACATCAGCCAGGGGTAAAGGCGAAATTATTGCGACAGTGAAAAGCAACGCCGGTAATTTGCCACGGGCGGCTAACATATTAATAAGCGCCAATAATAAAACGGATACGATTAGCCTGCAGCAACGCGGCCTGGTACCCGTTATAAATATTACCGATGCTACGGCAAATGGCATAGCAAATGGCGGTGTAATGAAAACCGGCATTGTTACCAATATACCTTTTAACCTGATGCAGCATACCGAGGTTTACGGCGCAACGGGTGGTACAAACTGGATAACCAACGTGGCTATTAATGGCACTAATCTAAACTTTACGCTGGGCCAAAATCCCCTGGCGCAAACGCGCCAGGCAGTGTTGAAACTATCTTACCTTGATGCTTTGGGTACACTTAACCAAGATTCGGTTATTGTTACTCAAAACCCTAAGGGGGGGTATGATAATGCGGTGGCAAAGGATTTTGACTATGTTAAAACTTTGCCGGCGGGTGTTGTAACCCAGGATATTTACATAGAAGGTGTTATTATCAGCGATAAAGGCAACCCGAACATGGGTCAAAACGCTAACAGCGCAACTAACAAACACGTGGTTGATAAAACCGAGAACAGTATCACGTCCTATATCCAAAGTCTGGATGGAAGATCGGGTTTCAGGATCAGGGCCAAAACGGGCGGCGATAACATCTATGGCCGTAATGAGGTGGTAAAGATTTGGTTAAAAGGCGTTAACCTCATCAAGGAAACTAACCCATCGCGCACCACTATTGACCAGGTACCGTCTATTAATGTGATGTCTAAAGTTGCTGCTGCGCCGGTGCAACCCAGAGATATTTATATGAAAGATTTGACGGATAATGATACTTACACTTACGTGAAGCTGAAGGACGTCGAAATCAGTATACCCAACGGCAGCTTCTTTAATATCAACGAAGGCTATATTGCTCGTACTGATGAGTACCCGCTTAATATAAGGGATATTAATGGCGACAGTATGTATATGCTTACCAATATTGATGTTCCTTATCGTAGAGATGGTAATCCGGTACCGCAGGGCTCGGGCACTATAGCCGGTATCCTGGTGCATGAAGACTTGCCACGCTATGGCGGAAATATAGGCAAGTTCGCTATCAGGCATATCACCCGGGACGATATTGCGCTGCAAAGCGATCGCAACGCAGGGTTCTCGAATGTATTAGTAGAATGGAGCCGTTTTAAAACGGAAAATGTTACCGGCGCAACAGCCGCTAAAAATCCGTTGACACCAGATACTGGTACCGGTACACTTACGCAAAGCCAAAAAGGCGCACTCGACTTTACATCGTCAGGTATATTTGTCGGTGGTGATTATAACGGCCTGCTGATTGAATCAACAACTGTAAAAGGGGTGATTGCCAACGGAGCCTGGGGCGCCAATACCTGGTGGAACGATGCTAAGAATATTGGTGCATCATGGAATATCAAAACTTCCACAACCGGTATTACTAAACCAATATCCCTGCAAATAGAAGGCGCCAGCAACATTGGCGGGCCTACAAACTTTATTACTGAGTGGTCAACCACGGGTACTGACGTAGGCCCATGGAACCTGGTGGCAGAGTATACGATGCAGGATATTACAGACTTTACGAATACCTTGTTAACTCAGGTGCCGGGGCATAAAGTAGTAAACGTCCAATTCCCGCTGGCTGCATCAGGCTTACCAAACTTGTATATCAGGCTAAGGGTAAAAAACAAAACGGTAGGCACAACTACCAGCCCAGCTGCGGGCACACTCACCGCAGCAGGGGTTAGCCGTTTGGGCCATGTGTCTATTAAATACAATAAATAACAATCACAATTCCAAACCGTGGCATCTGTATGGATGTCACGGTTTATAAACCAGCATTGACCTTGAAAAAACAACTATTAATTTGCCTGATAGCAATAATTACTATCTGCAAACCCGGCAATTTACGGGCACAAACCGATAGCATCGTTTATACTGATGCGGCTACGCTGTATATGTCGGGTAAACCATTTAATACAGTTAATCCATATCAACGTGTAGATACTGCCCGGTATCCGGCACTGCCGGCGCCGGTTAAGCGGTTACTTACCCATTCGGCCGGACTTGCTGTGTGCTTTACCAGCAACAGTACGTCAATATCCGCAAAATGGTGTATTAATAAACCGCTGGCTTACGCTAACATGACCACCATTAATAGCCAGGGACTAAATCTATATGTACAGAAAAACGGCAAGTGGCAATTTGCCGGGGTAGCTAAACCCGGTAATAAGAAATGCACACAGGCGCTCATTGTTGAAAATATGGAAAAAGGCGACAAGAAGTTCTTGTTATATCTGCCCACCTATAATGAACTGAACAGCTTAGAAATAGGTGTGGAGCGCGGCTGTACGATCAAATCGATGCCCGGGGCATTTAAAAAACGTGTGGCAGTATATGGTTCAAGTGTTACCCAGGGCGCATCGGCCAGTCGCTCCGGCTTAGCTTATCCGGCAGTGCTTTCACGCCATTTGGGATATGACTTTATCAATATAGGCATGAGCGGCAGCGCTAAAATGGAGCCGGCAGTAGTTGCTATGGTGAATGATGTGGAGGCTGATGCCTATTTACTTGATTGCATACCCAACGCATCCGTACAACAAATAAAAGATCGCACATTAAACATGGTAATGGCCATACAAAAAGCGCATCCCGGTAAACCAATTATATTGCTGAATAGTATCAGCCGCGAGCAGGGGTTTGTTGATATGAAAATGGGTGCAACTGTTATCGCTCAAAACAGGGCTACCGATAGCATTGCCAACATCCTGCTAAAAAAACATACCAAAGATTTTTATTTTATTGATGTTAAGAATTTTTTTGGGGATGACCATGAAGCATCAACAGATTATGCGCATCCGAACGATTTGGGTTTTTACCGGTTCGTACAAAAACTTGAACCTATGGTTGCCGATATTTTAAAAAAATACTTTTAACGGCCTATTATGAAAAAAGCACTATTACCGGTTATATTATTTCTAATCGGCTTTAAAACCAGCGCACAGGATAAAAACTTAACCATCATCCCTGCCCCGGCCAAAATAACAGTAGAAAAAGGTTTTTACCACTTAACCAAAAACACCCCGGTATCATTTATCGGCTTTAAACAATCCCCCATTACGCTGAAAGATTTTGCGGCTACAGCGCTATTATTAAAAGGTGTAAATGCCACGGGTAAACAAACACTAAATGGCGGATTAAAGGTGGTATTAGATCCGGCCATGCAAATTCCTGATGAAGGTTATCGAATGTCCGTAAATGCGGGCGGAATTAAAATAATATCGAACACTGAAAAAGGCTTGTTTTACGGGTTACAAACACTATTACAGCTTATTCCGGACGAAGGGGACGCGATTCCATGTACAGAAATAGAAGATTACCCGCGCTACAAATATCGTGGCCTTCACCTTGATGTTGGCCGGCATTTGTTCCCGGTTAGTTTTATTAAGCAATATATTGATCTGCTTGCCCAATACAAACTCAATACGTTTCACTGGCATTTAACCGAAGATCAGGGCTGGCGTATAGAAATAAAAAAATACCCCAAGCTAACCAGTATTGGCGGCTTTCGCGATCAGACCTTAATAGGCAAATTAAAAGTTAAGCCCGAAATATATGACAGTACCCGTTATGGCGGCTTTTACACTCAAAAAGAGGTGCGCGAGGTAGTGGCCTATGCAACTTCAAAATACGTTACTGTTATACCTGAAATTGAAATGCCGGGCCATTCATTAGCGGCCTTGGCTGCTTACCCCCAACTGGCTTGCGGCGATAACCCCGGGCCATTTAAATCCGGACAGATCTGGGGTGTGTACAAGGATGTGTATTGCGCTGGTAAAGAGGAAACCTTCCGTTTCCTGGAGGATGTGCTGGATGAAGTGATGTCGCTGTTTCCCTCGAAGTATATACACATAGGTGGCGACGAATGCCCGAAAGACAGGTGGAAAACCTGCCCGTACTGCCAAAAAAGAATAAAAGATTTAAAACTGAAGGATGAGCATGAACTGCAATCGTACTTTATCCAACGGATGGAAAAGTATGTAAACAGCAAAGGCAAACAAATTATTGGCTGGGACGAGATACTGGAAGGCGGCCTCGCAAAGAATGCTGTGGTTATGAGCTGGCGCGGTGTTAAAGGGGGCATTGCTGCCGCGCAGCAGGACCATGATGTGATTATGACCCCCGGCGCTTTTTTATACCTTGACCATACTGAAAGTAAATCTACCGAAGAGCCCATTACCAATGGTAATTATTTGCCTTTAAGTAAAATGTATTCGTACGATCCTACGCCGGCAGAATTAACACAGACCCAACAAAAACGGGTCATCGGCGTACAGGCCAATGCCTGGTCGGAATATATGGCGTCGCCGGACAAAGTATTGTACATGTTATTACCCCGTTTATTTGCTTTGTCTGAAATAGCCTGGACGGCCCCGGAAAAAAAGGACTGGATTAACTTTTCTGAATCTCGCGTACCGGCACATCTGGGTTGGTTAGACAGAAAGAACATGATGTACCATGTGCCAGAGCCAATTGGCGCAAAAGACACCACCATTAAGGCCGGAAGTTATTTGCTGGATTACAAAGGGCCCGTTAAAGGCGCAAAAATTTATTATACCATTAATGGTTATTTTCCTTATCAAACAGATTATTTATATGAAAAACCGGTTACCATAACCGTACCCCCAAACCAGGAACGGATTATAAAATCGGTAGTAATTACCCCTTCGGGCAAGCGTAGCAGTACCGTAACCGTACATCTGGTAAATAAGCCTGAATCTAACAGTAATAATTAATATATGCCTGCCTTATACGGGCCACCACACTGAAAGATTAAGTATATAACAACTATACATTTTATGAAAAACACCATTAAATACTGCTTATTATTAACAATAGGTGCCTGCTTAAGTTGGCCGATAATTATAAATGCACAAAGCCATACTTCCCCAAAACGCCTGCGCTTAGGGTATTCTATTCCAATAGATAAAATAACGCCGGAAACAATGGCCTATGCCAGAGCAAACGGAATAGATTGTATCGAAACATTTTTAGGGCCTTATGTTGATACAGCACGTAATTTTAAATTTACCGACCAGGAAATAACCGCCATGGTAACAGCTGCAAAAAAGGCAGCAGACGATGCCGGGATACAAATATGGTCGGTACATATGTTGTTTGGTAAGAATATAGATATTTCTCTGCCAAATGAAGCCGAACGCCTAAAGGTAATGGCGCTGCACAAAAAAATACTTGGCTTTTGTACCATCCTTAAGCCTAAACTGATCCTGTTTCATCCCAGTTGGTATTTGGGCCTTAACGAACGCGAGCTGCGTAAAAGCCAAATGATAAAATCGGCCAATGAAATGAATAAGATAGTAAAAGCCATGAATGCTACCATGGTAATAGAAAACATGCTTGGCCCGGCACTATTGGTAGATGCCCGGCGTGAGCGCCCGCTGTGCCGCACAGTAGAAGAAACGGTAGAAATTATGAACAGGCTTCCTAATGATATCTATTCGGCTATTGACCTTAACCATATCAAAAATCCTGAAAAACTGATCTATGCCATGGGTGCACGTTTAAAAACCCTCCATGTTTCAGATGGTACGGGCAAGGCCGAAAATCATTACTTTCCGTGTAGCGGACAAGGAGAAAACAACTGGGTGGCTATACTTACCGCGCTTAATAAAGTGAATTATAACGGACCATTTATGTATGAGTGTGCTTATAAAGATGCCAAAGATTTTAAGCCCTGTTATGAAAGCTTATATCAGGCATTTAAACAATCGCTTGAAACGTCGAATGAAAAATAGTTATTATGAAAAGCCGGATTTGTGATTGAAGTTGGCTAACGGCCGAACTAAATTATAAATCCGCTTGTATTTGCTTTGATCAATCGGTATAGCTTTGAGAGCACTCTGAATAGAGGTATTCAGGCTGGCAGCTTTTTTGATTAAACAGGATATTATTTCGTGTCAACCTATTCAACTGCCTTATCTTGCTCAAATAAAGTAAGCAGGGAGTAATTTTTGGCTTGTACCCGGTTTGCAATGAAATGATTTTTATCATTGCAAAACCAGAGTTTACAGGTTAAGCGCGCCTTATTAGAAAATTATCTTCTGCTTTTGTTGGTGACGAATAGAATCCCGTTCTCTTTTTTTAACTGAAAATAAAACATTCAAAAGAAACCTCTAACTTTAACGGAAGCTTAATCTTAATTTAATACGATAAAACTTCATCAAGTATAATTTTGACGTATTGATTTTAAAATGAAAATACTCCCGGTTGATACGTTGAATGAACTTTTTGAAAACTGGAAAATTGGCGACGAAAATTCGTTTGAAAAACTTTTTAACCAATTATTTCCTGCTCTTTTAAAATTCGCTAACAAAACTCTAAGAGACGCGGGGCAGGCCGAAGAGCTTGTGATGGACATTTTTTATAAAATCTGGAGTAAAAAAAATGAATTATGTATTCAGGGGGATATTGATAAATATCTTTATAAATGTGTAAAGCACGGTATAATTGACCACTATCGTAAAAAGATTCCCTCGTTTCAACCGCTGGACGAATTAGAAACCCCTTTGGATTTTCAGCCCGCTTGTGATGAAAAATTAATAAATACGGAACTGGAGCATCACTACAGTTACGCCATCAGCAGGTTAAGCCCAAAGCGCCAGGAGGTTTACAAATTAAGCCGGATGGATGGGATGAGTTATAAAGAAATTGCATCCTATACCGGCTTATCAATAAACACTGTTGAAAACCATATGTCTGCGGCATTGCGATTTCTAAAAACCTATTTAAAAGAAGCAGATATTATATTAGCGATCTTTTTATCCCTTCATATTTTTTTTCAATAAATTTTGCCGGGGCATTAGTGGTAACGGGCGCTATTTACGTGTATAGGGTAAAGCGTCATTAGCTTCTATGGAAGATCAGGTAACCAGGCAATTATTACACCTTTATATTCGCGGGATCTGTTCACCCTCGGAAAAATTACAGGTTGAGGAATATTTAAGATCAGAAAAATCAAATTTGTTGATTGACCGGGTACTGGATGAGTATTGGGCTGAGTTAGATACGGCGCAATCAGCCACTGATAAAACCGATCATTATTATTCTAAATTCAAGACGCGGTACCAATTAAAGTCGCCTCCTGTCAAAAAACTGAAATGGCACGAATCAGGCCTTCTAAAATATGCTGCATTACTGGTTTTAGGTTTAGGCGCGGTTTTTTATTACCTGGGCTTACGTTCAACTCCGGATAGCCAGACTTCATCAATAACTTTTGTTAAAAAATATAATCCGCTGGGGCAACGCTCCATTGTAACGCTTCCTGACAGCTCGGTAGTTTACCTTGGACCAGAAAGCTGGATAAAATTTCCCCGGGAATTTTTGGGTCATACCCGCGAAGTGTCGTTTCAGGGCGAGGGTTTTTTTGATGTGAAACATCGGGCGTCTAACCCATTTATCGTTCAAAGCAACGGCATCAAAACTATTGTACTGGGTACATCATTTAAAATAGAAACTTTCAGGCCGCATACGATAAGTATAAGTGTTGCGACCGGTAAGGTAAGTGTCGGCAAGGTGTTATCAAACAAAAAGTACCAGCCATTGGCCGTACTTACGCATGGTAAACGGGCCGTTTATAATACAGAAAAACAAAAGATAGTAATAGATGATATGCCCGTAAATGATCTGCTGGTGTGGAAAGAGGGGGGAATGGTTTTCAGGAATTTGACATTGGCTGAAATATCCCAGCGGCTTGAGCGCTGGTATAAAGTAAAAATAATTATCGGAAAGAAGATGGAGGGCTTCCGGATATCCGCATCGTTCGGAAATGTTACCATCAACGAAGTTATGGAAGTTATCTCCCGCACGGCAGGTCTACGATATAGGATAAGCAATCAAATAATTTACCTCACAAAAACAAGTATGAAAAAAACCTAACCTTCACAAAAAAACCGCCCTGTTTCAGCAAGGCGGTTGCAGATGGATCTGTAACGTTTACGAGGCGCTACCTTTCCCTGTCCCTTAAGGGACATTAAAAATTAATCATTTGTCCAATTAACTTTTAAACAGATCAAAGTTATGCAAAATGTACTGCATGCCAAATCATGTATTTATAATATTATGAAAATTACTGTAGTCGTAGTAGTTATTCAAATCATATCAAGTTCGATGCTTATTGCTTCAACGGCGAAAAGTCAGAGCCTGGAAACAACAACGATCAGTTTTGAACTGCATAAGGCTACGGTTAAAGAGAGCCTGCTTTTATTACAGAAACAAAGCGCTTTTAAAATCTCTTATCCGGAGCAACCGGTTAGCAATGAAAGCAAAAAAATTGACCTTCCGCTTAGCCAGTATTCCATAGCCGGGGCGTTAAGATTTATACTTAAAAACACCAACCTGCAGTTTGCCCAGTCTAACCAATATATTATTATCAGCCAAAAACCCCCGAAAGTACTCCCCGGTAAAATAACCGGAAAGATTACTGACGAAAAAACAGGGGAGACCTTAATCGGCGTAATTATTTCTGTACAAGGGCAAAGCCGCGTTGTGCAAACGGATGTTCAGGGCAAATTTGAATTGGATTTGCCCGAAGGAAACTATGAATTTTCAGCCAGGTATATCGGGTATGTTACCGAGGTGTTTTCGGCAAATATAAAAGAGGGCAAAACCTCGGAGGTAAATATCAGGTTGAAGGCTCAGAAAAACAGTCTTAATGAAGTTGTAGTAGTTGGGTACGGTACACAAAAACGATCAACCATTACCGGTGCGGTAAACCAGGTAGGTTCTGAAGTGTTTGAGAACAGGCCGGTTACCAATGCAGCACAGGCCCTGCAGGGTGTTATTCCTAACCTTAATATTACTTTTTCAGACGGCAGGCCAGACCGGGGAGGGAATTTTAATATTCGTGGTTTTACCTCTATTAACGGCGGCGGACCATTAATTTTGATTGATGGTGTGCCGGCTGATATCAACCAAATTAACCCTGAAGATATAGCTACGGTTTCTGTGTTAAAAGATGCCGCATCGGCCGCCATCTATGGTGCAAGGGCGTCGTTTGGTGTTGTTCTTGTCACTACAAAAACCGGAAAAAAAGGCAAGCTCGATGTTCGTTACTCTAATAATTTTGGTGTCAGCCAGCCCCTGGGTATTCCAAAGGTAACGGATGCCCTCACTGACGCTACTATCCAGAACGAGGCCTATAAAGGATACTCCGGGTCTGACAATGCCGGGCTGGTTGCAACTATTGATTATTTAAAGCAAAGACAAGCCAATCCCTCATTGCCAGAATTGGGCAAAGATGCCAGTGGTAATTTTATAAGAGGGGCCAATACCGATTGGTACGGGTCATTCTATAATAAAAACCTTTTCTTCAATAAAAATTATTTAAGCGTTGCCGGCGGAACAGAAAAAACAACCTACTTTTTAAGCGGCGGTTTTGACGATCAGGATGGAATTTTCAAACAAGAAACAGATCACTATAAGCGCTATAACCTGCGGGCAAAGCTAAATTTTGACTTCAATCAATGGCTATCACTTTATAACAATGCTGAATTTGATCAGGGGAATTACGACTCGCCAAATACATACGTTAACAAATCGGGGAATAATATTTACCGTTATCTTTCGCTGTTTGCTAACCCGTATGAAGCTATAAAAACGGCTAACGGCAACTGGACACAGGCCGGTGCCCTTACATTCGGTGAGTTACAGGATGGCGGCAGGGCAGAAACCCAAAACCGGACGATCCGTAACACCACGGGATTGCAACTTAAGTTATTTAAAAATGAGTTGCATATTAATGGTGACTACACGGTATCTTATAACGAGCTTACCAACGATACGCAAAGTTTACCGGTAAGTTATGAAACCACACCAAACGTACTTACGCAGTACCCAAACCCCAATTATTATCAGTCTTCTTATGAGCAGATTTTTCATTCTGTAGCCAACGTTTATGCAAATTATAGCCACGCATTTGGAAAACATCAGTTTACGCTGCTTGGTGGTGCAAGCCAGGAGTTGAACCAGGACCACGCCTTTAATGCTTATCGCGAAAACAATATTACCAGTTCACTTGGTTCCTTAAACCTGACCTCGGGCCCGGCAACTGTCGGAGATTTGAAAGAAACATGGGCCTTGCAAAGTTTATTTTATCGTGCCAACTACGGCTATGATAATAAATATCTGTTGGAGCTTAATGGCCGGTATGATGGCACGTCCCGCTTCCCTTCTAATGACCGGTTTGGATTTTTCCCTTCCGTTTCGGGCGGGTGGGTGCTTTCAAAAGAAAGTTTTTTCAAACCGCTTACCAATGTATTTGATAATTTCAAGCTTCGTGCCTCTTATGGGACATTAGGTAATCAGCAGGTAAGTGCCTATCCTTATATCAGTACAATGAATGTAACAAAGGGAACAGTAATCCTTGACGGAAGTCAGCCCTTAATTACTTCGGCACCCGGCCTGGTTTCGCCAAATTTAACCTGGGAAACCAGCACAACCGCTGATTTTGGTGCGGACATGCTTTTATTACATAATCGCCTTGAACTGGGTTTTGACTGGTATCAACGCCAAACCAGGAACATGCTTACCAAAAGTAAATCATTACCGGCTGTCTTGGGTACGGCCGAGCCGCGAACCAACGCTGCAGACCTGAGCACAAAAGGGTGGGAGTTGTCTGCCAAATGGGAAGATCAATTTTTACTTGCCGGTAAAACATTCAGGTATAATATTTTTGCCGTATTGTCAGACAATCAGTCAAAAATCACCAGATATGATAATCCAAACGGATTGCTGAGTGATTATTATACCGGACAATCAATAGGCGAAATCTGGGGTTATAAAACACTTGGCTTTTTTAAAACTGATGACGAGTGGAAAACATCGGCCAGTCAATCAAAAGTTTCTTCAATAGAATACCAATTGAACGGACATTCTCTTGCCGGCGATATTAAGTTTGCTGATTTAAATGGCGACAATAAAATTGACAATGGTACCAATACCCTCGCTAACCATGGCGATCAGGAAAAAATAGGCAATACAACTCCACGGTATAGTTATGGTTTCAATGCCGGGTTTAATTGGATGAGTTTTGACTTCAGCGCTTTTTTCCAGGGTGTAGGGAAACGTGATTTTTGGCCCGGACAAGAGTCGGGGGTATTCTGGGGGTTATATAACAGGTATAATCAGCCTGTCTATACCACTATCGTAAATAATTACTGGACGCCTCAAAATACAGATGCTTATTTCCCCCGCTTAAGGTCATACGAGGCCCAGGCCAGCAGCAGCTCGTTAGGCGTAACCCAAACCAGGTATCTGCAGAATGCAGCTTACCTGAGGCTTAAGAATATCACACTGGGTTACCAGCTTCCGGCCGGGTTGCTGCAAAGGATAAATATTAGTAGTGTAAGGGTATTTATTTCGGGGCAAAACCTGGTCACCTGGACAAAACTAAACAAGGCATTTGATCCAGAGGGCATTGGGCAGGATCCCGGTACATCCACTGTAAACGGTACCGGCTTTGTGTACCCTATTCAAAAAACTTTTGTAGCGGGTCTTGAAGTAAAATTTTAAAAGAAAAATATCATGAAAAAATATTTGTATAGTATAACCATAGCTTTAGCGCTGCTTACCTCGTGTAAGAAAAGCTTTTTAGATCGTTTGCCGGAGAGCAGTATATCACCGCAAAAATTCTTTAATACCGAAAACGACCTGATTATCTACAGTAATAGCTTTTATAGCGATTTGCCGGGAGCATCAATTTACTCTGACGATAATAACAGTGATAACATAGAGCCATCGGCAATCAGTACGTTAATGTCCGGTACAACAATTGTTCCGGGCGATGCTTCAACTGCAGGTTGGACGTGGGGCAGCCTGCGCAACATTAATTATTTTTTAGAAAACTATAACCACGCGCAGATCAGTGCGGCCTTAAAAGGTAAATATGCCGGCGTGGCCCGGTTTTTCCGGGCTTGGTTCTATTTCAATAAGATGAAACGTTTTGGCGACGTACCATGGTATTCGACCTCGCTTGATGTAAATAGCCCGGAGTTATATAAAGCAAGGGACTCACGTGTATTGGTCACAGACTCGCTTATTGCGGATCTTGATTATGCTATAAAAACATTGGATAGTAAAACCAGTATATCAAGGGTAACCAAGTGGACCGCCATTGCTCTTAAATCCAGGGTTTGCCTATTTGAAGGGACTTACCGTAAATATCATTCGGAGGTTAATTTACAGTCGACGGCAAATGACCTTTTAAAGCTTTCTTACCAGGCCGCAAGCCAGCTTATGACCAGCGGAACCTACAAGCTGTACAATACAGGGCATCCCAATACTGATTATTTAAATTTATTCACGGCAGAAAGCGCTATTCCTGACGAGGTGATATTGGCGCAGGTTTATGACGCCTCAATGAATGTATTGCATGCCGCCAACGGGGTTTTTACTACGGCTACATTAGGTAACCCGGGTTTAACAAAATCACTGATCAATAGTTATTTGATGAAAGACGGAACTTCGTTTACGCTCATTCCCGGCAATGATACTTTAATGTTTGCCGGCGAAGTAAAAAACAGGGATCCCCGGCTTACACAAACCATCCGGACCCCGGGATATACCCGAATAGGTTCTTCAACTGTTTTAAACCCCGACTTTACCAATTCGCTCACGGGCTATCAGTGTATAAAGTTTGTAATGGGTACCAACGAAGATGGATTTAACACCAATACCAACGATTTGCCGGTGTTTCGTTACGCCGAGGTATTACTGAATTACGCCGAAGCACGAGCCGAAACCGGCGAACTTAACCAGGCGGATGTGGATATGAGCATTAACCTTTTGCGCCTGCGTGCAGGCGTGGCGCCGTTAAACTTAAATGCTATCCGGAATGACCCTTTTCAGCAGGCAATGTATACTAATGTAAGCGACCCGAAAATTATTGAAATACGACGTGAGCGAAGGGTAGAACTGGCTATGGAGGGCTTTAGATATTACGATATTTTACGCTGGAAAGAAGGGCACCTGCTGACGGATAAATTCCAGGGAATGTATTTTAGCCACAAAGGGACATTTGACCTGGATGGCAACGGTGTGAATGATTTTGCTTTGGTTGATACTAAGCCGGCAAACCCGGATAAAACTTTGCAGTATTATGTGTTGGGGACTGATCACACACTTTCACATGGGAATAGCGGTAATATTATTGTTCATCCAACCATCAATAAAGTATTTGTTGACCCTAAGAATTACCTGTTTCCGTTGCCGACTACCGAATTGGTGCTTAACCCCAAATTAAAACAAAATACAGGCTGGTAAATAACGCATTATGAGAAAGACCTTTTGGATAACAGGACTATTGGTTTTGGCCCTCATAGAGGCCAAGGCCCAGGAGAAGCCGTGGCAGTTTGCACATATTTCAGACACGCATATCGGTAATGAAACTTCAATAGAAGATTTGCAACGGACCATTAAAGATATTAATGCGAACAGTGTGCTGGACTTTGTAGTAATAACCGGCGATATAACCGAATTTGGCTCGGATGAAGAATTAAAGACAGCCAGGGAAATGTTCAATAGTTTGAACAAGCCCTGGTATATCATACCGGGTAATCATGACATGAAATGGTCCGAAAGCGGTGGTAATAGCTTTAAAAAAGTTTTCGGGTCTGAAACGGTGGCTTTTAAACATAATGGCTTTCTGTTTTTAGGTACCAACTGCGGCCCCAATATGAGGATGAGCCCGGGGCAGGTACCCCGTGAAAATATTGTATGGCTTGATTCCGTATTGAAGCAAACACCAGCGCAAACGCCGGTAATATTTATGAATCATTACCCGCAGGATTCATCATTAAATAATTGGTATGAGATAATTGACCGGCTTAAAACACACAATACGCAACTGGTTATATGTGGCCACGGACACTCCAACCAGCATTTAAATTTTGAAGGTATACCAGGCGTAATGGGACGGTCTAATCTGCGTGCCAAAGATACTATCGGAGGGTATAATATCGTAACGATAAAGGGCGACTCAGTCTTTTATAATGAAAGGCTGCCGGGTGTGATGACTAAACCTACCTGGACAAAAGACCGCTTATACCAGCATGACTTTACAAAGGATAATTATCCACGACCATCGTATGCTGTAAATAAGCAATTTGGGGACTTAAAACAGGTTTGGACGTTACAGGATGATAATGATATTGGCGCCGGCACAACCATTATCGGTAACATGGTTATCGTAACCAATACGGGAGGGTGGATAAAAGCATACGCTGTAAACAGCGGGAAGAAAATTTGGGCCACAAAAACAGGCGGAAAACTTTATAGCACACCCTGTGCATCAGGAAATGCGATTGTTGTGGCGTGTGCCGATAATTTTTTATACTGCCTCCAAAAAAATACAGGTAAAGTGAACTGGAAGGCTGCGGCTGAAAAACCACTGGTAACCTCGCCGGTAATTGCTGACGGGCGGGTGTTTTGTGGCGGCTCTGATGGTCATTTCAGGTGCTTTGAACTTTCATCCGGAAAATTAAACTGGGATTTTAACCAGGTAAAGGGATTTGTTGAAACAAGGCCGTTACTTTACAACGGCCGAATCTATTTCGGCAGTTGGGGAAATCATTTTTATGTGCTTGATCAAAAATCAGGTTCATTGATCTGGAGCTGGAGCGATGGCTACACCAACCGTATGTTTTCGCCTGCTGCCTGTAACCCGGTAGCTACCGGTAACCGTGTATTTATAGTGGCACCAGACAGATATATGACCTGCTTTGATGCTTCGGGTGGTAAGGTGATTTGGCGCAACGGAGATCCGAAGATCAGGGTGAGGGAATCAATGGGTCTTTCGGCCGACAGCAGCCTGGTTTTTGTTAAAACCATGGATGGTGATATATTGGGAATAGACACCCGGTCGGACAACATGGATGTTAAGTGGAAAGCTGGACGTAATATAGGATATGATATTTCACCGTCTATGGTTGAAGAACATGATGGTTTAGTATTCGCCCTGTCTGATTCGGGTAGTATCTACTCCTTTAAACGGAATGATGGCTCATTGGTTTGGATTCATAAATTGACAAACTGCCTGGTGAATCCTTTGGGCTTTTCCAATGACCATAAATTAATTGCAACAACTATGGATGGTAATATCTCCTGTCTGAAGTATTAACCTGGGTAGTGATGGAGAGTTAATTATTTTAAACCAGTATTTAGTATATTAAGTAAAGAGCCCGTGTCATTAAATTATGACACGGGCTCTTATGATTCGTTTTCTTTGGCATTTCCTTAATCCTGTCGACTACTATAGAGAGAAACTCGGGCTAAATTATTTTATTGACGGCCTTACCTCAGTTACGCACCTTTAAATTTATATTAAGATTTCGTTAAGAAATACCCACCGCCAATTATGGCTTTTAATTTCATGTAGTTTTGTACTACAAGCAAATGACACTGATTTTAAAATCCATAATGAAAATACTGTCTTTCATGGCAGTATTTTTGATAGTATTTTTACCTGTTCTTAGTCAATTTGAACAATCAGGACATTGTACTACTTATCATAAGGCAAGCAGTAAAAATAGTGTTGCTTACTTTCATGCTCCTTTCCATGAACACTGCTGGAGCATCATTAAAAACAGGCAACTTGCATCGCCACCGCTTCCATTAAAACTAAAAATCGCAGTTGCTCAGTTGGTCGCGCCTAAGGGCTTTTTTGATCATCTGATAACCATAAACCTTAACCAGTGTACAAGCAATGTCCTGGTTGGCTCAAAACGTTGTACCAAGCCCTGCTTATATCTTATCTATCGCCGGCTCATTATCTGAAGCTGTTCCATTACCTCGAATATCGTTTGTGCAATCCAATTTCATAGCAATATGGGCTTGGCTGCATAATTAATTAAACCCGTAATAATGGATTAGCAGTACGTAATCAATAATTAAATAATGAACAGGCAACATTACTATAAAGACGCAGACAAGGAATTAGTCCGCACCGCTAAAGTACTTTCAAATACAATGAGAATATCTATACTGACGATTTTGATTAAGGGCAGGCCTTGGATAAAAAAAGAGGCTTTTAGTGAATTAGAATTGAAAAAAGATGTATTGAATAACCACCTTAGAAAATTAAAACAAATTGGCTTAATTCAAGTAAAAGCTGGTGAGGTGGCAATATGTGAAGATGCTTTTAAACAGTTGGGCGCGAGGTTTTTAAATATTTTTTAATACGAATAATATTCGTTTTTACTTAAAACAAAATGTTGATTAAAAATTAGTGTATCTATTGGTTTATGATCAGAGCCGCCTAATATTACGCGTGCATTGATTAGCCAGTTATTTGCACTTATTTTTTTTCCTTTGATTTCTCCATCTATTGGCTTCAGTAATAGGGTGCTGCAACATGCGCAAATGATGTTATAGTTGGTGTTTCCGGCTATCTGACTGCCGGTAATAACAAACTCATTTTTTCCCATGTCCGTTTTGAAATACAATAGAGTTTTTGCGTTGCACAACGTTGAATTTATCCTTTTGTAGGAAAAAACCGTTTTAGAACCATTTTGCACAGAAGAATCGCCAAAATCAGCCTGTTCGAAATATTGATAAGTACATTCAGAATTTTGCGGACAATCTGTAAGTTTCTCATCAAGTTTAATACTCTTGTCTTTATTGCATCCCGCAATTATCAGGTTGAGGATGAATAATATAACTATGTTTTGTTTCATATTGATAATACGGGAGACAACCCTGTTTCGCTACAGCTCAGAACAGATTTTCATAAAAAAAGGGGGATTGCAATTGCAATCCCCCCTTTTTTAAATAGATTATTTAACAGACTATCTGGCATATACAGTCCAGGATGCTTTTGTCCAATCGTTCGCCGGATCAATCGCGCCTAAATAAGTAACTTTTGTAAAGAATGCGTCACCTAAGGCTGTCCCTGCAAAGGCAGCTCCCGACAATGCAGGCGAACCGGCTTTAGGTAACAGGTTTGGCGCCTGGTTATTAAACGGATCGGTTAAGCCGATATCTGCAAAAGCGGAATATGACTTTGTTGCGTCGCGACCTTCGACTAAGGCTTTCAATCCGGCAGCGTCAAGCAAAGCTTTGTTAACCAATTTAGCCGGGTCAACAGAATAGTTCGGTCCATATGATTGCAACAAGCTATTTTTAAACCCGCTTACGCCGTCAATATAAAATTGAGCAGTTACATCATTATCTATATCCATGCCCGCTTTTTGACCGCCCATTACAATAGAGTTAGCCAAAATAAATTTGCTTCCTCTTCTCCAACGCATGCCATAACCGTAATCGGTTGATGTGCCAGCCGCGTTGTTAGGACCTATTGCTGTGAAGTTTGATAGCGTTGGCGAAGTAACAGGTGTAGAAAGATAACCTTTTGCGTCGGTTGTATTATCTACTTCAAAGTTGTTTGAAATATCACCTGTAGTGCCTTTATTGTCTGTAAATGCAGGATCTTTTATAGAAACGCCAAACTGGATTTTACCATGATATCCATCATCTAAATCGAAATCATCATCTGCGCAATTGTAAGCGATTAGATATTTAGCGTTAAACGAGCCGCCGAAAAATTCGAAAGCATCATCTAAACCGCGGATCACCTCGATATGGTCAACAGTTGTGCCGCTACCAACAGCATACATGCTTAATCCGTTAATTTCGTCACCAGGATTTACGGCTTTACCGCCGTATTCAATTCTTACATATTGTAATACACCTGAGTTATCAGCATCATTTGTACCACCGAATAATTGGTGAGGGATATCAACACCGCCTTCAAGGACAGCGTGGTTACCGTTACCTAATGCATTACCAACTAATACCACACCGCCAAAATCGCCCGGTTGTTTATTAGTTTCGGCAGAAGTAAAAACAATTGGATTAGCAGCAGTACCTGCAGCCATAATTTTGCTCCCTTTGTAAATGATTAATACACCGGCAGAGTCTTTGTTACTTATAATTTTGGTTCCCGGGTCAATGGTCAATGTGGCATTACCATCTACATAAACATATCCTCTTAGGCGATAAGTATTATTTGCTGTCCAATGGGTATCTTTTGTAATTGTTCCTCTAACATCGAATTTACCAGCAGGTGACGTTACAATGGGATCGCTCTTTTTTGAGCATGAGGCCAGGCCGAGCAATGCGGCGAAACCTAATAAATAAATGTGCTTTTTCATACGAGTCGTTTATTGTTTTTTGATTTGTTTTAAATTTTATTTGGAAAAATTGAAATTGTATTTAAAAGACAAGGAGGCTGAAAAACCGGCATAACGGCTTTGTATTAACTTATCCTCGCCTGATTTATATGCTGTGCCACCGGTTGAATTATAGTTGTTGTAGAATACATACGGTTGTGCCAGCAGATCAGCTAAGGTTAGTTTAAGCTCGCCATGCTTTTTCATTACCTGTTTGCTGAATTGAAAATCGATTACGTCCCTTGGTTTTTCGTAGACGTCTGCACCGCCGGTAACTGCGCGGAATTTAAGGCGCTCGCCGATGCGGTTATAAAGCACGTTAAATGAAAAATCACTATTTTCCGGAGTGTAGTATAAGCCCGAATTAATCAGGTAAGGAGACTGTCCCTGTAGTGGTGTAGAAACATTACGGCCATCGGCAAGTAACACCTTGGCATTAATATAGGATGCATTTAGGTAGAATGTTAGGTTTCTTAAAAAGCTGCCTTCGGATATAAAATTCAGTTTCTTTCTTAATTCCGCTTCAAACCCAAGGTCTTTTGCATTTGTAGCGTTTCGGTAAGTCAATATCTCGTTGCCCTGGTTGATCTGCTCAATTGGATTTTTAAATTTTTTGTAAAAGGTAGAGAATGAAATGATCTCACCGCCCGATGGGTAATACTCAAAACGTAAATCAACGTTATCAATCGTACTCCGCACCAAATCAGGATCTCCGTCAATAATATAATTTGTTTGGTAATCAAAGTAACGGAAACCGGCCAGTTCTCTAAATTCAGGCCTGTTTACCGAGCGGAAATATGAAGCCCTTAAATTGGTTTTCGGTGTTAAGGCGTAAGTTAGATTGCCGGATGGCAGCACATCAGTATTGTTATATTCGCGGGTTTGTTTTCCGGCCGCCGATAGTGTTTGGTCGTAGCGCTCTATGCGTGCGCCCCATACGAAGCGCAGTTTTTCAGTGAACTTATTGTCGAGCATAACATAGCCGGCGTCCTGGTCGGCTTTCCCCGTATAGTCGGTCGAGCTTAAGTCCAGACGGGATAAGTCAATCCCATTTTGCTGAATGCTTTGAGGGCTGAAAACGTTTGATATATCTGTACCGTTAGTAAACGAAATAGCGCGATTGCCGAATCCTACGCCATCTGTATAACCCAATGCGTCAATGCTAAATGTGCGGTCACGGTGAATGACCAAGCCGCCAATTTTTAATCGTTGCGGCTCGTCCATCCATTTAAACGGATAGGTTAGGTTAACTTTGGCATTATAGATATTCTCATTTAATTTAGAATAGACGCGGCCCAAATCATTGGGTTTTGCGCTATTTTCGCTTGAAAGCGAAATGTATTCAGGTAAATTAACAGGGGTAAAAATTGTTACTATCCTTTGGTCTGGCTGGTTGCGATATGACAAACCATATGAACCACTCCAATCTAAAATAATATTGCGTTTGCCCAAAGTATGCTGGCCCTCTAAGATTGAGGTATAAATGCCATTTTGGGTTGTTTCTATAGAAAAACCTTTATATAACAACGGCGTTGTTCCGCCTGATTCATAGTTTCTTGCATTGTTAGTCTGCTCAAAATCTTCCGAAAAATCATTATTATATAAGTTTTTTAACGCGATTTTATTTCTACCAAAAGTATAGGCGAAATTTAAAAGGCCACCCAGAGATTTATAGTTGCTAAAAGTATTTCTGTCATATTGGTAATTCAATAGTTCCTGGCTGGCATTATCCGATCCGGTGTATCCAAAACGTTCTCCCATTGAAACCCGGTGCCCGTTGGTATAGTTTAAGCTAAAATTATATCCAAACCGGTTAGCTGATTTTGTTATTACCGAATTACCGGTTGCTAATTGAAACCCGACGTTTGGCAAGCTGTTTTGATTAGTCTGATATCCGAATGTATTGGGAAATTGTTGTGCAATAGCAATTTTTTGTGCGCTCGTTGTTCCGGAGGTGTAATTTGACTTTATGCTTGAATAAGCATCCGGCAGTTTTCGTGACCCATCATCAAATCCAAGAAAATCATATTTTCCGTTTGGTTGCGCCGAGATGAAATTATTTTTAAACGTGGTTTTTGAATTGTAACCCAGGCTAACGGTTGCCTCCAAAAATTGATTGTCAGGAATATCTTTGGTTATGGTGTTTATGGTTCCCCCTGCAAAGTCGCCAGGTAAATCGGGGGTCGCCGTTTTGTATATAACGATGTTGTCGACAAGGCTTGCCGGGACGATATCAAACGCAAATGCCTTCCTATCCGGTTCAGAACTTGGCAGGTAGGCATTATTCATCAAATTGTTATTGTAACGTTCTGCCAATCCCCGGATTACAACAAATTTGCCATCCTGGACAGATGTGCCGCTTATCCGCTTTAAAACATCGCCGGTATTCCGGTCTGGTGATCTTTTGATCACATCGGCGGAAATACCGTCGGTAACTTGTACGCTATTTTTTTGCTTTGCATACAGGGTATTGATCGATTCCTGTTTGAAGCTTGATTTAATTACAACTTCGTTAAGTGCTTTGGATCCGGCTTCATCCATAATAATATCTACATCGGTTACGCCTTGCTTGATCTCAATCCCCGAAATCAATTTAGTTTGGTAACCAATATATTTAACCTCAATTGTATAGGCGCCCGGCTCAATGCCCGACAACAAAAATCTTCCCTCGGCATTTGTGCTTGTTACCTTATTACTTCCAACCAAGGTTACGGTTGCACCAATTAGTGTTTCTCCCGTTTTTTTGTCGATAACCTTTCCGGCAATTTTACCCGCTACTTCTGCATATAAGCTTGTTGCGCTTAATGCAATTAAAATTATGAAGCTTATTGTTGTGCGTATTTTAAGCATAGTTTTTAATGACGGGTCAAAACTATGTACCTGCGGTTAAGTAAATGTTAACCGTGGATTATCAAATCCAATATATTGGATATTATCTATGATTTAAGATTAACAATCTGATAATACTATCAACAATATAAATTTTTGCATTTATATTAGATGCGTTAAGTTTTATGGCAAATCATAAGAAAGAGGAATTCAATATTTCAGACCAGCAAATTTCACTGGTTGCCAAAGCTATGTCGCATCCGGCAAGGATTGCAATACTTAGAATATTAGCTGAAAACAAGCGGTATTCCTGTGGCGAGATCGTCGCCCGCTTACCTTTGGCCCAGGCCACAGTATCCCATCATTTAAAAGAGCTCCAGGAAGCATCTTTAATTCTGATGGTAAATGCGGGTAAAAGTACGTTGTACGAAATTAATTGGGTAACCTGGAATACCTATGTCGGGCAATTCAATAATTTGCTCAGCCTGTTAAATAACAATCACTAATATTTTGATGTTAAAACAAGGCATCGTAATATTGAAATATATGGGTGTAACTGATAGATTAAATAATTTTTTTGTGAAGATTAATCTCAGCAGCGATGTTGGTATATTTTTACAACCGTAATGTTGCTTTAAAAGCAATGCATTATCTAATTTATTGACCTATGAAGCTGTCAGATAAATATTTTTCTGAAAAAGATATTGCTTTGGCAAATTTTGCCAAAGCCCTGGCCCTCCCCATCCGCGTCGGGATCATTCGGTTAGTCCTTGAAAATGACAACGAGGTTTGTCGTGCCAAAATCCATGAGATTCCATTTAATAAGCAAACGATTAATCAACATCTTTCCGACTTGGTGTATTTGGGGATTCTTACAACGAAAGTAAAAGGACGCGAAAGTGTTTTTTCAGTCAACGAAAACTTCTTTATCCAAATGTCGGACAATTTCTTGTCAATTTTTGAAGCAGTAAATAAATTGAATGAGGCTGCTGATAAATTTGTTCCGAAACCTAACCTAAAAAAGAAAAAGGCGCCGGCCCCAACGCCGGAAATCGTAATATCACGTTTCGGAAAATACCTTCAAGACAAACGAAAACAAAAAGGCTATGCGCAGGCAGAATTGTCGGCTGCGATTGGGGTTGATCGAGCCACATTAAGCAAGATTGAGGGCAGTAAAAAAAATCTGAGTGCAAGAAAACTGCAAATCACCGCCGAATACCTGAATATCCCCTTAAAAGAACTGGCCAAAATTTATTATGAAGATCAGATGCTTCAATTAAAAATACATTAGCACAAAAGGCGCAAAAAAATAAGTGGTTGAATTGAGGTTCAACACTTCACTGTTTCTAAATAAAAAAGCACCTATAACATTGATAGTTATAAGTGCCTGATTATTTTGGTGGGAGTTACTGGGTTCGAACCAGTGACCCTCTGCTTGTAAGGCAGATGCTCTGAACCAGCTGAGCTAAACTCCCGTCGTTTTGGGACTGCAAATATAGAATGATTAAGCAACTCTTCAAAATAAAAATAAAATAATAATGTTATTGGTTGATTATCAGTTGTTAATGGTAAATAAAAAATAAGTTTTCGGTTGATTATTGTTCATCGGGCATGCCGGCGCTCATTCAAACGCCCCGGCTTTATAATCTGCCAGGTATTTTTTATAATCGCTCTTCACCTTCGCAGCATATTTTTTGGCATAATTTACCAGGTGAGCCTGCCAGCCTTTGTCTTCACCAAATGCCGCCAGTTCATCAATAATGGCCGATCCCTGTATACCACCGCTGCGTAATTGCGCCGAGGCGGTTAATGCGGCCATATCATCAATTACCTGGTAAATATCGCGGTATTGGTCCTTAAGTAATTTAAATTTGATGGTGTCTTTAACGGGTTGCAGTTCCTGTATTACATACGCTTCGTCCCTAAAAACGGTTGTGCTCAGCAAGGCTGCCGACACGTTTTGCATCCGTTGCTGTATGGTGATTATTCGATCCGCTTCGGTCGGCCAGTTTAACTGCTGTATTTTGGTATAGGGCAATACCGATGATTCCCGGCACTGCTTCATATCAACAAACAGATATTTGTTTTTTGTATTGGTGCTTTTTAATAAAAACAGGTAGCGTTTAAGGCCAAGGCTGCCTGTGCCGGCGAGCCTGAAGACAATGCTTTTAACCTTATAATTATATGGGCCATCGCTACTTGTTGCTATCCAGTTGTTAATATGGGCCTTAAGCTCATGCTTAAGTTTTTTATCTACCTTAAAATGTCGCTCGTCCTCAAGCGATAACATGATCTTGTTTTTTTTGCTGATAGTCCGCTTTTTTAAAACGTCGCGTTCGGTGCTTCGTTCGGCGGCCGATAAAAAATTACAGACAATGCCTTTTGCCGTGCGGGGCTCAATGCTGATGGCTTTGCCCCTGGCCAGCGTAGCCGAATAAGTTTTTAAATACAATTGCGCCATTTTAAGGGCTTTAACGGGTTCTATATCCAGCGTATCAAAAGCAATGAAAATACTGGTGAGCATACGCATCAGCTCATAACTTGCGGGAGCCAGCACACTCTCGTCAAAATCATTCAGGTCAAAATACACCAGTTTGTTATCGCCTTTATAGCTGCCAAAGTTTTCCAGGTGCAGGTCGCCGCAGATCCAGGTAAGCGGCGAAAGCGGGATACTGGTTGCGGTGGACAGGTCCTCATAAAATAAATGACAGGTGCCCCGGTAAAACCGGAAAGCATTATCGGTCATGGCTTCATATTTTAATTTCACCATCTCTGGCAACAAGGGCTGATTAAAGGCTTTTATACGGGCGGAAAGTTTTGACATAGATTATACGTAGCGATGTCAATTACTAATACCACCCCATACCAATTTGTTTTGATAGAATAAAAATTAAAGTAATTTTAAATGACAATAAATGATATGCCAGGCTTTATTCTAAAAACCGCTGACAATAAAACCATCCGGTTTAAATTTTATGCTGATGAAGCGCCGGCTACCTGCGCCGCGTTTGCAAAACTGCTTCCGTTCGGCCGTACATTTATGCATGCACGTGTATCGGGCCAGGAGATCTGGACCGACCATGCGCCACCGCTGGATGTGATCCAGGAAAACGCATCGGTATTTACAGTGCCCGGCGAGGTGGTTTACGGCCCGCTAAAACCACAACGGGTTAAAACTTCAAACTGCATGGGTATTTATTATGGCGAGGGCCGCGGGTTAGATAGCTGTAACATATTCGCCAGGGTTTTTGATGAGGATATGGACGGATTAAAGGCGCTCGGAGATAGCATCTGGAAAAACGGAGAACAAAAGCTGACTTTTGAATTGCTAACCCTATAAAAACATCATCTTAAACAGTAAGGGGATAACAATTATACCAAACGATGTCAAAGCATACCTGTTATATAGCTTGCCTTTCCGGTTGCCGTATTTGCGGATTATTTCTTCATATTTATTGTTGTTAAAAACAAGCAGGTAGTTAAGGATTATAAAAGGCGCAAAATAAGTTAATAATACAGATATACCTGTATTAAGCCCTGCATACTTAAGCAGGTGCATCGGGAACAGGATCAAAAACCGGCCGCCGCTTAATAATCTTAATAACAACAGTAGCGTCAGCAAATTGATCCCCATTAAAATAGACATCGATGCATTGGAAAACATCTTCCAGCTACTTTCCCGGTCTTTTTTTGAGCGTTCCTGTACAATTGCATCGGCCCATATTTTATAATAGATCCTCATTTTAACTATAACCCGCGAACCCGGAAATTGGTTTTAATAACTACCAGCCCGGCGCAATCAGTAAAAAACACCATAATCGCACCAAACTATACCATTTAAGCAGGTTATTACTACTTATCTTTGGGTAATGAAAGCTGTTATCCCTATGTATGATATTTGCAGCCTGACCCAGCGGCAGGATGATCTGCTGATCAGTCGTTTTGCGCCGTATTTAAAAAGCCACCGCAATTTGCATTTGGCGCATAAACATAGTTTTTATCACCTGGTTTTTTTTACCAAAGGGGGCGGCTCACAAACTATAGATTTTCAGCAGGTACCGGTAAAGCCCAACCAGATTTATTTTATGATACCGGGCCAGGTGCATAACTGGGCCTTTAAAGGTGAGGTTGATGGGTATATTATCAATTTTTCGGTGCCGTTCTTCCAGTCGTTTTTATTAAAGGCGAACTACCTTGAGGAACTGCCTTTTTTTACCGGTATCATCAATGACGCGGTAATAGATGTGCCGGCTGAATTACAGGACAGGGTCATTAATATTTTTGAGGAACTTATCCGCGAAAGCGAAGAACAAAAACCGATGGCCGGGGATATGATACGCAGCATCATGCTGCAATTATTTATCAGCATAGCGCGCCTGGGATTAAATAATAGCAACATCGCTATAACACCGTACAATTATACGTTGCTTCGAAATTTCCAGAAGCTGATAGAAAAAAACTACACAACCATACGGCTACC
Organism: Mucilaginibacter sp. UR6-11; assembly: GCF_020880695.1. Lineage (GTDB taxonomy): Bacteria > Bacteroidota > Bacteroidia > Sphingobacteriales > Sphingobacteriaceae > Mucilaginibacter. Next base: position 266,605 of record NZ_JAJIWO010000002.1, read on the forward strand.
CAAACAATATGCCGAACTGTTGTATATTACACCGAATCATTTAAATGCCTTGTGTAATGATGTGCTGGGGATTTCGGCCGGCGAGGTTATCCGCAACCGGATTGCATTAGAAGCAAAGCGCCTGCTGATTAATAATGATTTAACGGTGCTTGAGATAGCCAACCAGCTAAATTTTACAGACAACTCCTATTTCACCAAGTTCTTTAAGAAGCAGGTCGGCGTTACGCCCGAAGAATTTAGAAAAACAACCAACAACCATGAATAGTTCAATTATAAACACCCAGACAATGGAAATACCATCTCAATTATCTGCAGCTATACACTGCAAATGCCCTAAATGCCGCCGCGGCGATATGTTTGCCAACAGTATGTACGGCTTTTCGTCACAAAAAATGAACAAGCAGTGTAGTCATTGCGGATATACGTTCGAGATTGAGCCCGGCTATTTTTACGTGGCCATGTTTGTAAGCTATGCCTTTAATATTGCCCAAATGGTAACCCTGGCGGTAGCAATATATGTTTTAACCGGCAGCCGTAATCCGTGGATCTATGTAGGCGCTTTATTAGGCGTATCTGTAGTGCTGTCTCCGTTTAATTTCAGATATTCAAGAGTGGTGCTGTTGTATTGGTTAACACCGGGGATACATTTTGATCCGGAGAGGGCCAGGGATGATTATAAGAAGTTTGATCAGGTGTAAACAGAATGTGATTCTGAGCATTGCTCAGAATCACTAATCGTTATTACTTATCACTCAACATAATCGGATTTTTCCCGCCACCCATAATAATGATCTTGGTATTGGGTGATAAGGCAATCTCCTTTTGCGCGCGGATAGATTCGTATTGCAACTGCTTGTCAGATAAACCGGTCGACAGGATCTTTTGGTAATCCGCAATACCCTGGGCCTCTACACGTTTAACATCGGCTTCCTGGCGGGCCTTGGCCAGAACAAACTGCATTTTTTGTGATTCCTGCTCGGCTTGTATTTTTGATTCGATACTTGCTCTTACAGTTGCCGGTAAGGTAATATTACGCACCAGGATCTGCTGTACCTCCAGGCCGTTTTTGGCGAAGTTATCGCTGATGGTTTTATTAATCTTAAATTGAAATTCCTGGCGTTTGGTCGAGTACAGGTCAACGGCGGCATAGCTAACCGCATTGTCGCGGATGGCGGTACGGGTAACCGGCCGCACAATTTTGTCTACGTAATCATTGCCAATATTTTGCATAATAAACGGCGCCTTTGACGGGATAACCTTATACAATACCGAGAGATCAATTGTAACTTCCAGTCCGTCGGACGAGAGTACGCGAATCGCGTCATCGCCTTCAACGGGCCCTTCATTGCTTTTGGCGCTCATGGTATAGTTTTCGGTCTGCACGCTAAAGATTGTAACATCAACCAGCGGATTGATAATATGTAAGCCGCTTTCAAGCACCTGATCCTCTACTTTACCAAACAGGGTTTGTACCCCAACCTTGCCGGGCTCAATAACTTTAAATACGGACGATAGCAGGCCCAGGGCCAGTATAACAATACCAACAATGGTAACAGTGCCCCCAAAGCGGTTTCCTGGCTCGGGCGAGCGTTTAAGCACCGTGCCTGCTACAAGCACAATGACACCTAAAATTAAAAAGAGCATATATTTGTGGGTTATGGTTTAAGCGTATTGCGTACTTCTTTCAACAACTTTATTTTAAGCACCACAAATATCACCCCACCAAATACCGCCGCTAAAATATAATCGTAATGTTTATCGGTAATCCCCTTCCAGGCCAGGATAAGGCAACCAAAAATGCACAGGTTATAAAAGGTGCTTAATGCTATTTTCTTTTTCATGGTTAATATACCGAAAGGTCGGGGTCAATCTCTGCCGCCCAGGCCAGTATACCGCCCTGCAGGTTTGACAGGTTGGTATAACCAAGCTGCTCTAACTGCATTATTGCTGCCGCACTGCGTTTGCCGCTGCGGCACATTACTACAACAGGCTTGTCTTTACGTACTTTGTCCGCTTCAATTACAATGCCACCCAGGGGTATCAGCAAGCCGCCGATATTTGATGTTTCATACTCAAAATCTTCCCTTACATCGATCAGTTGAAAGTCGTCGCCACGGTCTAATTTTTCTTTAAGCTCCTGTACTGTTATCTCTTGCATAATTTTAAAAATTGTTTTAACAGATCAAATGTAGGTGTTCTGTATAATAATTACATCCTTATTTTGTAACAATCGGCGGCTTGGTGCGTTTCATAGGTGTTTACAGTATTAGCGTATATTAAATGGATAAAGTTACCCGGTTTTTTTGGTTCTGTTCGGGCGCACATATTGATACCTTAAAAAAGTATCCTATAGAACATAATAAATATGTTGGCATTGGCGCAACGATTTTTTTTACCGCTCTTTTTGCCTCACTATCAGGCGGCTATGCCATGTATTTTGTTTTTAACGGTGATGCTTTCGCCGTTGTTTTTGCCATACTTTTCGGACTGCTTTGGGGCACCGCCATTTTTAACATGGACCGCTACATCGTATCCAGTATCAATAAAGAAGGCAGCACCAATCAACAGATATTACAGGCTTCGCCACGGATTTTACTGGCCATAATGATTGGCATCGTAATATCGCGCCCGTTAGAACTGAAGATCTTTGATAAAGAGATCCGCCAGAAATTAAAGTCAGCCTATATAAAAGGCCAGCACAGCAAAATAGACACGCTGCAAAAAACGTACAACGAAAAATATAATATGGAGCTGGCAAAAAATGCCGATCTGAAAAAAGAAAAAGATTCGCTTGAAAAAGATATAAACCGCTCCCGCAGCCAGCTCAATGAAGAAGTGTTTGGCGAAAAAAACAACCAGACATCGGGTATTGTGGGTTATGGTACTTATGCCAAACAAAAACAAACCATTTTACAGGAAAAAGAAGAGAGACTGAAGCTGGTAACAGGTAATGCCGAAAAACTGGATCAGTACCTTAGTCAGCGTAAAGAGTATGAGGGCATAAACAGTACCAAGCTGTTTAGCGATCATCAGCTTGACAGCCTTGCCAAAATTGCCGGTTTTGCCGACAGGAACTGGGCACTCGGCCAGCTTGGTTATAACGAAAATGGCACCCGCGACCTGGACACTTACCTGGCGATATCTTTTATTGGCTACCTGTTTATTTTATTTGAGTGCCTGCCGGTTTTTGTAAAGTTAATGTCGCCTAAGGGCCCGTATGATATTGCCATGGCAAAAACATACGAAGCCAACGTATATTATGCCGAACGCGATAAGGAGCGGGACATGACTGTTATTGACAGCGTTTACAAGGATCATGTGGATGAGGATATTAAGCGGCGAAGGGATACGCTCGCCAACCGGACAGGGGATGACCGTGACCGGCACAGGTATGACTAGTTAGCCGCTGCCGCTTGACGATTATTCATTTTAATCGTATTTTGAGCGATAAAAAACCAGGATAAAATATGGGTGGAATACAGAAACCGTACCGGCGACTATACTGGCACGGTAACGCTTGAAGAAAATCCTTACCTGGAAATGGTGACCTTTGAAACGGCCGGCAAAGCACCGGATGCAGAACAATCGACATTCCGCAATAACTGGTTATCATCAAAAGTGAAATAACAACGCATGAAAAAATTTATAGTAGTAGTAGTAGCGGTAGCCGTATCGGGTCATTGCTTTGCACAGGATGCAGACCGGCTTATTCAGCAAAAAGATGTTGAACGTATAATCAAAACGCTCTCTGCCGATGAGATGCAGGGCCGCGCCACGTTTACCCCGGGTATTGAAAAGGCGGCGAAGTTTATTGAGAATGAGTTTAAAACAATAGGATTAAAACCATTGGACGGAAATTCAGGCTTCCGCCAAAGTTTTAGCATGGTTAAAAGTACGCCTATCAGTACATCAGTAGCAATTAATGATGTTGCGGTGGCCGCCGATCATATTGCTACATTTTCTGCTACGCCTATTAACTGGCAGGGCACTGGTGCCGAAGTAGCACGGGTAACAGTAGATATGGATTTACAAAACGATTTTCGTAAATTTTTAGGCGGAGACAAAGCCCGGCTGGTAATAGTCGATCCTAAGTTTGAGCCCTTTTTTAAACGCTTAAGCGCGTTTGCCTTACGCGGAAACACCGCCGCTAAGGATGCTCCGGTTCAGCCGCCTGTGGTATTTGTTTTAGGTAGTTTTGATGATGTAAGATCATATAAAGTTAACTATGATGTAAAAAATGCCGAAATGCCCCTGTTTAACGTAGCTGGGATCCTTCCGGGAAAAAGCAAAGCCAATGAGTATGTGATCTTCTCGGGCCACTATGACCACTTGGGTATCATTAAACCAATGGATGGCGATAGTATAGCCAACGGAGCAGATGACGATGCTACCGGCACTACCGCTGTGATTACCCTGGCTAAATATTTTAAGCGCCTGGACAATAATGAGCGCACGTTGATATTTGTAGCTTTCACCGCCGAAGAAATTGGCGGCTACGGCTCGCAGTATTTTTCAAAACATGTCAGCGCTGATCAAACGGTTGCCATGTTTAATATCGAGATGATAGGTAAGGCATCAAAATTTGGCGAGAATTCGGCCTTCATCACCGGTTTTGAAAGATCTGATTTTGGTCCGATCCTGCAAAAGAATTTAAAAGGTACGGTCTTTAAATTTTACCCGGACCCATACCCGCAGCAACAGCTGTTTTACCGCAGCGACAACGCTACCCTGGCAAGGTTAGGTGTACCGGCACATTCTATATCAACCGACCAGATAGATACGGATAAATTATATCATAGTGTAAAAGATGAGTTTAGCAGCCTGGATGTGGCCAACATTGTCGCAACCATTAAGGCGATAGCGCTAAGCTCGCGCACCATAGTTTCGGGGCAGGATACGCCTACCCGCGTTGCCAAACTTGAAAGATAAATTTAAAGACCATGGAAATCAAATCCCATAAAACACCCCGGATAGCGATACTAAGTGTAGCTACCGGTTTGTTATTAATGGCCGTTTTTACAACAATGTGGGCCGGTGTAGCCAGCAGCAGTTTAACAGGCACTGGCAAGTGGATAGAAATAGGTTTTTTTGCGGTGCTGGTAATTGCGTTTATCAGCAGTTCGGTTTACTTTTTCTCCGTATCAAAACGGTTCCCGGTTTTAAGCAATGATGCGGATAAAAACCGCGGTAAAAAAGATGAGATGTGGTTCGGCATTATTTTCGGCGGCGAGGGGTTGGGTATCTTTATAGCTGTGAACCTGGTGATTAATCTTGGTCACCCCGACCTGGTGATACCCGCTATCGCGTTAGTTGTTGGCCTGCATTTTTATCCAATGGCGAAGCTGTTTAAACGCACGCTTGATTATTACATAGCTACCTGGTCGACGATTATAGCCATTTGTGGTATTGTGTTTACGTTAAATAAAAGCATGGCACCGGCACATATTACTTTATTTGTGGGTATGGGCATGGCATTTTCTACAACCTGCTATGGCTTATACATGATCAGGGCCGGGATAAAATATATCAGGCGTACGCCTATTGATGTGCAATCTGCCGTGTTATAGTTTACAGCTCCTTCCGCATCACATAGTCGTTCATCCAATACGGGCCGATAGGTACATCTTCTTCATATATTGCGTTAAAGCCCAGTTTCTCATAAAAGGCTTTAGCCTTGTTGTAGCGGTTTACATTAAGCTCTAATATCTTTTTACCGGCTTCGACCACTTTAACTGTGACGGTATTTAATAAGATCTTGCCATAGCCTTTTCCCTGGGTTGATGGAAGGCAATAGATCTTGTGTAATTTATAAATGTCGGGGTCATCTTCGCGGGGCGAGTAGGCCGCGAACGCAACCGGAACGCCGTCCTCCAATAACAACAAAAAGGTTTGAATACCTTGTTGAATTTGAGTAGTAAGCTTTTGTCGCGAATAGATCTCGGCCAGCATAAAGGTTATTTGCCCGGGCTCAAGTATCGGCGAATAGGTTGGCCACCATATTTCGTGTGCCAGCTGCCTGATAGTTTCAACGTCGTTAACCGTTGCTTCCCTGATGGTATACATAAGCGATAAACGTTAATGATTTTCTTCGGGATCAATCTGCAGCGCTTTAATAAACGGCGTGTCGCCAATAGCGAAGTACTGCTTCAGCTCTGCCAGGGTTGATGAGCTGGTGGCCATATCTTTAATGATCTTTCCCTTTTCCATCAGCAATATCCGGTTGCAGACATCCGTAACGTGGTTAAGGTCATGGCTTGATACAATGGTAGTAACCCCCTTTTTATGTTGTTCTTTAATGATGTTTTTTAAACGAAATTGCGTGGTTGGGTCAATATTGGCAAAAGGCTCATCCAGCATTAACAACTCCGGATTTTGCAGCAGGCATGATGCTATACCTACTTTAGTTTGATTGCCCTTTGACAGGTCGCGGATATATTTGCCGCGCTTTAATATTTCGCCGTTAAAAAAATCGGCATAACCGGCTAAAAAATCATCCGCCTGCGCATGGTTTAGCTGGTGCAGGCCGCCTATAAAGTAAAAATATTCTTCGGGCGTAAGGTAATCTATTAAAAAGCCCTCATCCAGGTAAGCGGCAGTATAGTTTTTCCAGTTTTCATGCCCGGCTACCGGTTCATCTTTTAACAGCACCCCGCCAGAATCGGGACGGATCAAATCCAATATCATACGGAACAGCGTGGTTTTACCGGCGCCGTTATTGCCTACCAGGCCTATGCTTTCGCCTTTTCTAATTGCAAGGCCGGGAATATTTACGACAATAACACCGCCGTAAACTTTCTTAAGATCTTTTACTTGTATCATCCTTATTTATTTCTAAAACCATCAAGTATGGCAAATTTTCGTTTATAAAAATCGGCTTCCAGGAATTTTATCCAGAGGCCGCGCGTTAATATCCCGGCAACGCCGCAGGCCGCAACAGCAGCCAGCGCCAGGTCTGGGTGGCCCAGTAATTTAAAGGGCAGGTAAATGATAAAGGGAGGGATAAACAGCAACAAAGACAGGATCAGTTGCGTTGCGCCAACCCCTTCCCAGTTAAATGATGCGCCTTTGCTCAGGTCAATACGTTTGGCATTGCGGTTGGCAAAGTATAATACAATATTAACCGTGATGCCCAAATTCCAGAGGTACATTATAAAATGGACCAGCAGCACCCGCCAGCCATAATAAACATAAGGTGTTGTTAATATAAACGCCACTGTTGATGTTGCGGTAAATAGCAGGTACTTGCCTCTTAAAAAATCAGCAAAACTTACTTTACTTACCATCAGGCCGTCAAAGTGTGACGCCTGCCAGCTAAACATAAACTGGCCATAGCTGATAATGAAGAAGCCGGTCATAAACATCCCTGCGAAAACCTTTAAGGCCTCGTTGGTCTTTAAACCGGGGTTGGTATAAAAGATCAATCCGTAAAATAAAAACAGCAATGATATCGTCAGTGCTGACCTGGGCCGCTTGTTCCGCAATATCAGTTTAACTTCGTTAGCCACCAGGCTGCCGGTCGCGCCGAAGCCGGCCAGTATCGGGAATTCGGTGCTGCTTTTGTATTCGTGTTTTTTGGTGCTTAGCTCTTCCAGGTAAAGATTTCTCTTCAAATACAAAAAGTTAACGTAATACATCAATGCCCCCAACGCTAAAGGGATCAATGCCAATAGCGGGTGTTTAATCAGGTTGCCAAAAAACAGGTAGGATACGTTGCGGATAGAATAGATGTGCCATGACCAGTCGCCCAGTATAAACAATACCAATACGGCGGTTGCTATTAAAAATACCCAGCCGTTTAAGTTGGCTTTGCGTTTAATATACAGGGCCAGGTAGTTATTAAAAATTGACAGGCCGATAAACGACACCATAAAACTGATTACCGCCCGGCTGCCTGCATCATGCAATACCACCTTAAATAAAAACGGCCAGAACAATAAAAACGGCCATAAATTAAATATCGAAAAAAGGGCGGTAAGGGCCAGGTAACCCACAATGGTATTGCGCTTAATGGGTAGCTGTAAATAGGGCTGTACCCGCAGGGTTGGCAGCTCCTGCAGCTGAAGCCTCGAGAACAACTCGCCAACAAAATAAATCAGCACTATCCCGCAAAACGAAAATATCAACGAATCATGCGGATATACTTTTTTCAGGATCAGGTCCATTAAAAATCCGGCGGCCACCACATATAACAGCAGGAGTAATATCAGCAAAGACATAATTATCCGTACCGCTAACGTTTTGCCGGCATTTTTTGAGCGCCAAAAAGCTTTAAACTCGTGCTTTATAAAAGTTATTATCATACCCCGACCAGCTAAGGAACCGTTAAAATATTATCGTAATGATAATTAATTAAATTAAGACAAGCGAAGGCCCTCCCTTAAGTCTCTTCTTCAGAGGGGGCTTACTTAATACTTATACCTGTTTCCCCACAGTTTTTTTAATTTTTCTTTTGACTCATGCTCCCTTGGGTTATTGCCGGGCTCATAAATTTTGGTCCCTTTTATGGCTTCCGGCAAAAAGTCTAGATTAACAAAATTATTCTCAAAGCTGTGGGCATATTTATAATCTTTACCATAGCCAATGTTTTTCATCAGCCGGGTTGGCGCATTGCGCAGGTGCAACGGTACGGGCAGGTCGCCGGTTTGTTTAACCAAACTCATGGCGGCGCCGATAGCCGTAGTGGCCGAGTTACTTTTGGCAGATGTCGCCAGATATATAGCCGTTTGCGACAGAATAAGCTGCGACTCGGGCATGCCGATGACATTTACCGAGTTAAAGCAGGCCTGTGCCAGTAATAAGGCATTGGGGTTGGCATTGCCGATATCTTCGGAAGAGAGGATCAGCATCCGGCGGGCGATGAATAGCGGGTCCTCGCCGCCGGCAATCATCCGGGCCAGCCAGTAAACCGCACCGTTAGGGTCGCTGCCGCGCATAGATTTGATAAAGGCCGATATAATATCATAGTGCTGCTCGCCGGCTTTATCATACAGCGCCATGTTTTGCTGCACATGGTCTAACACTATTTTATTGGTGATCTCTATTTTTTTACCGGCGATGGCATTTACCAGCAGCTCGAAGATATTGAGCAGTTTGCGGGCATCGCCGCCCGACAGGCGCAGGAGTGCCTCGTGCTCTTTGATGTTGATCTGCTTCCCGCGAAGCACCACGTCCTCTTTTTTTGCTTTCTCCAGTAAACTTACCAGGTCATCCTCAACCAGCGGCTGCAGGATATACACCTGGCACCGCGACAGCAAAGCCGATATAACCTCGAACGACGGGTTTTCGGTAGTGGCACCTATCAGCGTTACAATGCCGCGCTCAACGGCTCCCAATAGCGAGTCCTGTTGCGATTTGGAGAAGCGGTGGATCTCATCAATAAACAAAACCGGCAGGGTATCGCCTTCTTCTTTTAAGCGCGAAGCGGTTTCAATAACCTCGCGCACATCCTTAACGCCCGAGTTGATGGCGCTGAGCGAAAAGAAAGGCCTGTCTAGCGATTGTGATATAATATAAGCCAGCGTGGTTTTACCAACACCCGGTGGCCCCCAAAACAACATAGACGGCAGCGCGCCGCTTTCAATGGCCTTGCGCAGTACCGCACCCGGGCCCACCAGGTGTTTCTGGCCCACATAGTCGTCCAGGTTTTTGGGGCGCATGCGCTCTGCTAATGGCGGCAAATTGTTCATGTAGTAAAAATCCGAAAAGTAAATGCGATATCCTAAAGAATTTAGTATTTTTAGATAACAATTATATGCTCAACAAGTTTACCCAGGCCAACTATCACCAAATCTGCGATAACCTAGCATCAGCCGATGCAGATCTCAACAGCATCATCAGGGCCCACGGCTATCCGCCGCTATGGTCGCGCCCCAATACGTTTGAAACCTTGGTACATATTATTTTGGAGCAGCAGGTTTCGTTGGCTTCGGCATTATCCGCTTTAAATAAATTGAAAGAGCGGGTACAGGAGCTGACGCCGGCAAGGGTATTGTTATTAACGGATGAAGAGTTCAGGGCCTGTTATTGTAGCCGGCAAAAAACAGCTTATATCAAATATTTGGCCGAAGCGCTGATCAGCCAACACGTTAACCTGCACGATTTTGAGCAAATGGCCGATGATGAGATCCGTGTAGAGCTGGTCAAACTAAAAGGCATTGGCAACTGGACGGTGGATGTTTACCTGATGTTTGTGTTGCAGCGGGCCGACTTGTTCCCCATCGGCGATCTGGCGGCCGTTAATGCTTTAAAGCGGGTTAAGAATTTACCGAAAGATACTACCAAAGAAGAATTGATAACCGTTGCCGCCCGATGGCAGCCTTACAGAACTGTGGCTACTATGCTTTTGTGGCATTATTATCTGTCGGCACCAAAGCGAAAATGAAGAAATAGGTTCTCCGGGGTTGAGCCCGGTTCGGATTTTCGATTAATTTAGTGTTTGTGCCGTCATGGTTAATATTTTTAACTATTATGGTGTTCCAAATCGTGAACAGGGTGTTCCGTTTTGTTCCACTTTCAAAGTGGAACACCATTGCATATATTCCCAGAGCAAAAAGCAGCTAAACAAAAAAAGCAACCTCCGCACACATTTAAGTGCAGAGATTGCTTCGTTCCGCGCAATGGCGTTTGCGTGGTGTATCTTATCTAAACGTTACGCTTGTTTTACCCATGGTATAACCATCAGCATAAAGCAATACCGTATAAGTTCCTTTTTGGAATGGCGACGCGTAAACCCAATCTACCGTATAACCCGCGCCATCGTCCTTAAAGTCGATAGATGTTTTATAGGTTGATTGCAGGTCCTGTCCATCGGCATTAAATGTCCCGCTGTCTGTGCCGGTTATCAGGTTGCCAATCGGGTCAATAATGCGGATATAAATATCATGCGAGCCCTTGGTTGCTATACTATTGCTGGCAACCGTAAAGTTTATTTTAAGTTTATTAACGTTTTTAGCTTTGGTTTCGTCGGTTTCTTTACCATTCTTTTTAACCTTATAACCTACTACGCTGGTGGTTGCTACTTTTAACGCCGAAGCAACTTTTACTTTGCTGTCCAGGTCCTGGTTTTGTTTTTCAAGATTGGTGGCTTTTTCGCTAACGGTAGTCAGGTTGCTTTTTAAAGTATCTCTCTCTGTAGTTAAAGATATATTCTCTTTCCTGAGCTCTTCAATGTCTGCCGTGTATTTGGTGACAAAATAACGCAGTTGTTTTACATCCTCCTGTGCTTTGCTTAGCTCGGCAGCGGTAAGGGTTCCTTTGGCCAGTTCAGACCGTAATATTTTTATTTTTGCTTTAAGCGAGTCGTTTTTTGCCTGGAGTTCTTTGGTCATCCTGGTTTTGCCGGAGTTTACCTGCTCTATTTGTGCCTCTAAGCTGTCTAACTCTGTTTGTAACCTTGTTTTCTCGTCACTTTGGATAATAACCCGTTGGTCTGAATTATTTTTCTTCATGTATAAATACACGTCAGTGCCTAATAATGCTACAATTACTACAACTAAGAAGTAAATAACGTTCGAATTTTTTTTAGGCTCTTGTGATGATTGGTTCTCCATAAAAATTATCTGATTTGGTACTTAAATAATAATTAAATCCGGCGGGATGGCCCCGAAAAAGGTTAATTCTTTTAACCGCATTTAACACAGTTGATTATTAACTATACGTAATAATGTGAAATTTATGATAATGTTTTTACAATTGGGCATAAATTAATTTTGGAAGCTGGCTCATAAAAGTAGGCAGAAATAGATTAAAACACAATTATTATTTGCCATAATAAACAGCGGTATTAAGGAGTTTATATCTTTGCAGTTCTTAAAGAAAGCCTTTTAATGGTCCAAATACGCTATTTTCTATTCTTGTTACCGTTATTATTAGTTATAACAAAAGCAAAAGCACAAACAGACAGTGTTGCCCTGCATAAGGTTACGGCCGACCCCAAGCGCGAGTTTAGGGGCGTGTGGGTGGCAACCGTTGGCAATATCGACTGGCCGCAGCAGGGGTCGACTGTTGATCAGCAAAAACAACAGCTGGTTTCTATTCTTGATCAGCACCAGCGCACCGGTATTAACGCCATTATGTTTCAGGTTCGCCCGGCTGCCGATGCCTTTTATGGTAAGGGCCGTGAGCCCTGGTCTAAGTGGTTAATGGGCAAACAGGGGCAAATGCCGTCACCGTTTTATGATCCGCTGGAGTTTGCTGTTACCGAGGCCCACAGGCGCGGAATTGAGCTGCATGCCTGGTTTAACCCCTACCGTGCAACAACCGATAACAAGTATTCGGCGTTAAGCCCCAATCATATCACCAATACAAAGCCAGAGTGGTTTTTTACTTATGGTGGCTTAAAAACATTTAACCCCGGTATACCCGAAGTACGCGAATATATTGTACGGGTTATTTTGGATGTGGTTGATAATTATGATATAGACGGGGTGCATATGGACGACTATTTTTACCCCTACCAAATTGCGGGGCAGAAAATAAATGATGCTGCAACCTATGCCCAATACGGCAGTAACTTTAGTGACATCAGGGACTGGCGCCGAGACAACGTGAACCAGCTAATAAAAATGCTGAGCGATAGCATACACAAGCATAAACCACATGTAAAATTTGGCATTAGCCCGTTTGGCATCTGGGCCAACAAAGCTCAAAATGCTGAAGGATCTGACACGCATGGCGGAAACTCTTATTATGAATTGTATGCCGACTCGCGCAAGTGGGTAAAAGAAGGCTGGGTGGATTATATAAACCCGCAAATGTACTGGCCGATAGGTGATAGACTGGTACCGTTTGAAAAGCTGATGCCCTGGTGGAGCGATAACACCTATAACCGGCACCTGTATATAGGACAGGCGGCCTATCGGATCAATGAACGTAAGGTGAATAGCTTTAAGCATCCGGGAGAGATACCTAACGAAATAAAACTACTGCGCAGTAACCCAAGGGTACAGGGCAGCGTTTTTTTCAGCTCTCAGTCGTTGTCTGATAACAAACTGGGCTTTACAGATTCATTACGGTTAAATTATTATAAGCACCCGGCCTTGCCCCCGGTAATGTTATGGCTGGATTCGATAGCGCCTAACGTACCGCGTAATTTCATGGCGGCGCGGATACCAAATACAAGTACCGTGCAACTTAAATGGGAAGAACCCCTGCCCGCCAAAGATGAAGAGCCGGCTTATGGATACGTGATTTATCGTTTTGAGGATAAAGAGAAGATAGACCTGTCTACGCCCGACCATATTTTACATATACAATATAACACTACGCCATTTTTTATAGATAATACGACGCAGCATGGTAAAACCTACCTATATGTAATAACGGCGATAGACCAGATAAAAAACGAAAGCGACCGGTCGCCGGCCATAGCAGTACCTGTTCCGTGACCGGATTAAATAACGCCGGGTTTGTTTATCTTGCTTCCTGATTTTGAAAAATGAGAGCAGTTATACAACGTGTTTTGCAGGCAAGCAGCAGGGTTGAGGGCGCTATAACCGGCGAGATCGGCCCCGGCTTCGTGGTGTTGCTTGGTGTGGAGGACGCTGATACGGAAGAAGACCTGCAATGGCTGGCGCAAAAGATAACCGGCTTACGCGTTTTTAGCGATGAAAACGGCTTAATGAATAAAGCCCTGGCCGATGTGGACGGAAGCATACTGCTGATTTCGCAATTTACGCTGTTTGCCCAGACAAAAAAAGGCAACCGTCCGTCATTCATTAAAGCCGCCCGGCCGGATAAAGCAATCCCGATGTACGAACAGATGATTAAAATGCTGGATACCATTACCGGTAAAAAAACAGCAACCGGGATATTTGGTGCCGATATGAAGATAAGCCTGGTTAACGACGGGCCGGTAACCATCATCATGGATACAAAAGACAAAGACAATCACTAGCTATGACAATTGAAGAGGCGCAAAAACAGGTAGACCACTGGATAAATACCACCGGTGTACGTTATTTTAATGAGCTAACCAATACCGCTATTTTAATGGAAGAAGTTGGCGAGGTTGCCCGCATTATGGCGCGGCAGTACGGCGAGCAGTCGTTCAAAAAATCAGATACCGAAGTTAACCTGGCCGATGAAATGGCTGATGTTTTATTTGTGCTGATATGCCTGGCCAACCAAACCGGCATCGATCTAACCGAAGCCCTGCAAAAAAACATGGAAAAGAAAAACATCCGTGATGCCGACAGGCATCAAAATAATGAGAAATTAAAATAGGCCACAGACAGTGGCAATATGATGCCCTGTTATTTTAACTTAACCAGCTTTTCACCAGCCAACACCGGGATGGCAGTGGTTAAATCAACCTTCAGGCAAAACGCAATATCGGCCTCGATGCCCAGCTTTTTAAGGCGTTCGCTATGCGATGTTTTTTTGAGGTACTTATCCAGGTCGTCTTTGGCTAATTGATACAGATCGTTGGCAGCTATGGCAGGATCATCTACTACAAAATCGCTGTCCTTCAGCTGCTCAACAACAGCTCCTGCAAAAAGAGTATCCTCCAGGTTAAAATTATTTTTCCAGCCCGAGCATACTAACAGGATGTTCTGGTTTTGTTGTTTTAACCAATTGCAAATAGCGGTTAGGTTAATAAACGCACCAATAACAATTTTTTTTGCGTTGCGCGATAAATGCAGAGCATGGGTACCGTTGGTAGTAGTTAATACAATGGTTTTGCCGGCTACTTTTTCTTTGGTATAAGAAAACGGCGAATTGCCGAAATCAAACCCCTCCACTACTTCGCCGTTACGCTCGGCAGCTAAAAGGTAGTCGCCCCCTTTCTCCAGGTAAGCGCTACACTCTTCTACCTGTGATACCGGGATTATTGCTTCGGCGCCGTTTTCAATACCATAACAAATAGAGGTAGTGGCCCTGAAAATATCAATAACCACCACAATATAATCCTCCACATCGTAAAGCGGTATCAGCGCGGGAGTAAGGCAGACTTCTAGTTTTGAGCTCAAAATGGTCTATTTATAAAACGGTGGTTTAACAATTCTGGCCTTTACATTATTATCGCGTATTTTAATAAAGATCTCTGTTCCCTCTTTGGCAAACCCTGTTTTAACATAGCCCATACCAATGGCTTTTTGCAGCGATGGCGATTGGGTGCCCGAGGTTACTTTACCAATAATATTACCATCAGCATCAACTATTTCATAATCATGGCGTGGGATGCCGCGGTCGATCATTTCAAAGCCAACCAGCTTTTGGGATATACCTGCGGCTTTTTGTTCCTGCAGGGCGGCCGAATTGGTAAACTCTTTATTAAACTTGGTTACCCAGCCTAAGCCGGCCTCCAGCGGAGATGTTGTGTCATCAATATCATTACCATACAGGCAGAAACCCATTTCCAGCCTGAGTGTATCGCGGGCGCCCAAACCAATGGGCTTAATGCCAAAAGGCTCGCCGGCTTTAAATACGGCGTCCCATATAGCCCCGGCATGGTCATTGTCAAAATATAACTCAAAACCACCTGCGCCGGTATAACCGGTTGCTGACACGATAACGTTATCAATACCGGCAAACTTTCCTTTTTTAAATGTATAGTATTCCATTGATCCAAGATCAATGTCTGTCAGGCTCTGCAGCGCTTCAGCAGCTTTAGGGCCCTGTACGGCTAACAGTGAGGTGCGGTCTGATATATTTTTCATATCAACACCATTGGTGTTAAACTGACTTATCCAGTTCCAGTCTTTTTCGATATTTGACGCGTTTACTACCAGCATATAGGTTTTCTCGTCGATACGATAAACCAGCAGGTCATCAACAATACCGCCATCGTTATTTGGCAGGCAAGAGTACTGAACTTTGCCGTCATACAGTTTCGAGGCGTCGTTACTGCTTACCCGTTGAATCAGGTCAAGCGCATTCTCGCCCTTTAAAATAAACTCGCCCATGTGGCTAACATCAAACACGCCTACGGCTTTACGCACGGTTTCATGTTCGGCATTGATGCCTGCATATTGTACCGGCATGTTATAACCGGCAAAAGGTACCATTTTGGCACCTGCTTTTATATGGGTTTCGCTAAGGGCGGTGTTTTTCATAACCAAATTATATTTGGCATAAAAGTAGTAAAAAACAGGCAGAATTTACGATAGTCACAAGGATTTTGCTGAGACAACCTAGGGTCAGGAAATTAGCCGGAACGCAACAGAATTTTTGCCAATACTATATTTAAAAATATATTTATGAAAATTCCTGATTTCAACAGCAGCTTATTCCTTGCAGCAAGCCGCGTAAAACTTTACCAAATTTTTGGTAACCACGTTTATGTCGTGTTCTTTTTCTGCCAGCAGGCGGGCGTTTTTGCCAAGCTGGATACAAAACGCTTCGTCGCGGATACATCGCTGTATTGCGTTAAAAAACTCTTCGCGGTTATTGGCTATTAATATGTCATGGCCATTTTTAAAGTTAATCCCCTCAGCCCCCAGCGACGTGGAAATAATACACTTTTGCATAGCCATGCCTTCCACAATCTTAACCCGCATGCCCCCGCCTGAAAGCAAGGGAACTATCATGATGGATTTGCTGTTTACAAACTCCAGCGCGTCATCCACCTCGCCCTGTATAAATATTTTACCCAGTGCCTCATAGTCATCAAACCGCTCAGGAATATCATTGCCGGCAACATATAGCTTAACGGGGAGGTCGCCGCTGGTAAGGTCATTAATAAAGGTATCTAAAAACCACTCTACGCCCTCCCGGTTGGGCAACCAGTCTAACGACCCTAAAAAGAACAGGCTCGGAAATTCGGTCTTGCTGATATCGACAACATATTTTTCCAGCCGTAAGCCAACCGGCAAAACTTCAATCGGGACATTTATCCCATATTCAAGCAAGGTGTTTTTGTCCTGATTTGTAAATACGGCAATGGCATCAAACTTATTTAATTGTTGCTGCTCATAACTTTTTATACGGCGGGCATGCATCCGCAAATATGATTTTTTAAATGGATCAACCTTTTGCTGCGATAGCCGCCACCATATCTGGTTCTCAATATTATGTGCCCGGTAGATCAGCTTTGCTTTGGAATGTTTGCGGACCGCCGGCAGATACAGCGAAACAAACAGGCCCTCAAACTGGATGATATCATAATTGGTATTGCGCAACTCGCGGATCAGCAGGGTTTCAAACTCGGGGTCATAAAACCGGTCGACATTAAAAGAAGTTTTGCTGAATAAATTAATGGCGACGCCTAATACGGTAACAGTGGTGTCAATATCATAGGCCCGGTAATTTATTTTACCCATCAGATCTTCATCAGGCAGACGGCTTTCATGATTGTTGCGCCTGGCATTAAGGGCAACCAATGAAACGTCATGACCGGTACTAACCAGGCCTTTTATGGTATTGGCTACCACAATCGCGTATCCGCCATTTTGCGGAAAAGGAACACGATGGCTTAGTATAAGGATCTTCAATGGGTTTGGTTTTTACCAAAAATACTATTCTAAGCTTACAGTATCAAGGTGTAACCGGCCCCGATAATAATATCAGGGTCATTATTCAATTACCTGGATCATCACCCCGTCGGTTTCAAAACTTACGCTAAAGCTGCGGCGGTGATAAGGCGTATAACCATTTTTTAAAATACACTGGCGGTGTTTTAAAGTAGCGTAGCCTTTGTTACTGTGCCAGTCGTATTCGGGGTGCTCAAGGGCTATCTGCTTCATGTAATCGTCGCGATAGGTTTTGGCAAGAATAGAGGCGGCGGCGATGCTCAAATATTTGCTGTCGCCTTTAACAACACAGGCATGTGGTATGGTTGGGTGCTTATTAAACCGGTTACCGTCAATAATTAAAAACTGGGGCGTTAAATGCAATTTTTCGATAGCGCGGTGCATAGCCAGGAACGAGGCGTTAAGGATGTTGATCTCGTCTATCTCCAAGCTATCAGCCGATGCTACGGCATAAGCAATGGCATTTTGTTCTATCTCTGTGCGCAGGGCATAGCGTAGTTCTTCAGGGATGAGCTTTGAGTCGTTTAACAGCTCGTGTTCAAAATCATGCGGCAAAATAACAGCAGCGGCAAATACAGGCCCGGCCAGGCAGCCGCGGCCGGCTTCGTCGCAACCTGCTTCAATAAATTCATGCTGGTATCTGGCTAATAACATTGGAGCTTTAACGTGTAATACAAAATTATTATTTTAAGAGGAGGTGTTTTTAGCAATTTATCAACAGTGCCCCATCAGGTGAACATATAAAAATAATTGTAGGCTAATCAAAACCCTCTCGTTTGGAGAGGGCAGGAGGCACTATTTACCCAGCCACTTTAATATTTTGGCATTATAATCCTCATGAACCGTTGTTTTTGCAGTATCAATATTATTTAAATAATGATCGCAACCGACACAAGGCTCATAAGTTAAATTTTTCTTTCCGAGCCTTATAAAATCAAGCTGTACATAGTCAAGTCCATAAATAGGCGAACTTTCATCTGCGGTTGCCACAATCATGTAAATTGGGATATTAAGCATCCGCAACTTTTCGAAGGGAGGATTAAGCCCAAAACTGGCCCATCGTTTATAAGTATGACCCAAATATTCCTTTTTCGTGCTATTGGGATTCGCGTATATATCTTTGATTTTTTTTAGTTCGGCGTCTATACTGTCCTGTGCTTGTTTATGACTGATTTCGACTTTTGCTGCTTTTATGCGCCAGGCAGTAATGCCATCATAAAATTGATTTAAACCGCTGCCCACCACATCAATAACATGGGTTATCCGTTTATCGGCAACAGCCAGCAATGAGACTACCTGGCCCCCTTCAGAATAGCCGTAAGCTACAATTTTTGTTCCGTCCCAATAGCCCTGTTTAATAAGATAGGTTATGACTTTTTTTGTTGCGGCTACGCGCCAGCCTAAACTAAGTTGGTTTGTATATTCATCAGAGAACTTATAATTGGCAATAAGCTGATGTGCGTCGAAATGTTTAGCGTCATCTTTTGTCCTGATCGTATCGCAGAACGGGGTGCCCGGTTTACCTAAAATAATATAGTGAAAATCTTTTTGAGTTGCAGCTTTAAGCTGTTCGTTAAATGTATTGTAAATACTGCCAAACCCTTTGCCTTTTATATAGATACAGAGTGGCAGGCCGCCGCTTCCGTTCACCTCAATAAAAAAAGGCTGTTTTTTTTTAATATTCTCAAGGTCAACATAAAATCGGATCAATCCTAGTTTGGCATCCCTCAAAGTAAACTCCTGCAATCCATGATCAATTGGTTTTAACGGTTGCGCTTTACCGGCTGATGAAGCAATAATCAAGACCAAACTTAGAAGCAACAAGAATCTTTTAAAAGCCATTGTAGTAGTGTTGTTGTGAAAAGCTATTGAGAAGACACCAGCTAAGGCATTATGTTACAGTTAGCCCTAAATATTAAAATATCCGCAACGTCAATATCGTGATATCATCAATAGGCTTACCTTTTATGCCGATGTTTAAATGGTCCATCAATTTTTGGTTAAAATTGTCGGGTGATAATTCGCCGTGGGCCAGCACAAAGTCCATCAGTCTTTCTTCGTTCCAGATCTTATCGCTGTAAGGTTCAAAATCAAGTAAGCCATCGGTATAATTTACCAGCAGGCTGCCGGGTTCAATGTCTATCTCGCCTTCATTTAAAAAAGGCAGCTGCTCAAAGGCGCCTATCATAGTGGTGCCCAATTTAAGCGGGATAGCCTCGCCCTCCGAGTATAAAATGGTGGCGTTATGCCCTGCGTTGATATAATTAAGCTTGCGGGTTTGCTCATTGTACTTGGCAATGAACAGGGTGATGAACCGTTCGCCCTGGGTGTTGGAAACTACCTTTTGGTTCAGCCGGTCAATAATGTTGGTCAAATCATCCTCAACCGTCGACCAGGCATGCAGGCTGGCCTGGAAATTGGCCATCAGCAATGCAGCGGATACCCCTTTGCCGGATACATCAGCAATACACCATAAAAACTCATTTTCATTAAGGCGGATAAAATCATAATAATCGCCGCCGATATTTTGATGCGGCAGGTATTTAGCGCCTATCTCTACACTTTCATCCTTATGCATGCGCAGGGGGATAAGCATATTTTGTACCTCGGCCGCCAGTTCCATCTCCCGTTGCAGTCGTTCGGTTTGCAAGCGCTCACGAAACAGCTTTTTATTCTCCAATGCTACTACCACCACATTGATCATCGTCTGTATAAAATTCAGATCGTTGTTGAGCATCTCGCCCGAGGTATTAAACTCGCCGATCAGAGCAAAGGCAAGTGCCTTGCTTTTATGATATATGGGAATAAAGTAATCGTATTTTTTAAGGATGTCGTTGGTGTTTCCGGCAAGCGACTCGGGCGTTTTTACTTTATTAAGCGTTGTGCAGGCATAGTGTAAGGCGCTTACCCGCTCAAAACTGCCGCCATATTTTGAGATACAGGCATAGCTGTTGTCCTTCTCAATTAAAAAACGAAAGGTGCCTACCTGCAGATAATTTTGTAAAATCACCTCAAGCATCTGTATTAAAACAGCGGTAGCCGCGTTTTTATTGATAGCCCGGGTTATCTCTAATAAAGAGTTTAACTCTGACTGCCTTTTTAACAGTAACCTGATTAATTCGTCCTCTCCGGAGGACTGTCCAGTGTTTTGCATTTTGAGTCTCGGAGAGCCTAAATTAGAGAAAAAATATATTTAAATACGTGTGCTTTGCGATTTTATGTCAAAAGCATCTCTTAGCCCAACCGTTACCAGGTTAAAGGCGTAGACTATCAGCATGATAGCTACCCCGGGTATTATAGATAAGTATGCCGAATCCATGATGATATAGCCATAATGTTCTTTAATCATGCTGCCCCAGGTGGGCATAGGCGGCTGCGCGCCAAATCCCAGGAAACTAAGTCCGGCTTCCAGCAATATAGCCGAGGCAAAGTTTGAAGATGCCATCACCAAAATGGGCCCTGCTATATTAGGCAGGATGTGCCTGCGAATAATGCGTGCATTATTATAACCAAGCGATCTTGCCGCTTCAATATATTCGGTTTGTTTTATGCTGATTACCTGGCCGCGTACCAACCGGGCAACCTCAACCCACTTGGACAATCCTACGGCAATAAATATCTGCCATAACCCTTTGCCAAGCGCAAAAGAGATGGCAATAACCAACAGTAAGGCAGGCAGCGCCCATAAAATATTCATGAGCCAGCTTAATGCGGCATCTATCCAGCCGCCAAAATAACCGGCTATTGCGCCTACGGTTATGCCAATAAGTAAACTGATGATAACGGCCATTAGTCCCACCGATAAAGATATACGTGCGCCTAATATCAGGCGGCTCAACATATCGCGGCCGTAAACATCGGTTCCTAATAAAAAGGTTTTGTGAGTGATATAAGCACGCGGCCCTTGCGCTATTACCGCGGGAGGTAATTGATAGGTCTTTTTCTCGGGCTTGTCCTCGTCGCCAATATATTCATTTACCTGTATGGCGCTGCCGGTTACCTTATAGTTGGTAATAGGTATATCACGGTAAAATGCCGGCTGGCCAAAAAGCATTTTGGTAAAAAAGCCTACCGGATCTATATGCTCGGCCTTTTTTAAGTGCAGCATCATAAATTTTGATCCAGGCTTTTTAATGCTGAGCTGTATGGTTTGATTATTGGCAAGCGGCGTGGAGTCGGGCATGATCAGGTAACCAGCTATAGCCACTATTACACAGACGATAATAGATAACAGCCCGACAACGGCAAATTTATTGCGCTTAAAGTTTTTCCAGGTACGCTGTGTCGGTGTAAGTTCTGCCAAGTGTTTATTTTTCCGTTTGGCTAAATATCGGTTAAATTGAGGGCACTGGCAATCGGTACTGTTTATTTTAAAGATTATGAGATTTCGATGATTTGGGTAGCTAAATCAACCCAACTAAATCAGCGGTTCTATTTAACCATACGGCCCTTCCAATCGTATTTGCGGGTAGTGCCCATCAAACCCAGGTAGGCAAGGTAGACCATATGCAGCGGCGCTACTATTATAAGCAATGATAAAAGGCTGCGGCGTTTAAAGAAAGAGCAGATCAGGTACAAAAACGAAAACTCAATCAGGTATTTTATGATAAACTGTGCCAGGAATATTTTGAAGAAAACCACGTCAAAAAAACCAAGTATAATATTTACCAGCATAGTTATGTTAAAAAACCACATAAATATGGCTACCGCTATAATTTTTTTATCCTTGTATTTGGTTGATTTGGAGGCCCAGCGCCGGCGTTGCTGTAAAAATGCATTCAGGGTGTATTTGGCATGCGTGTAAACAATGGCTTCGCGCTGATTTAAAAACCCGATGCGGCCGGGGAAACGCTCGGCGATTTTTTGCAGCAATAATTCGTCATCGCCTGATGCCAATTCATCAATACCGCTAAAACCGCCAACTTCATAAAAAATATCTTTGCGGTAGGCCAGGTTTGCCCCGTTGCAGGTTGACGCTCTTTTATTACCGATAAAAGAAGCGCCAATACCGATAAGGAATGAAAACTCCAGCGTTTGCATCCGCTCAAAAAGCGATTTTTCCTCGAAGAATATCACCGGCGATGAGATCATGACCGGCTGTTCGGCCTCATAATAACCAACAACCGATGACAGCCATTTTGGCCCCATGCGACAATCGGCATCCGTAGCTACCATTAAATCTCCGCCCGACATACTGATAGCTTTGGCAATAGCTTTTTTCTTGTACGAATTGAGTGGCTCAGCTTCGTTTAACTGCAACAACTTAATACCCCGGTCTGCATAAACGCGTATAATAGCGGCCGTGTTATCGGTCGAGTGGTCATCTACAATGATAACTTCTGTTAAGTGTTTGGGGTAATCCTGCGCCAGGATATCATCAATGGTTAAATGTATCCGCTCGGCTTCGTTGCGAGCGGCTATCATCACCGTTACTTTAGTGCTGAGGCCACTGCTGTTAATTTTAGGCTGTTTTAAATTAACCCATCCTTTAATCAGATAGATCACCAGGGCCAGGTATCCGGCAGTAAGTATTGCGCAAATTATACTATAGGTTACGATCAAAGAATTTGAGTTTAAAGATGAAAACTGATCCTAAAATAGCGGGAATAATTAAGTTTATAAGCCAGATAGATGTAAAAGCTGCTATAATGGCTATTTGCTGATGGGTTACAAAGGCAAATAAAGTGGCTGATGCTGTAGCGCGCACCGGCACGTCCAATAAATCCAGTGACGGCAGGGCCGACTGGATAAAGAAAACAATAAACACCATCAGGATCACATCAACAAAAGGAATCTCCGGTATCAGCAAATGGATAACCAGGTAATATTGAAAGGAAAAGATAAAAAACCGGGTTAAGCAAAAGCACATGATGTTAACCAGGTCCTTAAACTTATAGGTGCCCATGATATCAAAGAACCGGTGATATTTTTTTAAGAAAGCTACACTGTTTAATAACCATACCAACCATTTTATATTAAAATAAAACACCAGGAACAAGGTCATAAACACAATCCCCAGTAGGGATATACCGATATAGGCCCAGACATTTAAATGCAAAAAGGTGAAGCAAAACCATATTAATGCTGCGGCGCCCAGCACATTGGTAATAACATTCTGTCCAAACGAGCCGACAGCCATGGCAAAAACGCCATGAATACGTTTACGCGGAGGTAGAAACATTACGCGCCCACCATATTCGCCAATACGGTTTGGTGTAAATATGGCCCAGGTTAACCCGCAAAAGACACCTTCGATGGATTTCCATAAGCTAATCGGAGATAGCTTCCGTGTTAAATGCTGCCATTTTAAACATTCAACCAGCCAGTTGGCAAACATCAACAGCACTACTACCGACATTACAACCGTAACCTGGGTATGGCTTAGCCTGTTTACTGCAAGTTCAAACTGTTTTAAGTTATCGCCTTTGGTTAAGTATTGATGGTAAATAAATGTGAAAGCCAAAACCAGTATGGCTGCCTTTAAAAAGTAGGAAAAGATTTTCTTAGCGATAGCGGTCAATAGCAATAATTTTGTGCAATGTTACAAAAAAGACTGCAAGTCGTGATTTGAATAGTACAATTACAAAATATAAGCGTCATTTGTTTTTAAGTGAACTAATAATGATCTCTGCATTAGTAAACGATAATTCATTATCAATTTATAAACCCAGCGCGGCCAATATCCGGCCAGGTTATGTCTTGAGTGTAATGTTTATTAATGAATTGATTTTTTAACAACGCGCTATTTAATCATAATTATTCAACCGGGGTCATTTTTAAACAAACGGCTGATTCCATGTTGATAACATTGCGCGTTAGCGCCAGGCGCCCCGTAGGCTTATCCACTTTGAAAATGTTAACCCGGTTGGTCGTGCCAACCAATAGATAATTACCTGTCGGATCGATTATAAAATTGCGGGGATTCTCACCACCTGTTTTGTATCGCTCAACAAAAGTTAGTTTACCGGTTAGCTGATCAATGGCATAGACCACTATCTGGTTGGCCGTCCCCCTGTTGGTAGCATATAAATATTTTCCGTCAGGCGATACATGGATGTCAGCTGCACCATTAACGCCTTTAAAATCGTCGGGCATCATCTTAACGGTTTGTAATTCCTTTAGCTCGCCATCATTATAAGCATAAGCTGTAATTGAAGCCGCCATCTCCTGTATGTTGTACATAAATTTACCATTGGGGGCAAAATCGTTATGACGAGGGCCCGAGCCACCTGCGGTGCTGATAAAAGGTATGGTTGCTGGTGTCAGAGGCGGGATTTTTGAAGCGTGGTAACGGTAAATGTTTATTTTATCGGTGCCCAGATCGGTTGTTATTAAATACTTTTCGTCGGGCGTTAACATGGCAGAATGGACATGCGGTTGCGCTTGTCTCATTTGATCGGGGCCGGAGCCTTTATCCGTAATAGTTTGGGTAGATGCACCCAGTGATCCGTCTTTGTTGATCGGGAACACCTGTAAACTACCTCCGCCATAATTGGCTATAAATACATTTTTCTGAGCTTTGTCAACAGCAATATAAGCAGGAGACCCCACAGAAGGTTGTGAATTTAGCTGCTCTATTTTTCCGCTGTTCTTATTAAATTTAAACGCGGTTACGCTGCTGGCCGTAATTTCGTTATTTTCATTTACCGCATAGATATATTGCTGGTTTTGTGATATGGCCAGATAAGAAGGGTTTGCAGTTTCTATCTCGCTTAAATAAGCAACCTCTCCCCGTTCGGCATAAAAACGATAGATGTATATCCCTTTGCTTGAAGTTGGCGTGGTGCCGGTGTAGGTCCCTATTACCAGGTCAAAAACTTTTGGTCCCGTATTTTTCTTTTGCGCCAGGCAAAATACCGGCGATATCAATGCAAATAGAAATAATAGCTTTTTCATGGCTTTCAATACTTGTTTATAATGCAAGGTAATAAAATCCACAAAAAAGCCCCGCAACCGCAGGGCTTTTCTTAATATCTGCAAACCTGCTCATTAGAGGAGGTTTGTCGGTTTACTTTATCAAATGTTTTAGCTGTATGACTTCTTTTTCATCAAGAAAACGCCAGCGGCCGCGTGGCAGATCTTTTTTAGTAAGGTTGGCATATACCACCCTGTCTAATTTCACCACTTCGTAGCCCAGGTGTTCAAACATACGGCGTACAATGCGGTTTTTGCCGCTATGGATCTGCACGCCTACTTCTTTTTTTGTACCGCCGGTTACATATGACACCGAGTCTGGCTTTATCGGGCCGTCTTCAAGCTCCAGGCCAAATAGTAATTTATTCAGGTCGCCCTGAGCCAGGCTTTTGCTTAGCTCAACATGGTACAATTTAGTAATGTTACTGCGCGGATGCGAAAGTTTATCTGCCAGGTCGCCATCATTGGTCATTAATAATAACCCCGTTGTATTACGGTCAAGCCTGCCGATAGGATAGATCCGCTCGCGGCTGGCTTTTTCAACCAACTGCATTACGGTACGCCGTTCCTGTGGATCGTCAGTAGTGGTAATGTAGTCTTTGGGTTTATTTAACAAAACGTAAACGTTCTTCTCGCGTTTAAGAGTTTCCCCGTTATAACGGATCTCATCCTTCATCGGGTCAACTTTCAAACCCAGCTCATTCACAACCTCACCATTAACAGATACCACACCTGCAATGATTAGTTCATCAGCCTTACGGCGTGAGCAGATGCCAGCATTGGCTATATACCGATTAAGGCGGATCAGCCCGTCATCCGCTGCTTTTTTTGCAGGTTTTTTTGCACGAAGTGTTTTTACGGGTGCATCCCTGTCACGGGTTATTTTATCATAAACAGGTTTTCGGGCCGGGGCATCATCATCATCCCGTTTTTTATAACCTATCGTTGGTCTCGAACTAAATTTACGGTCGCCGGCGGGTTTATCACCAAACGTACCTTTTGGTTTGTCGCCAAAATCGGCACCTGTTGGCTTCCTGTTTCTTGGTGCGTCACTGCCAAAGCTTCTTTTTGGACGATCATCGTCAAAACTCTTTTTCGGACGTTCGTCACTAAAGCTCTTTTTGGGGCGATCTTCGTCACCTGCGCTTCTGCCGGAGTAGGGTTTGCTGCGTGGTGAAAATTCTTTCTTATCACCACCAAAACTTCTTTTCGGTCTGTCTTCTTCGCTGCCGGTTGGGCGGCCAGTGTAGGGTTTATTACGTGGTGCAAAGCTTTTCTTTTCGCCGGCCGGCTCACCGCCGCCGTATGCTCTTTTTGGTCTTTCTTCCTCTCCGTTACCGGTTGGGCGGCCAGAGTATGGCTTGCGCGGACCGAAACTTTTCTTTTCGGCACCCGATGAAAAAGAACTGCGCTCGGCGGCAGGGCCGCTGCTGTATCTTTTTTTAGTGCTGTCATTGCCGGATTTGTCGGCGCTTCTTGAAGACTTGCCGCGGGGGGCAGAAGCTCGTTTATTGTCGCTGCTTTTTGAAGGACCTTTTGATTTGCCATTCCGGTCATCGCGACTGTTTGTTGGTCTTTTAAATACCATAGTTTTTTAGTTTGCGCTTTCGCAGCGTGAGGGTCAAAAGTACGTTTTTCAAGCCGTTTTTTTATAGTTTTTTCAACTTTTTTCACCGGTCTAAAAACTGCGTTTAAACCCCTTTAAACGTCGATTTTTAAACTATTTTTAAATTCTCAAAACACTAAGGGGGTCTTAAGTGTTTGACAATCTGCTTTGTATACCGTACCTTTGTACAACATTTACCAAAATGGATTGTTCTATGAATAGAAAAAAAATGATTAACAAACACTTAATTACGTGCTCCGTAATAGTCGTGCTGGCTGTCATTTTCAAGCTTAACATTTGCAGCACTATTATTGCAAAATCCAGGCCAAAAACGGCCACTTTTACCACTAAGTTTATCTCTGATAATAATGTTACCGCGGCTGGTTACAGTTTCGCAAACGAATCTATTCCGACGAGTGAGGCAGTATACCGCAAAATGCAGTATTCACTAAAAAAGCACAACTACCGCACTATTCATTCGCACATTCTGCAAATCAAGGCCGAAAGATTATTTCCAATAATTGAGCCAATTTTAAAAGCCTACGGAATTCCTGAAGATTTTAAATATTTGCCATTGGTCGAGTCGGGTTTAAAAGAAGGCACCTCATCAAAAGGCGCGTCAGGTTTGTGGCAATTTATGCCGGGTACTGCACGCACCTATGGTTTAAAGGTCGGTCATGGTATTGATGAGCGCTTAAATATCCGCAAGGCAACAATTGCCGCCTGCAGGTATATTAAAGAGCTGCACGGCGAGTTTAAAAGCTGGACCCTTGCGGCCGCAGCTTATAACAACGGCTCAATTAAATTAGCCAAAGCCATTAACAGCCAAAGCGAAGACAACTACTTTAGGATGAAGTTAAACCGCGAAACGGGCAATTATGTGTACAACCTTATTGCCATGAAAGCTATTATCGCTAATCCAAAACAGTATGGTTACAACAATTACTATAGCTATTTACAGCCTAAAAACTTTATTGCTTACAACTAACACGTAACAGTAAAATTTTATTACGGAGCACCACCAGCCCGGCCTGTCCAGATGACAGATCGGGCTTTTTTGTTTATATTTGCGTAAAATTTTAGCAATTTAAATAAAGACGAAACCAACCCCATTGGTTGGGGTTTATATACTGCCACTAATAATATATGAGCAAAAAAACTATTGATCTGGGCGAGCAAAGTGAAGTTGAAGTTTACGGAGCCCGGGTACATAATCTAAAAAACATTGATGTTTCTTTTCCGCGTAACCAGCTGGTGGTTATTACCGGTTTAAGTGGCAGTGGTAAATCATCTTTAGCATTTGACACGATCTATGCCGAAGGGCAGCGCCGTTATATGGAAACCTTTTCGGCCTACTCGCGCCAGTTTATGGGCGGTATGGAACGCCCGGACGTAGATAAGGTATCAGGCCTGAGCCCCGTAATCGCTATCGAACAAAAAACCACCAGTAAAAATCCGCGCTCTACCGTAGGTACTATTACCGAGATCTATGATTTTATGCGCCTGCTGTTTGCCCGTACAGGCGATGCCTACTCGTATGTCAGCGGTGAGAAGATGGAGCGGATGAGCGAAGACCAGATCCTGAAGACTATTTTTGAACGGTTTGACGGCCAGCCTATAAATATATTGGCCCCCGTTGTTAAAGCACGCAAGGGCCATTACCGCGAGTTGTTTGAACAGATCCGTAAGCAGGGGTATTTAAAGGTTTGGATTGACGGTGACATTGCCGACGTTGAACCTAAAATGCAGCTTGACCGCTATAAAATTCATGATATCGATATCGTGGTTGACCGCCTGGTTGTAAGCGAGGCCGATAGCAAACGATTATACACATCCATACAGGCCGCGTTAAAGATCGCCAAAGGCATTATCCGCATAGGCGATAAGGATAACAACGTAGCTTACTTTAGTAAATATTTGATGGACCCGGTTTCGGGGATCTCTTATGATGAGCCGCAGCCTAATACTTTTTCATTTAATTCGCCTTATGGCGCCTGCGAGAAGTGTAACGGCCTGGGTTATATTTTCGAGGTCGATGAAGCCTCGGTTATCCCTAATCCTAAATTAAGCATCCTGAACGGCGGGCTTGCCCCATTGGGCGAATACCGCGAAACCTGGATCTTCCAGGTATTAAAAGCATTGGGTAAAAAGTTTGAGTTTTCTTTATCCACGCCAATAGAGAAATTAGAGAAAGACAAGCTGGATATTATCCTTAACGGCACCAATGAAATGGTAACCGTTTCTGTTGAATATAACAAGTGGAATGTACAAAGCTACCAGATCACTTTTGACGGCATTATAAGGATGCTGGAAGAACAGCAGGAGCGCCGCGGTGACGAAGGCATGGATGACATGGAAAACTATCGGGTGCTAAAAACCTGCCCGGTATGTGATGGTGCAAGACTGAAAAAAGAATCGTTAAACTTCAAGGTCGATCATAAAAACATATTCGAGCTGTCCATTATGGATATCCGCACGTTGCAGGAATGGTTTGAAAACCTGGAAGACAGGTTAACAGAACGTCAGAACGTTATCGCCAAAGAAATTTTAAAAGAAATTCGCGCACGTATAGTGTTTTTGATGGATGTGGGGCTTAGTTATTTAACGCTGGACCGTACAGCAAAAACGCTGTCGGGCGGTGAAGCGCAGCGAATCAGGCTGGCTACCCAAATAGGCTCGCAGCTAATGAATGTGATGTACATTTTGGACGAGCCCAGCATTGGCTTGCACCAACGCGACAACGAACGCCTGATAAATGCTCTTAAAAACTTGCGCGACCTGGGTAACACCGTATTAGTTGTTGAGCATGATAAGGACATGATCCTGGAAGCCGACCACGTTATCGACATGGGCCCGGCGGCCGGCGTTCACGGCGGGCAGATTGTGGCACAGGGTACCCCGGCCGAGTTAATGAAGCATCACACACTTACTACGTCATATATTAACGGTGAGCGCGAGATTGCCATACCAAAAAAACGTCGCGAGGGTAATGGCAAAACATTAGCCTTAAAAAAAGCAACCGGGCATAACTTAAAAAAGGTTAGCGCTGAGTTTCCGCTGGGTAAGCTGATTGGCATTACCGGTGTATCCGGCAGTGGCAAATCAAGTTTGATCACCGAAACACTTTACCCTATCCTGAACCATCATTTTTTCAGGGCGAAGAAACACCCGCTGCCTTATGAAAAGATTGAAGGGTTAGAAAATATTGATAAAGTAATTGAGATAGACCAGACCGCTATTGGCCGTACACCGCGGTCGAACCCGGCAACATATACCGGTGTATTCTCTGATATCCGTAATTTATATGTTGCGTTGCCTGAATCGAGGATCCGTGGCTATAAACCGGGCCGCTTCTCATTCAATGTAAAAGGCGGACGTTGCGAAACCTGCCAGGGCGCCGGCATGAAAGTTATTGAAATGAACTTTTTACCGGATGTACAGGTGCCTTGCGAAGAATGCGGCGGCCGGAGATACAACAGGGAAACACTGGAAGTGCGCTACAAAGGCAAATCAATAAGCGATGTGCTGGATATGAGTATTGAGGATGCCGTGCCGTTTTTTGAGCATATCCCGTCTATCTATCGTAAGGTAAAAACCTTGTTGGATGTGGGTCTGGGTTATATCCGTTTGGGGCAGTCGTCAACCACGTTGTCGGGCGGCGAGGCGCAACGCGTAAAACTGGCCACCGAGCTTTCAAAAAAAGACACGGGCAATACTTTCTACATATTGGACGAACCTACAACCGGCTTACACTTTGAGGACATTAACGTGCTGTTAGGCGTCCTATACCAATTGGTTGATAAGGGTAATACCGTGCTGGTTATCGAGCATAACCTGGATGTTATTAAAGTGGTTGACCATGTTATTGATTTGGGCCCCGAAGGCGGATCGGGCGGCGGCAATATCCTGTTCTCGGGTACGCCTGAGGGCTTGTGTAAAGTAAAAAATAGTTTTACCGGGCAGTTCCTGAAAAAGGAAATGGGTTTGTAACTTATCTGTACCTGAGCATTGAAAAACGAGGTATAAGGAAGGAGGCTTATCGAAGAATGAAAAGATTTCTAACTAGGGCCGGGAAGATTATTTATACAGGCGAAGTATCAATACGGCCGGTTTGCCCTCTTTTTGACCGTTGGGTAATCAGGTAATCAATAAACAACAATGTACCGGCAATAATTATCGTCATAAAATATATGGGCGGTATGGCGTTGATATGATTTGACAAGCTTAAGGTAGGATTTTGGGTTGATGCCGGGCGCCCGGCCGGATTGGATAAACCAATCAATATCAAAAAGACTGCAACCATTGCCGCAATGCCATACCATGCTTTGCTGGTGATTATTGGTTTGTAAATATTTGCAGGCCGGGCTTTTATTGCTATCTGCGCCATTACAGTTATTGTAAAGTCAAATGCCGGGCTTTCAGTCGGCTGCCGTTGTAAAATGGATTTTAATACCGCTTCGCGCTGTACATCAGCGTGTATGCTGTTCATTATACTACCGGTAAAGTTAACGGCTGCTTTATCCTCAGCAGCAAGCTTTATAACTTTTTTAAAGGCGTCTTTTTTATTAGCTCTCATCAATAACTTTCATTTCACTATCCAGCAAAAACTTTAAATCCCGCTCCAATACCTTACGGGCCCTGAACAATTTTATTTTAACATTTGGCTTTGACAGGCCCGTAATTTCTTCAATTTCTTTTACCGGTAAATCATTTATGTAATACAAGGTTACCAGTAAGGCGTCTGTCTGCGGTAGTTTCTGAATGGCCGCCTGTACATATTGCTTTACCTGTTTGGCCTGTAATTGCTCAAACTGCCCGGGCAAATGGTCCGCGATCTCGTCGGTATAATCGCTCATTGTTATCGTTTCAACCCGGTTTTCCTTTAACTTGGTAACAGCCGTACGGTAAGCTATTGTATACAACCAGGTTGAGAATTTTGATTTGCCCTCAAATTTATGGATCTGCTGATAAGCTTTTACAAAACATTCCTGGGCAAGGTCCCGGGCATTATCCTGGTCACGCAGAATTTTTATAGAGATACTATAAACCATGTCCTTATATTTATCAACAAGGAATGCGAAGGAATCCGGGTTTCCATTTTTAACTTTTTCTATATAGTACCCGTCTTCGGTATGATCCATTATACATGAGACTGTAAAACGGCGAAAGTGGTTACAATAAAATTATTTTAAATATTCTGTATCCGGGTGGCGGTATTTCCGGTCATATGGGGTAAGCAGCTAAAGTTAGCGCTATAATAAAACTACGATTATGCAGGAAGTTACCAGAGACGCCATAGTATCCATTACCTTATTTGCCGCCGTGTTCGGCATGGTATATGTGTTTTTAATGACCCGCCACCGCGAGCGGATGAACATGTTAGAACGAAATTTAACTATACCCCCCTTCCCCAAAACAAACTATAATTTAGCAACCCTAAAATACGGTATGTTCCTGGTTGGGATAGCAATTGGTTTTTTAATGGGATCGGTATTACATACTTATTGCGAAATTGAAGAAGGTATAAGCTATATATCCATGGTTTGCCTCTTCGGCGGATTCAGTTTGATATTAAGCTATATAATTATCAAAAAGCAAAAGCAATCGTGATCACTTAAGATCTCAAAATCAAATAAGCCAAGTTTAAATTACCCTGTAAAAGCACCATTTAAGTGCTTGCCGGCCACTTTTTGCCTAAAAAAAATCAGCCATGAAACTCATCATCAACCTTAAAATTATATTAACAGCAACCCTTATTTTTATTGGCTTTAACCTTTTTGCCCAGGATAAGACGCTAAAAGAAGTCGCCATTAAGGCTAACAAACCCACTATTAAGCAGGAAGCTGACCGCATTACCTACGACCTGCAGGCCGA
This sequence comes from Mucilaginibacter sp. UR6-11, assembly GCF_020880695.1. Taxonomy (GTDB): domain Bacteria; phylum Bacteroidota; class Bacteroidia; order Sphingobacteriales; family Sphingobacteriaceae; genus Mucilaginibacter. The sequence continues at coordinate 299,470 of NZ_JAJIWO010000002.1, forward strand.
CCCCCAAAGTAAATTTAGCAGCGTGCTGGAAATGATGCGCAAGGTGCCTTTTGTTACGGTGGATGGTAATGAAAACATTATGCTTAAAGGTAATACCAGCTATAAGATACTGATAAACGGCAAGCCATCAAGCCTGATGGAACGCGATGCCAAAAGCATATTACGCAGCATGCCGGCATCAACTATTCAGCGCATTGAGGTTTATACCACACCGCCGGCAAAATATGATGCCGAAGGGTTGGGTGGGATCATCAATATCATCACCAACAAAAAACTGGTTGATGGCTATAACGGCACCCTGAATATAAACGAACGTACCCCAACCGGCCCGGGCGCAGGTACATCTTTTACGGCAAAGGCCGGTAAGCTAGGGCTGTCGGTATTTGGCGGCGGCAACCTTACCGATAATCCAGCTACTACAACATTAAACACCCGTACAACAACGGGCGCTAATCCAACAAACCTGATCCAGCAGGGCAGCACCCGCTCTGATAATAAAAACGGCTACCTGGGGACGGAGCTGAGTTATGAGATAAATCCTTATAACCTGGTGTCGGCGCAGTTTAATATTAACGGCAGCCGCAATAATGGCTTTAGCGATCAAGTATCTGTATTAAATCAAACCGTGGGCCCTATTGCCTACAATATAGGCAATGACAATGATGGCCGCGGGAAGGGTTTGGATGCCGGCGTAAACTACCAGCTGGGTTTTAAAAATGACCAGAAAAAATTGCTGACATTTTCTTACCGCTATTTTAAGTATACAAACAGCAGCCATAATGATATTGCATTTAGCAATCGTGTTAATTATACCGATCCTGATTATAACCAGGATAACACCAGCAGCGCTTCCGAGCATACTGCACAAGTGGACCTGGTAAAAGGGTTTAAACAATGGACTGTTGAGGCAGGCGTAAAAAGTATTTTCAGGGATAACTCCAGCGATTTCCAGTCGAATGCGTTTAATCCTGTTACCGGCAACTTTGACCGCGTTACAGCTTTATCGAACACGTACAATAGCACCCAGAACATATTGGCGGCCTATAATACCTGGCGGTACGCTTCAAAAAAATTAGAAGTTAAAGCCGGTGTCCGGTTAGAACATACTACTACCGACGCTGATTTTATTTCCACCTCGTCGGCAGCGCATCAACGATATTTGAATTTGCTGCCGTCAATAGCCATTAATATTCCTTTGGATGTTACCAGCGGCTTAAACCTGGGTTTTAGCCAGCGCTTAAAACGTCCGGGTATCAATAAATTAAATCCATTTGTCGATCGCTCGAACCCCAACTTTTATTCATCAGGCAACCCCGGGTTAAGCCGTTCTGTAGTGAGCGATCTGCGGCTGGGTTATAGCCTGTCAAAAAAAGCCAACTTTAATGTAAGCGTATTTTATGATTTCGGTAAAAACCTTGATCTGCTGGTATCAACGCTTGACCCGGCTACCAACGTAACTTACAGCACCTATAAAAACACCGGGTCGGTTTTTGGGATAGGCAATGCAATCGCCTTTAACTACCCGATAGCTAAAGGCTGGGACATCAGCATTAACACCAATTTCATGTATTTTAAGATAGAGGGCCCGGTTGATGGCGGAACAAGTAAGCAGAACTTTGTGGTTTTTAGCAGCACGTCATCTACCAATTACAACATAAATGATAGCTGGCGCGTGGGTGCATCCGTGTCTGTTAATGGCCGCAATCCAACCGGCTTACAGGGCTCGACTAACGGTTCTTTAAGTCCGTCGGTTTATGCCAGTAAGCAGTTAATAAAAAATAAGCTGTCTTTATCGGCATCGGTCAGTAACCCATTTACTAAATACCGCAACACTATCACCGAAACCAAAGGCACTAACTTTGCACAAACGGTTACCAATCAAAACTATTTCCGGACATTTAACTTCAGCCTTAACTATAATTTTGGCAAGCTGAAGGAATCCATCAAGAAAACAAAAAGAGGCATCAATAATGATGACGGATCAAGATAAGAGGGTGATTTAATGCAGCGTTGGATATAGCCCAACTATTTTTTATTGCTGATTTTATTACCTTGCAGTATAAACCAATTATGCTGCTTATCATGAAGAAGTTACAAATAGCCTTACTGCTGCTATTGCCGCTGGCGGGCCTCGCACAAAAAAAAGCTGCGCCGCTTGCTAAAACTTACGACTTGCTGTTGGGAGGGTACACCGGAGCCAATGCAGGCAACGGGATAGCTGTTTACCGCTTTAATACAGAAACAGGCAAGGTTGCTTTTTTAAACCAAATTGAAGGGATTGAGAACCCCGACTTCCTGGCGATCAGCAATGATTATAAATTTGTATACGCCTGTAATGTAAATACAACGGGTGGGGAGGGCGGGGTAAGCGCCTTAAAATTTGATAGCGCTACGGGCAAACTGCAGTTAATTAACAAACAGCCCGGCGGGGGCATAAACCCGGTTCATATTATTTTAGATAAGGATAATAAAAATGTATTTGTATCCTATTACAGCAGCGGAAGCCTGGGTGTATTGCCGGTAAATAAAGACGGGTCATTGGGGAAGGTATCGCAAACCTTACAATACACGGGCTCCGGGCCGCATAAAAATCAAAAAGGACCGCATGTACACGCGTCAATTTTTTCAGCGGATGGTCAGTTTTTAATGGTTGCCGATTTGGGAACGGATAAGATCGACATTTATAAATACGACAATACGAGGGCGCAACCCCTAACACCGGCCGACCCAGCTTTCGAAATGACCGCGCCCGGCGACGGGCCTCGCCACCTGGAGTTTTCTCCGGATCAAAAATTCCTGTACGTAATACAGGAACTAAGTGCCTGCGTAAGGGTGTACAAATACAATAATGGTAAACTAACTTTTGTGCAAACCATTAACATGATGCCGGCAGGTTACGAACGAAACGGGGCTGCAGATCTGCATGTGTCGGCTGACGGTAATTTCTTATATGCCTCAAATCGTGGTACCGCCAATAACATTGTACAGTACGCAATAAATAAGCAGGATGGCAAATTAACGTTGGTGGACCGTTACAATGTGAGCAAGGCTCCACGCGGTTTTACTATTGACCCATCGGGCAATTTCTTATTAAGCGCTGGTCAGGATGGGAATACGATTATTATTTTTAAAATAGATAAAGCCACCGGTAAACTAACATTGACCGATAATAAAATAGATATTGCACAGGTGACGTGCTTAAAGTGGGTGCCAGCCGAATAATGAACATGAAAAAACTAACTTTCTTTTTACTTTTTCAATTAACAATATCAGCAGCCTTTGCGCAAAGCCATACTGCTAACGACGCTTATGCTGCAAAGTTTGTAAACTATTATAACGGAGCAAAGCCGGATAGTATTTATACCCTGCTTAGTGTGGCAGGCAGGGCCAAAAGTTCAACCTCATCTATAAGCACTGCAGTGCTGCAGTTACAGGGGGTGCTTGGCACAATAACAAAATGGGAATATTACCAGGGAAATAAAAATGCAGATACCTATGTAGGAGTTTTAGAGCGGTCGGGCCCGGTATTATATTTTACATTTAATAAAGACGGCAAGTTGCTCGGGTTTTATACCGATGCTGATACGCGCGAACAACCGGGAACTATTACAGTTAAAACCGCCGATGCGGTATTGAAAGGCACACTTTCGGTTCCGGAGGTTAAACAAAAAATCCCGGTAGTATTAATGATTGCCGGATCGGGCCCCACGGACCGGGACGGAAATACAAAATCGGCAGGCGTTAATCCTAATAGCTATCTCCAAATCAGCGAAGCCTTAAAGCAAAAAAACATCGCCGTTTTGAGGTATGATAAGCGTGGCGTGGGCCAAAGCACAACAACCAGGCCGATAGCTGAAGTTACTTTTAATGATATGGTGGCCGATGCCGTAGCGCTGGTGAAATTTTTAAAAACAGACGCACGTTTCTCGAAAATTATCATAGCCGGCCATAGCGAGGGCTCATTAATTGCGATATTAGTTTGCAAGCAGGAAAAAGTGGACGGTTTTATCTCAATCTCGGGATCCGGGGTACCGGCTTCGGAAATGTTGAAAACACAGTTAAAAGACAAACTATCGGTAGATAATTATAATAAGTCGTCGTTAATGATTGATAGTATAAAAGTAGGAGAGGCAGTTAAGCAAAAGCTTACGCTATGGTCCATGGGATTATTTGCGCCGTCACTGCAGCAATACCTTCATTCCTGGATGCAATATGATCCGCAGAAAGAGATAGCTAAACTAACGGTGCCGACGTTAATTGTGCAGGGAACAACTGATATACAGATTGGTGTTGAAGACGCCATGCTATTAAAAAAGGGCAAACCCAACGCGCAACTCAAACTGATAACCGGCATGAGCCATATTTTAAAAGAGGGCCCGGCAGATAAGATCCAGAATATGGCTACTTATACAAAAACCGATTTGCCGCTGCACCCGGAACTAATCCCGGTGCTGGCGAAGTTTATTGAAAGCGTTAAATAATTTAAAATGTTTTTTGCAGTAATTCGTCTGCATGGGTATGTATACAACCTTATTAGCTTTACACTCATTAATCCGCTGGCTGGTATTGGTCAGCCTGGTTTTTGCCATCCTATGGGCCTACAGGGGCTGGCTGTTAAGAAAAAGATATTTAAAATTTGATGATACCGTCAGGCACGTCACAGCTACTGTGGCGCATGTTCAGTTAATATTAGGTATTTGGCTCTATTTTATAAGCCCCATAGTAACTTATTTCCTGCATAATTTTAGCATAGCGGTGCATGAACGGGTTATGCGGTTTTTTGGAATGGAACATATCACCATGATGCTGATCGGCATAACGCTTATTACCATCGGTTCTGTCAAAGCCAAAAGAAAATCAACCGATAAAGACAAATTCAAAACCATGGCGATTTGGTTCACCATAGCATTGCTGGTTATTTTGAGCTCTGTACCGTGGTGGTTTTCGCCATTGATAAGCAGGCCCGGTTTCAGGCCGTTTTAAAGAAAAAAAAGCGGGTAGCCGGAGACCCTAAACCAACTACCCGCCAAACAATTAATATACAACAATCTATATATACAACCGTGGTATTTGTTAATATCATTACGAGACTAAATTCAAGGACGTTGCTTCAGTTATAAAATAAATTGATACAATAATAAAGCTGCATAAAAAAGGCCGCTCCTGGGGCAGCCTCACTTCTATAATAATTCTGGAACATTAAGCTTCCAGTAATTCATCAAGATTGCCCAATGCCATAGTAAAGCCTCCCTCAAAGCCCATTTCAACGATTTTTTGTAAGTCGGTTTCGCTGTCAAAAGATAGCGTAGCCTCAAGGATAGTGCCTGTAGCGGTAGCTTTAAATATATTTAGCCAGTGCATAGCCGGAAAGTTGCTGTCGATATTACCATCTTCGTCGCAAAAATTGCTGATTGCTGCAAAGCTTTGCCCGGGTGTTATTGATGTAAAATTAACACGGCACCAGGCTTTTTCGCCATTAGGGCCTGCCATACAATAAAGCCATAGGCCACCTTCCCTAAAATCCATTGTTTTAGTCTCGGCACGCCAGGGTCTTGGTGCCCACCATTTATCTAATATGCTTGCGTCGGTCCACGCTTTCCATACTTTTTCAACGGGTGCATTAAAAGCACGTATAACATTCAGTTTTTTGTTAGCCAGGTCTTTTAAAATTTCGGTTTTGTTTGTCATGATTATTGTTTTTAAAGGTCTTTTAATACATCGTCTAACTGGTCAAAGCGGTCCTCCCAGATCTTGCGGAAGGTATCCAGCCATTGGTCTACTTCTTTCATTTTATTGGCGTTTAGGTGATAGTAAATTTCCCTGCCGTTTTGCGTTTGCGTTACTGCTTCACACTCTGCCAAAATTTGGATGTGTTTTGACACAGCCTGCCGCGTGCTGTTAAAATGCTCGGCCAATGCGTTAGGTGTCATGGCATGAATAGCCAGCAGCGCTAAAATTGCACGGCGGGTAGGGTCGGCTATAGCCTGGAATATATCTCTTCTCATTTTATTTGCAACCGATTGGTTGCAAATATATACGCAGCTTTTCGGTTGCGCAAATTTATTTGAAAATATTTTTATGGAAAGTGTTGATTTAGTGCCTTTTTAATTGTTTGGAATTAAGACCGAGTTTAATAAAAATTATTTTTTACTTTTATTAGCCCGGTAAATTAACCCCCAATTTATGCCTTTATTTAGTAAACCCAAGTTTGTTTGCCTGTTTGTAATAGCGACGGCAATGCTGCAAAATGTACAAAGATCAGCGGGGCAAACCGCAGTAAATCTGCAGGAGTTTAATAAAAAAAGCGGTGTAAGTGTAAGGGTTAATGGCTCAAAAATCAACCTGAGCTGGCCGGTGGGCAACGCCGAACACGGCCGGGTTGTGTTTGATCTGGATAAAACAAAGCCCTTGTTTAAAAGCATCCAGGCTACCCGTAAAGAGCTATACAAAGAGGTAGCGGCAAACCTAAACCCGGAGTTTATCCTCACCGTTGGTAAGCGGGATCTGGTATCACAAAACGGCTGGAATATATTTTTTGACCGCGTTCCGCAAAAGCCTTTTACACCATATCTCGTTGGTTTTGATAAACAAACGGCATCCGTTAAAACCGAAGGTTCACGTACCATTGTGCGTATTGACGGTGTGAAAGCAAGTACATTTAGCGGGCAGTTGGAAATTACTTTTTATAATGGCAGCCCGTTATTTAATGTGGCCGCAGTAATGGCTACCGATGCCGACTCGACTGCTATTGTATACGACGCGGGGTTAGTAAGCACTATTGCTGCCTGGAGTAAAATAAGCTGGGCCAAAACCAATGATGAATTTTCCGGCGCTCCATTTTCGGCGGCTGATACCAGCAAGAACATTGCTGTAAAATATCGCACTATAATTGGGCAAACCACTAATGGTAGTTTGGCTATTTTCCCGGCGCCGCATCAATATTTCTATCCGCTTGATGAGGCATTTAATTTGAAATTTACCTGGTATGGTACCAATTATCGCAAAATGATACCCGGTTATGGCATCGGGATCCGCCAGGACCTGTATGGCGACCATCGTTATGTGCCCTGGTTTAATGCGCCGCCGGGTACCCAGCAAAGGCTAAACTTTTTTTGCCTGGTTAGCACCGGCGATGGCAGGAGCACTTTAGAAAAAATAAAACAGTTTACACATAGCGATAGGTTTGTACCATTGCCGGGATATAAAACCATGTCAAGCCATTTTCACAATGAATACACGACCACAGTATTGTTAAAGGGCAAACCCGTTGAGGCGGAGCCTGAATATGTACGGGTATTTAAAAACCTGGGCGTTAACATTGTCCACCTGGCAGAGTTTCACGGTACGGGGCACCCAAAAGGGCCGGACGAGCTAAGGCTTAAAGAGTTAAATACACTGTTTAAAGAATGCGAAAAAGAATCAGGCAAAAACTTCCTGTTGCTGCCGGGCGAGGAGCCCAATGAATTTTTTGGCGGGCACTGGCTGGAGTTTTTTCCCAAGCCAATTTACTGGGTTATGTCGCGCAGGGAGGGTGTTCCGTTCGTTGCTGATGACAGTCGTTATGGTAAAGTATATCATATCCGTGATAAGGACGATATGCTTAAACTATTAGAAACCGAAAACGGCCTGGCCTGGACGGCCCATGCCCGTACCAAAGGATCAACCGGGTACCCGGATCTGTATAAAAATGAGGCGTTTTATAATTCAGATCATTTTAACGGCGCCGCCTGGAAAAATATTCCGGCCGATCTGTCAACAGAAAGAATGGGCAAACGGGTTTTCGACCTGATGGATGATATGAACAACTGGGGACTTAAGAAAAAGGTCCTGGCCGAATCGGACATATTTACCATCACCCGGGACAATGAAATGTATGCGCATGTAAACGTTAATTATTTAAAAATGGCTGCGCTGCCCGAATTTAAAAATGGCTGGCAGCCGGTGTTGGACGTATTAAAAAGCGGCAACTTCTTCTCAACAACCGGCGAAGTTTTAATCCCCACCTTTAAAGTGAACGGAGCCGAAGCCGGATCGACCATAAAAATTACCGGCGACAACAGGTCAGCGGTTGATTTTTCGGTTAAATGGACCTTCCCGCTAAATTTTGTCGAACTGATAACCGGCGATGGCAGAAACATTTTTCGCGAAAAAATAGACTTAGCATATACCACCGCATTTGGCAGCCAGAGTTTCCATATACCTGTTAACCTGAAAGGGAAAAAGTGGATCCGCCTGGAAGTTTGGGATGCGGCTGTTAACGGCGCGTTTACACAAACGGTTTGGCTGGAGTAACCAGGATGATAATCCGACTGCCGGCGCGCTACGCTGTCAATTATGACACCCCCGATAAGGAAAGATTATTAACTTTTGGATAAATTCGGCCTTAACCGGGTAATATTGCGTACTTTTAAAGTAAATAATATTTTGTGAGCAATTTACCCCCGGCTATTCAGGCTGATATAAACGCAATAAGTTCAATAGACGTAATCCCTGCTATTTTAGATGTGGTTTGTCTTACCACAGGTATGCGGTTTGCCGCCATAGCCAGGGTAACCGAAGAGCATTGGGTAACCTGCGCCGTATTGGATAAAATTAACTTTGGCCTTAAACCCGGCGATGAATTAAAGCTTGAAACTACTATTTGCCATGAAGTAAGGCAGCTTGAACGGGCCGTTGTAATTGATCATGTTGATATGGACAAAGATTTTGCCAATCATCATACCCCCGCCATGTATGGTTTCCAGAGCTATATTTCTGTGCCGATAACCTTAAAAAATGGCGAGTTTTTTGGCACCCTTTGCGCCATTGATCCAAGCCCCGCCCAGCTTAATAACCCGCAAACCATAAGCATGTTTAATTTATATGCCGGTTTGATAGCGTTACACCTTTACAATATCGATCAGTTAAAATTATCAGAAATGAGGTTGGCCGAGGAGAAAAGAGAGGGCGAGTTGCGGGAGCGGTTTATGGCTATATTGGGGCATGACCTGCGTAACCCGGTTAGCGCCATTAAAGGCGTGGCCCAGCTATTACAAAGAAAGATTTTTGATGATGACAAGTTAATGCGGTTTGCCACTATCCTGCAAAATTCAACTTACCGCATATCGGGCTTAATTGACAATATGATGGAATTTGCGAGGGTCAGGCTCGGAACAGGTATTAATCTTAACCCGGAGTATATATCCTTAGCTAAAACATTAAACCATATTGTTGAAGAAATACAAATAATTTGGCCGGGCCGGTTGATTGAAACTAAATTTGAATTAGACGAGCCTGTATATTGTGATTCAAAGCGGATTGCCCAGTTGTTTTCTAACTTATTAAGTAATGCACTTCAGCACGGTAGTAAAAATGACCCTGCAGTTGTTACGGCTTATAGTAATGATTCGGTTTTTTCATTAACCATTACAAACACCGGCAAACAGATATCGCCAGAAAAAATGGAACACCTTTTTAAGCCCTTTACATTAAGCGATAATAAAGAAAGCAACGATGGCCTGGGGCTTGGGCTATATATATCGGCCGAAATTGCCAAGGCCCACGGCGGCACATTGGAAGCTGTCTCAACAGAAGCAGAGACATCTTTTAGCTTTACGATGGCCAGTCAGCGCTAATCACCCGTCTATATTAATATTTATAATCCGGCAGGGAATTTATTCCCGCAATTGCTGTTGTTAGGTTTAATCTTAAATAAAACAGATCAATAAAATCTGGCGCTGACAACAATCGGTGCAATTAAGGGTTGTATGTAACGCATATAAACGCTTATTTCGGTTATGTATTTTATAATTATAATACCCATACTTGCCCTGCTTGCCTGGATCATTTTTCGTAAGAAAAGCAATGTTGAAACCTCTCAGTTTCAAAAGCTGGATAAATCGTTGCAGAAGCTTTTAAGCAGCCAGGTAAATTATTACTATAACCTGAGCAGGGACCAAAAGAAGAGATTTGAATCGCAGGTGGCGGCTTTTCTGCATAAGGTAAATTTGGAAGGCGTAGGCACAGAAATTACGGATCTGGACCGCGTGCTTATAGCTTCGAGCGCAGTAATACCGGTTTTTGGGTTAGGCGACTGGGAGTACAGCAACTTAACCAACGTAATACTTTATCCGGATGCGTTTGATCACGCATATCAGTTTGAGGGTAATGGCCGAAACATACAGGGCATGGTTGGTACCGGCTATATGAATGGGCAGATGATCCTGTCCCGCCCGTCATTGCTCAAGGGTTTTTCATCAGCATCGGGCAAAGAAAATACCGCCATACATGAGTTTGTGCACCTGGTAGATAAATCAGACGGCGCAACCGATGGCATTCCCGAACAATTAACGGGTAAGGAGTATGCAGACCCCTGGCTAAAACTGATGCACCAGGAAATGCGCCGTATCAGAGACGGTAAGTCGGACATCAATCCGTATGCGATGACCAGCGAGGCAGAGTTTCTGGCGGTGGCCGCTGAATATTTTTTTGAAAAGCCCGATCAGTTTAAAGATAAACACCCCGAACTGTACCAGCAACTAAGTGAAATATTCAGACAACGGCCAGTAAAAGGCACCGGGTTCACTATCTGATTTTTAAGACCGTACTGTCTGTCGATGCGCCGGCAAAACAACAAGCTAATCTGTTTACTTCCTCATTAAGTGCATTAGCCAACAGTTATGTCCCGATGTTGGCCGCTTATTGTGATATCCCGTCAGAACAACATACGTGGCGGATAAGCACCACGACGTTGTACAACGGCTGGAACTGGCCCATCAACAATGGCTGGGCGAGATGTTTTCGCGATAACGTCCGTTCCGCAATCGTATGCGTAACTTTTAAGTATCAGATATCATTTTTTATTTAATTTGATGGATATTTGATAATAGCCGGTTTCCGATATCGGCCAAACCAATTGACCATTTTAAATAAATCATTTATATCCCATGGAAAAATCCCGTCGTACTTTTATAAGGCAGGCATCAATAGCTAGTGCCGGTGTAATGCTGGCCAAAACCAGTTTCAGCGCTAAAAGTTATAACCGCATCATTGGGGCCAATGACCGTGTACGGGTTGGTGTCGTTGGGTTTTCTGACAGGCACCGCAGTTCGCATATCCCCAGCTTTATGAACCACTACAAAGAATTAAATTTTGAGGTGGTTGCGGTATCAGATATCTGGAACAAACGCCGTGAAGAGGGCGCCGCTATCTGGAAAGGTAAAATGCAGAATGACGTAAAAGCCTATCGTAATAACGAAGAATTATATGGCAGTAAAAGTATAGACGCGGTATTTATAAGCACTGCCGATTTCCAGCACGCGCGCCATGCCATTGAGGCTGTGAAAGCGGGCTGCGATGTCTATGTGGAAAAACCGTTTGCCGAAACCATGGAAGATGCGCGGGCGGCATTAAAAGCGATAAAAGAAACAGGTAAGATCGTGCAGATAGGGTCACAGCGCCGCAGCGGTGCAAATTACCATGCAGCCGATGATTTTATTAAATCGGGCAAGTTTGGGCCGATAACCATGGTTGAATTAACCTGGAACGTTAACCAGCCCGGGCGCTGGCGCAGGCCCGAACTGCTAAACGTATTAAAAGAAAAAGATACCGACTGGAAACGCTTTATCATGAACCGTCCTTATGAGCCGTTTGACCCGCGTAAATACTTGGAATTCCGTTTATTCTGGCCCTTCTCATCGGGTTTAGCGGGGCAGTGGATGAGCCACCAGATTGATACCGTACACTGGTTTAGCGGCCTGAAGCATCCGCGCAGCGTAGTTGCCAATGGGGGCATTTATATGTGGAAAGATGGCCGCCGTAACTGGGATACCCTGATGGCTGCTTTTGATTACGGCCCGCTGGACGATCCGTCTACGGGTTTTCAGGTAACATTTGGTTCGCGCATGCATAATGGCGATGAGAACCCGGCCGAGATCTATTACTCGAACGGTGGCGAACTAAATTTGATCACCAATAAAATATCACCAAGGGGCGGGCTTACAGAAAAAATGGCTGCCGCAATGGGCATGAAAGCTAACCTGTTGCCAGAGATCAGCCTGAAAGATACCGAGCATGTAGTTGCCTCGGCCAATACCGGTGGCGACATCTTAACTTCAAACCATGTACGCAACTGGATGGAATGTGTGCGCAGCCGTAAACAACCCAATGCGCCGGTTGAAGCGGGCTACAGCCACTCTATAGCCAACATCATGACCAATGCCGCGGTACATACCGGTTACAAAGCTACGTTTGATGAAAGTACGCAGGAGGTAATGGCTAATGGTAAGGTATTTAAGTTTTAAATCATGAAACCGGGTAGCAAAATATTTATCGCGGTAACGCTGGCCGTTGCCTCGACCACCGTGGTTGCGCAGCAGCAGCCGGTAAAGTTTGTAAAATCGGCAAAAGACAGGAAAATTGAAGTATGGGTAGGCGGCGAACCCTTCACTGCTTTTTTATATCCTGATTCGCTGGAAAAGCCTGTGCTGTATCCCATACGGGCAGCTAATGGCACCGTGGTTACGCGTAGTTTTCCTTTGGAAAAAAGGGCTGGCGACCCAACCGATCATCCCCATCATATCGGCCTTTGGTTTAATTATGAAAACCTGAACGGGCTTGATTTTTGGAACAATAGCTACGCGATACCGGCGGCTAAGAAAAGCCAGTACGGCTGGGTCCGCACCGATAAGATTTTAGAAACTAAAAATGGCACCACCGGTGTATTGGTTTATCATGCTAACTGGACCAACCAGGCCAGAGAGGTGATACTGGAAGAAACCACCAAATTTGAAATCAGCGGTACCGCCAATCAACGCATTATAGACCGGACAACAACTTTAAAAGCTAAAGTTGATGCCAGGTTTACCGACGCTAAAGATGGTATGCTTGGCCTGCGCCTGGCGCACGAATTGCAGATGCCAACCAAAGAGGACCAGAAATTTACCGACGATAAAGGCATTGTCACTATAGTTAAAGGTGGTACTGATAATTTGGCCAACGGCAACTATATAACCAGCGCCGGCAAAACCGGCGATGCTGCGTGGAGCACACGTGGCGTATGGTGCAAAGTTTATGGTAAAATGGGTAAAGACTCGGTAAGCATTGCCATTATAGATCATCCGCACAACCCTAATTACCCCACGTTTTGGCATGCGCGCGGTTACGGCCTTTTTGCCGCAAACCCGTTGGGCGAGAAGATTTTCACCAACGGTAAATCAGAAAAGAACCTCACTTTAAAAAAGGGCGAATCGGTTACTTTCCGTTATCGAATTATCATCAACAATAATAAAGGCAATACATTATCTGCTGCTCAGCTTAATCAGTCAGCAGCCGATTTTGCGAAAAACTAGCTATGGCGACTTCTTTAAAAAAATACTTCCAAACTAATGTTAAACAGTCACTGGTTTTATCGCTGCTATTGATCCTGCTGGTCTCTTTTTCGCAAAAAAAAGAATTGAAGTGGATGGCCATCGGCGACTCGATCACCTATCTTAACGACAAGCCTGAGCTAACCAGGAACCGAATAACCAAAGGTTATATGAGCAGGGTGGTTGATGAGTTACCTTATATCCATTTCGCCAACCACAGTTTTGGCGGGCTTACGGCTAAAAACATTGCAGATAATATTAATAACCTGGGACTGGAAAAGGCAGACTTTTATTCGGTTTTTTTGGGGACCAATGATTGGTGGACATCATTGCCTATAGGAACTTTTGCCGATTACCAAAATGATACCGGCAACCAAACCGCTTATGGATCGTACCGCACCATCGTCAATAAAATCCGCAGTCTTAATAGTGACGCAGTTATTATATTTATCACACCATTTCAGCGTACCGATTATGTGGATATTAATAACTCGGCAAGTATAATCTATGGATCTTATAAGGCAAAGAACGGCCACTTCCTGTCGGAATATGCTGATGTTATGAAAACCATTGCCAAAGCAGAAAATTTTAAACTGGTAGACCTGTATTATAAAAGCGGTGTAACACCCAAAAACGCAGTTAAATACCGCCGCCTGCGCGATCCGAAGACCGGCGGGTATAAGAATTACAAATATCCCGAATATATAGGCATGCCATTTAACCCGGCCACTGATGATTATCCGTACCCTGTTGATGCCATGAACTACACCTATGACGGCCTGCACCCGACAGATAAGGGCCATGCGTTGATAGCCAAAATGCTGGTTAAGCTAATGAAGAAATATTAAACGGATTTAATTGATCAGTTTAGATTTCAAACGTTCGTATTCTTCATCGCTAATTTGGTTTGCGGCATGCAGTGCTGCAAGTTTCTGTAATTCATCGGCCGTTGAAGCAGTGGCCGCCGGTTGTTGAGACATGGCCTGCAGCATCGCGCTTTCCATAGCCTGGTCTTCTAATTTCTTAGAGGACAGCACAATTATTAAACCGATTAAAGCTAAAAATAACCCGAGAAAAAATCCGGCTACGGCCCCGATTTTCCGCTTGGAACCTACTATTGCACAAATAATGGCAAAAAATAAACAAATGATGGCGAATTGCATAGTGATAAGATTAGACAATAAATCTATCCGGTTTAATTGAAAATTGCAAATTTATGATTTAGCCGCGGCTCATATTTTTGACAGCGCCCGGATATCTTCAATCTCCAAAACAGACTTGGGATATCCTTTTAACACAGCGTTTACCATGGCTTGCGCTACTTCATGCAAGGTAAGCAGCTGTTTAGGAATAAAAATATTTAACAGCGGATACAGCGGCGCAATGAACTTATAAAATGTCTTCAGGCTTTTTTGACCTTCAACCGGTTTCATAAAGCCGGGACGAAAGTTGTACGTCTTTTTAAAAGGCAAAGCGATTAACGCGTTTTCAGTCCGGCCTTTTACGCGGGCCCACATGATGTTTCCTTTTTCAGAAGCATCAGTATATGCCCCGGATACGTAGGTAAATACCATATCCTTATTAAGCCTGGCTAAGGTTTCAGCAAAATGCAGGGTAAGATCATAAGTAACATGCGTGTACGCCGGCTCCTTCATCCCTATGGAGCTGACGCCGGCGCAAAAGAAGCAGGCATCATAGCCGACTAACTGACCGGTCACTTTATCCAGTTCAAAAAAATTAGGTACCAGTAATTCCTTGAGTTTTGGATGTTGCTTTTGATATGGTTTGCGGTTAACCATCAACACTTCTGCAACCGCCGGGTTATCCAGGCAATCTAACAATACACCTTCGCCTACCATGCCGGTAGCGCCAGTAATTATGACTTTAATTTTCATGGTCCGCTTATATGTGATGTTAGTGTAGACGAACAACAATATAAAACATTTTAAATTATTTTATTTAAGTAGCGTTCAGACCCGGATCAAATTTACCACGCGGCCGGCGAAACTAATCTCTCACTGCATCAACTATTAATGAAGTATAACCCAGTTTACCGCCCTGATTGCGCGGATCATACCGGCGCGAACGGTGGATCATACCGCCGTCAAGTGTCCAGTCGGTATAATTAAATTTTCCATTCTCATCCCAGTATTCAAGCAGTTCAACCCTAAAACCTGCTTTTTCAAGGCGACTTTTCATCACATCATAGGTGTATAATATTTTATGATCATCGGCACCAACACCGCTGCCGCCAACACGTACCCATTCAATATATTCTTTATCCGGGTTATTACCGTCGGGCACAGCAATTCTTAACCGCCCGCCCTTTTGTAGGTAATCATAACAGTTTTGGTTTGACAGGCGGGTCTCTTCATCAGGGATATGCTCCCAAACGTGCTCGGCCAGGATATTGGTTAGGCGGTTATCGCCAAAAAGGCGTTGCCAGTCTGATGCCTTACTGGCGTCCAGCGCATCATATTCAGACAGGATCCACTCTTTCCCCAGCTTGATTTTTGACGAGCCAATGGTCAGCTTTCTTTTTTTTAAGATATAAAAGTTAAACCTGATCTCTAAAGATCCTATTACTCTCATTAAAGCATGCTTTATCATAAGGGATACTGTTTTTCTGTGCCGCGGTTTTGCAGGTTCAATTATAGGCATTTTTATCACCCTTTTGAAACAGAAAAACCACTTTTAACGATAGGTTTGTTTTACTATAGATTACGTAGTTGTGCTATACCAAAATATTGTTAACCATTACTGTATTTGTTAAACAAGTTATAACTATTTGCCAGTTGTAAATAGAACAAACGCAAATAAGGCTCTTTTCATTTATCTGTATTTGTCCATTATTTGTCCACAGGTAAAATGGTGTCAGCAGCTTTTAAAGATGTAGTTTTACGTGGGTTGTTTTGAGTAAACTTGTGTAAGGCAATGGCTTACGCGCCTTACTTAAATTAATCGATACATGAACATATGGCCAAACTCAACATCTATATTGTGGAAGACTCGCCGATAATTGCGGCTGCTCTTAAGCAGCTCATTATTAAGCTTGGCCATACGGTCGCAGGTGTTTCAGAGTCATATGAAGATGCCGTTGAGCATTTATCTAAGGCTGCTATAGATATGGTTATTACTGATATCATGCTAAGTGGTAAAAAAAACGGCATAGACTTGGGCGCTTATGTAAAAGAGCACCTTAATGTTCCGGTTATTTATCAGTCATCAATCACAGATACCGGGATTGTATACGATGCTATGCGTACCGGGCCGCTTGCTTACCTGGTTAAGCCGGTTGGCCGGCAGGAATTATCAACCGCGTTGTTAAGCGTAGAAGCCGTCTAATTAATTTATATATATAATATATACCCCCTGCCTGATTCCTTACGGGCCACTATGCAGTTATTGTAATTAAAGCACCGGTAGCCTGTGCAAATAAACCGGTCAATAGGGTTGCCGGTTAAGCAATAATGCCGGCCAACTTTTCAACCGTTATATCAATACCGTTAACGATATGGGTGGCCTGTTGGTAAAAACCTTCCCGCTCTGCCAGTTTTTCAGCAATAAAAGCCACCAGTTCGTCACCATGAAGCCCCTGTATTAAGGGTCGGGTTGATTTTCCTTTATCCAGCCGCTCAGCAAGGGTTTTCGGCGATAGCTTGATATACAACGTCTGGCCATTGGTATTCATCCACTCCATATTATCAAAAAAGCATGGCAACCCGCCACCGGTTGATACAACTGCATTTTCAGGGTAATCTGTTTCCTTTAATATGGATGATTCTAATTGCCGGAATGCGTCCTGCCCGTATTGTGTAAAATAATCAGCTATACTCATACCAGCTTTGGCTTCCAGTATATGGTCAAGGTCCAAACACTCATAACCCAGGTAGTTAGCTAATTTGCGGCTCCAGGTGGTTTTGCCGCAGCCCATAAATCCTATAAAAAATATTCTCATTGTAACTTTACTCTCGGGTCTATCCATACATAAACAACATCAACCAGCATATTTATCACCACAAAAATAAAAGCGATAAACAAAATAGCGCCCATTACCACCGGAAAGTCTGACATCTCCAACGCATTTACGGTTGTTTTGCCCAGCCCGTTATAGCCAAACACATATTCTACAAAAAACGATCCTGCCAGTAATGAGGCAAACCAGGTAGCAATGGCTGTGATAACCGGGTTTAGTGCATTTTTTAAAGCATGACGGTAAATAATAGTGCTGTTGCTTAACCCCTTGGCCCTGGCGGTGCGGATATAATCCTGGCCCAAAACGTCGAGCATGGCATTGCGGGTAAGCTGTACAATAATGGCCAGCGGCCTAAGGCCCAGGGTTACCATGGGTAAAATTAAATTCTTCCAGGTAATAACTTCGCCTTTAAACGGATCATAACTGTATAAACTGCCCGACATATTAAGACCAGTATACTTACTCAATACAAAGCCAAATATCCAGGCAATGATAATACCTGCAAAAAAAGACGGAGCCGAAATGCCCAGCGTTGAAAATGCAAGCGCAGAGCGATCGATCCAGGTGTCTTTATGGACGGCACTTAATATCCCCAAAAATATACCGATAACTATAGCAAACAACATGGCTGTGGTGGCCAGTATAAGGGTGTTGGGCACAACCTCAAGCAGCATTGAAGCAACATCCTTGCTGGTTTGGTAGGACCGGCGCAGATAAGGCCATTTTAATGCCACTACCTTTTGCTGCGAAACTGCAAACAGCGGGATGTAGTGATACCTTAGTCGTTCGGCAGGTGTGTTAAGGTGGATACCAATTGCCGACAGATCATTCATATAGTACAGAAATTGCACCGGTTTTGGTTTATCCAGTCCAAACTCCTTACGAATGGCTTGTAATGATTGTACATCGGCCCGCTGGCCCTGCGTCATCCGGGCCGGGTCAACCGGTAAAATATTGAACAGAAAAAAAACCACTACCACAATCCCCAGCATTACTGCCGAGCCATAAAAAAACTTGCGGATAAGGTAGCCGATCATTGCTGTTGCAGATGTTTTTTTACCAGGTGGTCATAATCAGGTACTGTGTGGTAATGCCACTTATTAATAATGGTTCCGTTTTTAAGCAACATAACGCCCGGATTTGATCTGACCATTGATTTTAACGGAACGCCATCGGCATAAAATATTTCGCTTACCAGGTGATATTGTTTGGCAAATGCTGCCGCATCTGCCGGCGATGCCGAAGTCAGCAATATCGTGCGCATGTTAAAGTTTTGTGTCAGATTGGTTGCCAGGGCATTCAGGCGGTTAATAGCCGGGCCATCGGTTTTCTTTAAATCATAAGCTACAATTACCAGGCTATAAAACGGGTTGCTAAGCAGTTCTTTGGTATAGTCATTACGTTGCGCATCCTCCAGGGTAAGGTCTGCTATTTTTGGCGAAAAGCCTTTTTTTACCAATCTGCTTTCGGGTGTGCCTACTACCTCCCAGTTGTTGTCCTTCCAGATACCTGTTTTAAGGTATTCTTTATCGGTCATAGTTTTGGCGGCACCCGTTTTTTTGTTTTTAAGGTTGTAGGTTAACTCAAACTCATCCGGCATGGCGCCCGGCGGGATCATCATTTCGTTTGGGATATTGGCGCCGACTTTATAAGGTAAAAAATCAACAACCGGTAAAAAGTTATAAGTGAAGAGACCAAATCCTATCGAGAACACAATGGCAATAACCAATAATCTTTCGTTGGTTTTGGGACTGAACACCGGGGTAAGGCTTTCTTTGTTTTTAAACAGCACTACAATCAGCAACAACAACACCAGGTCCTTGCTAAACGATTGCCAGGGGGTTAGTGGAATAGCATCGCCAAAACAGCCGCAGGTTTGCACCACTTTAAAAAACGCCGAATAAAAGGTTAAAAAGGCAAAGAAGATAATAATGAGCAGCAGGCCCCAGGCTACCTGTTTGGCCCTGGCGCCAATTAATAATGCAAAACCCAGGATCATTTCCATCGCGCAAAGCAAAATAGCAAAGCCAAGCGCCAGGCTATTTAAAAAGGTAATATGAAATACCTCGAAGTACTCTTCCAATTTATAGGAGAAGCCCAGCGGGTCATTAGCCTTGATCAGGCCCGAAAAGATAAACAACAGGCCCACGCTGATTCTGCAGAACCATAATAATCCGTTTTTCATTTTACGCCCAGTTTAATCAACGCAAATACCGCGTAATTCAAAATATCCTGGTAGTTGGCTTTTATCCCTTCTGATGCCAGGGTCAGGCCTTTATTATCTTCTATCTGCTTTACCCGCAACAGCTTCATCAATATCAAATCGGTTAATGAACTTATGCGCATATCCCGCCAGGCCTCGCCATAATCATGGTTTTTAGCAAACATCAAATCCTTTGTTTCTTTTACTTTATCATCAAACATGCGGCCTACATGATCCGGAGCCAGTTCAACAGGTGTTTCGGCGGTGCACTCCAGCTGCATCATCGCGATAACGCAGTAATTAACTATGCCTATGTATTCGCCGGTAATATCTTCGCCCACTTTTGAAATTTTCTTTTCTTCAAGCGTGCGGATGCGCTGCGCTTTGATAAAGATCTGGTCGGTGATTGATTCCAGGCGGAGGATGCGCCAGGCGGTACCATAATCATGGGTTTTCTTCATGAAAAGCCCTTTGCAAATATTAACTACGGCTTCGTATTCGGCTGATGTATTGTTCAAATGTCGTAATATAATGGAATACTTTTTATTACATAAATCATGTGGTTGCAGGGCTAATTTTCCATCCCATTATTGCTCCTTGTTCGGGGGTCACAGATTCTAATTCGTCTACTGTTATGATTTTGTTCAAAGTAGCTTAACTTTATCAATTATAACAATGGCTAAAGATACGGTTTTTCATAAAAAGGCAACGCTAAATGCGGGCGGGAGGCTCATTGATTTGAGTACGCCCCAAATAATGGGCATAATTAACCTTACGCCTGATTCTTTTTATGGCGGCAGCCGCCAACCCGCTGTAGCTGACGCATTGCAGCAAGCCGAAAAAATGCTGGCAGCCGGCGCCGCTTTTCTTGACCTGGGTGCGTACTCATCCCGGCCGGGCGCAGCTGATATTTCTGTACAGGAAGAAACAGAACGGTTATTGCCGGTTGTCGAAGCTTTGGCAGACGGATTTCCGGAGGCTGTTTTATCGATAGATACTTTTCGCGCGCAGGTTGCCGAAGCCGCTGTCAGGTCGGGCGCGCATATCATCAATGACATATCGGGCGGGCAACTGGATACGGATATGTTTGCCACTGTCGCCCGGTTAAAAGTGCCGTATGTTTTAATGCACATGAAAGGAACCCCCCAAACCATGAACGGCCTGGCTGATTACGACGATGTGTTTAACGAAGTATTGGATTATTTTACAGAACGCTACCAGCAGTTAAAAAATCTGGGCGTTGCTGATGTTATTCTCGATCCCGGATTTGGGTTTGCCAAGAAACCGGTGCAGAGTTATGCCTTATTAAACCGGTTGGAAGAGTTTAACCGGCTGGAGCTGCCCCTGTTGGTGGGCGTATCACGTAAAAAAATGATCTACAACCTGTTGGGCATTACTGCCGATGACGCCTTAAACGGCACCACCGTAATAAATACCATAGCGCTAACTAAAGGCGCTGACATTTTAAGGGTGCATGATGTTAAACAGGCTATTGAAGCGGTTAAGCTATGGGAGGCCGTAAATCAGCTGCATCCGTTGTAAAAAGAGGGCAGGTAGGCGGTTGCCGTGTAGAAGATAAATAATCAGGTCTTATACCTTCTATTATTCTAAAAAGGGCAATATATAACCGTCCGGGTTGGCTATATACAATTTGCGCCAAAAAAAATTAATTAAAATTCCACCAAACTGCTTTTTTAGGCGGATCACCCAGCGTATAAGGCTCGCCGATACGCGGAACATTCACCTGCATCCCCAGCTTTTCGGCAGCGGGCAGAAGCTTTTCTATAGGTTCGTTCCAGGGCTGATCAGCTTCTTCAA
Source organism: Mucilaginibacter sp. UR6-11 (assembly GCF_020880695.1). GTDB lineage: Bacteria > Bacteroidota > Bacteroidia > Sphingobacteriales > Sphingobacteriaceae > Mucilaginibacter. Next base: position 320,813 of record NZ_JAJIWO010000002.1, read on the forward strand.
ACTTGGCCCAGTGAACAGGCTGCAGCAAGCGTGCCTGCAGGTCAACGGCGGCCTGGGCGGTTTGCCCCAGCCAAAGATGTGTCCATGGCCAGTTGGGACTGTACTGCCCGCATTCCAGTAGCGCCAGATCGAACGGGCCGTATTGCAGGCCTATTTGTTTAAACAGCGGCCCATACCCGCCATCACCACCGTAGAACATCCGGTAACGGCCCGCCTGTATCACGTAAGATGCCCAAAGCGTTTTGTTTTCCTGGCTGTAAGTACGGTTGCTTTTGTGCTGTGCCGGCGTAGCGGTGATCTGCAGACCGCCGGGTAGCGTGGTGGATTGGTTCCAGTTCAGCTCGATGATCTTTTTAGGATCATATCCCCAGTACACCAGATCTGAACCTACACCCATTGGCACTACGGCCAGTTTGATCTGATCTTTTAATTGCACCAAAGTATGGTAATCCAGGTGGTCATAGTGGTCGTGCGAAATGATCAGCACGTCAATCGGTGGCATATCCTTCGCGTGATAATGCTTAGTGCCGGGAAATGCCGTAATCAATCCGGGTACCGGCCCTGCATGGTTGCTAAAAATAGGATCGATGAGTATATTACCCTGGCTGGTTTTGATCAGTACAGATGAATGCCCGAACCAAACGACGGTTGGCGCAGGATCAGGCAGTGTGTTCAAATCGGTTTTTACCCATGGCAGTGCATGAGACGGACGGATGGTTTCAGGACGGGACTGGAATATAAGATTGTGTTTGATCGTTTTATCAGCACGTTCAGCTAAATTTTCGAAGCTGCCATTTTTATAATTAGGCAAAGCCTCTAATCGCGCCAGCTCATCGCCGGCTGGGTCTTTACCCATTGATCTTACAATACTACACCCAGCTGCCACCGTCAACAACAGCACAACCATCCCAATCCCCACATATCTGTATTTCATACCGTTAAAATAACGCTTAAGTTTCATTGATATTTTATCAAAGAGCAAAATTAATAATACGCTGGCAACAGTAAGCCGTTCAGGTACAATCGTTAACATAATTTCCTCCTGTTAGGAAACACGCAATACTCATCCAATTGCTTTCGCCGCTTTCGCGAAGGATTCAGGTTAAGTAACCTTGTTTGCTTATCTTAGCGACATATACTATCTTGAACATGAAAAAACCAGTCTATTTCTCTATTGCCTTATTACTTATCGTAAGCACATCTTGTCGCATGCGGAATAATCACGTTAAAGAAACTCAATCTGCTACCAGCCAGCCAAGCCCGCAAAAGGCTTTTTTTGCTACTATGCAAATTCGGGATACGATAAGAACAGGCGCCCCGGTTGAGCTGGTTTTCACCGTCTATAACCATACGGACAGCCTGGTGAAATTCCTTAGGTGGCAGACACCTTTCGAACCATTGATGAGCCAATATCTGGAGATCAAGGATGAACAAGGAGAAGAAGTGCTTTATAAAGGGCCCATGGCAAAAAGGATGATGCCCCCGCCGGCGTCGAGTTACCTGGCGCTGAATCCTATGGATAGTTTGGTAGCTAAGGTGGATATTTTAAAAGGCTATGCATTGACCCGGCCTGCAAAATATACCATCACTTATACCAGTGAAAATGTCAGCGGTCTTAAAGTGCGGAAACAGGTATCATTCGTATACCGGTAATCCGCTTTAATATTTCCAAATGGCGAACACAAGGATATTTAAAATAATACTTTTGACGCTTACTATTATAATTACCCTATGAAATACAGAATCGGCTTTTTGTTGATTTTTATTTTTTCAACAGCTAATGCGCAACAAAAAGTTCAGTCGACAGTAGACCGGCGTGTGGAACTGTTCAGCATTATCTTCAGGCTGGCCGGAAATCCGGAGTATAATATGAAGCTGGATAAAATTTACGTAAATGATATTCAAACTTATTTCGAAAAATATAAACAGCTGCCGGTAGTGGATTTCGCAAAAAAACTTGCCCGGGAAAAAAACATGGGCTTCTCAAAGGTGATGTTTCTTGCGGTAGCCCTGGAGTTTAAAAACAACCGGTTTTCGCTGATTAAGGGAGCGGAGAGCACGCTAGCAGGAAAATGGGACATGAAGGATGCCGCGAAATTTGTTGGTCTGGCAAATGACTTTTACCAGCTGTCCGGCTTTGAAAATTTCCTGTCCGCCCATCAGGCATACTATTCAGCAGCTACCAGCCGCTTCGATCAATCTGTAACTGAGTTTGACCAAAACTGGTACCTTAACTACTACGGTGAACACGATATAGCTTACCAGGTAGTTTTAGGCCTTGGTGATGGCGGGGCCAATTATGGCCCATTCGTAAAACCAAATAAACAACAAAAGCTGATTTATGCGGTGATGGGCTCCTGGACATTTAATGAAAGTGGGCAACCCATTTTCCCTAAAGAGATATATTTAACTTACCTGATCCATGAATTTAACCATTCGTTTGTTGATCATCTGCTGGAAGATAATGACAGCCTTGAAAGGCAGTTGAAAACCAGCGGCGAAGCTTTATTGAAGGCACAGGCCGCGGCGATGAAACTGGAAGGCTATGAAGACTGGCACAGCCTGATCAATGAATCCTTAGTAAGGGCTTCAGTGGTGAGATACATGATGGATAACCACCAGGATAAGCAGGAAATTGAGGCTGAGATTTTGAAGCAAACGAAAAAAGGATTTTTATGGACAAATGAACTGGTTTTTTTGTTGGGGGAATATGAATCCTCCAGAAGCAGATATCCTACTTTAAAAAGCTTTTATCCGCGGATTATTTCTTTTTTTAACACCACCACCCGACAGCTTAATCAGGGAAAATAACGGGGAATGGGATCCCGTTCCGGTCGATGATTTGATGCCACAAAACCGGATTGGCTTGAGATTTTTTGAGCAAAAAAAACGCTTAAACCAGATGATTTAAGCGTTTTAAAGGGAAGTGAATCCTCTTTAGCGGAATGGACGGGACTCGAACCCGCGACCCCATGCGTGACAGGCATGTATTCTAACCAGCTGAACTACCACTCCGTTTGGGATGGCAAATATACCCTTCATTTTTTATTACACAAGTTATTTTTTGAAAAAACTTTTAAAACGCAATTAATCAGTGTTTTAACTGTGATAAAGCATTCTCCGGGTACTGTATTATTTATCCGCAATACAGATTGTTGCGCTTAAAGGGATACAAACAGCACGCATAATAGCTGCAAGTCATCTGCCTTTTATTCAGTATTTGTGTTTTTTCTAATATATTCCTCTAAAAAACCCGGATAGAGATACATCAAAGTAATAACATACTTTACGCAGGGTTTCTATCCTAATATCAATTTTACCTGATTCAAGCCTGGCGATATTGATATTGGTATCAGAGTAAAATTTTTCTTGGGTAACCTGGTTTTGCCTTCGTAACCGCTTTATCTGAAGCGAAATTTTACGTTTAAAGGCATTGTCAGAGTTATCAAGATATTCAAAATCAGTTAATAACATGATGTGATGGGCTGCTAAAGATTAATATCCAAACAATAATTCAACTTTATTAAAAGCTAAAATAGAAAAAAATCTTAAATCTTTATTTTTTAATTCTGACGAATAAGTCATTGTTGCTATGGTTTAATGACAATACATTTGTTCTGTTATCACCGCCCTACATCTACCTATGAAAAATAACGGCGTGATAATACATCAAAGTGAATTCTCAGACACCCAAGCTGAGGTTTTTTGTTCTTTGTTTTGGGTTTAATCAATAGTTTAAATTAATTAGGGGAAAGGGAGCTTCAAAAGAGCTCTCTTTTTTTGGCCCAAATTTTTGCTATGCATGCATAATATTATATCTTTACTTTTTATCGTCCTTATATGTATTTTGAACTATCGGAAGAACAATTAATGATACGCCAGGCCGCACGCGATTTTGCCCAGGCAGAATTAAAACCAGGTGTGATTGAGCGTGATGAGCAGCAAAAGTTTCCGGCAGAGCAGGTGAAGATGATGGGCGAACTTGGCTTTTTGGGAATGATGACATCTCCGCAATATGGCGGCAGCGGTATGGACGCTATTTCATACGTATTAGTAATGGAAGAGCTTTCAAAGGTTGATGCATCGGCATCGGTAGTAGTATCGGTTAATAATTCATTGGTCTGTTATGGCCTTGAAAAGTATGGAACCGAGGCGCAAAAACAAAAATACCTGGTGCCTTTAGCCAAAGGCGAAGTAATAGGCGCGTTCTGTTTATCTGAACCTGAAGCCGGCTCTGACGCCACAGCACAAGCTACTACGGCTGTGGACATGGGGGATCATTACCTGCTCAATGGCACAAAAAACTGGATAACCAATGGGGGCACAGCATCTACCTACCTAGTAATGGCACAAACCAATGCAGGTAAGCGGCATCATGGTATTAATGCTATAATAGTAGAGAAGGGGATGCCGGGCTTCACTGTAGGCGCCAAAGAGAATAAGCTGGGCATACGGGGTTCTGACACCCACTCGCTGCACTTTAATGACGTTAAAGTACCTAAAGAGAACAGAATAGGTGAAGATGGCTTTGGCTTTAAGTTTGCCATGAATGTTTTGGAAGGCGGGCGCATTGGCATTGCTGCGCAGGCTTTGGGTATAGCATCGGGGGCCTATGAGCTGGCTTTAAACTATGCCCGCGAGCGTAAAGCCTTTGGTAAAACACTGGCCGATCTGCAGGCCATACAGTTTAAACTGGCTGATATGGCTACAGAAATTGAGGCGTCCCGTTTATTATGTTTAAAGGCCGCCTGGTTAAAAGATAATGATCTGCCCTACGCCCAGGCAAGCTCAATGGCAAAGCTGTATGCATCACAAACTGCTATGAAAACTACGGTTGAGGCAGTGCAGATTCACGGCGGCTATGGCTTTGTTAAGGAATATCACGTAGAGCGTTTAATGCGCGACGCCAAGATAACCCAGATTTATGAGGGCACTTCCGAAATTCAACGGATTGTCATTTCGCGCGAGGTATTGAAATAACCAGCTGATTTTATTTAGTTTTGGTTGACATCAATTTACCGCAATGAAAATCAGACCCTTATTAACAGCATTTATCATCATCCTGACTTATAATGCCAGCTACGCACAATCGTTACTTAAAACTGGCGTTTGGCGCGGAGTAACTCAAACAGCGTCGGGTGTTGAAATTCCTTTTAATTTTGAGGCGAGCACCGTTGCAAAGCATAGCCAATTGGCTATCATAAACGGAAATGAACGCATTAAAGTAACTGATGTAAAATACCAGGGTGACTCTGTTTTTATAAAGATGCCTTTGTTTGATTCAGAGTTTAGACTAAAGCACGCCGGCGGCAAACTTACCGGCAAATGGATAAAAAACCTGGGCGATAAATATGTTGCCATGAATTTTAACGCAACGCCCAATACGCCGTGGAGATTTAAGGCACCAAACAAACCGGCATTTAATGTTACCGGCAGGTGGGCAGTTCCGTTTGTCAGCGATGGCAAAACTGATATGACGGTGGGCGAGTTTAAACAGGTTGGCTCAAAACTTACCGGTACCTTTTTGTCAACCACGGGCGACTACCGTTACCTTGAAGGCGTGGTTAGCGGTAACAAGTTGTACTTATCATGCTTTGATGGCGGCCATGATTATTTATTTACGGCAAAAATTAACGGCAACCGTATAACCGGCGGCAAATTTTATGCAGGCTTAACCAGCATTGATACCTGGACCGGCGTTAAAGACCCTAATGCTAAACTACCGGACGCCTTTTCGCTTACAGCACTTAAGCCCGGCTATAAAAAACTGGCTTTTACTTTTAAGGATATCAATGGTAAAAACGTTTCTTTAACTGATGCACGTTACAAGAACAAAGTTGTAATCGTACAGATATTGGGTTCATGGTGCCCTAACTGTATGGATGAAACGGCGTACCTGGTTAACTTCTATAAAAAGTTTCATCCAAAAGGTGTTGAAGTAGTTGGCCTGGCTTATGAACGTACCCGGGATTTTGCAAAATCACAAAGAACCGTAAGGCAGCTAAAAAACCGTTTTAACATACCGTACCCGATTTTACTAACCGGTTATACGCCCGCCGCAGGTGAGCCGGCCAAAAGCTTGCCGATGATGGCAAAGGTTTTGGGTTTCCCTACTACTATCATGATTGATAAAAAAGGGAATGTGCGTAAGATCCACACTGGCTTTAGCGGGCCGGGCACGGGCGAACATTATACTGATTTCATTACCGAGTTTGAGCGCCTGACTATCCATATGCTGGAAGAACAGGGGTATTAAGATCTTAACATTAGCTTTTTTCTTCCCAAACCATACATAAATGTAAAATGGTTTCGACAGCCTTTTGCATGTCCTGTACAGATACCCACTCCTGTTTGCCATGAAAAGCGTGTTCGCCCGCAAAGATATTAGGACAGGGAAGGCCCATAAATGATAGCCTGGATCCGTCTGTGCCACCCCTTATGCTACATAATTTGGCATCAAGCCCGGCGCGCCTGATGGCCTCCATGCCATATTCAACAATCTGCGGGCGCTCATTTAGTTTTTGCTTCATATTACGATATTGCGGCTTAACCTGTAGTTCGTAACTTGAGTTCGGAAAATCTTCTAAAACTTCCTCCGTTGCCTTCCTTATCTCGTTAGCATAGCTAACCAGCATTTCTTCGTCAAAATCACGGATAATAAAATCAACTATAGCCTGCTCTACATGCCCGTTTATCCCAACCGGGTGTATAAAGCCTTCCCTGCCCTCTGTATTCTCGGGCGAAAGCTCATATGGCAACATTGCCACAATTATAGAAGCGATTTTTATAGCGCTTTCCATTTTATCCTTTGCAAAGCCCGGATGAGCGCTTATCCCTTTTATAATCAGTTTAGCACCATTGGCGCTAAAAGTTTCATTTTCCATGTTCCCGGCGCTCTCGCCGTCAATAGTATAGCCGGCATAGGCACCCAGTTTTTTAATATCAACCTTATCTACGCCCCGGCCAATTTCTTCGTCCGGCGTAAACAAAATCCGGATCGTGCCATGTTTAATTTCCGGATGATTGACCAACTGGTAGCAGGCATCCATAATTTCGGCTATGCCGGCTTTATTATCGGCGCCCAATAACGTCGTTCCGCTGGCTGTAATAATATCATTATTTAACTGGTTCTTCAGGTCGGGATGCTCACTTATCTGCAATACCTGCGCTGGGTCATCCGGTAATATGATCGCGGCACCCTGGTAATTTTTATGAACAATAGGTTTAACGCCGGCTCCGCTGCAATCGGGCGAGGTATCCATGTGCGAGCAAAAGCAGATTACAGGTACGTCCGGCTTATCGCTATTAGCCGGTATAGTGGCGTATACATACCCAAATTCGTCCAGATGTGCATCATTTACACCTATCTCCAAAAGCTCATCTACCAGTAATTTCCCCAGGTTTTTTTGCTTTTCAGTTGATGGACAGGTTGTTGATTCCGGATCTGATTGGGTATCTATTTTTACATAGCGTAAAAAGCGTTCGGTAACAGTAAAATTCGTCGATTTAAAGTTCATTTATTTGTGGTCTTTTAATATATTTGGCTAAGTTAAACAGTTATTATAGAATTGATTAAGATTGATTTTGAGAAAGCTTATATTATTTTTTATTTTGGTAGGTGCAGGAGCAGCTGTTAGAGCCCAAACCAGCTACAACTATGGTAAGTATGGAATCGGTTTTTTTGCCAGTTCTAACTTTCCGTATGCCGATTTAAAGACTGCCAATAAAGGTAAAACCTATAATATAACGGGTTATTATAATTTAACACCATACGTGCCTTTGGGGTTAGAGTTTCAGTTCGGCGGCCTTTCCGGCGGCAGCATTGTTACTGATGAAAGCAGGCGGCAATATGACAATCATTACAAAGCTTTTATTTTTCATGGTGATTTTGCGCTGGGCCAAATAATAGATTATGACCGCGACCCTTTTATGAAGGTTATAAAAGATTTTTATATGGGTACCGGCGTAGGTATTATAAATAATAATATGGCCTTTATACAACGGACCAATCTAAACGGATCACCCAATTTGCCACCAGGCACCTATACTTTCCCGGGCCAAAACTCAAGTACCAATTTGGTAATACCTATCCGCTTCGGCTATGAGTTTAAAATATATAATGGTTATGATGAGCCTTTTATGGGAATAAATATTGGTTATATACACAATGTAACCCTGGGCGAAGGGTTAGACGGCTATTCAGACCCGGGAACCGGTTTTAAAAACAACTCGCCCGATCAATACCGCCAGATAATAGTTGGTGTAAAAATTAATTTTGGCCAATCTGTACCTTACACCAAAGCAATAAACTAAATTGAATTTAGAAGAACTACGTGATCATTGCCTGGAAAAACCGGGCGTAAGCGAAGGCTTTCCCTTTGGCGAGGATACTTTGGTTTTTAAAGTGGGCGGTAAAATATTTTTACTGACAGGGTTAGAGCAGGGAGACCGTTTTAATGTAAAATGCGACCCCGAGCTTGCGATTGAGCTTCGTGAACGTTATACCGAAGTTCAGCCCGGCTATCACATGAATAAAAAAATGTGGAACACGGTTTTGATGACCGGTACGCTTACCCGTAAACAACTGCTTGATATGGTTGATCATTCTTATGAGCAGGTTGTTAAAAGTCTCCCTAAAAAAATCCAGGCCGAAATTACCGGCGCTACCCAATAATTATTACTTTAACGGCCATTATTATTTTTCCGGGAACCCGTCATGAAAACAATACTGCTTTGCCTCTTTGCCTGTTTACTTTTTGGCCCCGCTAAAGCACAGTTAACCCCTTTTGAGTTAAGCAGGGATAAAAACTATACCGCAACTTATCCCGAGGTTATTGATTACTATAATAAACTGGCCAGGAATAATCCCCAGCTTAAACTGATCAATTATGGGATTACTGATATTGGTAAGCCGTTAACATTGGTGGTTTTATCGCGTGATAAGGTTTTTGATCCGGCGCTGATAAAGAGGCAAAACAAACGGGTACTGTTAATTAATAACGGGATCCATCCCGGCGAGCCGGAAGGGATTGATGCCAGCATGATGTTTGCGCGCGATCTGCTCAAAAAAAATGCGCTTCCTAAAAACGTGGTTATTTGCATAGTTGCCCTTTATAATATAGACGGTAGCCTTAACCGGGGCCTGAGCCGCATTAATCAAAACGGGCCGGATGCTTACGGCTTCAGGGGCAACTCGCGCAACCTGGATCTTAACCGCGATTTTATCAAAGCCGACAGCCGCAATACACTGGCGCTCGAGCAGATCATCAATACCTGGAAACCCGAAATATTTTTAGACAATCATACCAGCGACGGCGCCGATTACCAGTACGTAATGACGCTGATTGAAACACAGAAGGATAAGCAGAACCCCATACTTGCTGAATACACATCCAAAACGCTCTCGCCCGAACTTTATAAACGCATGAAACAAAGCGGCTTTGAAATGATCCCTTATGTTGAAAGCGAAGAAAACATACCAGACTCAGGCATTGTAAGTTTTTTAGAAACGCCCCGGTTTGCAACCGGCTATACGTCGCAACATAACATTATCAGCTACATTACGGAAACGCATATGCTGAAAGCTTTTAATAAGCGAGTTTATGCTACCTATAACTTTATGCAGGCCCTGGTTGATGTTAACGAGCGCGACGCCAAACTGATTGGCGAGGTGAGGGCCCGCGCCGACGAACAGGTGAAACAACAAAAAATTTTTGCCTTAAACTGGGATGTTGATAACAAACACTATGATACACTTGTATTTAAGGGTTATACGGCCCGCTATAAACCCAGCGAGGTTAGCGGCCTTACGCGCTTATATTATGACCGCGGTGAACCGTATACAAAAACCATCAAATATTTTGATAACTACGTAGCCACCGCGACGGCAGACAAGCCCATCGCTTATATAATACCCCAGGCCTGGGGAAAGATCATCGACTTGTATAAGCTTAATAAAGTAGTCATGCACCCGCTGGCGCATGATACCACCCTTGAGTTGCAGATGTATTACCTGGCCGATTATAAGACCGCCACGCACCCTTACGAGGGGCATTATCTGCATACTAATGTGAAGCTGACCCCGGCTATAATGAAAATTAAATGTTATGCGGGCGACTATGTTGTATTTACCAACCAGCCGCTCAACCGGTTTATTGTTGAAACACTGGAGCCCCAGGGAGTTGACTCCTATTTTGCGTGGAACTTTTTTGATTCGGTGCTGGGTTCAAAAGAAGGCTATTCGCCCTATGTTTTTGAAGACGTTGCTGCCGGATTATTAAAAACGCATCCTGATATACGTAAAAAGCTGGACGATGAAAAAGCAAAAGATCCGGCAATAGCCAACAGCGCGTCGGCCCAGTTAAATTTTGTTTACCGCAATTCGACGTATTTCGAAAAAACCTATCTTCGTTACCCGGTAGGGCGCCTGCTGGTAACTGCCAAACTTGATCTAAAATAAATAATGGAATATTTAAACCAGGCTCCAGTAGCTTCTATCATACTTGTAATTACCGTTCTGACGTCTGTTCTGACTTTTAGCAATGAAGAGTGGTTTGGCAAATTAATGCTGCATCCGTATAGCGTTTACCGCGGCAAAAATGTCTATACGGTAATAACAAGCGGGCTTATCCACAAAGACTGGATGCACCTGTTTTTTAACATGATCTCTTATTATTGTTTTGCTTTTACGCTGGAGGGTGTTATTGGCCACTGGCAGTTTGGCTTGCTGTATGTAGCCAGTTTAATATTAAGCGATATGCCATCAGTAGCCAAACATAAAAATGATTTTTGGTACAACAGCCTTGGCGCATCGGGTGCGGTTAGTGCGGTAATATTTAGCTATATCCTGTATGACCCAATGGCAAGTATGTATATCATACCCTTTCCGTTCCCTATTAAGGCCATAATCTTTGGTGTATTATACCTGGTTTATTGTAATTATGCCGCTAAACACTCGCGTGATAATATCAATCACGACGCGCACATGTTTGGCGCCCTGTCGGGAGTGGCTATTACTTTAATCCTTAATCCGGCGGTTGCGCCCGAGTTTATTCATAAAATCACCGCGGGAGTTCAATCAATGCTGCATTAACAAAATTGCCGTCAGCATCAAACAAAAAGCTCATAGGCTCTTCCGGATTTTTGATGATCTCCAACAGGAGGAAACCCCAGTTTTTCCAGAAATTTTCAAGCACCTGCCCGTAAATTTTGTTTTGCCAATCGTCAAACAGCGGTTTGCTGCTTATCCCGCGCAACGGCATAGCTTCTATAAACAGCTCTTCACCAACAGGCAAAAGATTGTATTCGGGCAGGCGGTTAAATAAGTAGGCCGAATAAAAAATCCTCCCGCTAAACTCCTCAAACTGTATCGGGTGCAAAGGCTGGTTATTTATCTTATCAATAGTTTCCCGGTGATATTGACGATTGGCGCCATTATCCTGAAAACAAATGATCAGGCCAAAGTCCTTAATCCGCAACGCAAGCGTAAGTGTATTGATCTCATCGCGGTAGCCAAATTCTTTTTCATCATTATCAACCTTAAATAAAAACAGGCTGAAGGGCTTAAATTCTTCGAAAAAAACCGGCAGATTGATGCTTTGCAGCATTAAATGCAGGTTGCTAAACTTATGGATAATGGATTGCGAAATGTTAAACTCCTCGCCCTGCGCATACTGCTGGCGAATACCTGCCTGTATCTCGTTAAAGATTATCCCGTACAGCAACTTGCCGGCCCACTGAAAAAGCTGCAGCTCATCAACAGCCTTAACAGCGTCATAGCCGCCATTAAACGCCGCAGCTATCCGGGCCTCGAGGGGCTCAAGGTAAGTTTCATTAACGCTGGCAGCGCAGGGCAACTTAATATCTTTGTAGGTGGCCATGCTTTCGTCCAGCAATTTAAACGGCTTTTCCTCCAGCTCATAAAGGCTCATTAACCATTGCGGAAAAACCTGTATTTTTTCTTCTTCACTGTTAAGTGTTTGTCCGGTTAAAAAGCAAACCTTGTTGCTAAAGTTTGAAGACTCAAATGGTGCGTATAATTTTACGGGCATGGCCGCAAAGATAGCCATCATTTTAAAAAGAATAATTTAGCTTTGGGATTATAACATGAAACTGACTTATCAACCATTTGAGCTTGTGCTTAAACATCCGTTTACAATAGCCAGGTTCTCGCGCACGTCAACACCTGTTATGCTGGTTAATATAGCGCACGAAGGCTTTACGGGATATGGCGAAGCCTCAATGGTGCCCTATATGGGCGAAAGCCATGAAAGTGCGGCAGCCTTTTTAAATAAGGTAGATGCCGGCCGGTTTAAGTTTCCTTTTGATTTTGACGAGATCATTAATTACCTGGATAGCCTTGTTCCCGGCAACCCGGCCGTTAAAGCTGCGATAGATATTGCCTTACACGACCTGGAGGGCAAATTATTAAACCAGTCCTGCTGGCAACTGGCCGGCAGCAATCCTGCTTTAATGCCCGTAACCAGCTATACCATTGGTATTGACACGCCGGATATTTTCCGCGAAAAAGTAAAAGAAGCAGCAGGGTTTAAAGTGATTAAAGTGAAGCTGGGCCGTGACAGCGATAAAGAATTGATCAATATTATCCGGTCGGTGACTGATGTCCCTATTTATGTTGATGCCAACCAGGGGTGGACGGACCGGAACCAAAGCCTTGACCTTATTTTTTGGTTACAGCAACAGGGTGTAATGCTTGTTGAGCAGCCCATGGCCAAAACAGACATTGACGGCAATGCCTGGCTAACCCAGCACAGCCCGATACCCATTATTGGCGACGAGGCCGTACAGCGGCTGCCCGATGTTGAAAAAGCCAAAGGTGTGTATCATGGCATAAATATTAAACTCATGAAATCTGCCGGGCTGTACGGGGCACAACAAATGCTGCAAAGAGCCCGGCAGCTGGGGCTAAAAGTACTTATAGGTTGTATGAGCGAAACCAGCTGCGCCTCGTTAGCGGCGGCGGCACTTGCCCCGCAGTGCGACTGGGCCGATATCGACGGGCCGTTTTTAACCACCAACAACCCGTTTAAAACGCCTGATTTTGCAGCTGGAAAATATGTATTAAGTGATACTGCGGGGTTAGGCGTGACATTTAAATAAATTTAGTGTTATATTTTTATCGCCGCTCAAAAACAGGTTAATTTGTAGTAATGTCATTATTTGTAGCCTCATTAAATTCCGGAAGCAATGGTAACTGTTATTACATTGGTAATGAGCAGGAAGCGGTATTGATTGATGCAGGCATTTCATGCCGCGAAACAGAGACAAGGATGGCGCGCCTTGGCTTGTCCATGCGTAAAGTAAAGGCAATTTTCATTTCGCATGAACATTCAGACCATATACGCGGGGTAACGGTATTGGCTAAAAAGTATCAGTTGCCGGTTTATATTACCCCGCTTACCCTGCAATATGGCGGCTTAAGGCTGGATGACCTGGTAGCGGAGTTTATGGCAGAGCAGACCATCAGCATTGGCGGGTTGCTGATAACCGCATTCGCTAAAATACATGATGCCGCGCATCCGCATAGTTTTACGGTTGCCTGCGGCGATATCAAAGTAGGCGTGTTTACAGACCTTGGCGCGGTTTGCGAAAACCTTATCCAGCACTTTCAGCAATGTCATGCTGCTTTCCTGGAAGCCAACTATGACGAAGAAATGCTGGATAGCGGCAGCTATCCCTATCACTTAAAACGCCGGATCCGGGGCGGCATGGGCCACTTGTCCAATAAACAGGCGCTGGCTTTGTTTATAGATTATAAGCCGGCTTACATGAGCCACCTGTTTTTATCGCACCTGTCTAAAGACAACAACGACCCCGCTTTGGTTCATAACCTGTTCAATACGCATGCCCGTGGCGCCGAAGTTATAGTGGCCTCGCGTTACCATGAAACTGCCGTTTACCATATCAGCGGGGCATCTGCCCCGGCATACGCCCCGCTGGCGGGCCTTCAAACCACCTTGTTTTAGAACCGGGTGTTGCTCTCCTTTTTCTTACATTTTTTTACTTTTAGTTGAAATAACTTACCGAAATGTTTTGTAGCTTAGCTTCAGAGGATCTTCTGCATATAATCCTTTAATCCTAAATAATTCAAACGGTAAACCCGTAACTTTATCCGTATAGCAAGGTATGAAACTACCCCTGCAGCAAGATGACCACCAACGCGTAATGTCTTTATTAGACGAAGCGTATGCCTGCAGAACCAATAATTTAAAACGAAGCACAGCCCTGGCCCGGGAGGCGCTTAGCCTTAGCCAAAAACTTAATGAAATCGGTTTGGTTGCCAAAAGCCTTAGCCACGCTGCACTTTTTGCCATGATACTGGGCGAATATGAAAGCGCTTTGGATATGTCGGCCCAGGCTATCAAGATCTATGAATCCTTAAATGACGATAAAGGAATAGCCGACGCCAAGTATAACATTGCCGGCGTATACTATAAAACCAATAACTATCACCTGGGCCTGGTTAATTTGGTTGATTGCATTAATACCTATCGGAAATATAATGATTACCATAATCTTGCCCGTTCACATAAATCATTAGGTACCGTTTATGAATATTTTGGCGATGAAAAAAACGCCATTATCACCTATGAAGATTCCATAGACGCTGCAAAAAAAGCGGGCGACCTTAACCTCGAATCAAATGCCTATAACCCGTTATCAGGGATCTATCTGAAAAAACAGGATATAAAGATGGCCTCCGAACTGATCGAGATGTCTATAGCCATGAAAACCCAAACCAGCGATATCCGCGGTCTGGCATTTGCTTATTATGGCCGGGGCAAAGTTTATACGGCGAAAAAACAATTTGCCAAAGCTGAAGATGATTTTAAAGCATCGATAAATATTCATCTGGCAATGGGTGAAACCCTGGGACTGGGCATGGCCTACCATAAGCTGGCATCATTATATGTTTTAATGGGCCAACTGGCGCAGGCAAAAGAGGTATTGCAAAAAGGGCTTGATTTTAGTACCGAGTATCACCTGTCAATGGTGAAATTTAAATGCTACCATTTATTTTATGATATTTTTAAGCTGGAGAATGACCCCATAAACGCGCTTAAATTTTTAGAGTTATACCTCAAAGAACGCGAAAGTGTTATTAACGCCCAAACATTAAAGGTGATTGAGAATTATGATCTCATCAATAAAATGGAGGCCATTAAAAAGGAGGCGCAATTACAACTGGAAAAAGCGGAGATCATCGAAAAAAAGAACCTTGCCGAGCAGACAGCGATTGTAAAACAGGAGTTCCTTTCAACCATGAGCCATGAAATACGCACGCCTTTAAATGCGATCATTACCATTGCCTCATTACTATCTGACAAAACCGACAAGGAGGAGCAGGAATTGATCAATGCCTTAAGGTTTGCCTCAAATAGCTTATTGCTGTTAATAAATGATATCCTTGACTTTACCAAGCTGGAAGCCGGCAAAACCAGCCTTGAAATGCGGCCGGCCGATTTTAAACAGCTGTTAAATAATATAAAGAAAACCTACGAGAGCCTTGCCCGTGAAAAGGGGCTGGTGCTTGATCTGAAGATAGACAACCGCCTTGCCGATTCATATGAGCTGGACGAGAACAAGCTGGGGCAGATATTGGGCAATTTAATAACCAACGCTATCAAGTTCACTTATTTTGGGCAGGTGGATATCATTACCGAAAAAATAAGCACTACGGGTTATAAAGACACCATCCGCTTTAAAGTAAATGACACGGGTATTGGCATAGCGCCAAATTATCTCCAGGATATTTTTGAGAGTTTCTCACAACCCCAATCCATTACTACAAAAAAACAAGGGGGTTCCGGGCTTGGCCTGGCTATTGTTAAAAAACTGGTTAACCTGCACGGAAGCGACATCCTGGTGACAAGCACCGAAGGCATCGGATCGAGTTTTTATTTTGATTTGAGGTTAAAAAAGGCCGAGAGCCCTGATAAGCCCTTTTCAAAACACACAGAAAGCCTGAAGGGTAAAACGATATTACTGGCTGAAGATAACGTGATCAACGCCATGGTGATAACTAAACTGCTCTCTAACTGGAAGGTAAAAACCGAACACGTTAAAAACGGGTTTGAAGCTGTTGAAAAAACAAAGCAAAAAGCGTTCGACTTTATTTTGATGGACATACACATGCCTGAAATGGATGGTTTTCAGGCTACAAAAAATATTATCTCGGCTGCGGATAACCCTAATAAAAAGACGCCAATATTTGCGTTAACCGCAGATGTAACCGCCGAATACCAGACGGAATTCCATTCATACTTTACAGGGTTTTTACGTAAACCTATCGAAGTGGAAAAGTTATACGATGCTTTGCTTGACAGCATCCGGAGATAGCGGACACGAGGTGGTAGTAGTAGTTTATTTAAGAGCAATTACATAAAAAAAGGAGAAGTCCGCTAAAACTTCTCCTCTAAAATTAACTGATCTCATTATTCTCATAAAGAACGAATTGGTTTAGTCCGATTGTAATAAGGCCACAAATGTATATAATCCTACCGACTTGGTAGAATAAATTTTGGTTTTATTGAATTTTTGCGATTTTTTCGATGTTTTTATCCCTTTTTCATCAAAAAAGCACATAAATGATCCATTTATGTGCTTTTTTTGCTTTTTTTTCAATAAAACGGCTTATTTCAAGCTTGATTTAATCTTATTGATGTTATCAAGGTGCCCTTTTATAGTTGGTAAGGTCTTGTCAGCAAACGCTTTAAGGTCCGCATCTTTTACATCTTTAGACGCTTTTTCAAACAGGTCAACTGTCGCTTTGTGATCAGATACCATTTTGCTTACGTAAGCCTTATCAAAATCGGTTGTTGATTTTTTTGAAAGATCTTCAATAGCCTTTTTTGAGTCGGCATTAACAGAATCAGGCAGCGTTATATTTTTAGTTTTGGCAATTGCTTTTAACTCGTCGGCTGCTTTGGTATGATCCATGATCATCATGTTGGCAAACTCTTTTACAGAAGGGTTAACCGCTTTGGTAGTAGCAAGCTGGCTTAACTGGATCTCAGTCATACCGCCGTTGGCCGCGTCAACAGCAAATTTAGCGTCGTCAGCAACTACGGCAATACCTGTTTGGCCGGTAGTGGTAGTATCTTTAACTTTGTTTACGCTGTCGGCAGATTCTGTACTGTCTTTTTTAGTGTTGTTACAAGCCTGGAACATTAATCCGGCTGCTGCAATCATTACAATTGAACTTAACTTTTTCATAGGTTTACTTTTTTAATTTCTAACTAAACCCATTGAAAACTAATATGTTTCAAGAAATTTAATTATTTATAACATTAACCGGTTGCCCCGCTATAAACGCATTAAGATTACTGATAACCGTGGCCATTAACCGGCCCCGCGCTTCTTTGGCCGCCCAGGCAATATGCGGCGTAACGATGCAGTTTTTGGCGGTAAAAATGGGGTCATCGGCAAGGGGCGGTTCTTTTGACAGCACATCTATACCGGCACCGGCAATGATATTATTATTTAATGCATCGGCCAGATCGGCGTCATTAACAATCGGTCCGCGCGATGTATTAATTAAAAAAGCGGATGGCTTCATCTTCTTTAAATTTTCAGCATTGATCAATCCCTGGGTTTCGGGAGTTAGGGGGCAATGGATGCTGATCACATCGGCCTGTTGCAGCAGCTCATCCAAATTTACCCATTTAAAATTTTTGCGGTGCGACTGATCTGTTTGCCGCCTGCCGGTTGCCATAACATTCATGTCAAATGCGGCGGCAATATCTGCAACCTTTTGGCCGATGGTGCCAAAACCGATAATGCCCAGGGTCTTGCCCGCCAGCTCAACTAGCGGGTAATCCCAAAAACAAAAATCAACCGAGCGGGCCCACTTGCCGTTCATCACTTCGTCGCTGTGTTTTTGCACGTGCAGGCACAGTTCCAATAACAACGCAAAAACAAACTGTGCCACCGCGCCGGTACCATACCCCGGCACATTGCTTACCACAATGCCTTTTTGTTTGCACACGGCGGTATCAACAATGTTATAACCGGTGGCCAGTACGCCAACGTATTTAAGGTCAGGAAGCTGGTTAAGCGTAGCTTCATCAAGCGGGGTTTTGTTGGTTAACACCACAGCGGCCCCCGCGCAGCGCGCGGCTATATCATTATAGGGCGTGCGGTCATGGATCGCAACTTCGCCCAATTGCGTTAAGGCATCCCATGACAGGTCGCCGGGGTTAAGTGTATATCCGTCCAGTACTACTATCTTCATAAGATCTTTTTTTGCCGGTCCTTTTCACCAGTTAGCTTAAGCAAAATAATAAAAACAGCAATGATCAAAGCTGTTAGTATTAGCCATACATAACCCGGCAAAGCCGCTTTTAAAGGTAAAGCATTTAACGCACTAACCGGCGCAGCTACCGGGATTATCCCCGTAAACCAATACGCCTGTCCTAAAACCAGCAAACTTAAAAACAACAGGATAATAAAGCTATGCTTTAGGGTAAATCTAAATAGTGCCGATTCTTTACCTACCAGGTTACCGGCCGCTGCCGCAACTGCTATAGATTGCGGGGATATCATTTTACCAACCACCCCGCCCGAGCAGTTGGCCGCTACGGTAACCACCGGCGCTACACCTATCCGGGTTGCGGTTACGTATTGCAGCCTGGCAAATAAAGCGTTCGACGCCGTATCTGATCCCGTGATAAAAACGCCCAGCCAGCCTAACACCGGTGCAAAGAAAGGAAATAACGGGCCCGTATTGGCGAGCAATAACGCTATGGTTGTAGTAATGCCCGAATCATTAACCATATAGGCAAAGCTTAAAACCGACATGATGGTAACAATAGGCAACTTCAGTTGGTTCATCGTTTCGCCAAATACTTTTAATCCCCGGCTAAAAGTTAAACCCACTACCGGTATAGCTGCCAAGGCCGCCAGAAATACCGCGGTGCCCGCTGCCGATAAATAATTGAATTTAAAAATGTGCGATAAGGGTATGCCTTTTGAATCGGCTATAGCATTATGTAAACCGGGAAATGCAAACTGCCATTGCCCCCTGGCGTTTAAAAATTCTTTTACAGGCGGTAGCCCCCAGGTAAGGATAATGATGGTTAACAATAAAAATGGCGCCCAGGCGGTAATGATCTGGTTCAATGAATAGGCGTCTTTTACGATTGCAAGCGGCGGCTTCTCGTTTTTGAAACGCCAGATAGTTGTTGGTTTCCAGAACCTTAAAAACACCACTAAAACTACTATGGAACCAATACCCGCGATAATATCCGGCAACGCCGGGCCAATAAAATTAGCCGTAAAAAACTGCAACAGGGCAAATGACCCGCCCGAAATAAGAATAGCCGGGAACACTTCCATGGCTTTTTTAAAGCCGGACATCAGTATAACAAGATAAAGCGGCGTTATTAATGATAACAGGGGCAGGGTTCGGCCAATCATTTGTGAGATCTGCATCTCGGGCAAACCCGATACCTGCGAAGCCACAGCAATAGGGATCCCTACCGAACCAAAGGCCACAGGTACAGTGTTGGCAACCAGGCATAAACCAGTGGCATACAAGGCGTCAAACTCCAGGCCAACCAACATGGCGGCCGTAATAGCCACGGGTGCACCAAAGCCCGCGGTACCCTCTAAAAATGCACCGAACGAAAACGCAATTAAGATGGCCTGCAACCGCCTGTCGGCAGTTATGGTTGCCATAGAATGTTTAATGATTTCAAACTGGCCGCTTTTAACGGTGAGGTTAAACAGGAATACCGCGCTTATTACAATCCAGCAGATGGGAAAGAACCCGTACAGCGCGCCATTGGCTATTGATAGAAACGCCAGTTTTGCCGGCATGCCATAAACCGTTAATGCTATCAGGGTGGCAACAGCGCAAGCCATTAAACTGGCTTTATAGCCCTTTGTTTTTTTGATGATGAGCGCCCAGAAAATAACCAATACGGGCACTATCGCAACCAGTGCGGACAGCGTAAGGTTATGAAGGGGATCAACGGGCTGTATCCAGGTCATGGTAATTGGTGAAATAAATCTAATAATTATTTAGATCATAATCACCTATTCACACTTTGCATTGCGGATCAGCCGCCGTTAAAACAGCAGCGTTGTTTGGTTGCTTAGTTTGTTTTTATCGACGGATCAGCTTTTGCGGGTGTAACCAGTTCATCTATAGTAAATGATTTTTGCCTGGCCGCTAATCTGGTGCGCGTGGCTTTTACATCGGCGGAGGTAACCTTGTCGCCCTTGTTTTGCCATGAACGGCGCACAAAATTCATCACCTGTGCCAGGTCATCATCCGTAAAATCCTTATTGTCGGCAAAGCCGGGCATTTCGCCGCCAATTTCGGGGGCCTGGTATAAATGGCCTGCAACCTTAACCGGCCCGGTTAGCCCTTTTAACAAGATAGAGATCATGGTGATCTTGTTGCCGTTCACAATTTCTGATTTATTTAATGGCGGGGCCAATGATTTTATACCGTTCCCGTCGTCGCCATGGCAGGTTTTACAAACGGTGCCATACATGGCCACCCCTTTGGGATAATACTTGGCCATTAGTTTAGGGTCGCTGTTTAGTTTGGCCTCCTCAATGGCTGTAACTACCCGGTCTATCCGTTTATTAATAGTAAGGCTGGTATCGGGCAGATAGGTTAGCATTTGTTTTTGGAAAGCCTCTTCCCGGCCCTGCAGGTTTGACACAATGGCATCAGACACATAAATATTTTTAGGATGTTTTTTTGCCAGGCTAAACAGGATATTGTCGGCAGCTTTCCTGTCAAACGGCTGGATAGAATTGGTTACAAAGCCAACGTAAGGCGCGGCGGTGGTATCATTAACCATTTGCGCTAACAGGCCTGCAAACTCCCGGTAATTATTTTGGCCGATCACGGTTGGCGATACGGTTAATGCCTGCATGCGGATATTCCATTGCGCTGATTTTAGCAAAGCCAGAACCTCGCCGGCCTGTAGGGCGCCAAAACCCTCTAATGTCCATAAAGCATGCGTAACCAGCAGCGGGTTGGTTGATTTGAGCGCCCCGCGCAACGCGGCGATTGCCTGCTGTGGTTTGCTGTCAACCAGTAGTTGCTGCGCTTTGTCGCGTACATAGCCGTTAGGGTTTCCCAAAAGGTCAACCAGCTTTAAAGGGTCATCCGGGAAAGTAACATTTACCGGTTTTTTTCCTGCCGGATAAACTTTATACAGCCTGCCGCATGAAAGCGGTTTAGTTAACTGCCGTTTGTCTATCTCGTTTTTTAAATAGGGTGTTAAGTAGGTGCGGTGCTGTATTATCCCCCGGTACATATCAACGATGTATAATGCGCCATCCGGTCCGTCGTACAAACTTACCGGGCGGAAACGCTCATCAACACTGGCCAGGAATTCACGGCCATGATAAGCTTCGCGGCCCTTAACCACATTGCCTTTTTCTGTCAGGATATCCCGTTTGATCAGGTTGGCAGACGGTTCGGCAACAAAGGCATTGAAAGCGTAACCGGGCCCGAATAACCCACCGCGATAGATCATCGGCCCGCAGGCTGCGGTAAAGTTTACCAGGCGCAGGCTGTCATCCAGAATGCCTTTCATATAACCACGGTTTACCCCCGGTGTAGGGCGTATGGGGAAAGTGCGGTTATCTGCAACCGTGCGTTCGTTAAAACCGGCCAGGCTTTTTTGGTTTTTATTGGTCAGGCCCAGGCCGGGCGGAAAATAATCGCCGTCGAGATTGGTTGAGTTATCATTGGCATACATGCGGCCCTGGTCGTCCTGCGTTATGCCCCACTGGCCCTTTTCATGTGCGGTTTCTATCAGCCATTTATCACCCTTTTTGCGGTATCTTTTGGCCGAGTTGGCATTGTAGATCCAGTTATCCAAACCGCGATATAAACCATTTGGCTGATGCTCTACATTACCGCCGTCGGTATATTTTGCATCTACCAAAGTTCTTTTAACCGGTTTGTCGTTAGCCAGTTCATAGTAGTAAAGGCGGGGCGGCTCTGCAACCAATATGCCGTTTTCAATCAAACAGAAGGCGCGCGGCATCACCAGCGAATCAATAACCACTTTACGGGTATCCATCACGCCGTCTTTATTTTTATCGGTTAATATAACCACTTTAGCGTTGGGTACGTCTTCACCATGGCCGGCGGTGTCCGGCATATAATCCTCCATCTCCAGTGCCCAGATACGGCCCTTTTTATCAAACGTAATGGCAACGGGGGTACTGATCAACGGTTCTGAGGCGACCAGCGAGATGGCCATGCCAGGCTCAAGTTTCATTTTGCTGATCGATTGATCGGCGGGTACAACCGGCGAGGAACTGATATCGGCCTTTGGCGGATTAGTAGCAACGGCCAGCAACTTATGTGTTGTACATTGGTACAAAACACCGGCCGCAAGCAGTAGTAACATGATATAACTATACTTTTTCATGCGTGTGGGTTAATTGGTTATGTATACAGGTTGTATACACAAGCTCGGAATAAATAACGCTTAATTTTTTATAAAAATGGTTCTATTTTATCACTAAAACAGAAATTTGGCCGGGAAATTAGTTTCGTAATAATTATTTTACTTTGCACGGGTAAGACCAGCAGCCTTTTGGCTGATTTTTTTTACCGACATTAGCACTAATCAAACCTATCAGTACAAACCAATTATAAATGAAAAAAGTAATCATTTGCGCTATCGCGATAGCTTTCACCATGCGTTTATCGGCACAAACAAAAACGCCTGCCGACTATGTTGACCCGTTTATTGGATGCAGCACCAGCGCTGCTGAAGCAGGCGTTTTACATGGCCTGGGCAAAACCTTCCCCGGCGCCGCTACGCCTTTTGGTTTGGTGCAGGTAAGCCCCAATACCATAACCGGTGGCGATAACGGCCCGGGCTACAGCTACGAAATGGAATATATAGAGGGCTTTGCCTTTACGCAAATGAGCGGCATTGGCTGGTACGGCGACTTGGGCAACTTTTTAGTTACGCCCACAACCGGCCCGTTGCATGTTGTTGCCGGCCGGCATACAGAACTACCGGGCTATCGCTCAAAATACAGTAAGAAGGATGAGGTGGCCAAGGCAGGTTACTACGCCGCCACCCTTACCGACTATAAGATCCGTACCGAGGTTACTGCGGCGCCGCATAGCGGCATTATGCGGTTTACGTTCCCCGCAAACCACCAGTCACGCATCCAGATAGATCTGGCGCGCCGGGTTGGGGGCACATCAACTGAACAATATATTAAAGTGGTTGATGACCATACCATTGAGGGCTGGATGAAATGCACGCCCGACGGCGGCGGTTGGGGCGACGGAGCAGGCAAAGCCGACTATACCGTTTATTTTTATGCGCAGTTTAGTAAACCGCTTAAAAACTACGGGGTTTGGCGTGCCGATATCCCGGATGGTATTTCGCGTAAAAGCGAGAGCGTTACCAGCCTGAAATATGATTCGCTGATTGCAAAAGCGGCAATCCTGCCCGGCATTAAGCAGCAACAGGGCAAGCACCTTGGTTTTTATACCGAATTTGCCACCAGCCCCGGAGAGGTTGTATTGATGAAAGCCGGCATATCCTTTTCAAGCACGGCCGGTGCCAAACTTAACTTAACCACTGAAATACCTGCCTGGGATTTTAATAAGACACGCGCGCAAACCAAAGCTTTATGGGACAAAAGCCTGTCGCAGATTAGCATAGCCGGCGGTACCGAGGCCCAGAAGACGGTTTTTTATACTGCTTTATACCATACCATGATTGACCCGCGCGCGACAAGTGATGTGGACGGCACCTATATGGGCGCCGATATGAAGCCGCACCATACCAGCAAATTTACCAAGCGGTCGGTATTTAGCGGCTGGGACGTATTCAGGAGCCAGTTTCCGTTGCAGACCATTATCAATCCGTCAGTAGTGAGCGATATGGTGAACTCATTGATTGAGATTGCCGGCCAAAGCGGCAATAACTACCTGGAAAGGTGGGAGCTTTTAAATGCTTACTCCGGGTGCATGGTGGGTAACCCCGCGCTGCCGGTAATTGCTGATGCGTACAGCAAAGGCATCCGTAATTTTGATCTGCAGAAAGCTTATAAATATTCGTGCAATACGGTTGAGAAGTTTGGTAATAAGCCCGGGCCGCATGCCATGGATATTTCAACAACATTAGAATATGGGTTTGATGAATGGTGCATGTCAAAACTGGCAACCTGGCTGGGGCACCCGGAGGACGTTAAATTGTATGCCGACAGGGGGCAAACCTATAAACAGATCTTCGACCCTGAGAAAGGCTGGTTCAGGCCGAAGAATGCCGACGGTACCTGGGCGCCATGGCCGAAGAGAGGCCGGCTGCAACAGGACTATGGCACGGTTGAAAGTAACCCGTATCAGCAGGGCTGGTTTGTGCCGCATGATATTGACGGGATGGCGGAACTAATGGGTGGCCGCGAAAAAACCATAGCCGACCTGAACTCGTTTTTTGAAAACACACCAGAAAATTTTACGTGGAACGATTACTATAACCAGGCCAATGAACCGGTGCATTTAGTGCCTTTCCTGTTTAACCGGCTGGGTACCCCGTGGCTAACCCAAAAATGGGTGCGCAAAATTTGCGTTAACGGCTACACAACCGGGGTTGAAGGATTGGTTGGTAATGAGGACGTGGGCCAGATGTCGGCCTGGTATGTTTTGGCAGCCAGTGGCCTGCACCAGGCTACGCCGGGCGATCCGCGATATGAGATATTTAGCCCGACGTTTAGCAGGGTTGCTATCCGCGCAGGCGCTACGGGTAAAATATTTACCATAGTTGCCAAAGGCAATTCGCCGGCCAATGTTTATATTCAATCAGCCAAACTAAACGGCAAACCTTATAACAAATGTTATATCAGTCATCAGCAGATATTGGCCGGCGGTGTTTTAGAGTTTGTTATGGGATCGAAGCCGAATAAACAGTGGGGGATAGGATCATGATCAAGGAAACCGGACCGGCTTTAAGAAAACTATTTGTCTTTCTGCTTTGCCTTACCGGATTTACCGTGGCTTTTGCCCATACCCCCAAACCGGATTATAAATTCAGGAAAACGATTTCGCGCGAAGTGCTTGAAAACTACCTGGACCGGTCCGTTACCATGCAAAGCCTGTTGATTGGCCAGGGCAATTTTGATGATAATTTAAGGATGATCAAAAACATCGGCGCCAAATTTATTGGCCGGGCCGTGTGCCAGTGGGGCCAGGAGGCAGAGATCCCTAAAAACCTGGTCAAGGAAAAAGAGCTGGCCGCCAGGGTACACGCTGCTGATCCGGATATTATTTTGCAGGCATGTATTTTTGAGATCGTAACACCGCAGGTAAATGAGCTGGCGGTCCCTGAATGGGCCTTTAAGGCGCTGAACCTGCCCGTGGAAAAACGGAATTTCAGCTACGATGCGATGTTGTATCCCGATGGGAAATTTAAAGGGCAATGGGGCCGCGGTTCGGTACCCGATGTAAGTCAGAACGAAACAAAATTGTTTTTCTATTACCTGGGGGCGTCCTATATTAATGCGGGTATTGAGGGGCTGCATTTTGGCCAGGTAGAGCTGATGAATAAAAATGATAAAAACCTTGACCATTACGCACAGATACTGGGGCTGATACGTGATTATGCCCACAAACATGCCCGCCGTAAAATGGTGATCTGCGATTCGCATGTACCGGGCGGCGGCTTTGTGAAGGACGGGCATTTATTAATGGATGTACATGCGTTCCCGCTAAGGATAAAAGAAATTCCGGACAGGCCCGAAGAGGCAAAACTGGAAGTTGGCCATACTGACGCCTTGTTTTTACGCAGTAAAGGCGGCATTACTCCCAGTGGGTGGAGCTGCGAACATTTGCCATACCTGGTTGAGTTTGATAACTATGGTGTAAGCAAGCAACCCAGCCAGGCAAAAGCAGCAGGTCTTTCTATCTGGGTATGGGGATATGATGAAATAAGCTGGTTTGCTCATCAGCCGGCGGCATATCGGCAAAACTGGTTGCATTATGCCTATGATTGGGTAAAGAAAACCGACCCTAACGGCCATGTGGAAATGCCGGGCGGGCGGCAGACAACCTCGCCAATTGATAAAAAACGCTGGTATTATGCCAACAACCCCGGTACTGCCGTACCTGACGGGTACGGTGATGAGGATACCATCCGTGATATATGGGCAGCCGGTACAGAAAAATAACCATAAAAAAAAGCCGCTTATAGATAAGCGGCTTTTTTTATTATATCAGTGATGTGGTGAATTTATTGATCCCCATGCTTCGCAGCCGGACAAGAATGCTAAAGATCTCTTTATTAATGTTGGCCAGGGACAGCCGCTTTTTATGCTTGATCTCGACGGCTGTTATTACGTCGTTTAATTCTTGCATAATGTTGTCAGCTAACGGCGTATGGTTGTCTGCCTGAACAGCATCGCTAATCCCCGATGTTTTCCTTAAAAGGTAATTGGTATTGTTTAAACGAATACCGTATATCAATTGATGTTCGTCTTCTCTTGTGATATGATTTACAGTAAAGAAATAGGTTTGACTATTAATATGTGCCTGAATCATAAGATATAAAAATTAAGTACAGATATAAATGCAATTAACATGCCACCTTACAACTTTACGTTGTCAGCAGGTTATAAGCTGCCTTAAAAGAAAAAATCAGGGTACGGCGGGTCGGGTTTTAAGCAAGGGAGTTGCCCAACTGTAAGGCAGTGTGCTCCAGGTTTTCGCGGGTGTTTTTTAGCGCGGTTTGCAGATCGTCAGTATTCTTATTAATTGCAAGCAAAATATCAAAATATTGGTTTAATGCCCTGATCGGTTCAGATGGCACTATCCCGGCTAAACCAACCACCTTAATGTTTCTTTTTTTTGCCCGCGACGCCACTACGGCGGGTGCCTTGCCTTGCAAAGTTTGCTCGTCAATGCTGCCCTCACCGGTAATTACCAGGTCGGTATTTTGCAGTGCTGCATCAAAACCGGTGAGGTTTAAAAAGCTATCGGCACCGCTAACCAGTTTGGCATTTATAAATGCAAATAACCCGGCGGCGGCACCACCTGCGGTACCACTGTGCTTAATTGTAGTCATATCTTTACCGGTTTGCTGCAATGCAATGGCGGCAAAATTGGTAAGCATCCGGTCAAGCTGTACAACCTCAGCCCCCGTAGCCCCTTTCTGCGGCCCAAAAACCGCGGCAGCGCCCCGGTCGCCTAACAGCGTACTGTCAACATCGCACAAAACGATGATTTCACAATCCAAAATGCGCTTATCTAAACCGGTTGTATCAATTTGCTTAAGGTTAATAAGCGCTTCGGGCACAGGTTTCAAAATTGCCCCGTCACCGGCAAGAAAATTAATACCCAGTGCGTTTAAAATACCGGCGCCACCGTCTACCGTTGCCGAACCGCCCATCCCGATAATGATTTTGTTAACGCCCTTATCAAGCGCTGCTTCAATCAGCTCACCGGTGCCGGTGCTGGTAGCCAGCATCGGATGCAGGTCACCGGCATCCAACAACCTCAAACCTGATGCCGCCGCCATTTCAATAACCGCTGTCTGTCCGTTATCAACCAGCCCGAAAGCCGCCGTTATCTGGTGGCCGTAGGCATCATGTACAGCCACATTGATTAACTCGCCGCCCAGGTGTTTAATCAGCAGGTCGCCTGTGCCGTCGCCGCCATCGCCAACCGGGAAAAGCCGGCAATTACAATCCAGCTTACTCTGTTTCAACCCGGATGCTATTGCCGCTGCAACGCCTTGCGCATCAAGGCTGTTTTTAAAGGCGTTGGGGGCGATCAAAATATTCATACGCTAAACTAAGCGTATTTTGCTATATTATGTATCACCTCATCCGCAAAGCGAATAAATTAGGGCAATAAAAAAACCATAATCTTTTTAACTCATCTGCAAACCGTTTAAGGCCTGCCTTCGTCAAAAAAACTATGGTTTTTAATTATGGTACTTTTCTGTTTAGTAGCCGATTTTGCCTAAACCCGGTTCTTCTTTTTCAATAGAAGCATCAAAGGGGTTTTTCACAGCCGGATCGGTTGCTTCTCCGCCAATTGCACTTTGGTCAAGGCTGCCTTCGCTTACGGGCAAGTTTGACCTGGTAGTTGCGCCACGGTCATAAAACCGGTCCACATCAAAATAATCGTGGTTATAAAACCCGTTACGATCATACACCAGCGTAGTTGCCGATCCTTCAAACGCATGCCTGGTAGCTAACTCCATTTCAGGGCTTACACTACCGGGTACATAGCCCGGCAATAAAACCAGCTGGGCTGCTGTTGCCGGTATAATTACTACATTTCCATCATAAGCAGGGTTGTACATGCCGCTTTCGTTACCTTCATAAATAACGGCCGAATGATCTACGGGGTCAATCACGGTAACGCTATTAACGGTGCTGCCATCTGTGCCGGCCACTGCTTCGCTTAAATCATTGCTGCTGCTATATAACTGGGCTATACCTATCGGTATCAGCACGTTTTTTCCGTCGGTGACATCTATTTCACTGTCTTCAAGGCTAACAACCAAATAACGCACTTTGCGCGCCTGCGGGTCGAACAGCATTTCGGCTACCTCGCCAATTTTTAAGCCCTGCTCATTTTTTACGTCCCAGTTTTTTATATCCGGTTCGCCGTCTACTATCTCGTAACCACTACCACTTAGTTCTTCCAGGTGGGTTGATCTATATGCTTCATTATTATTGTCGAAACTCATGTCTTTAAATTTTAAGTAATTTCCCTCTTGATTATTTATGGTCCGGAAAGGCAACTATCTGCACATTACGGTTTTGTTGCCTGCCGCTTGCGGTTGCATTACTTGCTACCGGTTTACTTTCGCCAAACGTGTGTAATGATACTTTGGTTGAGTCAAGCCCGTTGGCTACCAGCCAGTTTTTAACCGCTACTGCGCGCCATCCGCCCAGGTCGGCATTGTGTTGGCCTGTACCGGTTGAATCGGTATTGCCGTAAATGGCTATAGGCGCACCGTTAAAGCGTTTGTTTAATGAAGCCGCTATCTGTTTAAGCTTGGCACCCGCGCTGCCCTGCAACGTGTTTTTATCGCTGCCGAACAGGATGTTTTCGCCCAATGTGTAGATGGTATATTTATCTGTACCCGTAACGGCGATATCTTTATCCGTAACATCAGGGTCGGTAGTAGCCGGTGCGTTAAAATCCACATTGTTCCAGTCGGGTTGTGTTACCGCAATAGTTTCTTTACTACTGGTAGAGTCAGTAACTACCTGGGTGGTTTTGCCGTTACATCCTTTTAGCAGGAGCAGTAAAACCAATATCGCGAAAATTGCCAGTAAAAGCCAGATCCACCAGGGGGCCGACTTTTTGGGTTGAACATCTAATTGTGCCATGTTGTGTGTGTGTTTGTTTTAAATGGATAATGATCTGCAGTAATTACTGCAGCCATCCGTTAAGAAAAATAATTTCCCTTCAGAGTGAATAAAGAAGGGATGGGGATAGAAAATGTTTTATAAATTAAATATTTAATTTATAGGATTAAAAATTCAACGGGTAATAGTGCTGCAATGATTCTTGCCGTCGCGGCGCAAAGCCGGCGCCATTGGTTACCGCCGGGTGTACTATATAATTTACTGGTTTTAAAAAAGATGAATATAATAATATGCAGTCAACCAGAAGTTTACCGGCTAATATGGGCCTAAATCGCCTTTTGGGGGCCTAATTGCAAAAGGGTTCGTTTTTTGCAGGTGTGATCCCGCAGAAATCTTCAATCTGTTACTTATACTTTATGGAGCAAGCAGAACACAAGCGATTAGAAATAGTACGGCGGTTTAAAGCATTAAATTTAAGTAAGAGCCAGGAGTTAAATGACCTGGTGCTGCTGGCCTCTGAGATATGCAATACACCGATCGCCATGATCACCCTCATGGATGACGACATACAATGGATAGAATGCGCCATAGGTGCGGACATAGACCACAACAGCCGCGAAAATTCATTTTGTAAATACCTGGTTGAGGCCGAGGACGTATTGGTTGTGCCGGATGCGCTTAAAGACTCCCGCTTTACAGAAAACCCAATCGTTACAGGCCCGGCCCATATCAGATCATACGCCGGGGCGCCGCTGATCACCAGCGACGGTTAC
Source organism: Mucilaginibacter sp. UR6-11 (assembly GCF_020880695.1). Taxonomy (GTDB): domain Bacteria; phylum Bacteroidota; class Bacteroidia; order Sphingobacteriales; family Sphingobacteriaceae; genus Mucilaginibacter. Next base: position 350,932 of record NZ_JAJIWO010000002.1, read on the forward strand.
CATGTAGGTTCGTTATGTGTATTTGATCAAAAACCGCATTCGTTTTCGGCCAGGGAAACCAGGTTACTGGCCATCTTATCAAAACAGGTAGTTAACCTGATGGACCTGGAACTGAGCCTGCAAACCGTAAAATTGCAAAAAGAAATTATTATAGCTTCCGAGCAAAAGCTTCGTGCGTATTTTAACAGCTCCTCGTCCAGTCATATGCTGCTCGGCAAGGATCTGGAGATCCTGGATTTTAACCAGGCCTGCCAAAATTTTGTTGCCAAATTAAATTTGAAACACGTAGTACTGGGGGCTAACGTTCTTGATTATGTCAGGCCGTCTTTTAAAACTAAATTTGTGGACTTTTTCAAGAAAGCGTTAGGCGGAAAATCAACCTACTATGAAATTTTAATGGAGTATGAAACCGGGCCAGCCTGGTGGAAAATAGGGTTTGAACCGGTTAAAGACGAGCATGGGAAAATTATCAGCGTAAGTTACCAGGCCACGGATATCACCGAAAGTAAACAGCAAATAGCAGAAATCGTATCCAAAAACGAGTCGCTTTTAAATATCGCCTATATCCAGTCGCATGGTTACCGCAAACCGGTGGCCTCTATCATGGGCCTGATGAATATCATTAAGGGTGAGGATTATAAGCCGCAAAAAGAATGTTTATTAATGATGGAAGAAGCCGTTAATGAACTGGACGAAAAAATTAAAGAAGTGGTTAATTGCACAGATATCAATAGCTGCAAGAATTCTGCCTGAAACTATTTAGGGCTCTATTGACGGTTCAACATATATAAGAGACCGGCCGGCTTTATTTTTCGTTTATTTTTTTAGTGAATTGGGCCTGCAAATCTTTTAATTGCGCATCATATCCTTTCCTGTCTATAAAAGCCGCCGGATTATAGGCCGAGCCGGGCCTGTGCTTATCATAAAGACCAAACTGGCTGGCATGCGATGCCAGCCAAATATCAAATGTCAGTTTTTTCATTGCTGCCAGGGTATAGGCATAATCAGCGGCAATATGCGGGTACGCAGGGATCTCTGAGAATTTTTTATCCGTAATAATGGTAGGCAGGTTGGCAATCAGCACCCTGTACTTTCGTTTGCTGTCTTTCACATCAAACAAAAAACTGCACGAGCCTTTGGTATGCCCCGGATGATGAAGCACCACCAGCGACATACCGCCTAATTTTACAGTATCGCCGTTATGTAACAGCCGGTCTGCCTTTACAGGGGCATAGGGGCTTGTTGTACTGCCCAAAGCATAATCAGACCGGCCGCCGTCGGCTAATACGGCAGCGTCGCCTGCATCCACCATCATTTTGGCGCCGGTAAGCTTCTTTATGGCCGCCATAGCGCCCATGTGGTCATAATGGGCCTGGGTGGTTAAAAGAATTTTGGTGTCGGCCAATTTAAAGCCCAGGGCTTCAATACCTGTTTTAATAACCGGTGCCGACGATGCCAGCCCGGTGTTGATCAGTATATTACCCTTCGGCGTTACAATCAGGTAGCAGGCCAGGTCATAAGTACCCACATAATACAGGTTACCCGCAATTTGAAAAGGGGGATAAGGCTTTGACCATTCAGGGTGCGCAGTTGTTGAGGGTTCGGCTACTTTTTGCGCCAGGGCCAAATAGTTAACACCTAACAGGATGATCAGGAACAGGTACTTTTTCATGCATACGAATATTGATAACGACTAATATAGATGTTGGGTATCGTAGTTGCAAACGAGTGCATGATAGAGCCCACTGTCTGTCACTTATCCTAAACTGTTTTTTTAATATAATTCCGAACATCGTTTGTATCAGAAACGGACACCCAAAACCATTAATTAGTTGACAACTAATTAAAAATCAGTATTTTGAATAAATGGCATAGCATTTGGTCCCCATTGAGACATGAAAAAACTAGTCCTGGCTTTTGCTTTGTTTGCATTATGCGCAAATGTTTTTGCACAATCTTCTGAAACCGGTAAGTTTATTGAGGCATTTACAAAGAAAAATAACTTTAACGGAACGATTCTTATCGAGCAAAATTCAAAGACCATTTATAAGAAAAGCTTTGGATTTGCAAACTTGCCCTTTAAAGTGCCTACTACAACCGATACAAAATACAAGGTTGCGTCCATTACCAAAGCGTTTACTTCTGTCCTGATATTGCAATTAGTTGAGCAGGGAAAAATTGATTTAGAAAAACCGATTACGACCTACTTACCCGCGTATAAAGGCGCTGGCGGAATTAAAGTGACGATCAAACAATTGTTGAATATGACTTCCGGCATGCGCAATTTTGATGAGAACGGAGCATCGCTGGACTCTGTTTTAAGAAACGGGATACCACAATACCAGTTACCTTTTACCTCTGATCAATTGTTGACTAAATTTTGCAGCTACCCCTTGGTCAAAGAACCAGGTAAGGAATTTGACTACAATAACGCCGATTTTATTATTCTTGGAAAGGTTATCGAAAAAATCAGCGGCAAAAGCTATGAACAAAATTTACAGGAAAAAATATTCCAGCCTTTACAAATGGCCAGTTCAGGACTTTTGTCACAAAACAAGATCATTGACAAACTGGCTGACACCTATTTTTACCGGGGCGACCTTAAAGCATTGGTTAATGACCTGCCTGTATACATGGAAAACTGGTATGCAGCAGGAGCGATCTATTCAACAGCTGACGATATCCTGAAATTTTCAAACGCTTTATTTAGTGGAAGATTGTTAAAACAGGAAACTATGAACCAAATGTTTACTTCCGGGCTTGGTGAATATGGCTTGGGCGTTTGGGTATATCTGAAGTATGAAATCAATCATAAAATGTTTACCATTGTTAAGCGGCCCGGTTCTATAATGGGCGCTCAGGCCATGCTCTTTCATATACTCGAAGATGGGTCAACCATTATCATCTTAAGTAATACAGGCACTGTAAGCCTGGATGATTTCGCGGCTGACATCGCCAGGCAAATTATTAAATAATCAGGCACTATAACATCAACATCGGGCTGGTTTTCAATGCGATACAACCGCTGCAAAAAATTATGCACGCCCTTTGCAAACGAATGCAGGCAGGTAAACAAAAGGCTCCCGGTATACCGGGAGCCTTTATCAATCTTTTGAAAATTTAATATTATTCACTGCCTTATGATATATCAATTGCTTATATCGTCATTACTTATGCCCCGTTTATTTTTCTTTATCGATTCTTTTAATTTTCCTAATTTATAACTCAGGGATGCGCCGAATGAGCTGAAGTTCTGCTGATCGTGGCTTACCTGGTCAAAATTTGGCCCGAATGAATGGGTAGTGTTAATGCGGTAGCGTTTGTACGGATTATTAGTGAAGGCCGAAAAAGTCAGTTTATCTTTAATAATATCCTTGCTCATATTAAACGATGTGCTGATATACGCGTTTGATTGCTGCTGAACGGTAAGCTGGCCGCCATTTACGTAGATATTAATGCCGGTTCGCCAGCCATTGTTTAATTTCAGGCCCGAAGTAAGGTTGGCGTTAAACATAAACCCATGATTGCGTATTGGCTGGCCGTTGCTTACCCCGGTTGCCCAGCCATGTGCCAGGCCACCGTTCAGGCTAACATTCCAGGTTTGGGTTAACGGATAGTTGAAGTTAATATTGGTTCCTAATGCCTTAGCGGTTCCGGTATTTTCAAAACGTGTACGGGTAATATTGGTTACTTCATCATACGAAGATACCGGGAAGATAAGACCCTTTATCCAATTATACTGCAGGTTAAAAAACAGGTTGCCTTTGCCGCCCCAATCAAACCCAAATCGTACCTGGTTACCCGTTGTGGGGCGTAGATCAGGATTGCCGGAAGTTTCGAAGGTGGGGTTTGACCGGTCAACAAAAGGATTTAACTGGTTGATACCCGGGCGCTGGATGCGCTGGTTCCAGCCAAAGCTAATACCTGTGGTTTTAAAGCGCCGGCTTAGGGCTACAGCAGGTACTACGTTAAAATATTTTTGTGATACCTGCGAAGCAGTCGACATAAAATCGGCAGCAATATCAGTATATTCAACCCTGACACCGGCTTTTAGCGACCAATTGTTGATGGTATATTGATAAGAGTTGTAGCCGGCCAGGATAGTTTGCCGGTTGTTAAAAGTATTTGTTTTTGAGGGGTCGGCTAAATAATTGCCGCCTGAATCCTCGGCTAAATACTGAAAGTCGCTTTCGTTAAACCGGATAATTGCTTTTAAGCCTGCTTCAATGTTGATCTTATTGAGCGGATAGACATGATCTAACTGCACGGTATGCTCGCTCATTACGCTTTTATTAGCCTGGCGAAAATCGGGCAGCGCGTAATTTACCCTGTTGTTAAAAAGCTGACCGGCATTTTGGTTATTGGCAAAGCCATAATACCGGTAAGAAAAAGTAGTGAGTTGATTTTTGTTTCGGCGATAACCTTTCTGATAATTGACAGCCAGGTCTGCGCCTTTCCCGTTATTGTCATTGTCTGTCAGCAGATCATAGCGCTGGGTAATAGCGGCGTCCTCACCTAATACTGAGTTTTGTGACGACCGCCCGGTCCCTTTGCTTCCGTTCACATTAAACTGCCCCGAGATCAAATTAAGCGAATCGATCTCATAACTTAATTCCACACCCAGGTAAGCATTCTGATTGTCGCTCTTGCGGTCGCCTGACTGGAAAAGAGCTGATGACAGATCCTTACTGGTACGCAAAACGTCGTTTGTTGTTACGGGATTATTAGCCAGGCCACCACCGCCAAAAGCCGACAGACCAAACTTACCGGATTTGGTGGTAAATGATCCCCCGACAGACTGGCCGCCCGCCGGAAAGCGTTCGTTAATATTGATGTTGGCGTTATAGCCGTCGTCTATCGTTTTATTGGTGATGATATTAATGATGCCGGCCAACCCTTCTGCATCATATTTGGAAGAAGGTGTGGTGATAACTTCGATTTTTTGGATGCTGGATGCAGGCATGCTTTTTAAGACGTCTTTTGGATTGCGTTCCAACAAGCTCGATGGTTTGCCATTGATAAAGATCCGGTAAGCCGGGCTGCCGCTTAACTGGATGTTATCTTCAGCATCAACCGTTAATAACGGGACCTTTCGCATCATCTCCAATACATTGTTGAATTTGCTGGTAGCATCGGCCTGTATATCGTAAGTAATCCGGTCAGCTTCCTGTTTAATAACCGGTCGGTTAGCCTTTATAGCTACAGCTTTAATTTGCGTGGCCGAGGCGCTGATAACCACATCCCCTAAATCAAGCGGCCTGTTACCGTCAGTATTGATATTTATGGATTTACCCGTATAGCCAACCAGTGTAAAACTGATTATAAATTTCCCCGGCTTAACATCACTGATGGTAAAAGTGCCATCCATTTTGCCGACAACCGTTTTTAGCTGCTGGTTATTCAGGTCTTTAAGTGCCACCGTGACAAATTCGGCAGGCTGCCGGGTTACCGAATCAATAAGCCGCCCTTTAATGTTACTGCCGGCGGTGCTTTGTGCAAGCGATGCATATACCCCCACGCACCAAAGTAATAAGGTTAAAGTTGTTTTTAGTTTCATCTGTAAGTTGTTTTGGGGGTTAGACTACAGGCGGCCGTACTATGTTACACATAGTACTAAAATATTGCATAGAACTTTAAGATTTTGATAAAGCGCTTACAATTCACAGCTTAAAAGCCGGGATACGCTAAGCGGGCCATCGGTTAACCCGGAGCACGGGATGTTTGAGGAGAAGTGATGATGCCAGGTTGGTGGCTTGTAATTCGGGCGTTGCCTCCGGCCCGTGCTTTCCACTCATACTGCGCGGGCATTAGCCGCGGGCCGGTATCCGTTTCAATCACTAACGCAACAGCAGGGTGTGCGTCTGCAAAAGGGACGGGACAGGTTGGGCTGGGCGGACGCACTTCACCGCACGTCATTGCGAGGAACGAAGCAATCTAACACTGTCCGAAGTTTGCAACTTCGGACGACTATGCCCGTAGTCTTTAGACTACCGGACCAAGTTAGCGCTGTCAGAATAATAATGCCAACAATGCCCGCTTGCCCGCTGTCCGAAGTTTATAATTTCGGACGACTATGCGAGTAGTCTAAAGACTACCGGCCAAGTTAGCGCCGCCAGAATAATAATGCCAACAACGCCCGCCCGGCTCTCCAAATTTTCGTATCTTTGAGTAACCTATACGCCTGGGGCCGGCCCGTAAATCAGCCTAAAAATTTCAAACACATTTTTACCTGTTTTTTGAAGGATTGCATTTATTTGATTGATAATCAGAGTTTTATACTAAAATGTCACTACCGGTATAACCCCCAATACCCGAAAAACACCATTTTTTACTACCGGCATAGCGCCTGATACCTGAAAAGTGCCCTGTTTTACTACCGGTGAAAACGGCAATACCCGGAAAAAGGTGTTTTTTACTACCGCCAACCGGCTTTATATCGGTGTTAATTAATTACTGCGTACACCAATAACCCGGCCGGCCAGAGTTAATAATTAGGGTTCCGCCAAACCAAAAAGGCCCGGGAAAATATCCCGGGCCCCTGGCAATTGTTGTAAGTTTAAATTATCGTTATTCGCCGCCGCCGCTATGGTCATGCACTTTTTCCTCGCGGAAAAGCTTGGCGCTGAAATAGTCGTTATTCATGCGGCTGATGTTGGTCAGCGTGATTTCTTTAGGGCATTCAGCCTCGCAGGCGCCGGTGTTGGTGCAGTTACCAAAGCCTTCTTCGTCCATTTGGGCTACCATGCTTTGTACGCGGCTCCAGCGCTCGGGCTGGCCCTGGGGCAACATGCCCAGCTGCGATACTTTGGCCGATACGAACAACATAGCCGAAGCGTTTTTACAAGCTGCCACGCAGGCGCCGCAACCGATACAGGTGGCCGAGTTGAAAGCCTCGTCGGCAATAACCTTAGGGATGGGGATGATATTGGCATCGGGCACACCACCGGTATTTACCGATACGTAACCGCCGGCCTGCTGGATCCTGTCAAACGCTGCACGGTCGACCGCCAGGTCTTTGATAACCGGGAAAGCTGCTGCGCGCCACGGCTCGATGGTAATGGTTTCGCCGTCATGAAAGCTGCGCATGTGCAGCTGGCAGGTAGTAATGGCGCGTTTTGGTCCATGCGGACGGCCGTTGATATATAACGAGCACATACCGCAAATGCCTTCGCGGCAGTCGTGGTCAAAATGGATGGGCTCATCCCCTTTAAGGGAAAGGCTTTCATTCACTACATCCAGCATTTCTAAAAATGACATATCCGGCGAGATATTCTCGGCCTTGTAAGTCACCATTTTCCCGCTGCTGTTAGCGTCTTTTTGTCTCCACACCTTAAGTGTCAGATTCATGTTTCCGTCGCTCATTTTCTTTTTAAATTTGAGGTGTGAGATCTGACGCCTGTGCGTCTAAAATCTCAAATTGTTCTTCACTAGTTATTACCGGCTTTTTAAGAATTCTATTTTTTTCTTTAAAGCCTTCGCAATATGTATTTGTATCTTCTATTTTAAAACCACGTTCAAGGTCAATGTCGTTTTTGCGTTTATGCTCGCCCCAGGCAAAAAACCGTTCGAAAAACGGGAGCAGTTTATTGCTTTTTATCTGTTCATAAAAGTAAACTTCGTGCTCTTTTTCCTTCAGGCTCATCTCGTACAAGATCTCATCATGCTCAGTAATACCCTGGGCATTAAAAAGCCTTTTCATCCGCACATATTCGCATACGTTACCGCTTTCTAAACTGCCGGCAAAGTAAAATGGCATAAACCAACCTATCAAATAACAACTCGCGCTTATCGTTTTACCTATAACATGATCCCTAAACTCGTACCATTTTGAAGTTGGCACGTTATACAGATCCATCATTTTCAGCACTTCGGCCCTATGATTCCACTCGTCTATCTCAATTTGTTTGATAGCCGTTTTCTCATCAGCCTTACTTACAGCACCCGCATGTCCCTGGTAAGCAAACGCCGCGGCTTTCTCGCCCGAGTATGCCTGCTTCAATAGTCTAACCAAAATAGGGTCTGTAATGGTCATTCCTTATTTATAGCTACGCTGTGTTAAATGAACAAATTCAAAGTCCAGCGCTTCTTTGTGCAATTCCTCCGGCTGGTTATCACCTTTGTACTGCCATGCACCTACGAAAGCAAATACATCGTCATTACGCAGGGCCTCGCCCTCTTCGGTCTGTGATTCCAGGCGGAAGTGGCCGCCGCATGATTCTTTGCGCATCAGGGCGTCGTCAACCATTAGTTCGCCAAGCTCCAGGAAGTCGGCCACGCGGCCGGCCCTTTCCAGTGAAGCGTTTACTTCTTCGTTAGCGCCAACTACCAAAGCGTTCTTCCAGAAATCGGCACGCAGGGCCTGTATCAACCCTTTGGCTTTGGTAAGGCCCTCTTCGGTACGTGCCATGCCGCAATATTCCCACATAATGTGGCCCAGGTCGCGGTGGTATTCGTTTACCGTTTTGGTTCCTTTTAAAGCCAGCAATGAGTTGATACGGTCAACCACGTCCTGTTTGGTTTTGGTAAAAGCAGGGTGGCTGGCGTCAACCGGTTTCGGACCGATGGTAGCCAGGTAATCGCCCAGGGTAAACGGAATAACGAAATATCCGTCAGACAGCCCCTGCATCAATGCCGAGGCGCCCAGGCGGTTTGCGCCGTGGTCGCTAAAGTTACACTCGCCCAGGGCATAAAGGCCCGGTACGTTGGTGCTTAAGTTATAATCAACCCAAAGGCCGCCCATAGTATAGTGTACGGCCGGGTAAATGCGCATAGGTTGGGTATATGGGTCCTCATCGGTAATCTGATAGTACATATCAAACAGGTTACCGTATTTGGCGGCTACCGCATCTTTGCCCAAACGTTTAATCGCGTCAGCAAAGTCAAGGAAAACGGCAATGCCCGATCCGCCTACGCCGCGGCCATCGTCAACCATTTCTTTAGCGTTACGTGATGCCACGTCGCGCGGAACCAGGTTACCAAATGATGGATATTTGCGTTCCAGGAAATAATCGCGGTCCTCTTCAGCTACCTGTGCGGCAGTGATCTGTTTGGTGCGCAATTTCTCGGCTACTTCTTTTGTTTTAGGCGCCCATACACGGCCGTCGTTACGTAACGACTCAGACATCAGCGTTAGCTTGCTCTGATGATCGCCGGTAACCGGGATACAGGTTGGGTGTATTTGGGTATAGCAGGGGTTGGCAAAAAACGCACCGCGTTTATGCGCACGCCAGGCCGCTGTAACGTTTGATCCGATGGCGTTGGTTGACAGGTAGAACACGTTACCATAACCGCCGGTACATAGCAGTACCGCGTGGCCGGTATGGGTATCAATTTCGCCGGTAACCAGGTTACGGGTGATGATGCCCTTGGCATGGCCGTCAACGGTAACCACGTCCAGCATTTCGCTGCGGGTATACATTTTAACCTTACCCTTGTGGATCTGGCGGTTTAATGCCGAGTAAGCGCCTAATAATAATTGTTGTCCGGTTTGGCCACGTGCGTAAAACGTACGTGATACCTGCGAGCCACCAAATGAGCGGTTGTCCAGCAGGCCGCCGTACTCGCGGGCAAACGGTACGCCCTGCGCCACGCACTGGTCTATAATATTTACCGATACTTCGGCCAGGCGATATACGTTGCCTTCGCGGGCGCGGTAATCGCCGCCTTTAATGGTATCATAAAATAACCGGTAAACGCTGTCGCCATCATTCTGGTAATTTTTGGCCGCATTGATACCACCCTGTGCAGCAATAGAGTGCGCACGGCGCGGGCTATCCTGGAAACAAAATGCTTTTACATTATAACCCAACTCGGCCAGCGATGCTGCTGCTGATGCACCTGCTAAACCGGTACCTACAACTATTACATCGTATTTACGCTTGTTGGCAGGGTTAACCAGCTTTAAGTTAAATTTATGCTTGCTCCATTTTTCGGCTAATGGGCCCTGCGGAATTTTAGCATCTAAACTCATGTTTTGTTTATGTTTTTGGCTGATTTGGTTGATTGGTTAATTACTTAAGTCCATCAACTGGTTCAACTTAATCTAACTCTATTTAACTATTTACTGATACTGTGCAGATAATAATAATACACCGGCATCAGCGCAAATCCCAGCGGGATGATCACCGCAAAGAACCAAGTGCCTATAAATTTTACTACCGGTGTGTATTTACGGTGTGTCCAGCCTAAGGTCTGGAACGCGCTCTGGAAACCATGCAGCAGGTGGAACGATAAGCTGCCCATTGCAATTACATAGATGATAACATACCAGAGGTTACTGAAACTGGCAGCCACCTTGGTGTGCAGATCCTTAACCCTGACAATCTCCTCATCATTTTCTGTGGTTGATGAATGTTCAAAGGTTGGGTCGGCAGGTGTAAAATCCGTAACGGTACGCTGGTTGGTCAGCACGTTGGTGCGGTATTCTTTAAAGCCTACGCTATCGGTAAATTTGTATTTATACCAAAAATCGCCCATATGGATCACGATAAACAAAAACAGGATAGAACCCAGCAGCCCCATGTTTTTTGACGACCATGATGCCGGCGCCTTATTTTGCGATGCATAAGCAACCGGGCGCGCCTTGCGATTTTGAACGGTTAATATTAAGGCGTAAAGGGCGTGTACCAATATAGCCAGGTAAAGCAGGTAAGCTATCACTTCTATCGGCGGGAAATGCGTCAGGAAGTTGGCATACACATTAAAACCATAACCCTGGTCATTTTTAAACAGGAACAGGTTGCCGCCCAGGTGTACGATAATAAATGTACACAAAAACAAGCCTGTTAAAGCCATTATCAGCTTTTTGCCCAGCGATGAGTTAAAGGTTTGTTTAATTTCGCTCATTATTTTATTGTAAATGAATATTTACGCAAAAGTATTTATTAAAAGCCAAAAGATATAAATGGTTTCTATTAATTAACAGGCAATCCATTATTTAGAAACAATCTAATAAAGAGTGTATTTTTTCTGTTAATATTCGTTTCTGATTTTGTAGCTAACTATAATTTGCAGTAATTTGGCCTTATCAAAAACCTATGCCGTTATGAAATACATCAGCTTTTTATTTTTACTCCTAGTATTCGCATCGTGCAAGCATATGCAGGGCGATATTGAAATTAACGGTATTGCAAAAGGTGTAACTTATGGCAATGTTATTATAAAGGATCAGGCCAATACCAATATTTTCAGGGCCGATATTGAAGCCGGCAAATTTAATATCAAGTCTTATTTACAGTATGCCGGATATTACAAAATGCTTTACGCATCAAAAGCGACGAAGGGCGGCTCGCGCGAGATCGAGGTGTACCTTGAACCCGGTACCTATACCATTGATATCAATCAGGATAAGATCAACGATTACCCGCTTATCACTTCCTCATCTGAAACCCAGACACAATTATCAGCCTATAACAATGTGCGGGATTCGCTGAGGCACGAGGCGCGTCAAAGAGCCATCGCCATAAATAATCAGATGAGGGGTGTAAACAGCGATAACGGCGTAAAATCAATGTCAGACCTGGATACGTTGAATAAACTGCAAACAGCCGAGTTAAAAGCTAACCAGGTTGATGAAATGAATGTTTTCAATGCCTTTATGGCTAAATATCCTGATAATGAAATTGCCGCACACCTGCTTAAGGCTTTAGATTATCAGAATGACCCGGTAGGTTATTATAAGCTTTTTCAAAAATTCAGTCCCGTTGCCAGAAACAGTGATGATGGTAAGCAGCTGGAAGTTAAACTTAAAGAACTAAGTAAACTGGCGCCCGGCAGCCCGGCCCCGGCTATTACCGGCACCACGCCTGATGGCAGGGAGCTGGATATCAAAGCCATGAAGAAGAAGATCTTTTTACTTGACTTTTGGCGGTCAAGCAATGGTTCGAGCCGGGATAATCATCAGCAAATTATAACCCAGCTGTTGCAGTTGAAGCCCAAAGGCTTTGATGTGGTTAGTATTTCTTTTGATACCGATAAAGATAAATGGCTGGCGGCTGTAAAATCAGATAAAATGGACTGGACCCAACTATCAGATCTTAAAGGAGACGACTCGCCCAACGGCGCTACCTGGGGGATCAAAAGCATCCCGGCTTATTTCCTGTTAGATGGGGGCGGTAAGATCATAGCCCGTATTGCCGACTTTGCCGACGTACCTGCGGCGGTTGATGAATACATGAAAAAACATTAATTACTAAATTTTTAGTTTTTAATATTTTATGGTAATTTGGTTGCACCTATTACCTTTTTCGCCATGAAATATTTATACCTGCTCTTTATTGCTGTGGCTTTTGCCGGATGTACCCGCAATGAGATTGAAATAACAGGCACTGCCTACGGCGTTGCTGACGGGACTATATTATTAAAGGACGCTTCCGGGCAGACACTGGCCGGCGTTAACATCAGTAACGGCAGGTTCCATATCGGCAAAACCTATTTACCATATTCCTATTATGGTACGCTAACCCTATCCCAAGCGGGCAAAAGTGCACAGGATTTTGAACTTTATCTGGAGCCTGGCCAATACGAGATTGTGTTCGATAAAAATAACTTAAACAATTATCCACAGGTGACCTCGGGGTCGGCCATACAAAACCAGCTCTCGGCTTATCATGCCCTGGATGAAGAAATAAAGGACGCCTCCGAACAAAAACTCCGGTTGCTTGACGGAAAATACAAACGCGCCATAAAATCGCCCCAAAAGTGGGATGACAGCACCACGAGTATTGCCAACCAGGCACAAATTGAGCGGACAAAGGCATTGGGCATTGGCCAACAGGTGATGATGGCTTATGTAAACAAATATCCTAAAAATGAGATAGCAGCGCACATGATGCAGGGGATGGACTTTGAGGCGGATCCGGCCGGTTATTATGCCGTTTATCAAAAATTAACCTCGTCACAAAAAAATAGTGACGAAGGCAAAGCCATAGGCAGTAAACTAAAAGCGATCATCCGTTTGGTGCCCGGTGCACCGGCCCCGCCCATTGTCGGCACCACGCCAGATGGCAAAACGGTAGACCTGGCCGCCCTGCACAAAAAAGTTATACTGGTTGAGTTTTGGAAGGCCGCTAATGTGGCGAGCCGCAGAAACCACCAGGTTATGGTGAGTAATCCTTTCCCGGCTATGATGAGCAATAAGCTGGCCATTGTGAGCGTATCGCTTGACAGAAAGCGCGATTGGTGGCTGGGATCCATGCGGGATGATAAATTAACCTGGACCCAGGTTTCTGATCTGAAAGGGATCGACTCGCCCAACAGGAATAACTGGGCCATTGATGATTTACCAACCTATTATTTGCTTGACGGCAAGGGCCGTATTATTGAGCGTAACGTATCGTTTAACCACATCTCAACATCTGTAGGTAATTATCTGGACAGCCATTAAGCAATCGGCATTACTTTATCTTTCAATACGGCAAATATACGGTCGGTTTTTAAACTGCGGATAGCTACCCGGCCGGTAAACTTACCAAATGACGGCAGTATACCCTGCCTTTTGCCAAATGCAAAACAGGGCAGCGTTACGCCCTGCCGCCCTTTGCCTTTTAAACTTACCCCGGGGTGGATATGCCCGCAAAATACATAACCGTTTAATTGGTCCAGCTCCCCGTCATCCTGCGGATGGTGCAGCATTAAAAAAGGTTCTAATAATAAGGAGTGGTGCAGGCCGATATTCAATTCGTGGTAATGGTCATCATGCACGATATCGTGATTTCCGCGTATCAGGATGATCTCCAGCTTTGGGAATTGTTGCCGCCATAGCTTGAACCAATCCCAGTCGGCATTCATATCACTATGGAAAAGATCACCCAGGAATATTATTTTTTCGGGACGGTATTCGTGGATCAGGTCTGATAGTACCGCCAGATCATTTTGCTCCATATCGCGCGGGACAGCGATACCTGCCTTACGGAAATGCCCAACCTTGCCTAAATGAACATCGGCAGCTATCAGCGCCTTTTGCTGCTGCCAGTAAATGGCCCGCTGGGGTAATAATAACAGGTCCTGATCTAATAATGTAAAAGGGGTGGCCGCACTCATCGTCATAGTTAATGCAAAAGTAGTAAAAGGTAATTTTATTGTAGGGCGATCACCGGCTGATGATAATAAGTTATTTAAATGCCGTAATTAAACGCAGATCAACATTAGCGCTTACCGCCTGATTTTTCTCCGAAAAATTAAATATCTTGTTACTTTTAAGTAAGATGAAAAAATTAACTGCCTTTTTAATTGGTGCAGCACTTGTACCGGCATTGAGCGCCGGTGCGCAAACCGTCGACCCTGACGATGCCGGATCGGCCCTGAAAAACCTTAAGCAGCTACAGGAACAATTGCAATATGCTCCGTTGGCAGCCGGGGCAGCGCGTGTTGGGCAAATAAACCAAATGTTAAAGTTGGGGGTATGGGACAGGGCCTGGAAGCTGATTAACGCTGCGCCTGTTACCGCAGACAGCCGCCTGCTAAAAGCCGACTACCTGCTATTGCATAATGATTTTTTTAATGCCGAAGCACAGGTGAATGCGGTGCTTAAAACCCGGCCCGAAAATATAAAGGCCCGGCAACTTAAAGCAACCTTACAGATACAGGCATGGCGATTACCGGAAGCCATTGCCATCTGCAAAAATATATTAAAATCACATCCCGAATCTGAAGCTACTGAGTTGATTATGGGTAGGGCAATGCTGTTGCAAAAAAGGTATCCCGAAACGCTGGCTATTGCCAGGAAGATTGAAAGCCGCGACGCTGCCAGCGCCGGCGCTTACCAGTTGGAGGCCGACGTTTATTTTTGGGATCAGCACCCGGAGCTGGCAGAGGCGCCGCTGAAAAAATCGTTGGCGATCGATCCTTATAATGCCGATGCCCGGTTTAGTTATGGTTATGCCATTTGGCGCCGGGTTGATGCCATGCAGTTAAACGCAATGGCCGCACAATGGGAGGTAGCGTTGACGGTTAATCCCCTGCATTTTTCAACCAACTGGCATTGGGGCAACGGGCATACCAACCTAACCTATGCCGACTATGCCCAAAAAGATGATGATGAAGTGCGCACCGCTTTAGAAAAAGCAGATGCCTTATTCAGCGCCAATAAAATTGACGAAGCCATAGCATATACCCGCACCGTGCAGCGAAAATATCCGGCATCGGTATTGCCGCTGATGCACCGCGGCTCGCTTTACTACAGTGCTTTTGATATGAACCGCCGGCTAAGGCTGGATTCGGCCGAGCGTATTTTCAGGCAAATCCTGCTGTTGAAAAAGCATTACGGGCCTGCGCACAATGGATTGGCAGCCGTAATCAAGTCTAAGCGGATCCCTTACCTTTCTATTTATGACTCGGTAACCCGCGTATTGCAAAATGTAAAGATCACCGATATGAAAAACTTTGAACAGGTTTTTCCGGATGTGTCTTATTATCCCGGCAATTTGGCCAAAGCCATGGTTTGGAACCAGCTATATGCTGCGGTGGTTTATTTTCCGTTCCTGTCAAAACAGGGAGAGACATTCCGGGTATCGCCGCTGCATATTGACCTGGCAATTACTATGCATTCGCCCTATTTCAGGTTCATGACGACTTTTGATAACCGCCAGTGGATGGATATCCGCGGGGTGGGCAGCGGCTGCGCAGATATGGAATATGTTGAACGCGGAGCCTATCAGGAGCGAAATGTCATTTTGCATGAATATACCCACCTTTATCATGGCACGGTGTTTACTGACGAAGAAAGCCGGCAGGTTAGGGCACATTACTATAAAGCAATGGCCGAACACCGGACATTGGACTATTATTCCCAAAATAATGAGTCGGAGTATTTTGCACAAACTTACCCGGCTTATTTTGAACCTGTAAAAGTGCACCCCTTGGATTTTAAATCGATGAACACCACCAATGATCTGAAGACAAAAGATCCGGGGATGTATGCGTTTATTGATAAACTGGTAAAAAAACAGCGGGCTTACCTGGGCGGCGACAAAGGCGCCATGGCCGATAACTGGGCACAGGTATACCTTAATTTAAGCCAGTCGAGACGGGGCAGCGGCCCGGGGGAAATGCAGGCCTGCCTGGATACCTCACTTAGTTATGATGATAAGTATCTGCCAACTTACCTTGCCTGTTCGAGATTAAAATCGGCTCAAAAAGATTTTGCCGGTGCTGCCCAATGGTTGGAAAAAGCTGAAGCCATTAACCCCCGCTACGCACCCATTTATGTGGCGCGGGCTGATTTGGCGCTGGCCCGGTATAACGCAAAGCTGATCGATCAGCCTGAAGCCGTTAACCAGCAAGCCGGTTTTTTAAACAAAGCCTACAAACTGGAAGATGATTACCAGGAGCTGGCGGCCATCAACCTAAAACTGCGCGAGATGTACCGCCATAACGGGCAAATAGCCGACGCCATTGCTGCTGCCGAAGCTTATGTAAAAACGGCCGCTACCGTATCCACCTATTTAAGAGATCAAAGGGATGATGCGGCTGCGTTTGTGGCATCGCTTAAATCAGAACTGGGCTATACTGAGCCGGTAATTACTTTGCAACATTTAGTGGAGCAGAAACCGCAGAATTTTGAATACCGTACCATGTATGCCGATGCCCTTGCTGCTAATAAACACTATGACCGGGCAATAGTCACCCTGCAACAGGCCCAGCGTATTTTAAAGGCGAGCGGCAGCGGCCGTGCCGGTTTCGACCTGCAAATTGCCGAGTTTTATAACAACCTGCACCAGCCGGATTCGGTAGCTAAATACCAGGCCGCTTCGGGTCTGGGTACACCAATCAGTAACAGATATGGGCGTAACGCCGATAATAGCCTGCGAAATATCCGCCTGATGGCGGCGGCAGGCAATATTGAAAAGGCAACAGAAGCGCTAAAGGCCCTCCCGGCAACCGGCGACAATGCTTATCTGAGCGAGTTGGCCTATACGCAGGGTAAATTGCAGGAAACAGCCAACCCCGAACTGGCGGCGGTAAGTTATGAAACCGCTATCAGGTATAATCCCTATATGTTTAAGGCGTATCCCTGGTTGTTGAGTTATTATAATAAAAACGGCCTGCCGGCTAAAAGCAGGGCTTTGAAAGACAATCTTAATTCTTTAAAAATACAACCCGGCCCCGGTATCGGGCCAATGTAACAAAACCAGGCAGCCACCCAATTGGATGGCTGCCTGTATGGATAGGTTACTGATTGTAAATATTGTCCCGCTTCAATAAATTAACCTCGCCGGGTGTTATGTCTACTATGGCACGCATGTTATTGTTTGTGATATTCAGCTCATCCATCATATTCACCATGTTAGCGTAGTTTGACTGGTCGCTGGGTTTTATCAGTACGATCATGTCTTTGCCCTGTTGCTGCTTTATACGCGCACTTTGTTCAAGCAACGCCCTGCGTATGCCGTTTTTACCAAAATTGTCAACCGACGGCTGAGTTAAAGGATGCCCCGGCTGGCCGATGTACCATTCCAGTTTATTATTGGCTCCCAATAAAACAGTCATTGTTCGCGACTCGGGCACTTTGATACGCGTATCGCCCTGGTCGGGCATTACCAGGTCCATTGCCGTGGGCTTTTGCAGAGTAGTGGTAAGGATGAAAAAGGTGATCAGCAAAAAAGCCAGATCTACCATGGCTGTTAAGTCAACACGGGTTGATTTTTTGTTGCTTTTGGTCCGGCCGCCGTTATTATCCGCAGCGGGTTTGGTTTCTAATTCTGCCATAACTTTAAGATTGGTGCCATAGGGCGTTAATAATTAGGTTGATTGCCAGGTGAGTGCCCGACTAATTATTAAACGCAACATTATTGCATTTTGTTTCAATCTTAATAAAGTATTTTCAGGCAGTTTTTGCCTGTTGTTCGGATATAAAAGGATAGGGGTAAACCGGCCGTATATCTGGAATAATTAACCCGTAGCCTCGGCTTTTTTAAGCAACTGATAGCCAATACCAGCAAATACGGCAAAAACCACATGCGCCGGGATTAACTGTAAATAGTATTTATTAAAACTTAAAACCGGGGGCAGCGGATGCAGCTTAAACGTAGTTTTCCAAATTGCTACCGCAATAATGCCGCTAACGCCGCCAAGCAGTAAATTCCGTTTGATGGACGATTTGATCTTTTTACGGCTCCAAAGCTCAACATATACCAGGGCAAACAGCAAGCCGACAGCATAATGAGCGGCCCAGCCGGTTAGTTGTTTTTCTTCTTTGTTTAGCATGGGCAGCAGGTTGTGTGCCAGTTGGCCCAGGCGTTCGGGCTCGCTAAAGTTTTCGCCGTCCAGTTCAGAAACCAGGTAGCTAAACGCTGTCATAAATGTGGTGCCGGTAATGCCTGCTACTAAAATATCCCTGGTTTTCATAGTATAGTATTTGTCTGAATAACACCGGCCGGTTTCTAACTGTTTTGACTATTAGTAAAATCCTGAAATTTTAGCAATCCGGTCGCCTGCAGAGGTTAAGCTCCCGGCATTAGCATAGGTAGTCAAAAAATGCCCGGGAATGTAATAATTTCATATCACTTTAGGGTAAAGGGCCACCTGGGCGGGTGGCTTTTTTGTTTACTCCATCTTTTTTATAAATTTAGGCAGCGATATTAACCGCTCAACTGATCTCCCAAAAAAAGTTCAATAATCTCATGAAGAAATTTTATCTATTCTTTCTACTTGCACTATCTCTATATCAGGTAAAGGCCCAAACGCCCGTTGTAACCCCGCCTCCCGCTAAAGGCAATTATCAGCTGGCTTCCAAATTCTCTGCCGATAAGATCAAAAAGATGGTTTTCTCGACGGTTGTCGACCCGCATTGGTTAAAGCTATCCAACCGGTTTTGGTACGTTTATGAAACCAGCGATATTAAAAGCTGGTATTTGGTTGACCCCGCCGCGCATTCAAAAAGGCGGATGTTTGATAACGAAAAGCTGGCCGCACTGATAACCTTAATTGTTAAGGACCCCTTTGACGCGCAACACCTGCCTATTGAAAACCTGAAATTTACAAAGGATGAAACCAGTATCCAATTTGAGCTGAAAAGTACCATTGATGTGGTAAAGAAGGATCGAAAGGATAAAAAAGCGGCCGACTCACTGGAGAAAAAGACTTTTTACTTTACTTATAACCTGCAAACCAATAAGCTGGCCGAGTTAAAAGATTTTAACAAGGTTAAGCCTAAGCCTGCCTGGGCCTCAATAGCGCCCGATAGCTCGGCCATTGTGTTCTCAAAAAACTTTAACCTGTACTGGATGGATAAAGAGAATTACAAAAAAGCCGTAAAAGATGAAAACGACAGTACCATTGTTGATCATCAGCTGACTAAAGACGGCATTGAATTTTATGCCTACGGCAGCTCAAGGGGCGATGATGAAATTAATATGGATAAAACCAAGGCCGCCAAAAAAAGAAGGCCCGCCGGTGTGTTATGGTCGCCCGATTCGAAGTATTTCGTGATGGAGCGCGTGGACGAACGTAAAGTAAAGGACCTTTGGGTGATCAACAGCATTGCCGATCCGCGCCCTACTTTAGAAACTTACAAATATCATTTACCCGGCGAAAAAGAGTCGCCTTTAAATGAAATGATCTTGTTTGATTTTGCTGATAAATCTTACAAAAAACTAAATACCACCCTGTTTAAAGACCAGGACCTGGGCCTTTGGCGCGCGCCGACGCTGCAAAAAAACAGGGATGACGAATTTAGCCCTAACGTTTGGCTGGGTACTACAAGCAAGTTTTATTTTTACCGGACTTCGCGCGACTTAAAACGCATCGATGTTTGCAGCGTTGACATCAAAACCGATAAGGTTATTGTGCAGGCGCAGGAGCGCATGAATACGTATGTAGAGATTGCTACGCCGGGTTTAATTAACGGCGGTAAGGAACTGGTAGAGTGGAGCGAGCGCGACGGCTGGGCGCATTTTTATTTGTATGATGACGCCGGTAACCTGAAAAATCAGATCACATCGGGTTCTTTCCACTGCGACGATATTGTCAAGATCGACGAAAAAAACCGCGTGCTGTATTTTACCGCATCTGGCCGCGAACCCGGCGAGAGCCCTTACTATGTGCACCTGTACCGGGTTAACCTGGATGGCAGCGGATTGAAATTGCTGAATCCCGGTAACTTTAACCATACCAGCAGCCTGAATGATAACCCTACCTATTTTGTCGATAATTTTTCAAGGGTTAATGCTGCACCAAAATCAATATTATATGATAATACGGGCCGTAAGATAATGGACCTGGAAGCCGCCGACCTTTCAAGATTACTGGCCGCCGGATATAAATTCCCGGAGCCCTTTAAGATCAAAGCGGATGATGGTATTACCGATCTGTACGGTGTAATGTACAAGCCCTTTGATTTTGACCCGGCCAAAAAATACCCGATTATTGAATATGTTTACCCCGGCCCGCAAACCGAGGCTATAAACATAGGCTTTACCACCAGCATGAATTATGTTGACCGTTTGGCACAACTTGGCTTTATAGTGGTAAGTGTTGGTAACCGCGGCGGCAGCCCTGAGCGTTCAAAATGGTACCATAACTTTGGCTATGGCAACCTGCGCGATTATGGCCTGGCTGATAAAAAGGCGGCGGTTGAGCAACTGGCAGACCGTTTTCCGTTTATCGACATTAGCAGGGTTGGTATTACCGGCCACTCGGGTGGCGGTTTTATGAGCGCGGCGGCTATGTTTGTTTATCCTGATTTCTTTAAGGTTGCGGTGTCTGAGTCGGGTAACCATGATAACAGCGTATACAACCGCTGGTGGAGCGAAAAACACAATGGGGTTAAAGAAGTAATTTCGGCCAAAGGTGACACTACTTTTCAATACACCATTGATAAGAATCCGGATATCGCCAAAAATCTTAAAGGCAACCTGATGCTGTCAACCGGTGATATTGATAATAATGTGAATCCGGCAAATACTATCCGCGTAATTAACGCGCTGATAAAAGCCAATAAACGGTTTGATTATGTACTGTTACCGGGCCAGCGCCACGCTTATGGTGATATGACCGAATATTTCTTTTGGCGCAAAGCGGATTATTTTGTACAGCACCTGCTGGGCGATTACTCACAACCGGTAGATATTTTAGAAATGACGCGTGAAGTTGAAATGAACGGCAAAAGGAAATAAAGCTCAATCAACCCCTCTCCCCAACGGAGAGGGGTTTTATTTCGAAGTATGCTTGTAAAAAAGCTAAATTTACTATCGTCATATCAACAGCTACCCAATGACCGTTAAATTACTCATTATTGTCCCGTGTTATAATGAGCAGGCCGCCCTGCCGGATTTGCTGACAGAACTGGACAAGTTAAGTATACCTGGATATGAAATTACCACGCTGGTAGTTAATGACTGCTCAACAGATGATACCTATGCGGTCGCCATTCGGCACAACGTAAAAGTGCTTAACCTGCCCATCAACCTGGGTATTGGCGGCGCGGTGCAAAGCGGGCTGATTTATGCATTCAATCATCAATTTGATCTGGCCGTACAACTGGACGGCGACGGCCAGCATCCGCCAAAAGAATTAACTAAACTGTTGACCTGCCACCGGGCCACGGGCGCCAACCTGGTTATTGGCTCAAGGTTTATTAAGAAGGAAGGTTTTCAATCGTCATTTACGCGCAGATTGGGCATTGGCTATTTTCACCGGCTTAACCGGTTTTTTACCGGGATGTATATTTTTGACAGCACCTCGGGCTTTCGCTTGTTTGATAAAAAAGCAATTGAACTGGCGTCGGTTTATTACCCGGATGACTATCCGGAACCCGAATCACTGGTGTATTTCGCAAAAGCGGGTTTTAGTATAGAAGAAACGCCCGTTATAATGGCCGGCCGGGTTAGCGGACAATCGTCTATCAGAAATTTTGCTTCTTTGTATTATTGTATAAAAGTTACCATCGCTATGTTTTTTTCGGCAATACGTAAAACCCAATAATTATGGCCCGCATACAGATCATTACCATTATTACCAGTTTATTGTTCCTGTTTTATATTTCAAAACTGATTATAAAAGGCAGGCTGCGCGAAGAATATTCCATCGTTTGGTGCGTTTGCACACTGATACTGGTGATCTTTTCTTTTTGGCGCAGCGGACTGGAAGTAATGTCAAAATTATTTGGTGTTTATGAGGCCCCCAACCTGGTATTTACCGCCTGCATTTTTGCTATACTGATTTATTTGCTGCATCTAAGCGTGGTAGCCTCAAAACTGCATAAGCAAAACAAGCAACTGGCACAGGATATCGCTTTACTGAAAGAAAAAATTTACCGGGAAGACGGCCAGATCGTTTAGGGCTCCTTGCGCCGGCAGGCGTTACTAAACCCCAAACTGCCCCAAATGATGATCCAGGTGTTTATAAAACATGATATTCCATTCGGCGGCCGATAGTTTGCCAAAAGAATGCGATTCTTTATTGTCAAAATATGCCTCGCCCAGTTGTTGGGTTTGATTAAGATGACTTAACAGGCGGATTTTTTCGGCCTCAAAGTTTTTTTCATCTTTTATTAAAAAAGCCGGGGCGGTTGGGGCGCTGTGTTTATAAGGCGCAGGGCCAACCACCTTATTTTTTACCAGCATTTTCAGGATTAATTTCATAAACGGATTGGGCCTGGGATGTTTGTCGGTATAAACCATCTCATAGCTGACATTGGTATGGGCCAGCATTTGTGCTACCGTCATTTTACCCCAAAGCGGTTGGCTGTCGGGCCTAAGTTTATTGATGCGATAGATAAGTTCCATCACATCGGCGGGGTTAAATACACTTTTCATCAGGGTTGATTTATATAAAGATGGCAATTTACTGCCGGACATTCAAACGAAAAAAGGTCCGGGGAATTATACCATACCGTCGCAAAGTTTGTAATTTTAAAAAATGCGCCGGGGATATCAACTTGCTATATTATTAATGCTGCTGCTTTACTGTACCGGTATCTTTGCCCGACAACCGGTTAGGCCATTCCCCCAGCACAGCCATTATTTTGCGGGGACAATAACACCCGCCCATATCAGTCAGGCTCAATTGGATAACGCTGTCCGTACTTTTTACCTGTCCTGGAAAAGGCGCTTCGTAAAAAATGTCCCCGGTAAAGCCGAAAACTACATCTGGTTTGAAAACAAAGGCGGCAAACAATGTGTGTCCGAAGGGCAGGGCTATGGCATGATCATCTTGGCATTAATGGCGGGGTATGACCCATTGGCCAAAGATACTTTTGACAACTTATTCAGATACTACCGGGCGCACCCCAGCGGCCGCAGTAAATACCTCATGGCCTGGGCGCAAAATACCAGGGGCAAAGACCTTGACCGGACATCGGCATCAGACGGGGATATGGATATTGCTTTTTCGTTGCTGCTGGCGGCAAAGCAATGGGGGAACACAGGCGCAATCAATTACCTCGGCGAAGCTAAACTAATGATCAATGCCATTATGAAGTATGAGGTTAACCATAAAACGGGGTCGGTTTTATTAAGTGACGGCATTGAGGCAGAGAGCAAAGATTATTTCGCCATGCGATCATCAGATTTTATGCCTTCCCATTTTAAGGCATTTAAACAGGCAACTCATGATGCGCGCTGGAACAAAGTAATTGATGCCGGGTACCGCATATTTAGCAATATGCAGGCAGTTTACAGTCCGGATGCCGGCCTGCTCCCAGACTTTATCATCAACATCAACAAAATACCAAAACCCGCCGGCGCTTATTTTTTAGAGGGCAGGTATGACGGCCAGTATAATTACAATGCCTGCCGCGTGCCCTGGCGCATAGCTGCCGATTATTTGTTGACAGGCGATAAACGTGCGAGAAATATCACCACCAAAATAAACAGCTGGATACGCGAAACCACAAATAATAACACATATAATTTATCTGCCGGTTACACTTTGGCTGGTAATGACATTAAAGGCCGTTACTTTGAAGCTTTAAGTTTTGTTGCCCCGTTTGGCGTGTCGGCCATGGTTAATGGTAAGAACCAGGCCTGGTTAAACCATGTCTGGGATTATTTGACAGCTTTTAAACAAAGGGACTATGATTATTATGATAACAGTATCAAACTGCTCAATATGCTCATTATGTCCGGAAATTATTGGCAGTAAAAACAATTAAACTCGCGCTGCTGTCGCTTATCAATATATATTACAATTAGGTTTTAGGCATTCGTCAAAATCGCTATCTTGGCGGCCATGTACGATATTTGTTGCGTAGGGCACATCACATCTGATAAAATTGTTAATACTAAAAGTACACTGCACATGCCGGGAGGCACGGCGTTATACTTTTCATGCGCTGTAAATAAGCTGGATGTAAATTATGTTTTGGTAACCGCCCTTGGCGCGGCCGAGATGGAGTATGTTGACTATCTGCGCGGCAAAGGTATTGAGGTAAAAGTGCAGCCCAGCGCGCACACCGTTATTTTTGAAAATATTTACGGCGAAAACCAGGACGAGCGCACCCAGAACGTATTGCAGATAGCTGATACATTTACGATGGAACAGCTGGAGGATGTGGAGGCAAAAATATTCCACCTCGGCCCGCTGCTGGCAGGCGACTTTAGTACAGATCTTATAAAAACACTGGCAGCAAAAGGTACCATAGCGCTTGATGTGCAGGGCTATCTGCGTAAAGTCGTCAACCAAAAAGTTTACTTAACAGATTGGGCCGATAAGAAGAACGCCCTGCAATATATTGATGTTTTAAAGGCTGATGTTGCCGAACTGGCTGCATTATCCGGTTATGATACCGTAGCTGACGGCGTAAAATTCCTGGCCGGCCTGGGCGTAAAAGAAGCGGTAATAACTAATGGCAGCCGGGGTTCAACCATTTATAGCGATGACGTTTTTTATGAGATCCCGGCCTATCACCCAGAAATGGTAGTTGATGCCACCGGTTGCGGCGATACTTATATGGCCGGCTATTTATACAAACGGATTAAAGATTTTGACCTGCAGCAATCGGGCGAATTTGCGGCTGCTATGGCCGGGCTTAAAACCATGTCGCCCGGGCCCTTTGTTGGTACCGAAGCGGAGGTCATGAAATTTTTAAAAGACCGCAGTAATAACTAATAGCTGCAATTACCCTTTAAACATTACAGGCTGTTTTATTGTTGTATTATTGGCAGCTGGTTTTTCTGCAGCCAAAGTTTTCCTGTTTCTTTTAATGCCAATATTTCTCCTGAAAAAATGGGCGGTTTGTTGGGAAAAATTAATCAGCTGGGATGTATAATATTAAAATTTAGTTAAATTTTGCTTGTTTTATGGCGATTTTAATAAAATAGGTCATAAATAATTGTAAATTATTCAAAAAAACTTGCAATTATTTGAAAACAGTTTCTATATTACATCTTTATAACATAACCGGTTAACAAAAAATAATTTTAGCCTAATATTTCATGCAGGAATCAGCTTATTTTGATAAATACAATCCGATTGGCGGCGTTTGGGACGAAATGTATGGAGCAGATTCAAATGTGCGTGACCATTACCGAAAGGTAATTGAATACATTTCAAGAGAATCGGCCGACGATCTGAATAAAAAAGAAGAGCTGGCAAAACGGCTTTTCATGAGCCAGGGTATAACCTTCACTGTTTATAACAGCGGTGAGGGCATAGAAAAAATCTTTCCGTTTGATATTATTCCGCGTATAATTACGGCGGCCGAGTGGGCCTTTGTTGAGAAAGGCATCAAGCAGCGTTTAACGGCCCTTAATCATTTTTTAAAAGACATCTATCATAACCAGTTCATCATCAAAGATGGTGTGGTACCTATTGATATTATTTACTCCTGTCCGCATTTTCTGCGCGAAATGTACCAGCTGCAGGTGCCGTATGATATCTATGTACATATATCAGGTATTGATCTGATCCGCGATCATGACGGTACATTTTATGTGCTGGAAGATAACCTGCGCACACCGTCGGGCGTAAGCTATATGCTTGAAAACCGCGAGATAACCAAGCGCCTGTTCCCGGACCTGCTGCCGCAATGCGGGGTACGCAGCGTTACTGAATATCCTTCGATTTTATACAAGAACCTGCTGGCGCTTTCACCAAGGCAGATCGCTAACCCAAACATCGTATTGCTTAGCCCGGGTATCTATAACTCGGCTTATTTTGAGCACACTACGCTGGCCCGTTTAATGGGGGTAGAGCTTGTTGAGGGGCGCGACCTGGTGGTGAACAATCATAAGGTGTACATGAAAACCACCATCGGCCTGCAGCAGGTTGATGTAATTTACCGCAGGGTTGATGATGAATACCTGGACCCGTTGGTATTTAACCCGAGCAGTATGCTGGGCGTTGCCGGTATCATGGGCGCTTACCGAAAAGGTAATGTAGCTATCGTAAACGCTATAGGCAATGGCGTGGCTGATGATAAAGCGGTTTATACGTATGTGCCTGATATGATCCGCTATTACTTAAATGAGGAGCCGATATTAAAGAACGTGCCCACCTATCAGCTGGGTAATGATGACGAGCGCGAGCATGTGTTTAAAAACCTCAACAATATGGTGGTTAAACGCACCAATGGCAGTGGCGGCTATGGCATGCTGATGGGTCATGCTGCATCTGATGAGGAAATAGCTGATTACAAAAAAGAGATCATTAAAGAGCCGCGCAATTTTATCGCGCAGCCAACTATCAGCCTTTCGGCAGCGCCATGCTACATGCAGGGCGAGCTAAAACCGAGGCGCATTGACCTTAGGCCCTATGCGCTATTTGGGCCGGACGGTATTGAGATAGTACCCGGCGGCTTAACCCGTGTGGCACTAAAAGAAGGATCGCTTGTGGTAAACAGTTCGCAAGGCGGCGGCAGTAAGGATACCTGGGTGTTGGCGTAACCCCCCGGCCCCCTAAAGGGGGAGGAAATATGCAGATTAATATGAATAAAATAACACAAGAAATAAACCATACAAAGTTCCCCCTTCAGGGGGTTAGGGGGTTATATGTTAAGTAGAGTAGCAGCAAGTTTGTATTGGCAAAGCCGTTACATTGAGCGTAGTGACGGTATGCTGCGGATGCTTAAAATTAATTATGCGTCATCGCAGGATGCGATACAGGAGTTTACGTGGGAGCCGGTTATCCGCATATTTGCAGGGCTTGATGATGACGAAGGTGAGAACCTGGGTAATGATAGCCGCGCCGTATTAAAATATATGGTGATGGGCAGAAACAATTCAAACTCGGTATTGAATATCATTACGCTTGCCCGCGAAAATGCCCGCAGCGTGCAGGAACATATCACCAAAGATCTTTGGCAATGCTTAAATGAATATTATCATACTGTAAAGGATAGTAAGCTGGAGCGCGCCTTACAGCGTGAGGACCCGATAAGTGTGTTGGATGTTTTGATAAAACAGGTAATGCTTTATTACGGTACCGTTGAAATTACGATGGAGCGTGGCGAGGGCCGCAGCTTTATGAACATTGGCAAATATCTTGAACGCGCCATCCAGTCGGTGGATATTTTGGATACCAAATTTGGTTCGATAAGTGATAACCCGGATCTGCTAACCGACACCACTTACTGGAAGCACCTGCTGCTTTCGCTAGGCGGCTATGAGTTGTATCTGAAAACTTACCGCGAGGGATTTGAAGCCGAGAATGTACTGGAGCAGGTGGTTTTGAACAATGATTTTCCGCGGTCGGTTATTTACTCGGTAAATAATATACAGCGCTATTTTGAGCGTCTGCAAAACGATAGCAATATGGACGATTTCAGGGACATGACCTTTAAGATAGGCCGCCTGCAGAGCCGTATTAAATATAGCTCGGTAAAAACCATCAGGCAGGAAGGGCTTCATGCTTTTTTAACCCAGATAAGAGGTGAACTATATGGCATTGCCGACGTGCTGAATCAACATTATTTTGCGAATTCGTAATTTGGATGAGATCAAATAATTTAAATAACCAACCCGCAACGGGCGCGGGCATACAAGCGAAGCGATGCCGGGGTGAATAATCGCCAATATAAATTAAGATCAAAAAGTATTAAATTATACCGCAATGCCAGAATTTGAAATACAACATATAACCAGATATATCTATGACAGCCCGGCGCGCGACAGTGCGAACCAGATCATCCTGTTTCCGATTAAGGATGAGTATCAGGATGTTTTGAAACAGGAGATTACGGTAACCGGTCATCCCATAATTGATAAGCACATTGATTATTATGGAAATGAAGTAGGCAGTTTTACCTACAGCGAGCCGCATTCTATTCTGATCATTAACTCAAAAGTACTGGTAAGCACCAGGCATCGCCCTTACCCGGTAAATGATATTTTCCCTTCTCAGCAATGGGAGGACCTTAAGCCATTGCAACGCATGGTGCCTTATATTGATTTTTTAAGGCAGGAATATTTTGAGGGATTTGAAGATTTAAAAATGTTGGTTGAAGAACTGAAGGGTAAAGATGAAACACCCTACCAGGTAGCATTGCGATTTTGCGAGTATGTATACAAAAATTTTAATTACATTAAAGGTGTAACCACTGTCGAAACTACCCTGGATGAAATATGGAAGTTAAAAGCCGGCGTTTGCCAGGATTTTGCCCATATTTTAACCGAAATGCTGCGTATGATAAAAATACCGGCGCGTTATGTAAGCGGT
The DNA here is from genome assembly GCF_020880695.1 of Mucilaginibacter sp. UR6-11. GTDB lineage: Bacteria > Bacteroidota > Bacteroidia > Sphingobacteriales > Sphingobacteriaceae > Mucilaginibacter. Next base: position 379,525 of record NZ_JAJIWO010000002.1, read on the forward strand.
TATATCTGTACCGATAAAAATGGTATGCGCGGCGAAGGGGCAACCCATGCCTGGGCCGAAGCCTTTATCCCAGATTATGGCTGGCTGGGCATTGACCCTACCAACAACATCATAGCCAACGAAAACCATGTGCGCCTGGCCGTGGGCCGTAATTTTATGGATTGCTCGCCGGTAAAGGGTGTATATAAAGGTTCGTCGGGCCATAAGCTGGAGGTCTCTGTAACCGTTGATGACGACAGCCCGTTAACCCGCGAAGAAAATTTAGCCGATAGCGCGGCGTATACGGTTACTACACCCGCTGCAAATCAGGTCAGCAAAAACAGTTACCAGCGTCATATGGAAATGATCCAACAACAGCAGCAACAGCAGTAGGTTAGTTTTTGCGATTGCGTTTGATTAATAAACTAAAACATTATCCCTTCTTACCATCGGCCACTTTAACAGCCTTTAACAGGTCGCTGACTTCGGGCTGTTTGCGGAAAGCTTTGGTTAGCTTGCCTTTGCTGTCATAAACAGCTACAAACGGTGTGGTTTCTATCTTAAAGTATTTTTGTACGCCATAGCTATAGCCTTCGGTACCAATTTCAATATTTGGATATTTCTTAAGGTTATAATCGCGTACAAAGTTTTTAATGGCCCTGATATCATAGTTGTTTGACCAGGTTATCATTATAATCTGGGTATCGCCAAACTGTTTCAGCTTTTCACGCATGTCCATGGTTAAGTGCTGGCAATGCGGGCAATCAGGCGAAAAATAGATCAGCATGGTGCGGCGATGTTTTAAATTAGCCGGGGTTGCCCAGGTGCTGTCTGTTTTTAATATGCGATAGGGCGGCATAGCGGCGCCACGTGCGTCTGTTTGGGCGTTACTGCTTAAAGCAGCTATTATAAAGCTAAATACCAGGATTAATTTTTTCATTTTTATGTTTATTACGCCTCCAGCAGTTCCATTTGCCAGGCCATGTGTTCTTCAGTTATGGGATATAACGCGTTTTCGCGGATAGCATGATAAACCGCGTAAAATAAATTACTGTAGTCGCCTTTTACAGCCGGTATAAATTCAATGCTCTTTTCGCCATCTGCACCAACGGTAACCAATTTGCCTTCCATCCCAACAGGTTCGATACCGTAAGCATCATCTGTAGGCAGTATGCCTTTATCCAGTTGCGCTTCCTGCACATCGCAGCGGTACTTGCTGTAACTCCCAACTGATCCGTGTACCACAAAGGCGGGCAGCGGATCAGCAATTAACAATCCCGACGTTAAATATACAATCAATCCGGCAGGGTAAGTTAAGCGGTAATTTACATAATCGGGTACTTCAGAGTTTTCGCGTTGTATGGCGGTCAGCTTATCAAAAGCCAGAGGCCTGCCAAATAGATGGATAGCCTGATCTATCAAATGCGGCCCCAGCTCATAAACAATGCCGTTTATGGGTGTTTCCTTTGTTTCCTTAAAAGGTTTGGGGTTAAGCTGCGGTTTGTAACGGTCATATCGCAACGACACTTCGGTTAGCTTACCCAGGCGGCCACTTTCTATCACCCCTTTAACCGATAAAAAGTCACTGTCCCAGCGTCGGTTTTGATAACAAAATACCTGCCGGTCAATGCTTCGGGCAGTGTCAAACAGTTCTTTGATCCCGGCAACATTACCGGCGGCAGGCTTCTCAATCAAAACGTGTTTGCCGGCTTTTAGCGCCTGTTTGGCAAAATCAAAATGGGTAAAATTGGGCGTGTTTACGATGATTAATTCTATCTCACTATCAGCCAGGATCTCTTCTACCGAATTATAGCTAACAATATCCGGGTAATGCGCGGCCATTTTCTTCTGGTTTCGCTCAACCACGGCTTTTAATTTAAACTGCGGGTTGGTGCTTAAAAATGGCGCATGAAACACTCTTCCGGACATTCCGTAAGCCAATAAACCGGTTACTATAGGTGCTGACATGGTAGATAGTTGTATTACACCGCCAAATTATTGTTTTAATCAGGCTTATGCAAAAATAAGCTTATCAATTAGTTAAATTTGATAATAAACCATTGGGATGAAACAATTTTTGTTTTCCATATTAACTGCTTGTTCGCTTGGGCTCCATGCGCAGCAACAAGGCGCGATGCCGGTTATTATCCGCGATTCAAATTTTGTGTTTGACAAGCATTACTATGAGTTGGAAAACCGTTGGGTGGTATCGCCAAAAAATAATAGTTTCAGAGGGATGAAGACTTTGTACACGTTAGGATTCATCATTTTTGATGCAGAAAAAGGCTACAGTATTTTTTATGATGGCAAGTTTGATGTAGATGCTAACGGGCACGCCGTGCGCGATACCACGTCTATGACAAAATCGCCAAAAAAATCCTTGTATCCTGCAGGATGGCCGTTCAGGTTTCAATTGCTTCCGATCGCTAAATTGATGGCAGCAATACCCGATAATATGCTTAATGATTTGGGGCTTAAAAAAGTGCCGGACTGGCTGAAAGACTATCGCAGGAAAAATCCGGATACTATAAAATCACTAGAGAAGAAAATACAATTTGGTCGTTTATATCACATCTATGCCAAAGAGGTAAACGAACATATTGGCGACAATGCTGTGGTACAGGGCATGATCTACGGTGGCAGGGCAATAGTTGACCAGGACAGACCGTGGACAAAAATTGTATTCTTGTATATGGGCGGCGGCAATTATCCCAACCAAAAACTAACCATTATTATTAAAGATGCCGGCGAAAGGGCGCAAGACTGGCTTACGGCATTAAAGGTAAGTCCTCAGCCGCAGGAAAAAACCGGGCTGGAAGTACCGTTATACAGTGTAAAGGGCAAGATATTTTTATACGACAAGAAACCAGCTATAGAAATCTCTAAGACTGAATTAGGTATGGTATCGTGGGTTGATAGGTCGCCTACCGCGGCTGAGATCAAAAAATTCGAGTAAGCCTATTTCAAACTTCCTTCAATAGCTTCAATTAAATCAAGATGCCGTTGTATGGTTGGTATATTCCTGGTAGCAAATTCCTTTATCTGTGGGTCGAAAGCGCTTTTAGAGGTAGCCTGAAAAAGAACCAGTGCTTTTTTATAATCGTTTTTCATTTTCCCCATATAAGCATGGTCAAATTCATTGGCTGATTTTTTGGCCAGCTCTGCTATGGATTGCTGATCGTCTGCGCTTATGGTATCAGCCAGGGCTATCTTTTTAGATTTAGCCAGCAGTGCCAAACGCCCGTGGCCTTTAGTCAGGTCTTTTACCAGCAAAGCTCCCAGGTTTTTTACGCGTTTGTCGGCGCCCCGGCTTTTTGCTAAATCACCTATCTTAATTTCGGCTAAACAAGCTTCAGCAACATCGGTTACAAATTTGGCATCGTCTTTACCTATAATCAGGGTTACATTTTTTGAGGTGTCTGTAATGGTGGTAGTGGTATCATCTTCGCCGCTGTTTTCATTACCGTGACAGGCCTGTAGCAAGCAGGCGGCAAGGAGCGTAATAAATAGCAACGCCGGTTTTTTCATTACAAGATTTTATAATTGGTTATGTGCAAATCCCGTTCCATTAATAGCGGGACTGATTTTTATTAAAAATACAGTTTATAAGGGTAATTATAGCGTGTTGCGCAAAGTTTTATTATTTTTGGATAAATTAAATGATCATATGAACTTCCCTGCTGAACTAAAGTACACAAAAGACCACGAATGGGTTAAATTAGAAGGTAACGTAGCTACCATTGGTATTACTGAATTTGCCGCGGGCGAATTAGGTGATATTGTTTATGTAGACATTAATTCGGTAGGTAAAGAGGTAAGTAAAGAAGGTGTTTTTGGTACCGTTGAAGCGGTTAAAACAGTTTCTGACTTGTTTATGCCTGTTACCGGTACAGTTACCGAAGTTAACAAAGCGCTTGACAGCGAACCTGAATTAGTAAACTCGGATCCATACGGAAATGGCTGGATGGTAAAAGTAACAGTTACAACCCCGGCCGATGTAGACAGCTTGTTATCTGCCGACGATTATAAAGGTTTGGTGGGCGCTTAAGCCAATGACCGTGTTTTTAAAATATCAAAGGCTCACTGTTTTGTGGGCCTTCTTTGTTTTTATAATGTGTAACGCCGATTTTGGCAGCGTAGGGAAATCGCATTTGTTTTTTCCGGGATTTGATAAACTGGTACATTGCGGTTTCTTTTTTATGATGGTGGTGCTAAGCTGTAACGGCTATATCCGAAAAAACGGCGCCGGCAATTTATGGTTTAAACCTGCGTTTGTAATAACCCTGCTGGCCATTTTATATGGCGCTATCATCGAGTTGCTGCAACTATGGGTTTTTACCTGGCGCAGCGGCGAATGGAACGATTTATTTGCTGACACCGTAGGTGCAGGTATGGCTATATTTAGTATATTAGTAACAACCGGAGCGTTGAAATATGAAAAAAAATAAACTTTTTATTATAGGACTGGCCGGCTTATTAAGCCTGCCGGCCTGCGGCATTTTTAAAAAAGATTGCGGCTGCCCGCATTTCGGCAAAGTAAAAACCCCGTCAAAAACAGGGCTGGCGCCGGTTGTTTACGCCGCACAGTAAATTGCTTGCATAGCTTCGCAGCAACTGCATTCTGGTTGCCTTATGAGATACGGTAAGCTGGTTTTTTATTCTTTTAACTAAATCGGGTGTTCCTGAGAGAGCGGGACAGAATTTACTCCGCTATCCAGATCGTGTCGACAAACCATTTTTTATTATCAAAGAACCGGTCGAGCGGGCGGAAGCCTGTATGAGCAGCCATTTGGTCGGTTTGCATAATGGTGAATTTTTGCGAGATCTCCATATAAATATATTCGTCCTTAACAAAACGAATAGTTTCCTTGCCAAGGGTTACCAGTTGGTCCTGTAAGCTTATCAGGTAGCTTTTGCAGGCGCCGGTCTCAGGGTCATACATGGGATAATGGTCAAACCGGTTCACATCAAAATTGGCATCCAGTTCGCGGTTTATACGGTGCAATAAATTAAAGTTAAATTTTTTGGTGATGCCGCCTTTGTCGTTATAGGCCGCCAATATGGTTTTAGGCGATTTTTTCAGATCGAAACCTATTAATGCCATGTCTCCGGGCGCCAAATGATGGCGCAGCTCTTTACAGAAGTCTGTTGCTTCATTTACCGGCATATTACCGATGTTTGATCCCAGGAACAACACTACCTTACGCCGGTTTGACAGCGCTGCGGCTCTTTTCAGCATATCAAAATATTGGCCATTTAGCCCGGTCATTTTTAAACCGGGGATGGTAAGCGGCAGCTTTACGGTAAGGTAATTGATTACGTTGGCTGATATATCAATAGGCAGGTAAGTAAAGTCAACCCCCTGATCCTGTAAATACTTAAGTAAGTACGATGATTTGGTAGCGTCGCCGGCACCCAGTTCAATAAGGTCGAAAGCATCGCCATCTCCGATCATGGTGTTTGCCAGATCAGCGGTACGCTGAGAAAATATTTCCAACTCGCACTTGGTTGGATAATATTCAGGACAATCCATCAACTCCTGAAACAGCTTATCTCCCGCGGCATCATAAAAATACATGGAGTTTAAGCGTTTAGGCGTTTGCTTTAGCCCTTTAATAACATCATTGTAAAACGTTTCCGTGTCACTTTTTGATGTTTCAATCATTGCTGGTTGTGTAGATGGCTGGTTCATAGGTTTATAGTTAGTGCAATTTACTTAGCAAGCCTTATGCCAGTAAATTGCCAACGTAAATGGGTCTGAAAAAAATTGCGGTAAGTAATGCGGCTATGTCCCGGTGAAGTAACTTCTGAAGCTCCTCTCAGTACTTTCTGGTTCACCATAAACTTGCCATTATATTCGCCAATTGCCCCACCTGCTTTAAAAAAGCCAGGGTAGGGCAGGTAGGAGCTTTCGGTCCACTCCCAGGCTTTGCCCCAGGCAAACTGGGGTGCGGCGGCTTCCCATTCAAACTCGGTAGGCAGGCGCATTCCCTTCCAGCTGGCGTAGGCATATGCCTCGAAATAGCTGATATGGCAAACCGGTTCATGTAACCTTAGCGGCTCCAATCCGTGGAAAGTATAGGCGTGCCATTCGCCATCTATTAAATGCCAGTAAAGCGGTGATTCAATTTTATTGCTTTTAACCCAATCCCAGCCTTCGGCATGCCAGTGGCGGAAGTCATGGTAACCATCAGCGTTAATAAACTCCAGGTATTCGGCATTGGTTACCAAATTGGGGCTAATCTCAAAACTATTCAGATAAACTTTATGGCGGTTCAATTCATTATCAAAACAAAAGCCATTGCCGGCATAGCCTATCTCGTAAACGCCTTCCTTCAGCCTGATAAATCCTGCATTGCTAACCTCAACTTTTGGCGATACATAGTTTTTATTGTAAGCCGGGAACAGCGGGTTATGGCCCAGGATATATTTAATGTCTGTTAATAAAAGTTCCTGGTGCTGCTCTTCGTGGTTAAGGCCCAGGATCAGCAATTCTTTTACATCTGCAGCTGGCTCCGCGCATAAAAACTTAGTCATGGCGTCGTCCACATACTCGCGGTAGCGGTAAATTTCTATAACCGTTGGCCGGCTTAAATTACCCCGGTCGGTACGGATAACGCGGTTGCCCACAGTTTCGTAATAGCTGTTAAAAACATAATTGTATTCGGGGTTATATTCCTGGTAGCCCATAAAATAAGGCTTCAGTATAAAAGTCTCAAAGAACCAGGTTGTATGCCCAATATGCCACTTGGGCGGACTAACATCAACCACGGGTTGCACCACGTAATCCTCGGTTTGCAGGTGGCTGCAAATGGCTTCGGTATGCTTTCTAACTTTAAAATAACGGTCAAGTAATTCCATCAAGAGTTATTTACGCTCTAAATATTGTTTTAGATTGGATATAGTTTTAACACCTAATTCGCCGGCTTGTTTTTTGCGCATCATTAAAGCATAGGCGTTGTTAAAGCCAATAGGTTGCAGCCATTTAATGTGGTAGCGCTTTTCAAACTCGTTTTTCACGTAAGTGTAAGTCTTTTCTTTATCACCGGTTACCGCGTCGATCTCTTTTTGCGATGGCTGCAAAATTGCCAACAGGCCCGTGCCGGTATATTCGGGGTAAAGGTCTATCTGGTTGTTAGTCATCGCGTCAAAACAAATTTTAGTGCCGCCCAGGCCGGTTTTAGTAGCCACATCATAATCGGTATAACCTTTAATCAGCATGGTATACATACTGGCTAAAATGTACTGCTCGCCAAATATTTTTGAGCCGATGCGTATAATACCGTTACTGCCGCCCCGTTCGGGCCGCAATAAATTATGAGCCATTAAAAAATCCTTTGCTACGCGTTCTGGGTTTTGGTGAAGATAGTCTGTACGGTAATTTAAATCTGTCATCACGCTATCATTTATTTTGCCTGCCAGCAGATTTAATGTTTTCTCCAGTTCAGGAAATTTCTGCAAGGCATCGTCCCGCACAATCGGCGCGGCGTAATAAGGCGGGAAGATCTTCTTGTCATCATCCAGAACAATCAATCCATAGGCTTTTAAACGGCCGTCAGTTGAGTAGCCGCTGATTACATCCAGCTCTTTTTCAAACGCGGCTTTGTACATTACCGCATCGCTGATTACAATGGTATGGATCTTTAAACCGTATTTACTTTGCAGACCCAGGTTGCCGTCCTGCCGGCCCATAAACTCTGGCGTAAAGCCGGCGGTAAGCTTGCCGCCATAGGCTGACGGGATAAAATAGAAACAAGCTAAGATGAAAAGCAGCATAGGTAAGGTGGCCGTGGCCGTTTTTAGCTTTTTTAAATTCAGATGCTGCAATCGCGACAGCAAAAAATCAAACAAAATCGCCAGTAATGCCGCCGGGATAGCACCCGCTAATATCATATTGGTATTATTAAGCGAGATGCCGCCGAATATAAACTCGCCTAAGCCGCCCGCGGCGATATATGATGCCAGTGTCGCCACACCCACATTGATGACCGTAGCGGTACGGATACCTGCCAGTATCACCGGCATAGCCAGCGGCAGCTCAACTTTAAACAGCACCTGCCATTTGCTCATACCCATGGCCTCTGCCGCTTCTTTAACCGAAGCATCGACACCGGTAATGCCGGTATAGGTATTGCGGATAATAGGCAGCAGGGCATATAGCAACAGGGCCACAATAGCAGGCTTTGCGCCGATGCCCAATAAAGGGATCATAAAACCCAGTAAGGCTATGCTGGGAATGGTTTGCAATATACCCGCCACCCCTAAAACAGATCCTGATAGTTTTTTTTTGCGGGCAATAAGGATACCCAGCGGCAAACCAATTAATACGGCAATAATTAGCGAGATAAAAGTAAGCCCGATGTGCTGCAACGTTTGCATAAGCAGCTTATCGCTTTGCTGCGCCATGAACTGCCACAAGGTTTGCTGTTGCTCATTCATGCGGCTGATGTTTTTTATATTGATAAAATGCCGACATCAACTCCTCAAATCCTGCCGACCGGTAATCATCCTTTTGCTGATGTTTAATATGCAGGTGCTCTGTTTTAATAAACTTAAAAGTTTCAATAGCCGACCAAAAGCTTACATCGCCATGCAAATTAACCGAACCCTGTTTGGGCGTTTGCGATGGCAGGTACTTCCAGATATCATTCAACCGCAGGGCCTTAAATTCCAGTTGTAAACGTTGCTCTTTCAGGAAATCTTTCACAAAGGCATTGGCCGGTTTAAACAGCAGCTCAGTTGGTGTACCGTTTTGAATGACTTTTCCTTTATCCATCAGGCAAATGCGGTTGCCCAGTTCAAACGCCTCCTGTACATCATGCGTTACCATAATGATGGTTTTGCGCTTTAATTCATCCAATACCTTAAACTCGGCCTGTATTTTTGAGCGGGTTACGTTATCCAGCGCGCCAAATGGTTCGTCCATTAACAACACCGGCGGGTCAGCAACCAAAGCCCTGGCCAGGCCAACACGTTGCTGCTGGCCACCGCTTAACTCGTTAGGGTAAACGTTTAAATATTTTTTATCAAGATGTAGTTTCTCAAGTAATTCGCTAGCGCGATGTTTGATTCTTTTCTCGTCCCATTTAAGTAACCGGGGGACAATAGCGATGTTTTCGGCAACAGTATAATGCGGGAACAGGCCGTTATTTTGTAAAACATACCCGATGCCGCGGCGCAGCATTTCGGGCGGCTGGTCCATGATGTTTTGATCATTGATAAGTACTTTACCACCGGTTGGCTCGATCAGCCGGTTGATCATTTTAAGCGTGGTGGTTTTGCCGCAACCGCTGGTACCCAATAAAATAAGGTTCTCGCCTCCGGCAACCTCAAACGAGATCTGATCGACAGCTTTAGTTTTACCAAATGACTTGCTTAAGTGGTCAACCTTTATCATCGGCAATTAATCATCAATCCCCATAAATAAATTGTTTAACGATTCTGAATACAAAGGGTGCGCAAATACACAGTACCTTATGCGGTCATACGTTATACCGCCTTCCATCGCCATTTCCAATACTGACATAATCTCGCCGCCTTCCTGCCCCAAAATGGCCGCCCCTAGTATCTTTTTGGTTTTGCGGTCTACAACCGCTTTCATAAATCCGCGAGTATCGCCGGTTTCAACCGCACGGGCCACGCGCGCCATAGGCAGCCTAGCAATTATGACATCAAGGCCCTGCTCTTTGGCTTCGTGCTCGCTTATGCCTACACGGCCCAACTGCGGGTCGGTAAACATACAATAGGGTACAGGGCGGTCCCCGGTATTATAGTTTGTTTTCTCGATCAAATTGCGGTACACAATGGTATAATCGTTATAAGATATATGCGTAAATGCCGGTCCGCCTTTTACATCGCCCAAAGCATAAATGCCTTTAACATTGGTTTCCAGTTTGCCATTTACTTTTACGTAACCTTTATCATCTAACTTAACACCTGTTTTATCTAAGCCCAACGTATCTGTATTTGGCCTGCGGCCAACAGCAACCAGCACATGGCTAAATTTGGCTTTCTTCTCCTGTTCCGCATTTTTTATGGTGGCAATGATCCTGCCTTTTTTATTTTGTTTAAATTTCATGGCCTGCGACCCGGTTTGCACGTCAATATCCTCCAGCTCCAGGATCTTGCGCATTCCGGTGGAGATGTCTTCATCTTCGCGCGGTACCAGGCGGGTTGATTTCTCAAGGATGGTTACCTTACTGCCAAACCGGCGGAACATTTGCCCAAACTCCAGCCCAATATAGTTGCCGCCGATTACCAGCAGGTTTTCGGGTACTTTATCCAGCTCTAAAATTGAGGTCGAAGTTAGATATTCAATATCAGCCAGGCCTTCAATATCAGGTATAAAAGTTTTGGCACCAACGTTCAGGAAGATCCAATCAGCTTTTAACAGCCGGGTGCCGCCTTCATTTAAGGCAATGGCAATGGTTTTAACGTCAGTAAAAACGGCTTCGCCAAATATCAGGTCGAGGTTGGGGGTTTCCTGCGCGTTTTTGGTGCCGCCATTGCGGGCATGGATCACAATATCATCCTTGCGCTTTTTAATCAGCGCCATATCTACCTTATAGCTTTTTACTTTAATGCCAAGCGGGCCGCTATTGGCAGCCATATACGCGGCTTTTGCCGATGCTACCCAGGTTTTTGTAGGCGTGCAGCCATCATTTACACAGGTGCCGCCTACCCAGCGTTTCTCTATCAGCGCCACTTTTTTACCGGCTTTGGCCAATTTTTTAGCTAAAGGTAAGCCTGCCTGCCCGGCGCCTATTACTATTGCATCATATTGTTTTGGCTTCATGCTAATGGCTTGTGGATCTGTTAATAAAGATAAGCTTATACTTAATAGGTTTATAATGATAAAAAGCGGTTTTTGTTTGAATATCAGCTATCAAAATGCGCAGGTAAAACATCGAAAAATATTTTTTTTAAAGAATATTTTTAATTTATCATTAAAGGTATATCTTTGCAATCCCAAAATAAGGGAATGGTTTAAGTCGAAAGCCAAAAGTAAAAAGTCAAAAAACCGATTTCTTACTTATAAAAATAAGACTTAGCCACAACTTAAATGGCCCGTTCGTCTAGGGGTTAGGACGTTAGATTTTCATTCTAGAAACAGGGGTTCGATTCCCCTACGGGCTACAGAGCCTCCAGCGAAAGTTGGAGGCTTTTGTGTTTTAAATGTGCAGGTAATCCCCACCGGACATGGGCTGAAACAATTCTATTATACTTTTATTGATTGAAAATTGGTTTAATACAACTAAATTTGCGTCACCTACACTTGAAAAATTTATGAAAAACCTTAACCTTATTTATGCCGTTTTGCTTTTGTTGGCATTTGCATCATGTAAAAAAGAAGCTAACCCGCAAATTTCTTCCACCCAGCCTCAAGTACCTGTAATAGCTCCGATACGTGATTCGGTATCTTACACGATAGATGGTAAAACGTATTCGGCTGGTGGTATGAGCCTTAATAATATATCCAGCGGAGGCGAAGATGCAAACCGGAAACTTGTTTTTACCAATGACAACAATATCCCCGGGTATTCCCTTGTCGGCAAGCCAGACTCTGTAATGTATTTTCAGAAAAACGCCATATATTCTAACAGTGCAAACATAAACGTATTCTTTTTAAAAAAATGCGCCAGGCAAAAACAAGGGCTTCCATGGATGCCTGGGTTAACTGATGTGCTTAAATTGTTTACAGTCGGCAAACATCCGCTAGCTGAAGATTTTGAATGGCAAAATTCACAAAATGGCATTGCCATTGATGTAACAACCAATAACAAAGAGTATTCATCTTATAATGCCTATAACGGCGTCAATACGGTCATTATTCCACCGGGATTTCAAAATAATTCTACTTTCGAGATACTAAGTTTTACAACAACATCTAATGGTGGCGGTTACAATTTGGAAGCAAAATTTACCGCAGTTGTATTTGGCGCTGATGGACAACAGAAACAATTGACAAATGGTTATTTACGGCTCAATTTTGGTGTGTATTACAACACTCTTGCTAATTGATTTTTCACTAAACACGCCTTTGTTTTTTCAATTTGAGTAACCAACAGTGCGAACCGGGCAGACAAATAAATTGAGACTGGAAGACCTCAACCAAATTAAAAATTGACCATTTACCAGCTTCCCGATTCTTTTGCCTCTTTTTTGCAAAAAATGATGTCCCTTGAGCCGCCGATAGACAAGGGTAGCAAAAAAACAAAGGCTTACCAGTACGTTCACCGACCATTTCAAACCAACAGCTTTAGATTCATCCCTTTTTTGGGAAATATCTTCCACCATTGATGTTTTTATCGAACTATTTCCTGGTTTGGTTTTCAGCTTAGTTACGATTTTATCATTGTTTTTAAATTTCGGAACATTTTTTGACAATAAACCGTACTAGAAAACTTAAAGTTAAAATTCAATCCCTATAATTAATTTATGAAAAGACTATTTCCATTTTTATTCCTTGTTGGTTTATTTATTTTAGTTTCATGCAAAAAAGAAAATTCGCCGAATAAGCAAACTGATCTTAATGTAGCTAAAATAGCGCCTGACGGGTTCAATTTTTCCACCTCACAGACTGTAAATCTGAACGTTACCCTTCGAACTAATAATGATCAGCCTTTAGCTGGTGTTGTGGTAAGCGTTTACGCTCCTGATAAGGTTGATTCCGGCGATCCCTTATTTAAAGGCGTAACTAACGCAGCAGGCAACTTAACAGTAGCAGTTGCCGTTCAGGCATACTATAGTACACTGGTTATTGACCCTGCGTATGTAGGTTTGTTGCGCAATGCAACAGCTAAAATTAACAACGGTACTATCTCGGTGGTAATTGGTGGTAAAGACGGCTACAGCGGCGACATTGTAGCAGACGTAATTAATAATAAGGTTGAAATTACGCCAGGCAATGGTTCAATAAAAAGCAATTCATTGTTCGGTACAGAAATTGGATATCCCACTGGCTACACTGCTTTAAATGCTTTCACATCTCCAACAAACCTTGGCCGTCCGACATATCTTGAGGCGGCAAGTGATGTAATTGATGCTTCATTACTATCATATATTAACGCTTCATTGCCTGAAGGCAAACCATTGGCTACTACCCATCCTGATTATCTTAACAACAAAGTAAATACGATTAACCTGACAACGAAAACTGATGTATGGGTTACCTATGTTTCAGAGGGGGCAGGTTATCAAAATACATTAGCCTATTATACTTACAGCACTAGCAACCCGCCATCACGCTCAAGCGGCGGTACGCTGTTTGATGGCATTGATAAAATAACTTATATATTCCCTAATGCTTCAGGCAGCGGATCGGGTGGCGGCCTTAAATCAGGCGATAAAGTAAAACTTGGCACTTTTGATGCAGGTACAACAGTTGCATTTGTTTTGTTACAAAATGCCTGGACCGGATACGGTGTAACTACCAGTGCCCCCAAATTCTACAGCCAGAATGAGTTTAACCCGGAAACCAGCAGCGCCCTGCGTCAGCATGAGGTAATGTTATATGATGATGTACATAAGGTTTATGTTATGGGATTTGAAGATCAAAACAGAACAAGTTCTGATAATGACTTTAACGACCTGGTAGTTTACGCTACGGCTAACCCCATCACGGCCATTAATAACACCAACGTGGCGATGATTGATAAAGGCGGTGATACTGATGGTGACGGCGTGCAGGATGAGCAGGATGCTTTCCCTAACGATGCCACCAAGGCTTACATCAACTATTACCCGTCAAAAGATACTTACGCTAATATCGCGTTTGAAGACAACTGGCCTAAAAAAGGCGACCTGGACCTGAATGACATGGTTGTGCAATATCGCTACAGCTTTGTTAGCAACGCTAAAAATCAGGTAGTGAGTATGACAGGCGATTATGCAGTAGCTGCCGCCGGCGCATCCTTTAAAAATGGCTTTGGTGTACAGTTACCGGTAGCCGCTTCGGCAGTACAATCTGTTAGTGGTTACAAACTATCAGCCGGCAGCTATATCACGCTGGCAAGCAACGGGGTGGAAGCAGGACAAAGCAAAGCTGTAATTGTACCTTTTGATAATCATGATCTGATGGTTCATAATTTTGATTACGCGTTCTTTATCAACACCCTGAACTCGAAGGAAAAAGTAACCGGCCAAACAGCTTCTGTAACCGTAAATTTTACTTCACCGGTAGATGCCTCAACTTTGAAAGTATCTGCCTTTAACCCATTTCTGATCAGCAACCTGCGCCGCGGTTACGAAGTTCACCTGCCGGGCTTTGCACCAACAGATAAAGCTGACAGCAAATTATTTGGTACAGATGATGATAAAACATCCGTTGCAACGGGCAAGTATTACCTATCTGCCGATAACCAGCCGTGGGCCATTAACTTTACTGACTCGTTTATCTATCCTATTGAGACAGCAAATATTAATCAAGCTTACCTGCATTTTGCAGACTGGGCCCGGTCAGGCGGAACAAGCTATACCGACTGGTATAGCAGCACAGCAGCCGGCTATCGTAACACAAGCAACCTATATCTAAAATAACCGTTTTAAATATAATACAGCGCCACATCCGGATAGATGGGCGCTTTATTTAGTAGGTAGATTTGAATGAGACAAGATCGCGACGGTTATCTACATTACCTTAAGCTAACAAATGCGTTGCAATAGGCAAACGAAAGTACGATGTCAATGTATACCGGTCAATTTGGATTTTGGCGCAGGCCGCGCCTAATGCCTGCGAGTAGTTTATTAATAATAACTTTTTAACCTTCACTTCATATTAAAAAGCATTTTTTGCAGCAGATTAATTGCCAAAATGAAAAAAATATTGCTGCTTTTATGTTTAGGTTTTTGCCGGTTGGCGTTTGCCCAGGCGCCTACCCAATTCATTTCATCCCCAAATTGGGTACAGGCCAAAAATTACTACCTGCTTACTTTGTTTGAGCAGGATAAGGTGGTTAACCAACTATTGAAAAATGATTCGGAATTATCCCGGTTAACCGAAAGAAAACGGGAAGACTTAAATAATTCTGTTACAGAATGCAAAGATGCCGCATGCTTTACCGATCGTGTTAAATTTACTCCTGATGAAATTAAACAGATAAGTGCTAAACTTACCACACTCTGCAAACCCGGCAGTTCTTTAGAGCTATTGGTTAAAAATAAATTGATCCCTTCATATACCTATAGTTTATATAAAACTACAAACCCGGCCGAACTATTGGTAAAAGCATGGGAGCAGGATGCCGCAGGCATTAACTACACTATAGAAGTTTATGGCGAAGGGAAAAAGCCAAACTACCCGCTTATTGATTCCATTAGCTTTAATACCAAAGCCCGGAGATATGCTAAATTGTTGTATGATGTAAATGCAACGTTAGCAGGCGAAGTAAAAACTACCCGCTTATTTTTTGAACCGGCTATGCAGGCAGCCTTATTGTATCTGCAAATTAATGAGCGGCAAGACCCCGCCAATTATGAACCAATGGGGCAAACCGTTAACAAGCCGGCTGTTGACCAGGTGAAAATTACCGACTGGAAGAAATATCCTTATACAGTAATTTTAATACCCGGCGCCGGGCCCGATGAACCTTCGGTTGCATTGAGCGCAGAAGGCATGTTGCGCTGCCGCCTGGCTGCACAGGAATACCGCGATGGCAAAGCGCCATTTATTATGCCCTCGGGCGGCAAAGTGCATCCTTATAAAACCAAATACTGCGAGGCTGAAGAAATGAAGACGTACCTTATAAAGGTGTTGCACATACCTGATCGTGCCATTATTCTGGAACCCCATGCCAGGCATACTACTACTAATATGCGTAACGGTGTCAGGTTAATATACAGGTACGGTATCCCGGCAACCAGGCCCGCTTTGGTAATAACTGATAAATCGCAAACTAACGGTATCCTGATGATGGCCGCCAGATGCGAAAAGGAATTAAAGTACGTGCCCTATAAATTAGGTAAGCATGTTTCAGAAACTGAGGTTGAATTTTTTGCGGTACCGGACGCTATGCAGATCAATCCGTATGAGCCGCTTGATCCATAAGATTTCCCGGCAATCATTTTCCACCTATCATGAAAAAAGCTATCCCCGCAATATTATTATTAACTATCGCGCTCCTGGCATTTAAAACCTACCAGGCTGACATTATCCTTGAGCGTTCCATTACTGTGGATTCATTGGGCGCCTGCCAGGGCATATCATATCAGCATGGCCGCATTTTTTTATATGGTGACCGCGAGGTGGGCATGATCCGCGAGTTTAAAATGGATCATGACAGTTTGGTTTATCTGCACGAAGAATATAAACTTACCCGAAACGGCCGAGATGTGATCAGTCACCCAACCGGTATCGCTTACAATGGCGTCGGGCCGACCTTTATGGGGAATTCTGTAAAAATGAATCCCGAAGGAACCGTCTGGAAAACTAATATCTATTGTATTGACTGGAAAGGATTGTTAGCAAAAGGCACCCTTGACGGCCCGTTATTAAATACGATTGATGACGATGCCTGTATACAAGGCACCCGGCCCGAGTATGTAAAATATCATAACAAATGGTATGTCGCCACGGCTGACTACGGCGATCACGGCAATGAGGTCAGGTTATATGATCCCGTAAAATTAAGCACCTGCAAAAAAACCAGCGAACCGGGCGTGCTATTTAAAAAGTTTACCTGTACCCCCTGGGTACAGAACCTGAACTGGATAGCTGATAAAGGCTTGCTGGTACTTATCCAGAATAAGATAGAGGGCCGGCAGTGGCGGTTTACTTATGTCGACCTGGAGCAGTCTGTTGATGCCGGCAGGCAGGTGACGGTGAACGTGGTGGATCATATTGACCGCGGGGATGAATTGGAAGGGTTTTCGTTCACAGGTAATGATCAGAAAGGAATAGCCGTAACTTCATCGCGCAAAGACAATGTAAACTTTATGCACATTAGCTGGTAAACTCCCCGCCTCGTTAATTAAAGTTCCCGGTTTAACCGCTCTGTATAATATAAACTTAATCTTTTAATAGCATACGCTTAAGATTGGGGCGTTAGCTTTGCCAATATTTCAAAATAAACGCGCTGTTTATACGTCCTTTTTTAAAAACAGTTCGCTTTTTTGGAATATCGTTAACAATTGTTAATTAAATCCCCCTTTACGTCTGCCTATGTAAAAAACTGAACTCATTAGATATCGGCACCGGCGATATAAAAAAATGAACCGGAGAATGCGCTAACATTCATCCGGCCCGGCTAATTGTCAAATAACTCATAAAGCGGTTGCATGCTTTTGTTCGTTTCTAACAATCAATTTTTAAAAATATGAATAAAAAGATTACTCATAATTCTTTAAAAAAGTTTTATGCAAAGTTAAATCTTATGGGCCTGTTATTACTGGCCTTCTGCATGCCCTTAAATGCGGCAATATTACCCAATAACGCAGCTGACGCCGTAAAAGTATCGGGCGTGGTCCTTGATGAAACAGGCCAGCCTTTGCCGGGGGTAAGCGTATATGAAAAAGTATCGCATAAAGGTACCGTTACCAACACAAGTGGCGAATTCAGTCTGTCAACCGAGACGGGTACCACTCTGGTTTTTTCATTTATAGGCTATGAAACCCAGGAAATAGTGGTTCGTAACAGCACTAATATCAGTGTAAAAATGAAACCCGCCGCCAATATGTTAAACGAGGTTGTTGCCGTAGGTTACCAAACCATGCGTAAAAGCGATGTTACCGGTGCTATTTCAAGTGTAAAGGCAGCAGAATTAAACCTGTCTTCGCCAACACTTGGCCAGGCACTTGTTGGTAAAATTGCCGGTGTACAGGTATCGCAAACAAGTGGCGCTCCTTATCAAAGCCCAAAAATACGGGTACGCGGCATTGGGTCGCTCAATGCCAGTTCAGATCCTTTATACGTAATTGACGGATATCCGGCAGGTAATGATGTTTTTATCAATCCGGAAGATATCGAATCTGTTGATATCTTGAAAGATGCTGCTTCGGCAGCGATCTACGGTTCGCGCGCATCCGGAGGTGTCGTAATTATTACAACCAAACATGGTAAAAAAGGCGTTGGTAAATTTGAATACGATGTGCAGACCGGGGTTAACCAGCTGGCACATAAAGTAAAATTATTAAACTCTGATCAGTTCGCCCAATTGGTAATTGATGCCCGTAATAATACTTACCATGACCTTTGGGTTAATTCCGGGCATGTTTGGAACGATGCAATGTACAGCGATGTTAATGCTACCCGTGTAACTAATGTAGGCAATGCCGGAAGTGTGCAAATCCCAACGTATATCTATGATTTTGCCAACCAGACAGAAATTCATCAAACGGTAAATACCGATTGGCAAAATGAATTATATCATAACGCCTTTTTCCAAAAACACAATCTTTCCTTTTCGGGTGGTGGTGATAATATGCGTTATTATGTAAGCGGTGGCTATCAAAACCAGGATGGTATTATTCATACCACCGGGCAAGAACGGTATAATTTCAGAACCAATGTAGAAGGCGATGTAAACAAACGACTGCATATCGGTGCAAATGTTTCTTATACGCAAAACACCAACAAAGAGGTTCAGGAAGGCCGTTTTGATCACGGGCCTATTTTAGGGGCATTGATCTATATGCCATTTTTCCCGGCTTATAATGCCGATGGGTCTTTGGCAACTAACCGGGCTGCCTCCGAGTCATCCGCGTATGGCTGGCAGTCGATAGAAAACCCGGTTGCTTTAGCCGAGCGCACAAAAATTAACCGGAAAGGCTATCGGGGCACCTATAACGCGGCTGTAGGTTATACTATTATGCCAGGCCTTGTTTTCAAAGCAAACCTGGGCATGCAAAGCTATACCGAAAAATACGATTATTACCTGCCTACTAACTTAAGTAATGGTGCCAATCCTCCGGGATCGCCGCAATCAATAGCCGCCGCAACTGCTGCAGCGCAAAATTTAACGCAGTCAGATCAACTGGGCGAGCTTACCTTGAATTATAATAAGCAGTTTGGTAAGCATCACCTGGATGTATTGGCGGGTTACACGGCGCAAAAAACAAGCACTGATATTGTCAGCGTATTTGCAAGGGGGTTCCAGAATGATAATATTCCGGAAATTACCAATAAAGGAGCCGACCCAAGCAATTTCACCCTGGTTACCCTGGCAAACCCTCAGGCGGGCTTAGGTCTTACGCCTACGCAAAAATCCGTTTATACACTTCTTTCCTACCTTGGCCGGGTTAACTATAATTATGCAGGCAAGTATTTTTTAACAGGCTCATTCCGTGCTGATGGTTCATCACGTTTCGGCCCGTTAAATAAATATGGTTACTTTCCTTCAGTTGCGGGCGGCTGGACGCTATCAGAAGAACCTTTTTATCATGACTGGCTGGGTAAAAACTCGACTGCTAAATTGCGTGCCAGCTGGGGTTTAAGCGGCAACTACAATATTGGTAACTACAATACCCAACAAACATTAGCCAGCCCTACCGGCGTTGTTATAGGTAATACCATCACTACGGCAACTTATCCGGGCGGGATCAAAGACCCAGGTCTTAGCTGGGAGTCAACTTCGCAATATAACTTTGGCGCAGATCTTGGTTTGTTAAACGGCCGCTTATTTATCATCGCCAATTACTATTTGAGTTATTCTTATAACCTGTTATATAACCAACCAATTTCAGCAATTGCGGGCAGTACCACAACCAATACTACGGTTGTTTTAACCAACCTTAAAAACTCACAGATCAGGAACAATGGGTTAGATCTGCAGCTGGATGGAAAAATAATTGATAACAGGGATTTTAAATTCGGTGCAAGCGGCAACATTTCTATCAACCGGAACATGGTTACCAAACTAAGCAGTAATAATACCATTATTATTAACGGCGCAGAACGTTCATACCTCACCAACATTACCAAGCAGGGCCAACCGGTGGGCATGTTCTACGGATTTAAAGTAGCAGGTACGGTAACACCTGAGAATATTAGCAAAGTGCCGGCGTCGGCTTCATCAACCAATCCTGTAAAACCGGGCGATCTTTATTTTGTGGATATGGACGGCAACGGCGTTATTAATGATAATGATAAAACCGTTATTGGTACACCTTATCCAAAATTCACTTATGGTTTCGGCGTAAACTCAACTTATAAAGGTATTGATCTTGCTGCTTCATTTAATGGTTCGTATGGCAACCAGGTGCTTGACGGGCAGGATTATTACCTGTATAACGGCGAAGGCTCAGGTAATCAATACGCAAATGTGGCAGATCGTTACCGTAACGCGGCTAACCCGGGCGATGGTTCATTTTATCGTGCATCACGTGGAGGTACTCAAAGTAACAGTACACGTTTATCAACATTTTACCTGCAGGATGGTTCGTTTTTGCGCTGTACCAACATAACGCTGGGTTACACCTTACCATCCCTGTGGATGACCCGGATAGGTATAAGCAAGGCGCGTATATTTACCAGCGTAGTCAATGCCTTCACAATAACCAAGTATAAGGGCTATAACCCCGAAGTTGATTATAACAATACCAGCAGCACCTCAAACAACACACAACCGCCAAACCTTACCCCCGGTATTGATTATGGCGTTTACCCATTGGTACGCTCATACAACTTAGGAATGAATATTACTTTTTAAAGAAATTTAAACGATACAGTAATGAAAAACAAGTCAATCATTATAACCAGTTTTACGCTCCTGATCCTATTGAGTTCAGCCTGTAAAAAAAGTTTCCTGGAACAAAGTGACCCCAATGCGGTTTCTCTAAGTGAGGATTTTAAATCGCCAAATGATGTTTTATTGGCCGTAAACGGCATCTACCAGTCTTTGCGCAGCAATAACAATATTGGTGAAGACAGCGGCCTTTGGACAGACGAGCGCTCGGACGATACAGGCCGTAACGATAATCAATCTAACGCGGGCGAGCCATTTCAGTTCAATAACTTTTCGCTTATCCCCAGCAATACGTATTTAAAAAGCCATTGGGTGTCCTTATATACAACCATAAGCAGGGCCAATATCGTGTTAACTTATATTGATAAGGTCCCTTTTACAGACGCTAATCAAAAACTGCAATACGCGGCCGAAGCGAAATTTTTAAGAGCATTAATGTATTTTCATCTGGTACGAACCTGGGGAGATGTGCCGTTGGTTACCACCCAGCTAACCACAGTTGCAGATGTTACCGCTGGTACTTTCAGGGAAAAACAGGCCACTGTTTATAAACAGATTTTAGCTGACCTTACCGACGCATCTAATGCACCATTGCCTAATCTCCAAACACCTAGTACGATTGGCCGTATTTCAAAAGCGGCGGTATATACGTTGTTAGGCCAGGTGTATCTGACCATGGCAACCACGCAGGATCAGACTAACCGTACCGCCAATCTTAACAGCGCCAAAACGGCATTGCTGAATGCTTATAACCTGAGAACGTTTACAACATTAAGCACCATTCCGTATACTGATGTTTTTGACGTAACCAAAAAAACATCGTGCCCTGAACTGATCTGGCAGATAAACAATAAACAGGGTGATGTAACTTATAGTTCGGATATCGCCTATAATAACCAGGCCAAAGGCGAGACTATAAATTCATTAAAACCCAACTCCGGTGTTGGCGGTAATGTGCAGCATGATTTGATTAACGAATACGAAACCAATGATCCGCGAATGGCTTTTTCGGTAAAGTTTGCCAATGATCCTATAGTGAAGGACTGGTTCATTACTAAATTTAGAGATGCGAGCGCTGCAGCTTCCAACTTAGGTTATGGTGGTAACGACTGGATATTGATGCGTTATGCTGATGTAATATTAATGCTTGCCGAGGTAAGTAACTATTTAGGCGATACGGCCGGCGCTATCCAGTATTTAGATATGGTGCGTACCCGCGCGGGTATGCCAACTTATGCCGTTTCTATGACCGACCCGGCTTATGCCACTAAATTCCCTTCGCTTAAGCTGGCAATTTTACATGAGCGCCGTGTTGAGCTGGCCTTTGAGCATCACCGCTGGTTCGACCTGTTGCGTACCTTTACCACCGATGAATTGGTGGCTTATTTTAAAGCCAAGAACCCGGCTGATTTCGGAGCCGTACAATTGGCAAATTTCACAACCAAGGATCGTTATTACCCTATCCCGTTTGATGAGTATAAATTGGATCCGGTAAAAATGTACCAAAATCCTGGTTATCAATAAATAACTGATCGTAAAAAGGGAGGCTGCTAAAAACACCTCCCTTTTTACTTTACGATGAAAGGCCGATAAACGAAACTATTATAAGCCTTAAATATCAGCGACTGTGTGTGCCATGCATTCCGGATCAAATTGATACGATTCAGATCTAATGATGCGGTAGTTTGTTTTAATCTCAAGGATAGGATTTGCGACCCCGGAGAACCTTTTTACCCGAGACACGATTTATTCAACTTTGTATCTATAAACCTGACGGCCCAGGTGGCCCTCGCCATCGATCCCTTCGATAATAACCCGGTAAGTACCCGGAAAGCCTGCGTTGTAATATTCAAAAAAGGCATGTCCGGTTTTATCCGTAATAACGTTTGGTTTCCAGTAAATGGTTGTCCGCAGATCGGCTACGGACTGATTGATTTTTGGATCATCATATTGCGGCGAATAAAATTCGCGCGCACGATAGTAGCCTTTTGGCGCATAAATAAGCATGCCGGGTTCATTGGCCTTTGGAGTGCTGTCTTTTTCATCCCCGCGTTTCGTGGTAATGATGATTACCCCATTACCACCTCTAACGCCGTAAATTGCGGTGAGGCCGCCGTTTCTTAATATTTCAATACTTGCTACCTCCTGTACCGGAATAGTACCTAAAAAGTTTTTTTCCAACGCATTGTCTTGCGGGATACCGTCTAGTATGATTAGCATAGCGGAATTCCCTCCACGTGTGCTATACGGTTTGCCATCACGAAACATAACGCCGGTCAGCATTCCGTTAAGGCAATCATCTAAAGAAAGACAACCGCGTTTATCAAGGTCTGCGCTTGTTACTACCTGATCTGCATTTCCCGGGCCGTTTCGGTTGTTTGAATGTTCAAGCACCGGCTTCTTATGCTCTTTTATGGTCACCTCTTTTAAAGCGATATGATGATTACCCAGGCCATATTTCAATTCTTCATCATATAGTTTTTTATCAGCTTTTAAATAAGCAGCAAACAGCCGGTAATTTGTACCAAAATCATTTGCCGGCAGGGCTGCGTTTTTAACAGTCTTGTCCCGGCCGTCAGTATTCATTTTGATAGCGACATTTTTGCCCCCGCTCGATGTATAGGCTTTGATCACAAAACGCATGCTGTCTTTTAAAAACAAATCTTTAAAAATGAAATCCCCCTGTTTGTCTGCCAGGGTATCTAACATAAACTGGCCGGCCGCTGCTGTAGCAAACAGGGTTACTTTTGCATTGGGCACCGGTTTACCGGTTAACGTTTTAACGCTGCCGGATACGTTGATTGATTTTTCCGGCTCGTAGATTGGCAAAGGCAGTGAGCCTGCCAGTACCGGCTTCCATTCAAAACGGCGATAGCCTTGGGTAAGCATCAATATATCCAGGTCTGCCCGGGTGGTTTCATTGCTTTTGTTAAAGTAGTAATTAGGTTGTTCGACATATCCCCGCAGATCAGAAGTAAGCAAGATATGTGACAGGATGGTCGTCTCGTCCGACTCATCAGCCCCGACTATATGATCATCAATTACCGTAGCCGAAAAGCTGCCGATAGCCGGGTTGCCGCCGTTTTGCGCATTTAGGTCAATCCTTACTTTTTCACGGGGGGCAGATACTGATTTGGCCGCATGTACATCAAGCTTTAACAGGCTGTCATCATGTTGTATAAAGGCAATGCGTTCATTCAAGGGCTCGCCATTTGCCGAAAACAACGTGAACTGCACGACGCCGGCTGGAAACCTGCTTTTGGCGATTGTTGCATTAAAAGTGGTGCCCGATGCTTCGTTCTCGCCTACATAGCGTGTTTCGCCGCCCGACTGGCCAAAGACATAGATAGTTCCGGCACCGGCAAGGTCTTTACTGCCTCTTACATTTAAGCTTATATTGTTCTCGTCAGTATTATTAACAGTTAATAGGTAACCGGTATTTAACGCTATGGGTAAATTAACGGCGCTTTCAGAGCCATCAGGGTAGGTAACTAATGCTTTATAGGTTTTTCCGCTTTGCGGTGTGATGTTAAAGGTGCCCATGCCTAAATGCCGGGTGCTAAAATCGGTCAGTTTATTATTTTCGTTATCTGTAATAACGCCTTTGATGTTAACACCAAGACCGTCAGGGCCAACGGCTTTAAAGGCCACCCTTGAGTTTAAACCATTTATCAGGTTTCCGCTTTCCGGGAAAAACTGAACATCAATCTTGCCTGATGTGGCGTTTATTATGACCGTTTTAGTTATTTTATTTTTGTCGCTTAGTTGTATATCCGTGATGATGTTGCCCTTATTTGTCTTTGTATATTCTGGGTTAATAAAATCGATTGCTATATTTCCTTTATTGTCGGTGATGCCTTTACCGCTGGTTATTTCCTTATTATTAAACTGCACTTTATAATTTACCGGTTTGCCAGCTAAAGCGTTGCCATCACTATTGGCGTAATTTATAGTAGCAGTTATCTTTTGCTTGCCATTAACCATTGTATAGGTATAATCAGTTTTGGTAAAAACGGTATCGGCAGGCGCGTTGTAAATGGTTATAACCTTGTCAAAATAATAACCGGGGCCGGCATTGCGCATCCAGTTGGTGTAAGCCCTGATGCGGTAATTGCCCGCATGTAAAGTATCTGGTAATTCAAAATCGCCCCAGGCCGTGCCACCGATAACAGGCAGTTTTATCCATTTTTTTAACGAATCGTTCTCATCAATTAACTCAACATTTACCGAGCCGCTTAATGCAGATAAGCGATGCGGGCCACCTACCGTTACATAAGCTTTAAACCATATATTATCACCCGCGGCATAATAAGGTTTATCCAGCTGAAGGTATACCTTTTCGGTAGGATAATCATTTGCCCACTTGCTTAACTGGGTTATTATTTTCATAATAACGGGGTCGGTATCCGATACGATAAAACTTGAAAGAACTACCGATAAAATAACAACAATGCCGGGAATAAAAAAAGGCGATACTTTTTTCGATTTCATAGAGATAAGATTGAGGCAGATAGGGGAAAGCAATATAATTATTTTATTGATTTTTTGCAATGAGGACGTGAAGCATTTATTAATAGTGCCTGTAAGACAGAAACGCTGCTTTATAAACTGACATTTGGTAAACGGTGGTAATGTATTAATGGTTAATTTTGTAACAGAGAAAATTCAAAAATGTCTATATCTACCGAAAACGAAAGAATTGGAATGCAGCAAGCTTGTGATGCTGTAGCCATTACGCTTAAGAAAATGCGGGCATATGCCCAACCGGGTATGTCCACCAGAGAACTTGACCAGTACGGCGGCGAATTGCTGGCAAAGTTAGGCGCATATTCAGCACCTGCATTAACGTACGGTTTTCCCGGATTTACTTGTATAAGCGTTAATGAGGAGGCAGCACACGGCATACCATCGGCCGATAAAATTCTTAAAGAAGGTGACCTGATAAATATCGACGTATCCGCAGAGCTAAATGGCTATTGGGCTGATAACGGCGGCTCATTTGTGTTAGGAAAGGATATCTATGGACACGGCAAACTGGTAGAAGCATCGAAAGCGATATTAAAAAAAGCGATCAGCAACATTAAAGGCGGTGTCAGGATATCGGAGATTGGCAGATTGATTGAGACTGAAGCCAAAAAAGCGGGCTACACCATAATAAAAAATCTGACCGGACATGGTATTGGCCGTAGCTTGCACGAGGAGCCCCACGAGATTGCCAACTACTGCGACAGGTATAACACTGCGCGTTTTAAAAAAAATTCGGTGGTGGCGATAGAGACATTCATTTCAACACGGTCAACAATTGCTGATACACAGGCCGACGGCTGGACGCTATGCGGAAATAAAGGCGGTTTTGTTGCACAGCACGAGCATACCATAATGGTAACCGGCGGCCAACCGGTAATATTTACAACCCGGAACGGCATTTGGGATTAGTTCTTCAAATAATGCCAGATGCCGATCAGGAGCCTGATTTAAAAACCGGGCTTAACGGGTATTGAGTGGCGCAAATATGCTATCTTTCAAAATGCAACACCAGGAATTTGAACCACCTGATGACCTAAGGGATACCATCAAGTGCTTTTGGCACAACAGGGGCGACTTTGGAGAACAACCCTCAAGTTTTGAGGTACAACCAGATGGCTACGCCGAGATTATTTTTTATTTCGGAAGCCTGCATAGCATCTCTTATTGCGGCGGCAATTTGTCATTGCCATCGCCTTTTATGATGGGGCTGCTTAATCAGCCTGCTGTTTTTTACACGAAAAATCGTTTAGAAATTATTGGTATCAGATGTTTTCCCTGGACGGTATTCGATCTGCTCGGGCTGTCATCCGGTAAAGGCGGTGTACACGTATTTGAACATCCTATTACCCGGCTTCAATCCACGCTGGGTGAGTTGATTGTAGCTGGCGGGATCGATGAAGCAATAGCTGGGGTGAAACAGTACTTCCTGGATGCACGGTCGCGAATTGATAGTAAAAGCATGCTTTTTAAAGCGGGAATTGCTTTAAGGGGTGCCAACGGCACCATACAGGTAAGCCAGGTAGCGGCGGCGGCCCATACTACGGTTCGTACACTGGAGAGGAACTTCAAGTTAGCGGCCGGCTTTACCGTTAAAGATGTGTCGGGACTGATGCGCTTTGAGCAGGTACGAAACCAATTATGGCATTATCCTGAATGCAACCTTGCCGGCCTGGCTCATGAATTGGGCTATACGGATCAATCCCATCTCAGCCGGGAGTTTAAACGTTACAGCGGCACTACTCCGGCGGTATTTGCCCGAAAGGCAAAGAAAAGGAAACAGGCGGTAAGCAACGATTTTGTCGCGTTTATACAAGTCTGACGGAGGTGCATTCCGGATGTTTGTGTTTTAATCATTTTCAATGAAAGCAACATCAGAAAGCATGAAATCGGCACCAAAAACAAAATCAAAAAGATATATATTCTGGATTATTATAGGGATTGTACTGTTGAACTCTATAGGGATGTCTGTAGTGCTGCCGCTGCTGCCTTTTATCGTTGGTAAATACCTGCCTGCTCAGCAAATTGTTGTGGGGATGAGTGCCCTGCTATCGGTATTCGCAGCCTGTACCTTTTTTGCAGCGCCTGTTTTAGGGGCATTGAGCGACCGGTACGGACGGAAAAATATTTTAATCTTAAGTCTGTTGGGATCTGTTGCAGGTTATGTTTTGTTTGGAATAGGAGGGGCCCTCTGGATGCTTTTCCTGGGGCGCATAATAGATGGGTTTACGGCAGGCAATATCAGTACGCTGTTTGCCTATATATCAGACAGTACCGAACCTGAGGAACGGACTAAGTGGTTCGGCTATATCGGTTCCGCTATGGGAGTAGGGAAATTAGGCGGCCCTGCCTTGGGCGGATTGCTGGGAAGCATTGCGCTGGGATTGCCGTTTTTTGTGACTGCCGGATTAATCTTCCTTTCAGGTTTGGCTGTGTATTTTTTGTTGCCCGAATCGCTGGCTCCCGAAAAGCGGACCAAACATTTAACGCTTAATAGTTTTAACATCTTCTCACATTTTAAATCGATATTTAGCCTTAAAAAAGTTAAATTACTGCTCATCGTTGGCGTGCTTTTCTACGCGGGTCTGGGGGTTTTCCAGTTTAATTTTACCCTTTTCCTGAAAGATTTTTACCATTGGGGGCCGGCTATTATTGGCGGTATGCTAACACTTGTTGGTATTTGCGAAATTATTTCGCGGGCAGTGTTATTGCCTTGGTTATTGAAGCGTTTTAGCGAAAGAAGCATCGGGATCGCTGGTTTAATAGGACTTGGAACCGGCCTGGGATTGATCCTCGCAAGCATATTTATGCCTTTGGTAATTACTATTTCGCTGGCCGTTATATTTATCATCACCGGCGAAGGTTTATTTGATCCAACCTATAACAGTAAACTATCGCAATCTGTCGATGAAAGTCAACAGGGAAAATTACAGGGCGTGAACCAAAGTTTGCAGTCGGCTAATAATATGCTCGTGCCACTGGGCGCAGCTGCCATTTATTTTTATAGCCCTGGTATCTTGTACGCTACCACGAC
The DNA here is from genome assembly GCF_020880695.1 of Mucilaginibacter sp. UR6-11. GTDB lineage: Bacteria > Bacteroidota > Bacteroidia > Sphingobacteriales > Sphingobacteriaceae > Mucilaginibacter. Next base: position 407,740 of record NZ_JAJIWO010000002.1, read on the forward strand.
ATGTATTGTATTAGCGGCGGTGATGATGTATGCGAAGTATATACCTCAAACCAACCCGACTCAAAATGAGATGAAAATAAAAAACCATAAAAAAATTTAAAGTCGCCACCAGCTAAACAGCTGATTGTTTCCTGCTAAATCAGTCATCTGTATCGGGCTGATAGCCGGCATCGGCTTCTTCCGGATGGTCTTTAAAATATTCACGGGCTTTTTTAAGCCCGGTGGCTATCGCGATGCCTTCATCGCCACTGTCTTTTAGGATTTCGTTTGCGATTTCTACTGCCTTTTCCCGCAGTTTTGGTGGCTGATTTTTATATGATGGCGGGTAATCTCCGTTGTACCAGGGCATAGTTCCTCCTTTTTAAACTTGAATATTTAGGCTGTTAATGTTAGTTGCTCTACAAATTCGATACCAACCTAGGTGGTAGCTTCATTAAAAGATTCTACAGACAATGTTAAAACGCTCATGTGTTGGCGAGTTGTAATAAGGTACGGGCATTGGGGATTGCAGCAACAGCCGCGTCATTATTAAAATAGCACCAGGCCTGCTGCACCCCGGGTATAGCTTTTAGGCGCCCGGCGAAAGTCGCAAGCTCGCTTTCGGTGTAGGCCGAGCGATAAAGTTCGGGCACGCCATGAAAACGGTAATAGGCTACTGGTCCGGTAACTATTGGTTCGTCCGGGAGTTCGGGGTGGCTCATTCCGCAAAAAGATACCTGCTTGCTGCGCAGGGCTGAATAAACCTCCTCACACCACCAACCGGGATGGCGGAATTCCAGCACATTCTCAAAACCACGGTCAAGCTGGCCAAGTACCCGGGCAAGCCTTTCGGGATCGTAATGGAAACGCGGGGGGAACTGAAATAAAACCGGCCCCAGTTTTTCTCCGAGACCATCGCGGATGGTGTTGTAAAAGCTGCTTAACATATCTGCAGTACCGTGAAACTGCTTGAAGTGGGTGATTGCTTTAGGCGCTTTAACCGCGAAACGAAAATCAGCCGGGGCCTTTGCGTACCAGGACTGTAGCACCTCAAGCCGTGGAAAGCGGTAAAAGGTTACGTTTAATTCCAGTGTAGAAAACTGGGTGGCGTAGAATTCAAACCAGCGTTTCTGCGGCAGGTGCTCTGGATAGAAACTCCCTTTCCAGTGCCGGTAATGAAATCCGGAACATCCAATATGCCACTCCATCATGAACTTTTATTTAGATGAACAGGTTTGGCAACAGATAGTTTTATTTTGAGGGATGTCGGAATAAGACGATAGTACTGTCCGGCGCTTACTCAATATCCACGCATAACACTGCCGTATGGCAAAAAACAAAGCAAGGCTGTAATCGTTTGTTGATTAGGCCTTCCGGTGGCCTTTTATGATTAAAATATGAATAAACAGCCACGCAACCCAACGAAAGACCTGACCCAGGCCGAGCTTAGAGTCTTTTTTATTAGCCATTTAAACCGTATCTATTGTGCCAAGAAGCAGTTGATCGAAAAGCTGCCCCAACTGGGTCGCCGTTCTTATTTTCTCGACTTGCAACAAGCAATCAATGAAACTATTGACGTTGTCAGCCTGCAGATCGGTAGGATGAAAGAAATATATATTGCGCTGGATGCTTTTTATCAACCGGAAAGCTGTGTTGGGGTAGTTGGTATATTAGACGAGGCCTTTCAATGTATAGGGATGTCTGATGAAAGTCCGGCGCTTCGGGATTTGTCCATCTTGTTTTATATGCAGAACATTGAAAGTATCGAGATGGCCTCCTTTAAAACTATGATGCGCGTGGCGGACCGCCTTGAGCAGCCCGGTATAACGCAACTCCTTACAGAATGTTATGATGAGGCCCGGGAAGATAAGGTCCTGTTCAGGGAGATCACCGAAAATTATCTTTAAGCATTCCTACTTTGATGGCGTTAGCAGGCCTCCATGCCGTTACGTTAAAATACCGCTGAAAAAATGACATCAGCGCTGAAAAATTTTCACTGACAACTGCAAAAATTTCATTCCCAAGGCCATTGGCACAGGGCTTGTGGTATGTTGGATAGTTTAATTAATTATTGTTCATTTATTTTTTAGAGTAACATTTAAAGGAGAAAAGGCCATGACCTTAGTTAAATTTAACGACAACCGTAACAACGCATTATTGCCAGGCTTTAGTGACGTTTTCGAATCAATCTTCAACGATACTTTCTTTAACGACCGGCTGGTAACCCGCGTGCCGGCAGTGAACATCAGCGAAAGCGAGAGCAAGTATCATGTGGAACTAGCCGCGCCAGGTCTGAAAAAAGAGGACTTTAAACTTAATCTCGATCGCAATCAACTGACTATTTCGGTAGAGCAGTCTTCCGATCAACAGGACAACCAGAAAAATTACAGCAAACGCGAATACAGCTATAGCTCGTTTGTTCGCTCATTCACATTGCCGGAAAGCGCTGACGACAGCCAGATTGAAGCCAGCTATACCGATGGTATACTGCGTATCGATATTGCCAAGCATGAAGAAGCCAAAGCGGTGCGCCGCCAGATCGAGATCAAATAAAAAGTGTTAGTTTTTTAATCCGGAGAGCTCCTGCCTGCGGGGGCTCTTTGTTTAATAAAAGCATGAAAACCCAGTTTTACATCTTACTGAGCCTGAAAACGCCAGCCGGGTTTGTGAACTACGGGCAATACTTTTTTGGCAATGACCGGGAAGCGGCTTATGCTCTGTTCGGGCAGTTGAAGGGTGACAAATCCCTGGCTGCAGGCGCGGCGTTACATATTGACCTGATGGAAACGGTTAATGAGCTGCCGGTAAAGATCAAAACCATTTGCTGTACCCTGGATGAGCTGGGTTATAACACCAAGCTTATCGCCCGCGAGATTTTTCGCTTAAAAAATCTGGAGGAAATGTTATGAGGGACACATTACTTTTATTCCGGACAACTATCGCCGCGTTGATGTTTTGTTTGCTGGCCTGGGACGGTATTCAATGGTTGAACCTTCATACGCGGCCCCTGCCCCATCGTGATTTATTGCTGACCGGCGCGTTGTTATGGTTGGTCTCCGTATTTTTTCCGCAGAATAGCGATGATGACTGGGCGGGCCAGCTGTAACCCAGGCGTATAACCGGCGACCATTTGCCGCCGGCACATTTACTTCTTTGTTAATAGTTTTTTAATTCCGAAGTGTATCAATAATTAGTTTTCAATCTCTACTGGTTTTGTATTTTTTGTAGGTTGTTGTTGCTCCCAGGGTTTCAACACTACTTTTACACAGTCCTCTTCCTTTTTATCGAAGATCTCATAACCGCGCGTAACTTCGCTCAAGGGCAGCGTATGGCTGATAATATCGTCCAGTATTACTTTTTCTGTTTTGACCAATTCGATCAGGTGATCTATATAGTTTAAAACCGGGGCCTGGCCCATTTTCAGCGTGATGCCTTTGTCAAATACCCGGTGCAGCGGGAAATTGTCATAGGTAGAGCCGTAAACACCCATAATAGATACGGTACCCATGCGCCGAACAGCTTTAAAGGCCATATCCAATACTTTCATGCTACCTGCTTCAAAATTAAACAGGGCCTTGGCTTTATCCAAAAGATCACGTTCAGGCTCAAAACCCACAGCGTCAACACAAACGTCAGCCCCACGGCCTCCGGTCATCGCGCGGATGGCTTCCACCACATCTACTTCATGAGGGTTCAGCGTTTCAACCTTATTCACGGCTTTAGCTTTTTCCAAACGATAGTTTAAAGGGTCAATAGCAATAACACGGCTGGCACCATTCAGCCAGGCCGCTTTTTGCGCCATTAAACCAACCGGGCCGGAGCCAAAGATAGCAACCACCTCGCCGCCTTTAAGTTGCGCCCAATCAATGGCTGACCAGCCTGTAGGGAAAATATCGGTCAGGAACAGCACCTGCTCATCGGTCATGTTCTCAGGCACTACGCGGGGGCTGATATCAGCATAAGGTACCCTTACATATTCGGCTTGTCCGCCTGAATAGCCACCGTACAAGTCGGTATAGCCAAACAATGCGGCACCTTTTTGTTCGGCTATATCGCCATTAGGGCCATAGTGTTTATAATTTGAGTTCTCACACGCCGGTGAGGCGTCATGCTGACAGAAAAAGCAATGACCGCAGGATATCGGAAAAGGTACAACTACACGGTCGCCTTTCTTTAATTTGGTTACCGCTTTGCCAACCTCTTCTACAATACCCATAAATTCATGGCCCATAACCATTGGTTTTGACTGCGGAACGCCACCGCTCAAAATGTGCAGATCAGAGCCGCAAATAGCGGTTGACGTGACTTTTAAAATAACATCCGTGTCCTGTTCGATATGCGGATCTTCAACGGTGTCATAACGGATATCACCGGGTTTGTGAAATACTGCTGCTTTCATAGTAGATGTATGTAGTTTGATGTTATTAATTAACTTGAAGGAAAATTATTTGTTTAATAATATTTAAAATAGTTCAAAACACATGGGCTGTACTTTTGTAGTAGAATTATGGCAACCAATACTCACTCGATATTAGCCCGCGACGGGGCGCAGCAAAGCGCCTGGCAGGCGGGTTTAAATGATAATATTTCACCGGCGGCAGCCCCACAGGAAAATTTTTATGACGCACTGATCGTAGGGGGCGGGATCACCGGGATGACGGCCGCATTGCTGTTACAAAAAGCCGGTAAAAAGACAATAGTGGCCGAGGCGCATACCCCGGGCTTCGGTACAACCGGCGGTACAAGCGCGCACATCAACACATTTGCAGATACGACCTATAAAGAAGCAGAAAGTGCCTTTGGCGACGAAGGCGCTCAACTTTTCGCGAATGCCATTGCCGAAGGTGTTGCGTTGATTAAAGCGAACATTGATACTTTTCATATCGACTGCGATTATGCAAGCAAGCCGGGCTATGTCTATGCAGAGAATAAAGACGAAGTAAAGCAACTGGATGATATTTACAATGGCGCGGTTAAAGTAGGCGTACACGTAAATTATACGGAAGAAGTGCCGACCCCTGTACCCTATTTAAAAGCGCTGATTTTTGATAACCAGGCAGAGTTTCATCCTTTAAAGTATCTGCAGGGCTTGCAAAAAGCATATCTGGAAGCCGGCGGCGTAATCCGCGAAAATACCCTGATAACCGGTATCAAAACCGATGATGGTATACATACCGCCGAATATGCAACAGGTGTTATCCGTGCTAAGGCAGTAATTTATGCCACCCATGTGCCGCCTAATATTAACCTGTTTAATTTTGAGTGCGCGCCTTACCGCAGCTATGTAATGGCTGTTAAATTAAAAAGCGGGACTTATCCCGAAGCGCTGATCTATGATTCGCAGGAGCCTTACCATTATGTGCGCTCGCATGTTATAGACGGGCAGCAATTGCTGATTGCCGGTGGCCTGGATCATAAGACCGGGCACGAGGATCCGGAAAATGCTTTTGCCGGCCTGGAAAAATATATAAGGAAATATTATAATGTTTCCTCTATCAAATACCGCTGGTCATCGCAATATTATGTTCCGGTGGATGGTCTGCCTTATATAGGTGCGATGCCGCTGTCTGCCGATGGTGTTTATTGCGCTACAGGTTATAACGGCAACGGTATGATGCTGGGTACAATTGCAGGAAAGCTATTAAGTGACCTGGTACGTAAAAGGCCAAATCCTTATGCAGACCTGTTCGACCCATGCCGCATCAAGCCGATAGACGGCTTTTCTGAACTTGTTAAAGAAAATGCCGACGTAGCCTATCATTTCGTGGCCGACAGGATTAATATTCATGAAACTGATTCTTTAAAAAGATTGCAGCCGGGCACCGGCAAGGTTGTTGAAGTGAACGGCGAAAAGATAGCTGCCTACCGGGATGAAGCAGGAGTTATGCATGCGCTCAGCCCGGTTTGTACACATGCCGCCTGCATTGTAAACTGGAACGGTGAAGAAAAAAGCTGGGATTGTCCGTGTCATGGCGCACGTTATGATATTGACGGGCAGGTGCTGACAGGGCCGGCTACCCGGGCGCTGGCCACTATTCCCGCGGATTCAAAATCTCCGTGATAAAATTATCCGGATGCGCGTATCCCATTACTTGCTATTGATGCGGAATTTGGTAAGCTCCAGTTGAACACCGTTATAGCAAAGAGCCGCTTGTTTCAAGCGGCTCTTTGCTATAACAGCATCAATAATTATTAGGGCTAGCTTGCGCTATTATTATCCGTCAGCTCGCCGGATGCGAAGGCCTGTGTGGCGTCTTTATCCAGTTTGACAACAATCTTATCTCCGATGGCGTCGACTACCTCGCCTTTACCTTCAGGGGTGATAACACGCTGGCCCTTTAAAAATAAGTGCTCGTCCATACCCGTTTATTTTTTCGTATCAGTGTAGGTGCTCCATTGCGCGACGCCGGCCGGCTCTGCATTCTTTACTTCGTCGCTTTTAATCTTGCTCATTTCCTTATCCAGCTTTTCTGTCTCTTTCAGTTCTTTCTCCATTGCCTTATCGGTTTTGGTGATTCCCTGGCTTTCTTTTACATAGGCAATCGGATCAGCTATATAGTTCCAGTTTTTACCCATACCAGGCATTTCGCCTTCGTTCCAGGGACCGCGTGCCTCAGCGCCGTTAGATAGATTGAATACCTGTTGCGTAAACCTCGGATCGGCAGCCAGCACCCCCGGCGGGAAATTATTTGGAATGCTGTCCAGTGCCGCCTCAAACATTTTGTAGTGGGCCACCTCGCGTGTCATCAGGAAAGACAGCGTCTCATGGATGTACGGATCATCAGTGAATTTCATTAAATGCTCATAGACTAATTTGGCCCGTGACTCTGATGCAAGGTTACTGCGCAGGTCGACAGTCAGATCGCCATTAGAGTGGATATAGGAAGCACACCAGGGAATGCCCTGGCTGTTACGTGGCGTAACACCGCCGCCCGTAATGATGCCAAACTGCGGATTGGCCGAAAGCGCCTGGTGAATAATGCTTTCTTTAGCGGCTTTTCCGTTCATGACCTGCATGATTTCGCTTTGGTCGGCTGCATCTTTCAATTCGCCGTTAACCCCTTTTAATAACATCTGGATAGTAGCGCCTACGATCTCCAGGTGGCTGAATTCTTCGGTGGCGATATCCATCAGCATATCGTATTTGTCCGGGTGCGGGACTTTGGCGCCGAACGCCTGTGTAAAATATTGCATTGCGGCAGCAAGCTCGCCGTTTTCTCCGCCGAATTGCTCTAATAATAAATTGGCAAAACGCGGATCAGGGCGGGATACCCTGGCATTAAATTGTAAATCTTTGACGTGGTGAAACATAATGGCAGAATTTTAGTGGTGATAAATAAATTAAAGAAGCAGCTTGATAAATGGGGATCGTGTTTATACAACTGATCGTGCTAAACTATGTTTTGAATTAATAAAATATTTTATTATGAAATATTTAAAACAATATTTAACCGGGAAGAGTTATCGTACTACATTTTTTGACGCTTTCCGCAGCGTTCACGGAGTAAATAAACAATTAAAATTTTTACAATGAATGCAACCTCAGCCTGGCTGTTATCTGCCAATTCAAAACTAAATAATCCTGACCTCACTGCTGTTTATGAACAGCAGGCGGCAGCTTATTCCTTCAAAGTTTACCTGATTGATGACTCATGCTGGCTGGTTGCTGCCTGGCCCAAAGGTAGTCGGATCGCTTTCCGCATTGCCTATTCGCCTAACGACCGCCTTGAGCTTATAAAGGTTCTGGAGAAGGATCAATATATTACTTTCCGTATCGCGTCGCTAATGGGTGAGTACGAGGCTGTGATTCAGTTACCTGCCGGTGAAAATCCCGTGCTGCACCTGACGACAACGCTGAAAGCAGCGGCACCACTCTTGTTTCCTTACTGGCCAAGGGATATCGTATTACTGGGCGCGGCGGGCAGCGATGTACTGGCCGAGGGCGAGATCAAAGTCAGCCAGGTGGGCACCCGGTCCGGGCAGCTATATTTTAATCTAACCCGTCCGAAGGCCGGCTCGGTGCTTTATCTGCAGAACCTGACTGCGCTGGCAGACTATAACCAGGATACAGAAACCTCGGCGGGTGATACCGTTGGCGGCGAATGGCCTGAGATCGGTTTCGCACTGCCGCCGACTTTGAAAAATAAACCATTGGAGGCCGGAAAAAGCTATGTATTAAGCGATGCATTTATTGCGTTTTCTGAAGAGGTGCCTAAAGATGAACCGGAAATGGTAAGGCAATACCTTGACCTGCTGGCAGCTGTATATTTACAGTTGCCGAAGCCGGAAACAACCTATATGCATTGGCCGGATATCCTGCAAAAAGGCTTGACGGATCTGACAGACAGCCCCGGCTGCTGGTCGCAGGTAGATGGCAATCATTATTTTAATGCTTATGTCTGCGATTATGCTACCCCGCCGGAGATCATGGTACAGCTGGCTGTGTTATTGCCTTTGCTGGATTACGTAGAATGGAACGACGGACAGCTGGAGGTCATGAAAAAAATCAAGGACGGCCTGCCGGCTTTTTATAATAAAGAACTCGGTACGATTATGCGCTGGCACCCCAAAGTGGCAGATACTATGGAAGGGGAGGAAGAGCATAAAAAGCCAATGGTGATGGATTCCTGGTATTTGCAGCATCCGTTACTTAACCTTTCCCGTTTGGCACTTAAAGGAGATAAGATGGCCGAAAAACTGTTCCTCGACTCCCTGGATTTTGCTATCAAAGTTGCTCACCATTTTGATTATGCCTGGCCTGTATTTTACAAAATGGATACACTGGAAGTGGTAAAAGCAGAAACCCAGCCCGGTAAAGGCGGTGAAAAAGATGTGCCGGGATTGTACGCGCACATCATGCTCCAAGCCTGGGAGTTAACCGGTAATAAACGCTATTTGGCCGAGGCTGAAAAAGCCGCGTTGCGATTGAAGGGGCTCGGTTTCGAGTTGTTTTACCAGGCCAATAATACTTCCTTTTCGGCCGGTGCCTTGCTGCGTTTGTATAAGGTCACCAAAAAGGAAGTTTATAAAGAATTAAGTTATTTATGCATGGCCAATGTGTTTAAGAACGTTAGCCTGTGGGATTGCAACTACGGTTACGGGAAAAACTTCCCTTCCTTTTTTGCTTTATTCCCGCTTAACGATGCGCCTTACACGGCGGTTTATGAAGAGCAGGAAGTATTCTGTGCCTTTCATGATTACCTGCGGCATGCTGAGGGCCAGGATATCCTCCCATCGTTAAGGTTATTGATAGCAGAATATATCCGTTTTCTGGTTGACCGGGCAGTATATTATTATCCTACGATGTTGCCCAAAGAAATGCTCTCGGACGAAGTTAAGACCGGCGAGGTAGACCCTAATCTTTGGATAGCGCTGGAGGATATGCATGATGGCTGGGAAAAATCCGGTGAAGTGGGCCAGGAAGTTTATGGTGCCGGCAATGCATTTGGTATCCTGCCGCGCCATTATATGCAGGTGGAGGGCCAGCCCTTCATGATCTATACTGACTATCCGACCTATGGCTTTTCACCGAAAAAGCACCGCCCGGCTGCCTTTAAACTGGCCGGAGACCCGCGGCTTAGTTGCAGGCTGATGCTGGTGAAGACGGATAAGGGTAAAATGCCCGAATTCGCGGTAACTTTAAACGGTAGTAAATCTATTATTAAAGGAAAAAAAACTAAAGCGGGCCACCTGGAATTTGCCGTTCCGGGTGACGGCGAAATTCGAATTAACTGGAAATGAACCCGGCAAGAGATGTGAACAGTTTCGGGGATACCAAACTCAAATTGCAGAAGCAATTTTACAGTCGCTAAAAAATGGAGGATCAAGATAGCAAAAGGAAAGTGACCTGACACGATATATTGAATGGATACCGTCGAAGAATCAAAACGCAAATCAGGCACCCGTAAATCCAAAACAAGCTAATATGTCAGCAATTTCCGAAAAAACGATAACAGCCCTCATCGAATGCCCTAAAGGTTATAATCAAAAGTTTGATTACGAACCGGAAACCCAGCGGTTCAGGTTGAGTAAGATACTGCCTGCAGGGTTAGTGTTTCCGTTCGACTTCGGCATGATCCCGGGAACCAAAGGGGAGGACGGCGATCCGCTGGACATCATTGTGATTTCGGAAAGCGGGACCTTTCTCGGTTGCCTGATCGATTGCCGGGTAATTGGTGCTTTAAAGGCCGAACAGACCGAGCGTAACGGCGACACTGTGCGTAATGACCGTTTTATAGGTATACCGGAAGTTTCACAGTTGTTTTCAGCGATAACCACCCTGGCAGAGCTGCCCGAAGCGATCCTTAGCCAACTGGAAGCTTTTTTTAAAAACTATAACGAGCAGGCGGGGAAAGAATTTAAAGTAACCGCGCGTCTAACCGCCGGGCAGGCCGCCAAACTATTAGCTTAAAAATCAACAATACACGGCAGAAACGAATTGATTAGAATTTAAATAATTACTATGAAACTGCTACTAATAATTTTTGGTGAGGGCAAGGACCTCAATGCGCTGCAAATGAGCAGCCGCGGTATTGTCATGTTTTTTATCGCGTTGATCCTGATCCGTATATCCGGACGGCGGTCGTTTGGTGTGCGGACGCCATTGGATAACATTATCACTATTTCGCTTGGGGCGGTAATGAGTCGTGCCATCGTTGGTGCGTCAGATTTTGTGCCGGTGGTGGTGTGCTGTTTGGTGATCGTTTTGCTTCACCGGCTATTTGGCTGGCTGATCGCGCACAGCAAAGCTTTTGGCAAATTTATTGAAGGCGACAAGATGGTGTTGTTTGAACACGGCCAATTTAAGCCGGATATTATGAAGAAAGCGCTGGTTTGCCAGGAGGATATTATGCAGGGTGTACGAAAGTCTGCGCTGACGGAAGATATGACAAAGATAGAGAAGGTATATATGGAACGAAATGGCGAGATCAGCTCCATGCGTAAATAATAAAAATCATGGCTTTTAAAGATTTGGAATCCTACCGGTTTTTAAGTCCCATTTTTTAATGACAGCCTGTGTCAAAAACATTTTCAATCAGACCAGATCAAACCTTATAGCGTAACAATTTGTTAACCTGTAATTCAGTTTAAAGAAATGTGAATTGTTGTTATTTGATTTTACGGTACAATCCAGTTATATGCATCAAACCATTCTTATGGTCTCTTCCCCGTTTCTTGGCCAGATAGACCTGAGTGGTTATCTGCTTGTAGTATTCGTGATTTGTATCCTGGCCGTTATTGGCTTTGAATTTGTCAATGGTTTTCATGACACCGCCAACGCAGTGGCAACTGTTATTTATACCAAAGCGCTTAAACCGGGTTATGCCATTCCCTGGTCAGGCACCTGGAACTTTCTCGGGGTGTTTTTAGGTGGCGTTACTGTAGCAATGGGCATCTTGAAACTGGTGCCGTTGGATGCCTTAATGACCCTGCCCGTAAGTGTAGGGGCCTGCCTGGTGCTGGCAGTGCTTTTCTCTTCCATCGTCTGGAACCTGGGTACCTGGTATCTGGGCATCCCCTGTTCCAGCTCGCATACCATGATCGGATCGATGATCGGGGCGGGACTGGCATTTACGTTTTACTATAACGGGCCCGGCGTAAACTGGGGGAAAGCCGGCGAGATCGGCTCGTCCTTAATTTTATCGCCTATCATTGGCTTCGGTGCTGCTGCCTTGCTAATGCTGTTCCTTAAGCATGTCACCAAATCACACGCACTGTTTCATATTCCCAAAGGCGAAAATGACCGGCCGCCTATCCATATCCGGCTGTTGCTGATTACCACCTGCACACTGGTAAGTTTTTTTCATGGCAGTAATGACGGTCAAAAAGGGGTAGGTCTGTTTATGCTGATTCTTATCGCTTTCCTGCCCGCCCGGTTTGCCGTTAATCATGCAGTAGCTGCGGACAAGGTATCAGCTGCTCTTAACCAAACCGAGCAGGTTGTTAACCTCAGAACAGGAAGCCAGGCCGAAAACAAACCCGTTTTGGCAGAACTGTTAGCGGCAGTTAAACAAACCAAAATCGCATTAGCCGCCAAAAATGAAACAGATGTAGCTAAAACTTACCATTACCGTAAACAGGTGGAAGGTTTGGTAAAGGATATCAGGGCACTGGTTAAAGACAACCGCGTCAAACTGTCAACCGGAGATCAGGCTACCCTCAGCGCCGCCGCAGGCGAGCTGGAAAAGGTTACTGATTTTGCTCCTGTTTGGGTCATCGCAATCATTTCTCTTTCGCTCGGCCTTGGCACCATGGTTGGCTGGAAACGGATTGTAGTTACCATTGGTGAAAAGATAGGCAATGAGCACCTGAACTACGCGCAAGGTGCCAGTTCTGAAATTGTGGCCGCAGCTACAATCGGGCTCAGTACAGGCTTTGGCCTGCCGGTTAGCACTACGCACGTGCTCTCCAGCGGTATTGCTGGCGCAATGGTTGCTTCAGGGGGCAAGGGCAACCTCAACAACAAAACTTTAAAAAATATCGCCCTGGCATGGGTACTTACGCTGCCGGTTGCAATAATTTTAGCATTTTTATTGTTTATGTTATTCCACCTGTTTATTTAACCGCTGTCACATGAAACAGATACTCGTAGCCACCGATTTTTCGAAAAGCGCCGCAAACGCCATGGCTTATGCGATGGATTTGGCCAGCGTACTTAATGCTAACGTTTGCGCCATCCATGCCATCCATCCAACCGAAGGGATCAATAACAGTACCTATAATGCAATCTTTATAGAAGATTATTATAACAATAAAAGACAGGCGCTAAAAGACTGGGTTATTCAATTTGCCCAAAACGATGCCTATAAAGCTGTTAACGTTACCACGCTTTGTGACGTCGGATTTTTAAAAAATGTAATCACCCGTTATGTTGATGCGCATCCGGTAACGCTGTTGATAATGGGGATTACCGGCGCCACCGGCATTACCGGTATTGTAGGCAGCAACGCCAGTATGATAGTGTCTAAAATAAAAACGCCAACCCTTATTATTCCGCTTGAAAGTCATTTCTCCAAAGTACCGATGATCACCCTGGCTACAGATTATGAAACCAAGCTGTCCGCTGTGGATATTAATGCGCTGAATGAGCTGATTAAAGCGTTTGGCTCTAAAAAAATGCAGGTATTATATGTTGCCGACAAAGTTGATGATAAACATATCCAGACCGGTGAAACCAGGCTGCGGGCGCTGATCCCGCATACCGAACTGGTATTTAACTATATCAGTAACAGCAGCGCCTTAAACGGCATCATGGAATTTATCGACTCTGATCATACAGACATCCTGTGCCTGGTGAGGCATCACCACAATATCGTTTACCGGCTGTTTACCCGCAGCACCGTTAACCAGGTAATGAACAAATCAGTAAGGGCCATACTGGTGTTGCACGAGTAGTTGATCCCGGTCTCTGTAGCATCTTAGTGAACTTACGCGAGGCAACCATGCACATCATAAGCCCATAAAGAAGATTGGATTTTTTCTTTGAGTTCATCAGGCTGTTTTACCAGAGTAGGACGGCATTTTATTTAGATTTCTTAATTTAGTAGTGCAGTGACAATACCGCTCGCTCGTTTCAATTATAAACGTATAACCATGAGCCAAATAAAAAAAGAAGACATCAGGCAGGAAGTGTTTGACTTATATGATGATTATGCACATAACCGGCTTGACAGGCGTGGTTTTGTGGAAAAGTTATCTCTTTATGCAGTTGGCGGTTTAACCGTACCGGCGATGATGAGTTTCCTGATGCCGGATTATCAGGGTAACATACAGATCAGGCAGGATGATCCGCGGCTGAAATCAGAATATATCAAATATGACTCGCCAAAGGGAGGCGGAACGATTAAGGCATTATTGTCAAAACCTGTTGCTGCCAACAAGAAGCTTGGAGGCATTATCGTCGTTCATGAAAATCGGGGCTTAAACCCTTATATCGAAGATGTAGCTAGGCGGGCTGCGCTTGCGGGATTTATTTCGCTTGCACCCGATGCCCTGACGCCGCTTGGCGGTTACCCGGGTAATGATGACGCGGGACGTGAGTTGCAAAGTAAAAGGGACCCCAAAGAAATGCAGGAAGATTTTATTGCAGCCTATAGTTACCTTAAAAATCACCCCGACTGTAACGGGAAGGTGGGCGTGGTAGGTTTTTGTTATGGGGGCGGCATAGCCAATATGATGGCCGTCAGGATACCGGACCTGGCCGCAGCGGTGCCTTTTTATGGTAGCCAGCCTGCTGTTGAAGATGTGCCCAAAATTAAAGCGCTGCTGCTGTTGCACTATGCATCGCTGGATACCCGTATAACTGGGGGCTGGCCGGCTTATGAGGCTGCGTTAAAAGCAAATGGCAAAAAATACCAGGCCTATATTTATGAAAACGTGAATCATGGCTTCCATAACGATACGACACCCCGTTATGATAAGGCCGCTGCCGAACTCGCCTGGAAACGTACCATTGATTTTTTTAATGAGTATTTGAAATAGTACACCTCCGGTACATATAGCATTAAGATGAAGAGCTTCAGGTCGAAAAGATTTGAGGCTTTTTATTTTTGGATTGGCATTTTTAAGGCGATGCTATGCCACAGCAAGTATTTCATCGGTATTGGTAAATATAGTATATTAAATACCCGGGGAATATTTTGAAATTCAACCTTTATAAATAGTTAAAAGATGACAAATAAAAGCTGCCTGCTTATTGGTGCCGTATTAACAATAGCCTTTAATATCAATAAGCTTCAGGCTCAAAGTACAGCCGACCGGTGGATACGGCCGGCGCACTCAAAAAGCGCGGCCATATGGGGCATAAAAAACGGTATAGTATTTAGTATCTGGCCATCACCTATTGAAGGGACGGATCAGGAAAACACTGGTGGCCCGCGGGGGTTGATAAGGGTAGGTTATGAAAGTAAAGGCACCATATATCATATCAATTACCTGGCGGTTGAGCCTGTGGTTGACGACAAAATGGAATTTAGTGAAATATCGCCCTCGCAGATCGATAGCCGTTGGGGCAAGCTGATGTGGGCCGGTAACGACCCAACCCAAACAGATTATTTCCCCGCTGCCAAAACCCGCGGAGCGATCTCGCATCCTGATAGCCAACATCCCGGGGTTGAAGAATTGTCTGTATACCTGTTTATGGAGCGCTTTATGAATGGGGCGCATCCCTACTTAAGACTTTCCATCCGTAGCGACCGCCCTGAGGAACTGGGCATAGAGATCTTTAATCATAAGGAAAGCGCGCGGATGCAGCGTTGCGCCATTACTGCGACCATGGGCAATTATTCGCGGTTAAGGAATTTGTATTTAAAAGATGGGGTGGTAAGTGCGAAAGAGCTTTATAAAGGATTTGATGGGATTGATTTTATTGAAAAGCAAAGTTATCCCCTGCAACAAATGCTGAGAGATGATAACGCCGACTTTATTGCAATTGCCGCCCCTGATGAAGACTTTGCCAGCCTGACTTCATGGCCGCAGGATAAGGCCTACCTGGCCAAAGCAGGCTGGCGTTACCGGCCCGATGTAAAATTTACCCAGTACTGGCGCAAAGAAAGTGCTAAATATGATCCGTCGCTGATGATCCGCGTGAACGGCAGGGCCAAATACTGGAGCGGCGCCAGCCCAAACCCCAATGATTATGTTAACATACCCGGCGGACCGGCATTTGAAAATTTTGAACTGCGCGAAAATTATTATCCCGGGGAGAAGTTTTATTACGGCATAACTACTAAAACCCCGCAGCAGCTGGTAAGATCGCTAAAGGATAAACAGTAATTAAGCGCTATCTGGTGATTTATTTAGGGACCTTAAAGTTGCTTGGAAAAATCGGTTATGTTTGAAAGTGTTTTTGCCGGTTAACTAGGTTTAACTTATAGTCTAATTATCAGCATGTCCTCTGTTATTTATTTGCTATTGGGATAAGCCTCACGCAAGGCATCCGCCTCGGTTGTGGTTAATTGTGAGACACTGCCATGCCGCGCATCAGGCGGCAGCGAGATGTCTTTTTCAATGGTCCAATGGAACAGGTCGGGAGAAGAAGAGATGCCATATTGGTCGGCCATTGGGTAATCATAGAATAATAACCAGCCGGGTTTAATTGGGTCTTTCATTACGCTTGGCCCTTCTGTAATTGTAGGAGCTATCTGGCCGTTGTTTAATGGCCCGTCATAAACCTGATAAGGACCCACTATATTTTTAGAAGTCGCCAATCGTATTCCGCGACGCTCGCCGGTTTTAACACCAAACTCTTCTTCTTTGTGAAACAGATAATAGGTATCCCCTTGCTTTATTAAAGTGCCGTCAATTACCGAGTAAGATGGCGCAAACAATATCTTTGCCGGGGTAAAGGTTTTCCAGTCGGTTGTTTTGCAATACCAAAGCCTGCTTTTTTTCCAGCCGGCATCCTCATAGGAGGACGACCAGAAGAGTGTATATTCTTTGGTGGCCTCATCATAAAAATACTCAGGAGCCCAAATGTTTCTTACCAAATTGCCGGCTTCATCACGCACGTCCTTCATCAGGTGCAGCGCCCGTTCAAACTGCCAATGGATGAGGTCTTTTGAAGTGGCGTAAATACAAGCCGGGCCAAGTGTTTGACGATCTGCCCTGTTACCGTCGCCACCTGTTGCCACGAGGCGCCAAAGTCCGTCGGGCCTGCGATGTATAAACTGGTCGCGCATGGTTTGGTCCCATATGGGTTTATTATCATTTAAAGGTGTCCAGTGGCGGCCATCTGTTGATAGGGCAATATGTAATTGCGCTATCAGCATGGGGTTGGGCAGGGGCACCTCAACTGTCTCTCCTTTAGCGTTAATCTCAATACGGGTAGGGTAGCGCTGGCGAAAGTAGGTTAGCATCCAAACCTTTCCACGATTTTTCACCGGCCTGCCAGGCTGTGCCCCGGCAGAGGATAAAGAGGCCATGAGCAAAATAACTATTCCGGCTTTTATAATCAATCCAATCGTTTTGGCCCGTGAAAATGTCGCGTCCCCGGCAGGTTTCAATAAATTTTCTTCCATATTATAATTTATGTATAGCGGCAATAATGCCTGCTCCGATTTAGCCAGCTTGTGGTGCAATTTAGGTAATGTGATGCAAATCAAGCATTAAACATATATAGAATTCCGGCTTAAGATCGGGAATCAAGCAAAAAAAAGCGCTTTATTGGACGATGGCCTGTTTTTTTTCTGCTAGACAAATGCAGGCGCGATGTTCGTCAATGCATTGATAGTAAGTGCAATAGAGTGGATTTGATATCAGCATTTTTGGCAAAAAATTTTCTATAAAAGATATTTTTAATAGTTTTTTTTAAAAAAATATAAATATTGTAAATATTTGATAATTTTATGCAACCTATATTTTAAAACAATTGTGCTAAACCTTTTTCATCTGGGCTTATCATGAACAAAGAAAAGTCATGGTAAATCCTTCTAAAGATATTCTTACACCAACCTGTCTTAGCTACCGGCATTTTATAGGCAGCTGTGCTTTTGCACCTGATTTTCAAAGTACAATTATCTGGCCCGGGGGCACCATTAAAACCTATACCCGGACATACTATAAACGTTAAATTAAATTCTGGCATAAACACAGGCTATGGCTATCCCTTATGGCTTTAGCGGAGATTACGCTAATATAAATTATTGATTAATACAGCTATATGAAGAAACTTTTACTTGTTGCCGCGATTTTATTCGCCTCTTTATTTACTCACCAGGTAGTTGCACAAGTTAATACGCTTGATATTGCGGGCCTTTCGGCAGATGCGCCCGCGGTGGCGGCATATAGTTTAAATAAATTAAGCTCAACTTATTCGGGGGTAGCTATACAGGTAAGGCGCAGCAATGACGATGCTGTGCAGGACATCGGCTTTACGCCCGGGGGCTATCTGGATACAACCGCCCTGAAAGCGTTTGTTGGTAGTAATAATGGATATGTTACCATATGGTATGATCAAAGTGGCAATACAAGAAATCTTACCCAAACCAATTCATCGCGACAACCTTCAATTGTCAATGCCGGAACCATATACCGGCGCAATGGCCTGCCAACTTTATATCACGATGATGATGGCCTTGCTTATAGCGGTGCCGACTATCTCAATACAACCCCGTTAACTGTAAATACGGTGGCGGGCAGCAATTCAAATAATGGCGGTGCAAGAAGAGCTATACAAGGGACTAGTAATTGGTTAATCGGGCCATATGGCAATAATGACGGCTGGTATACAGACGGTTGGAATTATTACTATAGCGCACCCTGGTCTGTTACAAGGGTAGAGAATTTTACCGTTGTTGAGCCCCAGTCTGACCCTGATATGGCCTGGCGCGATGGCGCTTTGCAGCCTATGATAGGTAATGCTAAGGGTGTCCCCAATAAATTAAGCACGGGTACTGAAGGGGTTTATTTCGAGCCTCTTGACGGTTATATTAGTGAGATCCTGGCGTTTAACAGCGTACTGTCTAATACTGACCGTTTGGCAATGGAACAGCATCAAAAGGCTGTTTACGCCATCGTATCAAGCAACGCCATGTTATCGGCACTAAGTATAAGTGACGGCGCTTTAAATCCGGGTTTTTCGGCAACAACAAACAATTATATCGATATAGTAGACAATGCGGTATCAACTATCACTGTAACACCAACCCCGGCCAGCGTAGATGCAGTTGTGCAGGTACAGGTAAACGGGAGTGGTTATTATCCCGTAACAAATGGTACAGCATCAGCCGCGCTGACATTAGCTGTTGGTGCCAATGCAATTGATGTAAAAATAAAGGCGCAGGACAGTGTGGCGGTTAATAACTATACAATAACGGTGTACCGCGCGCCATTGCCGCCAACTACGCAGGCGACTAATGTTACTTTTACAGCTACCGCCGCCCTGGCTACAACCGTAAACTGGATAAATGGAGACGGTGCAGCAAGGGCCGTATTTATGTCGGCGTCATTAACAGGCAGCCCCTTGCCTGATCCTGGCGTTACCTATACAGCTAACCCTATTTTTGGATCGGGTACGCAAATAGGTTCGTCTGGCTGGTATTGTATTTATAATGGTACCGGTACCACTGCTAACGTTGTAGGTTTAACAGGCAACACAACTTACCGGTTAATGACTGTTGAGTTTAACGGATCAGGCGGTACGGAAAGATATCTGACAACGCCAGCTGCCGGCAACCCGGCTAACGTAACTACAATAGGGCTAAACACGCTGGATAAATTGGGCCTGAACAGTAACGTAAACAGTACCGCAGCCACCTACGCGCTGCGTTTATTAAGTACTACTTATACCGGCCCGTTGGCCCGTATTAATGCAGGCGGTAACTATTATGATGTATATCCGGATGCTTCGGCCGACAGGAATTTTTCGGTAAACTCGCCAATCTCCGCTGCATATGCTAACTACAATGACGCGGGTAGCGGGGCGACAGGTAATACATTAAGTTCGATTATATCAGGTTCGACAATTGCAACTGTTGCCATATGGTTTGATCAAAGCGGTAATGGAACTGATGCTATACAGGCGTCGGCAGGCAATCAGCCCGCTATTATTAACGGCGGTATTATTTATACCGAAAATGGTAAACCGGCACTAAGATTCACGGCATCATCCGGAAGCTACCTGCAATCAAATAATAATGTAACAATTGCAGACGGCTCAACCGCTAACACCGTAGCACAGAATATCAGCACACCCAATAATACAGCGGCTATATTAACGCAGGTTTTTCAGGGGAACACCATTGGGTTCTTCCTGGGTCATTTTGGCACAACTTTCAGTTATGCGATGTATGTACCAGGCTGGCAGCAATCAAACTTTGACGTTAATGACTTCCCGACATCGCCTTTTATTGCTACCGGTGTTTATAGTAATAACGCTATTGACCTGTATGTTAACAGGGTTCAGCAAAACGCTTCGGGTGCTTCAAACCGCGTAAGCAGTACCAATCCGTTGCTCATCGGCAGGAAATATGACAGTGGTGAATATTTTGACGGATATATACCCGAAGTAACGCTATTCACAGCAGGCTTGGCTGCTTCGGATCTCCAGGCGATGGAAGGAAGCCAGTATACTTATTTTGGTTTAGGCCTGCCTTATGTGGTTACCAAACCGGTATTAAGTATTACTGTTGAAGGAGTAACACTTCCCGGCAAAGTAATATCAGATTTTGCCAACCCCGTAACAAGCAAAGGTATTGTTTATGGTTTAACGGCAAATCCAACAATAACTGCTGATAGTGTGGTAACCAACGGAACCGGAACCGGCGATATTTTAACAAATATTACTGCGCTTACTCCGCTTACGGTTTATCATTTCCGCGCATTTGCTACTAATTCAGTAGGTACTGCGTATGGCGAAGACCAGACATTTACAACACTATCGGCACCAAACATACTGGATAAATTAGGGCTTACCAGCAGCACATTGGCAACAGGTGACTATTCGTTGCGTTTGTTAAGCAGTACTTATACGGGGCCGCTTGCGCGTATTAATATCAATAATGCGTATTACGACGTTTATCCGGATGCTACGACTGACAAGTCATTCTCTTTAACCTCGCCGATTTCGGCAGTGTACACAAATTATAACGATGTGCAAACCGGCGCAACGGCAAATTTATTAAGCTCTATTGTTTCGGGGGCCACAAATGCAACGGTTGTTACCTGGTATGATCAAACCGGAAACGCTAATGACGCTGTACAAACAAACCAATCGCAACAGCCTGAGATTATTAATGCCGGTACTATCGATAATGAAAATGGCCGGCCGGCGCTTAGGTTTTCATCTCCGGCATCAACTTATTTTCAAACCGTTAAAAATGTAACGATTGCAGGAGCCGTAACAACTAACGCTGTAGCGCAAAACATTAATACCTATAACAGTTATGCATCCCTCCTTAGTCAGATTTATACCGGAGGGGCAATTGGGTTCTTTTTGGGCCATTTTGGCACTACTATGGGCTTTGCTATCTATGCACCGGGCTTTCAACAATCAAATTATAACGGCGATTTTCCTACCACACCTTTTGTTGCAACAGGTACCTATGGCGGCACCGCAGTTAATTTATACGTTAATCAGGTAGCTTCACCGCCCGCTTCTGCAAATGCCGGCGTAACAATCACCAATCCTTTCAGGATAGGTGCGCGCTGGGACAACCAGGAGGCATTTGACGGATATATTCCGGAAGCGATCTTATTTGCGTCCGAGCTTTCATCCGCAAAAAGAACAGCGGTCGAAAATAATCAGATTAGTTACTATAATTTAACCGTACCGGGCAGCATATCAACAAGCGGGACTTTAGCAGCTTTAACCACGTCTATAGGTACTGCTTCTGCCAGCGATACGCTTATAGTATCCGGCGCCAGGCTTGTTAACCCGATAACAGTTACCCCACCGGCGGGTTTTGAAGTCAGCAAGGATAATATCACTTTTGCATCCACTGTAAATGTGGGTGCTGCAGGTAATCTTGCAGATAGCGCTGTATATATCAGGTTAGCGGCTGCTACCGCCATCGGTAGTTACTCTGGTAATGTCGTTTTAAGCAGTATCGGCTCACAGAGTGTAAACGTGGCTATCCCGGTAAGTAAGGTTATCGCTGTACCAAATTACCTGGATAAGGCCGGGCTGGCAGCTACTACCCCGGCAACTGGCGCTTATTCAATGCGTTTGTTAAGCAGTACTTATACCGGCCCGTTGGCGCGTATTACAGTTGGCAGTAGTTATTATGATGTTTATCCGGATACAACCGCCAATAAAGCTTTTTCATTAACCTCACCAATATCCACAGCGTACAGTAATTATAACGATACCAAAACCGGGGTAACCACTAATTTATTAAGCAGCATTATAGGTAATAACCAGGCAACCGTAGCTATCTGGTATGATCAGGGCGGTATTGGCAACGATGTTTTGCAGGCCACTACAAGCAATCAACCAGCTATTATAAACGGAGGTATCGTTTATACCCAAAATGGCCGCCCGGCGCTGCGTTTTTTAGGCCAGTCGGCTAACTATTTCAGATCTGCCAACAACGTAACTATAGAAGGCGCATCTACTTCAAACGCTGTGGCGCAAAACATTAATTCGCAGGGGAGCTATCCGGCTATCATATCACAAATCTATACCGGCGGCGCTATTGGCTTTTTCTTGGGTCGTTTTAACGGAACTTTGGCGTATGCTATCCATATCCCTGGTTGGCAACTGGCAAATTACACCAGTGATTTCCCAACCTCGCCTTTTAATGCGACAGGTGTTTATGACGGGGCCAATGTAAATTTATATGTTAACGGTACTGCGTCAACACCTGGCAGCGCGACTGTTAATCAATCGGTAGATAATCCAATTGTTATTGGTACGCGATGGGATGGCGGCGGAGATTTTTTTGATGGCTATCTGCCTGAAGTAACTTTGTTTTCGACCGCGCTTTCTACGCCACACAGGCAATCGATGGAAAGCAATCAATATACCTATTATGGCTTAGGCGATGCAATAGTTACAACAGGCGCACCAATTGCCGTTACGGTAAGCACTGCAACACTTACCGGCAATGCTACCTCGGATGCCGGGCACGCAATAACCAGTAAAGGCATTGTATACAATCAAACCGGTAACCCAACTATTACTGCCGACAATGTATTAACAGCGGGCAGTGATGTAGGCGCTATCTCTGTAAATGCGATAAATCTGACCGCCGGCACAACCTACCATTACCGGGCGTTTGCCACCAATTCAGAAGGGACGGGTTACGGTGCGGATCAAACTTTTAGTACTTCGGCCATATTAGATAAAGTGGGGCTTACCGCCAGTGATCCTGCAGCAGGAGGGTACTCGCTACGTTTATTAAGCAGTACTTATACCGGCCCGCTGGTGCGCATTACGGTTGGCAGTAATTATTATGATGTATATCCCGACACAACAAGTGCTAAAACATTTTCATTAAACTCGCCGGTATCGGCTGCCTATACCGCCTATAACGCAACACTAACGGGCGCGACGACTAACTTATTAAGCAGCGTGATCGGCAGCAGCTCGGCTACGGTGGTAACCTGGTATGACCAATCCGCAAGCGGTAATCATGCTGTACAAGCATCGCCCGGTAATCAGCCTGAAATTATAAGTGGCGGCGTTGTTGATAAAGTTAATGGCCTGCCAACACTTATTTATTCAGGTGCACAATTTTTAGTTATCCCGCAAACTTTTGGCCGGGTTGACCATCCTAACGCGGTGGTTAATGCGGTATATCAGAATACAGTACAATCAGGCAACCAGGCTTTATGGGGATCTGATAACGGGAACTGGGACAGGTTCCAGTTGTTGTATTGGGGCGGCAGCGGTATATCGTTCGGACTATCTAACGGCGGGGGTACCAACAGCACACCGGCCACTAATACCGGCAACCAGCTGGTATATAGTGCAGTAATGAATTATGGTACGCCTGACGGTACTTTTGTTTCTGTAAACGGCGTAAACAGTACGCCTTATACAGAATCTCAGGGTGACGGAACCGGTAATATTACTATCGGTGCAATAGGCAGCGGCGGCAACAGTTTGATAGGTAACCTGTCAGAATTTACTTTATTCTTTAATGCTATACCAACAGCAGATCGTCAGGCTTTAGAGTTAAATCAGCAAATCTATTATGCGGTACCTTCAATTATCGTATCAAACACGGCGAACGTAACCGCCTTAAGTGCCGGCTATGGTACACCATCTGCAACGGTGAGGTTTAATGTTGCAGCCATCAGTGTCGCACAGGGGATTTTAATAACTGCACCAACCGGGTTTGAAGTAAGTACAGACAGTATTACGTTTAGGCCGGCTATAACCATTGGCGCCGCGGGCAATATTGCTTCAACACCGGTGTATGTACGGTTGGCAGCAACCACAGGTATAGGTTCTTACTCGGGCGATATTACACTGGTTAGTGGCTCAATCAGCCAATCAGTTACTATTCCTGCAAGTAGCGTATCCGCACAACCCATTACATTAAATAAGTTAGGACTTACCAATACCACTGCTGGAGCCGGGGCCTATTCGCTTCGGTTATTGGCTTCAAATTATGCGGGCCCGCTGGCGCGTATAGCGATAGGTTCTAATTATTACGACGTATATCCAGATACCACGGCTAACAAAACGTTTTCCCTAAGCTCGCCCATTTCTGCGGCATATAGTAATTATAATGATGCGGCAACGGGAGTAACAGCCAATTTGCTTAGCGGCATTATAGCAACGCAATCGGCTACAGTGGCTGTCTGGTACGACCAGAGTGGAAACGCCACCAATGGTATCCAGGGAAATACGGCAATGCAACCCGAGATTATTCATGCGGGAGTTGTTGATGTGGACAGCCATGATAACCTGCCGGCAATTAAATTTGGCGGATCTAATAATTTGATAGTTACCGCAACAATATTTAACAATGATTTGAGTGGTTCTGTAGTATACAATGCTACACCTGCTAACCAAAGTGCAGACGTGCCTGGCGCCTGGTATACCATGAATGGTATATTCGGATCTGAACAACCGGGAGGTACCACTGATTTTGGGTTTGGGGTATATAACGGCAAATTCACGGCAGGTAATGGTCCTGCTGATAATTCAGTCGCCACAGCGATCGGTGTTACCAATGGACTAATCAGGCAAAACTCGTGGACGCGAACAGACTCAACCGGCTATATCGATCTATACACAAATAGCCTGGCTGATGGATCAGCCATATTAAATAGTGGCGCCAGAACAGCGGTGCCATCAATAGCCATTGGTTCTTCACAAACCTTTTCGGGCGGTGGGGTATTCTTTAACGGTACCATTAGCGAGATGGCGTTATTCCCGAAAGTTTATGGTCCTACCGAGCGCGCTGCTATTGAAGGCAGCCAAATGACTTATTATGGGATACCTAATAACACTGCCCCTACAGATATCGCCCTAAGTGCAACATTAATAAATGAA
Organism: Mucilaginibacter sp. UR6-11; assembly: GCF_020880695.1. Taxonomy (GTDB): domain Bacteria; phylum Bacteroidota; class Bacteroidia; order Sphingobacteriales; family Sphingobacteriaceae; genus Mucilaginibacter. The sequence continues at coordinate 432,665 of NZ_JAJIWO010000002.1, forward strand.
AATGTAGCAGCGGCTTCCACAATCGGTACCTTCACAGCTACGGATGCCGAAGGCGGGGCAATGAGCTACCAACTGATAACGGGTACCGGAGATACCGATAACAGCGCCTTTACTATCGTTAATGATTCATTGAAGATAAATGCAAGCCCTGATTATGAGACAAAGTCAAGTTATACCGTAAGGGTTAAAGTGACCGATAGCGGCTTATTAACATTTGAAAAACAATTTACCATTACCATTAATAACCTGGCAGAAGTGGTGGTCGATCAGGCATCACTGGCCGCGGCCACCGTTGGTTCAAGCTATAGCCAGACCATAACCGGATCTGGTGGAACATCGCCTTATACCTTTGCAGTAACGTCCGGTGCTTTACCTGCCGGTTTAAGCATTAGCGCGGATAGCGGTAACGCTATAATCAGCGGCAGTCCAACCGGCAGCGGCACCTTTAATTTCACTATTACAGCTACAGATAGCAGTAGCTTTACAGGCTCAAAAGCTTTAAGTATCGCGGTTAATGCCGGTACCCCGGCAATTACGTATGCTTCAACAGCTTCTGTTACCTATGGAGCAGCAGATTTTGATCCGGCGGCAACCAGTACCAACGGAAATGCGGCAATTATATACAGCAGCAGTGACAGCACTATTGCAAGCATTGTAAATAATAAGGTACATATCATTAAACCGGGTACCGTAACAATTTACGCAGATCAGGCAGCTGATTCAAACTATATGGTTGCTGCACAAAAAGCTCAGCTATTAACGATTGACAAAAAGGCGCTGACATTGACTTTAAACGCTTCACCAACAATCGCACGTGTTTATAACGGTTTAACCGGCGCCACATTAGCAGCTGCCAATTATGCGCTTGCCGGAATAAATGGAGCAGATTCTGTAACCGTAACCGGAACGGCAACTTATGATACAAAAGATGCTGCCGGTGGTAAAGCAGTTACCGCGACCAGTTTTGTACTTGCCGGTGCAGATAAAGATAAATATACATTGAGTACAACATCGGCAACCACCACCGGAGACATAACCCGGGCGCCGTTAACAATTAAGGTTGATAGCCTGAACAAAGCCTATGGAGCTGCTGTTCCGACGTTAACAGTTAGTTATAGCGGTTTTGTAAATGGCGAAACGGTGGACAGCTTAACCACACAACCGGTATTGAGTACTACGGCAACCGTTGCATCGCATGTAGCGGGCAGCCCGTACACAATTTCAGCAAGCAGCGCGGTATCAGCGAACTACAGCATAACCTACGTTTCAGGCACGCTATCAGTTAACGCAGTACCATTAACTATAACTGCAGACAATCAGGTTAAGATTTACGGTGCGGCGTTACCGGCTTTGACAGCCAACTATATCGGTTTTGTAAATAGTGACACACCAGCGAATTTAACTACCGCGCCAACGCTAACAACCACAGCCACCAGCTCTTCACCGGTAAATACGTATGCAATTACAGCAGGCGGGGCAATGGATAGTGACTATACTATCAGTTATGCGCCCGGCACCTTAACCATAGGCAAAGCGCAGTTAACTATAACAGCTGATAATCAAAGCAAGGCTTACGGTGACGCAGTTCCCACATTAACGGCCAGTTATGCCGGTTTTGTAAATGGCGAAACATCCGCCAGTTTAACAACGGCCCCAACGCTTGCCACGG
>NZ_JAJIWO010000002.1:434431-826884 GCF_020880695.1 Mucilaginibacter sp. UR6-11
TATAACAGCTGATAATCAAAGCAAGGCTTACGGTGACGCAGTTCCCACATTAACGGCCAGTTATGCCGGTTTTGTAAATGGCGAAACATCCGCCAGTTTAACAACGGCCCCAACGCTTGCCACGGCAGCAACTGCGGCCTCGCCGGTAAACACCTATGCAATTACCGGTAGTGGCGCTGTTGATTCAAATTATACAATCAGCTACGCGCCCGGGATATTAACAGTTAATAAAGCGTCGTTAACCATTACGGCAGATAATAAAACCAAGACCTATGGGCAAAGTTTAACAGGCGGTTCCGGTTCAACCGTATTCACGCCAACTGGTTTACGAAACGCGGAAACTGTAGGTACAGTGACCATAAACTACGGAACCGCCGCAGCTGCCAATGCAGCCGTAAATACCTATACCGGGCAGGTAATACCAAGCTCTGCTACCGGCGGAACATTTACAGCGTCAAATTATAATATCACCTACACAACCGGCGATATTATAGTGGGAACAGCCCCTTTAACCATCACTGCCAACAACGTAAACAAAATTTATGGTGACGTATTAGTTAATGAAACAGGTTCAACCGCATTTACTTCAACCGGTTTGCAAAACGGCGAAACCATAGGCGCGGTAAATCTGTCCTACGGTACCGGCGAAGCATCCACGGCAGCTGTGGCGACCTACAGTGGCCAGGTAAAACCGGGCCTTGCCGGTGGCGGAACATTTGTGGGGGGCAACTATGCAATTACGTATGCCAATGGCGATATAATTGTGGGTGTCAAAACAATCGCGGTAACGGCAACAGCGCAAAGCAAAATTTATGGCGATGCAGACCCTGCCCTGGCTTATACCTTTACACCGGCACTGGTAGCCGGCGACAGCTTTACAGGCGCATTATCACGGGCGGCTGGTGAGAATACGGGGAGCTATGCTATCGGAAAAAACACGCTTGCTTTAAGCAGTAACTACGCATTAAACTATACCGGGGCTAACCTAACCATTGGTACCAAAACAATCGCAGTAACGGCAACAGCACAAAGCAAAATTTATGGCGATGCAGACCCTGCCCTAACTTATACCTTTACACCGGCACTGGTAGCCGGCGACAGCTTTTCGGGCGCATTATCACGGGCGGCTGGTGAGAATGCGGGAAGCTATGCTATCGGAAAAAACACGCTTGCTTTAAGTAATAATTATCTTTTAACCTATAATACGGACAACCTGGTTATCGGCAAAAAAGTGCTGACAGTAACCGCTGCGGACAAGACCAAAGTATATGGAACAAATAATCCTGTATTAACCGTAATATACACAGGATTTGCGGGTGCCGATAATAGCAGCAGTTTGAATACACAGCCGCTTGCAACAACCACGGCAACTGCAGGAACGGGCGCTGGTACTTATGCGATAATCGCGGCAGGCGGGGTAAGTAATAACTATGTGTTTAACTACGTAACAGGTAACTTAACTATAACCCGGGCACTGCTTACAATAAAAGCTGATGATAAGAGCAAGACTTATGGTGCGGCAATCCCGGCGCTTACGGCAACGTATAGCGGATTTGTAAATAATGATGGGGTATCAGGTCTTACTACCTTACCGGCCATTGCCACCACCGCAAGCACTAATTCAACATCGGGTAACTATCCTATCACTGCAAGCGGGGCCGTAAGTGATAACTATACAATCGCCTATGTTAATGGTACACTAAGCATAAACCAGGTAACACTGATGGTGACTGTAGGTAATAAGACAAAGGGATACGGTCAGCCAAATCCATTGTTAACGGTTACCTATAGCGGTTTTGTCAATGGCGATACTCCGGCCAATATCACAACCTTGCCTTCTATCACAACTGCCGCCACGCCGGGCAGCGGAGCGGGCACTTACGCGATAACCGCAGGTGGTATGGTAATTCCAGGCTACACATTTAATTATGTACCGGGAACTTTAACAGTGACTAAAGCGCCGTTAACGATTTCGGCGGATAATAAAGCGAAGCTTTACGGCACTGCAAACCCGGTGCTTACGGCTAACTACAACGGCTTCGTAAACGGCGATAACAGTGCAAACCTGACTGCACAGCCGATCATCGCAACAACAGTAACTAATTCGACGGCGCCGGGCAGTTACCCGATTACGGTAAGTGGTGCGGCAGGCTATAACTATACCGTGAGTTACCAGCCGGGCGCCCTGACAGTGATCGCGCTGACGAATGGGGCGGCAGTTAATATGACAATCAGCCAGGGCACTTTGTCGCCTGCGTTTACTGTAGGGATAAACAACTACAACATACCGGTAGGTTATGACGTGGATTACCTGAAACTGACTTTGACCTATGATCCAACCGCCAGTGCGACAATAAATGGAACAGCGGTACCCAACGGTAGCCCAAGCTACCCGATAGCTGTACCGGCAGGAACAAGTACCGTTACCGTAATAATAACGGCGCAGGACGGTACGACAAAAACCATTTATACATTAAGCATCTATAAAGCCACGCCACCAACAGCTATTATCCCAACCAATATCCTGTCGCCAAATGGTGACGGAAAGAATGACAACTGGATAATAAAAGACATCGCACTTTACCCGAATAATGTAGTAACGATCTATGATCGTGCGGGCCGCGCGATTTATAAAAAGCAAGGCTATAATAACGACTGGAGCGGCACCGTAAACGGCGCTCCGCTGGCACAAGGAACCTATTATTATGTGGTAGAGCTTAGCCCTGGCATTACGCCTATAAAAGGCTTCATAACCATACTGCGCAATAACAATTAACAGGAACAGATTAACAGAATAATGAGAAGATCAACCATAAAAAGGCTAACTACGGTATTGCTGCTGATGGCAGCAACATTAAGCAGTAATGCCCAGTTAAACCCGTTCCAGGCAAGCTATTTCCAGAACCGCTACCTCTATAACCCGGCTACTGCCGGGATGAGTGACGGGCTGAATATCAGTACCGGCTACCGCCAGCAGTGGAACAATATCCCGGGTGGCCCTAAGAATATGATACTGGCGGCTGACCTTAAGCCTTCGGACCGTGTGGGCCTGGGCTTAAATATCGCGGACGACCAGTCCGGATTAATCAGGCAGACGCGGATCATGGGCACTTATGCCTATCATTTACCGCTGGGCGAAAACAACCAGCAGTTACACTTCGGCTTGTCGTTTGGGGTGGATGATTCCAGGGTAAACTACGCGGCTATACATGGCGATGTAACGGACGAGCAGGTTGCGCAATACAACCAGCTAAAGGCGTACATAGACGGAGATTTCGGGATAGCCTATACCAATAACCATTTATATATTGGCAGCGCGATACCGAATCTAAAATCAGCCTTTTTCAAAACTTCGGACAGCAGGTTTGATGCCGACCGGCTGCTGTTTGTTGGGATGGCAAGTTATAAAATACCCTTGCAGAGTGATGACCGCAGCTTTGTGCTGGAGCCGCTGGCCGGCTACCGGATAGTAAAGGGCTATGACAATATTATAGATGCCGGCGTTAATTTTACGTTAAACAACTACGGTTTGTATATGGAATCGGTATATCACAGCAGTAAGAGCCTTGGTATTGCTTTCGGTTTAGATCAGGATGCCTATGCGATTAACCTGGCTTATAACCTGGAGACCGGCCCGCTGGCCCAATATACCCAGGGCGCCTTTGAATTAGGCCTTAAATTAAGGTTGTTTAAAAAACCATAAAGCGCGGTTCAGACCTAAGAAACCCACATAAACCAGTGATCCTGCAAGGCTACCTTGCAGGATCACTGGTTAGTTCAAATGATAATGTTTCTCCAGCCAGGCGTAGCGGGCCAATATCTCGAGCATCCCGCCATGATCAACCAGGTTTTTAACACCGTCGCGGCCGGTAAACAGGCCCTTTTCATTTTTATCGGCTTTTAAAGTATTATCCAAACATTTTTTAAAACCAAGGATGTATTTAGTATCCTTATTGTATTTCAGCAAATGCTGGTAGGCCCTCAGCAATACGGCATTAAACCAATAGTCATCCCTGAATTTGTTGCCCCCATAAAAGTAGGTTAATGAGGCGTCGGCAATTTCATTGGCGTCGGCCAGGTATTTTTTGTTGCCGGTAATTTCATACAGGTAAACGTTCGACTCCAGCATCGTGCCGGTATTGTAAGACAAGATTGGCTTACTAATGCTGCCATCCTTTACGCGGATATTGTCATAATACAGTTTTGACGGCGCCTGTAGTTTGGCGTTGGTCCAGTTAAATATTTTTAAAGCGGTATCTAAATAAGCTCTATTTTTTGTGGCCTGGTATAACTGCAGGGCCACCAACACCCCCGGACCGTTTGAGCAGGTGTTTTTTGACTCGGTGGATCCTTCTTTCCAATAAATGCCGCCGCCCAAAACCTGGTCATAGCCGGTCATGATGAAAGCGTACATCGCTTTACCAAGGGCAAGGTCTGCTTTTTGATGTTTGCGGGCGTACGCGTCTAAAGCGGTAATGCCAATCCATTCATTATCGTCATAATAACGCTCGCCGGGTTTTAATTTCATAATGTAGTCGGTATAACCCGGTTTCGGCGGGGCGGGGCTGTAATAAGCGTTCATTATTTTAAGCAAGGGGGCCATGCGGTTTACCTTTGGCTCCAGTTTTTCTATTTCGTTGGCGGCCTGGTACATAGCGCAAAACGACCATAAATAAGAATATTCGCGCAGATAGCCGTTTTTGTTTTCGCGCTGCGCGGGGTCAAGCACTACAAAGTAGTAGCCCGATGTTTTGTCATAAAAGTTTTTTTGGATAGCAGCATCCAACGACCGCATTTCTTTTCTGTAGAAACCATTTTGCGCCGAAACTAAATTTGAAAAAGCCGCCAGAAACAGCGCAACTATTAAAAGTTTTTTATTCATAATCATAACTGGTAAATTGGTTCATGAATGTTGGATTTATAATGCTGTTATAATCCAATGCAAATAAAGCCGATATTATTTATAAAAGCGCGTTTAAAACAAAAGAGTTACTTTCCTGCCAGCTGATTTAATCGTTATCATCATGCCAGGCTCTTATTTGCCGCGACAAGCGGCGGTAAGTTTTAGCGGGCTGCCTGCTTAATATGGTTATAAGCTTCCTGTAAATTATTTTTTAATAATTGGTTGTCGGGGCTTATGGCCAGTCCCTTTTTTGCAGCGGCGATAGCGCTGTCCCACTGTTGCAGCTTATTATACGCGGCGCAAATATTGTTGTAGGCTTCGGGGAAGTCAGGTTTTAAGCCGATGGCCTTTTCACAGGCATCAATACATTGCATAAACCGGCCCGCATTGTAATAAAGCAGGCTGAGCGCCAGATATTTTTCGGCTGTTGGCGCTTGTTTAATCTGATCGGCCTCTGCATCAATTTTGCTTTTTTTGCTGATAGCCGCCTGCAGGTAATTTTTGATCTCGGGATGATTAGGTTCTAATTGCAGGCTGCTTTTTGCCCAGTTGTTAAGTTCGGTCCAGTTTTCGGTGTTCTCATAGGCGTCCATTAACAGCAAACGGGCATAAATATTTGCCGGCGACAGTTTTAAGGCGGTTTGCAGGTTGGTTATAGCCTCATTATACCTGCCGCGGCTGTTTAAAAAGCGGGCATAATAAATGTAAGCATCGGGGTAGTTGCTGCCAAACCACTGGCCTTTTTTAAAATAAGTTTCGGCAAGTTCGTCGTGGCCGGTGGCGGCTTTTAAAATGCCCAGGTTAACATACAGGCTAAAGTAGGTTGGCAACAGTTTTAAAGCACGCTGGTAATAAATACCCGCAGTCATATAGTCGCCGGCCGCCATTTTGCTCAGGCCGTAGTTCATTAGCCCGCGGCCATTTTCGGGGCTTTTTACTGTGACGTCGTACCATAAGCTTTCCTCGTTATCCCAAACCCGGTTACGCTGAAAGGTGCCGTAGGCATAACCCGCTAAAATCAGTCCTAAAATAACAGCGGATACACTTTTATAGTCAGGGACGTGTCCTGCAAAAAACGGCGACCATCGTTTAGCTAAAAGCGCTACCGTCCAGCTCACGCTGATCAGTAAGCCAACAAACGGAAAAAACATCCGGTGGTCGTTCAGCACCTCGGCCAGCGGGATAATGCTTGATGTTGGAAGCAGCGCCAAAAAGAACCAGCTAATGCCAAAGCTTATGGGGCGCAGTTGTTTTTTTTGAGCTGTGATAAAGGCGATAATCAACATTGCCAAAATAAAAGCCATACCGGCTATAAAACGCCAGTCGGCCATGTCGGGCACTAACTGCCAGTCAGAGTCGGCACTTAATGCATTCGGCACAAAAAACATCTGGAAATAATGGGCGATAACAAAGGGCTGCGTGATCAGATATTGAATGGGCGATGTGCCGCCGGCCTGCCATGTTTTTGGGGTTAAATGGTTAATCAGCCAATACATAAAAGCGCAAAGGACAAAAGCGGGAACAGACTTTTTTATGGCGTTAAATACCCGCTTAAACGGATTGCTTAAACCTGCCTGCTCCTCAAACAACAGCACATAAACAAAAAATATCGGCGCAAACATGATGGATGGCGGCTTAGCCAATGCCCCGATAATCACCGGGATCAAATACAAAAAATACCTGCGGCACCGTGCCGAGCGCTGGTATAAAACAAATGCCAGCACCACGGCCAGTGTTGATTGAAGATCGGCACGGGCAATAACATAATTAACGGTTTCGGCAATGGCGGGATGCAGTAAATACAGGGTTACGGCAATAAGCGCTACCCAGGTATTGCGCTTGTCATCAGGCACAGAAATATTAAAAATGCCGGTAAAGAACCAAACCATTAATAATCCCTGGAGTAAAAACAACAGGAAGGTTGACAGGTGAAAAAAGAACAGGTAATAATCGCCACCAAGCCAGTAATCAAAAGCTAACGAGGTAGTTACTATTGGCCGGTAGGATTGATTTTGCGGTAGGGTACTGCTGGTACTGCCATCTTTAAAAAACAGCGGGATATTACGGATGTTGCGGATATAAGCATTGTTTTCTATGGTATGCGCATCATCAAAATGAAACCCGTTATCAAAATGATTGATGTAGGTGATGGTGCACAGGGCCATCATCAGCAAAATACAAAACCAAAACTGCCGCTTTTTCACCCGGTTAAGTTATTAAACATTTGCCGTTTTATAAATGGTGGCGCTATATGTCAGTGATCTTATTTCTTGTTGTTGAAATGATAAGCGGAGGGATGTATTTTTCGCGCGAATAACACATCCCTGCCGCACCACTGTTCGGGGTTTGCTACTGCGCGTCAGCCTCCAAAATCACACTGGTACGGCCCGAGTTAACTTTGGGGTTAATACCAATCTTCATCAGGAAGTCCCCGGTATAGGTTTTGCTTTCGTCAATACCTGATCTGGAGCCCGGGTACAGGTTAATCTCCTTTACTTTATATTGCTTGCCGGGGTCCAGCCCTTTCAGGCGGATAGGCTGTATGCTGCCTTCGTCATAACGATAGTTAACCAGGTAATTAAACATGATAGCCGTTGTCCTGGCTTCGTTTACATACGCTATTGATGCTACGCTGCCTTCGCGTGGATTTAGCAGGCGATACTGGTCGCCCTGCCAAACAACGGGTTTAATTTCATCAAAGGTTTTAACCGCGTTTTGCACAAACCGCAAATCATTTTCGCCCAGTTTGCTTATTACAATATCAAAGCCCAGTTTGCCCATCATGGCAACATCAGTACGGTACTTAATAGGCAGCTTGCTCCAGTCTGTAACATGGTTTGAGCTGGCAATAGCCGGATAGAAATATGAATATTCCCATTGAATAAAAACACGTTCCAGCGGGTCGGTATTATCGCTTGGCCAAAACTCGGTAAAGTATTGCAGAGCCGCATAGTCAACACGGCCGCCCCCGCCCGAGCATAGCATCATAGGCACCTTTGGATATTTGGCACGGATGCGCTCCAGCACCTTATACAAACCGCGCACATAATCCACATAAAACTGCGATTGGTTTTTTAGATGAGCCGAGTAGGCGTTATAAATAACCGCGTTGCAATCCCACTTGATATAAGCCAGGTCGGGGTTTTTGGTGAACAGGTTATCAACTATCCCGTAAACAAAATCCTGCACTGCAGGGTTGCTTAGGTCAAGCTCCAGCTGGTTGCGGAAGTAATATTCGTCACGCTTAGGCTGTTTAATTACCCAGTCGGGATGTTTTTCATACAGTTCGCTTTTAGGGCTCACCATCTCCGGCTCAATCCATATCCCGAATTTAACACCGTTGTCCTGCGCGCCTTTAACTAAAGATGCTATGCCGTTGGGTAGTTTGGTTTTAGTTTCCTGCCAGTCGCCCAGTGCGGTATGATCGCCGTTGCGCGGGTATTTATTGCCGAACCATCCGTCGTCCAGCAAAAACAGGTCGACCCCCAATTTTTTAGTGTCTTTTAACAGCGAGGCCAGTTTTGCTTCATCAAAATCAAAAAAGGTGCTTTCCCAGTTATTTAATAAAGTTAAGCGGCTGCCTTTGCCGTCAAGTAACTTATAATTGCGTGCCCAGTGCTGTATGTTACGGCTGGCTTCGCCTTTGCCATTTTTTGACAAAGTGTACCAAAACGCAGGGGTAACAAAATCCTCATTAGGTTTTAGCTGATAGGGCGACGCGTAATTGTTAATGCCCGATATAATGCGCAGGTTATTCTCAGGGTCAAGCTCCAGATCTGTACGGAAATTACCGCTCCATTCTAACCCGCCATACATTACGGTACCGTCATCCTCGGTAGCAGGTTTATCTAACGACACCATAAAAACCGAGGGCTCAAATAAATTGGCACGGGTACCAAGTTTGGTGTCCAAAGTTTTTATGCCGTGGGTTATCCGCGTTTCTTCGGGGCGCATTTCTTTGGCCCAATCGCCGTGATATTGGGTTAACCAAAACGCCGGGGCTTTTAAGTATAGGTTTGCCGATGCAAATTTTTGCAGGGTAACAATGCCTTTTTCATTATTGCGGATATTGCTCCATTGTTCAACCACGTTATCTTTCAGGTAGGCTTTATAAAATAAAGTAACCTCAAAATTATAGGCCGGGTCTTTTAATAAAATACTGGTTAGGGTAATATCATCGCTGATGTGATCTGTCTTATGGCTTACATACTGCAAGTCGAGCGAGTAATTGCCATCGGCATGGATAACAGAAATAGCGGGCTCCAGCAAATTGCGCGAGCCTCCGGGTGTATAAGCCGAAGCCATTTGCCCGCTTGGGTCGTGGTTGCTGCCATAGGCCGCGGCCACATTACTGTATTCTTTACTGTCGTTTAATTTAGGGCCAAAATATATGGTGTTTAAATAATGTTTACCATCGGCCTGTAATACCAGCGCGTTTTTACTGGTTTCAACAGGGATGGTTACGGTTTGCGCCGCTGCTTTATGCTGTGTTAAAGCGCCTAACATTAAGGGCAGAATAAGATAGGTTACTTTCAGGTTCATTGATCTCAGTTTATAAATTGGTTGGTACTAAATAAGGGCCAGCATAATTAAGCAATTGGTTTAAATTAAAATTAAATTTTTACTGCTATTAATTAACTTAATTTGGCCGTTTACTTTCACTTTTACGGGTTTAGCCTGCGGCGATGTTATACGATAGGCGGTTACTTTTCCATTTTTCCATTGCAGATCAACCGTAAAATTGCCGCGCGCCTTTAAACCTTTCACGCTGCCTTGTGCTTTCCAGCCGGCGGGGATGGCAGGCAGCAAATTGATATACCCTTCGTGGCTTTGCAGCAGCATTTCGGCAATGCCGGCACAGGCGCCAAAGTTGCCGTCTATTTGAAACGGCGGACCGGCAGATAACAGGTTAGGATAGATGCCCCCGCCACCGCTATAGTTAATGCCGGTACTGGTTACCGGTTTCATCAGCTCATGAAAAAGTTTAAAAGCGCGGTCGCCGTCATGCAGCCTGGCCCAAAACAACAGTTTATAAGCGATAGACCAGCTCGGCCCGTCATCGCCCCGCACATTCAGGGTTTTCTTTGCAGCTTCGGCCAGTTCGGGCGTGCCGTCGGCGGTAATTTCTGAGGCTGGATAAATGCCATACAGGTGTGAAACGTGGCGGTGGGTAACCTCCGTTTCTTTATAATCTTCAAGCCACTCCTGGATGCGGCCATCTTTGCTGATAATGCCTGCCGGCGGGATCTCCGTAAGACGTTTTTGTAATTGCGCACGAAAGCCCGGGTCAATGCCCAGTGTTTTTGAAGCAATTATCACATTGGCAAAAAGCTCGCGCATAATCTGGTTATCAATAGTAGCGCCAATGCAGATGCTGGCATGGCGGCCGCTGCCGTCGGGCATTTCAAAACTGTTTTCGGGCGATGAGGACGGCACGGTAACCATATACCCGCTCTTAGGATCTTTAGTTAAAATACTGTTATAAAACTGCGCTGACCCCTTCAGGATGGGGTAAATACTTTTTAAGTAAACCTGGTCGTTGGTAAAAGCGTAATGATCCCACAAGTTGCTGCATAACCAGCCCGAGCCGGCTTTGGTTACACCCCACGAGGCGCTTTCGCCAGGCTCCGTCCAGCCCCAAACATTGGTGATTACATGTGCTACCCAGCCTTCGGCGTTGTAATAAGCTTTGGCGGTGCGCTCGCCGTTTTTTACCAGCCCGCGCACCAGCTCAACCAGCGGCAGGTTTAATTCAGACAGGTTGGAAACTTCAACCGGGAAATGGTTCATCTGTACGTTAACGTCCAGGTGGTAGTCGCCATTCCATGGCGTTTGGGTTTGATTGGCCCATAAGCCCTGCAGGTTGGGTGGCAGCAACCCAACACGGGTGCTGCAAATGCTTAAATAACGGCCATACTGATAAAACAGGACGGGCAGCAATTTATCGGCGTCGGGGTTATTATGAAAGTTGATTAACCGCTGGTCGGTGGTTTCATCGTCTTTACTACTCCCTAAATTTATACTAACCCGGTCAAACAGTTTTTTGAACTGGGCTATATGTTCCTGTTTTAACAGGGCATACGGCTTTTGCATTGCGGCGGCTAAATTTTGTGTCATTAATGCTTTAAAACCAACATTCCTGAAATCAGTAGCCGCCGACACATAAATGATAACTTCAGTAGCATTTTTTACTACAAGGTTGTTGCCGGTAGTGGTTAAAGTACCGCCGGTTAGCTTAACTTTCAAGTTTGCTATGTATTGCATGCCGTCGCCATCGGTCCCGTTATCAAGCCGACCCTCCATCTGCAATGCATTGCCATTTGTGGTTGTGGTAAACCGCTCTGGGCGGGTCAGGCCAATGCGGAGATTTAACCGGCCCTGTTTATCGGCAGTCAGCCGGATCACATCCACATCGTTGCTGAAGCTGGTAAAGTATTCGCGTTTATAGGTTACACCGCCAATTTGGTAGCTGCTGGCGGCAATGGCATTGTCCAGCGATAGCTGCCGTTGATAGCTGGTGGCTTTTGAAGCGTCGGCGCCACCATACTCAAATTGAAGGTCCAAATCGCCCAGGATTTGAAAACAGCCCCAGCGCTTACCTCCTGATCCGGGACCCTTGCAAACGAAGTCTTTATTAATTAAAGATTCCGCTTCTACATTTTTGCCGGCCAGCAGCAGTTCCGTGATCTCCGGTAGTTTCTTATAGGCCTCGTAATTATTGGCATCCTGCGGTGAGCCCGACCAAAGGGTAATATCATTCAGTGTTATCTGATCGTTGGTAATACCGCTGGTTGGCATCATGCCTAAACGGCCATTGCCCAACGGCAGGGTTTGTTCCCAGTTTGTTGCAGGCTTATCATAGTGTAACTTTAAAGGCTGTTGTTGAGCAAACCCGAAATCGGATATTATCGCCAAAAAGAAAACGGCAGGCGCTAGTTGTTTTAAGTTCATTGGTTTGGCTTAAATTTCTCGGTGACAGAAATTGGTTAATCTACAGGCTACAATTTTATTGTAAAATGCAGGCGTTAAAAATAGACAAAAAGGTTTTAAAGATGGACAATTATACTTTTTGATTATTTAGCGATTTGACGTTTTAGTAGTCGTTAAGGTGGTACACCTATTTTTTATGAGTTTTACGATACTTTAGCGGCGACATACCAATCAGCTTGCTAAATAATCTCGAAAAATAATATTGATCGTCAAAACCCAAGGTTGCGGCTATCTCTTTAATGCTGCGATCTGTAAAATATAAATGCTGACAGGATGCCTGGATTTTTAGCAGGTTGAAATAATTAATAGGCGACGAGCCGGTTTTTTGGTGAAACAACCTGGAGTAATGCGATACCGACTTACTACACTGCGACGCCAGGTCTTCAATCAAGAATTTTTTCCGGAGGTTCTTTTTCATATACGCAATGGAAGCACTTACCGAGTCGGTATCATAAGCTACGGGATTTAGTTGTTTGTAATAAACCAATGAAGTTACAAAGTGCTGCAGGTACAGGTTGGTTATCTCCATTTCTTTTTCGTGAAAGCTATGCTCAAGCATGGCGTACAACTGCTCAAACAGGTTTATGCGGCTTTCATCGTAAGGCACGGAATGTACAAGAGGCGCATTCTGTTCTGTTGACCGGTGGTAGATTGCATCCGAATTTAATCCGCTAAAATGCACCCAATATATGCTCCACGGATTGCTATTTGAACTTTTATACCGATGCCCTACATTTTTGGGGATAATAATGAAAGTGTTAGGTTTAAGCGTATACGTCCGGTCGTTTAAGTAGATATAGCCTTCGCCGTCAACGCAGTACAGCAATATATACTGACCGCTACCGGTTTTGCGCTCTCGGTCATGATAAATAGCTTTGGGGTAATAACCAACAGCTGTTAAATAAAAGTTCTTTATCAGCGGGTTATTGGTGATGATTCTTTTGATATTGGGTGGCAGAACAATCATCCGCTGACCAACAAAGCCTTCTTTTATTTTTTTATTGGATTCGGTAATATTGTTCATTATAAATGGGCTACTACGACGGGCTAACGTTCATCAAATGTACATTATCCATCATTAAGTCAGAAAATAGCAATATTACTTTTTTATTGCCTATGGTAATATTGTCCATTTAATAATAAATTTTATCCATTTTAGTAAGGGTTTTAGGCACTACTTTTATTCCACCAATTAAAACCATTTGTCCTGATATAACTATATGAGTACAACTATTACCCGTAAGGCATGGGGAACAGCGCATGGCGAAGATGTTTTTCTGTTTACGCTGCGAAACAGCGCGGGCGCTTTTGTTGAAATAACCAATTACGGAGCAACGTTGGTAAGCGTTAACGTACCGGATAGAAATTCAACGCCTGGCAATGTTATTATTGGCTTTCCTGATTTGGATGGTTATCTGCATGATACCTGCTATATCGGTTCAACCATAGGCCGCTATGCCAACCGGATCAGTAACGCCGGGTTTGATTTGAATGGACGTACCTATGAGTTAGAGGCTAATGACGGCGTAAATACAAATCACGGCGGGGCAAGTGACTTCAACAGCAAGATTTTTGGGTTCGAAATAAATGACGAAGAACTGGTGATGGTGTTGCACAGCAATGACGGCGACGGTGGTTTCCCCGGCAATTTGAGCCTGCGGGTAACTTATACCTGGAGCGATCTTAACGCCCTCAACATCCACTATAAAGCCGTAAGCGATAAGGATACTTTCGCCAATTTTACCAATCACGCTTATTTTAATTTATCAAACGGCGGGCTTGATATCCTGGACCATCAACTTGAAATTAACGCAGGTAAAATTGTTGACGCCGGTGATGATTATATCCCCACAGGAAAAATTATACCAGCCGCTGTTTTGTTTGATAACACGCGGTTGGGTGATAAAATAGCCATTAAAGCTGGCCGGCCCAAAGGTATAAATGCTTACTATATCTTGAATAACAACGCGCCATTCGCGGCCAAATTGACCCACCCGACGTCGGGCCGGACCTTGACGGTGACCACATCCTACCCCGGTATGTTTTGCTATACCGGCGACTATTTAAACAGCCAATATTTGAATACCAATAGCCGCACTTGCCAGCCTTTTGAGGGCCTGTGCCTTGAATGCCAGTATTATCCGGATAGCATGAACAGGCCCGAATTTCCACTGGCATTGCTGCCTAAGCATCATGTTTATGATGAGTTTATCAATTTAAAATTCGGGCTTATGTCCGTAAAATAGTTAACCAATTTTATAAAATGACAAACCAAATCAAACCGTTTAACAACGTTTATATTACCGGGATCTCTTTTATATCAGCGCTGGGCGGGTATCTGTTCGGGTTTGATTTCGCGGTGATATCCGGTGCATTGCCATTCCTGCGCAAAGAGTTTTTGCTGGATCCCGTTTGGGAAGGATTTTTGACCGGGTCGTTAGCGCTGGGTTGTATTGCCGGCTGCCTGCTGGCCGGCAACATTGCCGAAAAGTATGGCCGCAGACCCGGTTTGATGGTGGCGGCCTTTATTTTCGCGGTATCCTCATTAGGCATAGCATTATCCAAAGGTTTGGTATTTTTCGTGATTATGCGGTTTGCTGCGGGTATCGGTGTGGGCATGGCTTCTATGCTTTGCCCCATGTACATTGCTGAGATCTCTCCGGCATCTGTCCGCGGACGGAACGTAGCTATCAACCAGTTAACCGTTGTATTAGGTATCCTGATCACCAACCTCTGCAATTATTTTCTGGCCGATAAGGGCGTTGATGCCTGGCGATGGATGTTTGGACTGGGTGTGATACCATCCGCTATATTTTTAATCGGCGTGATCTGGCTGCCTGAAAGCCCGCGCTGGTTAGTAAAAGCCGGCAAGCCCGATAAGGCTAAACAGGTATTGAGTAAAATAGGCGCTACTGAATTTGTTAACACCACATTAAAGGCGATAGAAAAATCATTAAGTGGGGCCACCAAACAATCATATAAAGCCGTATTTGCAAAAGCTGTTCGCCCGGCAGTTTTGGTAGGTATTACACTGGCAGTATTCCAGCAGTTTTGCGGGATAAATGTGGTGTTTAATTATACTTCAACCATATTTGCTTCGGTTGGGTCAAGCCTGAATCAGCAGCTTTTTGAAACGGTTTCCATTGGTATTGTAAACTTGGTGTTTACACTGCTGGCCATGTGGCAGGTTGATAAACTGGGCCGCCGACCGCTGATGCTGATTGGTTCGCTGGGCTTATCGGTACTTTATATCGCGTTAGCATTTTCCTTACAGAGCCACCTCGCTGCCGGTATCATATCCATATTGGTGTTGCTGGCTATCAGCATATATGCTACCTCTATTGCGCCCATCACGTGGGTGCTCATCTCAGAAATATTCCCCAATAAAATACGCAGCGAAGCTTCTACCGTAGCGGTGGTATCATTATGGGGAGCTTATTTTATTTTAGTATTTACGTTCCCCATACTGGCTAAAGTATTGGGGACCTACGGGCCGTTTTACCTGTACGCGGCCATTTGTTTCTGCGGATTTTTATTCGTCAAAACAAAGGTCAAAGAAACCAAGGGGCAAACTTTGGAGGAGCTGGAAGACAATTTAATAAGACATTAACAGCATTTACCATGAGTGAATTATATGTAAATATCTGGGAAGAAAAAGTAATCATCCCCACTTACGGTATTGGCAAACCCGATAAAAACCCGATGTTTTTTGAGAAACGGGTATACCAGGGCAGCAGCGGCAAAGTGTACCCCAACCCGGTTATAGAAAAGATATTTGATGAGAAAGAAGATAAAGAATACATAGGCCTGTTTTTAGAGAACAAGTATATCAAAATCATGATATTACCCGAGTTGGGCGGCCGCATCCAGATGGCTTACGATAAGATCAAAGAGCGCCACTTTATTTATTATAACCAGGTGGTTAAACCGGCTCTGGTAGGCTTGACCGGTCCGTGGATTTCGGGCGGTATCGAGTTTAACTGGCCGCAACATCACCGCCCAAGCACTTTTGAGCCGGTAGACTATAAAATTGAAGAAAACGACAACGGCAGCAAAACTATTTGGGTGAATGAAGTAGAGCGCATGTTCCACACCAAAGGCATGGCGGGCTTTACTTTATATCCTGATAAGGCTTATATCGAGATTAAAGCAAAACTCTATAACCGCTCAACCCTGCCACAAACTTTTTTATGGTGGGCCAACCCGGCGGTTAAAGTAAATGATGATTACCAGTCGGTTTTTCCGCCTGATGTTAACGCGGTTTTCGACCATGGCAAGCGTGATGTATCAACCTTCCCTATAGCTACAGGTACGTATTATAAGGTCGATTATTCGCCGGGTACCGATATTTCGAGATATAAAAATATCCCGGTGCCTACATCGTATATGGCTATTAATTCGGAGTATGATTTTGTGGGCGGATATGAACATGATACCCAGGCCGGTTTGCTGCATGTGGCCAATCATCATGTATCACCGGGCAAAAAACAGTGGACCTGGGGGCACAGTGATTTCGGACAGGCATGGGATCGTAACCTTACCGACGAAGACGGCCCGTACATAGAGCTGATGACCGGCATGTTTACCGATAATCAACCTGATTTTAGCTGGCTGATGCCTAATGAGGAAAAACACTTTACCCAATACTTTTTACCTTACCGCGAACTGGGCGTAGTAAAAAATGCCAGCAAGGATATTTTATTGGCACTCGATTATCAGGTCGGAATTATCGACCTTAAAGTTTATGTAACCGGAGCGCAAAAATCCCTGAAAATTAAACTGAGTTATGAAGGTAAGACATTGTTTGAAGAAGTAACAGCTATCGTTCCTGAACAAGTTTATACCAAAAGTATCAATGCCGCAAATATTGACGAAAACCGCCTGCTCTTAACAATAACATCCCCGGAAGGGAAAGAACTAATAAAATATGACCCGGTAAGTAACAAGTTAAATAACACCCCGCAAGCGGCCAAACCGGCATTGTTACCGCATGAAGTTGAAAATACCGAGCAGTTGTTTTTAACAGGGCAGCATCTGGAGCAATATCGACACGCCACCTATAGCCCGGTGCCCTACTATGAAGAAGCTTTGCGCCGCGACCCGAAAGATATCCGCAACAACAATGCCCTGGGGTTATGGTACCTGCGCCGCGGCCAGTTTGCTAAAAGCGAACCATGTTTTCGCAGGGCGATTGAAACCAGCATCCAGCGAAACCCTAACCCGTATGATAGTGAATGCTATTATAATTTAGGCCTTGCCCTCAAATACCAGCATAAAAATACCGGGGCTTATGATATGTTTTATAAAGCTACATGGAGCAACGCCTGGAAAGGCAGCGGCTACCTCATGGTTGCGCAGTTGGATTTGGTTAATGAGGATTATGATCTGGCGCTGGATCATATCCAATCGGCCGTTGACAGTAATGCCAATAACAGCAAGGCTTATGTTTTAAAATCGGCAGCTTATCGTAAAAACAATAACGCCAATGAAGCAGTAGCGATAGCTAAAGCGGCTTTAAAACGTGATCAGTTTAATCTGGGCGCTTTGTATGAATTGAACCTCTCGGCACAGCAATCCGGCGAAAGCCAACAGGCAAAAGCATACTTAGATGAATTACTAAAATTATCAAGGGGCTGGTATCAAAACTTTATTGAATACGCTTTGGATTATGCCGCTGCCGGGTTATATACCGAAGCTTATGATTTGCTGCAATATGCTGTAGCTGGAAATAATACTAACCCGATGGTATATTATTACCTGGGTTATTTTCAATTCAAGTCGGGCAGCAAACAAGTGGCATTTGAGTTGCTTAAAGAGGCGGCCGCTGCTGATCCATATCTTTGTTTTCCGGATAGACTGGAAGATATTGCGGTGCTTAAATTGGCAGCCCAATTAAATCCTGATGATGCAAAAGCACCTTATTATTTGGGCAATTTATGGTATGATAAGGGGCAATATGATGATGCCATTATGGCTTGGGAGGCATCTGCCAAGCTGGACGGGAGTTTCCCGACGGTATTAAGGAATTTAGCGATAGCCTATTTTAATAAACGTAATGAACATGATAAAGCGTTGGTGTATTTTGAAAAAGCTTTTGCTTTGGATAAAACCGATGCACGCGTATTGATGGAGTTGGATCAATTATATAAACGACTTAATAAAGCACCTGCCGGGCGGCTTAAGTTGTTAGAGGATAATTTAACAACAACTATGGAACGCGACGATATCTATTTAGAACGCGCGGCTATTTATAATTTTTTAGGTGATAACGAAAAAGCATTAAGTTTAATTAGCCAGCGCCAGTTTCACCCCTGGGAGGGCGGAGAAGGTAAAGCTTCAGGACAATATGTGTACAGCCTGGTTGAATTGGCACGCCGGCATTTAAATAACAACGAATTTGCAAAAGCTATTTCATTATTGGAAAAAGCGCAAACTTACCCGCGTAACCTGGGCGAGGGCAAGCTTTTTGGTGCGGCCGAAAACGATCTATTTTATTGGCTGGGATGCGCGTATGAAGGTTTAAATGAACTGGAAAAATCAAAGAAATATTTCGGGGAAGCTACTAAAGGATTGGATGAGCCGTCGGTAGCTATTTTTTATAACGACCAGCAACCCGACAAAATATTTTACCAGGGCCTGGCCTGGAAAAAATTGGGCGATGCTGATAAGGCAACCCGGATATTTAATAAATTGGTTGAATTTGGTGCAAAGCATTTAAATGATAAAGTCAAAATCGATTATTTCGCGGTATCGCTTCCCAATCTGTTAATTTTTGACGATGATCTGGACATCCGTAACAAGGCGCATTGCCTGTACATACAAGGTTTGGGCCATTTGGGTTTGGAGCAATGGGACAATGCAGTTAAATTGTTTACTGATGTATTAAAATTGGATGCTGAACATTTTGGTGCCGGTTTGCACCTAAAGTTAGCTGGGTCGCGGGCTTCATAAACTTTTATAGTTATAGAGCTTAATTTACCTTTCCTTACAGGGAGCTTACAAAACCCTGCGCCATTTTTTTTAATTTTGCGGCCTATGGAAACAGCTGATCTATCTAAATACGACAAACTGGTAAATAAAAGCAACGGCCGCTACAAAGCATTTTTGTATGATTGTGATGGTACCCTTGCCGACAATATGCACGCCCATGCCCTAACTTATATAAAAGTAGCAGCCGACCGTGGCGTAACTATTACAGGCGAGATCATTGATGAACTGGCCGGCTGGCCGGTGCCTGCTGTGGTAGCCGAGATCAATAAACGTTATAGCTCAAACATGGATCCCGAGGAATTTGCTGAAGTAAGACAGCAATTGTATCACGATGAATATATCAGCAAAATAACTCCCGTTGAGCACGTTGTCGACCATCTAAAGGCTCACGTAGGCAAGGTAAGGATAGCCGTTGTTTCCGGTGGATCACGCGAAGCGGTTGAGAAAACTTTAAATGTATTAGGCATTGCCGATTTGGTGGAAACCCTGGTTTGCGCTGGTGAAACACCACACGGCAAGCCTGCCCCTGATCCGTTTTTGGCAGCAGCAAAAAAACTGGGTGTTGACCCTAAAGATTGCCTGGTGTTTGAGGACGGCGACCCCGGTGTACAATCCGCCATAGCAGCCGGAATGGACTGGGTGCGGATTGACCGGTTAGATTAGTTCGGCCCGTTAGAAACTGTCCTGCAAAAAATTTTCTTCGGTATTACAGTATAGCGACGAATATATTCTAAGCCCTTTATTATTGGTTTGTAAGCGCCTTTTCATATGCACAATAGGGTGCGTTGTTTTAATATTCAGTAAGCCGCTGATATTTTTATCGGCATGTATGGCCCATATCTTTTGCTCGCCCTCTTTAACTTCTATTTTATAATGTTCTTTTAAAATTTTAAACAAAGACTTGTTCTCTAAATTCCTTGACGAAAAATGAGGCAGGTCAACATTAGAAATATGTGTTTCTTCGTATAAAACCGGGATATTGTCGATATGCCTTAACCGGGAGAAGAAAATACACCCCGCTTCAGCTTCGGCCTCATCCAATTCATAAAAAAAGTCATCGGGCCACGCTTGTTTAACAGGTTTCTGTAAGATGGTAGTGGTTAACTTATGATTGCCAATCCCCGCTGTTACACCGCTTAATGACAGGATGCCCAAGCCACTTTTGGGTTCGGAAACAATGCTGCCTTTGCCATGCCTGCGGGTAATATAACCCATATTGGCTAATGAAGAAAGTGCCTGCCTTATCGTAACCCTGGTGGTATCGTATGACCGGCAAAGCTCGTTTTCAGATGGCAGAAGGTCGCCTTTTTTGTACTCGCCTTTTTCAATTAAAGATTTAAGGTCTTCAATTACTTTTTTATATAAATGGATTACTTCCTTTTTGCTCATGGATTTAGGCGATAGCAACACAAATATAGCATATTTTGTTGGTTTGGAGTAACGCAGACAGTGGCTAAAAACTTTAAATATTTACTTGTATATACAAGATAACTTTTCTATGTTTGGTTTTTATGGACCCGTTAGCGACTGAGCCCGGTCTCCAAACACCGTATATGCACAACTTTACCAACCATCCCTGGAAAACCCGGCAGATAGTAAATAAGATCCGTGAGGAAGAATATACCGATGGCCCCGGCGGTTTAAGTGGTAATGATGATTCGGGCCAGATGAGTGCCTGGTATGTTTTTGGAGTGCCTGGTTTTTACCCGGTAGACCCGGTGTCTGATAATTACCAGCTGGGGACGCCGCTTTTTAAACAGACAGTAATTAATATGGCAAGTGGCAAAAAGTTTATAATCAATGTATTGAAAAAATCGCCATCTTCCATTTATCTTAGGTCTGTATTACTAAACGGAACCAGTTATAAATTCAATACCATTTCTTATAAATACATTTCGCGGGTGGTGTAATGGATATTGAATTGTCAGCCACACATAAATAAAAAATTGAGACCCAACCGAAATACAACGCTAAAAACACCTTTGAAAAATGAAATCATACAGATTAAATAGATTATTTAACGGCAAGTCAGGGAACTGTTTTGACGTAGCTATAGATCACGGATTCTTTAATGAATATCCGTTTTTAAATGGTATAGAAAACATTCAGAAAGCTGTCGACGTCCTGGTAAATGCCGCGCCCGATGCAATACAATTAACCATAGGACAGGCACAATACCTGCAATCAATCCCCGGCCGCCATAAACCCTCGTTGGTTTTGCGTACCGATGTCGCCAATGTATATGGTAAAGATCTGCCACGTACCTTATTCAGCCGCATGATTGAAAACCCGGTTGAGCAGGCATTGCGCCTTGACGCTACC
This sequence comes from Mucilaginibacter sp. UR6-11, assembly GCF_020880695.1. Classification (GTDB taxonomy): domain Bacteria; phylum Bacteroidota; class Bacteroidia; order Sphingobacteriales; family Sphingobacteriaceae; genus Mucilaginibacter. Next base: position 455,637 of record NZ_JAJIWO010000002.1, read on the forward strand.
TGTGTAGTGGTGAACTTATTTAGTATCCCCGGCGAGCCCGAGGTAGCCGATCAATGTATCCGGAACATACTTAAAATAAAACCGGTTTGCGAGCGATATGCTATGCCGTTAATGATCGAGCCACTGGTGTTTCGCCCTAATACCGATGCGGGCGGTTATATGGTAAATGGTGATCCGGAGAAGATCATCCCGCTGGTTAGGCAGGGTGTTGAACTGGGAGCAGATATCATTAAAGCCGACCCGACCGATGATGTTACCCAATACCATCGTATAGTTGAAATTGCGGGTAATATCCCTGTATTGGTGCGTGGTGGCGGTAAAGCCAGTGACCAGGAAATTATGGACAGAACTTACGGCTTAATGCAGCAGGGTGTAAAAGGTATTGTTTATGGCCGCAATGTAATACAGCATGCTAATCCGGCCGGTATGACCAAAGCCCTGATGGCATTGGTACATGAAGGCGCAAAACCGGCAGATGTTATGCATCTGCTAAATAGTTAATCAGAATATTTAGATGGAATTGATGAAAACACTCAATATTGGAATTATAGGCGGCGGTTTAATGGGTAAAGAAGCGGCCAGCGCATTCGGGCGTTGGTTTGCATTAAATGATTTCCCCGCCAGGGTTGAGCTTAAAGCTGTTTGCGATTTAAATGAGGAGGTATTAGCCTGGTATAAAAATATCCCCACAGTTGATTTACTGACCACTAATTATAAAGAACTGCTTGGGCGCGCGGATATCGATATGGTATACGTAGCGCTGCCGCATAACCTGCATAAAGAATTTTACCTGGAAGTATTGGAAGCCGGCAAAGACCTGCTTGCCGAAAAGCCTTTCGGGATAGACCTGGAAGCAGCGTTAGCGATCAGGGATAAAGCCGAAGAATTGGGCCGCTTTGTCAGGTGCAGCTCTGAAATGCCTTTTCTGCCTGGCCCGCAACGGGTTATTGACGAGGTAAAATCTGGCCGTATCGGCGAGATCATTGAGGTTAAAGCCGGGTTTTTACACTCGAGCGATATTGACCCCACCAAACCCATCAACTGGAAAAGACAAGTTAAATTTTGTGGTGAAATTGGCGTAATGGGCGACCTGGGCATGCATGTGTTGCATGTGCCGCTGAGGTTGGGCTGGAAACCGGAGCTGGTTTATGCCAATCTGCAAAAAATAGTTACCGAACGCCCGGATGGCAAAGGCGGCATGGCCGTTTGTGATACCTGGAACAATGCTACTTTAAATACTCAGGTTATCATAGACGGCAAGCAGGTGCCCATGTTGCTGGAGATGAAAAGAATTGCCCCGGGCGAGACCAATACCTGGTACATTGAAATATTTGGCACCAAAGGCGGCGTGAAATATAGTACCAAGGATACCAAAGCCTTATGGACCTTCAGGTTTGAAGGCGAGCAGTTTTGGCAGCGTACCGATCTTGGTTTTAAAGGCGTACCGTTTCCTACTATAACCGGCGGTATCTTTGAGCCCGGCTTTGCAGATTGTTTTATGCAAATGCTGGCGGGCTACGTAGCGGAGCGCGAAGGGTTTTTAAACGGCCGGTTTGGCTGTGTAACTCCTGATGAGGCTGTTGCCAGCCATTATGTTTTTGACGCGGCGCTTAAATCTTTTGCTAATAGCTCGGTAGAAAAAGTGATTTATCATCAACAACAACCCGCATGAAACGATCAGAAATAAACGGGGCGATAGTAACCTCAGGCAGGTTTTTTAAACAAAACGGCTGGGCATTACCGCCGCAACCAAAATGGGATGTTACTGATTTTGGTTTGGGCGAGTTTTCAAACTATGGGCTGATCTTGATCAACCTGGCTGAAGAAGCCGAATACTGTGAAAAACTGATGTACGCAGCCAGGGGGCAAACCACCCCATCGCATACGCATAAAAAAAAGAAAGAAGATATTATTTGCCGCACCGGCGAGCTAATTATAAGATTATGGGCCCGGAACCCGGCAGATGGTGAAACAGATGAAACTTTCCGGATGAAAGTGAACGGAAATTTTCAAACCGTGAAATCAGGCGATGAACTTAGTCTGCAGGCGGGCGAGCGGATAACTATTGAGCCGGGTATATGGCATGAGTTTTACCCCGCGTCTGATGAATGCATTATCGGCGAAGTATCAACGGCAAATGACGACTTGAATGATAATTTTTTTGCTGATGCTAATATAGGCCGCTATGCCGAAATTGTAGAGGATGAACCACCGATAGTAAAATTACTAAGCGATAAATAAGCGATGAGAAACGGCATTTTAGTTGGCGGCAATTGGATAATTGACCAGGTAAAAGTGATAGACGTGTATCCGGACGAAGAAAAGCTGGCGAACATTCTAACCGAAAGCAGCTGTAATGGCGGCTCGGCGTATAACGTTATCATGGGGCTATCCAGGCTAAAAGTCAATTTCCCGCTTAGTGGCGTCGGTTTGGTCGGCGATGATGATCGCGGTAACCGTATCATCAGCCATTGCCAAAGCCTGGGGATAAACACCGCGCAGATCCATAAAACTAAAAAGGCCCGTACCTCTTACACCGATGTAATGAGCGTGCAGGGCACCGGTAAAAGAACATTTTTTCATCAGCGGGGCGCAAACGCTTTGCTGAATATTAAGGATTTTGATTTCTCGATATCACAGGATAAGATCTTCCACCTGGGTTATCTACTGTTGCTTGACCAGCTGGACATTATGGAAGCCGATGGCACGACCCGCGGAACCAGGGTGTTGAAAGACGCTAAAGAACAGGGCCTTATAACATCAGCAGATATTGTAAGTGAGCGGTCTAACCGCTTTAAAAATGTGATACCGCCATCATTGCCATACATTGATTATTTGTTTGTAAACGAATATGAGGCAGGTATGATAACCGATGTACAAACCATAGATGCCGACGGCAGTATCATTTTAGACAATTGCTATGAGGCCGCCCGTAAAATAGTAGCTATGGGGGTAAACCAATGGGTTGTCCTGCATTTTCCACAGGCAGTTATTGCCGTTAATAAAGATGGCGGCTCACATTACCAGGCCAGCATCAAAATACCGTCAGATAAGATCATGGGTGCGTCAGGCGCCGGCGATGCTTTTGCCGCGGGTGTACTAACCGGCGTACATAATGATTGGGATATAAAAGACAGCCTCAGGCTGGGCGTTTGCGCCGCTGCGTCGAGTTTATTTGAAACAACTTCATCAGATGGTATACTACCTTTGGATGAATGCCTTAAATTAGCAACGCTTTTTGGCTACCGGGAAGCCATTTGATCTTAAAACACCATCTTAATAGTGGATTTAAAAATTGGTAAATTACTGGAAGCAATACTGCCGGCCGGGCGGATAAAGACAGATCTGATTGATCTGGTAGCATCAGCTTCTGACGCCGGGTTTTATTATTTACGGCCCAAAGCCGTCGTACTTCCCAAGTCAGAACAGGAGATTGTCAGCCTGTTTGCATTTTCCAAACAACACCGTATCCCATTGGTATTTCGTACGGCCGGCACGAGTTTATCGGGCCAGTCTGTTACAGACGGGATACTGGTTGACCTGAGCCAGCACTGGAACAGGATAACCATAGAAAACGCCGGCGAAACCGTTAGGGTAAGGCCCGGCGCAATTGGCGTCAATGTCAACACCTATCTCAAAAAATACCAGCGTAAAATAGGCCCAGATCCGGCAAGCATCAATGCTGCTATGATGGGCGGCATTATATCAAACAACGCCAGCGGTATGTGCTGTGGTGTACGTAAAAACTCTTATCATACGGTAAAATACATTCGGTTTATATTACCTGATGGCAAAACATACACTACGGAAGCTGCGGAAGATTATGAAAGATTTAAACAAGAGTCTCCGCAGTTACACCGTATATTAACAGCGCTTCGCGGACAAATTTTAAGCGATGCCAAAGTTTATGATAAGATCAGGAACAAATACCAAACAAAAAATACAGTAGGCTATTCGGTAAACGCTTTTATAGATTTTGAGGAACCGTTGGATATCCTGGCGCACCTGTTAATAGGCGCCGAAGGTACGCTGGGCTTTATAGCCGAAGCCGTGCTTGAAACCGTAAATGACTATCCCGAAAAGCTGACGGCGATGTTATATTTCCCGGACATTTATTCGGCTTGCCGGGCTATTTCGCCATTAACAACCTCGGGGGCTGCGGCGGTCGAGCTGATGGACCGCGCCTCATTGCAATCTATAGAAAACATAGAAGGCATGCCCACGGAAATAAAAACACTGCCAGAAAATGCCGCCGCTTTATTAGTAGAATATCAGGGAAATACACAGGACGAACTAAAGCTGCAAATGGATAGCTTCCTGGCTATCGCCAATGATCTGCAGTTATTAAATCAGGCCGAATTTACGTCTGTCCCGTCCCGGCAGGCCTTGTTTTGGAAAGTGCGTAAAGGCATGTTTCCGGCTGTAGGCGCCATCAGGGCCAGCGGCACCAGTGTAATTTTAGAGGATATTGCTTTCCCGGTTGATAGCCTGGGTGATGGCATAGCTGACCTGCAATTGTTGTTTAAAAAACACGGTTATACGCGCGCCATTATTTTTGGACATGCCAAGGACGGTAACATTCACTTCGTGGTTACACAGGCATTTGATACCGCTGCCGAAATAGAACGGTACAGCATTTTTTTGCAGGATGTAGTTAACCTGGTTATAAAAAAATATAACGGCGCTTTAAAGGCAGAGCATGGTACCGGCCGCAATATGGCCCCCTTTGTTGAAACCGAGTGGGGCGGCGAGATTTACCGGGTAATGAAAGCTGTTAAAGAAGCCGTTGACCCGGACAATCTGCTTAATCCGGGTGTGATTATTAATGCCGATAAACAAGCCCATATAAAAAACCTGAAAGATTTGCCGCAGGTTGAAGAAGAGGTAGACCGCTGTATTGAATGTGGTTTTTGCGAGCATAAATGCCCAAGCCGTGATATTACACTTACGCCCCGCAAGCGTATCGTGGTGCGCCGCGAACTGATTAAACTTAAAGGTAAAGGTTACAATGGCCAGTATGCCGAGTTGCTGCAACAGTACCAATATGAAGGATTGGATACCTGCGCGGTAGATGGCCTTTGCGCCACAGCCTGCCCGGTTGATATTAACACCGGCGATCTGGTAAAGCGCCTGCGCAGGGAAAATCACTCGGGTATAGCAAACAAACTGGCGCTATATACGGCCCGGCATTTCAAAACAGTATATAGCCTGGTAAGATTTGCTTTGTCAACCGGTGTTTTTATCAATAAGCTGTTTGGGCGGCGGGCAATGTTCACGCTTACCAAAGCTTTACGCGGTGTTATTCCGGCGTTTCCGTTATGGTCCAATCAGCTGGCATTGGCGGGGCCAATTCCAAAAAACTTATATAAAAATAGCTATACCCGTTCGGTGGTTTATTTCCCGGCATGTATATCCCGGGCAATGGGCGAGAGCCAGGGCGGTCAAAAAGGAGTAATGCAAACTTTTATGGATGTATCTGCTAAAGCGGGCATCAATGTTATCATTCCAGCCGGTATTGAAAATAATTGCTGCGGACAGATCTATTCGTCAAAAGGGTTTAAAGATGCTTATGCCTATACGGCTAATCAAACCGTGGAAAAACTTTGGTCAATTACCGATGGCGGAACACTGCCGGTAGTTTTAGACATAAGCTCATGCACGCAAACATTAGCGCATTGCCGGCCGGTATTAACCGATGAAAACAAGGCCCGGTTTGATCAGCTGGTAATTATTGACAGTGTTGCTTATATTCATGATTATGTGATGCCGCAAATTACTATCGTTAATAAAAAACAAAGTATTGTTTTACATCCGGTTTGTTCCCTGCAAAAAATGCCGGGGCTGGAAAGCCGGTTTGCAAAAATTGCCGCAACTTTTGCAAATAAGGTTAGCCAGCCCGTTTTTGCCGGTTGCTGTGGCATGGCAGGCGACAGGGGTTTTCTTCACCCGGAACTCACGCAGTCGGCCACGCATCCCGAGGCAGCCGAAGTTAGAGCTAACAGCTTTGACGGATATTATTCCTCATCAAAAACCTGCGAAATAGCCCTGTCGGAAGCTGTTGGAAAAAACTATCACTCCATATTGATGCTGGTTGACGAATGTTCTTAACCGGTAAGATCATTATAACAAACAGCATTATAGGCTATAAACCACTTATATTTGCTACGGTATGGCACAGATTTTTTTAGTTGAAGACGAAGAACGGGTATCTGCTCTGGTAAAAAAGACGCTCGAAGAACATCATCATGTGGTAGAAACTGCCGCTGATGGGGCAGAGGCTGTAAGGCGGTTTGCAAACAAACCTTATGACCTGGTTATACTGGATGTGATGCTGCCTTATTTAACCGGTATCGAGGTTTGCCGCCATATTCGCCAAAAAAATAAAACCGTACCCATATTGATGCTTACTGCGCTCAATAGTGTAGACGATAAAGTCACCGGTTTAAATACCGGCGCTGATGATTACTTGGTTAAACCGTTCCATTTAAAAGAACTGCAGGCCCGGGTTGACGCATTGCTGAGGCGCAATATGTCGGACACTGCCCCGGTCATCACATTTGGGAAAATAACCTTAAATACCGCAAATAATTCTGTTGAGCGCGAAGGCCGGAAGATAATTTTAACCACTAAAGAATGTGCCTTGCTGGAATTGTTGATGAACAACAATGACAAGATATTATCAAGACAAACCATTGCCGAGAAGGTATGGGGAATATCTTTTGATACCGGTACCAACGTGGTAGATGTTTATGTAAACTACCTGCGCAATAAAATAGAAAAAGGTTTTACCGAAAAGTACATCCACACCGTTATCGGCAAAGGGTATATATTTAAAACAGAAGAGGCTTAAAAGGTGAAAATAAAGGACAGGCTTTCGCTTTACTTTACGTTAATAGGCTCCGGCATATTGCTGGCAGTTATGATATCGCTTTACATCTCTGTTTACACCATTGTCCGCAATGACTTTTACACGCACTTAAATGACAGGGCAAACACAGCGGCACAGCTTTATCTGAAAGCCGACGAAATAACGCCCGACTCGTTAAGCCGGGTCAGAAATCGGTTTTTAAAAAGCCTGCATGGCGAGGTAACCCGCATTTATGACGACCGTAACAGTGCGGCGTTTATCAGCGATAAAGAACAATACTGGGATCATAAAACCATAGAAGCTGTAAGAAGGCGTAATTATTTAGCGTATAGCAGTAAAGGCAACCAGGTAGTTGGTATTTATTATAAAGACAACCAGGGTAATTTTGTTATACTGGTTTCCGCCATGGACAGCACGGGCAAACGTCAGCTCGACGCGATATTTGATGCGATGGTTATTGTTTTTTTAATAGTAACCGCTACTTTGTTTCTGGTGAGCCGCTGGTTGGCGCAAAACACATTATCGCCAATAAAAAAAGTAGTGCAGCAAATGCAGCTTATTAAATCAACTAACCTGCACCTGCGGGTAAATGAAGGTAAGGGCAAAGACGAAATAAGCGAACTGGCCAATAATTTTAACAGATTACTGGAGCATTTGGAAAACGCCTTTGAATTGCAGCGGACCTATGTGGCTAACGCATCGCATGAGTTGCGTACGCCTATAACAACTATAATTGGCGAGGTGGAGCTTGCCCTGCGCAAAGAACCCAGCGCCGAAGAAAATAAAAGAACACTGCAACTGGTGTTAGAAGAATCGGAAAGATTGCGGGACACTATATCAGGGTTAATGGAACTTGCCCAGGTAGATATGGATTATACCATTGCCGAACAAGGCCCCGTGCGGGTAGACGAGTTGTTGTGGGAACTGCAGGACTATTGGGCAAATAAAATAAGACAGGGCGCATTGCAGGTTAACATTGAACATATGCCTGAAAGTGAATCAATGTTAACGATACCGGCTAATTATCAGTTGCTCTTCATCGCTTTAAATAACTTAATCAGCAATGCCTTTAAGTTTTCGGATCAAAGGCCCGTTAAGTGTAATTTCTATGCTGATGAGTCATTGATTCGCATGCAGATCATTGATTCGGGCATTGGGATACCCAGGGACGATCTCGACCTGGTATTTAAATCATTTTACCGCGGAAACAACTCGCACTCTTTTGCAGGGAGCGGTATCGGCTTATATGTTACCCAAAAAATAATCCAGCTTTTTCACGGCACGCTTAGTGTTGATTCTGTTGAAGGGCAAGGCACCTGCATGACTGTAAAATTTATACGCACAAATTAAATTCTAATACCGTTCTAATTTAGCCCGACCGGTCATAAGTTAATTTTGGCCCTTTAAATAAACTATGCGTTTTAAAGTCGGTCTTTTAATTTTTTCATTTTTAGTTTGTATAACAGCCATTAAAGCAAATGCCCAGGCTGATACCGTTTCTTTAACATTTCAGGATGCCGAAAAACAATTCCTGGCAAATAACTTCCAGTTACTTGCTCAAAAATATAATATTGAAGCATCAAAGGCCTTAATAACCCAGGCGAAGCTTTGGGATAACCCGGTATTAAGTACCGATCAAAATATTTATGACGGTAGCGGCAAGAAGTTTTTTTATCATAATAATAGCCTGGGGCAGGTATTTGTACAGCTTAGCCAGGTATTTACCACAGCCGGCAAGCGTGGCAAACAGGTACAGGTAGCCAGGGATAATGCCCAGGTGCAACAAGCTGCCTTTGACGATCTGATGCGCAACCTGCGCTATAATTTACAGTTAGACTTTAGCCAGCTGGCAACCTTGTTGGACGAGGAAAAAGTGTACCGGTTAGAGATCAGCTCAGCAACTAACCTGGTTAACGGTATCCAGAAGTCCTTTGATTCAGGTAATACTTCTATGAAAGACCTGATCAGGCTAAAGGCTTTATTATTTGGCCTTGAGAATGACCGGATCGAAAATAGCAGGCAGGTAAATGATTTGCAAACCGAACTTAAAACCTTACTTGGAGCAAAAGAAACAACATACATTACCCCGATTTTAAATAATGAAGTAAGCCAACCGATCAAACTGGATCTTCCGGTTTTGATCGGTCAGGCCGAAACCAACCGTGCTGATTATTTGGGCAACAAGTTTCAGCTTAATTCTGCAACGCATCAGCTGGCTTACCAAAAGGCACTTGCTGCCCCGGATATCACCGTGGGGGTATCCTATGACAAAAATAGCAGTTACGCGCCAAATTATTACGGTTTGCAGATAGGGTTGCCGCTGCCATTTTTTAATCGGAACCAGGGGAATATCAAAAATGCCGAGTATTCTTTAAAAAGCCAGGAAAACACGCTAAAAGACAATGAGCTACGCCTTAAAAACGAGGTAGCAGCGGCCGTGCGCCAATATGAATTAACCCAGGAATTGTTTTCGACCCAGCAAACAGCTTTTAATGAGCAGTATGATAAGCTGTTTAACAGCATGCTTAAAAGCTTTAAGGAGCGGCAAATTGGTTTGATTGAGTTTGTGGATTTTTTTGACACCTACAAAGACACCAAACTAAAAATACTGCAACAGCAAAACAACCTGCAAAAGGCCATTGCCGATTTAAATTTCGCCACCGGGACAACTATAATCAAGCCTTAATACTAACTAGTGATAATGTATATACTAATGAAAAGAGAAACGTTTTTGATTGGTCTCTCCGGCTTAATGCTTTTGGCCGCATGTAAACAAAAACAAGCGGATGTGCCCGAAAATAAACAGGTATGCGTGAGTGATTCTTTACAAAAAATGATCATGATAGATACCGCCAAAACCAGCACCATGAAAGATGAACTGGCCTTATCAGGCGAGGTAGCAAGCGATGATAACAACGTGGTAAAGGTTTTTCCTTTTTCAAGCGGACAGGTGATAGCCGTAAAAGTTTCTCTTGGCGACAAGGTAAGCAAGGGCCAAACGCTGGCTATAATGCGCAGCGCCGATGTCGCCGGTAATTATACTGATTTATCGTCTACACAATCTGATGTATTGGTAGCTAAACGTCAGCTTGAACAGGCAGAGTCGCTATACAAAAACGGTATTTCAAGTGAGCGCGATTATACTGAGGCAAAAGAGAGCTATAATAAAGCAATGGCCGCTAACCGCAAGGTTAAACAACAACTATCCATTAACGGCGGCGGCAACACCAGCGAGAATGGTACGCTGGTGATCAGGGCTCCGCAAAGCGGCTATATTATTGAAAAGAATATCACGTCCGGCAGCTTTATCCGTCAGGATAACAGTGGCAGCATGTTTACCATCTCAAATATGCAGGATGTATGGATCTGGGCAAATGTTTTTGAGTCAGATATCAGCAAAGTTAAAACAGGTTATACCGCCAAAGTAACCACGCTGGCCTATCCCGGGAAAGTGTTTATGGGTAAAGTAAATGAAATAAGCTCTGTACTGGATCCGGATAATAAGGTAATGAAGATCAAAATAGCGCTGCCCAACCCGGGGATGTTATTAAAACCTGAAATGTTTACCAATGTGGTGATCACCAATAATGAGAATGCGCAGGCGGTTTCTGTGCCGGCGAAGGCCGTAATTTTTGACAGCAGCAAAAACTATGTGGTAATTTATAATGGTAAGTGCGACTTGAAAGTGCGTGAGGTAAATGTAATTAAAACAGTAGATGATGTAGCCTACCTAGCCTCTGGCTTAAATCCGGGAGATAAGGTAATATCAAAAAATCAGCTGCTGCTTTATGATGCCTTAACCAGCGAATAGTTTTGAGATCCTGGTATCAATATAGTATCAACACTGATATGCACTTTGATACCATATAGCATCTTACTACCTGACACTAATTACTTGACACTAAACAAATGAATAAATTCATTAAAAATATAATCTACTTCTCACTAAAGCACCGCTATTTTGTGTTTTTTATGACCGCCGTACTGGCTGTCATTGGTGTGTGGAGTTACAGCAATACCCCTATTGAAACCTTCCCGGACGTTACCAATACGCAGATCATTATTATAGCGCAATGGCCGGGTCGCAGCGCCGAGGAGGTAGAGAAACTCATTACCATACCCATAGAGACGGTATTAAACTCGGTACAGAAAAAATCTAACCTGCGTACCACATCGGCATTTGGGTTATCCTATACCCGGATTATTTTTGACGACGATGTTGATGATGCCTTTGCGCGCCAGCAGGTATTAAGCCGCCTGGCTAACGCCGATCTGCCCGATGGTGTAAAACCGGAAATTGAACCGCCCTACGGCCCTACGGGCGAGATTTACCGCTACACCCTAAAAAGCAAAACCAAATCTTTACATGACCTTACCGCCATACAGGATTGGGTGCTTGACCGCCAGTTTAAATCTGTACCGGGTGTTGCCGACGTGAACAGCTTTGGCGGCGAAGAAAAAGCTTATGAAGTAAGCGTTAACCCGGCGTTACTTCAAAAATATGGGCTGACATCGCTTGATGTTTTTACGGCGATTAACCGTAGCAATATCAACGTAGGCGGCGATGTTATTGAGAAAAATGACCAGGCGTATGTGGTGCGCGGTATCGGCCTGATCAACAATATGGATGATATGAAAAGTATCATCATAAAAAATGTAAATAACGTACCAATATTGACCAGGGATGTCGCCGAAATAAAAGAAGCCGGACTGCCACGCCTGGGACAAGTAAGCCGCGACAAGCAAAAGGATGTAATTGAAGGCATCATCGTAATGCGTAAGGGCGAAAACCCGGCCGAGGTACTTGACCGTGTACGCGCCAAAGTAAAAGATCTTAACGATAACATATTACCCAAAGATGTAAAAATTGATACGTTCTACGATCGTACCAACCTGATGGATTTTTGTACCGAAACGGTAATCCATAATTTGCTGGAAGGTATTGTGCTGGTAACGGTAATTGTATTCCTGTTTATGGCCGACTGGCGCACCACGCTTACGGTGGCCATCATCATCCCGCTGTCGCTGTTGTTTGCTTTTATATGTATGCGCATAAAAGGCATGAGCGCCAACCTGCTCTCAATGGGTGCGGTTGATTTTGGTATCATTATAGACGGCGCAGTGGTAATGGTGGAGGGGATCTTCGTAGCGCTTGACCATAAGGCCAGGGAGGTAGGCATGGAGAAATTTAACAAGCTGGCCAAACTGGGCTTGTTTAAAAATGTAGGTGCCGAGATGGGTAAAGCCATCTTCTTCTCCAAGCTGATCATCATTACCTGCCTGATCCCGATTTTTGCGTTCCAGAAGGTTGAGGGCAAAATGTTCTCGCCGCTGGCGTATACCCTGGGGTTTGCCTTGCTGGGGGCATTGATATTTACGCTGACATTGGTGCCAGCTTTATCAAGCATCCTGCTTAACAAAAACGTGCGCGAAAAGCATAACGTTGTGGTGCTGTTTTTCGAAAACGGCATCCGTCGGATGTTTGGCTATACTTACAGAAATCCAAAAGCGAGCGTATTGGTGGCGGTAGCATTTATGGCGGTCACCTTCTTCTCGGCCAGGTTTTTAGGAACTGAGTTTTTGCCCGATCTGAATGAAGGCGCGTTATGGGTGGAGGCCGAGTTGCCAATGAGCGTTTCATTACCCGAAGCTGAAAGTATCAATCAAAAAATGATGCAGATACTGGCAAAATTTCCGGAGGTTAAGCAAACACTGGCCCAGGTGGGCCGTACCAACGATGGTACCGACCCTAAAGGCTTTTTTGATGTACAAATACAGGTCGACCTGAAAAATAAAAAAGAATGGCCCGCCGGCGTCACCTCAGACGGGCTCATTGACCAGATGGATGCCCAGTTAACCAAGATACCGGGTACCGTATTCAACTATTCGCAACCTATCCGTGATAACGTGGAAGAGGCCGTTGCCGGTGTAAATGCCGCGCTTGCCGTAAATATATTCGGACCAGACTTTAAGGTGCTTGATGGAAAGGCCAATGAAGTAATGAAGGTTTTAAAAACCGTAAAAGGTATTGATGACCTGGGCATATTGCGTAACCTGGGCCAGCCCGAATTTAGAATTGAACTTGATCAGCGTAAGATGGCGCTTTATGGCGTTGCTACTGCCGATGCCAACTCGGTAATTGAAATGGCCATCGGCGGTAAAGCTGCCACCGAGCTTTATGAAGGCGAGCGCCGGTTTGATATCCGCGTACGCTACCAAAAACAATTCAGGGATACCCAGGATAAAATTGAGAACCTGATGGTGCCCACACTTAATGGCTCAAAGATCGCCATAAAAGAAATCGCCACCATAAAAATACTAACCGGCCCGGCCTTTATTTACCGGGATAATAATATGCGGCACATTGCGGTGAAATTTTCAAACCGCGGGCGCGATTTGGGCAGCACCATTGCCGAAGCCCAGCAAAAAGTTAACCGCCTGGTAAAATTAGACCAGGGCTACTCGGCACAATGGGTGGGCGAGTTTGAGAACCAAACCCGCGCTTCAAACACGCTGGCTCACGTGGTGCCTATTTGTTTACTGGTCATTTTTTTAATCCTGTTCATCACTTTTGGTAATGTTAAAGACGCATCGCTGGTGATCATGAACGTACCGTTCGCGCTCATCGGCGGGATACTGGCGCTGCATATTACCGGCATTAACTTTAGTATATCGGCAGGTATCGGGTTTATAGCCTTGTTTGGGGTATGTATCCAAAACGGGGTGATCCTGATATCGGTATTCAAAAAGAACCTGGAAGAGCACATGCCGCTGGATACTGCTATTTTAGAAGGGGTAATATCCCGGGTGCGCCCCGTTGTGATGACCGCATTAATGGCCGCTATAGGTTTGATGCCTGCGGCGATATCTACCGGCATTGGCAGCGAAACGCAAAAACCGCTGGCCGTAGTAGTTATAGGAGGATTGATAACCTCCACAATACTTACATTATTGATTTTACCGGTAATATATGCCCTGGTGCATCGTTTAATACACAAGCGCGAGAACCGTAAATTATTAAAGAAAATAGGAGCCGTTCACGGCTAATATTAATTAGGTTAGGTTTGTTTATGCAGAAAGCCCCCAATCGAAAGATTTGGGGCTTCTGTGTTTTAGGTAACCGAAGTTTTACGGCGCCGGCGTTAGCCGCCTTAGAACAAGGATTGTTAAAATAAAAAAAAACTAACTTAGTAAAACCAGTTATCGGTTATACAATGATCATCCTCGTTGAAGGCATAAGCCTGGTGCCGAGCTTTGAGAATAAGCCATTAAAACAGAGTCATTTACAGTTATCGCGAACTCTCTACCGTATACACAAAACTATCAGCTTTGTAGTAACCCAGGTTATATTCAATGGGGCGTTCGCCGTGGTCAAAAACAAAGCGCTTGCGGAAAAGTACCGGGTCATTTACGGCTATTTTAAGTTTGCCGGCTATAAAAACATCCGCCGCTTTGGCGCTTATTTCTTCTTTAGACAGGGTAGCTATTACAGAATGCTCATTTTCCAGCATCTCATACAGCGGGGTGGTAAAATCCTCCTCGCCGCTTAAACCAACGCGGGGATGAAAGTAAGATACAAAGTACACAAAAGGCTCATCAGGCTTGCCCCGCAGCTTCTCCATTTTGAGGATTTTACGATCTGCTTTTATTTCAAAAAATTCAGCAATCTCGTCATCCGGCAATACCCATGATATATGGGTTTCAAAGTTTTTAATGGTGATACCCCGCAGCTTCATTTCCTGCGAGAAACTTAGCCAGTTATTTGATTTGGAACTTACTACGCCCCGGGCTACTTTGGTGCCGGTGCGTTTTTTTCGCACCAGTAATCCTTCAAAAACCAGCTTGTTGATGGCCTGCCTTAACGTTGAGCGGGATATAGCCAGGATCTTGGCCAGCTCAATCTCGCTCGGGAACGTTTTCCCGTTTTGGTATTCGTCCTCGGCAATCATTTTACGCAAAAGCAGTTCGGCCTGCGCGTGCAGGGGCATAGGGCTTTTATGATCGATGGAGTAGCGCATGTCTAAGAATATGCAATTATAAGGGTTTTAAAGCTTTGGTTGTGCATGGGCGTCTTAAATCATCCCGGCAGTGAGGAAGTCTCTTCCGCCGGGAAGGTTATTCACATTTGTTTGTTTTTTAAGAGTCGGGGGCCGACTGAGCTATTTATCGGGGCTATTTGATATCCTGATTTTATTTATAAGTTTGTATCAACAATAATAAACTAACCAACTATTAATTTTTTTTGAATTCGATTTCCCGGTCAGAACGCTATATTTGACATTTAATATGTACATACATTACAACATTTAAGATGAATATTTCAACTACCGGAAATCAGGATACCGATACACTACCCATTGAACAAATGCGCAAAACCACGCAATACTTAATGCCCAATACACTGCCTGATGTTAAGGATGGCGAGGTATATAATATCTACCCGGTTACCAAACTGGCTCCCGGTAAAATATTTAACGGCTATGGCAGCCTGGCCAAATGGATCATTGCGCAAAAAAAGGTGGTTATTGATGGCTTTGATGGTGTGATATGGGATGCAACCCAAAATGCCCTGCAAGCCGAAATTGAAAAAGCAGGCTTAACGGTAAACTTTATAGCTACCGCCGATTATTTTAAACCATCCGCAGAAATAGAAAAGCTGGTACACCCCTTTTTAGGTACGCCAACATCGGTATGGGGTACTAAATGTACGCTGGATCTGGCCGATCTTTTCGATTTAGCCACCGTCCCATCGCCTGATGAAAGCAGCGATATCAATATTGTGATAGGTACCGGTGCGGCTCTGGCTGGCTGGGACGCGCCTGTTGTTTATATCGACGTGCCAAAAAACGAGATCCAGTTCAGGATGCGGGCAGGCTCGGTAGGTAATTTAGGGACGGATAAGGTGATTGAGCCGGCGCAGATGTACAAACGCTTTTATTTTGTGGATTGGGTGTTGTGCAACGCGCATAAAAAAGCCATCCTTAATAAAATTGCCGTAGTAGCCGACGGGCAATGGGCAACCGATATTAACTGGATGTTTGGAAGCGACCTTTTAGATGGCCTTGACCAGATCAGCCGCTCGGTTATCCGGGTGCGTCCCTGGTTCGAGCCGGGTGCCTGGGGCGGACAATGGATCAAGAAACATATTCCGGGATTGAATAAAGACGCGGTTAACTATGCCTGGTCGTTTGAGCTGATCGTACCCGAAAATGGGCTGATCTTTAAAAGTGACGGTAACTTATTAGAGGTATCGTTTGATATGGTGATGTTTAACAACAACCAACAGGTATTAGGTAAACATGCCAATATTTTTGGCGATGAGTTCCCTATCCGCTTTGACTTTCTGGATACCTTTGATGGCGGTAATCTGTCCATCCAGTGCCATCCGCATTTAAAATACATTCAGGATAATTTTGGCGAGACCATCACCCAGGACGAGACCTATTATATACTGGATTGCAAGACCGATGCGCAGGTGTACCTGGGTTTCCAGGAAAGTATCGAACCTGAAGCATTTAAATCGGCCCTGATCAGCAGTCAGCTGGAAAACAAGGGGTTGAATATTACCGACTACGTACAATCGCACACCGCTAAAAAGCACGACCTGTTTTTGATCCCTAACGGAACCATCCATAGCGCCGGGGCAGATAACCTGGTGTTAGAGATTAGCGCTACGCCCTACATTTTCACCTTTAAAATGTACGACTGGTTAAGGCTTGACCTTGACGGTAAACCGCGGCCAATTAATATAGACCATGCCTTTAAAAACCTGGTGTTTGACCGGAAGGGCCAAAAGGTGCAGGACGAACTCATATCAAAACCGGCCGTGATTGATGAGGGCGACGATTGGAAACTGATCCATATCCCCACCCATCGCGAGCATTTTTATGATGTGCACCGTATTGATTTTGAAAGCAGCATTAGCGTTAATACCGACAACAACTGCCACGTAATGATGCTGGTGGAGGGCGAAACTGTTTTACTGGAAACCGACGACGGCACGCGCCACGTTTTTGCCTACGCCGAAACCTTTGTGGTACCGGCAGCGGCGCAATCATACACCTTAACCAACGTGGGCCAGCATACGGCAAGAGTTATAAAAGCATTTTTAAAATAAAAATAAAATGACAACACAGACGACAAAACAAAGCGGCACCTATCTGTACCTGGTATGCCTGGTTGCCGCCCTGGGCGGGTTTTTATTTGGCTTTGATACGGCCGTAATATCCGGCACGGTAAGTTTGGTAAAGCACGACTTTAATCTCAATGTTTCCTTAGAGGGCTGGTTTGTAAGCTGCGCCTTGCTGGGTTGCATTATTGGGGTGAGCGTATCCGGCAAGCTAAGCGATAAATATGGCCGCAAAATTATCCTGATCCTGTCGGCTGTATTGTTTTTGGCTTCGGCCTCGGGCTGTATGGTATCGGGCTCATTTGGCCAGCTCATCGCTTTCCGTTTAATTGGGGGGCTGGGTATTGGGGTGGCTTCAATGGTGTCGCCCCTGTATATCTCAGAGTTTTCGCCGTCACGTTACCGCGGGATGATGGTATCGTTATACCAGCTGGCCCTAACCATCGGCATTGTGGTGTCTTATTTCTCAAATGCTTACCTGGCCAACCATACCGGCGATACATTTAGCAGCGACACCATGCATAAAATATTTTCGGCCCAGGTATGGCGCGCCATGCTGGGCCTGGGCACTATCCCTGCCGGGATCTTCCTGTTGTCATTGCTGTTGGTGCCCGAGTCGCCACGCTGGTTATTGCTGCAGGGGCTTGAAGCAAAGGCAAAAGATATTTTAATAAAGATTGATGGCGCCGATGCCGCCAAAAAAGAAATAGCTGCCTTTAAGGCGGCAGGAGATACCCACGGCGACGGGGACTTGAAAGAATTATTTAAACCCGTTTATCGTAAAGCTTTATGGATAGGTTTGTTATTGCCGTTCCTGTCACAGGTCTGCGGCATCAACGCTGTTATTTACTATGGCCCGCGTATTTTAGAGCAGGCCGGTTTTACCTTAAACAACGCTTTGGGCGGCCAGGTTACCATTGGCCTGGTAAATGTGGTGTTTACCTTTGTCGCTATTTTTACAGTTGATAAGTGGGGGCGCAGGCCGTTGCTTTTTGTGGGAGTTGGCGGCGCGGTAATAGGGTTGTTAACCATTGGCGTACTGTTTGCGCTGGGTATTACTTCAGGGCCGTGGATATTGATATTTATTTTATTGTTTATTGCCTGTTTTGCCTTTTCATTTGGCCCGGTTTGCTGGGTGGTAATCGGCGAGATCTTCCCTAATGCCATCCGCGGCAAGGCCATGGCGTTAGCCACGCTGTCTTTATGGATAGCCAACTTTTTAGTAGGGCAATTAACCCCGTTGATGCTGGAAGATCTTGGATCATCGGTAACGTTCTGGCTGTTCGCCATCTGCTGTTCGCCGGCATTATGGATCACCTGGAAACTAATCCCCGAAACCAAAGGCAGATCGCTGGAGAATATTGACAATTACTGGAAAGAAAATTATAAAGCCGCTAACTAGTTAATCTTATTTATATATGAAAACAGGCATCAAATCAGGTTTTGCAGTTGCCGCTCTTTTACTGTCGGCGGGCCGTACCATGGCGCAGGACCTGTTGAAATATGTAGACCCAAACATAGGTACCGCGCATAGCCGCTGGTTTTTTTATACCCCGGCGGCAGTGCCGTATGGCATGGCCAAACTGGCGCCGTCAACCAACGGGCACTATGGTAATGCCAGTGGTTGGGAAGCTGTTGGATACGATACCCGGCACAACTCGATAGAAGGATTTGTGCATTTTCACGAGTGGCAGGTAGGCGGCGTTAGCGTGATGCCGGCCACCGGCGAACTTAAGACAAACCCCGGCGAACTGAATAAACCCAACAGCGGTTACCGTTCACATTTCGACCGTAAGAACCAGGTGGCGCAGCCCGGGTATTACAAGGTGTTACTGGACGACTACAATATCACCGCCGAGCTAACTGCTACCAAACATGTGGGTTTTCACCGGTACACCTTCCCCAAAAATGATCAGTCGCGTTTAATATTTGATATTGGCAATGCGCAGGGCGAGAGCGGGGCCGTTAAAGATGCGGGTATCAAAATGACAGATGCCACCCACTTTGAGGGTTATGTAATTACCTATCCCAAATACGTAAAAAAATATGATCCTGACGGGCAGGTCGCCATGTACTTTTATGGTGAAGTGAGCCGAAAGCCCTTATCGGTTGGCTCGTTTAATGCCGGGGGGAATAAGGCGGGTTCAAACAGCAGCAATGGTAAAGGCGCGGGGCTTTACCTTAATTACCAGACGCAGGCCGGCGAGCAGATTGAGTTAAAAGTAGGCTTATCCTATACCTCGATAGCTAATGCGAAACTAAACCTGGCTGCCGAGGCCAATGGCCTTACATTTGAAAAAGCCAGGCAACAGGCACAGGCTACCTGGCGCGCCGAGTTGGGTAAAATAGTTGTACAGGGAAGTGATCATGACAGCAAGGTAAAATTCTATACCGGCCTGTTCCATGCGTTATTGGGCAGGGGTATTGCCAGTGATGTTAACGGGTCATTCCCCAAACATGATGGTACAATTGGCAGGTTGCCCAGAGATAAACAAGGCAAATTCAGCTATAACTTTTATAATACCGATGCGATATGGGGCGCCTATTGGAACCTCACCCAGTTATGGGCCTTATCCTATCCCAGTCATTATAATGATTATGTACACACCGAACTGGAGATCTATAAAGAGCGGGGCTGGTTTGGCGATGGCATTGCCAACAGCAATTTCGTGTCGGGCGTTGGTACTAATATGGTGGGGCTGGCTATTGCCGGAGCTTACCAGGCAGGCATCCGCGATTATGATACCCAACTGGCCTACAAAGCTATCCGCGCAAATGAATTGGATGGCAAGGACCGTAAAGAGGGCTCGGGCAAGATGGATGTGGACGCGTTTGTAAAGTATGGGTACTCGCCTTTTTTGGATGCGGATAAAACAGATTCCACCGGCTCGCATTTCTCGGCATCACATACGCTCGAGTACAGCTTCAGCGCCTTTGCCGCCGCGCAAATGGCTAAAAGCATGGGTAAAACAGCCGACTATAAACTGCTGATCAAAAACTCAAACGGCTGGGAGCATATCTTTGATAAGGATCAAAAGCTAATACGCCCAAAGTATGCGGATGGCAAATTCATAGACAAGTTTGACCCGAACGAGCCATGGCGCGGTTTCCAGGAAGGTAACGCTATTCAATACACTTTCTTTGTGCCGCAAAACCCCGAGGGTTTAATTAACGCAACCGGCAAGGATGAGTTTAACAAACGCCTGAATGACATTTTTGAATCATCAGAGAAGGACGGCTTTAGCGGGGGGAAAACCATTGACGCGTTTGCCGGAATCAAGTCGCTTTATAACCATGGTAACCAGCCATGCCTGCATGAGAGCTGGCTGTTCAACTTCTCGGGCAAGCCATGGCTTACTCAAAAATGGACGAGGGCCATCTGCGATGAGTTTTATGGTGTTGAACCGATCCATGGCTATGGCTACGGGCAGGATGAAGATCAGGGCCAGTTGGGTTCATGGTACGTAATGTCGGCGCTTGGCCTATTTGATGTAAAGGGTTTTACCGACCTGCGCCCGATAGTTGAGCTAAGCAGCCCCGTATTCAATACCGCTACCATCAGGTTAGGTAACGGAAGGCAACTGTTTATCGAAGCAAAAAATAATTCGAAGACTAACGTTTATATCCAGTCGGCGGTGTTTAACGGCAGGGTGCTTAATAATTGCTGGCTGTATCGCGATGAATTAATGAAAGGCGGTAAACTGGTATTGACCATGGGCATTAAACCCAATGAGGCATGGGGCGTTAAGGTGCCGCCGCCATCGGCGCAATAATATAACCGCGTGATCCGCGAAAATGTGGGTCACGCGGATCACCAAAATCAAATAACCAATTGATAGTGAAATAATTAACACATAGAGCGGATCGCTTTTGGATCAACTTATTGGTCAGGATTTTTACGTTTAGATGCTGGCTAAGAAGCTGTAAATCAGGCGAATGAAAATGGTTGCTTTTTAAGCCGGTGGATCACTAATATCAATTTCTGCTGTCAGGCAAGTAAAGGACTTATCATCCTGTTCACAGCGGAATCGAACAGGCCTTTTAGCCTACAATCTGTCCAGCCTAAAATATCCCAGGTGCACCTCATCTTCCGGCAAGTCACAGCCGGGGGTGATCTCTAAATGGTACTGCGCCTTTTGCGCCGGTGGCAACATCTCTTCTATCTTATAAATATCATCTACATCAAGGCCATACTTATCGTCAATGTGCGCGTTGGCGCCTTTAACGGTGGTAATAGTATTGGTTTTAAAAAAGGCTGCTTTCTTGGCGTTCTGTATGGCCTGGGTACGGTCGGGTTTTACGCTTAATATAACGTAATGCTGTTCTTCCAGCCGGCCGGCAATATAGCCCCCCAGGTTGATGAAAAACAATTTATCCGGCGATGGTGTGGCGGCCCCCTCTTTCAAAATCACCTTAATATTATAACCATCGACCGTATTCACTTCGCGCCAGCCGTCAATATGCAGGTTGCCAACGGCCCCGCGCCAAAATACTTTAATGGCGGGTACCAGCTCTTTCAATGAGGCAGCTATCCCGAAAAAAAAGTCATGCTGCTCGGTATGCCGGCCCGGCGCTTTTGAGCCCAGCAACAGCATATAGAGTTTTAAGGGTGCCTCCGCCGGTTCAGTCATAACTTATCTTAATTAAACATATTTTTTATAATCGCATCCGAAGCAGCCTCGCAAAAATCAAGCCCCGAGTAGTCTGGGTTAAAGCCGCCGATATAAGGCACTGCCATTACATAAATACGATCATTAAAAGCGCCGTAATCATCTATGGGCTGAAAGCTGTCATTTATGGCAATGCCCGGTACCCTGAGGTAGTAGTTGCCTTTACCGTCGGTTTCGATATGATCATCGCCTTGCTTTAAAGCTTCTTTTCCGGCAGCTGCATCTTTAAACCTCAACCGGGCCGGGCTTACGGTTTGCCTGCTGATGAGGCTTTTAAAAGGCAGATCTTCAAAAGCCAGGTGGGGCTGGCCCACGCAGTCCACAAAAGTATCAAAGGCTACAGCCTGCGGCTGCCCGTCGGTATCGGTATAATAATAAACAGCGCCGGTGTTTTTGCCTGGTTCTACGTGGCTGTCGCCGCCCACCGCGATGATCTCAAGTACGCCGGCCTGGTGCAGGGCCATAATTTCTTCGCATGAACTTTGAGGCACAAATGCAATTACTATTGATATGAGCGGCATCAGTACCTTTTGTAATCTCAGGCTGTCTTCGGCTGATAAATATTTGGCCGGGTAATTCATGGAATAGCTAAGTATCGCCAGCACCTCTTTCCAGTATACAGATTCTTTTCTTTTGATGGAGCGTTCGGCCTCCGCATATTCGGCTTTAAACAGTTGAAACGGCTCAACATATTCGCGCAGGTCCATCATGCCGGCAACAAATGTTTCCAGGTCCATGTCTTTTATACGCTCATAAAACGCGGGCCGCTTATCGCGGAACAGATCCTTGAAATTATGCTCAAACAGGTAATCCAACGACATAAAGCCGCCGTTTTCTTTGCGGTGCGCCTGCATCCGGGCCCTGGTAAGGGTGCCTTCTTTTGAAAGATGCGGGTCTTCCAAATGAAACCTTACAGCAGGTAACAAACCCTCGCGCGAGTGCATGATCAATTTAAAATCGGCGTTGTCATCTGCCAGCCGGTAACGGCGCACGCCGTCATCGTCAACCGTAAACGTGCCGTTGGCGCGGGCCAGCGTGCGGATGGCGTCGATAGCGGTAAGCGATGATCCTTTGACAGCTACCGGTGCGTTTGTTTTTATAGCCAGTTTGGCTGGCGGGTAAGGCGAGTCGTAATAGCCCGTAACCGTACCTTCATACTTCGCGGGCCAGCGGTGCCCGGTGCAGATAATTACCTGGTCATATTCAAACAGCTTTTCGCCGTTTACCTGCAGGGTTACCTTTTGTTGTTCGGGATGATCTGTAATATCGGTAACCCGGCTGTCAAAATAAACCTTGTCCAAAATACCTGCGGCAGTTGCTTTAGCTAAAAGCAGCTCAAATTGCGCCACCAGGTACTGGCCAAACAGCAATCGCGGCAGCACTTTAAAATCATTATATTTTTGTGGGGTGATTTGGTAATGGTTCAATAATGCCGCCGGGGCGGTTTCAATCCATTCGGTAACCGAGGTCACCAGTTCAGGTATTTCGTTGCCGGATACATTGGTAATATGCTCATCCCGGGCGCCATCGGTACTGTAGGGCATGCCTTTACCCAGCTGTTCGTTTTTTTCAAAAATAGTTATCGACAGATCGGTGCGGTTAGCGTCTACCAATCTTTTAAACATAAACAGCCCGCTTGGGCCCCCGCCTATAATAGCTATGCGTTTTATATTCTCCAATTAAATGTCCCCACCATTAGAAGTGCTAACAGTTAATTTAAAAGTGGTTTAAATTGTTTTACCAGCCGGCGGTTTTTATGCAGACGATGCAATGTAACATATTCAAAACATTGACTTATAAATTGAATTTTATACTCAATATTGCCCGTAATAACCAATACACTAATTACTTAAATTACCCCGCTATGAAATTACTTTACTTACGCAGTGCGGTTGTGATGGCTTTTCTTACAATCACAGCTACCGGTTTTGCACAAACCGGGGGCATCACTTCCGGCGCCGTCTATTCATTAAGATCCAAATCTAACGGCAAATTGCTGGATGTAAGCAACGCATCGGTTGATAACGGCGCGATGGTTGATACGTGGACGGATACGCGGTCGGATGCCGAACGCTGGATAGTAAAACTGATCAGCAAAAATACCTACACGCTAACCAATGCCGGCAGCGGAAAATTGTTGCATGCGGCCGCTGTTCCGGCTGATTCTGTTAAAGTAGATCAAAGCGACGATACCAATAGCGACGACGTTAAATGGGTGATTAAAAAAGCCGGAAGCGGGGCTTACTTTTTGCAACCGGCCGCAAACCCCGCCTTTGCGCTTAATTTAAACGCTGCGGGAACTGCCGACGGGACCAAAGTTAATTTGGCAGCCTCATCAAATGCAGCTGTGCAAAAGTGGGTCTTCCAAAAAGAAACCGCACAGGAAGCCGCGCCGACATTAGCAACAGCGAAAAAAGTATTTGAGGATTGGTACAACGGCTATAAAATAGAGGAGCACAAAGGTTTTTGGGACCAGGCCGAAATGATGGAAACCGTTTTGGATGCCTATGAAGTTACCCGGGACCCCATTTACAAAGCGCGGTTTGATGTATTGTACAAAAATTTTATAAGCAATCATAAAGAGGATTGGATGTACAATAAATATAATGATGATATTACCTGGGCGGTGTTGTTTTGCGTACGCGGCTACCTGCTTACCGGCAACAAAACCTATCTGGATAAGGCTAAGGATCAATATGATAAAATGTATAAACGCGCGTTTACCAACAGCTATGGCGGTGGCTTGATATGGTTTGAAACCAAGACCTCAAAAAACGCCTGTATTGAAGGCCCTGCGGCAGTTGCCGCCTGTTACCTGGCAGAAGCTACCGGCGATAATACTTACTATGATAAAGCCATAGCGTTGTACAGCTGGTCGAAAATATACCTGTTTAACCCGGCTACCGGCAAGGTGAAAGACAATGTCGACCTGAATAAAAGGACAGGCCTGCCAAGAACCAGCAATATCAGTTTTACTTATAACCAGGGCACTTTTTTAGGTGCGGCAACTATGCTTTACAATTATACCAGGGAAGCCACTTACCTGGCCGAAGCGGAAAAGCTGGCAACATTTACCCGCGACACTATTTACAGGGGCAGGGTAATGAACAACGAAGACAGCGGCGGCGACCTCCCCGGCTTTAAAGGGATATTTGCCCGCTATGCCCGTAAGTATACGGCCGGGACCGGTAAAACCGATTTGGTTGACTGGCTGTACCTGAATGCCAGGGTTGCTTATAATAACCGCAACACTTATGGTATTATTCAAACCAAATGGGCAACGCGCACCAGCGAGGACAAGCCGGTATTGAAAAAAGGTTTTGGGCCGTCAACAGCGGTGTCGTTATTGATGAATACGTACCCTTTGAAAAAATAAGGGGCTGTCTGTCGTTATAAACCTTTTCGGATAGCAGGTTTAACTAAAAAGCAAGGCCCCGGTTTAACCGGGGCCTTGTGCATAATACTATCGCGTTGATTGTTATGATGCGCTGGTAGCAGGGTCGATAATAGTTGTTACCTCGGCTATGCTGGTTACAGGGAAGCCCCCCAGGCTTGCATGTTCACGTATTGCGTCTTCATTTTCGGCGATATGGATGCAATACATCTTATCGCCGGTAATGAAGGATTCCACCCAATGATAGGGTTTACCCATTTCATTCAGCACCGTGCATGATGCCTGTGAAATAGTTTGCAATTCCTGTGCTGATAAATTTCCGAGACCGGGGAAGTGTCTTTCGATAACAAATTTTTTCATAAAATTTTTATTGGTTTAAATTTTTAATTTAACCAATACGCAAATATGAAATTCAGGGTTGCCTGTTGTTGCCAAAATAATTGATAAAATAAATAGGGGTAAAACGATGCTTATGCTTTTGCGCAGCTGGCGGCCTGTTGCCGGGTTTTGGCTATCACTTCAATATAGTAGTTTTCATACAGCGGCAATATTTTAGCAAGGTCAAATTCTTTGGCGCGGGCTAAGGCGTTCTCTTTAAAAGCAGCCAGGCGGGCCTCATCTTCTAAAATATAAATAGCGCTGTCTGCCATGCCCTGGATATCGCCTATGTCTTTTAAAAAGCCGGTTACGCCATCAATATTCAATTCGGGCAAACCACCCGCGTTCGAGCTGATAACCGGTACTTTGCAGGCCATAGCCTCTAAAGCTGCCAAACCAAAACTTTCAGACTGTGACGGCATCAGGAACAAATCAGATACCGATAAGATCTCCTCAATGGCATCCTGCTTACCTAAAAAGCGGGTATCGTCGCCTACGCCCAGGTCGCGGCAAAGCTGCTCGCAATCGCTCCGCTCGCCGCCATCGCCAACCATTAATAGTTTTGATGGTATTTTTTCGCGGATCTTAGCAAAGATCCTTACCACGTCTTCGGTACGTTTAACCTTGCGGAAGTTGGAAGTATGGATGAGTATTTTCTCTCCTGCCGGCGCTATCGCTTTTTTAAAGTGATCCTTGGCCTGCAGGCTAAAGCGCTTCAGGTCTATAAAATTGGGTATTACTTTAATATCGTTCTCAATGTCAAAAAACTCGTACGTATCTTTTCTTAAGTTTTCAGACACTGCCGTAACCCCGTCTGATTTATTGATCGAGAAAGTTACCACCGGTTTATAGGTGCGATCTTTGCCTACCAGTGTGATATCAGTTCCGTGCAGGGTAGTAACCACGGGTATATAGATACCGAAGGTTTGTAAGATCTGCTTGGCCATAAAGGCCGCCGAAGCATGGGGGATGGCGTAATGTACATGCAGGATATCCAGTTTTTCAAAACGTACCACATCAACCAAACGGCTGGCCAGCGCCAGCTCATACGGCGGATAATCAAACAACGGATATTTGGATACAGAAACCTCGTGATAGAAAAGGTTTTCTGAGAAAAAATCTAACCGGGCAGGTTGGTTATAGGTTATAAAATGAACCTGGTGACCATTATCGGCAAGGGCCTTGCCAAGCTCTGTGGCTACAACCCCGCTACCGCCGAAAGTTGGGTAACAAACTATTCCGATTTTCATTAACGTAGATTACTGCTGTGATGATTAATTATGCAAGTTTAACAGCAAAATGTGGGAATAGTGTTTGCATTTTGTAATATTAATTTCGCCCGGCGAACACTAACAGCGGCTTTTACCGTTATTAACTTAGACGTTAATATATGGAACCTGCAATAAATTTAAATATCAAAGCCATACAGCATATTGGCATACCGGTAACCAATGTGGTTATGTCGGCATTGTTTTATAGCAGGCTGGGCTTTGCCAATGTGATGGAAAAGCAATTTGACCATAACGGCGAACAGGGTATCTGTATGATGATGAAGCGCGATGCGATGATTATTGAGCTATACCAGCTGCCTAATAACGCACTACCTGAAATAGCCGCGCGTAAAGACGGGCATATCGACCATGTAGCTTTTGATGTGGCAGATATAGACGAAGCCTATTCCATTATTAAAGAAGGCGGATTCAATATCATTGAGCCCGGGCCGGTGTTCCTGCAGTTCTGGACGGACGGTTGCAGGTATTTTAATATAACGGGCCCTGACGGCGAGCGGCTGGAGTTTAACCAGGTGTTGTAATCCCCGGCTAAAGCCCTTTCGCTATTGCTTTATAAATCACATCCTGTATGCGGGGCCTTATATTAAGGCTGCCCAGCTTGCTGCTTACCTTGGGATAGGTGCGGTTTGACAGGAATACATATACCAGGTTATATTTAGGATCAACCCAAACGCAGGTGCCCGTGTAACCGGTATGGCCATAACTATCCGGCGATGCCAGTTCAGATGGATAATGATGATCTGTTATGGGGTCCCAGCGGTCAAAACCCAAACCCCTGCGACTGATGCGGGTTTGTTTTGAGGTAAACAGATCAACCGTTTCCGGTTTAAAGTACTGGTCGCCACCGTACGAACCTTTGTTTAACAACATCTGGTAAAGGATGGCAATATCATTAGCGCTGGCAAATAAACCGGCATGGCCCGCAACCCCGCCCATCAGGGCAGCTGTCGGATCGTTTACATAGCCCACCAGTTCGGCATGGCGGTAAACTTCATCATCCTCGGAAGGTACGATCTGGCCGGGCGAAAACCGCGAAAGCGGTAAAAAGCCCGCAGTTTGCATGTTTAACCGGTTATAAAACTGCTGCTGCACATATTGGTTGATAGGCGTGTTGGTAACAGCCTCAATAACCTGCTGCATTAAGATCATGCTCAAATCACTGTAAACATATTGCCCGCGCGTCCTGAGCGGCGAGTTGAGTATCGCAGGGAACATAATATCTTTAAAATAGTCTTTACGCAGGTAGTAACCATTATTAACCTTGACAGGATACAGCGCTGATGAATCGGTACTGTGGTCGGCAGGTGTTATTTTTTCAAAAGTTGGGATATCGGGGATGAGGCCGGCCTGGTGCAGCAATAATTCGCGCAGCTGTATATCGCTTTTATTGGTATTGCGGGTAATGGGCAGGTAATAACTCAAAGTCGAGTCAACATTTAGTTTGCCCTCGTCCTTAAGCTGCATGGCCGCAATGGTGGTTGCAGATATTTTGGTCATTGACGCCACATCAAAAATATCCGTGATCTGATCAGCCACATCTGCCGAATAGGTGCGGTAACCATAGGCTTTATTAAATATCACTTTGCCGTCTTTGGCAACCAAAACCACGCAGCCGGGTGTGGCATGGGCCAGCATGGCTTCTTTGGCAATTTTATCAATGTCCTGCAAATTGCCCGAGTTAATGCCGGCGGCCTCGGGCACGCTGTATTCAAGCCGGGTTTTCTCTGTTAAAAAACCCATCCCAAACCGGTAACGCTGGGTAACTGTGCCGGTTAACTTCCGGGTAAGGGCAATGCCGCCAAAAATAGCCTGCGCGCTAAAGCCGGCGGCTACTGCTGTGGTCCGCTCTGCGTATAGTATCGGCGCGGTAACCTCGTTTAGTTTATCCAGCGCCTGCCCCCTGCCAAAGTAAGCAACCACCACGTTTCTGACATGCTGATTATCTGTTATAAATTTTACCAGCTGGGCATTGTTAAGATCAGCCTCATTGGCCTGCACTATTATCGTGTTGTATGATTTTAAATCGGCAGTTAAATTGCTGATGGGCTTACCGGCATAAGCTGCTATGCTGACAGACCGTACCCGGGCATATTTATTTAACAAACTGTCAAAACCCGAAGCATAGGGGTTTGATAAGTGGATGCTGGCAATCTTTAAATTGCCAATGTTTTTAAGCGGGATAAGATAATTGTCATTATTTAATAACACGGTTGATTGCTCAACCAGTTTTTGTTCTTTAAGATAAGCCTGACCAGCGTTTTGTGCACATGCATAATTGAATAAGGTAAATGCTAATAAAATTATAAGTAAGCAGTTTGGCTTATTTTCGCTCATATACTTTTTCTCCGTTTATATAGGTTTTTAATACGTTAACTTTTGGCAATGCACTGGCATTAACCTTCATCAAATCCTGGTCGGTTATTATAAAGTCGGCATATTTACCTACTTCAATGCTGCCTTTTTCTTTTTCTTCAAAATTAGCTTTTGCAGCCCAAATGGTCATGCCTTTTAATGCTTCATCGCGGCTAAGGGCATTTTCCGGCTGGAACCCGTTTGCCGGTAGTCCTTTCAGATTTTTACGCACTACTGCTGCGTAAAAGGTGTAAAACGGACTAATATTCTCTACCGGGAAGTCCGTTCCCAAAGGCATCCAGCCATTTTGTTGCAGCAATTGTTTGTAAGCGTAAGCCGACTTTAGCCGCTGGCTCCCCAGGCGCTGCCCGGCCCATTCCATATCAGACGTGGCATGGGTTGGCTGTACAGATGGAATAATATTGTATTGACCAAACTTATTGATATCATCGGGCGATACTACCTGCGAGTGCTCAATGCGCCACCGCCGGTCGTTTTTGCCTTTTAACACGCTGGCATAAGTTTTAAGGATAACCCGGTTAGCCGAGTCGCCAATGGCATGGGTACACATCTGGAAACCTTTTTCGGCAATCATTTTTGCTACTTCCTCAAAATGTTTCTGGCTGCTTAATAAAAAACCGTTCCAGTTTTTTTTGTCGTTGTAGGGTTTTAATAAGCATGCGCCTCTTGAGCCCAGCGCACCGTCAGCATAAACTTTAAATGCGCGCACATCCAGCCCCGGGGTTTTAAATACGCCACGTTTAAAAAGATAATCATAATTTTCCTGCCTGTCGGCCAGCATTACATACAACCGCATTTTCAGGGCGCCTTTATGCTGCAGCTCGGCAATGGTGCTAACCATGGTATAAGGCAGGCCGCAATCATCAACAGTTGTTAATCCTACCGCAAAACAGTTGCTTTGCGCACTCAGCAGGGCATTTTGTATCAGTTGATCTGTCGGGTCGGGTATTTTGCGCGTTACCAAACCTACCGCATTATCAACCAGTATACCTGTAAGCTTGCCGTTTACGGTTTCAACCTGGCCGCCGTTAACAATTTGCCCGGGCTTAATACCTGCAATGTTTAAGGCCGCCTGGTTGGCAATCACAGCGTGCCCGTCAACCCGGTGCAATATCACGGGCCTTACCGGGAACAGGGAATCCAATTTCGCCTTATCCGGAAATTGCTTTCCTGTCCATAAGTTCTGGTCCCAGCCGTTGCCAATTATCCAGCCATCGGGGGTCCGTTCAGCATAAGCTTTTACCGTATCAATAAGTTCGTTCCAGCTTTTAAGCCCTTTCAGATCTAACTGTACCAGGCCCAAACCATATTCTAAAAAATGAGCGTGCGCATCAATAAAGCCGGGGTATACGCTTTTTCCTTTGGCATCCACAACTTCGCGGGCCAGGTATTTATCCTGCAGCGTCGCCAAATCGCCAACGGCTACAATTTTTCCGGCAGCTACAACAAAGGCATTAGCGGTGGTAAACGCGCTGTCGACGGTGTAAACTACTGCGTTTTTAACTAAGAGATCGGCATTATACTCTTTTTGCTTACAGGCTGCCGCAAAAAGCAGCAGGAGGGGCCAAAGTTTTTTCATACAGATGATGTGTGCTGTAAATATATTACACTTAAGGTATATACAACCAGTTAATCATAAAGTTAGGAAACCATTTAATTATTATTTGCCTCAGGTTCGCCCTCCGGTCTTTCAGACAGGGGCGGGCTGAGTCAAAAAAAAGAAAAGTTATGCTATCAAATAATTAATTTAGCATCGAAAACGAAATTGAAGGGAAATTTTATAAATGTCAGATATAATTCAGCTTTTACCGGACTCAGTTGCTAACCAGATCGCCGCCGGCGAGGTGGTACAGCGACCGGCATCCGCGGTAAAAGAACTGATTGAAAATGCTATTGACGCCGGGGCGGATAAGATACAGTTGATTGTTAAGGATGCCGGCAAATCATTGATACAAGTTATTGATAATGGCTGCGGCATGAGCGGTACCGACGCGCGTATGAGCTTTGAGCGCCATGCCACGTCGAAAATTAAGAAAGCCGAGGATCTGTTTGCTATCCGCACCATGGGTTTCAGGGGCGAGGCAATGGCATCCATCGCCGCTATTGCGCAGGTCGAGCTAAAAACCCGCCGCCATGAGGATGAGCTGGGTACACAGATTTTCATCGAAGCATCTGAGGTGATCAAACAGGAAGCCTGTTCGGGCATAGCGGGTACGTCAATATCGGTAAAGAATTTATTTTATAACATACCGGCACGCCGTAACTTTTTAAAAAGTAACCCGGTGGAGATGCGCCATATTATTGACGAGTTTCAACGGGTGGCATTAGCGCACCCCGAGGTATTTTTTACGCTGCATCATGATGGGCAGGAGGTTTATCATTTGCCGTCAACCACGTTAAAACAACGCGTTATCCACCTGTTTGGCAATAACTATAACCAGCGCCTGGTTCCGGTTGAAGAGGATACCACAATTATTAACCTGCGGGGATTTGTGGGCAAACCCGAGTTTGCCAAACGCACCCGCGGCGAACAGTTCTTTTTTGTAAATAACCGGTTTATTAAGGACCCGTATCTGAATCACGCCGTATTAACCGCTTTTGAGGAATTGCTGCCTGACGATACTTACCCGTTATATGTGCTGTTTATTGATATTGATCCTTCAAAAATCGATATCAACGTACACCCAACTAAAACCGAGATCAAATACCAGGACGAGAAAGCTATTTATGCAATCATCCGCTCGGCAGTGAAACGTTCTTTAGGGCGATATAACATAACCCCGAGTTTGGATTTTGACCAGGAAAACAGCATTGAGCATTTAATAACGCCCAAGCCTTTTGCAGAGATCATTGCGCCGGTAATTGCTTTTAACCCTGATTTTAATCCGTTTGCCAAAACCGACCGCGAATTGCCTTTTTTACGCGATACCGGCGGCGGCAGTAATAACAGTAACCGAAGCAACCCTATCCCCAAAAACTGGGATACGCTGTACGAGATCAGCAAGAGAGATAACATCGTTCAGCAGGAAATACATGCCGAAGAAACCCTGGCGGTGAATGAGCAGGAGATTGTAAAATCAACCGACAGACAGTTTTTCCAGATCCATAACCGGTTTATCATGTCGCAGATCAAATCGGGTTTTATGCTCATCAACCAGCAGGCCGCGCATGAGCGGATATTGTACGAACGCTTTTTACAACAACTGCAAAACCATTCGGGGGTTAGCCAGCAAAGCTTATTTCCGCAGTCGCTTACACTAAACGGCGCCGATTTTGAGTTATTGAGAGAGCTGATGCCGGATATCAGGGCGCTTGGTTTTGATATCCGCGAATTTGGCAAAAACACGGTAGTGGTTGAGGGGATACCGGCAGACCTGAATAATGTGGGCGAACATGAATTGCTGGAACGTTTACTGGAAGGGTTTAAAAACAACCAGTCTATATTAAAACTGGATAAGCGGGACAACCTTGCCCGGTCCTTAGCACGTAATGCAGCTATTAAAGCCGGTACCAAAATGTCATCAGAAGAAATGAACCTGTTAACCGACCAGCTTTTTGCATGCCAGATGCCAAATGTGGCGCTAAATGGCAAGCCGGTAATTAGTACCTTTACATTAAATGAATTAATAGAACGGTTTGAAAAATAACCTTAAATAAAAATATACTTAAACATCTATGCAATCCCCGTTAGCCCATTTACCCCCGGTTGTAAAAAACCTGTTGATCATCAATATTATATGCTTTTTGCCATCATTAATCTATAGTCATAATTTTGCCGGCACTGCCGATCCGGTAGGGGCTATGTTTGGGGTTTACTATTTTGCGTCGCCATTATTTAAACCGTGGCAGCCCATCACCTACATGTTTATGCATGGCGGGTGGATGCACATCATCTTTAATATGTTTGCGCTATATTCGTTCGGAGGGATAGTTGAGTATGTTATGGGTTCAAAACGTTTCCTGGCTTTTTATTTTATTTGTGGGATAGGCGCTTTGGCATTGCAAATGCTGGTTCAGGCTTACGAGGTGCATGCTATGACCGGCAGTTTTACGGTACCGTTAGATTTCCGTGCTGATCCTGCCGTGATTGCCAAACTTCAGGAAATTTTATTTGCGCCCATGGTTGGTGCCTCGGGTGCAATATTTGGTTTGCTGATTGCCTTTGGTATGCTCTATCCAAACGCCGAGCTAATGATCATGTTTATACCGGTACCGGTAAAAGCAAAATATATTATCCCGGTTTATGTGTTAATTGAGCTGTCATTGGGCGTGGGCCAGTTTGGGGGCGATAATGTTGCGCACTTTGCTCACCTGGGCGGTGCTATTTTAGGTTTTATATTAGTAAAAGCATGGCGCCTGCAAGGTCCCCGAAATTTGATTTAACGAGGTTTATACGATCATGAATTTTTGGCAAAATATACAATACAAAATGTTCCATTCAGGTAGTAAACTCTACCTGCTCATTGGCATTAATGTATTTATTTTTTTGGTGATTAGTGCGCTATCCATATTTGAAAAGCTGGTATTCAGAACCAATATTGTAGATGTTTATAGTTACGATTACCTGTCATTGCCGGCCTATCTGCCCAAGCTGGCGGTCCGCTTCTGGACACCTTTTACCTACATGTTTATGCATGCCGATTTTTGGCACCTGCTGTTTAACATGCTTTGGTTATACTGGATGGGGCAGATATTTGAAGAGTTTTTAGGAAATAAGCGTATATTAGGTTTATACCTGCTGGGCGGATTGGCGGGCGCCTTGCTTTTTGTGGCCAGTTATAATATATTTCCGGCATTTTCACAAAGCGGTGTACTGTTACTGAGCGCGGTGGTAGGTGGTTCGGCCAGTGTTATGGCTATTATTGCAGGTGCCGCAACTATTACTCCAAACTATACCATAATGCTTTTTGGCATAGTGCCCGTTAAGTTAAAATGGATAGCCCTGTTTTATGTTGCAATGGGCTTTTGGGGTATAAATGGCCCTAACGCGGGTGGCGAAATTGCGCACCTGGGTGGCGCCTTGTTTGGGTTTATATACGTAAGGCAACTGCAAAAAGGTCGGGATATGATTGGCGCCATAGCCGGCATTTTTAAGAAAAGATCCAAACTAAAAGTAGCGTCAAATAATATGGACCGCAGCGCGCCGGGCACGCCGAGGCAAGAAGAGATTGACCGTATTTTAGATAAAATTTCGACGACGGGATATGATAACCTGAGCAAGCAGGAAAAAGAAACATTATTTCGCGCCAGCAAAAAATGAGATCAAAGCAAAAACTACCCTTTATTGATAAAGTTTTTTTATGGATTAACTGTGGTTTATGCCTGGCTTTGCTGATAAGTTATCTCGCCCCGATAACCGATCCCAGAAAATTCTGGCCCGTAGCTTTTTTCGGGCTGGCCTATCCGCTATTATTGCTGAGCAATATAATTATGATGGTTTATTGGGCCCTGCGTAAAAAATGGTTGGTGCTCATCTCTGTTTTAGGCATACTTTGCGGGATTACGGTATTAGAGGATAACATCGGGATGCATCCGGGAAACAGCAACGTTGTAAAACCGCAGGACCCGAACGCTATCAGAATGATGACCTATAATGTCCACGACTTTAAAAAATTTGGCTCGGGTAAAGACATCTCCACCAAACATGAGATCCTGGAGATAATAGCCGGAAAACAACCGGATGTTATAGGCATACAAGAATTTTACGCGCGCAAACGCGGCCAATATGCCATGATCGACTCCGTGTCAAAAATTATCGGATCCGATAATTACTATTTTGAGAACTTTTCCGGTAGCGATGAAGAGAAATCAGGCATGGCTATTTTTTCAAAATATCCGATAGTTTCAAAAGGGCTTATCCAGTTATCCGGAATGAATAACGGTAATCAATGCCTGTATGCCGACATTAATAAAAATGGACGTATTTTCAGAGTGTACAGCATGCACCTGCAGTCGATCAATTTTGAGCCCGAGGATTACCGTTATCTGGACACCGTTGCTAAAAAAGGGAAGCCCGACCTTAGCTCAACCAGGCGCTTGGGCAGCAAATTAAAAAAAGCATTCATCAAGCGCAGTGAACAGGTTGCTAAAATAAGGAGCCACGCGTCGCAGTGTCCGTACCCTTATATCATTTCCGGCGATTTTAATGATACGCCGTCATCATTCGCGGTAAACCAAATGGCTAAGGGGCTCAAGAATACCTTCTGCGAGAAAGGCTTCGGGCTGGGGCGCACCTATAACGGCGATTTTCCAAACTACCAGATAGATTATATTATGGCCACCCCGGGTTTTGACGTTACCAGCTATACGATCATCGAAAGAAAATTATCTGATCATTACCCCGTATGTGCAGACCTGCTACTGAAGTAAAACAAGAATGTTAACAGGTTGACCGATTGTAAAAATTAATCACCCGCGCAATCAGCTTAATCCGGCCACCCAACTAAAACCGAAAAATCGTAAGTTTGCCACCATGGAGCAAAATTTATTTGTTTACAATACTTTAACACGTAAAAAAGAAGAATTTAAGCCGCTTAATGCTCCGCACGTGGGTATGTACGTTTGCGGGCCCACGGTATACAGCGATGTGCATTTAGGCAATTGCCGTACCTATATATCGTTTGATCTGATATTCAGGTACCTTACCCATATCGGGTATAAGGTGCGTTACGTACGTAATATTACGGATGCCGGGCACCTGGAAGGTGATGCCGATGAGGGCGAAGATAAAATATCAAAAAAAGCAAAAATTGCGCAGTTAGAACCAATGGAGATTGTACAAAAGTATACCGTTGGCTTTCATGACGTTTTGCAGATATTTAACACCCTGCCCCCAAGCATTGAACCTACCGCAACGGGCCACATCATTGAACAGATTGAGCTGATAAAGATCATGCTGCAAAGGGGCTACGCTTACGAAGCTGACGGCTCTGTTTATTTCGATGTTGAAAAATATAACAGTACCCATGATTACGGCGTGCTTAACGGCCGCAATTTAGAGGACCTGCTAAACAATACCCGCACCCTTGGCGGCCAGGATGATAAACGCGGCAAGCTTGACTTTGCCTTGTGGATAAAGGCCAAGCCCGAGCATTTGATGAAATGGCCCTCGCCGTGGAGCGTTGGCTTTCCGGGATGGCACCTGGAGTGTTCGGCCATGAGCCATAAATACCTGGGCGACCAGTTTGATATCCACGGCGGTGGGATTGACCTGGTACCTACGCACCATACCAATGAAATTGCGCAAAACATAGCCTGCTGCGATAAAAACCCCGCTACCTACTGGATCCATACCAATATGCTGACGGTAAACGGGCAAAAGATGTCAAAATCGTTAGGCAATAGTTTTTTGCCGCATGAGCTTTTTACCGGCGAGCATTCTATTTTAGACCGCGGCTACAGCCCGATGACCGTTAAGTTCTTTATTTTGCAGGCCCACTACCGCAGTACACTCGATTTTGGCAACGAGGCTATGGAAGCATCTGATAAGGGCTTTAAGCGTTTAATGAATGCCGTTAGCCTGCTGGATAGCCTGAAGCCATCAGCCACCAGCGATGTTGAAGTGGCGCCGCTAAGGCAGCGTTGCTATGATGCCATGAATGATGATTTTAACAGCCCGGTATTAATTGCCGAGTTGT
Organism: Mucilaginibacter sp. UR6-11; assembly: GCF_020880695.1. Taxonomy (GTDB): domain Bacteria; phylum Bacteroidota; class Bacteroidia; order Sphingobacteriales; family Sphingobacteriaceae; genus Mucilaginibacter. Next base: position 492,378 of record NZ_JAJIWO010000002.1, read on the forward strand.
TTGAGGCCAGCCGCATCATCAACTCTGTGCATGATGGTAAACTGAAACTGGACACGGCTAATCTTGAAGTTTTAAAAAACATCATTACCACTTTTGTGTTTGATGTTTTGGGATTAAAAGACGAACAAGCCGCTAATGATGACCTCCCTAAAGTATTGAACCTGATTGTTAATTTACGCAACGAAGCAAAAGGTAACCAGGACTACGCCACCTCTGATAAAATACGGGACGGGTTGCAAAAAATAGGCTTCCAGTTAAAGGATAGTAAAGAAGGAACAAACTGGAGTAAAATTTAATTCAGTAATTAGCGTTAATAAAAAATAAAAACAGGACTTGGTCCGAAAATCGACCCGATAAACATTAATTAATAAATCTCCCTAACTCACAAAAAATGAAAAAAATTGCATTGGCTACCATCTCCTTTATCTGTTATGCCGCTATAGCTGCAGCGCAGGTACCTGCCCGGGTTAGTAAAGTAGTTGAAGCCGAAGATGCCTTTAATAAATTGGTTGCCCGTAAGGGTATTAAAGCAGGCTTTTTAGCCGTTGCTGACCCCGAAGGCATTGTATTCAGACCCAAAGTTGTTAAAATAGCAGATTTTTATAATAGCGTTGAAAAACAACCCGGTACCCTGCAGTGGGAACCAAAATTTGCGCGCATATCCTACAACGGCGACCTGGCTTTTACCGCCGGCCCCTACGTTTATTTGAACGGTAAAAATGAGGATGATAAAGTATATGGCGACTACGTTTCGATCTGGCGGGCTGACGCTGATGGAAAAATGAAGTTGCTGATTGACCTTGGCATTCAACATCCCGAAATGGAAAAAGAAGCTACGGTAGATTTTAAAGAACCTGATGCTACCAAAAAACCGGTGGTGAACAAAGATCCGTTTAACGGGAAAAACATCATCATAGCTACCGATAAATCATTAAATCAAGCTTTAACCCTGTCGTCATTAGGTGCCTACAAAGAGTTTTTAAGCCCTGAGGGTCGTTATTACTTCCCCGGCTTTGAGCCCATGACCGGTACGGACAAAATACTGAAATTTTTAAATAACGAAGCGATCAGCATATCTGCCGAAAACATTAGTGGCGGCCGCTCAACCAGTAATGATCTTGCTTATACTTATGGCCGTGCCCGGATTAAAAAAGGTAACATCGTAAGCAATTACAACTATGTGCGGATCTGGGAGCTTGACGCTTCTCATAAATGGGACATATTGCTGGAAGTATTCTCTGCCATAGAAAATTGATTTTGGAGATTAGTAGTGACCCTTCCATAATAAAAGAGGCTGACCAACTGGTCAGCCTCTTTTATTATGAGGTATTTTTAGCCTTTTGAAGGGAATATAGTAACTAATCTCCAATCACTAAAATAACTGCGATATAATATCATCAGTAGATAAGCCCTCGGCCTCGGCGTGATAGCTGCGGACGATCCGGTGGCTTAATATAGGTTTGGCTACGGCTTGTACATCCTCAATATCAGGCGAGTATTTCCCGTGGATAACGGCATGGCACTTTGCGCCCAATATTAAAAATTGCGATGCACGTGGGCCGGCTCCCCAGTTTAGCAGGCGTTTTACCTGGGGTGCCGCAAATTCACCGTCGGGACGTGTTTTTGAAACCAGCTTTACGGCATATTCAAGCACATTGTCGGCCACCGGGATATTTCTGACCAACTGTTGGAAATAAATGATCTGTTGGGCATTTAATATTTTAGCAACGCTTTGGTTTATTGTGCTGGTGGTGTTTTTTACAATCTGCAACTCTTCTTTAAACGATGGATAGTTTAAAGATACCTTAAACATAAAACGGTCAAGCTGTGCTTCAGGCAGCGGGTAAGTGCCCTCCTGCTCAATGGGGTTTTGGGTGGCTAAAACAAAAAATGGTTGTGACAGCTTATGCGTAACGCCTGCGGCAGTAACCGATTTTTCCTGCATGGCCTCTAATAAAGCGGCCTGCGTTTTAGGCGGCGTTCGGTTTATCTCGTCAGCCAGAATAATATTTGAAAAAACCGGGCCGGGGATGAACTTAAAGTTGCGGTCTTCGCCCAGGATCTCAGACCCGATAATGTCTGACGGCATCAGATCGGGGGTAAACTGTATCCGGTTAAAATCAAGATCCAATACCTGCGCCACGGTGTGCACCAATAACGTTTTAGCCAGCCCCGGTACGCCCACCAATAAACAATGGCCGTTGCTGAATATAGATATCAGCACAAATTTCACTACTTCATCCTGTCCAACTATAACATTGCCTATTTCTTTACGAATTTGCTCGTAAGCATGTTTTAAAGCATTTGCAGCTTCTACGTCGGATTGGTGTTGCATGAGCTTTATGGGTTAACCTGGGCGCTGCTTGCTGTTGCCCAATCTTTTAGCACCGGGCAGGCCTGGTATTTAGGGTCGATTTTAATGTAAGTTTCTTTTCTTTTTTTAGCGAACCACTGGCTAACGGTGCGGTTTATTTTATCATCGGTTGCAAACGCCTTTATTTTAGGGAAATCCTGCTCCAGGTTAGCCTTATGCGCGTCAATTACAGATTTTAAATAAAATATGCGGTAGCTTTTTTTGCCTCTTTCGTCAGTATATAATACCGGTTTTGAAACACCGCCCACTTTCATGGTATCAACTACCAGTGCAACTTGCGGGTCTAATTTATCGGTTGGGATAAAAGACGTGCGCACTTCAACATTGTTGGGGTTTAGCATTAAACCACCATTGTATTTGGTTTCTTTATCGTCTGAGTAATCCGTAGCTATATGCGAGAAAACATCCGGCGTATGGTACTTGGCCACCAGTTTATATATGGTATCAGCTTTGCCTTTTGCCCTGTCTAAACTTTCGGGTGTAATAGGCGGGGTTATCAGGATATGGCGTACGTGTACCTGTTCGCCGCGGCGCTCAAGCACCTGCAAAAAGAAGAACCCATAATCCGGCGACTCAAAAACCGGCGAATATTCTCCGGCTTTTAACCTGAATGCCCAGCCCGTAAATTCTTTAACAAAAGTATTACGATCTGCAAAGCCGACATCACCGCCTTGTGCAGCTGATCCGGGATCTTGTGAGTAGGCAGTAGCCAGGGTGGCAAAATCTTCACCTTTCTTTATCCTGTCCAGCAGGTCCTGTGCTTTTTGACGATAAATATCTTTTTCTTCCTTGCTTAGTTTAGGCTCAAAAACTATCTCGGCTACCTCAACCTCTTTGTTAAAAGTGGGCAGGCTGTCGGTAGGTATTTTTCTAAAATAATCTCTTACATCCTGCGGGGTAGTATTTAATTTTTCGGTAATATGCGCCTGCATTTTTTGTGCAACCATCATTTCCTTTACGTCTCCGCGGATCTCTTCCTTATATTGCAATAATGAGCGGCCCAAAAACTGCTCAAGCTTGTCCTGTCCGCCGGCGCGCTGTGTCATGCTGCGCATGCGGCGGTCTATTTCCTGTTGAAGCTCATCCTCTTTCACATCAATACTATCTACCGCGGCTTGCTGTACCAGTAATTTTTGAGTGATTAAATTTTGTGTCAGTAAGCATTTGTCAGGATGCTGGTTTTGCACCTGGTACTGCGCATTTAATCCCTCGATGTCTGATTGTAATATAACACTGTTGCCTATAACTGCAATAATTTTATCTAATACCACTTGCTGCGCGTCAGCAACAGCTGTAAACAAAACAAAACCTAAAACTACTATCCCAAACTTTCTCATTTATGCTATTTAAATATGCTACGGGCCGGTACCCGTAAAAACGTCCGAATTTCGGTAAAATTTATCAATTTATAACTGTAAAACCTAGTCTTTTAATACGCCGGTTTTATAATTATGCGAATATGCCAATAAAGCTTCAAACACTTTAACTATTTTTGGTTAAAATTTGTTAAAGTGAGAGCAGACAACCCCGCCGCGTTAAGGTTTATACTTCAGGACGATATCTACCTGTTACCAGGCGACAAAACGCTTGCCGGGCCGGCCACAAGCCGCCCCGTTGCCGATGTGTTGCCTGAGGCCGCTTCACTGCCCCCTGCCGAACCTGTAAGCCACCCTGTTGTACAAACGCCGGCGGTACAATTTAATTACCTGGGTAAAAACAAAAAAGCATTTTTAATTATCACACATTATACCGGGCACGATTTTATTGACGATGTGCATTTAACCGCACTCCAAAATATATTGAAACGTAAAGAGCATGAGCTAGATGATATCGCTATCTTTAATATGGCTAAAAACCGCAATGCCGCATTAGATGAACTGTTAAGTTATTTTAAACCCCAAAGGCTGCTGATCCTGGGCAAAGATGCTTTGCCCGCAAATATGGAGGCGTTAGCGCTTAACGAGCTTAAAGATGCCGGGGGATATACGGCACTATACAGCTTTAGCTTTGATGAAATGATGGACAGCACCGCACACAAAAAAGCTTTCTGGGATCAAATGAAAAATTTGTAATACATGAAGCAATTAGTATTTGCAACCAACAACGCCCACAAGCTGGAAGAAGTTGAGGCTAAACTGGCCGGACGCATACAGTTATTAAGTTTTGACGATATTGATTGCCATGATGATATTGCCGAAACGGGTACCACCTTTCGTGACAATGCATCCATCAAAAGCCATTATATTTATGATAAATACCGGGTTAACTGCTTTGGTGATGACAGCGGACTGGAGATAGACGCTTTAAACGGCGAGCCGGGTGTTTACTCGGCACGTTACGCCGGCCAGCAGGGTAATCACGCAGCAAATAATGCCCTGGTTTTAAAAAATTTGGCAGGCAAAGGAAATCGAAAAGCGCGTTTCCGGACGGTGATCTCTTTGATGTGGGAAGGCGCGGAATATTTTTTTGAAGGGATGGTTGAAGGGACCATTCGCGAAGAATTAAGCGGCACCGCCGGTTTTGGTTACGACCCGATTTTTCAGCCTGACGGTTATGATATCACCTTTGCCGAAATGACGCTGGCTGAAAAAAACAACATCAGTCACCGTGCTGCCGCGGTAGCGCAGCTGATAACGTTTTTAAACGCGCAATAATCCTTTTATTAGGGTTTTAAAATGATGGATTTCCGCACTGCCGGTGCCGTGTCCTTTTTCACGCTGTCCTTACCCGTTTTTGGTATTGCCGGCGGCTTGGCCAATGTATCACGCTTTAAGTTAATTACGCCCGGCCTGGTAAGGCTATCCGTGTGTATTTTAAGATTAGCCGGTTTACCGGACGTGTCTTTACCGGCTTTAAGGTCTGCCGGTTTTTTAAGCGGGGCCTTGCCCGGTTTGGAAGCGGCGGCGCCGGCTTTTGCAGGCGGCTTTGGGGCAACAGCTTTTTTGCTGTGGTACGATGATAAAACAGACTCTTTGGATACCGGCCGGTCCTTTGGTTTCCAGATAAACCCTTTCAGGATCTTGTCGTCTTCTTTTACCTTCCCTATCGGCATCCCCCGGGCTTCGTATTTTTCTACAAAAGAGTTATTTGCCAGTTCGCCGTTTTCAAAATTAAAATAAGCTTTACCGCTCACCGTCCTTGACATATCTGTTACGATATTTTTTACCGTATCGCGCTTAAAATAAATGGTTTCGGCATTGCCGATAATTGCAAACGAATTTAATTTACCGTTTTTAAACGTGCCATGCATTCTCTTGCCGCCAAACTGATTGTAAAACGTAGAATCTTTCTTTTCAATATTTACAATGAAAGCCGCCGGGTACATATCCAGGTTATCCAGCTTTTTATTTTTCATTTGCAGGTTGATCGTATCACCCGAGAGTTGCGATGCCTGGGTCCAGATCATCGGGTTTACATACATCCGGATGGTTGAGTCGCTGCTGGCATAAAACATCGAGTCGGCCTTGGCCTGCAGGTCAGATTTAAATATTTTGGTGTGGTTATAAGCCCTCACTATCCTGATCCTTGCCGTATCACTCAGGCCTTTTGGCGCCAATAGGGCCAGCGAATCGGCTGTTTTTTTACGCCGTAACGTATCCTGGGCCGTAGCTTTTGGTTTATCTCCTTTTTTAGGGGCGGCCGGTTTGGGTGGGGCAGGTTTTCCAAAATATTCGCGGCGGATAAAGCTGGTATCTACCGGCCATTGCATCGGCTCAAGCTTAATAAACTTAGGGGCTTTGGTATAAACGATCGGCGCTGCCTTTTTTACAATTTTAATTGACGTGTCGCGGTGGCTGGCATCATATTGCTGTTGTTTTAACGCCTTAAGCTGCTTGTACGTTATTACTTGTGTGGCCAGCGTATCGCCAACCAAAAACAGAGAGTCGTAATGGATATTAGGGCGCGCCTTAGGTACGTCTTTTACTGTATCGGCAAATTTGTAGACACTGGTAAAGGTTGGGATGATTTTTTTAACGGTTTGTGCCTGCGTGGGAGATAAAGGCGTGTTTTTTAGCCCCGGTAATTTTTTGTTGACCGAGTCGGTCAGGCTTTTGATGGTACTGCTTTTGACCGGAATGGTTGGCCTGGGGCCTGCCGGCAGTTTTTTGGTAATCGAATCTGTTATGCCTTTCAGCGTAAGTTTTTTATCGCCGGGCTTAATATCACCCTTTAATGCCGGTGCCTGTTTAGCAATACTGTCGACTTTTAAAAGCCTGGTCGCTTTGGTTAGCGCTGCAGGCTCGGTCGCCGCTTTTTTATCGGCGGCAGGTTTCGCGGCCGTGCTATCTTCCGTCACAAAGATCATGTAGGCGTTCCGCGTCATCACCGCTTCTTCATTTGATTTATAATATTCGCCCAGGTCTCCCTTTAGCGTTATCCGCTGTTCGCTGTCATTAAAAGTAACATGCCGGGTTGCGCGGCCATAACCTTTAAGGCGGTCATAAAATAAACTATCGCCCCTGAGTGTTTTGGTTTGCTGGGTGTATAAATTCCTTTTGCCAAAAAAAGCCTGCTCGGTAATCGTATTATAGGTGCCGTTTTCGGTGTACAAGTTATCTTTATCCTTACCCGTTATAATGGTGGGCCCATAAAAATAGGTAATCCGGGTGCCCGAGTTATAGCGCATGGTATCCGTTTTAATCACCGCATCAGGCGTGGTGCAAACAACATCATACCTGAAATAAGCGTCGCGGGAGAATGCAAAATAGTAGCCGTTTTTACTTACAAGCGTGTTGCCTTTGTTTACCAGTTTGCCGCCATCAACATAAGTACCAATGCGGGTGGCTGTATTATAGGTAAAGTTATTGGTGGTTAAGGTAGCGTCCTTATCAACCATTATCACGTGATCTGTTAATAAGGCAATTTTAGTGTTACCGTTATAGTTTAACTTGTCTGAGTAGATGTGTACCGTATCGCCCTGGTTAATAACAACGTGACTAAACGCGTCAACCATGTTCAGATCCGGGTAAAAGTAGGCGCTGTCAGAGGTTAATGTTGAATAGTCCTGTTTAAATACGCCGTTATGCACCTTGATTATCCGGCCGCCGTTTGGGCCCGGTACGGCCCGCATGGTGCTTGAGCTAACCAGGTTTACTTTTGATTTGCTTTGGCCCCAAACCGACGCTGCCGCCAGTAAAAACAATAAACTTAAAACGTATTTATTCACTGCTGCAAAATTAGTTTTTTGTTGGGGTTATTAAATTAATAATTTTGATGATGCTCCCGGATAAAAAATTCACCGATTTTATTGACCAAAACCGCCTGTTTGAACGTAGCGGCACGCTGCTGGCCGCGGTAAGCGGCGGTATGGATTCTGTATTAATGGTGCATTTATTAAAATCATCCGGTTATAATTTTGCAATTGCGCACTGTAATTTTCAATTACGCGGCGCCGAAGCTGATGCCGATCAGCAATTTTGTAAAACCCTTGCCCAACAAAATAACGCAGCCTTTCATACCATCAATTTCGACACCCAACAATATGCCGCTGAAAATAAAATATCCATCCAGATGGCAGCGCGCGAGTTACGGTACACTTGGTTTGAGCAGTTAAGGCAACAAAACAATTACACCGTCATCGCGCTGGCGCATCACCAAAACGACGCGATTGAAACAATATTGTTAAACCTGGTGCGCGGCACCGGCATTGCCGGCCTGCATGGCATTTTACCAAAAAACGGATGGCTGGTAAGGCCCCTGTTATTTTTAACGCGCGGCGAGATAGAAGCGCTGATTAAGCAAAACGGCTACAGTTATACAGAAGACAGCTCAAACGCATCTGTAAAATATGCCCGAAACAAATTAAGACATGAGGTGATCCCCAAGCTGCAGCAGCTTAATCCCAACCTGGAACACACTTTCGAAAATAACCTGCGGCATTTCAGGGATATGGAGGTGCTGCTTGGACTGCGCCAGGCCGAACTAAAAAAAGAGCTGTTTATTGATAGTGGTGATGATGTTTATCTGCAACTGGATGCTGTTAAAGCCCTAAACCCGCAAAGGCTTTTGTTGTTTAAGCTGTTGCAGGATTACGGCTTTAATGAGACCGCCGTGGATGATTTGATATCGGTATTAAATAAACATTCGGGTAAGGTTTTTGAGGCGGCAAATTTTAAGCTGATACTTGACCGGGACAAACTGATCATCACCCCAAAAAATAAGCCGGCAGATGAGCCGGTCGAGCTATCGGGTACTGATAATAGTATTAATTACGGCGATTATAAACTAACGGTATTGCATGATGATACACCCCTTATTGTAAAAGATAACCCGATGGCAGTTTCTGTTGATGCGGATAAACTGGTTTATCCATTAAGCATCCGTACGTGGCAGCAAAGCGATGCTTTTTATCCCCTGGGGATGAAAACGCGCAAAAAACTGAGTGATTTTTTCATCAATCTTAAAATACCGCTGCACGAAAAAAATAAAATACCGTTATTAATAAATGGTAACGGCCACATTATATGGATAGGCGGCCACCGGCTTGACGAACGTTATAAAGTAGCTGATAACACCAAAAAAGTAACTATATTCGAATTGTATAAAGTAAAATGAGCGGAAAAACAGTTTACACCGAGAAACAATACCTGGGCAGGGAATTTATCCCGCTATCCATCCGTTTGGTATTGGCTATATTTTGTTTTGCCGCCTACGCCCTTACCGATGTGGACGATAAAAACGGCGATTTGCTGGCGGTTGTCGGTTTTGCTATTTTGATTATTTCTATCATCATGGGTTTCCTGCTGCATTTCAGAACCCGGGTTGAGAATAAAAGCATTTTGCTAAATGGCCTGTGGACAACCCGCCTGGTTAAAATTGATCTGAACAGTATCGTTAAAGCAGAAATAGCGCCTTACAGCCGTTATTTATTTAACAACCCGGTATACAACCTGCACACCAAAGGCACCATCCGCTTTTTTGCTGCCGGTAAAGATGCTATCCACTTAACAGACAGAGATGGATTGGTTTACATCATTGGCTCGCAGCACCCGCACGAATTGTTAAGGGCCATCAAAGCTGAGATGGATGGCAAATTGTAATTTACGGGCCGACACAGCTTTAGTTTTAACAGGTATAGCCGGTAATTTTATTAGCCGGGTATTATTAACAGCGATTTTTCTCGTCGGTTCCCTGGGCGCCGTATCAGCCGCTCAACAATTTATTGATAGTACGGTTACCATACCGTTGGGCGGTAATAGCTGGCTTGCCCCTAATGCAAAGGCTTCAATTACTGACGAAGGTTTAACCAACTGGTATAACAGCGACGATGTGGTCAGCATTTATTTTCGCGCCGAAGCAACGGGTAATTTAAATATAAGCTTAAAGCTACGCGTCAACAGCGGATCAAGCGGAATAGGTGTTAACGTTTTAAATAACAATTTAATCCGGTCAGTTTCAAATACTGAATTTCAAACAGTGAATTTTGGCAGTATAACGGTTAAAGAACCCGGCTATATTAAAGTTGAGCTACGCGGTCTGTCAAGAACCGGGCCTGTCTTTGCCGGGATAAGCGACCTGGTATTAGCCGGGCCGGCACTAAAAAATGGCGCGGCTTACGTTAAAAACAACCAGGGCAATTATTTTTACTGGGGACGGCGCGGCCCGTCGGTGCATTTAAACTACGTAGTACCTGCAGAAGCAAAAAATACAACAGAATGGTTCTATAATGAGGTTACGGTACCGGTTGGGCAGGATGTTACCGGGTCTTATTTTATGGCAGATGGCTTTAGCGGTGGTTATTTTGGGATGCAGGTAAACTCGGCAACTGAACGGCGCATTTTGTTTTCGGTATGGAGCCCGTATGCTACTGATGACCCCAAAAGCATCCCTGGTAATTTAAAAATACAACGCTTAAAAAAAGGCAGTAAGGTTCACAGCGGCGAGTTTGGCGGCGAAGGGTCCGGCGGGCAAAGTTATATGATCTATCCCTGGGTGGCAGGGCAGACTTATTGCTTTCTGATCCATGCCCAGGGTGATATAGCAGCCGAGACCACGATATATACCGCTTATTTTAAACCGCTAAAGTCAGCCGGCTGGCAATTGCTTGCCAGTTTTAAACGGCCGCAATCCGGGTCGTATTTAAAGGGATTACATTCGTTTTTAGAAAATTTTGATCCGGAAAGAGGCGATAAGTCAAGGAGTGTTTCTTTTGGTAACCAATGGATAGTTGATATCGACGGCAAATGGTATCCGCTAAATGAAGCGCTTTTCACCGGCGATGCAACCGCAAAGATCAATTACAGGAAAGATTATAACGGCAGTGTTGCAGGTAGCCTGTTTTATCTGCGTAACGGCGGTTTCTTTAATGACTTTACGCCATTGCTTACGCCGTTGACAAGATCAGTTACCGGTAACCCGCACCCGCAAATTGATTTTACCAGTTTACCTTAAACAACAAACAGGCATACCGGGTTATGATATGCCTGTTAAAAGTTACTTATAAACGCTAAACTATTTCTTCAACCCTATTTCGCGAAGGCGCTCATCCAGGTATTCGCCGGCGGTAATGTCTGTATATAGTTTTGGATGCGCGGCATCAACAGTTGAAGGTAAGGACGTCAGATCCATATCAGACACCGGGTGCAGGAAGAACGGAACCGAATACCGCGAGTTCTTCATTAATTCGCGCGGCGGATTAACCACCCGGTGAGTAGTTGATTTTAGTTTGTTGTTGGTTAAACGTTGTAGCATATCGCCCACATTAACTACCAGGTCCTCGCCATGCGCTTTCACCGGGAACCATTTATCGTCACGGGTAAGCAGTTCCAGGCCGTCGGCGCTGGCGCCAATCAGTAAAGTGATCAGGTTGATGTCCTCATGCGCGCCGGCACGTACAGCATCCGCCGGTACTGAATCCGGGTCCTCGATAGGGAAATAATGCAGCGTGCGTAAAATAGAGTTACCGTTATGCACCTTATCATCAAAATAATGCTCATCAAGGCCCAGGTATACGGCAATAGCGCGCAGTAACTGCTTGCCGGCTGCTTCCAGCTTGCTGTAAACCTCTAAAGTGGTGGTATTAAATTCGGGCAGTTCTTTTACTACCAGGTTCTTCGGGTACTCTGCTTTAAGTGCCGGGTTATCGGTAACGGTTTGGCCAATCTGCCAAAACTCTTTCAGGTCGGGGGTTTTAAATCCTTTGGCGGTTTCTTTTCCCTTGCCGGTATAGCCGCGCTGGCCGGCAAGTTCAGGTATCTCATAGCTTGATTTTACGCTGTCGGGCAGGGCAAAAAGCGCTTTTACCTGTGCGTAAAGTTTATCAATTAATTCTTTGCTTAAACCGTGATTGGTAATGGTAACAAAGCCGGTTTCATTAAAAGCTTTGCCAATATCGTCCGAAAATTGTTTACGCTCTGCCGCAGTACCGTTTACATAGGTATTAAGGTCAAGGCGTGGAATATTTACTTCTGTGCTCATATTATGATCTGATAAAAAATGAATGTAAAAATATTCAAATAAAAATTGTTTAGTATAAGGTGAACCCGATTGTTGAAATTTAAGCCGCTGTTTTGTTTGCGATGGTTACTTTTAATATATTTAGGCATCCTATGAAATGCCTTTATCTATCAATTCTCGCACTGTCGCTTTGTGTTTTCTGCCGGGGGCAGGACACCGTAAAAAGCAATTTCGGTAAATATTATTCAGTAAACCAATTAAAAACTGATTTTGTTTTCTTTCGGACGACTTTAGAAAAGGCCCACCCAAGCCTGTACCGGTACGAGTTTAAGGATACCATCGACTATTATTTTAACCAGGCTCAGGTTAAGCTTGACCATCCAATGAATGAGCTGGATTTTTGGAAAGTGCTTCAAACAATGGTAGTCAAAATAGAATCGGGGCATACCCATGTGTCTTTTGCAGACGAAACTATCCGGCAGTTAAACCTCACGCCCGCATTGCTACTGCCGTTTACTATTTATACCGAGGATAACCGGCTGTTTATAAAGCGCCGTGCCCGGGCAGACGACTCGCTGTTAAAAGCCGGGAGCGAAATTTTAGTGATCAATAATGAACGCGGCACTTCAATATTGCAGCAAATGCATAGCCTGGAATCAGGTGATGGCTATAGCAACAGCTTTAAGGATTTTAGAATTGAAAAGGAGTTTAACTGGCTGTATAATTTATTGCATGGCAATCAGGGACAATTTTTAATTACCGTTAAATATAAAGGGGTAATTAAAACCCGTCTTTTTAAGGCAGCCAAAGTAATGCCGCGCACTATAAATCCCGAAAGATTGCCCTCGGTTAGCTATCCCGCAGATATGCCAAATACGGCGTTTTTGCGCGTCCCCGATTTTGTCTATAAAAAAGAATATGAATCATTACACCGCCAACTATTTAAGGATATTAAACAGCATAAGGCAGAGAACCTGGTAATTGACCTGCGCGATAATCCGGGCGGTAAAACTTCGGTAGCGGCGGACCTGATGGGCTATTTCATGACCAACGATTTTAAATTTACCCTGGCCGATGAAATGTATGTAAATCCTACCTTTTTTAAGCACCTGGCCGACAATACTGCCAAAGACATGACTATCCTGCATGATATCGAAAATATTAACAGGCAGCTGTACCGCGAGGTTTATAATGATGATGTTATACAGCAAACCCGGATGGGTAGTTTTAAAGGCAATGTTTACCTGTTAATAAACGGCGGCACCTTCTCGGCAGCCGCCCTTTTTGCGGCGGCTGTAAAACAACAGCGCAACTGCACAATTATTGGCGAGGAAACCGGTGGCGGCGCTGCCGGCTGCGATGGCGGCATACTGGTAGATGTTACTTTGCCAAATACCCGTTTAAAACTGCATTTGCCCTTGTTTTGGACCTATGCGGTAAATGCTAAAAACGACCGGGGCAGGGGCCTGCTGCCTGATATCCGGATGACACCTGAAAAGAATGAAAAATATTTTGGTGCGGGCCTTGACCCGGTTATAGAAACCTTAAAGGAGGTTATTAATACAGCCGCTAATAAAACGCCGTAAAGCGCCTGCTTTATTTAAAACAATTAGCGGGCTAAACGTTTTATATTTTGTTAGGTCAAATCAGTAAATAAAGTGATGGATCGCTTTTCAAAATATAAAACTATGAAAATCTTAAATAAAATAGCGGGCATTGGCCTGTTGGCGTTGTTGCTGATAGTTGCCGCGCCGCGCGAAACCAGGGCTCAGGACTATGGGATCTCTGAGCAGGATTTCTATGATAATTTAGCCCCTTACGGTACCTGGGTAAGCGACCCGGTGTATGGGGATGTTTGGGTACCCGATGTTGACGACGATTTCAGGCCTTATGCAACGCGGGGGCATTGGGTGCTGACAGAATATGGTAATACCTGGGTGTCTGACTATCCGTGGGGATGGGCAACTTTTCACTACGGCCGCTGGCGCTATGATGATTATTATGGATGGGAATGGATACCGGGTTATGAGTGGGCACCTGCGTGGGTTAGCTGGCGCCATGGCGGTGGCTATTACGGCTGGGCACCATTACTGCCGGGGATAAGTATAAGTTTATCATTTGGCAGCAGTTACCGGGTGCCGAGCAGCTATTGGGCATTTGCACCCGAGGCTTATATCACCCGCCCTAATATTTACGACTATTATGTGCCGCATACCCGGGTGGTTAATATTATAAACCGCACAACTGTTATCAATAATACTTATGTAAACGGCGGCAGCAGGTATATTGCCGGCCCGCGCGCCGCAGATATTCAGCGGTATACGCATAGCCGTCCAACTGTTTACGCTATTAACAATGCCAACAGCCCCGGAGCTATGAGGGTTGAAAACAGAACGGTAAATATTTTCAGGCCGGCCGTAAGGCGCGCACCTGATGCCCGCCCGGCGCGTGTGGTAGATGCAAACGCTTATAAACAACAAAACCCTAACCAGGGCATAGCCCGCAGAGGACCGGGCGGGGCGCCCGGATTTGACCGTGTTAATGCGGCAAAATTGGCTACAGTGGCACGCAGTGCTAACGATAATAACAACGTAGTGCGCGTAAACCGCCGCCCTGATAACAATAATGGCAACCAGGGGCAGCCTGCTAACCGTCCTAATCAGGGTAATCGCCAGCCTGATCAGGGCCAACCGGCTAACAGGCAGAGTGGCCGCGGTCGTCCCGAAAACAGGCCTAATATAGCGCCGCCAAATCAGCAGGCGGGCAACAACGGGCAGCAATTGCAACAACAGCAGGCCACACAGCGCGAACAGCAAAGGCAGCAGCTTCAACAGCAGCAGGGCCAGGCTCAGCAGCAACAGCGCGGCCAGGCACAGCAAGAGCAACAGCGCGTGCAACAACAGCAGGACCTGCAGCAAAAGCAACAAACCATACGGGACGAAAAGCAAACTTTGCGCAGGGAGCGTGTACAACAAAACCAGCAACAGCAAAATATGATCCGACTGGGGCAGGGCGAACAGGTGCAACAGCAGTTGGATCAGCAGGCAGCCGGGAATACGGTGCAACAGCAGCAGGGGCGGGCTGTCCGGGGTCAGCAACGCGATATGCGTGATCAGCAGGCGCAGCAAAACCAGCAACAGTTCAACCAGCGCCAGCAGGCGCAACAAGCGGCCCAGCAGCAACAGGCTCAACAGGCCGCCCAGCGCCAGCAGCAGCAAGCGGTCCAACAGCAGCAGGCTCAAGAGGCCGCTCAGCAACAACAGGCTCAACAGCGCCAGCAGCAACAACAGGCTGCCCAGCAACAGCAGCAGGCTCAACAGGCCGCACAGCGCCAGCAGCAAGTTCAGCAACAGCGCCAGCCGCCACAGGCCCGGCAACAACCAAAGGCGCAGCCTCAGCAGCAACGCCAGCCCCAGCAGCAGCGGCAGCAACGCCGGCCGCCGGTACAGCAACAGCAGCAATAATGATATTAATGTGAAATAAAAAAAGCCTGCTCCTGATATACAGGAAGCAGGCCTTCACATTTAACCGATCAACAACAAACGATTAAAACTCTTCTTAAGGCTATTGCGCTACACACCCCGGATAATTTATACCGGGAAGTAGGTTGCAATAGAAATATAATTTATTTTTATACCTGAGTTGATATAGCAGTTGGCCGGATTTTTAAATAAAGGCTGATCCCCCTCGGACCAGCCTTTCCTTCTATAGTGAATCTTTATTAACCGTCGATGTCGAGTCAAAACGGGAGGGTCAGCGCTTACAAATAGTGCACGTATGGTTAGTATTGTTGTAGCAATCAATCAAATCCTAATAAATGTGCCTGTAATGCTGGCCCGATAAAGATGTACAAGAGGCTTATTAAATTATCGGGTGCCGTATTGCTTATAAAGCAACGGTAAATGGAGGATAGATACCGGGGCGGCAAAAAGCTATACCTGCACGTGCCACAGCACGCGGTTATCAATTAATAAATAATATTGACAGGATTGTTAGCTAGTTACAGCTGATATCTTTTTTGGTGCTACCAAAAAACGTGGAAAGGGAACAGAAAATCTGCGTTTTGAAGCGTATATCTGTGGTCGTTATATCCGGAGAAAAAATTAAAATGCTTGATACAGGCGGTGCCGCTTTGGGGCGACAAATAAGCCGTTGATATCGGGTTGTTTACCTTATGAACCTGGCGTATGGCTTCCTGGTTGCCGCCGATAAGATTAAATTTAATAAAAGGATTTGCCGGGACATTTTCATTACGGAAAGCCTTTGATATGGTGGTGTGTTTATTGTTTTGATAAGATGGAGCAAGCGGCTTGCTTTTGCCCGCAAAAAATGCAACGCAAAGCAGCAAGAGGGTAATTGATTTTAAGAAATGTTTCAGCTCCAATTTCATTAAAACGATATGCTATATATAAATATAAGGAAAACTATTTTATTTAGTGTTAATAATTTCCTTTTTTTCTTCCTGTTTTCAAGATCCTTCTGTTTCGCCGCCCTTATTAAACAGTGTATCAGCACCGATGGCGGTTTACCGGGCCGCCTGTATTTTGGGGCCATAAGTTTAAATATGGCCGGCTAACTCATTACAGCCGGCCATTATTTTTGCTGTTACAGTTCCTCGTCGTGCTGGCTAACATCCAGTCCGACAAGCTCTTCCTGCGGGGTTACACGCAGCGGGCTTATCAGGTCTGTAATTTTTAATAAAATAAAGGCGCCTATAAATGCAAATGCAGATACGGCAACCAGGGCTATAAGGTGTTTAACAAACAAACCGGTTTCGCCATAAAACAACCCTTCGGCGCCGGCGCTGTTTACACTTTTGGTAGCAAAAACACCGGTAAGTAACATACCTACCATGCCGCCCACACCATGGCAGGGGAATACGTCGAGAGTGTCATCGATGTTGGTTCTGCTTCTCCAGATCACCACCAGGTTACTCACTACTGCTGCAACGATACCTACTATTAATGAACTTGAAACAGTTACAAAGCCGGCAGCAGGTGTTATGGCCACCAAACCTACAACCGCACCTATACAGGCGCCAACTGCCGAGGGTTTTTTGCCTCTTAAGATATCAAAGAAGATCCATGCCATAGCTGCTGCGGCCGATGCGGTAGTTGTAGTAGCTAATGCCGTTGATGCTAATTCGTTAGCGCCCAGGGCCGAGCCGGCGTTGAAGCCAAACCAACCGAACCAAAGTAAACCGGTACCTAATATTACGTAGCTGATCCGTGCAGGGGTATGTGATGCCGGAATTTCATTGCGTTTTTTAAGATATAAAGCGGAAGCCAGCGCAGCCCAGCCTGCAGACATGTGTACGACGGTACCACCTGCAAAATCCAGTACGCCCATTTTAAAGAACATGCCTTCGGGGTGCCAGGTTGCATGCGCAAGCGGTGCGTAAATAAATACAATAAACAGGGTGATAAAAATAAGGTAGGAATTAAAGCGAATACGCTCGGCAAAGGCTCCGGTGATCAGCGCTGGTGTAATAACCGCGAATTTTAACTGGAACATGGCAAATAAGATAACCGGGATAGTGCCCCATGGAACGCCCAGGGTGTTTTGCATCATAAAGAACGATTTGGGGTTGCCTATCAGCCCCAAGCCGCCAACGTCCTCGCCAAAGGCAAGGCTAAAGCCAAATACTACCCATATAATGGTGATCAAACCCATACAGACAAAGCTTTGCAGCATGGTTGAGATAACGTTTTTCTTTTGAACCATACCGCCGTAAAAAAAAGCGAGGCCGGGTGTCATTAATAATACCAGGGCGGTTGATATCAGCAACCACGCGGTGTCTGCCTTGTCAATAGGTGTTTTGGATGCAGGTGCCACTGTTGTCCCCGGGAAGGCGAACGCCAGGATGACTACAATAATAAGAATGCCAAAGGGTACGAATTTTTTCATGTTGAAATTGTTAAAGGTGATTAAATAAGAATGCAGGATTGGAACTATGATTTGCGGTAACAGCAAAAATGAATGCTCCGGCTTTCGCCTGCATCAAATTCAAAAACAATAAAATTTCCTGGTGAAATTGATAGCACCGCCAATGGTGCGCCTGCTGACAGGCCCGGTGAGGGTTTTTTGAATAAGTTTTTGACAATCATAGTTGGTTGGTTTAAATAAATTGAGTTGAAATGAATTAGTGCCGGTTTTGACACGTAATTATTTAACAAAATGTTAAAAAACAATAAAGAACGCTATGATTTGATCGATTGCTTTTGCTAAATTAACAATATAAATAGTTTTTCCTATAAAATTTCGCAAAAAATGTCAAAAAAATATAGAAATACAATTTTTAAGAATAGTTTAAGCTGAAAAGAAACAAAAATAAAAAGGTTATCCCATATTTGACCGGATCATGCCAGTTTTTTAACGCCATGTTGGTATTAAACAGGAGAATTCACGTTTATCAGGAATGGTAATATGGAAATAACAAAATATTGTCACGCTGGCTGCAACGCTTTTATAAAAAACGCGTCGTATGGCTTTACCTTATCTGTAGTGATGTATGAAGAATATTCTTTTAGCCTTTGTATTTTGCGGCGTAACAACAAATGTCGCCGCACCCAAAACTGATCCTGATCACAAATTCTCGCCCCGGCAACTTAAAGCCGATCTGGCTTTTATGGAAAAACAGCTTTTTGACGCCCACGCTGATCCGTTCACCGAATTATCCAGGCCGGCCTATGAGAACGTTTTTGCCGGGATTAATGCCCGTTTAAAAGACTCAATGACAGCTACCGCTTTTTTTAAGCTGATAAAACCCTGCATCGCGCCGCTGTCTGATGAACACTCGCAGTTAAGCATTGACACGGCACTGCAAACCGGCGACTACAAAAATGGAACTACCTTTTTACCCTTCAGTCTGCTGAAAAAAGGAAAGCTCTTTATTGTAGATGAATTACTGGCCGAAGGCACGGGCCTGCAGAAAGGCCAGGCTATAAATGCTATAAATGATGAACCGGTAAGTACATGTTTGGCCAGATGCGCAGGCTATAGTACCGGTTTCCCTTCGCAGCGGATGCACAATGCGCTTGAACAGTTTGGGTACCTGTATACCATATCCCGCCCCGGTACTTACTATAGTTTCAGGGTAAAGACGGCGACAGGCAAACTGATTACTTTAAAAGGTGTAAAACTTAGTGCCTGGCAAAACTATATGACCGCGAAGTCCGGGCAAAACAGCGGGCAGGACCACGAAATTACCTACACCCGCTACGGCAACGCCGGTTACCTCAATGCCAGCTCCTTTTACGTTGGTGATGACCGGCAGCTGGATTCGTTAAAGAAACAGCTATCCGGCATGTTCAAACAAATGAAAGTTGACGGCGTAACCAGCCTGTTTATTGATGTAAGCAGGAACAGTGGCGGTAACTCGGCCGTTGGTGACGCATTGATCGGTCATTTTTATGACAAGCCTTACCGTAATTACCAATGCAATTTCAGGCGGAGTGACGAGTATCTGAACCTGCTTAGATCGTGGGGATTTAATGATGAGGCATATGCCAGGGAAGCGCCGGGAAAACTGATCCATTCCGAATCATCAGAAAGCTATCCGCCGGCGAATGACCCCGACCGGTTTAAAGGGAAGGTATATGTTATTGTGGGCAACGGCACATTCTCAAGCGCAATGATGTTTGCTACGGTTATAAAAGATAACCATATTGCTACATTGGCGGGCCAGATCCCCGCCGAAGGCCATCCTAATCATTTTGGTGAGCTCTACAATACCAAATTACCTAATACCAGGTTAGATCTTAGGTTCGGCGTAAAAGAGTGGGTGCGCCCCGCAGGCAAAACCAGCGACAATGTACTGCGCCCGGACATCATCATAAACGTTGACAAAACCCCTGAAGAGATGATCAAAGCGATAACAAAATAATCACCCTAAAACCGCTATCAATAAAAAAGACCCGCGGTTTGGCGGGTCTTTTTTATTATTCATCAGGATCGTTTGCTTATTCTTCTACCATCTCACTGTTTGGTGCGCTTTCCTCAGGCACCTCCTGCTTGAAGTAGTGTTTTTGAAATATCAGTATTAAAATAACGCCAATGGATATCGAGGCATCAGCCAGGTTAAACACCGGGCGGAAGAAAATAAAATCCTCGCCACCCCAAACCGGTACCCATTTAGGGAAATTGCCGGAGATCAGCGGGAAATAAAACATATCTACAACCCGGCCGTGAAACAACGGCGCGTAATGATAAACTATACCGTAAAAGGTTGAGTCGATGATGTTACCCACGGCGCCGGCCAGTATCAATGCGCCGTTCATGATCAGGCCGCGATGGTATTTGTGTTTAATTAAATAAACAATGCCATAAGCTATAGCGATAACGGCAACAATACGAAACAGCGTCAGCGCCAGTTTACCCCAGTCGCCGCCCAGTTCCATGCCAAACGCCATACCGTTGTTTTCGGTATAGTGCAGCATGCCCCTGTCGCCTAAAAATTTGATCTCTTCACCCTGGTACATGTGCGAATGCACCCAGACCTTGATGAGCTGATCGGCAATAATAATCAGTAAAGCAGTTAAAAAAGGTTTGGTATAAGCCGCCTTCATTTATTGCTTTAATTTAGCTTCCATGGTAAGCGTAGTATGCGGCACGGCGCGTAAACGCTCTTTAGGTATCAGTTTACCTGTTTCGCGGCAAATACCGTAAGTTTTATTTTCAATACGCACCAGGGCGGCCTCTAATTGCTCTATAAATTTTTTCTGACGGGCAGCCAGTTGATTGATCTGCTCTTTCTCTAAAGTGGCCGATCCGTCTTCCAGTGTTTTATAGGTACCGGCGGTGTCATCGGTACCGTTGGCATTTGGCGAGCTTAAAGAGGTTGCCAAAGCATTCAGCTCTTCTTTAGCGCTGGCTAATTTATCTAATAACAGGTCCTTAAATTCTTTTAACTCAGAATCACTATATCTGGTTTTTTCGTTTTCTACTTTCATTTATACTTTATTAATAGCAATAATTATTTCATTATCTTCAATGGTGGCGCTTTCGCCATCATTAAGCTGATTATCAAGCGTTATGCTGTCAGCCAAAATTTCGGCGCAAATATAGGATAAATTATTATTTAGTGCTCGGCTAATAAATGGATGATCTGTGAGCCTTACGGTTACCCTGTCGGTCACTTCAAATCCCTTGGTTTTGCGCAGATTCTGTATACGGTTTATCAACTCCCGTGATATACCTTCTTCCTTCAATTCTTCGGTAAGGGTAACATCCAAAGCTACGGTTAGTTTTCCTAAATTTGCTACCTGCCATCCCGGCACGTCCTCAGCAATAATCTCAACGTCGTCGGCGGTTATCAAGTACTTAGCATCCAGTATGTTGACACTGCCCGCTGTCTCCAACTGAGTAATGTCATTTTGTGTAAAATTATTTATAACATCGGCCACAACCTTCATATCCTTACCCACTTTAGCGCCTAATGCTTTAAAATTAGGCCTGATCTTTTTCTTGATAAAACCCGCGGTGTCGGTTATATACTCTATATCCTTGATATTTGTTTCAGAAAGGATCAAATCTTTTACCTGGTCAACCTGGTTTTTAAATTCTTTATCCAGTATCGGCAGCAGGATCTTGCTTAACGGCTGCCTGACATTGATGCCCACCTTTTTACGTAATGATAATGCCAGTGACGAGATATCCTGCGCCATTTGCATGCGCTCTTCCAGCTTTACGTTAACCAGGTTGGCTTTATATTCCGGGAAATAGGCCAGGTGAACTGATTCAAATTGCTCTTTTTTGGTGATGCTGTTCAGGTCGGTATATAAACGCTCGGCAAAGAAAGGCGCTATGGGCGACATCAGCTTGGCTACCGTAGTTAAACAGGTATATAACGTTTGGTAAGCCGAAAGCTTATCGGCCGAGTTGTCCGACTTCCAGAAACGGCGGCGGCTTAAACGCACGTACCAGTTGCTTAAATGCGCGTCAACAAAGTCCTGTATGGCACGGGCGGCTTTGGTAGGTTCAAAATCGGCATAAAAAGCATCAACCTCTTTGCTCAGGGTGTTTAATAACGATATGATCCACTGGTCAATCTCAGGACGGTCATTAATAGCTATCTCCGGCTCGGCATAAGTAAATTTGTCAATGTTGGCATACATCACAAAGAAGGTATACGTATTATAAAGCGTCCCGAAGAACTTACGGCGGACCTCATCAATCCCGTCAACATTAAACTTCAGGTTATCCCAGGGCGCGGCGTTACTGATCATGTACCAGCGCGGGGCATCGGCGCCAAACTGCTCGATCGTAGCAAACGGATCGACCCCGTTGCCTAAGCGTTTTGACATTTTGTTGCCGTTTTTATCAAGCACCAAACCGTTTGAGATAACGTTTTTAAACGCTACGCCTTTATTGCCAACTTCGGCATTAATTTCTTTGATCTCGTCGCTGGCCTCGCTCAGCATTACCGCTATGGCGTGCAGCGTAAAGAACCAGCCGCGGGTTTGATCCACACCTTCGGCAATAAAATCAGCAGGGTAGGAGTTTTTAAATTCTTCTTTGTTTTCGAACGGGAAATGCCATTGCGCATAAGGCATGGCGCCACTGTCAAACCAAACGTCAATCAGGTCGGGCTCGCGCAGCATTTTATTGCCGGTTGATGATACCAGGATCACATCGTCAACATAAGGGCGGTGCATATCCTCTAAAACAAACCCTTTTGGCATAAAGCCTGCGGCGATAGATTTTTCAATTTCGGCAGTTAGCTGCGCGATAGAGCCGATGCAAATTTCTTCACCGCCGTCTTCTTCGCGCCAGATAGGTAACGGCGTACCCCAGTAACGCGAGCGCGACAAGTTCCAGTCTACCAGATTCTCCAGCCAGTTGCCGAAGCGGCCGGTACCGGTCGACTCCGGTTTCCAGTTGATGGTTTTATTCAGCCCCACCATTTTATCCTTAACGGCCGTGGTTTTAATGAACCAGCTATCTAAAGGATAATAAAGGATGGGCTCATCGCTGCGCCACGAGTGCGGGTAGCTGTGCTCATATTTCTTAACGTCGAACGCTTTGTTCTCGGTCTTTAATTTGATGGAGATGAGTACGTCGGTAGGTTTAAAGCCTTCAACCGCGCGCTCTTCTGCGCTGTAATATTCTTCTTTAACGTAGCGTCCGGCAAAATCAGTGACCTCGTTAACAAAACGGCCCTGTTTATCAACCAACGGAACATCTTTTCCGGCTTCGTCCTGTACCATTACCGGCGGTACGCCGGCTTCTTTGGCTACCCTGAAGTCATCCGCGCCAAAAGTTGGGGCAATGTGCACTATACCGGTACCATCCTCGGTAGTCACAAAATCGCCTGCGATAACACGGAAGCCGTTTTTCTGCAGATCAGCATTGGTTACGTAAGGTAACAGTTGCTCGTAATGAATGTCAACCAGCTGCGAACCGGCAAAGGTGTCTTTGATGGTCCAGGGGATCAGCTTGTCGCCCGCTTTATAATCAGCAAATGAAGCATTTTCGCCATCGGCTTTAAATAACTTGCTCACCAGGTCCTTTGCCAATACAACTGTAATAGGCTCGAAAGTATAAGGGTTAAAGGTTGCTACTTTTACATAGCTGATCTTTTCGCCCACGGCTAATGCACTGTTTGACGGCAGGGTCCACGGGGTAGTGGTCCAGGCTAAAATAAACAGGTCGGTATTGATATCGCTATACAAAAACTCCGAATCCTTATCCCGTTTAACTTTAAACTGCGCTGTAATAGTAGTATCCTTCACCATTTTATAAGTACCCGGCTGGTTCAGCTCGTGCGAGCTCAGACCGGTACCCGATTTTGGCGAGTAGGGCTGGATAGTATAGCCTTTATATAAAAATCCTTTATCGTGCAATTGCTTCAATATCCACCAAAGCGATTCGATATAGTTATTCTCGTAGGTGATATACGGGTTTTCCAGGTCAACCCAGTAGCCCATTTTTTCGGTCAGGTCGTTCCAGATATCGGTATAACGCATTACCTCCTTGCGGCAGGCGTCGTTATACTCTTTAACGGTTATTTTTTTGCCGATATCTTCTTTGGTAATGCCCAGCGCCTTTTCAACAGCCAGCTCAATAGGCAGGCCGTGGGTATCCCAGCCGCCTTTGCGTTTTACCTGGTAGCCTTTAAGCGTTTTATAACGGCAAAAAATATCTTTAATGGCGCGCGCCATTACGTGGTGAATGCCCGGCATGCCGTTGGCGCTTGGCGGGCCTTCATAAAATGTATATGGGTTATCGGCAGGGCGGCTGCTGATGCTTTTTTCGAAGATGTTATTCTTCTTCCAAAACTCCAGCACATCTTTGCCGGTTTGCGATAAGTTTAACTGCTTGTATTCCTTGTACATTTATATATTATCCCCTCGATTTTAGAGGTTGCAAAAGTACGGAATTTAGGTTAAAAAATGTATAAGATATGAAGATGAAATTGCAATGTATGCTATTAAAATAACAGAATCTTCTTTTCCGCGCAGCGAAAAGGGGGGTGGTGGGTTCTGGTTGCTATGTTAGACGCGCGCTGTGGACTCACCCGGTCATCGCTTTGCTCGACCACCCTCTCTTCGCCTTCGGCGGAAAGAGGGGAAGGAAATAAATCAGGTAGTTAGATGCTCTTTTATTTTTTCTAACACCTGTAAGGGGTTAACAATGATATCATCGTTCCTGAATCTTATAATGTTTAAGCCCAAACCTTTTAATACTTCATCTCTGTTTTTGTCGTACTCCTTTTTAAATAAATGAACAGGGCCATCGGCCTCTATTACCAATTTGGCTTCATGGCAATAAAAATCAGGTATATAATATAAACGCTTTCCAAAAGATGATGTAATACAAACAGGATATTGTCTCAGGAATTTTTGATTGCAAAACTGTCGGCTCCGAAGATATGACCATAAGACTTTTTCGGCAACAGTTTCCCGCTGGCGTAATTCTCTGCATATAGCTATAATAGACGGCATCTTAAGCAAGATAATAAAACAAAAGTAGAAAACCCTCTTTCCGCGTAGCGAAGAGAGGGTCGCGCTCGCAGAGTCGCGGGGTGAGTCAACGGCGCGCGTTTATTGCCGCCAGGCTCCGCTTCCCTATCGACTCACCCGATCATCGCTTTGCTCGACTACCCTCTCTTCGCCTTCGGCGGAAAGAGGGTAGGGAGATAAATAAGGCAAGATAATAAACAAAAATAGAAAACCCTCTTTCCGCGCAGCGAAGAGAGGGTCGCGCTCGCAGAGCCGCGGGGTGAGTTAACGGCGCGCGTTTATTGCCGCCAGGCTCCGCTTCCCTATCGACTCACCCGGTCATCGCTACGCTCGACCACCCTCTCTTCGCCTTCGGCGGAAAGAGGGGAGGGAGATAAATAAGGCAAGATAATAAACAAAAATAGAAAACCCTCTTTCCGCGCAGCGAAGAGAGGGTCGCGCTCGCAGAGCCGCGGGGTGAGTCAACGGAGCGCGTTCGCTACGCCCGACCACCCTCGCTTCCCCTCCGGTGGAAAGACGCCCACTTGTTACTGCTCTATTTTTAATTAAATTTACGTTCGCCATTCTTACCATAATCATGAAAAAATACCCGTTAAACCTGTATATCATTATTTTGATAACCCTTCCATTTTACGCACCGGCGCAAAGCAATGATAAATTTAAAGTGACCGACCGTTTTTTTGGTGTGCATTTTGATTTTCATGCAAACCCGGATACCCGGGAAATAGGCAAAACACTTACGGCTGCCAATATTGATTATATGCTGGATAAGGTGCAGCCCGATTTTATCCAGGTTGATACCAAGGGCCATCCCGGTATAGCCAGCTACCCAACTCGGGTAGGGGTGGCCGCGCCGGACATTGTGTTGGACCCATTAAAGCTTTTCAGGCAGGAAACCGCGAAGAAAGGCGTGGGCCTGTTTTCGCATTTCTCGGGGATACTGGATGCGCAGGCGGTTAAAGACCACCCCGACTGGGCGCGGGTAAACCGCAACGGGAAGCCGGATGCCGGGGCGACCTCTATATTTGGCCGGTATGCCGATGCTTACTTTATCCCGCAGATTAATGAATTAAGCAGCCGGTACCAGGTAAATGGTGTTTGGGTTGACGGCGAATGCTGGGCCCTGCAGCCGGATTACTCGCCGGCGGCCATCGAGGCCTATAAGAAATTCAGCGGGAAACAGAACGTCCCTTATTCAGAAAATGATGCGGATTGGGCGGCCTACAAACAATTTACCCGCGACGCCTTTCACCGGTATTTAACCCATTATATCAAAGCCATCCATAAGTTTAACCCAAAGCTTATTGTAACCAGCAACTGGTCGTTCTCCTCGTTCATGCCGGGGGTAGTTGATGCGCCGGTAGATTATTTATCAGGCGATTTTACCAGTGACGCCGTGCCTGACGTTGAATTTGAGGCCCGGGCCCTGGCGCCGCAGGGCAAGCCGTGGGACCTGATGGCCTGGGGTTTTATGGCCGATAAAAACGGTAAGGGCCATTTCTGGAAAAGCGCCCGTCAGCTTGAACAAAAAGGCGCCCTGGTTTTGGCGCATGGCGGCGGCTACCAGGTTTATATCAATCAAAACCGCGACGCATCCTTGCCATTAACAACAGTACCGATGCTGACCGAGGTTTCTTTGTTTTGCCACGACCGAAAAGATTATTGCTATCAAACAACGCCGGTTCCGCAGGTGGCCCTGTTGCTGTCAGAAACCGGGCATTATAATGAGTCGCCGGGGATCTTTGAGAACGGGCAGGGCGGCAACAACAATATAAAAGGCACGCTGGCTATGCTGCTAAACTCGGGATACAGTGTAGAGGTTTTGCAGGAGCATCACCTGGAGAATACGTTAACCAGATATCCACTGCTGGTTATTACCGAGTGGCGTACCTTATCACCCCAGTTTATCAGCAGGGTAGAGGACTATGTGCACCAGGGCGGTAAAGTTTTAGCCATAGGCGATAAGCACCTGTTCGCCAAAATATTGCCCGCGACCGTAGCGGTTGGCACGAATAATATAGCCGGGTTGCCGGTGCGGATGCAAACTTACGGTAAAGGCGCTATTGCGTGTATTGACGATAATATATCGCTTAAATACGGCAAAACCGGCAATGATACCCTGCGGCAGGCAGTTGCCGGGATAGTTGCAAAGCTGTTCCCTGATCCCAAAGTAACTATCAGCAGCCCGGCAAAAATCCACGTTACGTTAAACAGTAAAAACAAGAGCACGCTCATTCATTTAGTTAACGTGAATGATCATTTTGATACATCAAGTAATAACGAGCCCGACTTTAAACTGCCGGCAATTACCGAGACAATAAACATAGCGCTAACCACAACAAGGCCGCACACCATTAAACTGCAGCCCGAAAATACAGACTTGCCGTTTACGTATGAAAACGGGGTGGCCAGATTTAGTGTGCCGGGTATTGATGTGTATTCGATTGTGGAGGTAAAATAGTAAATAATACATTGCCTGTTCGCCAACCCCGGGCTTAATCCCGCAACATAAATCGCGCTCACCGCACGGCAAAATCTTTTTATGCTATTAGAGGCTATTTTTTTAACTATTAGGGTGTTCCGGTTAACCATAAGGGTGTTCCACTTAACTGTTAAGGGTGTTCCGCTTCGTTCCAGGGTGTTCCGCTTCGTTCCGCTCAGGCAAAGTGGAACACCCTGTGGTTATTGGTTAAAGCCGGCCGGCACATCTCCTTTCTTTTCGTTAAATTTGAGGCAATGAAAAAACTCATCCGCAGTTTTGGTTATGCATTTAAAGGATTGGGCCATGCCGCCAAAACGCAGCTTAACTTCAGGATACACCTGGTAGCTTCCCTGTTGGCTATATTTATGGGCTACGCGCTGCATATTGCGGTAAACGAGTGGCAATGGATCATCCTGTGCATCGCGCTGGTGCTGATGGCCGAGCTGTTTAATACGGCCCTGGAGTTCCTGGTCGACCTGGTATCGCCCGATTATAATGAGCTGGCGGGCCATGTCAAAGATATTGCTGCAGGCGCGGTAGTGATTGCCGCGTTGTTTGCTGTGGTAACCGGTGCTATCATTTTTTTACCCAAACTGCTGTTGTTGATCCATGCTGCATAAAACCCGGGGCATCGTACTTAAAACTACCGACTATGGCGAAACCAGCGTTATCGTACAGGTTTTTACCGAAAAGCTGGGTTTGCAATCGTACATCATCAACGGGGTAAAGAAGCCCAGAGCCAAAATAAGCCGCAATATGCTGCAGCCGCTGCATTTGCTGGACATGGTGGTGTATCATAAAAGCGCGGGCAACGTGCAGCGCATAGCCGAGTTAAAGACGTCGCCGGTATTACAAAGTATCCCGTATGATGTGATCAAAAGCAGCATGGCTATGTTCCTGAATGAGGTGCTGTATAAATCTATCCGGCAACAGTCGGCAGACGAGAATTTATTCGATTTTGTTTTTAGCGCGATTGAATGGCTGGATCATCAAACAGTTGGGCTTGCTAATTTCCACCTGTTATTTTTGGTGCAGCTTACCCGCTATTTAGGTTTTTACCCGGATAGATACCAGGCAAATGAAGCAGATTATTTTGATCTGAAGAATGGCGTTTTTATCAGGTACAAACCTGATAGTGTTTTATACCTGTCGCCGCCGCACACCCAAAACTTCGGCAAATTATTACAATGTAATTTTGAAAATCTGGCAACGCTAAAATTAACCAACGATGAGCGCCGCTATTTAATAGCCAAGCTGCTTGAGTATTATGCGCTGCATATCGAGGGCTTTGGCAACATCAACTCGCACGAAATATTGGAAGAGGTACTGGGTTAAATGTGCAGCCCTAAAACCTGTTTCTTAATAAAATCGATAGATGAATCGGGCAACTGTGCGCCGCCGGTTTGGGTTAATGTGCCGTCGTTATTTATTTTAAGCTCGGCCTCCATATTTTCATCAATTTTAACATGCAGCATTTGCTGCTCTTTCTCTACCAGGCAAGGCACTTCGCGGCCCGAGTAGTTTAGTTGAAATTGATATTTTCCGTCTTTATCTGCTGGTATGGTATCTTGATGTTCAATCATGGCGTAGTGTTTTATTTTTATAACACCATAACCCGCCCGATGTTTATTTAATTAATTAAAATAAAGCCATTAATCAAAAAGAGAGAACTTTTAGGGGGCTCTCTCTTTTGTATTAACTGACTCATTAACTTACCATAAAGAACAATTTGGTTTAGTTCGATAATAACAATTACACAAATATATACCCGATAGATTTAGCAGACTAATTTTTTAACCTATTTTAACATATTATTTTTGCACACTTTGTGTATTAATTAACATTTATGGTGTCGGGGCTTATTTAATTGATAAAATCGTAAAAATGAGCACTATAAATAAAATTAAGACTACCTGATTAGGGCAACATAGCCGCTGATTTTCGGCGTATTATTATTAAGATCAATAACATAATAATAAGTGCCCGCAGGTAAAATATGATCATTGATTGTGCCGTCCCATGATTTACTATAACCTTTTGACTGATAAAGCCTCGTGCCAAAACGGTTATAGACAGTTACCTCGCAATTTGGATATGTATTTAATCCGGCAATTTGCCATGAGTCGTTTATACCATCGCCATTGGGTGTAAATGTATTGGGCGGAGTAACAACTGGCGGGGGTAATACGGTTTCTGCTAATGGTAAACTGGTTGCCGGCGTCATGCAACTGGTATTTGAGGAAATAGTACAGGTAATTTTATCGGCATTTGATAGAGAGGAGGTGGTAAAAGTACCGCTATTGGTACCGGCATTTATCCCATTTACCTGCCATTGATAATTAATGTTACTAACCGGATTTATAACCGTAGCTGTAAATGTAACCGGGTTGCCGGCATACACACTATTTGCCGATGCGGTTATGGTAACCGTTGGTGCCGGGCTCGCCGGGCTGATAATATTTACCGTTACGGGTGGAGATGTTAAAACCGGCGGGGTAAGGCATAGCGTACTTAAATCGGTAAACGTACAGGTAACCTTATCGCCATCGGCAAAGTTACTGCTGGTATAGGTAGCGCTGTTACTGCCAACATCAACCCCGTTTATATGCCATTGATAAGTGGTACTGACTTGATTTGAAGTCGCCGTAAAAGTAACCGGTGTGCCGGCGCAAACCGGCCCGGATGCGGTTGAATTTATATTTGCCGAAAATGTGACAGAGGGTATTACAGTAACGCCGGTATAGGTGCCTGAGCCCGTTGCGGGGCAGGCAGCATTATTGGTAACAATACATTTAATAACGTCGGTACCGGTAATGGTGTTCGTGCTGAAACTTGCATTGTTTGTGCCGGCATTAATTCCGTTGACTAACCATTGATAGCCGGGATTGGTGAGTGTACCCAGATTACTGACATTGGCAGTAAAAGTTACCGGAAGCCCCTGGCAAACACTGGCGGCGTTTGGAGTGACGGTTACCAGAGGCGCAACCGGTGCGGTAACTGTCAAAGTTTGCGATTTTGGTGCGGCATCATTATACAAATTATTATCGCCGGGCTCGGATGCCGTTATTGTGGTTGTGCCGGCGCCAACAATATGTACCAGTCCGCTGTCATCAACTGTGGCTACAGCGGTGTTGCTGCTTAAATATTTAATTGGAAACAGTGATGAGGTTTGGCTGGTAGCCGCCGTGCTAAAATCAACATCACAGGTAAGTTTATTAGCTATCGCCGGAAAAACAACAAATTGATTTCTTTTAATATTTTGTATCTGAATGGCAGTGCCGGCAGTGAAATGTGTAGTTGCAGCCTGCGATGCGGTGATTGTTGTAGTGCCCGGTGCCAATATATGCAAAACGTTATTTGCGTCAACAAAAATAATTGAGGGGTCGCTGCTGGTAAATAAAATAGAGGTTTCGGTATTATTGCTGTTGGCAAAGATGGTAATGGTATTATCCGGGTTGATCCTTGACGCCGGATTGCTGAAAGTAATGACAGTGGGTGTAACCTGAAGAGTTATTACGCCGATATTTACGATTGTTGTACTGCTTCCGCCGCCATTATAAGCGGTTATTGAATATGGGGTGGATGGCGTTAACGCGGTTGGTGTGCCGCTGATAATGCCTGTGGTAATATCAAATGATAGGCCCGCGGGTAGCGGTTTGTCGATAGTATAGCCCGATACAATTATTTTCTTTATTAAATTGTTACCACTGTCAGCCACATATAAATTACCCCGGCCGTCAAGTATCAGGCCGATGGGCCCGTTAAAATTTCCATTGGTGGCAATAGCTGTTATAACCCCGGTTGGTGAAATGCGTTTAATACTGTTACTGTTTTGTTCGGTCACATAACAGTTGCCGCTGCCATCAATTCTGATTTCACGTGGAAAATTTAAACCGGTTGCAAAAGTTGTAACAACACCTGCCGGGCTGATTTTTCTGATGGCGCTATTTCCAGCATCGGCTACATATAAATTGCCGGCGGCATCTATGCCAACGCCGGTTGGCGTACTAAAACTTGCTGCTGTACCGGTTGCGTTTATAAACCCGCTCCCGGAATGTCCGGCTACGGTTGACACGACACCGGCCGGTGTGATTTTTCTGATCAGGTTATTTCCCTGGTCTGCAACGTATATATTCCCTGCCGGATCTATTGCTAATCCTCTGGGGTTATAGAAACTCGCAGAGGTGCTGCTGCCATCAGCCGATCCCTGTAGCCCGCTACCTGCAAATGTGGATACCTGACCGGCCGGCGTTATTTTTCTAATCAGGTTATTGCCTTGATCGCCTATATATAAATTACCTGCCCCATCAGTAATAATCCCATCCGGCTCGTAAAAAGTTGCAGTGTTACCCGGGCCATTATTAGCACCAACATTACCCGTGCCGGCCATTGTCGTTAACTGTCCGGTAAGTATATTTATCTTTTTGATTTGATTGTTTCCCCAGTCATCCACATAAACATAATCCGCATCTACCCCTACCGCGGTTGAGGCGTTGAATCCTCCGCTGGCAAAGGTGCTAACCTGACCGTACACGGTAGCTGGGACCGCGCCTCCTGTATTATTTGGAGCTAAGGGCGTAATAGGGACATTGATGTCGTAATTTTGCGGTGTTACGTAACTGATATTTGGGGCGGCGATTGCCGGTGGGGCAGATGAATTTGCATTTACTGTAATATTCACAACAGTACTGCTCATCCCGTCTCCATTATGGGCAGTGACGATGTAGTTGGTAGCAGGTGATGCCGCTGTTGGGGTGCCGCTAAAAGTCCCGGTTAAAGAATCAAATATAATACCTGCGGGGGGCGGCAGGTCAATAGTATAGCCGGTGGGATTGACTTTCCGGATCAGGTTGTTATTTTGATCGGCAATATATAGATTGCCTTCAGCGTCAATAGCTACGTCCTGCGGACGATTAAACGTTGCCGCATCGCCGGTTCCGTCTGCCGACCCGCTTATGCCGGCACTATTGCCCGCTATAGCAACCAGGGCACCTGCGGCGGTAATTTTAAAAATTTGATTTTTGTTTAAACTGGCAAAGTATATATCGCCGGCCGCCTTGATTTTTATCCCGCCGGGAATACCAATATTTGCCAGCGCAGCGGGCACCCCGGGCAAAACACCCGCAATGGTGGTAACCACGCCGGCCGGCGTTACTTTGCGGATAGCGTTATTGCCGCCATCCGAGACATAAATATTTCCTGCGGCGTCAACAGTAAGATAGCCGGGCAACGTAAACCTGGCGGCGGCGCCTGTACCATCGGCTTGTCCCTTGGTACCATTGCCTGCAAGTGTGGTCACTACACCGGCAGGGTTTATTTTTCTGATAGCATTATTGGCCAGGTCGGCAACGTATAGATTGTCATTCGCGTCAATGGCCAATCCATAAGGCTGGTTAAACCTTGCTCCGGTACCTGTTCCATTTATAAACCCGGCTGTTCCGCTGCCGGCAAAAGTGCTCATTATACCTGCCGGTGTAATTTTGCGGATAGTATGGCCCGCGTAATCCGCAATAAACATATTACCGCCGCTGTCAAACACCGCAGATGTAGGGCCTAAAAAAGTGGCGACTGTAAGCGGGCCGTTTGTAGTGCCGGGTGTATTTAAGATCCCTGCAAAAGTTGTAACAACGCCCGCCGGGGTGATTTTACGGATGATCTTATTATAATATTCAGGCACATATAAATTGCCTGCTGCGTCAATGGTTATTGACTGGGGCGCATTAAAACTGGCAGCAGTACCGGTAGCATTGGTACTGCCCACTAATCCATTACCGGCAAAAGTGCTTACAAACCCATAGCTGTTTGCCAGTACCGCGCCGCCGCTATTGGTTGGTATTAGTGGAGTTATTGGGGTGTTTACGGTGTAAACTTGTGGGGTAGGATAGCTGATATTGGGTGCCTGCCCAAAACAAGGTTTAACTAACGCAAAAAATAAAACAAATAGTAATGTGCGGCGAATATTGCCACATAGGTAATAGAAAATTGATATGAGGTTCAAAGTGTACATAAAGCGGCACCTATCAAAAATAAAAAAAATACTTAAACAACAGCGGATAACTAAGTGAGAAGTCAGGGTATATTATGCATGCATAATATATATGCGCTAAATTTTCCTAATTTTGTTTGTATCAATAAAGGTGTTATGGAAAGTGTTGCCTACCAGTCTGTTAATAAAATACGTTTCGTTACCGCGGCTTCGCTTTTTGACGGGCATGATGCTACCATAAATATCATGCGCCGCATATTACAAGCCAGTGGTGCAGAAGTAATACACCTGGGACATAACCGCAGTGTTGATGAGGTAGTAAATTGCGCTATCCAGGAAGATGTACAGGGCATAGCACTTACCAGCTACCAGGGTGGCCATGTAGAGTATTTTAAATACATGCATGACCTGCTGGCCGCGCGCGGCGCGGGCCACATCAAGATATTTGGCGGCGGTGGCGGTGTGTTTCTGCCGAAGGAGATTGCCGAACTGCAGGATTACGGTATCAGCAGGATCTACTCGCCCGATGACGGGCGGACCATGGGCCTGCAGGGCATGATCAACGATATGCTGCGCCGGTGCGATTTTAAAACCGTGACCCATTTAAACGGCGAATTGAAACATCTGCCCGAAAAAGATGCGCACGCCATAGCAAGCCTGATCACCCTGGCGGAAAATGAAGGATTCAGCCTCACCAGGCCGCTGGCCGAAGAGGACGGCGCCGGTACACGCGGAAAGATTCCCGTTATTGGCATTACCGGCACGGGCGGCTCAGGCAAATCATCATTGGTTGATGAAATAGTGCGCCGGTTTTTAATGGAGACGGATAACACGCTGGCTATAATTTCTGTAGATCCCAGTAAACGCAAAACAGGTGGCGCGCTTTTGGGCGACCGGATCAGGATGAACGCCATCAATGATCCGCGGGTATATATGCGCAGTTTGGCCACGCGGCAGGCAAACCTGGCTCTAAGTAAACAT
This sequence comes from Mucilaginibacter sp. UR6-11, assembly GCF_020880695.1. Lineage (GTDB taxonomy): Bacteria > Bacteroidota > Bacteroidia > Sphingobacteriales > Sphingobacteriaceae > Mucilaginibacter. The sequence goes on from NZ_JAJIWO010000002.1 coordinate 526,559, forward strand.
GTGCAGGAGTCGGTTGATATTTGTAAGGCTGCCGGGTATGATTTAATTATAGTCGAGACATCGGGCATCGGCCAAAGTGATACCATGATAACAGACTACTGTGATCTTTCACTTTATGTAATGACCCCCGAGTTTGGTGCGGCAACTCAATTGGAAAAAATTGATATGCTGGATTTTGCCGACATGGTGGCCCTGAATAAATTTGATAAACGCGGCGCATTGGATGCCATCCGCGATGTGCGTAAACAATATAAGCGCAATCATAAATTATTTGACGCAAAGGATGATGAGTTGCCAATTTATGGTACCATGGCTTCGCAATTTAATGACCCGGGAATGAATGCGCTTTTTGCAGCATTGATCAAAAAGATTGAAGAGAAAACGGATGTAGTCTTTAAATTAAAAGACATTGTAAGTATAGGCGGGACAGATCAGGCCGGGAAGATATACATCATACCGCCCGACAGGACACGCTACCTGGCAGAGATTGCCGAGAGCAGCGAAGCCTATACCAAATGGGTAAATGACCAATGCGGCGTAGCGCAAAGGTTATGGCAGGTTAAAGGGGTAATCAAAATGGTTGGGGCGTCTTCTGACGGTCAAGATGTCACATCCCTGCAGCACTTGGAAGAACACCTGGAACAACAATTGCACCCGGATTGCAAACGCCTGCTTGCCGATTGGCCCGCAACGGTAGAAAAATATAAAGCAGAAAACTTTAGCTATAAAGTAAGGGATAAAGAAATAAAACAGCCGCTGTTCTACACCTCACTATCACAATTGCAGATCCCCAAAATAGCTTTGCCTAAATATGAAGCCTGGGGCGATATTTTGCGTTGGTTGTTAACAGAAAACGTGCCCGGTGAATTCCCATACGCTGCAGGTGTTTTCCCGATTAAGCGCGAAGGCGAGGACCCAACCCGGATGTTTGCCGGAGAAGGCGGGCCGGAGCGGACCAACAAACGGTTCCATTACGTATCATTGGGCCAGCCTGCGCACCGGTTAAGCACGGCGTTTGATTCGGTTACGCTGTATGGCGAGGACCCGCATATAAGGCCCGATATCTACGGAAAAATAGGAAATGCCGGTGTTAGTATAGCCACGCTGGATGATGCAAAAAAATTATATTCGGGGTTCGACCTCTGCCATGCATCAACTTCGGTATCCATGACCATAAACGGCCCGGCGCCCATGTTGCTGGGGTTCTTTATGAATGCCGCTATTGATCAGCAATGCGAAAAATATATTGTCGAAAATAAACTCGAACATTTGGTTGAGGCAAAGTTTAAGGAGTTTTATGACGACAGGGGATTAAAGAGGCCGGAATATAATGGGGGCGAATTACCCGCCGGTAATAACGGCCTCGGCTTAATGTTACTTGGCCTTACTGGCGACCAGGTTTTACCGGCTGATATCTATCAAAAAATAAAAGCTTACGCGATAGCTTCCGTACGCGGCACGGTACAGGCAGACATATTAAAAGAGGATCAGGCACAAAACACCTGTATTTTTAGTACGGAGTTTGCACTGCGGATGATGGGCGATATGCAGCAATACTTTATTGATGAAAAAGTGCGCAATTTTTATTCGGTATCCATATCAGGTTATCATATCGCCGAAGCGGGGGCCAACCCGGTTACGCAACTGGCATTTACACTATCAAACGGGTTTACGTATTTAGAGTATTATTTGAGCCGTGGGATGCATATTGACGATTTCGCTCCCAACCTGTCCTTCTTTTTCAGTAACGGTATTGATCCCGAATACTCGGTTATAGGCCGGGTGGCCCGGCGCATTTGGGCTAAGGCGATAAAAAATAAATATAAGGGTAATGACCGTTCGCAAAAGTTAAAATATCATATACAAACCAGCGGGCGCTCTTTGCATGCGCAGGAAATTGACTTTAATGATATTCGTACCACGTTGCAGGCGCTGTATGCTATTTATGATAACTGTAACTCATTACATACCAATGCTTATGACGAAGCCATTACTACCCCTACCGAAGAATCGGTACGGCGGGCCATGGCTATTCAGTTAATTATTAACCGTGAACTGGGCCTGGCCAAAAACGAAAACCCTATACAGGGCGCGTTTATTATTGAGGAGCTTACCGATTTGGTAGAGCAGGCGGTAATGACCGAGTTTAAGAATATTAATGACCGCGGCGGTGTTTTAGGCGCTATGGAAACCATGTATCAGCGGAGCAAGATCCAGGAAGAATCATTGTATTACGAAACGCTGAAACACAATGGGGAGTACCCTATAGTCGGCGTAAATACTTTCCTTAATAAAAACGGATCGCCCACTATAACCCCTGCCGAGGTGATCCGCGCTACCGAAGAAGAAAAACAATACCAGATTGCGGCCCTGCATGCTTTCAGGCAACGCAATGAAGATGTGGTACCGCAATTACTAAAGGACCTGCAAAAAACAGCCATCGCCGGCCAAAACATCTTTGCAAGCTTAATGGAAGCCTGTAAATATTGCTCGTTAGGGCAAATATCACATGCGCTTTATGAGGTTGGGGGGCAGTACAGGCGGAATATGTAAAAGCTTGCGGTGTTTGTAATTACGCCTTATAAAACTTATTGTACCGTTGTCTTGGTTTTATAATCTTTAAGGGCGCTGATTATAACCTGCACAATCTCATCCTGCCCGGCGTCTGATGTCAGGTATTCTTCGTCAGCCGGGTTATTGATAAAGCCGGTTTCTATCATCACGGCAGGCATAGCGCTGTGCGCTAATACCAGTATCCCCTGTTCTTTAACGCCGATGGTTTGGCGGCCCTGTCCTTTAAATTCGGCGTTAAGCAAATCGCCAAACAAGATACTTTGCTTGCGGTATTTTTGCATATAAGCGTTTAGCAGGATCCGGTTTACCGGGTCATTCTCATCATAGCTTTGGTACTTGGTCTTATAGTCTTTTTCAATCATGATGGAAGCATTTTCACGAATGGCCTCCAGCTGCTCCTTAACCCGGTGAAAACCATATACCAGCATCATGGTTCCCTTTTGTTTATGATCGCTGTAGCCCGTGCCCTCTGGCGATGAGTTGCAGTGGATAGAAATAAACAGGTTGCCATTATGCTCGTTGGCAATGGCCGAACGCCTGTCTAACGGAATAAAAGTATCGTCCGACCTTGTCATTACCGTATTTACATTAGGTATCTGGTCCTGTATGGCGGCTCTTAATTTGCGGGCGATTGATAGCGCTACGGTCTTCTCGTTTGAGTGTAAACCATGCGTGCCCGGGTCCTTGCCGCCGTGCCCGGCATCTATTACCACTGTTTTAAATCTGAAAGTGCTTCTTTTTGCACTATCCTGCTGCGTGGTAAATGAGCTTAAGGATATAATAAGAGCCAGCAGGATGCTGTTTAAGGTAAGCAACTGTAAACGTGGTGAAGTTTTATTCATTTAGCCGTAAACGGTATATTATAGGTTATTTATTAAGGCATTTGGGGCATAGGCCGACAGCGCTGAAACTTAACTTCTCTAATTTAAATCCGGCCGGGAGCACAATCGGCGGCATATCTAATTCATCAAGACAATATACGTTTTTACAGTTGGAGCAATTAAAATGTAAATGCTCGTCATGATGATGGTGCTCATCACAATCGTCAGCGCAGATGGCGTAATTGGCGGTGCCGTTTAAATCAAATACTTTATGGATAATGCCCTTTTCTTCAAAGGCGCTTAATATCCGGTATAGCGTAACCCGGTCAACATCACCAATAACACTTTCCAGATCAGGCTGCGAGGTTGCCGTTTTTTTGTTCACCAGCAAAGACAAAACCCTTAACCGGGCTTCCGTGCGTTTAAGCTGGTGCCTTTTTAACAGGTGTTCAAAATGTTGATTATAACTCATTTGCTGATCGTGCTTACAAAATTACTAAGAATTAACCAATTTGCAGCTTAATGCTTTTTGGGGTGATTATGTTTTAAATGAAAAAATTGATCGGTGCTATTACACACGCCCACATATTTAAAGTTAATAAAATGGGCAAAGGCTATGGTTAACCCTCCGACAGGTACAATAATAGCTTCTATCCATCCCCTTAAATAAATATGCCCGCCAATAACCAATATAAAGCCACTTAAAAGTAACAATAATGGCAGCGCCCTGCGATGGGTACGAAAGTAAGCCAGGAATATGGACGACACGCCCAGTAAAAGCGCCAGTACAATCATGCTCCACTCAAACAGCGGATTAGCCAAAAAACCCAATCCCGCCAGAGGTAAAAAAGTAAGTAAAACCGGTACCACCGCGCAATGTATGGCGCATAAGGTTGATGCCGTCATACCGATACCATCCAAACGCGAACCCAATTTTCTAGCTGCCATGGTGCAAATATAGCTTAATGCAACTTTATTGCATTTTATTTTTTATAAAATTATACTTCGCTGACAGTTAATTTCCTTTGGGGCAATTAATAATAGTCTCACTATTTTCTTTGTTATTGTTGCAAATGTTTATTCAATATTGTTTGTATATTTAATGTCAATAAAACAACTTTGTTTTTTATGCCTAGTACAACGTATAGGAATATAACCTTTTAAAAGATAGTCCGTATAAGTTTTGTATATGAATCCTGATAGCAACCCAGTAAGTATATTATTAGTTGATGATGATGAAATAAACAATTTCATCTCTATAAAGCTGATAAAAAAAGCTGTAGATAATGCAGCAATATCGGCCTGTTTAAATGGAAGGTTTGCGATAGAGGAATTGGTAGAGATACAAAAACATGATCCTTCACTATTACCCGATTTTATCTTGCTGGACATCAATATGCCCATCATGAACGGATGGGAGTTTTTAGATGAATATAAACGGCTCAATATTGATCCGTTAGGTAAAAGCAAGATCTATATTATATCATCTTCTGTTTTTAGTAATGATATTAATAAGGCGCGCTCATACCCATTGGTAAAGAATTTTATATCTAAACCCTTAAGCGTTGATAAAATAAAAGAAATGTTTGCGGCCAATTAATGCCGTGGACTTTCTGAAAAAATAGCGTTGGGTTTAAAATCCAACGCTATTTTTTTATGCAGGCTTAATGGTAAAATGATCGCCGTTATAATTAATCGTACCAACCGGGGTTGATTTAGCATGATAAAATAAACAGGTCCACCCTTCGGCAGCGGCTTTCTTACCATATTCGTCGCGCAGCTCCATTGCTTTTTGGGCGTCAAAATCATATTTGGCCTTGAACCTTCGGATTAGTTGCTCGGGCTCGGGCAATTCATCGCCGCCAAAAAAGCATTTATCCGGGCCATCCTCAATCCAAAATACCTGGTGGTACTGGCAATGGCCGCCAGATAGCTCATATTTTATCCCCGGCTTAAACTCGCCCGATCCTTCAACATAGGTAATGGCTACCGATCGTTGCAACGATTCAAAGATCTCTTTATGGTATGATGATGATTTGCCGCTGAAAGCAGTTTCCCACTCGCCGCGTTGTATAACATGTTCTGCACCGGGGAAGCTTGGCTCCAGCTTACCGTTGCGCTCAACCACCAGGCCGCCCGAGTGATCATAATGCAGATGCGACATTAATACCAGCGTAACATCTTCCGGATCAAAACCCGCGTTACGGATATGCTGGTGCAGAAAAAGCTCGTCACGGGTATCTTTATAACCCAACCCGCAATCAAATAAAATCAGGTCGGTGGCTGTTTGAACCAGGAATGGGTTAACATGTATAAAGAGCGAACCCGGGCGGTCGCGGAAATTATCAACCTGCGGATCAAAGGGAACAAACTTTTTAGAGCCATCTACCGAATAAGACCCTTCACCTAATGCAAAAATTTTCATATTAATTATTAATGTGCAAATATGCGGCTGTGCGATTATGCAAATGATCTGTAATATTTAGATCAGACGCGTTATATATTTGCACCTTTGAAATCTGCACATTTGCATATCCGCACATCTGCACATTTTACATATATTTACTGTTTTAAGCGACAAAGATATGAATAAACGGTGGGCGATAAGAGACATGCCGGCTTTTGATGAAGTTGCCAACCTGGCAGCCGAACTTAATATCGACCCTGTTTTAAGCACTTTGTTATTACACAGGGGCATTAAAAACTATGAAGAAGCCAAATATTTCTTCAGGCCAGACCAGCGCCACCTGCATGATCCTTTCCTGATGCAGGATATGGAGAAAGCCATAGATCGTATTGAAATTTCCATCGCCGCAGGCGAAAAAATAATGGTTTACGGTGATTATGATGTTGACGGTACCACCGCCGTTGCCGTTGTTTACAGCTTTTTTAAAAACCACCACAGCAATATTGAATATTATATACCCGACCGTTATGCGGAAGGTTACGGCATATCAACCCAGGGCATTGACTACGCCCGCGAACACGGGTTTACACTGATCATTGCGCTTGACTGCGGAATAAAATCTGTTGATAAAATAGCTTACGCAAACGGGCTTGGCATTGATTTTATTATTTGCGATCACCATACGCCCGGTGATGAACTGCCTGATGCCGTGGCTGTGCTCGATCCTAAGCGGGCTGATTGCGCCTACCCGTTTAAAGAGCTGTCGGGCTGCGGCATAGGCTTTAAGCTGGCCCAGGCCTATGCCGAAAAGAACGGTTTACCCTTTGAAGATGTAAGCCGGTATTTTGATCTGGTAGCTGTTAGTATTGCCTGTGATATTGTGCCTATTGTTGGCGAAAACCGGGTGCTGGCTTACTTCGGGCTGCAGAAGCTAAACACTGACCCGTGTATCGGTTTAAAAACATTAATGGGCGTAGCCGGCAAAAGCATAAGTTATACTATATCTGATATTGTTTTTTTACTGGGCCCGCGCATCAATGCCGCCGGGCGCATTGATGACGCCAAACACGCGGTTGAGCTGTTAACGGCTTGCAATGACGAGGCCGCCCAGATAAAAGGCGATCTTATCAATCTGAAAAATACCGAGCGCAAGGGCCATGACCTGCAAATTACCGACGAGGCGCTGGGCATGATCAGCGATAGCCAGGTTTTAATCGACCGCAAGTCGACCGTGGTGTTTAATGAAAACTGGCACAAGGGGGTTATCGGTATAGTAGCATCGCGTTTAACCGAAAAATATTACCGCCCTACCGTGGTGCTTACCCGCTCAAACGGGCATGTGGCCGGTTCGGCACGCTCGGTTTTAGGGTATGATCTTTATGAGGCGCTTTGCGGATGCAGTGATTTGCTGATACAATTTGGCGGGCATAAGTATGCCGCCGGTTTAACCATGCACCCCGAAAATGTGGAAGCATTTATAGAAAAATTTGAAGAGGTGGTAAGCGCGACCATTACGGCCGAGCAGTTAATACAACAAATACAAATTGACGCCGAATTACGTTTAACACAGATCGAACCCAAATTTTTCAGGATATTGAACCAGTTTGCACCGTTCGGTCCTGAAAATATGTCGCCGGTGTTCCTTACTAAAAATGTGTATGTTAGCGGTAACCCGGTGCTGGTTGGGCAAAACCACATCAAAATGACGGTAATGCAGGAAGGGTCGGCCCTGTTTGATTGTATTGCCTTTGGGCAGGGCGAACAATTATCGCAAATAGTAAAAGATGTACCTTTTGATATTTGCTACAGTATTGAAGAAAATGTTTGGCGCGAAAGACGCACTATACAGTTAAATGTAAAAGGGATTAGAGTGTAAAATCAAAAGTCAAAATTAAAAAGTAAAAAAAAGCTTTTTGAATTTTGACTTTTAACTTTTGAATTAATGAATCTACGGGCAGAAAATTTAATCAAAAAATATAAGCAACGTGCAGTTGTTAACGACGTGTCTTTCAATGTATCGCAGGGTGAGATCGTAGGGTTGCTTGGTCCGAATGGCGCGGGTAAAACCACGTCGTTTTATATGATCGTAGGGTTGATAAAGCCCAACGGGGGCCATATATTTTTAGATGACGAAGAAATAACCGGCGACCCGATGTACCGCCGTGCGCAAAAAGGTATTGGCTACCTGGCGCAGGAGGCTTCGGTTTTTCGTAAGCTTACGGTCGAGGACAATATCAAAGCGATATTGGAAATGGGTAAAATGTCAAAAGAGGCCCAGCAGGAAAAACTGGAAACGTTAATTGACGAATTTAGCCTGCATAAGGTGCGCCGCAACCGGGGCGACCTTTTATCGGGTGGTGAGCGCCGCCGTACGGAAATTGCCCGTGCCCTGGCAGCCGAACCTAACTTTATTTTACTGGATGAGCCTTTTGCAGGTGTTGACCCTATTGCTGTTGAAGAGATCCAGGCCATGGTGGCTAAATTGCGCCATCGTAACATTGGTATCTTAATTACCGATCACAATGTCCAGGAAACACTGTCTATTACAGACCGTGCCTATTTGTTGTTTGAAGGAAAAATATTAGAGTCGGGCGTACCTGAGGTGCTGGCCGAAAATGAACTGGTGCGTAAGGTGTACCTGGGCGCCAACTTTGTACTGAAAAGAAAAACATTTGTCCAGTAACCTATATCGTATATGACAATTTTTAACTCTGTTTTTACCTGGTTCATGAAAAAGCGTATCCACCAGATAGAGCTTTTTATGAAATACCCTAATGAGGTACAGGAAGAATGGTTTGAACAATTGATATCAAGGGCAGAAAATACAGAATGGGGTAAAAAATACGGGTATAAAAGCATTACCAACTTAAACCAGTTTAAAGAACGCGTACCGATACAAACTTACGACACGCTTAAACCTTATATTGAGCGGATGCTTAAAGGCGAGCAAAATGTGCTCTGGCCGTCAGAGATCCGCTGGTTTGCCAAATCATCAGGCACCACCAACGACCGAAGCAAATTTATACCCGTTAGTGAAGAATCACTGGAAGAATGCCACTTTAAAGGCGGCAAGGACCTGCTGACCATCTACTTCAATAATCGGCCAAATGCCAAGATGTTTACCGGCAAGATCCTGACGTTGGGTGGCAGCCACCAGGTTAGCCAGCTAAGCCCCGATACGTCTTTCGGCGACCTGTCAGCCGTGATCATGAAAAACCTGCCCCTTTGGGCCGAATTTCACCGCACCCCTCACCTGGATATAGCCCTGCTGGAAGATTTCGAGGAAAAGATAGAAAAGATGGCCTACGCCACCAAGGATGTTAATGTAACCAGCCTGAGCGGGGTACCAACCTGGAACTTATTGCTCTGCAAACGCATCCTTGAAATTACCGGTAAAAACAACCTGTTAGAGGTTTGGCCAAACCTGGAGATGTATTTTCATGGCGCGGTTAATTTTACGCCGTATCGAGAGCAGTTTAAAAAACTGATCCCGAGCGATGATATGTATTATCTTGAAAATTACAATGCATCCGAAGGTTTTTTCGGCATCCAGGATACCATTGAGCCCGGCGAAATGTTGCTGATGCTGGATTATGGCATTTTTTATGAATTTTTACCGGTAGAAAATTTACATGACGAAAATCCTGAAACGCTGACGCTTGATGAAGTGGAACTGGATAAAAACTATGCATTGATCATTAGTACCAATGCGGGGCTATGGCGTTATTTAATAGGGGATACCATCAGGTTTACCTCGTTGGTACCTTACCGTATACAAATTACCGGCCGCACCAAGCATTTTATAAATGCCTTTGGCGAGGAAGTGATCATTGACAATGCCGAGCGCGCGCTGGAAGAAGCCTGCAGCCAAACCGGCGCGGTGATCCGCGAATATACCGCGGCCCCGGTTTATTTTAACGGTGATGAATGCGGCGCCCACGAGTGGTTGATTGAATTTGAAAAGAAACCCGCCGAGTTTGAGCGCTTTGTTGACCTGTTGGATGAAACGCTGCGCCGCATTAACTCTGATTACGATGCCAAACGTTTTAAAGATATGGCCCTGCGTCGCCCCATTGTACGTAAAGTACCCGAAGGGACCTTCTTTAACTGGATGAAAGAAAAAGGCAAGTTAGGCGGGCAGCATAAAGTACCCCGCCTGGCCAATAACCGCGAATATGTGGATGCCATATTAAAAGTGATTGAATTAGTTAGTTAGCCTATTTAAGTAATATGAAAAAACTGCTGTTATTTATTTCCTGTTTGTTGTTTACCGGGCTAATATATGCGCAAACGGCAATCCCGGCTTTTAAAAGTAACGCCCCGGCGGCTGACAACCCCTTTCCGTCAATAAAAAATTATGATCTGATATTGGCTTGCCGGTCGTATGATAATGTGGCCCACCAGTTAGCCTTTAATGTAATGGTGCTTAAAGCTGGCCACTGGCAAAAATTAAGCTTTAAACAACAGGCAGAAACGGTGCCCTTATCCGTAACAGAGCCCCGGTTAATAAGCAGCGCGGCTACCGATACGCAGTGCGATTCTTTATACCGGAAGCTTATTGCCGCCAAACTGTTCGTCATTGAGGATGACAGTAAATTGCCGAAATGTAATGAAACCCTCGACCTGGTTGACGGACGGAAACAGCTGGTTACCCACGCCATTGAAGAAGGCCCCGAAGACCGGATCTGGTTGATAACCCCGTCAAAAATCAGGTACCTGTATTACTACGCCCCCGGGTATTTCGCCACCTTTTGCCCAACCAATAAAGACCGCCAGGATGTGGTTAAAATAATTGGGTTGTTTAATAAGGGTTGGTAATTAACCACCCAGGCTCATCATAAATTCAATAGCGTTAGGCGAGTGCAGTGCTTCGGTTGATACCATCGTGCCGGCGGCGGTTGCCGAGGCCCTTAGCCGCATCTGTTGCTCGTAAGCGGTAATAGCCGCATGGATATCAGCGAAAGAATCATCCCGCAGGCACCTGCTCAACTCAACGGCGTCAAGCATAGCCATGTTCACACCCTCGCCGGCAAATGGCGGCATTAAGTGCGCGGCATCGCCCAGCATGGTTAAGTTAGGCTGCGCTTCCCAGGTTTGGTCTAAAGGCATGCAATATAGCGGTCGGGGTATAAAAATGCCTGTAGCATTTTCAAAAAGCTCCAGCCACACTTCGTCCCAGCCTTGATATTCGGCTTTGAACCACGCCAGTAATTGCGCCTTATCGTTAAAATCCAGTCCGCAGGTTTTTACCCAGTGTTCGTCTGTCTTAAAGCTGGGATAGAATACCAGGCTGCCATTGCCTTTTGCGCTTACGATCAAACTCTTGCTGTCGCCGAAGGCAAAGATCTTACCGCCATTTAAGAGCCGGTGTATTTTTGGGCTGTTGATCTCAGAATGATATACCGCTCCTTCAATAGCTGTAACACCCGAGTAAAAAGGTTTGATTGGCGTGATATATGGCCTCACCCTGGAATTGGCGCCATCGGCAGCAATTGCAAGGTCTGCAAACGCTTCGGTGCCGTTTTTAAATTCCAGCTTCCAGACGCCGTGTTTCTGCGTCATGGCGGTAAAGTGGCTATCCCAGATAACCGTGCCGGGCTTTAATGAAGCCAGTAATATTTCCTGTAACGGGCCGCGGTCAATTTCCGGCCGTGCATATTCGCCTTCCCCGTTTACGTCCTCTTCCAGTATCGAATTGGCGTTCATATCCATCAGGTGCATCCTGTCTGCGCCGGGGCGGTAGTTAGCCATAAATGCGTCCATCAGGCCGGCTTCGCGCAACGCTCTCAGCCCCGACTCATCATGGAGGTCCAGTGTCGCGCCTTTTGCCCTGGCGCTGCTGTCATGGTCGCGTTCGTAAACGTTAACGTCGGCGCCATTCATTTGTAAAAGCCTGGCCAGCGTTAGTCCGCCCGGGCCGCCGCCTATTATTGCTATCTTTTTGTCCTGTAAGTTCGTCATCTTTCCTGTACTTATTAAAGCAGACGAATGAGTGACTAAAACATTTTAAAAAAAATAAAATTTCAATTTGCACGCGCATTAGGGTTGATACCGGTAGTAAAAAAGGATGTTTTTCAGGCATCGGGCCTTATGCCGGTAGTAAAAAGCACCTCTTTTCGGGTATCAGGGCTTATGCCGGTAGTAAAACAGGGCATTTTGCGGGTATCAGGGCGTATACCGGTAGTGATATTTTTAGTTATTTATCTTATTGCCAATAACTTAATAAAATAAAGCTCAACAATCAGCTAAAAATAAATTTAAACTTTTATAAGAACGAATGATTTTATGGCGTTAGCTATCGCGATAAGCAACCAATCCGGAGAAATACAAAAATACGAAATTTTACCGGGAATGTTAAAGGCTGATGTAGTGCTATTCTGCAATTTGGGGTTATTGCTATACAGTGATTGATAAGCCTGTATTAAACCCCGCTGTAAATACCTGTGGTATTGTTTTTGTATACCTGTAGGCAACCAGCATTTATAATTATTTATGAAAAACTTAGCTACCACCCGGGCCATCACTTTAAAAACCTCTTACCAGGGCCGGCCACTTAATTTAAGTATTGTTGCTGCTGATGATAAATACAGCGTTTTGGAAAATGATAAACCCATAGGCTATATCAAACTAGGCAACGGCAGGCATACCTGGATAGTTGTCGACAGCTTGTATGTAGCGCCTCAACTGGTGAACGAGATTGCGAAAAGGATAGCTGCTTAAGTAGGTAAATAAAGCCCGTATTATTTGTTTTTAAGTTCCATAGCTTTAGAACTTAAAAAGCGATATGGCCAATTATTGTATCCGGAACAACTAACCTGCGCTGTAATTATAAATCCGGGTTAACAATTCTTATCTTGCATCACGCAAAAAGCAAGATGACCACCAAACCATTTAACCGCCCCATACGTGTTTTAGTTGCCAAAGTTGGGCTTGACGGGCATGACCGCGGCGCACGCATTATAGCCACTTCGCTGCGCGATGCGGGTATGGAGGTGATCTATACCGGATTGCGCCAAACGCCCGAGATGGTGGTAAATACCGCTTTGCAGGAAGACGTTGATGCTATTGGCATTTCCATCTTGTCCGGCGCGCATATGACGGTTTTCCCCAAGATACTGAAGCTCATCAGGGATAAGAAGATGGACGATGTACTGGTTACCGGTGGCGGCATCATCCCCGAAGAGGATATGGCGGCGCTGAAAAAACAGGGCGTCGGCGAACTTTTTCCGCCGGGCACCAATACGCATGATATTGTAAAATACATAACCGATTGGGTGCATGAACATCGTAATTTTTAACTTTGCTGCATGGTTTACCAGAATTTACTGATCGAGAACAAAGGAAAGATTCAATACCTCGTTATTAATCGCGAAAGCAAGCTTAACGCGCTTAATAAAGATACCCTGTTTGAGCTGCATATTGCTTTAGGCGACGCTTTGCAAAATAACAAAGTGGGTGGTGTTATTATAACAGGCGCCGGTCCGAAAGCTTTTGTAGCCGGCGCAGACATTGCCGAATTTGAAAACCTGGATGTTGAAGGCGGAAAAAACCTGGCACATGAAAATCAAAAGAACATTTTTAATATTATAGAAGGGTTTAGCAAACCAGTTATAGCGGCCATTAATGGCTTTGCCTTAGGCGGCGGACTGGAGCTGGCGCTGGCCTGCCATATCCGTATCGCTTCTGATAACGCTAAGATGGGCCTGCCCGAAGTTTCGCTCGGCCTGATCCCCGGTTACGGGGGCACGCAACGGCTAACCCATTTAGTAGGCAGGGGCAAGGCTTTAGAGCTGATCATGACAGCAGATATGATATCCGCTGCCGAAGCTTACCAGATTGGTTTGGTTAACTATGTGGTGAGCCAGGACGGGCTGATGTCAAAAGCCGAGGAGATCATGCAAAAAATATTAACCAAAGCGCCGCTGGCTATAGCTGCGGCAATTACGGCCGTTAATGCCGCCAGCAATAATGAGGTTAACGGCTTTGATGTAGAGATTAACCAATTTGCCGGTTGTTTTGGTACCGCGGATTTTAAAGAAGGCGTAGCCGCTTTTCTGCAAAAAAGGAAGGCCAATTTTAAAGGCCGGTAGTACATCCCTGCACAAATACCACGATTTATTACATTATCCTGACTAAAATACCCATATAGTCAAAAATTAAATCATTGTTAATCAATCGATTGAATAATGATGACATTTCTATGAAAAATCGTAATGGTTTTGTGACGTTAATTTGCACCGTGTTAAACAACACATACAACAATTAATATCATACAACCATGAAAAATTCATTAAAAATCACAGCAATTGTTTTAGGCTTAGCCGGTTTTACCTTAGGCGCTAAAGCACAAACCAACCCATCAGCAAAAACAACTACCAGCGGTATCCGCTACAGTATCGGCGTTGACGCCGGTATCCCTACCGGAAAATTATCAGATAGCTATAACTGGAACCTGGGTGGTTCATTACAGGTTGACATCCCTGTTGCATCTCAATTATTTGTTACCGTTAATGCCGGTTACAACAACTTTTTTGGTAAAGACCTTACCGTTGCCGGTGTAACCGTAAAGCAACCTAACATCCAATTGTTACCTGCAAAAGCCGGTTTAAAATTCTTCCCGGTAAATAACTTTTACGTGCAGGGTGAAGCCGGTGCAGCGTTTGTATTAAACAAAAAAGATTTTGGTGCTGATAAATCGGCAGCGTTTATTTACGCGCCGCAAATTGGCTACCAGTTTCCGTTAAGCGGCGGCAGCTATCTTGATGCCGGTGTACGTTATGAAGCCAGCACAAAATTAAACAGTGCAATTGATGACAGTAAAGTAAACTTTGTGGGTTTACGCCTGGCCTACGGTTTCTAAACAATCTTACCCTACTATTACCTATGATGTAAAAGCGCCCGCTAAGTTAGCGGGCGCTTTTTTTATAATGTGTACCGGCATAGCGGATAACTTAAAATTTAACATTTTTTTACATCAGTTTATAATGAGTTATTGAAAACGGATATTAGCTTTGCACAAATTTAATTTTTACCGATAGTTTTTGGTAAATTATACGTTGTTAATGCGGGTTTGCGTTTTAACACATTAATCTAAACAAATAATATGAAAATCACCGTTAAAGCGCTTGTTTACTCTGTCCTGTTCATATCCCTTGGTTCTGTTGCAAACGCGCAAATAAATGTGCCCGACAGTGTCAGGATCAGTATTGGTGCAGAAATAACCTCAACTACAGGTACAGATTTTGGCACCGGTGTAAATGTTGCCTCGGGTGGTAATGCAGCCTCTGCCTACAATTACGGGGCTGGCCTTAGTTTTCATATTGACGTGCCTGTGCTGTCACAACTATATCTTACGGCAACAGCAGGCTATATCAGCTTTTTTCCAACCAAAGACGGGGTCTACAGCCAGCAGGCCATCACCAACAGCCCGTTGCCAAACTTTAATATCATACCGCTAAAAATAGGCGCCAAATTACTTTTAGGTAACCGTTTTTATGTTGGCGCGGAAGCAGGCGAGACGTTATTAGCCAATAAAACAGCTTTATACGCGCTGTACAGCAACTCTTTTACCTGGGCCCCGCAAATAGGTTTGGTATTGCCGCTTAAGAAAAGACACACCTATATTGACACCGGTTTGCGTTTTGAAAGTACCTCAAGCTTTTACAACAACAGCACCCACAATACTTTCTGGGGATTGCATGTCGCTTATGCGTTTAATCTGTAGTTGTAGTAAATTGTTTTTATCGTCGCTTAAAATAATATCGTAAAAAAATACGTTTATCTCTGTCCTATGGTATAAAATATCAGGGGAATTAGCATTTTTGTGTAACTTACATCTTATAATTGTTACCAGTTAACCGAATTTGCTGATATGAAAAGAATCCTCATCATAGATGATGAAGTAAACGTTGCGGTATTACTATCCAAATTTTTAACACGCAACGGGTTTGAGGTAAGTACTGCATCCAGCGGAAATAGCGGCATGGAGTACCTTAAAAATGAGGAGTTTGACCTGGTACTATGCGATTACCGGCTGGAAGATACCGACGGCCGCGAAATGCTGCGGAAAATTAAAAGTAAATATCCCAAAACAGGGGTGATCATCATCACCGGCTACTCGGACATCAAAATGGCTGTCGAGCTGATAAAAATGGGCGCTTATGATTATATAAGCAAGCCTTTATATCCCGATGAAATATTAAACACTATTACCAAAGCCATTGAAACCCGGCAGGCGCTACTGGATAACGATGACGCACCCGCACCGGCAGCCGGCAAATCAGGAAAAAAACAGGTACAGCTGGCGGGCGGCGTAGTAGTAGGCACAAGCCGCGCATCAAAAGAGCTTTTACGGCAGATAGAACTGGTTGCCCCCACTAATTACAGCGTTATTATTTTAGGTGAAAGCGGATCGGGAAAGGAAGAAGTTGCTAAAAGTATCCACCTGCACAGCTTACGCAGCGACCAGCCGTTTATTGCAATGGATTGCGGGTCGCTCACCAAAGAGCTGGCGGCCAGCGAGTTTTTTGGACATGAAAAAGGTTCATTTACCGGCGCCTTCGCTACCAAAATAGGCCACTTTGAAATGGCCAACGGCGGTACCCTGTTTTTGGATGAAGTGGGAAACCTGTCATACGAGATACAGGCTGCGTTGTTAAGGACAGTACAGGAGCGTAAAGTAAAAAGAATAGGCAGTACCAAGGAAATTGACCTTGATGTACGCATTATTGTTGCCACTAATGAAAACCTGGTAGAGGCGATAAACAAAGGTAAATTCAGGGAAGACCTGTACCATCGTTTTAATGAATTTACCATGCACATGCCGCCACTGCGCGAGCGGGGCAATGATATCATGTTACTGGCCGACCATTTTTTACGCGCCGCAAACCTGGAGCTGGGCCGTAATGTAACCCATTTCTCGCCCGAGGTTATAGAGTGTTTCATGAATTACCGGTGGCCGGGGAACGTGCGCGAGTTAAAGAACATTGTAAAGCGTGCGGCATTAATAAGCGAGGGCAGCGAAATAATGATCAAATCATTGCCGCTTGAAATATCGAACTACAAAATACCCGCTTTTGATTACGGAAATCAATCGTCCTATAACCAGTCCCCGCAGCAACAGGAGCATCATCGTACAGAAGTGAAAGAGCAGCGGCACGACCTTAAAAATGCCGCGCTTGAGGCAGAGTATGAAACCATTTTACGGGTATTGCGCGAGGTTAATTTTAATAAAACCCGCGCGGCCGAGATCTTAAACATCGACCGTAAAACGCTTTACAATAAAATGAAGGCTATCAACCTGAAATAGATTTGATATGAGCAAAGGGACAGTGGATGCGGAAACGATAAGCAGGTTGCGGCATGATATTAAAAATCAGCTGTCAAACATTCAGCTGGCGCTGGAAACGCTGCGGTACGAAACCCCAAACCCGAGCGAAGATTTTACTTTTTGTGTGGATGCCATTTTTAGCAGCGCCACCAAAATAAATGAACTTTTAACAAGCCACGAATAAAAACTATTTAAAGTTTATTTGTTTATAGTCTTGTTAGCTACAGCACTTTAAATGTCAATTTTTAACTATAAACAGCGTAATACAATTATACTGGTCAGCATTATTGTGCTGGGTTGTTTTATACTGTATGCGTTAAGCAGCCTGTTTAGTTCAATACTGGGTGCAATTGTATTGTTTACTATCTTCAGGCCATTTTTTCTTTACATGGTCGAAAAAAAAGGCTGGAACCGGCCCGTAGCGGCGCTCATAATTATTTTTATATCGCTGATAGTAATTGTATTGCCGTTCATTGCTTTAAGCTTTATGGTGATAGGCAAGATCTCAGAGATCAATACCAGCACACTGCCTATACAGGAATGGTTAATTAAAATTGACAACTTTGCCGGATCGACCTTTAAACAACCCCACTTTGCCGAGAACACGCTGCAAAAGCTGGGGACTTACGCGACGGATCTTTTCCCTTCGTTATTGGGTAGTGCCGCAAGTATCATACTAACCTTGCTGGTATTATACTTTTTGCTGTATTTTATGTTTGTGCAAATAAGCGAATTTGAAGCCGGGCTGTTAAGATACGCGCCGTTTAGAGAGCAATATGCTGTAAAATTTGCCATCGCCCTGCGCAATTCAACTTACTCCAACGTTTTGGGGCAGGGTATAATTGCTGTAGTGCAAGGGGCGTTGCTGGCTAACGGCTTTTGGATATTTGGTATACCCGACCCGGTTTTCTGGGGGGTGATCGGTTCATTTATTTCGTTTTTACCGGTTGTTGGTGCGCCGACGTTGTGTATACCGGCTGCCCTTTTACTGTTTGCAAACGACCAGACATTAAAAGGAATATTGTTGCTGGCGTACGGATTATTGTTTATCGGCAATGTTGATAACGTTTTGCGGATGATTATAAACAAACGCATAGCAAACACACATCCGTTAATTTCCGTAATAGGAGTATTTATTGGCTTGCCTTTATTTGGTATATTAGGATTGGTATTTGGGCCATTATTGTTATCTTACTTTTTATTGCTGGTAGAGATATATGAAACCAACCGGATGGCGGCCGACAGGCTTGACCGGATACAAGCGGGCGCAGACAGTTGACCGCGGTTTTGAACACTTTAGTGAACAATTAAGAAGGCCGGCCCGGTTAAAAAATTATTTAATCATAGCTAAACAGATACAAAATGTCCGATTAAGTATATTTGGCAGGATATTTAGTCGTTATATAATCAAATGTTCAACTTGAAAACTTATTTAATATGAATGATAACACAAAAGTAGTTGTTGCCCTACTCGCAGGGTTAGCAGCAGGAGCGGCATTAGGAATTTTATTTGCACCGGATAAAGGTGATGAGACCCGTGATAAACTGGCCGAATCCTTAAAAAACCTGGGCGACTCCATCAAAGAAACGGCAGCAGCCGAGATTGATAACCTTGTTGGCTTAAAAGACAAGGTTGTTGAAAACATCAAATCAAAAATCAAGGGCGCCGAAGAAGAATATCAGGACGACCTTGAACACGCATAAATTAGTAAATGAGTTTGGGTTATGAGTGCCAGGTTTAATAAGATCTCACTCATAACTCACCGCTCATAACTCACAACTGATTACCAACCATGGAAGAAACCAAAAAAGAACCGCAACCCCCATTAATTGACCAGCTCAAAGAATACGCCGAAATTCGCCTGAAACTGGCGAAATATAAAGCTATTGATGGCGGCTCAACAATTTTTGCCAGCATGATAGCTGATGTTGTTGTTGTAATGAGTATGGTTGCGGCATTTGTATTTGCCAGCTTTACTTTGGCTTTTTACCTGGCAGATTTGTTTCAATCATACTGGGAGGGGTTTGGGTGTGTTGCTATCCTATATCTGCTTATTGCCTTGTTGTTTAAGGTAAACAAAGCCAGGATAGAGAAACCACTTGCTAACGCGTTTGTGAGAAAGATTTTTAAAAATAAGAACAATGACTAATCTGCCTATTAATAACCATACCGATCTGAAGAACGAAATCCTGCGCCTGCAAGGCCTGGAGCGTGAAAAAGGCGCCGCTATACAACAGCGTTTTAGTAGCCCGGGCGCTATCTTTTCATCCGTATTCTCGTTGTTTGGAAAAGGCGATAAGGAAGGTGCTAAAGACGGAGGTATATTTAACCAGGATTTTTTAGGCGTATTGTCCCGTTTTGCCATACCTTTTGCATTAAATAAAACCCTGTTCAGGAATTCTAATTTTATAATAAAAGCATTGGTGGGCCTGGTTTCACAAAAGGCCTCACATTATATTTCAGAGGATTCGGTAGAGACCGTGTGGGACAAAGCCAAAGGCTTATTGGGCAAGGTTACCCACCTGTTTGATAAAGAGCCTAAAAGAAAAAGCCCTGAGGTTACTTCTTTCAGGATGATAAAAAAAGATTAACCAGACGGTCATTTTTGTCCGGATACCGGTTTGTCAGGTGCGAAGAATTGTCAACCTGTCAGACAGTTTACCTTTTGGCTATATAAATCCTTCGCTCCCGGGATTATAAAAACTTTGCAGCTACAGCTCCAGAAAATGATCGAATGTATCGCTTCTGATACCCAGGCGCAGCGTCTCTAACGGTATTGCATCAGCCGGCGCGATATTACCCAGGCTTACATTTGCACCAATCAACTTAATAAACCAAACCTGCTGTGCTTTTTGCGGGGCTTCCCAGATTATGCTCTGCTCAGGTATCTGTGTTAAAATCTCGTCAACCAGGCCCTGCCTAACTTCTCCTGAGTCGCGGTAGATCCCGACATTGCCGCTTTCGCGTGCCTCGGCAATAACTTTCCATGAGCCGGCTTCAATTTCGGCTTTCATTAACTGGATCCATTTGTAGGGCGCAAAGATCTTTTGCACATCTTTTGATCCGACTTCCGAAATAACGGTAACCTGTTTGGCCAGCTTGCGGATATATTCGCATTTCTCATCGTGATCAATGGTGATCGACCCGTCTGATACTTCGGCATGTTGCAGGTTATATTTATCAAGTATGCGGCAGTAATCGTCAAACTGGCCGCGTACGATCATCGCCTCAAATAAGGTGCCCCCAAAATAAACGGGTATGCCGGCTTCCTGATAAAGCTTTATTTTCTGGTCGAGGTTTGGCGTTACGTAGGAGGTTGCCCAGCCCAGCTTAACAATGTCCGTATACGTGCCCGCAACTTCTATAAAATCTTCCACCTGCCTTAAACTAAGGCCTTTATCCATTATCATTGTTATGCCACTATTACGTGGTTTTTGCGTGCGCTCGGGAAGATTATTAATTGTATAATTCATAAATACCTTTAAGGTGGGTAACGGCTGTAAAAGTCTAAAAAAAAAGCTAAAACATGAAACGTTTTAGCTTTTTTAACGGTAAGTTAATCATTACTTAGAGTAACGGTTTATTATATCCAATATCACCTTGTTTTCCTGCAGCTGGGGCAGGTAATCAAATAATATAAAATGTTTTTCCGGATCGGCAGCCAGTGCCAGCTCCAGGTAATTGAGGGCCTCATTATATTCGCCTTTGGCAAACAGGTAAGCTACCATACGGTAATAAAGCTCGGCAGCCTCGGGGTTGTTTTTAATCGCATCCGAGATGATCTCAATAGCGCCGACCAATCTTTTATCCTCATAAAGTATTGACGAGTAATCCAGCCAGGCGTCTATATCCAGCGGGTTAAGCTCAACCACTTTTTCGTAAGCATCCTCTGCTTCTTTCATATGGCCCAGCTTATATTCGGCATCGGCTATGGCAAACCAGTAGTCGGCATTGGTCAGGTCAATATCCAGCGCTTTTTTATAGAAGTGCAGGGCCTCAAAATAACGTTCTTCAAAATCAAGTGTCACCCCTATACCAAACCAGGCATCGGCAAGCCGGGGGTCCATTTTAACTGATTTTTTATAGAATGCGCGGGCATCGTCCATCTGCTCTAATTTCTCATAGCATTCGCCGATGGCGCAATAAGTGTCAGCATTAGGCTGCTCATACTCAAAAGTATGCCGGTATACTTCAATAGCCTCGGCATATTTCTCCAGGTTAACCAGGGCATTGCCTTTGTTAAAATAGGCTGATGCAAAGCTATCCTTAATCAGGATGGCGTAATCGTAAGCGTCTATCGCTTTCTCAAACAGGCTTAGTTTGGTAAACGCATTACCCAGGTTATACCAGGCAGCATAGCTGTAAGGCTCGGTATCTATATATTGCTGGTAAAACTGTACGCTTTCTTCCTGGTTGTCCAGTACGTCATAGCAAAAAGCCAGTTCGTAAAGGGCATCCTGGTTCTCCATATTTTGCTTTAAGCAAAGTTTTAAGTAGGTAATGGAGGTTTCGTAATCGCCCATGTTTTGGTAAACGTAGGCAATATGTAACAGGATCTCGTCAGTTTCTTCAGCCAGCTCAAGGGCCTTTTCATAGTTCTCTAAAGCCTCGGCATAGCGTTCCATGCTTTCATACATATTGCCGCGGATAATATAGATATCCGCGTCTGATGCTTCCAGCATAGCCGCCTTATCCAGGGCAGCAAAGGCCGCGCCGGTATGGTTGGTTATGGCCAGCAGCTGTGCCTGCTTAATTAAAAATACTGCGGCAAAAGGATGTTGATTAATAGCATACTCGGCTACCTGCAGAGCCTTGGCGGGATCGTTTTTTTCGATGTAGTAATCGATAATGTTCTCAAACGCCTGGGCATCAAAAAAGTACTGGTCATGATTCCTGATCATTTCCTCGTACCGCTCTACCGAAAACTTTGGATCTTCGGTAAAACCAAATTCAAATTCTTCTTCCATTCATTAGTGTTTCAGAACATTGTTTAATTAGTCCGTTTTTTGTTAGACTATTAAACTTTAGTTGTGTTTAAATTACAAGTAAAAGTGTCCATCCAGCAATTAAGTTTTCAACATACAAACATTTTTAACATCGCTGATTGCAAAGCATTGATTATTAATACAAAGCATTTGGGAGGGCGGTGGGATGAGCTGATACTAGTGCCTTAGTGGCTTTTACCTTTGATCATACAAAAGTAAACATTATAAGCGTGTTTGTTACCCGCCCGCTAAAACATTTACATCCAGATAACACTTATAGACTGTATAAGCTGCGCAATTTACCTGAGGGTTAAGCGTTGTTAAACCTTACCACCGGTTCTGTCCAATCAAGAAGTGCCATTTGGGCCCTCTGTTTTAGGGAGGATCAGGTAGGTTCTTTTTTATGATTTGCGGTTTTTATAATATCTTACACAAAATTTAAATAAATGAATAATTTACGGAATTACCTTTTCGGTTCCGCGCTATGCGGCGCTTTGTTTTTGAGCCTCAATATATCTGCCCAAACGGTGACGGCAACGCAGGCCGATCCGCCAAAAAACTGGCACCAGCTTGATTTGAAAAAGGATGGTTTTTACGGCATCAGCCTAAACAACGCCTACAACTTTTTAAAAGGTAAGAAAAGTAAAACCATAGTGGTAGCCACGATTGATAGCGGCATTGATACTACCCAAACCGACCTGAAAAGTATTCTTTGGGTAAATCCTAAAGAAATACCGGGTAACGGCAAGGATGACGATCATAACGGCTATGTTGATGATGTACACGGCTGGGATTTTTTAGGAGGCCCGGGCGGTAAGGTTGATTATACCGAAACTACCGAAGAAGTGCGGGAATACAATCGCTTAAAACCAAAATATGAAGCTTTAACCGCTGCGCCGGCAGGGGATGAAAAAGGATATGCTTACTGGCTGAAAGTAAAAAGCGTCCATGATGCCACCGTTGCCAAATCGTCAGGCGAGTTACAGCAGATGGGCTCAATGATGAACGCATTGATGGTTACCAGCGGTTATATTAAAAGAGAATTAAAATTAAGTCCGTCTGCAACTTTTGTGAAGGCCGATCTGGATAAGATAACAACAACGGCCAATGATACGGTTATGCAAAGCAAGGGTGTTTGGTCGTCTATGTTTGACCAGATAAATGGCGACAACAGCAAGGTGATTAAAGAAGTGAGCGAATACCAGGCCAAGCTGGACAATGATGTTAACCCTAATTTAAGTGCCCGCAAAAAAATTGTAGGCGACGACCCTGATGTGCAGGACGGCAAACCGTATGGCAATAACGTTTTAAAAAATCCTGATGCTTCGCATGGTACCGGCGTGGCCGGGCTTATAGGCGCTGTCCGCGGTAACGGCTATGGCATTGACGGCGTGGCCGACAACGTACGCATCATGAGCATTAAAGCAGTACCCAACGGCGATGAGTATGATAAGGATATTGCTAACGCGATACGCTACGCGGTTGATAACGGCGCCCGGATCATTAACATGAGCTTTGGCAAAAAGATCTCGCCGCATAAAGACTGGGTAGACGCCGCCTTTAAATATGCTGCTGCTAAAGATGTGTTGCTGGTGCAGGCATCCGGCAATGATAATGAGGATATGGATGTTAAGCCGCAATACCCTAACGATACCTTTGCCGACGGCTCAGCTACCGACGCGGATAACGTGGTATGCGTAGGTGCATCAGGATCGAAAGTTGACGAAAACCTGGCTGCTACCTTCAGCAACTATGGTAAAAAGAATGTGGACGTTTTTGCACCAGGTGCAAAAGTAACCTCAATTGATGCCGACGCCGAGTTTAACACGGCGGATGGTACCAGCTTTGCATCGCCGATTACGGCCGGCATTGCCGCGCTGGTACTGGAGTATTATCCAAACCTGAGCGCCAAACAATTAAAACAGGTTATCCTGGCATCGGCCACGCCGCTAACCGGCACCATGGTTTTAAAACCGGGCAGCAAAACAGATAAAGTTGATTTTACTACGCTATGCAAAACCGGCGGTATTGTAAATGCCTATAAAGCGGTGCAGTTGGCGTCGAAGTTAAAGGGGGAGCGAAAATAGTATTAAAGGTAAGACTGGTAAAGCGGGCCCAGGCCCGCTTTTTTGTTAATGCCGGTTACCGTACAGCCGCAGTTGTGCCCATGTCCGGTAAAAGCGATGTTTTTTCTCCGGGCTTAAACCCGGCCGGGATAGAAAAGTCTTTAGGGCCGGGTGCTTTGGCGCTGAATTTATAGTCCGAAAATGAGATTTTGCGCGTCAGCTGGGTAGTGCCCGACTTTGATGTCGCTGCTTGGTCTGACGCCAGGCCAAGTATCATATTGTCGGCTTTGCTTACAAAAACATATATCCTGTCATACAATTTCTTTGAGCTATTTCCCCACTCAACAAATAATTGATAACAGTCGACGTTGTTGATCGTGGTGTCCGAAAGTATTTGTGTCGTATATCGCGTCTCGTTGATCTTTCTGTTTAACTCGTTTACCAAAGAGTTTAACGGGTCGGCATAGGTCTTATTGGCCTCCCTGGGCTTCATAACATATATACCGTCTTTCAAATAAAGTTCAAGTTGCTGCTTACTATTGCCCACATACTTAAACTTACCATAACTGGCATCACAATCAATCATATAGCTTTCATAGTTATTATCACCCAGCCGGTTGCATAGCGCTACTTTCATTTCGGCGCGCTGATCACTTCCGCCGGAAGGGTCATTGTTTATTTCAGAAACTTTATAACTGATACCCGGGCTATTAGTTATCTTATCTATAGAACTTTGAAGGATTTGCTGCTGGGCTTTAGCTGTAAAAGCAAGTAGTAGGCAAAAGGCTAGTGCGAAGTTTTTAGCTGTTAATATCATCATGAATAAGGTAGTGGCGGTGCAAACATACCATGTTTTGCGGTTTTATTTAAAAGTATTTACCAATTATTATGTAAAAAACCTGATCGGTATACGAAGCAAATTGCATTAGTGTTATATTTGCGTGCAAAAAAAATCATTTAATTAATAAGATGAGAGAAATACAGTTCAGAGAAGCACTTCGCGAAGCAATGCAGGAAGAAATGCGCAACGACGAAACGATATACCTGATGGGCGAAGAGGTTGCCGAATATAACGGTGCCTACAAAGTTAGCCAGGGTATGTTAGACGAGTTTGGCGCTAAACGGGTTATTGATACCCCCATCTCTGAATTGGGCTTTGCCGGGATAGGCATAGGTTCGGCCATGAACGGGTTAAAACCTATTATTGAGTTCATGACGTTTAACTTCTCGTTAGTGGCTATTGACCAGGTGATCAACGGCGCTGCCAAGATCATGTCAATGAGCGGCGGCCAGTTCTCTGTACCTATTGTTTTCCGCGGCCCTACGGGTAATGCGGGTATGCTAAGTTCACAACATAGCCAGTGTTTTGAAAACTGGTATGCCAACTGCCCGGGCTTAAAGGTGGTTGTACCATCAAACCCTGCAGATGCCAAAGGTTTATTAAAATCATGTATTATTGATCCCGATCCTTGTATTTTCATGGAGTCGGAGTTAATGTATGGCGATAAAGGCATGGTTCCTGAAGAAACTTATTATATCCCGATTGGCAAAGCTGCCGTAACCAAAGAAGGTACTGATGTAACTTTGGTAGGTTTTGGCAAGATCATGAAAGTTGTTAACGCAGCCGCTGCCGACCTGGAGAAAGAAGGCATCAGCGCTGAAGTGATCGACTTACGCACCGTGCGCCCTATTGATTACGAAACAGTGATCAACTCGGTTAAAAAAACAAACCGCCTGGTATTGGTTGAAGAAAGCTGGCCATTAGGCTCGATAGCTACCGAGATCGCCTTTAAGGTACAGAAAGATGCATTTGATTATTTAGATGCACCTATCCTACGCATTATGGGTGGCGATGTTCCGTTGCCTTACGCACCAACTTTAATACAAGAGTACCTGCCAAACGCTGATAAAGTTGTTAAAGCTGTTAAAGAAGTAATGTACGTTACCAAATAACGATCAATGAATATTTTAAAAGCCTGTTATTTTTATAGCAGGCTTTTTTTATGCAATATTGTGTACCAATTATTACGCCATGAACATTAAAAAAATTACCGGCTTTTTGATGGCTGCCTTATTGTTAAGCAGCTTTACCCTGTTTGAGCAAAAGCGTGACATCAATATCGTATTTATTGGCGACAGCATTACCTATGGCGCCGGATTGCCTGATCGTGCTACGCAGGCGCCGCCGGCTATCTGTGCCAATTATTTAAAAACGCAGGCAAATATTGGCGCGGTTGAATTTTCAAACCAGGGTCATAGCGGTTATACAACGCTCGACTGGCTGCCGGGCACGCGTGCCTTAAACGATGCCGAGGCCGCCGCAAAAGTATTTGCCAATCAACAGGCGCAACTATTGTTCGCTATCAAGATCGGTACCAATGACAGTGCGGTAAAAGGCACCCATGGCGCCCCGGTGTCGGTAGAAGATTACCGTACAAACCTTAAGATCATCATTGACCGGCTACTGAAAGATTTCCCCGGCTGTAAAATAGTGATCCAGCATCCCATCTGGTACAGCCCCAACACTTACAATGGTTCCATGTACCTGCAGGAGGGCCTTACCCGCCTGCAAACCTATATCCCGGTAATAGATGAACTGGTTAAAACCTACAAAACCGGCAACCCGGAACAGGTTTTTGTTGGTGATACCAAAGGCTTTAAATATTTCGAAAAAAATTACCTGACAGATTTCCAGCCGGAAGATGGCCACCAGGGGATTTTTTATTTGCACCCCAATCCTAAAGGCGCCATAGCGCTGGGCGAATTTTGGGGAAAAGCCATTGCCAGGGTTGTGAAGTAAGAAGGGGTTGCGCTAGAGATTCTTTAACAATGCGTCCAAAAACTGCCCCGCTACTTCAATATGCGGGATATGCTTGCAGTTGTCAAACTCAACCAATTTGCAATCCGGGATCTTCCTGGCAGTCGCCGGGCCTAAAATTTTGTATTGCCCGTGTTTCATCTTTTCCTCCGGGCTTAATAATGCTTTGCCGATAATTGTATTATCCTCCTGGCCAATAAACAAAACCACAGGCACTTTTATCGCCCCAAACTCATAGCAAACCGGCTGCTCATAGATCATGGTATAGGTTAGCGCGGCAACTTTGGCATAACGCGGAAAGTTGGCGCTTTTTGCCGGTCCGGCTGCAATTTTAACCAGGTAATCATAATCAGGGCTCCATTTGGTAAAGTACGATTCGGTGTAATATTTCTTCACGCTTTCGTAGGTGGTTTTTAGCTCGGTTTGATATTCTTCATCAATAGTAACATAAGGCACAAAGGTGCGGTAGTCTTCCAGGCCTATCGGGTCCTCCAGTAAAAGTTTGCTTACCACATCCGGATACATCAGCGTAAACCGCGTGGCCAGCATGCCGCCCATCGAATGGCCCAATAGCGTAACTTTAGCTATCCCCAACCTGTCCAACAACGCTTTATTAAATCGCGCCAGCAAATTAAAGCTGTAGTGAATCAACGCTTTGTCTGATTTACCGAAGCCCGCCTGGTCGGGTACCACTACGCGGTATCCTTTTGCGCCGAGGGCTTTGATAACGCCGCCCCAGTAATAGCCGCCAAAGTTTTTGCCATGAAAAAGCATCACCGTTTTACCGTTAGGGTTGGCTGGCATAACATCCATATAAGCCATTTGGATAGTTTGGCCCCCGGTTTTAACCGGAAAAAATTTAACCGGGTAAGGATATTTTACTTCATTAAGGGTGATGGATAAACTATCTTGCGCCGACGCTTTTAGCAGGCTTATAAAAAGCATGGCTGTTAATAAAATTCTTCGCTTCATATTTCAATTACAGTCAGCACAATTAAAAGTTTGTAACTTGCGCCAAATAACAAACAATGGACGAGTTAACAGTAAAAGACAGTAACGGGAACCAGCTGCATGACGGCGACTCGGTAACGGTTATAAAGAGTTTGAAAGTAAAAGGAGGCGGCACTACCATAAAACAAGGTACAACGGTTAAGAAGATCCGCCTTACAGCTAACAACGAAGAGGTTGATTGCAAGATTGATGGCATGAGCATTGTATTACGTACGGAATTTTTAAGAAAGAAATAATGGCAGGTAAAATGGACGCGTTTGATCAGGCGATCAAACAAATAGGTATAGATAATTCAAGCGAGATCAATGGTGATTTAAAGGATTACTTCCTGGTTTCGAAAAGAGCAGATGGTAGTAATAAGATACAGTGGCAAAAGAATATCTCTACTCACATTCGCCATAAAGTTACAAAACTGGTTAAGCAATATTACGCGACCGAGCCTGTTAAAGTAATGCCTGAGCCCGTTAAGGAACTGGCTAAACCTGTTGAGGTTGAGGCAGCATCTAAGCCTGTTAAGAAGGTTACTAAAGCTGCTAAAGATGTGATTGAGCCTGTTAAGAAGGCTACTAAACCTGCTAAGGATGTGATTGAGCCTGTTAAGAAGGCTGCTAAACCTGCTAAGGATGTGATTGAGCCTGTTAAGAAGGCTGCTAAACCTGCTAAAGATGTGGTTGATGCTGTTAAGAATAAGGTAACTAAACCTGTTAAAGTATAAGTGCCAAATATGCTGGTGGTGGTTATGTTGGTTCCTAAGTTAACTTCGGTAACCATAAAGTGCGTTGTGGTGAGTGATTTGTATATTTTAAAGCCGTGTGACTGCGGTATTACGCTCGTGCCTTTGTAAGTAAATTCTGTAAGATCCCAGATGCCTGCCAGTTTGTTAGTATTAGTTTGAGCTTTTACAAAAAAGCTACTGCAGGTAATTAATAAGACTATAAAATATTTCATGATCAAGGTTTTTTTGGTGACGTAATTGCAGGATTTAAAACCAGGGTTTCAAAAAGTTGGCTAAAATTGGCCGTCAGTACTAAGCTTTACCTATATTTGAAATATAAAGCTGATATCTTCGTTGCTATTGTATAACTACCGATATCGCTTTTAACTACGTTTATCGCCTCGGTAAGGCTTCATATAGTATCTTACATCTTCTTTTTTAATGAAAATTGCAATTTGGTTACGTATAAAATTAAAACGATCTTTTGATAGGATTAAGAATGAAAATTTAAAGAAAAACGCATTACAGGCAATCCCTTTCTGGATAGCTTCAATAATTGCAGGCCTTGCGGCAGTATTGTATACAAAGCTATTTGTTGCCGCCGAGCATCTTACCACCTATGCTTTTAACCAACATTCCTGGTATCTTTTTATACTGTCTCCAATTTGTTTTGTTTTAGCCTGGTGGCTGGTTCATCGTTTTGCACCATATTCAAGGGGGAGCGGTATCCCGCAAGTTATGGCGGCTATTAAAATATCATCGCCACGTTCCAGCAAAGCAGTTGATAAACTTTTAGGGTTACGTATTATTTTCATTAAAGTGTTGTCAAGCCTGGTTATGGCAATTGGCGGCGGGGCAATTGGCCGTGAGGGCCCAACCATACAGATCTCTGCATCAATATATAAATTCGTGTACCAGATTTTACCAAATTGGTGGCCCAAAGTAGCTAAGAAAAATATGATTGTTACGGGGGCCGCGGCCGGTCTTGCTGCTGCATTTAATACCCCGTTGGGGGGGATTGTGTTTGCGATAGAAGAGTTAACAAAAACCCATTTTAGCTACTACAAAACAGCTATATTTTCTTCGGTTATCATAGCCGGGTTATCTGCCCAGGCGCTATTGGGTCCATATTTATACCTGGGTTATCCCAAACTGGACGGATTATCCAATTCCATATTTTTTGGGGTAGCGGTTGTTGCGGTAATTTCCGGCTTGCTGGGCGGCGCAATGTCAAAAATGATTTTAATAATTTTTGAATGGAAAGCCAAATTTAAATTCTCCTATCATCATGTACTATTTGTAGTAGGCTGCTCATTGATACTGGTTACTTTGGCCTGTTTGGTTAGCCAGGATGTATTAGGCTCTGGTAAAGATATTATGCAAAAAACCTTGTTCACATCAGATAAATATGTGAGCTGGTACACACCCATACTTAGAATAATAGGCCCCTTACTCTCGTTTACAACCGGGGCTGCCGGCGGTATATTTGCGCCGGCGTTGGGCGCGGGTGCAAGTGTAGGCTCTTTAGTAGCCAGTTGGTTTAAAGTATCAGATATTGATACTAATATGCTAATTTTATCGGGCATGGTTGGCTTTTTAACAGGAGTAACCCGGTCGCCGTTTACATCGGTTATATTGGTGCTTGAAATGACTAATCGCCATAACGTAATCTTTCACCTGATACTTGCGGGCATGGTTGCCAGTTTGGTGGCAATTATTATTGACAAACATTCTTTATACGATCATCTTAAACTACAATATATTAAAGAGCTAAATATGCCAGAACAAACTGAAATGACAGAGCAGGTGGATCAAGCTGCAAATAAACCAATTTGATATAGATATGCCAGGGGAAGGTTATTTATCAATTAAAAAGCATTATACAGTTTTTAAACACCAGTTGCGGTGGACAGTAATAATAGTACCAGTTGCAGTTGTTATTGGCAGCATGGTTGCTTTTTTTTTATCGCTGTTAAGCTGGGCCATACATTTCCGCTTTGCTCATCCCTGGCTTTTATACCTGTTGCCGGTGGCCGGTACAGCAATTTATTTTTCATACCAGCTTTACGGTAAAAATTCTGAAAAAGGAAATAACCTGATCATAGACGAGATTCATGAACCCGGCGGCGGTGTGCCAAAAAGGATGACCCCTTTGGTATTGCTGACCACCGTTATTACGCACTTATTTGGCGGCTCGGCAGGCAGAGAGGGCACAGCTGTACAAATGGGTGGCAGCATAGCGCAATTTTTTGGTTTGTGGTTTAAATTAAATGCTGTTGATACCGGCATTATACTCACGGCAGGCATAGCGGCAGGTTTTGGCGCCGTATTTGGCACACCGTTAGCCGGTGCGATATTCGCGATAGAAGTTTTAACACAGGGTCGGATCCAATACGCTGCCCTAATACCTTGCCTGGTTGCAGGCATAGTGGCCGATATCACTGTTTCTGCCTGGGGCATTCATCATACGGCTTATCATATTGGTGTTGTACCCGCCGGCTCTGCGTTGTTTACACCCTATATGCATATTGATGTTTTATTGCTAATAAAGGTTGTTATAGCGTCTGTTGCTTTTGGGTTGGCCAGTATGTTGTTTGCAGAAACAGTACATGGGGTTAAAAATATCTTCAATAAATATATTTTTCCTAAATGGGCCATACCCGCATTAGGGGGCCTCATAATTATTGCATTAACCTTTATTATAGGTAAACCCGACTATCTGAGCCTTGGGGTGGATGCAGAATATAGCGGGGCCGTAACTATACCGTCAGCCTTTAACGCCGGTGGCGCCGATACCTGGAGCTGGCTCTGGAAAACTGTTTATACAACTATAACATTAGGCTCGGGTTTTAAGGGTGGAGAGGTTACGCCATTGTTTTTTATCGGTTCCACATTGGGTAATACTTTATCATCCTTATTAAATGCGCCGGTAAGCTTGTTTGCCGCTTTAGGTTTTATAGCGGTTTTTGCGGGGGCTACCAATACGCCGCTGGCCAGTACCTTTATGGGTATTGAACTTTTTGGCAGCGAATATGCCTTGTTTTTTGCGGTAGCCTGTTTTACCGCTTATTTTTTTAGTGGCGACTCGGGCATCTACAGTTCGCAACGTATTGCGGTACCCAAGATCTTTGATGATGCTTCATCAATTGAAAGCATAGCCGAAGCCGAACAAAAAAGGCAGAACTACATGCGCCGCAGGATAGCCAGGTACAAAATAGCCAAAAAGAAATAGTGGTATTGCCGGATCAGAACGTAATTGCTTTTTTACAAAACCCTTGCATTTATATACTATAATTGTGCATTAGTACAGTAAATTTACAAATTATGATATTGGTCATAAATCATAATTAAACCTGGTATTATCTTTACAAAAATTATCACCATGATTGCCTTCATTATTATAAACGTTATTTTCTGCCTGTCGTTTTTAGTGTTTGCCTACCTGAACCTTAATGATATTGACTGGTACTTATGGGTGCCCATATATGTTGCAGTGGCCGCCTGTTGCGGTTTGGCCTGCTTCGGGATGTATTACCCTAAAGTATATTTAGGGCTAACCGCCTTTTACCTGGTCTACGCCGTTAAGCTGTTCTTTGAAAAAGATGGCGTGCGCGACTGGATTGTTAAGTACCGCGCGCCGAGCCTGGTTGAAACCATGCAGGCCGAGAAGCCTTTCATTGAAAATACCCGCGAGTTTTTTGGTTTGCTGATCATATCTGCCGCGCTGATCATTGATTATGTTGTGGTGATACATATTTAATTACAAGGTGGACCAGATCAAATCGATATTAAAAGAAATTTTACAGGTTAATGTTGCCCCCGACGTATTTACCTGGCTGGAAGAAAAACGTCCCCTGAATACCGCGTTTGCCTTGCTGCCGCGTAAAACAGGGAAAGCCGTTGTAAATGTTACTGCCGGCCAATCCGGGCAGCTGGATGCGATCATCCCAGGTTTTACGGTTGATGGCTGGACGATCGACCGCCTGGGTCGTGCTTATCTGTTATTAAATTTAGATACTGCCGATAAAGACGCATACTTCCGCGTAATAGAAAACCTGTTCCTGGCTGCCGAGATGGGCGAGCTGGTTGCCTTATATTCGGCCTTACCGTTACTGGCTTACCCGGAGATCTGGGTTAAACGGTGCTCGGAAGGTATCCGCAGTAATATCGGCAGCGTGTTAGAGGCCATTATGTATTCTAATCCTTATCCCGCCCAAAACCTGGATCAAAGCGCGTGGAATCAGTTGGTTTTAAAAGCATTTTTTACCGATAAGGACATCAACAAAATCATTGGCATTGATACCCGTGCCAATAAAGAACTGGCCTATATCCTGAGCGATTACGCGCACGAGCGCTGGGCCGCCGGCCGCGAAGTCAACCCTAAATCATGGCGCCTGGTTGGTCCGTTTATTGACGACAAGCTTTTTGAAGATATTAAACGTTTATTTGAGGAAGGTAACCTGGCCGACCGCAGGGCCGGTGCATTGGCTGTATCGGCATCAAACTACCAGCCGGCAAGAACGTTATTAAACAAATACCCCGAGCTGGTAACAGCTATTGAAAACAAGAACTTAAGCTGGGATACTTTAACCGGCAACTAAATACAGAAAGCTATGTGTTGTACCCACTCGTTTGAAGAAGTAAAGTCTGAACCACTGTCGCCGCCGGTTAGCCTGGACGGCATAAAAGGGATGAAGTTTTTTGACCCGCATGTGCACATGACATCGCGCACTACGGACGATTACCAGGCCATGGCCGACGCCGGCGTTGTGGCCCTAATTGAGCCCGCTTTTTGGCTGGGCCAGCCGCGTACCGGTATTGATACTTTCAGAGATTATTACAGCAGCCTGATAGGCTGGGAGCGTTTCCGTTCGTCGCAGTTTGGTATTAAGCATTATTGTACCATCGGCTTAAACTCGCGCGAGGCAAATAACGAAGCGCTGGCCGAGCAGGTGATGGAGATATTGCCATTATTTATTTACAAAGAAGGTGTGGTAGGCATTGGCGAGATTGGTTTTGACGACCAAACCCCCGCCGAAGAGAAATATTACCGCGCACAGCTTGAACTGGCAAAAGAAGCCGGCCTGCCGGTGCAGATCCATACCCCGCACCGCGATAAAAAAGGCGGCACCACGCGCAGTATGGATATTGCCATCGAGCATGGCCTTGATCCCCGCATGGTTATCGTCGATCATAACAATGAGGAAACTGTGAAAGAAGTGCTCGACCGTGGTTTCTGGGCGGCATTCACCATTTATCCGTTCACTAAAATGGGGAATGAGCGCATGGTTGATATAGCCAAACAATATGGCCCCGAACGGATCATGGTTAACTCGGCTGCCGACTGGGGCATCAGCGACCCGTTAGCGGTACCAAAAACCGCGGCGCTGATGAAGATCCGCGGGATAAGTGATGCCGATATTGAGTTAATTACCTATCGCAACGCTATCACCGCCTTTGCACAAAGCGGGCAGATTGACGAGAAAGATTTTGCTACTGCCGGCAGCGCTATAGATCAAAGCCAGAAATTTGAAGGCAACACCATTTTACGTGGCGGACAGCAACCGCGCATTGATAAATCATCCATCATCATCAGCTAATTATGGCAGGTAAACTAACCCTATATTTAAGGCTGATGCGCCCGGCCAATATTGTAACCTCGGTTGCCGATGTGCTGGCGGGTATCGCTATATCCGGTTATTTTTACCACCTTACGTTTACTACCGGCAGCTTTTATCCCGTTGTGCTGCTTTGCCTGTCAACCATCGGCTTATACAGCGGCGGCATTGTATTTAACGACGTGTTTGATGCGGAGCTTGACAAAGTTGAACGCCCCGAACGCGCCATCCCCGCCGGACTGGTCAGCTTAAAAGAGGCATCGTTTTTAGGGATTTTCCTTTTATTATGGGGCATTGGTTTTGCTTTCTCCTACAGCAACCATGCCGGCGCATTAGCCGTTGCGATAGCCTTTTTTGCCTTATTATATAATAAGATCAGTAAGCATATTAAATTTATTGGCCCGCTTAATATGGGCTTATGCCGGGGGTTAAACCTGTTATTGGGTATCAGTATTTCGGTACCGATGCTCACGCATTTTTATTACCTGGCTGCGGTGCCCGTCATCTACATTTTCTCTATCACCATGATAAGCCAGGGCGAGGTGCATGGCGGCAATAAGCGTAACCTGTATATTGGCGGGGTGCTGTATGCCATTGTGATAGCAGCTATACTTTACTTTGCTATAAGCCAGCAGCAATCCATAACCATTGGGTTTGTTTTGCCTTTTGCCTGGATGATCTTCCGGCCGCTTTTAAGCGCTATTAAAGACCCGGTTGGTAAAAATATCGGCCTGGCGGTTAAAGCCGGGGTCATCTCTTTAATACTGATGGATGCCGCCTGGGCAGCCGCCTTCGGCGCTATATGGGCCGGCATATTTATTGCCTGCCTGCTGCCGGTTTCTATGTGGTTTGCCAAACGGTTTGCGGTAACGTAAGTTCATCCTGTTAAGCCTTTACGCGCTTGGCTTGCCCCGCTCCTGGCTGCGGAGGCTCATTACTTTTTCCTTGATGAAAAAGTAACAAAAAATCAAGTCAGCAAATAGGCTTCTCTGCGCTCAGGGCCTTTGCCCGGCAGTCCAGGTAAAACCTCGGGCCGCGCCGCTTTTGCGCTGCTATCGCTCGCACTTACCCCACGCTTCAGCAAAATCTGCGAATGCCCTTGCCACCGCACAACCGAACATTGTTTTACCTTCCCTCACCCGAAACTTTTTTGCTGACACTTCGCACAATACCAACATTCTGCTAACGTTACAGATTGGATGCAATGCTCAATTGGGGATTAAACCTTGTTTCATAACTAAAACCGTCAGACGGGCAGCTTCGGGCGAAAGCCGGTAAAACAAACTGGGTGGTGCGGTAGCAAGGGCATTGGTAATTTTGCCTGAAGCGTGGCCTGTGGGTGCGATAGCGGAGGCAAAAGGACCGGGCCCTCGGTTTTACCGGCTTTGCAGCGCATAAGGCCTGTGCGTCAAAGAAGCATCCTGTCTGACTTGATTTTTGGTTACTTTGTATCAAGACAAAGTAACAGCCACCGCGGCAATTGAGCGGGGCAAGCCAGGAGCACATAGGCAATCCCGCGATAGGTTAAAAAATAGGTAGTCGTGACACCTTATAAATTAATCTCCTTTTAATCCTACCTCAATATTTCCGTCAAATTTTAGATATATAGGCGATATTAATTTTATGTTTTAGATATTCGCTTTTAGTTATGGAATATTTGCAGCAGTCGTTTAGTGTAAAGTTTGAGTACAAGGTGTTTTTTACTACGGGGCTTTTTGATTTAACCAATACCGGGTTTGACGCATTTTTGGCGGCAGATTCAACATCCGCCTCGCTAAAAAAAATACTTTTTGTGGTAGATCAGGATGTGCTTAACGCTAACCCTGCGCTGGCTGATAAAATAAGGCGCTATTTCGCTATCCATAAGGCAGCGCAGCTAATCCCCGAAATTATATTGATGCCCGGTGGCGAGGTTGTTAAGAACGACGAAAGCCACTTTAGCAGGTTATTGGATATTATTAACCAATACGGCATCGACCGTCATAGCTACGTTGCGGCTATTGGCGGGGGCTCATTGCTGGATATGGCAGGTTATGCCGCCGCGGTGGCCCATCGCGGGGTAAAGCATATCCGGATACCTACTACCGTGTTATCACAAAATGATTCGGGCGTAGGGGTTAAAAACAGCATTAATTATTTCGGCAAAAAAAATTTCCTGGGCACATTTGTACCGCCGGTAGCAGTTTTTAATGACGACCAGTTTTTATTAACACTTACCGCTCGGGATTACCGCTCGGGCATTGCCGAAGCCATCAAGGTATCGTTAATCAAAGATGCTTCATTTTTTGAATGGCTGGAAAATAACGCGGCCGCCCTGGTGGCCCGCGATATGGACACCATGAAATATTTAATAAAACGCTGTGCCGAATTGCATCTTAATCATATTGCGGGGCTTGACCCGTTTGAAAAAGGGTCGTCCCGGCCGTTGGATTTCGGGCATTGGAGCGCGCATAAGCTGGAGCAGTTAACCAACTTTAAAGTTTTACACGGAGAAGCGGTGGCACTGGGGATAGCACTGGATACGGTTTATTCTAACCTGTCAGGCAGGTTATCGGCGGACGAAACACACCGTGTAATCAACCTGATCAAAAAAATCGGGTTTGAAATAACGCACCCGCTGCTGGAAGTAAGCGGCGAAGACAGCCCGATATTGATAGGCCTGCAGGAGTTTAGGGAACACCTGGGCGGCGAGCTAACCATCATGCTGCTTACCCAAATTGGCGTGGGTATCGAGGTGCATGAGATGGATGCCGGGCTGGTGAAGAAAGCCGGTGAAATATTAAAGAATGAATATGCTGCGTTAAGTGCAGTATAGCTGAATAACCAAATAATCCCCTCCTTGGGAGGGGTGTGTTGGACTGCGCACAGGCAGGCAGGGGGTTTAACGCCAGATCAAACCCCTGCCTCCTCCTTCCCCTCGGGAAGGAATTGCACAATCCCGCGCGTTTATAAGACTACCTAATTTTCAGACATAATGCGAGTAGCTACCGGACATTTAACTTACTGCACTAATATCCACCCCGGCGAAAACTGGCCGTCGCATTTTGCTGCCTTAAAAAATAATTTTTCAAGTATAAAGGCCCGGGTTTCGGCCGGTGGTGCCATGGGCATTGGGTTGCGCCTGTCAAACGTGGCGAGCATCGAATTAGAGAATCCTGCAAGTTTAGCCGGTTTTAAGCAGTGGCTCGCTGATAATGATGCCTATGTTTTTACCATGAATGGTTTTCCTTACGGCGAATTTCATGATACTGCGGTTAAAGACCAGGTACACGCGCCCGACTGGACAACCAGGCTCCGCGTTGACTATACGCTGAGGATGTTCCGCATCCTGGCAGACTTGCTGCCCAAAGGAATGGATGGGGGTATATCAACATCGCCCTTAAGCTATAAACACTGGTATAAAACTACGGGGCAATTAGAACAGGCAAAAATCAGCGCTACCGCCAACATCTTGCTGGTTGCCGAAGAATTAATAAAGACAGGGCTTGAAAAGGGCGTAATTATGCACCTGGACATTGAGCCCGAGCCCGACGGCGTACTGGAAACCGGCGAAGAGTTTATAAATTGGTATGAGAATGTTTTATTGCCGCAGGGCACAGAAAATATCGCCAGAAAATTCAATGTTTCTGCCGGAGAAGCGGCAGAATTAATCAAACAGCACATCACTTTATGTTATGATGTTTGCCACTTTGCCATTGGTTATGAACCGCACCGTCAGGTTATTGACGAGCTGGCTGCCAGGGGGCTTAAGGTTGGCAAAATACAGATCAGCGCTGCGCTTAATGCTTTATTGTCTGAAGATACCGACCTGCGCGAGGATGTGAAAAATGCTTTCGCCAGGTTTGATGAGTCGACTTACCTGCACCAGGTGGTTGCTAAAAAGATAAACGGAAAGCTAATACGCTATCCCGACCTGCCCGAAGCGCTGGCGGATATTGAAAACCCACTGGTAGAGCAATGGCGGGCACATTTTCACGTACCAATATTTACCGAAGAGTATGGCCCGGTGCAGTCAACCCAGGGGGATATCCTGGCGGTGTTGGCGATCCAGAAAGAGCAACCCTTTACCACGCACCTGGAAGTTGAAACCTATACCTGGGGCGTACTGCCCGATGCCAAGAAACTGCCCATTAATGACTCTATTGTACGCGAGTTAAATTGGGTTAAAGATCAATTATAATATTAATCATCATGAAAAAAACGGTTGTAATAGATGTTGTAGGCTTATCAAAATCTGTAATAGGCGAGCATACGCCGTTTTTGAAGAAATACATAGCCGACAGGAATATCACCGTTATTGAACCGGTTTTGCCTGCTGTTACTACATCGGTGCAATCTACTTACCTAACAGGTAAATGGCCGGCAGCTACCGGCATTGTCGGCAACGGCTGGTATGACCGTACAGATGCCGAAGTGAAATTCTGGAAACAATCAAATAAACTGGTTAACGGGGATAAGATCTGGGATAAAGGGAAGCAGGAAGACCCTTCATTTACCAGTGCCAATATGTTTTGGTGGTACAATATGTACTCAACCGCCGACTACTCGGTAACCCCGCGCCCGCAATACCTGGCCGACGGGCGTAAAATGCCTGATTGCTATTCGCAGCCCGCCGAACTGCGCGATGTGCTGCAGGACAAGCTGGGGCAGTTCCCGTTATTTCAATTCTGGGGGCCGGGCGCCAATATTAAATCAACCCAATGGATAGCAGACGCGTCCATGTTGAACGATGACCTGCACAACCCGACGCTAACCACCATTTACCTGCCGCACCTGGACTACTGCCTGCAAAAATTTGGTCCCGACCTGGCAAAGATCAGTAAGGAAGTGAACGAGATTGACGCGGTGGTTGAACAACTGGTCGCTTTTTATAAAAAGAAAGATGCGGAGATCATTATCCTGTCTGAATATGGTATTGCGCCGGTAAATAACCCGGTTCATTTAAACCGGTTGTTCCGCGAAAATAATTTACTGCAGATCCGGGTTGAGCGCGGGCTGGAGCTGCTGGATGCCGGTGCATCAAAAGCTTTTGTGGTTGCTGATCATCAGATAGCGCATATTTATATCAATGACCCGTCGGTTACTGAAAAAGTAACGGCCCTGTTAAAAGGCGTTAAAGGCGTAGAACTGGTATTAGATCGCGCAGCCCAAAAGAAACATCATATAGACCATGAACGTGCCGGCGATATTGTGGTAGTGGCTGATAAAGACAGTTGGTTCACCTACTACTTTTGGCTGAACGATGCGGTAGCGCCGGATTATGCACGCTGCGTTGATATCCACAAAAAGCCGGGCTATGATCCTGTTGAAATGTTTATGACCTCGAAGGGCCGTGCAGCCTACAAGCTGGCCCGCAAGCTGGCCGGTTTCAGGTACGTGATGGATGTGATCCCGCTGGATGCAACGCTGATCAAAGGCTCGCACGGGCGTACCAATATCGCTGATGAATATAAAGCTGTGTTGATAACTGATGATGCGCTGCAGGATGTGCAGCCTACTGATGTTTTTGATGTGATCTGGAAGAGTTTAAAAGGATAACAACCCATCTATTAACTTGCGCTCGTTTATAACGAGCGCTTAACATGGATTAGCATTTACAATGCGATACAATCGCAAGACCATATTAAGCACTCGTTATAAACGAGCGCAAGAAGGATAGTAACTGTTTGACCTGGCTTTGTCCTCAATCACCCCAAATATTGTCTTTTTTGGCCATGATACTTTTGTCAACCGATGTTTATGTTTGTATTTATTAAATATAGCGTCATTATGCCCATTGATTCATGCTTGTCGCGTATGCCTTTAAATATTATATTTGATATCGGGTAAACTATTAAACCACCTAATTACAATTAACATGAGCAAGACAACAATCAACATTATTTACTGGATCTCAACCGTACTGATATTGGGGATGATGCTTTTTTCGGCAGCCTCAAGCTTTATGGACAACCCCGACGGCGCAAAAATGATGGCAGCAATAGGGTACCGGCCTTATGTATTACATCTTTTGGCGGTAGCCAAAGTATTGGGTGTAATAGCAATCCTTACACCGGGTTTTCCGCGGCTTAAAGAATGGGCCTATGCGGGTTTTACGTTTGATCTGATCGGCGCAACCTATTCGTTTTATGCTTCGGGCTTTGCTTTTAAAGACTGGGCCTTTATGCTGGTTTTAATTGCCGTATTGGCGTGCTCGTATATTTTCTATCATAAACGATTAAAGTTAAGCGGCACAACAGCCACGAGCGCGGCATAATTAACCAGGTCGGCCAAAATGAATATCATAGTCACAATTTTTGTGGCTATGAATATTTTTCAGGTCCGTTGCTGTACCCACCGGCAACTATTAAACTATTTTTAGGTGATCCGTATTAAGTGATCCACTCATCAAAAATCAATCAAAAACGGCTGTTTTGCAGTTACTTGATTATCAATAAACTAATTAAGTTTTACACATGGTGATCCGGACGAATAAGGCTGATCCAAAGTGATCCGCTAAAATCATTAAATAGCTTATTATTAAATGGTTAACGTAAAATGGTGATCCGGGTGATCCACTTTTTTAAGTGGATCACCTGCTGGCCTGCGGGTCAGCCGGGTAATCCAAGATATTGATTTTTTTATTACGGCAATCCGTGTAAATTACGGGCTCAATTATAAAGTAAGATGGTCCGTAATTCAATTAGTATTATAGTGTTAATGCTTTGCGTTGGTTTAACAGTAAAGGCGCAACAGGTTAAGGAAATGGCTCCGGGTGTTACCCGCGTAACCCAGGGCGAGGTAGATCAGTTTTCGCCCTATAACCTGCTGCAGGAGAAGCCCAAACTTGCCGCCCTGGGCCAGTTGCCACCGGCAGATCTGGCGGTCGACCCCAAATCCATCCGTATAGAAATTACCCCGCGCGGCGCCATCGTGCATATCCCGTTAGGGAATAGCGAAGAGCTGTATGGCTTTGGTTTGCAGATGAACTCGTTCAGGCAGCGGGGTTTAAAAAGGCGGCCAATTGTAAATGATAACCCGTTAAACGACCTGGGTTTTACCCATGCGCCAACCACCTTTTATTTATCAACCAAAGGGTATGGCATCTTTATCAATACATCGCGCTATACCACTTTTTACTGTGGCACGCACAAGCAGGTAAAAGGCGATGTTAATGTAAATACCGGCAGCGGTAACGCGGCACAATCTGTTGAGGAACTCTATAAAAACACCAATGATAAGTCGGGCGAGGTGATTGTAGATATCCCCGGGGCAAAAGGAGGCGATGTGTTTATTTTTAACGGGCCAACCTTAAAAAATGCCCTGCAACGCTATAACCTGTTTTCGGGCGGCGGGGCCTTACCTGCTATCTGGGGGCTGGGCCTGCAATACCGGATGAAAGGCGAGTCGAAGCAGGATGATGTTTACAATATGGTAAACTATTTCCGCGATAATCATATGCCGGTTGATGTAATTGGGCTGGAGCCCAGGTGGCAGTCGGCCGCATATTCATGCTCGTATGTATGGAACAAGGAGAATTTTCCGGCACCACAGGAGCTGATTGACAAGATGAAGATGCAAGGCATCAAGCTTAATTTATGGGAACATGCTTATGTGGCGCCTGTATCGCCTATTTATGGGGCACTGGCAGGCAGCGCAGGCGACTATAAAGTCTGGAATGGCCTGGTGCCCGACTTTGCCGGCAAAACAGCCCCTGCGATTTTTGCTGATTACCATAAAAAGACCTTTGTTGATAATGGCATAGCCGCTTTTAAAATGGATGAATGCGACAACTCAAACTTAACGGAAGGCGGCGCAGTATGGGCCTTTCCGGAGCTGTCACAATTCCCTTCGGGGATTGACGGCGAGCAAATGCACCAGCAGTTTGGTACGTTGTATTTCCAAACCATGTTTAATATCTACAGGAAAGCAAACAAGCGTTCTTATTTCAGCATCAGGTCTTTAAATGGTCTTGCCTCATCATATCCTGCGGTATTATATAGCGATACTTATGTACAAAAAGAATATATAAGGATGATCAGCAATGCGGGTTTTTCGGGTCTGTTATGGTCGCCCGAGGTTAGAGAATCAGCCAATGTAGCGGAGCTTTGCCGGCGCGCGCAAATCAGCATATTAGCGGCGCAGACGGTATTT
Organism: Mucilaginibacter sp. UR6-11; assembly: GCF_020880695.1. Lineage (GTDB taxonomy): Bacteria > Bacteroidota > Bacteroidia > Sphingobacteriales > Sphingobacteriaceae > Mucilaginibacter. The sequence goes on from NZ_JAJIWO010000002.1 coordinate 569,037, forward strand.
GACAGTTGGTATTTAAAAAGCCCGCCTTGGCTGCAATATGATCGGAATAAGAATAATAAGGGCGAAATGTTGCCAAATGCAAAAGAGGTTGAAGCAAAAATACGCACGCTATTAAACTTCAGGATGAGCTTTATACCCTATCTGTATACTGCGTTTGCTAAATATAACCAGGAAGGGGTGCCACCATTCAGGGCATTGGTGGTTGACTATCCCGAGGATAAAAATACCTATAACGTATGGGATGAATACATGATAGGCGACAATGTGCTTGCAGCCCCGCTGACAGACAGCACCTCAACCCGAAGCGTCTATTTACCCGTTGGTAATTGGTATGATTTTAATACCAACAAGGTCTACGCCGGTGGCCGGGCATATACCTTTACAATGGGGTTAGACCAGGTACCGATATTTGTTAAAGAGGGTGCCATATTGCCGCTGGCTAAACCTGTAGAATTTATATCGCCAACAACAATTTTTGATATCACGTGTTACGTATATGGAAAAAACACGTCGCCGGCACAGCTTTTTGAAGACGACGGTGTTACTTTTAATTTTGAGCACAGCAGCTTTAACACTGTAAGCTTAGTTTGGCAAAAGGGAAAAGGTACCGTGACAAGGAGGGGAAATTACAAAAGCAGGCTTTATAATATTAAAGATTGGGCAATCCGTTAATATTAAATGCAGTTTAATTTATAATGCGTTAACTTAATTGCCTTAAAACTTAAAGCTAATACAAAAAAATAAGTTACTTTTATAGCCTTATTCGGTACCCACTAATTAAAATGCAAAAAAAAACACTCCTAAATATCATACTTTTATTTCTGTTTGCCGCGCTTTCCTCGTCATGTGTTAGTAAAAAGGGAATCGCTTATTTTCAAAAAGAAAGCAATGGGTTAGATACTATAAACTTAGTTAAAACATACGTTCCTAAAATACAGCCCGGAGACATATTAACCGTAAATATCAGTTCACTGAGCCCCCTGGCTAGCAGCTTTTTTAATCCATTTGCGGCTAGTAGCGGAGAAAGCAGTGGCGCTACTTCAACACCCCAGCCGGATGTGACAGGTTTTTTAGTAGATAATTTTGGAACTATTGAATTGCCACTTATTGGCACCGTCAAATTGGCCGGCCTAACTACTACACAGGCCAGGGATACCATAAAAAATCGGTTAAAGTTTTATCTTAAAGAGCCAACTGTAAACATCAGATTTGTTAATTATAAAATATCTGTTATGGGCGAAGTAAGTAAACCTGCGGTATATATAATTCCCAATGAAAGGGTTACTTTACCCGAAGCGTTAACTATGGCGGGTGATTTGACCGTATTTGCTAAGCGCGATAAAATTTTGATTATTAGAGATATTAACGGGAAGAAAGAGTTTGGAACGGTTGATTTAAGTAATCGCGAGGTATTTACATCTCCTTATTATTACCTGCATTCGGGCGATTTAATATATGTCGAACCAAGAAAAAGTAAGTTGTCACAAACAAGTGATGTATATAGGATTTTACCGGTTGCATTAAGCGCTGCATCGTTATTGCTGACTCTATATTTAGCAACAAAAAAATAATATAATTATTTAATACATGAATACAAACAATGACTTGAATGTTATTGAAGATGACGAACAACAGGTAAATTTAAAAGAGATTTTATTCAGGTATTTATCTCACTGGAAGTGGATCGTTCTGTCATTAATCGTTTTTCTTTTTTTAGGCTACATAAAGGTTAAAAGTACAACGCCTTTATATTCGATTGAAACCAATATTTTAATAAAACAAGATAAAGGGCGCTCAGGCGGGGGGGATGATCTCTTAAAAAGCTTAGATCTTTTTTCATCAAATAAAGTGATTGATAACGAGGTGCAAATCCTTAAATCATATACTTTAATGGAAAAGGTTGTTAGTGCATTGGATTTAACCACATCTTATTATCAAAATGGGCATACAAGAAAAATTCCTTTATATAAGGATCTTCCTTTTAAAGTCAAAATACTAAAGCCCAAAGGTAACGGTACAGGCTATTTAAAAGTGACTTTATTAAATAGTTTAGAAGCAGATGTAAATGGTAAGAAAATACTACTCAATCAACCTGTACAATCAGATGTAGGATTGATATTGATTACAACAACAGCCAATTCACGTTATTATACTAACGTTGAAATTGATGTGGCTTTTAATAGCACTTTAGGTTTTTACCAGGGTTTTAGCGGAAATTTAACGATAGTGCCAGCAAGCAAAGAGGGTACGGTATTGCTGATATCTTATCAGGATGCGATTCCCAAAAGAGGCGAAGATATTTTAAACAGGCTTGTTTATGAATACAATAGAGCAGCAATAGAGGATAAAAATAAAGTAATATCAAGTACCTTAACCTTTATCGAAGATCGGTTAACTAAATTGGCGGAAGAATTAGGTTCGGCTGAAGAGAAAGTTGAATCTTACAAATCAAGCAACCATATCACTGATATAGGTGCGCAATCGCAGGCATTTTTAACAACTATGCAGGAAAATGACGCAAGCTTAAGTAAAGTAAATATTCAACTTGGAGTATTAAAAAATTTGCAGGCTTATATCCATAATGAAAAAGGCGGGCAATCTAAATTGCCGTCAATGTTAGGGGTAGAAGATGCTACAATTCTTGGATTAGTTGCTCAATTGGCTGATATTCAGCTAAAAAAGCAGAGCCTGTTACAAACTATCCCGGAAACAAATCCAATCGTTCACTCTTTAAATGATCAAATTTCTTCGTTAAAGGATAATATCGATCAGTCCATACAGAATCTTCAATCAGGATTATTAGTAACTAAGCAGCAATTGGCACTTAAAAATGCCAAATTTGAGTCTGTTATTAAAAGTGTTCCGACTAAAGAACGGGGACTGCTTGATGTAATGAGGCAGCAGGACATTAAAAACACCTTGTTTACTTTTTTATTGCAGAAACGCGAAGAACAGGAAATGTCCCTTGCATCCAATTTGGCGGATAGCCGCACCATTGATCCTGCAAGAAGTTCACTATCACCAATCAAACCGGTCCCACAGCAAATCATGATGATTTTCTTCATTATTGGTTTATTGCTCCCTATTGGTATAATTTATATTTTAGGTCTTTTGAATAATAAAATTACAAACAGGTCTGATTTAGAAAAATTAACAAGAGTGCCGGTGCTGGCAGAAATTGGTCACACAGATGATTCTAATCCACTTATTGTTGTGGAAAAGCCGCGTTCTATGATAGCAGAACAAATAAGAGCTTTACGTACCAATCTTCAATTTATAAGTGCAGATGTTGATCATAAGGTATTGCTGTTTACCTCAAACACCAGCGGTGAAGGTAAATCATTTGTATCCCTTAATTTAGGTGCCAGTCTTGCCATGTCAGGAAAAAAAGTAGTTATACTGGAACTCGACCTTAGAAAGCCTAAGTTACATGTGGCCCTTCAAATGGATAACATAAAAGGCCTGTCTAATTATTTAATATCAAATTATTCTTATAAGGAAGTTATTGAGCAAATTCCGCAGCAACCGAATTATTATATGATAACAAGTGGGCCGATACCTCCAAATCCGGCTGAGTTGCTTACGAACGGGCGGATAGAAACTTTGATTAAAGAATTGCAACAGGATTTTGATTATGTAGTTATAGATGCCCCGCCGGTAGGGTTAGTTACAGATGCTCAAATATTGGGCAGATATGCCAATGCGACTATATTTATAGTACGCCATAATTATACCTTTAAAAACCAGATTTTATTTATCAATGATCTGTATAAAAATCAAAAATTCCCAAATCTGAATATTGTATTTAACTCAGTAGACTACTCCGCTGGTTATGGTTATGGCTACGGTTATAGTTATGGTTACGGCTATGGCGGTGGCTATTATCAGGAGGACGATGACAAAAGAAAAAAAAATATTTTTGTTAAATGGTTTGGTAAAAAACGGTAACGAATTATAATAAAGAAATATTAACCCATGTCGCCATCTAATCCTTTTATCGATGTGTCAAACTTTCTAAAAGAGACAGACAGGATCAAGATCGCTGTGATTGGTTTAGGCTACGTAGGTTTGCCTTTAGCAATAGAGTTCGGTAAAAAATTCGACGTATTGGGTTTCGATATCGATGAACGACGAATTGTAGATCTGTTACATGGGCTGGATGCCACCCGCGAGGTTGATATCAGTGATTTAAATCAAATCTCAGAATCAAATAACAGCGGTTTATCCGGATTGAAATTATCATCAGATAAAAATTCACTAAGGGGGTATAACTTATTTATAATTACAGTCCCAACCCCGGTTGATCGGTTCAAATCGCCTGATTTGTCATATTTATTGGCGGCATCAAAAACGGTTGGCGAGGTTTTAAAAAAAAACGACATTGTAATTTATGAGTCAACCGTATATCCCGGTTGTACAGAGGAGGAGTGTGTACCCGTAATTGAAAGCTCATCGGGATTAAAATTTAACGTAGATTTTTTTGTTGGTTATTCTCCGGAGCGGGTAAGTCCGGGCGACAAGATAAATACGCTAACCACTATAAAAAAGGTGACATCCGGGTCTACACCCGAGGTCGCAGAAATAGTTGATCAATTATATAAAACTATCATTAAAGCCGGTACACATAAAGCGCCAAGTATAAAGATTGCCGAAGCTTCAAAGGCTATTGAAAACGCGCAGCGTGATGTAAATATATCATTTGTAAATGAGCTGGCTTTGATATTTGACCGGATGAATATTGATACCAACGATGTTTTAGAAGCAGCAGCAACCAAATGGAATTTTTTAAAATTTAAGCCGGGATTGGTTGGTGGGCATTGCATAGGGGTTGACCCATATTACCTGGCCCACAAAGCAGAATCTTTAGGGTATCATCCGGAAGTAATTTTATCAGGCAGGCGTATAAATGATAATATGGGTATGTTTGTAGCCAATAAGCTGGTAAAGCTTATGATCAATGGCGGGCATAAAATCAAAGGTGCTAAGGTATTGATACTGGGCATAACGTTTAAAGAAAATTGCCCGGATATAAGGAATACCAAAGTAGTTGACATTTATAATGAATTAAGGCAATTTGGTATAACGGTAGACATTTATGACCCTTGGGCTAACGCCAAAGATGTTAAGGATGAATATAAGTTAGATTTGTTGACCAGCTTAAATAGTGATTACGATGGGGTTGTTTTGGCTGTTGCCCATCAGGAGTTTTCTAATTTGGATCTTAATAATATAACGAGTAATAAGAATGCTGTTATTTACGATACAAAAGCATTTTTAAATAGATCTATCGTTAATGGCAGGCTGTAGGATTTTGAAACAATCAATTAGTTCATAGCAGATAGCTGTATATTTAATACCAGTATAAAAACATGAGCCAATTAAAACGCGGGGCATTTTTGTCTTATCTAAATATATTATTAGTAAATGTCGTTGGCTTATTTTTAACCCCTTTTATTGTAAGATCTCTTGGTAATTCTGAATATGGTTTATATAGTTTAATAGGCTCATTAATAGCGTATTTGTCGTTAATGGATTTAGGGCTTAATAATACGATAGTGAGATTTGTCTCTAAATTCCAGGCAGAAAAAGATAAGGAGGGTGAAAGTGTTTTTTTAGGTACAATAATGTCTATCTATTTTTTTATTTCGCTCGTGCTGATACTGATCGGTATGGTATTCTATTTTAGATTAGAACATATTTTTAAAAACTCCCTGTTGCCCTCGCAAATAAAAGAAGCAAAATTAATGTTTCTGATATTGTTATTTGATATTGGTATAGCCTTGCCAAGTGGTAGCTTTTTGGCAATTTGTACTGCCTATGGTAAATTTGTTTTCCCCAAAGTTATTACCATAGGCAGGTATGTTTTAAGAACGATAACCGTATTTACAATTCTTAGTTTAGGTGGCCGCGGTATAGCGTTGGTTATGACTGATACCATCTTTAATATATTAGTAGTTTCGGTCACTTTTTATTATTGTATAAAAAAACTTGGAGTGCGCTTTTCTTTCAAGGAAAGAAATAAAGAAATTATCAAAAATATATTTAGTTATTCTGTCTGGATTTTTTTACTGGCCATAATTCAAAATTTTCAATGGAATACGGGGCAGATTATTTTGGGAATGCACGTTAAAACTTCGGTCATTGCGATTTTTTCTGTGGGGCTAATGTTAGGTGGTTATTTTGGCGCATTTGCTGGGGTTATTAATACTTTACTACTTCCCAAAGCCGCACAAATGCTTTCAGGTAAAGCTAATGCCGACGAATTGACAGCCACAATGATAAAAGTTGGAAGGGCAAACTCCTTCATCTCTTTTTTGATTCTGTCTAACTTTATTTTATTCGGCAAAGAATTCATCAAACTTTGGCTTGGAGATGCTTATGCGTTATCGTGGAATATTGCGTGTGTGATCATGATTGCAACATTTGTACCGCTAACCCAAAGTTTTGGAAACTCTATATTGGAGATTAAAAACAAGATAAAGCCACGTGCTATAGGCATGCTTATATGTATGCTTACAGCAATTATTTGCAGCTATTTTTTAGCCGGAAGCTTTGGGATGTATGGCATTTTATTCCCTATTGCAACGGCAATGATAATTAACACTATAATTAACAACGTATTATTTGTTAATTATTTCGATTTTAAAATTTCAAAATTTTATAAGGAAACCTTTTTGTTTCAAGGAATTTTTACCATTTTATTTTTGTTGGCGGCAAATTTTATTAAGAGACATATAGCCATCTATTCTTGGGTTCAATTTATAACATGGTGTGCTGTTTTTTCTGGTATCTACGTTTTGCTGTTCTTTTTTATTGTGTTAAAAAATGATGAGCGCAGATTAATTTTAAAAAAGACATGATTTTTTCAGATAAGGAGAACATTGTGGCAAATGAAACTACCGTATAAAAAGAATGACTTTTACCTGCTAAACATAAATGAGTTCGTCAACAAGTAACATGATATTAAAATTGAAGATACTTATAGCAAAACAACTTTTGCCTTTTTATAGGTTTTATACAGTCTATATCAACAAATTTCAATACGATCCAGACAATTATAAAGATAGTTTTATATCATTATCAGATAAAGTTGATGGGGTTAAATTAGATCACGCCAGGGAAATTATTTACGTTTTTTGGACTGGTAATAACGACCTCACGGATAATAGACGGAAATCTTTAAAATCATTAGTAGAAAACGCTGGTGTTGCGATAAAACTAGTAACGCCAAATAATTTAACTGAATATATACTGGAGGAATTTCCCTTACATCCAGCTTATGATTACTTGTCGTTAGTTCACAAGGCAGATTATTTGCGTGGTTATTTTATGTTACATTATGGAGGCGGGTATTCAGACATTAAACATTGCCTTGACTCCTGGAAAAATTTATTTATCAAACTAAATGGTGACGATAATAAATGGGTTTTGGGTGTGAGAGAAAAGTATCCAGGCGGAACTATCGATTTAGATAACATACTCGGAAAAGACCTAAAAAAATATTACACAATATTGATTACAAACGGTGCTTATATATATAAACCCAATTCGCCAATCTGTCGAGAATGGATGGATGAGGTTCATCGCAGATTGGATATTTTTTTTCCTGAACTAGTTAAAAATCCGGGAGGAATTTTTGGTGGAGATAACTATCCCATACCTTGGGCGTATATACTTGGCCACGTAATGCAACCCCTGATTTTAAAATATAATGATAAGGTTATTTACCGCAACAAGAAATTATACTCAATAAGTAACTATCGTTAAATAGCAATATGATATTAAGCGTCGTAGTACCTGTCTATAATGTTGAGCGTTATTTAGAAAGATGTTTGGATAGTATTTTAAAACAAACCTACCCAAACCTAGAGATCATACTTGTTAACGACGGCTCAACTGATGATAGTGAACAAATATGTCTGGACTTCGAAAAAAAGGATTTTCGAATAAAGTGCTTTTTGCAAAGCAACAAAGGGCCAGCCGCTGCGCGTAACTTTGGTATTAAGATGGCTAAAGGTGACTATATAGGTTTTATTGATGCCGATGACGAAGTGGACGAGCTAATGTTCCAAAATTTAATGGATATCGCCCTCAAACATGCAGCAGATATTGTAGTTTCAAATATTAATCTGGTAAGTGAAAGGGGTGTTACTATATTAAATAATAAGATCAAAAAGAATACTTTATTAGAGAATGATTATATAAAGAAAAACATTTTGCGCCTTTACTACGAAAATGACTTAGGTAATTTACCGTCAATGGTTAACAAAATCTATTTAACGTCTTTTTTAAAAAAACATCAATTATTAGTTAATGAAAAACGGATGAGAGCTGAAGACTATTGGTTTAATTTTTATGCCTTTAAAGCAGCCGATTCTGTTTATGCAATAGACGTAGCTAACTATCACTACTTTACGCAAAATGAAGGTAGTGTTATGAAAAGTTTTAGAGATAATCAGTTTGATAATTATCTCCTAACCAGAAAAGAATTAATTGAAAATAATGCCACGCTAAAATTTGACATTAATTATCAGGTTTTTGATAAAGAATTTATCGATCATACCAATGAATTTATACTTCTTGCTATTGTAAATGGCAAAAAACATATTGTTTTTGAAGTTTTAAAAAACGAAGAATTTTTAAAAGCCTTTAACAATATTATTCCTGACAGGATGCATACTAAAATTATAAAAGAGTTATTAAAATTCAGATTATATGAGTTTGCCTTCCTCTTGTATAAGCTATGGGCTAAACAGTTAGGCAAATAACGGCCTAATGATTATTAATTAGCGCGGTAAACAAGCTACAATAAACAAAAATTATACCTAATGAAAATATTAATTACAGGCTGTGCTGGATTTATCGGCTTTCATTTAACAGATAAATTGACAAAATTGGGGTACAACGTTGTTGGCTTGGATAATCTTAATGATTATTATGATGCAGAATTGAAAGTAAACAGGCTTAAGCATCTTGGTATTACCGTAACCGGGGATAATGTTGCCATAAAAAGCGATATTTATGACAATCTGAGATTCATAAAAATGAATTTGGAAGACAAAGACCGTCTGCCGGCATTGTTTTTAGAAAACAAATTTGATATTGTGTGTAATCTTGCCGCACAGGCCGGCGTACGTTATAGTATAGAGAAACCCTTTAAATATATAGATAGCAATATTGTAGGGTTTTTAAATGTGTTGGAAGCTTGCAGAAATCATAATGTTACAAAACTAATTTATGCAAGTAGTTCAAGCATTTACGGGATGAGTGAAAACGTTCCGTTCTCAACAAAGGAAGTGGTAGATAAACCTATAAGTTTGTACGCTGCCACAAAAAAAAGCAATGAATTAATGGCCTATACCTATAGCCATTTATTTAATATCAAAACGATAGGCTTGCGTTTTTTTACGGTTTACGGCCCGTGGGGCAGGCCAGACATGGCTATGCATTTATTTACCGACGCAATTTTAAATGGTAAAGCAATAAAAGTTTTTAATGATGGCAAATTATCCAGAGACTTTACTTACATAGATGATATTGTTAGCGGCGTTGTTGCTACCATCACGTTAAATAATCAGAGTGATGACAACTACCAATTGTATAACATTGGTAATAGCCAACCAGTTCAATTAACAGATTTTATTTCTCAAATAGAATTATGCACCGGTAAAAAAGCAATTAAGAATTTTTTGCCAATGCAGCCTGGTGATGTGGAGAAAACTTGGGCTGATATCGAAAGTTTTAAAAATGAATATCATTATGAGCCAAAAACCTCTATCGAAATTGGGGTGAAAAATTATGTACAGTGGCATAAAGCCTATTACAAGCAATAGAATGTTTTTATCAATTATTATTGCAGCTTATAATGTAGAAGATTTTATTGAAAAATGTATCAGGTCATGCTATGTTCAAAATATTTCGACATTATTATTTGAAATCATTGTTGTTAATGACGGATCAACTGATTCTACAACAAAAATTGTTAATGAACTAAAAGCGGACATAACAAACCTGGTGTTAGTTGACCAACCTAATTTGGGTTTAGGCGCTGCCAGAAACACAGGTATTGATCATGCATCGGGAGAATATATTTGGTTGATTGATGGTGATGATTTTATAACTGAAAATATACTTGACGAAATAACTAATGATATTAAAGTTAAGCAACTTGATGTCATGCTGTTAAATTATGCGATTACAGATTTGCACTATACCCACATAAAAACAGTTTACCACGATGATTTTCTTGGAGAAGATATAATCACTGGTGGCCAGTATTATAAGCGGCATTATGATAAAAGTTACAGCTGGCAATTTATTTTCAGGAAAGATATATTTCAAAAGAATGGCCTTACTTTCAAGGAAAAAATAAACATGCAGGATTCCGAAATTTTGCCTAAAATAATGAATCACGTCAATAGGCTTGCATTTTTTAATAAAAGCAGCTATTACTATGTTCAACAACCTAATTCTTTCACCAATTCATCTGACGGTGAAAAACGATATAGATATTTCCAATCTATTATAGTAGTAAAGGAGTCTCTTATAAATTCTTTATCAATAGATAATAATGATCTAAAGCACGGAATAGTTAAAAAAATAAAAAGCCTGGATGATGTAGTATTTAATCATTTGGTCTTTTTTAAATATGATAAATTGATTTTTTCGAAAATAGTTTCTTTGCTAAAAGACAATGGATTTTATCCTTTACAATACGATGCAGAAGGCAAAATGAAGTTAATCAAGTGGGGATTTAACCATCATCCTTTAATTACAAAAAAGCTGATTGACAAAATACAAAATTTAAAAATCACCTTGAATAAAAGCTAAGTGGTAGCTCAAAAAGGCAATGTAATATAAGTTGCAAAAGGTATAGTATAATCGAGCATTAATTTTAATGTTCAATACGGCACTTAAATTATATAATATAACAGGAAATAATGGAAATATCTATCGGGAAATCTAATCAATTAAAAGCGCTGGCCATATTGATGATGCTGTTTTTGCATTTGTTTAACCGCGAATATAAAGGATTGTTTGAACCTCTGATTTTCATCGGTTCAAAACCATTATCCTATTACATTTCATTGTTTTGCGACGCTTGTGTACCAATTTTCTGCTTTGTTAGTGGGTATGGCTTATATTATAAATTTAAAAAAAGCGCATTAAATTATAATAACTCAAATGTTGATCGCATAAAAAAATTATATATCAATTATTGGATAATACTACTGCTGTTTGCCGTGTTACTTGGGGTGATATTAAATAAAGTTGGTTATCCGGGAAGTTTTGTTAAGTTTTTATTAAATTTTACTGCGTTAAATAATTCATATAATGGTGCATGGTGGTTTTTCTTCACTTATATATTGTTGGTTTCTTCGTCCAAAATCATCTATAATTTCATAGATAACTATTCAATAATTATCGTTTTTGGGTTTGGTTTATTTATATATATACTAACGTTTTATTTCAGAGTATACCGTCCGGCGCAATTTAATAATGATATTTTAAACTGGTTTCAGGATCAGGTTTGTTTGTATGGTAACTCTTTACTGCCGTTTATAGCAGGCGGTATTGCGCTAAAGGAAAAATGGAATACAAAAATAACACAAAAAATGATGTCAATTAAGTATAGAAGCCTGATAGCAATTTTTTGTATCACATTATTAATAGTAATTCACGGCATTATACCCAATTTTGTTATTGCACCTTTTTTAGCTATTCCTTTTGTGTTTTTATTTATTCAAATAAAATTGCCGGCTTTTATAAATAAAACATTAGATTATCTTGCTCCGCATGCTACCAACCTGTGGCTAATACATATGTTTTTTTACATCACTTATTTTAAACAATTTATATATAGCCCTAAATTTGTTATCCTTGTGTTTTTCCTTTTGGTTTTATGTTGCTTGCTGTCTTCAATTGTAGTAAATATTATTTACAAGCAGGTTATTAAAAGAGTAAACCTATAATGAAACTGCTTTACATTACAAATGGCATTAACGGCGCTGGTGGGTTAGAACGGGTACTTTCAATTAAAACCAAATACCTGGCTGAAGATTACAGATACGATATAACTATTTTGACACTCAACGAGCTAGTACATGCACCGTTTTATGAATTTTCTGATAAAGTGAAATTGGTTAGTATAAATGTAGGCGGTAATCTTGTTAGTTATATTAAATCTTATATATCAGGTATTAATAAATTAGTTAAAGATTTTGCCCCCGATGTAATTTCGGTTTGCGACGATGGATTAAAAGGATTTTTTATACCAACAATCCTTAAAAAAAATACTGTAATTATTTATGAGCGTCATGTGTCAAAAGAAATTGAGATGCAGGAAGGATTCTCATTGCTAAAGCAAATCAGTGTTAAAATTAAATGGCTATTAATGAATAAACTGGCCAGAAATTTTTCAAAATTTATTGTTCTTACCAATGGAAATATAAAAGAGTGGCCAGGATTGGACAATATTTCTATAATTGCCAATCCTTTATCATTTTATCCTTCACAAAGTAGTTTGTTGAAAAACAAAAAGATAATTGCTGTGGGTAAACATGGCTACCAAAAAGGATTTGATATATTATTGAGATCATGGCAATTGGTACAGCAACTACATCCTGATTGGCAATTAAATATTTATGGTAAAATAGAGCCTGCAGCAAAATTACAGCAATTGGCAAATGAGTTAAAGGTAAATGAAACCGTTTTTTTTTATCCGCCAGAAAAAAATATTCAGGACAAATATCTTCAATCATCTATCTATGTAATGAGTTCTCGTTATGAGGGTTTCGGAATGGTACTTATTGAAGCGATGGCTTGTGGTGTCCCATGCGTCTCTTTTGATTGCAATTATGGGCCGTCAGATATTATTCAAAATGAAATAGACGGCTATGTAGTAGAAAATAGCAACGAAAGAGCTTTGGCTAATAGCATTAATGAATTGATAGCGAAGCCAGATTTGAGAGAAGCAATGGGTGAAAAAGCAAAGCAAAACGTAAAAAGATTTCTTTCGGAAACGATAGTAAAGCAATGGGATGATCTTTTTAATAAATTAGTAAATGAAAATAATTTTTAGCACAGATCAGATTTTTCTTCATGGCGGAATTGAAAAAGCAATAGCTGAGAAGGCAAATTACTTTGCAGATAAGCTTGGCTTTGAAGTAACGATACTAACCAATCAGCAAAAAGGGAAAGATCCAATTTATAAATTAAGCGATAAAATTCAACTAATAGATATTGATATAGATTTAGCCCAAGGCAAAAGTTTTTATTCTTTTTGTAATGTTAAACAAATACCTAAAAATTATACACAAATAAAAAAAGTGTTTTATAATATTGACCCTGATGTGGTCATCGTTTGTAACTATGGTTATGATTTTTATATGATACCATTTTTGCACAAAAAGTCAAAAAAAATAAAAGAGTTTCATTCCTCACGTTATTTTGAATCAACAGACAGGCATGTTACCAAATCTTTCTTTAAACATTCTTATTATAAAATTAATGATTGGGTAGAGTCAAAATACACTCACGTTGTAGTTTTAAATAAAGACGAGGTGCCATACTACAATAGTAATAATGTAGTTGTTATTCCAAATCCTATTAGTGTATCAAACAAACAAGCTTTACTAACCTGCAAAGCTGTAATAGCTGCTGGCAGGATAGCTCCGGTAAAGGGGTTTGACAAACTAATAAAAGCCTGGAAAATAGTTAATCTGTCGGATCCTCAATGGGAACTGCATATTTACGGTGATGACTATTTGCAAACCAGGCAAAAATTAGAAAAGCTAATACATGAAAACGGTTTATCAAGCACTGTTATTTTCAAGGGGACATCATCCGATATGACAGAAACATTTTTAAATTACAGTTTATATGCGATGAGCTCCGTAACAGAGTGCTTCCCAATGGTGTTATTGGAGGCGTTATCCGTAGGTTTACCAATAGTATCTTTTGATTGCCCTAACGGGCCAAGAAATATACTTACCAATCAGGAAGATGGCTTATTGGCTCAGGATCAAAATTCTGCCGATTTGGCTAAGAAACTTTTAGTCCTGATCCAGGATGTAGAAAAAAGAAAGAAGTTTGGTATGCAAGCAAAAATTAACTCTCAAAAATTTGATACTGCTACAGTGATGAAGAATTGGGTTAACTTGTTCAATTAATATGTTTGACTTTATACCTTTACAACAATACGCATTCGTCTATTATATTACTATATTAATTATAGTATCTATAGTGTTTTTAAACACTCAAACTAACAACATAACTTCATTTAGGAATAAGCGCTTTATTACAAATACAAGCATTTTATTAGTTGTATTTACTGTTTTGTATATGGGTTTGCGGCCAATAAGCGGTCGTTATTTTGGCGACACTGCTACATATAATGGATATTTTATGCTTTATAAAAAAGGTGTAGCTATCTTACCCGGCACAGACTATTTATTTCACTTTTTTACTAAAGAATGCGCCCGCATAATGAGTGCGCAAATGTATTTTTTAATTTGTGCGGCGCTCTTTATACTACCTATGTGCTTCGCCAGTAAATTTTGGAGCAAAAAACTATGGGGATATTCATTTTTGTTCTTGGTGACATCCTTCTCGTTTTGGGCCGCCGGAACAAACGGAATGAGGAGCGCTATCGCAACATCATTTGTTTTAATGGCTTTTTCAAGAAAGGGGCTTATAAGTAAAATATTATGGTTTGTGTTAGCGGTTGGTTTTCATAAATCTATGTTGCTAATTGTTGGGGCTTATATAATGACATTATATGTAAAAAATATTGTTTGGTATTTTTATGGTTGGTTGCTTTGCATTCCGTTATCACTGATTATGCCCGGTTTTTGGGAGAATCTGTTTGCTGGATTAATAAGCGATGATCGTGTAAATTATTTAACCAGAGGAAATGCGGAAGGAGAAGGCTTTGCTTACACTGGCTTCCGATGGGACTTTTTAATATATAGTACTATCCCGGTTTGTTTTGCCTATTATTTTATATACAAAAAGAAGTTTATTGATCCTGTTTATTCTCAACTGGTAGGGGTTTACTTAACTACAAATGCTTTTTGGATATTGGTTATTAGAGCAAACTTCTCTAATAGGTTTGCCTATTTATCCTGGTTTATGATGGGGATTATCATATGTTATCCCTTAACTGTAAAGCGTATCTTAAAAAATCAAAATCAAAAAATCGGGTATATTTTAATAGCCTATTTTGCATTTACATTTTTAATGGATGCTATTCATTAGTATTGTGAAAAGCCTAACTGTCTCTACGTTTACTCCTAATGGGCATATTGTTTATACTGATAACTCAAATTACATTTAGATGTGTTGTTAAATTTAGGGAGGATGTTTTAACAGTTTCTAGTATATTAATAAAGGTATCAGGAAACGCACTTAATTCGGTTACAATACTAAAAATAGATTTTCCAATCGCACTTATGAATAATAATAATTAAAATGAAAAAAATACTACTAGTATTTGGCACACGTCCTGAAGCCATTAAAATGGCACCTCTAGTTAAAGAATTTCAAAAAAATGCTAAAGAATTCCAAACAATTATATGTATTTCCGGTCAACATCGCGAAATGCTTGACCAGGTCCTTTCATTGTTTAAAATTGTTGCGGATTTTGATTTGAATATAATGAAGCAAGGGCAAGATCTTTATGATATTACAACCAATGTGTTAATGGGAATGAAAAATGTATTAGAAATGGTCAAGCCTGATTTAGTATTAGTACATGGAGATACTACAACGTCTTTCGCGACTTCATTGGCAGCCTTTTATCAACAGATACCAGTCGCTCATATTGAGGCTGGCCTTAGAACAAACGATATTTATAGTCCTTGGCCAGAAGAATTAAACCGGCAAATTACAAGCAAAATAGCTAAATACCATTTTTCTCCAACTAGCTCCTGTAAAGAGAATTTGATTAAAGAAGGTGTGCCAGATTCAAGTGTTTTTGTTACAGGTAATACTGTTATTGACACCTTGAAAATTGTTGATAATATGATAAATACTGATGCTAGTATCGGTGAAAAAGTTCAATTGTCGTTACAAAATATGGGCTATGATATTAATCGAATGAATCATAATAGAAGGCTAATTTTGATAACAGGACATAGAAGAGAGAATTTCGGAGATGGGTTTCTAAATATATGTAAAGCTATTAAACATCTAGCCGAAAAATTCCCACAAGTTGATTTTGTTTATCCAATGCATCTAAACCAAAATGTAAGGAAGCCTATTAAACTAATTTTTGGAGAATTTAGTGATATTGACAACTTGTTTTTTATAGAGCCATTGGAATATTTGGAATTTGTTTACTTGATGGGGAAAAGCCATTTGATACTAACAGATAGCGGCGGTATCCAGGAAGAAGCTCCTGGCTTGGGCAAACCTGTCCTCGTTATGAGGGATACTACAGAAAGGCCAGAGGCGGTAAAGGCCGGTACAGTGAAATTGGTTGGAACCAATACTGAAAAAATTATAAATGAAGTATCGATGCTTTTAAATGATAGTATATATTATGAATCAATGACTAAAATTGCTAATCCTTATGGTGATGGAACTGCGTCAAAAAAGATATTTAAATTGGTAAAAGAGAATTTATGATTTGTTTTTTAAGATGTGCTCCAGTAAATGCAGATATTCGATTAAAAAAATATATACAAGCGTGTCAAAGTAGAGATATAAATTTTTTTGCTTTAACCTGGGACAGACTAGGCGAAGGGACTCAAGAAATTTATGAAATTCAGTGGGGTAGGTTCGCTCCTTACGGGCAGAGATGGAAAAATTTAATAAATAAAATTTTGTGGCAGTTTTTTATTTTGAAAAATCTAATTAAACATAAGTCAGAGTACAAAGTAATTCACGCTACTAACCTTGAAAATATACTTCCCGCTTTAATAATGAAGCTATTGCTTAAAAAGCGAGTGATTTATGACATATATGATTCTTCCTCTTCAGATTTTTCCAAATCTCTTTTTACAAGCTGGTTGCGTAAACTTGATATATTTTGTATAAAAAAATCTGACCTCCTAATATTAGCCGATAAAAAAAGATTGAAACAAATTAACGTAGACAGCTCAATTTACAAGAGTTTTATGGATATAGAAAATGTACCTAATTTCTCTGATTACGTAGTTTCTAAGAATACCCTAGATTTTCGATTAATTAAATTGAGTTACGTCGGTGTTTTTGATCCACTAAGAGGACTTGAAGAACTTTTAAACTTTGTCAGTAAAAACGAAGGTTTTGTGTTAAACATCGCAGGTAGCGGCACCCTTTTGGAAAAAGTAAAAGAATATAGTTTAAACAATTCCCGAATTACCTATCATGGGACAGTAAAATATGAAGATGGATTAGACATTATGCGGGGAAGCGACTTTATTATTGGAATGTATTATAAAAAAGCATCAAACCATATTTACGCCGCGCCTAATAAATTTTTTGAGGCTTTATATTTAGCAAAGCCGCTAATTACGACTAACGGAACGCTTGTAGGAGACAAAGTAGCCAAATACATGACCGGTTATGCGTTGGAAGAAGGTGAAAGTGAAATATCTGATTTTTTTGAAAAATGTATCAGGGATAAAGAAATTTTCATAAGTGAATATGAAATAATATGTAAGAATGCAGCCGATTTATGGAATAGCTCTTATTCCAACTATTTTGAAAACAGATTGAAAAATGATTATGTGAACTTTATTATTTCATTAAAATGAGCAAAGAAGTTTTAACAATATTTACGGCAACTTATAACAGGGCTTATTGTTTAGATGTAAATTATCAAGCCCTAAAACGGCAGACCAATAAAAATTTTAAATGGCTTATAATTGATGATGGTTCAACCGACTTGACAGAAACGCTTGTAAAAAAGTGGCAGGAAGCAGAGACAGATTTTATAATAGAATATATATACAAGGAAAATGGTGGGTTACATACCGGCTATAATAAAGCAATAGAAATAATAGATACTGAACTGTGCGTTTGTATTGATTCAGACGATTTTATGCCGGATAACGGCGTAGATTTAATTATAAATCATTGGGAATTGCATGGAAATTCTAACTATGCAGGTATTATAGGCTTAGATTTTTTATTAAATGGTAATTCGATTGGAGGCGATTTACCCCCCGTAAAAAGCCTTTTTTTACTTGAGTTAGTGACGAAATATAAGTATAAAGGTGATACAAAAGTTGTTTATAGAACTGAATTACTAAAAAAAGTTGCACCTCAACCAACTTTTAATAATGAGAAAAACTTTAATCCTATATATCTGATGTATCTCGTTGATAGAGAATTGCCATTATTAGTTCTAAATGAAAATTTATGTTTTGTAGACTACCAGGCAAATGGAATGTCTAACGCAATTTTCTCTCAATTTTCAAACAGCCCTAATAGTTTTTCTGCTTTGCGTAAGCTGTATATGACAATGCCTAATGCTCCATTTGTTTATGTTTTTAAACAAAACATGCATTACGTTTCGAGTAATATTTTTGCAAAAAATATTAAATTTATCAAAGAATCTCCAATGAAATTTCTGACTATTACAGCAATTCCTTTTGGGATTTTATTGCATTTTTATATATTATTTAAGTTGAAAAAAAATAATCTTAGCTAATCAATGAGTGAAGTTAATATCGTATTTCAACGAAATATAAACGTACAGGATTTTATCAATTTTAATGTAGAGTCATTCCCTGAAAGAGATGCTCTAACTCAAAAACTAATTACTTTCAGGTATTTTAATCCGCTTAACACTGGCAATTTCATTGAAAACAATGTAATAGCTTTAGATAATGATGGTAAAATATGCGCGCAAGCACTTTATCATCCGGCACGATATTATTTAAAAAATGAACTCCATGATTTTGAATGGGGATTCGATTTATACGTCAGCCCGAATAAGAGAAACGATTCATTAGGCCTTCACCTGTTTGAGTATATAAAGGAAAATAAACACGCGCCTATTTTTGCTTCGGGAGTAGGCGAGAAGGCTTTGAAAATAGAATCTTTTTTTGGATATCACGTTATAGGTTATTTAAAAAAATACTATAAGTTAGTAAACCCTTTTTATTTACTATCAGGATTGATAGTAAAGAGCAATTTAAACAACTCAAGGTATCCTGATAGACTAATCGTAGGAAAAGAGTTTTTTGAAAAAACAAAAGCAATGCAGCAATGGCTGGCTGGTGCGCCTTATAATAACAATTTATTGGAATTTGACAGGTCGCAGCAATTTATGAACTGGCGTTTTTTTTCTGATGATTTTAATTATGCCGTTTATCGGCGTATAGGGGCTAAGCCGTTTTCGCCTCCAATTTATTTTGTAGTAAGAACAGTTAAAATAAAGCACTTAACTTGTCTGTTACTTGTCGATTATAGATACGATACTAAACAAGTGGATGACTTTAAGCTAATAATCAAAGTCGTAAACAAATTAGCGGCTAAGCTTTTACTTCCGGTTGTCGTGACAGGCAGTTCCTTAAAAATAAGTGATGCTGTTTTAGAGTTAAATAATTTTAAAATTACAGGTAAGGACAGGCCAATTATTTGTAATATTAAAGAATACAAACAATATAAAAATGAAATAAAAAACAGGGATTTTATTTTTTCAACGCTTGCAGATTCAGATGGAGAATATTTAATGTGATTGCATAGTTACGTTTGATATTTTAACTCCATATAGATTTGCTTTTAGTATTTTTGTATAAAATTTATATATGGGGTCAAAAATCACTGCAATTGAGTATTGTTTTCCAGAGAAAGAATTGACGAATGACGACCTGTCCATTGAATTTCCAGATTACGATTTTTCTAAAGTAGAAAAAAAAATAGGTGTTAAGGTTAGATATATCGCTGGTCAAAATGAAACAGCTTTAGATTTAGCGATCAGAGCAAGCCTTAAATTACTTGAAAAAATTGACAAAAGTGAAATAGATTTTATTTTATATTGTACACAAAGCCCAGAATATAAGTTACCTACCACAGCCTGTATACTTCAAGATAAATTAGGCTTAAAAACCAACATCGGTGCCCTCGATTTTAATCTTGGGTGCTCTGGGTTTACTTATGGGGTAAGTATGGCAAAAGCCTTAATAAATAGCAAACAGGCAAGTAATGTTTTATTAATTACCGCAGAGACATATTCGAAGTATCTTAACGTGTTAGATAGATCTAATAGATCTATTTTTGGTGATGCTGCCACTGCAACACTTATTTCCTACTCAGATGAAGAAATGATAGGAAACTGTCTTTTTGGTACCGATGGTTCAGGGTATGACAAACTTATTATTAAAAACGGGGGTAGCAAAAATGAATTTAGCTTTAATCCTGAACGCATAAGCTATGGGTCTGGTAATTGCTATACGGACAATGAATTATATATGAATGGACCGGACGTTTTTAACTTTACTATAGATAAAATTCCACCTTTTAGTGAAGAGTTGTTAAAAGTCAATAACTGCGAGAAAGAGACAATCGACCAATACATATTCCACCAGGCTAATGCATTTATGCTTAATTCATTGCGTAAGAAGATGTGTGTTGATACGGATAAATTCTATATCGATTTAAATGAAGGCGGTAATACAGTATCCAGCACTATACCAATTGCGTTAAAAAAATATAGCTTATTAAATTTAGATGATAATGAACAAAACATTATGATTGTGGGTTTTGGCGTTGGGTTGTCGTGGTCAGGTGGAGTAATTAAAATAAAAAATAAATTATAATATAAATAAGCATGAAAACAGAAGAATTTATTGTGCAATTACATGAAGAGCTAGAACTGGAAGTTCCGTTAAATGAAGACACTAATTTAAAGGACCTGGAAGAATGGGACTCGATGGCTGCTATGATTGTGATTGGGTTTGTATCTAATAATTTTAATGTAATATTAAACGCAAACGATATTCAAAATATAACCACAATTTCTTCTTTAATAGACCGTGTGGGCAGGGATAAATTTAACTAAATGTACCAATCATTTACAGGCATAACTATTGACGGCATTGCAAGTTGCGTCCCTAAAAATATTGTATCCAATGATATTTTTTCAGATCTACTGTCTCCAAAAGAGATGAAAATGTTTGAAAAAACTGTCGGTATTAAAGAACGACGGTGGGCAAGTGATGAAATTGCGGCATCTGATTTAGGATATCGTGCGGCGTTGGAGTTATTTGCAGATCCTCAATTTGATAAAGATAAAATCAAATGCCTTATTTTTGTTAGTCAAACATCTGATTATAAAATTCCTTTTACCTCTAATATCCTTCAAAGCCGGTTAGGTTTAGCTTCTGATATTTTGTGTTTGGATATAAATGCAGGTTGTGCCGGTTTTATACAGGGTTTAAGCACTGCATATGCTACAGCTAATAGTATGGAGGAGGGTAGTGTTTTATTGATTATCGCCGAAACATTATCAAAAATACTATCTCCGGATGATCGCAGTACGACAATGCTTTTTGGCGATGCGGCATCTGCAATAATCATCTCAAGAAAATTAGAAACAAGCGTACAAACTTATTTGAATTTTTTTTCGGATGGGAAAAATCATGACGCAATACAAATTCCTGAGGGAGGATTTCGTAACAAAGCCGGCTCAAATCCCCCAAATTTAAAGCTTGTTATGGATGGCTCCAGAGTTTTTGACTTTACACTTAGAGAAATTTCAGCCAGTATTATTGACTTAATTAATTATTCTAAGCAATCTATTGAAAATATCGATTACCTTTTTTTGCATCAGTCAAACGCTTTTATCATAAATCAAATACTTGGGCAACTTGGTGTTTTGAAAGCGCAAGGTCCAATTAATATCCAATCTTTTGGTAACACCAGCGGTGTATCTATTCCTTTATTAATCACAACAAATAAAGACATTTTCCAAGATAAGTCTGTTAAAATATTATGTAGCGGGTACGGTTCTGGATTAACCTGGGGAAACGCAATTTTAGATATAAATGCAGGCACAATATTGAAAAATTTAATTGAATATTAAATGGAAATGGATTTTAAAAATAAAAATTATCTTATCACTGGTGTTACTTCCGGAATTGGAAATGCATTGACAAAAAACCTGTTAAACAGTGGCGCGATAGTGTTTGGTATTGGACGTGACGCCGCGAAGATTGATGATTTATTAACGGGATATCCAAGACAATTTGTGTTCTTAGAGGCTGATTTAAGTAAAGAAATTGATATTGAAAAAAACATTTTAGATTTTATAGATAATAGCGGAAAGTTTGACGGCGTGGTTAATTGTGCAGGTAAAGAGGAGACTCTTCCTATTACAATGTATAATCAGCAAAAACTAAAAGATATTTTTAATGTAAATTTCAACAGCCCTTTTGAAATCATAAGAATCCTAAGCAAAAAGAAATTCAGCAATAATGGTGCATCTTTTATTTTATTAGCCTCAGTTATGGGAGGGCTGGGGCAACCAGGTAAAACAGCCTATTGCGCATCAAAATCAGCACTGCTTGGATTAGTTAGGGCCGCTGCTTTAGAGCTTGCCAGCAGGAGTATAAGGGTAAATGCAATTTCTCCCGGCGTGGTTGATACGCCGATGACTCAAAACCTTTTTAACCAAATTTCTGAAGGCAAAAAAGAAAATATAATCGCTATGCATCCTTTAGGCATTGGTAAAATCGAAGATATTATTCCGTTAATTTTGTTTTTACTTAGCGAAAATAGTCGATGGGTAACCGGACAAGACATGGTGATTGACGGTGGATATTCTATTCAATAAATTAATCATCAACGTTATTTTAACGTTGCGTTTATTATATTCTGTTTATAGTTGAGAATATATTATTGTGTATTCTGATGAAGAAAGAATCTATGCCTAATGCAGTTTAAATAAACAATATGGAAAAAGGGAAATTCGTCATATCACTTGACTTTGAATTACATTGGGGAGGCGTTGAAATTTGGGATTTAAAGGAAAAGAAGGACTATTTTACTAATGCAAGAATAGGTATTCCTAAAATGCTGTCCCTATTTAATCAATACCAAATACATTGTACCTGGGCTACTGTAGGGTTTCTTTTTGCGAAAAATATTGACCAGCTAAGGAAAATAATGCCTGACAACAGGCCCACTTATTCAAATAACGCATTAAATTATTATTCAATAATTGATCAAAATGAGATAGGTTTCAGCGAAGCAGAAGATCCGTTTCACTATGCAGTATCACTCATTGATTTAATATTAAAAACGCCATATCAAGAGCTGGCATCTCATACATTTTGTCATTATTATTGTAATGAAAAGGGACAAAATATTGAGCAATTTGAAGCTGATACTGCGGCAGCCCAAAAAATTGCTATGGAGAATTTTGGCGTAGAACTGAAGTCTCTGGTATTTCCCAGAAACCAATTTAATAAAGAATATCTGGAGGCGGCAAAAAAAAATGGATTCAAAGTGTTTCGTTCAAATCCTAATGTTTGGTTTTGGCAAAAAAATCATGGTCGTTTGTCCCCAATATTTAGAGCAATAGATACGCTGTTCTATATTAGCCGGCCATTATCTTTTAGTCACCAAGAGGTTGTTTTTGAAAACGGGATCATCCAATTACCCGCTTCTCGTTTTTTCAGGCCGTTTATGTATAAAGAAAAATCTATTCGAAAAATAAAGCTGAAAAGAATATTGGACGAGATGACCTATGCCGCAAAAAACAACAATATTTATCATTTATGGTGGCATCCTCACAATTTTGGCAATGCTGTTAAAGAAAATATGGAGGACCTGGAAGTTATCTTGGTACATTACAGAGATTTGAATAGTAAATTTGGTTTTGAATCGAAATCAATGGGTAGTTTTAGTAGACGGTGATGAATAAACTCATTCGAGTTAGTACAATACCATTATCTTTAAATATTTTGCTAAAGGGACAATTAGGCTTTCTTAACAAATATTTTAATGTAATTGCTGTATCTGGTTCAGGTACTGATTTAACAGAGGTGGCAGAAAGAGAGGGAGTACTCACTCACACTATCGATATGCAACGAAGTATTTCGCCATTCAAAGACATCGTATCACTGGTTAAACTTTTTTCCTTTTTTAAGAAAGAAAAGCCACAAATAGTACACTCCATTACGCCTAAAGCCGGGTTATTATCTATGCTGGCTGCGAAGCTTGCCGGTGTTCCAATTCGTATGCATACTTTTACGGGGCTGATATTTCCTACCCGTACCGGGCTGATGCAAAAAATATTGATACAAATGGACAGGCTGCTCTGTGCCTGTGCAACGCATATTTATCCGGAAGGTAACGGAGTAAAGCAAGATCTTATCACCTATAAAATTACCAATAAACCTTTAAAAGTTATCGGTAACGGCAATATAAATGGAATTGACGTTGTGCACTTTTCGGCTAACGCCGTTTCTTTGCAGCAAAAACAAGAGTTGAAAGCTGATTTGGACATAAAAAATAATGACTTCGTTTTTGTTTTTATTGGTAGATTAGTGGCCGATAAAGGTATTAACGAATTAGTAAAAGCCTTTAGCCGGTTTCAAACCGGCAAATTGTTATTAGTTGGGCCTTTAGAGACAGCGTTAGATCCCTTATCGGACAAAACACTGGCCGCTATCAGTTCGGACAAAAACATAATCTCTGTCGGATTTCAAAAGGACATAAGGCCTTATTTAGCAATCAGCAATGTTTTGGTTTTCCCTTCATATCGGGAAGGCTTTCCTAACGTGCCCATGCAGGCGGGCTGTTTTAATTTGCCAAGTATTGTAACAGATATTAATGGCTGTAATGAAATTATTAAAAATGAATTAAACGGATTAATCATTCCGGTTAAAGATGATGCAGCTCTACATAATGCTATGACCTGGTTATTTGAAGACGAAGAACTATACCAAAAACTTAAAGGCAATGCAAGGCAGATGATTGTGGACCGCTTTGAGCAAACTCACCTCTGGGCACTATTATTGCAAGAATATCAAGAACTACTAACTAAGGATGCTCCTATATCGTGATTTTTTTAAACGTGTAATTGATCTTTTAATTTCCGTTTTTGCATTTATTGTTTTATCACCTGTCTATTTGATAGTGATGGTAATGCTTTTAATTGCAAACAATGGCCGTCCGTTTTTTTTTCAACGTCGACCGGGGAAAAATGGCAGGATATTCAAGGTCATCAAGTTTAAAACAATGAATGATCGACGCGACCACACAGGAAAACTATTTCCTGACGTTAACAGACTCACACCTGTAGGTAATTTCGTTCGCAAAACCTCAATAGATGAAATCCCGCAGCTGCTAAATGTCATTAAAGGTGACATGAGCTTAATAGGGCCGCGGCCATTGCTGGTGGAATATTTGCCTTTATATAATAACAAACAAAACCGCCGGCATGAGTTAAGGCCGGGAATAACCGGTTGGGCACAGGTTAACGGTCGGAATGCAATTAGCTGGGAGCAAAAATTTGAGTACGACGTATGGTATGTAGATAATGTTTCTTTTATATTAGATATGAAAATTTTATGGCTTACGGTAATAAAGGTATTTGGATTTGAGGGTATAACTGCCGACGGCCATGCAACTACGGAAAGGTTTAGGGGATCAACATAATGATATATTTATATGGGGCAGGCGGACATGCCAAAGTTATAGCAGAGATATTAGAGGCCTGTCAATTGCCGATTTCGGGCTTTATCAGTGATTTTTCTGATAAAGAAAGTCTATTATCTTATCCCATGCATAAAGCGACTTACGATTTACTGATTGATCAGAATACAAAGATCATTATCAGCATCGGCAGCAATTCTGTTCGTAAAAAGCTGGCATTAAGTTTAAACGCAAACTTTGCTGTTGCTATCCACCCGTCGGCAAATATTTCGAGAAGTTGTGCTATGGGTGATGGTACCGTAGTTATGGCCGGCGTATCGATAAGCAGTAGTGTTACTATAGGCAAACATTCAATAATCAATACTAATTCATCTATAGATCATGATTGTATATTAAGTGATTTTGTCCATATATCGCCTAATGTGGCACTGGGTGGTAGCGTTACCGTTGGTGAGGGAACTCATCTTGGCATAGGCTCCTGTGTAATCCAGGGAATTAAAATTGGTAACTGGGCTACAATTGGTGCCGGTGCGGTAATCATTAACGATGTGCCTGATCATGCCGTTGTAGTTGGAAACCCTGGAAAAATTATAAAATATAACAACGATAACGGTTAGATATGGATCCTAAAATATGGCTTTCAAGCCCTCATATGGGGGAGCATGAATTTTCATTTGTAAAAGAGGCCTTCGATACAAATTGGATTGCCCCGCTTGGCCCTAACGTAGATGGCTTTGAGCGGGACCTTGCGCAATTTACGGGTTCAAAACATGTAGCAGCACTTAGTTCGGGGACTGCGGCTATTCATTTAGCTCTGATCATGCTTGGTGTTAAGGCTGGGGACGAGGTATTATGTCAAAGTTTTACATTTTCAGCCACGGCAAACCCTATTGTTTACCAGGGAGCTACCCCAGTATTCATCGACAGTGAAACCGACACCTGGAATATGTGCCCTGTCCTGCTGGAAGAAGCTATAAAGGACCGCATTAAAAAAGGCAAAAAGCCTAAAGCCATTATTCCTGTACATCTTTATGGGATGCCGGCTAAAATGGACCGTATCATGGCTATAGCAGATCGATATGAAATGCCAGTTATAGAAGATGCCGCCGAAGCGCTTGGATCTAGATTAAACGGCAAAGCGGCGGGTACGTTTGGGCAGTTAGGTGTGTTGTCTTTTAACGGAAATAAAATAATTACCACGAGTGGGGGTGGCGCTTTGATCAGTAATGACGATAATTTAATTGACCAGGCCAGATTTTTAGCAACGCAGGCTCGCGATGCTGCGCCACATTACCAGCACTCACAAATCGGATATAATTATAGAATAAGCAATATCAGCGCCGGAATTGGCCGGGGCCAAATGATGGTCATTGATGAAAGGGTAAAACAACGTCGTCGGGTTTATGAAACCTATGTAAAAAATTTAAGCGATTTTGAAGGTATTACTTTTTTGATTGAGCCGGTAAACTATAAAAGCAATCGCTGGCTTACCACTATTTTGATAGATCCCATAAAAAGTGGTGGGCTTACCAGAGAAACTATAAGATTAATCTTGGAAAAGAAAAATATCGAAGCGCGGCCATTGTGGAAGCCAATGCATACGCAGCCTGTTTTTGAAAATTATCCTGCATACATTAACGGGGTCAGTGAGGCCCTATTCGAACAGGGGCTATGTTTGCCCTCAGGATCTAATCTCAATGATCAACAACTTCAAAAAGTAATAGGGTTAATAAAAAACACCGTTTCAAATGCTGTGAACTGCTGAAATCAGGTGTTATAAAACGTCCTTTTTTTAGGGATTAGGCATAAAAATGTATGAAAAACATCGGAGTTAGATAAACTATCTCTTTTACGATGTATGATGTAACTTTGTTGCGCTATTTGAAAAAATATTAAACAATATGTATATCTTTATGTTTCCTATGTTACCTATTCATGAAAAACAGTATTAACATCTATGAGAAAATATTTATTGTTTGATAAAGTAGTGCCCAGATGGATGATCATGGTATTAGATGTTCTAATTATCACCTGGTCATTTTCCACATCTTATTTTATTGTTAATCGTTTTGAGTTTTTTAATATACTAAGAGGATTTTTCTTTATTTATACGGGTTTATACGTAGCAATAGCCGCATTGGTTATGTTTGCAATGCGCATTCATTCCGGCCTTATCAGGTATTCAAATACGCGTGATATGCTGCGGATATTTGGAGCTGCCTTTATAAGCACATTTGTTTATGCGGTAGTAGCCTATTTATGGATTGTGCCGATTTTAAAAACTGATGCTTTTATGCTTAATCTGGTATTATTGGTTAATTTCTCAGTATCCAGTGCCTTGTTAATTTTGCTTAGGGCGGCAGCAAAAAGTACCTATCATTATATTATAAATTATTCAGTTGGTCAAAAAAGTACCGTGTTAATTTATGGCTCTGATGACAATGCCATTTTGGTTAAACAAGCTTTAGAAAACAGCATTAAATCTAATTTTTCTGTAATTGGTTTTGTTGATAATAACAGCAACAAGATAAATAAAGAAATTAGCGGGTTAATGATCCATAACATTAACAAACTTAGTCTACTCCAGAAAAAGCATAAAGTTGAAAAGTTGATCGTGGTAAACGATCATCTTGACAAAATAGAGAAAAAAATGGCGTTGGAAGAGTGTTTGGCTCTTGGTATACAGGTATTAACTGTTCCTCCGTCTGATCAATGGATTTATGGGAAATTAAATCTTAGCCAGATAAAAGATCTTAAAATTGAAGATCTTTTGCAACGCAAGCCTATTAAAATTGACAGTACCAGTATTTCAAAAGATATTTATGGTAAACGGGTATTAATTACAGGTGCAGCCGGATCTATCGGGTCTGAAATTGTTAAACAGGTATTACGATACAATCCGGCCTTAGTTATTTTGTGCGACCAGGCAGAATCACCATTACATGAAATGCAGCTGGAAGTGGAAGAAGAGTTTCCTGACATAGCTATCAAAATATTTATTGGTGATGTAAGGAGCCATCGGCGCATGTATAGATTATTCAGTAATTTTTATCCGGAAGTAGTTTATCACGCTGCGGCGTATAAACATGTTCCGATGATGGAAGAAAACCCTTCAGTTGCCATAAGGACAAATGTTTTAGGTACAAAACATATTGCTGATCTTTCGATGGAGTTTGGTACTAAAAAGTTTGTTATGGTATCAACAGATAAAGCTGTGAATCCATCAAATATAATGGGCGCTTCGAAACGGATTGCTGAGATTTATATTCAATCTCTTAAAAACAGTGATGTAAATACTTCGGGTACGTGCTTTATAACTACCCGTTTTGGAAATGTACTTGGGTCAAACGGCTCTGTTATTCCCCGATTTCAGGCCCAAATACAAAAAGGAGGCCCTATAACGGTAACGCATCCTGAAATTACGCGGTATTTTATGACTATCCCGGAAGCTGTTCAACTGGTGTTGGAGGCAGGCACAATGGGAATAGGAGGAGAAATATTTACATTTGATATGGGTGAGCCGGTTAAGATAACAGACCTGGCTACTAAAATGATTAAACTTGCCGGTCTGCAGCCTGATAAGGACATTAAAATAATATATACGGGTTTGCGGCCAGGCGAAAAACTATATGAAGAATTGTTGAATCTGGGCGAACACACATTGCCCACACATAATGAAAAGATAAATATATCAAAGGTAATAACTTATCCTTACCAGGAAGTGGCTAATAAAATTGATGAGTTATTGGCTTTAAATCAGGCCGATGATAGCGATATCGCCATAGTTAATAAAATGAAAGAGATTGTTCCGGAGTTCATCAGCAAAAACTCAACATTTGAAATACTAGATAAGAAAAAAACTGTTAAAGGCCCAACGCTTGCGCCTAGTCTTTAAGCATTCCTGCTTAATAAGCCTGTTGTCATCAACCAAGCGTTTTACACACCTGTTCTACTAATTTAGTATAACGACACTAATAGCTTTAGCTTTATCATGCTGTCTTTTGGTGTTTTCAATTATATACACTGATACACTGGGTAAGTTAAAGCTTAATCTGTCGCCTTCACGGAAAATATAATTTGCTTAAGTGGTTTAAAGTTTTTAGTATTGGAAAGTTTTAAATGCTCACCAAAGCAAAAATCCTGACAATAAATTAAACCGATTTTATAAATAAAAAGCTGATGGTCAATGCGTCGTTAAGAGGTGTTGCAGGCTTTAATTTTACTTAAAATAATATTATGCAAAGAAGAATTTTCATGAAAAGTACCGGCTTACTGGGCGCATCAATGTTGCTAAGTAAGATGCCGACATTTGCGCAGGCAGGATACCCTACAGTTAGAGTGGCAAAAAGAAATTTTACCAGTGCTGCTGTTGAAAGCGCTATTACCGAGTTCAGCAGGAACGTAAAAGATAAAGAGCTTACCTGGTTGTTTAACAACTGTTTCCCTAATACGTTAGATACAACCGTAACGTTTACTGAAAAAGCCGGAAAGCCAGATACCTATGTTATTACGGGTGATATTGATGCCATGTGGTTGCGTGACAGCAGTGCGCAGGTGTACCCTTATCTCCACTTTATAAAACAAGATAAAAAACTTCAACAATTGGTAGCTGGTGTGATTAATCATCAGGTTACCTGTGTGCTAAAAGACCCGTATGCTAATGCATTTTATAATGATCCTGATAAAGTAGGAGAGTGGGCGCATGACGAGACAAAAATGCAGCCGGGCCTTCATGAAAGGAAATGGGAGATCGACTCGCTTTGCTATCCAATCAGGCTGGCTTATAAATACTGGAAAGTAACCGGGGATACGAGCCCCTTTGATGCCAAATGGAAGTCGGCAGTTGAGCTTACGTTAAAAACTTTTAAAGAGCAACAGCGCAAACATAGCCAGGGCCCTTATAGTTTTCAACGTAAAACCGCCTGGGCCACTGATGGTGTGCCGATGAATGGTTATGGTTATCCTGTAAAACCAAACGGTCTGATATGCTCTGCTTTCCGCCCAAGCGATGATGCTACCATTTATATGTACCTGGTACCGTCAAATTTCTTTGCAGTTGTAAGTTTGAAACACGCGTCTGAGATGATCAGCGCCATAACCGGGGATACCGCGTTGGCTGCCGAACTTAAAGCGCTGGCCCTTGAGGTTGAAACAGCGTTAAAGAAATATGCTATTATCAATCATCCATCTTACGGCCGCATTTATGCTTACGAAGTTAATGGTTATGGGAGTTTTAACCTGATGGATGATGCAAACGTACCCAGCTTGTTAGGTTTGCCTTATTTAGACGCCATGCCGGTAACTGATCCTGTTTACCAAAATACGCGTAAGCTGTTATTGTCGTCAAATAATCCGTTTTTCTTTAAAGGTAAAGCAGGCGAAGGTATAGGCGGCCCGCATGCAGGGAGAGATATGATATGGCCATTAGGCATTATTATGCGCGGTTTAACCAGTACCAGCGATATTGAAATTAAACAATGTATAGCCATTTTAAAAAGCAGTAATGCAGGTACAGGCTTTATGCACGAATCATTCCATAAAGATGACGCCAGGCACTTTAGCAGACCATGGTTTGCCTGGGCCAATACCTTGTTTGGCGAATTTTTATGGGAAACCTATAAAAATAAGCCACATTTGTTAAGTTAGTAACGATATTGATAAATTGGCTGGCAGAGGTACTGCCAGCCAATTTATTTAATAGATTTTATTTGAATAAATAGTTACAATACTTCAATAATATTTTATGAATTATGGATATACAGGATCCTTATAATTTGTAGTAAATATCATAATAACTCCCCCAAGTATTAGGCTGCTATGAAAGTGCTGGTTTTTGGCCCGTCGGGCTCAGGTAAAACTTATGTGGCAAAGGCTTGAAAAGCTTAGGAGTCAATGCGTTTGATGATGCCGATATAGAGGGCCTTTCAAACTGGTATGACCGCGATGGAAAGATAGTTGCTACACCTATGACGGCTGACGAAACTTTAAACAACCACTACACCTTTTTGTGGAGCAGAAAAACGCTGGCCAAATTTATTGGTCAATATACGGATATTTACGTGTTTGGCGGCTCGGGCAACTTGCCAGGCGTTTTTGATCTTTTTGACCGGATTTATTTTCTGAAAGTAGACCCCGGGCTACAGCGGGACCGATTGCTGAGCCCTTTGCGGCCAACCCCATTAATGGATATCAAGGATGGTGATTTTATAATTTGGGGCGAGTGGTTGGAGCAATTGGCTAAAGAGCGCAATATTCCGTTTATTAACGCGGCCCAGACACCTGTTCAAATTTTTGAACAGATTAGCGGCCAGGATATTTAGGTATCAAATAGGCTTAAATTACAAAGCCTGCGGATCCCGCAGGCTTTGTAATTTTGAAAAGTTTAAATCGTTTGTTTACTGTACAGTGTATTTGTAAACCTGACGTCCAAACTCACCGGCTGCATTAATGCCTTCCACAATAACTTTATACGTCCCAGGGCCATCAGCATTAAAAAAGTTAAATGAGGTTTGTCCGGTTTCATCAGTTTTAATACGGGGGTTCCAGTAAACAGTGGTACGCAGGTCTGGTATCTGCTCGCTACCCGGTTTGTCATATTTAGGCAGGTAAAAGTCACGCATTTTGTTAAATCCTTTAGGGGTGACATTGACGATACTTGGGTTATACTGCTTACGTGTTACACCCAGTTTAGTAAGTATCATAACAGAAGGCCCACCCAGCATATTAACCATAGCCGCGTTGGTCCTTACCACTAATATTTTTGCCACATCTTCCGGCAAGATCCCTCCGTCCAGTATTTCTGATACCGCGCCCGCGCCCTGAACTTTCACGCCGTTAAGGTATACCGAAATTGACGAGTTACCGCTTGCACGAGCGCCTAATTCTTTAAACTCACTCCCATACTGTCCCTGCTCAATAGCTATACCCTGCAGCCGGCCCTGCAATGCCATCCCCAGGGTGGTATATGATGCTACATCGTCTTCACCAAAAGTAATAACCCTATCGGCAGATTCCTCATCAGGTAACTTATACATGCCCTGTGGAGCAATATTTGAAGTGCGTTTAGCTCTTATCGCTTTTATTCTTACTTCTTTTAACCGTTGTACTTTATCTAGTTGCCCGGTTTTTTCGTAAAAGTCATCAAGTTTTCTACCATTTTCAAGATAGGTTTTTAAAGTACCTGAGACATTGGTGGTAACATCAGGCATATTCTTGTTTTTACTTATCCTCATCCTTGGCAGGGTGTCTATAACAAGGATAGTGTGATCGCTGTTTTTTGCTGTCCGGGCCTGTATGGCAAACTTTATGCTATCCTCTAAAAATACTCCGTCAAATGAGAATTTGCCGTCGGTGTCGCTGGTAGTGCTTTTTGCAATCTTTGCCCGTAGTGATAACATAGTAACCGTTGCTCCGGGCAATGGCTTACTGCCAAGGGTTAGTACCCGGCCTGATATTTTGGCCCCTAAACCTTCGGCTTCAAATACGGGTTTCGAATTAGTGGGATTTATAATTTCTTTCCAGGTAAAACGGCGATAACCTTGTGTAAGCATTAAATTATCGAGAGCTTTGTTTACCTCGTCGTTATTATTGGTGAAATAGTAATTCGGTTTCTCAACATATCCCTTCAAATCAGATGTTAGCAGCATATGTGAGAAGATGGTGTTTTCTCCGCTTTCGTCCATCGGTACCCTGGTCTCGTCAATTACCGAGACAGAGAAATTTCCGCCAAGCGTTGCCTGTCCATTGCCATCTTTAGCCGCCAGTTCAATTTTTATAGCCTCTTTACTTTTATAGGTGTTTTTTGAGCTTTTAACACTTAACTGCATTAGGTCATTACTACGTATAAAAGCAACCCTTTCGTTAAGCGGTTCACCATCGCTGTTAAAAATAGTGAACTGGGCAATCCCTGTAGGGAATAATTTTTTCTCTAACCAGATAGAAGTGCTGGCTCTTGCTATTTTAACAGGCGATGCAACAATTACCTCGCCATTGGTTTGTCCAACAAAACTAAGCGTTGGCGCGGCAGCCAACTGTTTTGCAGACGCGCCTATTCTTACCAGTATGCTGTCTTTATTAGGCTGATAGACGCTTAATACAAAACCATCGTCTGATGCCTTGGGTAAAACTATGCCTTTGGTGCTCCCGTCAGGAAAAGTTATTTGCGCGCTGTAGCTCTTTCCGGCTTCAGGCCTTATCAGGAAGCTGCCCATACCGGCGTGTGCAGCTTCAAACTCGGCAATTTGATTATTAGCCTCGTCTACCACTTTACCCTTAATGGCAACACCAAGCCCGTCAACGCCAACGGCTTTAAATGCAAGTCTCGAAGAGACCCCAGCAACCAGACCGCCGCTCTCAGGAAAGAACTGAACGTCGCTTTGGTATAAAGATGCTTTGATCGGGAAATCGCGCATGATAGATTCTTTATTGCTACCTTCAATAATTGTTCGGATATAAGCGCCGCTAAGGTTAACATTTTTATTATTGGGAATAGTTAATGATAGATTTCCCAACGCGTCAGTTTTTGTGGATTTAGTTTCGATAACTTCTTTATTAATGACAATTTGGTATTTCACGCTTTTTTCGGCAAGTGCCCGGCCATCATTGTCTGTGTAGGTTAATAAAGCAGTTAAAGCTTGTTTATTGTTAAGGGTTTTATATTGATAATCAGCCCTGGTAACTATATTGCCGTTGGCCGGATCGCCTACCGTAAAGGTTTTATCAAAAAAGTATTCATCACCGGCATTGCGCATCCATCGTGTGTAGGCTCTTATCCGGTAGCTGCCTGCCCGCAACTCATCGCCCAGCGGGAAATCCCCTACCACCATACCAGTGGTTATCGGCAATTTTAATGTTTTAATCAATGAATCCTGTTCCGTTATTAACTCCACATATAAGGCGCCGCTTAACGCTGATAGCTGGTGCCTGCTGCCTACGGTTACATATCCTTTAAACCATATGGTATCGCCGGTGGCATAGTACGGCTTGTCCATGTGCAGATAAACCTTTTCCTGAGGATTGTTGTCGGTCCACTTTTGAAGTGCCGCTACAAGCTTTTCGACAGGATCATCGCCCTTTGGAATAAATGCAAAAAGCAGTAACAGTGAGCAGATGAGCCCAATGATAATAGGTAGTTTTTTTGATTTCATTATAATTTAGGTATTAGGTTAATTTAAACACAGGCATTTTGTGGATATCGCATCCCAAAATGAACTCGTTAATAATGTAAAAAAACATAAATTAATTGACAGATTAAAAGTATTCTCCAAAAAAGAATGTTATCTGACTGCATTTATATTGTTATTTAACAATACCGTAATAATAATATAATAACTGTAAGGCGAATTTTTTTTGCCCGGTATTGATTTTAACCATTGTACGCCGCCCTGCCAACATAAAACATTGCGTAATATTAATTTTATTCATGCTGTTTTTCTGGTCGCACGAACGATAGTAAACTCGGCCTCTGCGGTCAATAGGCAAATTTTGTTTGCTTTTTTAGTCATTTTTAAGTGTAATGCGGTTATTTTTAGGGTCAAAAGTGGCTTTTTGTTGCTTTTAAAATATTTTCAAGAATATTTTAAAATTTATTTGGGACATATTAAATTTTATTTTGTATCATTGTCAAAGTGAATAGCCACCAGCTTCAGCAGGCGCCTGTTTACCAACCAATTATTATAATATACCAGTTATATTTTTATTGCCCTAATACAATCAATTTATTTACTATTATAAACCAGCTATGATCAAAATTTTACAAAAACCCTTTGGAGTGAATCCTCCCGGCGCTAATTGCCATGATTTTCTGAATAATCGACTGACGAGTGTTGGTCTATATTTTTTTTCAGGTAAATAATAGGCCAAGCAAGCTAAACGATTTCATCTGTATTTTTTTAATATCGGCAAGATATTTCAGCTATAAAGCTGAGATATCGGGCGTTAGTTATTAAAATATTTCTACTACAAACAATTAATAAACAGTTTTTTAATCAGTTAATACTTAATTATCTGTTATGCGCATTATTGCAATTATAACTTTCCTGGGTGTGCTATGTACAACAACGTACTCCTTCGGCAATACGGCTATGTATGCACGTGTCTCAAGTCACACTACAATTAAAGGGGGTGTCCACCTAAAAGGCGCCACCAGAGCGGGACGAGACACTACCCGCAAGGATACAACAACAGCGGATT
The DNA here is from genome assembly GCF_020880695.1 of Mucilaginibacter sp. UR6-11. GTDB lineage: Bacteria > Bacteroidota > Bacteroidia > Sphingobacteriales > Sphingobacteriaceae > Mucilaginibacter. The sequence goes on from NZ_JAJIWO010000002.1 coordinate 604,824, forward strand.
CGGCTGTAGCCATTTTGCCGCCAAAAAACACTATTGCGAAAAGACTTGAGTCTAAAACCAATTTTGTAGATCCTGTAAAATTATCAACCTTTCCGGCAGTTTCCTTGCAGCAATATTTAAAAGGAGAAGCGGCAGGTGTTTATGTAAGCGAGCCTTCGGGCGAGCCGGGAACAGTTCAAAACATGTTTATACATGGAACATCACAGCCGTTGCTTTCAGCACGCGAAGCGTACGCCACGCAGCCGCTAATTGTTTTAGATGGTGTTGAGCTGGTTTCAGAACACCCTTACGCTTTTGATATCCAGCAGTATCAGTATAACAGGATAGGCCCTGCTACTAATACGCTGGCCACTATCAATATGGCAAATATCGAATCTGTCCAGGTATTAAAAGGATTAGACGCCACTGGTATTTATGGCCCTAAGGGCGCTAACGGCGTTATTGTGCTAACCAGCAAGGGTGCCAGTACTAAAAGGAGGATTACTTTTGATAGCTACGCTGGTGTTATCACTCCTAATTCCGTTACTACTATTAATGGTAGCTTCGAAAATAAGTTTAGAAGACAATTTTATAACAAGTATACTTCAAACGGAGCCTTCTCAGACAGTGATACTTATCCATTGTTTTTAAGTGATTCATTAAACAACGCTTTTTACGGTCCGTCTAACTGGAACGATTTATATTATAACAGCCAGGCTATTTATAGTGTAAACGCAAGTATTAGTGGCGGCGATGAGCGCGCTAACTTTAACTTCCAATTAGGAGATACTAAAAGTGGTGGTGTCGCAGATAAAACTAAACTTGACCGTTACAATGCACGTTTCCTGTTAAATATGAAACCGCTTGATTGGTTTACTTTTAGTGCAATGGTGAGTGCAAATACCCTATTACGTGATCGTAACAAAAACGTTCGTGACAGGTTAGCTCAGGTTAATTACATTCCTGATTTGAGTACGCCGCTGGCACCTAACAAAGACAGGTATGCAGAATACTTATCTCAATTTAACAATGGCTTTGATAAAAACAAATCAAACCTGGTTAACGGCTACGTTAAATTTGGCATTGATCTGGGTAAATTCAAATTTGTTACTTCATTTGATGTAGATTATAATGAAGGTTACCGTGATATATTTTATCCAAGGACCCTAATGCAAACTACTAATTATGCATCAAACTACTTTGGCTACAATCAACGTACCGGTATCAACAACATTGCCACTTACGATTATCAGATAAATGCCGATAACAAATTCAATTTTACTGTTGGCAACCTTTTCCAATTTGATTTTTACAGGTATACTTACGCTTATGCCTATAAAGGAAGCAATGATTTTATCAAGTTAAACTTAATAAACTCTGATCCTTCAAAAACAGACCCAAATTCGCCAGACTATTATTTGCTTCCTACTGTGTTTAAAAAACAGTTGGTGTACAAATTCTTAGATAAAACAAAAAACAATCAAGTTGCTTTTTACGGAAAAGCTGACTACTCTTTTAAAGATAAGTATACGTTATCTTTATTGTTAAGAGCTGATGGTTCTTCCAACCAACAACCAACAGATCGTTGGTTCTACTCACCTGTATTATCTGCAGGCTGGGATCTGAAAAAAGATTTACTTGAAGATGCTAAAAGTCTTTCTGAACTTAACTTACATGCAAGTGTAGGCCGGATGGGCAGATATGAAAACTTTGATAATTACGCTCAAGGGCCGCAATACACAGCATTTATCGGATTTACTGGTAATTTAATTACCCCAGGTTATGATGGTTTGGGTTCGTTAACCCGCCCTTATACCGCTGGCTACGTTCCTTATAATTTAAAATGGGCTTACACAGATCAGGCCAGCCTTGGTTTAGACGCAGCATTTTTGAACAAGCGTTTATATTTAAGCTTAAATGCTTATTACAAACATGATAAAAATATGTTGTTAGGTGTGCCTTCGGCTGCTGAATATGGTTATACATCTGTTATCCAGAATGGTATGGCTATACGCAATACAGGCATTGATGCAACCATCAGCGGAGTTATTTTCCCTTCAGAAAACAAATTCTCTTGGACATCAAGCATTAACATTAACTTAAATCATAACACTTTAACAGCTTTACCCGGCGGCTTGAATCAAATAGTAATCGGTGATAAATTACTTCAGGTTGGAAAGTCTGTTGACAGCTACTGGTTATTAACTAACCAAGGTATTTATAATACAGATGCAGAAGTGCCAACTGTAGGTGGAAAGAAAATGACCTACAATGGTATTGTTATGAAAACTGGCGATCCGAGATGGCAGGATGTAAATGGTGATAACCAAATTACTAATGCCGACCGCACTTTGAAAGGCCATGCTTTACCAACAGTAGCTGGTGGCTGGAGTAACGATATCGGTTATAAAAAATGGACTTTAAGCCTGAATTTCTATTATAACATTGGCCGTCAATTATTAAATCAGGACATGGCAAACAGATTTGACTTTTATAACCGCGAAGGTGTAAATGACATTAACTCTGTAAAGGAAATTACATTTTGGGAGAAAAGAGGAGATTATTCAAAATATCCAATTTACAACCCATCAAGTTCTGTAAATCCTTACCAGGTTAATCAGGATCTGTTCTTAGAAAATGCGTCATTTATTAAGCTTCGTACAGTTTCATTAGGTTATGATCTGACAGAGAAAATGAAAAAGAAATTTTCTACTATTCACAAATTCTATATTTATGGAAGTGTAAATAATGTTTTCACGTTGACTAAATATACAGGACAAGACCCGGAACTGGCTGATTACACTGGTTACGATACCGGGTACGGAATGCAAATTCCACGTACTTATATATTAGGAGTTAAGCTTGATTTTTAAAGTCGTAGACAAAATATTTAATACCGTTTAAAATAGAGATGAAATGAAAAAAATAATTTTGCTGAGTCTTATCTTTTTTACCCTTATTGCTGATAGTTGTAAGAAGACACTTGATGTAACATCAACACGTGTTGTAAATGAGACGAACTATTGGAATACATTAGAAGATGCCCGGGCTGCCATCATGGGTGTGTATGGGTTAACAAGAGCAGCACTCGCCGATAATAATGGGCATTGGATTTATGGTGATGTCCGTATGGGTAATTTTGCCAGCCCAATCCGCCAGGATTTGAAAGCTGTAATAGCTAATAATCTTAACGCATCATACCCGGTAATTAATCAGTTGTCTAACTGGAGAAGGTTTTACGCGATTGTTAACGCGGCTAATATCTTTTTAGAGCGTATTGGTGAGATAAAGGCAAAAGATGCCAGGTATACTGCCAACAACATGACTGTTGATAAAGCACAAGTTAAATTTTTACGTGCTTTTGCATACTTTTATATGGTCAGGATATGGGGTGATGTTCCTTTGATTCTATCTTCACGTGATGGAACTTTTGAAAACCAACCAAGGACAAATCAAAACGCTGTTTTAGGGTTTGTTCAATCTGAAATGGAAGCCGCTGCAAATGATCTGCCTTACTCTTATAGTAATAATGATTTGCAACAGCCTGGTTTGTATTATAACCAACCTCGTTCAAGATGGAGTGGCGCTTTAGCTACTAAACTCAGTGCCTATGCATTATTAGCTCACGTTGCTGCCTGGCAAGGCAAATATGTTGATGTAATAAGATATACAAATTTTGTATTGACAAATTACAGTACTAAAGGTTTCCTTAGTTATACAAGTACAGCTAATTTAACCTCCCGGACTGGTTTATTCTATACCAATATTAACGGTAATAATGATAACCAACTCTTGGCCTTTGGGTTTATTTGGGATAATCAGGACGCTTCATTTACAGGTAACATTGAGTCATTAGCGTTAGCTGCACCGGTTGTCAACAAAAATACGCCTGATATCTATGTCCCTAAGGATTCTATTTTATCAATATTTTCGGATCCAAATGATGCCAGGTTTAATATTGATACCACGGGTACTACCCACTCAGATGCACAAACCGGCAACGGCTACTTTACCAACTACCTTGGTAAATTCCCAATCTTTGCTAAAATCAAATGTATTATGGGCGGTGACAACGATAAGACGTTCAGGTTATTCTCCAGCGCAATCCTGTTAACACGCCTTGAGGATGTTACGTTATTGCGTGCAGAAGCTTACGCTGTTTTAGGTGAGAGTACACTTGCTATTAATGATTTAAATACCATCAGACAATTAAGATATAATGTGGATCAGGTGGGATTAATAAACAACAGCGCTACAGATTATCTTGCATACAGCCCTGCCAGAAACGGAAGCCCTATAGAAGCAATATTTAAAGAGCGCCAGAAAGAATTTATGGGTGAAGGACAGCACTGGTATGACAGAGTGAGATATGAGAAAATTAAACAAAGCAATCCCCAGTTTTTGCAACTAATTAATAGCGGAGGTATATACTGGCCTATATCGCGCGACTTATTGGCGCAGAATCCTTTGTTAACACAGAATGCATATTGGAAGTAATAAAGAAAGAGAATAGAGACATGAAAAGATCAATTTTATTCGGAAAATATTTAGTAGCAATGGTTATTGCTACCTTAATATTGCAAACGGGATGTAAGAGGGAGTTGGGCGATCATAACGCCACCCCGACTCCTAATACTACTAACCTAACTACTTATGATTACCTGAAAAGTAAACCCGGGGTTTATGATTCATTGCTATTGCTTGTTGACAAGATGGGCATAAAGCAGACGTTGACAGACAGTACCGTAACGTTATTTGCACCATCAAATTCAAGTTTTCAAATAGCTATTAAAAACTTGAATGATATACGCAAATCTATTGGTCAGGGACCGATTTATCTGAGCCAGCTTGCGGCAGGTGGTGTCGGCCTTCCTACAGGTAAAATTAGATCTAAGGCTAAACGCGACAGTGCCCAGTTGGATACTATGGTATCCCGTTATATCATCAGAAAAAAATTCGTAGCTAATGATTTTGCTATTGGTGATGGACAGGTTATTTATAGTGTTCGGGGTGGATATCCAATGCATGGTCAGCGCATCTTTGCTGATGCAGAGGGCTACCAGGGTGGAGGATCAGAGGTTATTGAATTTGCCAATACCAAAAGAAGTCTTTTTGTTGCTAAATGGTCAACAACTACAACGTCATCTGTAGATATTCAAACCAAAAACGGCATTGTACATTTATTAAAACCGGATCATGTGTTTGGATTTGATGAGTTTGTATCCAGAATTAATTTGGTGCCACCTCCGCCGGTTGTTTTTGATTTAAAAAATGATAAGTTATATCCATCATGGCCGCCCGCTTCAGGTTATACTGACGGACAGGTATCCGCAGGTGAGATATTTATCAGATGCCTGGATGGTAGTGTGCTTACCAAATTTATCACCTACTGGGCTACACAATATCCTACAACTATGTATTGGTTGCCAAAAGTGCCGAAAGTGTCTAACTGCTATACCATGACTTCAGCTAATGACTCTAAAAGCTACAGAGAGCGTGACCCCCGGGCATTTAGATTAGAGGCTACTCTGGATCCAAATCCGGCCAGTTCAACAGCCGTATGGACCTTGTTAGATGTTCGCCAGGATCAGGATTGGACTACAAATTATCAGCAAAAGATATTTGATTTCAAAAATACCGTGGCATACACAGGTTACAGGTTGACTATAGTTCAGATAGGTACCGGTAGTACAAATGGAAACTTATTTCAGATTTCTGAATGGACTATGAACTATAGAGACCCAAATAACTAAGAAGTAATGTTTAATAAAGTAAACAAAGTTATGCAAAACACCATAAAATATAGAACTTTTGTATTGTTAACAGCGGTAGTTGCTTTTTCGGGATGCAGGAAAATATTTAACCTGCCCGATGAAAAAAGTTATCTAAGTACACAGGCCGATTATACTACAAAATCCTTTTCGCCCATAATGGGCAGAACTACGCTTTATAACAACATATTTAGCTCTGTTGGATCTACCTTCCCGATGACCTTTGAAATTAAAAACCCAAGGTTTGGTGATGGAAGAGATGCAAGTGATATGTTAGCTGTAAAACCAACTTTAGTTTGGACACAAGAGTATACAGGTAAAGAAACCAGTTTAGCTCAAATTGAGGCCAAAAGACATCTGGAAAATCACCCAATACTGGAGGTAAGAGGTTCGGGCGATCTTATTTGGTGGTATACAGGAACAAAAGATATTATCAGACCTGCCGACTCGGTAATATACCCTCAAAATACAAGGTATATTGATATTAAAATTACCAATAGCGGCGGTACCAGGACAATAAAGAACTTAACACTTACTCCTACTATTGACCGACCTTATTATCCTACTGATGATTATAATATAATAACCGGTCAGCCAAATACAACTACGCCAGGCGGAAAAGTATTGGTTCATATTTACCCTACCTCATTAAATGGTATTGTTGGTGCTACAACTAACCAGCCGATGAATGATCCGCAAAACGCCAATACGGGGCTGGTATATGTTTATATCAGAAAATTCAGTAATGACCCTAACGGACACAGGCTTAGGATTAAAGTATTGGGTAAAGATTCCTTAGCTATAGATCCTGCAAAATTTAATGCTACAAAATGGTTAGATCAAATTCACGGATTTAAAGCAGATGGTACGCCTGGTCCCGATTTAACACATGAGTATGCTGAATATAATGTTGCTTACCCTATTCCTCTTGCCAAAATACCAACAAAATACACAGTTAATGGTGTCGGTAACACAACCGGTGGTGACATAGCTCAAATTAACCTGCTGTATACACGGGTAAGTTTTGGTAACGTGATAACGACAGCAAGGATTACACAGAATTTCGCAATTTATGAAAAGGGTGATTGGGAAATCGTGATCCACTTTAAAACTGTCAACCCTAAGTTTGATAACGATTAGAAACCCTAATGACTAAAAACTAATATACAATGAGAAAACAAATTATTTGGCCGTCAATTTTTTTCTGTTGCTTCTTTCTTTGCCAGAATTTGATAGCACAAGTTAAAAAGGTAACCGTAAAAGGTATCATTTTAGATGGAGTAACAAAAGAGCCATTGACGGGAACCACAATTGGTACACCGGGTAAGGGTTTAACACAAGCGGATGCGAATGGTAACTACAGCGTAGTTGTTGATGATGGGTCAACACTGGTATTTACTATAGTGGGTTATGCAACGCAATCCATAAAGTTAAGACCTGGTCAGGTTACATTAAATGTAAATATGGCATCAGATACAAAGCTGATCAACGAAACAGTAATTCGGGGTTACGTTAAACGTAGCCGTGAGCAAACTACTGGTGCTTCGTATATCATTACTGGTAAAGAAGTTCAAGATAACCCGGTGGGTAACGTTGAACAATTATTACAGGGTAAAGTTGCAGGTTTGAACATCCAGAATAATACTGGTGCGCCGGGTATGCGCGGATCAGTTAACATTCGTGGTTTATCAACTATAGCCGTGACCGGTAGTGGCGACAACGCATTTTTACAACCAACTTCACCGTTGTATATTATTGACGGTATCCCGTTGACTGCAGATCAAGCTTCACAATATGGCTTTGATCAACAAGGGTCGGGTGTGAGTCCGTTGTCTTTGATCCCTCAGGAAGATATCGCAAGCATGGAGATCCTGAAAGATGCAACTGCAACTGCGTTGTATGGTTCAAGGGGTGCTTATGGTGTGATTTTGATAACAACAGTAAGAGGTAAATCAAAAATACCACGCGTTGTTTACACCTCGAATTATTTTGTGTCTAAGGTTCCAAAGTTACGTTCAACTTTAGGGGGTAATGCAGAACGGGCTTTCAAAATAGCTCAGATCAATAGTTACGCTCAAAATAATGATAAATATTTACTTACCTATACACCGTTTCTTTCAGATAGTTTGAATGCTTATTATAACAATTCAACAAACTGGCAGGGTATATATTACTCAGACAAATTCAATACTACACAGAACGTAGAATTAGATGGTGGTGATGACAAGTTTAACTACAAAACAAACTTAAAATACTTTTCCCAAAGTGGTTTGGTGGCGAATACAGGTTTCCAGAGCTATAGCGTGGATATGAACATGCAGTTCAGGCCATCTAAGAAATTAAGTTTCTTTGGCGCTGTAAGGTCTTCGTTAGGTAAGGTTCAATCTGGTAGCGGTACCGGCGTGTTACAGACTATTGTAAATAATAGCGGTAACAGATCTACTTTATTGCCGGGTCCGTCATTCCTTTTGGCTACAAGTGATGTATTACAAACACTTGATATTAGAAAAAGTGCAGGCCCTAAAGAAGTTAGCGTAAATATGAGTGCTAACTACGAATTATTACCAGGCTTAAACTTAGCAACATCCGGAAACTACGATTACACTATTGACAACACAGATTCATTTTTACCAGCTGCGGCCAACGGCCAGTATGCACAAATAGATAACAACTATCAATATACTTCTACTTTATATAACAGGAATAATATTTCCTACACAAAGTCTCTTGGACAACATAACTTATTCTTGAACTTATTCAATGAGATTTACGTTACCAATTTTCAGGCAAACTATACCAGAATTTTCGGTAGCCCTAATGATCAATACGAAGGGCCGACCGGTTATGACGGAAGATTAACTACAGGCGGTGGTGTATTAAACACTTTCACTAATCTAAGAACCGCTGCGTTTGCCGCCGCGTTTACTTATGATTATAAAAAGAAATACATCGTCGACTTAACTTATCGTATAGATGGTTCATCAGCCAACGGTCAGAAAGATCCATATACTAAAAACCCTTCTATTGGTTTTAAATGGAATCTTACCAAAGAAGACTGGATAGCTAATTCTACTTCTAAATGGCTGGATTTTGCAGATATCCGGTTAACCGCTGGTCAAAACATATACCCGGTAGGAACTTTGCAGGATATTTACGGTAAATATAATCCTAATGGTTTTTATAACAACCAGCCACGTGTAGGTATCGATTTGGATGAAATACCAAATCCATATTTGAAATCAAAAAATGTAATTCAATATAACGTTGGTTTTGATGCAGCATTCTTTAATGGTAAATTGGATGTAACCTTTGATACTTACTATAAAGGCGTAACTAATGAGTTATTTAAAAACCAATTAGATAATACGCTTGCTTTCTCAAATTATCAAAGTAATGACGCTGCGCTTTCTGATTATGGTTATGAGTTGTCATTAACTATCCGTCCATTACGTAAAACAAGTAAATTTATCTGGACAGTTAACGTTAACGGTGCTTTGAACTATGACGTATTGACCAAATTACCTGCTCAGTACAATGGACAGTATATTAAGATCAACGATCCGACTGCGCTTGATATAACAGGTCAGTATATAGCTAACAGAGTGGGAAGAAACTCTTTATCTAACTACCTGTTTATTAACAATGGTGTTTACGCTACAACTGCTGATGTGCCGGTTGACCCCGTTACAGGCTTGAGACTTAGAAACTTGTTTACTAACCAGGGCCCTCTATACTCTTACCAGGGTGGTGATGCCAAATTGCAGGATTTTAATGGCGATTATGTGATTGATGCAAGAGACAGACAGGTAAGTGGTAATAGCCAGCCTCTAATCACTGGTGGTTTAAGCAATACATTAACCTACGGTAATGTTTCTTTGAACGTTTACGCTTCTTACACCGCGATACGTTCAATCATTAATGCTTCACTGGCTCAAAGGTTGTTACAACTTAGTGATCCGTTTGGTAATAATACTACAGATGGTCCCAGGTCAGTGCCTACATCAAGTGATCTTAATATCTGGCGTGGTACAGGAGATGCAAGTGCGACATACGCAAACGTATACAACTATGCTCATGAGAGATATGTGAGCAATTTCAGAGCTGAGCAAACATTATTTCAGGAAAATGGTAGTTACTTTAAGATCAACCAAATCACTTTGTCTTACGTATTACCTAAGACGTTCGTTAAACGTATAGGTCTTAATTCAATAAGACCGTATTTTTCAGCGAGTAACGTGGCAATATTTACACCTTACTCAGGTCCGAATGTTGAAAACGTAAATGCTTTAGGTAAGGATGTTAACGGAGCTTATCCAAATCCACGTACTTATACTTTAGGACTTACTGTTCAATTTTAATCAATATAAAATAAGACATGAAAAAGATTATTATTTGCTTATTATTAGTGGCGATTGCGTCACAATATAGCTGTAAGAAATTCCTCGACATCACTCCTATTGATAAGCTTACGGGTAACAATTATTATCAATCGGCGTCGGATGTTGAAACTAACATTACAGACATGTACGGTCAATTGTTTGATAAGTATGTGCAAACCAACACCGCCGGAGCTACCGGAGAGTTTCGTTCTGGTGAGGTTGTCCCAACAAGTAACCAAAGTGGTGACAGAAAACTGAGATACGATGTGGCGCTACTTGGCGGTCATACCAGGCACGTTGATTTTTCCGGTACAACAACTGGTTTTCAAACCATAGCAACTACGGCTGTTAATGACCGTTTGTTGCTTAATGCGCTGTTACCTAACTATAACGGCATTCCAAATACGTATAACTTTGTAAACCTAACACGTTGGAATGAGTATTACCGTGTGATTCAGTCTGCAAATATCCTGGTTAGTAAGCTTACTGACGGAATTCCGTCATTATCTGCGGATCAGACTAAGAGATATTTGGAAGAAGCTAAGTTTATACGTTGCTTTTGCTATTTCTTTATGGTTAGACTATATGGAGACGTTGTTTATTACACTACAGCCTATCAAAAAGATCCACTACCAAGAACAAACATGGTTTCGGTAGTTAACCAATGTATTGCTGATCTTTTACCAGGTAAAGAAGATCTTCCACCTTCAATAACCGATCCTTCTTTAAGGGGTGTCAGAGCTTCAAAAGGCGCTGTAATTGGGTTGTTGATGAACATGAACATGTGGAATGCAGGCTTTGATCCGGCTAAGAAAGCTAGCTATTACCAGTCAACAATAGATCTTGGCGAGGAGCTCAAGGCGAGCAATGCTTTCCGTTTGCTTCCATTAAGTGAATGGAATACAGTAACTAAAGGTCGTTCAGAAGAAAGCTTATTTGAGTTATTTACAACAGTAAACTACGGTAGCCAAATATTTAGTCTGGCACAGTTTGGTGAATCATTTATTCACTTCCCTTACAGGCTTCCTGAATATAACAATCGTACCAGTCCGTGTGTATTCACAGCAGATTACATGAAGAAACTCTTTCCTGATCCACAAGACGGCAGGCTAAGTACCTGGTTTGATGATGCATTTAATCAAAATGCTGAAACTTTTCAATGTAAAAAATTTGCCGGCAATACGTATATTGATGCAAGTCAACCGCTTAATAATGCTATTCCGGATGCAACCTTCCTGATCATGCGATATGCTGATGCTATTTTATTACGTGCTGAAGCTTATGCTCAATTAGGTAAGGATACCGAAGCAGCAGCAGCTTTGAATGAGGTACGAAACTTTCGTGGTGCCTCGCCTTATCCCAGCTCATTTGATACCAATAGCTTAAAGGATGTTATTTTTTATGAGCGTGCAAAAGAACTGATAGGTGAAGGAAGCCATTATTTTGATTTGGTACGTACAAAAAGGATCCTGAGTAAACAGTATACAGATAACCCTCTAACATCAGATAAATTCGGAAGAGGTGGCTGGACATGGCCAATTGATCAATCTGCTTTAACTAATAATCCGTATATGACATTAAATGCATATTGGAGAGGAACTGGCATTGAATAATATAATTAAGCACATGAAAAATACTATCAAAAAATACATTGCACCTGTAATTTGCTCAGTTATACTAGCTATAACGGTGTCATCTTGTTCAAAGGATAATTATTATAAGGACGGAGGGGTTGTTGATCCGAAGTTCAACGGCACTATTCTTCAGTATCTTCAGTCCCATTCCAAATTTGATACTATCGCGCGGATAGTCAAAATAGCAGGCATGGAGGATATTTTTTCTAAAGAAAATATCACCTTTTTTGCACCGACAGATGAGGTGGTGAGAAGAACTATTGGTATCGTTAACGGCAATATCCCATTGTTACAGGGCGGATTAAATCAGACATTGTTTGACTTAAAGAAAGATACAATAAAAAAACTAGAAGATATTTCGCCAGCAATCTGGAGGAAATACCTGATGAGATATGTGTTTAAAGGCAAGTTCTTGTTAAAAGATTATCCTCAACTTGATTTTAGTTTGAGGCCTTTATATCCCGGTGGTTATTATTATGGGTATAATGGTGATTTAGCTAACATAGGCGTTGTATTTAACACGGTAAATACGGTTAAATATGCGGGTTACCGCCAGTTGACCATCCAGATTGTGGTTGACCCGTCTAACCCGAGCAACTATTATTTTGGCGCTGCGCCAGTTGCATCGTCTGATATCCAGCCGACAAATGGGGTAATTCATGTACTGGCAGAATGGGTTCCGGGAACCACTGATTTGGGGGATATTCGGTTAAACCCCACCACTATGAATGTTTTCGGTATGTACTATGATTTTGGTACGGATGTTATTTTAAGTAAATAAATTCTACCTAAAAAGAGATTTAGATATTTAGATAATGAATAAGAATTTTGAAATTTAAATAAACGTTATGAAACTTAAATATACTGGTTTATTAATTGTATTGGCGGGATTGCTGGTAGGTGGTTGTAAGAAGAACAAGCAAGTCTTCCCTGATCCATACTCAGGCGCGAGGTCGCCGTTGGGTATCGTTACCAATCCCCAACAAATTCCCGTGCCAGCATCGGGTACCGCGGGTACTATCGTAAGTATTTCTGCGACAGGCTTATTGCCCTACAAAGATCAATTGACGTTTTTATTCAACGGCCAGCCGGCAAAGATCACTGAGATTACCGCAACAGGCATAAAAGTTGAAGTGCCTTCAAAGGCCAGTTCGGGTGTTACAGCGTTTGTAGTAAACGGGCAATTGGTATTTGGGCCATTATTTACCGTTGTTGGTAAAGTAAATTTGGATCCGACCTATGTGAACGTTGCGGGTACAGACGGACCTGTTTTAAAGGCTTTCCCGATACCTTTAACCACACAACTGATGATAATGGGTAATTTTACCAATTATAACAACCAGGGTCGTGTTGTACATATCAATAGGCTTACAAGGGCATTTGCTGACGGATCATGGGACCGTTCTTTCACTCCGGGCGCCGGTGCAAACGCAACTGTTTATGATATGGCGCAGGTAGGGCCTTATTACTATATCGTTGGCGATTTTTCTGCATATGCTCAGCAAAGTGGCAATGTAAGCCGGATCGCGAAAATTAATACGAATGGCTTAATTGATACGGTAGCGGTAACTACATATCTTAAAAAAATTAAATTTGTTCCGACCTTTAACGGGGGCTTAACAGGTACTGTGCGCAGTATTTATCCGGTGGGTACCTCAAAAATGATTGTTACGGGTGATTTTAATTTTTACACATCACGTCGTTATGATCAAAACACTTACGATGCAAAAGACAGTACCATTATAGATAGTGTTGACGTTCGTCAGTTAGTGAAATTAAATGACGATGGCAGCATTGACCCGAGCTGGAGATTTGATCCAAACGCTCCGGGTTACAGAGGTCGCCCTGGTAAGAGTTTACCTGGTGCCAATGGTCCTATCCGTACGTTAATGCAATCTGATGGGAAGATATTGGTTTATGGCCAGTTTACTACATTTGATAATGCTCCGGCAAACAACATCCTTAGATTAAATGCGGATGGCTCGATCGATCCGACATTTAACGTTGGCTCCGGGGTCGACTTTGGTATCAACTTCGCATGTTATAACGCCGCTCTTAATAAATACATTCTTGTAGGTCCGTTTAGTAAATATAACGGAAAGGCCAGTCAATATATGGTTCAAATAAACGCGGCGGATGGTTCAATAGATCCAACCTTTACAGCTAAAGTATTTGATGGTGGCATACCAACTTTTGCTAAGTTATTAAATGACGGCATTGCAGTAATTAACGGCGGATTTAAATCTTATGATGGTGTTATCAGAAATGGATTTGCGGTTCTGGATGCAACCGGCGCGTTAAAAGACGGCTATAACACGATAGGTAATGTGAGTGGAAATATTTACGATATTTATGAGACAACCTCGGCGGATAACAAACGTGCGTTGTTGATTATGGGGTCGTTTTATTCTTTTGATAACCAGGTTAAAAATAATATTGTTAGGGTAACATTTGAATAATATAGTTTATTAACAATAATAATAATTATACATTTGCGTTAACAAAAAACCATTATAACTTGTTGTGCACTAGTGCATAAGCTAAATAAACCGAACGAACTTAAATTAAACATATAATATGAAAAATTTTAAAGCCAAATTATTTGGTGTATCGCTTTTTGTATTGACTTTGGCTGCATCCTGCAACCACGATTTCAATAAAGTTGTACCGACTTCCCCTCCTAATACAGGAGCTGTGTATAAGACACCAAAAGTACTTTATATCATTGCAGATGGCGCAAGGGGAGTTTCAGTAAGAGATGCGGATATTCCTACTCTTAAATCACTTATACCAAATGCTATCTATACCTGGAATTCATTATCAGATGCAACTGTTAATACGGATGCAACTAACTGGGCTGATATGATTACTGGAGTTAAGAAGGAAAAGCATAACGTTTTAACTGAGGATTTTGCCGGTAATAGCCTGGCTACTTACCCTGCGATATTTCAAAGGATTAAATCTATCAGGCCGACCATGCGTATCGCTTCTTTTTCTGCTTCAAGTGCATTCAAAGCTAATTTAACAGGTGGTACTGATGTTTCAGAAACTTTTACAAGTGATGATGCAGTTAAAACCAGAATGGTTGATTTCTTAAAAGCTGACACTGCTTCTTTAGTAGTTGGTGAATTTGCCGGCATTGAAGCCGCTGGAAAAGCTTCAGGATTTGACAATTCATTTCCTGCTTATAAAGCTGCAATTAATACCTTTGACACGCAGTTAGGCGCTATACTTGCATCGATAAAATCAAGGGCCAATTATGCCAATGAAAACTGGATGATTATAGTAAGTTCTAACAAAGGCGGTCCTGCCACATTGCTTCCTAGTCAGGATGACAAGACAGTATTCAGCAATACAAGCGCTAACACGTTTACTATTATTTATAACTCCGGTTTTAATCCGACTTTTATCGGCAAGCCGTTTGTAGGTAATTCCTATACAGGAAATTCAGTGAGATTCCTGGGATATCCTGAACGTGGTGTCGGGCAAGTTAGTAAACAGTTGTCTCCTGCTTTTAATTTTGGAGATACTTCTGGTTTCACGATTTCTGTTAAAGTTAAGAAGCATAAAAACCCTGTTACTACTTCAAGAGGTGATTATTATTACAATTGGCCCGGGTTTATGGGTAAGCGTGGTGCTGATGCTCAAAATACACCAACCACAGGTTGGGGTAATGATGGGGCGTCTGGTCCTGGATGGGATTTCTGTTTAATCCAAAATACTTGGAGGTTCTTCCTTGCCGGTAAAAATGGTTATAAAGGTGGTTCAGAAATTCTTGGTCTTAATTTTAGCGGGGATACATGGCATGATTTAACAGCAGTTATCGAGAGAAAACCTGACGGACATAAATATGTAAGAGTATATACAGACGGCGTAATGGGTATTACCAGCAGAGGCGGCGGCTCATTAGCAAACCCTTTGACAACGGCTTATGATTTAGCGGGGGATGGTGCCGCTAATGGAACCGATGTTAATCTTGATAATAATTCTGTATTACGTGTGGGATATACCCCAGGCGAAATGGATGGCGGTACCGGCGGAGCCACGTTTGGTAAAATAGACGTTGAACTTAAAGAATTAAAAATCTTTAAAATAGCTATCCCTGATGCTGCTGTTAAGCAATATGCTTGCGATCAAACCATAGACAGAAGCCATCCATATTATCCTTATTTGATTGGCTATTGGCCGATGGACGAGGGTACTGGTACTGTATTAAATGATAAAGGCCCTGTTGCAGCTAACATGACGCTTAGCCAAAGTTCTGCAAATGGTTACTCATGGCAGTCATTTCAGGATTTAATTTGTTCGCCGGCAGCTACTAATCTGGCTTTATTGGTGCCTAAAAATGCTGACATACCTACGCAGATATTGAGCTGGTTTAACATTGCACGCCAGGCTGCCTGGAACTTAGACGGCAAAGTTTGGGTTGCAAACTAACAAAATGATTTTACAGGTCAGAGGCTGTTTACAGCTTCTGACTTATTAACATAATATTAAATTTCAAAAGAAATGAAAAAAATATTTACCCATTTGCAATTAGGCCTTATAGGGTTAGTTGCGATTTTAGCCTCATCATGCCAGCATGAGAAGCTTAGCGAAGTGATTGTTCCACAATCGTTTACACCAGTTAGTGCTTCGCTGGTTACAAAAACCGAAGTTGGCGCGGGAAGCAACTTTACGCTTACCGGGGCTGATTTAACTGTGCCTGCTACTATCAATTTTTCAGGACCGACAAGCAGCGCATTTACAATCAACTTATCTACTAATATAGATACAGTTGCCAGTTTGATAACAGCTGGTACATTACCTGCCGGAACAGTAGCATTTTCATCTGGTTCTGCAGCTGTACTTCCACAGATAAATGTACCTGCAGGTGTTACATCTGTTAGCTTTAACATTGTCGTTAGCCGCTCAAGCATGGAACTTGCTTATGGTAAAAATTTGGCCGCTGCAATTAAAATTTCTGCCCCTACAAAAGGCAATACAATTGCATCCGGAAAATCAGCTATGATTTTTGTTGTTAAAACTACTGACGTATTAACTGCAGCTTCTATCCATGAAATTTCATTTGGTTCGGCAACTAAGGTTTATGATGTTTCTGCAAACCCTTCAAGCTATGTTACAGGCTCACTAAGTCTTACCGTTAGTATCCCTGTTGTTTTGCAAGGCGATCCGGGAGCAGAATTTACTGTGGATGTGGTTTCATCACCAGACAGTGTTACTAAATACATTAACGCAGGAACGTTACCTAATGCGGCACTTTATCCGGATGCTAATTTTTCTATAGGCACCCCTACGGTTAAAATATTGGCAGGTACCAATAGCGCGTTAGTAACATTTACAACAAAAATTGCTACATTATTAGCATTACAGCCTTCACCGGGGGCGCCAACTGTAAATTTACCAACGATTGCGCTTACGCTTAAAAATCCTAGCAAATATCAAATTTCCAAGACTAAAGTTACTACCCTGTTCGTGACTTTGAATCCTAACACATTTAGACCTTATTACGGTACGCCATTTTTAGTTAAAGGAGATATAGGTGCTGTTTCTGATCCAATTTACGGCGCTTATTATGATTTTGGTGGCGAAGGTATTGCTTATCATGACGACAATAACAAAGATGGTGACGGAAGCTGGAGAGCTCCTGATTATGTTGACACAAATCCGGATTATACACCGAGATCTGTTATAGGCTGGACCTCAAATAACGAATGGTTAACTTATAGCATATTCGTTCAACAAGCAGGCACCTACCAAATGAATACAATGTTAGGTTCGCCTGGAGATGGCAATACATATTCTGTTTATATTGATAACGTTCTTATTAATTCTAAACTACCTGTAAAAAATACAACTGATTACAGAAATCAGCAACCAAATTATTCAACTATAAACTTGCCAGCCGGATACCATATTCTGAAATTGTTTTGGAATCAGGCTCAATATGACTTTAGAAGCGTGACTTTTACCAGAACAAACTAAAAATACCTAGTGCCCTAATACCCAATACCCTAATTACCCTAATTAAAGATTTAAACTAAGTAGTGTTATGAAAAGATTAGTAAAACCACTCGGGTTATTACTTTGCCTTGCGGCTGTAATGTCCTGTTCAAAAAAGGTTGACTCGGTAGTAAGCGACCCGAAAATAATAAACCCGATATCAGATTTTACAATTACCCCCGATCCTACCGACGGATTTACATTTAAGTATAATAACTTATCAAAGAATTATACAAAATTGGAGTGGAGGTTTGGAGACGATACATTGAATACTGACGCGAATCCTACCCATACGTTTTTGGCTACAGGAAAATACACAACAGATTTAAAAACATTCTCTTCAACAGGGAATGTTTCACATAAATATGTTGACCTTTTTCTTGCACCGGATAGTATAATGACGGTAAATGCTGCTAAAACAGGCAATCCTTATGAGATTAAATTTGGTGTATCCATTAAAGCCAAAATTAAATCTATATTATGGACTATTAACGATGTTGACGCAGCAACTTCAGTAGTAACAACTACTAAAGATACATCAAGGACGCCGATTCATAAATTTGGGATAGGCAGCTTTAATAATTTTACGGTAACGGTTACTACCGATAAAGGTTCAGTTGTATCTATTAGTAGATCTGTTACTACAGAGGGTATTGCTACAGACATCACTCAGTCGCGTATAGCTTATAAGACAAATTTGGATAATAATACAAATAATGTTAATGAGAATTATACCAAATTGGTTGACGGTAATCCAAAAACTAAATTTGGTTATTATGCTGCTTTTCCTTTTCCACTTATCTATACACTTCAGTTTCCGGCTCCTGTAACCGTGAAATTATATGCAATAGAGAATGGTAATGACTCAGAAAGCACACGTGATCCAAAAGAATGGTATATCGAAGGATCTAACGATGGCAATAACTGGACGCAGTTAGACTACAGATTTCAATCCGTAGGTTTTGCTGACCAATTGAGGGCCCTGGGGCAGACTTCTACAAGATACTATCGGTTCTTTTATTACACCATAGCTACGCCTGGTGCATATAGTTATTACAGATGGAGAGTTACGCAAACATTTGGTGCATTCCAGATAGAAGAGTTCCAGTTGTTTAAGTAATTGACATTTATTTCGTTAAACATAGAAACCCGACTGCTTTGGCAGTCGGGTTTCTATGTTTAATAAGGTTTCATTATTCCTAAATCGTTATAATATTATTTTATTACCTGCCTTGCGAATGTTTAATTCGACTTAATTCTAAAGAATTAGCGGGAGATCATAAGTTTTAATGCCCGGGATTTAGACAAATTTGTTACAGTAATTTTATTGTGAAAAGATACTCCAATGTAGTTGGTCTAGTTAGCCGTGGGATTTAATAGATAATTATATTAACGGTTTATAAGATGTTAACCTTTACAGCGGAAAACATTGTTAATTTTACAGCGCTAATTTCCCTTGATAATAATCTAATATTTTAGTTCGTACCAGATAATCATAGCGGGCGTTGATAAGATTTGTTTTGGCTTTATCTAAATTGCCTTTAACGATGATAAAATCAACAGAAGTTAATGCCCCGGCGTTAAAGCGTATTTCTGCAATTCTAAAAGATTCTGTATAAGCCTCCACTTGATTATTCAATAATTGGTAACGTTCATACGCCGAGGTCATGTTAACATAAGCCTGATCTACATTTACTTTTAACTGTACCTGGTTGGCCTGTTCATTATATCTTTGTGTTTGCAGATTTAGTTTGGCAAGGGTTATTTTATTTCTGTTTTGAAAGTAGTTAAGGATAGGGATATTTAATCCCAAACTAACCGTAGTGCCATAGTTGTTCCGAAACTGGTCGCCATAACTGATGTTCTGGCTGGCGTAATTTTGCTGCATAGTATAAACAGTTTGTCTGCCTGATGAAGTCTGAATAAACTGGCTGGTAGGCACTACCGTTGAGTCCACAAAAATAGACCGTTGTGCAGCGCTGGAGTAATTGGTACTTAGCCCGCCTGATAGCGACAATGTCGGTAATAAATAGCCTTTGGCTACCTGCAGATTTTTTTCGGCACTTTGGCGGCGTAACGTCCCGGCCTTTATTAAAGCAAAGTTTGCCAGTGAACTCTCGTACACCTGATCGGCGGTTTGATTATAAGTCGCAGTTCTGCTATCAATTGCCTGGCGTTGAAATTTGATATTTTTGCGGTAGTTAACGTTCATCAACTGCAGCAAATTAAGCTTCGCAATCTCTAGTGAATTTTGTGCGTTAATCGCACCTATTTGATCAGTAGCTAATTGCCCTTTCAGATCATATAGTTGCGATGGCGGTACTGCGCCGTCTTTATTCAGCACTTCTGTCCGTTCCTCCTGCTTTTGCGATACCAGCGCCTGGGTGGCAGCCTGCGTAAGCTGATCTTCACTGCTCAAAACCTGCAAATAAGCTATAATTAAATTAAGCGTAAGGTCATTTTTAGCTTGTTCAAAATCCATCTGTCCGGCCTGGTAAGCCAGGGCTGTTTGCCGTATGCTGTTATGAAGCGTTAAGCCGCTCGATAAAATTATACTTCCGGCTAAATTGTAATTAGCTGATGTTATAGGCTGGTTTAGATAACCGTTAGTAAATGGGTTAAGGCTTCGGCCCTCACTTATACTATGGTTAATGGTGCCATTTATAGAAGGTAATAGGTTTTCGCGCGCCTGTTGCCAGTAAACGCGGCTGGCCTCCATTTGGGCTTCGGTTTGTTTAACCAGTAGGTTGTTTTTTACGCCGATATCAAGGCATTGCTGCAAAGTCAGTACGCTATCGGTTACCAGTTGTTGCGCGTACAAAGCAGTATTGCCCAGCAATATTACAACGACTATTAAAAACCGTTTTAACATTTTATACATCTTAGATATTTTTTGATGATTCTATGGTTCCGTCAAGCAAATTAATAATGCGCGAACCGTAAGCTGCATTTTTTTCGGAGTGAGTTACCTGTATAATAGTCATGCCTTCCTTATTCAGCTTGCTAAACAGCTCCATTATCTCGTCGCCCTGTTTAGAGTTTAGGTTACCTGTAGGCTCGTCGGCCAATAATAATTTGGGTGTAACAATAAGCGCACGTGCAATACCAACCAATTGTTGTTGGCCGCCCGAAAGCTGAGATGGGAAAAGATCTTTTTTGCCGACAATCTGGAAACGGTCAAGCATGTCGGCTACCAATGCTTTACGCTCGGCAGCTTTAACGTCCTGGTAAAGCAATGGCGTTTCAATGTTTTCATAAACATTAAGCTCATCTATTAAATGATAAGCCTGAAACACAAAACCAATATTTTTTTTATAAAGTGCCGAGCGCTGTTTTTCTTTCAGCTGATGCACCGGCTCATTCAAAAAATATTGATAGCCTTCGGATGGTTCGTCAAGCATACCTATTATATTCAACAACGATGATTTGCCCGAACCCGATGGTCCCATGATCGATACAAACTCGCCGGCATCAACGTCCAGGTTGATATTGTTTAAGATGGTAGTTTTTAAACTCCCTGCTTTATGGTATTTAGAGATGTTTTTTAGTGATAACATGTTATAGCTATATTAATTAATGTACCAAACGGTTAACTATTTGATTGTTAGATAAATGTATTGTAAATTTTGTAGGTGGCTTGTTCGCTATTGCACGGCAGGTGTACGGTTTTGATACACATCTATTCACTCCGCAAACTTTTAACAGGGTTAGCCAGCGCGGCTTTGACCGATTGAAAGCTAACGGTGAATAAAGTGATTAAAATAGCGGCTGCGCCTGATAGAATGAATACGAACGGAGTGATGGTTACACGGTACTCGTACTTTAACAACCAATTGTATATAAAATAATAAGCTATTGGTGATGCTATCAGGCAGCTGATAAATACCAACACAATAAAATCCGTAGACAGTAATAGCCATACCTGCCCTATTGAGGCACCAAGAACCTTACGTATGCCGATCTCTTTGGTCCGTTGTTCTGCAACATAGGCCACCAAACCAAACAAACCCAGGCATGATATCAATATAGCTAAGGCAGCAAATACACCTGCTAATTTGCCTACCAATACCTCAAGGTTAAATTTTTGATTGTAAGCGTCGTCCGCGAAGTGATAAGTGAAAGGGTAAGCAGGATTATATTTATCAAATATCTTTTCAATTTTTTCTATTGCTGTATGGGTATCAGCATTTGCTGTAAGGCGGTAAAGGGTTTGATTGCCGCGCCTGCCATGACTGAAAATTGCGGGTTCAACCGGTGTAAACGGGGAGACCATTAAAGCGTTTTGTACAACTCCAATTATCTTAACCTTATCTGCCCCACCATTCCAGCCTATTTCCTGGTTAATCGGATTTTTTAAACCCATCCTGGCAACGGCGGCTTCGTTTACTAAAACACTGCCGGTATCCCGCTGCCACGATGTCGAAAAATCATGACCCTGTAAGATCTTCATGCCTACAGTTTTAAAATAGTTATCAGACACCCGGACCGTTCCGATATTGATAGTTTCGTCTGTCGCGCTTTTTTGCGGCCAGTTTAAAACGGTAGTGTGGCTATAAATATCAGTAACGGGGCTGGATGCCCTGGCTACATCTTCTATTAATCCGGTTTGCATTAATTCGTTTTTCAACGCATCATAGTTACCGTTAAGATCATCGCTCATATCGCTCATCACCAATCGGTTTGTATCATAACCAGACGGACGATCCTTAGCATGTTGTATCTGTTGATAGATAATTACGGTACTAATTATTAAAGTTACTGAGCAGCTAAACTGTACCACAACCAGTATTTTGCGCGGAAGTGTAGCTGCTTTGCCGGCTTGTATTGCACCCTTTAAAACCTTTATAGTATTAAATGACGACAAATAGAAGGCGGGCCTGCTGCCTGCTAATAAGCCGGTTAATATTATGTAGCCGAACATAGCCAGCCAAAATGCAGGAATATTATAAGGAACAGTAATGCTTTCGCCGGTGAGCTCATTAAATGCAGGTAAAGCCAATTGTATTAAAACTATGGCCAGCACAAAAGATATGAAGGTTATTAAAACAGATTCGGTTAGGAACTGAAGGATCAGATCACTTCTTTTGGAGCCCATGGCTTTACGTACCCCAACTTCGCGCGCGCGTTTCTCTGATCGAGCGGTTGATAGATTCATAAAGTTAATACAGGCTATTAATAGCACTAAAACACCTATAATGCTAAACAGGCGCACATAATCAATAAAACCACCTACGGGTACGCCATTTTTATAATCAGAATATAAATGCCAGTCTTTTATCGGTTGCATGATTACCTCGGGCTTAAGAGGGCTCATCATAGGCGCCTTATCCCGTATAATCCATTTTATTTTAGGTGCAATTTTTTCATAACGGACACCGGGCTGTAACATTGCATATAGTTGGAATGAATTTTTACCCCAGTCGGTGCTGGTATTACCCCAGCCCTCCTGTGTTTCTGTAAAACTAAACGGAAAAAGATAGCTGAACCTGAAAGAGGAGTGGGCGGGGAGATCTTTGATAACACCGGTGACTTTCATGTTGGTTTGGTTATCTATCTTTACCAATTGCCCAATAGGCTCCTTATTCCCAAATAATGCTTTGGCTGTTGATTGTGTTAAAACAATGGAGTAAGTATCTTTTAAAACCGTATTTGCGTTACCTTTAATCAGCGGGAATTGAAACATCTTTAAAAAGTCTGACCCAACAGCCGAACCATCTAAGTAAAGTTTTTTAGTACCTACCATTAGTCCATGCGTTCCGTTCCAATCAGATTGAGCAACATATTTAATTTCAGGATATTCTTTTTTTAATACTTCTGCTAACGGTAGGGCCAGAGCGTTTTGGGTGTGCTTGCCATCATGCTGGCTGGTAAAGTTTACTTTTACCTGGTATAGTTGGTCGGCATCAGGTAAAAACCTATCATATGAGTATTCATTAAATACCCATAAGCCTATTAGCAATGCCACAGCCATCCCTACCGATAAGCCAACGATATTAAGTGCGCTGTAAGCCCTGTTTTTTAACAGATTGCGCCATGCTATTTTAAAGTAATTCCTTATCATAATGTTATCAGTTAAATATTTCCTAAACTGTTTACTATTTCTATTCGCTGCGTAAGCTTTTGACCGGGTTAGCGATTGCTGCTTTAACCGACTGAAAACTAATAGTAAGAAGAGCGATGAATAACGACAGCACGGCTGTAAAAACAAATACGCTTAACTTAATATCTATACGATAAGCGAAGCTTTGCAACCATTTGTGCATTGCGTACCACGCTAAAGGCCATGCGAGGAGGTTAGCCATCAAAACCAGTTTTACAAATTGACCCGATAGCAGCAATACAATACTTTGTACCGATGCGCCAAGTACTTTACGCACGCCAATTTCTTTTACTCTTTTTTCGGCGGCGTACGATGCCAGGCCAAACAAGCCAAGGCATGAAATAATGATAGCTAAGCCGGCCAGTATGCTCACAATTTTACTTATCTGGGCATCAGCTTTATAAACATCATTAAAGTGATCATCTAAAAATTGATATTCAAACGGCCGGTCCGGGAAGTTTTTTGTCCAGACTGATTTGATAAAAGCTAACGCCTCATTGGTCTTTCCGCCATTTATTTTTACCGATAACTGACTATAACCCCAGTTTCTCTGATTGAACATAAACATAGTTTCAACTTTATAATGCAACGAGTTAAAATTGAAATTTTTAGAGATGCCCGTAATGACACCCAACGAATCATTCCCGAATGATTGCCCTATAAGTGACGCTATCGGCGTGTTTTTAGGCTGATCTTTTAATAATTCATGGGCTAATTCTTCATTGATAATATATTCGCGACCACTGGCAGATTTTGCCGGCGAAAAATTTTTGCCGGCTATTAATTTTATGCCAAACAAGTTGAGGTAATTATTATCAACCACTAACTGTGTTAGTGCCAGTTGTTTTGCCGGGCCGTTTTTAGGTTTAAAAGTCACGCCGGTTTGATCTAAATGGCTTCCCAGCACATCCTGTGCTGCAGTTACTCCGGTAATTAATGAACTGCTTAAAAGTTGCTGTTTTAAAACGTCGTATTTTTGGTCGGTGTTACCGTCCAGCGGCACGGTTACTACTTGGTCCCGGGTAAAGCCGGGATCCTGTTGTTGCATATAGCGCAGTTGCTTAACTACAAAAAAGGTAGCAATCATCAGGAATACTGCACTGGTAAATTGCCCCACCACCAAAACATTTCTAAAAGTTCCTTTATTACCGCCGCTTTCGGTTGATCCTTTAAGAACTTGTACCGGCTTAAAGGATGACAGATAAACAGCCGGATAAATGCCTGAAACGATCCCTACAACTATTGTAAAGCCAATAATAATAGCTGCTGTACCCGGACTGGCCCATAAGTTAATACTAATATCTCTGCCACTTAAATTGTTAATATAGGGTAGGGATATCCACACTAAGATCATACCTGCGACCAAAGCAAATAACGACAGCATTATAGTTTCGCTTAAAAATTGCACCGCCAATTCAAGGCGACGTGCACCTATTGATTTACGCACACCTACTTCCCTGGCCCGTTCGGCCGAGCGCGCGGTAGACAGGTTCATGAAATTAATACAAGCGATCAGTAATACAATTAGCGCTATTATCGCGAAAAGATTAGTGGCCTTTTTATCAAACTTTTGATAGTTTATGTAATCTAGCCCTATATCAGCTGCGTTTGCATGTACATCTTTAAGTGGTAAAAAAAAGAGCTTATAAAACTTGGTAATGTCTGGCCGCCCTGAATATTTGAGCATATACGCGGGTAATTTGCTTTCTAAAATTGTAGCGTCAGTTCCCGGTGCCAGCTCAACATAAGTATCCAGCCAGTTGCCTCCCCAGCGGTTCATCCATTTGTGGTAAACGCTGCTGAACGAAAAAAGGCAATCAAACTGCATTTGTGAGTTTTTAGGTATATCCTGTAAAATGCCGGTTACCGCAAATATCACAGTGTCATTGCCGTAATGGGTAATGGTTTTGCCAAGCGGATTGACATCACCAAAAATCTTTTTAGCTGTTGCCTGGGTAAGAACTATACTGTTGGGTTTTTCAAGCGCTGTTTTACGGTCGCCGGCTATCAGTTTGAAATCAAACATTTGCAAAAACGTTGAGTCAACAGAAAAAGCTTGTGGCAAAAACATACGTTTATCCTGATAAGTAACCTGGTATTTATCGTTCCACTTAACCCGGGTAAAATTCTTTACTTGTGGAAACTCGTTTTTTAAAGTTGGCCCCATCGGGTACATAGACAAGCCCACCTTTTGTGACGATACCATGCCGGGGAAACTTTGCACCTCATTTAACCGGTAAATATTTTTAGTGTGAAAATTATCAAAGCTCTTTTCGTAAAAAACAAAGGACATAATAACAATGCACGCTGCCATACCCACTGCTAAGCCGGCAATATTAAGCGCAGAAAAGATTTTATTTTTCCAGAGGTTTCTCCAGGCTGTTTTAATGTAGTTTTTTATCATGACAAGTTTTTTTGGGTACTTAATTATTTATGGAATACCAACACTAATTTTTTTAACGCCTATGCAGCAAATAGCCAATCTTAATGGCCGAATATGTTTTATGCCGCATTAAATTTCGCTGCGCGATTTTAAAATAGCTTTACCATAAAAGATAAATTTATTCACTTCTTAAACTTTTAACCGGGTTAGCTAACGCGGCCTTAATTGATTGAAAACTTATGGTAAGGAACGCTATTAAAATAGCTGCAAAACCAGCGACACCAATTATCCACCAGTGTAATTGCGCACGATAAGCGTAACCCATTAACCACTTACTCATCATATACCAAGCTATAGGCGATGCTATTGCAAAGGCAATGATCACCAGTACTAAAAAATCTTTTGACAACATTGCGGTTATATTGGCAACACTTGCTCCCAGCACTTTACGTATACCTATTTCTTTTACTTTAACCTGTGCAGTATAGGTAGCCAGTCCAAATAAGCCAAGGCATGAAATAAATATGGCTATGCCGGCAAAAATATCAAACAGGATGCCTGTTTGTTGGTCGGTTTTGTACATTGCGTTATAGGTATCATCCAGAAAAGTGTATTCGTAGGGAAAGTTGGAATTGTATTGCTTCCAGAAGTTGTCGGCCAGTTTTATAGCTGCTGTAGCATTTTTACCACTGGTTTTTATAAACATTTGGTCGCCGGTAGGCCGGTAGGAAAAAATCAGGGGCTTAATAGTTTCTTTTAACGAGGCAAAATGAAAATCTTTTACCACACCTATAATAGTCCCGTCCAAAGAATGAAGTTTAAATCTTTTACCTAATGGATTTTTAATTCCGGTGATTTTAACCGCGGTTTCATTCAAAATAAAATTGGCTGTATCAGATTTGGATGCGGTAAAATTTCTTCCAGCTATAAATTGCACCTTGAACATCGGTAAAAAATCTTTATCTATTTCAAACGGGCTTATCAGTAAAGTCGTGTTTGGGTCTTTTCCATCCCAATCGGTATCGCCGGTATTGCTGCTGCTGTTAATAATGCTGTTGTCGCTGGCGGTGACGCTTAGCACTTCTGGATGAGTTAACAATTGGGCTTTAATAGCCGTATAGTGGTCGCGCATGTTGTGCATACTCAATGCAAAAACATGCTCTTTATCATATCCTAATTGTTTGGTATGGATATAATTTAATTGCTTGTTGATAATAATGGTACCAATGATGAGCCCTATTGAAAAAGCAAACTGACAAACCACTAAAGCTTTACGGAAAGATGCATTGCCTGCGCCCGAAATTTTACCTTTAAGTGCGCTAATAGGCTTAAAAGATGATAAAAGCAGTGCCGGATAAATGCTTGACGCAACCAATGTAGCAATTACAGTTAGTGCCACCACCTGCCAAACATTAGCGCTAAACAGGTCAAAATGCATTTGTTTGCCTGCTATTTTGTTGTAAAGCGGCATAGATATATAAATCAGTATAAAGGCCAGCAATAGCGCAATGGTAAAACACAAAGCCGTCTCTATAATAAACTGTATAAAAAGTTGTTTTCTGTCGGCGCCGATAATTTTGCGGATGCTAACTTCTTTTGAGCGTAACATTGCACGCGCTGTTGAAAGATTAACATAGTTAATACACGCGATAATCAGAATGAGGATGGCCACAATAGAGAATACTTTTACAGTTTGTATACCTGCTGCTGATCCATCGGGATTGTACAGATGAATATCGGCCATTGGCTGGAGCTGAAAAACGCCATCTGAGGATTTGCTTTTTTGATATTTAAAATGGATCCGGGTAAGTTTCTCGCCAATAGCTTTGGTAGATTCATTGGCTTTTATTTGTAAAAAGGTTTGTGCAAAATAGTTGCCCCAATCCTCATCCATTGCTTTCCAGTAGTCTTTGCCATCATATTCTTTACGCTTACGATCGATAGAAAATAACATATTGCCGGTAATGCTTGAGTTGCCGGGAAAATCAGCTATGACGCCTGATACCGTGTAAGGATCTTTACTATCAGCCATCAATGTTTTGCCGACAGGATCAACACTGCCGAAGTAACGTTTTGCGGTGCGTTCTGTAATAATGACAGACTGGTCATTGATGAACGGCTTATTGATATTGCCTTTCAACAACTTAAAATCAAACATTTTAAAAAAACTATCATCTACAAAGGCCAAATTATTGCCATTTTCTCTTAATATTTTATCCTTGTATCTGAAAGTGCTGTAGTTATAATTTTGGATTATCCGCACGGCATTAATTACGCCCGGTACGTCTTTAAGTGCATGAAAGGCTACCGGAGCAGACACGTTCCCCCAAACCTGCCTGCTTGCGCCCGTACCAATGGATGCGTTTACTTTATAGATCTGATCAATTTTAGTGTTGAAACGGTCATAGCTCAATTCATCCTTTACCCATATTAAAATCAGCAGGCCAACAGCCAAACCAATTGTAAGGCCAATAATGTTTATAGCACTATAAAATTTTTTGCTGATTAAGTTTCGCCAGGCGGTTTTCAGATAATTTTTAATCATGGTCGAGGTTGTTAGTTATTTATTCGCTTCTTAAACTTTTAACGGGGTTGGCCAAAGCGGCTTTTATAGATTGAAAACTAATAGTAGCAAGGGCTATTAATATGCCTGCTATACCCGCTATTATAAAAACCTCCCATTGTATTTTGATATGATATTGATAGCCTTTAAGCCAGCTAAACATCGTCCAATAAGCAATCGGGAATGCAACAAGGCATGACAACACTACTAACTGTAAAAAATCCTTTGAAAGTAAAGCGGTAACACTACTAACACTTGCGCCTAATACTTTGCGTATGCCGATCTCTTTGTTTCTGCGTTCGGCTGTGTAGGCAGCTAAGCCAAACAGGCCCAGGCAAGAAATGAGAATGGCCAGCGCAGCAAAAACGCGCGATAATTTACTCACAAGCATCTCGCTTAAAAACATTTGATTAAACTGTTCATCTACAAAGCGATAATCAAACGGGTAGGCGGGGTTATCCTTTTTCATTACAGCTTGTATTGCAGTTAAAGTTTTTTCTATATCCTTTTGCTCCTTTGTGCGCACATACATCACAGCAGCATTTTTAGGCGGAGTAATAAAAAACATTACCGGATCTGGTTTATTGTACATATTGCCATACACGTAATCGTTCACTACACCAACTATGGTAGCCTTTGTTGTATCGCCTTCATAATGCATGGTTTTACCAACTGCACTGCCTTTCCCCATTAGTTTTTCTATTGATTTGGTTACCAGCATACGTATTGGCCGGCCGGTATCTGTTACAGCAAGGTTCCTTCCCTCCAGAACCCTTAATCCTGATGTTTCAAAAAACTCAGGTGTTACGTATCGTTGTGATATTAAAACCGTTGATCCCGGGGGTTTGCCGTCCCAGGCCATTCCGTTGGTGTTATTGCCGCCATATATTATTGCATGATCAGATAGTGCTACATTTTCAACATAGCCGGTATTGATCAGGTCCTGTTTAATCGCATTAAAATTTGCGGACATCTGGCCTTGCAGGTTCATCTCTATCAGGTTGTTTTTATTAAAACCCAGTTCTCTGCTTTTAACATGCTGTATTTGCTGATAAACAATGACGGTACAGATAATTAAAATTATAGACACGCTAAATTGAACAACAACTAATCCTTTGCGGACGAAGGACGCACCGCTGCTTTTTAATTTTAGGCCTTTTAATACGGCTATTGGATTAAAGGAAGATAAATATAACGAAGGATAACTACCTGCAATCAGCCCACAAGTCACAGTAATTACCAGCAGGCCAAGAATATGATAAGGATTGTTTAACCCAATGGTTAATTGTTTGCGCACCAATGTATTAAATGCCGGCAAAGCCAATAAAACAATTATCACCGCTGCAACAGCTGCCATAAAAGCCATGAACATCGACTCGGCTATAAACTGCAGGATCAACGATTTTTTTTCTGCTCCCAATACTTTACGTACCCCAACTTCACGCGCACGCTTCTCGCTACGTGCTGTGGCCAGATTCATAAAATTGATACAAGCAATAAAAAGAATAATCCAGGCGATAATTGTAAATAGACGAATATATTCTATCTGGCCACCACCGGTCATTTTGCCATCTTTAAATGAATCGCGTAAGTGCCAATCATTCATAGAAAATAAAAAAGTATGCCCTATTGCCGTGGGCTCACGTCGTTGTATATAGTTATAAAGCTGTTTATTAATTGTTTCGGGATTTACGCCAGGCTTTAGTTCGACATAAGTGCTTAATGAATAGTTGCTCCATTTCCATAGCCAAGGGCTGTTGTCATAAAATAATTTAAAAGGCATAAGCCATTCAAACTGCAACGTAGAATTTGATGGCAGGTCCTTTATGACGCCGGAAATAATATAGTCTGTTTTATTGCCAACCCTGATAGATTTACCCACCACGTTTTTATAGTCACTAAAAAACTTTTTGGCAGTTTTTTCTGTAATTACCAATGACCGTAGTTGTGCAAATGCCGATGTGGCATTACCCTGTACAAATGGTAAAGTAAACATGCTAAAAATAGAGGCTTCAGCATATTTGCCAGAAACAAAGACAGATTTATTGCCAACGCTAAATAATAAAGAGGCTGGATCTTCAGATGTACGGCATACATTAGCCACGCCGGGCAGCTCGGCTTTTATAGCGGGACCCATTACGCCTGGCGTGGATGAATGGGTTAATACATAACTATCATATTTTTCATTTTCCCGGCAAATGTACAGCCTGTCTTTTTTTGCATTTACGCTATCAAAATTGACTTCGCCTTCAACCCATAAAAAAATAAGCGTTGCACAAGCAATACCGATAGCCAAACCAAAGATGTTAAGAAAACTATACGCCTTATTATTTGTGAAGGCGCGGAATGCGGTTTTAATGTAATTCCTTATCATAATGATATTTTTAAATGCTCTATTCGCTTCTTAAACTTTTAACCGGGTTAGCCAAAGCGGCTTTTACCGCCTGGTGGGCGGTGGTAAGCGCCGCAATAACTAATGATGATGCTATGGCTATAAAAAATATAGCCGGGCCGATGGTGATGTGATAAGCAAAATTTTGAAGCCATTTGTGCATCATATAATAACCCAGCGGCGCGGCTATTAGAAAAGCAACTGCTATTAAAAGCACAAATTCGCGGGTAAACAGGCCAATAATACTTTGAACAGAGGCGCCTAAAATTTTACGTATACCAACCTCTTTGGTGCGCTGCGATGCCGCGAAAGATATCAGTCCGTACAAACCCAGACAGCCAATTAGTATAGCTATGTATGAGAAGAGTTGAAATGCAGTAAAAACTTTTTGTTCCTGTTTATACATAGCGGCAATGTGCTCGTCAATAAACTCATATTTAAATACATCGTCCGGGAAAAGCTGGCTCCATTGCTTGCCAATAGCGGCAATAGTTGCCGGCATATTTTCGGGCTGTAACTGAATAGATGCCGAGCGAAACCTGTCGACATTATATTGAAGTACACAGGCTCTGATTTTTTTATGTTTTGATTCGCTCTGAAAATCTTTGACTACACCGATAACCGTAGCTTGTTGCCCGCTAACATTAATGAGCTGGCCAATGAATTTCTGCGGATCTTGTACGCCAAGGTCATGCATCAGCGTTTCATTAACTACTACCTTATTTGTGCTGTCGGTTGGGGCCTTGCGGGTTATTTTTTGGCCGGCCAGCATAGTCATGCCGAACATATCGGTATACTTTTCGTCAATGAATTTTAGTTCGGTAACATTATCTTTTGGAAAGCCAAGTGCCGGCGCAGAAAACGGCGCCCATGAATTGTTATAAGATGGTGACCCGGAAGAAACACAATAACTTTTTACGCCGGGCATTGTTGCCAAATGCTGCTCAAAAACCTCGCGTTTCTCTTTTACCGGCATTCTTACTGATATTACAGCATCTTTATTAAAACCAAGATCCTGATTCTCGAAAAAATCCATTTGATGAGCTACGATCAGCGTGCCCACGATCATTATTTGCGATATAGAGAATTGTGCAACTACCAAAGCTTTACGTAAGCTTAAACCGCCTTTAGAAGCTGAAACTTTATTCTTAAACGAATCAGCCGGTTGAAAGCCCGATTGAACAAATGCCGGATAAAGACCGGCAAATAAAATTACCGAAACGGTAATAGCAGCTATCCAACCCAAAACTTCAGGCTGCAAAAGCTGGCCCGCGCTTATCGTAATATTCATCCAGGTACCGGCCTTAGCTAAAAATAATGCACAGACAGCAACGCCAAGTATAACTGACGTTAATACTAAAATAGTAATCTCGCCCATAAACTGGCCAATGAGTTGCCCACGGTTAGCACCTAAAACTTTACGTACGCCAACCTCTTTAGCACGTTTTATAGCACGGGCAGTTGCCAGATTTATAAAGTTGATGCAGGCCGTGATAATGATCAATAAGGCTACGCCAATTAAGGCATAATAAGTATCTTTTGAAGTTGGTGTTACAATGTTGTTGATATAGCGCTGGTCAAAGTGGACGTCTCTTAAAGGCTGCATAAGTAACCTGGCATCTTTAGCTATATCTGCTCCCCAATTTTTTTTTATAAAAGCGGGCATCCTGCTTTGTAACTGTTTAATAGAATAATGTTCAGGAATAACAACGTAAGCATAACTGCCGCCCGATATATTCCAAAATTCAGTTGATGGTTGCTTAAAAAATGTATTCATTGAAATGATCAGGTTAAGCGGCAGACTGGTATTGGTTGGCGGATCCTGAATTACACCGGTTACTTTAGTTGCCTGATCACCAAATTTTATTACCTGGCCCATCGGATCAGTGTTGCCAAAATACTTTTTGGCTATGGTCGATGTTAACACTACGCTGTTGGGTTGACTTAGCGCAGTTTTTTCATCACCTGCCAGCCATTTATATTCAAAAACTTGTGTTAGCTGGTTATCGCCAAGTACCAGGTTGATTTCGCGGAAGCGATTTTGACCAACCTGCATCGTAGCGTCGGGCTGGTAAAAAACCTGGGTTGAATGTTCTAACTCCGGGAAATCATTACGTAAAGCAGGCAGAACAGCTAAAGAGATGTTAGAATTAAAATCCAAAGCGTTTAAGGTTACCCTGTAAGTGCGGTTGGCTTTACTGCTGCTGTTATCGTAATTAAGCTCGTTACGTACAATCAGGAAGATGGTAAGGCATGATGCCACGCCCAATGTCAAGCCAAAAATGTTTAAAAAGGTATAGCTTAAGTTACGGCTAATGTTTCTGAGGGCTATTTTAAAATAATTTTTGATCATGGCTGGCTGGTTTAATCTTCCGATGGCCCTTCCTAAGCAGGAAGGGCCGGAAGCACTTAACTAACTAATTGTAATTGTTTAGGAGGCATATTTTTTATTTTATATCATGATATTTTCCATAACGGTCTGTCCATCCAGCAAACGGATGATCCGATGACTATAACGGGCATCATGCTCTGAGTGGGTAACCATTATAATAGTTGTTCCCTGCTCGTTAAGGTCAGTCAGCAATTCCATCACTTCGTTGCCGTTGCTTGAGTCAAGGTTACCGGTAGGCTCATCTGCAAGGATTAACTTTGGATTGTTAACCACGGCGCGGGCAACCGCCACACGCTGCTGCTGGCCGCCTGACAACTGCTGCGGATAATGGTTACGGCGGTGCATGATCTGCATTTTATCTAACACTTTTTCAACGCGTGCAACGCGCTCAGAAGCGGGTACGCCTGTATAGATCAGAGGCAACTCAACGTTTTCAAATACAGTTAGCTCGTCAATCAAATTAAAGCTTTGAAAAACAAATCCAATATTATGTTTGCGCAAATCGGCACGTTTGCGTTCGTTAAAATCAGCAACCTCAATGCCGTTAAAAAGATAACTGCCACCATCCGGGTCATCAAGTAGCCCCAGTATGTTAAGCAGGGTCGATTTGCCACATCCCGAAGGACCCATTATGGCAACAAATTCACCCTCTTTAACATCAATTGATAGTTTATTTAAGGCGATGGTTTCCACCTCCTCGGTGCGGTAATACTTTTGTAATTCAGTAATTTTTATCATGTGAGCCTCCTGCCCAAAAGGGCACGTTAATTTAATGTCTTATTTATTTAATATCAGTTCCTGTATATCGCCATAGGTTTCATAGCTTGATGTTATGACTTTATCGCCCGGTTTAAGGCCTTGTAATATTTCATAATAATCAGTGTTTTGCCGTCCTAATTGTATATCAACTTTATAGGCAGATTTGCCATCTTCGCTCATTTTAAAGATCCAGTTGCCACCTGTTTGCTGGTAAAAGCCGCCCTTTGGTAATAGTACCTGTCGTGTTTCGTCGCTAAGTGCCAGTAATATCTGCAGTGTCTGGCCCCTGCGGATGCCTGTTGGCGCCGTTCCGACAAACTGCATATCTACCTGGAACTTTCCGTTGGCTACCTGAGGAAATACTTTGGTGATCTTTAATGTATAATTTTTATCTGCGAAGGTAAATGTGCCAGTCAATCCTATGTATATCTGCGATATGTAATGGTCGTCCACGTCAACACGTACTTTATATCCTGATAACACGTCGATTTGTCCCAAACGTTCTCCCTTATTTTTGTTTTGTCCCACTTCCGAGTCCATAGAGGTAAGTTGGCCATCAATAGGTGCTCTGACAATAAGATCAGATACCTTCTTTCGCATCAGGTTCAAGGTATTGCGCATTTGTGCATATTGCTCTTTAGTTTGGATGTCTTGCTGTTTGGTGAGCAAAGTATCCTGCTTCAAGATCTGGCTGGTTAGTTTTTTGCGGTTTAACTGGTACTGGTAAGTATTAAGCGCAATCTGATATTCCTGCTGGCCAATGGCTTTTTGTTCATATAAATGTTTGTTCAGCTTATATAAACGCTCAGCTTCTTTGTAGGCATTATCTACATCGGCCATTTGATTTAGCTTGCTGATGGTGTTTTGCTGTGCATTGTTATGCGATATCTGCATTTGTGTCTGGGCCGCATAAACGTTGGTTTCCTGGTTGGCAAGGCTCAGTTCCAGATCGGTATTTGAAAGTTTTAATATCGGATCGCCTTTTTTAAGGTTGGCACCATCTTCTACATATTTAGCTTCTACCAGGCCACCTTCAACGGCGTCCAGGTAAATAGTGGTAATAGGCATTACTATACCGTTAACAGGTATAGTAACCTGGAAAGGCCCCTTTGTAACCTGGCTGATAGTTAGCCGCTCGGTATCAACCGTAAGTTTGCTTTTACCCGAAGTAAAATAGATGCTGCCGCCGATCAATAAAACTAAGACGGTTATGCCGCATATGGTTAATATGCGCTTGGTGTTCCACTTTTTCTTTTCAATTATTCTATCCACGATATTAAAATCAGATTCATTTGTATGTACTAGGTTATACAACAACGTGCCATAATATAAGCAACTGTAAATCAAATAAATACTTTGTTTTTTTAAAAATATTCGTTCGTTTATGAAACAACAGGTGTACGGTTTTGATACAGTTGTTTTTACATTCCCCGATACAAAAAATTGTTTTACAGTTATTTACGCTTATGGAAGTATTATTGACTAAACCTTATTAAGATAGCTATTATATTTAATTGTATTTTCACGTATTGTATGTTATTAAAAAAAGCCACCGTTTTAATTGTTGATGATGATCCGGACGTACTTACTGCCGTAAAGCTTTTGCTTAAAACGGAAGTACAAGAGGTTATAACCGAAAAGAACCCTGAAAACCTGAACAGCTTGCTACAGCGTAACGCTATAGATATTATTTTGCTGGACATGAATTTTAACAGCGCAATTAATACCGGTAACGAAGGTTTATACTGGCTGCGCAAAGTGCGCGAATGGAAACCCGGGGCCATTGTTATTATGATAACAGCATATGGCGATATCGACCTGGCAGTACGTTCATTAAAAGAAGGCGCCGCCGATTTCATGGTAAAGCCCTGGCATAATGACAAACTAATAGAAGTTATAAAAGATCTGTTAGATAAAAAGGATAATGACAAGTCTGTTAAAGCAACGTCGGCGAAAAACGCAGGTGCATTAACACTGTTGCATGGCGAGTCGCAATTAATGCAGGATATCTTTTTGAAGGTTAATAAAATTGCACCTACCGATGCCAATATACTGATACTGGGTGAAAACGGCACGGGCAAGGACCTGATAGCAAAGGCGATACATGAACGCTCTTTACGCGCAAACAAACCTTTTATCAAAGTAGATGTGGGGTCGCTTACCGAAACTTTGTTTGAAAGCGAACTGTTTGGCCATAAAAAAGGCGCATTTACAGATGCCCGCGAGGATCGTTCAGGGCGATTTGAAGATGCCAACGGCGGCACTTTGTTTTTGGATGAGATTGGCAATATATCGTTAAGACAGCAAGCCAAACTGCTTACCGTTTTACAAAACCGGCAGGTAACAAGGCTTGGAAGTAATAAAGCCACGGATATTGATATCAGACTGATTTGTGCCACAAATCTGCCGTTATACGAGCTGGCAAATGATGAAAAATTTAGAAAAGATTTGGTTTACCGAATAAATACGGTTGAAGTTACCATGCCCCCGTTGCGTAAGCGCGACGGCGACGTAATACTGCTGGCCAGGCATTTTGCCGGCATCTACGCGGCAAAGTACTTAAAGCCGGCTATAACTTTTGATGACAGTGCTTTGCAAAAATTAGACAACTATCATTTCCCCGGCAATGTCAGGGAGTTACAATATACCATGGAACGGGCTATTATTATGGCCGACAGCAACGTGCTACGGGCAGGCGACTTAATTTTTTCATCAATAGAAACCAGCCAGGTTGAGCCACAGCCTGTTGACGACATGCCATTAAGTATGCTGGAAAAAACAACCATTTTGCGGGTAATAGAAAAGCATAACGGCAATATCACCCGTGCGGCTAAAGAACTTGGTTTAACCCGCACTGCACTCTACAGGAGGCTAAGTAAATATGATATTTAAGCGGTACGAATTACGCATATTACTACGTGTTGCCCTCTTGTTTTTAACGCTTCTGGGCCTGAGTTTAATTATAGTTAGCCATTGGTACATGTACCTGCTGATAGCCGTTCCGTTGGTTATTTTAGTATTGGCTGATTTGTTAAGCTTCCAAAAAAAGGCACAGCATGAAGTTGAGCAATTTGCTGAATCTGTACACTACCGCGACTTTTCGCGCCATTTTGATGTTGGGCGGGCACCTACCGAACTTAAGCCCTTACGTAAAGGTTTTAATGAGATCAATACTACGTTTAAAGCAATAAGCCGCGAACGCGAAACACAGTACCATTATCTGCAAAAGATACTGGAACTGGTAGATACCGGCATTATATCATACGAGCAGGAAACCGGCGAAATTGGTTGGCTTAATGAATCATTTAAGAAAATATTTGGCATACCTTATTTAAAAACTATTTACTCGTTGCAAAAACGCGACGAGGCTTTGTATATCGAAGCAATGAAATTAAAACCTGGCGATAGCAAGGTGATTTCTATATTGCGTAACAAGCAAATGATAAAAATTTTGCTTACCGTAAGCGTCATGCGTAGTGATGATAAAATTTATCGGTTGCTGGCGTTTCAAAACATAAGCGAAGCTTTAGACGAAACCGAGTCTAAGGCCTGGCAAAAACTGCTGAATGTAATGACTCATGAGATTATGAACTCTGTGGCGCCCATTTCGTCCCTGGCAGATACCTTGAAAAACCGCCTGCAACATTACAGCATAGGAACCAGTACCAATGCAGATCTTGATGATCTGGAATTAGGCATCGATACCATTAAACGTCGTAGCGAAGGATTGCTAAAGTTTACAGAAAGCTATCGTAACCTTAATAAAATCACTAAGCTTGACCTTAAAAGGGTATTGGTACGCGACTTGTTTGAGAACCTTAATAGCTTAATGCAGCCTACCCTGGCGCAAAAAAACATTGAGCTTAATATTGTGCTGCGCGATACGCAAATGGCTATTGAAATTGACTTGAATTTAGTTGAGCAGGTTCTGATTAATTTATTGGTTAATGCCATAGAAGCGGTGAAAGACCGGTCTGAGCCGTCTATAACCTTAAGTGCCGAACCGGGTAATAATAACAAGCCGTGTTTAAAAATTGCCGATAATGGCAGTGGTATGCCCCCTGAGTTAATTGATAAAATTTTCATTCCTTTTTTTAGTACCCGAAAGTCGGGTAGCGGGATAGGACTTAGCCTCTGCAAGCAAATAATGATGTTGCATAAAGGTAATATCCAGGTGCAATCTGTTGAGGGCGAGGGATCTGCATTTATATTGCTGTTTTAATTGACCTTTCGCTTTTTGAAAAATTCGGATAATTAAGTTATAGCTCGCGTACGGCATGTGCAGGTAAATATTAAATTTGCCTAACCAATTATATTTTATCCAAAATCAGCATGAAAAAGATCTTTCTTTTAATATTCATACTTACCAGCATGAATATTTATGCCCAAAATCCGCAGATTAAAACCGCCAATGGCACACTGCAGGGTGTTACTGAAGTTAGCGGCATTATATCCTATAAAGGTATTCCGTTTGCGCAGCCACCCGTTGGCGAACTGCGATGGAAAGAACCGCAGCCCCCCTTAAACTGGACAGGCATTCGCAAGGCAGATCATTTTGGCCCGCAAGCCATGCAACGTGCAATTTACGGGGATATGAGGTTTAGAAGCGATGGTAAAAGCGAAGATTGTTTGTATCTTAACATATGGACTCCAGCTAAAACCGCCAGCCAGAAATTGGCGGTGTTGGTTTATTTTTATGGCGGAGGATTTAACGCCGGCGATGGCTCTGAATATCGTTATGATGGCGAGGCACTGGCAAAAAAAGGGATCATTACGGTTACTGTTAATTACCGTTTAGGAATATTCGGTTTCCTGGCTCATCCTGAACTTACTGCCGAGTCGGCACACCATTCTTCAGGAAATTATGGCCTGCTTGATCAGCATGCAGCTTTAGTTTGGGTCAAAAAAAATATAGCTGCTTTCGGCGGCGATCCGGATAAGATAACAATCGGCGGCGAATCGGCAGGATCAATGTCGGTATGTGGGCAGGTAGCTTCACCGTTATCAAAAGGACTTTTCAGAGCAGCAATAGGTGAGAGCGGTTCGCTTTTAGGTAATTTGTCGCCAACATCTTTGGCTGATGCGGAAGAAATCGGGGTAAAGTTTGCGGCGTCTATCGGTGCCGGATCTTTAGCTGATCTTCGTAAGATCTCTGCCGATTCGTTACTTAAGATTTCCGCCCGCGGGCGTTTCCCGATTGCCGTTGACGGGTATTTCCTGACCCTGTCGCCGCAGGCAATTTTTAATGCCGGTAAACAAATGGATATCCCGCTTTTAGCGGGCTGGAATTCGGCCGAATCAGGCCCGGGCGGTGTGCTTGGCTCGTTAAACCCAACATTGGATAATTATAAATTAAGCGTACAAAAATTATATAATGACCGCGCACAGGATATCTTAAATGTTTACGCCCCGGCCACAGACGCCGACGTGGCACAAGCAGCCACCGATCTGGCTTCAGACCGCTTCATTGCCTACGCTACCTGGAAATTTATCGATATGCAAACTAAAACGGGCAATAAACCGGTATATCGCTATTTTTTTACCCGTAAGCGCCCCGTTATGGTTGGTGCGCCAGCCGGTACTGCAGATCACTCGATGGGCGCCGCGCACGCTTCAGAAATTGAATTTGCTTTGGGGAACTTACCAACCAATAAAGTATACGCCTGGACACCTGATGACTATAAGACTTCAGAGACTATGCAAAACTACTTTGTAAACTTTGTTAAAACAACCAACCCTAACGGTACCGGCTTACCGGTTTGGGAACGCCTTAAAAGTGGCAACCCACGTATAATGATAATTAATGAAGACAGTCAATCACGCCCCGAAACCAATGCCAAAAGATA
Organism: Mucilaginibacter sp. UR6-11; assembly: GCF_020880695.1. GTDB lineage: Bacteria > Bacteroidota > Bacteroidia > Sphingobacteriales > Sphingobacteriaceae > Mucilaginibacter. The sequence goes on from NZ_JAJIWO010000002.1 coordinate 645,025, forward strand.
TGCGGTGATGGATAGCTTTTTTAATAAATAGGAACACCAATTATTAAAAAAAGAAAGCCTGTATTGATGTACAAGCCCATATGCAGAACTTGTTTTTAATTGTTGATGGTGCTGGTTTTACCCTGCCGCCCGGTACTGTCAAATATGGCTAACTTTATTATTCCTTTATTCTTTATTGGGCCGGTGTATACCTGGCTGTTTGCCGAAGGTTCTGTGCCATCCGTTGTATAATGGATTTTTAAGCCAGGTAACTGGGTATTTACTACCACCTGCCCATTCTCAACTATTGCGCCTGGTGAAGGTATCCGATAATTAAATCCCCCTGCATAATAATTTAGGCGCGGCAGTTCATGCTTACCTAATACATTAACAAAGTTCGACCAGGCCTGTTGGTATAGCGCTTTGCTCTTTAAAGTATCTGTTTCTACGGCCCAGTGCGGGTTTTTTGCCCAGGCGCGCTCGGCCAGGCCCAGTAATTTTGGTAATAGCATATATTCCATCCGTTGCGGACTTTTTAATGTTTCGGCCCATAAAGCACCCTGCAAACCAATTATATTGGCAATGCCGGTGGCTGTCAACCTTTCTTTAGCTGCAAAAGCAACAGGATTCAGTGTTTCACCCATTCGGCCTTTTGTTGTGTTTTTAAAATAGTCGTAGGGTATAAAACTAAACGGACGGTCAACGTCGGCGTAACCGCCCCAATAATATCCCGGCTCGTCAAAAGCTTTATTGTAAGCCATATCAAAATACAGGTTGGTTACCGGCGATAAAATGACTTTATAGCCATTGTTGGCCAGTTTATAAGCCAAATCTTCTGACCCCCAACCTAAAACATTGTTCCAAACTTCAAGGTGGATATTTTGATTGGCGGGTGCGGGGGTAATAACAGATATTTTCTTACCGTTTTGCATTACCTTTTTGGTGCCAACTTCTTCCCAGGCGGTAAGATATAGATGGTGGTCCTGCAAAATTTTATTAACTTTTCCGTAGTAATAGACCCAAAGGTCATCGGTGCTTTTAATAGTTGTATCAGCCCTCATTAAGCTGAAAAATGCCGGGGATTTTTCCCAAACACCCGCCGGCACTTCATCGCCGCCATAATGGATGGTTTTAAGCGGGGCACCGGCTTCCGAATACATCTGTTGTAGCTGAGTAGTAACAGTTTCAATAAACAGGTAAGTTGATGGCAGCGACACATCTATTACATTATCAGTATAATACTGGACGGAGCTATATTTTGAGCTGTCTTTCAGGTCGCGTAACAGGTATTGTGTTGCCAGTTGGGGTTTATTTTGACTGACGTAGAAATTATAACGTGCATCCATAGCTTTAATGGCCGCGCGCGCATGACCGGGCCCTTCAATTTCAGGGATTACGGTGATATGTCTTTGGGTGGCATATTTTAGTATAGCTATAAAATCAGCTTTACTGTAAAAACCAGTGCCCGAAGTATTGCGTACAGACGGACCTGAACCCAACGATGGCTGTAAATTCTGATGTTCATTTATAGAGTGGCCTCTTTTACCGCCGACAGCCGTTAGTTGCGGGAGGGCTGGAATTTCTAACCGCCAGCCTTCATCATCTGTAAGATGAAAATGCAATACGTTTAGTTTATAAAGCGCCATTACATCCAACAGTTTTAAAATCTCCTTTTTCGGCTGAAAGTTTCGGGCTACATCCAGCATAACCGCACGGTAACTAAATCTTGGTTTATCTGCAACGTTGAGGCCAGGAAGCAAAATAATTTTCTGCGGACGACGCCATGCGGCGGCGGGTAGTAAAGTTTTAAAAGATTGTATCCCATAAAAGATACCAGCGCCTGATGACGCCGAAATAGTTACCGCGTTATTGTCTACGCTTAACTCATAAGCTTCGGCGGGCATAACTTTGTAAATAAGTTTGATCTTCCTGTTTGGATCTTTAACCGCGGTGGTAGTAATTAAAAGTTTTGCAAGCCCGGTACGTAATAACGCGGCTTCGTTTTTAAATAAGCTATTGGCTATAATATTTGCACCGCCATCCAGCTTAAAAGTTGAGTTAATTGGCTCATAGCTATCAGGAGTAGGGAATATTTTGACCAGACTGTCTGCAGAGATATTGCGGATGGTTTTATTTTGCTCAAATAATAATGCGGGATTGCTTGCCGCTACCAGATCGGTTGGTGTACGATTAAGTTGTTTTGACTGGGTCGAAGGTATCAAAAATGGCGTTTTTAAGGCGTATGCTTTGCCTGGGGCTTTATCCCAAACCAGGTAGAAGCCTTGTGGAGTGTCGGACACATTAGTTAACCAATTTAAAGCCACCATCTCAATCCGTAATGAGTCGCTGGCCTTTATGCCGGTAAAATTTGAATTTGGCGAAAAGTAATAAAGATCACCGTTTACATGCGTCACTTCTATATTGCCGGTAATTGATTCGGGTACTAAAGGCTCATCGAAATTGAAATATATTTTCCAACCTTTTGCAGGTAACCAGGTGCCTTTTTGCATACTAAATGTTAGTGCTGCATGTGCCTGGGGCTTGTTATTATAGTTGTTTTCAATCGTTTCCCATTTTAAGTTTATACCATTAGCAGTAGCATCAATAGTTTTTTTTTGTGCCGATACTGTGGTAGCTATAGTGATATAAAACAATAAGGCCGGTAATAAATATTTCATTGACTTTGTATTACTAAACGGTAAATATAACAGATTGGCATAATTAAATTAATATGCCTCCAAGGCGGTTTAGATATTTATACAGCGGTCGTTTGTCGAGATTGAATAAATAGATAAAAAAATCCCCGCTTTTTATAGCGGGGATCCAACAATCAAATATTAATTACTATCCCACCAAACACGTGATGTAAGTACATCACCGCCTACCACAGCATTATGTGCCGCATTGTAGTTTGCAGTATTTGTTCCGGCCTCGGTAATAGGATAGGGGAAACGACGCGGGATAGTGCCACCGGTATTATTACCTGGATAATTTACAGGTACCAATAATGGGTAACCCGATCTTCTCCAGTTTGACCATGACTCATAAAAATCAAGCATGGTGTTAGTTAGCGCCCAATATTGGGTGTTTATCATTTGTAAACCATTTGCTGACACATACGGGTGCGCCAACATATATAACTCGGCATCAGTTATTGTAACTGCAGCGGCCGGGTCATATTCGCCAAGATAAGTCATTGATGCAACCACCCCATCATGGTAATGTTGTGCTGCACTGCCGCCCAGGCCAAAACGTTCAGCGGCATCGGCCCACAATAATTCAGACTCAGCATAGGTTAACACAAAAGTTGGGCCGCCTCTTTTTATCAGATTAGGACTTGGCGATGAATAATCAGGAAAGGCTGTAAAACTTGGATCCTGGCGTATATCCTGTGCAGCAATGCCACTAAGGTCTTTACCGTTAGGCATACCCTTTTGCACGGCAGCTGTTGAATTAGCAGCCGGATTTTGAGTTTTAGTGTTTTCATCAATATACAAGTTAGTCACCGCCACTTTTGACAGACGCGGATCGTTATTGGTTTTTAAGAAATCAATAAATGTTTTTGACCAGCGGGTGTAGTAATTTTCCTGGCCGCCATCACCCAAAAGTATCTGGCTGTTACGGTTAATAGTGTTACGCCCGCCCGAGGCATCGCCCATAAAAAAAGCATCATCAGCATTGCTGGCCATGGTGTTGCCAATTGCTTTTTGAACATACGTTTTAGCTGTTACTGGATCAACCTTGCTTAAACGCATGGCTACACGCAATAAAAGGGTATTGCCAAATTTTTTCCATTTAGCAATATCGCCATTGTAGTATTTGTCTCCGGTTGGTTTATCAGCGGCAGGGTCAAGTTGTGTAGTCGCATCTGATATCTCCTTTAACAAATCAGTATAAATAGCTTGTTGCTTGTCATAAACCGGGAAATAGTTTTTTTCATAGTACCCAATACCGGCTTGTGAATAAGGCACATCGCCATATAGATCAGTTATACGTTCAAAAATCAGCGCCTTCATGATACGGGCAATTTGGTGCAGGTTTTTGTATCCGGCTTTGCCGGTGGTTGATTGTACCACATCAACAATGGGCCTTACCTGCTCCGGGTATGCACCGTCACCCGCCGTTGGTGTGTTGCCAGAAAAGCCCCAGTAAGCAGCGGTATATCCTGAGTTTAAAATGTATTTATCGCCCGCCCAGTAGCTGATAACAGTTGAAAGGCCCTGTATCATGGTTGAACAGTAAATCAAATTACCCCGCCAGGTGTCATAGCTAAAATCTGAACTGCCAGAATAACCCAGTTGTGCACTGGTCAATAAATAATTGGGGTCAAAGTTGCTTTGATTATAGGTGGCCGGGTTGGTATTTATCTTTTCGAAATCCTTTCTGCAACCCGTTGAAAGAACTACACCCGCAAAAATAAGTGCAGTATATATAAATATCTTTTTCATCTTCAATAAGATTAATAGTAGTTAATAATTAGAATTTAACATTCAGATTCAAACCATAAGTTCTGGTTGCAGGTACGCCACCTAACTCCAGGCCTTCAGCATTATAACTGTAATCAGATTCCGGATCTATATTGTCGGTTCTTTTTAACAGGTAAAACAGGTTACGCGCGACTAAACTGATAGAAGCCGTTTTTATAGCGCCATGCAATAAATTTACCGGGAAGTTATAGCCCAGAGTAGCCTGTCGTAATTTGATGAATGTCGCATCCTGAACAAATAAGCTTGAAACGTTAGTTGCCAAAGTGGTGTAATAGGTTGATGCGGCTGTGCCCAGCGTTTCGCGATTAACTAATGTAGCCTGGTGCAAGCCGAATACATAACCGTAGTAATTTGTAGCTGAGAATATTTTCCCTCCAAATTTACCGTCTATTAGGAATGACAGGGTAAACCTTTTGTAGCTAAATTCGTTATTCCAACCCGCTATCCATTTAGCATAAGCCGAGCCATATGGCTTCAGGTCACCTTGTACCGGTATGCCTGCAGCATCTTTTACAATTGCTCCTGTACCATCGCGTTTGTAATCAAAAGCCATGATCTGGTTAACAGGTAAGCCAACAATGTCTTGTGTAAAGCCATTACCTGTGCGTGACGTTGCACCAGGTAATGATGTTTGCCCGGCCGCTAAAGAAATAACCTTATTGTTATTTATTGATCCGTTGAAAGATGTTGTCCACTTAAAAGAGCTGGTTTTGAAAGGTATGCCTGATATTAACGCTTCAACACCTCTGTTTTGCAATTTGCCGATGTTAAGGATGGCACCGCCATAACCGGATGTGATTGATGCCGGAGCGGCCACTATTTCGTCTTTTGAGTTTTTGTTATACCAGGTAAGATCCAGGTTTAAACGATCATTAAGAAAACGCATTTCTGTACCAATTTCTAACTCAGTTGCTAATGAAGCGACAAGGCTGCTATTGGGTACGTTTGCATTAGCGATTACACCCAAAGGGCCGCCGTTTACAGACCCGTTGAAATTATAAGCCAACTGTGTTTGATAAGGAGAGGTTGCTTGTCCAACCTGGGCAAAACCTGCGCGCAATTTACCAAAGCTTAACCAATCGTTTTGGACGAAATTAGAGAAAACGAAAGATCCGTTTACAGACGGATAGACTTTATTTAGTGGATTATTAATACCCGGGGTAGCTAAAGTAGAGTACCAGTCGTTACGGATTGACCCGGTTAAGTACAGATAATCTTTGTAATCTAACTCTAACGTGCCGTAAAGCGACTCAACCTCCTGATCAGACGGCGTGTAAACCAGTGGGTTTGCTTGTGCGATATTTGTGATCACATATACATTTGGAACAATAAAGTTGTTACCACTCATGGTAAATAACTCTGATTTTGTACGACGATAGCTACCGCCAATATTGGGGATCAAGGTGAAATCGTTTAGCTTATAGGTTTTTCCTAATAAGATATCGGTATTTATATCAGAGAAATTAGTGGTGCTTTCTGATAGCGTTCCAAGCGGGCGGTAGGCTGTACCAGTTGGCACAACCGCCGTGAAACGGTCATTATAAGCGTCTCTGCCGGCCCGGCCCTGTATAAAGTAACCATCATCAAAGTTATATCGTAAAGTTGCTGATGATATTAACCTTTCGCGGTTGGTGTTATTAATAAATTTCTCGGCGGCAAACCACGGGTTGGTGGCATAAACGTTGCCAGAATAACCATATTCGCTACCATTAGGATTGACTGTTTTCTTTAAAACGTTAACGTCAACACTTGTAGGTAACAGGGTTACGTTATAATTTGAGTTGCCCGGACCATCACTTAAAAACGGCCTGTTATGGGCCTGTTCTAATATGTAGTTGTTTCTAACGTCAACCGTAAATCGTTTAGTAATGTTATAGTTGGCTGTTAAGTTAAAGGTTTGCCTGTTTAAACCAGAGTTGGGTGTAATAGCGTTGTTGGTTAAGTCGCTGGCTGAAAACCGTACAGAACCGCCTTCAAAACTTCTGTTTAAAGCTATCGTATTGGTAGCTGTTTGTCCGATACGATAAAAGTTTTGGATATTGTTTTTTTGCGCGGTATAAGGACGTGCAACCCCATCAAACTGCACAACGTTTGAGCCATCCAACCTGGCGCCCCAGCTTGACTGGCCGGATTGATAGGCGGTGGTAGCGTCGGCTGGTTTAATGCCGTTTGCGCCCTGACCGTAAGTATATTGCCAGTTGGTTGAGTTAATTGCTTTTTCGGCAACATAATTTGAGTTAAACTCGATACTGTTGCCCTTACCGCTTTTAGTAGTAATTAAAATTACGCCGGCTTTACCGCGGTAGCCATATAAGGCTGACGCAGCGGCGCCTTTCAGGACAGAGATAGTTTCAATGTCATCCGGATTTAGGTTGCCTATGGCATCACCCATGTCAGACTGGTTGTCATATTGCTGTCCGGGTGCGCTATTTGGCGTATTATCCATAGGGACACCATTAACAACATATAATGGTTGAGTGGTTTGGGTTAAACTGGATACGCCGCGGATTATTACGTTTGAGGATGAGCCCGGGCCACCGGCAGTAGGGCTAACATTGAGGCCGGCAACTTTGCCTTCTAATGAATTCATTACGTTTGGCTCACGGGCCTGGGTAAGCTCATCGCCTTTTACTTCCGTGATAGAGTAGCCAAGGGCTTTCCTTTCCTTTTTTATACCCAGGGCAGTCACAACCACTTCGCTTAATTGCTTTGAGTCTTCATCCAGTAAAACACTTAATGAAGCCGGCGAAGTAATGGTTATTTCTTTCGATAAATAGCCGATATAACTAAATGTTAAAACATCGCCTACATTGGCATCGATAGCAAACTGGCCATTTACGTTGGTTTGCGTGCCTGCCTGTGTCCCTTTTAAAGTGACGGTCACACCAATTAATGGCTGGCCGCTCGCATCTCTTACTACGCCGGTAATTTTTATGGTTGATTTGGTGTTGTCGGTATTTGCAAGCGAAAGTGCCGGCATGCTATTTACGTTTTGTGCTACACCGATAAAATTGCCAACCAGTTTAAATTGCAATTGGGTGAGTTGATGGAGCTGCGTTAAAACCTGGGCGAGTGGCTGTTTATTAATATGCAGGGTTAATGCAGGTAAACTGTTAATTACCTGTGCGTCATATACAAATGTCACACTTGCCTGTTGTTCAATGCGTTTAAATACCTGTTTTACACTGGCTTTGTCCACATTTAGATTCATCTCCTGGGCGCGGGTTCCCTTTGCCGCCAGTAATGCGGTGCAACAAACCTGGATCCCAATTATAATTGTAGCAATGCGCATGCATTTTCGAAGTATGGGCAGTAATTTGCCGTAAAAATTCTTCATATTTGTAATGGTTTAAATACTATTATTAAACTGAGCCGATGCTGTTTATGGGTCTCAAGCATGTATCCAGCCGGCTAACTTATTCCGGGGGCATTTTATGTTCCCGGTTTTTTCTTTTCGTAGCTTCTACGATTAAGAACAGGTTATTTCACTACTACTGTACTGTCATTGGCCATTTTATAGTTAAAGTGTTTAGTAAAGCTTAATATTTCCATTATGGTATCAAGACGTTGATTGCCTAACGTAATGGATATACGTTCATTTAAAAGATTTTTATCTTCAACAGTTATTTTGGTATTGTATTTCTTCTCAATTGCCCTAAATACATTGTTTAGATTTTCCTGGTCAAAAACAAGTACGTTTTTACACCATAAGTTCACTACATTTTCACGTACCGGTTCTTTAACAACATATTTGGTTGCCGGGTTTATAATAACCTCCTCGTGTGCTACCAGCATTATGGCTGGCTTGGTTGGCTGGCATGGTATGGTAATACCTACCTTACCGGTAACTACACTAACCTTAGTGGTGCCCTCGCGTTTGTAAGAACGCACATCAAACGAAGTACCCAGTACGGTAACATTTAGATTTTTAGTTTTTACTATAAAGGGAAGATGATCCATGTGCCTGACATCAAAGAATGCCCTGCCCTCTACCAATTCAACTTCGCGCACTTTGCCAGTAAAATGTTTAGGATATTTAAATATCGACCCGGAATTTAACCAGACTTTTGAGCCATCGGGCAGGATCACGCTAATTACTTTATTAAGCGGTGCGTTAACTACATAATGTTTTTCGGCAATTAATGGTTTATCAGCAGGGCGCAATGCAAAAAAGCCGGCTATAAAAATAGCGGCTATTGAAGCTGTCTGCCACGCCAGGCGTTTAAAGTTAAATTTGCGGCGTATTATTGGGGGTTCGATTTCTTTCTCAAGTGCTATCCGTTTTTGCAAATCGCTGAAAATGCGTTGTTTAACCTGCTCTTCGGTTTCTGGCGAATTATTGTTTACCGCTTCAACCCAACCATAATTGGTTTCGTCGTACCATTGATGAAGCATTTGCTTTTCTTCGGCCGAGGCTGTTCCGGCAAAATACTTTTGTGCCAGGCGTTTTAGTTCGTTTGTACTCATTATGGATTTTATTACCCTATTTAATACTATAGAGTATAATTAATTCCAAATACCCTCGGTCATAAATTGTATTTTTTGAAATTAAATGAAGATGCTTTTTGTTTAAGCCAAATTAAGAGGAGGTAACGTTGGGTGGTACTATAAGAACAAGCTTACAGCATTGCCCAAATTGGTCCTTATTATACGCAATGCCTTGGTGAGGTGCCCTTCTGCTGTCTTTTGGGAAATATTTAGCTGTTCAGCTACAACTGCAAGTGATTGGTCCTGTAATTTATTATATTGAAATACCAGGCGGCATTTCTCCGGGAGTTTATTTGATAGCTCGGTAATAATCTCTAATAATAATTTGTCGTCTATATTGGTTTCTGAAGTAGCTTCAGCGGTTATTAAGCCAATAACGTTTTCCTGCTGTTTTGTTCTTTTATCTTTCGATAGGTAGCGATAAACAGCATAACGTGTCATAGCTGCCATATAACCTTTCAACGACTGGATATTTAAATCCATCCTCTTTTTCCATAACATCAAAAAAACATCCTGAACAATCTCTTCAGCAGCTTCTGTGTCTTTTAATAACCGATGCGCCTGCCAATATAACTTGTTCCAATATCTATTATAAATCTCTGTAAATGCCAATTCATTCCCGGCCCGCAACAGCAGTGTAAGTTCGTCGTCCTCAAGTAAATGAATGGCACCCACAACTTTTTTTTAAAACGAATATAACATAAAATTAACGAACCCAAATATCAGCCCAATTAAATTATTCCGGTTAATATCTAATCAGAAACAAGTTCCCGGAGGCAGGCCAATATCGGTTATATAAAATAAATGATCTGACGGTAGACACAATATTTATAGGAAAAAATGACGATCGTCACTTTTCAATGTAAAGAATATTATATTTTGTATGCTATACATTGCCCATATTTGTGATAACAATCATTATTAAGAGATATCCGATATGGAAAATGCCGCCCTGTTACAAGCAATTATTCAAAATGCAATTGACGGTATCATTACTATTGATGACAGAGGAAAAATTGAATCGATAAATCCTGCTGCCTGTAAATTGTTTTTATACACTCCGGAAGAAGTGATAGGTAATAATGTTTCTATGTTGATGCCGCCACCGGACAGGGATCAGCATGATGAATATATAGGCAGATATCAGCGTACTGGCGAGCCCCATATTATAGGTATAGGGCGTGAAGTTACCGGCTTGCGAAAAGATGGCACGCGCTTTCCGTTTAGATTAGCAGTAAGCGAAGTGCAATTCTCAGGGCGTAAAATTTATACCGGTTTTATCCATGACCTAAGTTTACAAAAGGAAGCCGAGGAGCAATTAAAAGAATATGCAATCCATTTAGAAGAACTGGTTGAGGAACGTACCTTATCCTTGCGCTATTCGCTCGAAGAGTTGCAACAGGCGAAAGAAGAGGTTAGTTTATCGCTTGAAAAAGAAAAAGAACTGGGCCAGCTAAAAAGCCGGTTTGTTTCTATGGCATCGCATGAATTTCGCACCCCGCTCAGTGCCGTGCAATTATCCGCATCTTTAATAGATAAATATGCTGCGCCGTTTGATAATCCTAATATCATCAAGCATGTAGCCCGGATAAAAAATGCGGTAGGAAATCTTACGGCTATTTTAAATGATTTTCTGTCACTCGAGAAATTAGAGGCGGGTAAGGTGGAGCCATCTTTTAATAGTTTTGACCTGGTTAAGTTATCCGAAGAAATAACGGAAGAGATGCAAATGATAGCTAAACAGAATCAAAATATTATATATCAGCATACGGGTATAAATAGCACAGTTATGCTCGATCAAAATTTATTAAAAAACTGTGTGATAAACCTGGTAGCTAATGCTATTAAATATTCGGGAGAAAATACTTTCATAGAATTTAATACCGAGATAAATGAACAAAATTGTATTATTACTATAAAAGACAACGGTATAGGTATCCCGGAGAGTGACCAAAAACATTTATTTGAAGCCTTTTTCCGGGCTCATAATACCGGCAATATCCCGGGTACGGGCCTGGGCCTAAATATAGTTGCACGTTATGCTAAACTTATGAAAGGCACAGTTGATTTTAAAAGCGATGTTAATCAGGGAACTTTATTCACTATATCATTTCCAATATCATGAGCAAAAAAGTATTAATTATTGAGGACAACAACGAAATTCGTGAAAATGTAGTAGAGATTTTAGAATTAGCCGATTACGAGGTTTTTGCGGCAAAAAACGGAAAAACCGGCGTTGATATGGCTGTTAAAAATTTACCGGATATTATATTATGCGATATTATGATGCCCGAGCTGGATGGCTATGGCGTTTTATATATGTTAAACAAATATCCTGAGACCGCTGCAATTCCGTTTATATTTCTGACCGCAAAGGCAGAGCGCGTAGACTTGCGTAAAGGAATGGAGATGGGTGCGGATGATTATCTAACAAAGCCCTTTGACGATATGGACCTTTTAAATGCCATTGAAAGCCGTATTAAAAAAAAGGAAGCGCAGCAAGCCTTTTACAGTAAATCATTAGATAATTTAAATGCTATAATTTCAAAAAACGACGGGCTTGCCGAATTAAAGAAAATAGTACAAGAACGAAAAGTCAGGCAGTTTAAAAAAAATCAGGTTGTTTATTATGAAGGCGACAAGGGTAATGGGTTGTATTTATTAATTAGCGGAAGTGTTAAGACCATTAAACTGGCCGAAGACGGCCGTGAGTTGATGACAGGTATTTATGGCCCTGATACATATCTGGGTGTACATGCCATGCTGGCAAATGAAGATTATACCGATACCGCTACAGCATTAGAAGATAGTGCGTTATGCCTTATCCCTAAAGATCAGCTGGAGCAGCTTTTGAATATGTACCCAATTGTTGCAAGGGAATTTATCAAGTTGCTATCAAATGATATCCGCGAGAAAGAAGATAAATTGTTGCAACTGGCATACCATTCTGTCAGGAAAAGAATGGCAGAGGCCATGGTGCGGCTATCACGTCAGAGTGGTGATGAGCGTGAGACTTTTAAAATATCAAGGGAAGATCTGGCAGCAATGGCTGGCATGGCCACTGAAACCGTTAGTCGTACATTGTCAGATTTTAAAGATGAGGGACTGATTGATAAAAAGGGCAGTTCAATTACGATATTGGATATTAACCGCCTGGCTAAAATGAAAAACTGATAAAAGTCATTTTTCTATTTGACCGTACTCACACCTTACACCGGGCTTTAGCGGTAGTTTTGCAAGACAAAATATAGCTAATGAAAGCGGTTGCATATAATATAAAGCCTTTCGAGAAGGAATTCCTGGCAAAGGCAAATCAAAAAAAACACGACATCACGCTTATAGCTAATCCTTTAAGCCTTGACACGATAATTTATGCGGAAGGAAAAGACGCGGTTATCGTTTTTGCCAATGACGATGTTTCGGCATTAGTTATTAAAAAGCTGGCAGATCTGGGCATAAAATATATAGTTACGCGGTCGGCAGAAACTGATCATATAGATCAGGGAGCCGCCGCTGCTTACCAGATCAAAATAGCAAATATTCCATCTTATCCGCTCCCGGCTGAGATAACTACGTTGGCCTTACAGGAAGCGGCTGATCAAACCATAAAAAACCTTGATTTATGGCAAGCCAACAAATGTGTAGGTGATGCGTGCGTTTGTGCTAAAAATTGCCGGGCGTTATCTGCTAATAAAAACTAACCTGAGAGCCTTAATAATGTCTGATCAACTTACCGAAAAATACAATGTGCCCGCACCACGGTATACCAGCTATCCTACAATGCCTTATTGGGATACCGATAAGTTTGCCATGCCTGCCTGGATAAATAGTGTTAAATGGGCCTTTGCGGAATGTAACGACGCCGATGGAATAAGTCTTTACATACATTTGCCATTTTGTGAGGACCTGTGTACTTATTGCGGATGCAATACCCGGATTACAAAAAACCACGGGGTTGAAGTGCCATATATCAACGCATTGCTAAAAGAATGGAAGATGTATTGCAAAATAATGGAAGGTATACCGGTTATAAGAGAAATTCATTTAGGTGGCGGTACGCCTACATTTTTTAGTGCTAAAAACCTTGAATTGCTGATTTCCGGATTGCTTGAAAATTCAAAGATTCATGCAAAGGCAGAGTTTAGTTTTGAAGGGCATCCTGCAAATACAACAGCCGAACATTTAGAAGCTTTATATAGGCTTGGTTTTAGACGGCTAAGCCTGGGAATACAGGATTTTGATCCTAAAGTGCAATTGATAATCAACAGGAAACAAACTTTTGAGCAGGTACAAGCGGTGACATACGAAGCGCGCCGGATAGGATATACCTCTATTAACTATGACTTGATTTACGGCCTGCCTTTACAAACGCTGGAGGGCCTGATAAAAACAATGAATTTAGTTGCCGGCCTTAAGCCTGACCGGATAGCATTTTACAGCTATGCGCATGTGCCGTGGTTAAAGCCAGGACAGCGAAAGTTTACCCAGCTTGACCTGCCAGAGCCGCATGTTAAAAATAAACTACATGAACATGGGCGAAGCCTGTTAAAGGGTTACGGGTATCTGGAAATTGGAATGGATAATTTTGCGTTACCTGGCGACAAACTCTTAATAGCCCAGGCGCAGGGAAAACTGCATCGCAATTTTATGGGTTATACTAATCAAAACACACAACTATTAATAGGATTGGGAGTGTCTTCAATTAGTGATGCCTGCTATGCCTATGCCCAAAATCTTAAAACGGTCGAGGACTACTTAAAAGTGGTAAACGAAGGGGAACTCCCTGTTTTTAAAGGACATGTATTAACAGGCGAAGATTTGATAATCCGAAAACATATATTAAATATCATGTGCAGGGAAGCCACTGCATGGAATCATCATACAGAGCCGTGCCCGGCTATATTTGAGGCTATTGACAGGCTGCAGCCACTGGCTGACGATGGGTTAATTGAACTTAACTCATGGGGGCTAAAAGTTACGGAAAAGGGCAAACCGTTTTTACGTAACATTTGCATGGCGCTTGATCAACGTTTATGGGCTGATAAACCAAATACCCAGCTTTTTAGCATGGCGGTGTGACATCCGTTTTAAACCGGATTTAATTTGCCTGTAATAGCGCTTCATGTTTATTCTGAAAATGTCATAAACCAAGGTGTAAAAAAGAATCAGCAGCGGTAAAAAGAAAGAATAAAAGTTGTAATATTTAAATAGATAGGCCCCGGCTAATGCGCCGCTCATAAAGAAAAATATAATAGCTACCCTGAGTTTGATTTTTGATTTTAATGCAGTTCTTTCTTCATTTTTACGTTGAAATAGTTGAGCCAATTCAATACCCAGATCGGTAAATGTTCCGGTAAGGTGCGTTGTTCTTACTACAGAACCGGATACCAGGGAAACCAATGAGTTTTGCAGGCCCATTGCAAACAGCAAACTACCTGCAAAAAACTCTTTAGCAATCAGGCTATGGTCATATTTAAATCCGCTTAAAGCAACGGTAAGTAAAATAGCCATTTCCATCAAGATTGGAATCACGTAAGAGAACCGCTGATTACGCCCAATCTTTGATACTATTAATCCGGAGATAAATGCGCCTGCCAAAAACAGGAACATCCAGAGTGCAACAACCCGCGCTGTTTTCCAATCTTGCATGGCAACACGTTCTGCAAACAGCGCTGCATGCCCGGTAACATTGGTTGTTAAAACAGAGAACCCCAAAAAACCGGCTGCATTAACAAATCCGGCAGTTATCCCAAGCAAGGATGCTAATTTAACATTATGCCGGTATGTCCTTTTAGTGCCTACGTGTCTCAGCATAGCATTATTTTTACAAATGTACCGCCATGATAAAAAATGTTGCGGAGCGTAATATATAATAAGCCGTTAAACACTTTGTTTAACGGCTTCTTTAATTAATAGGGGCAAGGATTTGCTATAACATAAATACAATCAGCATACTGAGCTGAACAATTATGCTTATTAAAAACAAGCTAAGCGTGGTACGTATTCCTGAACCGCTCATGCCGGTAATTATATTGGCAAAAAACAAACTAAGTGTAACAACCAATATAAGTGTGGGGGCATTGTAGTAATAGATTAACACCGCCGGTAATGGCAAAAACAATACGCCCTGCACTATCATGGAGATCATAAACCATAAGGTGTTTCTTTCAGCCTGGCTATCGGTTATTGCCAGCCATTTATGCCATAAATCAGCTTTTTGAGGGGCCAGATCATTTGCCCAGTTTGCTTGAGATTGTATTTTTATTGTGGTCATGATTGATATTATTTTATATCAAAGGTCAGCTAATTGACCTTTTTTAAGCGTGATCCCGGGCAATAAAAAATGTGATTTCAATCAATTTTCAGGCTAATTTTCAGCTTTAATCTTTAAGTGAAAACTTACGTTAAGCTTGTCATTTGTTTTTATCATTCCTCCTAATTTTCTGGGTGGGATGAGGTTGAAATCAGAAAAATTCACGTCGCGGGTACCCACCAGGTGTATGCCTTTTTGAGCGTCTGTTGAAATTTGATAACTGACGTCAAAGCGTTTACGCACCCCGGCTATCTCAATATCAACCAGGCCGGTTATAAGCTCGGGTTGCATTGTCAGGTTTGGAAGCTTACTGAGCGATAAAAAATTAATTTTAAGCACAGGGAAGGTGCTTGCCTTTAGCGTTTTCCGTAAATCATGGGTCATCATGGAGTTGTGGCAATCAAAGCTTTGGATCTTTAGTTCCACGCTTCCTGATAAGACGAGGTCTTTATCATTTTTACCTTTAATTAAAGTTAAGGTATCCGTTTTGCCGTAGTTTGGGATATCGCAGGTAAACTTATTTATGTTGGTGGTCCCGTTAACAGAGAGATTGCTGGTTTCGCTGATGACCCATTTTTTTGTTTCTGCGGCCGGTATCAGTCTGCTCACCCTAACAAAGCCGGTTAGCAAAACAAATAGAATTAGGGCCGATAAAATATTTTTGTAGAACATGCCAGGTAGGTTTTGATCAGGGATTTATTTTGGCAAATACCATCCCGGCTATTATGGCCTGTGCTAATCCATATGCAAACCAGCTTGCTACCATTGCTACGGTGATATCTAAGGCGCTAAATGATATCCACATAACCGGCAATAAAGCAATGAACGAGTATACAAGCCCAAACTCTATTCCACGAAGGATAAATACGCCTTTAAATAAACTTTTAAACCTGTCCCAAAACCAGGATAACGCAAAGCTGAAGATGAAGGCATGCATGTAAAAGAGCACATCCCGGCTTCCGTCCGAATTAAAGAGCGGATTAAAATATTCTGTAAAAAGCGATGGAAAGAATTTTACTGCCAGGAAAAGGCTTCCATAACTAAGTACAAATAATATACATCCGGCAATTAACCCGGAGACAAATATTTTTTTCATGTTGGATATGTTTTGGGAATGATTTCAAAACAAATGGCCGCTTAATGTTAGTTAAGGGCCATTTGTTTATCAACTCACTATAAAATTTAGAATGAAATAGCTGCCTGTAACACCAGGCCGCTAAACTTGCCACCATTAAAGAGGTTTGTGGCGTCGAAATTTTTATATTTCTGGGTTACATACTCGCCTTTCATCATAATGTTTTTGGTAAGGAACCAGCCAACTGATCCGGCTGAGCGGTTAACAGTAACATCGGTACTGTTGCCAACTATCGTTGCGCTTACAGTATTGTAACGGTAGCCGATCCAAAAATTTTCTGTTTCTTCGGGAAACCTGTATATAATATCACCGGCGTATTGTTTAGCTCCGCGGTTTGATGTTTCAGTAATGGCCCTGCCTTTTGCACTTTCTATAGTTCCAAAAATTTCAAGTCCCCTGTATTTTAAAAATAGGTTACCCATGAAGCTGTGATTTTCTTCGCTGAAGCCGGGATTAAATCTGCCTGAAAAAGCATTGTAGTCAACTGCCTGTGTAAGGGTTGTACCCGCTGCTGTTGTAGGGTTAGACATCACATTAAAATAGTTTGATCCTGTGCGGTCGCCACCAAACAATGTGCTGCTGTTGGCGCTGTTTACGGTATATACTGATCCTGTTATTCTTAGCCTGAAGTCAGAGCTAAGTTGTTTGTCATAACCTAACTTGCCAATAAATGCAGGGGGAAATTTATTTACTTCGCCGGTTTTAGCATCAATTTTAGTTGGTGCAATAGTAACGGCATTTAATTCACCATCGGTGATGGCTCCCATTGCAAACAGGCCGGTTTTTTGACATTTGTAATAAACGTGCATGCCTATTTCTGTAGCAAACTCATCCATAATATAATTTTCAACAAAAGGATTATAAATGGTATTGCCACCGTCAGATCTTCTATAGTGCTGATCACCATAGTCGACATCTGATTGGCCGATTACCAATGTTACACTCTTCATGATGTCGTCAATAAACGGACTGTGGAAGAACGGCATTTTATCAACCTGTAAGTAGCCGCCTTTTACCCAGGTATCTTCATGGTGTCTTGAAGATAGATAGGAAGTTAAATTTAAACGAACACCATCAGCTAACTGAATATCGAAAAGTAAATTGGCCATAGGCAGGTTAAAGCCATTATAAATAGGAGTTATTGCATTTACGTTGCCTGTAGATGAGCCTACTGTTTTTATTACCGGAGTTGCAGTGTTTGATGCTTTTAAAGTTTGATAAGCCAAAGTAAAACCACCGCCGATTTTTACTTTAAGACCGGTAAAATTTACGGTGTCTTTTTTGCTGGTTTCAAATACATTTATGCCTTGTTTGTTATTTGGGCGATAGTATTGGATTTGACCTTCTTGTGCATTTGCAGTTAACGGAACAAGGCCTAGCCCTGTGATAGTTAACAAGCCGATTATAGTAAATAATTTTGTTTTCATGATGTTATTAATTAGTGGGTTTTGGTTAAAGTTGATTGTAAGTAAGATTAATTGTTTTTATAAGTAAGGTTAAATTGTATAGTAAGATCATTTTTTACCTTCATGGCCCCCAGCATAAAGCTTGGCGGATCAATTTTGTAGTCGGTTAGTTTTATGTTTTCAGATCCTGAACAACTAATGGTATTATCGGCATTAACAACGGCCGACACGTTCATTACGATGGTTTGGGTAACGCCGGCAATAGTAAGATCACCGGTTGCTTTAATGGTATATTTGTTTTTTTGCACCGGCGTTACCACGGCTGAAATTAATTTGTAAGTAACCTTTGGATATTGATCTGCCTTCATTGTTTTGTAGGTCCGGTTATCCATAGACTCATGTTCGCTTTTCAGGCTTTTAGCATTTAATGAAAAGCTGAAAGCGCGAAGCTGTTTATCATCTAACTTAAATTCTCCCTGGCTTTCCATTGACGTAGAGGTTAATGCCCAGTCGTGAACGTTAGATGTGCCAAGTACTTTGATGCTCGCATCTTTACCCGGTGTTAATTTATAAACCGATTGGGCGTTTGAGTTTTGAAAACTCATACCAATAATAATCGCTGTGATTATAAAGGCAGTTGCTAGTATTCTTCTGTTTAAATGTTTCATTTTTTTATTGTTTGCTTGTGGTCAAAAGTAGATCGTATTACCAGGGTGGCGAATGACCTGAAGGGTTTATTAAAGTGATGCATATCACTTAATAAATGATAAAAACACTTGTTTTTATTGACTGGCTGATTTAAATAAAAAGTGCCCGTAACCACTGGCTACAGGCACTTATCAACACAACACAACTATTATTATATATTATATCGGCACGCTGCCGCGTTCATAGGAGCTTGGAAATACCAGCATCGGTTTGGCAAAATGGTCGGCGAGTTTTTTAGTTACGCTTGGCTCAAATATTTTTTGAAAAAAGTTTCGCTTGTGATGAACCAAAACTAAAAGATCGATGTCAGAATGTTCTGCCAGCCACTGCAGCCCGGCGGTAATACTTTTGTTCTGCACAGATTGGTATTGAATTTTTGGATAATGCGTGGCAGCTATCTCCTGGCGTAAAAAGCGCCTGGTTATATAATCTTCAGTTACTTTGGCCAGCTTGGCTACGCCTACGTGGGTAATTAACACTTCCGAATCAAAATATTTGGTAATATGATACAAGCTATGCAAAATGTCAGTGCCGTTGTGAGCCAGATCTGTTGCAAACGCAATTTTATTGAACCCGTTAAATGGCGATTGATACGGCAAAACCAATACCGGGCAGTTGGCATTCTCAATAATTTCATTAGCGTGGTTGCCGTTTAAAAAAGCTAAAATATCATCACCATTATGTGTCGCTATAACCGCGAATAATATTTCCCTGCTGGCTACCAGATAATTGATAGCGTTAGTTAATGGCCCGGCTTTACTGCAAAACTCAATGCGTGGTTTAAATTCGTCATCGTTGTATTTAGCCAGTTGTTTGTTTAAACGCGCGGCCAGGTCGGCAAGATCATTTATACTGTCCTGCTCAAAATTGCTGGTGTCATTGCTGGTCCAGAATGTATGGGTAGACGCGGGAGCCATTATTACTTCTGGATATACATTGCACAACAATAAATTGGCTTTTATTTTTTGCGCCAATTTTAGCGCATAATGTGCTGCATGGTCTGCCTTAATAGTAAAATCTGTTAATACCAGTATAGTTTTCATGGCGTTATAATTAAGCTCTTACTTTTTCAAATCTTTTATAATAAGCATGCTCCAGCGTTTCACGGTGATCGGGGTGGGCAATTTCAATTAAAGCCTTTGCACGTTGTTTAAGGCTTTTGCCAAACAGGTTTACGATACCATATTCTGTAACTACCCAGTGCACATGGCCGCGGGTTGTTACCACGCCGGCGCCTTCTTTTAAAAATGGCACAATCCGGCTGATGCCTTTATTGGTTTGTGATGGTAAGGCGATAATTGGTTTACCACCTTCAGATAATGATGCCCCGTGTATAAAATCCATTTGCCCGCCAATGCCCGAATATTGATAGGTGCCTATAGAGTCTGAACAGATTTGCCCGGTAAGGTCAATTTCAATAGCGCTGTTAATGGCCGTGGCTTTTGGGTTTTGCCTGATGGTGCCGGTATCGTTCACATAACTGATATCCATTACCCGTATGCCCGGATTATCATTTACATAATCATATAATTTACGTGTACCGGTTATAAATGAAGTAACCGAGCGGCCTGTATTTAATTTTTTTTGACTGTTGTTAATGTTCCCTCTTTCGATAAGCGGAATAATACCATCAGAAAACATCTCCGTATGCAGCCCCAGATTTTTGTGCGTGGTTAAATTACATAAAACCTGGTCCGGGATGCTGCCGATGCCCAATTGTAAAGTAGCCCCGTCATCAACCAACGAAGCGACATTATACCCTATTTTTTTTACTGCGTCACTAACATCTGTTGAATAGTCTACCTCCGGTAGTTCAGACATCTGCCATACCATCGCATCAATTTTTTTGATGTGGATGTATCCTTGTCCATGGGTCCGCGGCATTAACGGATTAACCTGTGCTATTACATATTTTGCCATTTCAACAGCCGCCCGCGCAATATCAACCGAGGTGCCTAATGAACAAAAGCCATGTGCGTCCGGCGGGGAAACCTGGATTAAGGCAACATCAATAGTTAAAATGTTTTGACGAAAAAGCTGGGGTATCTGGCTTAAAAAAATCGGCACATAATCACCGTCTTCACTATTAGCCACAGACCTTGTTGCTGCAGATACAAAAAGCGAATTAAAGTAAAAAGATTTTCTATGCTCGGGTTTGTCAAAGTTAACATCGCCTAAGGTGGTGATGCTTACCAGTTCTACATTATAAAGTTCATGGTACCTTCGTTGCATGGCCTGCACCAGGCATACGGGTGTGGCCGCACTTCCGTGTATAAATACCCTGTTACCTGGCTGGATGTGTTTTACCGCATCATCGGCACTGCAATAATTAACTTCGATCATAACTGAAATTTTAAAGGGAGCGGTTTTTTAAATGACATACTGGTGTAATGGGGTTTACGTGTTTTAGTTATCTCCTCAAGAAATAAAAAAAACGAATGCTTAACTGACAGGATCTGGTCGGCAATTGATTTAACTTCTGTGTTTAATGTGTTGAATTTTTCAAGAATATCCAGACTTATTTCCTTTTCTGAATCATTTACCAGAGTCCCCAGGCATTTTAGGAATCCTGAGATTTTGTTTTTAATAAGGGGTATTCCTGTTTCCTGCTGCTCAATAATCCTCTTAAAATATATAATCCTGTTTAACTGGGTATTGGCTATATAAATATTGTATTTATTTAGTGTGTTCTTTAGAAACCTGATCTCGTCCTCTATAAACGTAACATCAGTTTTCAAATGATTGCTTATGATATACATCTCCTGCAATTCGCAATCAAGTTGAGTGTTGTGTGCCAGTAATTCCATGTGCTTAATATTGATGTTGTAAAACTGAACAATTGGCTGCTGTAATTAAATGACAATGCATCGGAAGAAATATGATCTGCATCATCAAAAGCTACAGAGATTAATTAATTAACCGAAAGTGACTTTGGTCAGTTTTTTTTGAAGAACGTGGCCGTAATTTTGATTTTTAGGATTACGGATATAATTAATAAGTACGATTTTTATATGAGCCATACATTTCACATCCCGGTATTAGGACTAGGTTATTCTGTTGATACACCTTTAAAAGTAGCCCGGTACGGCATTTCATCAGCGATATCGGTTGTTGATGACGAACTGGTTGAGCGTATGCGCGAATATCACGCAACGCAAAATGAAGAAGCATACGTTGCCATCCCCAAATCTGCCGATAATGCGCGGGCAAGACGAATAACCGCCTATTTAAATTTGGTTAACGAGCTTGTTAACCGGCAGTTTAAACAATTAAAAGAAGAACCTTTTTTGCCGGGCAATGATATTTGCCGGTATTTTGAATTATTGCCGGATTCATCTCAGCTAAAACAAGGATATGAGCTGATGATGGAATACCCCGAGGGTGAACGTAAAACCATATTTCAGAACATATTGCGCCAACATATGACGTTAGGGGCCATTGATGTTAATATTATGGCCAAGGTGGATAAAATGAATTTTAACGCTGATGGCGAATACCTGGGAGATGAAAATACAGATGCCCTTGCTGCGCTAAGAGGCTTTGCCGAAAGTGAACTGCAGTCGTCGGTTGTTTTATCAGCGGGGATGAATCCGCGTTTGTATAGTTACCTGGAAAATTTCGCTGACTTTTTGCCCGACAGCGATGGTAAATTTCGCAAAAAAATAATTTTAAAGGTGAGCGATTTTCGTTCAGCTTTTATACAGGCAAAGTTTTTGGCTAAAAAAGGGTTGTGGGTATCTGAATTTCGTGTTGAGTCTGGCTTAAATTGCGGCGGCCATGCTTTTGCAACTGAGGGCTATTTGCTGGGGCCCATACTCGAAGAATTTAAACAAAAGAGGAATGCTATGGCCGATGAGCTTTTTGAACTTTGCAGCACCGCGCTGTTACAAAAAGATTTAAAGTTGTCAGCGAAACCGGCGCAGCGGATAAGCGCACAGGGGGGCATAGGCACCGCCGGGGAAAATAATTTTATGATGGACTATTATGAGCTTGATGGCACCGGCTGGGGTAGTCCCTTTTTGTTAGTACCTGAGGTGACCAATGTTGACGAAACGACACTAACTCAATTAACAGCTGCAAATGAACAAGATTTTTATCTGAGCGGGGCATCACCATTGGGTATATTGTTTAATAACTTTAAACCCAGTACTGCCGAAGCTCAACGAATAGAACGTTTAGAAAAAGGCAGGCCCGGTAGCCCGTGCACCAAAAAATATTTATGCACCAATACGGAGTTTACTGAACAACCTATCTGCACTGCATCAAGAGAATATCAAAACTTAAAAATCAAACAGATTCAGGCACTGGCCCTTGAGGAGCACGAATATGAAGAGCAATTTAATACGATAACAGAAAAAATTTGTCTTTGTGAAGGTTTGTGCTCGTCAACCTATATTAAATATAATATTTCTAAACCCAAAGAGAATAAGGCAGTAGCTATTTGCCCGGGCCCTAACCTGGCCTATTTTAAGAGTACCTATTCTCTTGAAGAAATGGTGATGCATATTTATGGGAAGATTGACCTTTTAAAAAAGGTAAACAGACCCAATATGTTTATTAAGGAATTGGATCTGTATATTGACTATTTGAAAAAAGATATCCAAACGCATATCAAAGATATCACCGAAAAAAAGAGGAAACATTTAGACAAGTTTAAAATGCAGTTGCACGAAGGTATTGAGTATTATAAGTCGCTGTTAAATAAACTGCCCCAGCAAACCGCTGGCTATATGGAAGCTTTGCAGGAAGAAATCAGGTTATTTGAAAATAAATTAAACGCCATTATTATAAGCGGTTAATTGTAAAACATTATAGTAAACATTTTAATAATATCTGCGTAGGGCCCTTATAAAAGGGCCCTAATGCTTATAGAATTTATTTGTTTGTTTGGGGGAAAACCAATAGCGGAATAGAAATATGATTGGCTATTTTTTTAGTATGGCTGCCTTTTAACAAAGCATGAAAAAAATTATGCTGGCGGTGAAGCATCGCCAACACATCTATTTGTCCATGTTCGCATAACCAATCAAGGCCGCCTTCTGTGTCATTGTTGTTGATTATTCTATAATGGATATTGGGGTAATCTGCTTTATTTGAAAGATTAAGCAATAAATTATCGAGCCATTTTTGAAAAGATGCCGAGTGATGGGCTTTATTGATCACATGGGTAAGCAAGATCCCGGCGTTAAGCATTTTGGCAAAGGCAATTAGTGAATAAATAACTGCCAGGTCATCCTGCGGATGTTTAAAGTCTGTAGCATACGCTATTCTTTTTATGGGTTCGATGCTGGCCGAAGGGGGTATCAATAATAGCGGTTTGGTTGCCGCATCAATCATTTTATGGCTGTGATTACCCAATAAAAATGTGCTTAGCCCATCATTGCCATGTGTGCCTGTTACAATCAAATCTACATTATAGCTTTTAACGGCATCATCAACGACACCCGTTACGGTACCTATCTCATTCACTAAACTTATTGTAGGGTGATAACCGGCAGGATACTCATTTTCCAGTTCAGTCTTTAGTTTTTTTAACTCATCGGTACTTTCATTAATAATAGATTGGTAATCTTCCATCGGCCAAACAACAACACCTGCCTGAGGCACTTCAGCCGGTACAATAAACGCGTTGCATAATATTACGTTAGCTTTTATTTGTTTCGCCAGGCCATACCCATATTTAGCTGCATGGCTTGCATTTGCCGAAAAGTCTGTGGCGATGAGTATTTTTTTCATGGTATTGAAAATGACAGTTTTTGTTAAGGTGAAATTGACGACATCGAAAGAATTAAATAATGATATCAATCACTTTTTGACATGATCTTGCACATTGATTAGTTCAGCAGCCATCGCTGCTTTGAAAAAGATGAAGTGGTTAACCCCGATTCTACGCTTTTTGCATCAAAATCTTATATTTACGCCTCATTCAATTTACTTATGATAAACCGGTTTGATCGTAATCTCCGGCTGGGCTACGGTGTTTCCATATTGATCCTGCTTGTGGTAAGCCTGGTATCTTACCTGACCTTGCAGAACCTGCTCGCCAGTAACCGCCTGGTTGAGCATAGCGGGAAGGTTATGCAAAAATTTGAAAAAGTGCTTTCGGTAATGAAAGATGCGGAGACAGGCCAGCGCGGCTATTTGCTTAGCGGCAATGCCAGCTACCTTGAACCCTATAATGGGGCTTACCAGCAGGCACTGCAACTTACCGGCGAACTCACCCGGCTAACTGCCGATAATCCGCGACAGCAGCAGAATATTGCCCTTATCGAAAAGGTACTCCGGCAGCGCCTGGCGATCCTGCAGCAATTGGTGGATAAAAAACAACGCTTCGAAACGATTGTCGCGACCGACCTTGATGCCGGTAAATCAGCCATGGATGCTTTGCGCCAGGCTATTGCCCGCGCGGAACACGAAGAACAGGAACTGTTGAAAACGCGCACAGCTAAACTTAATCATTATACAACACTGGCACCGGCCCTGATCCTGCTGGCGGCTTTAGCGGCGATTGGCATTACCCTCTATTCTTATCGGAACGTGACCCGCGATTACCGGGAAAAAGAAAAACTGCGCCGCGAGCTCGAACAAACCGATGAAGAAACACAAGCCCTTAATGAAGAACTGACCGCCGCCAACGAGGAGGTAACCGCAACCAATGAAGAACTGGCCCGGATCAATGAAACGCTGGAGCAGCGGGTTGCCGAACGCACCAGAGCACTGCAGGACAGCGAAGAAGAAACACAGGCACTGAATGAGGAACTCATGGCCATCAACGAGGAGATGACCGCGACTAACGAAGAGTTACAGGCCGCTAATGAAGAATTGCGCGCGGCTGATGAGCGCAGCGCCAAACTGGCCGCCATCGTAGAGTCGTCTGATGATGCCATTATCGGTAAAGACCTCAACGGCATCATCACCGCCTGGAATCGCGGGGCCTCGCAGATCTTTGGTTATTCCGAAGGCGAAATGATCGGGCAGTCTATCCTGAAACTCATCCCGGAAAACCTGCAGCATGAAGAGCCGGGCATCCTGGCCCGTTTACGACAAGGCGAAAAGATAGACCATTATGAAACCGTCCGCCGCACGCAGGATGGCCGGCTGATCAACGTCTCGCTTACCATTTCGCCTATACATGACAAAGAAGGGCGCGTCACCGGCGTCTCCAAGATCGCCCGCGATATCACCGAACAAAAACAGGATGATCAGCGCAAGAATGATTTTATCGGGATGGCCAGCCATGAGCTTAAAACCCCGCTGACCACTCTCACGGCGATCATCCAGGTGCTGCAGCAAAAATACAAAGACACCAGTGATGTGTTTTTACCACAGGCGCTTAACAAGGCCAACACACAAACCAGGAAGATGAGTAGTTTGATCACCGGTTTTTTGAATATATCACGCCTGGAATCGGGTAAACTGGAGATCAGCAAAACGGAATTTGACCTGGCTGACCTCATTAATGAACAAGTCGATGAGATCAGGCTCACCGTGGGGTCACATAACTTTTATTTTGATGCGCCGGGGCTTATTCCTGTGCTTGCCGATTATGATAAGATCGGTTCAGTTATTTCCAATCTCTTATCCAATGCTGTGAAGTATTCACCAAAAGGGAAACAGGTATTTATTAAGGCACAACAGCAAACAGACGAAGTAGTGGTGAGCGTACAGGATGAAGGAATGGGTATCCGCTCTAAGGATCTGCCGCATATCTTCGATCGTTATTACCGCGCAGGGTCTGAGCACACCAAACATATCTCCGGCTTCGGCGTTGGCTTGTACCTTTGTGCCGAAATCATCCACCGGCATGATGGTCGCATCTGGGCCGAAAGCGAAAAAGGCGTAGGCTCAACCTTCTTTTTTACGCTGCCGATATAAGCCAATTAAGCGCCCTAGTGTTAAATCATTATGGCAGAATGGAAGATCAGTGTCTTTTCAAAGAGGTAGCATCCAGCCTGTTTGGTAATTAATGGTGCTTAAAATACTGAATTTCCTTTTCGTGTTTTTTTGCCGCCTCCAGCGAATCGAAGGTACCCAGGTTTTTACGTTTCTTTGTTTCGGGATCGACCTTCCGGGAATAAATGCGATATTGTCCTGATTTTAGTTTTCTGATCATAGCCGATTGAATTAAATCTAGACCATTAACAAACCACGACGACGACGGTTTTTGTCTTTAAATGCAAACGATTTAAGGTTCAATCCTCAGCTCTGCCATTTATGTCCCTGAAAAAGTTCCTGGCGGACTAATCGTAAGCGCAAATATCCCCCTGCTTTTGTCGTTTTTACACCCTGCTTTCTATTTTAGACTTTACGAATTTTATGGCATGAGAAAATTAATTGTTATTTCCATGATCTCGCTGGACGGGGTCATGCAGGGCCCCGGTGGCCCGGAGGAAGATACTTCCGGCGGCTTTGAATTTGGCGGCTGGGTTGCGCCTTTTGGCGATGAGGCCTATGACAAGGCCATAAAGGAACAAATGAAGGCAGCCGACTTATTGTTGGGCCGCAAAACCTTCGATATCTGGGAGCCCTATTGGCCCGCCCACGCCGACTTTTGGCCGGGCATTAACGAGATGACCAAATATGTGCTGTCCACCACCCGTAATCATTCAAACTGGCAAAACGTAGTCTTTATTTCCAGCCTGGATGATATTAAAAAATTGAAAGTCTCAGCGGGTTCGGATATCAGGATTTGGGGTAGTTCTGAACTGGTTCAGCTATTATTGCAGCACGACCTGGTAGACGAGCTCTGGCTTAAAATACACCCGCTGCTCCTGGGGAAAGGAAAAAAAATCTTTGGCGATGATGCTTTTCCAAGGTCATTGACCTTGACAGACAGCACCGTCACGTCAAAAGGGGTGATCATGGCCAATTACCGTCGAAACGGTGAGGTTAAAACCGGGAGGGCGGGAGCTGATGACAAGGGGCTCTAAAGTTTCACACCAGTCAGTCGGGCACACTCAGCAAGCAAGTGGTCCTGGAGTAAGATGTCGTCGGCAGACTTATTATAACGCGCAGATTTTTGATGATGAAAATATTGCCCGCTGACCAGTGCGCCCGGATCATTGCTGGTAGCCAGCCAGACCTGTGTCTGGTAACCCAGTTCCAGATCATCCGGCGCACC
Source organism: Mucilaginibacter sp. UR6-11 (assembly GCF_020880695.1). GTDB lineage: Bacteria > Bacteroidota > Bacteroidia > Sphingobacteriales > Sphingobacteriaceae > Mucilaginibacter. Next base: position 672,662 of record NZ_JAJIWO010000002.1, read on the forward strand.
AGCGCCGCCCATTTTGGTGGGTACCCAGCCCGGGTCGACCGCGTTGGCGTAAACTTCCGGCCATTTCCTGGCGAGTGCTTTAGCGAGCATCAGGATGTGTAGTTTGGTATCAGAATAAGATGGCTTGTCCGTCCATTCCGGCCGGCCCGATAAATGCATTCCCGAGCTTAAATAAATAAGCCTCGCTGGCCGGTGCATTAAAGCCGTCAAAATATACGGCGCCAGCGTATTCACATGCAGTAATTGTTGCGCGCCGGTTTGATAAACACCCGCATTATGAATCACTGCGTCAAAAACACCAAAAGCATTGGCCTGTTCAGCCAATGCCTTTGTTTCTTCGATATCTGCCAGATCAGCGGTCAGGAGGTTAGCTGCGCCCGGCAATGCTTTTAGCGCCTGTTCGCCGCGTGCCGTATTACGGGCATGCAGTACAACTTTATGCCCGTCTTTGATCAATTGCTTTGCTGCCAGTTGGCCCAAGCCATCTGCCGAACCGGTAACCAATATTTTCATGCTATTTATTGTATTGTTCATCTGTCACCTGTTCCAGCCAATCAACAACCTTTCCATCCAAATTCTCCTGGATGGCGATATGGCTCATGCCATTGGTAGCCGAGGCGCCGTGCCAGTGCTTCTCATTGGGTTCGAACCAAACCACATCACCGGGTCGTACTTCTTCTACCGGCCCGCCTTCGCGTTGTACCCAGCCGAGGCCAAAAGTAATGATCAGCGTCTGGCCCAGCGGGTGTGTATGCCACGCAGTGCGCGCACCTGGTTCAAAAGTAACGGTGGCTGATACGCCGCGGCGCGATTCATTGGCTTCAAATAAAGGATCAATGCGCACGTTGCCGGTGAACCAATCTGCCGGGCCTTTAACTGAGGGTTTGGTAGCTATTCTTGTAATTTCCATATTAAGCGTTTTAAAATATCGGGCTGCCGCCATCATTATCAGTTTTCATTTTACACTATCTGGCATCGCTTACGCTACTTGTAATCAGTCTCTTCGGGTATTGGAACTATTTCATATTTTGCATTCCATTCTTTGATGTTATCTAAAATCGGCAAAAAAGCCAAGCCTTTTTCAGACAATTTATATTCTACCCTTGGGGGTAGTTCCTTGTAGGCCAGTCTTTCCAATAGCCCATCTTCTTCCAACTCTTTTAACTGTTCGGTTAGTACTTTCCTTGAAATGTGTGGTATTATGGAATCAAGCTGACCAAAACGAATGGTACGGACGCCAATAACATTTATAATTATCGGCTTCCATTTATTGCCAATAGTGCCAATAGCTCTCGTAAAAGGGCAATTCGAAGCGCAAAATCTCTCGTCTCTCATATTTAAAAATTTGTAGTTACCCAATAGTAACCAGAATAAACCATAATGGTTACAAATATAAACTATTAGAGCTACCTTTGTGGAACAGATTTAAAAAAGAAATAATGAGTAAATTAAAAAATAAGGTTGCCGTGATCACAGGCGGTAATAGCGGTATCGGATTTGGTATTGCTGAAGCGTTTAAAAATGAAGGTGCTAAAGGAGTTATTGTTGGTAGAAATCAGGAAACCTTAGATCGTGCCGTGGCGCAGCTTGGCGATAATTTTATAGCTATAAATGCTGATGTAACCAATGTTGCCGACCTGGAAAGGGTGTTTGCAGCAACAGCTGAAAAATTTGGTAAAATAGATGTGGTTGTAGCCAATGCGGGTGCCGGAGCGGTAGGAACAGTAGCGACTTTTAACGAAGCCGAGTTTGACCAGGCCATTGATCTGAACCTGAAAAGTGTTTACTTCACGGTACAAAAAGCATTACCTTATATGAATGATGGTGGTTCTGTTATTTTGATCGGGTCGAATGCCGCACATCGTGCCTATGCGAATTTTACACTTTATGGTGCCGCAAAAGCAGCTGTTATCTATTTAGCCAAAGGATTTTCAAGCGACCTTTTAGATCGGAAGATCAGGGCAAACGTGATCACACCAGGCACAACAGATACACCGGCATTTGACAAGTTTGTTCCCGCAGAACAAATGGAAGCCGTAAAAAAACACTTTGCAGATCAAATGCCAATAGGCAGGATCGGGCAACCTGCTGACATCGGTAAAACAGCGGTTTTCCTGGCCTCTGATGATTCTTCGTTTATGTTGGGTGCCGAACTCCTGGTTGATGGCGGTATGACCTATTTATCAAAATAATTTTAAAAATTTCAAAATGAGTAAATCAGAAAATAAAGCATCAAGCTACGCCATTATCGGCTTCGGCAAGATCGGCCAGTCCCTGGCCAAAGCATTTGCCCGTAAAGGCATCGAAGTATCCGTTGCCACCACGCGCGACCCGGAAAGCTTTGCATCCGATGCGGCCGAGATCGGCCCCGGGATCATTCCCACAACACTGGCCGAAGCCGTCAAGGCGGACGTCATCTTTTTGGCGGTGCGGTTTGAAGCGCATCCTGATGTCGCCAAAGCGCTGCCCAACTGGCAGGGCAAAACCATTGTTGATGTGACCAATGCCTACGGCGTGCCCGCTGAAAAGATGAACGGACTGCCGTCTGCCAAATTCGTCGCCCAGGCCTTCACCGGCGGAAAACTGGTTAAGGGCTTCAACCACCTGGGGGCTGCCATCCTTGGCCAGGACCCGGCCGTACATGGTGGCAGGAGAGTCGTGTTCCTGGCGAGCGACGATGACGGCGCATTAGCGGAGATTAGTTCGCTTGCGGAAAATCTCGGTTTCGCGCCGGTCAAACTTGGCGGGCTTTCGGAAGGCGGACTGCTGGTGCAGGCGCACGGAAATACCTGGGGCAAACTCATCTTTCAGGACTTAATCAAATTCGACTAATGAATCGGGATCGCAAAAAAGTATAAGTTTCTTTCAAATCCCTGTTTCTTCCGGAAACGGGGATTTTTGTTGAGCATTTTAGACTCGTAGCAAATCCCACATCTTGTTTATTTTTTTGTCTTTTATCAGGCAGCTTGAGTAAATTGCGAATAATTATATACTTGAACGATGTCCAATTTTGAAGCGCTTTTCGATTACATCCAGGAAATATCAGGCAAACTGCTTTCAGAAGATGATAAGCATTTGTTGATGGAGCACTTCAAACCCAAAAAGCTTCGAAAAAGGCAATACTTTTTACAGGAAGGGGACGTATGCAAATATATCGGGTTTATTGTAAAAGGATCCGCCAGGACCTTTACCGTAGATGAAAAAGGGCATGAACATATACTGAAATTATCTTTAGAAAACTGGTGGCTGGCCGATTTTGAAAGCTTTTACCTGTTAACGCCAAGTCGCTTTAATATTGAAGCGCTGGAGAATCTGGAAGTTCTGCAATCAACTAATGCTCAAATTGAGGAGTATCTCAAACATATACCTGCCTTTTCAGCGATGGCGAACGTAATCAGTCAAAATTACACCATTGCAAACCAGAAAAGAATGCAGGCCGCTATGAGCTATACGGCTGAGGAGCGTTACGAGGATTTGATCAGCAATTATCCGCAATTTCTACAGCGGTTCCCGCAAAACATGATCGCTTCTTATCTGGGTTTATCACCCGAAACTTTGAGCAGGATAAGGAAAAACGCCCTTAAATAATACTCCGCAACACAAAATATGCCGTTGTGATCTTTGCCGCTTTCTGTTAACTGGTTTTTTCCCCGTCGGTTTAAGTTGCTTTTTTACAACCAGTTATCCGATTAACTTGATCTGGGTCAAGACCATGAGTTGTGTTAAATCAAACGTATTTAATGATGCATGTCAATAAGCAGTCTGTTACGGAACTGCATCTTTGGATATACTTCAGAACGGAAATATTAACATATAAAAATCATGAGTAAATTAGAAAACAAGGTAGCGGTAGTTACCGGTGCTTCAAAAGGAATAGGTGCAGCTATCGCAAAACACTTTGCGGCAGAAGGCGCAAAGGTTGTGGTGAATTATGCCTCAAGTAAAGAAGGCGCAGATAAAGTGGTTAAGGAGATAACCGACAATGGTGGCATAGCCATTGCCGTACAAGCCGATGTATCGAAAGAGGCCGATGTGACCAGGCTGTTTGACGAAACAGAAAAGGCTTACGGCGGGTTGGATATTTTGGTGAATAACGCGGTTGCCCAGGGATATGCGCCTATAGAACAAATCTCGGTAGCAGCATTCCATCAGAGTTTCAACGTCAATGTATTAGGGCCTGTCTTGACTATCCAGGCGGCATTGAAATTATTTGGCGACAAGGGCGGCAACATTATCAATATCAGTTCAGGTGCAAGCAAGTATCCGCTTCCGGGCGCCTCGTTGTACTCTGCAACTAAGGCGGCACTGGATGCCTTCACCATTGCATTATCGAAAGAACTGGGTGCAAAAAACGTTCGTATCAATTCTATTTTACCGGGTGCAACGGAAACAGAAGGTGCAGCCAGCGCAGGCGTCACTGCCGGCAGTGAGTATGAAAAAATGTTTATTGCCAATACACCGCTTGGCCGAAGAGGCCAGCCCGCAGACATTGCGAAAGCTGTCGTATTTCTTGCCTCCGATGATGCAGCGTGGATCACGGGCGAGCAGATCTCGGTTTCGGGTGGTATGTATGGTTTCTAAATTCATAATCAAAAAAATGAAAGAGTCGCCAGCAAACCATAATAATGTTTGGAATAGAGAGGACGAACGGGACTCGAACAATAGATAAGAATTATATAGTTGATCACTTACATGATAGCATGTTTTGTAAGTAAATACACAGCATGTCTATTAATGAATAACCCGCTAAAACAATGGTTTTAGCGGGTTATTCATTTTCTGGCGGAGAGGGAGGGATTCGAACCCTCGATACACTTTTGGCGTATACACACTTTCCAGGCGTGCTCTTTCGACCACTCAGACACCTCTCCGTGATATTGTTTCCGTAAATTAATTTTTTAGAAGCGCTGATCACTAATAACCAATTTCTAATCACTAATCTTGCGAAGCCCCAAAGGTAAAATAATATTGCTTCGCGAAGCATAAAAAAAGCGGAGCACCCGTTAAAATGCCCCGCTTGTATAAAAAATAACCAAAAACTATATTACCACCTTAATTACAGTGTGTCTGTAATATCAATGTATTATTATAGAGTGTACAGGATTGAAATAGTTTAATTGTATTCAAAATTTTTATGCCGGTAATGCAGATAAACTTTTTTAGCTTATGTTTGCTAAGGTAGCCAGACAGGCAGTTTGGCACATAAAAAACCGGTATAATTTTAATGTTGAGCATCAACGAGATCAAGAAACCCATTGCTGCTGATATTGATGTTTTTGAAGGACGTTTTAAAGCCTCCATGCAAAGCTCAGTACCGTTGCTTGACCGTATCACCCACTACATTGTTAAACGCAAAGGCAAACAGATAAGGCCTATGTTTTTGTTTTTTTCTGCGAGTATTTGCGGGGGCATTAATGAGTCGACCCACCGCGGCGCAGCGTTGGTTGAGCTGTTGCACACCGCAACCCTTGTGCATGACGATGTGGTTGACAATTCTTACCAGCGCCGGGGCTTTTTCTCTATCAATGCTTTATGGAAAAATAAGATAGCCGTACTGGTAGGTGATTACCTGTTATCCAAAGGCTTATTGCTTTCCATCAACAACGGCGATTTTAAGCTGCTTAAAATCGTATCTGAAGCGGTAAAGCAAATGAGCGAAGGGGAATTGCTGCAGATAGAGAAAGTACGCCGCATGGACATCGGCGAATCTATTTATTATGATGTGATCCGCCAAAAAACAGCTTCGTTGATAGCTGCCTGCTGTGCCTGCGGTGCCGCGTCTGCCGGGGCCGATGACGAAACAGTGGAAAAAATGCGCTTGTTTGGCGAGAAAATAGGCGTAGCTTTCCAGATTAAGGACGACATGTTTGATTTTGGCACAGATGATGTAGGTAAACCATTGGGTATTGATATTAAAGAAAAGAAAGTTACCCTGCCTCTTATTTATTCGTTAAATAACTGCGACGCCGCCGAAAAAAAGAAAATGATAAACCTGGTGAAAAATCACAATGATGACCCCGACAAAATTGCGGCCATCATTAAATTTGTGAATGCCACCGGGGGCTTACAATATGCCGAAACCCAGATGAAAAAATATAGGGACGAGGCCTTCGAAATATTAAATACATTCCCGCAGGGCGACTCGCGTCTGGGACTTGAACAATTAGTAAATTTTACAACAGAACGCGATAAGTAGTGACGAACGAACTTTTATTTATAGCCGGTTTTTTAGTTTTCATTTTTATAATGATGGCTGTGGATCTGGGCCTTTTTGGAAAAACAGATAAACCGGTGAGCCTGAAACAGGCTGGTTTTATGAGTGCCGTGTGGGTTGCTTTTGCGCTTGGTTTTTATGCACTCATTTTAAACTATGGCCAGCTGTTGCACCATATTGACAATTTTGCTGCCTTAAAGGAAATAAACGCGGAAAATTTTCACAACCTGAACCTTAATCCGCATGACTTTGAGGGCAGTTTAGCGTTATATCGTAAAAACCTGGGCCTCGAATTTATTACCGGTTACGTAGTTGAATATGCGCTGTCGGTTGATAATATATTTGTGATGGTGCTGATATTTACCGCTTTTGCTGTTAACCCCAGGTATTATCATAAAGTATTGCTTTGGGGGATAATTGGCGCGGTGGTAATGCGTTTCCTGTTTATTTTTGTAGGCGCCGCCTTAATTGAGCAGTTTCACTGGATCTTATATTTGTTTGGCGCATTCCTGGTATATACCGGCGTTACCATGTTTATCAATCGTAACCAGGAAGAAAACATCGATCCCGAAAATCACAAAGTAGTAAAGCTGGCCTCCAAATATTTTTCGGTTCATCCCAAATTTGAAGGCAATAAATTCTTTATTAAGATCGATAAGAAAAAGTTTATCACCCCGCTGTTTTTAGTGCTGCTGATTATAGAGGTTACCGACCTTGTTTTTGCTGTCGATTCTATCCCCGCGATATTTTCGGTTACCAAGGACCCTTATATCGTGTTCTTCTCTAATATATTTGCCATAATGGGCCTTCGGTCAATGTTCTTTTTACTGGTAAATATCATTGATAAATTTCATTATCTTAAAGTAGGGTTAGCCGTGTTACTGGCATTTATAGGCTTAAAAATGCTGGCCGCCAACTACGTGGACCGGATAGGCCTTACCACCGGCCGGTCGTTATTGGTTATCCTGGGTATTTTGGTAATAAGTGTGGTTGCATCGCTTATTTTCCCCAAAAAGAAAGAAGTTAAACACTAATCAACAGCAGCCACTAACATACTTATGTCAAAATGGGAGTGCCGGGTGCCGGGCGGGTCTTTTATTCTCCAAAAATATTAACTTCGTAAATGCAGTCGTTAGATCTTAGCCTTTTTAAAATAACACCGCTTAATGTGTTGGATATATTGCTGGTAGCTTTTATTATATACCAGGTTTACAATTTAATACGCGGCACTATTGCTGTTAATATTTTAATAGGTATGGGCGTGATCTATGCGCTTTACTTTGTGGTTAAAGTGCTGCATATGCAGCTGCTTACAGAGATACTGGGCTATTTCAGGGATGTTGCGGTAATTATCATTGTAGTGGTATTTCAGCAGGAGATAAGGCGATTTTTATTGTTGGTCGGTAAGAATGCGTCGTTGCAAAGAAATAAAGCCTGGTGGCGCTATTTTTTTGGTAAAACCCAGGACGAGAAAAATAACTACGCGCGGATAAAACCGGTTATTGATGCCTGCAAAATTTTAAAGCAAACCCGTACCGGCGCGCTGATTGTATTTGCAAAATATTATGACGAGCAATTTTACCAAAATAGCTGCGAGGTGCTGGAGGCCAAAATATCAAAACGGCTATTGGAAAGCATTTTTCAAAAAACCAGCCCGCTGCATGACGGCGCCGTGGTAATTGCCGAAAACAAAATTAAATCTGCCAGTTGTATTTTACCGTTGACGGATAAGGTTGACCTGCCGCCACAATTTGGTTTGCGCCACCGCGCGGGGATTGGGGTTACCGAAGCCAATGAAGCCACGGCTATCATCATATCCGAAGAAACCGGCGAGATCTCGTATGCCAAGCAGGGTAAGGTTAAAATGAATATCAGTTTTGCCGAGCTGGAGAAATTGCTGAATAAAGATTTTTCTATTTAATATTAAGGCCGAATCACAACCCCATCCAGACCATTTTTAGGCAACACCGGTTGATAATATACCCGTGGTTGGGTTTTCCCGGCTACCGGCATAGTGTAAGCAGTTTTGTCGGTTTGCACTATAGGCATACGCTGATCTGTATTTCTCAGTTTTGCAATAGGCATATGATCGGGGTTAACTGCGGCTGTGGTGTTTAACAGCTGGTCTGTACTGTTATTATAAACGGTATGATTCGGGCCGCTTTTAAAAGCAATGTCCGGCGAGGATAGCGGCTTATTGCGATCCGTGTCCATAGTTAATTTTGTCGCTTTTTGGAACCAATCGGCAGTAGCTTTTGATTTTAATAATTCCCGGTTTGTGTTACAAGTACAAACGTTTCCGCTACGCTTATTTATGGGTGTTAATTTCTGAAGAAATGTGGTGCCTGGGTTTTGCGCATTTACCGCTATAGTGCCGGTTAGCATAACCAGGGTTGCAACTAATCTTTTCATAATGGTATAAGCTATTATACTAATATAATAGTATAAAGCATTGTTCCCTAATTATTTAACATTTTTAACAATTAGAGAACAATAGCCATTTTACTCAAACTTGTCGGCTACAACTTGTATCTTACGTTTGCCTTTTTCTTCGGCCTCAAAGGTTAGGGTCACTTTATCGTCTTTGCCTACAATAGTTAGGGTAGCATGCGATTCATTGCCATCGCCTCTTGTCAGCGTTCCTTTAACCACTGTCTTGCCGTTTTTGTAAGGCGTGGTCCACTCGCAGGTCCTGGAGGTTATGTCGCCCGACATGGTATCCCCCTCATTGCCCGTCACAATAGATATATAGGTTTTAGAGATAGTGATAGTGACCGGTTCTTCTTTAGTTCGTTCAAGCTTTCCTGCTTCATCAAATATTAAGGTTTTTGATGATTTGAGGGTTACTGTTTTGTCGCATTGCCCGTAAACGTAACTGGCACCGGCAACTATGGTGAACATCAGCGCCAGGACTGCTCTTTTTAAAATGAAGTGTGATTTCATGATTTCTATGTTTTTTGTCAAACAAATATATTGTTTATATAGTATTATGCAATACATAGTAGTATATAAATATAGATATATGGATATAATGGACTAATTATCAGCCAATTAAAATTATTAATAGGTGGTTTTACGGGGCAAGTTCATTGTACCTTTATGGCAAAAGTTGGCGTCTATAGATCAATACAGATTTTTTTTCCGGTTGGTATAAACAAAAAAGGGAGGCTCACCCGGCCTCCCTTTTTTGTTACAGTTTAAAATGCTTATTCGGCATTAATCTTTTTAATTGCTTCATCAGCAGCAGTAGCCGATGCGGTATCGCCCATTTGCGTGCGCTGACCTTTTATGGTGTCAAGCATCGTCAACAGTGGGGGTGCAACACCATAAACTTTATATTTTATAGCTGCGTCTTTTATAGCGGCAATTCCCTGTTGCGCATATTCAGGATTTTTAACTGTACCGGTCATCCCGGCAAAGTCCCTGATCATGGCAAATTTAGCCTGTATCCCGGCGTCATTAAACTGTTTATAAACATACGGCCACTCTGCATCTCCGCCTGCGGTGGCGTAAGTATGCATCAATGCCTGGGTAAGGGCGCCTTTGTTGTCCTTTTCAAATCCTTTAGCTAATGACAAAGCCTGCGCAGGATCCTGTAACGATATGGCCGTTAAAGCAGCACCCTGGATAGCATACGATTCGCTTTTTAAAGCCTCTTTAAACGTGTTCATCATGCCGGCGGCTTTTAGCTTGCCTAAGGTTGATATGGCTGCGGCACGTACCAAAGTATTATCGTCAGTTTGTGCTATTGAAAGTAATATCGGCTGGGCCGCGTTGCGTACATCGTCATTAGCCATATTTAAGCCGCGAATAGCTTTAATGCGCAGTCCGTAATATTTGTCTTTTAAAGCGGCAAGCATCACTTTGCGTGCGCCTGCATCACCTTGCTCGGGCGTGGCTTTGTCTATCGCCTCAAAACGGTCAAGAAATAACGGCGCGTTAAAATATTGGAAAACGTATTCTTCCAGTGTTTTGCTGTCCTTTTTCTCGGCCAATAACACCTTATCGCCGTCAACATTTACCAAATCTGGTTTTACTGACGATGCAAAAGTTAAGGTATCGGCCTTATCATTCATCCAAACATTATGGCGAACTTTTTTGCCACCGGCATAGATATCAATAGCCATTGGTAAAATAAAGCCGTTACCATCCTGTGTTTGCTGCAGGTAAACAGTTTCTTTTTTAGCGTCATCATCCCATTTATAACTAATTTTCAGGGTAGGGTTGCCATGTCCGTAATACCATTGGTTAAAGAACCAGTTTAAATCGCGGCCACTGGCTTCCTCTAATGCTAAACGCAGCTGCTGCGCTTCGCCGGCTTTAAAGGCATTTGTTTTAAGATAGATGCCCAATCCTTTATAAAAGGCGTCATAACCCAGGTAGTTACGCAGCATGTTTAAGATCCGGCCACCTTTTTGGTAGGTAACCGCATCAAACACATCTTCCTTGTCATTATAATGAAAACGCACCAGGTCCTTGGCTTTATTAGCCGGATTTGCCAAATAGTTCAGCATGGCCGTGTAGGCATGTGCATCTGCCTCGTCTTTGCCATATTTATGTTCGGCCCAGAGCATTTCGCTAAAGTCGGCGAATGATTCATTCACGGTGAGGTTGCTCCAGCTTTCAGCCGTTACCAAATCGCCAAACCATTGGTGAAACAGCTCATGCGCAATGGTGCTGCGGCCGGCATCATAACCGGCATCTATTAACTCGCGGTGCGTAAGTTGCACGTAATCGCCATGCAAGGTAGCCGATGTGTTTTCCATGGCGCCGCTTACATAATCGCGAACAACTATCTGCGAATATTTGTACCATGGGTAATCAACGCCTAAGGTTTTTGAATAAAACTCAATCAGCTCAGGTGTTTGGCCAAAGATCTCTTTGGCGTAAGGGAAATATTTTGGCTCAAGGTAATAGTTAACCTCTTTGTTGCGCCATTTATCTTTATAGATCTTAAAATCGCCAACGGCCATCATAAACAAATATGGCGAGTGCGGCAACTCTTGTTTCCAGGTGTCAGTACGGGTACCGTCGCCGTTAACTTTTTGCACGGCCAGCCTGCCGTTTGATAAAGTGACATACTTTGCGGGCACGGTCATGCTGATCTCATCAGTAGTTTTTTGTTCAGACTTATCAATGGTCGGGAACCAGCACGATGAGCTTTCGGTTTCGCCCTGTGTCCAGATCTGGGTTGGCTTATCTTTTTCTGTGCCATCGGGGTTAATAAAATACAAACCCTTGGCATCATTGATAGCAGCGCTGCCTTTTACATGCAGTTGGTTAGGTTTTGATGTGTAGTCAATATACACCGTATAGTTTTCGTTATTGCGATAAACCCTGTCCAGCTGGATGGCCAGGCTTAGACTATCCTCGTATTTATATTTAAGCGGGAAGTTTTTACCGTTCTTAACAACCGAGATATTGTTGATATCCATGCCTTTGGCGTCAAGCCTTAAGGTGTCAGTCGGGTAAAAATGGGGTTTCAATGTAACCCATTCCTTGCCATACAGGTAGCGTTTTTTATAATCAAAACGCACATCCAGTTTGGTGTGGATCAAATCATTGATACGGGTTGGTGTAGCCCGGTACATTTTTAGAGCGGGGCTTTCGGCCTTTGGCGCCTGTGCCATTACCGGGCTTAGCGAGGCGGCGGTAATTACCATACCGGTTAGCAAACCGGTTAACGTGGTTTTTTTCATACAGAATATTGAATCAGTTATAAGCGAAATTAATAGTTTTAATTTAAATAACTAAGACTGCTGCCCACTGAAATTGTTACGGCCGTGGTTTTAATCAGGCCGATAATATTTTTTGCGGAACCAAAACGCCAGGTTAACCAAAGCAATCAATGCCGGCACTTCAACCAGCGGGCCTATTACGCCGGTAAAAGCTTCGCCCGAGTTAATGCCGAACACGCCAATGGCTACTGCAATAGCCAGCTCGAAATTATTGCCGGTTGCGGTAAAGGCTATTGCTGTGGTACGCGAATAATCAGCACCGAATGATTTGCCGATAAAGAAGCTCAGCACAAACATAATGGCAAAATAAACAGCCAGCGGGATAGCTATGCGTACAACATCCATTGGTATTTGTATAATAAGATTGCCTTTAAGGCTAAACATGATTATAATGGTAAACAACAGCGCTATTAAAGTAACGGGCGATATAAAAGGCACGTATTTGTTTTGAAACCATTCTTCGCCTTTAAGTTTTATCAGGGCGTAACGGCTGATGATACCCGCTGCAAACGGTATGCCCAGGTAAATGCCGACGCTTTTGGCTATGGCACCAATAGTAATATCGACAGCCAGTCCCTTTAACCCAAATAAGGGTGGTAAAACGGTAATGAATACGTAGGCATAAACGCTGTATAACAGTACCTGGAAGATGCTGTTTAGGGCGATAAGCCCGGCGGCGTATTCGCGGTTACCTTCGGCCAGCTCATTCCATACCACCACCATGGCAATACAACGCGCCAGGCCTATCAGGATCAAACCAATCATATACGCCGGGTGGTCGCGTAAAAAGGTGATGGCCAGTATAAACATCAACAGCGGGCCAACCACCCAGTTCAGGATCAATGACGCGCTTAATACTTTGGTGTCTTTAAATACCTCGCCCATGTTTTCATATTTAACTTTTGCCAGCGGCGGATACATCATCAATATCAAACCAACCGCCAGAGGCAGGTTGGTTGTGCCGCTTGAAAATGAGTTGATAAAAGCCGCTGATGAGGGTATAAAATATCCCGTAGCAACACCAATACCCATAGCTAAAAATATCCACAAGGTTAAATAACGGTCAAGAAACCCCAGTTTTTTACGCCCTGCCACGGGTGCGCAATGATCTATAGCCATGATCAGGATTTTAAATTTTCGTTGACGAAATTTTGAATATACTGACGGATCAACTCGCGCACGGCCCTAAATTGCTCCATGATCTCTTCTTCGGTGCCGGTTGCTTTTGCCGGATCGGGGAAATTGTAATGCAGCTTAACCGCCCTGGTTGGGAAATAAGGGCAGCTTTCCTTAGCATTGTCACATACGGTAATTACGTAGTCGAAATCAATATCCAGGTACTCATTAATATTATTAGAGGTATGATGGGATATATCGATGCCATCGCGTTTCATGATTTCAATGGCACGCGGGTTCACCCCATGGGTTTCTATACCTGCGCTGTAGATATTTGCTTTGTCGCCCGCAAAATAACGCAGGTAACCTTCGGCTATCTGGCTGCGGCAGCTGTTTCCGGTGCAAAGCACCAATACATTTTTCATTTGTTTACAGTTAAGTTATTTTAAATCAGGATTAGCAGCAGCCTGCGCCGGGCGTACAAACGGCCGTAGCTGCAACCAGGTTCTTTAACTGAACTTTTGGCTTAGCCACGGTTTCAGTTGTGCAACACGCTTCATTTTTGTCATTAGTACCGCAACTGCCGCCACGTTCTATAGCTTTGCATTGTACGGTGTCCGCACGCAGATCAACTAACAGGTTTTCCTTATTAATAACAATATCGTTCGGCAGCATTTGTCGCGCGTCGAAGCCGGTGTTTCCAAATTCGATTTTGACGATGCCATCCGGATCAAGCTGCAATGATTTTTCGACGATGTTTATAATTGACAGCGCCTTAGCCGCCGTCATTGATCTTTCCTGGTCATTTACCGCAGGTTCGTAAAGCTGGACGATGGTTTCTGTCCACCGGTTTACCATGCCGCCACAGTCGACGGCCGTTATCACCGCCTGTTTAATCTCCGTGATATGGAAAGATGGATCAACCATTTTGCCGTCAGCATATTGAAATTGCAGGTGAAGGCCCGGGTTACTTACCAGGGCTTGTTTAAATGTTTGCCAGTTCATGATTCGTATGTTTAATTGTAATATTACGATGTATTGATATAAAAAATTTTAGCAGCAGTTGTTTTTAACCGTATAGGATGCAAACAGACTGTTTAATTCATTTTGCAGGTTGTCCCAGGCGTTGGGCTCTATACAATAACATACGCTTACGCCTTCAATGGTACCTTGTATTAAACCTGCATTTTTAAGTTCTTTTAAATGTTGTGATATGGTGGCCTGTGCCAAACCCAGTTCAGTCACCAGATCGCCGCAAATGCAGGTATTGGCCTTAATCAGTTCCTGCAGAATAGCAATCCGCGCCGGGTGGGCAATTGCTTTTAGCTGTACGGCCAGTTTATTTTGCCCGGCTGTAAATATTTCTGTTTTGGTTATCCCCATTGTATTATTTAACTACATCGCAATATTACGATTAATAATTCAGATTGCAAAAAAATCCGCTGTTTTTACAACGGATTTTTTATATATCAAGGTTAATTAGCCTTTACTGATTGCTGCTTAGCAGTATTGCTCAAACGCGCCAATCAGGTTATCGGCTATCATTTGTGCAGGGCGGCCTTCAATCTGGTAGCGCTCAATCATATGTACCAATTTGCCATCTTTAAACAAAGCCATAGCGGGTGATGACGGCGGGTAAGGCAACATATAGTTGCGGGCGGTATCAACAGCTTCTTTTTCCATCCCGGCAAAAACAGTTACAAATTTATCGGGATGTTTTGCGTTTTGCGTAGCCATGCGTGCAGCGGGGCGCGCATTGGCAGCAGCACAACCGCAAACAGAATTTACCATTACAAGTACAGTTCCCGGTGCTTCAATGGCGTTTTTAACAGCATCGGCATCTTTTAATTCTTCAAAACCAACTCTGGTAAGCTCTTCCCTCATTGGGGTAACTAAATATTCTGGATACATCATAAGGCATCTATTTTTAAGAAATTATCCACAAAAATAATAAATAGGTAACACTAACGGTTTAAAATTCGTAATACTACATCTTGCTGACAATGGCAGAATACAAACCAAATGTTAAATTGTTTAAATAATATTGTTTTGTTACTGCCTTTTTATAAATTGCAGACCCCTAAATGTTATAAGTGTAAATGAAAGTTAGCCCAAAAGACATTAGTACAATTGTTATCTTAAGTAAGAATAAACAAAGTACTAGGACGATCCAGGTGCGTACTCACCATCTAGCCCGCTTAAAATATTATGCTTTGGGTTTGCTAGGTGTGCTGACACTTTTAATCGGATCAATTGTTTTGCTGCAAAAAAGAAGCCGGCAGCAAGAGGCTGAAAAGCAGCTGTTACTTACCCAGATCATAAGCCTGAAAGGGCAAATCCCGATAGCCCTTAAAAAAGAAGGTGAAAAAAATTCGGCCCAAAGCTATATACAGGCCATAGAAGGCAAACTAAAAAATATTAATGATTATTTAAGAAAGCGTGGTTTAAAAGGCTTTTCTACCAAATCTGTTGGTGGTGACGGTACAGCTGATGCCAAACTTACAGACAAGGAAGTTTACATGGCTTACAATGATTATTTAACCCACCTGGTAAATAGCGTAGCCTTTACCCCTATGGGCTATCCGCGTATCAGTTCCATGACTTCAAGTTTCGGTTTCAGGAGCGATCCTTTCAATTCGGCACATGCCGAATTTCATCCCGGCATTGATTTTAAAGGCGAACGTGGCGATGTTGCCAAGTGCACAGCTAACGGCAGGGTTGTATCTGCCGGGTGGAACGGTGGTTACGGTAACTGCGTTCGGGTAGCGCATTCTAACGGTTTTGAAACGCTGTACGGACATTTATCACGTATTACCGTAAGGGTTGGGCAGCAACTGGCCGTGGGCGATAAAGTGGGCGAAGTAGGTTCAACCGGGCGTTCAACCGGTGCACATTTACATTATGAAGTACGTAAAGACGGAAAACCGGTTAATCCGGTTAAATTTTTAACCGTAAATAATTAATCAGAGCAACAATGGGGGTTTTTTCAAAAAAAGATAAAATAGCGCTTGACCAGCAGGCGATATCAACGTTAATTAGCGAAGGAAGCACCATAACAGGTAACTTAAACGCACCTGCTGTTGCACGTATTGACGGCCATGTAAACGGCGACGTACAGGTAGATGAGGGGCTGATATTAGGCGAAAAAGGCCTCATAACCGGCAATATCACTACCAAAGAAATGACCATTTACGGTACGGTAAATGGTAACATCGCCGTACAGTCGCTTGAAATTAAAGGAACAGGTAAAGTTACCGGCGATATCGAAACTGTCACGCTGCTGGTGGAAGCGGGCGGCGTTTACAACGGTCACCTGGCAATGTCGGTAACCGATACCAAACAAATTAAGCAAATAGCTTAAAGATAGACCTATCCTGTTCATATGGGCACCGGCATTCATTCGGTCGCACAGCTGTAATCAATGCCTCAAAAAGGCGTTTCCTAATCTAAACTCTACCACCAAATGTGACTTGTATATTACCATTTTATTACGCACCTTTGCGTTGCTTATAGAGAAAGACGGAGGGATTAGACCCTGCGATGTCTTAGCAACCTGTTGCTTAACAAGGTGCTACATTCTACTCAGACCAATGACGGTTCGGGACAGATAAGTGAAAGTCAAAAAATCAATATCCGACTTTTCGAAATAAGCATATTTTTAATGTTGTAAGTTATACGTTGTGAGTTGTACGTTTTGCGTTGCTTTCAACCTTTAACCTGCAACCTACAACACTCAAATCCAAAAATGGATATAAAAGAAGAACTAAAAAAACGAATACTAATCATTGACGGCGCAATGGGTACCATGATACAACGGTACCAGTTAACCGAAAAGGATTTTCGCGGGGAACGATTTAAGGATCACCCAAGTGACCTGCAGGGCAATAATGACCTGCTAAATATTACGCGCCCGGATATTATCAGGGCTATTCATACCGAATACATGGATGCCGGCGCAGATATCATCGAAACAAATACTTTTAGCACCCAGGTAATTTCGCTGGCCGATTATCACCTGGAAGAACTGGCTTATGAGTTGAGCTATGAAGGTGCACGTATAGCGCGCGAGGCGGCCGACGAATATACCTTGAAAACCCCCAACAAACCACGTTTTGTAGCCGGTGCTGTCGGTCCGACTAACCGTACGGCGTCTTTGTCGCCTGATGTGAACGACCCGGGTTACCGCGCCGTTACGTTTGATGACCTGGCTGATGCGTATTACGACCAGGTACGTGGCCTGGTTGATGGCGGATCGGACGTGTTGCTGATTGAAACCATATTTGATACTTTAAATGCAAAAGCAGCCTTATTTGCTGTTAACCGGTATGCTCATGAAAGCGGCAAGCACCTTCCGGTAATGATATCCGGAACGATTACCGATGCTTCGGGCCGTACCCTTTCGGGGCAAACCGTCGAAGCATTCTGGAACTCGGTGCGCCATGCTAACCTGCTGTCGGTAGGCTTAAATTGTGCGCTGGGTGCCAAAGAAATGCGCCCGCATATCCAGGAATTGTCCGAGAAAGCCGATGTGTTTATCTCGGCCTATCCAAACGCCGGTTTACCAAACGAGTTTGGCCAGTATGACGAAACCGCGCACGAAACCGCCCACCAGGTTGACGACTTTATGAAAGCCGGCCTGGTAAATATTGTAGGCGGTTGTTGTGGTACTACGCCCGATCACATCAGGTGTATTGCCGAGCGCGCCGAAAAATATTCGCCGCGTTTAATACCCGTGGTTGAGCCGTACATGCGCTTAAGCGGATTGGAAGCCGTAACCATAACCCCCGAAAGCATTTTTGTAAACGTGGGCGAGCGTACCAACATTACCGGTTCGCCAAAATTCTCGAAGCTGATCCTGGCCGAGAATTACGAAGAGGCCCTTACCGTTGCCCGCCAGCAGGTAGAAGGCGGCGCGCAGGTTATTGATATCAACATGGATGAGGGTATGATCGATTCGGAAGCCGTTATGGTGAAATTCCTGAACCTGGTTGCGTCCGAGCCGGATATTTCCAAACTGCCCATCATGATCGACTCGTCAAAATGGACGGTGATCGAGGCGGGTTTAAAATGTATCCAGGGTAAGGGTATCGTTAACTCTATCTCGCTGAAAGAAGGCGAAGAGAAGTTTAAAGAATACGCCCGTAAGATCCTAAGCTATGGTGCTGCAACAGTCGTAATGGCTTTTGACGAAACAGGCCAGGCTGATAATTTAGAGCGCCGTAAAGAGATCTGCCAAAGATCATACAACATATTAGTTAACGAAGTTGGTTTCCCGCCGCAGGATATCATATTCGACCCGAATATTTTAACCGTGGCTACGGGATTGGAAGAACATAATAACTACGCGGTCGACTTTATTGACGCCACCCGCTGGATCAAAGAAAACCTGCCTTATGCCAAAGTTAGCGGCGGGGTAAGTAATATTTCGTTCTCCTTCAGGGGCAACAACGTGGTGCGCGAGGCGATGCACTCGGCCTTCCTTTACCATGCTATTAAGGCAGGTATGGACATGGGTATTGTTAACGCCGGCATGCTTGAAGTTTACCAGGAAATCGATAAAGAATTATTGGTGCTGGTTGAAGACGTACTGCTAAACCGCCGCGACGATGCCACCGAGCGCCTGGTTGAATATGCCGATACCGTAAAAAGTAAAGGCAAGGAGATCGTACGCGACGAGGAGTGGCGCAAAGAGCCCGTTGAGAGCCGTTTGTCGCACGCGCTGGTAAAAGGTATCATCGAGTATCTGGATGACGACGTAGAGGAAGCCAGGCAGAAATACGCCAAGCCGCTGGAAGTGATCGAAGGCCCGTTAATGGACGGGATGAATATCGTAGGCGACCTCTTTGGCGCAGGCAAAATGTTTTTACCGCAGGTGGTAAAATCGGCCCGGGTAATGAAGAAGGCGGTGGCTTATTTATTGCCGTTTATTGAGTTAGAGAAACAGCGTGTTATTGATGCAGGTGAAGACTCAAGCGGAAGCCGGGCAAACGCAGGCAAGGTTTTAATGGCCACCGTAAAAGGTGATGTACACGATATCGGCAAAAATATCGTGGGTGTGGTTTTGGCCTGTAATAATTTCGAGGTTATTGACCTTGGCGTTATGGTGCCGGCACAACGCATTATTGACGAAGCGATTAAACAGGAAGTTGATATAATAGGGCTAAGCGGGTTAATTACGCCGTCGCTTGATGAAATGGTGCATTTTGCCAAGGAGATGGAGCGCCAAAATTTCACTATTCCGTTAATTATTGGCGGCGCTACTACTTCGCGCATTCACGCGGCGGTAAAGGTCGCTCCAAATTATTCGGGTGCCGCTATTCACGTGCTGGATGCATCGCGCAGCGTAACGGTTTGCAGCAGCCTGATGAACCGTGATACCCGCGATAGCTATATCCAAGGCATTAAGGACGAATACGAAAAAGCCCGCGAGGCCCACGCCAATAAAAAATCAGACAAGCGTTTTGTAACGCTGGAGCAGGCCCGTGCCGATAAGTTCCAGATTGATTTGAACAAAGTAGCGCCGAAACCGGCCTTTACCGGGACTAAGGTTTTTGAGGCCTATCCGTTGGCTGATTTGGTGCCTTATATCGACTGGACACCGTTCTTCCATACCTGGGAGTTGCGGGGCAGCTATCCAAAGATCTTTGAAGATAAGTTTGTAGGCGTTGAGGCTAAGAAATTATTTGATGATGCCCAAAAGCTGTTAAAAGAAATTGTAGATAATAACCTGCTGCAGGCAAACGGCGTTATCGGCTTCTGGCCGGCAAACGCGGTTGGTGATGACATAGAATTGTTTACCGACGAAACCCGCACGCAACAGCTGGCACGCATCCATACCCTGCGCCAGCAATCGGAAAAAGTTAAAGGCGAGCCTTATTATGCCCTGTCAGATTTTGTGGCGCCTAAAGAAAGCGGCGTGGCCGATTATTTTGGCGGATTTGCCGTTACTACCGGCATTGGGTGCGACGAGCTGGTGGCTAAATTTGAAAAGGATTACGACGATTATAACAGTATCATGGCTAAAGCCTTGGCCGACAGGCTGGCCGAAGCCTTTGCCGAAAAAATGCACGAGCTGGTACGTAAAGAATACTGGGGCTATTCAAGCGGCGAGAGCCTGACGGTTGAAGAACTGGTAAAAGAAGAGTACCAGGGCATCCGCCCGGCACCGGGATACCCCGCCTGCCCCGAGCATACCGAGAAGATCACTTTATTTGATTTGCTGAAAGCCGAAGATAACGCGCATATGCACCTGACCGAAAGTTTGGCCATGACACCGGCCGCCTCCGTGAGCGGGTTTTATTTCGCGCACCCGCAGTCGCGTTATTTTGGTTTGAACAAGATCAGTAAAGATCAGATCGAGGATTACGCCAAAAGGAAAAATATGACCGTTGAGACGGTGGAACGTTGGTTGGGGCCGAATCTGAACTATTAGATGAGTATCAGGTAGCTAGTATCAAGTAGCAAGACAATAGGATGCATAATTTTAAGGAATTGAAAGTATGGAAAGCTGGGATAGAAGTCACTAAAGCGATATTCATATTAACCCGGACTTTTCCGTCCGAAGAAAAATTTGGACTAATTGCTCAAATGACACGTTCAGCTGTTTCTATCCCTTCAAATATTGCCGAAGGATGCGGAAGAAAATCTAACAGAGAATTGCATCAATTCCTTAATATTGCATTAGGTTCGTCATTTGAGCTTAAACACAAATCATCATTGCCAAAGAATTTAATTATATAACACCAGAAAAATCAGAAGACATTTGCGCTGCTATTATCGAAATCCAGAAGATGATATCGGGACTGCAAAAAAGTCTAAATACTTGATACCAGTTACTTGATACTTATTCATGAAAATCACCGAACACATAGCAAACGCCAAAGGCAAAACCCTTTTTTCCTTCGAGCTACTTCCGCCGATAAAGGGCCAGAGCATCCAGGGCATCTACAATGCCATTGATCCTTTAATGGAGTTTAAACCCCCGTTTATTGATGTTACCTCATCGCGCGAGGACAGCGTTTATAAAGAACATCCTAACGGACTGCTGGAAAAAGTTAGCTATCGCAAACGCCCCGGTACCGTTGCCGTATGCGCGGCCATCATGAATAAGTATGGGGTGGATGCCGTTCCGCATTTAATTTGTGGCGGGTTTACCAAAGAGGAGACTGAATATGCGTTAATCGACCTGCAATTTTTAGGTATTGAAAACGTATTGGTGCTGCGTGGCGATGCCCGGAAAACAGAGTCGTCATTTGTGCCTACCCCCGGCGGCCATAATTATGCAACCGATCTGCTGGAGCAGGTGGTGAACATGAACAAGGGCAAATACCTGCATGAAGATCATGAGGCCGTAAAATCCGATTTTTGTATCGGCGTTGCCGGCTACCCCGAAAAACATTTTGAGGCGCCCAACCTTAAAACCGACTTTAAATATTTAAAGCAGAAGATAGATAACGGTGCCGGTTTTATCGTAACCCAAATGTTTTATGATAACAGTAAGTACATTGAGTTTGTAAAAACCTGTCGCGATAATGGCATTACGGTGCCTATTATTCCGGGTTTAAAACCAATCACTTCATCAAAACAATTAATTAACCTGCCAAAGATATTCCACATCGATATCCCTGATGCTTTAAGCGATGCGGTACATGCCTGTAAATCAGAAGCCGAGGTAAAAGAAGTGGGTATTGAATGGATGATCAACCAGTGTAAAGAACTGATAGCAGTTGGTGCGCCTGTGCTGCATTTTTACACCATGGGTAATCCCGGCCCTACAAAACGGATCGCCGAAGCGATATTTTAGCGGGCAAAACACTTACGGGGTTTTATAAATTTCGTAGGTCTGCCACATTGTAAATCTGCCACTCCGTAAAGCGATACCTGCCAATTGCCGGCTCATAACTGCTGCTAAATTGGGCGTTGCCTGCGGCCCACGCTTTCCGCTCATACTGCGCAGGCCTTAGCCACCGGGCCGGTATCCGCTGCAATCGTTAACGCGGGGGGGGGGCGGTGATTATCCGCCGGTAGAGACGCAATGCATTGCGTCTCTACCACCAAGCCAGCGCACGCACACACCCCGCCAGACTAATCAATTGTGTAATCTTTCCAACCCCGCCCGCCGTTGTTGGTGTTGTCACCAACAACTATGCACCAGGCCCGGTATTACGGTATTCCGTTAATAAACGCGTTGCGACGCTCATGGCTTTTCACCAACACGTCATTGCGGGGAAGGAAGATAACCGACCATCGGGAGCTCATTGATTCCTATAAAAAACAATTATCAAATCAATAATCTCTACATAAGCTAATCAATTGTGTAAAATCTTTCCAACCCCGCCCGCCGTTGTTGGTGTTGTCACCAACAATTGTGCACCAGGCCCGGTATTACGGTATCCGTTAATAAACGCGTTGCGACGCTCATTGCCGCTAAGGCTAGTTAGTTTTTCGCTGTTGTTGTTTTTTTAAAGGAGCTCAAGAGGGCTACGCCGTTTACCTTAGATGCAAAGTAACCAAACATCAAGCCGGAAAAATCCTTCCGCCCACAGGCAAAACACCCCGGCCCGCGTTTTCCGGCAGGCCTTTGCGCTTTGGATGGAGGCAAAATTCCCCACCACGACATTGCGAAGAACGAAGACAACCGACCATCGGGAGCTCATTGATTCCTATAAAAAACAATTATCAAATCAATAATCTCTACGGAAGCTAAGCAAATGTGCAGAATCTTTCCAACCCGCTGCCCCAATGCCGCCGACTTCGCACAGCGGATACAGTTAAGCTGAAAGCTTAACCTATTTTAGGTCGAAGTTACGCTATGCTAAACTTCAACCAGTGGGGAGACAACGAGGGTAGCCTCAAACTTATATCTTTATTCATCATCTTCTAATTCATGCCAGTAAATAAAATCGGACAGATTTTCAAGACTCTTATAAATGTCCTCAAAACGAGAAACAAAGTTCTCTAAGTCAATTTCTGCATCTCCTATTAGACCTACATAAAAGTGATGTTCGTATTTAGTATTAAAAGGATATCTCGAAAAATCCATGTTGTCTTTTTTGTCAGTAGCATTTATTTTATAAAACAATTCGTTTATGTAAGCTTCTAAGTTCTCCATACTCGAATCGAACTCCTTTATCGACATTTGACCACCGTAGATTTTGATTTTTGATTTAACAGTTTTGTAAATCTGTTTTATATTATGACTTCCTTCAATACGTAAATCCAATTTCATATATTTATTTAACATCCAAGTTATTGCTTTTAAGTATAACTCTATGCCATGATTTACATTAGTTAATATAGGAAAGATTAATATATCAGCTTTTTTATCAGAATTATTAATCAAACAAAGTCTTGCTAACCTAATGGACGAAAGCATAAATCCTTCCGCTAAATTTAAAATGTTAAGAATGTCATTATGGGAAGACATTCTCCAATCGAGAAAGGCGATTTTATCTATATCTGGGTTTCTTGAGAAAATTGCTTGCATACAATAAACTTACAAGTTTATAATGCATTTACACTGGATATCAATATGATTAATTCATTATTTAAACAGAGTGCTTACGGTAACGTGGAAAAAGTTATTAGTATGCCTTAACAAACTATGGTATATTTGTTTACCCTCAATTTAAAGTTTGATAGTAAGTAAAATGGAACAAACCATATCACCTAAATATTTGATGAAACTTATTAAAGAAGTTCATGAGGTTATTTGGAAAGAATACAATTCATATAAAGAAGCAAGGCTATATATAGAAAAATGGCACGAAACGAGGGAGGATCGGAATAGTTATTGGGAGAATTTTGAAATCATAAAAAAACCAACCGGTGACATAGACCTATTAGCCACGTTACACGGGATTGATAGTAAAACAATACTTCAAATTGCAGTAGATTTGGGTGTAGATACGCCGGATTTTATACCAAGTATAGCGACTTTTAGGAATGAGATTAAATCAGACTACCAAACAGCAAACGCAACATTTGATAAGGCATTTAAACAAATCGAGACTCATCCAGATATTGCGATTGGGCTGGCAAATTCTGCCTTAGAAAGTATTGTCAAAGAAATCTTAAAGGATGATAGAATATCAATAACCAATAAAGAAAGTGATACTCTATATGACTTAACAAGCTGTCTATTGAAAGAATTTAAGTTATTTCCTAAATCTGATTTGCCGTCTGAAATTAAGACTATTGGTAGCTCAATGCTTGCAATTAATAAAGCAGTTGAAGAATTAAGAAGTACCAGCACAAGCTTCCATGGAAAAACGGATGGCGATTATTTAATAAATGACCCAATTTACACTTACTTTATCGTTAATAGTGTTACCACAGTAGGCCTATTCCTAAAAACCTACTACAAAACGAAATTTCCCCGAGTCGAAATAATTAGCGCACCTGAAGATGAAGACCTTCCTTTTTAAAAGTTAAAGTAATTGCCCCGCCCATGTCGGTGTTATCGCCAACATGTACCCATGTGTTGTAATATTAAACCCGATGACCAGCCCGGTTGTTGGTTATTACCAACAACCGGCCAACCTCTGATTCCCTTTTTAAATATTATCTTTAAATCATGAAAAAGGAATACAAAAACCAAATATTTCAGTTTCTTTTGAGTCACGAACTCGGTATCGATAACTTCGAAATTAAAGAAAAGCAATTAATAAGCTTTAGTCATATAGGCGCAAGAGAAGGGGTAGTAATAAGTTATAAACCGGCTCCTGAATACCTATTCTGTTTTTTGGAAGATAATGATAGTTTCGGCCATTTTATACCAGCATCAGTAGATTTCCAACCTAAACTCTCGCTAAGAACTTTAACTGACGACTCAATCTTTTTTCAGGACGCTTTTGATTTGTTTCGCTTATGGCTTGAAAGGGATATTGCAGATTTCATAAAAAATACTAGCGAAGTCGACCTGTGGGCTTCCTATCAACGGGCTGCCCTTGCTAATAATATAACTACAATTGATTATGAAGATGTAACAGGTTTTACACATCGAGAAAAAGAAAGTATAAAAATAGCCTTGGCGGAACTTAGATTATTGATTACAGAACGATACGCTGAGAATGACATACACCGGGAAGTGATTAATCATCAAATTCGGTATCTAACAGATCGGGTTGAAGTTTTAAACAAGGCCGATTGGAAAGGTATTTTAACCAACACTATAATTAGCATTTGTATTGCACTGTCTTTGGATAGTCAAAAAGGTGCCGAATTATTACAGTTGGTAATTCAAGTTTTCCAGTTCGCTCCAGGATTACATAATTAATTCTTACCTCCCTACAGATGCCCTCCGCTACCGCAAGCGTCCCGCTTGTGGTGCACCATACAGGTAAACGATAACCAGGCAGGGCGTCAACCTATCACCGTACCACAAGCGGAACGCTTGCGGTAGCGCCTTAATATTACCTTGTTTCTTGCGTTAGGGGTAGGAGCGGATACCGGCCCCGCGCTTAAGGCCTGCGCAGTATGAGCGGATAACCCGGGCCGCAGGCAACGCCCATATTATCATCACTTCGCCACCCATTACAAAGTACGGTAACCCGGCCCGACAAAATAGTGACGCTACCTTATCACCATTTTTAAGAGGGCATTTTGGCCCAAAACGACAAAGCCCGCGGTTGTGCCGCGGGCTTTGTCATTTTCAATAATCCCAGGCTAATTACGCTGAACCTTATAGCCTAAACCAATATTCAGATTGATAAACACGTTGCTTTGTTTATTATCCGGTCCGTTTTGGAGCTTGTAATTATCATCAACTCTCCAGGGGCTGTTTGAAGTTTGTAAATAATAGCCCAACCTTATGCCGATTGGCAAACTGCGGTGGATGGAGATATTATCCATCTTTTTATCCTTCATAGGGATAAGGTAATCGAAACCGCCGCCAAACTCCAGGCCGAAACGCGGGTTCCACAGCGTTTTACTTGCGGTCAGGTTCAACAATTCGGGCGAAAAGTTGCTGGTATTTTGCATCCGCGAATTATCCTGGATGCGCAGCATGGCGGTAGACAGGTTGATGCCTACAAACGGGAAAGCACGCATTTTTGCCGTGGTGGACACATCATAACCTAAGCGCCCATAAATTTGGTACTGGTTGTATTTTGCCCGGATACCATTGGCCGCATTAGATGCCGAAGTGGAGGTAAAGCTTGCACCTATGCCATCTTCAATTACCCAGTTGTTACGGATATGGTTCATGGAAAGGCTGAGCCAGTAGTTGCTTTCGGGTAGAGCCGGGATGCCGTTGGCGTTCAGTATGCCGTTTAGCTGGCCCAGCTTGCTTTGGCGGTACATGCCCTGTACCTGCATGGTGCCGGCCACTTCTTTTGGAAAATCGTCCTGCGCGCGGGCCGTGGTACCTATCGTCAGCAGACCTGCAGCAAACAATAGCGTGTAAGTTAATTTGGTCATCTTCATGTGTTGGTTGATTTATTGGTTGTTTAAAGAACAATCAATAACTACGGCTTTTGTTTGCTGCTGGTTTTATTAAATGATTCCTGGCTGCTCTGTTTCGCTCCGCTT
Source organism: Mucilaginibacter sp. UR6-11 (assembly GCF_020880695.1). GTDB lineage: Bacteria > Bacteroidota > Bacteroidia > Sphingobacteriales > Sphingobacteriaceae > Mucilaginibacter. Next base: position 699,260 of record NZ_JAJIWO010000002.1, read on the forward strand.
TTAGGCCGCGTCATCAGTGGAATTTAACCCCAAAAATTTCAAAACAGGTGATCCGCTTTTACTGATCCGCTCCTCAAAAAATGGCGAAAAACAGCCGTTTTACAATGCTTTGATTGACAGTAAATTAACTAAATTTTGAACCTGAAAGCCCAGACGAATAAGACTGATCCAAAGTGATCCGCTCTGAAAGCTAAAATGTTTATTTACAGCAGGTTAACTAAAACAGGTGATCCGGGTGATCCATATTTTTAAGTGGATCACCCGGTCTATAAATGGGGCCGCTCCAGGTGTTACATCTGTACCTGCGACAGTACAAGTGGTACGCTATTTCTTCTTCTTTTCCTTGTCGGTATGATCGTAGATCTCAAACCTGGTCACTACCGAATCTTTATTAAAATAAACGATCAGGCTCTTTTTATGTACAGGTTTCTTGCGGCCATAGTTGTAGCTGTCGTCAATGAGCTGGTAGGTGAACTTCAGCGGGTCGCGCCGCTGCGGGCTGCCTAACGAATCAATCACCTGCCGGTAGGTCAGGCCCTTGATCTGGTGGTTAGCCATCAGGTCCTCCACGATGTCATCGCGCAGCGGATAATCCAACCCGTCGCCATAGCTCCATTTCTGGCGGTCGAACTTGCTGCCACTGCCACATCCTGCCAGCGCGATAACGCCAAACAGGCCAATTAGAAACTGAAACAACAACTTTTTTATCATAGCGCTAATTTACAATCAAAACTAATAAAGCCATTGCGTAAATTCTTATATTCGTTAAAATCAAAATTAACATGATCAGATTTACGCAACGCCTGCTGTTAGCTGTTACGGCTATAACGGCTGTCTCCTGTAGCCAAAATAAAACTGTTGATGAGCAGGACGGTTTATCCGCTTTCAATAAAGACAGCCTTATCAATCATATCAAAGTTCTGTCGTCTGACGAGTACAAGGGTCGCCGCCCCTTTACCGAAGGAGAGGTGAAGACCATTGCTTATCTTGAAAAAACCTATAAGGGCCTGGGGCTTGAGCCCGGGAACGGCAGCAGTTACCTGCAGGATGTGCCGATGGTTGAGATCACGCCTAAGTCGGTGTCGCCATTAAAGGTACAATCTGCAAAAGGCAGCTTCGAACTTAAAAACATGGACGATTTTGTGATGTGGACCGAACGTACCGATACCCTGCAAACATTAAACAACGATGACGTGGTATTTGCCGGTTTTGGCGTTGTGGCCCCCGAATATAACTGGAACGACTATGCCGGCCTTGATGTAAAAGGCAAAGTAGTAATGGTGATGGTGAATGACCCGGGTTTTGAAACCGGCGACACCACCCTGTTTAAAGGTAAAACCATGACTTACTACGGCCGCTGGACCTATAAATTTGAAGAAGCCGCCCGGCAGGGTGCAAAGGGTTGTATCATTGTGCATAATACCGCTGCTGCGTCGTATCCGTTCCATGTGGTACAAAACTCAAACGGCGGCGTTAAGCTGTATTTAGATAAAAGGGCAAGCCATACCTACCAGTTGGCCATGCAGGGGTGGGTGACCCACGAAAGTGCCGTTAAAATATTACAGGCGGGCGGGAAAGATACAAGCGTGCTGCATACTGCCAACCAACATGGTTTTAAAGGATTTAATACCGGTGTTAAGCTAACTGAGACCTTGAAAGCTAAAGCGGTATTCAATAAGTCGCATAACGTAGTAGCCAAAATAACCGGTACCAAGCGCCCTGATGAATATATTATTTACACTGCGCACTGGGATCACCTGGGTGTAGGTAAGCCTGATGCCAAAGGCGATACGATTTATAACGGCGCCCTGGACAACGCCAGCGGGACAGCCGCCATTTTAGAAATTGCCCGCGCGTTTAAAAGCCTGAAAACTCCACCCGAAAGAACGGTTATCTTCCTTTCGGTAACAGCCGAGGAGCAGGGTTTGCTGGGTTCTGAATATTATGGTGAAAACCCAATTTATCCGCTGAACAAAACAGTAGCCAATATTAACATCGATGGGTTTAATAACATAGGTAAAACCAGGGATGTAACCATATCAGGAAGCGGGCAATCGCAACTGGAGGACTATTTAAAAGATCAGCTTAAAAAAGACGGACGCTACCTGGCGCCGGAAGCGCACCCGGAGGCAGGCCATTATTTCAGGTCTGACCATTTTAGTTTTGCAAAGGTTGGCGTACCGTCAATCACTATTGGCGGAGGAATTGATAACGTTGAAAAAGGTAAAGAATACGGTAAAAAAAAGCAGGAGGAATATATAGCTGTACGCTACCATCAGCCTGCCGATCAGTTTGATTCAACATGGAATCTGGACGGCGGTTTGGAAGATATTGAATTGATATTTAAGATAGGGAAGCGCCTTGCCTTTGAAACCAGCTTCCCGCAATGGAACGCGGGATCAGAGTTTAAGAAGCTGAGGAAGTAAATAGGAGAACAGGCCTCTTCAAATGAGGGGCCTGTATTATTGGTTCCACGCCTGGCTTACCCGCCTTCTTCTGGTGTGGCTGGTTAATTATTCTTCAATAAATAATCTTTAAATCCTTCAAAATCTTTACCCAACGCAACTGATTGCTTCGACTTAGTCTGCAGCTCTTTTACCTGGGCCGGTGTATCAATTTGCGCCGCGATCTCCTGCGGGAAAACACCAGGGAATTTGCAGGGATGCGCAGTTGATAAAAATATACCCGCGGTGCCATCAGCATGTACATCCTGCTGATAATCTTTTAAGGCCTGCCAGGCAATAGCAGTATGCGGGCAGACCACATATTTATAGTGGTCATACACGGCTTTGATAGCGGCAGTGGTTTCGTCGTCGGTAAAGCTGTAACCTGTTACCAGCTTGTTGAGCCCGCTCATGTCGTCTTTAAACATGTCAGCAATGCGTACCCAGTTACTCGGGTTGCCCACATCCATGGCGTTTGATAGCGTAGCTACTGATGGTTTAGGTTGATAAATGCCGTTCTTTAAAAATTGGGGTACTGTATCATTAGCATTGGTGGCGGCAATAAACCGTTCGACAGGCAAGCCCATTTTCCAGGCTAATAAACCTGCGCCAATATTTCCAAAATTACCACTGGGAACAGAGAAAACGATTTTGCTCTTCCCTTGCTTTAAAGCCTGTGCGTAGGCGTTAAAGTAATAAAAGGTTTGTGGTATTAGCCGGGCAATGTTAATAGAGTTGGCAGATGTTAAACGATACCGGGCATTCAATTCGGCATCTGTAAATGCTTGTTTCACCAATGCCTGGCAATCGTCAAACGTGCCGTCAATCTCCAATGCGCGGATATTTTGGCCGTTGGTAGTTAATTGCAGCTCCTGTATGTCGCTTACTTTGCCTTTTGGATACAATATCGTAACACGGGTATTCGGTACGCCCAGGAAGCCCAGGGCTACGGCGCCGCCGGTATCGCCCGAGGTGGCCACCAATACATCCAGTTGTTTCTCGCCTTCTTCCAGGAAATAACTCATTACCCGGCTCATAAAGCGGGCGCCAAAATCTTTAAATGCTAGCGATGGCCCGTGGAAAAGCTCCAATACAAAAACATCTTCTTCCAGCTTTACAATAGGCGCATAAAAGTTGATGGCGTCATCTATAATCGCTTTCAGTTCGTCGGCCGGAATATCATCACCCAATAAATTTTGCGCCACATGAAAAGCAATTTCAGGCAGGGTATAGCCATCCAGATTGTTGATAAACTTATCATCCAGGCGGGGGATAGTAACGGGCATATATAACCCCTTATCCTGCGGCATGCTGTTAAATACCGCGTCTTTAAAACTCACGCGGCTCAAGGTATTATTGGTACTGTAAAATTTCATTTGATTTTGGATGACGGTTGTTCTATTTCAGATTTCTGACTTTTTTTATTTTGACTTTAACTTACCCTATTACCTTCGGCCCCGCATCATTTATTGGAGACACATAGCCGTTTGATCCGATCTTGATACCGGTTAAATGCCGTTGCAGTTTTAGGGTGATGGCATGTGCGGTGGCTTCATCGCGGGTAAAAGCAAATACTGATGGGCCGGAACCGGATATGCCAAAGCTTATTGCGCCCAGCTCCATCGCCATTTCGCGCATTTTATAAAAATCGGGTATCAGCATGGAGCGTACCGGCTCAACCAGCACGTCCTGCATGCTGCGCCCTATCAGGTCCAGATCGTTCATAAATAAACCGCTTACCAAACCGGCTATATTACCCCATTGGGTAACGGCATCTTTCATGTTAATTTTTGTTCGGATGATTTGCCTGGCCTCGCGGGTTGGCACATCAACATCCGGGAAAACTATAGCACAATACAGCTCTTTTGGATGCGGTAGCCGTACCACATCAAGCGGTTCATAGCTGCGTACCAATACAAATCCGCCAAATAAAGCAGGGGCAACATTATCAGCATGCCCATGGCCGCAAGCCATTTCTTCACCCTTCATGGCGAAGGGAAGCTGGTGGATAGGGTCGCTGGTATCGCCCAGTAAAGTCTTGGCTGCAAATAAACCGGCAACAGTACTGGCCGAGCTCGAACCCAAACCACTGCCGATGGGCATGTTTTTATGCAACTCAATATCCAAACCTAAATCGGTACGTCCAATGCTTTCCAGGTAGTGCTTAACACTCACGCTTACGGTGTTTTTAGCCGGGTCCATGGGTAAACGGCCATCATCGCCGGTAATTTTACTGATGGTGATACCCGGTTTATGGGTAACCCGCATAACAACCTCGTCGCCCGGCGCATTAACTGCGAAACCCAGAACATCAAATCCGCATACGACATTGGCGACAGTCGCCGGTGCAAAGACCTGGATGCTGGTGCCTGCTTTCGCATCAGCAACCGGTGACTTCAATTCTTGTATATTATCTTCCATAACAATATTTCATGGGCTGTTAATTAGCCCCAACATTAATCAAATCAGCGAATACACCCGCGGCGGTAACTTCTGCGCCCGCGCCGGGGCCCTTAATAACCAGCGGCCGCTCTTTATACCTGTCAGTGGTAAACGATATGATATTATCACTGCCCGACAGCATGTAGAAAGGATGGTTCTCATCAACCATCTCTAAAGTGATGGATGCTTTACCATCTTCCAGCTTACCTATATATCTTAACACTTTGCCATCGGCCTCCGCGCGATTTTTAATAGCGGCAAAAAAGGCGTCTTCGGTTATCAGGGTTTTATAAAAATCTTCCACACTTTCTGCATCCAGGCAAGCCTGCGGTAACATGCTTTCTATAGCTACATCCGAAGTTTCTAAAGCATAACCTGCATCGCGCGCAAGGATGAGCATTTTGCGCATAAAGTCGGTACCGCGCAGGTCGTCGCGCGGGTCGGGCTCGGTGTAGCCTTTTTCCTGCGCCAGTTTAACGGTGTCATGAAAGTTGGCATCGCCTCTGAAATTATTAAACAGAAAAGATATGGTGCCCGATAAGATAGCCTCTATCTTTTGTACTCTGTCGCCGCTGTTCATCAAATCCTTTAATGTGCGGATAATGGGTAAACCCGCGCCCACGTTGGTTTCATAAAAGAAATCAACCCCGTGCTGGCGTGCGCTGTCCCTGAATGTTTTGTACTGCTCATAGGGCCCCGAATTACCAATTTTATTACAGGTGACAATAGAGATGGTCGATTTTAAAACATCCTCATAAAAGGCAATAGGTTTGGGGCTGGCAGTGTTGTCAATAAACACGCAGTTAGGCAGGTTCATGCTCTTCATCTTGGCGATGAACGCGGGCAGGTCGGCTTGTTCGTCCGATGCCTCCAATGTTTGTTCCCAATTATTCAACGGGATACCGTCCTCATTGAAAACCATTTTGCGGGTATTGCTTATGCCGGCTATTTTAACCTGTATGCCATTGTTGTCGTGTAAAAATGCGGTGTGTGCGTTTAATTGTTTAAATAAAGTTTTGCCGATGTTGCCGGTACCTAAACAAAAAGCATGAAGTGTTTTGGTTAGTTGCACAAAGAATGCGTCGTGTACCGCATTTAAAGCTTTCGCCAGGTCGGTGGCCGAGATGATCACAGAAATGTTGTACTCTGACGATCCCTGCGCAATGGCTCGTACATTAACCCCGTTACGGCCCAATGAATGAAATAGTTTGCCGGATACACCCGGGGTTTCTTTCATGTTCTCGCCAACAACGGCCAGTATGGCCAGGTCTTTTTCTATCTCTACATGCTCCAGTTTTTTGGCCAGCAGTTCCAGCTCAAACTCTTGTTCAATTACCAGGCGGGCACGCTCGGTATCGCCGGGCGATACGGCAAAAGTAATGCTATGTTCAGACGATGACTGCGTAATCAATATCACGTTGATCTGCTCGCGGGCCAGCAAGGAAAACAACCGGCCGCTAAAGCCCGATTTGCCTACCATACCGCTGCCCTCAACATTTAATATGCTGATGTTGTTGATAGACGAGATCCCCTTTATAGCCAGGCTTGACGGTTTGCAAACGTGCTGTATCACCGTACCCTCAAATTCGGGCTCGAAAGTGTTTTTAATAACAATGGGGATCTTCTTTAAAAACGCCGGGATCATAGTCGGCGGATAAATAACCTTCGCGCCGAAATAGGATAATTCCATTGCTTCGGTATAGGTGAGCTCGGTTAATGAGAAAGCCTTTTTCACCATGCGCGGGTCGGCGGTCATCATGCCGTTAACGTCGGTCCAGATCTGGATCTCGGTGGCGTTAAGTGCCGCGCCAAAAATAGCCGCGGTATAGTCACTGCCACCACGGCCCAGGGTGGTTAGCTGGCCCGCGTCATTGCTGGCAATAAAGCCGGTAACAAATAAGGTTTTGCCTTTATTTTCCTGGTAAAGCCCGCGGATCAGCTGTTCGCTTAATTCGGTATTTACTTTGGCCTGGCCAAATGAACTATCGGTCTTTATAACTTCCGAAGCGTCAACAAAAACTGCCGGGAAATATTGCGCCGCAATTTTGCTGATCATCAAGGTCGAGCAGCGCTCGCCATAACTTATTACCAGGTCGCGTGTTTTTGGGGTAAGCTCACGCAAGGTTAATATGCCCTGCAGCAATTCTTCCAGGTGGTTAAAGTTGATCTTTAAACGGGTTAGCGCCGGGTTTTGGTCACGGATCTCTAAAAGGCTTTTTACGATATCAAAATGACGCTGTTCCAAGCCCGCCAGTTGTAGGGCAAAATCATTGCCTTTTGCGGCCTCTTCGGCCATAGCAATCAACTGGTTGGTTACACCACTCATGGCTGATAATACAACCACCGGTTTATCAGCAGTGGCTTGCCTAACTTCGTCCTCCTTTTGCAGGATGTTTAACAGGGTTTGAATACTTTCGACCGAACCTACGGATGTCCCGCCAAATTTTAGAATTTTCATTTGTAAGTATATTTAAAACAAAAGCGCCTTCCTCTGTGTGGAGGAAGGCGCTCATGTGGTTTTTATTTTTATGTCTTTACACCATACGATTATCTTCCTCCGAGGCTATAGCCGGTGGTGGTTGTAATCGTTGTTGTTGTGTTAATCAGTTTCATATAATGTCTGTAAAGTAAGTAGATATTTATTTAATAAGCAAGGATTAAATAAAAAAAGTACGATTGAAGGTAAAAAGGCTAATTTTGCTCTAATACAATGCAGGGACTAATTACAAAATCAACCGGAAGCTGGTACCAGGTGCGAACACCTGAAGGAGCAAGATATGATTGCCGGATTAAAGGGATATTCCGTACAAAAGGTATAACCACCACCAATCCGCTGGCTGTTGGCGATATTGTTGATTTTGATCTGGAGCCCGAGCAGCAGACAGGTGTTATCACTAAGCTGCATCAGCGTAAAAACTATATCATCCGTAAATCCATTAACCTGTCAAAACAGGCGCAAATTATTGCCGCCAATCTCGACCAGGCTTTATTGGTAGTTACGTTGGCTTCGCCGCGGACTTCACTGGGGTTTATAGACCGTTTCCTGGTAACTGCCGAAGCTTATGGCATCCCGGCAAGACTCATCTATAATAAGCTTGATCTGTTTAGCGATGAAGGCTTGGCTATACTGGCCGATTACCGGGAGGTTTATGAAAAAATCGGCTATCCCTGCTATGAGGTTTCGGCTTTGGAAGGCACCAACATCAGCCTGGTGCAGGATCTGTTAAAAGATAAGGTAACTTTATTCTCGGGTCATTCGGGCGTAGGTAAATCAAGTTTGATCAATGCTTTGTTGCCCGACCTGGAACTACGCACCAGCGAAGTGTCTGAATGGAGCGACAAGGGTACGCATACCACCACTTTTGCCGAAATGTTTGAACTGCCGCAGGGCGGATTTATAATTGACACCCCCGGCATACGCGAATTGGGCGTGATAGATATTGAAAAGCAGGAACTGGGCCATTTCTTCCCGGAGATGCGCAGCCGCATGCGCAATTGTAAATTTAACAACTGCCAGCATATCAATGAGCCGGGTTGTGCGGTATTGGCCGCATTGGAGAACGGCGAAATTGAACTATCCCGTTATGAAAGCTATTTGAGCATTTATAACGGGAATGATACGCGGGCATAGCTACCGTAAATTATTGGGTTTTGAAAACCCAATGCCCGCTTAATAAGTTATAATAGTTGTAATAAACCAATTATCATGAAAAAGTGGATCATCGCTCTGCCTGTATTGCTTTTGATAGCGGCCTTTCAAATGGCCGGCGGAAAATGGACCTTGTTGCCATCAATCAATACACCACCATCCCGTAACGAGTGCGGGTTTGCCGCGGTTAACGGAAAACTATACCTGGTTGGAGGCGACGCCCCCGCCATGCCTGTCGAAATTTATGATCCGGCCACTTCAACGTGGACAAAGGGTGCCACGGCGCCTTCAATAATGCATCACTTCCAGGCTGTCGGGCTGGGTGACAAAGTATATATACTTGACGCTTTTTCAGACAGGAATTATCCTAACCAAATACCATTAGCAAACAGTTACGCTTACGACACCAAAAATGATACCTGGCAGCAACTGGCCGGATTGCCCGAAGGCCGCCGCAGGGGTGGAGCAGGTGCCGCAGTTTACAAAGGCAAACTATACCTGGTTTGCGGTATATTACACGGCCATAATAATGGCACCAACGGCCTGTTTGATGTTTATGACCCGGCAGCCAACACCTGGGCAAGTTTACCCGATGCCCCTCATATCCGCGATCATAGCATGGCCGTAGTAGTTAAAGATAAATTGTATGCCATTGGCGGGCGCAATACCAGCCTGCACGATGCCAACAACTTTATGTCGTTTTTTGATAAGGTGGTTTTGGATGTAGATTGCTATGATTTTAAAACCGGTAAATGGAGCACGCTGGCGGCAAAGCTGCCTTTGGGCACCGGCGGAGGCACCTGCGTAAACCTGGATAACAAGATATTTTATATAGGCGGCGAACGTGCCACCGCTACACAACCAAATGGCCCGCAAAAGGATGTGTTTTATATGGACCCTGAAGTGGACAAAGAATGGAAAGTTGGCCCGAGCCTTAACAAAGCACGTAATGGCGTTGGCGGTACGGTGTTAGATCATAAGATCTATATTGCCGGCGGTGCCGATGAGGATATTGGGCTGGAGGTATTTGCGTGGAAATAGCTAATAAATATGTCATTTCGATACGAGGAACGAGTGAGAACTTATCTCTTGAGCGACAGCAAAAAAATCTTATACGCTCTGCTAATAATCGCTCGTATAAGATTTCTCGCTACGCTTCGAAATGACAGGCGGGTTAGGTGGACTAATCTCCCAATAAAGCCCTTAAATTATCAAGGGTATCTGCTTCTTCTTTCGGTTTATCATGTCGCCACCTTAATATTCTCGGGAAACGCAGTGCAATGCCCGATTTATGCCGGGTTGATCTGTTGATCCCCTCAAATCCGATCTCAAAAACCAACTCTGGTTTTACGGTGCGCACCGGACCGAACTTTTCGAGCGTATTGCGTTTTATAAAATAGTCGACCTTGTTAATTTCTGCATCCGTAAGGCCCGAATAGGCTTTGGCAAATGGCACCAGCTTATCGCCATCCCAGACAGCGAAGGTATAATCAGTATACAGGTCGGCGCGGCGCCCATGGCCCTTTTGGGCATAGATCATTACCGCATCCACTGATAACGGATCTATCTTCCATTTCCACCAGTCGCCGCGCTTGCGGCCAACCTGGTAGGTAGCATTTTTACGCTTCAGCATAATACCTTCGGCAATCATGGCCCTTGACTGTTCGCGGATTACCGCCAATTCATCCCAGTTATCAAATTTTATTAACGCCGAGATACGGAATGTTTCCGGAAACGGGGTATCGCCCTGCAACTGTTCTAATATCGTTCTTCGCTCACTTTGGGTTCTGGTGCGAATATCTTCGCCGGCATATTCCAGGCAATCGTACGCGATCAGGGCAACCGGGCTTTCTTCCAGTATCTTTTTGCTGAGATTTTTGCGGCCTATGCGGGTTTGTAATACATTAAAGGGCATAGGCAAACCATTTTGAAAGCTTAATATTTCACCGTCAAGCACCGTGCCGTCAGGCAGGCTATTTAAAAACGGATGCAGCTCGGGAAATTTTTCTGTCGCCAGGTCCTCGCCCCGGCTCCATATAAATATTTTGCCGTCGCGTTTTATAAGCTGGGCACGTATGCCGTCCCACTTCCACTCGGCTTGCCACTCACCGGCGTCACCCAGCGCGCTTTTTAAATCGTCTGCTGATTTTTGCTTTTCAGAGGTCTCCTGTATGGGATATGCCAGGAAGAAAGGGTAGGGCCGCGAGATATCATCGGATGCGCCTTGTTCCTGTACCAGTTGCTCATAGGTATAAGTTTCAGGCATCCAGTTACCCATAATCCGGTGCGTAAGGGTAGGAGCATCTAATTTGGTAATATCAGCCAGCGCTTTTATTACCAGGCTTTGTGATACCCCGACACGGAAGCTGCCGGTAAGCAACTTATTAAATACAAAACGTTCCTGAGTGTCCAGCATCGCCCATGATTCAATGAGCCAGAGTTTGCGCTCTTCCTCTGTTTTGGATGCCAGTTCATTCAGTTCGCCAATCCAGTCGGTCAGCGTTTTACTGCTGGTGTTCAGGGTGTTTTGCGGCATTAGCAGCGCCATCGTTTCTGCCAAATCGCCAACTACCTGGTAGCTTTCTTCAAACAGCCATATCGGTATGTTGGCAATCTCAGTGGCCCAGGTACGTATCTGTGTAGCATTGATAACCCGTTTGGGTTTACGCCCGGTAAATAATGCCAGCATGTGCATTTTATCGGTATCGGGTACGTAGTTAAAATAGTCCTTTAATACTTTAACCTTTTCGTTGGTTTTATTGGTTTCATCCAATGATAAAAAGAGTTGGGCAAAGGCTTTCATGATGCTATCCCTTCTGCTTCATCCCGGCCCTCTTCAAAAGCGGGGGATGGATCGGCGGTTACCGGTTCTTCGACCAATATAACTTCCAGCGCTTCCTCATCACCATACAGCGTATGGACTTCGTGCGCATCAAAACCTATTTCATTCAAATAACGGGTAAAGCTTGCGGTATAGCCGTGGGTTAAGTATACTTTTTCACAGCCGGTAGCGTCTATGGCGCTTATCAGCCCGTCCCAGTCGGCGTGGTCTGACAGGATAAAACCCCGATCGGCGGCACGCCTTCTTTTTGCTCCGCGGATAGCCATCCAGCCGGAACAATAGCCAAAACTATAAGGCTGAAATTTACGCATCCACGGTGTTCCTACTGATGATGGCGGGGCAATGATTATTCCTTTGCGCACTTCGTCTTTCGGTGTGTCGGGTGTTATTCTTTCAGTCGGATTTAGAATCACGCCGTTACGGCGCAAAGCTTCATTGGTGTTTTCAATTACACCATGGGTATAAACTTTACCTATAGACAGATCCAGGTTTTGCAGGATGCGCTGCGCCTTACCCAATGAGTAGCCTACAATTACGGTGGCTATTCCATTATCGGCGTTATTGCGCCACCAGTTATTTACTTCATTAAAGATCTGTACCTGTGGTTTCCATTGATAAACGGGCATGCCAAAAGTGCATTCCGAAATAAAATGATGGCATCTTACCGGCTCAAACGGCGTGGAGATTCCATCGTCTTCCGTTTTATAGTCGCCGGATACTACCCATACTTCGCCCTGAAATTCAACCCTTATCTGTGCCGAACCGATAACGTGCCCCGCCGGGTATAAGGTAATAGCCACGCCGTTTTTACTAACGGTTTCGCCGTATTCAACCGTTTGCAGCCGGATATCGCCCAGGCGGTAAAACAATACTTCTTTGGAAAGATGGTGAGCCAGGTAATGCTTATGCCCAAGGTAGGCGTGGTCTGCATGGGCGTGGGTAATAACGGCATCATCAACCGCTTTCCAGGGATCAATATAAAACTTGCCTTTATCGCAATAGATCCCCCTATCGGTAAATTCAAGTAACGGTTTTTTAGCCATGTTAAATAAACCGTTGTAAATCCAATTGGTTTTAAACCAAAAGATCCCGGCTGCGGGCCGGGATCTTTTGGTGTTGTTATGATGCTATTAAAAGGTTTTCGCAGGTGTCCCGATCCGGGTAACCTTGGTATCCAGATTAATATAATCTATTAATATCTGGCCGGCTTCTATTTTTAAAGGATCCAGATCCTCTTTTTTAGGTTTCGCTTCGCCTTTCTTTAAAGGTTTATAACCCAGCGCCACGCGTAAATCGTTATCACGGTTAAGTGTCTTTAATTCATCTTCCTCGCGTTGTTTTTTAAGCTGCTGCTCGTTAAGCGTTACAGATTTTTCTTTTTCACTTTTTCTGTAATCATTAATGGTTTGCATAAACGCTTTATAGCTTGCACTGTTGTTTATCCGCTGTTCATGCAGTTTAGCCAGCTGAGGTAACGCTGCTGTAAAATCACCTGCTTTGGTATACTCACTTTTAGGGATCACATCAAACGGCAAAGCTGACGGGTCTGTATCTTCTCCATATTTATCCATAGGGATTAATGACGGAAACTGAATATCAGGTATAACGCCTTTATGCTGGGTTGAGCTGCCGCTGATACGGTAAAACTTAGCTATCGTCAGGTTTAACTGGCCAAAAGTATTTTCGCTGCCGGTTGATACAGGTTTTTTGCTGCTATTTGCTGTCAGTCCTAATTTTTCGGCTATTGACGGCGTAATTACCTTATCCAGATCAATTTCGCTTTGTACGGTGCCTTTGCCATAGGTTTGCGTACCCAGGATCAATCCACGGCCGTAATCCTGTATCGCACCGGCAAAAATTTCTGAGGCTGAGGCGCTAAAGCGATCAACTAAAACAGCTAACGGGCCGCTATAAGCTACCGAAGGATCCTCGTCTTTGTTCACATCTATCTGCTCCTGCGTGTCTCTAACCTGTACTACGGGGCCGGTTTTAATAAATAAGCCGGTTAATGATATTGCTTCGTTTAATGAGCCACCGCCATTCTCGCGCAGGTCTATAACTATACCATCAACATTTGCACGCTTAAGGGTATCCAATATCAGTTTCATATCGCGGGTTGTGCTCTGATAATTAGGATCGCCCGCACGGAAAGCATTAAAATCAGCATAAAAAGCAGGTACGTTAATGATGCCTATTTTTAAAGTTTTACCATTGCTGTTATAGGTTTTAATTTCCTGTTTAACCAACTGGTCCTTCAACACAATTTTTTCACGAACCAGTTCAACAATTTTAGGCTGATCTGACACTGCCTTGCCTTGTGGCAGTATTTTAAGTTTAACCACCGTGCCTTTGGTGCCCCTGATCAGTTTAATGGCATTATCAATGCGCCAGCCTACAATATCCTGAAACTCGCCGTCTTTGCCTTGTGCAACAGCTAAAATCCTGTCGCCGGTATTAACCTGGTGGCTCTTATCGGCCGGACCGCCGGCAACTAATGACTCTATAGATATATATTCATTTTTGCTTGACAGTGTCGCGCCTATACCTTGTAATGATCTTGACATTTCCATGTTAAATTGTGCGGCATGGAACGGGTCGAAATAATTGGTGTGCGGATCAATAGCTTCGGTAAAGTCGTCCATAAATATCTGGAAAACATCATTGGTATTAAGCTTGCCATTTTGCACCAACAGGTCCTGGTAACGTTTTTTTAGTTTTTCCTTATTCTTAGCCATATCATTGCTGGCTAAGGTTAGGTTAAGCAAATCATATTTTACGCGCTTGGTCCACTCGGCATTCATATCGGCTTCCGAAGCTACCCAGGGTAAATCGGCGCGGTCATAGGTAAACGATTCGTTTTTAGTAAAGTCAAAGTTCTTATCCAGTTGCGCTATTGAATAATTTATACGTTCCTCATATCGTTTTTGGAAAACGTTAAACATATAATAAACGTCATTAAGATTGCCGTTTTTGATATCATCGCTCAACGAGTTTTTATATTTATCAAAATCTTTGATATCCGATGCCAGTAAATAGTTATGGCCCTCGTCCAGGCTTTTAATATAACGGGTGTATATAACGGCTGACAGTGAGTCATTTAACTCAACTTTTTTATAGTTGTATTTTGATATAAAATTAGCTACGGTTTTACAAACCATGCTTTGTTGCTCGGTTGGCTCTAAATTCTTTGATCCGGGTACTTTTACCGGTTTTGAGGGAGCCGCGTTACAGGCCAGTGCGGCGCCAATAGCCAGCACAAAATAAAATCTCTTAAACATATCTTTTACTAACGTTAATTCAGGTATTCTTATTGGGTACATCAATACTTGTGCCTATTATTTATTTGCAAATGAAAAAAAGATAGTGAAAACGACTATCTCAACTATAAGACTAATAACAAGTAACAATATTACAATAATGTTTTACTGTTTTGTTAATCCAATAAGTATTTTACTTAATTGTTATAAACCAGGATTAATTTACTACGGCCTTGTTGTTTGCAGCGGCGGCAGTTTCAACCGCTTCGGCATACCGAAGCTCTGCTTTGGCGGTAAGGATCTTGTTGGTTTGCAGGTATTTTATCTGTTTATCTATGGCAGCCAGATCGGTAAGCATACCTTTTGCGAAGGCAATATCATGGGCCTCTTGTAAATCAACCAATGCCAGCGGTATTTCGCCTATCCTGTTTTTTATAGCGGCCAAAACCAGCAGGTTGTTCAGCAAGTGCCTGCTGTCTTCCGCCTGGCGGGCAATGGTATTACTTTGTAACAGGTACCATTTCGCTTCAGAAAAACGATTTTGTTTTAAGTACAAGGCAGCCAGATCACTAAAATTGTAGCTGGCTAAATTGTAAATTCTAAAACGCATATTATGTTTTGCTTCTTTAAGAATGGCTTCTTCAGCCAGCTCCAGGTTATAAACCGAGCATGGTAATTCAACACCATGCAGGTTTTTAGGCGAAACGTCTATAGTAGTATTTGTTACTTGTGTGGGAAAGCTCTGTACCGCGGTTAAAACTACCGGTGCCGGCTTTGGTTTACGGCGCCAAAACTGGGCTGATGCAGTGAAACCTATGGTGCAAAAAATTAACAGTAATGTAAATCTCATTCAGATTTGCTATGTTTTTTAATTAAGTCAAATATAACGATATAATGTGACGGATATTGTAAGCAATTTAGGTAATAATCTGCAAGTTAGCAAGAGTAAAGCCCGGATTAATATAGCAGCTGGTCATACGGATACCTGTCCGCATGTATCTGTTTTACATAGTCATATAACAAGCTTCTAAACTCGTCAATATTTTCCTTTTTAGTAGCCGATATAAATATAGCCGGG
The DNA here is from genome assembly GCF_020880695.1 of Mucilaginibacter sp. UR6-11. Lineage (GTDB taxonomy): Bacteria > Bacteroidota > Bacteroidia > Sphingobacteriales > Sphingobacteriaceae > Mucilaginibacter. The sequence goes on from NZ_JAJIWO010000002.1 coordinate 714,972, forward strand.
CTGTTATTTTTGGCCATCCAGCTATGTTTAAAATCATCCAGCGTTAAAGGTTCAACTTCTTCGTCCGGATTCATTTGGATAGGTTGATAGGCGTCTATCTTATTAAATACAGTTATGGTTTGTTTATCGCTTGCCCCCAGGTCTTTTAGGGTATCGTTTACGGCGCGGATCTGATCCTCAAAGCTGGGGTGCGATATATCCACCACGTGGACCAGGATATCCGCTTCGCGTACTTCGTCAAGCGTCGATTTAAAACACTCCACCAAATGGTGAGGCAGTTTGCGAATGAATCCTACGGTATCTGATAACAGGAAAGGCACGTTTTCGATCACAACTTTTCTAACCGTTGTATCCAATGTGGCAAATAGCTTGTTCTCTGCAAATACGTCTGATTTAGAGATCATGTTCATGATGGTTGACTTACCCACATTGGTATAGCCCACCAACGCCACCCTCACCATTGCCGTGCGGTTTTTGCGCTGGGTGGCATTTTGTTTGTCTATCAGCTTCAGCTTGTCTTTTAGCAAATCTATTTTATTCAGGATCAACCTGCGGTCAGTCTCTATCTGGCTTTCACCCGGGCCACGCATACCAATACCACCCTTTTGGCGCTCCAGGTGGGTCCATAAGCGGGTAAGGCGGGGTAAAAGGTATTGCAGCTGTGCCAGTTCTACCTGCGCTTTAGCCTGGGCTGTTTGCGCACGGTTGGCAAAAATGTCCAGGATCAGGTTGTTTCGGTCTAATATCTTAACCTGTAGCTCATTTTCGATATTGCGCAGTTGCGATGGGGTAAGTTCATCGTCAAACACTACAATATCTATTTCTTCTTCTTTTACAAATGCTTTAATGTCTTCCAGCCGGCCCGATCCAACAAAGGTTGACCTGTCCGGTTTCTGTAGTTTTTGGGTAAATATTTTAACGGTTTCTGCACCGGCGGTGTCTACCAAAAATTGTAATTCTTCTAAATATTCTTTCGCGCGTTCATCGGTTTCGTTAGAAGTGATAACGCCAACCAATACGGCGCGCTCCTGCTTCACAGCAGTATCATAAAATTTTTGTTTCATTAATAATGATTTAACAATCAAAGTGCCAAGTTACAAAAACTGGTATAAGTGTTGATTAACTAAGTTTTTTATGACAGAATATCAGGTAAAAAATATTTAACTTTATAGTATGACACTATCAGAGCTCAAAAATTCACTGCACAAAAAGATCGATGATCTTAATGATCCGGCGTATTTAGAGATGCTGGGATCAATGATCGATCAAAGGGAAGAAGTATTTATTATTCCTGAGCATATGCTTGAGGGCATTAAACAAGGTAAAGAAGATATCAAGAATGGTGACTTCATTACATTAGAAGAACTGGAAAAAAAATATGAAAAGTGGCTAAAAGAGTAATCTTTTCCAAGAAAGCGGAAATTGATTTAGTGAGAATTATCGAGTTTAATAACACACGAAATCAATCTGACACTTATTCAAAAAAGTTTTTTATAAAGCTAACTCAAAGGCTAAAGCTATTAATGAAGCAGCCCCTAAGCGGAATTAAGACAAACTCTGATGAAGATCTGCTCCTTATCTGGGATAACTATTATATATTTTATATTTACGATGGATCGATAATAGAAATATCATCGATCTATCACCAAAAAGAAAACGTCACCCGCTAACTAAAAAGAGAGCGATAAGTCTAAACCCATCGCTCTCTTTAAATTTAAATCCGAAATCGAAAATCCGATATCCGAATAATTATATCAACAGCCTTACCGGCTCTTCTAATAATGATTTAAGGGTTTGCAGGAATGCAGCTCCAGAAGCGCCATCAACTACACGGTGATCGCAGCTTAAGGTCACTTTCATGATATTACCCGGAACAACCGCGCCGTTTTTAACAACCGGTACCGCTTGTATACCGCTAACAGCCAGGATACAGGCGTCAGGCGGGTTAATGATAGCGGTAAACTCATCAACACCAAACATACCTAAGTTTGATATGGTAAAGGTTGAACCTTCCCAATCTGCCGGTTGTAGTTTTTTAGCTTTGGCACGTTGTGCAAAGTCTTTAACTTCTACAGAGATATGGCTTAATGATTTACCGTCAGCGAAGCGGATAACGGGCACTAATAAACCTTCGTCAACCGCAACGGCAACGCCGATATGGATATGCTCGTTAGTGCGGATCTTATCGCCTAACCATGATGAGTTAATGGTTGGGTGTTGTTTTAATGCGATAGCGCAGGCTTTCAACACAAAATCATTAAATGATATTTTAACCGGGGCAACCTCATTGATCTTATTACGGGCAGCAATGGCCTGGTCCATATCAATTGACATGGTAACATAGAAATGCGGCGCGGTAAATAAACTTTCTGACAGGCGTTTGGCAATTACCTTACGCATCTGGGTAACCGGTTTCTCGGTAAATTTCTCTTCGCCGATAAACGTCGGCAACACCACAGGGGCGGCAGCAGCTTTAGCCGGAGCGGCAGGTGCACCTTCGGCAGCCGGAGTGCTTGCAGGTGCAGCAGCAGGGGCCGAACCTGGCTTAAAGTCCTCTATATCTTTTTTAACAATACGGCCGCCTTCGGCAGTGCCTTTAACGGCATTAATGTCAATACCTTTTTCTTTGGCTATTTTACGTGCTAACGGCGATGCTTTTACGCGGCTGTCGCTATGTGCTGTTTCAACTTCCTCGGCAGGTGCTTCGGTAGTTGTAGCGGCGGCAGGAGCGGCATCGGCTGGTTTAGCTTCGGCAGGTGCAGCAGGCGCATCTTGTAATAAAGGTGTAATATCTGTTCCTTCTTTACCAACAATGGCTATAATGCCGTTTACCGGTGCAGCTTCGCCTTCTTTAGGGCCAATGTATAAAAGTGTGCCGGCTTCATAACCTACAACTTCCATAGTAGCCTTGTCGGTTTCAACATCAGCTAACGAGTCGTCTGATTTTACTTTATCGCCAACTTTAAAGTTCCATTTGTTAATGATCCCTTCGGTCATGGTATCACTCAACGCCGGCATGCGGATAACGGTTGCCGGGATGTTTGAGGTATCAACTTTAGCAACAGGTGCCGGGGTTGCCGCGGGTGTTTTATCAGCTGTTGGTGCCGGTGCTGCTTCTTCCTTCTTGTCAGCAGCAGGTGCCGGTGCGGCGCTGCCTTCCAAAGCAGATTTATAATCTTCGCCCTCTTTACCTAAAACGGCAATTACCTCGTCAACAGGGACAGATTTGCCTTCTTCCACACCAATGAATAATAATACACCATCCTGGTATGATTCAAAATCCATGGTGGCTTTATCAGTTTCAATCTCGGCCAAAACATCGCCTGATTTTACTTTATCCCCAACTTTTTTATGCCATTTAGCTACCACACCATCGGTCATGGTATCGCTCATTTTTGGCATTTTAACTACTTCGGCCATATTTATAGGATGAATAGGTTTTTTTATTTATTATATCTTCAGGTCAATAGTCTTGAGTCAATAGTTTTAAGTCGTTATTGTTTAAAATGAAGATTAAGGACTAGCGACTCAAGACTTAACAAAATTAGTCCATTATATATGGGTAATCTTTCTGGGCGTACACATCAGTATATAATTCTGATGCTTCCGGCCATGGCGATTCTTCGGCAAATTGTACCGCCTCATCAACCTCTGCTTTTATTTTAGCGTCGATTTCTTCAAACCATTTCTCGTCAGCGTAGCCATTTTTCTCAATAGCATGCTTGATGGTTTCGATAGGGTCTTTGGCTTTATAGCTTTCCAGCTCTTCTTTAGTACGATATTTTTGCGGATCGGACATAGAGTGGCCCTTGTAGCGGTAAGTACGCATTTCAAGGAAGGTTGGCCCTTCGCCTTTGCGGGCACGCTGCACGGCTTCGTCCATGGCGTTATGTACCGCAACCGGGTCCATGCCATCAACTGCTGATGAAGGGATGCCGTAAGGCAAGCCTAATTTATAGATATCGGTTTGGATAGTGGTACGCGCCACTGATGTACCCATGGCGTAACCGTTATTTTCGCAAATAAATATTACCGGTAATTTCCATAGCGCGGCCATGTTAAAGGTTTCATTTAATGCGCCCTGGCGTACGGCTCCGTCGCCCATATAGGTTACGTTTACAAAGTCAGTGCCTTTAAATTGCTCGGCAAAAGCAATACCGGCACCCAACGGGATCTGGCCGCCTACTATACCGTGCCCGCCGTAAAAGTGTTTCTCTTTGCTAAACATGTGCATAGAGCCGCCTTTACCTTTTGAGCACCCGGTAGATTTGCCGTATAACTCGGCCATGATAGATTTAGACGTTACGCCTTTGGCAATTGCATGGGCGTGATCGCGATAAGCGGTGATCATGCTATCTTCCTGCTTTAACACAGACATGGCGCCTGCCAGCACCGCTTCCTGGCCAATATATAAGTGACAGAAGCCCCTTATTTTTTGCTGACCATATAATTGCCCGGCCTTCTCCTCGAACTTGCGCATCAGGAGCATGGACTCATACCACTTTAAATAAGTGTCTTTATTTATTTCGATTGAACTCATTTGTCAAACAACCAGTTTACGTATAATGCGCAAATCTAATTATATCTTCCAAATTATCGAAACCTGAACAGATTTGTTATGAAGTTTTATTTTGGTGCTGAGGTTAGAGATCCGATCATACAGAAGACCAGTATCAACGGGAGTTAAAACAATCAAAAACCCACGCCTTAAAACTTAATCACTAATCCCCAACCGTCACTTTTTGACCGTAGGGTATCAAGAAGTGTGGAAAAATAAAAATTGTTAATAAAAGCCGCTTTTTATTTGCAGTTCCCGTTTAAATGGATAGTTTTGTATTCAACCTTATCGAATGTGTGTAACATAATGGACAGTTTGTCCGTTAAACAAGAACGAAACAAGGAATAAATGAAGAAATCGATACTGGCCATTGCCCTATTTTTCAGCGTTTTAGCCGTTCAGGCGCAAACAAAAAGTGTTCCAAATCAGCCAACTGACAAGCCTGCAGATGAACAAGAGAGCTTAGCAAAGGATTATCTTTCTCAAATTATGCATGTTGCAGTATCCGCAACATCAAATTTAAAACTTTTTAATTTTGTATATGACTGGATAGGCACCCCTTACCGTTTTGGCGGTAACACTAAAAAAGGGGTTGACTGTTCTGCTTTTACAAAACAGTTATATAACCAGGTGTTTAATTTAGATATTAAACGCAATTCGCGCGATATCTTTAGCATGGTTAGCCCGGTTAGCAAAGACGATTTGAAAGAAGGCGACCTGGTTTTCTTTAAAATACACAGCCGCAGCATTTCGCACATCGGTATTTATTTGGGCAATAACAGGTTTGCACATGCTTCCTTAAAAGGTGTAGCTATCAGCAGCCTGGATGATGCTTATTACAGCCGGTATTTTTATAAGGGCGGCCGCGTTTTGGCAGCTTTTAAAAAGGAGCTTGAAGCGCCGGCAGATGAAACAGCCGAACAATAAAGAAAAAGCAATAAATAAAAAAAGTCCTTTCCAAACCGGAAAGGACTTTTTTGTTGGCTTAAGCGCCATAGTTAATACGCGCAAAAAAAAGCCTGCTAAATAAGCAGGTGCATAAGATCAGTTAATTGTTAATTATTTGGAGTCAGCCTGTCGCGTACTAAAGTTACTCCGGTAAGAAGAAATAAACACCCCAGCAGGGTTATTCCTGTAAACGCTCCGCGGGTTATAAAAGCTGTAAAAAAACTTACTATTGAAAAAATTAATCCGCCGGCGCCTGCCAGTGTGAGTATAATGCCTAAAATCGATTTTGATTTCATGTGTTATTGAATGATTCTGTTAAGAAACAACAAATAGCACACCAATGCCGGCAAATACGATATGCAGCTAAAAAAAACCTTAAAGTCAGGTCTCCTTTGAATTTTATACGGAATTAATATCCCCAATTATCCCCTAAAAAGGGGAAAAATTGGGGCAACGCTTATAATTTTAATTTGGTCTGGTTTAACCTGCAGATCAGGCCTCGTCCTTGGTAACGCGAACCAGGCTTATGCCGGTAAAAAAGAATATTACAGCTATAATTCCCACAACAGTTAAAGTGGTTACATTACCGCTATGTTGTATAATAGCTATACCGGTATATATTAATCCAATAATTCCCAATACAGTTAGTATGGTTCCAAAAGTTCTTTTTACATTCATTGTTGCTGATTTTTAGATAAACGTTAAATGCTGACAATAAATAATACTATATTTATTTCAACTAATTTATAAGCCATGACAGACCAAATAGTTTTATTGTTTGTAGTTTTTATTTTACTGATCGTAATTTTCTCCTCATTTGTAACGGTTAAACAAGGCACCATTGCTGTAATTACGGTGTTTGGTAAGTTTAGGCGGATATTAACTCCGGGTTTAAATTTCAAGATCCCGTTGGTTGAATCTATTTATTCTAAAATATCTATTCAGAACCGCTCTGTCGAACTCGAGTTCCAGGCCGTAACCTTTGATCAGGCCAATGTATATTTTAAAGCCATGCTGCTTTATTCGGTATTAGACCAACAGGAAGAGACCATTAAAAATGTTGCTTTTAAATTTGTTGACGAGCGCAATTTAATGCAGGCATTGATCCGGACGGTCGAAGGTTCCATAAGGGCCTTTGTAGCAACCAAACGCCAGTCGGAAGTATTGATATTAAGGCGGGATATTGTTGACCATGTAAAAGAGCAGCTTGACCAGATACTGGAAACCTGGGGCTATCACCTGCAGGATCTGCAGCTAAATGATATTACTTTTGATGAAGTGATCATGAAATCAATGAGCCAGGTAGTGGCCTCAAACAACTTAAAAGCCGCTGCCGAGAATGAGGGCCAGGCTTTACTGATCACCAAAACCAAGGCCGCCGAAGCGGAAGGCAATGCCATAAAAATATCTGCCGAGGCCGAGCGCCAGGCATCGCAGCTGCGCGGGCAGGGTGTAGCGCTGTTTCGCCAGGAGGTGGCTAAAGGGATGACTGTGGCCGCCAAAGAAATGGAGACGGCACACATGGATACCTCGGTAATTTTATTTACCATGTGGACCGAGTCTATTAAACACTTTGCCGAAAACTCACAGGGCAATGTGATCTTCCTTGACGGCTCAACTGATGCCATGCACCAAACTATGAAGGAGATGATGAGCCTCAATATTTTGCAATCTGATAAAATAAAGAAAACAAAATAATAATGGAGTAAACCTTTGTGTTTGGACAAAGTCTTAAAGCAAAGATTTAACTATTAATTTAATGAGAATGGGCGTTTTGAAGGTTTTTTGTGCGGGATGTATATTGCTTTGCGCAAATAACCTGGCCTTTGGTCAGGATGGTGCTTACCGCCAGTTGACAGCCGACGATTTTAGAGGGGCTCCTCGGCCATCTGCCGGCAGTATTGCTTACACCAACTGTACTATAGATTTTCATTACCACGCCGTAGGCGGCGATAACAATTACCGCCTTACCTTTGATGTACAGGTAATTATGCAGCATGATAAATCATGGATAGATAAAAGGCGGATCACATCAGACCGGATGCTGACCGAAGTGCTTAAGCACGAGCAGGGCCATTATAATATAGCTTTCATGGAGCAGCAGGAAATACTGCGTGAGGCCGCGCGCACCCGTTTTACTTCAAATTATAAAGCGCAGGCAAGCGCACTGTTTGACCGTATCCACACCAAGTACGAACATTTAAACGCCAATTATGATGATGATACCCGGCACATGCTTGATGCAACGCAACAACATAGCTGGGATGTTTATTTTCAGCGCAGGCTGGCTTATATGCCGCCGGTGGCCAAGGTTGGATATTGAGTAAAGGAGTTAGCATGGCTAAAATCCTTTCTTTCGCGTTACCCCGGCTTTTCTGACTTTTTTATTTTCATTACCGCCCACACCTTCAGCGCCAAACTGGCGGGCCATTTTGCTAATCCGGTCTTCCAGGCTTTCGGTAGTAAGGCGTTCGCGGCCCAGGCTGTCAACCATTATCGGGAAAGCAAAAGGGGTAGGGCGCTCAATTGTTTTTAAGATGATGGTTTGTTTAACAATGCGTTGTAATGCCGCCCGCAACCTGAATTCTTCTAATTGGAAGGCTAATGCCTCATTATAAGCTTGCCTCACCAGTAAGTTATCCGGCTCATATTCGCTGAATACCTCGAACAGCAAAGATGATGAGGCCTGCAAGTGTTTGTTCTTTACCTGCTGGCCGGGGAATCCGGTAAACACCAACCCGCCGATATGTGCAATATCCCTGAAACGCCGCCGGGCCATTTCATTGGCGTTAAGGCTGTGTTGTATATCTTCCAGTAAATTAGCTATCGAAAAAAAATCAGCATCTTCAAGTACCTCCTCAATTGGTACGTCTTCATCGGTTAGCAACTCAAAACCGTAATCATTCATGGCTATTGAAAAGCTGGCAGGTTTAATGCGCGATATGCGATAAGCTAACAGCGACGCCATGCCCTCATGCACCAGGCGACCCTCAAACGGGTAAAACAGCAGGTGGTGCCCCTCGCGCGATTTAAATGACTCAATTAAAAACTCGTGGCTTTGTGGCAGGTGCGATAATTCTGCCTGTAAGTTAAATAATGGTTTCAGGGCAATTACCTCTTCATCCTTTTCAATACCATGTGCCACTTCGTCCAGCTTATCCCTGAATACGGCAGCTAATTGTGATGACAGGGGCATGCGGCCGCCGTTCCAGCTGGGGATCATTCCCTTTTTGGCTGTCGATTTCCTGACATAGGCCGACATTTCTTTTATCCGCACAAACTCTAAACTGCGGCCAGCGAACCAAAAAGTATTGCCTGGCTTTAATTTAGAGATAAATGATTCTTCAACCGTGCCCAAACTGCCACCGCTTAGCCATTTAACCCGGATGCTCATATCGCTGGTAATAGTGCCGATGCTTAACCGGTGCCGCATGGCTACCCTGCGGTTAAATACTTTATAGATACCGTTTTCAATTTCTACTTTTAAAAATTCATCATACTGCGCCAGCGTTTTGCCGCCGTTGGTAATAAAATCAAGTAACTGGTTAAATTCATTACGGCTCAGATCGGCAAAGGCGTAGGTGGTGGTAACCTCTTTATACAATTCATCGGCCCTGAACCCTTCTGATACCGCCAGCGTAACCATGTACTGGATCAATACATCCATGGTTAACAGCATAGGGTCGCGGCTTTCAAAAATGCCTTGTTTAATTGCCTGTTTTAAGGCGGCGCCTTCCAGCAGCTCGAGCGAGTGGGTGGGTACGAAATAGGCTTTTGATACCGCGCCCGGGTGGTGCCCGCTGCGGCCGGCGCGCTGCATAAAACGCGCCACACCTTTGGGGCTGCCTACCTGTATAACGGTATCTACCGGCCTGAAATCGACCCCGAGATCCAGACTCGAGGTGCAAACCACAACCTTTAAAGCCTCTGCATGCAGTGCCGCCTCAACCCAGTTGCGCAGCTCATTATCCAGCGATCCGTGGTGCATGGCCATTACGCCGGCATACTCGGGATAATTATCTAAAATAGCATGATACCAAATTTCAGACTGCGACCGGGTATTGGTAAATATCAGGGTGGTTTTGCTTTTGGCAACAAGTCCCATAACCTGCGGCAACAACTTCAACCCAATATGCCCGGCCCAGGAGTAATTCTCAATATTTTCAGGGATGATAGATTGAATAACCAGCTTCTTATCTACATTGGCCCGGATCATTTTAATTTTATCCCGCGGGAAATCATTACCCAGCAACACATCAGCGGCCTGCTCTAAATTACCGATGGTGGCGCTTATGCCCCAGATTTTAAGTTCTGAGTTTTGAGTCTTGAGTTTTGAGTCTTTAATTTCGACTTTCGACTCCCGGCTTAAGGCTTTTAACTTAGACAAACCCAACTCAACCTGTACGCCCCGTTTGGTGCCAAGCAGCTCATGCCATTCATCAACCACCAAAACCTGCAGGCTTTGAAATATTTTAGGGTATTCTTTCTGGGCCAGCATCAGGTGCAGGCTTTCGGGGGTGGTAAGCAGCACCTCGGGCAGTTTTTTCTTTAACGCTGCTTTTTCGGCGGCCGGGGTATCGCCGGTGCGGGTACCAATTTTCCAGGGGATCTGAAGATCGTCGCAAACTTCCTGCATCGCCTTCCTGATATCATTGGTTAAGGCGCGTAGCGGCGTTATCCAAAGCATTTGCAGCCCGTTGTTTTGGCGGGTTTTATAATCAGGATTCTTATTAATAAAATCTGCCAGGAACGGTAAGAAAAGAGCAAAGGTTTTGCCGCTGCCGGTAGGTGCATTTAGCAGGCCCGAGTAGCCGGCCAGGTAAGCGGCCTCCATCTCTTTTTGAAACGGAAACTGGTGCCATTTTTTTTGCTGGTACCATTGCTGTATAACTTTTTGCCCGGGGGTTATCATTACTCAGTTAACAAAATAATAAATCTTTTGTGATGGAATAAAAAAGTCCTGCCGTTGAATCAGCAGGACCTTGTTTTTATTATCGCCTATTGCCCGGCTATTTCTTTTCGGGCAGCAGTATGACTTTAATTAAGTTGTTGTTATTTAAATATTTATTAGCGGTGTCTTTCGCGCTTTGGTCAGTTACCTGTTCAAGGCTCTGCATACGCGCCAGTATTTTGGCGGGTGACTGCTGATTTTGCGCTGCCGCGGTTAAAGCTGCCTGCCAGTAGGTATTTTGTTTATACTGGGCTTGTATGTTATGCGCTTCGCGGGCAATAAACAGTTTAACATCATTGCTGTTAGGGCCGTTTTGCTTTATCTTATTTATTTCATTAAGCATGAAGCTGATGGCTTTATCTGTGTTGCTGGCATCAGCTAAAAAGGCGATAGTTATTTTATAACGCCCTTCGGGGTTTTTAACATAGCTGGCCCTTACGCTTGGCGAGTAAATACCGTTACTCTCTTTAAGCGAATCAACCAGCCGTATGTTTAAGATCTCTTCCAGGCCGTCTACCTGGACATTGTTCGCGTCGTTATAATCATAGCTGCCGTTAAATATTAATTGTACGGTTGATTTATCGCTTACCCCTTTGGTTACCGTTTTTGTGATTTGCCCTGCCGGCGGATGGATACCTAAATTTTTAAAGGTTTCATTACTATGGGTCGACGGCAGGCTGCCCAGATAAGTTGCCAGGTACGGTACAATGTCGGATACTTTGAAATCACCGGTAAACGTAAAGGTCAGGTTGCTTGCGTCGGCAAAGCGGGCCTTGTAAAAGTCAAAAGCTTTATCCAGGCTGGCCGCATTTAATTGCGCCTCGGTAGCTGGTTTGGAGCGTAAATTATAACCGCCCAAAACCGATAAAATGGTATCCTGGTAAACTGTGCCCGGGTCATCGGCGTTTTTTACCAGGGCTGATTTTGCCTTGTCGATAAAGGTCTTCCATACCTCGGCATCTTTGCGCGGACTGGTAAGGTACAAATACAATAATTGCATTGCCGAATCAAAACTGGCTGATGCCGTGTAGCCTGTTATACCCTGGGTAATATCGCCTATGTAGGGTGTTATACTAAAGCCTTTGTCGCCGATCATTTTATTAACCTGGGTTTGATTAAAAGAGGCTACCCCGCTGTTGCTGATGACCTGCGCCGCCAGGTTTGCCGAGGTAAAGTCCTGGTCGCTGGCAAGCGATGTGCCGCCAAAGGCATAGCCTGCAACAAGTATCTGGTTGGGCGTGAACGGGGTAGGTTTTAAAATTACTTTTACACCGTTGGTTAGTGTAATGTTCACTACTGACAGGGTGCTGTCAACTTTTAAAGAAGCCACTTTGCCCGGTACAGGCAACTCAGTCATAAATGGAGTTTCGCGGTCATCCACATAGGGCTTTAACCCGTTGCCTGCATCAGCTATCCATTTTAGCAGGGTTTGCTCGTTAGGCAGTTTGTCTTTTTCGTTTTCCGGTGCTTCAACTAATATTACCCTGTTCTGGTCGGTAATTAAGCGGGCCGCCAGGGCGTTCATTTCTTCAAGGCTTATTTTGCCGATGTTATCTATATAATAATTGTACTCATAGTCAATGCCGGTTAGGGCTTGTTTGGTTAAAAAGCTATGCTCATATTCACTGGCGTAGCCGGGCGACGGCGAATTATCTTTAGCGGAGTAGTTATTGGTAATTTGCACCAGTGCGTTTTGTTTGGCACGCTCAAGCTCGGTTAAGGTAAAACCAAATTTGCGAACACGCTCGGTTTCGCCAATCAGGGCTTTAACAGCAGTTTCTAAACCCTGCGGACCATTGGCTACCACCAGCGTTGAAAAGGCATCCAGCTTGCCCACAAACTCTGAATAGGCGGCCTGCCCAAACAATATCGGCGGCTGCGGTATCCTGGTCAGATCAGCTACCCGGGCATTAATTATTTGGTTAAATAGGTTTATGCGGATGTTTTGCATCACGTCGGCAGGTGTTTTAACAACAGTTTGCTGATGTTTAACAATGACCTGGAAAAGCGTATACGGGAAACCTTTATCGGTAGCATATTTAACTACCGTACCAGGCGCCGGGGCAACCGAATATTGCGGCAAAGGCTTTTCGGGCACCGGGTTTCTTAGTGATGAAAAATTAAATTTTATCAGTTCCTCAACTTGTTTGGGATCAAAATCGCCAACGGCTATTACGGCCTGCAGGTCGGGGCGGTACCAATCGGTGTAAAAGTTTTTAGCTTCGGCAGCGGTAAGATTTTTTATGGTGCTTTCTAAGCCAATGGGCAAACGAAGCCCATAACGCGAATTATTAAGTAGTGTCGGCAAGGTTTGTTGTTGCAACCTATCCTCGGGCGTTTTGCCACCCTGGGCTGCCTGTGCGGCAAGTAAACTCCTTTCGGCATCAACGGCAGCAGGCTCAAAATTTATGCGTGCCGCCCAGTTGGCCAGCAGGCCAAATCCGTTTGAGAAAACCTTTGGCGTATCTGTTGGCACCGATAGCTGAAAAACCGTTTCATCGTATGACGTAAACGCGTTAACATCAGGCCCGAATTTGCTGCCCAGCTTGGTAAGATAGCCGGTTAGCTGATCTTTTGAAAAATCGCGGGTGCCCTGGAAACCCATATGTTGTACCAGCGTGGCCAGGCCGCGTTGTGCGTCGGTTTCCAAAACAGATCCTGCCCTGGTTACCAGCAGCAGCTGTGCCCTGCTTTTTGGCTGGCCATTGGCCCGGATATAATAGGTGAGCCCGTTTGGTAGTTTGCCAATTAATACATTTGGGTCAACAGGTAATACGGAAGATGAAGCCGGCCTGGCTTGCGGTTTGCCGGCTGCGGTTGTACTTTTATGTGCCGGGGTTGTAGTTGACTTTTTTTTAACCTGGGCAAATGCGCCGGCTGTTGTAATCATCACTGCTACAGCCCATAAAAGAATGGTCTTTTTAAAATTCATGCGGAATTGAAATATATTTTTGCTAAGATGCAAAAACGGTAAGGTTAGTTAAAAAGTATTTAATGCTGTTTTGATTTATCCTGAATCATTTGTACAAGTTCGTCTTTATGTTCGGCCATTATTTGCTGGCCCATCAGCATGCCCTTTTGGACAAGCTCGGGCATTTTTTCGGCATATTTTTTACCGATGGGGCTATTATAAAAATCAGCCAGTTGATTAAGCTCGGCCTCGTCAAATTCCTGCGCATATATTTTAGACATTGTGCCCTTTATGATATCCCAGGTATAGTACTTCGCCATGAATTTTCTCATCACGTCGGCAAATTCTGCCCGTTGTGCTTCAGGGAGCCTGTTGCTGGCTACATTGATCACGTTTTCTGTCATGGTTTTAAATTGATCGCCTATGCCGTAGGCAACCAAAAACTTCTCGGCCGCCTGCAGGTGTGCCGGTGTAATGGCGGACCCGGCAGTTTGTGCATTTGCGTTAAAAAAAAACGCACTAAAGCACAGGGTGATAATGATTAGGTTGATATTAAATTTCATTTTATACTTTGATAAATATCTTCCTAATATACAGTATCCACGTTAATACCCAAACAAGCAGCATCATCAAAATTGCGTTAGCCAATGAGGCATTATTGGGAGAGTAATGCGACTGGAAAAGGATCTGGTAAACAGACGAGCCGCCTATTTTTATCTTATTAAAATAATGCGGCACAAAGTCTGATAAAATATAGGCCGTAATAGCGTTGGCCCCAAACGGAAGAAAGAAACCGGTGAACCTTTTATAACCCTGCACATCTACCAGCCAGTAAGAAAGTGCCAGCGCAATAGTTGCCCAGCCGCCGGTAAATAATACAAAGGAGCTTGTCCATAAAGCTTTATTGATGGGGAAGAACAAATCCCATATCAACCCTGAAACAACGGCCAGCACGCCCCAGGTAAATAACCAGCTTACTTTAACACTGTCTTCGCGGTCCTTACGTTTTAGCCAGCTGCCGGCACGGATGCCAAATAAGCCAGTTGCAATAGCGGGCAGCGTACCCAATAAACCCTCAGGATCCCAGGTATGCGATTCGCTCCATAAATGATTGGTGGTAAAAACTGTCCGGTCAAGCCAGGCCCCCATATTTGTTTCGGGGTTGAGGCTGGCCACGCCGGTATCAGGCACGGGTATAAAGCTCATTAACACGTAATAGCCTATCAGCAGAAAAACAAATAGCCAGTCGCGCACACGTTCAGAAGCTTTGATATATAACACCGCGCAGATAAAAAATACAACCCCGATACGCTGTAAAACACCCGGAAAACGCAGATGTTCAAAACCTGGATGTAGTATGAGTTGAATAACCAGGCTTATTGCAATTAATATGATCCCACGGCGTAAAGCTGTCCAGATCATTTTGGCGTGGTTTGACGGACTGGCTATCTTGCGCTCCATTGAATAAACAATAGATACCCCAACAATAAACAGGAAGGACGGAAAAATCAGGTCGGCCAGGGTGCAACCATTCCATTTAGAGTGTTCAATCGGCGCATAAATATGGCCCCAGTCGCCGGGGTTGTTTACCAGGATCATAGCAGCCACAGTAATGCCGCGGAAAACGTCCAGTGAGAGGAGTCGTGAGTTTTGAGTTCTGGGTTTTGAGTTTTTGCTCATTAAGTCGTACGTTTTACGTGGTAGGTTATACGTTTGTAATCCCTTACTTTTTTATGAGCTTTATGTTCATCGCCCGGATATTATTAACACGTTCCTGAAAGTCAATAAATTGGAGTTTTGAAAAATGTCCGCATCTAATGTATCACTTTTAAACTAGCCTGCTGCGTAAAACGTCTAACTCAGAACTCAAAAATAATATCGTTTAAAAGCTTCCATGGCGGCGTACTCCGCGAATCCCAGCTTATCATAGTTCTCTGCTGTTTCGCGGTTCCTGTCCTCTGCCCGTACCCAAAACTCCCTCGAATCCTCGCCCGGGAAAACTGCAGGGTCTTTTTGCGACTGGTGCTTAAAGATGGCGTAACGTTTACGCATTACTTCATCCGGTGACAGCGGCACGGCCATTTCAATTTCGTGGGTGGCAAATTCAAACCAGGCCCCGCGGTACATCCACAGCCAGCAATCTTTTACCCAGTCTTCTGTTTGTTTAAGCTGATTTAGCGCCGCCAGTATGATATTAAAACATACAATGTGTGTACCATGCGGGTCGGCAAAATCACCGGCGGCAAATATCTGGTGTGGGCGTATTTGTTGTAACAGCTCAATCGTCATCTGCACATCTATCTGGCTAACCGAGTTTTTGGTAACCTTGCCTGTTTCATAAAATGGCAGGGCCATAAAGTGGATATGGTCGTCATGCAGGCCTGCGTAACGCGCGCCGGCAATAGCCTCGCTTTTGCGGATAAAACCTTTAACGTCGCGCACCTCGGGGGTGTCTATCTGGTTAGGTTGTTTTTTGGCAAAGAACGCCCGCATATCACTGTGGATCCGTTGCAGTTTTGAGGTATCATCGCCGCGGCTCTTATTAAAATCGATTGCAAACTCCATATAACGCAATACGTCATCATCCCAAACCGCGGTATTGCCCGATGTCTGGTAGGCCACATGTACGTCATGCCCCTGGTCTACCAGCCTTATAAATGTACCACCCATTGAGATCACGTCATCATCCGGATGCGGCGAAAATATAACAGACCGCTTTTTAGCCGGTTGCGCACGTTCCGGCCTTTGGCTGTCGTCTGCGTCGGGTTTGCCGCCCGGCCAGCCGGTTATGGTATGTTGGATCTGGTTAAAAATGTCAATGTTTATTTCATACACAGGGCCTTGCTCTGTTGCCAGCTGGGCCATGCCGTTGTTGTTATAATCTTCGTCTATCAGCTTTAATATGGGCTTGTTAACTTTGCCTGACAACCATATTACGGCTTTCTTCTTAAGGTCATTGTCCCAGTTGCAATCCTTTACCAGCCAGGGAGTATCAAAGCGCGTAAGCTCAGACGCGGCCGGCTCATCCAGTATAAATTCGACATGATCTGATAGTTGCAGATAGGTAGCCGGCACTTCGCCGGATAACTCGCCTTCAACCGCCTTCTTGATGATCTGCGCTTTCTTTTTGCTCCAGGCCATCAATATGATTTCGCGGGCCTTGAAGATAGTGCCTACGCCCATGGTGATGGCCTTGGTAGGCACGCCTTCCTTGCCGCCAAAATCACGGGCGGCATCGGTACGGGTAAGGTCATCCAGCGTAACTAAACGGGTGCCTGAATTTGGCGCCGACCCCGGCTCATTAAACCCGATGTGGCCCGTACGGCCGATACCCAGTATCTGCAGGTCGAGCCCGCCCAGTTCTTCTATTTGCTTTTCGTAGTTAAGGCAAAAGGCGGCAATTTTATCCTCGGCCAGCGTGCCGTCGGGGATATGGATGTTGGCGCGGTCAATATCTATATGGTCAAATAAATTCTGGTTCATAAACAGCACGTAGCTTTGTAAAGCGCCGGGCTGCATAGGATAGTACTCATCGAGGTTAAAAGTAATAACGTTTTTAAAGCTCAACCCCTCGTGCTTATGCAGGCGGATCAGCTCGGCATAAACTGCCACAGGTGTTACGCCTGTGGCAAGGCCAAGTACGGTTTTTTCGTCGTTTTTTTGTTTGCTGCGGATAAGGGCGGCTATACGTTGTGCTACGGCTACGGCGCCGGCGGCAGGATTTGGATAGACGGTAACGGGTAGTTTTTCGTACCGGGTTTCTTCTAATAAATTTAATCTGGCCATAAAAAAAAGGTTGGGCATGGCAAATATATAAACTTTACCTTATCCTGCCTGCTCCAAATGAGAGGTTTCTGATTGACCTGATGATATTTAATTTCATTTAAAGACCACTCTCCAAACAAGAGGTTGGGGCGTGGCTTGTTGCTTTTGCCCCGTTTTTTACCTAAAATTACCAATCAAACCAGTCCGTATGAAAAACCTGTTGTTAACGTTATGCCTTTTTGCGTCCCTTGCCACCGGCGCCTTTGCACAGGATACCGCGCCTGCGGCCACCTTTACCAATCCGCTGCTGCCTTCGGGGGCCGATCCCTGGGTGATCTATCATGACGGTTTTTATTATTATGCCAATTCGGCCGGCAACCAGTTGATCATCCGGAAAACCAGGACCATGCCCGGGTTAACCACTGCGCCCGGTACCGTGATCTGGAAAGCGCCCGCCGGCACACCTTATTCTAAAGAGCTTTGGGCGCCCGAGCTGCACTTTCTGCAAGGTAAATGGTACATGTATTTTGCTGCCGATGATGGCAGCAATGACCATCACCGGGTGTATGTGCTGGAGAACCCATCGGCCGACCCTACCACGGGCGAGTGGACATTTAAGGGCCAGGTTGGCGATGCTACCAATAAATGGGCAATAGATGTTTCGGTGTTTGAACATAAGGGCCAGCTGTATATGTTATGGTCGGGCTGGGAAGGCGATGGTAACGGGCAGCAAAATATCTACATCGCCAAAATGAAAAATCCGTACACCATAAAAGGCAGCCGGGTTAAACTGTCGGGCCCTGAATTTGACTGGGAAAAATTTGGTACCGCCAGCCCGCCCCATGTTGGCGTTAATGAGGGGCCCGAGATATTAAAACATGATAATAAGCTATTCCTTATCTACTCGGCCAGTGGTTGCTGGACTGATCATTATGCCCTGGGTATGCTTACCGCAGATGCTTCGGCAGACTTGATGGACCCAAAATCCTGGACAAAATCGCCTAAGCCTGTATTTGAAACCAGTGCCGAAAACAGCGTATATGCGCCCGGACATAACAGTTTCTTTAAATCGCCCAATGGTAAGGAAGACTGGATCATTTACCACGCTAACCCTGCACCCAATTGCGGCTGCGGCGGTAAGCGTTCGCCGCGGATGCAGAAGTTTAACTGGAAAAAAGACGGCTCGCCTGATTTTGGTATTCCGGTTAAAACGGGTGTGCCGCTGGCCGTGCCCGCCGGATAAAAAACCAAATAGTTTTGTTTGTCTATTCCTAATTGCCTAACTTGAAGGCTCCGGCTTGCGGAGGAGATAGGGTCGCTCATGAAGTGCCGCGGGGTGAGTCCCCTGGCACCATATAAAAACTAACGGATATGGCACAGCTCAACAAAAATTTACAGCACCTGGTTACCATCGCCCAAAAGCCGGCGCGCATAGGTATTGGCTTAATGTCGGGCACCTCACTGGATGGTTTGGACATTGCCCTGTGCAGGTTTACCGGCAGCGGGTTACAAACACAATGTGAGCTGTTGCAATTTATAACTGTACCCTATCCGGATTTTTTTAAAAACGAGGTGCGGGCCATATTCTCGCGCCGCCAGGTCGACCTGGAAAAAGTGTGTTTACTGAATGATTTTATTGGCGACTACCATGCCGGCCTGATCCTACAGGCACTGCAAACGTGGCAGATTGACCCCGCCGGGGTTGACTTTATAGCCAGTCACGGCCAAACCATTTACCATGCGCCCAAACGATTGCACCGGCAGGAAGGGTACCCTAATGCTACCTTACAAATTGGGGACGGTGACCACATTGCCGTTAAGACCGGTGTTTTAACGATCAGCGATTTTCGCCAGAAACAACTGGCCGCGGGGGGCGAGGGCGCTCCGCTGGCTTTATATGGCGATGTATTGCTGGGCAGCAAGGCGGGCGAGGACCGGATCCTGATCAATATCGGCGGGATATCAAACCTTACATTTTTACCTGCCGACGGCGATATGGGTAAGGTACTATGCTCAGACATTGGCCCGGGCAATACGCTGATTGATATGTTTTGCCGCAATTACTTTAACAGGGCGTTTGACCAGGACTCGACCATTGCATTTTCCGGAGTGGTAAACGAGGCGCTGTTAAACTCGTTGCTGAAACATCCTTTCTTTGGCGAGGCCCCGCCCAAAACCACCGGCCCCGAGCTTTTTAACGAAGAATATGTGCGCAAGGCCCAGGAGCGGTCGGGCACCAGCCATATCGACCCCAAAGATATTATAACCACCCTCAGCGCTTTCACCGCTAAAGCCATTGCCGACTTTACCCGCGCCTACCTGCCCAAAGGCGCCAGGATGTTTGTCAGCGGCGGCGGCGCCAAAAACCCGTTTGTAATGAAATATCTCGAAGAGCGCCTGTACCGCACCACCATTGCCGATACCGCCGCGCTGGGCATAAACCCCGATGCCAAAGAAGCCATCCTTTTTGCCCTGCTGGGCAACGAGGCCCTTGCCGGCGAACCGCTGGCCATAGGCACCAACCCCAATGTGCTGATGGGTAAGTTTAGTTTCGCGGGGTAGCGCTTGCCCGGCAAACAATTAACAGGCGGCTACCGGGCAAAAAAGCATTTATTTTTTTGGTTCTATTGTAGCGTTTTTGGGTTTCGGTACGTAGTATCAAAAAAGAGGCATGAAAAAGCTGGTTCTGGTTATTTGTCTTGCATTGGGTTTGCCAGCCTGCAAAAAAAACTGGGGTAAACCCGTATCAAAGTCAGGGGGGTATCACCGGCTATGATGAGCGGACATGTGCCATGTGCGGCGGATTGATGATCACGATCATGAACGATACCACAAAAAATGCCCCGCCGCATTACAATATCAATAAAAACTTACAGCAGTTAGGCATTGACCCGAATAAAAATTTCCCCATAAATGTTAGCCTTAACTGGATGCATGATACAACCACGCTGGGTAGTTACGGTTATATCATCGTCACCAAAATAAAGGTCCTTAATTAAGGTTTCAGTCAATTAACAATTAGCAAACAACAAATTGGCTGGTAAGTAGCTTTCGCTCCCGCAAGCCTCCCCGGCTTGTGGTTTGCCAGATTTTTTTTGATGACAGATAAAGGTTACTGTTGGTTTACCCTGCCGCGTTATCCTGGTCGTCTGCCGGTTCCCAAAGCTCAATAATGTTCCCTTCCGGATCAAGCACATGCACAAATTTGCCATAATCGTACCCGGCAATTTCGTCAACAATGGTAACGTTGTCTTTTTTCAGTTCGGCAACCAGTGCGGTCAGATCTTCGACCCGGTAATTGATCATAAATGGTTTGGTGGACGGATTGAAATATTTGGTATCCTGCGGAAAGGTACACCATGAGGTGGACCCCTCTTTCGACGGATCATCGGCCTGCCGCCACTCAAACGTTACGCCGTATTCGCTGGCAGCCAATCCAAGGTTTTTGGCGTACCATTCGTTCATGCCTTTCGGGTCATCGCATTTAAAAAATACGCCGCCCAGGCCGGTTACTTTTTTCATATTAAATGGATTTTAAATTTTAAGCGATATAAAAATAGCATAAATATTTGCAAAATATATGCAAACGAGCAGAAGATAGAAAAGGGGAAAGGACGGGTTGGACGAAGTGGACAGTTACCGCTTTGCTCAGCACTGCGTCATTGCGAAGAATGAAGACAACCGACCATCGGGAGCTCATTGATTCCTATAAAAAACAATTGTCAATCAATAATCTCTACATAAGCTAATCGGATTTGTATGTTGTCGTACTTATCGCCCGGGACGCTCATGGCCGTTAAGGCCTGGTTAGTTTTTTGCTGTTGTTGTTTTTTTAAGGAGCTCAAGAGGGCTACGCCGTTTACCTTAGCTGCAAAGTAACCAAACATCAAGTCAGCCCGATCGCTGCCACTTCACAGGCCAGGCTCCCGACCGCGCGAGCTGACAGGCCTTTGCGCTTTGGACGGCGGTAATAATCTCTGTGCTTCATTGCTTTTCATCACCTGGTCATTACCCCACACACTGCCATAATCCTGTCACTCCATTTAAAAATTAAATTTTTAACTATGATGGTGTTCCATTTAACTGCCAGTGGTGTTCCGCTCTGTTCCGCTTCGTTCCGCTCATGCAAAGTGGAACACCCCCTGCGCTGCACTTGCGCCGATCCCAATCTTTGCTCTTCAATAACTAATCTTCAATCACCATTCCGTATATTCGTCAAAAAAATCACAGCACCATGAACGCATATAGTTTCTTCCAGCACCTGCACTCGGGTTTCAGGTATATTGTAATGGTATTATTTATCTATACCCTGATAATGGCCCTGTTAGGCTGGCTGGGCAGAAGGCCCTATACCAATACCAATAGGTTAAGTAATTTATTTGCCATGATATCGGCCCACACCCAGTTATTGATTGGGATCGTATTGTATTTTTTAAGCCCGCTGGTAGCCTTTAACAGCACCACCATGAAGGACCCGGTTACGCGCTACTTCACGGTTGAGCACTGGGTAATGATGCTGATAGCGATAGCGCTGATAACCGTGGGCCACAGCAAGAGCAAAAAGCTGGTGCTGCCTGAAGCCAAACACAAAATAATTGCGCTGTTTTATGGCTTTGCACTGCTTATAATTGTTGGCGCATTGGCTGCCGGCAAAATTTCTATCTTAAAATAAGTTAAAAAAATATGGCGAAAAAGTTTGTCAATTCAAATTTCTTTCTAAATTTGCGTCCACAATGATCAAAAAGGTAAATATTAAAAGCTGGTGGCACCAATTAAATTTGGCAGCCGGATAACTTTTTGACCATAGGATACTAACCAATTGTAAACCTGATACGAAAACCCGGCGACCCTCATTCGCCGGGTTTTTTGTTTACAACGATTTTTAAAATAATATAATGAAAACATATAAAATTAATACCACGTATAAAAAACTGCTTGCCGATACAACTACCCCGGTAAGCATCTACCTGCGGTTAAGGGATGTGTTCCCTAACTCGCTTTTGCTGGAAAGCTCAGACTACCACAGCCGCGAAAACAGCACCAGCTACGTGTGTTGCGACCCTATTGGCGGCTTTACCTTAAACGACGGCAGCCTGACCAAGCGTTATCCTGACGGCACCGAAGAGACGCTGGCCGAAGGCGGGTTTGAGCTGATCAGTCACTTAAGCAATTTTCTGAGCAGTTTTGAAACAACGGATATCCCGTTAAAAATTACGGCTAATGGCCTGTTTGGCTACTTTACCCATGAAGCGGTTGAGCATTTTGAAACTATTAAATTAAAGCAAAGCGACGATACTACCCGCAAAATTCCGGTAATGCAGTACCATATTTACCGCTATATCATTGCTATCGACCATTTTAAAAACGAGCTGTATATTTTCCATAACCAGCCGGAAGGCGGGGAGGAGAGCGGCGACATCAACAAAATAGAGGACCTGATCAAAAATAAAAACTTCCCGGAGTATACTTTCAAAAGCAAAGCTGATGAACAATCAAACCTTACCGATGGGGACTTTATCGCCATAGTAGAAAAGATGAAGCAGCATATTTACCGCGGCGACGTTTTCCAGATTGTGCCTTCAAGGGCCTTCTCCAGGCAGTTTACCGGCGACGAGTTTAATGTGTACCGTGCATTGCGCTCCATTAACCCGTCGCCCTATTTGTTTTATTTTGATTATGGCGATTTCAGGATCTTCGGGTCATCACCCGAGGCGCAGATCACCATTAAAAACCGTAAAGCTACCATCTACCCCATAGCCGGCACCTTTAAACGCACCGGCGATGATGTGAAAGATGCAGAGCTGGCGTACAGCCTTAAAAATGATCCTAAAGAATCGGCAGAGCACGTAATGTTGGTTGACCTTGCCCGTAATGATCTGAGCCGCCATTGTGAACATGTAGAGGTAAAGGCTTTTAAAGAGGTGCAATACTACTCGCATTTAATTCATCTGGTATCTATGGTAAGCGGCAACCTGCAGCCGGATGTACCTACCTTTAAAGTGGTTGCCGATACCTTCCCGGCAGGTACCTTAAGCGGTGCGCCAAAATACCGTGCCATGGAGATCATCGACGCGAACGAAAACATTAAACGCAGCTTTTACAGCGGCGCCATAGGCTACCTTGGTTTTAACGGCGATTTTAATCATGCGATTATGATCCGGTCGTTTTTAAGCAAAAATAATACGCTGCATTACCAGGCCGGCGCAGGCATTGTAGCCGGATCAGTAGCAGAGAGCGAACTGAATGAAGTAAATAACAAAATAGCTGCTTTACGTAAAGCGGTAGAACTGGCAGAAGAATTATAACGCGTAGTGTTAAAAGTATAATGATTATGACTGAGAATAAAAACATAGCTGCATCGGTTGCCTCTAAGGGGCAGGGCGGTAAAATTTTAATTATTGATAACTACGATTCATTCACCTACAACCTGGTACACCTGGTAAATGAGATTGGTTTGCAATGCGATGTCTGGAGAAACGATCAGTTTAAAATTGATGCTGTTGACGCGTATGACAAGATCATCCTGTCGCCGGGCCCGGGGATCCCGTCGGAGGCCGGTTTGCTGTTGGAAGTTATTGCCAGGTACGCGCCCACCAAAAGCATTTTTGGGGTTTGCCTTGGCCAGCAGGCCATTGCAGAGGTTTTCGGCGGTAAGTTGTACAACCTTAAGCAACCTATGCACGGCATAGCCACGCCCATTACCGTAACTGACGGCACTGAAAAGCTTTTCGCGGGTTTGCCCCGCCAGTTTAACGTAGGCCGCTATCATTCGTGGGTGGTGGATGAAAAATCCATACCGGATGTTTTAACCGTTACCGCCGTTGATGAGGTTGACAACTCGGCCATGGCCATAAGGCATACCAGTTATGATGTGCGTGGCGTACAGTTTCACCCTGAATCTATCCTGACGGAGTTTGGAAAAGAAATGATGCAGAACTGGCTGGCCCCGCAGTCCGGCAGTGGCGCAATTGATAATTTAGTTAGCTTTGCCAATTAAAATAAACGATAATAATTAACCAAATATTCCCCTGTTAAAAAGCGGGGCGCAGGGTTTATGAATATACTTGATAAAATTGTTCTCAATAAAAAGGCCGAGGTAGCATCGGCAAAAAACAGCACCAGTATTAAAGACTTAGAAGCATCGGCATTATTTGGCCGGGCGACTTACTCTTTTAAAGATTTTTTGCTTGATCCCGCCCGCACCGGCATCATCGCCGAATTTAAGCGCCGGTCGCCATCAAAAGGCATCATTAATGATAAAGTGGCTGTCGAGGCCGTTACCACCGGCTATGCGGCAGCGGGCGCTTCGGCATTATCTGTTTTAACAGATGCCGATTTTTTTATGGGGACCAAAGCCGACCTGTTTAAGGCCCGCCAGGCAAATACTATCCCGGTTTTGCGCAAGGACTTTATGATTGACGAGTTCCAGGTGATTGAAGCAAAATCATTGGGTGCCGATATTATCCTGTTGATAGCAGCCATCCTTACTCCAAAAGAAATAGATAAACTGGCCACACTGGCAAAGAGCCTTGGCCTTAACGTATTGCTGGAGGTTCATAACCTGGAAGAGCTGCAGCGCAGCATTAATCCTGATTTGGATGCCATTGGGGTAAATAACCGCAACCTGGCTGATTTTACTGTTTCTGTTGAAACATCCTACCAACTGGCAGAACATATCCCCGCCGATTTTTTAAAAGTATCTGAAAGCGCTATAAGCGATACAGAGACCATAAAAGGATTGAAAAAAGCGGGCTTTAACGGTTTCCTGATTGGCGAGACCTTTATGAAACAAGCTGATCCCGGACTGGCCATGCGCGAATTTGTGGAAGGATTGAAATGAGCTATGAGCGCAACCATCCACGACGATAAAGTTTTTAGCGAGGTAAGTTATACCGGCAAAGTAACCCGCGATACGGAATTTAATAACTGTACCTTTAAGAAATGCGATTTTAACGATAACGAGTTTGCAGTATGCAAATTTATTGATTGTGTTTTTGAAGATTGCAACCTGTCCATGATCAGGTTTGGGCGGTCTACCATGAATAACGTGGTGTTTAAAGGCTGTAAATTGCTGGGGATTAACTTTAGCTTATGCGAGGACTTTCTGTTTACGGTTAAGTTTGACTCCTGTACGCTGGACTATTCATCATTCATGAGCAAGAAGATGCCTAAAACCATCTTTATCAAATCATCATTAAAAGAAGTAACGTTTACGCAGGCTATCCTGGCCGGATCAGTGTTTGCCGACTGTGACCTAAACGGGGCGGTTTTTAACCGTACCGATCTTACAGCTGTAAGCTTCGCCACCGCAATAAACTATAGTATTGACCCGGAGCTAAACACCATGAATAAAGCCATATTCCCGGCACATGGGTTAGCAGGGCTTTTGTATAAGTATAATTTGAAAGTGGTTTAAATTAATACCTGATATTCTTATCCGCGAAGTCAAATACTTTTTTTAACAGGGGCGTAGAGCGTGATCCGCCCAGGTTTTGGCGGATAGACAGCTCCTGTGTTGCTATCTCAATAAATAAACCGTCAATAGCCTTAAGTGTTGCATAATTGGCGATATCCGGGTTTATTCTGCGTACAAACGGCACTTTATTATAAGTATTGGCTAAAATGGTATAGTACCGGGTAGCATTAGCTTTATTTAAACTGGCCTGTATTACCGGTTGGAATTTCTCGGTAAGCTCGCCGGTGGTTGATCTCCTGAAATATTGCGTAGCGGCGTCCTGGCTGCCCAGCAGGATATTGGTGACATCCTGTAATGTCATTTTTTTAATGGCGCTGATAAAAATGGGTTTTGCCTGCGCTGCCGCGTCTTCGGCAGCACGGTTAAGCGACAGGATGGCGTTGTCACAAACTTTGCCCATGCCCATACTGCGCAAGGTCCGTTCGGCCTTTTGGGCTTCGGGTGGCAACAATATCTTAACTGCTGCATTACCAAAAAAACCATTTACGGCCGATAGCTGGTCTGCACTCTTAATAGTGCCCTGCTGAAGGGCCTGCTTTAAAGCGGTACCAATTTCAAGAGAAGATGGAATGATCTGGGCGTAGCCCGATAAAGCCAATCCAACAACCAGTAACGGAAGTAACAGCAATGATTTTTTCATGCTGCAATTTAGCAATAAAAAAATAGAGTTGTTAGTAGCCGGTAACCTGGAGTAAAGCGTATATCAATCCGGCTATTAAAGCAGAGATAGGGATGGTGATTATCCATGCCCAAACCAGGTTAATGGTAACCCCCCAACGTACGGCCGATACACGTTTAGTTAACCCAACCCCAATTATTGAACCGGTAATAGTATGCGTGGTTGAAACCGGGATACCAAAGTGTTCGGTAAAACCTAAGGTAATAGCGGCTGCAGTTTCAGCGCTTACGCCTTCAAGCGGGGTTATTTTGGTTATTTTGCTGCCCATTGTCTTAACGATCTTCCAGCCCCCGGACATGGTGCCCAATGCAATTGCCGAGTAACAGGCTAACGGAATCCACTCGGGCATTGCCGCGCCGGCGCCAATAATTTTTGATGATATTAAGGCCAGATATAAAATACCCATTACCTTTTGGGCATCATTGGTGCCATGTGCAAAACTTAACAAGCCAGATGATATTAACTGTAACGCTTTAAACCAGCGTTCGGCAGCGGCCGGCCTGGCATTTTTGCAGATATGCAGAATAAGAATGGTGATAAGATACCCTACAAACAGGCCTATAAAAGGCGCCAGTACAATATATAATATAATGGGTATAATGTAATGCATGTTTACGGCCATCAGCGCGTTTGATCCCATGTATACCGCATTGGTCATACCTGCGCCGGCAAAGCCGCCTATGAGCGTATGTGACGAACTTGACGGTATACCAAACCACCAGGTAGTCAGGTTCCAGGTTATGGCGGCAATTAATCCGGCCAGGATCACGTGCATGTTAACGAAATCGCTGATAACAATTTTTGAAACAAAGTTTGCTACTTTATGATCTTTAACCACAAAATAAGCCAGGAAGTTAAAAGCAGCGGCCCATAGTACTGCCTGGAAAGGTGTTAATACCTTGGTTGAAACAACGGTGGCTATTGAGTTTGCCGCATCATGAAAGCCGTTGGTGTAATCAAATATCAGCGCCAGCGCAACTACAAATACTAAAAGGGTAGTAACCATTTATTTATAGAGGTTGATTAGGCGTTTTTAACTAAAATAGATTCCATTACGTCCGCAGCGTCTTCGCACATATCTGTGGCGGTTTCAAGTGCAGAGTATATTTCTTTATATTTTATAAGGCGTATTGCATCTTTTTCATAAAGGAAAAGATCAGCAACGGCACGGTCAAACACATAATCGGCCTGGTTCTCTACACTGTTTATGCGGATACATGAATCAGCAATGGCGCGTACATTTTTAAGGTCCTTTAATTCACGTACCGCTTTTTCAAGGTCCAGGCTACACTGCAATACCAATTCTGACAGTTTACGGATATGCTCGTTATAGTCATCGATCCGGTATAGGTTCATGCGGTTTGCGGCACCTTGTATATAATCGGCAACATCATCAATAGCGCTTGCCAGCGCATGGATATCTTCACGGTCAAACGGCGTAATAAAGTTTTTGCCCAGTTCCAGGTAAACCTGGTGGGTAATCTCGTCACCTTTATTTTCCAGTTTATCAATTTGCTTAAATAGCTCTTCGCGCGTTGCCGGATTGTTAGAGTTAACAACCTCAACTAAAATAGTTGACATAACTACCACGTTATTAGATGCTTGTTCAAACAAAGGGAAGAATATTTTTTTATCCTTAGGGACAAAATACTGGAAAATGCTGTTTAATGACATGATTGATGATTATTTGCTAAAGGTACGCTTGATATGTTAAATTAATGTTAACTTTTTAAAATTGGTAGGTGCGGAAAAGGTATATTTTGCTTCATTTTTTGCAGCGTAAAACCAAAGGTTGAGCCCACGCCTTCCGTACTGCGTACGTTAATTGTTTGCTGGTGTGCCTCTACAATATGTTTGACGATAGCAAGCCCCAGTCCTGAACCGCCTATCTGTCTTGACCGGCTGGTATCGGTACGGAAAAAGCGCTCAAAAAGCCTTGGCAGGTATTTTTCTTCAATTCCCATGCCATCATCGGTAACTTCAATCAGTACCTGGTCATGCAGGTCAAATAAGGTGATCCAGGTATTGCCGCCCTCCTTGCCGTATTTAAATGAATTGTCAATAAGGTTAACCAGTACCTGCGTTATTTTTTCACGATCGGCCATAACCGGGATAGGCTCATCATATTTTTGTTTAAATATTAATTTAATATTGTGCTGCTTAGCTTTCATCTCCAATGATTCCATGACCTCTTTTATAAGGTCATTGATCTTGAATCTGGTGTAGTTTATAGGCAATTCGCCCGATTCCAGCTTCGAGATTTCGTCAAGGTCCTTGATCAGATAACTCAGCCGGTCGACATTTTTGGATGCTTTATCCAAAAACTGACGGGCTAGGTCCCTGTCATCAAAGTCATCATCCTGCAGGGCTTCAATATAACCTTGTATGGCAAAAAGAGGGGTTTTAAACTCGTGCGAGATATTTGACAAAAAATCGCGTCTGAATTTCTCCTGCGTGCGCAGGCCCTCAATCTCGGTTTTCTTTTCGCGGGCCCACTCTTTCACTTCATGCTCTACGTCATTTATCGGGTCAGAGCTAACATGTTCGCCCAGTGCATCGCGCAGATCGCGGCCCAGCTTAAGATTATGGATAAGCTTGTAAATCAGTTTAATTTTTGAGTAAACGTATTTTTCAATCAGGTAGTAAAAAACAATAAAACTGGTTATGATAGTAGCCACAAAGGTTATGGCCATATCATATAATTTATGCTGAAAATAATAGTTTACTGCCGATATCGTAATAGCTACCGCCAACGCGTTTATAAAAACCAGTACCCGTAATTTCATAGCCGTAAAGTTACGGATTTGTAGTTGATTAGCTACTGCGCGATTATTGCGGGATTGTTAAGTTGAAGTTATGATATTATAGATGCATTTATATTGCTCTGGCTTGCTGCCGTATTGACAAAAGCTTGTAATTGCTATAGAAGCGGATATTATTTGGCTACCTCAACTTCAATACTCACCGATACTTCATTACCCATAACCAGGCTTTTGCCGCCTATCCCAAAATCAAGCCGGTTTAGCTTAAGTCCGCCTTTAAAAGTAGCGGTATTATTAACTGCGGAATAAGTAAATGGCACGGCGAATGTTTTAGTTTTATCTTTTATGGTCAGGTTAAACTGTCCGATGTAGTTATCGCCGCTTTTGTGTTTAAATGAAACAGATTTCATAATGATGTTAGGGTACCTGGCCATATCAAAAAACTCATCACTGCGCAGGTGGCTGTCGCGCAGGTCGTTGTCTGTATTGATTGAATTTACATCGAGCACCGCTTCAATGCTGCTGGTTTCTAATTTATCGGGGTCAAACACCATAGTCGCTTGCAACCCATTGATAGTGCCGCCGGTATTTACGCCCAGGTTCTTTAATTGAAATTTAACGGTAGATTTTAGAATTACAACTTTTTGCGCGAAAGCAAAATTTGCTAAGATCAACAGGGGGATAACCAGGGCAACACTACGTTTCATATTGCGAATTAACGATGTTTATCAGCGGTAAAGTACTATGTGTTGGATTTTTTACATTACCCGGCGTTTACAGAACCATACTTCCCTAATTTATTCCCCGGTTAAAATTCAACATGCGCCCTTATTGAAAATACATTTACCGGGCCGCGGTCCTTATTATAAGCCGGGTTTAAAATAAACTGGTAATCGGGCGATATGAAAAATTTATTTTGATAGGCATTTAGTTTGTAATACAACTCGGCTATCATTTCTGTGCTGTAATTTAATTTGCCGTCGCCGATAATAAAGCCATAACCGCCGGCAGCTAAATAATCGCGATGGGCGTTAGATATGCCGTTACCGATAAAAGCCAGTGCCAGCTCGTCGTCTTTGCGTTTCCAAGACGTGCCCTTTAGCTGCGCACCAAAACTAATTGATTTGTCTATCTCTGTAAAATACCAGGTTTGGGTATGGCCATCGTTATAACTTAGCTTGGCAAATACGCCAAAATCATTTGTCAGGTATTGATCGGCGTTGATGCCAAAACCATATTTATGACGGCCATAAGCCTGCGTAGCATCCACATTAGGCGCAACCGGGCTTAAAGCCAGTGACTGCTGATAGTTACCCATTTTGCCATTATTTAAAAATCCTAAAACGCGCACGGTGCCTTTTTGGCCGTTTAGGGTATAACGTTTCTCAAATTCTAAAGTCTGGGTGTTAGCTTTGCCTATTTTTTGATCCCAAACAGATCCGTTAGCCTCTGTGGTTGATAGCGTAAAAGCGAATCGCAATGTCCAGTCAGGCTGACCTAATTCGGCTGTGGCGCCCAATGCATAACCACGTGTATTGGCCGGATAATCCCAGGCCGCATTATCCATTAAGGCCCAGTTCATAAACTGGCTGCGTGGGTCATGGCTAAATTCATTCCCGTCAAAAAAATCGGCCATGCCAAATTTACCCGCGGTGATAGAGAAATAGCGCTTGCTTCTTAAGCCGCCTAATAAGTTGGGGCCTGCTTCAATGGTATCTTTTTCGTTTCCCCACTCAAAATTTTGTCTAAAATATAACCGGGCTATATAAATAGCCGGCGACGCGCTGCCTACCCTGAAGGTTTCGCCATTAGGGAAGCCGGCCACGCCCAGCGTTTTGCTGATACCTGCACCGCCTGATATCTCCGGGTTAAAAAACACTTCGGCGCCTTTCCATAATCGCGCAGCGCCAAACAGGGTTGATGTTATAGAGCTTTCTGTTTCAATACCGGTTTGCAAACTATTATCGCCTGTATATTTAGCGGTGAAAGCCGGTTTGTACTGCGAAATTATAGTTTGCTGGAAATGAAAACTAAAACGTTCTTTTTTTAAAGTATCCTGCGCAAAGGCAAGGTGTGCAGCTAATAATAATATTAAGAATGAGTAGAGGTTTTTTTTCATAATGAGTTGCGCCTGTTATTAATTAGGTAAAGCTAATAATATTTTTAGACTTGTCTAAAAATATTATTATTATTTGCATTCTATATAAAACTGTTGTAGATATTGTTCCATAAAATCATGTCGCTGTTGTGCCAGGCGTTTGCCGGTTTCGGTGTTCATTTTATCTTTCAGCAACAATAGTTTTTCATAGAAATGGTTGATGGTGGGCGCGGTCGAATTCTTATACGCTTCCTTACTCATATTCAGGTCGGGCTTAATTTCAGGGTTATAGATCTCGCGGCCTTTAAACCCTCCATAGTTAAATGCGCGGGCAATACCAATGGCGCCAATGGCATCCAACCGGTCGGCATCTTGTACTATAGCTAATTCGGGCGAGTGGAAAGCGGGTTTATCAAAATTTGATTTGTAGGACATGTACCTGATTATATTTTGTACATGCAGGATAGTTTGGGGGTCGACTTCTGTAGTTTGCAGATAGTTGCCCGCTGTTGCCGGTCCAACCTCTTCATCGCCGTTATGGAATTTGCTGTCGGCAATATCATGCAGCAACGCCGCCAGCTCGATGACCAGCAGGTCGGCATTTTCTGTTTGAGCTATAAGCCTGGCGTTGGTCCACACCCGGTTTATGTGCCACCAGTCATGCCCGCCTTCGGCATTTTTTAAAGTTTGCTTTACAAAATGTATTGTATTGTCAATGATAGTAGCCTGCTCCATATTTGCAAATTATGGTGCAAATATATAACTCTGCTAATCTGTCCCGGTACGTAAAAGTTTAAACTCGGCCTCATCCTGGTCGGCATCCAGCAATTCGGTGGGATTTACTTCCAGTACGTCTGCAATTTGAAAGAGCCTTTCGACGGTTATTTTAGTATAACCAAGCTCTATTTTACTGTAAGCATTTTGAGAAATATCAAGTTTATAAGCAAGGTATTCCTGCGTATAATTTTTTTGTTCTCTCTTTTTCCTGATGACTGCCGCTATGGCCTTAATTTTGCTGGCTATCTTATTGCTCATATGTAGTAGGGGGTTGTTAACCCTTAACTACGAAAATTTTAGCCCCTTGGATTTATTAAATTAATTTCAAATTAATGATTTTAAGTTTCTGATCTTATAAATCATAATTTACCAGTACCGTAGGCAATAAAGTTGCCATATCAAGCGGTACCTGATCAAGAGAAACTACCGGTTTACGGTTTTTGTAAAAATTATAAACAGCCCTTTGCAGCCCGGCGTTAGCAATAGCCGGTGGAGTAAAACTTATACTGAACGGAATTATAAAATCATGAAACTTCTCATGATCCGGAATGATCCATTTATGGTTTGATTTTTTTAATGCTTCAATAATCGGTTCAGTTAGTGTAATATCATCAGCATAATAAATAATTATTTTTTTGATGGTGCCTTTTTCATCAGCAGTAAATTTAAAGACTGCTGTGCCGGTGGCCTTCCGGGCAATGAGTTGCGGCGATACAATAAGGCTGTCTTTAAAAAACCTTGCCATTACTTCTTTACCTCCCTGAAACGGGAAAGCTAATTGCTCCTGCGCTTTTGCATAAAAACCTATTAAGGCTATTACGGCAACTAATACTATCTTTTTCATAATTTATACTTCTTCTCTCGGTTCGCGCTTGGTGCCTTCATATAAATCATATTCTAATAACCGGCAATCAAGTTTGCCATTATAGAATTCGATTTTTCTTGATGCACGCAAACCTATTTTTTTAGCCAGATCCGGGTTCCCGGTAAAAATGTAACCTTTATAACCCAGGCATTTTTTCTTCATGAAGTCGCCAATGCGTTTATACGTTGCCTCCAGCTTACTATGTACACCCAGGCGCTCGCCGTATTCGGGGTTAAACATAACAATGCCCGGCGCTTCCGGCACGTCGGTTTCTTCAAAATCACAAACGCTAAACTCTATTAAATGTTCTACACCCGCTGTTCTGGCATTTTTTTGAGATACGTCAATCGCATCCTGTGATATATCGGTGGCAATAATTTTAAAGCCAATATCTTTTTTGGCTTTATCTTTCAGGGCCCGGCGTTCTACAAAAAACGCCTGTTCATCATAACCCATAATATGCATAAACCCGTAATTCATGCGGAATAACCCGGGGTGCTTGTCGGTTGCCAGCAATGCGGCCTCAATAGCCAGCGTGCCCGAGCCGCACATAGGGTTAATAAATGTGCTGTTTCTGTCCCAGTGCGTAGCCATGATGGTTGACGTAGCCAGCGCTTCAAGCATGGGCGCTTTGCCCGGTATTTTGCGATAGCTGTGTTTGGCTAACGTTTCACCGGAAGTATCTATAAAAATCTCGGCCTTGTCATCCTGCCAGTAAAGATGCACTACGGTTTTATTGCCCTCTGCACCAGAGTTTGGGCGGATTCCTTTTATTGATTTAATCCGGTCGACGATTGCGTCTTTAACTTTAACGTTGGCAAACAGGGGTGTTAATATATGCTCATTATTAACGTTTGATGTTACCGAGAAATACCCGGAAAAATCAATCACGTTTTCCCATTCAATTTGTACCAGTTCATCATAAAGCTCCTGCGGGTTTTCGGCAGTGAAGCTTTTTAAAAGATATAGTATCTGGCTGGCGCAGCGCAGATTTAAATTTAAGGCGATAGTTTCTGTAACGGTACCCTGCAGCTCAATGCCGGTTTGAAATACGCGTGTGGGGGTAAATCCCAATTCTTCAACTTCCTGTTGCAAATAGGGCGATAGCCTTTTATTACAGGTTATTATTATTTTACTTTCGGTGTGGAAAACTGACATTATTTGATATTCAATAAGTTAGATGCATGAAGCGATTTTATCCAACTCATTACATTTAATAAATTTATGATTAGCTGCAAAAGTAACCTTTAAAAAACATAGCCACAATAAATGTTTGTAGCCTTAAAGTATTTCAGGTGTTTCACATTTTAAGAAATACCCGAAACAGGTGGAATAATTTGCTTTCAGTGTGGAAAACTTGCTGAATATTGTGTGGATTTACGTTTCTTATCTGTTAACTTTACATTTTTAATTTTTTGAACTATGGAAATTAAGGGTAAGATACACGAAGTGTTCCCGACAGCACAAGTTACTGAGGCACTGAAAAAAAGAGAAGTTATAGTTGAATATGTAGAGAATCCACAATATCCGGAATACTTGAAATTTGAAGCTATACAAGATCGCTGCAATTTGTTAGACAATGTAAAAGTTGGTGACGATGTAGAGGTTTTCTTTAATTTAAGAGGTCGCCCCTGGACCGATAAAACCGGTAAGAAGAGTTATTTTAACTCTATGCAATTATGGAAAATTAACGTATTAAGCGGTGGTGCAGGCAGTAGTGCAGCACCTGAGTATGCAGCCCCGGCTGATATCAGCTCGACCGCGGATGACGATGATTTGCCATTTTAATAACGTATAAAGCCTGTCACAAGCCTTTTTAAGTAACAGTAAAACCCCGCCAATGCGGGGTTTTACTGTTTTAAGCGAATATATATATGTGAAATCAAAACGCTAACGTGCCTTTATAAACCATAAAATCACAATTATGAAGGCGTCATCTCTGCTGCTTATTCCCGCGCTTACTGTTCTCTTTGCTGTTCAGAGCTGTGCTCAGGATATAACCATCAAAGAAAAAATAGGGCAAGTTGAGAATGGGCTTTTGCCCCCAGTACAAACTGAAGGGCAGGCGGCTTATAATATTAATGACCGGATGGCATTTTATCATGTAAAGCATAGCCGTTGTACATAATTATAAAATTGAATGGGCAAAGGGCCCAATTGTCGCTGCAAGACAAATCAAACAAAGTGCTTAACCAGGAAATGACTAAAATACGGCTTACGCCGTATATTGATCAATCGGCGGCGCTCGGTGTTTTTATAGATAATCGTGACAGAACCAAATATTTCCAGCATAGCGGCGTTGACGAAGGTTTTATAACTCAGTATTATGGTAGTCTTGAAGATGGAAACGGATTGATTATAATGATCAACACATCCAATGGCACCATCATCCAGGAAATTGTAAATAGCATAGCCAAAGTTTACGAGTTTAAGGGGTTATATTATTCTAAACAGTACAAAGTGGTATCCCTTTCGGACGACGTTTTGCAAGCCTATACCGGCCGGTACCAAATGGGCCCGGGGCTGGTTTTAACAATTTTAACAGAAGATCATCATGTATTTGCTCAGCTGGGGAGACAGAAGAAGATCGAACTTTTCGCCGAGGGTAACAACAAATTCTTTTCTAAGGAACCTAATGTAGAAATAGAGTTTATCAGGAATAACAAAGGCGAAATAGTTAAACTTTTAGTAAATGAGGATGGCGTACACGAAGGGCAAAAGATAAAATAATGCCGCCGATAGCTGTCAGATTGCCGCAATTCAGCTTGTTAGCTGCGGATATTTCAAGGCTGATTTGCTATTTCGCCCAACAAATCGTACCGTGCATCAGGGTTGGTTTAAAAAATCCTGTAACACCTGGTTGAACAAATTGGGCTTTTCGTAAGCGCCAGAGTGTGTGGCACCTGGCATAATGAATAGCTGGCCTTTTGGGAGGCTTTGATAGATTTTCAGCGTATGCTCCGGCGAGATGGCATCTCTGTCACCTGCCATAACGAGTGCGGGGACTTTGATCGCGCTTAGCGCGCTGAAAGACAGATGCGGGTAATTAAGCATCAGCGTATTTAGCTTTCTTTTCCGCGGATCGCTGCTCTTGGCTTCTACAGCAATACTTTTATAAATGCCGGGCGTAAACGCCGATGAGTCGGCCTGGATATTGGCTCCCCAGGCAGCCAGTTTTTTCACTTTTTTCGGATATCTCATCCCCATTTCGAGCGCAATGATACCGCCGTCACTTTGTCCCCAAAAATAGGCGGAATCAATATGGATCTGCTCTAATAATTGGTTGATATCATCAGCCATCAGATCGTAGGTCAGTTCCTTCCCGTCATCGCCTGATTTACCCTGAGCCCGGCTGTCTATCGCGATGACTTTATATTTCGATTTGAAAAAACTTATCCTGGCCGATTGGTTGGCAATGCTCCCGCCATTACCATGCAGCAGCACCAGCGGCTTGCCCTCTCCATAAGTTTCGTAATAAAGTTTAATCCCATTGACAGTCGCGTAGTTTCCATTGTCTGCATTACTGCCGTAATTGATATAGCGCGCGACCAATTTTAAACTGCTTTTGCCGGCAAACGGGTGAGTGCGTTCTGAATCGTAACTTACACCGTCAAATTGCAGGGGCATGGCAGTAGTGCCTGAAATCCAGCTTTGCATACCGCCTTGCTCAAAATCGCCATTGGGTATAACGATAGACCGCCATTTATCCGGGGTTTGCTCGACCTGTAGTTCAAAGCTGTCAAACAGAAATTCGCCTTTCTCTTTTGTATAACCGCCGAGTTCGATCACTGAAGCATCACTGTCTATCTTCCCGGTCAGGGTTATCGTTTTCCATTCTTTATAGTTGCCGAGGGTTTGAGCGGGATTGGTGCGAAAACCGGGCTTCCCGTTTCTTAGTTTGACCTGGGCGAAAATGGTAGCTGCTGATTGTTCGTCAGGACCGTTTACTTTTAAGCTGGCTGATAATTTAAACCGTTTACCCTCATATTGGTTCACCGGAATAACCTGGGTAAAGAAGGCATACCTGTAAACGACCGGCGTGGCCGTTTGGGCATTTGATAAAAATGCGGCGGCAATGAGTCCCGCCAGCGGAATGATAATTTTGCAGGTTTTCATAATAATGAATCGGCTATGATGAACTTACATATCAAATGTACGATATTTTTCGTATATCTTTTAATATAATGAGTGATTTAAAGATTTTGCTAACTGGAAAATTCGAGCCTTTCTCTAAAGAATTGAAGCTTTTGGATTAAATAAAAGTTACTAAAGGGGGTTGATTCCCCTATATCAGGACAACGGGATCCGGCATAGCACCGGGTCGGATTTCACCAGACGACACAGCGAAAACGGCAAAACCGCCAAAGAACGATGCCGCGCACATTACAGCTTACAGGATGCGAAATAAAAACCTTAACTTGCATTACATTCCCCGTATAAACCATTTAATTTTACCCTATGTATGTCGCTGGTGCTGCGTTGGCTTTAATATTCATCATTGGTTTGGTGCTTTATTTTCGGTTAAGCAAGCAGCGAGAAAGCCAGGAAAATAGTGCGGAGGATTACAAGCGGCTCTTCGACGGCATTCCTACCCCAATGTATATTTATGATGACCAGAGTTTCCGCTTTCTG
This sequence comes from Mucilaginibacter sp. UR6-11, assembly GCF_020880695.1. GTDB lineage: Bacteria > Bacteroidota > Bacteroidia > Sphingobacteriales > Sphingobacteriaceae > Mucilaginibacter. The sequence goes on from NZ_JAJIWO010000002.1 coordinate 752,394, forward strand.
GCGGTGAACGATGCCGCCGTCGAACAGTATGGCTATACCCGGGAAGAATTCATGCAACTGAAGCTTACCGATATCCGCCCGCCGGAAGAAATCCCCGCCCTGATCAAATTCCATCTAGCCCTGCCGGAAGGCCATGTGAATGCGGGTCGCTTGCTCCATATCAACAAGGCGGGGCAACGCTTTTATGTCAGCGTTTATACCCATCATACCGTCTTTGAGGGCAAAGACGCCCGGCAGGTGCTGATCGTCAATATTGACGAAAAAATGCGGGCCGAGCAGATCGTAAGCGAGAAATCCGCTGAGCTGGAGAAGATACTTGATAGTATTACCGACGGGTTTTACGCACTGAACAGCCGCTGGGAAGTAACCTTTATAAACAAAGCCGCCGAACAGGCGCTGTCCTGTACCAGGGAGGAGGTAACCGGCAAAAACCTTTGGGACTTTTTCCCGCGTTCCCGCGAAGGCCGCTTTTATGCCGAATACGAGCGGGCTATGAAGGAACGGGTCAGCGTGCACTTTGAAGAACTTTACGCCCCGCTGGGAGTCTGGGGTTCGATGAATGTCTACCCGACCAAAGATGGCATCGCCGTCTATTTTGTGGATATTACCGAGCAAAAAAAGATCCAGGAAAAGATCTACAACGACGGACAGAACCTCCGGGCGATCATTAACAATACACGGGACCTAATCTGGTCGGTCGACAGGCAATCCCAGATCATCACCGGCAACCAGGCCTTTTGGGACCGGGTAAAAGAGCTGACCGGCAAAAATGAGGACGAAGTGACCAATGCTGACTTTGGACAGGAAAAGATAAAAGTTTTTTTCGAAAGCTATGAGCGGGCATTCAGGGGCGAAGCTTTCAGCATTGTCAGGCAACGCGGGATCGATGGTAAACAGGTTTACGAGGAGCTGAGCTTTAACCCAATCCGTGACTTGCATGACGAGGTCAGCGGCGTGAACTGCTTCCTGCGTGACATCACCGAGTCACAGGAGCACCTGCATAAAATTGAAGACCAGAACAAGCGCCTGCGGGAGATTGCCTGGATCCAGTCGCACCGCGTCAGAGCACCTGTGGCCAGTATCCTGGGACTTGCCCAGCTTTGCAGTTTGGAAGATTCACCGAACGCCGAGATCATCCCGATGCTGAAAAAGGCTGCCGAAGAACTGGACCAAGTGATTCTGGATATTACCACGTTGACGGATAACCTGATCTGATAATCCATTCATTCCAGCTTAACGTTAGAAGATCGCGATAGTTAAGTACGGGTTTTTCTTAATGTAAAATAAAATATCGTGCCTTTTTTTTCTTCGCTTTCGACCCAAATGTTGCCACCCATTAACTCAATTATCTCTTTACTGAGTAATAAGCCGAGCCCCGTGCCATTTTCATTCGCCGTTCCCGGTGTAGTAACCGGAAGACCATTGTCAAAAAGCTGGTTCCTGATCGCTGCTGACATCCCCCTGCCATAATCTTCAATACTTATGATTATATTTTTTTTATCCTCTGTGGTTGCCAGGTTAATCTCGCCATTTTCATAACTAAATTTAATCGCATTTGTAAGCAAATTCCGGAGCACGGTGGCAAGCATGTTCCTTTCGGCATGAACTTTTAAATTAGCCGGGGATTTAATGTTAATCTTCAACGATTTGTTAAATGCCATCAGCGTTATCTGATCCACGGTTTTACGGATAATGTCTGACAGCCCGATCTCTTCGAGCTGGAATTTTTGAAAAACAACCTGCGACTTACTCCAGTCGAGCAGGTTGATTAATAAATTGTAGGTGTGATCGGCCTGACTGGTAATCAGATGCACATATTCACTGATTGAATCCATATCTCCGGCCGACAACTCCTCACTCATTAACGCGGCCAGACTCTTAATAGAACCCACAGGGTTGCGCAGATCATGGGAGATAATAGAAATGAACTTATTCATGGATTCATTGCGCTCCTTCAATTGCAGCTCCATTGATTTTCGTTTGCTGATATCAGCTATCACGGCAACAAAATTATAAGGCGCATCCTGATTTTCTCTAAATCCTGATACATGACTGACTACCCAAACGATCGTATTATCTTTCCGGATATACCGCTTTTCCATACTGTAGCTTTCGCGTTCGGCTTTAAGCAATTCTTTCCTGAGCGATTGTTCTCTGTTCCAGTCATCTTCTAAAATCAGGTCAGTAATATGCATCGTTCTGAGTTCTTCCAATGAATATTGAACAAGATCAAGAAATTCAGGATTGGCAGATAAGGTAAAATTATTTTCATCAAAATAGACGATCCCAGCATGGGCATTGGCAAAAATGTTCCGGAATTTATTTTCACTGGCTTCCAATAATTTTTTTTGTTTAATTTCAGAGCTGATGTCATAAAAACTGACTACAGCGCCTATCAACTGCCCCCCTTCATATTGCGGATAGGCATGGTAACGTACAGGGATAGCAATTCCGGATTTGGACCAAAACACCTCGTCATCGGCAATAATTTCAATACCTTCCCGAACTGCCTTCCCGATCTTGCAACTGTCGGCTGAGTATGTCGTTAAATCTGCGTGACTGTGATGAATCAACCTGTGCATATTTCGTCCAAGCAGTTCGCTGTCCGAGTTAAATCCGAGTGTCCGCCAACAGGCACTATTGGCATATACACACCTCCCGTTTTTGCCAATAGCGTAGATCCCTTCCGTGATCGTGTCCAGGATGTTCCTGTAATTAAATTTTAACCCAATTTCGTTATGGGCGGTCGTGTTATCCTGATCAGAAATAATTAATGGAGGGACGCCAGACTTGGTAAATTCATTCATTTTTAATGTGTTTTAGAACACCCATTACCAGGCCGCCTTTGTAAATAAGGATGATAATAACTTCATTGAGTTTCGCCCGGTAAATTTCGCCGTTTGTTGGCTTGATCAGGTTGTCGTTTGTGTCTTTCCATCCATAGATTGGTGACTGCAATACGTGATCTAAAAAGGGCATAGTGTTGAGTTTAAATAAATTGAGTCAAGCCTTATGTATTCAAAGCTAAGCGAAATTAATCCGCCAGCGTTTAAAAGAAATTAATTAAAACTAATTTCCATAAGTACCACAGGTCAAAGGGCCAGAGGTGAAAGATTACTTACTGATCCGTTTGGGAGGAGTTAAACCCGGATTCAAATAATGATATGATCAAAAGAAAAGGGATGATTGCTCATCCATACAAGCAATTAACATAAGAATTGTTTTGACTAAAAATAATTGATGTATGCTAAAAAAATTATTGTTTGGGCTTGTATTGTCAAGAATTGAGCTCAATATTGTGTATCCTTACCGGCTCGCAGTGCTTTTCGAATAAGACACATTCCTAAATCAATCCGGTAGCTTCGGCAACCCTGCAGGCTTCCATGGCATTCGTCACGTTAAGTTTTTGGAATATGTTTTGCCGGTGCCGGTTCACGGTATGGATACTCAGCGATAAATTGCCCGCAATCTCCTTGCTGCGCTTTCCTTGTTTGATCAATTGAAGTACGGCTTTTTCCCGGGAAGTTAAGATCTCTTTAACCCCATGTTGGTTAGGATCAATGATCGTGCCTGTTAGGGTATTGATAATAACCCCCTCGGGAATATTAAAACCAGGATGGTCAAACATCAAGTTGTACAGGCAAAGCGCTAACCAAACGCTTCCATCTGCTGAACTGCCGATATACAGCAGCCGATGTTGCAGCACTAAATCGGTGCCTGCGGTATTCTTAACCCGAAGCTTGGTAACCACGCCGTAATCAGCCCGTTCGGTTATATCAACTGAATTTAACAACTGGAAAAACTGAAATTCAAGCCGGTACTTCTTCTGCAGATCCTCCTTATTAACCTGGCTTAATAACTTGTCTTCCCAGATAGAATGGATTTCCGTCTCTTTTGTGTCAAGATGTAATTGTTCGGCTATCGGGCTGTAATAGATATAGCTTTTTCTTGCCTTCATATCGCTCAACACGCTTATGCAATTTTCCAATCTGCTGTACAGTTGTGCAATGAGTTTGCCCTCATCCAGCTGCAGGTTAGCCTGCGGTGAGCCAAATGGCTGGGCTAATAATTTAATGTCAAGAAGCTTCCGGATATTCTCCATCTATATATGGTTATTAATCGCCATTGTTAGTGGTTTAGACAGACCATAGCTTTGCGAACATACAAAATTCAAATGGCTACCAGGCTATTTTGATCCGTAACAAATTCATGAAGAAAATCTTTATCGCGTTAAGCCTGTTGTTGAGCTTAAATGAAATTAAAGCACAAACCCTTGAAAAAATGCAATGGTATAATGAACCGGAGCATTGGGAGATCAGAAATCATAGTTTGATCATGCAGGTGACTGCCAAAAGCGACTATTGGCGGATATCTCATTATGGTTTCACAGTTGATGATGCGCCTTTTTATTATGCCAATTATGGTGGCGAGTTGGAAGCAAAGGTAAAGATCACCGGCGCCTATAAAGCGCGTTTCGATCAGATGGGACTCATGATCCGCACCGATCAGAAAAACTATATTAAAGCTGGTGTAGAGTTTGTAGACGGCAAATTTAACATAAGTACCGTAGTAACCCACGACAAGAGCGACTGGAGTGTTACCACACTCGGCAAAGTACCGCCTTTCGTTTGGATAAAGCTCGTACGCAGGCTTGATGCGGTGGAGATCTTTTATTCGTTAGACGATGAAACTTACATCATGACCAGGAATGCACCGCTCCAGGATAATGCGCCGGTACAGGTAGGCCTTATGGCTGCATGCCCTGACGGGAACGGGTTCGAGGCGAAGTTTGAAAGCTTCTCGATCAAACACCTGCCTGATCAGCGCAGACTGGAGTGGCTTAAAAGCCACCAAGAAAATAATGATAAAAAAGAATAAATTTATATGTTTAGATCAATGCACTTCAAAATCTCCGGGATAAGGCTTAAAGCTGGTGTCCTGCTACTAACCGTGTCGGTTTTCGGATGTAGCAAAAACACGGGTGGTGATATCATAAAAGATCCTGTTATCATGACTTTCGATAAGTTGGAGCCTGTGTCGGAGATGCGGGTCTTTACGGGTAGGGGTATGCAACTCGATCCACACCTTAACAGCAAAACTATCCAGAACTATCTGGATAGAAATTATAGCTTGAAAACAAAAACAGGGGAGATCTTCTACTCATCCAGGTTCGCTGAGCCTGACGTTAGTAACGGCTATGGAAAAACCAGGTTTACATTTTATGATAACGGAAAGATCAGGTACAGCGCTGAGATCATCAACGTCAAAGTGCTTGGTGATACCCGGATTTTGAAATCGATCGTTACCAATAAAATTGAAGACGATCCCATAATTAAATCTGAACTTTTCAAGTATAAGTTTGACACCAATTTAGATGGCACCTATAACTACCAGTATGTTGTGCATGGCGACAACCGGTCTCTTGACATCTCGCTGCTTTATTACAAGTTGGTGCGATATGATGACCAGGGAAATCTGAAGTCCTTGGCATACGGTACCGTTCATAATGAATTAAATGAGTCATTCATTCAATCACTCACCCAATTTGATACCCTTGCTGTAAAAGCGTATAGAGTGAAATACTCATCAAAATAATTATTAAAGATTTTAATTCATCTTTGATCTGTGAAATCGATCCTAACCAGTGTGCTGCTTATAGTCCTGCTTTCCTGCAATTCTTTCGGGCAATCCTGTAATTGCAGCCATGAATTCAACTTTGTAAAAGCAAAAATTGAAAAAAACTATGCAGGCTTTAAAGATAAAGTGAACGATAGAACCAGTGCTGACTATGATAAATGGACCCGATCGGCCCTTAAACGATCCGGGTCAATGGCAACACCTGCTCACTGCCTTTTTTTAATTAATGATTGGTTAACATTTTTCCGTGACGGGCATATACAGGTAGGCAGAAACAGGATATCAAAGGAGAGGGAAGGCGCTGACCTGAAACAGCGGATCCAGGGAATGGAAAGTTTAAAGTTGTCGGATGATGATCTGGCCGGCCTTAAAAACGCAAAGGGAATTACAGGCATTTACTGGGATGACGATCTCACATCCCGGATAGCTATAATCAGAAGTAAAACCAGCTTTCGGGATTATGCCGGAGTTGTAATTTCCTCGAAAGCGGGTAAATGGTTACCAGGCCAAGTGGTATTGGAACTGAAGAGCGGTAAGCATACGCTTAAAGGCCTCAGGTATGATAAATATTATATCCCCGAAAACGTGTCTTTACCCATTAAGGACGATGCTTTGGGGGAGTTTAAGCGTGAAGGAAGCGAGCGGACATCTGCTGAACCCATTCCTGAAGCAACCGTGTCCAGCAAAGCGCTTTCCTCAAAAACGCTATGCATGAAGATCAGCACGTTTAATCAGGTGAATGCCAGTAACATCGATTCATTATTTAAAGCAAATGAATCTAATTTAAGCAATATGCCGTATCTGATCCTGGATTTAAGGAATAATGGCGGCGGCGCAGATTTTTCTTATAAGGCGATAACTCCATATCTCTACACAAAACCAATGAGACTTATAGGTGCTGATGTATTGGCTGCCGATGATAATATAGCCGGCTGGACTGCAATAGCAACAACCAATGGGATGCCTGCCGATCAGAAAATATTTATCAGCGATGTTGTTCAGAAGATGGAACAACATAAAGGCGAACTGGTTTCCTTCTCTGAAGACCGGGATATTACCTTTAAGAGCGTTTTACCGTACCCAAAAAAAATTGTGATCCTGATTAATAAAAACTGTGGAAGTACTACTGAAGAATTTCTCCTGATGGCTAAACAAAGTGATAAAGTAATTTTAATGGGCGGGCATACCGCAGGGGTGTTAGATTACGCCAACATTAGAGGGGCAGATTTTAGCTGTATGCCCTATATGCTCTATTGGGCAACTTCCAGAAGTCGCAGGATCGATCAGGGACTGGCAATAGATAACGTCGGTATCAGGCCTGATAAATATTTAAGCCCCCAACAGAACTGGATTGAGGAAGCAAAGCATTTTCTCGAAAATAATTTCAACTAATAGTCGCCAGCTTAAGCCATCAGCAATGCGGTTTAAGTTTGGCGCTCGTTTATTTACTAGAATACAGACAAAAAAGTAAAATTTGAGCGATAGATGTAGCGTTTTGACACTGAACCACGTTTTATACAAAACGGATAGCTGTCCGTTGTAAATCTCCTATATGAAAAACAAAAAAATATACTTAGTGATTTTGTTGCCTTGCCTAATGGCCACTCTAAACCGGGCCTATGCCCAAACGAAGGTTGGTATCAAAGCTGGCCTTAACTTTTCAAATGTGCTGATGAACGACGAAAATGGGAATAAAATAAACACCCAATCGGTCCCGGGAATCCTTCTTGGACTTACGGTTGATATTCCCGTCGAAGGCAATTTTTATATCCAGCCGGCGGCGCAGTATTCGCGTAAGGGGTATAAACAGGAAACTGGCGGCTTTTACGGCTCTGCGACTAACTTTAGGGTTAACGCCTCGTATATTCAGGTGCCGGTCAATCTGTTGTATAAACCACGTTTAGGTACCGGCAACCTATTACTCGGTGCCGGACCTTATTTCGGGTATGGCACCGGAGGCAGCTGGAAGTCGGACAACGATGTGGCTATCGGCGATATGGTTGTTGGCAAAAAGGGGGATGTTATCTTCAAAAAGAATACCATGGACGGTGGGGATATAAATTCGTATCTGTATGGAAAACCCTTTGATTATGGATTGAATTTTATAGCCGGCTATGAGTTTTTTAGTCAGTTGTCCGTGCAATTGGGTGCACAATTGGGTTTAGCAAACCTGCAGCCACATACCGATGGCGTAACCCGTGAGGGGAAAATAAAAAACTCGGGTTTTGGCATTTCGCTGGGTTATAAATTTTAACCGCCGGGTAAGCAGTTGCCGATTGAAAAGGGCCTTGTCGCCGGGGCAATAAAAGTATGGTCTTGGCTTCTGTTGATCGATTTTAGCACATAACTCTCCCGCGTACTTCCGTTCAGGCCGGCTCCCCCCAGCGGGTCAATTGTATAGTATGGTAGACCCAATTACGGGGGAATATATTGAAGCTGCTAACCCGGAACGCTAACCAACCGCGTGTTCTTTCCGGTTACGAAAGTGGCCAATTGGCCAAATTCGCCACAACGTAATTACAATACCGGCTATATCCTTTATAAATACATGTCAGAGGATCCGTTAGCAAATAATTCGGGCCGACAAGGCGACAATAGTTTATTTGATTATGACCGGCACCTGATCCGTTATGCCGAAGTGCTTTTGAATTATGCAGAAGCTCTATATGAAAAAAACGGTGCCGTAAGCGACAACGACCTTGATTTATCGATTAACAAGCTTCGTGACCGGGTTGGGATGCCGCACCTTACCAACGCTTTTGTTACTGCAAATAATCTGAACCTGCAGACTGAGATCAGGCGCGAAAGAACGGTAGAGCTGGCACTCGAAGGTTTTCGTTATGATGATCTGCGCAGGTGGAAAACCGCCGAAACAGAATTGCCGCAGGATATTAAAGGAATCAAAATAACCGGCACGGACTGGGCAACCAGAACGCCTTATAATGACCCAAGCTATGCGGCAAAAGTTGATGCCAATGGTTTCCTGATCGCCGAGCGAAGCCGGAAGTTTGATCCAGCAAAGGATTACCTGCAACCGCTGCCAACAAAAGAAGTCGCTTTTTACCAGGCTAACGGCCATAAACTGGAACAAAATCCGGGCTGGTAGTTTATTAAATGATCGGGCTGAATAGCCAGCCCGATCATTTACTTAGTAATCCTTTAATTAAATAGCACCTGTTGTCAAAGACTTATTTATATATATGAATTTTAAGATCATAGTCCCGCTGGCATTTCTGCTCCTGATTACATTTTCAGGGACGGAAGCACAAAGTAATAAATCGAAAAATACGGCCTTAATGGGCAAACGTTTTCTCACCTTCAACACGGTGATCCGGGTAAATCAAATAGAGGTTTCAAGAAACCGCAACCTGGGCGAGGATGAGCGGGCGCTGCATACCCCCGTGCGAGTTGTCGCCTTCAGAACTGCGGTGGCCGAGGGATTCCCGGGCGGAAAAATAACATGGTCATTCAGCTGGCTCGCGCTGAATGATACCACGGCAGCTTACCGGGAAATCAGAAAACTGGTGGTTGGTTATCATTATAAATATGGCGACGACATTACATTTATACCGGGCGCTTATTTTGCCAATGCTTATAATACAACAGAGCAAGTAAACAAGGACCTCCATGATGCGCTTAATATTATCAGCCGTATGGTTGGCAACGGTTACCGGCCGCAGAGTATTGTTGCCGGGTTTATGTCTGCTAAAAACCAGCAATATCTGGCCGATATTGAACACATTCACGTATGCCAGGGCAATATTTGGAGTCAGTACAGTATTGATAACCAGGATGGCGACGGCTCGATATCATATCCTTATTATCCATCTACAGAGCATTTCTGTAAACCGGCACAAGGAAAATCTGATTTTATAGATTGTGTAAATCTTGACGGCTGGTCGGTGGACTTTTTAGCCGGACGCAGGGCCGGTTTTGCACAGCGATTTAATAGCCGTATGGGTGTTGGGCCAATTGAAACAATTGGAAGATATGGGCTGGAAACTGGCTTAAAGGAAATGATGCACACCACCGCTATCAATTTTGACAAGGGATTTCAGTTAAATGGTTTTGGATGGGTGACTAATTGCTGGGAACTTTCGTTGCCTTACGATTTTGCTTATTTAAAACAGTGGTTAACAGCTATTAGACAGCGGTGGCCGGATGCGAAACTTGTTACTCAGGGCCAATTTGGATTAGCCTGGCGAAAGCATTATAAGAGCAATAATTTCGACTATCGTTTTGAAGAAATTGGTTCAGGCATAGGTGGTTCTGATGCTGATAAGGAGATCCGTTGGTTTATGAATAAAGATTTTCGTTTGGCATTGCTCAGTCAAAAAGATGATCGATCAACAGCAAAAGTAATTGACTTTACCGACTACAGAAATGCTGCCAAAGAGCCTGCTGAAATGACACGCAAATGGAGCCTGCTTGGTGAAATTAACCAAAAGCAAACACGCCCTCAGGACAAGCCCATTTCTCCGGATTCTCTTTCGGTAAAAGCACGTTCTATTATCATGCACCACTATCCCGATTTAATAAAATAGCATTAATTATATGCGGCATTGCTTAGTAACGGCCAACAAAAGGCTAAATAAGGATTGATGATATAGCGGCGAACCATTGTGAAAAGATATAGATGTTTCGCAAACTTGCTTGTGACAATCCAACATCCGTACGTTCAAAACTCCGGCACTATTAAACCCGAAAATTAATATCAAGTACATCAAATAATAATTAATAATATGACGCTCAACTATCAAAAAAAACTGAATTTGTGTTTACTAAAGGTGGTTATTGTTACCTCAATACTAACAATAGGCGTTACAGTAAATGTTAATGGGCAGACAAGTATACCCCTCTATTCAGGGAATATACCAAATTCTAAGAAAACACCTGCGGATTATATGGAGTACATAAACCGGTGGGGTACGGCTGAAAAGGTGTCTGTACCCACCTTAACGCCGTATTTATTAGAAAAGGGGACAATGCACACTGCCATGCTGGTAATTCCCGGAGGAGGCTACGCTAACGTAGCCGTAGCGTTGGAGGGTAATCAGATCGCAATTGCTCTAAATAAAATTGGTGTAGAGGCTTTTGTATTAAAATATCGCTTGCCTAATGACAATACGATGGATGATAAATCAATAGGACCTTTACAGGATGCGCAAACGGCACTGATGCTCATTAGGCAAAACGCAAAACGCTGGAATATCGATACCACAAAGATCGGGGTTATCGGCTTTTCAGCCGGCGGCCATTTGGCTTCTACGTTGGGTACCCACTTTGATAAGCCCGTTATTCAACCTCCAGCTAATATCAGTCTGAGGCCGGATTTTATGGCGTTAATTTATCCTGTTATTACGATGGGTGCATTAACACATTACGGCTCACGTGTAAGCTTGCTTGGTAAAGACCCGTCACCACAGCTTATTGACCTATATAGTAATGAAAAGCAGGTTACGGCAAAATCACCACCTACTTTTTTAGTGCAAGCAGAAGATGATCGTACTGTTCCTGTTCAAAATTCGCTAATTTTTTATGAGGCGCTTCTGCAAAATAAGGTAAGCGCAGAATTACATATTTATCCTTCTGGCGGACATGGTTTTGGATTAAAAAATGCAAAAATAAGCTGGTTAGACAGGCTAAAGGATTGGTTAATTATCTATGGATGGCTGAAGGAGCAATAATTCAAATAATGCTTAGCCAAAATGAACATCAAGAGTAAATAATTAAAGCAATAGCATATAAACCGGTGAAATTATTTCCAATTGGAAAATAGAAAGTAACGTTATAAAGTATACGCTGACAATACCAGCAAATTCGACAGTTACTATTATTATTCCAAAAATCGGTGGGCGTAGGGTGTATCTAAACAAAAAGCATTAAATATGACCAAGGGATTCACGCAACAATCAGGTACCTACATGTAAAATAAGGTAGCAGAAAATTAATAAGATAAATATTCCCTCTCCTAAAACTCTCGCTCGAGAGATATTGGTTGGACCCTGGATTGGTCGCCAGGGTCCTTTTTGCAAATATGCGATAGTATTGATGTTAATTCGTCGAGCCTGTGAGTTATCATGTGCCGACATTTAAACTACCCGCCTGAATATAAAAGTGGCTTCCTGAACCAAACCTTTGCAACCGTATTGGATGATTTAATTGCGTTAGTTACGATCTGTTTTCTGGAAAAAGAATTTTTTAGTTCTATTGCAATTGGCAACAGGACTCGAACCAAAAAATTGATAAAAAGCACTGAAAATGAATTGGTGAGAGGAAAAAAGGAGGAAAAATTATAAAAGTTATAAAAAAAGCGCCTTTCTTAACAGAAAGGCGCTCAGGTAGCGGGAGCAGGACTCGAACCTACGACCTTCGGGTTATGAGCCCGACGAGCTACCAACTGCTCCATCCCGCACTATCTTTTGTTGGTATTACATAACGGACATAAACCCGAAATGTTTATTTCAATTAGTAAAAAGCGATTTGTGACTCCTTTTAATTGGACTGCAAAGATATAATTCGTTTCTTTGCAGTCCAAATATTATTTTAATTATTTTTATATGGGTCATAAAGCAGGTTTTGTAAGCATAATTGGTAAGCCAAACGCGGGTAAGTCAACCCTGATGAACGCGCTTGTTGGCGAAAAAATGTCTATCATCACCCCAAAAGCCCAAACAACCCGCCATCGTATACTGGGTATTGTTAATACAGATGAGTATCAAATTGTATTTTCAGACACCCCCGGGATCATTAAGCCGCACTATGAGCTGCATGAGCGCATGATGCACCAGGTGGAAGGATCAATTGAAGACGCCGACATGATTTTGCTGGTAACCGATATTTATGAAGAGTATGACGAGGAAGATGTAATTAAAAAATTAGCCGGATCACAAGCGCCTTTATTGGTATTGGTCAATAAGATTGATCAGAGCGACGAGGAAGCTGTAAAGAAAAAGATTGAATACTGGCAGGAAAAACTAAAACCAAAAGCCGTCTTCGCGATATCGGCATTGCATGATCATAATGTTATCTCGGTAATGAACTTTGTGATTGAGCATCTGCCCGAGCATCCGCCTTATTATGAAAAGGACGCTTTAACTGACAGGAACGACCGTTTCTTCGCATCAGAAATGATACGGGCGCAGATCCTGAAGCAATACAAAAAAGAGATCCCTTATAGTGCAGAGGTTATTGTTACCGCGTTTGTTGAAGGCGAAAAGCTGCACCGCATAAGTGCCGAGATCATTGTGGAACGCGACTCGCAAAAAAATATTATCATTGGCGAGGGTGGCAAAATGCTGAAAATAGTTGGTACCTATGCCCGCCGAGATATGGAAGATTTTTTCCAGAAGAAGATCTTCCTGGAGATGTTTGTAAAAGTAATACCCGACTGGCGCAGCAAGAAAAATTACCTAAAAAAATTTGGGTACGAATAAATAGTTATGAGTTGTGGATTATGAGTTTTGAGTATTCGTAATTTTGCAACTGATATTACAGAGTGGTAAAGTTTTTGAGCAAATACTCATAACTCTCTACTCAAAAACTTACAACTTAAAATGAGTAACATAGTAGCCATAGTTGGCCGCCCAAATGTAGGCAAGTCAACCTTATATAACCGTTTAACAGAAACTCGCAAAGCTATTGTGGACGATTTTAGCGGCGTAACCCGCGATCGTCATTACGGCACCTCAGAGTGGACACATCATGAGTTTACTGTTATTGATACCGGCGGTTATGTAGCCCACTCGAACGATGTCTTTGAAGCCGCTATACGTGAACAGGTGGTTATCGCTATTGAGGAAGCTACCGTTATTTTATTTTTGGTTGATGTAACCACGGGCATCACTGACCTGGATGACGAGATTGCTACCATCCTGCGTAAAGGCAACAAACCAACGTTTGTAGTGGTTAATAAGGTTGATAATAATAATCAACAGTCAGACGCTACGGTATTTTACAGTTTGGGACTAGGCGAGATCTACAACATCTCCTCCATGACAGGATCGGGCACCGGCGAGTTGCTGGACGAAGTAGTTAAGCATTTTGACGAAGAAAAACTGGAAGAAAATACCCGCCCTAAATATGCTATCGTTGGCAGGCCAAACGTGGGTAAGTCATCCATTATTAACTCATTGATTGGTAAAGACCGTAACATAGTTACTCCTATCGCCGGTACCACGCGCGATTCTATCCATATCCACTATAACCAATATGGTCATGATTTTATGCTGATAGATACAGCAGGGATGCGTAAGAAAACCAAGGTAAAAGAGAATATTGAATTTTATTCGGTTATGCGTACCATCAAGGCATTGGAGGAAGCCGATGTGGTTATCCTGATGATTGATGCTGTTGAAGGTATTGAATCGCAGGATATCAATATTTTTCACCTGGCAGAGAAAAATAAGAAGGGGGTGATGATTGTGGTTAACAAATGGGATTTGATCGAAAAGAATAATAAAACCACCAAAGTTTTTGAAGAAATGATCAAAGAAAAGCTGCAGCCATTTACAGATGTGCCTATTGTATTTACCTCGGTAACGGAAAAGCAGCGTGTGTTAAAGGTGATTGATGTGGCTAACCAGGTTTATGAAAACCGCGCCCGCAAAATATCAACTTCAAAACTAAACGAGGTTATGCTGCCGATTATAGAACACTATCCGCCGCCATCATTAAAAGGCAAGTATGTTAAGATAAAATACATCACCCAAATTGCGGGCACATCGCCCATGTTTGCTTTCTTTTGCAACCTGCCGCAATATGTTAAAGAGCCGTATTATCGCTTTATTGAAAACAAACTTAGGGAGAACTTTGAATTTAGCGGTGCGCCAATACAGGTTTGGTTTAGACAGAAATAGATAAACGAATGTGCAGATGATTCATTTGCACATTTGTAAGCATCCTGTTAGTTACCTATCTTAAAATCTGCACATACGCACATTACAAAGCTTCAACGGCCTTCTTTACTGCGGTATCATCAGCATTAATAATCTTAAAATAGGCTTCATCTCCCCATTTAAAACGCGCTGCGTAGGCTTTTAACAGTGTTTTTATATTTTCTTTGGCGATTAATAGTTCGCGCGCATCCATATCTTTTACGGTTTGCGATGCATAAAGTATAAAGTTGCCAAAGTCTGCGTCGGTAACTGTGTAGTGTTTAAAAAACTCGTCAGCGGTGTACCTGTTTAACAATGGCTGCATATGATCAATTACATAAGCAGGGAAAATTTGTTTGCTGTTTAACACGCGCGCCACATAGGTGTTTTGGGTGGTATCAGCGGGTACAAAAATATCGGGCATAATGCCACCGCCACTAAATACTTTCCTGCCGGTTAAGGTATGGTAATGCGTAGGTTTGGTAAAAGAACTGTCTTTCAGGTTGCTTTCTTCAGAAAACAACTCGCCTTTGCGCATGCGTTGCGCCAGTTCATTTCGGTAGATTTCTACGCCCTGGCTATATGATTTTTGAATGGAGCGGCCCGATGGGGTGTAATATCTGGCTATGGTTAAATTGATAGCCGAGCCATCGCCAAACGGAAACTGCTCCTGCACCAGCCCCTTCCCAAACGACCGCCGGCCCACTATCACCGCGCGATCCAGGTCTTGCAGCGCACCGGCAAGTATCTCGCTTGCCGATGCCGAATATTCATCAATCAGCACCGCTAATTTACCGTGTTGAAAATTGCCCGAATCGGTTGCAAAATAGTCAGTGCGCGGTTCATGCGCGCCTTTGGTGTATACTATAAGCTGTTTTTTGGTCAAAAATTCGTCGGCCAAAGCCGTCGCGGTATTTAAGTAACCGCCACCGTTACCGCGAATGTCAAGCACCAGTTTTTGCATGCCATCTATTTTTAATTTAATTAAGGCTTTCCTGAAATCTGCATCAGTAGTTGATGCAAATTTGCTTATTTTAATATAGCCTGTTGTTGGGTTAAGCATATAGGCAGCATCCATACTGCTTAAATCAACATGATCGCGTTTTACGTTATAAAACTTAGTGATTTTGCCGCCTGCCGGGATAACGGCCATAAATAACTGCGAATTTTTTGAGCCCCTGAAAGCTTTACTAACCTTACGGAGTGTTAAATGCGTGCCTGAAAATTTTTGATGATCTATTTCAATTACCTTGTCGCCGGGTGTAATGCCGGCGTTATAGGCAGGGCCGCTTTTGTTAACCTGGGTTATAATTAATGTATCGCGCAGCAAAATATATTCAACGCCTATACCCGTAAATCCGCCTTCAAGCCGTTCATTAATTGAGGTGGCCTGCTGTGCCGGCAAATAAAGCGAGTGGGGATCAAGATTTTGCAGAAGTGTATTTACGGTTGAACCTTCAATGCTGTCCACATCAACCGAGTCGACATAGTTATGCCTGACAAGATCTAATACCTTGGATACTTTGTTGTTGTCAAAATCAATATGTTCTGTCAGGTGGCTATCGCTTACAAAAAGGCCGATAGCTACACCAGCTAAAATAAGTATGGCCGACCTGAAAATAATACCCGCTACTTTTTTCATAATATGATACACAAAACTACTGATTTGGGCTGAGAGCGCCGATATTAGTTGGCGCAATAATTAAACCATATCAGGAATTTTACCGAATTTTGGCAAAAAAATCATCAAAATGCAAGCTACTACCGAAAATGAATCGAATTACAGCCATTTGGAACAGATGAGCGTGGCCGAGATCCTTCAAAATATAAATAAGGAGGATCAAACAGTTGCTGTATCGGTTAGTAAAGCAATACCACAAATTGAAAAGCTTGCAACTGTGGTTGCCGACCGGATGAAAGCCGGTGGCCGCCTGTTTTATATTGGTGCCGGCACCAGTGGCAGGTTGGGTGTAGTTGACGCGTCAGAGTGTCCCCCAACGTTTGGCGTACCGTTTGATTGGGTGGTAGGTATTATTGCCGGTGGCGACGGCGCCATCCGCAAGGCAGTTGAGTTTGCCGAGGATAATACGGAGCAGGCATGGAAAGATTTGTCCGAATTTAACATCACCGATAAAGATGTAGTGGTAGGGATTGCAGCCTCAGGCACTACACCGTATGTTATTGGCGGATTAAAAGCAGCCAATCAAAATAAAATCATTACAGGTTGCGTTGTGTGTAATAGTGGCAGTCCGATAGCCGCTGAAGCCGATTATCCGGTTGAAGTTGTAACCGGTCCTGAATTTTTAACAGGCAGCACCCGTATGAAAGCTGGTACCGCTCAAAAGCTGGTATTGAATATGCTTACCACTACGGTAATGATTAGGTTGGGTAGGGTAAAGGGTAATAAAATGGTTGATATGCAACTGTCAAATAATAAACTGGTAGACCGGGGTACTAAAATGGTGATGGCCGAAATTGGCGTTGATGAAGTTACCGCCGCCGATTTACTGAAGAAAAATGGGAGTGTGCGCAAAGCGGTTGATTTTTATAACCAAAATAAGTAAACGTGCAGGTATGCAAATGTGCAGCTGTATGAATGAAGAGTTTGATAGATAACTAATTAAAGAATCTGCTTGTCTGCACATTTGCATACCTGCACATTAAAACAACAATGCACGAAATAGAACCATATTATAAATGGCGGGACGACTACATAGCGGCAGATGACGAGTATTCGCCTTTTTACGCTACGCAGTATAATGAGTTTGAATTTGATAAGCAGGTATACAATTTCCTGCTGCACCCGCAATGGGACTCGTTTGGTTCAAATACATTGTACATGAAAGTGCTGTATGCCGATTATGACCGCAGCTACGCCATCATAGAATTTATTGGCGAGTGGAACGATGCCATTAACAACGATATAATGCTTTTAAAGCGTGAAATACTGGAGCTGATGGTGGATAACGGGATAAACCAGTTCATACTCATCGGCGAAAATGTACTGAACTTTCACTCGTCTGACGATTGTTATTACGAAGAGTGGTTCCAGGATGTGGAAGACGGCTGGATTGCCGGTATTAATTTCAGGGAACATGTAATAGAAGAATTTAAACGCAATAACATTGACTATTATATTAATTTCGGCGGCGAACTGGACGACCTGAACTGGCGGGCGTTAAAGCCATTACAGTTGTTTAAAAAGGTTGAAGAGCAACTGACTAAAAGGCTGAATTAATTTTAGAGATTAAAGATTAGGGATTGGTTTCGCTTTGTCGCCAAATTGTAAATCAACTAATCTCTAACCTCCAATTACTAATCTTTAACTATATTTGATATCAATTAACCACTATAATTAAAAAATGGAAAATAATAATCCAAACTACGTTTACGACAACGTAACTCAAATAAACGAAACGGATACAACCCGCAGATTTTTAGCTAATGTATTTTTATGGATGTTTGTAGGTTTAGGTATTTCAACTTTAGCCGCTTATGCATTCGCGAATACACCGGCATTATTGCAAACCCTGGTTGATGAGTCAACACATCAATTAACCATATTTGCTTATGTGGCTATGTTTGCACCACTGGCATTTGTGTTATTGATCCGTTTTGGACTTAACAGCATTTCATACCCGGTTTTGGGTTTGCTATTTATAGCTTATGCGGCTTTAACAGGTATTAGTTTAAGCTTTATATTGCTTGTTTATACTGCGGGGTCAGTTACCAGCGTATTTTTAACTGCATCGTTATTGTTTGGTGTAATGGCTATTGCCGGTTATACCACTCACCAGGATCTAACCAAATTTGGCTCAATAATGATAATGCTGTTAATCGGCATTATCATCGCCAGCGTGGTAAATATGTTTTTACACAGCAGCGGCATGGATATGCTGATCTCGTACTTGGGCGTAGCTGTATTTGTAGGCTTAACCGCATACGATGTGCAAAAATTAAAACGTATTGGCGCCGGTTTAGAATATGGCGATGCTTCAGCTAAAAAAATGGCTTTAATGGGTGGTTTAACATTGTATCTTGACTTTGTGAACCTGTTCCTGATGCTGTTGCGCATCTTCGGCAGAAGAAGATAATCCTCCTAATGATCTTTATAAAGCTGCCTCCGCAAAAGGCAGCTTTTTTATTATGCGCTTTACTCAAACATAAAAAATTTAAAATCCTCGTTCTTTGTTACTAATATTACAACATGAAACAATACGGGTTAATCGGCTTTCCGCTTTCGCATTCATTTTCAAAAAAATACTTTACCCAAAAATTTTTAGACGAGAACATCACCGATTCAGCATATGAACTTTATCCGTTGGAGCATGTAAAAGATCTTCAGGACCTTTTAGATGCCCATCCTGACTTATGCGGGCTAAACGTAACTGTTCCGCATAAAAAAAGCGTGTTGCGCTATCTCGACTGGATTGAACATGATGCCCGTAACGCGGGCGCTGTAAACTGTATCCGTATCACGAAAGAGAGCCCGGTATTGGCAGCATTTTCGGGCGAGGTTGGTGTTGGCGGTCACGATTTCAGGCTGGAAGGTTTTAATACCGACCTTTATGGGTTCGAGATGTCATTAAGGCCGCTGTTAAAAGACCATCATACGGAGGCCCTGATATTAGGCGACGGCGGCGCCGCCCAGGCGGTAAGGTGCGTATTGGAGAACCTGGATATTACCTACAAGGTGGTTACCCGGAAGCCGCATCCTGGCAACTTATTATTTAGTGAGCTGAAGCCGCATCACATTAAAAATCATAAATTAATTATCAATACTACACCGCTGGGCACCGCTCCTAATATTCACGAGTTTCCGCCGATACCTTACCAGGCCATTACCGATGATCATTTATTATACGATCTGATTTATAATCCGCCCGAAACGGAATTTTTAAGAAAAGGCGCCGAACGCGGCGCCACCCCAAAAAACGGTTATGAAATGCTGGTACTGCAAGCAGAAAAATCATGGGAAATATGGACCTCAAAAGAAAAACATCCATGAGGATATTTGCGGTGTTAATAATAGGGTTGCTGTTTTTTTCGGCCTGTGGCGGCAGCAATGACTATTCGCCGAAACCGCGCGGATATTTCAGGATAGTGCTGCCCAAAAAAGAATATCGCGAATTTGTATCCAACTATCCGTTTACGTTTAAATATCCGGTATACGCTGTTATTGAAAAAGATACGCAAACCCGCATAGCACCAAAGCTGGTAAGTATGACCAACCTGCTAAATATGCAGTTTAAACAGCTTAACGGCACTTTGCACCTGAGCTATGAAACCATTACCTCAAAAAAGGTATTTGACGAACTGGTTGAAGATGCCCATAAACTGGCATTTAAAAATACTGTTAAGGCAACCGATATTGACCAGGGGAATATCAGTATACCGGCACATAAGGTTTATGGTATTTATTATACCATCGGCGGCAATGCCGCATCATCAGTGCAGTTTTTTTTAACGGATAGCGTGAAAAACTATATGCGTGGCGCATTGTATTTTAATACCGAGCCACGGCTTGATTCTATCCAGCCTGTTCTTAATTTTGTTAAGCAGGATATTAATATGATGATAAGCAGCTTTAAGTGGAAGTAAGGGAACTATCGGATTTCGGAATTGCAATTTCGGAACCAGATAATTCTATAAATTAAATTATTAATCCGGCGGCGATAAATCCGAAATCGAACATCGAAATCCGAAATACAACATGTCTTCAGTAAAAGCATTCCTTAATAACCCGTTCCAGGAAAACACTTATATTTTATATGATGAAACCGGCGAATGTGCCATCATAGATCCCGGCATGGATAACTCGGCCGAGCAAAACGTGGTGGTTAACTTCATTAAAAATAATAACCTTAAACCGGTATTGTTGCTTAACACCCATTGCCATATAGACCATGTGCTGGGCAATAAGTTTGTGTTTGACATGTATGGCTTAAAGCCCCGGTTTAACAGGGGTGAGCTGCCGGTGCTTGAGGCGGTTGTTGGTTATGCCCCGCAATATGGCTTCAGGTATGACCCGTCGCCGATACCCGAGGTTTTTTTAGGCGAAACCGGTGCGGTAAACTTTGGTAATACTACCTTGAAATTAATCTATGCCCCCGGCCATTCGCCCGCGCATTTATGCTTTCATGACGAAGATGCAAACCTGGTAATAGGCGGCGATGTATTATTTAGAGGAAGTATTGGCCGTACAGACCTGCCCGGCGGCGACTTTCAGCAACTGATAGGTAACATCGAGCAAAAATTACTGACGCTTCCTGACGACTGTACTATTTACCCGGGCCATGGCCCCGAAACTACTATTGGTTTTGAAAAGCTGCATAATCCTTTTTTAGTGTAGTCGGGAGGTACGTTAACGTTATGCGTTTTACGTACTTTTGCATCAACAAACGAAAAACTTACCACGTAAACGTATAACGTAATTGAATACTTCCATCTACATAGCCAAACGGTATCTGGTATCAAGCAAAAAAATGCATGCTATCAATATTATATCCGGCATATCCATGATGGGGATACTGATTGGTACGGCTGCGTTAATCATCCTGCTGTCCGTATTTAACGGGTTAGAGAAAGTTATTGTGTCGTTAAACAGCAACTTTGCTCCCGAACTGCGTATTGCAGCCCGCCTCGGAAAAACTTTTAATCCTAATACTGCATACTTTAAATCAATACACCATGATTCCAGGCTGTTCTCTTATACCGAGGTCTTGGAGGACAAGGTAGTGATCCAATATGGCGACAAAACTTTTATCGGCCGCATAAAAGGTGTTAGCGAAGAGTTTTTAAAAAATACCCGGCTTGACAGCACTATACTTGATGGCTCGTTTACATTACAAAGCAATAACAGCCCAATGGCAGTGCTGGGGGTTATAGTACACAATAATCTGGGTATTAATATAAACAGTTTAAAGCCATTACAGATCTACTCGCCCAAGCGTGATAATGCTATTTCCATCAATCCTGAGGACGAATTTACTGCGCGCAGCATTTACCCGTCGGGCGTTTTCTCTATACAGCAGGAATCGGATGATTTTGTGATCGTGCCCATTGAGTTTACCCGTGATCTGTTTAACCAGCCCGCCGAGGTTTCATCTATCGATCTGAATTATAAAAAAGGAACTGACCTGGCATCTGTAGAAACAGAACTGCAGCAAAAATTAGGTGAGGGGTATACCGTAAAGAACCGCCGCGAGCAGGACACCACCTTATACAAAACACTTAACTACGAGAGGTGGGCCGTGTTTATGATACTTGCCTTTGTAGTAATTATAGCGGCATTTAATATCGTCGGATCATTAACTATTCTGGTTATTGATAAACGCAAGGACATTGCTATTTTAACCAGCCTGGGCGGCAACAGGCGATTGATTCAGGGCATATTCTTTTTTGAGGGGCTGATGATTTCATTGATAGGCTGCTTTATTGGCATTGTGCTTGGTTTCATATTTTGTATATTGCAGCAACGTTATGGCATGATACAGGTTGATGGTAAAATAAACGTGCCTAACAACGCCTACCCGATAGATATAAAACTGACTGACTTTGGCCTGGTATTTTTCACGGTACTGGTTATCTCGGTCATAGCCTCGGGCATCAGTGCCAGATTAAGCATAAAAGGATTGGATGATATCAAACAGGATTTATAATTTTGCCATATGCGTTTATCAGGGATCTATATTGTTTTAGTGTTGTTGCTGATGATAGGTATGATGGCCTGTAAGCATAAAACGGATAAAGCC
The DNA here is from genome assembly GCF_020880695.1 of Mucilaginibacter sp. UR6-11. Classification (GTDB taxonomy): domain Bacteria; phylum Bacteroidota; class Bacteroidia; order Sphingobacteriales; family Sphingobacteriaceae; genus Mucilaginibacter. The sequence continues at coordinate 774,661 of NZ_JAJIWO010000002.1, forward strand.
GGTGCGCCGCGTACCGAAGTATTTAAAGGCTTGTATAGCTTTGCTCCCGGAGCCAAAACATTTCAGCCCTGCGGATTACAAACCGAATATTGGGTTGCCGACAGCTGCGCTCAGTTAGAGCTTAAATATTCACAAACTATCCCTTTTGAACAAAAAGCCCGACCGGTATATATTGAGGTAGCGGGCGAAAAAATAAAATCAGCCGCGGGTAGTAACGGTGCCGCTTACGACAGCACGCTGGTAGTAAGAAAAGTAATAAAGCTAACTAAAGACATACCTGCCGGCTGCAAGTAAATTTTTAGCACTATATTGTTCATATTAAAAATCAAACTCAATTGCCTGTTTGGCGTTAATTAAATTAATTATGGAATCAAAACGTCAACAAAAATTTGCCGGAGTAATTCAGGAAGATCTCGCCGCTATATTTCAGCGCGAAGGGATGAATTATTTACCTAATACAATGGTTACCATAACCAAAGTAAGGGTTACACCCGACCTGGCAATAGCAAGGGTGTTTTTAAGTTTTTTTAATAACACCAACACAGCGTTGGCGTTGCAAACCATAAAACTGCACGCGTCAGAAATCAGGTATAAGCTTGGCGGGCGTATAAAGGACCAGGTAAGGGTAATACCTCAGCTGGAGTTTTTTATTGACGATACCAGCGAGTATGTTGATCGGATGGAGAAGATTTTTGATAAGATCCATCGCGAAGAAAAACAACCCGATACGGAATAACCTCAAAGAGAGAAGTTTAATATGGATGCATCTGCAACGCTGGCTGCATATATCAGGGCACATCCCTATGCTATTGGCAAAGTAGTTGATTTTAATGCCGAAACCGATAAACTGCATAAGTTTAATTTAACGGCTTCTAATATTGATTTGGACCATAATGTTGTTTGGGATACGGTTAAGTTTAGCAATTGGATAAACGCGAAGCTTAAGGCATCCAACAGCCGTTATGGCATAGGCGGATATATGGAGCACCGCACGCTATACGCCCGCAGCCCGTTGTTTGACACCGGCGATGAGCCCCGTCGCCTGCACCTGGGCATTGATATTTGGGCGCCGGCGGGCACACCTGTATATTCGCCCTTAGCCGGATGTATTCATAGCTTCCGGAACAATAATAATTTTGGCGATTACGGGCCCACTATTATTCTGCAACATGAGTTGGACGGGTTAGTGCTTTATAGCCTCTACGGACATTTAAACCGTAAAAGCCTGTTGAGTTTAAAGATAGGGCAGGCCATAAATAAAAATCAAAAAATTGGAGAACTTGGTAACCTGGAAGATAATGGCGGCTGGCCCCCGCACCTGCATTTTCAATTAATGTTTGATATGGAAGGCCATACCGGCGATTATCCCGGTGTGGCTCGTTTTTCTGAAAAAGCCCGGTACCTCAAAAACATCCCCAACCCTAACTTAATATTAAGGTTCCCAAAAATCTGAATATGATATTAACCGCAAAAAAACTTTCAGATCTTTCTGATATCGCATCGCAGCTTATAGCCAATGCAGGCGACAATCGCATATTTTTATTCAGGGGCGATATGGGTGCCGGCAAAACAACATTCATCAAATCGCTTTGCGAAGCACTGGGTGTAAAAGAACCCGTTACCAGCCCGACGTTTGCGATAGTGAATGAATATCAGGGTACCAACGCCCGCATTTATCATTTTGATTTTTATCGGCTAAAAAACCAAACTGAGGCTTTGGACATGGGCGCCGAAGAGTATTTTTACTCGGGTAATTACTGTTTTATTGAATGGCCGGAGAAGATCCCGGATATGTTGCCTCTGCATTATATCAGCGTAAGCCTAAAGGTTTTAAATGACGATAGCAGGGAAATAACTATTGGGAAAATTTGATGGAATTTTCTTACCTTCATCATCCATAAAAATACAGTATGAGTTCAGGGAAATACAGTGGGTTTTCAGATATTGCCAAACAGGCGATGATGCAGCCCCAGGAGTCGATGCTCGAGGTTAAGAACAAAAAGAACAAACTTTTTATTGGCATCCCAAAGGAAGTTTCTTTCCAGGAGAACCGGGTACCCTTAACTCCCCTGTCTGTGGCTTTGCTCGTTAACAACGGTCATGAAGTAATGCTGGAGAGTAACGCCGGCAAAGCGGCCAAGTTTTTAGATAAAGATTATGCAGAGCAGGGCGCTCAGATTGTATTTGACACCAAACAGCTTTACGAGGCTGATATCATTATTAAAATTGCCCCGCCTACGCTGGAGGAAATTGCGCTGATGAAACCTGGGCAGATCCTGATATCAGCTCTGCAGATATCTACCCTAAAGCCCGAATGCCTGCGTGCCATGCTTAAAAAACAAATAACTGCTTTGTGTTTTGAGCATTTGCGTGATGAGGGCAACTCATTAAGTGTGGTACGCGCCATGAGCGAAATAGTAGGCGCTACCTCTATACTGATAGCCGCCGAATACCTAAGCAATGTTTTTGACGGTAAAGGCTTAATGCTGGGCGGTATAACCGGCGTGCCACCAACAGAAATTGTAATATTGGGTGCAGGCACCGTAGGAGAATATGCCGCGCGTACGGCCATATCATTAGGTGCCGAAGTGAAAGTTTTTGATCCGTCTATTTATAAATTGCGCCGCCTGCAAAATAACATAGGGGCCAGAGTTTTTACATCCGTTGTGCAGCCTATTGTTTTGGAGAAAGCCATAACTACCTGCGATGTTGCCATAGGCGCCATGCGTGCCGAAGACGGCCGCAGTCCGTGCCTGGTAACTGAAACTACGGTAAGCAAGATGAAGCCAAACTCGGTAATTATTGATGTAAGTATTGACCAGGGCGGCTGTTTTGAAACCTCGGAGATCACCAACCATACGCATCCGGTATTCCGTAAATATGATGTTATACACTATTGCGTACCAAACATTGCGTCGCGTGTTGCGCGTACCGCTACTTATGCGCTTACCAATATTTTTGCGCCGATATTGTTAGAGATTGGCGAACAGGGAGGTATTAAGAATGTCATCTGGCAAAAATCGGGCATCCGCGATGCGGTTTATATTTACCAGGGCCACCTAACCAATAAACATATTGCCGAACGTTTCTCCCTGCCAAGCAAAGACCTTGACCTGTTAATTGTTTCACAACATTAAGGATAGCTTCCTGTTTCCTGATTTTACGCCTTGTTGTGTTTAATAACAACACACATGATATTGTTTTATGCAAAGGCATTAAAATTGCTAGGTAGAAACCGGAAAAGTATAGCTAAAGGTCGTCAAGGTAAATTAGTTTTTCAGGACGAAATGCGTTAGTTATTAAACCGTACATTACAAATATATTTGATTTTAGAATGAGAATTTTCAGAAAAGCATACCTCAAAAAAATTTGGAAAATCTTAGTAGCCACCTTTAGCGGCTTTATTGATGATAACGGCCTAAAATTAAGTGCCTCGCTGGCTTATTATACCGTTTTTTCGCTAGCGCCGCTTTTAATATTGATAATATCATTGGCCGGCCTTTTTTTTGGTAATGATGCTGCAACCAACCGGTTGTATCCTCAAATCGCGCAGTATGTGGGCTCGCAGGCCGCTTTGCAAATACAATCGATGTTAAAAAGCCTTGCATTTTCGGGCAAATCCGGAACGGCGGTTGTAATTGGTGTGGTAACACTAATGATAGGCGCGAGCAGCATTTTTGTAGAAATTCAGGATTCAATAAATATAATCTGGAGGGTTAAGGCTAAACCCAAAAAAGGATGGCTTAAACTAATTCAAAACAGATTTTTATCATTCTCACTTATAGCCAGTTTAGGTTTCCTGCTACTGGTTTCACTGGTGATTAATTTTTTAATGGATGCTTTAAGTAAAAAACTGGTTCATTTTTTACCCTATATAACCAATCTGCTTATTAAAGGCATTAACCTGGGCATCACCCTGATTGTAATATCCACCTTGTTCGCCATAATATTTAAAGTATTACCCGATGTTAAAATAAGGTGGAGAGATGTGCGTATAGGCGCAGTTTTCACAGCTATGTTGTTTATGCTGGGTCAGTATGGCATTAGTTTGTACCTGCAATATACAGCGCAAAATTCGGCATACGGCGCTGCCGGCTCTATTATTTTGCTGCTGCTGTGGATCTATTACACGGCAGCTATACTGTATATCGGTGCAGAATTTACAGAGGTTTATGCCGAAGCGATCGGCTGCAAAATTGAGCCCGCAGAGTATGCTGTACATGTTATCCAAACCGAAGTAGAGCACACCGTTAAAACACTTCCGCCGCAAAACCCTGAACTTAAAGGCGAACTTAAACAACCCGAAGAACCTAAAAAGACTTAATTAATGCGGATAAATTATTGCTTATTAGCCGTAATAATTTATTAATTTTAGTGTCCAATTATAAGAATTTGCTGCTTCAGTTAAATTATATCAGGCGTTTTCGCACTTTCTTGACAGGTATATCATGCTTTATTTGCTTAACGGCTACTGCGCAATCCTTTAGCCTTAAAAATTCCGGGAGTACAGAAACAATACCTTTTGAATTGGTACGTAACCTGATTGTAATAAAGCTGAAGATCAATAATCAGGGCCCCTATAATTTTGTTTTGGATACAGGCGTTGGTTATATGCTTATAACGGAACCGTCCCTGGTAGACTCCATAAAAATTGAAAGCAAGCATACCGTTACCATTCATGGTTTTGGCGAAGGGGGAGACTTTGAAGCTTACATAACCAATCCGTTAAAAATTGATATTAACGGAGTGACCGGCAATAATGTAAGCGCCGCGATTTTTAAAAAAGATAATCTTGGCTTGTCGGCCTACGCCGGTAAAACTATTCATGGATTAATAGGGTACGAGTTTTTTAGTCGCCTTGCAGTTAAAATAAATTTCTCAGATAGCACACTAACCGTATCAGATCCTTTGGACATGCGTTATTACAAACGCGGCGCAAAAATCCCCATAACTATTGAAGACAGAAAACCCTACCTCAATACCAAAGTTACATTTGCTAACGGTACCGAAAAGCAAAGTAAACTTATTATTGACCTAGGCGCGGGACATTTTATATCCATAGAGAACCTGGAGAATAAAAATACGCTTCAAAAAAAGGCCATTAGCGCTAATTTGGGCGTTGGTATCAATGGTTTAATAAGCGGTACACTCAGCCGGATAAAACAGGTAGAACTGGGGAAATATAAAGTAAATGATGTAATAGCGGCATTTCCTGATAATGATAAAAATCCAAAGGCCATTGCGCGCGACGGAAATTTAGGTATAGGGCTGTTACGGAAATTTGATGTGATATTTGATTATCCGGACAACTTGCTTTATTTAAAACCGGGTGCGGAATATAAAAAGCACGACGAGCATGACATGAGCGGATTAACCTATTATGTGTTTAGGGATGATTTTGTACACGTTATTGTAGACAAAATTGAACCCGGGTCGGCAGGAAGTGAAGCCGGGCTACAAAAAAACGATGAGATAGTAATGATCAATCTAAATCCGGCTGCTGAGATGTCGTTGCAACAAATCGATGACCTTTTTAAATCAAGAAACGGGCGGTCATTTTTCTTGCTGATCTATCGCGATAAAAAATATCTCCCGATGCACTTAACTTTAAAACGACGAATTTAGGGCACTATTTTAGCTGGCTGATATTCTCAAAAAAGGCAGTCTGCAGATCTAAAAGCGACCGTACATTTACTTTTTCGCCATACATATCAAAGCATAAAAATTTTGAATTGGTGATATCGCCATCCTTGTTCCGTTCAAAAAAGTTGAAGGTTTCAAAAAAATAATGATTGGTTGTAATCCTGTTTTTTTTGTTGGTTTGGGATGCGTTTAGTCTAAAACCGATAGAATCTATCCAGGTATGCACTTTTGTATGCAGGTTGCGTATATTATTCATAGGTTAAATATTTAATAGTTCAACGAAATAAATAGTGATAAGTTTTAACTGTTTCGTTCGTATTTATAAACAGTTGTTAACTAAAGCTAAAATCGTGCCGGATAATTTAATATGGCTAAATAAAATATTTTATTATCCTGTGGGTAATTGAAACCAAAATGATTATTGTTGCGTAAAATGTCTCGTTACCTTAGACAATTAGCAGTATGAAAACCAAATACTTATCACCATTTGTATTACTTATCGTAATCAGTTTAAGCGCTTGTAAAAGCTCTACAGCTCCCGGACCAAAAGGCGCGACAGGTGCTACCGGCGCCACAGGTGTTACCGGCGCTACGGGGGCAGCTGGTGCAGTAGGGCCGGGCGGTCCGCAAGGCGTAGCAGGTGCTACTGGTGCCACGGGCGCTACGGGTGCCACCGGCGCTAATGGGACTAACGGAACTAATGGCGCTGCAGGAGCTACCGGAGCAGCAGGGGCAAAAGGTGCCACAGGCGCTACTGGGGCCACCGGAGCTAATGGTTCAAACGGTGCTACAGGAGCAACAGGTGCCACCGGAGCTAATGGTACATCAGCTGTTATCGCTAACTACGTATTTACCAACCAAACTGTGGTTTTGGCAGGCAACACCCACTTGTTAGTGCCCGCAATTACACAAGCTATAGTGGATCAGGGCATTGTTTTGGTTTATTTTAGAAACACCGGCACCACTACGTCATGGATCTCTTTGCCATATAGTGAAACAGGAAATACGCTTACTTTACAATCATACGGTGTTGGTTATGTAGATCTGAAGGCTAACTTCACATCCGCAGGTTTGGATATCAGGGTAGTGATCATACCGGGCACCTCGCTTACCACTTTAATGTTGCATAATCCGGGCCTTAACTTAAATAATTACGACCAGGTTGCCAAGGCGGCAGGCATCAACTAAGAAAACTGACTTATATAAGAACATAGGGGCATCGATTTAACGGTGCCCTTTTTTATTTAGGCGTATTAGCTTAAATTGGCGCCAATGTCAGTTAACGCATTGCCGCTTTTTAATAAGACCCGTATAGCTCCGACACCGAGTGGTTATCTCCACTTGGGTAATGCGCTGTCATTTGCGTTAACCGCCGCTCTGGCCCGCAAATCGGGCGCAAAAGTTTTACTGCGGATAGACGACCTGGACCAGGAACGGGTGAATGACCAGTACGTACAGGATATTTTTGATACGCTTAACTTTTTAGGAATAACCTGGGATGAGGGCCCGCGTAATTTAGAAGATTATAAAAACAATTGGTCGCAATTGCATCGCGTGGCGCTTTATAGGGATGTGCTGCAACAATTAAAAGATCAACGTGAGGTGTTTGCCTGTTTATGCCCGCGGTCGCAACTAAAGGGTGGCATTTATCCCGGTACCTGTCGTAACCTGGCTCTTCCGTTAGAAACGCCAGATACAGCCTGTCGGCTATATACCGATGACCGGCAGTTATCTGTTAAAACCTTATCTGCCGGTGTCGCCGGAACTAAATTGCCTGAAGCGATGGCGGATTTCGTCGTCAAAAAGAAGGACGGCTATCCGGCTTACCAGTTGGCTTCTTTGGTTGATGATATCCATTTTGGTGTGGACCTGATTGTACGCGGCGAAGATCTATACCCGTCAACCATCGCGCAGCAATATTTGGCTACTGTGCTTGGTGCTGCTGCCTTTCAAAACATAACCTTCCATCATCACCCGTTAGTGATGGACGGCGATAAAAAGCTCTCCAAATCTGCCGGGGCAACTTCTATTAAATATCTGCGGGAAGAGGGTAAAACTGCGACAGATGTTTATCGGGAGATTGGGCGAATGCTGGACATTAACGAAAACTTAAGCAGTTTTGAAGACTTTGTAAAGCTGATGTAATTTAGGGGTGTTCCGCTTTGCGTGCGGAACACAACGGAACGGGTGGAACACTACGGAACACCCCGTTTTTAATTTGGAACACCATAATAGTTAAAAAAGTTAATTGTGAATGGAGTGACAGAATCTTGTCGGTATTTGTATTAACTTTTACGGGTTGGTTTCGAAAAAACCTAAACAAGCAATATGTTTTTTATCTTAGCTAAGATCAACATCATCAAACTTGAAACACAGTTTCTTCTACTTTAAAAAGCTAACCGGATGGAATATCGCAGGCTTAGCGGGCTATATTTTGTTTAGCCTGTTTGGATATGGTTATTGCAGTTTATTTACTCCGGACGAGTTACCGCAATTTCTTTTAGGTGACATTTTAGTTATGCAAGGCCTTCTTTATTTGTTAGGATACAAGAAATTAAGAAATATGACTGTCTTCTTTTGTTGGTGCGCGGTGGGCTTGATGCAGGTACTGATCTATTTTCTTTTAAAAGATAACCCTGCTTTAAAAGTTGGTCATTTGTCCGCAGTAGTTGCTTTTAGAAACACTATCCCTTTATTACTTCTATTTCAATCATTGCGCTTTCTATATTTTAAGATACAAGGCCGGGAATTAATTATGCTCTCAAAATTGGGGCAAAAAGATATGTATGACAATCGCGAAAGTGATTTCTTTGATGTTATTTCATTCATTATTTATTTCTCAGCAATGATATACTTGTCAGCACAATAACAAAAAAGGGCCTGATCCTAAAATCAAGCCCTTTAACCTTTTAGCTTTCGCCTTTTACCTTAATTAGAATTAGTAACGGTAATACTCCGGTTTAAACGGACCGTCAACAGTTACACCGATGTATTCGGCCTGGTCCTGGTCAAGTACTTCCAGCTCAACACCAATTTTAGCCAGGTGTAAACGGGCAACTTTTTCGTCTAAATGTTTTGGTAAAGTGTATACTTTGTTTTCGTAAGCACCAGCGTTTGTCCAAAGCTCTAACTGAGCTAAAGTTTGGTTGGTGAATGAGTTACTCATTACAAAGCTTGGGTGGCCCGTAGCGCAACCTAAGTTTACCAAACGGCCCTCGGCCAAAACAATAACGTCGCTGCCGTCAATAGTATATTTATCAACCTGTGGTTTAATTTCGATTTTGGTATTGCCATAAGCGCTGTTTAACCAGGCCATGTCAATCTCATTATCAAAGTGACCGATGTTACAAACGATAGCTTTGTCTTTTAAAGCGCGGAAATGCTCTTCGCGAACAATGTTCATGTTACCGGTAGCGGTAACAACAATGTCAGCTTCAGCAATAGCAGTGCTTAATTTTTTAACTTCAAAACCTTCCATAGCTGCCTGTAAAGCGCAGATAGGATCAATTTCGGTTACAATTACACGCACACCGGCGTTACGTAAAGAGTCTGCCGATCCTTTACCTACATCGCCATAACCGCAAACAACGCCCACTTTACCGGCCATCATTACGTCAGTTGCACGACGGATCGCGTCAACCAATGATTCGCGGCAACCGTATTTGTTGTCGAATTTTGATTTGGTTACAGAATCGTTAATGTTAATTGCCGGGATTGGCAAAGTGCCGGCTTTTACACGCTCATATAAGCGGTGCACACCGGTTGTAGTTTCTTCTGACAGGCCTTTAACACCTGATACTAATTCAGGATAGCGATCAAATACCATATTGGTTAAATCACCACCATCATCTAAGATCATGTTTAATGGCCGGCGGTCTTCGCCAAAGAACAATGTTTGTTCAATGCACCAGTCAAAATCAACCTCGTTTAAACCTTTCCAGGCATAAACAGAGATACCGGCAGCGGCAATAGCAGCAGCGGCATGATCCTGGGTTGAAAAAATGTTACATGATGACCAGGTAACTTCGGCACCCAATTCAACCAGTGTTTCAATTAACACAGCTGTTTGGATGGTCATGTGCAGGCAGCCTGCAATGCGCGCACCTTTTAATGGTTTTGAAGCTCCAAACTCCTGGCGCAAGGCCATTAAGCCCGGCATTTCTGCTTCGGCTAACCCTATTTCTTTACGGCCCCATTCGGCTAAAGAAATGTCTTTTACTTTGTACTTGGTGTAAGCGGTCTCTACTGATGACATAGCGTTTAATTTTTTTGAATTGCAAAAATAAGACATTCTGTTATTAAAGTGAAATGTAAGTTACCCGCGCCGGGATTATTGCGTTAGGGTGATAAGTAGCTGGGATCGAGGGTTGATGAAGCCCGGAAGTGTTAGTTGTTAGTACGCGTTAGGGATGGAAGCGGATACCGGCCCGAGCCTAAGGGCTGTGGCGTATAAGCGGACAGCCCGGCCCGCAGGGAAACGCCCACGTTATTAATAATTATTTATAACCTATATCAGCACCAACAGACAACCGAATCTTCAAATCGCCTGCAATCCTAACCATGGTACCAGGCTAATCAACCCAACATCTCATCATCCACGGCAAACTCACCCTATGTTCCTCACCAATTCACCCAACAATAAAACGATAAAAACCCTGCCCATTTATTCCACTTTATTTATATTTGAAGCACTTTAATACTCAGCTATTTAATTTATTTAACCTAACAAATGAAAAAAGTAATTTTGGTAACAGGCGCCTCATCGGGTATTGGCTTAGCCAGCGCAACTGCTTTACATGAAGCCGGACACATCGTTTATGGTACCACACGTAACCTTGCAAAAAAGGTAAACGTACCCTTTAACTTAATTGAACTTGATGTAACTGACGACGCGTCTGCACAAGCTGCCGTTGCTAAAATTATTAAAGCCGAAGGTAAATTAGACGTGCTGGTAAATAATGCCGGTAACGGTATTGCCGGCCCGGCCTACGCTATGCCGGTTGATAAAGCTAAGCAACAGTTTGAGGTTAACTTTTTTGGCGTTGTACGTATGTGCAGCACCGTTATACCCGAAATGTTAAAAAACAAAGCCGGTATGGTGGTTAACATAAGCTCATTAGCGGGGCTGTTTGGTTTGCCTTACCAAAGCATGTATGTTGCTTCAAAATACGCGGTTGAAGGCTATAGCGAAAGCCTGCGGATGGAACTGCGCAAAACAAGCGTTAAAATAGTTACCATTAACCCGGGCGACTTTAAAACCGAATTTACCGGCAGCCGCGAAAAAATACCCTTTACGGTTGATAACGAGAAGTTGAAAGCCAATTACGACATAGCCATTGCCAGCATTGAAAAAGATGAAAACGCAGGTGCAGATCCGTCAGCTATTGGTAAACAATTAGTTAAAATAGTTGGCAAGAGCAGCCCGGCGCACCAGTACTTAGTCGGTGCTATTGGCCAAACCATTGCAGTTACCTTGAAAAAGGTATTACCTACAGGTGTGTTTGAAGGGTTGATGGCTGATCATTACGGGATAAAGTAAACAGCCCCTCCCAACCCTCCCCGGAAGGGAGGACTTTAAATAATTATTTATTAAACAAATATATTAAGTCTCCCCCGGCAGGGGGGGGCTTAGGGGGCTGACTATGGGAAAAGATAAATTAAGACGTTTTGCTGAGATAGAAACATTTAGCAACGTTTTACAACTGGACGAGGGCAAGCCTTACAAAGGCCGGTGGAGCAAGGACTTTTTTAAGAACAATAACCCGGTGGTACTGGAACTAGCTTGCGGTAAAGGCGAGTACACGGTTAATTTAGCGGTACTGTTTCCGGATAAGAATTTTATAGGCATTGATTACAAAGGTAACCGCATTTGGCGCGGCGCTAAAACCGCGTTAGAGGATGGCGTGGCTAACGTAGCCTTTATACGGATGCAGATAGAGACCCTTACGGATTATTTCGGCAAAGGTGAAGTGGATGAGATCTGGATCACCTTTCCGGACCCGCAGCCGCAGTTGAGCCGCGAAAAAAAGCGCCTCACATCGCCCCGGTTTTTAAATATGTATATCGAGGTGCTAAAGCCCGGCGGTTGTGTAAACCTGAAAACAGATAACGATGGGTTTTATACTTACACCGCCGAAAAGATAAAAGAGCTGAAATTAAAAGAACACGTTAATACGGCCGATCTGTATAAATCTGAATACGCCGACCAGGTGTTATCCATCAAAACTTATTACGAAAAGAAATATTTAAAGGACAATAAAAATATTAACTACCTTAAGTTTTCATTTCAATAATTATTGCGATGCCCGATTATAACTTTTATGATAACGTTTATGATGTGGCCCGCCAGATACCGTCGGGCAGGGTAACATCATACGGTGCTATTGCCAGTTATTTAGGTACCAAAGGATCATCAAGAATGGTGGGCTACGCTATGCAGGCTTGCGGTAACGCCAAGCCGCCCGTGCCGGCCCACCGCGTAGTAAACCGCCAGGGCCTGCTAACAGCCAAGTTCCATTTTGGCGGCGATACCATGCAGCGTTTGCTGGAAGCCGAAGGCATAAAAGTAAAAGACGACCAGGTGCAGGATTTTAAAACCGTGTTTTGGGATCCGAATATAGAGTTGGCGTTATGAATACGGTCCACAAAACTAAAACTCCAACTCCACCAGCATCGGGCAATGATCAGAATGTTTGGCCTCCGGCAAAATGGTCGCCCGTTTAATATTATCCTCTAACTCCTTACTGGCCATAGCATAGTCAATGCGCCAGCCCAGGTTCTTGGCGCGGGCATTAAAACGAAAACTCCACCAGGTGTAGTTATGCGGTTCTTTGTTTAGGTGACGGAACGTATCTACATAGCCCGACTCGATAAAATTTTCCATCCACTCGCGTTCTTCCGGCAAAAAACCTGATGAGTTGGCATTTGATTTTGGGTTATGGATATCAATAGGGCGATGGCAGATATTGTAATCGCCGCAGATTACCAGGCGCGGGTGCTCCACTTTTAACAGGGTAAGATACTTGCCAAACTCGTCTAAAAATCTAAATTTAAAGGCCTGCCTGTCTTCGCCGCTTGAGCCCGATGGGAAATAAACGCTCATCACCGAGACCTCGTCAAAATCAACACGGATGTTACGGCCCTCACGGTCGAAATCAGGGATCCCGCAGCCGTATTCAATATGGTTTGGCGTGCGTTTGGTAAATATGGCGGTGCCGCTGTAGCCTTTCTTTTCGGCCGGGAACCAGTAATGCTGGTAACCCAGCGCATCAACCAAATGCAGATCGGTTAATACATCAGGCGTAGCCTTAATTTCCTGCAGGCAAACCACATCAGCATCGGTTGCCTGTAACCAGGCCAGCCAGTTTTTGTTGATAGCAGAACGAATGCCGTTAACATTATAAGTGATAATTTTCATGTCGGATTCCGGATGTTCGATTTCGGATTTAAAAATTTAAATATATAACCAAATTAGAGATCGAACATCCGAAATCTGAAATAAAATGGCTTAGCGCGCAAGGCCCAAAAGTTTATCCAAATCCTTACACTGCCCTTTTGATAGCACGCTCACCGTCATTGGTATATTGGTTAATGGCCGGTCGCGTTCGTCTTTTTTAACGCCGGCAATACGGTCAACCATATCTATGCCTGTTACAACTTCACCATAAACGGTATAGCCCTGGTCAAGGTGCGGCGCGCCGCCAACGGTTTCATAAATTTCGCGTTGCGATGGCGGGATGACGCGGCCCTTTAACCTGCCGGCAATTAGTTTATCCAGGTCGGCATCAGTAAAACGCTTACCCTCTACAATATAAAACTGGCAACCGCTTGATGCTTTGGCCGGGTTATCATCGCGCGCGGCCGCCAGTACACCGCGTTTATGAAACAGACTATCGTTAAATTCGGCGGGTATGGTATAACCTACATCGCCGTTGCCCAGCTCGGCGCCGGGTTTGTTTTTGCTGGTATCGCGCGAGTCGGGGTCGCCACCCTGGATCATAAAATTCTGTATCACCCGGTGAAACAAGGTGCCGTTATAAAAACCTTTTTTAGCCAGTTTGATAAAATTATCACGGTGCCCGGGTGTTTCGTTATATAGGCGGATTATGCAATCGCCAAAGCTTGTGCTCACCCGTACATATTGATTTTTGGGTGGTTTTGCAAAAGCAGTAAGCGTGGCTAGCAAAATGACCAGGGTAAACAGTTTTTTCATATTGTTAATTAATTTCTTCTTCAAAATAGTTAATTATCAGGGTTTTTATCACCATCTCCTGTTCAAGCAGGGTATAGTTTGGGATAACCTGCACCAGTTTCCAGTGTGGCCACCCGTCCTGGTCCAAACCTTCCAGCTCATAAAAGCCCATCATGCTAAATAATTTGCAGTTGGCTATATGCATCAATTCTTCTTTTTGGCGCTTGCTGAATTTGCGTGGGCCCTGGCCCAGCTCCTGCACACCAATTAAAAACAGCATCACCTTAACATCGGGCTTATCGCTGTCAAAATCCTGTGCTATGCGGTCCTGTAATTCGCTCCATTTCTTGTTGATCTCTGCCGGTGTCATGCAACAAATATACATGGATGATTGTGCTAATTATAGACAAAATATAATTGCTATTGCAACAATATTGCTTTTGTTGATTGATTTTACTTAAAAAAGCGTAATTTTGCCATTGATTTGAAAAACAACAAGGCAAATATTTTTTACGCGTGGCTGTTAATGTTCTGCTTTATAGCGGGGCAGTATACTGTTTATACGCACCAGCATAAAGTTATTGCCGGTATTGCTGCCAAAACCCGGGGTGTCGCCAAAAATCAATCGCGCACCGTTGTGCAGGAAAAATGTTCTATGTGCGATGCTATGCACCACACCAACGCGGTAATTAACACGTATACCTACTTCAGTCCTAATATTGTTACAAAGCATTTTTACAGGGTCTACAACTATGATTTTGTAAGCATTGCGTTAATCTTATCAGCCGGGCGCGCTCCGCCGGTTGCAGCATCCTGCTAAATTATAATCTGTGCGATTTAAAATCGTTCAAACAATAACCCTTTTTATTTTTTAAGAGCAACAGGTACATGGCTTTTCAACTGCAATAGCCCGCCTCAATTAACTTCAACAATGAAATTCAATATAAAATTAATAAGCCTGCTGATCATCTTGCTGGCAAATACCCTGATTACCAAAGCTGCCCGCACTGATGCCGGGACAATTACCGGCACCGTTACCGATAAAAAAGACGGCAGCCCGATTATTGGCGCAACCATAAGTATTCCCGATTTAAAAACAGGCACGGTTACAGATGCTAACGGCAGGTTCACGCTAAACCATCTGTCAAAAGGCGTTTATTTGATACAGGTTAGCTATATAGGCTACTCAACCGTTACGCAACGGGTTGATCTGTCGAAAACCACCGAGCTTAATATCCAGCTGCAGGCCTCATTCATTGAAGCCGGCGAGGTGGTTATTACCGGCGTAAGCCGCGCAACCGAGTTAAAACGCAGCCCGATACCAATGGCAGCGGTGGGTAAAGCTTTTGTCGACCAGCGCGCCGGCGCCGGTAACGTTATTGACATGATAGCCAATTTACCCGGTGTAAGCGCGGTAACCACGGGGCCAAATATTTCTAAACCGTTTATTCATGGCCTGGGCTATAACCGGGTTATTACCCTGATGGACGGCATACGCCAGGAAGGCCAGCAATGGGGCGATGAGCATGGTGTCGAGGTAGATCAGAATTCTATTGACCGGGTAGAAGTGATTAAAGGCCCGGCAAGTTTAACTTATGGATCAGACGCTATCGGCGGGGTGGTTAACCTGATATCGCCGCCGCCCGTGCCGGATGGATCTGTTCTGGGTTCGGTACAGTCTGTTTATGGTACTAATCAGGGGCTGTTCAATAACTCGTTAAGGCTGCAGGGCAATAACAAAGGGTTGATATGGGGGACTATCGTATCTGCCAAAGAAGGTAAAGCTTATCAAAACCAACACGATGGCCGTGTATACGCAACCGGCTTTAACGAAAAAGACGCGCGGATTATGGTTGGATTAAACAAAGCCTGGGGATATTCTAATTTTAATGCCTCGTTATTTGATGATGAGCAGGCGATTCCTGACGGCAGCCGTGACTCTGTTACCCGCCGGTTTACCAAACAGGTTACAGAGGACGACGCTACGCGCCCTATAGTACCCGCGTCCGAATTAAATGCTTACAAGATCCCGGTTCTGCACCAGCACGTACAGCTTTACCGTATTTATAATAACAGCAATTTTATATTGCAGAATGGTGCAAACCTGTTTGTTAACTTAGGTTACCAGTTTAGCCACCGGCGCGAATACACTCACCCTGAAGATCCGGAAACGGCAGGGCTTAACCTGCACCTTACTACCTATACTTATGATTTTAAGTATAACCAAACTTTCGGCAACGGCTTTGAAACCACTTTTGGCCTTAACGGGCAATATCAAAACAATACCATAGGCAGTGCTACCGATTTCCCGATACCTGCTTATCATCAATTTGATATCGGGCCGTTCGCGGTGTTAAAGAAGAGCTTCGGCAAACTGGATCTGTCGGCCGGTGCAAGGTATGATTACCGGTCGTTTGCCGGACAGTCGGCCTATATCGATACGTTAACCGGCAAATATCCGCAGTTATATACCGGCAGCAATACGGGTGCACCAGGCGTGATCAAACAATTTGACGCGTTAAACAAATCTTTTACCGGTTTTTCGGGCAGCTTTGGCGCAACTTATAATATGTCTGACCAGTTTTTTCTGAAAGCTAACATCTCGCGCGGTTTCAGGGCGCCCAGTATTTCAGAATTATCAGCCAACGGGCCTGATCCGGGCTCACAAATTTATCATGTCGGTAACAGCAGCTTTAAACCCGAGTTTAGCGTGCAGGAAGATGTTGGCGCTTTCCTGACCCTGCCCAATGTATCGGCCAGTGTTGAGCTGTTTGACAACGATATTGAAAATTATATCTATCAGCAACAGGTTCTAAACCCTGACGGCAGTCCGGCTATTAACCCGGCGTTTCCGTTGTATTCCATATTTACCTATACCCAGAGCAAGGCACGCATTAATGGCGGCGAATTTAACCTGGATATCCACCCGACATCATGGTTGCATTTTGAAAACTCTCTGGCTTTAACGTATGGTAAAAACCTGGGCAATGGCAGCCCGGTAGCCGACAGCTTAAAATACCTGCCGTTTATACCACCGCTGCATACGCACTCTGAGTTGCGCGGGACCTTTGTTAAAGGTTTTTCAAAATTTAAAAACGTTTATGCCTTTGTGGGATTAGATCACTACAGTGCCCAGGACCGTTTCTTTTCTGCCTACGGAACCGAAACCTATACAGCCGGATACAATCTGTTAAACGCCGGTATAGGCGGTAACCTGGTTAATGCAGCAGGTAAGAAGGTAGTTGAGTTGTTTATTGAAGGCACCAACCTGGCTAACATCAACTACCAGTCGAATATGAGTCGTTTAAAGTACTTTGATAATGCTGAGACCGCACCGGGCGTGCAGCGCGGTATTTTTAATATGGGCCGCAATATTAGTTTCAAGGTGATCGTACCATTTGATCTGTCGGCGCACGCAGAGAAAAAGAATTAACCAGGCACTGTCATGCTGAACTCAGCATAACAATTGGTTAAAAAAAGCGATGGGTTACAAACCCATCGCTTTTTTTAACGCCCATAATTTTGCATAACCATCAAAATATCATTATGTTAGATTCGTAAAACATTCAACATGAACCTTTTAGCTGAGCCCCCTAAAAAGCGTATCGATGCCATCGATATACTGCGCGGACTTGTAATGGCTGTAATGGCGCTTGACCATACCCGCGATTTCTTTATGGTGGCACCCTATGATCCTACTGATCTTACCCGCGCATCAACCATCTTATTTTTAACCCGCTTTATTACCCATTACTGCGCCGCAACCTTTGTTTTCCTGGCAGGCACAGGGGCGTTCTTATCGCTGGCGCGGGGGAAAACCAAAGCCGCAGCCGCTAAGTTTTTACTGTCGCGCGGACTGTGGCTGATTTTTTTAGAACTGACTGTTGTTTATGCCGGCTGGGGCATCGGCGAATTGTTTTTACAGGTGATATGGGCAATCGGCATCAGCATGATGGTGCTGGCAGTTTTAATTTACCTGCCGCTTTCTGTTATCGCCGGTTTTGGTTTATTATTGATTTTTGGGCATGATGCCTTTGACCATATCAGCATGGCAACATTTACACCCGGCGAAAAAACCTGGTGGACTTTTTTACACGTACAGGGCATGGTGCACCTGTTTGGGCATACAAATGTATTTGTAATGTATCCGCTGATACCATGGGTGGGCGTTATGGCTACCGGCTACAGCTTTGGCAAATTATATACTATTGACGCGGTTAAGCGCAAAAAAATACTGCTAACCATTGGCATAGCAGCAATAGCCTTATTTATCCTGATCAGGTATTTTGGTATTTACGGCGACCCTGAGGTCTGGACCTACCAGGGCAATATTCATCGTACCCTATTGTCATTTATCAATGTATCAAAATACCCGCCATCGCTTGATTACCTGTTGGTGACGCTTGGGCCGGGCATGTTGTTTTTAGCTTGGGTTGAAGGCAAACACAATATATTCACCAATATTTTTGTGGTATATGGGCGGGTGCCGCTTTTTTATTACATCCTGCATTTATACCTGCTTAACTTATTGGCCCATATCATCGGCGCAATTTTACAATTGCCAAAAGGTACCGGTTTAAGCTTAGGCTGGGTGTATATAATATGGGTGGGTGTAGTATTCATCCTCTATTTTCCGTGCAGATGGTTTATGCGGTATAAAAGCACGCATAAACAATGGTGGCTGAGTTATTTGTAAAGGGCCGGCCATTACAAAAAATTACCACATTAAAAGCGTGAAATTCCGCTTTTAATGTGGTAATGATTAAATCTGATTTTTTATCCCCGGGGCAGGCAAACCCGCCGCTAATTACTTAGGCCCGTAGGTTACTATCGGGATGATCATTTCTTCTAACGAGATGCCGCCATGCTGGAAGGTCTCATTATAAAAATTAACAAAGTGATTATAATTGTTAGGGTAAACAAAGTAAGTATCCTCCTTGGCAAATACAAAGCTTGAGCTTACGTGCAAGCGCGGTAACATAGCATCGTGCGGGTTGCGGATATGGAATACATCCTTAGGGTTAAAGTTAAGGTTGCGGCCCTGTTTGTAACGCAAATTGGTGTTGGTATTACGGTCGCCTATAATTTTGCTTGGCTTTTTAACTCTGATGGTACCATGGTCGGTAGTAATAACTACGCGCACTTGTTTTTGCGCTAAAAATTTAAGCAGATCAAACAACGGCGAATGCTCAAACCATGACAGCGTTAATGAACGGTAAGCGGCGTCGTCGCTTGCCAGCTCGCGGATCATCTGCATATCTGTACGTGCGTGCGACAGCATATCCACAAAGTTATATACCACTACGTTCAGGTCATTTTTCAGCAGGTTGCTTACCGAATCGTTCAGCGCGCGGCCCTCGTCAATATTTAAAATTTTATGGTACGAATGTTTAATATCCTTACGATAAACACGGCTTATCTGATCGGCAATGAAATCCGACTCATACAAATTCTTGCCGCCCTCGTCTTCATCATTCTGCCACATTTGGGGGTAGCGCTTTTCCATTTCCAACGGCATCAGGCCCGAGAAGATGGAATTACGCGCGTATTGCGTAGCTGTAGGTAAAATACTGTAGTAGGTATCTTCTTCTTCCAGCTTAAAATATTGCGATATAATGGGGTTAATGATCTTAAACTGATCATACCTTAAATTATCGATCAAGATAAAAAATACCGGTAAGTTACCCTCCAACTTAGGAAACACCTTCTTTTTAAATAACTGAGGTGAGCTGGTTGGCGCGGTGTCCGGGTTCTTGATCCAGTCCAGGTAATTCCTTTCAACAAATTTGCAGAACTGGGTATTTGCTTCGGCTTTTTGCAGGGTCAAAATTTCATGCATACCGGCATCTTCCAGCTGCCCCAATTCCAGTTCCCAGTAGATCAGTTTTTTGTAAACATCAACCCATTCCTGGTGGCTCAGGTTGTCATTAAGCGTAATGCCCAGCGTCCTGAAATCCTGCTGATAGGCCATGGTGGTTTTCTCGGTCACCAGGCGTTTGTTCTCGGTTAACTTTTTTATCGTAAGCAGTATCTGTTTGGGGTGTACCGGTTTTATCAGGTAATCGCCAATTTTTGAGCCGATGGCATCCTCCATTAAATATTCCTCTTCGTTCTTGGTTATCATCACGATAGGAACATCATTGTTGATGTTTTTGATCTGTGCCAGCGTTTCAATACCGGTTAGCCCCGGCATATTTTCGTCAAGGAAAACCAGGTCAAAATAGTTATTTTTGAAGGCCTCAACCGCGTCATTTCCGTTGGTTACGGTAGTCACCTTGTAGCCTTTTTCGTTTAAGAAAAGTATATGTGGTTTTAACAGGTCAATCTCGTCGTCAGCCCATAATATTGTAGTATCCTGCATAGTATATTTTATAATATCGGTAAATAAATGTCGTTCAGTAGTTCAGGCCGTTAAGCCCAATTTTTGCTAAACATAGGGATATAACTCTAAAGCATGTTATTTGTTACGTATTGTGGCATAGTATTAACAAAAATTAACAAATATAAAGTAAAATGTTTACCATAATTTAACATTTTTGCAGCGCATAAACTACACATTGAATAAAAAGAAAATAATAAACGACCCGGTTTACGGATTTATAAGCATCCCGTCTGAATTGGTGTTCGACCTGATCGAGCATCCTTACTTTCAGCGATTAAGATATATTAAACAATTGGGCATGACCCACCTGGTTTATCCGGGCGCGTTGCATACCCGTTTTCACCATGCACTGGGTGCCATGCACCTGATGAAGATGGCGGTTGAAACCCTGCGTAGCAAGGGCCATGAAATTACCACTGCCGAAGAAGAAGCCGTAACCATAGCTATTTTATTACATGATATCGGGCATGGGCCGTTCTCGCACGCGTTGGAACATACCATTGTTCAGGGCGTATCGCACGAGGATATTTCTATCCTGCTGATGGATAAACTGAATGAGCAGTTTAACGGGAAACTAACAACCGCGATCAGCATTTTTAGCGGTACTTACGCTAAAAAGTTTTTACATGAGCTGGTATCAAGCCAACTGGATATGGACAGGCTGGATTACCTGAATCGCGACAGTTTTTTTACAGGCGTATCAGAAGGGGTGATCAGCTCAGACCGGATCATTAAAATGCTTACCGTGAGGGACGATCATATCGTAATTGAAGAAAAAGGAATTTACTCGGTCGAGAAATTTATTATAGCCCGCCGGTTAATGTACTGGCAGGTATACCTGCATAAAACCGTTATCGCAGCCGAGCAAATGCTGGTTAAGATACTGGAGCGCAGCCGCGAACTGGTTTTAAAAGGCGAAAAGCTTTTTGCCACCCCCGCACTTAATCATTTTTTAACCAACACGCTTACACGCGAAGCATTTATTAAGGATGGCCATTTAGAGGTATTTACCCAACTGGATGATACCGATATCCTGTCGGCAGTTAAGATCTGGGCGTCGAGCGATGATTTTGTGCTGGCTAAACTATGTAATGATTTTGTGCACCGGAAACTGTTTCATGTGGATATTACCAATGATAAACCTGACAAAAACCTGGTTGCACAATTGGGTGAAAATGCCGTTGTTAAATATGGAATAGCCAAAACGGAGGTGCCGTATTTTGTTTTTACAGATTCCATAAAAAACAACGCCTACCGGGTGGGCGACGGCAATATAGGCGTGCTGATGAAAGACGGCAGCGTTATAGACCTGGCCACCGCCAGCGACTACTCTAACCTGGAGGCATTGGCTAAAACGGTAGAGAAATATATACTTTGTTATAGCAAAGATCTGGTTTAAAAATTACTGGTGTTGCGTTGTACGTTAACTCAACATTAAAAACACATATTACGTTCAACGTATAACGTACAACATAACCATTAAAAATTTAAATTTGCCCGATGCAATTTACCGCCCAGCAAATAGCTTTATTACTCAACGGAACAGTTGAAGGTGATCCGTTAGTAGCGGTTAATCAGTTGGCTAAAATTGAAGAAGCCGTTGCCGGCACGCTTTCGTTCCTGGCCAATCCAAAATATGAACAATATCTTTATACCACCAACGCATCCATAGTTATTGTAAACAATGACCTGCAGCTTACCGGCCCGGTAAAAGCTACGCTGATAAGAGTGGACAATGCTTACAGCGCTTTTACTTTATTGCTTGATCAATATCAAACCATCAAGCTTAATAAAAGCGGTATTGAGCAGCCTAACTTTGTACATCCGTCGGCAACAATCGGCAAGGATGTATATATAGGGGCGTTCGCTTATATCGGCCCGGATGTAAAAGTGGGCGATAACAGTAAAATATATCCCAATACTTATATCGGCGACAATGTTACCATCGGTAAAAATGTTACCCTGTTTGCCGGCGTTAAGGTTTATTTTGACTGTGTGTTGGGCGATAATGTCATCGTGCACTCGGGCGCCATTATTGGCAGCGACGGCTTCGGCTTTGCCCCGGCCGGCGATGGCACCTACAAAAAAATTGCCCAGATTGGCAATGTTATTTTAGAAGACGATGTGGAAGTAGGTTCAAATACTACTATCGACCGGGCAACCATGGGCTCGACCGTTATCCGCAAAGGCGTAAAACTGGATAACCTGATCCAGATCGCCCACAATGTAGAGATAGGCTCAAACACGGTTATAGCCGCACAAACCGGCATATCAGGCAGTACAAAAATCGGCGAGCAGGTAATATTGGGCGGGCAGGTAGGTGTGGTAGGGCATATCAGCATAGCCAGGGGGTCGCAGGTGCAGGCGCAATCGGGTATAGGCCGTACCATTGATGAAGAAAATAAAAAATGGGCCGGAACACCGGCTTTTGCGTATAGCAGCAATATGCGGTCGCAGGTGGTGATACAGCGGTTGCCCGAATTGGAAAAAAGAATACAAGAGTTAGAAAAAATAATCGCTGAATTGCGTAAGAGTAGTTAATTAGTAACTTGTCGTTAGTTATCGGACATAATTGCCAGGCTGATGACAGATATCTAATGACCAATGATCAACAAGAATGAACATAAAACAAAGAACTATTAAGGCGCCCGTTTCTGTTTCGGGCTCAGGCTTACATACCGGCGAAAAGGTTACCATGACCTTTAATCCCGCGCCGGAGAATCACGGCTACAAATTTAGAAGGATTGACATAGTTGGCATGCCGGTTATTGACGCCGACGTTGATAACGTTACAGATACATCACGCGGTACAACCATTTCACAAAACGGCGCAAGCGTTAGTACCATTGAGCACGTATTGGCGGCGCTGGTTGGCCTGGAAATTGATAACCTGCTGATAGATATGGATGGCCCCGAAACGCCGATAATGGATGGCAGCTCTATCCAGTTTGTGGAAGCTATCCGCAGTGCGGGTTTTGCCGAGCAGGAAGCCGACCGTGAGTATTACCATATCCCATATAACATCCATTATTCAGAGCCCGACCGTAAGGTAGAGATGGTGGCCATGCCTTTGGATGATGATTACCGCTTTACCTGTATGGTTGATTATAACTCGCAGGTATTGGGTAGCCAGCATGCCAGTATATCTTCAATTACCGAATTTGTTGACGATATAGCCTCATGCCGTACGTTTTGCTTTTTGCATGAGCTGGAAATGCTGTTAAAGCACGACCTGATAAAAGGCGGCGATTTAAACAACGCCATTGTAGTAGTTGATAAGGACGTTGACCAGGAAGAACTTGACCACCTGGCTAAGCTGTTTAACCGCAAAGATATCAGCGTAGCGCCGCAAGGCATATTAAACAATATTGAGCTGCGCCATCAAAACGAGCCTGCAAGACACAAATTGTTGGATATGATTGGTGACCTGGCCTTAGTAGGTGTACCGTTGCGCGGGCATATTATGGCTGCAAGGCCGGGCCACGCAGCAAACGTTGCGTTTGCCAAAAAAATAAAGACACTCATCAAAAAAGAGCGCAGCCGCAAACACTTTAAGATTTACGACCCCAACATGAAACCGGTATATGATACCGTGCAGATCATGGAGATATTGCCGCACCGCTACCCGATGTTAATGATCGATAAGATCCTTGAACTGACCAAGAGCCACGTGGTAGGGTTGAAAAATGTAACCATGAACGAGGGGATCTTTATGGGGCATTTCCCGGGTGCGCCATTGTTCCCGGGGGTATTGCAGATCGAGGCTATGGCGCAAACCGGTGGTATACTAGTGCTAAATACCGTTCCTGATCCGCAAAATTATATTACCTTGTTCCTTAAGATTGAGAACGCGCGTTTTAAGGATAAGGTGGTCCCGGGCGATACCGTGATATTCCACTGTAACTTAATTGCACCCATACGCCGTGGCATAGCCCAGATGAAAGGTATTGGTATGGTGGGCGAGCGCGTGGTAGTAGAGGCCGAACTGATGGCACAAATTGTTAAAAAAACAAAAACTGAAGAAGCATGATCCAACCCCTGGCATATATACACCCACAGGCAAAAATAGCCGACAACGTAGTTATTGAACCATTTGTTACCATTCATAAAGACGTTGAAGTAGGCGAGGGCACCTGGATAGGCTCAAACTCGGTAATCATGGATGGCGCGCGTATTGGTAAAAACTGCCGTATTTTTCCGGGTGCCGTAGTATCGGCGCCGCCGCAGGATTTAAAATACAAAGGCGAGCCAAGTACTGTTACCATTGGCGACAATACCGTTATCCGCGAATGCGTAACCCTGAACCGCGGTACCGCTTTAGATAAAAACACCACCACCATAGGCAGCAATTGCCTGCTGATGGCCTATGTACACGTTGCCCATGATTGTGTTATTGGCGATAATGTGATCGTTGCAAACTCGGTGCAGCTGGCGGGGCATATTAATGTTTATGATTTTGCCTTTATCGGCGGTGGCTCATTGGTGCACCAGTTTGTTGAAATTGGCGCGCATAGCATGATCTCAGGCGGGTCACTGGTGCGTAAGGATGTGCCGCCCTATACCAAAGCAGGGCGCGAACCATTGTCTTATATCGGTATCAACTCGGTAGGCCTGCGTCGCCGCGGCTTTTCGGCCGAAACGATCAACGAGATCCAGGAGATCTACCGGATCATCTTCCTGAAAAAATATAACATGACCAAGGCACTGGATATTATCGAGGCCGAATTTAACCCAACCGTTGAGCGCGACGAGATCATCAACTTCGTACAAAACTCGCAGCGTGGTATCATGAAGGGATTTGGGAGTAGTTAGTCATTGGCCACTGGTCATTAGTCATTAGTATGACGGACCGGTAATCCAAAGGTTATCACAAATGACGAATGACGAATGACAAATGACCAATTCTCCATCAAGCTAAGTCAAATCGGCCGCCGCTTTAACCGAGACTGGATTTTCCGGGGGATAGATCATACATTTATAAGCGGCGAAAGTTATGCTATACTGGGATCAAATGGTTCGGGTAAATCAACCTTATTAGCCGTATTAAACGGCAGTCTTTCGCCATCTGCCGGTAGTATCAATTATTTTTTTGAGAATAAAGAGGTCGAGGTTGAACAAGTGTTTCAGCATCTCAGCCTGGCCGCGCCGTACCTGGAACTGATAGAAGAATTTTCGCTGGGGGAAATGATCGATTTTCACTTTAAGTTTAAAACCTATAAGCAGAGGATAGATAAAACTGTTATAATTGAACTGTTGAACCTGCCCGGCAGCCAAAACAAGCTGATCCGTTACTTTTCATCAGGGATGAAACAGCGCCTTAAGCTGGCGCTGGCTTTTTGTGCTGATACGCCCATATTGATGCTGGACGAACCCACCTCAAATTTAGACGCGCAGGGGGTAGACTGGTACTTAAATTTGGTACAACAGTTTGCGAAGGACAGGTTAACCATTATCTGCTCCAACCAGGAGCATGAATATAGTTTTTGCAAGCACCGGTTAAACATAACTGATTATAAACAATGATACTGCTTGTTTACAGCATTGCTGCCACTGTTATATGGATAGGGTTTATGACCTACCTGCTGATCGGCCTCCATCAAATCAAAAAATTAAAAGCCCAGCCAATTACTGCAGAACAGCCACCCTTAGCTATCATTATAGCAGTACGTAACGAAGAGGAAGATTTAGAGAAAGCTTTGCAAAGCGTTTGTAATATCAATTACCAGAACCATCGCATTATTGTAGTGAATGACAGGTCGACCGACCGCACTGCCGAAATATTAGCCGGGTTTGATCATCCCCGAATGAAGTTAATTACACTGGATGAATTACCGCATGGTTGGCTTGGTAAGAACAACGCTTTATACCAGGGCTATAAAAACAGCACCGAAGAATGGATGCTGTTTACTGATGCTGATATAGAGTTTCACCCTGATGCCATCAGCCGGGCGTTTGGCTACGTGGAAAAACACAACCTCGACCATTTAAGCGTATTGCCCGATGTAAGGTCAAGATCAGTTATTTTAAATAGTGTACTGGCAACCTTTAGCATGATGCTGATGATGTTGACGCGCCCCTGGGATGCCAAAAAACCGCGCCGCAGCGGATCATTAGGCGTTGGTGCCTTTAACCTGGTTAAACGCACTGCTTATGAACAGGCAGGCACTCATGTGAAAATAAAGCTGCGGCCTGATGATGATTTAAAACTGGGCCAGAATATTAAGCGCGCTGGCCTGCGGCAGGACGTATTAAGCGGCGGAGGTTATATCTGCTTAGAGTGGTACAAAAGTCTGCAGCAGTTTAGAAACGGGTTGTTAAAAAACTCTTTTTCAGTTGGTAATTATAATGCCTTCAGGACGGTTGCCGATGTTACGGCCACCTTATTAACCACTGCCCTGCCCATCCCCGTCATGCTTATTTTTGGCGATACGGCTATCCGCTTAATGGCTTGTTTGGTATTGGCCGCACAGGTTTTCTTTATGTCAGTCAATCCGCGAAATAAATGGTGGTACGCGCTGATGATACCTTACGCCGGGTTTTTAATGGCTTATATTCTTGCAAAATCGGCCTGTGTTACGTTAAAGCAGGGCGGGATTTATTGGCGGGAAAGCTTTTATTCGCTGGCGATGTTGAGGGGTGAGGAAGAATAAATAAATTACTTATAACTTATCGTTCCCTGAGGGTTCTTGAAAAACTCTGAAAAAAGCCCAAACTTATACGGCTTTTCATAAATTCCAGGTGTTTCACTTAAAGTGTTTCACTCTAAATCGTAAAACATCCAAAAAATCAGTTAGAACGGTTATTTACAATCGGTTAACAACATCGCCTGAAGTATTTGTACTGTTGCAAAGTGTTTCACCCGACTTTATTAATTAGCTTATTTACAGGATAGTAGTAGAAAAAGTGTTGCAAAGTGTTTCACTTTTTTGTGAAACAGTACACTTAACGCGCCAGCCTGATTATGGCATAATTAGGACAATGGGCGAAAAACAAAATCCCATCCGCTTCCTTGTCTACCTATAAACAAAACTACTTATGATACCAGTAAAAGGATACGCGGCGCAAACGCCGGAAACAGATCTTGCCCCGTGGGATTTTGAAAGACGCGAAGTTGGGCCGCATGATGTACAGTTTGATATTTTATTTTGCGGCGTTTGCCACTCTGATCTGCACCAGATCAAAAACGATTGGTTTGAAGGGATCTTCCCGATGGTGCCCGGTCACGAAATTGTTGGCCGTATAGTTAAGGTTGGCGACCATGTAACGAAATTTCAGGTTGGCCAGCTGGCAGGTACCGGCTGTATGGTCGACTCGTGCCGTGTGTGCGAAAACTGTAAAGAAGGCCTGGAGCAATACTGTATCCCGGGCAGCTCGCAAACCTATAATGGTTTGGAGCAGGACAAAAAAACACCTACCTACGGTGGCTACTCGAACAGCATTGTAGTTAACGAAGATTTTGTATTGCATATATCTGAAGACCTTGACCTGGCTGCTACCGCGCCGTTATTGTGCGCAGGTATAACCACCTATTCGCCACTACGCCACTGGAAGGTTGGGAAAGCCCACAAACTGGCTGTTTTAGGTTTAGGCGGATTGGGCCACATGGGCGTTAAATTTGGTGTTGCGCTTGGTGCCGAGGTAACGGTATTAAGTACCTCGCCTAAAAAAGAAGCGGATGCTAAAGCCTTAGGCGCCCATCATTTTTTGGTAACCACAGATGAAGAGCAAGTTAAAGCCGCTGCTAATACGTTTGATTTTATATTAGACACCGTGGCAGCCCCACACGATTTTAATATGTATCTTAATTTATTAAAAATTAATGGTGTGCATATTTGTGTTGGCGTACCACCGGAGCCGGCCAGTATAGCGGCATTTAGCTTAATAGGTGGCCGCAGAAGTTTGGCTGGTTCATCTATAGGCGGCATAGCCGAAACGCAGGAGATGCTGGATTTCTGCGCCGAGCACAAGATCGTTTCAGATATTGAAATGATTGATATCAAAGATATTCAAACTGCTTATGACCGTATGGTTAAAGGCGATGTGCGTTACCGCTTTGTAATAGATATGGCCACGCTGTAAGGCAAAAGGTTAAAGCAACAAAGGCGAAAGGCGAAAGGCAAAAAAACCTTTTTACCTTTCGCCTTTTACCTCAATAAAAGCCTTTCACCTCAAACTTGCAACTTTCCCTGTAAGTCCCTAAGTTTGCGCCTTCAATAATATTACTATGTCTAAAGCATCTGAAGTAAAAAATGGTAACATTCTTCGCTTTAATGGCGAGCTGTTACAGGTAGAAGAGTTTTTACACCGTACACCGGGTAACCTGCGCGCGTTTTACCAGGCCCGCATGCGTAATGTAAAAAGTGGCAAACTGGTCGAATATCGTTTCCGTACAGACGAGGACGTTACGATTGCCCGGGTTGAAACCAACAATTACCAATATTTATATGATGACGGCACTGGTTTGGTGATCATGGATAACGACACTTACGATCAGCATACCGTACCCAAAGCCTTATTTGGCCCGGCCGTAAAGTTTTTAAAAGAGGGCATGAATGTTATTGTAGCTTTTGAAAGCGAAGAACCGATAATGGCCAATATCCCTGCATCAGCCGAATTAGAAATAACTTATACCGAGCCCGCCGTAAAAGGCGATACTTCAACCGGTGCGCTGAAAAAAGCTACCGTTGAAACAGGGGCAGAAATCAACGTTCCGCTATTCATCAATATCGGCGATAAAGTTAAAGTAGATACGGTTAACGGCACTTACGTAGAGCGGGTTAAATCATAGCCGTTCCACAAGTATTATAAGTTGAGTAGAGGTTGGTTGCTATCTCAGATAAACTGCATCTTCTTCACCGCTCTCGCTCAGTACCACGTCAATATGTTCTTTAATGATGGTAGACAGTGCTATGCCCGAGTAATCGGTACTGACAGGGAAATTTTTGTGGTTCCGGTCAACCAATACAACGGTACGCAGTTTTTTCAACGGTACATTCATAAATACGCCGAAGCCGTAAGCAAGGGATTTGCCGCTGTTCAGTACATCATCCACTAAAATAACCACCTTGCCGTTACATATTTGCAGGTCAAAATCCAGCCGGGCATGCAGGCTTGAGCTAAAGCGGTCAAGGTCAATAGTAAGCAGCGTGCTTTTAAATGGCGCAATTTTATCCAGTACTTTTTTTAAGCGTGCCGCTAAAAACCCGCCGCGCGGCAGCATGCCGGCAATTACTATCTCCGTTTCGTCAAAGTTATCTTCCAGGATCTGGTAAGCAATACGGTCAATTTTTTGCTGTATTTGCTGTTTATTTAAGATGAGTAATTTTTTGCCTTCCATTTTGTTGCTACTTACGCTAAAGTAAATAAATTAATTAAATGACAAGGGTCATTCGTAGGGTACAAACACAAAATTTGCCCCTTCGGGCACCACTACAAACACGCACATAAAATCTTTTGGATTTTTGTAGTTGGTTATAAAACGATCTTTCAGCTCGGGTTTTACAACACCTGCCTCTAAAAATTCCTCCAGGGTTGAAGCGTGGATGCTCCATTCGGTATTTAATTCAAAGCGGTCCAATATCAGCTCGCCCAGTTTTAGTTCATGCTGATGAGCGATAAAGATAGGGTACCTTGACAGTCCCTCTACCATAATCTCCACCGCAACTTCGCGTATGGATTCACTAAACATTTTCAGATCGCGCTGTAAACTTACCAGCGGACTATCAGCCGCCGGCTTTTGCGCCCCACCACGATTTTCATTAAGCAATTCTTCCGGTTCCATAAGGCTACCTCTAAAATCTCCCCGGCAGGGAAGACATTTTGTTTTTATTTTAAACTTCTTTTTCAAAATTCTCCCGATAGGGAGGATTAACCGCTAATCTCTCAAAACCAACAGCACCACATTCTCTACGTGCTGTGTATGGGGGAACATATCCACCGGTTGTATCTTTACCGTATCATATTTTTCTTTCAGCACCAGCAGGTCGCGGGCCTGGGTGGCAGCGTTGCAGCTTACGTAAACTATTTTTTTAGCTTCAATTTCTATTAACCGGGCAACCACATCCG
The DNA here is from genome assembly GCF_020880695.1 of Mucilaginibacter sp. UR6-11. Taxonomy (GTDB): domain Bacteria; phylum Bacteroidota; class Bacteroidia; order Sphingobacteriales; family Sphingobacteriaceae; genus Mucilaginibacter. The sequence goes on from NZ_JAJIWO010000002.1 coordinate 804,942, forward strand.
GGTGCATGCCGGCGCGCGGCGGGTCGGATATGATCACATCGGGCTTGCCGTGTTCGGCAACAAATTCTGCCGACAGGACATCTTTCATATCGCCGGCGTAAAATTTGGTATTGGTGATGTTATTGATGGCACTATTTATTTTGGCATCCTCAATAGCGCTGGGCACGTATTCTACGCCTACTACTTCTTTAACGTGGCCCGCCACAAAGTTAGCAATGGTGCCTGCGCCGGTATACAAGTCATAAACCAGTTCGTCGCCTTTAAACCCGGCAAAGTCGCGGGTTATTTCATACAGGCGCAGGGCCTGTATACTGTTGGTTTGGTAAAATGATTTTGGACCGATGCGGAACCTGATGCCCAGCATTTCTTCATGGATATATTGCGGGCCCTTCCAGGCCGTAACATCCTGGTCAAAAATGGTATCGTTCTTTTTTTCGTTAAGGATATAAAGCAAAGATGTTATCTCCGGGAACTCCGTTTCAACAAAGCTCATCAGCTTGTTTACTGTTTCCTCATCCGCATAAGCGAAAACAACGATCACCATAAGCTCGCCTGTGGACGAGGTGCGGATAATAAGGTTACGTAAATTACCTTCGTGGTTACGCAGGTCATAATAGGTATAGCCGTTTTGTTTCGCAAATTCATCAATACGGTTACGGATATCATTACTTGGGTCGGCCTGTAAGTAGCAATGCTGTACATCCAGGATCTTATCAAAACGGCCGGGGATGTGGAAACCCAGCGCGTTCATGTTAAGCGCGGTATCTTCCCGGTTCTCCCCATCATACAGCCAGCGTTTGTTGCTGAAAGTAAATTCTAATTTATTGCGATAATACCTGTCGGCCGGTGACGGTATGATAGGCATCATTCCGCCTGTATCGATCTTAGCCAGCCGGCTCAGGGCATCAGCTACTGATTTTTGTTTGAATTGCAGTTGGGCCTCATAGGTCATATGCTGCCATTTGCAGCCGCCGCAGGTACCAAAGTGCTGGCAAAAAGGTTCGACCCTGTATTCGCTGGCTTGTTTAAGGCCGATGATCTTAGCCTCGCCAAAGTTTTTCTTACTGCGGTAAACCTGTACGTCAACCACATCGCCGGGCACAGCTTTTTCAACAAACAACACAAAATCGTCTGCCTTGCCTACGCCTTTGCCTTCTTCGGCAATATCAATAATGGTAACGTCCTCAAAAACCTGGTTCTTTGCTCCTCTGCTCATTGCGCGCAAAGGTAAGCGTATTTTTTAATGTGCGAAAGGAATGTGAGGAGTATTGAATAGCTGGTATCAAGTACCAAGTAGCTGGTATCAAGCAGGAAGTATCAGGTAGCAAGACAAAATGCGGCTACCTGATACTAATTACCCTGATTCCAGGCATTACTTTTCAACCCTGATCAACAGCACTCCGTGCGGCGCAATACTGCCGCCTACTGCTGCTATGTTTTGCTGGCGCCAAACATCTCTGAATTTGGTATAGCCTTTTAAAGCGGCGTTTGTTTTGCTTAAAGAAATGGTTTGATATTTATCAGCTGTGTTAAATAAACCAATTGCTTTGCCGCCGTCTTTTAATTCTTTAACCCAAACCTGGTACCCATCTTTTTTGATATATTGTCTGGCACTTTTGCCCAGCGCGTCCTGATCGATAGCTATTACTTCATCATTAGTAAGCAGGCTTAAGGTAAACCTGTCCAGGTGGCCCATATCGCAACCAATTAATAATGGTGATGATAGCAAGCTCCATAAACTAATGTGGGTGTATTGCTCATCAAAAGTGAGGCGGGTATTATGCAGGCTTGGGCCCCAGCCCACTTTACCCACTACCAGCATATCGGGGTCATTAAAGTGCCCCGGGCCGGCCAGTGGCGCAGCCTTATCCTGGCTAAAGCCAATGCCTGACATACTGTTCCAGGTGTCGGTAATATCACCGGTGGTGCGCCAGCTGTTACCGCCAACTTCTGCACCCCAGTTCCACACGTCGCCCATACCATACTGGCAAAAACTAAACAGGATATCGCGGCTGGCTTTGTTTAAAGAGCTGCGCATTACCTGGTAGGGTTTTTTCATTTCGTCAAGGTTAGGGTGATGCGGTGCAATTTCGCCGTATGAACACCAGTCGTATTTTAAATAATCAATACCCCATTCGCCATAAGTTAAGGCATCGTCATCTTCGTGTTGCCAGCTACCCAAATAGCCGCCGCAAGTGCGTGGGCCGGGCGATGAATAAATACCCATCCGTAAGCCTAAACCATGTACAAAATCTGTTAGCCCCTTCATGTCCGGGAATTTACTGTTGGCGACAATCTTGCCGTCGTCGGTACGCTTTTCGGCCTCCCAGCCATCATCAATATTAATGTACGACCAACCGTGGGCGCTTAAACGCTGGGCCATTTCGCGGGCAGAGGTGCGCACTTTTTCGTCATTTACACTCAGTCCCCAGGCATTCCAGCTGTTCCAGCCCAATGCGGGGGTAAGGCCGATATTATCGCCGATAGCCAAGGTGAATTTCTTGGTAGCGCTACCTTTCCTGTTGGTTACTGTAAGCACCAGCGGGTATGATCCCTCTTTATCTACTACGCCCGTAATGATACCGGTTGCCGGGTTAAGTTTTAATCCCGAAGGTAAACCTTTAGCTCTATAAGTTAACGGCTTAAGCCCGGTAGCCGGGATCAGATATAATACCGGGTGGCCCGGGCGAACGCCGAATACATCGGCGCCGTTTATTTTTGGCGTTTTGGCCAGGGCAGGCGTAAGGATATACGGCGTAGTTTCAGTTTCTGATAGTTCTACGCCCGATCTTCTGTCTTTAAAAGTGTAGGTAATTAAATAGGATCTCTTTTTAGCTGCCGAGAATGTGAACCACCACGAAAATGGCGTGCCCGCGGTAAAGTGTGCGGTATCTGTCTTTTTGCTTAAAATAACGGCGCCGGTTTCGGGATCGGTAACGGTGAAAGACAGGGTGCCTTTATAAGCGTACCTGTTAGCCGTAACTATTTTTATGGATTTGCCAAGGCTGTTTTTATCGCCATAGCTAAAGTCGCTGTTGGTATCAAAATGTACCCCCTCCATAATGTCGGCCATGTGGACGTTAAAATTTGAACCGTACATACCGCCGTCGCCGCCGGTATCATAAACACGTATCGCCAGTACGTTTTCTCTATCCCATAAAATAGCCGGATTGTTTGCCGCTATTTTATAGCTGCGCGGGCCATAATGACTGCTTTTAATATCGCCGCCGCGGCCGCCATATTTGCCGATAAGCGTTCCGTTAAGGTATACCTCGTCATTATCGTCAATACTGCCGAGGCTAATTAACAGGCTGTCTTTTAAATAAGCTTTTTCTTTTATTGATGATGGGATTACAACATGAAGGCGGTACCAGCCAAAACCATCATAAGACGGGTGCCCCTGCAGTTCCCAGGATTTGCTTACATCGGCATTTTGCCATCCTTTATCATCAAAGCCCGGCGATGACCATTCGGGGCTATCGCCTATGGCCAGTTTCCAGCCTTTTTTTAACGAAACATTTTGTGCACCGGCTTTAAAAAACAGCCCAAGCAACAGTAAAAGAATTAAATTTTTCTTCATCAGGTTTGTTATTTTATTAAGTTTAATACAGTTGGTTAATGAGCCGGGTTAAAGCAAACCGGCTATAGGCAATAAATGTAACTATAAAATTTAAAAACCGCCAGTGGGCGGGCTTTGTAAATTAGTTAACAGCTGCTTTTAATGTTATGTATAATATTTGTAGGTCAGGCTTATAAATATCCCGGAACGCGTACAGCAAAAAGCCACCGGCTGTTATCTAAGCGTTATTTAAGTAAAAAAAATGTTAACACATTTTGGCTAAACAGGCCAAATACGGCAGCCATATTAACACATTGTTAAGATTGCGTTATTCTTATATAGTTATCCTTAAAACTCAGTTTTTCTACAGAATTCAAGAGGCTATTTGTCCGAAATTTAGCCTCATATGAAACACAATTATCTATTATTAAAACTGCTTTCACTTTTTTTATGTTGTTTATTTTGGTCGTTTTCTACTTTCGCCCAAACTATCAGAGGAAAGGTTTTCGACTCCAAAACAGGTGAACCCCTGGTAGGCGCGACCGTTAAAATTGAACGCGGAAGCTTTAAACAGGCTACGTCTGCAAAGTTAGACGGATCTTATTCCTTTAAAAACCTGCAACCCGGCACCTATAAAATCGACGCCAAATTTATTGGTTATAATGAGTCAAAAGATGATGTAGTAAATATAAACGAGGGAGCCACAGTTACACAGAATATATTGCTGCAGGACGCCAATACCCAGGTAAATGAAGTAGTTATTGCCGGATCGGCAAATAAAGCTACAGACCGCTCTGCCCGCACGCTGGAAAGGAATGCTAACTCTGTAATAAACATTCTATCGCAAAACACGATACAGCTTTTACCCGATGTTACTGTGGGTAACGCCATACAGCGGGTAAGCGGTGTAAGCATACAGCGTACCAGCACGGGCGAAGGCCGGTATGCCATTATCCGCGGGATGGACCAACGCTATAACAATACCCTGGTAAATGGTATTAAAATACCAAGCCCTGATGACAGGTACCGTTTTGTACCGATGGATATTTTTCCCTCAGAAATGTTGGAAAGGCTGGAAGTTGTAAAAGCGTTAACGCCCAATATGGAAGGCGACGCGATTGGCGGTTCAATGAACCTGGTAATGAAAAGCGCGCCGGACAGATTTATATTTGATGCTAATTTATCAGGCGGGTTTTCTACGCTTTTTTCATCTTCACGACCATTTACCTCGTTTAGCTCGTCAGGTATAAATAAAAACTCGCCGGCTCAAATTAATGGCAATGATTATGCTGCGACTTTTAAGGATTTTAACAGTTCGGCAATAACCAGCAATAAGCAATTGTCAAACCCCGTTAGCTCAACAGCCGGCTTTACCATTGGCGACCGGTTTTTAGATAAAAAGCTAGGGGTTATTTTATCAGCCAGTTATCAGAATATTTATCGCGGCTCAAACTCAAAAGAGCTTACGCCAAATGCCGCACCTACTATTGTGCCTGCACCAAATTCGCCGCAGTTTTCTGATTCTTATGATCGTACGTATTCTACCCAAACCCAGCGGGTAGGTTTACACACTAAAATAGATTATATATTTGATAAGAATAACAAAATATCATTATACAACCTGTATTTGCACACCAACGAGTACCAGTCAAGACAAACATCAGACACATTGGGACTGGGTTTAAACTCAACCGGTTTAAGCAAACAGATCACCATATCAAACCGGAGCACTTTTACCCAGCAAACTGTTTATAATGCAACCTTACAGGGTAATCACCGCCTTGCCGATAAGTTGGATTTTGATTGGGATGGCGTTTACTCCATCGCTAAAAGGAACCAGCCGGACAGAACAGATTTTTCTTATGATGCCAATAACGCTGTTAATAGTGCAGGTGAGGTTACTGCCAGTGTAAAAAACAATATGGCACTAAGCCATCATTGGGAAAACAACACGGATAAAGATATTGCCGGCTATGGCAATTTAAAATATTCGCCCAAAATTGGCAATACTGATGTTGAATTTGCCCTGGGTGGTTTATACCGGCACAAAACACGTGACGCTTACTATGCTACTTATGATCTAACCGGCGGTAAGGCCACTTTATATAATAATAACTTTGACGCTGTTCCATTTTATTTTAACCTGCCATCAGACGGGATTGGAAATAACAATAAAGATAAATCTAACAACTACGCATTTAAGGAAGATATTAATGCCGAGTATGTACAGGCAAAATTTAAATTGTTTGATAGGTTACAAGTATTGGGTGGTGTAAGGATTGAAAACACCTTACAATCTTACAATACCGAGCAGCCTTTAACTTACAGCCAAAAAAACGGAACTATCAGCTATACGGATGTTTTGCCAAGCCTGCACTTAAATTATTCTTTATCTGATCTGCAAAATCTTCGCTTATCTTATTATGCCGCTATAAGCAGGCCTGGTTTTGGAGAAATCGTTCCCTATAACATCGATGGCGAGTATTATAAGCAAATCGGAAACCCAAACCTGAAACATTCAACATCTAACAATTATGACCTGCGTTACGAACTATTCCCCGGCGGTGCAGACCAGCTGTTATTAGGTTCATTCTATAAGAACATACAGGATCCTATAGAATATTTTGTAGTGACCAACGGTGGTCCAAGCGCATTATTTGTGCAGCCCGGAAATGCTCAGGGTGGTGCAACCAATTATGGTTTTGAGGCCTTAGTTACCAAGTATTTTGGTGTGTTTGGTGTATCCGCTAATTATACTTATACCCATTCAAGCATCACAACTGATAAATTATTAAAGATTGACAACTCGCCGATAGTTGTTCAGCAAACACGTTCATTGCAGGGTCAGGCAGCCAGTGTGGCCAACGCATCATTCTTATTTAAGAGCCAAAAGCTGGGTCTTGACATGCAACTGGCCTACGTTTATACCGGCGAAAGGATTGCACAGGTATCAACTTATTATAATCTTGATTTTTATTATCATCCATTTAGCCAGCTTGATTTTTCTTTTGAAAAGAAAATTGTTAACAGGCTATCCTTTTACGGGAAAGTTAACAACCTTACCAATACAGCCAATAAAATCTACCTAAAATATCCGCACGCTGATATTGACAGCAAACAACAGGAGTTTTTAGGTAAACAGGATATTTCAGGTCAAACATTAGTTCAGAGTGATTACTATAAGGTTTCGTTCCTGGGTGGTTTCAGATATAAATTTTAATTATCAATAATACATTTAAAATGAAAAAGATATTATTTCCGGCGATTTTGATGGTAATTACCATATCATTTGCGGGTTGCAAAAAATGGAGCGGCGAGCATAGGGATATTTATAGCTATACCCCACCGGCCGCAAACCCTGTTAGCGACAAGGCCCCATTATCATGCAGCGGATCCGGCACTTCGGTTGTGTCGGTAAAAGGCACAATGCTTACCGGTAAAACTTATAGCGTTGAGGCTGGTTGCGATTTGGTAATTAACCCTCTCGATACTTTATTAATGCAGCCGGGGGTTACGTTAAATATGGGAGCCGGTAGCAGTATTATTGCATTGGGCACACTGGTTAGTAACGGCTCGAAGGATCGTCCTAATTTTATTACTGTTGCCGGTGTTACTAAAATTGACGCGCCCGGTACGGTTACGGCTAAGTCTGATCCGGCGTTTGCGGGTAAGTGGAAAGGTATAATTGGCGGCCCCAGCTGTAACTTAATGGTTTTAAGATGGACGCATGTTGAGTTTGCCGGTGGCACAGAAGGCGACGCTACTGCTAAACTTGCGGGCTCGGGTACGGGCAACCAATACAGCATATTATTTGCCAATTATAAAGGTAACTTTATCATGGAGGACTCCTGGTTATATGGCGGCGTTGATGATCCGATTCGTATATCGTCAGGCAAAGTTGCCATATTCCGCAATACATTTGAGAAGAACGGTGTAAGTGGCGGCGATTGCTTAAATTTAAAGGGCGGCTCGACCGGAACCTTAGCTTATAACTTCTTTATCGGTACAGCAACAAACGGACAAAAAGCTTCTAACAAGGGCCAGGCTGTTGGCGCGCCCCAAACCAACATTGTAATGTATAATAATACATTTATAAGCGGCGGTTACCGGCAGGTGCAAAGCGGCCGCGGGGGTTCAATAAATTTTGAAGAAGGCGCAGCCGGTATGTATTACAATAACGTAGCTGTTAATTGCAAATATGGCTACCGCGTAGTTGGCAGTCCGATTGCCGATGTGGCCCATCTTAGTTACGGTAATAATTTCCAATACGCCGATTCGCTTTTTGTAGCCAATCAGTTTTATCCAACAGGCTATATTACGCAACCGCAAACCACCGACATCCCTTCAATAACTACGTCTGCTAAATATTTACCTGCCGGCTATACGCCCGGTTCTGTTTATGACGGTACAGACGTGGTGCAAAAAAACAACCCCATGTTTATTAATTTCCCTTTGCCTGCAACGGGTCATCCGTTGGCGCAATACAATGCTTTAAACGGGTATAATTTCAGGTTACAGGCATCGTCACCATTAATAGGCAAAGGCAATACAACTATTAAACCGTTAATTTTAGTTCCGTTAGATCCGGTTTATGGGTTATCGGAAGCTACCCCGCCCGGAGCCGACCTGGGCTGCTACCAGATAAACGGTGTAGGCAACCAACATTAAAATATTACGTCAGGGCCCGCAAGGGCCCTTATTTATTTATATGAAGCTTAAAAAATTATTAACCGGCCTGGCATTGATATGCCCGTCACTGGCAATGAGCCAGGTGACCCAAATGGTATTTATATCTGATGTACATTACGGCATCACCCGCAAAAACTTCAGGGGTGCCACCCACGTAAACGCACAGCTGGTAAACCAGGCCCTGATAAAGCAATTAAATATTTTACCCCTGTTAACCCTGCCGGCAGACCATGGCGTTGGTTCCGGAAAAAAGATAGCCGCGGTAGACTACCTGATAGAAACCGGAGACATTGCCAACCGGATGGAGCCACCCTATCAAACTGCTGCCATAAGCTGGCAGCAGTTTTGGTCGGATTACGGCCACCGGCTCACGCTGGTTGACGGCGAACATCAACTTGTTAAACTGCTGCTGGTACCCGGTAACCATGATATCTCGAACGCGATTGGCAGCAGCAAGCTTATGCAACCTAAAACAGACCCCACGGCTTTGGTACAGCTATACAATAGGATGATGAAGCCCGCCCAGCCAAAAACTAACGAAAGTTATAACTACGTTACGGATAAGATCAATTACTCGGTAAATGTACACGGGGTGCATATGCTGTTCATCACTGTGTGGCCGGACTCGGTAGAACGGATATGGATGCAGAAAGATCTGCAGAAAGTACCGGAAACTACCCCCGTTATTATATTTTGCCATGATCCGCCGATTGCCGATCCGAAACATTTTACCAACCCATTACCACCGTATGAGATGACGGCCGAAAACAAGTTTGAAAATATCATACCCGAACATTATAAAGAAGGTAGCAATGCGTTTAAAGATGAGGAGGCCACTGCTATTGAACAACGTGGCTGGGTAACATTTTTAAAGGCCCATCCCAATATCAGGGCTTACTTTCACGGACATAGTAATTATAACGAGTTTTACGTTTATCACGGCCCTGATCATGATGTGGCGCTTAACACGTTCAGGGTTGATTCGCCAATGAAAGGTAAATATTCCGCAACGGATGAAACAAAGTTATCCTTTCAGCTTTTAACGCTCGACGCTTCAACACTGCAATTAACCGTACGCGAATGCTTATGGAACACCAACCCTGAATCGCCGGCTGCGCCTACAATTTTTGGTGCTTCTGAAACTATAGATTTAAAGGTAAAGTAACCCGCCGGGCTGCCTGCCTTTAAAGTTGCTGATTATAAAAAGAAAGCGCCGGGGCATTATGCCCCGGCGCTTTCTTTTTACCCGTAGGTATGGTGTTTGTTAACCGGTTATTTTTTGGTGTAAGCACCGGTAAGCAGGTTCACCAGGTAAACATTGGTACCGATGGTTAATGTTGCCTGGTTGTTGCCGTTAAATACCAGGTTGCCGGTAAAGTTAAATGCCCCGGAAGGTGCAGTGCCCGATACTGTAATAACCGCGCTGCCGCTAACTACGGCCCGGCCCGGTTTGCTTAACGTTACATTGCTGGCTGTAATTACCACGGTGCTGTTGCCGCTGGCCTTGCTGCCTACTTTTGAGTTGAAAGCACCATTACGGGTATAGGTACCATTGATAACAAAGTTGGTAGCACTGCTGCTTAAACCGCCGATAGTAACGGTTGACGTACCCGAATCGGTTGAGCTTAGGCGTGGGCCATCAAAACTGCCGTGGAAAGTAATACTGTTAATCAGGTTGTCGGGCTGGTTGTTGGCATTGCAGTTTAGTGTACGCATGTATTTATAAAATGCGGTAAACGTAACGGCCGAGTTACTGCCGTTAAAGTTCAGGCTATCGGCTACCGTGGTGCCGCAGGCCTGGTGTACAGACGCAGTGCCGGTTGAATTAACCGCCTGTCCGCCACCATTTACCGAATTAACATTTTGCGCATTGGCGCTAATGTTATCAGCTACGCTGGCGAAACCAAATGAGTTTGCCGAGATAGCGCCGACAGCCATATCCATAGCTTCGTCAGTAGTTACACTGGCAGTAGGATTGTTTGCTGATTTTTTACACGAAATTGCAAACAGCAATAACGGAATGATTAATGTGAATCTTAACGCTTTCATAATCTTTGAGGGGTTATAGTTATGTTTAATGTTTGTTGCTTTGCTATGACATAACGCAATTGTAATGGTTTAGTTACAATTAAATATTTTTTTAAATAGCGTCAGTTGGTATACGTGAACGCGGTGCCGATTGTTGTGCGCATGAAAGCCGGGTGCCGCAAAACGGATGTTAGCAACCGCGTGCAGCATTAAACAGCACTGTTAATTAATAACTTAAATTAGATGTGATTATTTTGTCTGCTGTGATATTACCGACGCAATTAGCGTTTAAAAAACTTCCCCTGGAGTATTCTTTTTATAGCTTCGTCATAAAAGCTTTGCCCGATAGTGATCTTTGCGAGGCCGACGTCCAGCATATTGCCTTCAATACTATTGATCTTATCCAGGTTAATGATATAGCTTTTATGCACCTGCAAAAACAGGGCAGGCGGGAGCTTTTCCTGTATCCCTTTGATGGTAAGGTAAACCACCAGCTTTTTAGGGATAGTATACAACGTTATGTAATTGGCCATCGCCTCAATATAAACCAACTCGTTGTAGTTTACGCGCTCAATTTTATTGTCGCATTTTACATAGAAATACGCATCAGTGCTTTTACCTGCCGGTTCCTGTATTTGTTCCAGCGATTTTAGCCTGAGCGCTTTTTGGGCGGCTTTTATAAAACGATCCAGCGAAAAAGGTTTGACCAGGTAATCAACCACCGCCATTTCAAAGCCATCCAGCGCATACTGGCCATAAGCGGTCGTCATGATCACCATGGGCAGGTTGGTTGCCGATTTTAAAAACTGGAACCCGTTCATTTTGGGCATATTCACATCCAGGAATATCAGGTCGATATCCAACTCATTTAATAATCCGGTAGCTTTTACGGGGTTCTCTGCCGTGCCGGCCAGCCTTAAAAAATCAGTCTCCTCTATATATTCCTGTAAAAGCTTACGGGCAATAGGTTCGTCGTCAATAATAAGGCAGTTCAGGATCATATGCCGGACAAAATTAAAGTAACTTCATAATAACAATCATCATCCAACAGGGATAAGCTGTGCTTGCCGGGGTACAGGATCTCTAACCGCCTGCGTGTATTTGCTACGCCCAACCCTGACGACTTTTCGGTTAAATTAACAAACGCCTCCCGGGTATTATAAACCTTAAACGTTAACACGCCATTTTCGTATTTAAGGGAGATATCAACCCTGTTTTCCTTATTCCCATTAAAGCCGATATATTTAAAAGCATTTTCAATAAAAGTAATAAACAGCAGCGGCGCTACCATTATTTGCCCGTTAATATTATCGGCATTAAAGGTTACCATTATTCGCTCGTCTATGCGGCCTTTTTGTATAGCCAGGTAGTTTTTAATATAATTGATCTCGCTGTCCAATTCAATCTGTTCAACATTGCACTCATACAGTTGGTAACGCAGCATCTCTGAAAACACCAGCAGCATGTTCCTGGCATCTTTGTTTGTTTTATCAATATGCCCGTAAATAGAGTTGATAGAATTAAACAAAAAATGCGGGTTAAACTGCGCGCGTAAAAAGTTAAGTTCGTTGGTGGCTTTTTCTTTCTCGATCTGCTCGATATAGAGCTGCGACCGGATCTTTTCGATCACCATTTTAGCCGCCAGGATACAGATCACCCAAAACAAAATATTGACAAACGAATCAAAAAAGATTGACAGGTAATTAAACTGCGGATGCGGCACCTTAAAAACAGTGGTAACCACAAACACCGATACCGGGATGCGCACCAGGGCGGTTAGCATGATCCCCCCTAAAAACAGCAAACCAAAAACCACATAACGCCGCTTGTTAAGCAACTGCGGGATGGTATACAGCGTGTTAAAATAATAGTTGACAGCGATAAACACCAGGTAGCAAAATTGAATGGTGATGGCATGCGTTAACACCAGCGTGCCGTTCCTGAAAATAAAGATCCAGAAAAGGTAGGCCAGCAGCCAAAAGCCCAGGTGATATGTTAATTTATTGATCTTCAAGGATTGCGGATGTTTAACGGGCGAAAGTTACCAAAACTGTTTAGTTTTTTATTACTCAACACCATCCGGAAATGGCTGCCCTTTATGGCAGGTATTGCAGGACACCACCAGCGCGTCGCTGCCAATTTTAGGGTGCTTTACTTTAAGATATTTTTTATTGATGCCGATGGTCATGCGCATCATTTGGCGCGCTATCTCTTTTTCAGGCCTGGCGTCGCTGGCAAAATCAAGTCCACGGCCGTTTTTATTACCGGCATGACAAAAGCTGCAGTTTACACCCAGCGCGTCCTGGAAATCGTCAACCATGATCCCTTGTAATTCTTTGGCGCTGATGTTTTTTGGCAGTACTTTTAAATTGGTGTAGCGTACCGGTTCGGCTGCTTTAAAAGCGCTGGCGGCCATCAGGGATACCGCAATTGCAAGCGATGTTATAATCGCGGCTGTTCTGTTTATTCTCATGAGCTGGCCTGGCTTTTGGTGGCGGTTACATCCAACACAACTTCCAGTTCGTCGGCAACGGTACTGGTACCGCCCACGCCAAAATCTTTTCGTTTCATTTTAAACGAGCCCTTAAACTGGTAGCCGCGGGCAATTGCGGTTGCTGAAAACGGAAACTGTATGGCCTGCGTTTTTCCTTTTATAGTTAGCTGCCCGTTTAACATATACAGGCCGATTTTATTGGTCGGCATAACTTTGCTGACTGTTAAACGGATGTTAGGATAATTCCTGGCGTCAAAAAAGCTACTGCCTTTTAAATGTTCATCGCGCAGGTTATTATCCGTGTTGATGGTGGCCGTTTTAATGGTTACATCAAACGAGCTGGCGGCAAGGCTTTGAGGGTCGAAACTGATATTTCCCTCAAAGCCCGTGAATGATCCGTCCACATCAAAACCCAGGTTTTTGATGGTGAATTTTAGTGTCGAAGCCTGCTCAACCGGTTTAAGCTGGGCATGGCTTACAGCAGCGGCAAATAAAAGCAGCAACAGGGTAGTAATACGTTTCATTTTAGGCTGATTATTTTTTGTCCGCAGCCGCGTCGGCTGCTATTAAAGGGGTATCGGTTATGGCAAGCGTATGGTTATGCTCAACATAATTAACGCTGGTTAAACCCAGCATTGAGCGTAATTTATCAGCCGGTACTTTCATCGGGCCCGGCCCCGGCGCGGTACCCGGAACAGGCTGCGGGAACGCTGTTGAATTGGCGGTATGGAACGTAATATTACCTTCAACCTTTTGGATAGTTTGATGGATATGTCCGTTTAATACCGACACCGACCCAAAGCGTTTAAGCAAAGTTAAGGCCTGCGCGCTATCGTCAGTGCCCCAGCCCCATTGCGGATAGATTGCCCAAAGCGGAATATGCGCAAACACCACAACAGGTGTGCTGTTTGATAAGGGTTTCAAATCATTCTCCAGCCATTTTAATTGTTCCGCGCCAATGTACCCCAGGCCGCCGTCAACATGGTTGGTAACGTTTACCAGGCCAATAAAATGCACGCCGTGCGAATCAAAGCTGTACCAGCCGTCGCCTAAGGTGCCTTTGCCGTAGCGCTCCAAATAAAGTTTGCCGTTATCGGTTACATCATGCTCGCCGGGTACATAAAATATTTTTTCGGTTTTTACCGCTTTTAATGATTGCTCCAGCGTGTCAAACTCCTCGGCCTGTGCAAGGTGTGATAAATCGCCGGTATGTAATACAAACGATGGTGCGGTGGGCATCACATTAATTTTTGCTATGGCGGCGTTAAGGGTGCCTAACACATCGGTATTAGCAGGTTTGTTAAAGCCGATATGGCTATCGCTGATCTGCACAAAACTGAAATCGGATGCCGGAACGATCAATCCCTTTTTAAGGCCGCCGGTAGTTTTGTCCGTTAGTTGGCTCATGCCATATGATTTTAATACGCCGCCCGACATCATCCAAAGCACGCCGGTACCCGCCCAGGCCATACATTCTAAAAAACCGCGGCGGTCAATGCCGTCATTGTTGCCTTCGGGTGCGGCGTGGTCGGGGTGGTGAAAATGGTTCTTCATATCAAAGTTATTTTTGTGATTTAATAATGATGATGCGAAGAAAAACAAACCCGATAGCCCTTTATAATATTTTACATCACCGGGGCTTATTACTTGATGAACGTGCCGGTTGGCCCAATTTATGCCGGGACGCTACAGACCCCTCTATCTGCAAACAGGCAGCTCCCGGCCATTTACTTTCTGGCTTTACGTTTGCACTTGGCTTTACTATTGTTCATATTTGCGTCGATATTTCTATCAAAACAAAATCATTCACCCAATCACTTCCTGATAAGCTATCGGGATCAACTATTCAATAATTAACATACATGGCAGACGAAAAAATAATTTTTTCAATGGCCGGGGTAAGCAAAGTATATCCCCCGCAAAAAACAGTATTAAAAAACATCTACCTGAGCTTTTTTTATGGCGCTAAAATCGGCGTTATCGGTTTAAACGGCTCGGGTAAGTCATCCCTGTTAAAGATCATTGCAGGTATTGATAAAACCAATATAGGCGAGGTTGTATTTTCGCCGGGCTATACCGTAGGTTACCTGAGCCAGGAGCCGGAGCTTGACCCTAACAAAACCGTACGCGAAATTGTGGAAGAAGGCGTAAGCGAAACCACCGCCCTTTTGAAAGAATACGAGGAGATCAACGAAAAATTTGGCCTGCCCGAGTATTATGAAGATGCCGATAAAATGGATAAACTGATGGCCCGCCAGGGCGAACTGCAGGACCAGATTGACGCAGTTAATGCCTGGGAGCTTGACACCAAACTGGAGCGCGCCATGGACGCCCTGCGCTGCCCGGAGCCTGATACTAAAATATCGGTATTATCAGGAGGCGAGCGACGCCGTGTGGCGCTATGCCGTTTATTGTTAAAAGAGCCAGATGTGTTGTTGCTGGATGAGCCTACCAATCACCTGGATGCCGAATCAATTGATTGGCTGGAACAACACTTAAAGCAATATAAAGGTACCGTGATTGCCGTAACGCACGACAGGTATTTCCTGGACAACGTGGCCGGCTGGATCCTGGAGCTTGACCGCGGCGAGGGCATCCCCTGGAAAGGTAATTACTCTACTTGGTTAGAGCAAAAAGCAAAACGTTTGGCCCAGGAGGATAAAACCGAAGGCAAGCGCCAAAAAGCACTGGAGCGCGAGCTGGAATGGGTGCGCATGGGCCCTAAGGGCCGGCATACCAAATCAAAGGCACGTTTATCAAATTACGACAAACTAGCCTCTGAAGAAACTAAAGAACGCGAAGAAAAACTGGAGCTGTTTATCCCACCTGGTCCGCGTTTGGGCAATGTGGTGATCGAAGCCAACGGCGTAAGCAAAAGCTATGGCGATAAATTATTGTTTGATAACCTGAGCTTCTCACTGCCACCTGCCGGTATTGTAGGTATTATCGGCCCTAACGGCGCGGGTAAAACCACGCTGTTCCGTTTAATTACGGGGCAGGACCAACCCGATGCAGGCACTTTCCGCGTTGGTGAAACGGTAGCCCTGGGTTATGTTGACCAGCTGCATGATGACCTTGACCCCAATAAATCTGTTTGGGAAAACGTAACCGGCGGACTGGAAACCATTATGGTGGGTAACCGCCCGCTTAATTCAAGGGCCTACGTATCGCGCTTTAACTTTAATGGGGCCGATCAGCAGAAAAAAGTTGGTGTTTTATCGGGTGGTGAGCGTAACCGCGTGCATTTATCCATCACCCTTAAAAAAGGCAGTAACGTATTGTTACTGGATGAGCCTACCAATGATATTGACGTAAACACGTTGCGTGCGTTGGAAGAAGCTTTAGAGAACTTCGGCGGCTGCGCGGTGGTGATCAGTCACGATCGCTGGTTCCTTGACCGTATCTGTACGCATATCCTGGCATTTGAAGGTAATTCGCAGGTTTATTTCTTTGAGGGTAACTACTCTGACTATGAAGAGAACCGTAAAAAACGTTTGGGCGACGTTGGGCCGAAACGGATAAAATATAAAAAGCTGACGGTGTAAAAATTAAAGGCCGGCCGAATGGTCGGCCTTTAATTTTTATGTTATTTCAGGCATAGCCAATGATCTTATATCATACGCCCCTTGCTAAGCTGACAAAATGTTAATCAATCGGCCTTAAAACCCGGTTCCATCTTACACGGTTAAAAATACTGCGGGTAGAATCGGTGCTGAACCAGGTCAATACCGCTTTGCCGATGATGTGATCCTCAGGCACATATCCCCAAAATCTCGAATCCAGCGAATTATGGCGGTTATCGCCCATCATCCAGTAGTAATCCATTTTAAATGTATAGCTGTCGGCCTTCCTGCCATTTATCAATATGGCTTTGCCATTTACCGCGACTTTATTGTTTTCATACACTTCTATCGCCCGGCGGTATAAAGTAAGGGTCGAATCATTTAACGGTGTTGTCCAGCCCTTTTTCGGTAGCCTTATGGGCCCGAAGTTATCGAGGTTCCATTTAAAGTTTGGATTATGCGGGAAGATCTCCGGGTCATAAATACCCGC
The DNA here is from genome assembly GCF_020880695.1 of Mucilaginibacter sp. UR6-11. Taxonomy (GTDB): domain Bacteria; phylum Bacteroidota; class Bacteroidia; order Sphingobacteriales; family Sphingobacteriaceae; genus Mucilaginibacter. Next base: position 821,765 of record NZ_JAJIWO010000002.1, read on the forward strand.
TTTAGCAATAACCGGCGTAACGCTTTTGATGTTGGAATAACCTTTTATAACAGCCGCAGCTGATGCAGGCATTACCATTTCGTAAGTGTCAGGCGACAGTTGATTTTGGATGGTGATGTTTTGTTCCTTCAATATTTCAGGGTTGATATCCAGGCCCGTTGTCACCACGTCGTATGACATTTGTTGTTTCGGCGCGTTTGGCGAGGGTTTGCCGTTGATATAAACCTGTGTGTTAACAATGCTTAACACATCGCCGGGGATAGCCTGGCAGCGTTTAATCAAACAGGTGCGCTCATCAACCGGGAGGTTATATTCTGGTCCGGCTTCGTCAGGTTTGTTAAAAACAACAATATCCTGGTTCTTTACGTGGGTAAACCCGGGGAGCCTTAAGTAAGGTAATTGCAGGGCATCCCAGTAAGTTTTAACGCCATATAGGGTAGGCTCGGTAAACGGTATCGCCAACGGTGTATTGGCCATGCGCGGGCCATAGCTTATTTTACTTACAAAAAGGTAATCGCCGGTAAGCTGTGTGCCTTCCATTGATCCGGAAGGAATAGCATAAGCAGAAAACAGCAAACCGCGCACCACGGTTGATACCACTACCGCAAAAACGATAGCATCAACCCACTCGCGGGTTTTAGATTTTTTTGGTTTAACGGTGTTGGTGTTCCTTTTAAAATTCAGCTTCCAATTCATGAGCTTAAGTTTTGATTGCAAAACTTAGACGGTAAAACCCGCAAGTTGTTACACAGAACGTTATTCCTCCGCAGGTGGGGGAGCGGGTTTAGTCACACCGGCTTTAAATCTTGGCGTGAAACCGATCTTCGGTTTCTCTTCGGCGGGTGCTTCCCCAGGTTTTTGTTCTTCGGATGGTATTTCAGCAGGCTTGGTCACCCCCGCTTTAAATCTTGGCGTGAAACCGATCTTCGGTTTCTCTTCAGCGGGCGCTTCCTCAGGTTTTTGTTCTTCGGATGCTGTTTCAATGGGTTTGGTTACACCGGCTTTAAATCTTGGTGTGAAACCAACTTTAGGTGCAGGGGTTACCGGAGCATCTTCTTTTTTCTCTTCAGCTATTTCGGCAACAGGCTTGGGCGGAACGGCTGCTTTAAACCGTGGCGTAAAGCCAGCGTTTGGTGCAGGGGGCGCCATTTCGCTTAAACTATCGTTTACCGTTTGTTCGGCTAACTGGTTTTCTATCTGCGGTTTCTCGGTTTTAACCTCGGGTGCTAACTTATAATTAAGTCGAATTTTATTGAACCAGTATTTCTTGGTATGGTCAAAACTCTTTTCGCCCATTTGTTCGTAGTGTAATTTAAATTCGGCAAACAGCGCCGGTTCGCCTTGTTGTAAGGCAGCCAGGTCTATCCGCTTCTTTTTAAAAAACTCTTCGAAAGTCATAGTATGTTGAATCTATGTTATGGAGATATCCAGATCCAATTTAGTAAAACGGATGCCCTTGTCAGTCTGTACCCAATCTTCGCGCTCTTCGTCGGTAGCGTTCTGCAACTTCGGGAACCACTCCAACATAAACACATCTTGCTTGCCATTTGCCTTTTCAACAATAAGCAAGCCCTGGTTAAAGGTTACTTTAACTTTCTTTTCCTGCTTACGTGTGGTGAATAACGGCATACAATCAAAACTTTATAAATTCGAAATCGGACATCCGAAATTCGAAATCAAACTACTCCGCCATATTATGATAAACCGCCTGCACATCATCATCTTCCTCCAAACGGTCAATCAGTTTTAATACATCAACAGCCTGTTCTTCGGTAACGTCTTTAAATGATTGCGGTATACGCTCTAATTTTGCAGACCTCACTTCGATACCCATCTCCTCCAATGCTTTTTGCATTTTACCAAAATCTTCAAAAGCGGTATGCAGTACAGCTATATCATTTCCTTCCTCATCAGCCTCAACAAAAATATCTTCCAATCCGGCATCTATCAATTCAAACTCCAGCTCTTCCAGGTCACGGTCGCCGGGTACAAAGGTGAAAACCGCTTTCCTGGTAAAAATAAAATCAAGCGACCCGGTTTTACCCAGCGCGCCGTTGTATTTGGTAAAGTAGCTGCGTACGTTAGCTACGGTACGGTTAATATTATCGGTAGCGGTTTCAACCAGTACGGCAACGCCGTGGGCCGCGTAACCTTCGTAAACCAGTTCTTCGTAATCTTTCTCATCGCGGCTGGTAGCGCGTTTTATGGCAGCTTCCACGCGGTCCTTAGGCATGTTAACGGCCTTCGAGTTTTGTACTGCAGTACGCAAACGCGAGTTGGTGTTAACATCTCCACCACCGGCTTTAACGGCCATCACGATCTCTTTACCCAAACGGGTAAACTGTACGGCCATTTTGGCCCAACGCTTAAATTTTCTTTCTTTACGGAATTCGAATGCTCTTCCCATTGTATAATTATTCAATAGTCCATGGTTGATAGCCCCATGGGTTGTAAGGTCAAAGATAAGAGGTTTCTTTTACTTTTTCAGGTTCTCCAACATATCAGCCGTCATGCTGCCCAGGTCAAACTTTTGTTTCCAGCCCCAGTCGTTTTGCGCATAGGTATCGTCAATGCTCTTTGGCCAGCTATCGGCAATGGCCTGGCGCGGGTCGAAATCAGCATAGCTCATTTTAAAATCGGGCAGGTGCTTTTGTATTTCTGCGGATAACTGTGCAGGCGTAAAACTGATGCCGCCCAGGTTGTACGATGAGCGGATACTTATTTGATAAGCCGGGGCCTCCATCAGCTCCAGTGTCGCGCGTATGGCATCTTCCATATACATCATTGGCAGGGCGGTATCGGCTGACAGGAAACTTTCATACTTGCCGTTGGCCAAAGCCTCATGGAAAATATTAACGGCATAGTCGGTAGTTCCACCGCCTGGTTCAGACCGCCAGCCTATCAGGCCGGGGTAACGGATGCTGCGTACATCCAAACCATATTTTACATAGTAGTACTCGCACCAGCGTTCGCCGGCCAGCTTACTAAAGCCGTAAACCGAATTTGGGTCCATGATGCAAAACTGCGGTGTATTTTCGCGTGGCGAATGCGGCCCGAAAACCGCGATAGAGCTTGGCCAGAAAACTTTAGCGGTTTTAAACTCGACAGCCAGGTCAAGGATATGGATTAGGCCGTTCATGTTCAGGTCCCAAGCCAGTTTTGGTTTTTGTTCGCCTACGGCGGACAGGATGGCGGCTAACAGGTACACCTGTGTAGGACGATGTTTTTCAAACAGCTGATGCAGGTTCTCTTTGTCAAGTACATTAGCCAGCTCAAATGGGCCAGCGTTGATTGCCGGGTTATCAGTGCTGCGAATATCGGAAGCTATTACCTGGTCATTACCGTATTTAGCGCGTAGGTTCATGACCAATTCAGTGCCTATCTGGCCATTCGAGCCAAGCACTATTATCTTTTCGTTCATATTGAGTATCAGTTGCAGCAAAGGTAAAAATTTGGATGAAATGATCAGCCTGGATTTTACACCGGTATGTCAGTTATTGCCGGTAGTAAAAACCTGCATTTTTCGGGTATACGGAGCTATGCCGGTAGTAATTTTAGGCGTTTTTCGGGTATGGGGTATTATGCCGGTAGTAATTTTTGCTGCTTACCGGGTGTGAGGGCCTATGCCGGTAGTAAGTTTTTAATTTAACTTATTGATAATTAGCATTTTATTGTAAATCAAAGAACGGGGAGCTGATTTTGGTGACAATCGGGATCTGTATTTTTTGTGGCGGGTTGTTAACGCCGATGTTGTAGCAGCTCCAAACAATATACAAAAAGTCCGGCAATATAATGGTGACCTAAAACGGCAGTTTGCGGCATCATTTACATAAATAATACCTAGTCAGTAAAAAAAGTCCGATATTTGCTTTCCAATAAATAATTATTAATTAACCATTTAAAAAAATGAACCCGCCGTAAGGCAGCTTCATTGCCTTTTAGAAACAAATTAAAAAAATGAAAATCGCAGTTGTAGGCGCCACAGGATTAGTTGGCACTAAAATGTTGCAGGTTCTTGAAGAACGCAACTTCCCCATTACAGAACTATTATTAGTCGCATCAGAGAAAAGTGTAGGTAAAGAGATCACTTTCAAGGGTAAGGCTATAAAGGTTATTTCTGTTGAGGATGCGATAAAACAGAAGCCTGACATCGCCCTATTTTCGGCAGGTGGCAGCACATCATTGGCACAGGCCCCGCTTTTCGCGGCAGCCGGTACTACGGTAATTGATAATTCATCAGCCTGGCGCATGGACCCAACCAAGAAACTGGTTGTGCCCGAAGTGAACGCCGGTGTATTAACTCCCGAAGATAAGATCATCGCCAACCCAAATTGCTCAACCATACAAATGGTAGTGGCTTTAAAACCATTGCACGACAGGTATAAAATTAAACGCGTGGTTGTTTCAACCTATCAGTCAGTAACCGGTACCGGCGTAAAAGCTGTCGACCAGCTAATGAACGAGCGCGCGGGCATTGACGGCCCGATGGCCTACCCATACAAAATTGATTTGAACGTTTTGCCTCATATTGATGTATTTACCGAGAATGGTTACACCAAAGAGGAAATGAAAATGGTTAAAGAAACCAACAAAATTATGGGCGACGAGAGCATCCGTGTTACGGCAACTACTGTACGGATCCCGGTTATGGGTGGTCACTCAGAATCTGTAAACATCGAGTTTGACAATGATTTTGACCTGACTGAAGTAAGAGATATATTAAGCAAAGCCCCGGGCATTATTGTTACCGACGACGTAGCCAACCTGAAATACCCGATGCCGCTTGACGCGCACGATAAGGACGAAGTATTTGTGGGCCGCATCCGCCGCGATGAGAGCCAGCCAAACACTTTAAACTGCTGGATAGTGAGCGACAACCTGCGCAAAGGCGCGGCAACCAATGCAGTACAAATTGCCGAGTACCTGGTAGCTAAGCACCTGGTAGGGCAGGCTGTGGAAGCGTAGCCCCCCACCCCCTGAAGGGGGAGGAATAAATATAAGTAAACAACCCCCACCTAAGGTGGGGGCTTTATTCTAACCTCTGAAAGAGGTATTCGTCAAAACAACTTCAAATCAGTCGAGCCATCTTCTTTTCGTTCTTCCTGCTCCTGATACTTCAC